>JAAWWF010000002.1 GCA_021404565.1 Roseivirga sp. | reverse complement strand
ATGTAAATGTCATAATATAATGAGGATAATAATTTCCCTCACATACAATAGTGGCACCACCTACAACTTTTTTCTGAGCATTTTTTGACAACTCTTTTCCAAATTTTAACTTTTTCATTTTGTTATAATTAAAATGTTAAAGATAACTGAAAATAAAAAATTAACTCAGTAATAAAAATGAGTTCCTGTTAATTAAATAATAATTTTAATCATATATCATTCAATAATATGAATATAAGCTAAATACTAACAAAGTCCGTTGTTCTGACAAATAACAGGCTCAAAAGAGCTGAAACGGCATCAAATCTTCATTATAGCATGCCCGATTAAAAACAGATGATTCTATTAAAGGAGAGCCTCTTCAAAGTATCAAAAATGAGATAGCGGTACTCCAGATTCGTTTCCGGATCTATGTCTTCTTCAAAAGCGTGGCGTACCCTTTCCAACACATCTGCTATGCTGGTTTCCCCGACTTTCAATACCTCTATCAAATAAGCATCCAGGGCATCGAGATAATAAACATAGGCGTCCATGGTCAATAAGTCAGGTGTGATACTCACCACCAACTGATCTGGTTCAGTAGAAAAGTTTTCGGCAAGCACCTCCTTCATATCTTCATCGTCACTCTTCCACCAATTCCATAAAGCGGTGTGAAGCCTTGTGCTTTCGGATAGCCCGATCTTTTGATTCACTTCAACGGAAACTCCAGCATTAAAGAGTTCGTCTGTTTTACGAAAATGCTCTCTATCCTGTGCATAGCGTCCAGCAGTCTCCCCTCCTTTCACAAGAGAATCCTGAACCTTTTCAATAAGTAATTCGAGCCTGAGAATATCCTTACATTGAGGCGGCACCTGATCACGCTCGAGTAATAAACTGAAGTCGGCATGTGTTTCTGGTAAAGGCATATCAGGCAAGGCATGGCTCAGGGCCTTTATTGTTCTTTCAAAGACCAGGTTAAGTGGCTTGGCTGAGTTATCTTCTGACTCCTTTGTATGTACTGATAAATCACGCGACTCTCTGTTATAACTCCAGTTGTAGCAGGCATAAAACGAATTGGACATTTTGACCTGCTGCTGTTTACAAAGGGCTAAAATTCGGTAATGATAGTCGGGATAATGAAGTCTGAGTCTCCTGGCAAGGTGATCAAGCATGAATGGGAATCGCTTGCAACCACCTACAGCATGTACCATAGGAACGTCAGGTATATCGGCTACCCTGATAAAATCCTGATAGAGGGGATCGGTAACAGGTTCTTCAGAAATGTATGCGATCTCCTTCCCTTTGGCACGAGCCAGGTAGAAGAAAGAAATTTGCTCTATAAGAAAGTTGATCCCGTCAGGCACAGCCCCTTTCATTAGTTCTGAATTCGAGGTTATAAAATCGAAGGCATGATTACAGTACTCCTGAATAAAGGGAAGGTCATTTCCTCCTATAATTCCTGCATTACTCGAGAATAAATGGGCAACTGAATTTAAATCTTTGAGGTGATCGGGCAAAACATAGCCCTCCTGGCCGACCTGTTTTACCACTTCAGCATTAAAGAAAAGATCTGCCTCAGGGTTAGATGAAATTAAACCTGACTGCATCACCCGATCAGGTAGGGGCTGAAAAAGGAACAAATCACCATCGACATGAATAAACGGTTCTTGCTGGAGGCTGTAGGTCTTGATTTTAGCCAGAGAAAAAAGCCTTGGATAAAACCCCTCTAGCTGGCCTTCCAGTACCAAAGAAACTGAGGTATAGGGCAAGCCCAGAGTGTCTATAAGAATGTGTTTTCCGAGCTTATCGGTGACCAGTTCTACCTGACCATAAAGTTTTAAAAGCTGAAGGCAGCTCAATGCCCAACTCATCCAATGGTACTCACTCGTATACCATCCTGCTCTTAGCATTAAGGGTGTAGACTGTTCTGTGAGAGTAGCGGTTCCAGTCCAAAAGGTCTGTACGAATTTCATGACTATTAGTATTGAGTCATAATTTAAACTAACAGACTTAATCTATTACTTTAATTATGAAAATATAATCTAAATATAAAAAGCATGCTATGGCAGTCTGGCAAAAAGCTGAAGGAAGGGGATCAGCGCATAGCAAAAAGTGAGGAACTCAATTCGAAGAGAAAAGTCAAGCTGCCCAAAAGCAAGTCCAGTAATATAAATCACTGCGAATGAAACACCCTTTCACAACCCAGCCCTTATCGGAAATGGATATAGCGAATCAGATCTTTATGACTCGGGAATGCCAGAACTCACTTTTGAGTCAGCTTTTAATACTTATCAAGGATAGCAGGCAATAAACACTCCATGCCTGGCAGCGGCACAATAGGCCTCCTGCCCTGTGCAGTCAGTACCTCACTGAGTATAAGGTACCACCTGAACAGACGATAGTTATACCGCCTAGCACCTGTTTTTGAGCACTTTTTGAGAGCTCTTTACCCAAATTGAGCTTTCCTGATTTTGATCGGTTATTAGTAATGGTGATTTTCAATTGATTGGTAATTATTATGTAAAAGGTGCCAGCAGTAGCGCGTTTACTACCCTAACACTCTATACTGGAATGGGCATAACTCAGATTGGACTTGCAATCTTAAATTGCACCTACCTCAATATCAAGGTGTACAGCCTACATAGTAGCCATGATTTGCAGCAGCGCAATAGGCCATCTGAGCCGGTACACAGGCGCTTGTATAATACGAGCCACCATCAGAGCAGTGAATCCAGGCACCACCCAAAATCTTTTTCTGTGAGTTCTTGGTAAGTTCTTTACCAAGGTTCAGGGTTTTGAAATTTGTTGTTTTACGTTTCATGATTATAAGTTTAGAAGCTAAAACATTTACCATAATCAATGTAAACATTCATGCTTTTTTAATAAAATCACACAAAATAAGATACCCATACATGATCATTTAAACTATTAAATCACAATACTGAACAAAAGCATAAATTCTTTATCTCGCAGTTCACAGTGACAAAAGAGCTGATAATCTTCCTTTCATACCATTTACATAACGAAATAACTCTAGCTGTCGTAATCCGGTCTATAGCTTATGACAATAGCAAAGAGACTTACTCACAATCAGGTTCGTTATACCCTCCTACCCATTCTGGCACTGGCCCTGGTACACTTTGTTTCTTACAGAAAACTTCCTTTTGAAGAGGGCTATCAATTTCCCCTGGCTACATTCTCTTCTGTTCTTCTTATATGTATCATTTGCTGCGAAGCCAACAATTTCAGCTATAATCGCCTAAGGGAGAGATGGTCACTGAAGCTCCAACCGGTTGCTACCATGCTGAAGCAACTGGGTACATCCCTGGCTTTGACGACTGTGGTATTTGCCTCCATGGTCTATAGTCTGAATTACCTGTTTTTTGGACATGTAACGCCATTTACTCGTTTTCTTTCTTCCCTCTTTGTTGCACTCCTCATTATTCTGGTGGAGACTCTCATTTTCATAGTCAGAGACCTGAAAAGGGTCAACGAGCAACCGAATGGAACTGCTGAGGCAAACCAGGTTTGGGTATATCAGTCGGGAAATAAGACATTAAGAACTCCCAAAGAAGCCATAGCCTACATTTACTCCCAAAGCGGCCTGGTCTATATTGTCACCCAAGCGGGAGAAAAACAGCTTACCCAATTCAGTTCTATCAATGAGCTTATAGAAGCAAACGACATTTCAGGTTTCTTCAGGCTCAACAGGCAGTTTATGGTCAGCACAGCCGCTGTAAGAGAAATTCAAAAAGAGGTGAATCAAAAACTCAGGGTTTCGCTTCAGCCTGCCATTCTTTCTATACCCAAAGAGGCCATTGTAAGTCGGTATAACAGTACTGAGTTTAAGAAGTGGGTCCAGTCCTAGTCGTACCTGTCGACCATTCATTCTCTTTTTGACTACCATTCATTCGTATCCTCTCTGATTTCCTCATCCACTGCAATTCTGAGGCGTTCATTGCTCCGAAACATATCCATTCACATCAAACAAAACCAAGCAATGAAAAAACTGATACTAGTTATGAGTGCTGTCCTCAGCATGTACCATACTCCAGCCGAAGGTATGCTCAGTAAAAAAGAGCGCAAGTTTGCCGTAAACTACCTGGAGTCGTCTAAGAAGGACCTGTTCAGCGGCATTAGAAACCTGACACAGGAACAGTGGAATTATACACCGACTGACGGTGGCTGGTCCATAGCCGGAGCCTGTGAGCACTTGCTGGTGGCCGAGCAAGCTACCTATCTGCTTATTACCCAGAAAATACTGAACAATGAAGGGTTAAAAGCATCACCTGAGGTTCACATAACAGATCAACAGGTCATCGATTTCATCAGGGACCGTAGCCCGGAGAGGCGGGTAAAAACAGCTGCTCGCTTTGAACCAAAGGGAGCGTTGAGCTCTCCTGAGGCATTTATTCGTCAGTTTACAAAGGCCCGGGCCCAGCAAATTGACTTTACAAAAAACAGCAAGGATGATATGAAGGCCTATTTCTTCGAGAGTCCGGCAGGAAAAATCTCTGCATATCAGTGGCTTTTGCTGGCAGCGGCCCATTCTGAAAGGCATTTTGCTCAAATTCAGGAGGTAATGCAGGATGCCAATTATCCAAAATAGTTAACTTGAAACCCGAATTCTGTACCGCTGAAGTTTTCAGGGGTACAGAATTTATGATTAACAATAACTGATGAAACGACTTATCATAATTCCCCTGACGGCAGCTCTGCTCAGTTCCTGTCAACCTGATTTGAACGAACAGCTCATTGGCACCTGGGAAAATACTACGCTGAATGTAGAGACCAACACCGCACAGGGCAGAGATACTACCACCTACCTTTCCATTGAAAATGGCGGCTGGGAAGAGGCGCTGAATATAAAGCCAATTGTCACCACCTACCTGGCTGATGGTTCCTTTAAATCTGAATATTTCGGCCTCGATGGAAAACCCGTAGGAACCGAAGAAGGTACCTGGAAAGTCAGAAACGATTCGCTGGTGCTGAAATCAGGTGGCTATGACAATGTATACAAGGTTACTTTTAAGGGTAAACAGGCCCGTTTTGTAAGCTATCTGGACTGGGACCAGGACGGAGTTGCGGACGATTTCTATGATGGCTGGCAAAAAAAGATCGGTGATGACGGGTATTGATTAATAAACTATCCCTCACCATTCTCATCTCAATAATACCTATGCTAACTTAGGGCCATGGTTCTCAATTTCTGGTCCATCATACTGATAGCCTCAGCAGGACAATCCGTGTTTCTGATATTCCTGCTGATTTTCAGACCAAGCAGTAACAAGAACGCCCTTAAATTGCTGGTAGCCCTGCTCTTTATTCTGCTGCTTACCACCATTCATAACCTTTGGTATGCCGGCCGCATTTATTATTCATACCCTGCGGTTTCGGGTTTTGGCCGCGGCCTCATACTCACCATTGGGCCGCTGTTTTACCTGTATACCCGGGCCATTACTGATGGCAATTTCAAACTGTCCTGGCATCAGTGGTTGCATGCCATTCCCTACCTGATCGGACTGGGTATGGTAATTTCCCAGGACTCTCCCTCCAACATGGATGAAGGACTCCTGATTGTAGACGCTTTTATGACAACAGGTATTAAGGCCTCTTACATAACCATTGTAAGGTTTGCCCTGTACATTGTACATATGCTGGTGTACATATTCTTGTCCCGAAGGCTCATCAGCTACATCGCTTCGGATAAGTCGCAATACCTGATCCCTATTGAGAAAAGGTCAAAATGGATCAAACAGCTCAACCTGATCCTCGGAGCCATTGCCTTGATATTTCTTATCTCATTGGGAGATATTTTCATCTCAGGCTTATACAGCTATCATAGCAACTTTATACTTACCCTGCTTGTTTCCGCCTTTATCTATATGGTGGCCTATCAAGCTGTGGCTCAGGATAGCAGTCTGCTGCCCGGTTTTGGAAAGAAGTATGGCAGTGTGAACATCAAGGCCGACCAGAAATCTTCACTTCTACCAGCACTTTTAGGTCTGTTGGAAACAGAGAAAATATTCCTTAACCCTGAGCTTAAGTTAGGAGATGTGGCAGCCAGGCTCCATGTACAATCACATGTACTTACCTCCCTCATCAATACTCAATTGGGCAAGTCATTTTTCGAGCTGCTTAACCAGTACAGGGTTCAGGAGTTTATTGAAAAAGCCAATCAACCCGAATACAATCATCTATCCATTTTTGGAATAGCGCAGGAAGTCGGCTATAAAAGCAAGTCTTCTTTTAACACAGCTTTCAAAAAACAAATGGGTGTCACCCCTTCTCAATACCTCAAAAATGCCGATTAAGTACGACTATTGAAAAGTCGAACCCTTCTCAACCCATAATTCAAGGTATTTACTTGTTGTCAGCCCAGGTTTGTTCCATCAATCATTAAACCTGATGGAATTGAATTTTGAACAAGACCGGCAAATATCTCTCGACTCAGCAGAAAACCAGGCTATACCCCGAACCAATGCCAGACCTGTGGTGCGGATATGGTCGGTGACGGCCCCTTCCCTTCAGGCTACCAGGCTCAAAGAGTGCATTTTTGATTTGCTGCCACTCTACTGGGCTAGCCCAGGCATTATTGACTGCAAAATTCTGGAAGATCAGGGCCAGCACTCTTTTATCATTATAGAGAGTTGGCAGAACAGGGAATCGCAGCAGGACTTTCAGGAAAGCCACTTATGGATTGAATCCCAAAAGTCATTCAGCTCACTCCGAGGTATTACACTCAAAGAAATTACCAACAACATTTTTGAACTTATCGAATAACAAACCATGTATTACCATCATCTAAGATTATTTATACTAGCCATTGCGCTACTCTCCATCAGCTGCAGAAATATAGAAATTCAAAGCGGAGAAAAGTGGGAAGGCATGTTGGAGCTCCCCAAAGGAGCTCAGAAAGCCCAGGCTGAGATTGACTTTGATCTCCATGAAGGTATGTTGGTACTCCCTGACCTTATCCCGGTGCCGCTTGAGCTCACGGAGATTAGCAGGCGGGCAGATTCAGTCTTCTTCACCATTGGTTTCCGATCAGGCCCTGCACCTTGCAAGGCCATTATTAGAAATGATACAATCAAGGGTGTAATGCTCAGCTCACGTACCGGTGATATTCCGTTTTGGCTGGCGAAGACCGGAGCGGCTGAAAGTATTTTCAATCAACCCAAGCCCTCACCCGATACTCCTATTACCATCGAAACCCATGAGGGTATTGAATCTGAAAAGGCTGTTAAAAAGAGGTTGGAAGCACTGCTGGAAAAGCATGATCTGGAGAAATACCTTTATACGAAGGCAGTAAAGATTCAATCCGGCACAATCCCGCATAGCCACCCGGTTCTGACCCTAAACACCAACTTTGACAATGACATTTACCTGCTCTCTACCTTTTTACATGAACAAATGCACTGGTACAGTCTGTCTAAACAGTACGACAATGAGGTATTGGGAACTACCATTTTCGAAATGTATCCCGAGGTACCTACCACCTTGCCAGAAGGTGCAGGCTCGGCTCAAAGTACCTATTTACACATTTTAATTTGCTATCTGGAATTTCACACGCTTGCTCAGGTTATAGGCAAAGAGGAAGCTAAAAAGCATATGGAATTCATGATAGACAAGCACTATACCTGGGTCTATCAGACCATTTTAGCAGATGAAGAAAGGCTTCATGATCTGTTTGACAAGCACGGCCTCTTGTTTGACTGAACGGACTTGATGACTCTTGGGGTTTTCTAAATAATGGTTGTGGCGGGTATAAAACGGAATAGTCTATATTCGCCACATGCTTGCCCAACTATCTCTCATTGACTGGATTTCCATCATAGGCTCTGCTTTTGTACTGGGTCTCTCCAAATCGGGTATAAAGGGCATCAGCATTATCATTGTCGCCCTTATGGTTCTGGTTTTCGGGGCAAAGGCCTCCACGGGAATACTACTGCCCATGTTACTCGTGGGCGATATTTTTGCAGTGATCTATTATAACCGCCATGCCCAGTGGAAGTACCTGATCAGGTTGCTCCCCTTCATGATGGTCGGTGTGGTACTCGGTACCTGGATAGGTGAAAGTCTGTCGGAAGAAGTCTTCCGCAGAAGTATGGCCATTGTGATTTTTATCTCTGTAGCGGTTATGTTCTGGTGGGATCAGCGAAAGTCAAAGCACGTGCCACAACACATCGGGTTTGCAGGAGTCATGGGACTTACAGCGGGTTTTACCACCATGGTGGGCAATCTTGCCGGCTCCTTTGCCAATATCTTTTTTCTTGCTATGAGGTTGCCCAAAAACGCCTTTATTGGTACTACGGCCTGGCTTTTCCTGATTATTAATCTCTTTAAGGTACCTTTTCATGTATTTAGCTGGGGCACGATTACCTGGGAAACACTTAAGATAGATGCTGTGCTTGTCCTCCCCATCCTGATAGGTCTTTTCGTAGGCATTAAGATTCTTAAAAAGGTAAATGATACGCTCTTCAGAAGGTTTATTCTCATCATGACGGGTCTTGGAGCCATCTTGATCTATTTTACCTAAGTCACTGATTATTTAACCGTTGCACTTTTGAAGTGTAGTGCTGCTGACCCATTTGTGAAAGCTTTCCGCCAATTGGAAATCATTTATTACCATATTGGGTTTGATTTGCAGAGATCCAAAGCCCTTGCATAAAGCACAAACTGCCATATTACTATTTTCCCGAAGCCTTGAAGCTGAATTCAGGGCGAAGTCTTTTGGATTAACCAGAGACAGGTTCAGGCAGTTATACACCGCATTGGTCAGGAAAACACGCCAGACACTTGATGGTGTTACAGCTCCCGTTTTCGAATTTGACTCACATCAGCAGGTTGGAAGCGAATTTGGCGAGAGGCTGATTAATGCAATTAAAGAGGTACAGAAAAAAGGTTTTGACAAGGTAATTGTAGTCGGAAACGATGCCCCCGGGTTAAACCCTGAGATTCTGAATGTGGCCATCCAAAGTATTGGCAGAGGTAAAAATGTACTTGGCAGGGATTCCCGTGGTGGTTGTTACCTGATGGGCTTTGATCTTAATCACTTAGATCTGAATGCCTTCTATCAAATAGAATGGCACAGCAGGCGGGTTTTTGATCAGGTAAACAGCCTGCTTCAGGCCGATACCTCCCTACCTCAGCTGGCAGACCTGAACCACCGGGAAGATCTCAAAGCTGCCCTATTGGTCAAAACCAGTCCGAGAAGCTATATCGTTTCGTTATTCAAACTGGTATTCAGTAGCTTTTTTAAAGCATTCAACCTTAAGGAGCCTATCAAGGAAGTTTCCTCTCTTAAGACTCATTACAGGGGGCCTCCAGGCCTTGTCTTCATTACATCTTATTAGTCCAGCAGGCCTTTTACAGGTCTCAATTCACATCACTTTAGAATAAATTGACAATGTCAAAGACATATTATAATGCCGAGGATTTAAAGAAATTCGGTGATATTAAGGAATTCCAGGAAGAGCTTGGGGATAAGTTTTTCGACTATTACGGAGCCGTTTTTCAGGATGGCGCCCTTACTCAAAGAGAGAAATCACTGATTGCACTGGCAGTTTCCCATGCCGTGCAATGCCCCTACTGTATAGACGCCTATACCGACAGCTGCATGAAAAAAGGCGCTGATGAAGAGCAAATGATGGAGGCTGTACATGTAGCCGCAGCAATCAAAGGCGGAGCAGCTCTGGTTCATGGGGTACAGATGATGAATAAGGTGAAGGAAAAACTGATGTAGTCATGGCTACTTTAAAGACACTCTTAAGAGAAAAGCACTGGCTCTCTTCACCTGAAGAGCAGGTAAAAATACTGACCGATCATGAAAAGCCCGGTATTGATCCTTTCGATCAAAAGCTACAGGAGATCGGCCTCGGCCCACTGAAGCCCACGGGCATTGATATTTTCCAGATCAACGTAGGCAAGATGTGCAATCAGGTTTGCAAGCATTGCCATGTGGATGCAGGGCCGGATCGTAAGGAAATTATGACTCGTGAGACCATGCAAATGTGCCTGGACGTGTTAAAAGACACAGATATTAGCACCGTAGATCTGACTGGGGGGGCTCCCGAGATGAACCCTGATTTCAGGTGGTTTGTGGAAGAGTTATCCAAACTGGGTAAGGAGATTATCGTACGCTGCAATCTCACCATCATTGTAGCCAACCCTAAATACAACGATCTGCCGGAGTTTTTCAGAAAGCATAAAATCAATGTGGTTTCCTCTCTCCCATCGTTTACTGCGCGCAGAACGGACGCACAGCGTGGAGAAGGCGTATTTGAGAAGTCGATCAGAGCGCTAAAAATGCTGAATGCTGCAGGCTACGGGCAGGAAGGAACCGGGCTCAAACTCGATCTGGTTTATAACCCTTCTGGTGCCTTTCTGCCAGATGATCAGGAAGTACTCAAAGCGGAATTCAAAAGAAGGCTTAAGTCAGGGTATGACATAGATTTCAACGATCTGTTTGCCATTACCAACCTGCCGGTGAGTCGTTTTCTGGATTACCTGCTCAATTCTGGCAATTATGAGGAATATATGAATGAGTTGGCAAATGCATTCAATCCTATGGCCGCTGCTGGCGTAATGTGCCGTAACACGGTTTCCATAGGCTGGGATGGCTATATGTACGATTGCGACTTTAACCAGATGCTGGAGCTAACCTTTGAAAAGGGAGTTCCGGACCACGTCAGAGATTTTGACTACAAAAAGATTATCAACAGAGAAATTATTGTAAACCAACATTGCTTTGGCTGTACCGCAGGTGCGGGATCAAGCTGTGGGGGTTCTACTACTTAATACAACACCATGGAAACTTATTTAGAAACAACAAAAGATGTATATAGAGATGCAGCACTTACTCCGGATGTAGGACTTTGCTGCACCACCACCCCTGTATGGGCCTTCCCTGAGCTGGATATTCCTAAGATCATGCTGGAAATGAACTATGGTTGTGGAAGCACAGTGCACCCGCGTGACCTGATCAATTCTCCCAAAATCCTCTATGTAGGGGTTGGAGGTGGTATGGAGTTGCTACAGTTCTCCTACTTCAGCCGACAAACGAATGGAGTGATTGGTGTGGACGTGGTAGATGAAATGATCGATGCCTGTAAAGACAATTTTCAGGAAGCTGCTAAACTCAACAGTTGGTTTGATCCTTCTTTTGTGGATGTACGCAAGGGTGATGCCTTAAACCTGCCGATAGAAGACGAAAGCATTGATGTGGCGGCTCAGAATTGTCTCTTCAACATCTTTCATGAAGAGGACCTGAAAAAGGCGCTAAAAGAGATGTATCGGGTGCTTAAACCACACGGAAGGCTCGTTCTCTCCGACCCTGTTGCTGATCAGGAAATGCCTGAAACGCTCAAATTTGATGAGAAGTTGAGAGCTCTTTGTCTGAGCGGGTCACTTCCACTCAAAGACTACATCAAAATGATCACAGATGTAGGTTTTGGTACTGTGGAAATCAGGGCCAAACGCCCATACCGAATCCTGGATAAGAGTCAATATGATACAGACGAAACCATCTTTATAGAGAGCGTGGAAGTATGTGCTATTAAAGATCCTATGCCGGTAGATGGACCCTGTGTGTTTACCGGTAAAACAGCCATATACTATGGTGAGGAGGAGTATTTCGATGATCACGCAGGTCACGTACTGATGCACAACCAACCTCTTTCTGTCTGCGATAAAACGGCCAATAACCTTGCCGATCTTGGCAGAGCAGACATGCTGATCACAGACAGCACCCATTTCTATGATGGAGGTGGATGTTGCTAGATTGTTAAGATATAGTCTTAGCGAGGTGCTGAGACTATATATTTGCTGGCAAATCTTGGAGGAGTGATTTCGTAAGACAGCTAATCTCGTGAGTCTCGTTCTAACCGTGAGATTCTTGGAAGTCAGCTAAATAAGAAGTAATTCAGTGAGACTATAGTGAAAAAGGCGAAAAGTATCATCGCTGCAAATTTGTATTGTAAACCAACGATACTTAAGAACAGGCGCAAATCCTTTTTAATACTTTTTATTTGTGGGGGTATTGTTCGGGCCAGTCGCCTTAAAGCTCTTTTGGACTTAAACTTAAGTACACGATAGGTTTTTGTTAAAAACAGTGGCAGGCCAAATACAATTGATCTACCGCTCTTAATCAACCAATCTCTTTTGAAGAAAAACGCTCCAGCAAAAAAGAGAGTGACTGCAGCTATAAGATACATGTAATAATCTTCTATGAATTGTGGAATCAGGACGGTTATGGCCTTCCAGACAAACCATACAGGCATTGATAAAACCCCCACCACAACTCCTCCAATTAAAAGAGGAAAGACAATTACAAATAGTGGTGATGTCAAAATTAAGATGAATATGAAAATTGACAGCACCGATGTGCCCCAGGCCGTCTGCCAAAAATCTTTTTTGAATTCATCCCTCATCTCTTTGAATATCTCCCAGTAGATGGTGAAGATGCTCATTTTCATTCTATGGGAGTAAGCACAAATAAGTGAAAACCAAAACATGCCAGCGATTGGCAAATAATCGAAAAACCAATCAGGTATTTCAGGAAGATCAAGGTTCAAAAGGGCAATCACATCATCTAAAAATGATCTCACAGGACACGATATATGCTCTTGATAGAATGATACCACTTTGGCAAAGTATGACTTCCACACTATTTTGCTCTCCGCTAGAGACATAAGCCCTGCAAGAGATCCGAGTCCGCTAAAAAATGTAACAAAAGACCGGAATATTGAAGAAATATTTGTTTTTGATGTCATTTTATAATTCCAACTACCTCTTATAAAAATATTACTTATTTAATATTAAACAATCATTCTTTCCTGTGTACAACCTTTGAAGTGATCGATTCTTGAAATGATAAAGAGGACTTACTATGAGGGACATAAAGAGTAACAGCTCCCACTAGAAGGGAGCTGTCCTTATAAAAAACCATGAGCGTAAGGCCAATTGAAATGAACTGAGGGTGTTCACATTTTCTGTCACTGGAATTCCAATTGAAAGGCGGATATGACTTCCCTGTGACCACCATAAAAATCTGACCTTAGGGGTCGATAAGGCTATGTTTTAAGTTTAGCAGCAATGCCTCAATAAATCCGTATTTTGGGCCTGATGGACACCAATGATCTATTGCTCTTCTTCCTTACATTCATCAGTGCCTTTGTGGGGATTAATTTTGGGGGTACTATGCTGCTGATAGTGCCCTTATTATTGAGCTTTGGCTATTCCCCACTCCTGGTACTTTCTTCCACACGGCCTGCAGTGATGGCTCAAAGTCTGTTGGGTATCAGGATGTTCCGAAAGCATCGGGACCTGATCCGCTCTCAGGAGGTCACCCTATTGGTCAGTGCTGCTCTGGGCGGATTGGTCGGTACCACCATTCTCTCAAGACTCAGCAATGAGCAGGGAATTCTCCTGATGATCTCCATATTGATACTGCTTGTATTGGTGTCAGGTGTAAAAACAATTTTGATCAAATCAAACAGGTTAGAAAGAGTTCGCGTTAAGGAAAAGAAGAGCCTTCTGGTCTACTTTCTGGTAGGCCTCTCTCCTGCCATTATTGGCGGGCTCGTGGGTGCGGGTGGTGGTCCTGTTGTTGTGCTATTAGCCCTGCTGGCATTGAAGAAAAGCACTTATGCTACTGCTTACCTGGAGAAATTTGTAAGCCTGGGCCATTCCTCTACTGTCATGATCTGGGCTGTTTTTTATGGGGCGATTGATGTCCGGCTGAGTTTGATCATGCTCTCTGCCACTATGATTGGGGCCTACCTGGGTGCAAAAGTCACGCTAAAGCTTTCCCCTTACTGGATGTATTCCGTCATTGTTTTGCTCTGCTTAGCGCTTGTGCTCAAGCAGTTTTTTGTATAATGGACCTCATTTAAAAAGCAAATGGACTCAGGACCTGCAACAGAAAACACCGAAGGCTTTAACTGGTCTGCAGTGGGTGTGGAAGTACCTAAGGAGAAACAGCCGGCACCACTCAGAAAATGGGCACTGAGGCTATTGATTTATGCGATAATCACCAGAATTGCCACTTTCATTATTCATGTAAGGTTCTTTTTGGGAGCGTTTGACCAGGCCGATACCCGGTTGAGAATAGTCAGTGGTTATGCCGGCATAGGCCTGTTCTGCATCTTAGCCATTATCCTGAGCCTCAGAGCCGATAATAAGGAGGAACCTCCTCGGTTCTTAAGGGGGCTGGTGCTTTATGGCTCCTTTCTGTTTCTCTTAATAGAAGGCGTTCAGATTCTTATGAAAGTCGGTGTTTTCTATACGCACTACTGGTAGTTTGCCCGAGCCTTAGAGCGTATTTTCAATTTTTCTGATCTGTTTCTATCTCACCCTTTTTCCCTTCCTTCTTTTCTTTAGGATAGAAATGCTTGTCATAGAAGTCGAACATTCGCTTCCACTGATCGTGATAATCTGATTCTACACTGGCCCAGCCAGCGCCATGACCACCACGCATATAATTCACCCAGGTTACGTCTTTATCCAGTCTTCTGAGAGCATAGTAGAGCTCTCGCGTATTGGTACCGGGTACATTCCAGTCTCCCTCACCGCTAATCAGCAGGTGGGGTGTTTTGATCCGGTCAGCAAAGAAAACAGCTGAGGTCTGAAAGTACTTCAGGGGTTCATCCCAGAAGCTTCCGCCTATGCGATCTTGCCCTACCTCAGCAGCCGCATAATTACGCGTACCGATCTTAGGCGAGTCACCCAAAAAGCTGATGATATTTACTTTACCTGAAATATTGATGGCAGCGGCAAAGCGATTAGTCTGCGTAATCAGCAGCGAGGTAGCATAGCCCCCATAGCTGGTACCATGCACGCCCACTTTTTCATTATCTACCTTACCCTCATCTACAAGCTTATTAATGGCTGAAGTAACCCCTTTCATCCAGGCTTCTCCGGGATAGCCTCTTTCCAGCTCTACCGAAGGCCTCAATCCAAAATAGCCCTGGTTGGCAACAAGGTTCATAGAAGAACGATAGCCGTTGTTGAAGAAGGTTTCATAAACTTCGAGCACCAGTGGATACTTCTTGTTAGGGTCATAGTCTACCGGATAGTAGAGAATACCCTTCATTTCGTTCCCATCCACATTGCGGTAAGTAATCAACTCAGACCTGGTCCATTTTTTTCCATTTACCCAGGGATTGAGATCAGTCAGTTGCTTTTCTGCATCGAACGTCGGTTTATTCAGGTAGAGATTGTTGGGCTTATCTCCGTCCGACTTGTTATAGGTGATCACTTCACCTGATTCCGAAAACCTCCATGAGCTATAAAGACGACTGTCGGTCATCAGGTCTTCAAACACTCCTGAACTAATATTGAATCGTTGAATACCGCGATTCCATTGGTCTTTCTCAGAATATGAGACATAAATGGAGTTGTCGTCTGCCCATTTAAGCACATTGCGATTTGGCAGTTTCTTTTTCTCTTCTTCATCTTCCGGCAGGTCATAGACCTTGTCCAGGTTTGTTCCAGACCTGTTGGTAACCCACCAGCCATTTTTAGAGCTGAGCAACAGCTTATCAGATCGGTTGTCCCAGGTTTGTATGGAAAATTTGATGGGTTTTTCTTTCTTGTCATCTTCAAAAGCCTTGTCCTTTGTAATGTTGGTGGCTTCTGATCGACCCACATTCTGTATGTTATGAGTATATACATTCCCGGAGTCTACATACGCGAAATGTCTTCCTGTGTGATCCCACCAGAATCTCCTTCGCTTTTTGTTTCTGGCATAAAGCACAATGGAAGAATCACCATCAGAAAGATCCTTAAAGGCTACCTGATACTCTGTTCCTGAGTTGCGATTGTAAGATGTCTTCAATCGAAATGTCTCATTATAGGTCAGGTATCGCCCTTTATCCGTTACGTTCAGGTTGCCATAAGACGACTCAGGCAATACTTCTTTTACCTTTCCTGAGGAGAGTTTCACTTCCACGATTTCTGACAGACTGGAAGTGACTCCTATCTTATCCCATTTCAAAAAGTCCTGGCTGCCATCATAAACAACCACCGGTCCCTCAGTGGCTTCTTTATATTCGGCCATGGCCTTTTCCATCCAGCCTTTTTTACGCAGACCAACGATTACAGCATCCTTTCCTAGTCTGAAATTGATACCATTGTTCGGAGTCAGTAGGCGATCATCCTTTAGCTTTACGTCCTTTACCTTTTTGCCACCCATATCGTAGTAGGACAACACCAGCTTACCCTCTTTCTGTTGAAAAAAGGCCAGTACATTCGACTCCTTGTTCCAGGTAAGTCCAGTCACCCTCACCGCCTTATCAAACAGCTTGATTTCCTGCCCTTCCTTAATATCAATTATCACAAGCTCACCTGCTCTTACATTCACATAGCTCGGATCTCTGAAGCGGAAATGGTCCGTACCAAAACGGGCCCTGCCATCTGAAATGATACCTGCCATAAAATTACCATCAGGTGATAAGGTCTGGCTACCGAGAGATTTGACATTAATGACGTCCGAAACAGTAAAAGTCGTTTTCTGGGCCTTTACCTGTACACTAATAAAGAAAAGGCCGATTAGGGTGATGAATTGAGCAAATCGTTTCATGGCTGAAATGGTTGGTTGCTTACAACTTAATCATCCATCAGCGATTTTAAGAGAGTAATTCCGTGAATGGCCACTTTTTCGACATAGAATTCACAAAGAGTTCATTCGGAACCAATCTGGTTTCAAGTATTTTTTATAAGCTTGCAGCAGAAATCACTCATCATTATGAAAAAGGTATTTGCTGTCTTTGCTTGTTTATTGTTGATGTCATTTAGTGTGACCAAAGAGGACTTCCGCTGGGGCCAGATTGGTCATAGAACGGTAGGTCATATCGCGGATGGCATGCTTTCCAAAAAGGCTAAAAAGAACGTAAAACGGGTATTGGGTAACGAAACCCTGGCTGAAGTAAGTACCTGGATGGACGAGGTACGGTCAGACAGGGCCTATGACTATGCCCAAACCTGGCACTATGCTACGATACCCGATGGCGAAACCTATGAAACTGCCGAAAAGCAAGAAAACGGAGATGTTATCTGGGCAATTGAGAAAATTGTAAAAGAGCTGAAGACGGGCAATCTGTCGGAAGAAGATGAAGCAACCAACCTCAAGTTTCTGGTGCACCTGGTGGGTGATATTCATCAACCCCTGCATGTAGGCAATGGAGAAGATCGCGGTGGAAATGATGTAAAAGTGCAATGGTTTGGCGCCAATACGAACATCCACAGCGTGTGGGACAGCCGTATGATTGATGGCAAACAATTCAGCTATACCGAGCTGGCGGCTAAAATTAACCACCCGACCAAGGCCGATGTAAAGGATTGGCAGGCCGCGACCGTAAGAGATTGGGCCATAGAATCAATGTCTTACAGAGACCGGGTGTATGATGTACCCGAAAATGGACGACTCAGCTACCGCTACAGCTATGACAACTTCAACCTGGTGGAGTATAGATTACTTCAGGCCGGGGTGAGACTGGCGGGAGTTGTTAATGAAATCTACAAATAACCCATTTCTTCAACCCTTGTGCTATTGTTGAGGTGCGAGCTTTAGCCAGTCAGGTAATCAGTCTATCAGTTATTAGTTATCAGGAGCTCCCTGATAAATACAAGAACTACTGGTCAACTGATTTACCAATTCACTGATACCTGCCTGAGCTTTGCTCAGGCCTAGTCTCCATCAATCAATCTTCCGATACCTCCCAGAATGGAGCCCTCTCCTTTTGAAGAACCTCCGGCACTCGGTGCGTGTTGAATAATACGGTCGGCCAGCCTTGAGAATGGTAAGCTTTGTAAATACACCGTACCTCTGCCCTGCAAAGTGGCCAGAAACAGTCCTTCTCCTCCAAAGAACATGGACTTGAGATTACCTGCCCGCTGTATATCATAATTGATCCCAGGTGAGAATCCTACAATACAGCCGGTATCTACTCTCAGCGTTTCACCATTCAACTCTTTTTTAACCACGGTACCTCCGGCATGTAGAAAGGCCATTCCGTCTCCCTCCAGCTTTTGAAGAATAAAGCCTTCCCCTCCAAAGAAGCCAGCTCCCAGTCTCTTGTTGAATGCAATCGACACCTTGGTACCCAGGGCAGCACAGAGGAAAGCATCTTTTTGACAGACAATCTGATTTCCGATCTCACTCAGGTCTACCGGTATGATCTTACCCGGATAAGGCGCGGCAAAGGTGACCCTGCGCTTTCCTCGTCCCTGGTTGGTAAAATGGGTCATAAAGATCGATTCTCCAGTCAGGGCTCTTTTGCCTACATCAAGTACTTTGCCAAAGAAGCCCTTAGTCGGGCTGGAACCATCACCTGTTTTGGCCTCAAAACTGATGTCTTCTTCCATCCAGTTCATGGCACCTGCCTCAGCAATCACCGTTTCCCGCGGGTCCAGCTCTACCTCAACCATCTGCATGTCATCACCGTGCAATTCATAATCTATTTCGTGTGATCTCATTTTGTCGTTTTTGATTTGGGAATTAAGATATAAATTTTGGTTAACTCCGATAGCCCAGGAGTCATTGATGAGGCTTCTTTTTCTATTAATAAGGGCCCATCCTGGATACTTTGCCCTGTCAAAGATAAATCTCACTTTTGATGGTTACCTCTAAGCTGCCGGATGGACTAACCACCGAAAGCACTTTCAAATACTATGAAGAGAAAACCAATCATTATCCTGGTGGTCCTTGTGACCATTTCAGCAGGCATATTCATTACCAATAGAGCACTTGGCAATAAAGTAGCGGAGTCAGTAGACGAGCAACTTCAAAGCATCATTAAGGAAAAGGGGGCCGAGCTACCCTTTGATCTCCAATATTCTCATATCACGGCAAGTCCCATGACGGGAAGTGTCACCATCCATAACTACGCAATCATTGTAGAAGAAGAAGAAGAAGAAATGGGCGGTGGAATGACCGGATCTTCTGTAAAGCTCAGTATGCCAATTACGGAGGTTTTGGCCCTTGGCAAGGGTAAAGAGCTCATGGCTATCAACAAAATGACCATTACCATGGAAGATCCCGAAACAAGGTCTGAAAGCGGGCTGGTTGTTTTTGAGGCAGACTATTTCCGCCTTTCCTATGATGGAGAGCTATCGTTGTTTGAACTGGAACGTGCCGAAAAAGGATTTCTACCAGAAAGTCGACAGCAGGTGGCTATTAGCGCCAAAGGCATGAGGGTAGCCTCTGAGAACTTCGGTGAGTTACTTGAAGAACTAGATTTCCAACTGCCTGCAAATGATGCCTTAAGTGAACAATTCAAGGAAAAAGCAGATTTCGAATTGAGTGTTGAATTTGATCCTGACAAAAAGGTCCTGGTGGTGGATGAGTTTTCAAGCAAAAACGGTTTCTCAAAAGTCAAAGGTTCAGGCGCGCTGTATTTTGAGGGAAACTCGGTCGAGGAGTTTGAAAGTAAGAGGGGCAACTTTTCAGTGTCGTACCAGATGGAATCCTATGAAACAGAATATTCAGAAATGGGTAAGATTGTATTTGACGGTGGTTCCATGGAGGTATCGGGAGACTTTGATTATTCCAGGCAAAACGCTATGCTGCCACCCGGAATACCAGACATGAATATCTCCCTCGAAACTTCACTAGATGGTTTTGAAATCGAGCTTGGAGATGAATTCAATCAATTGATTGCTCAGACGGGTATATCCCTAAATCAAAACTCGCTGAAAATAAACGAGATTCAGATCGACTTCAAAAAGGAGAATGATGAGATTAACCTGAAGGAGCTATTGATTGATATTGAGGATATGGTCAGGCTTAAAGCCACGATCAAAATGGCCAAAGGTACCACAACCAACATCTTTGGCATGGAAGACGAGGACATGTTATTCAGTTCCTCTAAAATCGAAATATCGGATCTGTCCGACTCGTTGGAAGAGATGATAGAAGAAATGGAGGCCAGTATGCCAAATCCTTTTCCAAGGAAGGGCAGCAAAATTGTGATTGAATTGACAGGTGCCCTGAGCAATCCACAAATCAAGGGAGTAACCGACTAAGCTATTTGCATCAATTGCCGGGAAGATAAGCCTGCGGTATTTTGTTATCCGGGCTTTCCCCTCTCCAGAATACGTTCATTATCCACCATCTCTCTGAGTCATACATGAGTTGGATGCTGTTGATTCCTCTGGCAAAGGGCTTTTCATCGTCTAAATTTCTACGCGATTCATAGGTGCTGAAGAGGTGTACTACGGTGCCATAGTTTTCCTGCTTGCGGGCCACTTCTACCTCGAAGAAGCCATTCTTCTCCAGACCGGCTCCTGCCTGATCAATATATTCCTGAATTGACCACCAGAGATAGCCCACTTTACCATCAGGCTTCTTAAAGGTAGGTATCAGCCTACCCTCAGGTATGAACAGTGATTTCATCCTGTCCCAATCCCGCTTCTCTCCTGCCGGCCCTGATATCACATCATATAAGGCAGCAATGATGGCATCTACGGATTCCACATCTCCGGTTTTTGCCTCCTGAGCAGAGACTGAGGTAAGGGTAAAGCATGTAAGCAGTAAAAGTGCAAGACGTTTCATAAGTCGATATTTTTCAAAAAGATACCGATCAATATAAGCAGATTATTGGTGCTTCTTGCTGAATTGACCTGATCAGCCCCTACTGATCCAGAGAATCAATTAACCTCTTGATCGAGATTCTATAGTGGTCATGCTTGATAAAATTGTCCTTACTGTTGCTAAAGCCTCCGTAGACATGTAAATACTCACCCATCACCGAAGCTCCCATATGGCGACCTGTGAAATTGGTCTTAAAGTAGCTGGCCTTTTTTGTCTTGGTGTCGTAAACAATAAGCTGATTGCCATCATAATAATCACCTGCGAGGATAAAATAACGGTCATACCTGGCCAGGGCATAAGACGAAACCGGTCTGTCAAAGGGTTCCAATTCGGTCCAGTTCCTGTTTTCCAGGTTGTATTGCCAGATACTGGTCAGGGGATTTCTGTTAAAGCCTCCGAACACGTACAAATTCCCATCGATAATCCCCCCATTCGTCTCCATGGCCTTGGGCAAGTCTGGCAGCATTTCCATATGCCCGTTATTGAGGTCATAGACAAACAGCTTCTTACTGAAAACGAAATTGGTAGTACCCAGCATATTGCGCGTCATTCTTTTGGAACCACCAAAGAAGTATACCTTTTTACCATCGCTGGCTATTCCCATATCCTTGGCCGGTTCAGGAAGTGTTCCCAGCTTTGTAACACTGAAATCAGCGGGGTCCAGCATCAGAATATCATCCACCAACCCCACAGAGGTGCCGTAGGGTCGAATTCCCCCTAGTACTAAAATGCCTTTGTAAGCCTCCAGGTATACAGATGAGGTGTACTTAACCAGCGGCACTTCTTTGATTTCAGTAGAAATCCAAATATCACTTTTCGTATCGTAAAGATGTAAGTATGAGCTATACCTTTTAAAATCTTCTCCACCACCAAAGGCGAAGATGTCCTGAGAGGATTGAGAATAGCCAAAGGCATAAGCCTCGTTGGGCATGGCGGCCATTTTTTCGAAGGTCAATTTCTTTTGAGCTACTAATAGCGTGCTACAGAGCATTGTAAGTGAGATAAGAACGGTTTTCATAGTCACTTTTTTTGGTTGTGAGGATATAGATAAAACAGGATCTGGTATTAAACTGTTTTCATATCAAGCAAAAAACGTGCGAATTCCCTTTCAAAAATCAACGAAACCCCGATTTTAAACAGGTCTTCGCTTAAGTCCCATCATTATTTCTTCGAAACCCATAGCTCACCTGCTGCCAGAACTTTTTAGGGAAACTGGCGATACCCGGAAAGCCAAGTCTGATGGATTTTCCGCTAAATGGGATGTAGGCCGTGCCGAAAATATAATCCCATAAGCTGAGTGTCAACCCAAAATTCACTCCGCGTTGCCGGTCTTCGGGCAGGTCGTGGGCGTGATGCCACATATGCATATTGGGATTGTTAAAGACATACTTCAAAGGCCCGATATCCACCTTGATATTTGCATGATTCCAGTGCCCGACAGCCAGGGTGAACATATGCACAAAAAAGAAATCTTCGATACCGAATCCAATCATGGCCAGAGGCAGGTATTCAATGGTACGATACACCAAAGTTTCCATCCAATGGTATCGCAAGTGGGCCGCAAAACCCATTTGTTCTACGGAGTGATGCACCTTATGAAATCTCCAGAGGGCCGGAACCGCATGAAGTAGTCTGTGTACCCACCATTGCACAAAATCCCTCACCACGAACAACAGTAGCAACTGTCCTGTTTTGGGCCAGGTCTCTATATGAATCGCCACCGTATTTGTGACACCCAGTAGCCCCAGAAAATCATTAAAGAAGTCTACCACAACAGTAGAAAGGGCATTGAACAGTATTAAGGAGAAGAGAAAAAAATTAAAGAACATGTAAAAAGCATCCAGCCAAAAATCTTTTCTGAATCTCGGCTGATCTTCCCGCCAGGGCTTAATCCATTCCCAAAGCATGAAGAGCACTGAAACAAGAATAAGGGCCCAAAAGTAGTTTTGCCAAAGAGGTTTATAATCGTACTGAAAGGTAATTTCCTGCCATAAATAATTGGCGTAGCCTTGGTAGGCATTCACTATTAAATCCCAATAATGCTTCATTCAAATCGCAATTATGACAATACCACTAACATAACTAAAACCCCTTTATCAGAATAAAGATTTCCGTTAAGACTCTTTTCTTGTTGTTTTCCATTCAAGTCAAAGACAAGATATACCAATATGAAGAAAAATCGCTTAGTCATACTCCTGTTAACTGTCATGTTAATTGGTAGCTCCCCCTTTTCAAATGAGCTGAATGCTCAACGCAAGAAAAAGAAGAAAGGAAAAGAAGAAACCGTTCAGCCGGCCACTCCCAAGCCTAAAAAGAAGCCTGGGAAGACCTACGATTCGGTAATCAAAGGATTGGATACCGATGAGGGCCTTTTTAAAGTGCACAAATCCAATGATAAGGTGCTTTATGAAATACCCAAATCAGAACTGGGTAAGGATATGCTTTGGGTTACACGTCTGGTTCAGACTCCTCCTGACTACAGTGGTTTTACTGCGAGTGGAAGTAAGGTAGGTGAACAAGTAGTGCGCTGGGAAAAAGAGCATGGAAAGATCATGCTGCGCAAAATTCAGTACCGCAATGTAGCAGATAGTAGTTCCGCAATTTTCAAATCGGTACAGGCCAATAACCTCGCTCCCATCATAGCGGCCTTTAAGATTGAGGCACAACCTGAAGACTCGACAGCCTATGTCGTAGATGTGACCAACCTCTTTAAACAAGACGTGCGTGCCATTTCCGGTATTCCCGGTTTTTTCAGAACACGCTACCAGGTTAGAAGACTTGATGGTAACCGAAGCTTTATCAAATCTGTAAAAAGCTTTCCTATTAACGTGGAAGTGCGTCAGGTAATGACCTTTGATGCAGGAAGACCACCTTCAGAAGCCAGCACCGGGTCCATTACCCTGATGGTGGCCCAGTCTATGCTCAAATTACCTGAGGACAGAATGCAGCCAAGGCTTGCAGATGAACGTGTGGGTTGGTTCACTTTGACACAGACAGACTTCAGCCTGGACGAACAAAAAGCCGCTACAAAGACCTATTTAAGACGTTGGAGACTTGAGCCAAAAGACCCTGCGGCATATGCGAGGGGCGAATTAGTCGAGCCGGTAAAACCTATTGTGTACTACCTGGATCCGGGTACTCCCGAAAAATTCAAGAGATGGTTTAAGCTGGGTATTGAAGACTGGCAAGCAGCTTTTGAGGAAGCAGGTTTTAAGAATGCCATCCTGGCCAAAGATGCCCCTACTCCTGAAGAAGATCCTGACTGGAGCCCTGAAGATGCCCGCTACTCCACCGTGCGCTATGTAGCGAATTATACAAGAAATGCCGTAGGACCCAGTACTTCTGACCCGCGTACGGGTGAGATCATTGAGAGCGATATCATGTGGTTTCACAATCACCTTCGCTCATACCGCAACTGGTTTATGATTCAGACAGGCGCGGCTAACCCCAATGCGCGTTCGCTCAACATGCGCGAGGAAGATATAGGGGAAATGATGCGTCAGGTAATTGCCCATGAAATTGGTCATGCCCTGGGTTTACCTCATAATATGAAAGCCAGCTCTTCTTATCCGGTGGAATCGTACAGAGACCCTGCATTTGCAGCCGAGTTTGGTGTGGCCCCTACCATTATGGACTATGCCCGTATGAATTACATTGCACAACCCGGTGATGGTGTAACGAGCTTTATCAGAAAGTTAGGCCCTTACGATAAGTACTCTATCAGCTGGGGTTACCGTGTTATTCCAGGTGCCAGTAGCCCGGAAGCCGAACAAAAAACACTGGACCAGTGGATTCTGGACAAGGCGGATGATCGCAGATTCCGCTTTGGCGGTAGCAGAGGTACTGATCCAGAAACACAAACGGAAGACTTGGGTGATAACTCAGTGCTGGCCAGCACCTATGGTATGCAAAACCTGATGAAAGTGGTGCCTAATCTTTTGGAATGGACCACCACCGATGGTGAAGACTACAGTGATACACAGGAAATCTATCGCGAGATCTTAGGCCAGTGGAGACGCTTTGTAGGTCATGTCACGACTAACGTGGGAGGTATCATTGAAAACAAGAAGTCAAGCGATCAGGATGGAGCCGTTTTCAATGTGGTACCTGAAAAGCAGCAGACGGATGCAATGACCTGGCTGAACAAGCATGCTTTCAATTCGCCAGCATGGCTTCTGGATGAAGAGTTGCTGAGAAGAATGGAGAATTTTGGTGCTGTAGAAAGAATCAGAGGCATTCAAACCTCATTCTTAAATGGTTTGCTTGACCCCACAAGAGCTCAGAGACTTATTGAGGCTGAGGCTTTTAAAGGAAGAAACACCTACACTGTATATCAGCTATTTGGTGATGTAAGAAAAGGACTGTTTTCTGAATTGGCTTCAACTCAAAACATTGACACTTACCGCAGAAACCTGCAGCGTGCCTATGTGGCTCGTATGAAGTATTTGATGAACAATGAAGCCAACCCTTTCCAGGCAAGGCAGGTGAGCATTAGTCAGTCTGACATCAGACCTGCAGTACGTGCAGAACTAAAAACGCTGAAAAGCCAGGTAAATACGGCTAAAGGAAAGTATACTGACAGAGCCAGCAAAGTACATCTGGAAGATCTGCTTGAGAGAATAAACGATATACTGGACCCTAAATAATGGACTGGTCATAATCATTTGAATTCAGTTGAGACAAAAAATAAGGGCCCCGTATGGGCCCTTGATTTGTCTACAGAAGTTTTTAATAGAAGACAACCAATCTGCTCTTACTTCTGTACCTCAACTCAACCTGTGGCCGGCTCTCATTATCTCAGGCTGCCGACCGGGTTATTTTTAGAGTATGAACTGTATTTCAGGTTTAAAAAATTAGTAAGAAGGCCCCGTACGGGCCTTCCTTCCACTACTAAATACATAGACTCACCATCTATAATGTTTTGGTAAAAAATCGACCCGAAACACCTTTATCACACACGGAACATCTAAAACGAGCTATCTGAATGACTGGAAGGAAGATTCATCAAGTTTCAGGATATTGTCTTGTGTGAATACCTCGAAGCTTCCGTGCATGAACCAGGAGTTTTGTCGATTAATTGCAACAATATGTAACGGATAATACTTAGTTGATCGGGGCTTTTAGCGAATGCCCTGCCCTGCCCCATAAGTGTCGGGGTTCATTTGATGGTCGTTATTTATTCCAGTTTTTCAGAATATTCATAAGACTGTCCTTCTTTCGGACTGAAACCGGCAGCACACCTCCATTTTCCATGATCACTACGCCACCCTCGGTTCTCTCAAAACGTTTGATATGATTGATGTTCACGAGGTAAGAGTTATGAATTCTGATAAAATCCTGTCCTGCCAAAATCTCCTCATAGGACTTCAGGTTTTTAGACACCATTATTTCGGGTCCATCCAGTAGCTTGAAACGGGTATAGCTTCCCTCAGCCACACACCAGATAATATCTTCAATTTTCACCAGATGCATGCTTTCATAATCACTCAGCACAATCTTCTTCTGGCGCGAGTTTCCTCCTCTCAGATGCTCCGTTAGTACGGACACCTGTTTTTCGAGGTCGTTCACCCTTTTGGCCTGATCGAATTTTTTCAAAGCGCCTACCAGGTCGTCCGGGTCTACTGGCTTCAGCAAAAAATCAATAGCACTACATTTAAAAGCATCGATAGCATATTTATCATGGGCAGTGATGAAAATAACATGTAGTTGCTTATAGCTCAGTTTTTCCACCAGTTCTATCCCCGTACCATCATCCATTTCCACATCCAGAAATACTACTTCGGGATTGAGTTCCAGAATCAACTTCTCTCCACTCTCACAACCTTCTGCAGAACCAATCACCTGTACCTCCGGACAATAATGGCCCAGCAGCGCCTTTAAGGAGCTGATCATGTGTGGTTCGTTGTCGATAATTACAGCATTCATGAGAATCGATAAATTATGGGAAGTTCAAATATAACCTCCGTACCAACAACCTGCTCGGCTTCATCATGCTTATCCCTCACATTAAATGAAATACGCCTCTTAAGCTGTTTCCTCAGTAAAGCTATTCTGTCCCGGGTAATGGTAGTAGCCAACGACTGATGCTCGGTTCGCTTTTTCATCCTCGCAGATCGTGTAATGCCTATGCCATTATCTTCGACTCTGAAGCTCAGAGTCCCATTTGTTTCTTCGAAGCTTATGGCGATTCTCCCATTTTCCAAATTGGCAATTCCATGTTCCAGAGAGTTCTCTATAAAGGGTTGAGCAAACATGGGTGGGATGGTAATATCCTCTGTTTCATGTTCAGTGCTTACCTCAATTTCATACTCAAATTTGTTATCGAAACGGATTCGCTGAAGGTCGAGATAATGGCGAAGAGTGGCCAGCTCATCTTCCAGAGAAACAAAGGATTCCCGACTGTTTTCCAGGATTCGTCTCATCAGCTTTGCAAACTTAGAAAGATACTCCAGTGCCTGGGGCCCCTGCCCTTTGTTGATCATAAAAAGCTGAATGGAAGACAGCGCATTAAAAAGGAAATGTGGGTTGAGCTGACTTCGCAGTAGTTTATTCTGGGATTCCTGGGCTGCCATCTTCTGTTTTTCCACCTTGCCTTTGTATAGCCAGACTGTAAAGCTCACAATAATCAGAAAAACCAGGATTACGCTGGCAATCATGAGATTTCGAAACTTCAGCTTGGCCGTAGTCGCCTCCTGTACTTTAGCCATATTTTTGAGGCTGCTGTCTTTTTCCTTAATCTCATAGCGCAGCGCCATTTTTTCAATTTTCTGGGTAGCCTGTCTCTCCTTTTCCCCGTCTTTCAGTGCTGCCAGTCTTTCCAATAGCTTAAAGGCACTTTCATATGTCCCTAACTCTTCGTTGAGCGCAATGAGCCATTCCAGCGCATTCATTTCACCCGATATATACTCTACTTCTTTAGCTATTTCAATGCTACGATTTACATCTTCAAGGGCTCTGGTGATATCACCCAGGGCTTTCCAGGTTTTGGCCCGATACAAATAGGGAGTAATCATAAACCCCCAGTCTTCCGTTGGTTCAATGATTTTATACAACCTGTCCGAATATGCCAGGGCATCCTGATAAGAACCTTTCAGATAGCTGGCCATTGTCATCACATTCAAGGCCTGCCTGATTTCGGCTGGTTCTCCATTCCTTTCAGCCATACCAAGTTGCTGCTGTCCGTAAAAGAGAGCACTATCGGCTTGCTCAAGCCTTGCAAATGAAAGGCCTATATTTCCGATCAACATTCCAATGAGCAAAGAGTCTCCGGAGGCCTTCGCTATGGGCAATGCTTTTTTATAATAAGTCATGGCCTGTTCAGGCTTTCTTAATTTACCATAGGTAGCAGCCAGAGCATTAATGGCCGATGCCATTACCTGCCTGTTATCGATGCTCTCGGCAATACCATAAGCCTTCTCAAAATAAACCAGACTGGAGTCGTACTCATCATATCGGTGAAATTGAGTACCCCTCAGGTATGTAAACTGAGCCACATATTTCATTTTACCCTCCTTGTTTGCCTTAGACACAGCCCCGTCAATGACTCCGAAGGCATTTGGCATCTCATCGGCATACTTATAATAGAGGTAGAGCATATTCTGACTCTTGAAATAGCCTTGATCAAAGTCCATTTCCATTGACTGCTCAGCCAGTTGATTGACTACCCCGGGGAAATCTTTAAAATCCTGTCCGTTTTTTTCTTCCTCAGTAAAGTTGAATTCATATAAAAGTCTGTAAAGTGAATCCAGGTCGGTAATAATCCCTTCTTTAGCATCATCCGTCTGTCCATGAAGAATGGTAGTGACACATAGAAAAAAGGTTAAGAAGGAGATTCTGTGAAGGCCGGAAGGCTTCTGGTTTGAATGAGGCAGCATGGGCGGTTGTCATTAATATCAAAAATTAATACATCGCCAATCAGTATTTTGAAGCAAATTCTTTGTAGCCACCACTTTGTTTTGTAAGTGTAGACTCTCGATTCATAACTGTAAATTTTCTTTAAGCAAGTCTCTGGTCTTCCTCTCTGAAAATGATTCTTACCACTCCTATATTTCGCTTTGAAAAGGGTAGTTCTTTGAACTATATTACCAATTATAAATAAGTCGCAAACCAAAGCAATTAGAATGAAACTACTCCTTAAGAAAACATTTCGCTCTGTTTTTCTTCTACTGCTATCGGTAACCACGCTGGGTCTACAGGCTCAAAGTGACCCTACCGGTGAATCAGCAGTAACCCGAACCTATGCCATTACCAATGCTACCGTGGTACAGGCACCTGGTCAGGAAATGAAAGAAGGCACGATAGTGATCAAAGATGGTCTGATACAGGCTGTCGGCAGCAATGTCAATATCCCGGCAGATGCCCAGGTGATAGATGCCAAAGGCATGTATATATATGCCGGATTCATAGATGGTCTGTCTAACACAGGAGCAAAAAGACCGAAGGCGATGCCACGCCCGAATAACCTTTTCACCCCCGATCCTCCTAACGACTTCGCGGGCATTACTCCTGAAAATAGCGTTACCTCCCAGCTCGACATCAGCAGCTCAGGCATTGAAAGCATGAGGAAATCCGGTTTTGCGATCTCACACACTGTACCATACGGACGAATGCTCCCGGGTTCAGGGTCACTGATCCTGCTCGCAGATGTAGATCATATGGATGAGATGATCATGGCGAAAGATGTGGTGCTCTATTCACAGTTTTCCGGTGCACCCGGAGCCTACCCTAACAACATTTTGGGTATTATGGCCAAATGGAGAAACCTGTATAGAAATGCTGTCAACCATAAGTCACACAGTGATATGTATGCCAGCAACCCTACAGGGCTGCCAAGACCAAGCTCTGACAGAGTAAGTCAGGCTTTCTTCCCGGTAATCACCAAAGAAAAAGCGGTAATGTTTGACGTAAGCAGTATGCTGGACGTGAGACGTGCCATGAGACTACAGAACGACCTGGGCTTTAACCTGGTGTTAGCCGGAGTAGAGCAGTCGTGGATGGTCATTGACGAACTGAAGAGTACCGGAACTCCTATCTTCCTGGGGCTTGATCTGCCAGATGAGCCTAAAGACAGCAAAGACGAAGACAAGTCGGATGAAATCAAATCATTGGAAGCCAGAAGAACCGAATTCTACAAGCAGCATGTTTCTCAGGCAGCAGAGCTTGAAAAAGCAGGGATCGCTTTCGGGTTTTCTACCAAAGGTACCCGTGCCAACAAAGTGAAAGGCCATATCATGACCATGATTGAGAATGGTTTAAGCGAAAACACTGCCCTGGCTGCCCTTACTACCAACCCTGCTTCTATGCTGGGCATTGATAAAGTAGCCGGTACGGTTGAGGCAGGTAAAATGGCCAACCTCATTGTTTCTACAGCTCCTTACTTTACCAAAGATTCACAGGTGAAAATGATGTTTGTGGATGGAGACAAGTACGAATATGAAGTAAAAGAAAAGAAAGCGAAGAAAGAGAAAGATGCCTCGGCTGAGCCTGAAGCATCTACTTCCAGTGCCGGTGGTGATGCTATTGTTGGCTCCTGGTCTTTCAGCTTTACCACTCCCGGTGGTGAACAGTCAGGCAAAATGATCATCAAAAGAGAAGAAGGCGCCTATACAGGTGTACTCACCAGCGATGATGGTTCTCCTGATAATGACATGAATGACATTAGTTATCGTGATGGAGAGTTGTCCTTCAGCTTTTCAATAGATGCAGGCGGACAGTCTGTGGATATTGTTGTAGAGGGCAGCGTAGAAGGAAAAAACTATACGGCTGAAGCTTCTGTGGCTGCTTTCAATGTTTCATTTGAACTAACCGCTACAAAAGACGAGTAATCAGGCTTTAAAAAAATCAATATGAAAACCAGATATATTTTAATGACCCTTTTGTTCGCCTTTTGTGCCATAAGCTATGGCCAGGTACAGAAGGGCGATGTGCTGATCAAAAACGGCACAGTCATTACCATCACCAATGGTACACAGGAAAACACCGATGTATTGGTGAGAGATGGTAAAATCCAGAGAATTGGAAAAAACCTCAGAACGCCAAGAGGTGTTACCGAGGTAGACGCAACCGGTAAATTTGTAATGCCGGGTATTATCGATGCACACTCTCACATCGCAGGAAGTGCCATTAATGAAGGCACCAGCCAGGTGACTTCTGAGGTGAGCATGGAAGACGTAGTGAACCCACTGGACGTATCAATCTATCGTGCTTTGGCCGGTGGAGTTACTTCTATTCACCTTATGCACGGCTCGGCCAATGTAATTGGCGGACAGAACGAAACCATGAAGCTTCGCTATGGCTCTACCAACCCGGATGACCTGAGGTTTGAAGGAGCTCCAAGAACGATCAAGTTTGCATTGGGTGAAAATCCAACGCGTGGTGGCCGTTCCAGAGGAATTCAGCCTCAAAGCCGTATGGGTGTTGAGAATATGCTCAGAAACTCATTTACGGAAGCTGTTGCTTACAAAAAGAGATGGGATGCCTATAATGCCAACAAGTCAGCCAGAAAAGTAGCTCCTGAGTATGACCTCAGAATGCAAACACTGGTAGACATTATGAATGGCGATGTTTTGGTACACTGCCACTCCTACCGCGCAGATGAAATTTACATGCTCATGAAAGTATTTAGCGATTTCAATATCCCTAAACTGACTTTCCAGCACGCCAATGAGGCTTATAAAGTAGCACCAGAGTTGGCAACCTTTGGAGCAAGTGCCTCGGTATTTGCAGACTGGTGGGCCTACAAACTGGAGGTATACTACTCTACAGCCTACAATGCAGCTATTCTGACAAATAATGGGGTAGTTACTTCTATCAACTCAGATTCAGGTGAGCTGATCAGACACTTATTCCATGAGGCTGCCAAAACGCAGAAATATGGAGACCTGACTGACAATGAAGCCCTGGCCCTCATCACACTGAATCCTGCCAAGCAACTCGGTATTGATAGCAGAGTAGGGTCTCTCGAAACAGGTAAAGATGGTGACATTGCTATTTTCGATAAGCACCCCCTTTCTACTTACGCTATTCCATTAATGACTTTCGTAGATGGTGTGAAGTACTTTGATAAGGCCACTGACAAGAAAGATCAGCGTATCTATATCAACCCTGAGTCATCAATCGAGGAAGTGATGTTATTCCACAAGGCCGACATGGATCGCTGCATGGAAGATGCTAATCTTGTGAGCTTCGAATCATTGTTTCAAAACAAAAAATAAAGGACATGAGAGTTTTAAAAACGTGTTTATCCGCTCTGCTTATTTTAACACTGGTACCTCTCCTGTCTTTCGGACAAGAGGATGATCAGGTAATGAAGGCGCGCGGTGGTAAGTTTGCGCTTACCAATGCCAAAATATATACGGTCACCAATGGGGTGATTGAGAATGGTACTATCATTATCAATAATGGCATTATCGAAGCCGTAGGTGCTGACGTGAGCATCCCGGCTGATGCTGAGGTTTTCGACTACAAGGGCAAAGAGATTTACCCGGGTATGATCGATAGTGGTACCACCCTGGGTCTGGCAGAGATAGGTAGTATTTCAGAAGCCAATGATTTCCGTGAATTCGGCCAATTGACACCTCAAATGCAGGCATTGACGGCTGTGAACCCTAATTCTGTAGCAATTCCCGTTACCCGTGTAAGTGGTGTTACCACTGTATGGACTATGCCTCGTGGAGGCGTATTGCCGGGTACTGCAGCAACCATCAACCTGTTTGGGTATACGCCTGATCAAATGTTTGCCGGGTCTAAGGGAGTCGTCATGAATTTCCCTTCTACTGCGGGTGGTCGCAGATTCAGAAGGCTTTCTGCAGAAGAAAGAAAGAAGAGACAAGAAAAAGCGCTTAAGACTGTAAATGATGCCTGGGACAAAGCTGAGCTTTATGCCAAGATCGAAAACTCTGATGAGGTTCGTTCTTACCCTGAAATTCAAGCCTTAGTACCTGTGGTAAAAGGTGAGCTGACACTGTTTATAGAAGCCAACGCGGCTAAAGATATTCTTAGTGCCATCGAGTGGGTTGAGGACAGAGGCTATGAGAAAGTAGTACTGACAGGTGTATCTGAAGGCTGGAGAGTAGCTGATAAAATCGCTGAGTCTGGTCTTTCGGTAATTGCAGGCCCTGTGCAGGCGATTCCAACGCGCCAGTCTGACGGCTATGATGTAGCATACGCCAACCCTGGCGCCATGGCTGAAGCAGGTGTAAAAGTAGCACTGCGTACAATGGACTCTGAGAACGTAAGGAATCTCCCCTACCATGCAGGATTTGCTGCCGCTTATGGTATGGGCAGAGAAGAAGCGCTCAAAGCGATTACGATCAATGCAGCAGAAATCTTAGGAGTTTCTGATCAGATCGGTTCTATTGAGGTAGGTAAGAAAGCCAACATCTTTGTGGCTACGGGTGATCCGTTTGAAACTTCTACCAAGATCACTGACCTGTTTATTGATGGCTATAAGGTACCAATGACCAGTCGCCAGATCAGATTGTATGATGAGTTCCTTAACAGAACACCCGGTACGGATAAGACCAAACCGGCCATCGATATCAAGAAGAAGTAAAAATATTACCAATCAACATATGGAAAGGCGACCTGCAAGGGTCGTCTTTTTTTGGTTCAAGGGCAATAAGTATTGCAAACAGGACAGCCAGGCCTCACTCAAATACAATAAACCGACACTTAAAGCCAGTCCCTTGTTTTGTACATTCACAGCTTAAATTTCTGAAATCTAATGCTTAACTTCTGTTCAGATAGTATAGTATAACTCTCTGCTATTGAATGCTTTCACCGGCTTTATCTTATTAAAACCTAAACACCGTATGGACTCATATCGCCACCCCATGAGCAGCTCATGCATGATGGACCTCCCACTCCAACTTGAGCTCGCCAGAAAACTTCTCGCTAACACCCAACCCTTCAAATCTTTTCGAAAGAGGTTCTCAAAATATCAGAATGATACGGCAATGAAAGTCACAGCTTTATCGATGCAGAAGCAAGGGGAAACCTTATAAGATTACCGGGCACACCTTCAACCAACACCTTCAAAAACCATGCTCTTCATCTTGCTCTTAACCTATATTCTGAAAAGAAAGTAAGAGATTGAAACACTTCCCCAAAGGGAGGGTGTCCCTTAGCGTGGTCAATCAATTCAGGTAATAGGATTATACGCATCAATCTGTACTTCTGTGCAGTTACAAACTTAGATGTTTTTTAAATTGGTTATTTTTAGTTGCTAAGCTTGAAGGCTGTTTTTTGAACCTAATTTGTCGCTTTTTGCGGCCAAAAAGGACCAAACCGTGCTGGCCGTACTGAGGTACTCTGGCAGGCAGGAACCCCTACCGAAAATACCAAATCCAAGCTTGGTTTTTACTCACAAGACCTTCGTGTACCATCCCGATAGCCATCGGGACAACCAACTTGTATTTCGTTCTATTTTCGGTGTCCCCGCCCACCTAGACGTATAGAATCGCATAGGTCTTAAAACTACAGTGTAAAAAAATCAGTTCTTGTCCCAAATTGGCCAATTCACCCATTTTTACTCAGCCCCCCAAATTATTCAAAAACGCCTATGGACACCGCCCATGCCACAATCCATCAACCCGCAGCCACAGTGGCTTCGGCAGCCTTAAGAGCCGAATTGACATTAACCAATGTGGCAGTCGCTTTGGTAAGGTCATTCTTAGATTTAACCAGCTGCAGCTGCGATTCGTCTGCCGCTTTCTGGGCCTCTTTCTCTGCCTGGCGCGATTCTATATAGTGCTCTCTTACCAACCTCTCTATCGATTTCTCTTTTCTCGCCTTCTTGTTTCTGGCCGGGTTCATGATCACAAGTTCTTTAAGGTATTGAATCTCAGCTCCTGTAATCTCAGAAGTAAAACTTGCCTGGCTTGCCGTAGAATATGCAGTGAAGGTAGCGGTAAGTGCCTTAATAGCGAGCCCCACCGCCTTGTTTGCGTCAGTAGCTGCCTGTGTAGCCTGGCTTACCAGCTGTGATGAAATCAACGGGTTGGTGGCCTTTCGTTTCATAATAAGTTCTGCAGTAAGCGTAATGTCTGTGGCAGCCTCCAATGTAGCCTCAACTACTTTCTGTACGGCAACCAGCATGTTTTGACAGTCTACATAGGTGTTCTTGGCAGTAAGCATGGCCTTTACAGATGTTTCCCCTAGTGATTTTGCTTTCTGACCGGCATCTAGCGCGAGTTTATCCTCTGAGGTCATCATGACTACCGCATTACCAGCTTCTGCGAGAATGCTGTTCATCAGGGTAGATTTAGACATGAATGACTGATAGGTAGCCTCGGCATCCGCGAGTTCCTTGCGTGCCTCTTCTAATTCGCGTTGTAGCTGCTTTATTCTGGCTGATTTTTCTGCTGTGACATCCTCAAAAGGACGCTTAAATTGGTTTCCGTTCTGAGATTCTATATTGGTCAACTGATTCATGGTTTCTGAGTTTAGGGTTAATATTAGTCTGCCGTGCCATAAAGTACATGGGACTTAGAATACCGGGAGTGCTGCTCTCTGTACCTGTTCTTCATATCAGATCGATCTGATTTTATAGCGGTAAGCACCACTGCCTGATAGGCTTTCTTCTTCTTGCCACAGAGCTTCTGTAACGATTCTTTCTTCAGGGTTTCGAGCAGGTCCTGAACATCTTCTTCCCTATCCAGCTTTTTGTGATTTTTAATCAGCTCTACACCATAGCGCCAGATATTCTCCTGGCTAAACTGTAGCAACTCTCCGTAATTGTCGGTAGCGCTCTCTCCCAATTCAGTATAGAACAGCATTTGATCGGGCCGTTTTTTGGTTTCATTATACCGCTTGGCAAGATGATAAATCCTTCGCGCCCGCTCATAGACATAACCGGCATATACATAGTCAGCGAGAATACGTTCCATCTTCTCCCCTTTGATTACTTCTCCCTGCTGCAGTGCTTTCAGTTCGGTTTCGCGAACGTTTACCAGGTCACGGGCAGCTTCAAACTCAGCCTGAGCCTTGCGAATATTGTCCACGGCCTTCCTTAGCTTGATGTGGGCTTCCGATTCCTTATGATAGGTTCCTTCTTCCTCATCAGACAAATCATACTTTCTATCGGAATGAAGCACATTGATTTCAGAAGTATTGAGACGGGTTTCGGCTTCAGTAAAAACCGCATTGGCACGGATAAGGTCCTGATGTGCTTCTTCCAGCTTTTGTTCGGCCTCTTCGATGTTCGTTTGATTTAGGGCCATCAGCTTTATGCCATCTCTGGCTATCAGCCTGGCCAGTTTGAATTTTTCACGTGCCTCACGTTCCTTAATCTTCGCTCTGGAAACATCCCGGCTAAAGGGCTTGGCGATATAGTAATTGGCTGGTAAAACCACTTTCATCAGGTCATTGCCGAACAAGAAATCGGAGGTCTTTTCAGAGGTAGCCTGTCGCTGATTTATCACCGCCTTATCCAACTTGATCCGGGCATCTTCCAGGTCTTTCTTCTTACCACCCAGTTCAAATGCTTTATCGCCATTGATGAGCACTTCAATGGCCGTGCGTTGTTCATTGCTCTTTTGAATATCAGCCTTCAGTCCCTTAAGCTCTTTTTTCAACTCCTTACGCGATGCTTTCATGGAGGGAGGAATAGGTGAATCTCCATAACCATCCATTTCTGTATTGAGCTTCTGAAGCAAAGCTCTTTTCTCCCTTATTCGGCTTTCCAGCGTATTGAAGTGAATTCTTTCCTGGTGCAGGCTGGCCTCTAATTTCTCCAGCTGATCCTGCTCTACACTATAGTCATATGTATATTGTCCTGTAGTTCCAATAGCATTAAGAATGCGTTTATTGATCTCATCAGCCTTCACATTTTCCTTGTCCAGCACCATGATTCTGTATTCAAGCAGGTCAGGATCATAGTCTTCTGTAGGCACAGAAAAGACGATCTCAAAGTTTCTGGAGTTGAAGTATGGCTCATGGACTTTCACACGCTCTACTGCAGGCAAGTTCTTTTGCAATAAGAGCTCCTCAGAAGGAAGTGACAGGTATCCATCGGTATTGTTCACTCTTTTTTGATAATCCTCAGTAAAAACAGCATACACGAAGGCCACATAGTTGACACCATTTTCTATGGGCTTGCCCCGATAGTCAATGGCAATCCCCCTTATGTCTTTATGCTCCACGCTATTTGCCCCCCCTGACTGGCATGGTTCTTCTTCATAGGGATCGGTTGAAATGAGTGCTTTGTCAGTGCCCAATAGATAGAATGTGTGACTATAACCACTATAGCCTTTGGGCTCTACTTTTTTATAGGTGCCGGGCCTTAGATCTTTGGCCAGGTTAATATCAAAAGTACCGGCTGCATCTGACTTCACCATCACCACATGGTAGGCCCTGATGGCCTTCTCATTTTTAAAAGCATCAAAATAGATGGAATAGGACTCTCCTGCCTCCGAATTGCTCTTGGGCCTGTTTTTCCAATCCCCCTTATACAGGTCCCTTACAGGGTCAAACAGCTGCAGGTTATTGTTGGAAACACTGTTAATAAGGCCCAGGGTGTTTCTGATCGCCTGATCCTGCTTAAAGGCAATGTCATAGGTAGCTGAAGCTATTTTCTCCACCTTCCTGGCCTCTGTCAGGTGTTTTACAGCCGTTACTACCTTATTGGAGGTGTCTGTATATCGGGCTGTGGTTACCTTATTCAATGCCGTAATGGAAGAGAGTGTCATTTCCGCATCCTTCACTACGGTACTGGCAGTAGACTGGGCCGCCTCGATGGTGGTTTGCAGCGAGATGAGACTTACCTCTTCGGCCATTTTTGCCGCAACCCTCGCCTTTTCATAGGCTTCCTGAATGGACTGCTGAATCTTGCTGCCAAAATCGGAAGCATTGGCTATGGCCAGGATACCCGCCACATCGCTCGAAAGCTTGGTAATGGCATTCGTAGCCGCCTGCATGCCATTGGCCGCTGTAGATATATTGTTAGTGGCCAATGAAGAATCTACCAGTGCCTGCTTGGCGGCCAGTAAAGCGTTATTGGCCAGACTGACAGCCCTCAGGCTCTTCTCATCCAACAACAGAGCCTTTTCCTTGTCACTGTTAATGTTCTGGAAATTGATGGCATTTTTCTCCGTATTCCCATGGGTATAATAGAGCGAAAGCTTCGCAGCGCTTTTTGCATTATTGAGCTTATACTCTTCTTGCAACAAGCCTTTGTTGGCGTTGGTAATCGAATCGTGCAGTTGCTTGCTAAATGTTATGTTCATGATGCTCTTTTTTATCTTTTTTAAAATTCCGGTGATCACCGTTTTGCTTTCTCAAGCCTCATAGTGTCTTCCCTTCCTTTTGAAATTCTTTTTGAATCCCCTTCAGTATATCCTCTTTAAGAATCAGCTTATCTGGTCTGCTCATGGCCTTTAAGGCCCCGAAGCGGTATACATTAATGGCTGAGCCACCCGACATTTCATAGTCGTTAGCCAATGCCCTTAGATTCAGGTTCTCCTCTACTTTTAATGGACCCTCAAATATTTTTTGCCAAAGCTTGTAGCGGTTACGGGCATCGGGCATACCAAAGTAGACCATGGACTGAAACCTGCGGGAGAAGGCCTGATCAATGTTGGATCGCAGGTTAGAGGCCAGAATGACCACACCTGGGAAGTCTTCAATCCGCTGTAGCAGATAGGCCACCTCCTGATTAGCAAAGCGATCGTTGGAAGAACTGGTCTGAGTTCTTTTGCCAAAAAGGGCATCAGCTTCATCAAAAAAGAGAATCCAGCCCTGCTTTTCGGCATAATCAAAGATGCGCGACAGGTTCTTCTCCGTTTCTCCTATGTACTTTGAAACAATGGCAGAAAGGTCAACCCGATACACGTCACTGCCAGTTGCCTTACCTAAAAGGCATGCTGTCAGAGTTTTTCCCGTGCCCGGTGGACCATAAAAGAGACTTCTGTAGCCGGGCTTGATCTTCTTATCAAGCTCCATTTCGTTCATAAGAAAATCGCCTTTCTCGATCCAGTATCTGATCTGATCAATGTCTTCCAGTGTTCCCTTGTCTATTACCAGATCGGACCATTCCATATTGGTATTGATCTTCTTGGCCGGGAATAGCGCGTAGCTTTGAGGAGTATAGGCTTCACCGGTTAACAGATGCGGAAGAAAACGCTCAGAAAAAATCAAAGGAGCGCTCATTCTAGGAGAATCTTTCTCGGTACCATACAGGCTAATGAGCTCTTCCCTGACCAACGGATGATCGGGATGCAGGTAACTCTCCGCTTTTGCCCTTTTGGTAAAATCTCCTTCGGAATTGATAAAGACGGCTGTTTCTCCCGTTGGTAGAAACCCACCATGATTTTTGCTCAGGTAGCCCCCGAATTCGGTCATACCTCGATCGTAAATGCTGTTTTTGGTAAAAAACGGGTCGAGGACTGCCGGCATTACATGAGGTGCAAGGGCCAGTATCAGCACCAGTCGGGCCCCCTCGTCAAACTCATGTTTTCTGACCAGATTGGCATAAGCGGAGCTTTCTTGCGAAAGATCAGGCGGGTCTGAAACCGGTAGCTCCTTTTGCGTCAGGTAACCACTGATTCGGGCATTCAATACCTGAGCAAACCAATGAAGCTCCCGGTTGAGTGTTGCCATATTTTGCTCTTTCTCACTCATCTCCAGTTGACTACTATGGGTTTTTCCATCCACGAATACTTAATGGGCGAATAGCTAAAAGGAAGTTGGTCCAGTAAAATATCATAGGTGCTGCTTTCAATGTTCAACTCCCAGACATCCTCTTTTTGCTCCAGTTTTCCTTTTCTCCACAGCCAATCTCCCCGAAAACCTTCTACTGAGCTGTTTCTGATTACCGACCAATGCTGAATCACCGCCTGGATGAGTCCATCGATCAATTCAGTTTCTTCAGAGGTGATATCCAGACTTGTCTTCATGGGGTCGGCAATGGGCAATCCGCAGATAACCTTATTCAGGGCCAGGTAGTGCTCTTCCAGTGGTGGTTCGTCCAGCAGAAGGTATTGCATAAGCAATACTGCCCTTTCCCGGTTTTCATCAGTAGTAAAAACACCCTCTGCTGTGAGGCCTGCCCTATCAAACAGTGTGGGCAAATAGGCTGATAAGAGTACCAGTCCTGCATTTTCGATATATATTTCGTCAAACACTTTTTCTGTCGTTTCTTCAAACCATGGTGTTACGGTTGACTCTTTCTCCAGGCCCTTTTTAAAGAATTCTTTGCGCATGATCTCTTTGAGAGCCCCGTCTGTGACCGGAGGCAGCTCATCTTCATGATTAAACTGCCATTCCAGCTGATCAATTACATTCTGGACGCTACCATTGCCCGGAAGTGCCAGAGAAGAAAGCTGACTGGTGAGGACGGGAATTACCTGTAAATAAACACCTCTCGATGACCGCGAAAGCAGTTTTACAAAGTCATTCAGGAAATCTTCGGTATGAAAGGTATTGGCTGATACATGGCACAAGGCCATAGATCGCAGGAGGCTTAAAAAGCGATTGATGTTTTGAGTTCCGGTATTGAGCTTGGCCTGAAGTTTATTGAGTAACAAAACCATGGATCTGCCTACTGATAGATCCAGCAAATTCAGCAGCTCATAGTAAGTATCCAGTGTCAACTCCCTTCCGATACCCGGCAGGGCCTCTCCTTTAGCTTTCATTCCCGCCAGACCGTTCTTCAGTACCTGGGGGTGATGTTTAGTGAGATAGGCTATCACCTCTTCGATGGTGGTGAAACCCAACTCAGCAGCCCTTACCTGACTGAAACGCCCTTCGAGACTAAAAATAACCAGCTCTACCAGCTCAGACACTCGCTGCTTTCCGGGAGACTGCTCTACGGCTTCACTGGGTTTAGAAAGCCATTTAAAGGAACGGGTTGTATAATCAATTTTAAATTTGTCAGCGATATCGAGCAGAGGCTTCAGTACTTCTTTATTGCCTGTCTCTCTACTAAGCCAGATCAGTGAGCGCAGGAGCTCATTAAAGTCAAGTCCCTGCCTCTTAGCAAGCACTACAAGCTCATGCTCTACCCTGCTATTAGCCGAACCGGAGAGTGTGAAAATCCACCTTAAAAGAAATTCCCGTATGGCCGTTTGGCGCACAGCCGGATTTACTATTTCAAGAGAGGCCATACCGGTAATCAGGTCAAAAGTAGAGAGCCATATGGAGGCACTGATGCCCGTTTTCGATTGTGCCAATCTGGAAAGTACCTGACGATCCATGGACTTCATGACCTGTCGCAGGAAGTCTGGTTTATCGATCGATTTTGAAATAAGCCTGGCCAGCCTGTCCGGCTCTTTTTCGGCAAAGAAGGCTACAAATTCTCTAACGGTATGATAGCCGGCCTTTGTGATTTTTACATGCAACTTTTGCTTTATAATACTAGACTCAATCCACTGTAAATCAATTGATTTAAAATCAATCACCTTGTCTTTTCTCTTCCTCTTCTTACCAAAATCCTCCAGGTATATTTCATTGATCAGCTTAAGTGCATGAACGGGTTGTTCTGTCTCTTCCATTTGCTCCAGACTGGATTTCAGCATCTGTAACAGCACCTTATAGGACAGATTAAAACGCAGAGCGGTTTTCTGAATCAGTCCTCTTAAAAAGGTCTTTCTGTTAAACCCACTTCCATAATCATCGGCAAGAATGGTGATAATAATGCTCCAGATAATTTTGGGGAACTCATAAGCAGGAGCCTGCACAATGGCTTTTCTTTTCTGGGCCTTGACTACCTCTCCATGGTAGGCTTGTATGGCGACACCATTACCGGGACTCAGCAGGTTTACAATCTTCAGAATACTTGTATCAGAGAGTGGTTTGATCAACCGCAACACTTGCCCTTGTTGGTTTGTCAAGCCCCGTAACAATCGGATCATCTCCGCCTTGTCCCCTTCGATTAGCCGGGTAATTGACTTTTCGAACTTGTAGGCATTGAAATTATCGTTCGCTGGTAATCTACCATGCGACAGATAATAGGTAATGTCAGCAATGCTGTAATGATGGTCTGAGCTTACTTCAGTCGTTTCTTTCTTTCCCGGTGTATCAAACTCATCGAGAATATCCTTAATAATGGTGCTGAAACCACCTCTGCGGCTCAATACCGATTGACTGTAATAACTGTCTCTGAGCAGAGAAATGGTAAACTGAAAGGGCAGGTTAAAATGACCGGAGATCTGCCTTAAGGTGCTGATTAAGAAAGCTCTTGTATTGAAATAAGAACCGCGGTCATCATAGAGATAGTTGAAAATGAACAGCCACAGTTGCTTGGCCAGCTCTGCTTTGTCAGTTTTGAAAACCAGTCGTTCTTTTTCAGTTTTCAGCCATTCCTCGTGATAGCTGATAATCAGATCGGCTTGTGTCGGCTCAATTTTCTGTACGAGCTGACGAATTTGCTTCTCACTCAGGTGATTGATCAATCTTACCCTGGCCGATTCTGATTTAAGCAGCAGATTCAGGTCGTCAATGAGCAGCTGCATATCTGTTCGCATGGCCTGGTCAAACATGTCCTGGAAAGAGGTCCAGTTACTGTCATTGTAATTCCAGGGCATATAACTCTTGATGAGGAAGTAGCGCACCATAGACACCAGGTCAACCCGTTTGTCTTCATCAGTTTCTGTTTTCCTTGGCAAATGCCCAAGTTTGGCCGAAAGGGCCTTCATAAGCTCTTTCTCGTAGATTACAGGTAGTTCTCTTTCAAAAGCCCTGTAGGGTAAATCGCCCAAATCGAGTTCAAGTCTATGGATGTATTGACGCGAAATGCCATCGAAATTAGACAGACATCTCTCGGTAATTTCAGATATCTCCTCTCGTACGAGCTCTGCCAGCCTTTTTTGAAAAGACATAGCCTCTTTTTCCTGATCAAAGGACACTTCCAAAACCTTGCTCTTTATGATATGACTACCCTGGCTCATAAGTTGATCTGGCTTTCGTCATGAGGTGATTTAATGAACTTCAGAAGTCCCCGAACGATCAGTAAGTCGTCTTCGGTAAGGTCTCCCCCGTTTTGCACCTTATTGATAATTGCAAACCACTTTTTTCTCAGTATCAACAACCAGGTAAGTGGCAATGCATCAAGGTGTTGAATGTTGTAATTTAGGTGTACCGGTCCCTGGCGCGTAAGTTCTCTCATAAACAGCTGTTCGAACTCGGGCTGATTGACCTTGGTAATCCACCTTGGCAGATAAAGCCCTACTTCGAAGTGAAACACCTCGTCATTGGAGCGGATCACCTCATGGTCGACAAACCGGTCATTATGAGCTCCATCCTCTTCCATAAGCTCGGTGAGCACTGTTTCGTCATCAAAAGTATATTCAGCATAAAGTTCAGCACCCTTCCACTTTTCTTCATACCGTACCATCAGATCCTGCACCTGCCTTAGGTTGACATCCGAAACCGGGCCTTTCTCTACTTCATGATCATCTTCCCCTTTATGCTTTGCTCTTTGTAGTGTCAGTGCTTTGTCGTCCTTAACCAATGACCATTGCTCGTTTTGCAAATGACTGATTAACAATGAATTGTCAATCAAGACAAAACCCTTGGTCTCTGATACCATCATTTCCAGTACTTCCAGATGCTCCTCCAGACTGTCTTCCATGGGTTTGTCTTCAGCCGGAATCTCCAATAGCCTTTGTCCCATATAATGCATGACGATGAACTCATCTTCCGATGCAGGGTCGATGCATTCAAGCCTGAGTTTCAAATGAGGATCCTCTTTTCCTATTCTGTCGCGAATCATGTCCAGAATCCCCTTATAATAGCTCTTAAGCTGAAAGATGATGCCGAACTTATATTCGAGTCCCGTAAACAGGAACTCGGGGTGGTCTGATACCTGCCCGCCAGATTCCTGGTCCAGGTGAGCTCTTGGGTTGAAATAAGACCTACTGATGTTCTCGCTGTAAAGGGCAAAGTGCTTGAGCAACTCACTGATGCTCTCAATATTGGCCAGGGAGTATGTTCCGTAATGGGGATTAAGTTCCAGCAGTATGTCCGGAGCAAAACTTTCTCCAAACCTCGCCAGCACATGCTTGAGAAAACGATCCTTACGCTCTACATTCCGTTCTTCGTTGTCTTTGAGCTGAGACAGAAAGTTTTCGTAGGGGTTGGTGGGGTCCTTTCTGAACAAATCCCATTGCTCTTTGAGATGTTCGTCTACCTGATTATTGGCATGTTGAAACTGCCTGAAAGGTTTTAGTATCTCCTGAATGCCGGGGCTGTCATAAAGCCCCTGGGAGTAATAGGTCTGGCAGAGGGCTTCTTCAATCTTGATTGCAGAGTTGAAAGACAACAGCTCGTCCAGGTTGTCCATTTGTGCCTGATGGTCCGCCAGAATTTGCTCGAAGAACATCAGATAGGCCTTCAGCTGTTTGATTTTTCCGCTTTTGGCAGCACTAAATGCGCCATAATCTGCCTGGGCCTTAAGCCCAAACTGCTCTGGTAAAATCTGTTGAATGGAATGATATTTCTTTACATCACGAAACTTGCCCTGCGGAAGCATAGGTCCCAACTCTTTCTCGAAATGATAGCTACTGACGGCTTTTCTCGTAGTCCAGGACTCATAATAACTGTTGATCTTGGCCTGATCCAGTGTTTTCACCTCCCTTTCGCCATGGTAGAAGGTCAGTAGCTCATTAGGGTCCAGGATGATGGAAGCGGCCGTAGTATGGTCGAAAAAAGGCGAGCTGTGACGGTGAAATTCAATTTTCCCTTTTACTTTTTTATAATCAGACTCTTTAGGCTGATGGATATTGGCCGGTACACTCACCCCAAATGACAAGATGCTGGTAATCGCCTTATGGGCCACCAGCGTAGATTTGAGAATTTCAGGATCTGCACTATCCCTGAGAGGCAGCAGGTCTTTGTCTTTAATGAAGCCATTTTCCAGTCTGGGCCCCAATAAGATGTCATCTACATCATTTCCCTCTTCACGCAATTCTTCATAGGTATGAAACTCAATAAACCTGGAAAAATAGTTATTAAGGCTATAAAACATCCAGGCGATGGTCTCTTCCAGGTTGGCAGAAAACAGCAGAAACACATCTCCCTGAAGCTTAAATTCCACAGGCCTGAGTATGTTGGAGCGGGTGAAAATCTCACCAAGGTTGCGGTGTCTAGAAAGCAAAGCATCTGCCCCTCTGATGATGTTATTCATTCTGATTTTGAAGGCGGCAGGATCATTCAGGCTTTGCTGTGTAAAATCATCCGTGTTATTAATTGATAAAAAAGAGCCCACATTTCCTTCCGGGGATTCAAGCAGCTCTACCCATTTCAGTTTCAACTCATCGTTGAGTTCAAGGAAAATCTCGTAGCTTCCCTGAAAGCAGCCTTTGCTGGTGACCGGAACAACCCAGGCATTTTTTATACCTTCCACCCTGTCTATCAACACTTTGCGAAAGTCAGAAACGGTCAAAGGGTTAGAGAAGAGCACCTCTCTGGCGGTATAGAACCTGTCCTTGGTAAGAATTTGGTCACGCTCATCAGAGAGCATGTCTTCCATCGGAAAAGTGCTTTTATAGCCCAGATCCAGCAGACCATAGCAGAGATATTCGAGCAGGGTAATTCCCGGGTCACTCGCATTATAATTAGTCCATCGCCTGCCCGCCATTTCCTGAATCGACTGAATGCCCTGCCGCAGCATGCCATTATAGTTGAGGGATGGCCTTTTGTCTACAGACCTTGGAATCGTCAGCTTTTGTGTCTCCGTATTACTCATGCTCCTCTCCTTCCTCTGACAGGCTCTCAGGAGAGACTTGCTCCTCTTGCTCCAAAGCTACTTCCAGTGAGTTGTCGGCCTCCATGTCATCTTCATTCTCTTCTCCGATCAGTCTGATATCATGCTGCCTGGCAGAAACCAATACATTGAGCTCATTCATGGGAATCAGCGGTTGCTGACTCATTTCTGACTGTTTTCCCTTCTTTTTTAAATCCTGCCCATAAATCAGCCGGTCGTTCAGATAGATTCTGAACTTTCGGAAATTGGTCACATAGGGCCTGGCACGGATAAACTTGATAATGTCATTGGTATGCACCAGTGCCTCTTCATAGGCCAGCTCATTGGGCTGAATCCATGGAGACATAAAGGCCATCAGATCCTGATTGAGTTTTTCAATCAATTCCCTGTTGAGGGACGCGTCATTAAAAAGCACCTCCAGACCAACCTTTACCTCTTCGAAGCCGGCATGCTTTACATCCAGACGCACATGTGGACTTATTTTAGCTCTTAAAGACTGCAATACCTCTGCCAACACATCGGCCCTGGCGATGGGACGGTATTTATCTATGGCATCAGTAGCATCCACTACCGGCACCAGCGACATGGTAATCTGCGTACAGCGCTTCTTATCGTGATATTTGGCAGGCAGCAGGTTAACCCTGAAAATATTGGTAAAGCGCTGCAGGATCATGGACTGGTAGTCGTTAAGTGAAACGGCCCTGTCTTTGGTAGACAGGCGCTGTGCTACCCGCTGATAGAACTCTGGCCTGTTCTCTGGAAGGCGCCCCCCTGCTGATGGGAAGGGCTGCTGAATAGCCGCCACCTGTTGCGATGGAATGGTCATTTCACGAATCTTACCCGGTGGAATACTCATCACAGGCTTTTGCTTGTCTTCCTTGCTCATTACCCGGGTCAGCTTCACCGCATTGACACCAAGCATGGTAAGCCTGCAGCTCTTCACGACTGATTCCGGAGCAGAAAGTCTGATCCAGAATTTTCCATCAGGCATCAACAGGCTATCATTACATACCTCATGGTGGATCATAAAGCTGATGACCCCGGTCTTGTTCAGACCAAAAGTGCTGTCTTCCAATAATGGGCTTTTCCTCCAGCCCACAGTAGTGAGCTGCTCAATTTTTACGGGAACAAAGTCTTCAGTAATGTGGGTATCCAGTCGATTTTCAATCCCTAACAACAGTGTCAGCGGCTTTTTTGGTGAGAGCTTATCAAAACCCAGGAAGGCATATCCGTTCTCACGATAGGCAGGTACCAGGGTTGATTTTCTGTAACTGACAGGCTCTATTCCCTGAGGATGTATGAGGTAAAACTGATCAGGCCCAGCTTTTCCCAGCGCTACCTTTTTCTCAGATGTATAAGAAAGCGTAATTCCATTGAGCTGAGGTGTAAAGGGTTGACCCGGGGTAGCCTTGAAGCGTGGTTTTTTGGCCTTCTTCTGGTATTCTTTTCCCGTAATAAAACACCAGGCTTTTTTAACTCCCTCGACAATGGCTTCTAACACGGCCAGAATGGCCTTTAAGAAGCCCAGAATCAACCCGATAAGCCCCATTTCATAAGTAGCCTTTCGGGTATTATCCATTGTTACCTGCGCAACCACTCTCGGATACACAGCATTGCCGAAGGTCTCTGTAGGGTCCGTCAGGGTCAACGTAAGTCCCGCTGTAAGACCTTTCTTCTCAGCCCGGATAGTCTTCTCCTTCTCGGGTACTTTGATTCGATATTCAACAGGAGTTATGGTTTCAATAACCGTTTCGCTTGGAACACTCTCAGCTTCTTCAGAATCAGGTGCTGCCTCTTCAGCGGTTTTTTCCAACGTGATATCCCCCTCACTGCTTTCGCCAAACAGCGGATAACGCGGTCTGGATCGTACCTGACCATCCAGTCCTGTCCATTTAAGCTGGGTTTGAAAAGCCCCTCTGGAAAACAGTGTGCTTTCAGGCTGATAAATCTTGAGGTAATCGTTATAGGCTTCATAATACTCCTCAAAGCCAGCCTCAGTAGGTACATTGATCCACCTGATGTTGAGTGATATGTCTTTCAGGGATTTAGCGGTTACTTCTTCATTTCTAACATTGAGATAAGCCCCGACTACCGGATTGCTACCAAAAGGAGTCACCAGCCCCTCATTAAACAGGTTACCCTCATGGTTTCTTATATTTTTAACCGGCAGTCCAGTCACCTCTGTGCTAATGGTATAGCCTTCAAACAGCCGGCTGGCGAGAAGGTCAAACACGTCAAGCCTTGAGCTCTCCTGTACTCTGTCACTTAACCTAAGCAAGGCGATCGGCTCTGAGGTCTGATAGCGATCACCATGGATACTTTGGTCATAGCCCACTACGGCCTCCTGGTTTTCAGAAATGGTGAAATGAACAGAGAGCAATTCATCCTGAACACCAACAGACACCTCGGCAGGGTAAATCCAACCTTCGACACCCGTCAGCGCCAAATCAAAAGCCCCGGTGAGGGTTTCTGCCCAGCTGTATTCATCTCCCTCTTCTTCGTCTACATCTAGACTGAGTCCAAAGCTGATGGTCACTTTGCGCTCTCCACCAGCGAGTGCCAGTTCTGGCGAAGATATGGCCCAGCCCAGGTGGGCTAATGTGGCCCTTTTACTTTGACTGTCGGTGGCACCAAACATACCAAAGGAGGCCATTTGACCAGTAAACTCATCTACATAGGGAACTTGAAACTCCTCCTCACCACCACATTTAAAAGGGGCAAACAAAAGCTCTTCAGACTTCTTATTTTTTGTAAGCGTCAGGTAGTCAGTGATTTTAGAATTAACTACCAGCAAGGATTTATCGCTTTGAAAAACGAGGTCCTTTCCGGTTTCATCTATACCGCCCAGAAACCGGGTGTGTGCTGGTACCTTAAACGACTTAAACCCATCCTTGAGTGTGAGATATACATGGCTGTGGTCTGGCTGACTCAGGCCCGGGCAAAAATCAAGAACCTCTTCATAGTAGAAGCGTAAATGCTCCGGTACGAGGCTGTTCAATGACTTTTGCTGATTCTTGTATAAATCCAGAAAGGAAATGAGCAAAGCAATGTGCGGCTGCATCTCTCCCGAATCGAGGCTTTTATCAAAGTCTTCTCCGGCCCGCCTGATAAGAATTTTCCTAAGATTAAAATAGTCTTTCACTACCTCCTCCAGCCCTCTGACAAAAGAGATCAGCTCTTGCTTAGAAGTCAGCAGTTCCTTGTTCTTTCCTCCAACCGGAAAAGCATTAAAATTCCAGGTGATGTGTAGTTTTTCAAACTGCTTATAGAGCCTGTCAATCCTGGACTTATCGTCCAATACATCGAGCCTGACCAGGGCGTGGTAATGGGTATAAATATCCCGCAGTTTGAAGCTGAGCTTTTTCCAGATGAGCTCCTTTAGAAAAGTGTAGAAGGGATGATTTACGTGATACTGACTAAAGGTTATAAACCATTCATTGATGTCAAATACACAAGCAAAGCACAGATCGAATACCTCCCAAAGGAAAACCTTCTGTTGTTCACGTGGAATTCCCGGCTTCACTCCTTTCAAAAAATCCAGGATACGCCTGAACTCATAATCCATATCAGATTCGCTGATCACCGCCAGGATGGCACTCAGGTCCTGATGGAAAAAGTCTGACCAATCGCCTTGTCTTTTATTGTCGGTATCGTAATACCAGAACTGCGTAGACAAACGGGCCAGGTAGTTGATTAGTTCGGTAGTCGACCTTTCGTCCAGCGGTACCTGTTCAGGGTCGAGCAGCGGGTTTTGAAAGGACCTGCGATCGGCACTGAAGAAGTGATTGAAGGCGATATTTCGGTCGACCTGCATCAAAAGTTCAAATAAGAGCCCTCATTGATATAGAATGGATATACAAAGTTGTGTCGTGTATTCACCTTGATCACCAGGTAGCTCACATTGATGATCAGCAGGCCATCAAGGCTTCCGGACATGTCGATCTCTACTTCTTCCAGGTCAATGCGAGGCTCATATTCAGTAATCGCTCTTCTTACAGTTTCTTTGATCTTATTTTGCATTTCAGCATCGGGAATGTGGAATACAAAAGACCTGAGATGCGTACCAAAGTTTCTCTTGAAGGGTCTTTCCCCAAGGTTAGTGGATATCAGAGACTTAAGGTTCTCATTGATATTATCTACGCCACCCTGCATCACGACCGTGTCTATTCCTTTCTGGAAAGTCGGTGGCGAGCTCCAGCCTATGCCTAAAAAGTCGTTTTCTTCCTGATTTATCATCATATCAACCTCCGATCATTACCGTCATACAACCAATTACTACAGAGCCTCCATGGGCAGTGGTATCGCCCATTCGGGCAGCAGGCATCCCTCCGATCATCACGGTGGCACTGCCTTTGATAATGGAGTCAGGTGGCCCTACACATACACATGAATCACCCACAATGGCCGCAGGCAGTTTGCCGATGAGAACGGTCGGCACCCCTGGTCCGATCACCGGCCCTCCCACATGGGGTATCGGGGGCAAACCCGGGGTGACCATGGGGCAAGTATGCATATCGGTGAGTCTGGCAGCTGGTGGCATAATTCTATATTCGTTTTATATGTTGTGGTGAAAAGAGCACTTCTCTTTTCCGGGTATTAATTAATCATGACCATGGCTCCACTGATGGTCACCTGTGTACCCCCGGAGAGCTTGGAAGTCATTCCCCCTTCCAGTCCTAAATCCATATCAGCTTTGACACTGACGCTGGCACCCGTCATTTCAGCAGATTGTGGCCCTTCAATGCTCACACTGGTGCCGGCTGTAATACTGATGTCCTGGGCAGCCTTAAGGGTCATACTACTGGCACTGTCGAGCGTAATGCCCGATGAGGTCATCTCTATCTTGTTGCTATTCTGATCGCTGATGGTAATACTCTTGTCCTTATCACTGAATACCATCTGGTTTTCTCCGGGTGTGGTGACAGTGAGTACCTTGTTTTCATCATCAAACTCTATTTTGATCTGAGCATTGGTTACAATGGCCTTGATACTGTTTTTATCATCGGGAGTATAAGGCGCTACTTTTTTGCTGCTGCTGTATAGTGAGGCCAAAATGATGGGATAGCGAGGATCTTCATTCAGGAAGCCTAAAACCACCTCATCACCCACCTCAGGATAGAAGAAAATACCGGCCTTGTTGGTAGCGTAAAAGTTGCCGTAGCGGGCCCAAACACCATCGGAAGAGGTGGTGATCAACGGAATATCCACCAGTACGCGAAACTCACTGTCGGTGTCTTCATTGATTTGTTTGACCGTGCCCAGATGCAGTCCCTGGATACCAGGCAACAGGCCTGAAGCCAATGGAGATTGCATTTGAACATTTTCAGAAAACCACTCTGGATCAACCCCAATGGTCGCATCACAGACCCAATCACCATCTTCCAACCTGTGGGTAACAGCCGAAATAAAGGCAGTGCCTTCAAAGCGTTCTCCCACTCCCATAATGGATATGGTTGTGGCCGGTAGTGCCGAAGCGGTACCCTGGAAGCGCACATTTCCACGAATTTTGGCATACTCCGATTTGGTGACCTGCGCCTTGGCCCAGGTATTGAGACCTGCCTCATCGAGAGGGGCTACTGATTGAAAAGGAAAGTCAGACAGGCCAATCACATCAGCCAGTGTAGTTGTACTAACATTGCCCAATCCACTGTCAGCTCCGGAAGCTTCTCCAGTTACCACCTTTTGAGTTTTATGGTCCCAGGCGCTGCATTTTACCGAGCTGAACTGATCGGTAGCATCCATGGTAGCATCAAACTCGAGAATGTCCTGCCCGTAGGTGACCTCAATTCCGGAATCACTGGCAGCGGTAGGGTCGCTCACTCCTACCTTGCCGGCATCGGTGGTTACCAACAATCCATTTACTTCAGCCCGACTGATCATAAAGTCCCAGTCAGAGGCGTAGTATTGAATTACCTCAGGCAGTGTGGCCGAAGTGGCTGTTACATCGGAGGAAAGTCCGGAATGATTGCCGATCACCTTGCTGATGATATCGCTGTCTTTCATGTCTTTGTAGTAGGCATTTTGCCTGCCTACTGACATTTTTATCGCCTTGTCCTTACAAACCAGCTCCAGCTGTGGACCTTTCTCATTACTGATTCTGATGGACTGTTTGATGACAATTCCTTTGAATACAGAGGCGTTGGTACTATCATATCCAAGCTTAATTTCAACCTCTGTACCCGGCAAAAAAGTGCTTGAATCACTCAGGGGAAAATCTGCCTTGGCAGGATCTCCGTCAAACAATACTATCTCACAGGTACTGATACGGTTGACCTGCTTGGTGACTATGATTGAATCAATGTCGTAGGTATCAGGAATAGCGCTCCCTCCTGCTGAAACTTCGTAGGTAACTACATTCGCGCTGTCCTGAGCTGGTGAGCTTCCCATGTCAATTAGAAATTATCGGTGGAAATTCAATTCGGGTCCCCGGAATAAGCTGCAGCAGGGAATCGAGCTTGTTGTAAGTAGCTACCTTGATAAGGTGAATCTCATCATCATAAGCATCGTAGGTAAGTCTGGCCAATGAATCGCCAGCCACGGCTATTCGCGACTTAGACATATCCGGAGACTGATTTTTGCTTCCTGAAGATTCCTGAACCTCGGTAAAAGACAGCGTTACTTTTGCCCTTACCGGAGCCCCGCTGGCCTTGAACATGGTATAGTCCACCTTCATGGAGGTCAGTCTGCCCTGATAGTTGAAAGCTCCCCAGACCACTTTTACATAATTAGGCGTATGGATTTCGCCATTGGTGGTATAAACCACCTTTTTAAGGTTGGCGATTTCCTGCGCTACATCCGTCCGTGATGCATCCACCACCCCGGTACCATCAATGGTCAGGCTAAAATTCAGACTTGACGGAGGGGTCTTTTGGTACTTATTATCAGCAGCATCTTTTCCGGGCGACTGCTGGTCTTTGTAAGTGACCTTCAGGTCTTCCGAAAAGGAATCTGGGTTGAGCATGGCCTTATACGGACTGATACCACTGGATTGACTCCCGAAGTTTTCGTCTTTATAAGCCGTAATGGTAAGTACCTGAAGCCCCATCAGCGTTCGTTTTTACGTTTGATGGTTTTCAACACCTGATTCACTGAAGCCTGAATGATGTCCTTTTTATCTTGCTCAGTTAAATAACCATGCTGATTCTCTCTGCCCGTTGCATTCTGGTCGGATACAATATTGGTTCGGATGATCAATTCTTTAATCTCTACAGGCATGGCTTCACGGATTAGCTTGACACATTTTGTTTAAAATACTGGTAGGCAAACTCTACCGTTTCAACACTCAGCGCATTCTCCTGGGCCTTAAAATCAGATACATTCCACTTAATGGGATAAGCACCGTAAATCGTCCAGGTAATTACCGGCTTCTTCTTTTCGTTCAACAGCTTCAGGGTGATCGTCTTAGGCTGAATTGGGCTGTTAAGACCATTTTGCATGGTTTTGACGCACCAGGCTGTCAGCTGAGAGTTGGCAGCCATTTGACCGCGTTTCAGCACCAGGTTGCTGTATTTGGTAGGCTTTGGCAACTTATAGTGAAAGTTGTTTTGCCCGCCACTGTAAACAGGATCCACTTCCATGGAGACATCGATACCCGATGCCTCCTGAAAGCTCATGTCACTGTTATAGGTAATACCACTGAAAGACAGGGTAAAATAGAATGATGGAAGCGGATAAGCCGAGCTCATAATCCTGATAGTTGATTATGAAATGGTCAAACCTTCGTGGGCTATCTCTATGGTATCTACTGCCACCTCGTTTCCATCAGACTTAAGGTCTGTGGCTGTGATTTTAGTAGGCCATGCGTTCGCAAGTGTCCAGGTTACCGCTGGTGAACCTTGTTCATCGAGCAGCTTGATAATTACCGTCTGCCTTTCGATGGTGTTCATGGTAATCTGGCTATACCAGTCCCAGAAGGTACTATCGTCTATGAAAATGCCACGCTTCATGGTCACGTTACTGTACTTGGCGATGCCGGGCATTTTCACGGTACTAAAAGCGCCACTATTGCCTGATCTGTATTCTATGATCTGGGTTTCAGCATCTAATCCGCTTACTTCCTGAAATCCTATATCTGTTTGGCCACCTATGTCTACCGAAAACCTGAATTTTGGTAACGGCCACGGGGTTTCTTGTTTTTCTCCAGCCATGATTTTTATGTTTTAATTTTTTGAATGAATGTTTTGATTAAGATTTAGCCATTTGCTGCTCTACCTCTATGTGGATGAATTCAGCTGGGCGTACTACTGCGATTTTCACAGATACCCGCATGATTCCCTCCAGCAAGTCGAGACCAGTCATGGTGCTACCGAGCCCAATAGATACACTGAAGGCATCTGCCGGTACGGCTCCCTGCAGAGCTCCCTGTTTCCACATATTGGAAAGGAAGTTCTCGATCATACTCTTCACGGTCTGCCATGTATTGGCATCGTTTGGAGCAAACACATAGAGTCTAGAAGCCAGTTTGACTGATTGCTCAATCATGGTAACTGTACGCCTCACGTTGATGTAGCGCCAATCGAGGCTGTTACCATCAAGGGTTCTTGCTCCCCAAACGAGGATGCCCTGTCCGTTGAAAAATCTGATGGCGTTGATAGACTTACCACTGACAGCGTCTACATTCAAACCTGCCTGCATGTTGTCATTGATCTGTAGGGTCAGGTCTACCGCTCCTATGGGGCTAACATTAGCAGGCGCATTCCATACTCCTTTCGTGTTATCCACCAGGGTATAAATACCCGCCATCGCACCACTTGGAGGCAGCACATTTACCTGTTCGTTCAAAATCTTCATTACCTGCTGGTACTGCTTGCTAGAATTCATCAGAGCCTGATTGAGCTGCGAAGGCGTCAAACCTTCAGGAGGTTCGGCAATATTCTTCAGAATCTGCTCTGCTACCGGATTAGGTGCAGCATCAGGGTTCACAATTGGCGCCAGCACGCTGGTATCTCCTCCATTGATATTTCCATAGCCGATTTCGCTATTGGAGGTTACCGTAGTATTGAGGAAAGGGTAATAGGCCACTCCATACTTCAGGAAGTTATTGCCCGTGCTGTTTCTGAAGGTCTTAATGTCCTCGGTGTATTGAATGGGATCAGGTGCATTGCCACCAACCACATCAAACAAGGATACCGCTGTACCCATTTGACCATTCTGCACAAGCATGCTGGCCATGAGGGTACTATTATCGTCAGTACTCATGAGAGTAGCCTCAGGCACAACATAGATCGTGACTTCGTCTACCTTCTGCAGCAGTTCAAGTCCCTTTTGCAGCTCGGCAAGTTTCACGTTAGGATTAATAATCGCTTCTCCGGCTCCAACAGGCGAAGCGGTAGGTGCACCATAAGGCCCTACTGACACGATATAGGCAGGCCCACCACCGTTCTGATAGAATAGCCTGATGCTGTTGTACAGATAATAGATGGTTCCCGGATCGGGTTCGGCCGTATAAATGTCACCATTCAGGTGAAATGAATTTCCCTTTTCAGGCTCTGCATCTACCTTGGTAAAGTAGTATTGCGGGTCATACTGACTGCCTGTTTCATTCATGAAATAAGCCTTGAACTCGTTAAACGAGGTTACTTTTACAGGCTTATTGTAGTAGGACTTGCCTTCATAGGACGCTCGTGGCGTATACCCTATAAAGGCCGGAACAGCCGTTGCTACTTCCACAACGGAGCTCGGAAAGGCGTTTCTCTCATCGATGTAAACGCCTGGGGTTTGGGTTGCTAATGGTGATAATGCCATAATGTTATGATTTAACTCTTTTAAAAATTCACAAATAGATATATATGGATGAGCAGGCCACGTCCTCATGACTTGCTGAAAGCTGTTTGATGTTGGTAATGGAAGAGGGTGAGGCCGATGGTAGCTTTTCTATAAGCACTTCCTCATCGTCCGGGTCTTCGTTATTATTATTTTCCGGGTTAGTTTTCTTAAGCACACAGTAATTCTCTCCCTGCTCCTTAAGCGGATACAGGCGCTCACCCGAGCTGAACCTGAACACCGTGGCCCCGTTCGCCATACTCTCCTTTTCAGGTCCCTCAAATGGCTCGCCTCCTGCATCTTCAATCTTCATGAGCTTAGCATTCTCCTCTCCCGTATTGGCTATGAAGTAATTCAGCTGAGTTTGCCTGGAGCTGAAATTGATTTGATATGTTCTGGCTACAATATTTTCTGACTCCACAAAACTGTCCAGGTGCAGGTCTACATAGCCCAGAGCATCGGTAAAATGCAGGTTGGGTTCCAAAGTCAGGTGAAGTGACTCATCAGCCTCCATTGGTTTATTGGAGAATTGATGAAGTACAAGATCGTTGAGAGAAGTATTGGTAAAATTGAAAAAGTGATGTGTACTACTATGCAGCTCAAACCTCAGGTAATACTCGCCTAAAAATTCGACCAGATCTGTGACGTAGCCAGCGTCAAAACTTTGAGGGTAAAAGACTGAGAAGCCGTTATCGGATGGCTTGAAGATCAAATTGGCGTTCCACAGGAAAGTCTGTGTTTTAGCATCGGGTACTACTCTCAGGTCTCTGAAAATGCCATTCTCATAGTATTCATGAGCGACCAGTACCTCGGCCAGTAGCTTATAATCTGTAGATCTCATGACTTGGGTCGGGCCTCCAGTCCCGGGTTCTGCATTGTTGCTACTTCTTCTACTACCTGATCGGTCTGGAAGGTTAGCATTCGCGTTTTCAGGATCACCGATGGTTGGTATTTCGCTCCCAGAGATGTCCATAAACTGTGCATTTCATGCAGGTTATACTTCAAAACCTCCAGGGTCAGTTGCTGGATCTCGGGTGACAGGCCGGGAGAGTTTTGGGCATTAAACAGGGATTTGGACTGAAAAAAGTAAATAGTATCCGCCACAAACTTCAGTGACTCTTCGTACTGATTAAACAAACCAGAGAACAGAAGGTCCAGATTGAACCTCAAGGGAGGATTCGTTCTCTGAAAAGTCTGACCTGCTGTAAACCCACTCTGTGTAGTGCTGATATTGGTTTCCGGCTCAATATTGATAAGGGTGAGCACTATTTTATTCCTGTTCTCTTCAGGTACACTTCCATCCAAATCGAGAATATTACCCAGGTGCACCCTGCTTTCAGGAGAATCATATTTCCTTCTCAAGTAAGTATCCAGGTCTTGCGCTATGTATTTGAGGGCTTCTTTGATCATGGGCAATAAAAAATCCGCACCTATATTCCAAAAAGGGAAAAAGGTTACCCTCGGATTTTAAAAAGTTTTGAAGATTTTCAGAAAATCTACCTCTGAAGCTTGTATGACGCTAAAATGAAATTCAAAGATATATTGAAATACAATATCCCCGAATACGAATCTCTGAAGAAATGATTAGAGTTAGCCATTGAGAATGGTCAACAGGTTAATCTGATTTGCAACCTTGTTGCACATAATGTAAATTGAATCGGGTCTGGAAGAATACTGGTGTTCAAGTCTGTTTAAAACTGCGCACATTATGAAAAATCTTCTGCTACTTTCATTACTCGCAATCTCTGCGTTTACAGTCAATGCTCAAAACGTCCACCTTGAAGGAGGCGTGGCCATGGGCGGTGTCCCCAATGCTGGCAATGGCCGGGGTAAGGCTATGCTCTATGCGGCCGGATACAAAACACTTTCAGACCGCTTTACTTTCGGCCTGGAACTATCCACCGGAGGTGACTTTATACCAGGTGATAATGCCACCTTTGAGGGTACCACCGAAATACTCGACCCCAACGATACGAACTGGAGCAGTGTAATGGCAAAAGGGCGCTATTACTTCACCTCCGGCTCTTCTCCCCTTTATGCCGGTACAGGTGTGGGGATTAATTCTTATTGGGAGTATGTTCATACCCTGGAAAGCAAAACAGCCAGTAAAATCAACCTGGCGTTTGCCCCGGAAATTGGTATCGATATCAGGAAACGTCTTAATGTATCACTCCGCTATCTCGTAGGTGGAAGTACAGATTCATTTGAGGGCATCAAACCTCAAAATACCAGCGGAGATCGGGTCTCTCTAGAGAGCCAACGAGTCAGCATCATCCTCTTCAGTATGGGCTTGCGCTTAAACCTCTGAAGTACTTTGGGTGACTGGGTGTTTAAAACACATAAACACCTATTAACCAATATTTTAATACGTTTTATTTAAACTTTATTTTAATCATTATGAGTCCAAAGAATTCTTCTCGATCACCTGGCTAAACCAAATTGCTGATGCTTTAGGAATTCGTTCGAGCGTTTCGTAGTCTACCCAATTGAGACCAAATCGTGAGCCGTAGCCAAGTGCCCATTCGAAATTATCGAACATGCTCCAGGCGAAATAGCCTTTGAGGTCTACCCCATTGTCTATTGCCTCTTTGCAGGCTGTAAGGTAGCCTTTGTAATAGCTCAGGCGGGTATTCGAATCGTCCACTGCACCATTTACTTCTTTATCATCACAGGCGAAACCGTTTTCAGTGATGTAGATACTGGGCTGGTCGTAGCGGGCACTGATCCATTCCAGCAGTTTTCTGCATCCCCAGGGAACCACTGCCCAATCCATAGCGGTGAGCTGCCAGGACTTATCTTGTGAGAGACTGACATCCTGATCATCGGAGATTCCTCCATTACCAGCTATGTCATTCTCGACATCCCCGGCATCCGTATTCGCTGCGTACATGGTGGTATAGTGATTCAGGCCAAAGAAGTCTGAAGATCCCAGCACCATTTCCCTATCTTCTTCTGAGAATTGTGGCAGCCTCTCTCCCAGCCTTTCCCGCATCACTGCAGGGTAATCTCCCTTATAGACAGGATCGGCAAACCAGCCCAGGAAAAACAACATGGCTCTTTCAGCAGCCTCCTTATCCTCAGGTTTATCTGTCAAAGGCTCCCTCCAATCACAATTATTGGTAATACCTATTGCACCGTTTTGATGTGCATACTTTTCACGATATACTTTGACAGCCCGTGCGTGCGACCTGAGCAGGTTATGCGCAGCCAGGTAAGGCTCAGAGTTCGACTTTCTACCCGGAGCAAAAGCTCCCTGGCCATAACCCAGAATAGAAACCACCCAGGGTTCGTTCAGGGTGATCCAGTTTTTAACCCTGTCACCAAAGCGGCTGAAACAAAGATCAGCGTACACCTCAAAACGGTCGGCAATACTATCATTAAGCCAACCATCCTCTTCTGTTTGCAGCGCCAACGGCAGGTCCCAGTGATACAGGGTAACCCAGGGAGTAATGTCATTTGCCAGTAGCTCGTCAATCAGGTCAGAATAAAACTGAATCCCTTTCTCATTTACCTCACCTTTTCCATCAGGCATTACCCTGGGCCATGCAATAGAAAAACGATAGGCCTTGAAGCCCTGCGATTTCATCAGAGCAATGTCCTCTTTATACTTGCTATAATGGTCAATGGCCACATTACCATTATCACCGTTTTTTATGCGATTGGGTATGGTACAGAAGGCATCCCAGATGGATGGCCCCTTGCCATCTTTGTCGTGTGCTCCTTCTATTTGATAGGCTGAGGTGGCCGATCCCCAGATAAAGTCGTGTGGAAACTGATTCATAGTCTGCAATTATGTTTATAAAAATATGATTTGAAAGTGATTTTGACTTTCTCATTCGCTGAAGTATTAATTGAGAAATTCTTGTGCGGTTTTTAGTCCATAAATTCTTCAGGGTTGGGTTTCATCAATAATTCATCAATCCCCCCTCAGCAGGCCTTTTTAGATGATCCGACCGAGAGTTGACCGATAAGAGGTGTTTTGAAATATCTATAACCGGAACCAAGGCAGATAGTTCTGACACCGATTACTATTCCTTCTTATCTTGGGCTATGGAAAGACCAAAGGTGGGTATCGGAGTGATCCTCGAAGACAAGGACGGGAAGATTCTTATTGGCAAGCGAAAAGGCAGCCATGCTCCTTTTTATTCCATTCCAGGTGGACACCTGGAAACAGGAGAAAGCTTTGAAGAGGCTGCAGTAAAGGAGGTACTTGAGGAAACCGGCTTAGAGATTTTTTCACCCAGGGTGATTTGTGTCACGAACAACCTTGATACTTACAAAACAGAAGGAAAACATTACATCTCAGTGGCATTGGTTACCGATGAATTCAATGGCTCTCCTGTAGTATTAGAACCGGATAAATGTGAAGGCTGGGCATGGGTGGACCCTCGTGATCTTCCCGAACCTCATTTTGATGCCAGTGCCTTTGCCATTGAGTGCTATTTGAAAGGAGAGTTTTACATACCTGAGCAACAAATAAGTAAATAAAGGTAGTGTGATCATTAAAATGAGTTGAAGTTAAGGCCCTTTATACTATCAGCCACAACCTGAACAAGGGTTTAACCAAAACAACACAAGGAACCATTACTGCTTCTGTTCGATATAAAGACGCGTGAGTGACCTCATTCTCACCTGCTTAATCTCCCCTTTCTTATCACGGTCGAAATAGAGTCGGTAATCCTCCAGTCCTTCCAGAAGAAACTCGTCCTTTCTTATTGGAATCAGTTTATAGGCAGGTCTGTTGGGCTTAGTATTCTTATGATATAAATGCCCATTCTCTAAGCTGATTTTTCTGGGACCATAGTCACCCGTGTATTTAAGGAGGTCTTCGTCAGTCAGCACCAGTGGGGTTTTAAGGTCATTCAAGCGGTCTTTCTCCCAGGTTAGCTGGTCTACCCGATACTTATACCGCTCCTTGCGGGGCTTGGCGAGCTCTTTTTCCAGCAGCTCGATAACGGCCAGCAGGCGGGCCTCTTCCATTGCTTGCGATTGACTTACTACTACATCTGGTTTAAGGCCTATGCTTTCCCAATTCTCAGTTGCTTTCGGATGCATACCGGTACTATTCGGCATGGCTATAATAAAGTTCTCATCCACAAACATATCGTCAAAGGAGTAGCCGGCACCATAGGTAGTTTCACCGATCAGTTTGGCCCTGCCCCCGTATTTGAGGATGTGCGAAGCGCTTTCGGCCGCAGAGGCCGTTTTGCTGCTCACGAGAACATACAAGGGTTGTTCCAACATTTGTCTGCCGGATACCTCATCGCGCGTAAATTCTTTAGTCTTGTTGGTCTCTCCGTTCAGTCTGGAGGTGGAGTTCATGATATGTGTTCTGGCCGGGAAGAAATAGCTCATCAATAAGCGGTTGCCCTCTGCCCAGCCTCCGGGGTTATGCCTTAAGTCCAAAATCAATGCATCTGTATCAGCCAGAAGCTCCATAGCAGCGGCCATTTTTTCGCTATAGCCGGTGGCCAAAACCGGTGGCAGCATCATGTCCATTTTCAGGTAGCCAATGTTTCCCCTTATACGCCTGATTTCCGGTATTCTATAGTTTTCATAAATCTCTACCGCCAGGAGTTCCTCAATCAGATCCGCCTTACTTTGACCGGACTTATCCTCCCCCGAAGCATTCCTGGTCATTTTGATGGTCCGAGGATCGTAGCTAAGTTTAATGTGCTTATCCCGAAAGTTTGATTGTAAATCGACTGTAATGGCCCTGGCAAAATCCGTGGTAGTCTTCAACTGATCATAGTCTCCTTCAGCGAGTCTCTTTTTAAGCAAATCCCCCATCATCCCCCCTACTTCCTCATAGAGGTAATGGTCTTTGAGCAGCTTAGCCGTGGCCTCAATTACTGCTCGTTTATCTATCTTTTTAATATCTACCGGTTTAATGCCTTGCCCATACAGTAAGGACTGGCCCAGGCATAGATAAAAGCCAATAGTGAGCAATAGGCCACCAAATCGGGTCCTGTTTGCTCTATGGTGTTTTGAAAAATTCATGATTCCTTTTTCTCCGAAGGAGTCACCGATCATGAGCCATTACAAATCCAATGGGTAGAAAGCCGGGTTCTGTTGGTCAAAAGTCTTTTAAGGATAATAAGACTGCTTAACCAGAGAATATGGTCATTTGCGTAGCGTTACTGGCATTTGATAAAACGATGAGGGCTTTTGATGTTGATCATAGTATTTTTAGAACATGCACAAGCGCATTGAAAAACTGATTCATCTCTCCTTGTGGCTTATGCTGCTATTGCTTCTGTTCAGAAGTGCCGGAAAACAGACCCGCATCACTGAGAATGATCTTGGTGAAGCCATTGTCTCCGTAAGTTATGATCCCTGGATGTTGCTGATCCTGAGCATTGATATCCTCTTCAAAGCTGTGTTTTTCTATGGCCATGTTCACTATTTGATTCCCAGATTCAAGCATGAAGTAACCAGGGGTCGATATATACTATGGACCTGCTTACTCTTTATAGTTACTCTGATAACCGGTCTGGGAGCGAGTATTCCTATTGGTGCGGGTATGGAGAGCGAATATACCCATGACCTCTCGGTAGACTATGCCCTGCCTTACAGCATCATTTTCCATGGTTTCGTGCTTTTTCTATCCCTGGGCTACTCATCATTACGAGACAAAAAGGAAAACGCATTGCTGAGGGAAAAGCTCAAAGAAGAGAAGTTGGTGGCGGAGTTGAAATACCTGAAATCTCAGGTAAACCCTCACTTTCTTTTCAATACCCTTAATAACATTTATTCGCTTGTGAGAAAACATGAGGACCCGAAGGCTGCGGAAAGTGTAGCCCGTCTAGGTCGTCTGATGCGCTATATGATTTACGAAAGCAATGCCGATACAGTAGCGTTACAAAAGGAGCTTGATTACCTGAATGACTTTATTGATCTGGAAAAAGTCAGACTGCACGACCAGGAGAAGGTCAGCTTTCAGGTTGACCTGAATCAGAGTACAGGCCACCAGATTGCACCTATGCTGTTGATTCCTTTTGTGGAAAACGCCTTTAAGCATGGCAGGGAATCTCCCAGAATACTAATTGACATCACACTAGAACAGAACCTGTTGACCCTATTGGTAGAAAACACCCCGAGTACCCTGGCACAACAGGCTACAGAGAAAGGGATAGGCCTGGAAAATGTAAAAAAGAGACTGGAGTTGCTCTATCCTGGTCGCTATGCGTTAACTGTTGAAGAGGCTGATATGTATAGCGTAAAACTTGAGCTAAATTTAACGGATCATGTCTGAGCCAAAGTTGAAATGTATAGTGGTAGACGATGAGCCCATGGCGCTGGAAATGCTCAGTGACTACGTGAAGTCCACACCATTTTTAGAGCTGACAGGGTCTTTTCACCAACCACTCGAGGCCCTCACCTTTATCCAGAGTAACAAAACAGACCTGCTGTTTACAGACATCAGTATGCCTGGATTATCAGGTATTCAGTTTATAAAATCTCTGCAGGCAAAGCCTCTCTGTATTCTGACAACCGCCTATTCTGAATATGCACTTGAGGGCTATGACCTTGATGTAGTGGATTACCTGCTGAAGCCTATTGAATTTGAACGCTTTATAAAAGCCGCTAACAGGGCGCTGGAGCTCTTTAAACTAAAAAACACTACTAATGAAGTAGCTGAGCCTGCCTCTGAAAAGCAGCAGACCATATTGATAAAAAGCGGTACCAAGACCCATCAGGTAAAACTTTCCGACATCCGATGGGTGGAGGCTTCAGGTAACTATGTCGTATTTCATTTGTTGGAAAAAGAGATCATGTCTCTTACCAATATCAGAGATGTAGAAGCGCTTCTGCCGGAAGAGCAGTTTACCCGAACGCATCGGTCATTTGTTGTTTCCCGGGCGCATATAGAAACCATAGAGCCTCATGAAATCACCATTTCAGGTATTGGCATTCCCATAAGCAAATCTTACCGGAAAGCGGTGCTGAACAAATTGATGAATTCCTAAAGTTCGGGTTAGCTCTTCAATAAATTCGCAATGCCCATTGTGGCATGCCGGGGTTCTTCTGCATAGCGTGGATCGTGCACATAAGCCAGCTTGCGCATTGAAATCAGCTCCATACTCAGGAAATCAAACTCCTCGACCACCTGGCCGGTGAGCTCGTAAATACCTTTACCCCGGAAGGGGTATTTAGCTGCTACTGGAGGAAAATGCGTGGTATCGATAAAATAGCCCTCATAGTCGAGCCAGGTACCAAACTGCATCTTTTTTCCGCCTGAGGTATTGGTGTTTTTGATATGGACGAGGTAGCCAATCATACGCACTGTCTGGTTTTTATACTGTTCCATTTCACGGACCAGGATACTGCCCTCCGGTACTTCTTTTAACAGGTCAAAGGGATTACAAAGAGGAAAACCGAGCAGGTCCTGCTGATCGAAAGCATCTTCCAGAATATCATAGCTTAGCTCAGGCAGTTGAAAACGCTTTACTTCCGGGTCGAAGAGCATGCGCACGGGGTTGGTCTTTTTATGATTGCCCAATTGAAAGTGTGCTTCCCAAAGCAGCTCTTTCTTTGTCTGGCCGGTAAACCGAAAAGCCCCAATACGAATCAGCAGGCTCAATTGCTCCAGCGAGATAGCCACACGCTTCAGGAAATTATCGAAGCTCATAAACACCCCGTTTTCCAGCCGCTCTATGAGCAGAGCTTCGGCAGTATTCTTTTCCAGCTCACTGACAAAGCCCAACCCCATAAAGATCGTCTTGCCGTAGATGCTGCAGAGGTATTCACTTTGGTTGACACAAGGTGGCTGGATATCGCCTCCATGCATATAGGCTTCATGGGCATAAAGCTCTACCCGGTAAAAACCTCCCCCATTATTCATAGTAGCCACCATATACTCCAGGGGGTAATAGGCCTTGAGAAAAAGGCTTTGATAGCTTTCTACGGCATAAGAGGCTGAATGCCCCTTGGCAAAGGCATATCCGGCAAAGCTTTCAATCTGTCGCCAGACATCTGCTGCCAGTGTATAAGAATGTCCCTTCTTATCACAGTTTTCAAAGTACTTGGCCCGTACCTTCTGAAACTCTTCACGCGAACGGTACTTGCCTGACATTCCCCTGCGCAATACATCGGCTTCTCCCAGCGTGAGCCCGGCAAAGTAGTGCGCCACTTTGATCACATCTTCCTGATACACCATTACCCCGTAAGTTTCAGGCATAATATCCCTGAGTATATAATGGGCGTCTTTCCTCCGTTCGGGCTCCCTGAAACGTAGAATATATTGTCGCATCATCCCTGACTTGGCTACACCCGGTCTGATCACTGAGCTGGCCGCCACAAGCCCCAGGTATTCTTCTACCCTCAGCTTTTTTAAGAGCATGCGCATGGCAGGAGACTCTACATAAAAACAGCCTATGGCCCTCCCCTCCCGCAGCATGTCTTTTACTTTCGGGTCTTCTTTAAAGCGGGGAATATCATGGATATCAATCTGCTGATCTTCCATGTAATTGTTTTCTATAATCTCCAGGCTGTCTTTGATCTTACCCAACCCCCGCTGGCTCAGAATATCGAATTTATACAGGCCAATGTCCTCTGCTATGATCATATCAAAATGAGTAGTGGGAAAGCCCTTGGGAGGCATATCAGTTGCAGTGTAGTAGTGGATGGGCTTTTCAGAGATAAGAATACCGCCTGCATGGATACTCAGATGGCTCGGAAAGCCTTCTATATACTTTCCGTACCGCAACACCAGGCGATGCACCTCATCCAGCTCTTCATAACGGGCTCTTTGAATATGATCTATTTCATGGGGAGGAATACCCATTACCTTACCCAGCTCCCGTACCACCGCCCTGAACTGAAAAGTGCTATAAGTAGCCAGCAGGGCCACATTGTTATCCCCCTCTTTTCTGAATTCTTTGAATATGAATTGAGTGATATCCTCGCGGTCTTTCCATGAAAAATCGATATCAAAATCAGGAGGGTTTTGCCGGTAAAGGTTGATAAAACGCTCAAAGTATAAGTCGAGCTCTATCGGGTCTACATCGGTAATACGCAAAAGGTAAGCTACCACAGAATTGGCCCCGCTTCCCCTGCCAACATAGAAATATCCTTTTTCCCGTGCATATTGACAGAGTCTCCAGTTGATGAGGAAATAAGACATAAAGCCCTGTTGCCTGATTACGTCCAGCTCCGTTTTGATCCGGTCCATAATAGCCTTATCAGGGTTTTTATAGCGATATGGAATTCCCTCTTCACAAAGACGTTCGAGCATGACATAATCTTCTTCAGAAGACTGCGTGTAGGACAGCAGATTTTTATTGAGTTTCTGTCCTTCAAAGTCAAAGTGAATGGAACACTGCTCTAATAGCCTCAGGGTATTATCAGCCATATATGGATACAGCATATAAAGCTGCTGCAGCTCATCTATCGGATAGATAAAATCACCGGGGTCTCCCTCTTCTGACTTCGGTAACATGCTGAGTAATGTATTATTACCCACAGCACGTAGCAGGCGATGCGCATTGAAATCACGCTTTAACAATGCCCTGTCACCTGTTCCTTTATCGATTTTGCTACGAAAAGTGGCTGTTTGCAGTATCACCAGCTTTTCCCGGTCCATTTCATGTGGTGGATAAATCAGCCGGGGCAGATCAGAAGGTTTTACACCAATAAATTCATAGGATTTCAATTCAAAGCCTGTGTATTTACTAAAGGGGTATATCACATAGCTGTGTAAAAAATCAGGAGATCTGCCCGGAAGCTTCTCTCCTGAATGAAGGTATATGGAAAGGAAGTCGTTGAGTTCTTTAAAGCCTTCATTGTTTTGGGCGACTCCCACAAAAAGCTGATCAGCTCCGTTGCGGAAATCAATGCCTAAAACAGGCTGGATATTGTATTTAGCTGCTAACCGAGCAAAATTGAGGGAAGCGGCTGTACTATTGATATCAGTTAATGCAAAGCGACCAACACCTGCCTTTTGCATTTCCAGGAGCAGGTCTTTTGTACTGATAGTGCCATACTTAAAGCTGTAATAGGTATGAGTGTTGAGATACATTGAGAAACTCAATCATTAGCGACTCATACCGGAATATCAGACCACACAGCCTTCTTCTACCTTCAGAGGAATTTCCATCAGGTAAGTCCAGTCTGCAGCAGGTCCTTTTCTTTTGAGCAGAGAAATAGAGTCTACTCTAAAATAATTAGCATAGGACTTATTTTTAAACTCATGGTATGCATTCCGGAATTGTGCGTCAGTAAGCCTTCTGCCAATAGTCAAATGCGGGCTGAAACTCCTGTTTACCTGCCCTACCATCAGCTCTTTGATCTGGATATCAGCTGTCAGGTAATTATGCAGGCTGGTAAGGGCAATTGCTCCGGATGCTATGTTTACATAGAGTGTGTTGCTCTCATCAAAGAAGTCGAATCCATCGAGCACTACATCAAAACTTTCGAGAGAAGCGGCCTTTTTCTTCAACCTGTCCACAATCTCCTGTTCTTGTGTTTTGTGAAGTACCAGGTTGAGTAAAGAGATATGTGGCTTGGACTTCACCCCTCTGTAAGGCCCATAGTTACCAGCCAATTCAAGCTTTATGTCTTCCACTTCCCAATTCACCCTGTTAGATGGGCTAACTACCAACAAATACTCACTCAGATCATATTGAAACTTACCTTTCATAGCGCTCTCGTTTAATCAATAATTAAATATACTAATAATTTTAGTAAACTAAAATTTGTAGCAAAAATATTAGCATTAGTGATGCACAAGGCTATTGACTCTATAGATACACAGCAAAAGCAAGCATTCTATATCGATAAGAAAAGGGTCTAAAGGGTTTAACTAAATGATATTAAGGGTAGATATCTATGCGATAGGCAACCTGCTAAATTAACCTGGCTAAAACAGGATATCCAAAAGAGGTTTAAAAAACTCATAGCCTCCCCATACCATAGCAGCCAGGGCAAATATGGCAATGTTGCAACCAGAACCTTTTTGATGTCTTTTTATTTCGGCATACAGATGAGGCATCGCTTTCTGTTTAATTGTCAGCTATATAAATATAGCATTTTTGACCCTTCACTTGAAATAGAGAAATAAGAGTAGTAATCTATCGACTCATGCACCTCTAAGAATCAGCTGTCGCATAAAATCCATCAACAATCGCTTCTCCTCCTCTACTGCTTCAAACAATTGCTTAAGCATGTCACCGGTTTCGAAAGGAAGCTTGCCTATTACCAACAGTAAGGTTTCCAGCTGAAAACAGGCGCCCAATGAGACCTTTAAAAAGGCTCTGTAATCATTATCATTTTCGTGACTGCTACCGATGGCAATATTAGAAGGGATAGACACGGCCGCCTGCTGTAGCTGATCAATCAGTCGGTATTTCAACAGCTCTGTTAATGAGTCACTGAGCTGATAAGTCATGGTCACAATGTCCATTCCTTTCTGCCAAACCGGTAGCTTTTTAAAGTTTCTCATCTTATCGGTTTATTGGTTATTGGTTATTGGTTAGGGCAAAACAAACCAGCACAGCACTGGTTTTAAGTTTCCCACAATAGGAAATCTAAGCCATTCATAATTCAACATTTACAATTCTACCCCTACTGCCTTCTATTCGCCAGTAGTGGTGGCGGTTCTCCGGTAAAGGGATTGAAGCGGCTGATACTTCTAGCCTCAATACCATAAGCACGCATCACCTTCCGGTCACCATACTTATCCCTGATCTTATCCATGGCATGGTAGAGATTGATCACCTCTTCTGCATCTTCAAACAGGTTGATCTGATACCCTCCTTCTACCAGGTGACTGAATCTTACCCCAATCAATCGTACCAGAAGCCGCTTATTATAGAGCTTATTAAAGAGCTCCATCACTTTAGGAATCAGGATATGGTCGGCAGAGGTATAAGGAATACGCGACTGTAATGTGTAGGTATTGAAATCGGAATAACGCACCTTCACCGTAACGCAGGCACTCAATTTAAGCCCTCTACGCAGTTGAAAAGCCAGGTTTTCAGCCATGGCCAGCAAAATCCCTTTGAGCTTTACCACATCAATGGTATCCCGATCAAAAGTGCGCTCTGTAGAGATAGACTTACGCTCATTATAAGGCACCACAGGTGAGTTATCTATCCCATTGGCTTTTTTCCAGATAGAGATTCCATTTTTGCCCAGCACTTTTTCCATCAGCTCTACCGGCATTTCCTGGATGGTCAGAATTTTCTTTACTCCCAGGCTAAACAAAGTCTGCTGGGTCTTCTCACCCACCATCGGGATTTTACTTACCGAGAGTGGTGCAAGAAAAGGTTTTTCAGTTCCATATTCTATTTTGAGTCGATTATCAGGCTTGGCCACCCCGGTAGCCACTTTCGATACGGTTTTGTTCTTAGACAAGCCAAAGGAAATAGGCAAACCCGTCTCTAACTTGATTCGCTCCCTCAACTCACAAGCCATTTGAAAGCTATTATGAAAACGCTCCAGCCCGGATAAGTCTGCATAAAACTCATCTATAGAGGTTTTCTCATAAACCGGCACTGTTTCTTTGATGATCTCGGTAACCATCTCTGAATACTTAGAATACGTACCGGAGTTGCCCCTGATCTGAATGGCTTCAGGACAAAGCTCTTTAGCTCGCTTCATAGGCATGGCAGAATGGATACCATACTCCCGGGCTTCATAACTGCAGGCTGCTACTACTCCCCGGTCGGTGACTCCACCTATCAATACTGGTTTCCCATTCAGTTTACTATCATATAACCTCTCTACAGACACAAAAAATGTGTCCAGGTCCATATGCATAATCGTGTTCTCGGCATTCATCTCAACAGCACAGTTTACATTTCTTCCCTAAGCCCTGCCGAAGGGTACTTCTTTCAATAGCTCCCAGGCATCACCACCTGCTACTTTTTTTAGTATCGACAGAGAACTCACCCTAAAATCATTAGTAGAAGACCAATCTGTAAACTCATAATGCGTAGCGCCTGAACCACTGATATTCTCACCGAAAGCAGCTGTGACAAACTCCGGTTTTGCTGTATTCGCCAGCAGCTGATAGGGCTGCAACTCTCCCTGAAGCAAGTCTCTTAAACTGATCAATGAATCCTGATCTTCCACATTGATGCGAAAGGCTTCTGCTGCATCAAAAAAGCTGAAGCCTGTATAGGCCACCTGAAAGCAATGGATCATAGAAGCTATCCTTTCAACAGATTGAAGCACTTTTTCATCTGAGGCTCCACTCTCAGCACTTAGTAAATTCACCAGGGGAATTTGTGCTGTTACCGGCCTTTTCTGTACGATATTTTGCTCTCCTGCAAACTCATACCGGATACTTTCCACCTGATCGGTGAGCCATTGTGGTGCATTGATTAATACAGAATAACCACATGCATTGGGAGTGTTTAAAGTTGCTATCATATCAGGTCCGTTTTGGTTACAGATTAAACTCTGATCCTGCGATAGACTTTCTATTACAGGGTCAGAGTTATAAAATTACTAAAAAATTTAGTTAACTAAAATAATTAGTAATTTTATTTAGAAATGATAGAAAAGGTTTTCCTCAGAGTCTTGCTGCGCAATGACTCTGAGGGATCAACCAACCTCGCTCAGAGTCATCCGAAGGAGACTCTGAGCAGTAGGAAATATGCAATGATGATAAGCAATCAGACACGATGCACAGCTCCTTCGAAGCTAAACACTTCGAGTAGCAATGTAAAACTGAGCATAAATACCTGAGAGGTTCAGGAAGCTCTATGTGAAACCCGAAGCTGATGTTGTTTTCTGAACTCGTTCGGGGTTTGGTCGGTGGCCTTTCTGAAGGCTTCGTAGAAGGAGGTTTTATTATTAAATCCTACCGCAAAAGCCACGTCAATCACCTTTTCGCCTTGTAGAATCAAGCTCTTTGCCTCTTCAATCCGGTAAGAATTCACAAATTCCGCAAAGTTCATTTTGCCTCGTTCGTTGATTACCTGCGAAAGCTGATGCGATGTTACCCCAAGCTGCTCTGCGAGGTTATTCAGCCGAAGTTCAGGATTCAGCCAGGGCTTTTCATTTTCCAGGCAGGCTTTTAGCTTTTGGTAGATATGTTCTCCTGCCCTGCTCGTAAGGGTCGTAGACTTATATTTATCACTGGGTTTCAGTCCCTCCATCAGCTTGCTGTTTGAAAAGCCCAGGTAGCCGATATAGTAGATAAACACCACCATGGCTGCGGCAATCAGGTAATCCCATTGAATTTTCAATACTCCGGTAACGACCAGCACATTGTAAATGATCAATAGAAAAGTATAGGCCATAAAAATCCTGCTGGCTCTCTTTAACCATACCGGAGACTTGCCTGCACCCAGTCCAAGCAGCTTATGGGTGAGCCAGGCATAAACACCCAGGCTTACCACCTTCAGAGCCGGTGCCAGAATTGTGTTGATCGGGTCGCGATACCAGACCTCAATGGCCAAAAGCTTGGCTTCACCAAAGGTGAGATAGAACCTGGACAAATACAGCAGGTAAAGCAGCCCCGGAATAGCATGCAAGGCCCTTTCACTCCATTTCACATCTTTATCCAGCAAAGAGGCCTGTACATAGCTATAAAAAAGAGGCCCGAAAAATAGCGCAAAAGAGAGACTCAGTCCTAAGAGGTCGGGCTGGATGAGATAGTAGTCGGTCCAGTACAGCACACTATCAGCAATTGAAATAGAAAAGAGTAAGACCAGCAGGGCCAGGAAGACATTGCCCGGATTGGATTTGCGCTTCATCACCAAAACAAAGGACAGGAAGAAACCCACCGAGGTGCTGATGAGAAAGATAATGGGCCAGGTGGTCAGGCTAAAATTTGCTTCGGTCATATATAGAGGTACGGAATATGAGTAGCAATTAGCCGTTTCCTTGTGTGAATATCGTCAAGATTTATAAAAACTAACGCCTGAGAGCCTATTAGAGCATAGTTTTCATCAAAACTCAAAATCTATGATGATCATAAAGAAAAAAATAATGCTCTGGGCATTGAGCCTTTTATGGTTCTGTCCTCAATGTTCGTTTGCACAACAAAACCTTGAAAAAGCCAGGGAGATATTGATCGCCTCGCAGGCTGCATTGAAACAAGTGAATCAGGTAAGCTACCAATACACATATCAGGGCTATGGCAAGTACAATGGACATTTCTCGGGAGAGGTCAGTATGCAGGGGATACTTCCCGGCCTAAGTGCCTATGTTGACCTCAAATCCCTGAACGCTCAGAACAAGGTCATAAAAAGGGAAGAAATCACCATTGCCCGGGGCCAGGGAGTAACGCTTACCGACCATGCTGAGAAGACTTTTCAATATGGTACTTTGCGGGGCGGATCAGTGCACCTTTCCTCCTACGCTACTTATGCCCTTGTCTGGCATTATAGCCATCCTGCCCCCTTTCAGGCCGAACTGGCCAACGCTTCGCTTAAATATGAAGGAGACACCACCCTGAATGAGCAGGTACTGCATAAGGTGAGTGTGGTGAATCAATTCGGAGATAAGGTAACCTGGCATATCGGTAAGGAAGACAAGCTCATCCATGCCCAGAGAAGCACAAACACTAACGCTGAGGAAGAAGGAGGTTTCTTTTTCACCATTACCGAATTGAAGGCAAATATTCCCAAACCAGCCGGACTGTTCAGCCCTGAAGCAGCAGTCGGCTATGAGTCAATAGACGAGGACAATCGGGAACTCAAAGTCGGTTCTGAAGCACCAGGGTGGTTTTTACAGACAGTTGATGGTAGTTATCGCAGGGCTCTCGACTATCAGGGTAAGGTGGTGGTGCTGGACTTTTGGGCCAGCTGGTGTAAGCCCTGCTGGCAGATCATGCCTGTTGTGAATAAGATACAGTCGGGGTACGATAAGGATGATGTACAGGTATTTGGCGTGAACGTTTGGGAAAAGCCTTCGTTGGATGTGGCACAATACCTGAAAGACAAGGGCTATGACCACTATGAAACATTGCTGGACAAGGAGGCTCGTACAGCTAAAAAGTATAAGATCTACAGTCTGCCTCTGCTGGTAGTGATCGGCAAGGATGGCAAAATTAAGTTCATCCATAATGGCGCTTCACAAAACCTGGAGACAGATTTAAAGGCCGCTATCGATGAGGCTTTGAGAGATTAAGGCAACCTTTTCAGGCTAAGAAGGCAGACTGCCGGTTCTTCGGGATTGGTGGCTCTGCCTTTCAGGCCGATCAGGCGTAGCATTAGGAAAGTGTTGATTTACAGAAGCAATATTGAATTGTAAATGATAAATGTTGAATGGGTAATTCTGAATTACTTACCCTTCTTCGCCTGCTTCTTTTCGATGCGCTCGTTTTCCCTGGACAACAGGTACCACCATTCTTCTTTGCCATCATTGGTTTTTCGGAAGGTTCGCACGGCCCCTGCCCTTACGAGGATTTTACGCAGTTCGTCTTCTTCATTATCCCAACCACCCAACTCATTCCTGATAGCCTCAAACCTGCGTTCTACAAAGCTCTTATGCTTTAATAGTCGCCTGGCAGCTTTCTCTGCCATTACCTCTGTTTTATACAGATTGAAATCCATCCGGATTTTGAAATAGGCTACGGTAGTGGTGATTAAAGCGGTAAGGGTACCTACTAGCAGGGTTTGGTAGAAGTTCATGGGGTTGAGATGTTAGACTTTAGATATTAGATGATAGACCTTAGATATTAGATAGAAGACTAGAGATTTCAGAACTCTTTCAGACTTACAATGTTAAAGGAAAACCTTTTTATGAAGCGACAATAGCTATAAATTTTTGTGCATGACACATCTCTTAACATTCTGAAAGTTTCAGAGTTCCTAAACTGATTTAAGAATTCTGAATAAGTATTCTTGAGGTATTCCACTTTATCATCTGAGGCATGACTAATTTCAATATGTATTACATCACTGAAAGTGGGGCCTCCAATGCCATTGAAAATAGCCGTTAAAATTGATTCGGAATACTGATGATACTGCCCGTTTTGTAGCGCCAGTAAAAACATAATAGATAGAAGGTCATTTTTACTTTCATCATCTTCATAAGAAAGCCCCTCATGTGCGCGGATAATGCGGTACATATTGACAAAGCGCTTTACCGTCCTGGGGGTATTGCCTATCAGCCAGGAGAGGTTGCGCATATACTCACCTTCTTCCCAATGCAGTTTCAACGAAGCGGGGGTTACCACTTTAAGTCCTTCAGGTATGCCGTCTTCTGAGTCCTTCGATTCGTCCTCTTGTGCTACCTCTTCAGCTGTTTCATCCGCTGTAGCTTCCTCATCACCCTCCGGAGCAGCCATAGCCGGTATGCCGGGATTTAATTCATTCTCAGTTTCCCATGCCTTAAACGCTTCTTCCTCTACTTCTGCGGGCATATCAGGCACCTCGTTGGGTATACCCCGCATTTCTTTTGACTTCTCTTCAAAAAAGGCATCAAGATCAATATCTGGTAGTCTGTCCTTATCTGTATCAACCTTCTCCTTGACAGGCTCTTCTGATTTCTCCGCCACCGCATCACCCAGTAAATGGCTGATCATATTTTTAATACTCTCATCCTCAGGGGCTTTCAGGTGAAAGGGAATCTGGAAGATCTTCTCCAGGTAGTCTGAGGGGTTAATTACCTCCATACCCAGACTATCCACTTCCTGCTGTGAGCCTTTCATATGTCCGGTAAACTGCAGGTGGTATTTCTTAATTAGTGCATTCTTTACCCACCTTGGATCTACTCCCACCACTACGACAAAGAGTGGAAAGGCCATCAGCAAGTTCACTGCCTCCAGCACCTCTACCACCCTTTCTTCCGGGCAGCGGTCCAGGTCATCGATATAGAGCACGATGCGCTGTAAGGGCTTATCAAAACCATCTCTGATCTCTTTGAATTGCTTGTATTTCTCCTTGCTCTTTTCAGGCACCTTCTTCGTTTTGGTACTTTCTACAAAGAGCTCGCTGAGGGTCTGAAAGTCCTTGCGGATCATAGAGATAATGCCCAGATGTCTTGAATAATCGTTGGAGGCTGCTTTTCGTGTAATAAAGTTGTACATGGCTTTTTGGGCCAGTACAGAGTCAGGCTTGTACTCAATCTCTTTGATTTCGGCCTCCTTGGCTTTGAGCTGAAGGTTTAGCTGGTTCAATTCCACTTCCTTCTGATCTGCCTCGATCTGCTTGGCGAGAATCTCCTGCTTATGTTTGGAAATCGCTTCATTGACAGCCGTGTCATAATCGCTTTTGACTTTGAGTACTCCATTTACCAAAGGCGACAGTTTGCTGGTCGTACCTCTTACCTTCGATAATATTGCTGTTAAAACACCCAGTGCTGAGCCTATTCCATTGAGCCATATTGTATCGAGGTTCGCAAGTTCGGGAAGGACAAAAATGCTAATCACCAGTAACACAGCTCCCACACCAATCAAACCCCAGTCCCAGCCAGAGTAATTCAGAAACTGACGAACGAAGGTTTGACCGGATTTCAGTTCTTTTAGAATAAGGTCTGGATTTACCTGATCCAGTTTATCTTTGGTAATGCCTGCCTTATCGAGCATTCCTTTAAGGTTCTCCTCAATCTTTGATTCCTTAATGGCTTTGGTAATAGCTTCTTGCCTGCTGATAGTCTTGATCTCTCCAATCTTATCCTTCAGCTCTCCCTGAGCTGTTGTCACCTGTCCCTGGAGTGTATCAATCGCATTTTTAACCTGGGCCTTTCTTGCCTCCAGTTCAGCTATTTGCCCTTTCGCAACGTCCAACTGCTCAGCAATACCGCTTTTGATGGTATCTACCTCCTTCTCGGCTTCCGATCTGTTATCATTGATATAGTCATCGAGTTTCTCGAAAATCCTGGTTACCAGACTGGCCCAGAGATTGGTATCCATATAGCTCCAGGCATTGAAATGTATCTGGCAAATTCCTTCGCAAAATGGTTTTTCATCTTTGGCAGAAACAGCACTTCCATCATCTTCCTTTTCCTCATCTTCCTTCTTCAGAAAGCCCTGGTGTTTGGCGAGTTCTTCTACTTTCTCCGAGAGTTTTTGCATAAAGAAGCTCTTACCGGTACCCCACTGCCCGAAGAGAGCTATGGCCAGAGGTGGAGTCAGTTTCTCCAGTGCCATGATAGCCGCAAAGGCTTCTACGTCCTGTTCAAAGCCCAACAGGTCTTTGCCCTTATGGGCACTATCACTGTTTAAATGCGCCAGTTGCAGTGGGTTGTCGATGGTTTCGGGTGGCTCTGGAGGTAATTCCGGGACTACTTCCTGAATTGGCTCTGCAATTTTTTGTTGGGCGGTTTGTTGTTTGAGCTGTTCTGTATTGATGGGTTGGCTTTCTTCCTGGTATTTCTCTATCAACAAGGCGATCTTTGATTGACTGTCACTGAGTGCCTCATTTAAATTATCAAGTAGGATTTCTTCTTGAATTCTGAATAATGATTCGTCATCAGCATAATCAATAAACTCTGTCAGTAAGTCATCAGGTCTGGCGTTGAAACCAAAAACCTCAAGATCACTATCAATTCTCACACTCACACTTCTTTGTCCAAATTCCCTGGAGACAGTGTCAACAACCTTTTTTCTGTCACTGCTTTGGACATACAACCTGTTTGATTGAACGGTTGCCGGGATTCTGATAACATGTTTTAATTCCTCTGGAATTTGTTTTCGGGCAAAGCTGGTTAAGCGCTCTTTAAAATCAGATACTCTGAGGCCTCCTTTCGCTTGAGAAGAGTCCGTCTCTTTACCGCCCAAAGTGGCTTCCGAAGTCACTTCGGTGGCATTTTCATCGCTATCTCTTTGTTCTTTCAGCGACTCAATATTTTCTAACGATTTAACAAAATCAGCCTCAAAGTCGACTCCAAAACTCTCTTTTTCTTCCTTCCTTTGTCTCCTCTTCTCCTGTCTCTTCTCTTGCCTCTTTGCTTTCTTCTCCGGGTCTCTCTTTAGTATATCCCCCAGAATTTTCGAGCCTACACTTACCATTGTCGCTAGCTGGTCTCCGGTAATTTCTTGCCCGAACTGACTGGTAATCTGGCTTAGTACTTCTTTGTTTTTAAACAAATTAACCAGTTCGTTACCGATTGGTTTAAGAGAGGTAATTGCGGGTATTACCCGATCTCCCTCGGTCATTAAGTTGAGTTCTACTACCTCAAGTTTACCTAGTGTTTCAAAATGCCACTCCAGATTTCCTCTGTCCTTTTCATCTCCATTAGGATTTAGGTTCTGCTGCAATAGGGGCTCCTGGTGTTGACTCGCATAATTGAGGATATCGATAACAAGCTGAAGGTTGAGAGGCCGCTGTGACATAGGGTTGAGTTGAATAAACTAAATACTACAAAAAAATCACCTGAAAGGGCTAGTGTGAAGTTAGAGATAAGGCTTACGAGATGCAATAGCGGTTTTTGGGGATTTCGAAGAGTTCCAGCGTTTGTTTACCCTTCCTTAAAACCCTAATTTTGCGCCTCCAAACTCCAGTGAATGTCAGACGCCCAGGGAACCCGTATCAACAAGTACTTAAGCGAAATAGGCTATTGCTCTCGTAGGGCGGCTGATAAGCTGATTGATCAGGGTCGGGTAACGATTAATGGCAAAGTACCTGAAATGGGCACCAAGGTAATGCCTGGCGACCAGGTAAGCGTGGATGGAAAGCCAACCAGCAAACCCAAGGAGGACTTTGTCTACCTGGCCTTTAACAAGCCCGTAGGGATTGTTTGTACCACAGATGTGCGGGTGGAGAAAGACAATATCATCGACTATATCAACTACCCCAAAAGAATCTTCCCCATTGGCAGGTTGGACAAACCGAGTGAGGGACTGATTTTCCTGACCAATGACGGGGATATTGTCAATAAGATTCTCAGGGCCCGCAACAATCATGAAAAGGAGTATATGGTTACTGTGAATAAGCCCATTACTACTGACTTTATTCGCAAAATGGCTTCCGGGGTGCCGATTCTGGATACCGTGACCCGCAAATGTGAGATTGAACAACTCAGCAAATTCAAATTCCGGATTGTGCTTACGCAGGGCCTCAATCGACAAATTCGCAGAATGTGTGAGTACTTCGACTATCGGGTAACCAAGCTGAAACGCATTCGCATTATGCACATACCCCTCGACCTGCCTGTGGGAAAATGGCGAGACCTTACCCCAAAAGAACTTAAAGAGATCAACCGCCTGGTGGCTGATTCGGCCAAGACCTTTGACGAGTAGCAAATGAGGGGGCCACACAGGACCGGTAGCCTACTGCCCCTCTGATCCTCAGTCATAGAATTGGTAAACAGCGGTGTAAAGAAACCTGAACCAAATCGACATATAATTGGACTAATTTCTATGTCATTTATTGATATTGATAGAGAAATTTGTGCTTTCTTGCAGCTTTTAACTCTCAGAAGACAATCATGCTCAGCAGTTCTTTGTCATCTGATCAGTGCCGCGTATCGCCAAAACCGGATTTTTGTAAAGGCCCATGATTCATGAATACAAGACCATAGAGCTCTTTGGTAAGCTGCTTTTTGAAAAGGTCATTCTTAGCCCCCCTTTTAAGAAACCCAACCCGATGACGGATGAAGCCTGTTTTCTATACATTATTGAAGGACAATATCATTCTATATCAGAAAAAGACCTGTTAAGGGTAAATACCAGAGAATCCGTTCTAATGAAGTGTGGTAATTATCTCTCGCAAATGCATGCCTCAGGACATGGAGATCGCTATGAAGCTGTTGCCGTTCATTTCTTTCCTGATATTCTCAAAAGGGTTTATGAGAATCAGCTACCAGGTTTTCTTAAGGTAGAGTACAAAGATGCACCTCCGCTGACCCAAAGTAAAATAGAAGCGGATATATTGATTCATAAGTATATAGACAGCATTCTGTTTTATTTTGAGAATCAGTCGCTGGTGAATGAAGACATTCTGATTCTGAAGCTGAAGGAAATCATTCTGCTGCTAAACCAAACAGTCAACGCTCCCGCGATTCGGGCTATTTTGTCCAACCTCTTTAATCCCGGTACTTTTTCTTTCCGACAGGTAATAGAAGCACATTTGTACTCGTCAATCGGCACGGAAGAACTGGCAGCACTCACCAATATGAGCCTCTCAACTTTCAAGAGGGAGTTTAAGAAGATTTATAACATGTCGCCTGCCTCCTACTTAAAAAGCAAAAAACTGGAAAAGGCTGCATCGCTCTTGACCCTTCCGGAAGTGCGTATCGGGGATATTGCCTACGACTGCGGCTTTACGGATATGGCCAATTTTTCACGTGCCTTCAAGCAGAAATACGGGGTGCCCCCCTCACAGTACAGCCCTGATGAACTAAACTGACAAATCATTGAACCAGGACTACAAGGCAAGATTTCTCCTCTCCTTCACCTTTGTGTAAGTATCATTTTAAACAAAAAACAATGACACAACACGAGGTAAAAATCACACATGACATGAAGGTAAATCCACTACAGGCCTGGGAAGTTATCGCAGCAGTAGGCGGAGTAGACAAATGGTTTGGTTCTATGATCAAAACCTGCCGCATAGAAGGTCAAAAACGTATTTGTGAAACGGCTGATGGCATGGTATTGAATGAGGACATTCTGGAAATTGATCATGAAAACAAGATTTTCAGGTTTGCCATACCCAGCCAGGAAATGCTACCGGTAGAAAATATCGTGGAAAGCATGCAGGTCAGTAAGAACAGCCAGGGCAATACGGCCATTACCTGGTCGGCCAGCTTTGACGCTACCGAGGCGAATGCAAAGGTGGCCAAAAAAGCTTTTCAAAACCTTTGGACCATGGGGCTCAATGAAATGGAAGCCTATATTCAGGATAAGGCCTGAGTTTCTTCCGTGAAGTCAGCACTGTAAACAGTAGTGCTGGTAGCTTGATTCCCCACCTGTCACAAGTTCTCTAGGGAAACTGGTTCTGGCTGTATTAACCAGAAGCGGGACTTTCATTAAGTGACAACGTCCCTCACTGCATTGATAAGAATGCAGGAATTTCATCACAAAGTCCAGGGCTTCAGCAGAACAGTGAGGGACGGTGTCCATCCGCTTGACACTTACCATTTCCACCTGTCGCAGGTCCTCCGGACCTGTGACAAATATGAATACCAGGACTCTGTCCAAATAGCTCATAGACAGTTATTTCACGCGACTAAGGTTTTTTAAGAGGTTCCTCCTCCAAATCCGTCCGATCCTAACTCCGACTGCCTTTGAGGGAGACTTACCATTTCTCACAAATTCAGGTCAATAACTCAATAATTCGCCAGATATAAATATCTTGTCTCGGGTCTCAATTATCTCTGCTGTATTGGCTGAAATCCAATGTTAAAAAGACTCTGCCTCATCCTGAATGTCCTACTGGTACTGTCGCTTAGCACAAGCGCTCAGGACAGGACGATCTCTGAACTTTTTAATGAAACCGAACGGGATACCTCCTGGGTCAAAGACCTGGTAATCAACTGCTATGTGCACTACGTGCATGAACGCAGCCTCGATTCTCTGGATATACTGGCGGGTATCATATCAGAAGAATCAGAACGCCTGGATTATTACTGGGGTAAATTCCATGGTATGGGTCTCAAGGGTGAAGCGCTGGTAAACAACTATCCCGACAGTACTATTTATTATACCAAACAAGGCATTAAGGTGATTCCACCTGAAGATAATTCCCTGAGAGCCGTGGCCTATTACAATATGGCCATCACCTTCAACCGCTTTCATCACTATGACTCTGCTCTGGCCTATTTGGAGCAGGTGATTGATATCTCCGAACAGCGGCAGGCAGCGGAAATGCTGGCCGATACTTATCATTTTATAGGCATCATCACTCGTTCGCGTTCCGATTATGCAAGAGCTCTTAAATATGAAATCAGGGCCCTCAGTAGTTATGAGATGGTGGGTGATAGTGCGAGAATGGTCAGTGCTATGGAAAATATTGGTGTCACTTATGATAACCTAAAAGACTACGAAAAGGCTTATAAATATATCACCGGGGCGATCGCCATGGCTCAGGAAATGGACGAAAGAGAGGGCCGGGCCTTTAGCATAGCTCCCCTTGTTTCTAATAACCTTGGCAGATTGTTGATTAAGTTAAAGCGATATGATGAGGCTTTTGAAACCCTACGTGAATCTGTGGTTCTTCACCAGGTCGATACTAACAAACCTTGTGCCCTTCAATATCCTTACTACAACCTTGGCAACGCCTTCCTGATTACAGAACAGCTCGATTCCGCCAAGCACTACCTGAATAAAGCCCTTGAGCTCGCCAATTCATGCATCAACTACTATGTACAATCGCTGGCCAGTCACGACCTGGGTGAGCTGAATTATAAGGAGGGCAACAAGGCAACGGCCAAACGATTTTTTAAACAGGCACTGGAAGGTGCAGAAAAGCGAACAGCCTATACGAATGAGTATATCGATGCGGCTTACAAGCTGTACATTATGTATAAGGAAGAGGACAACCTGCCAATCGCCCTGCAATACCATGAGGAATGGACCACCGCCAAGGATAGTCTTTACAACACAGAAACAGCCCTGGACATGGCCCGTCTTGAAATTGAATACGATTTTGACAGGGAGAAACGCGCTTTAATCGCTCAACAGGAGCAAGAGCAGGTAGCCCTGGAAAACGAGTTGAACCGTCAAAAAATCATCCAATGGGCTTCCATGGCTGTTATTCTACTGGTGCTGATTCTGGCCATCAACTTCTTTTTATCACTTCGAAGAAAGAAGAAAGCCAATGAAGTGATTGGTTTGCAAAATCAAGAGCTTCAAAAACTCTCAGGGTTTAAAGAAGGCCTTACCAATATGATCGCCCATGATATGAAAAACTCTCTAAACACCATTTTGGGGATTGATCATGAAGGAGATCAGATAACCAGGAAAAAGGTGAATCGCATCAAACTGGCGGGCACCAACATCCTTAATCTGGTAACCAATATGCTCGATGTACAGAAGTTTGAGGAAGCCAAAGTTCAACTCAATCCGGAGCGTAGCTCACTTGCCAGTCTCTTTGAATATGCGCAGGCCCAGGTGACACCGCTGCTCCAGGAAAAAAGCATACGGCTTGAAGTCCGGCAACCTGAGTTGATTCATGTAGAAGTGGACCCCGAAATCATATGCAGGGTATTGATCAACCTGCTGACCAATGCCATTAAATTCTCAGACAATGGACAGGCCGTTGTACTGAAAGCATCTCTGGAATCTGACTCCCCCTCTCCCTGTCTTACCATAGCGGTAAGCGACACAGGTGTGGGGATAGATGCAGAAACCCTCCCTTTTATATTCGATAAGTTTCACCAGACTGAAGCGCGATCATCTGGTAATGCGCCTTCCACCGGTTTGGGACTTACCTTTTGTAAACTGGCCGTTGAAGCACATCAGGGTACCATTGAAGCAGTATCCACCCAGGGCAAAGGTACTACTGTATCATTCACCATACCAATTCAGGAAGATCTCCATATATCAGGATCTCTGAACCATACAGAAGAACCCGAGAGTAGTGAAGCAAGAAACCCGATTTCAGAGGAAGAATGGGCCACCCTCAGTCGCTATGCAGCCGCCATGAAAGGGCATCAAATTCATGAGATAAAGAAGCTTAAAGAGATTTTGGCAGCGCTTGAAAACGAGGGTTTGGAATCAGAATGGCAAAAAGAGATTTGGAGTGCCATCCTTTATGGAGATAAGGAACGGTATCAGGAGTTGCTGGGGCAAATGAACTAAAAGGGGCAGGGTAAACCGCGTTTCGGATGTTAAATAGATGAACGCAAATTTATCATCTAAGAATTGAAGCGATTACTCCTCATATTCTTTGGTCTTGCTTTGGGCCATTTGAGCATGCTAGCCCAAGAGCTAAAACCTCTGGCAATCCCCGTCACTAAAGTTGTACTTCCACAATTCAGCCCCGAATTTCACCCGGTGAGTCAATCTGGTGGGCCGGGTAAATTAATTATTATAAGGTGTTCACCCAGCTTCTCCAAAGTCCCACCACTGTACATAATAATTATTGATCAGGCTGAATACATAGTTGATAGCGTCTTTTTCTTAAAAACACCTGTCAATTGGATAGCAAAAATAAATGTGGTTAAAGAAGCAGGTGATCCGAGAGGAAAAGTTATTCTCGAATATAAAAATCGGAAAGAAAAAGCAGTTTTAAGACTTCTTAAAAGAAGAAACGGTAATCATAAATTCTCCACTTCCTATCACTAAGGCTTCGTCACTCACAGCGCATGCGAGCGACTGAATAAGGGATTTAGGTACCAATCGCCAATAAACCAATTACCCAACCCTACCCCCTATTACAAATGCGGTTATAAGGGCAATAGCCGCAGCGTTTCACATCATCGGTTTGGGTGAAGGCAACCGAAGGATCGTAGATTTCTTTGACTAAGGTCTGAAGGCGGGTTTCGAATTCCTCCATGATCTCGGTACGAATAGTCCTGCCCTGCTGTAGCCATTGGATTCCCTGGTTCAGCTGGCGCATGCCCAGAATACCCACCTGGAAATCTCCTCCAATAACAGGCTTACCCAACAGTCCATAGAAGTAGCCCTGAAAGCCCGATTTAAGATCAGGATCATGGAAGTAGCTCTCAATATATTCATCAACGGCCTTCTTCATCAATGAGGTACTGGCAAGCTTTACCTTGCCGGTTTTATAGTCCACTATACGGGTGATTCCGTCTTTTTCATCTATGCGATCTACTACCCCGCTAAGCTTTACGGCATTGCTATCGGTCAGTAAAATCTCGTATGATAGATCCTCTCTTTCCAGCCCGGCAATGGTCAGTGGTGCCTCTTCCTGATCATATTGCAGGATTTTCAGTACCAGTCGCTGCATAATCCGCTGAGTCAAGACATCCTTGCCTACAAGTTTTTGATTGTCCTGAATGATCTTTTCTTCCCTTAATACCTCCTGCACTTTAGCTTCCACGAGCTTTTCAAGTCCCTTGATTTCCTCAGAACTGATCTCCTTTTTCAACCAGGGCTGGTACAGGAGTTCAAGCACCCGATGGACCACAATGCCAAAATTCCGGGCATCAATATCTTCTTCTACATCCTCTGTCTCACGAATGCGCAACACATACTGGAAGTAGAAACGCAATGGACAGGTGATGTAAGTAGTCAGCGAGGTGGGTGACAGAAATTTTCCCTCCTGGGAGCCTACCAGGTACCGCTGCATATTGGCAAGGACCAAAGGCGATTTTGGTACTGTTATTACCTGCTCTCTGAGGTCTACCGGCCTGAGCTTACCCGTATACTGTTGCTCCGAAATAGTGATATTCGGCTGCTGCTCATACTTAAGCAACTGTTGCAAAATGAAACGACTCCGCTCACCCGAGGAGTCCTTACTTACCTCAGCATCGTAGGTAAAATGTACATTTTCCGCCCTTTGGAGCAATCTTTTGAAATGATAGGCATAGATAGCATCCTGCTCTTCAAAGGTGGGAAGTTCAAAGGCCCTGCGCAAAGCATAGGGAATATAGGTGTTCATACTCCGCTGAGCTGGAATCTTGCCTTCGTTGGCCGAAAGAATGATCACATTCTTAAAATCCAGGGTTCTGGTTTCCAGAAAACCCATGATCTGAAAACCTTCCACCGGTTCTCCTTCGAATGGAATCTTGGCGGCTTTAAAGTGCTCTCTGACAATCTTCTTGGTTAGCTTCAGCGAAAGTTTCTCAGACCTTTCGGTGAGGTACTGCCCTATCTTATTAAACTCCCGGAGGAAGAAGTAAATAAACTCCTGATCAACCGGATTTTCATCCCCTTGCTTGAAATGGTAGAAGATCTGGGTAAGGTACCTGGTAATGGCTTCAAAAAGACTTTCCCAGGTAGGCTTTGCAGAGAGCAATGCTTTGATATCAGTCGATTCCAGTTGTGCCTGAAGCTCACCCAGGCTGACCCGGGTTTTCTTTTCTTTGATGCTCCAGTTGATCACCGTTTCATAGAGCTTCGGCTGCATCAGTGATAGGTAAGCATTGGATAAAAGTGGTTTGAGGTCGTAGAGATAGACCAACACCTCTCCTCCCTCGTAGACCGATTTGCGATAGAGCTCCAGATAGCTATCTACCAAATCATAGGCCACAGTGAACTTTACCGGATAGCCCATGGTAACATTGACGCGATGATCGTTAAAAGGCAGGGCGTATAATACCGATAGCAGCAGTTTTTCGTCTGCCAGCACAATGGCTGTTTGTTCCGGCTTCCAGCCCTTTTCGGCTCCTGCAGCCAATAGCTGAGCTCCTATATGGGCCTGCCCTACGGACTGTGGTACAGCCGCTATGGAAACCGTCTTATCTGTTGCCAGGGAGTTTTCAGTCATCCAGACACTGTCAGGCCACTTGTCTTTATAAGCCCTCAGAAAATTCCCTGCCTCTTCCTTTTTATCATGCATGTACAGAGTATCGGCATCCCAATATAGCTGGCCGATCTCCTTGCCTACCAACTGATCGAAAATAGCTTCCTCCGACCTGGATAAGGCATTGAAGCCACAGATATGGTAAAACTTAAACGGGTGCTCAAAACTGGATTCGCCAATGTTTTCTGCCAGTTGCCGATACAGAATACCGCCATAACAAAGCTGTTTTTCAATCAGTACTTGTTGGAACTGACCATGTACCTGGCCAACGGCTTCCCAGATTTTCAGAAATTCAGTGAGCAGTTTCGTCTTCTCTTGCTTGTCGGTGATGCTTCTGAAATTGGCTACGATATCTCTGAGCTCATCATTAAAGCCAAAAACATGCTCTATCTCCTTAAGCTCCTGCAGGCCCAGATAAATCTTTTTGGCATCCGCCATATAGCGGTCAATCTCATCGTAATCTTTGAGAATGATACGGCCCCAGGCATAAAACCGGTCAAAATCAAGATCCTTATCCCTTTTCTGATAAACTTTGAAAAGTTCAAATAGAAGCGTCAGTTCATCAGTAATAGTTCTATGAGAGAGCTTTTCTACAAATTCTTCGATACTCAGAATGGCGGGTAGGAAGAAGTCCTCTCCTTTGAAGCTCCGCAGGAGATATTGCTTGAAAAACACGCCTCCCCTTTTAGTCGGAAACACATAGCAATGGTCCTTAAGTGAGGGCAGCTCTTCCGTCCTGATCCGGTCTACTAAGCTCTGATGGAATGATTTCATTAGTCAGCAGGCAAGAAAAAGAAATATCATCAATAGACATAAGTTTTGCCTTACCTTTCTTCAACGTTTGATCGACAGGCTTTCCCTGCCAGGCTTTACTGACAAATGGCTATCGATTAGGTATTCCTATTTTCAGAGAATTGTCTTTTCTTGAGAGAGATTAAAAGCACAATCATTTGATAGCTACCATACTTTGGCTGGGCATATTTCAGTGTCTCTTTTTTATCTCTCTGTTGCTGAGCAATAAACGCAGGGCTACTGGTAGTCAATTTCTGGTGATCTGGCTGGCTATTTTTTCTGTGCACCTCGCCTTTATCATTCCTGTCTCGCAAGGTCCGGTACATTTCTCTATCAGCTCGCTGGCCAAAACAATGATGCTACTTCATGGTCCCATGCTCTTTCTTTATACCAAAGTGATTCTTAGCAGAAAGGCATTAAAACCAGTGGATTTTCTGCACTTTTTGCTCTTCCTCGTTCCCTTTGCATATATCCTGTCACTGAGAGGTGAACCTTATCCGGTCTCGGACTATGCCCTGACTATCTTAAAGACACTGTCAATTCCTCTGTACGTACTCTTGACTTTCAGACAGGTCAACCTCAGACTCTCGTGGATTAAGAATCAAACAGCTAATACAGCATATCTGGAGATTAAATGGATCAAAACGGTAGCACTGCTCTTACTCAGCACCATAGTCCTTGGGTTTCTGTATATATCGCTTGATTTCCTGATTCCTGGTCTGTTTATCCAGGCTGTGGATAGCCTTATTTACGACCTGCTGATTGTACTGATTGGTTATTTCGGCATTAAACAAGGCATCATTTACGAGGTACCTACAGTGGAAAATGCAACTGCAATCTCCTATAATACCAGTCCATTACAAGACGACAACCTGGCTGGAATGGTGCAGAAAGTCCTTAAATATCTGGAGACTCAAAAGCCCTATACTGAGCCCGGTTTCGACTTAAACAGATTGTCTCAGGAGTTGGGGCTACCGCGGCATCACCTCTCTGAAGTGCTCAATAAGGGAATAGGAAAAAGCTTCTACGAGCTCATCAACAGTCTGCGGGTTAAGGAAGCCATAGCGTTGATAGAAAGTGGTAAACTATCGCAGCTATCTGTGGAAGGCCTTGGTTATGAAGTAGGCTTTAATTCCAAGTCGGCATTTTTCACCCATTTCAAGAAAATCACCGCAATGACCCCGCTACAGTACCAAAAACAACTAAAAAGTAGTTCTGATTAATCGATCTGAACTTTTGTACCCAAGCGATGCTACATGTTTGAGTCAAACTCAATTACATGAAAGATCGCAACGTCAGGCTCACCATTATCTGGGCATTTATTATCAGTTGGACAGGCATCACGCCCTCACTGCTTAAGTCATATAATATCTACTACCCTCCAGTGCTCGATGGCCTTGTAATATTGCAATACTTCGGAGCACTGATTGCTGCCCTGATATTCGTTTACAAAGACGGTGGAGCTTCGGGGATCAAAAGACTTTTCTCCAAATTCACTAAGGTAAAAGCTGCGATCTGGGTGATTTTGGCAGTGATTCTTCTTCCGTGGATACTTTCTTTGCTCTCTACTTTTATAGGTTTTCAACTGTCAGACAGTGTATGGCCTGAGAAATGGACCGCTCAGGAGGTGTTGGGCAGGTTTGCCGCAGCCATTGTTTTACAGCTCTTACTAAATACGGAAGAGTTTGTCTGGCGAGGTGTAGTATTCGACTCCTGGTTGAAAAAATATGGATATCTCAAAGCCTGTGTGGTGCTTGCGGGAGTATGGTGGGCCTTTCACATGCCTATGTTTTTGAGAAACGGAGGGCATGAAGCTGGTCAGGAATTGCTACCCTTTAGCATCATGGTAATTTCTATGACTTTTGTGATGGGATGGCTCTATAAGCACACCCTGGGCAGCTTACTCTACGTTCACCTTTTTCATCAATTGCTCAACTCAGTCAGCGAATCGCTTCCTCTGTTCCCCCAGCTCAATGGAGGAATAAAAGCCCCCTATTCTGTGTTTATTGCTCTAACCGCAAGTCTGGGGTTAATTGCCGTTCTCTATGAATTTAAAAGGCGGAAGGTCCCGATGCAATAGAGATTACACCACCTCGATGATCTCTACAGGATCAACGTATACTACATAGCCCGTGGTGAGTGTATAGCCAAGCGAACCAACAGCTTCCATGTATCGCCTGACCTGACTTTCGTGCACTTTCTCTTTTTTCTCCTTTTTGTAGTCAAGGATAATCGCTTCTGCTCCTTTTACCATCACCCGATCAGGCCTCAGTATAGCTCCCTGAAAACTCAGTTCCCGCTCGGTGAGCACTTCATAATCAGCGCCAAACCATTGCTGCATTTGGGGATGCTCCATAAGCCTGGTGATTCTCTCCCTTATTTTGGACACGTCTCTGGCCAATAAAGTACCCTCCGCCAGCAGCTGTCTGATGACGGCATCTGTATCGAAAGCATTGGCCATCAATGAGAGTACTTCATGCACCTGATGCCCCATAGAAATGTTTTCTGCCCCCTCTGTATCCTGAAGCATAAAGAAGCGATCAGAATCGGGCCTGATAGAAAGGTGCTCAATATAAGATGCCCGTGGATAGGTATCCATTTCGCTCACTGCCTCAGCGGGTTCGGACGCTTTTGATTTTTCCGAACTGAGCTGATACTCGTATTTGAGAGTACTGTCCTCTTCAGTTCTATTGATACCCAGCTCTGAATTATCCAGGATAAGCTCCAGGAAATGATTGATGCGATGAAATGAGCCCTGCCGTGGGGTTTGATGTGGGCCAGATACATAGAGCTTTTCCCTGGCGCGGGTAAATGCCACATAGGTCTTGTTAAGTGAGTCCATAACGCTTTCCAGGGTTTCTTCCAGAAAGGCCTGTTCAAAATCAGTATTGATAAGACCCGTTTTAGAGTAATTGAGTGGTACAAACGATAGATCACTCAGATATTCGGGTACTTCTTTGGTCCAGAAAGAGTGTAACCTGGCATTGGGCAGAAAGCTGTATTCCGCAAAGGGAATCATCACGACAGGGGCTTCCAACCCCTTAGATTTATGCACAGACATGATTTTCACGGCATTCGTATTTTCGTTGCCCGCAATGGTGCTGTCCCGGCCCTGGTCTTCCCACCATTCCAGAAAACCATGAATACTGTGAATGCCCTTCTGATTTTGTTCCAGCAGTAAATCCTGAAATTTCTGAATAAAGACATCCGATTCTGACCTGAAATCAAAGAGCAACAAGAGCTGCTCTACCAGATCAAAGAGTGGTAGTTGAGCCAGTGCCCTTCTACGTTGGAGAAATGCCTCGGGAAGGCCTAGGGCCATCAGGTCTTCTACAGAATAGGTTCTTTTCAAAAGATGGTCTATCCGCTCCTCGCCCTTCATTTTTCTATAAAGATGAGTGAGGTTGACCAAACCGATGGCATCTTCTTCTGACTGTAGAAAGTAAAGCACCTCGATAAGAAAACGAATCAGGTCGTTATTGCCGAGCATCAGCGAACGCTCAGAAACAAAAGGGATGTTGTGAGCAAGCAGGTGTTCGGCAATTTCCGGCATGTCCCCGTTACGGTTCACCAATACCAATATGTCGTTGTAATTGTAGTCGAGCTTCAGATTCGACCGAATATTGGCCACCAGACTTTTCAAGGCCCTTTCTTTCCAGCTTAGGTCAATGGACTCATCCGACTGATAGAGCAATACCTGTACATACCCTCCGGCTGCCTGCTTAGGTACCTGCCTGTGCCCTTCGTAGGCGCTCTCAACAAAGCTTGTATCGTTGATATGTTCAATTCGGTCCAGAGACTCAGGCAACTTCTCAAAAAATGCATTGTTGAACTCGACAATTCCCTGCAGACTACGGTAATTCTCTTCCAGATTTTTGTATTGAATCACCTCTCTGAAGTTGATCAGGTCTTTTCCAACCTGCTCAAGCAACAGCCGCATATTTCCGCCTCTGAAGCGATAAATCGACTGTTTTACATCACCTACAATCAATACCTCATTGCCGGTGGCCAGTGAATTAAGTACCAGGGGCAACAGATTGTTCCACTGGAAATTGGAGGTATCCTGGAACTCATCAATCAGCACATGCTTGAAGAAGCTACCAATCTTCTCAAAGATAAAGGGTGCATCATCCTGCCTAACTATTTCACGGATCAGGGCATTGTTATCTGAGATCAGCATGATGTTTTGCTCATCACGATAATCCTTCAGATTGGAATTGAGTGCTTCCAGCAAACCAAAAGCATAAATATTTCTGAAAAGGGCCAGCGCGGTACGGTAATTCCCTTCGTGCTTATTCACACATTTCAGCAGGGTATCAATGGCCTCACCGAAGCCTCCTGACAGAATTTGTTCAATCTGATCCGCTTTGTCTGATTTTTTGGCATACCAGCTTTTCTCTCCATTGGCCGTGGCCAAAAAGGTTTTATTCAGCTCAAACTCTTCTTTCTCTGCAATTTTGAAGAAGGTGTTCACCGGTCCCCGGCTTTTACCGGTAAAATCGTCTATGACCAAACCAGCGTCTTCCATGGCCTTGATGGCCTGACGGGCCGCAGCTTTCATAGTCCTCTTATACTGATCAATGACCTTTTTCATTTCGGCCACCAGCTCTGTGAGTCGTTGAAGTGTTACGTCCACATGGATGAACCCCTCCTGAAATTGCTCTTTGAACAGGTTTCTGCCGAGTTCCTGAATGTTGCCCTCTACATTCCAGGACTTATCGTTTTCTATCTGATCGAAGGTGTACTGTTCCAGCCACAGCCTGAGCTCTTTCCTACCTGACAGGCTTCTGAATAGCTGGGCAACTGCCTCATCCAGGGCCAATGCAGTATTCATTTCAAGCTCGTAACTCATGGGAATATCGAGCTCACGTGAAAATGACCTGACCACCCTGGAAAAGAAGCTGTCAATGGTACTGATTTCGAAGCGACTATAGTTATGAATAATGAGCTCGTAAGCCTCTTCTGCCTTGAGCTGGATCACCTTTGCATCAAACTCCCCTTTAAACTCGGCAAGCAGCACCTCAGCCATGGCAGTCGGCTCTCCCCTGGCTATTTCGAGCAGGCTTTTGAGCACCCGGCTCTTCATTTCCTCCGTAGCTTTGTTGGTGAAGGTAATGGCCAGGATGTGCTGGAAATCTCTCGGTCGCCTTAGAATGAGTTTCAGGTACTCTTTTACCAGGGTAAAGGTTTTACCGGAACCGGCTGACGATCTGTAAATGGTAAGGGGCACAGTTTCTATTAAAGAGAAATTGAATTAACGCAATCGAGTTGAGTATTGGAAAGAAAGCCTGTGCTAATTGATGCGTAATGGAAAGTGTCCGTCCCGAGTTTCAAAAACGCCTTAATTGTTTGTCGACTATCGAGCAATCTACAGTGACTTCTCAAAGGACACTTTCCGTTATTGCCGCAATAATCAGTGGGGTTTACCAGACTTCGCTTATGGTACCATACCTTCTTTTTTACCGTACCAGCCGCAGGGTACCTCTGAGGGTCTCTTCAAAGCTCACACCATTGAGGGTGCCTGCGTAAAAAATAATGTAGCTGTACTTACCATCCGGAGCGGGCTGTCCATTGAGGGTACCATCCCAGCCTGCTGTAATATCTGCTGATGCATAGGTGATCGCCCCCCATTTGTTGAATACCTGAATGCTGTATTGCAGATCGCAGTCAGTAACAGGTTTAAACAGCTCATTTTCACCATCTCCGTTGGGGCTGAAGGCCGTTGGTACAAAGATTTTAGGAAAGCGCTCAACGACCTCAACCTCCAGGGAAGTTTCACAGCCATTGGCATCAACGATTCTTACTGTGTAGCTGCCTTGCGAGAAGTTCATTCCCTCCTGCTCATCCACAGTCTCATTATTACTCCAGAAAAACTGGTAGTCGGGAGTACCTCCTTTGGCTTCCACATAGGCGGTACCATCGTTGGCATCAGGGCAGATGGGCTGATTGATCAGGGTTTCCAGGTCGGGTTCCAGCAGGGCTGGTTCTGTGATAACAAAGTCAGTACTCGTTTCACATCCGTTTTCATCCGTGATGGTTATCGTATAGTTTCCTGCTGTCAGGTTGTTAACAGCAGGACTGTCGCTCAGCCCATTGTCGTTTCTTCCATTGCCAGACAGGCTGTAGCGATAAGCTCCAGCCGATGTAGGGGTACCTCCGCTCATCGTCAGCATAATACTGCCGTTCGCTTCCTGGAAGCACCGGACATTCAATACCATCATATCGCTGATAGCGAGAACTTCCGGAGTACCCACCACAAAATCTACGTCTTTGGTACAGCCCAGTATGTCAACCACCGTGGCGGTATAATTTCCAGCTGTAAGGCCGGAGACTGCCATGGTGGGCAGGTCATTCCCCTGAAATCTGAGTGAATAAGCTCCTGGCTTTCCACCGCTTACACTCACGTCAACCGTTCCATTGGCATCTCCAAAACATAGTACATCGGTCACAACGGTTATAATCTCCATATCAGGGTAGATTGTAACATCAACTACCTCAGAAAAGCCTTCACAGTCTGAAATCAGCGGGTTGAACTCTCTGTACCATATTCTGCCGGGTATGCCTACGCCATCCCACTGTACGGTTATAGCATTGGTGCTATTACCTGAAAGGAAATTTCCTCCCTCTACAAACCATTCATATTCTGAACCTGTGGTGGATGGTGTGGAATATTCCACAGAACCAAAGTCAACGAAGCAAACCTCAGCTGGGCCCATAGGCAGTGCAGGTTCCAGTCTTTTATTGATCTTCACATCAAGGGTCATCGGTTCTCCAATACAGCCCAGGTAGTTGGTGGGCGTTACGGTTACAGAAGCATTGTCATTGGTGACTCCCCAGTCTATACTGATCTCAGGTCCGTTTCCACCACCAGTGATTACCCCTCCCGTCACTGACCACTCATAGGTGTTATCAGCAGCACCTGTTACACTGTAAATCACACCTTCCACATCTGGACATACGGAGACAGGTCCCACAAATTCATCTATAGTCGCCTCTGTGATTATGACTGTACGGTTAACCGTCTGAGAGGTACCACAGGCACCTGTTCCATTAGAAGCAATCAGGAAAACTTCGTAGGTACCAGGACTATCGTAGGTGTGTACCGGATTTTGTTCATCGGAAGTATTACCATCGCCAAAATCCCATTCAAAGGCATTGAAGCGGGGTTCTTGTCCTACCGGAGTCTCAAAATCGGCCGAAAATGTGGTTTGAGAGTTCAGGCAACCTTCATTGACAATAAGACCTATGGTTTCATCTACTCCAATCACTTGTAGGTTGAGAACCTCCAGGCTGGCCCCAGCTGCATAACCGAAGGATTCAATCACCCCAAAGCCATAAACATAGCTGATAAAGCCATCAGGGGCTATTACGGTATAATCAGTATTGCCGGCCAGATTGATTCTGGCATAAGAAAGTTCGGGGTTGGCACTGAGGGTGGTCCAGCTAAAATTTGAAATAGCGGTGCCATTTAAGGTTACATCAGCTCTGGAGCTGGTTTTGGTAATAATGGTCGTATAATAATTATCAATTACATCTGAAGCCAGGGTATTGAAGGTCACCTCGTTCAGTAATTGTTCGTCAGGGCTGATTACCAACATAAAAGGATCACCGGGACTGTTGCCGTTGGCACCAATTTCAGCGCATTGGCTCTTGCTGAACTGCACCACCTGAATGGGTTTGTCAGCAAAAATGCTCGTAGCGTCACTTACGTTACCTGTGAAAAATTCTCCCCGGCTGGCAATGGAAAAGGTGCTTGGAGGTAAACCTCCCGAGGTAATGGTAATGGAGGTGTTGTTTTCTGAGGTAATAATCCGATACAGGTCTCCATTGGAATTTCTACCCAGAAATGGTACAAGGGTGAAGTTCTTGCCCCAGGTATTTACAGGGAAAAGCTGCTCGTAAAGCTGATCATTGGCCTGCCCACAATTGCCTATTCTGGTCCATTTATTTCCACTAAAAACTGCAAAATTCTTGCATTCACTGGGGTCTGCCGATACGGATTTCACCTCTGTACCCGTAAGGTCTGCCAGGGCTTGCAGTTGAATGGCCTGTCCCTGATTGAGGGTAACGGTAAAGGGAACTCCAGCCTGTTTGCCATCTGTGGTAGTCACACTCGGGGTAATTTCGATTGTGGTATTGTTTTCGGTGCCCACTACCATAAACTCTGATTCAATATTATTCTGACCTGAGTTTTCAAAATAGGAAGCCACAATATATTCACGGCCGAGTGTCGGGGTTGGCAGTATCACAGTAGCATCTGCACTAAGACTTCTTTTATTAAATGCATATACACTTACATCTACATCTGTGGTAATATGGATGCCCTTGGTGCTTATGGCTCCTGAACCGCTGGCCGCAAATGGGTTATTGTTGTCATCGGATACTACATATTTATAGGTAGCACCGGGGCTGACATTGAAATTGACAGACCTGCCATCCTGAAGCACCACAATGGTACCGGAAGCAGCTTCCTTACTGGTAATAAAAATCTCTAGTGAAGAGGATAGCCCGCTATCATTATTCTCCAAAAAACCAAGCCAGAAATCAGTACCTTCAGTAGTTACCTGTGCCAGGCCAGAGAGGCTGGCCAGTATGATGACAACAAGGGACAGCCAGACCTTGCGAAGATTAATTGAAGTTAGTAAGGACAATTGTAACCTGATAAGTGTTTGAACATAATGAACAAGAAGTGTTTCGGCTGCGATACTCTGAGAGTTGAGACTCTGAAAGATCAAAAAGGTTTAGAGTTACAGCTGGAAAATTAACCAATTGTTTTGGCAGTCGATGCTGTAATCTGATCAATGGCCGTATAATGGTATTTCAATAAATGCCCATGCCTCCTGAGCCAGGGTTCCAAAATTTTACGGCCCCGAGGTATACATTGATGTATTCTGACTATTGCGCTGGGTATACAAAAAATAAACAAACAGGCCCGTGATTTTCACAGGCCTGGTATTTCTTAGTTTCTGAATATGTCACCTCTGAATTGAGGATCGTACAACTCGTCAAGATAACCACTCCTTGTACCAAAGCTATAGTTGTCGCGACAGTCTTCTACCCCACTGCGCATAATAGATGTGCACCTGCCGAATTGATCGGCTGTTTCCAGATGGTCTCTGAAAAGTGAGCAATGCCCCAGCTCATGAAAGATGATGAACTCCCTGAAAAGGTCCCCTACTGCATTGAAAAAGGCTTCATCTATCATCACATGATTAGGCACTCTGCCATTGAAGTTGCAGGTACCTGCCACATTATCCTCATCAATGGGCTGTATTACACCGGTAATTCCCTCCTCTACCAAATCAATGATCACTCCTCTTTGTTCGGCCTGCTCCTCAAAGCGAATAAAGAAGGGCCAAAGCCGCTCATCCACCCCGGGAAATTCCCTTACCTCCGGCTCTTCCGGAGCCTCATCACCCGACTTACATGCCGATACCGTTACCAATAAAACCAAAAAGCATAATGCTAATCGGACGCCCTGTGCGCCCATTTTCCTATCCTCCCACATAAATTATCAATTTCCTACACAACGCAGGTTTTGGATTTTATTACAGCCTGACCATCGCTGGCTCCGTCTTCAGAAAGACAAACTCAGACATTTCACAAGTGGTTGATTCTGTATCTAGCTTACTATATTGAGTCTGATTGTGCTCACCTTCGAGGCAACCATGAGACTTATGAGTATGCCCACCTCTGAACTTCAGAACTATTTTAAAAACGAGTTGAAGCCAATTCTGGAAAGACTCGACAAACAGAGAAAGTGGGTTTTTAGACTTACGCTCCTGACCATACTGATTGTAACCAGCTTGATATTGACCTGGGGTTATCTGCCAAATCAGATAAGATTTGGGGCCATCCTGGCAACCATCATAATCATTATGGTTGTCTTAAGTATTTACCCCAAATACCGACATAAATTCAGATCAGAGGTAGTTTCGAGAGTGATCAGTCAGGTGAGTGAAGATTTTAAATACTATCCAGGAGAGGGTATTTCTCTAAATGCTTTTATTCAAAGTGGTTTGTACGAGATGGAGCCCAACAAGCTCAATAGCAATGATTATACAGAGGGCCGGGCAGGCGGCATTCGGTTTGAATTTGCCTCGGTAAATGCAAGGAAACTGCGGCCTGGTTTAAACGGACCGGCCAAAAACGTCTCGGTCTTTTCCGGGGTTTTTCTGCATATAGAATTGTTCCACGAACTTTACAATCAAATCTACATTGTTCCAAACAGGTCATCGCTTATACTCGGCACCTGGTCTCAGAAAAACAGGTTTATGGGGAGAGGTTACCTTATCAATACGGGCCATGTCACTTTCGACAGCCTTTTTGCAGTGTACACCTATCGCGAGGATCATCCTCAGTTGATACTCGACAAGTCCCTGCTAGATGCTTTAGTCGGACTTAGCCAGAGATTTGGTCAGGAAATTTCCGTCTCATTTTTAAATTCAGGATGTTATTTCTCTATGACAGGAGGCAGGGAACTTTTTAATCCTCGTCTGATAAAATCGGTGGTTAGATTTGAAGATATTCAAAACATTTATAATCTCATTGAAGCCATGCCTGAGATAGTGACATCGTTATCGAAGGCAGTGGAGGAGTGATAATAGAGCGCCACATGGAAACATCAGTATATTGATGGCTTGTTTGCTCACCATCAGCATATAGAAAGCACAAAGTAGTATGAAGTCGCAAGATGAATTCCGAAACCTATATCACTCTGACATTGAACCTCTTCTCAGAAAGATGGAAGTTCACAGAAAACGGGCTTTAGCTTCTATAGGCATAGTCTTGCTTACGCTGATAATCATATTCAACTCAGGCTCTGTGGGATCAGGTATAAAGCTCATTTTTCTGTTAGTTGCCGTTGGGGCCGGGGCTTTCGGGCTAGTCACATATAATGAATACAAGCGTGATTTTAAGTATAAAATCATGGGGCGTGTCGTAAAATTGATCAACCCCGATTACCAGTTCTTCGATCATCGTCATTTCAAACTGAATACCGTGCTGAGAAGTGGGCTTTACTTTGACGAACCGGATGTAATTGACGGTGACGACTTTGTTAGTGGCAAGATCAATGGAAAAGGCTTTGAGTTTTGCGAGCTCAATTTTGCTCAGACGCGAAGGGCAGTGCGATCGGATTTTAAGGGACTCTTTATCAAAATGGACTTTGACAGGCTCCCGAAGTCTGATATAACCCTTTTCCCCGACTGGCATGCTGGCTTGAAGAACAACGACAGCAGGAATTTTGAAAAAGAGCTGGGCTCTATGCTCAGCTTACCAATGGAATTCAAAGAACGCTTTTCTGTTTTCTGCCATGATGAACAAGAGGGCCATCAGTTTATTGGACCCAACATGCAAAAAGCCATACTTGCACTACAACAAAATATTAATAAGAACATCCACCTGTCTTTTCAGGAAGACTACCTCTATTGTGCCATTGCTTTTGAGAGAGACCTCTTTGAGCCTGTGATCTGGTATGGTGCCCTCAACCCAGCCCCTGTTATTGAATGCTTTAACCTGTTTAGCATTCCTGAGAAAATCATCCATCACCTGACACTCTCGGAAGAACAAATTGAAGAGGACACAGCGGCTTTTATACAACCGCAAGTGGAGGTTGAAGCTAACAATGAACCTACAGAGGAGCTCACAGAGGCTGTTTTATCAGAAGCACCTGAAGAAATAATGGAATCAACCATTGATACTGCGATTGATCAGAGTCTCAACTTGTCTCTTCTCGCAGATCAGCTGGCTGGTTTAAAGGAAATTGAGTCTGACTATGACCTGCAAACCTACCTGCAGGCCCTCTATAGGAACATACTCCATTACAAAGGGGAACCAATCACCCAGCAACTGCTCGTCAGTCTCCTCTCCGACTCTTTCTCATCAGAACCATTGAGCATGGATGACTCCTGGCTTATGATTTCTCGAAGTCCGGAAATAGATAAGGTATATCGCGAGACTCAGGATGCTGATGATATGGGCTTTTTCACTAAGCCTGAGCATTCCGGATGGAGCGATTTCGAATTCACAGAGGAAGTGCTGAAGTTTCAGATAGCAGAACTGTATAAGATGGAGGGCAGTCAGCTTGATAATGCAATGAAGCATTATGGTGTGGCCTCAGAGACAGGTACACCCTGGTATAATTTCGACCCGGTGACTAACCTTGATTCCGGTATTCGACAACTCATTGACCAGCAGTATCATGTAGATGCTATAGACTGCTCGATCATTGGTTTAATCTTTCAACATGGCAGGGTGAACTCATAGTCAATACTGCAATTGAATTAGCGAAAGCACTTTCAGGGTGATTTTGGGCCATGAGGTACCATAAACGCTAAGTCTCCTGAAAATTGGACGATTTTCTTTTCCGAAAAACCATTTACGGCAAGGTTTTCGCTTAAAAACCTACCAGTCAAGACCTTAGGTCTGTCACTTTTATAGTCGTTCATATTCCCCGTTAAAATGGATCAGCACAGCTGTTGGACTTTTCGGGTTAAAACTCTCTGACATGAAAAACCTCAAAGCACTCTCTATCCTATCACTCTGTATCATTGTCTCATGCTCTTATGAAGGTCGGTTTCCACGATCCAGTTCGGGTTTTATAGAAACATACGCTCCCGAAGGCTTAGCCGGCGGCGATCAGTATACCGAGCTGGAAGAAAACCGCTATTTTAAGACCGAAGATCACCCCGTTTCCACTTTCTCTACCGATGCAGATGGTGCTTCTTATGCCAATATGAGGCGGTTTGTCACTAAAGATGAGATGATACCTTACAAAGGTGCCATCAGAACCGAAGAATTCATAAACTACTTTAACCTGGACTATCCGGTAGTCCAAAACGAACATCCGATTTCGCTCAATGGTGAGGTAAGTCAATGCCCCTGGAATACTGACCACAAGCTTCTGCGGGTTGGCATCAAGGGCAAGCCCATTCCTGAAGGTGAATTGCCTAACTCCAACTTTGTTTTCCTGATAGATGTATCCGGTTCTATGGCCGATGAAGATAAGCTGACCATGCTGAAAAGCGGCTTTAAGCTGTTTGTGGATCAAATGCGGGAAGATGACCGGGTGGCAATCGTCACCTATGCCGGTGAAGACAAGCTTCACCTTGAATCGACTTCAGGCAAAGAAAAGGACAAGATTAAAAAAGCTATCCAAAGCCTCGGCTGGGGTGGCAGTACCGCTGGGGCTGCGGGAATTACAACAGCCTACGAAATTGCCAGGGAGAACTTTATAGAAGGTGGCAATAACAGAATCATATTAGGTACCGATGGAGATTTTAATGTTGGAATCTGGGATAAGGATGAATTGATAAAGCTGATCGAGGAAAAGCGTGAGACGGGCATATTTCTCACGGTACTGGGAGTTGGCAGAGGTAACCTGAATGATGCCGCCCTGGAACAAATCGCCAACCACGGTAATGGTACTTACGAGTACATAGATCACATTGAACAGCTGAGAAAGGTATTCCTATACGATTTCCAGAAGTTTTATGCCGTGGCAAAGGATGTAAAGGTTCAGATTGAGTTCAACCCTGAAAACGTACTTTCCTATCGCCTGATTGGATATGAAAACCGGGTTTTGGCTACGGAAGACTTTAAGGACGACAAGAAGGACGCAGGAGAAATTGGTGCCAATCAGAACGTCACAGCTCTCTATGAAATAGTACCCACAGGTAACAACGAATTCAGGACCACTCCTACATTTACGGTAAACTTCAGATACAAAAGACCCGATTCGGATGAGAGCGTTCCCATGAGTCTTGGCGTATATGACCAGGGAAAAGTATTTGATGACGCCAGCGGCTTTATGAAATTCACAGCTGGTGTTGCTTCCTTTTCCTTGTTACTTACCGACTCAGAGTATAAAGGATATACCAGCTATAAGAAGGTGTTAAAGTGGGTCAGCCAGGCTAGGTTAACTGATCCAAATGGTTTTAAAGAAGAACTCTTTGAATTGATTAAAGCAGCTGAAGATTTACCCAAGGCCCGGTCGAGTGAATGATCAGTCCCTTGGCCAGCAGCGTCTAAATCACCCCCTCCAGGTTCCAGATCAGGATGCTATAGGTTGGTTATTCTGTGGCTTTTAAGGAACTTCCTGATATAAACGTGTTGTAAAGCATGGTTTAACTCTCCATAATCGACTATCTCCAAGATGATCAACACCTCATTAGATTCGACCAACTTCTACTTCCTATTGGCGGTTTTTCAGGGAATACTACTAGCGATTTTTATGTTAGTATTTAGAACCAGAAACATCCCCAACAGCTACATCGCCATCTTGATTTTGCTGTTCTCCATCTCCTTGCTCCACTTAGTGCTTGAATCATCGATTCATGCCTTCAATTCTAAATTTCCTTTCCCGATGGAGTTTGGCTTTTCTTACGGGCCTTTGGCCTACCTGCATATTCTTCATATAAAAAACCCGATGCGTAGATTTATGAAGAAAGACCTCCTTCATTTCATTCCCACGCTAGTATTGGAAATCATCCTTTTCATTACTTTGGCTTTGTATGCCAGAGCCAACATGGATTGGGTATATGCCAACATTCCATTGATCCAAACCATTTCTCTCAGCATGTATGGGCTGGCGATCATCCAGTTTTCAATTTATACCTACCTCATACATAGGGAATCCAAGGACACTCAGTCTGTTTTGAAAGACTTTGTGCGAGTGAGAAAGTGGCTGGCTGCTTTAGTAACTTCTTGGATAATAGTCATAGGGTTTCTGACAATTGCTGTTCCTATTGCCTTACTCTTTGTGGCTCAACTGGACGATAACTCCGCGTGGTTGTACATTCCACTTGGAGTGATTATGTCGCTATGGATATTTGTCATCGGCTATTTGTATCTTATCAAATACGCAGAGATTATAACCAACTACATGGATAAAGTGAAGAGATTCAAATTCTCCAAGGATGAGTTCAACAATAAAAAAGACCAACTCATAAATGCCTTAACTCAAGACGAACTTTACAAAGACCCTAAACTCACAGTCGCCAAACTGGCAGGCAATCTTGGATGGCCAATCAACAGCGTTTCCACCATGATCAATGAGTCACTTCAAACAAACTTTAACGACCTAATCAACCAACATCGCATTGCCGCTTTTAAGCAACTCCTACTAGAACCGGAAAGCAATAAGTACTCGATTGTGGGATTGGGTCAAGAGGCTGGATTTAGCTCAAAAGCTTCTTTTTATCGCGCTTTTAAGAAGGAAACAGGTATGACCCCCTCTGATTTCATTAAATCTCAGTCCTAAAGAAGTTTCATATCGCCATTTGAGACTCTTCCGCTTTGATTTTTTTCCAGTGATCGGAGACTTTTGAAAAAAACAAAATGAAAAAGTTATCTATCGTACTACTGAGTATCATGATTTCAAGCTACTGCAGCTTCGGTCAGGCAAACTTGTTGAATGTTAAATCCAAAAAATTCAAGACTTCAAGGGGTCTCAAGATTGAAGGGCAAGTGGGCTTTCTGGAGGTTCCGGAGAACAGAAAGAACCCTTCCAGTAGAAAAATCAAATTGAAATATGTTCACTTAAAGAGTCTTTCAAAAAAACCTGCCACACCTGTCATCTATCTGGAGGGAGGTGGTGGAGTTGGTACCACAGAGGCTTACAACCCTAAATTCCTTGACGATCGGATGGAGTACTTAGAGGTGGCCGATTTCATATTTATTGATAGGCGAGGCGCCAGTGACAAGCAGCTCACTTACATATGGAAGGAGGGCTACCCGACAAACTTTTTTGTTTCGGAAGAAAATGCGAACCAACACTATCAAGAAGTAGCCAAAGTGGCATTAAAAAGATTCCAGGAAAAAAACATTGATATTTCAGGATACAACATCGAGGAGCACGCTCATGATGTGAACGATCTTATGTCTGCATTGGGATTCGACCGCTATACCTTATTCGGGTTCAGTTTCGGCTCACACATCGGAATGACGGTAATGGAGCTATTCTCCGACCAAGTTGAGCGAGCTATTTTTGTCGGAGCTGATGCTCCAAATCAGTCGTTCAATTTTCCAAGTCACCTAGATGAACATGTAAAGAAAATTGGAACGTTGATAGAACAAGAGGGGACCTTGAAGATGAATGCCCAGGACTTTAGCAATCTGGTCAACAAAACACTACAGAAGGTGAAGGAAAACCCAGTTACTGTGACGGTGAGAAACCCGCTAAACCTGAAGAAAACAGACCTATCCATCGGAGCGTTTGGCTTAGCACTGATTCTGCGTTTGGATATCGATGATTCCTATGATGTTCCAGTAATTCCGAGATTGCTCCATTCTATCAACAATGGGGACTACTCTATGCTTACCTGGTTTGTACAAAAGAGAATGACGTTGGCATTAGGACTTCCCGGACAAGGGATCAACCAGCAATTAGCATCCAAAGCCAGTCCGGAAAGGTGGTCCACTATTGAGAAGGAGTCTAGCAAGAGTGTGTTTGGAAATGTGGTTAACTTTCCATTTTCAGCGGTGAAAGATCACTGGCCTAAAACAGACCTCTCCTTTGATCCGACCATTCCCATGAAAACGGATATCCCTACCCTATTTATCTCAGGAAAGCTTGATTGTCGAACTCCTGTCCAACAAACAGAAGAAATTATGAAAGGCTTCACCAATGCTGCACATGTTCAAGTGGAAAATGCGGGGCACGAGCAAGCACAATGGAATGGTGACGTGGTAAACTCTATCATCCCTTCATTCATGGGAGGGGAACCTGTCGAATCGACTACCGTTTTCTATTCCAATATCAAGTTTATCCCACTAACGGGAGAAGCCTCTGGCCATCCTTCAATGAAATAAAGCTTTATAACAGACGCTAAAACGCCATAAGCTGCGCCACGAAGGCTATCGAGACATTTGCAAAAACCTGTGCAACCCACCAGATCAGATCAACTTAAAAAAGGTTCAGCTTATGGCATTTAGCTGGTTGTTAGTCACAACACATGTACATCCCTAAATAGAGTTGACCGATTTAGTCATCGAAGCCCTGGTGAAGGTAACACTAACATCAAATCACTCCCTCCAGATTCCAGATCAGGATGCCATATACCACAAAGCGAATGATCCGGAATGAGGCGAAGATCAGGTATTTCTTTTGTGGATAGGCCAATGTGCCTGTAAGCAAGCTGATCAAGGCAAAAGGAAGTGGTGTAAGGGCTGCCACGATGATCAGGCCGCTGCCGTATTGCTCGTAGCGTTTTTGGTATTTTTTAAGCCTGAATCTCTTCTTGAACAGGTTCATAAAGAATTCCTTGGTACTGATAAACTTACCCAGGCGATAGTTAATCCAACCCGCCAGAATGGAGGTCAAAGCCATAAAAATGACAATAAAAGTATAGGCAAAACCGGGGTCATCAATAGACCATATCATAAAAAGCTCCGGGGGTAAAATACCCACGATGATTTCTGAGACCAGGAAAATGCCCATCATAAGCACATAATTATCAGAAACCTGATGCTCCAAAGCATCATACTGGCTCTTAAACAGACTCTTGAAGACTATGATCAGACCGATAAGCACGAGGAGGTATACAAAACCTTTTATCAGGTTTCGGGAGAAGTAGTTGTAAAAATCTTTGTTTCCACTTTTCTCGCTCATTCGCAGCTAGTCATTCTCAGGTTGGGGCGAATATAACCAAAGGGCCAAAATGATTGGTTCATTTCGGCCCAAATAATCATGGATTTAAATTACAACTGAGCAAAATGTGCGAAAGGCAGACATAGAAGCGTAGTGGACTTCCCCTACTCGCTTTGTAAAATGCGATCAATCTGGTCGATCATGTTCTCAACAAAATCAGTCTCTGCCTTGTTATAGCCCACATGTTTAAGTCTGATGTTACCCCGTTTGTCCAGTATTACTAGGCTTGGCACACCCGACCCGGTGAGCCCAAGTGCTTTATGGCTTTTACGGTCGTGGTCGTAACCAAATGCGAACCCATTCCCATATTTTGTGATAAAGCGCTGGGCCTTCTCAGGGGTGTCTCCCCTCTGATCAGAGTTAACTATATAAAACTGCACGTCCTGATTGGTCTTGAAATGATCCCTTACCCGGGCAAGCTCCGGTAACTCGGCAATGCAGGGTTTGCACCAGGTACCATAAAAATCAAGGACTACTACCTTTCCCAGAAGATTATCAGAGCTGAGCAAAGAATTGTCAGGGCCGGTAAAAGCAAAGGCCGCTGCGGGGCTGTCCTCAGTCTTGGTAAGATCACCGCTGATGAGCGTGGGAATATATAAAACAACAAAGACGATGGAAACCAGCAGACCACTCCATGCCCCTGCCTTCTTCAGCTTGGTGCCCGATCTATGTGCAGCAAAGCCCAAGAGGCTCATAGCAGCAGTAACAACTGCCATAAACCACATGGAGGGCAGATCAGAAAGAATAACAAGTTTCAGGAAGATCACAAAAGGGATCAACGACACAGTGCTGTAAACCAGGGAGTTCATAAAACTCCTACTACCAGCCCAATAGCCGGCACTAAAGACAAGTACAATGGACCAGGTAGACATATGTCGCATGTCAAGAGAAACGGTGAGCAAAAACACACCAGTAAGGACAGTGTAGAGTGCCCCCAACCCGAGAGCAATGAGTGTTTGTTTTAAGTTCTTATTCATACCTTTTTTTGAGGCAAATTGTGTCCTCAAAGTGGTACAAGAGTCCGATTACAGGTATACGGACCAGATTTTAGCCCGATTTATGCAATAGAAAGTCTATTGTATCACCGGATTTAACCTTGATTCTTGCGGTATTCTGAAGGAGTTTGTCCGGTGGCTTTTCTGAACACCGCATTGAAGGTAGATTTGGAACTGAATCCGGAATCGTACATGACTTCATTTATTCTCAGGTCTTTAGACTTATCGGTAAGCAGCATTTTGGCCTCCTCGACCCGATATCCATTGATGAAATCATAGAAGTTTTTATCCATCAGTTGATTAATGACCTGAGACAGATGACGGGCACTGATGTCTGTTTGCTCAGACAGCTCCTCAATGGTAATGTTATAAACCAGGTAGGGTTTGTTCTCTGCCATATAAGCCTCCAATTGACCGAGGTATTCACTCGCCTGTTCCTCCTTCAGGTTTGAATGACTGTATCGGGAGGCAATTTCTTTGTTAATGGACTTGGCTTCTCCGGAAAGTCCACTGAAAATCTGAGGGTGCCTGAGCCCCTTCCAGTAGATACTGTTGACGAAAAACAATACATAAGCATAAATGACGATCACCACCGCATTATCAAGCACTTCATTCTCCACCACCACTGCCTCAATCATAACAATGGCAAAGACAATTGCAAGACTCAGAATCAGGTATTGGAGCCATGAAAGGTTGACTGAGATGAATTCTGAACTTACATTTTTAAGAGTACTTCTATACCAACTCACTTCGCGATAAGCTCTTATGAGGTATAAGCTCAGCTGAAAAATGACCCCAACAGTAAATGGCAGTGTATCGGTCAACGGGCTGAAATCTTTTGAAAAAATCGCCAGACTTGCTAATACAATAAAGGCCGGAAGGAAGTGCCAGGTCTCTTTCTTAGCGATTTGTTTATCGGCATAGATCAATGAACGCGTATAGAGCAAACAAAGCGGCCCGTAGCTGAGCCCGAAAAAGGCCCCGAAATTCAGGTGTGTCCACCCCTGGTTGAGCAAAAACATGTTGAGAAAATTGCCAGACAAGCTCAACATAAAGCAAGCCAGCATCAGGTTGAAACGGTTCTGCCTCTTTTGACTGAAAAGGAGACTCAGGCCAAAGAAAAGCCCCTGATAAACAATGAGCACACCGATAAGGTCATTGGCATAAAGAGAGAGCGTAGGCAATTCTGCTGGTTTTAAATTGAGTATCAGGTGCTAAAGTGCAGATTGGATTAACAAAACCCAGCTGACCTTATATAGCTACCGGACCAAGATAGCAGGAATCACCTCAGCTTGTTTTTCGACACTGAATAATTTAAATTTAATTTAAATTATTCCTATTAAATTCATGATGGTCTCTCTCTACTCAAGTTTCGCAAGATTGTTCTTTGTGTATATATTTCTGGCAGCCAATACCGGATTAATGGGCCAGGAAGCAAAGATCAGGTCTGTTCAAAGCATCTATAACCGCAGTGACCAGGCAAAAGTCAAACTACAGATTGAAAGTGACAGAGCCACCATGTTTATAGATTTATCGCATTTAGGCATAACAGGCAAACCTGACAAAGAGGCTTTTTTAGACCTTGTTTCCGAAGGCAAAATTGACGCGCTTCAACCCGGTAGTTTCAGAAGAGAAGAATCCGCCACGAAGATTTTCTTAAAAGCTAAAAAGCAATTACCTGATGAATTTGAGATAGGCGGAGTGACTTATTACAGAACCATTGTGGACCTCGGGACCATCAATGGGAAAGAACTTGCTACGGAAGTCTATCTGATGGCTTCTGACACCGAACAGCTGAACCCATCATTGAATCTTAACTTCAATTGGAACTCATTGAAGATGAATAAGACCTGTGCCAAGCCAGTTTGCCAGGAGTGGGTATTGAAAGATGGAAAGGCATTCTGTAAGAGAATGAAGTGCGGCTAAATAAGGCCAAGCTGTTTGATGATCCCCTCCCCCTTCGGTGTTAGCTTTAAGGTGACCACCGTACTTTCAACATCCTCCAAAGTCGACTCTATCAGGTCCAGAATCCCCTTACTCTTCAACAAGTAAAGCGTAGCTAACTCGTCATCTTCCAGTACGTCCTTCTGAAAAAAAGATTTGCTCAGTTTATGCGCGTGAATCACATAGTAAATCTCTAAAGCACTAAGCTTACCATCAAAACTATTGGTGTGAAACTTAAAACTTGATCCCAGGACAGATACTTCCGTAGCTCTGCCCAACCTCTCCTCCACCGTGCTTTTAAAAGATAGTACCAGAATTAGAATTGTGAGAGGTGTAATTAGTTTACCAGCAAATTCGAGCCATTGATTTCCTTTTGACTTACCCATTTTCAGATTGTTTTTGACTGTGATGATTCGCCATCATTGATAGAACTAAACCAACTAAAAATAGGTATTTATCCTGTAATTATGAATTACAACAGACTTGTGGGCTATCCGGGCTACTTACTGCGGGCCGGTTTCCTGGGTATGGTCATGATCTCATTTTGTCGGCCATCAATATACCAGACTCCTGATTTATCAAAGAAGGCCTCTTCTTCCAGCATAATGCGAATTTCCTTACCCCACTCTTCTATATAAGTAGCAGCGTTAAGTTCAATTGAATAGGCGGTATTCAAATGAAGTGGATAATCACCCGTTACCGGCACTCCGCCCTGGGAATCCCACATACCCAGAGTGGTACCTGATGCATGCCCATGATAGCCAATAGGGTGCGTATAGATTGAGGGTTTGATTCCTTCTGCAATGGCCTGTTCACGCGACATCTTCAGTACTTCGTTACCGGTTCTCCCCTCTTTAAAGTTACCCGTGAAGATATCCTGAAGGCGGTTACCATTGGCAAAAGCCTTTTGCAGATAGGCTGGTACTTCCGTCTCACCAGGCCTGAGCACGTAAGCATGCTGTTGCTGGTCAGAGTTAAGCCTGAGGTAGGTAATGCCAAAGTCACAATGCAGCAGGTCTCCCGGCATAATCACGTTTTCCGCAGGTCTTTTGGAGAAAGTACGCAGGTGATCGAAGTTTTCAGGGTCTGCCCTTTGCACATCAACCGTTGGATGAAACCAGGTCTGGAGCTTTAGTTCCCTGATTCTTTCGCGCATCCACCACACCACATCTTCTGTGGTGGTAACACCCGGTTGAATGACATTGTCAGAAAAGGCCTCCTGAATAATCTGGTGAGAGATGCGACAGATTTGAGGATAGATGGCCATTTCAGAAGGCGTTCTGGTCTCGAGCCAGCCAATAGCCACCTTTTCGGCAGATGTGATCCTGACAGTAAACTTCTTGTCAAGTGCTGCATACAGCCCTTCCAGGTCCGTAGCGACCACACCATCAGCCAGGCCGAAATACGTGGATTTGTTGATTCCGATTTTCTTGGGGTTGCGCTCCTTTATGATCTCCGCTACTCTCGCCCACTGATCGGGCTGTTTTTCCTTATCCCAGGCACTTTGAAAACTGGCTCCTACATTGTACCGGGCTACAGCAAGTGATTCTATGCCTTCAGCTTCTCCACGATCGTACATGATCAGTACTGTTCGCCTTCTGGCGGCCAGCCAGGTGCTGGGCAACAGGGTTTTTATCACAGGATCTTCATTGTACTCCCTGGAAATCACTACCCACATATCGATACCCTCTCTGCGCATAAGCTCGGGTAATACCGTTTCAATCTTCTCTACCAGGAGCCGATCGATCACTTCAGAGCGGTCTTTCATGGTTAGAATCTGGGGAATATCATATTGTGCTTTTGCCTGAAAGCAAAAAACAGCCACGATGATCAGGGAGAATAACTTCTTCATAGTAAAAGGTCGGTTTGCTTAAAACTATGGAGAAATAACATGGAAGACAAAATGAAAATCACCGACAGGTATCCGATCTATTTGCTATTTTAACCCATCATGAGTAAAGCAAAAACATCGATACTTCTGAGAATTACCAATGGTAAAGTTCATTCTCTTATTACATGTTTACTCATATTTATAGGACTAGGAACCGTTCTTTCGTTGATTTTTATTGTTGAAGGCATTGCCTTTGTCCAAAACAACTACGGCTTCTTTGCCCATTTTGGAATCGCCTTTGTCTATATCATTTTTGTAACGCGCCTTATTCACAATGTCCATGTAAGGGATTTCCATAAACTACTCGGGTATTCGGGTTTAGCAGAGAAAGAGCAAGGTGAATGGCGGGATAAAATAGCCAACCACCGTTCCCAGCTAGTCGAAACACTCGTAGCAATATGTGTCGGTATCCTGCATGCTTATCTACAGGGTTTCGTCCGCATTTTCGATGGTACCAGCAAATTCTTACTCTATGACGTTTGGGCAAGCTTACACATCATTGTGTTGTGGGTGCTGATTACACTATCTACTTCCATTTTTATACGCAATATGACTCTGATGAACGAGCTCTCTCAAAAGTTGACCATCGACCTCCTGAATATGGATAAGTTTGTGTCGCTCACACGTAGTGGGGTTTGGAGCATACTGGCATTTATAGGTGCCTACTCTATCTTATTCATCAGGGGTTTTGATAGTATTAGTAGTATAAACCTGGCCGACCCTGCCATACTTGTTTTGGGCCCAAGTGTATTTTGGATGATTCGCACCCCGCTTAAAGGATTTAGAAAACGCGTTATTGAAGAAAAGAGAAGAGAAATGGCCATTATTGATGCTGCCATTGAGGGTGATCATGAAATCCTTAAGAAATCAAGAATTGGCGCGAACCTCTCCAATATCAATGTAATAGATTTAATCAGCTACAAACGCATCATTCAAAACACATTTGAAATACCGATTAATATCCCGGTAGCATCTCGTTTTATATTTTATCTCATCATTCCCATTCTTACCTGGATTGCCGCCTCTATGGTTGATAAAGTGATTGACTATCTCATTAAATAGTTCATCCTGTCAGCCAGCTGCCTGTCAATGCTGTTTTGTGATAAAAGCTTGATGCCTGTGTGACCTGTTTGTATCAACAATACTCGTACTTATAACCGTAAAACCAATCTGGTAAATCAGGGCTTGCCAGATCACCCAGGAAATTGTGGCTTTCTAAGATAAGGCCATACTTTGTGATCAGGGGTCGTTATCGTGGATGACGGCCCTTATTTTTGCAGGAACACTCATTTTTGAGAATAATCGTTCCCTGAATTATAATCCAGAGAAACCAAAAGCCGGAAGTCCAGTAGAAGAGAAGATGAAATTATTCAGATTTTCACTTCTGCTGTACTTATTGATACCGGGCTTGCTAACTGCACAAAATGCCTTCGAACAGGCCAACCCCACCAAAACCCCAAAGCTCTTCTACCCTGATGAGGTCTCGCGTAATGGCATTCAATGGAACAATTCGTTTACCAAAAACGGAGATCAGATATTTTATACCGTACAGGGGAAAAAGCGTGCCTACCTCGTAACCCAAAAATTTGATGGTGAAAAGTATGGAGCGATTGAACGACTTTCTTTTGATTCTACTTATCTCTACTCTGATGTGATGGTAAATGCCACTGGCGATCATATCTGGTTTATGGCTACAGTTCCCCACCCTGAAACAGGTGAAACAGACTTTAACCTTTGGCAGTCCCGTTTGGTAAATGACGAATGGAGTGCTCCCGCCATCATCAACAAAGCAAGTAGCGGAGTCGGTGGCGAAGGCTATCCCTGCCCGGTCAAAAGTGGCAACCTTTACTTTTCAGTAGCCCGAGATGATTCCAGAAACTCAGACATCCATATTTCCCGGCCCGGAGAAGAGGTTTCAGTAGCATTACCATCCCCTATCACCACAGAGAAATTTGAGGGAGATGCTTATGTGGATCCCGATGAACGTTTCATCATTTTTGCCGCCTTCGATAAGCCTGATGGTCAGGGATTCTCGGACCTTTACATAAGCTTTAAAAATGCACAGGGCTGGACCGAGCCGAAAAATATGGGCATCAGCTCCCCGGGATATGATGGTAGCCCTTTTGTGTCTCATGATGGAAAATATCTAATCTTCAGCAGTAGCCGCAACTCACCCAATCACAGCTCTTATTTCAATCATTATATTCTCAGGTTCGATATGGATGACTATCGCTAACCGACAATCACAGACTGCAAACGTTTGTGTAGGTGGGTTGCTTCAAACCAAGGTCAATTCGCTTTTAGCCTTCTGTATAATTGATTAGTTTTCTTCGTTTATCAACATTCCCCCCTTATGAATTTGAAGAAAGCTGTACTCCTCTCTGTGCTCTCACTTTTTTTAGTGACAAGCCTGGAAGCACAAAAAAAGAAACCTGAACCTTTGAAAGTAGAGCCCCCTTTCTGGTGGGCTGATATGCCGGTACAAGAGCTGCAATTGATGATTCACTCGGAAGAGATCGGGCATTGGCGGGCCAGTATTGATGAGCCGGGCATTACCCTGGTAAAGCAACTTTCGGGTGATTCACCTAACTACCTTTTCGTCTATCTCGACATTAGCCCTGATGTAGAGGCGGGCACTATTACCATCACACTAAAGAATGGCAAAAAGACGCAGACACTGAACTATGAATTGAAACAAAGAACTACTGACAAAGCCAGAAACCTGGGTTTCAGCAGTTCTGACGTGATTTACCTGTTGATGCCCGATCGCTTTGCCAACGGTAACCCTGACAATGATACCATAGAAGGCATGCTGGAGCCTGCCAACCGTGCAGACAACAGCGGAAGGCATGGCGGTGACCTGAAGGGTGTTAAGGATAACCTGGGTTACATCAAAGAGCTGGGGATGACGGCTGTCTGGCTTACTCCTGTTTTCGAAAATGACCAAACTCCTGAGTACAAGGCCTACCATGGCTATGCGGCTACGGATATGTATAAGATCGATCGTAGGTTTGGTAGCAACCAGGAGTTTGTAGACTTTGTACAGGCCTGTCATGATAAAAACATGAAAGTGATCATGGATATGATCCATAATCATATTGGTGACCAGCACTGGTGGATGAAAGACCTGCCCTTTAAAGACTGGGTGCATGACCAGAGCGTATATGGCAATACCACCTTCAGAGGTACCGTGGCATCAGATCCCTATGCCGCTCAATACGACCTTGATAAGCTGCAAAAAGGCTGGTTTGTCAATGAAATGCCAGACCTGAACCAGCACAATGAGCAACTGGCCGATTACCTGATCCAAAACACCCTTTGGTGGATTCAGTACTCAGGCGTAGACGGCATCCGCATGGATACTTATGTATATCCCTATGCTGATTATATGGCTCGCTGGGCCAAAGAGACGCTTGAGGCCTATCCGGATTTTAATATTGTGGGCGAATCCTGGGTGGAAACGGTAACACACGAATCTTACTGGCAGGAAGACCGCGATGGTGAGAATGACGGGTATAATTCGCACCTGCCCAGCGTGACTGACTTCCAGATTCATTTTGCCATGAGAGATGGTTTCAACTCTGATTTTGGCTGGGAAACCGGCATCATGAAACTATACTTTGCCTTATCGCAAGACAGGCTCTATGCTGACCCGATGAAGAATGTGATCTTCATGGACAATCATGACCTGAACCGATTTTACTCAACACTCGGTGAGAATCTGGATCATTTTAAGATGGCCTATGCCTTTCTACTCACCACGCGCGGCATTCCCCAGGTATATTACGGTACAGAGCTGGGGTTTAAGCAAGGTACCCAGGGTGGAGATGGTGACAAACGTGCCGATATGCCCGGAGGTTGGGAAGGTGATGCACGCAGCGTCTTTACCCGATCGGGCCGTACTGCACAGGAAAATGAGATTTTTGATTATGTAGCCAAAATCACCAACTGGCGACAAGGCAGCCCGGCCATTCACAAGGGCAAGCTCATGCACTTTATCCCTACGGATAATGTGTATGTATACTTCCGCTACACCGACAATGACCGGGTGATGGTGGTCATGAATATGAACGATTCTGAAGTGACTATTTCACGCGATAAGCACATCCAGATGCTCAGAGGATACTCTAAGGCAGTCAATGTCGTCACCGATGAGGCAATGAACATTGCCGGTGACTTTAAAGTGCCGGGTAAAACTACCAGTGTATTTGAGTTGAGGGTGAGATAGGTTTTTATTGGATGTCATCCCATTGAGGGATGACATCCAATAAAAAGAGGCTGCACTGGCAGCCTCCTTTTCGATTGCACGTCAGGGGCCTCACTCCCTGACCTACCGGTTTGCGGGACATTCCGGACGACAATCTGGTCTTTCTCTTTATTCCTTTCCGCTCTTAGTCCAGTACCTCGATGAAGGTACCCGCCTCATCAAATACCAGAACGGTTTCATCATCCAGTTCTACATAGTATTCCTTGTCTTCAGCATTGTACCAGGCTTCCGATATGGTTCTATCAGGATAGTTGGTGGCTACATAGTCTTTAATGGCCTGAAGTAAATCAGCTACCGGTACAGCCACACATTCTTCTTCCCACTCCTCAAATTCATCCAGATAAGTACCATTGGCATCGAATACCAGCACGAGATCTGAATCGAGCAATACGTAGATAGTACCATCTTCAGGATCTACCTCTGCCTCTTCTATAGTGGCAGTAGGGTGATTTGTAGCGATATAATCCTTTACTGCCTGAGGCAAATCTTCGGGGTCGATTTCATCGAAATCATCCTCCTCAAAATCATCTTCAGTCATTTCTTCCAGAAAGTTGCCGTCCTTGTCGAAAAGAAGTACAATTTCTGAATCGAGGAATATGGCGAACGATCCATCTTCCAGGTTCACCGCTGCTTCTTCAATTACCGCAGTGGCATAATTCGCTGCTATATAGTCCAGGATGGCCTGTGGTATATCAGCAAGGTCTAAATCCTCCCAATCTTCGTCTTCATCATCTTCCCATACTTCCAGAAAGACACCATCTTTATCAAAGACCAACACCAGGCCATTATCCAGAATGACTATAAAATCTCCGTTATCAAGATCTTTACCAGCCTCCTCAATGGTAGCATCCGGATAGTTCGTAGCCACATAGTCGAGTATTACCTGAGGCAGATCCGCAATCTCAATATCTTCCCAATCGTCTTCTTCATCATCCAGGAAATCTCCCAGGTCCAGAGCAATGATCAGTTCCCCACTGGGGCTGAATATCAATACTACATCGTTTTCGAGCAGGATTACAATCTGGCCCTCGTCTGTTTTCCATGATTCTTCAATGCCAATTCCATCGTGGTTATTGGCCAAATAGTCCGTCACCTCTTGTGGAAAATCACTGGCTGTCAGTTCCACCCAGATATTCATGTTCGTGGTATTGAGTGCATTGTTCGATAATACTCTCAATCTTGAGTTAGCCGCAGCTCCCTGGCTTTCTTCTACCGGAGTGGTATCCTCCGTCATTTTTTCATCACACGACATGACCGTAATGGTCAGAATCAGTGCTACCAACATCATCAGGTTTTTCATCTTTTGCATTTTCTTCAATTTGTTAAGCTTCGTTTTATAAGTAATCACCACGTTACTTTTTGAACCCATGTGCTTAAATACAGGAGCTGGAAACTTACCCTACCCCCCCTAAGAATTATAAATTTTGAAGGTTGAATTTTGAGTGAGGGTTGTCTGTTGTTTGTGGGACACAAACAACCACGAGGGAATGTGGAGTTTTAGATGATGAAAAGCAGATGTTTGTGGGACACAGACAACCACAGACACAAACATCCAATAAATAAAGAGATTCCCTCAAATGTGGGAATCTCTTAACGTGGTGTGGTCAGATCAGGACCACTGGGTTATGATACAAGGTGTGACTCCTTAATCATCGTCATCACCGTCATCATCATCTCCGTCCGGATCACCTGTTGGATCACCGGCAGTTACTGTAACATCTGTTCCCTGCACTGCATCGGGCGCTACGTTTTCTTGTTGGCAACCATAAAAGGTCACGGCCAGCAGCAGAATGAACATCGCTAACAAATACTTTATCTTTTTCATCATCTTATGCAGTTTATTCTAGGCAAATACTCGCAGCATATTGCCATTGAGTTCGGTGTTATAAATCTTCAGTCCGTTACGCCCATTGCCATTAAGGCCGCCACCATTGAGGCCGAAACGTGCACCATGTGCTGTACAATACCACTCGTCATTTCTCAAACGCACTTCTTTACGTGGTTCATGTGAGCAAGTACGGGTGGCAGCCACATAGCTCCCGTCATTGGCACGTCCTACCACCACAGAGTTATTCACTATTACATATCCACCAGTATTAGCCAAATTAGCGTTACTGGCCGCTGTCAAATCAAGTGTAAAGTCAACCGTGCCATTCGCTCCGGGAGTCTCAGGAGCCACATTTTCTACCGCACATCCCCCCAAACAGGTAGCTGTCAGGGCAAAAGCAGCCCCAATTCCCATTTTCTTTAAAAATTCCGATCGTTCCATATTGATACAGTTTTATATTTAATTATTTTAATGTCTAGTTTTATAACTATCTGTTCTGAACACTCCTCCACCCTGTCAGAAGGTAAAATTCATTCCAAAACTGATGATGTTAGAGGTCAGGCTGGGAGTTCGTGTATAGTGCCCATACCTCAGGTTAATTTCTTTCAGCATAAGGAACCTCTTACCACCTGGTAGCTTAAACCCTCCCAGTCCATTGGCCGGTGAGTATCTTAACCCCGCTCCAAAATCGTGACTGCTTAAGTTGGCAAGGTCATGGTCAGAGGTGTAATATTTGAAATCAGTTGTGTGTTCTCCGAAGGGCTTAAAGAAAGTAGAAGCGCTCTGAGTATGATATCGGTAATAAGGATACACGGAGAAGAATCTGTTAATCTTCACGGGAAGTTCCAGAGATGCTGTATGTCCTTTGATACCCCAGTCGTCCCAATAATAGCGATAGTATGATCTTAGCAGCAGAAAGTCATTGATGTAATAATTGAAGCGGATACCGACAGGTATTTTAAGCCTGTTAAAGGGAAGTGATTCTACCCTGGCATCTGCCTGGTCTTGAAAATATACCCGGTGAAAGGGAGTGCCCAGCAACCCCGATTGGGTTACTATATCTGCCGTAAGGCTAAACTGCATACGCTTGTTGATTACCTGCGAAAAGCTGGCGGAAGCGCTGTAAGATCTTCTCTGGTCTGTCGTTACCCAGTTCTGACCTCTTAGCTCAGAAGGGTATATAAGACTCCAACGGTCTATGTAAGCCTGTCCAGAAAGTCCGAAAGTCCGATTACCATCCTTAGAGGTTTTAGAAATGTATCCGGAAAACTGCAAAGAATTGTAATCATACTCGGTAGATCCTCCTACTTTAAAACCATAGGTGAGTCCGTTTTTCGCCTTACGCGAATAACCGATGTTGCCATGTACCCGCATGTCCTTGCTGGAGGCAGAAGAAACAAAGGAATCAATGTTATCGGTAGAGGCCGATGTATAGTAATCAAAACCTCCATCAAATGAGATGGTGTTCTTCTCGTCCAGCGCCAGATTGACAATGATCTTAGAGGTAAGATCGGTAAGTTGCTCTGTGCCACGACCACCTGTCACTGCTGCATTGTTTCCATCCTGCTCATAGTAGCTGAATAGGATGCTGGCATCTGACTCGGTCAGTTTCTTGATTTGAAAGACCGTGGTAGTATCTTCTGCCACGCTCTTCTTCTCCCTGCCATTGTTCTGCGCTACTGCGCAAAAGCTCATCAGCAGCAGACAGACAGTTAATATGTTACGCTTCATTAGTTGCATCCGCACCCTCCGCCTACTTTACCACCATTGGCGCCAGAAGCACCTTCGCGGTATGATTGAAAATTAGTGCAGAAGTACTCCAGTGATCTTGCACTCAACTCCATCTCCTGATCGTTGAGGTACATTTTCTGATATCCGGCCACCGAGGTGCAACTGCTTGTTGAAATAATGGCTATGCAGGCCAGTAAGAGGCCCAGTAGTTTGATTCGCTTATTCATGATCTGTCTTTTAATTCCAGGTTATTTGAGGTTATTAATTCATCGGCATCCGTTACTATCAGACATTCGATGCCTTTGAGCTGATTGATAAGTTCGAGGCCGGCCTTTTGCCCCAGTACAAATACAGAGGTAGAAAGGGCATCGGCCAATTCAGGGTTGGGACAAATGATGGTTACACTTTTGATTCCGGTGGTTGGATATCCCGTCCTTGGGTCAATTATGTGGGCATATCGCTTTCCATTGAACATCGCAAAACGCTCATAGTCACCAGAGGTCACCACCGCGCCATTGTCTACCACTAACCAGGACATTACCTGATCTTTTTGCTTCGGATCAGCAATGCCTACTTTGAAGTCCTTGCTCCCTTCATCCTTTCCCCAGGCGATCAGGTCACCGGCAGCATTTACCACGCCACCAGGTATGCCCAGGGCCATCATCTTTTCTTTAGCTTTCAGGGCAGCATAGCCCTTCCCGATTGCACCAAAACCGATCTTCATTCCTTTCTCTTTAAGGAAGACTGTCCGGTTAGTTTCGTTAAGCTCAATATTCTTATAGCCTATTTTACTGGCAGCTTTCTTCACTACTTCAGCATCCGGTAAAACCTTCATGGTGCCGTCAAACTTCCAAATACGATCCATGGAAGCGTAAGACATATCAAAGGCTCCGTTGGTCAGTTGAGATATTCTCAGGCCTCTTTTTATCAGGTTAAAGAGCTCAGTATCCACCTTCACAGGAGCAACACCGGCATTCCTATTAATGGCACTGGTTTGTGAATTCGGGTCCCAGGAAGAAATGAGCTTTTCAATTCTTGTGATCTCAGCGATTCCGGTATTGATCCCATCCCAGGCGATTTGAGCATCGCTGTGTACGGCCGTTATTTCAAATCGAGAGCCCATTAGCTTGACCACCTTGTGGTGCTTCTGCCCTTGTGCCCATAGCGGAGCACAAGTGAGCAGCAGAAGGCTTGTTATTGTAAAAAGCACTGACTTTCTCATTTCAGAAACTTTTTAAACTCAGCAATATACTGTTCGGGGCTCTTAGCTTTATCGTATCCAAAAGAACCAAGTACCTTACCGCTCGCATCGGTAAATACGGCCAAAGGAAACTCACCATTGGGGTTATAAACAGAAGCCAATTGCTCGTTGTGCGCTGTTTGCTCTTTAGAAAGCTTATTCTTTTTTCTATAAGGAAAATCAGCTTTGATCAGCTTCAGGTTGTCTTTGGCATAAGTCGCAAAGGCTGCTGATTCAAAAAGGTCTCTGTGCAGCTGAATACAAGGCTTGCACCAGTCTGATCCTGAAAAGACAATCAGGATTTTAGTTTCACTACCGGCAGCCTCAGTTTTGGCCTTATCAAAATCTGAGCCCCAGTTTAGCTCAGTGCTTGTGGCAGGTCCCAGCGCTGCAGCAAGCAAGAATGTAATTGTGAGAATAGTTTTCATGTTCGTTTCTTTTCAGAATTCGATCATAAATACTGGTGTGTAGAGATTACCCTACCCCTTATTGAATTATGAATGAGAAATGATGAGTGTTAAACGAATTTTGAATGAATAATGACGGTAGGAATAGTGAATGCTATGTTCAGACTAATCTTTTATGAGAGCAGGAAGTCAATTCCCCTACTTTCTAAGGAGGGGTGACCAACGAAAACAAAGAATCGGAAAGTAAAAGCAGTGGTCGGGGTGGTTTATACCGCTTAATACAAGTAACTGGATTGAGGAATCAAAACACTTGATATGTACCTCCTCAGAGTTCAATTCAACATTAGGCATTCACAATTCAACATTCCAACCTCTACATTTCCAGCTACATCAAATATTACCGCTCACAGCCCCGGCTCATGTACTGTCTGAATTGAGCGCTATCATGCCTTTGGTTTAAAATCAATATCATGAAAAAGTCATTATCAAAGCTCCCAATAATTACCGTTGCGGTCTTCTTAGCCCTCTTCTCGTTTAAGAGTCACGCGCAGAAAGCAAAATTTGCATCTTCAGAAATAGAATCGCTAGTCAATAAAATGACAGAGACCCATGGTGGCCTCGATCGTTGGAAGGCAACTGCTTCGGTTCAGTTCAATACCAATCTGGTAGCGGTAACGGGTATGTTTCCAGAATATAATGAAGAAGTATGCATTGACCCGGTTTCGAGGGCTGCCTACCTGAAGTTTCCCGGAAGCACAGGTCGTATTGCCTTTGATGGCACCGAAGCATGGTCTGCCGGTGAGCGCAAAGGATTAGCGGCCGCTCCTCCTCGTTTTACCGCCTGGAGAAACTTCTACCTGCTCAATATCCCTTTCGTGATTCACGATGATGGCGTTTATCTCTCTGAGCTTTCAGAGGCAAAACTTCCGGGCAAGTCCAAAGCATTCAAAACCATAAAGATGACCTTTGGTGAGGACACGGGCGATACTCCTAAAGACTACTACCTGCTTTACATAGACCCCAGTACGAATGCCCTGGCTGCGTTGGAATACAATATGACCTTTGCCTCGATGCTGCCACAGGGGATGGAGTCATTGCCCACTTCGCTGCTTACGTTTGAGGAATACACCAGAGTAGACAACTTCCAGATGCCGGTTCACTATAAAGTGTTTTTTAAGGAAGGCAATCAGTTTATCATCGAGGGTAAGGTGAGTGAGTGGAACTTCACCGCTCCTTTCGATGCCACTATGATGGAGAAGCCTGCCGATGCACAGATCGATCAGAGTCAGCCCAGGAAAACAGATTGACGAGGATTATGGACACCGTCCTTTAGGGTACTTTTAAGATTGCAGAGTTCAAATTCTTAAGTCAAAGCCCCTAATAGATATTCACTAAGGACGGTGTCCCTATTAACTACCATTCTAACCACACTCTGGCCTTAGCGAGACGCTAAGGCCTAATATTTTAATGCCAATCAAACCCGCAATACCTGCACTGTTGCGCCTGCGGAGTCCTCGCCAGTTTATGGCATCGGGGACAGCAATTGAGATTGAGCTCCTCCTTATGATCTTTATAAATACGAATTGCTGCATTATGTGCAAAAACGGTATATCCGTGTTCCAGTAACTTTAAGGCTCTTTCATCTTTGGTTTGCATTCTTCTCAGGCCATCAAACACAGGTGATTCTTTTCTTTGAGAAGACCCTTCTAGCTTTGCAGAGGCTATGTAGTGATTTGAAGCCCTCCGTTCCTGTTCGTTATAAAATCTAGAGCAATACTGGTTTATATATGCAATAAGCTCTGGCGAAATTGAATCATCAGTTTCCATATTCGCCTCAATATCGGAGGTTCTGTAATAATATTAAAACCTTAGGGTAAGGACGGGGTCCTTTAGAGAAAGCAAACTAAACACCCGAACTTGACTGAGCCAATATCTTCCTTTAACGCGTAGTGAAGGACACCGTCCATATTATTCTAAAGGAAAACACCAATCCAGAAACCCAGGAAATACCTGACTCCAGGTATCAAAGTTGTGCTTGCCTCCTGCTACCTCATTGTAGATCACATCTTCGGCTCTATAGCCCTTGGCCTTGAGCACATGTATCAGGTCCAGCGTATCGTCAATGGCATCAATGACACCGTTGTTGTTGCGGTCGCTTTCTTCATCCTCAGTACCCGTCTGAAGCCAGAACTGCATACCAGGCTTAAAACTCCCCGCACCTATTACATAGTGCATAATCCGGTCAGCATCAGGGTAACGATCGTCTGGCTGACTACTGCGCCACCAGAAGGAACCTGAAAACACGCCTACCTTAAGAAAGCACTGTGGATTTCTCCAGGCAATGTCTATCGCACTTAATCCACCCAGAGAGAAACCGGCAAAGGCAGAAAGCTCAGGGGAAAGAAAGGCATCATACTGCTTTCTAAGAAAAGGCAGCAGCTGGTAAATAATGAACGTGCTATATGACTTAGCCTTCCAGCCCCTGTGTGCATAGTCGGGAATACCAGCAGTGCCGTATTCATTGAGTCGATCTCCGGCATGTACAGCCACCACAATCAGGTTACGGTTTTCTGGTACCTGAAAACGTTCCGTCAGAGTAGCTTCAAGTTTCAATTGCGCCATGTCCTGACCATCGTTGAGCAACAGTCCGGAGCAAGCCTGAGTACCGTCTATTTCGGCAGGCAAAAACACATCAACTTTCACCTTTCTTTTCAGCCTTTTTGATCGGACCAGAAAACGATGAACAACCAAAACCTCATTGCGTTTTTCAGTTGTTTTTTCCTTAACAAAAGGTTTATGAATTAATGATGTGAATCCGGCCATCGACATGGCTGCAAAAGTATAATTTTCAGACGGTTAGCAAAAATTGTTCTGTGCATTCGATTGTCAAATGCCTTGCAAACGTGTGCAATGAAAATATACCAGCTATTTCAGAACAATGTTTTGTTTCACCCTTTCAAAGACCTACTTTTGCGCTCGAATTTCGATTTTGACTTTTTAACCAAATAATATTTTGAAGGAAGAATATTTCAAATGGTACTCACCAACCCTCAGCAAAGACATAGAAATGCTGGTGTTTGGGCATGCCGGTTACCCGGTCATTGTATTCCCGTCAACCATGGGAAGGTACCACGAAAGTAAAGACTTCAAACTGATCGATTCAGCGAAGTGGTTTATTGACCAGGGAATGATCCAGATCTACTGTCCTGACAGTATTGATAAGGACAGCTGGTATAATAAAGAAATCCACCCGGCTGATAGAGTTAAGAATCATATCTGGTACGACAAATTCATCATGGACGAAGTAGTGCATTCCATCCGAAAGGAGAAAGGAATTGCAAAAGTGTGTGTGGCCGGTGCCAGCTTTGGGGGGTTCCATGCAGCGAACTTCGCCTTCAGGCATCCGGAATCGGTGAGCCATATGTTCAGTATGAGTGGCGCTTTCAGCGTTGACACATTTCTGGACGGGCACCATGATGAAAACGTCTATTTTAATAATCCAGTGGACTATATGCCGGGTAATAACCACCCGGACTTGTGGCAAATGAAGATTGTGTTGGGTGTAGGAGAATGGGACATTTGCCTCGATGCCAATAAGCGTATGCATGAGATTTTAAATCAAAAAGGCATAGAGCATTGGTATGATGTAAGAAAATGGGCGGAGCATGACTGGCCTTTATGGCGAGATATGTTCCCCCATTATCTATCGCTTATTTAGTACAATTTGTCACCCTGAACTTGTTTCAGGGTCTCTATCAGATTCTGAAACAAGTTCAGAATGACGTACTAAAAAAGATGCTTTCCCGGTTGAACCAGGGTCGTGCAATAGCAATTACTCATGTTTCGAAGAGAGAGGCAAAAGAACTTTACAGCAAGCACTTAACGACATTCAAAATACACACACAAATGAAAAAAATTGGAATCTTGTTCGGCCAGGAAGATACCTTCCCTTGGGCCTTCATTGACAGAGTCAATTCAAAAAACATTGAGGGCATCCAGGCCGAGGCCGTCACTGTTGACATGGTACAGCAGGCTGCCCCTACCGAGTATGCCGTAATCATTGACCGTATTTCTCAGGATGTGCCTTTTTACAGAGCCTATCTGAAAAATGCAGCAATCAGTGGTACTGCTGTAATCAACAATCCATTCTGGTGGAGTGCCGATGAAAAATTCTTCAACAATGCATTGGCTGAAAAAATCGGAGTTCCTGTTCCCAAAACAGTGATTCTGCCTACACACGCCAGACCTGACGATACTGATGCCAACTCTTTCCGTAATATGCAGTTTCCGCTTAGCTGGGACAGCATCTTCGAATACATTGGCTTCCCTGCTTACATGAAGCCGCATGATGGTGGCGGATGGAAAAGCGTTTACCGTGTAGAGAACCCAGATGACCTTTTCGCAAAGCATGCAGAAACTGACCGTCTGGTCATGATGCTCCAGGAAGAGATTCAGTTTACCGAATACTTCCGTTGCTACGCCCTCGGTGGAGACAACATCCACATCATGCAGTATGAGCCTCGCAACCCGCATCACCTGCGATATGTACACGATACACCTCCGGTAGATCCGGCATTGCTCAAAACCATCGAGGACTACTGTATCAAACTGAACCAGGCATTGGGCTACGACTTCAACACAGTAGAGTTTGCTGTAAGAGACGGTATTCCTTACGCTATCGACTTCTGTAACCCTGCTCCTGACGCGGATATCAACTCTGTAGGCGGAGCTAACTTTGAATGGATTGTAGAAAATGCAGCCAACATGGCCATTGAGAAGGCTAAGGAATACAAGGAAGGCAAGATGAACCTTACCTGGGGTTCTTTTGTGAGCAACCAGGTGGCAGCACCGAAAAAAGCACCTGTGAAAAGAGCAACAGCTAAAAAACCTGCCGCTATAAAAACAGCCGCGAAAAAGACCACGGCTACCAGGACGGTAGCAAAAAAGACAACTGCTAAGCGCAAGGCTTAAAATATTCCAAAAGTAATTGTATCATGTAGAACCTAACTTATATTAGGTTCTACATTTACACCATTTCAACTGTTTGATATGCAATTTACTTTAGGCATAGAGGAAGAATATCAGGTAATCGATCCTGAGACCCGCGCCCTGGTTTCACACAAAAATAAGATTGTGACAGAAGCAGAAAAGGTAATGGCCAACCAGGCTACACCTGAACTGCATGAAGCCATGGTAGAGGTTGGTACTAATATTTGTACCGATATCAAGGATGCCCGTAAGCAGGTTAGTTTTCTCAGAAAAAGCATTTCTGATATTGCCTCAGATCTCGGTTACCGTATAGGAGCAGCCGGCTCCCACCCTTTTTCTCATTGGGCCGATCAGCCGATCACCCCTAAGGAAAGGTATCAGACTCTGATTAATGAGCTGCAGGACACCGCCAGATCAAACCTCATTTTTGGTCTGCATGTGCACGTGGGTATTGATGACCCAACCATGAGGCTGCATGTAGCGAACTCTATTCGTTATTTTCTGCCTCACATCTATGCACTATCTACCAATTCACCCTTCTGGGAAGGTAGAAATACTGGCTTTAAATCGTTCAGGCCCAAAGTTTTCAACAAATTCCCGAGAACAGGTATTCCTGATTACTTCGAGAGTTTATCAGAATACAATGACTATATAGATCTGCTGATCAAGACAGGCTGTATTGATGAGGCCACTAAAATCTGGTGGGATATCAGGATTCACCCCAAGTTCCCTACCATTGAGATTCGCATATGTGATATCCCGTTGACAGTCGATGAAACCATCACCATTGCAGCAGTAATTCAGGCGCTTTGTGCTAAGCTGGTAAAGCTTCGTCAGGGTAATATGAATTATATGAGCTACAAGCGATCGCTCATCACTGAGAACAAATGGAGAGCATCCCGATACGGTATTGACGGTAAGTTGATTGATTTTGGTAAGGAAGCTGAAGTACCAATGCGACAACTATTTGAAGAGCTGGTTGACTTTGTGGATGACGTGGTGGATGACCTTGATTCAAGGGAAGAGGTTGAGAGCGTATTCAAAATCTTCGAAAACGGAACCGGAGCAGATCGCCAACTCAAAGTGTTCGAAGAAACCGGAGATGTGAAAGATGTAGTGGATTATATAATCAGCCAAACCTCTAGCGGACTGGGTTAGTTAATTGGTTAATAGTTATTGGTTAATTGGTGATTAATTAAGAGTGCAGTCTTGGCAGAGGCTTCGATGACTGAATTAGTTATTGAGGGCTTTGATGTAGCTTCGCCCTTTAGGGCTGGGGTAGAATTTAGGAAAAGAATTGATACCCGGTCAGTACCGCAAGTCGGACCGTTTTTAAGCATCAGTTAGCTTAAATTATCTCTGAGACACTCTTGAACACTCCGAGTTCCTCTGTGGAACGGACTGGAAAATAAAGAATTAGAATTAAGAAGAGCCTGAAACCAGGCGAGCAATATGGAAGAGAAGTTGAGATTGGCCGTTCTGGATATGAACAATAATGTACCCAACCAGGGTATGCGTTGTATCCGCGAGATTGTGGCTGAATATGAGGGGCAGCTCATCTGGGATGAGTTTGATGTACGTGCTAAAAATGAAGTGCCGGACCTAAGCTACGACCTGTATATCTGCAGTGGTGGTCCCGGAAGTCCGCTGGATGGTGGTGAATGGAAAGACCGTTTCTTTAGCCTCATTGATACAGCCTGGCAGCATAACCAGACTTCAGACGATAAGAAGTACTTTTTCTTTATCTGTCACTCCTTTCAGATGGCCTGTGAGCACTTTGAACTGGGAGAACTGGCCCCACGTAAAAGCACCTCATTTGGGGTGTATCCGGTACACCATACCAAAGCGGGTCTCTCCGACCCTATTCTTTCTAATCTGCCTGACCCCTATTATGCAGTGGATTCCAGAGACTGGCAGCTGATACAGCCCAATGATGAGGTGTTTGAAGAGCATGGAGCCCTTATTCTGAGCCTGGAAAAGATCAGGACGCATGTAGAATACGAACGGGCTATTATGGCCGTGCGCTTTTCTGAAGAGTTTATCGGTACCCAGTTTCACCCAGAAGCTGACCCTGTCGGCATGAAAGTCCATTTCGAGAAGCAGGAAAACCGGGATAAGGTGATTAAGAACTTTGGGGAAGAGAAGTACAACAATATGATGGAGCATCTGGATGACCCCGATAAAATCGCCCTCACCCACAGCACCATCTTACCGACCTTTATAGAATCATCGATTCAAAAACTCAACGAACGACTCGTTCTCAGCTAACATGATCAAGCCTTATCGCGCTGCCTTCAACAAGCACTTTACCGAAGAGAAGTACAATGCTATACTGGATGATATAGCCGAAGAATACGGCTATCGTCCCTCCTTTCGCATAGCAGAGACGCCTGTCTTTATTCCAAAGCTGCTGAAAGAGAGGTTGCTGGAGGCCTGCGAGCAGATCAACGATATTCTGATGCAGCCGGATTTCAAAGAGCTGACCAAAGATGCCATTAAGCACCCTATGCTGGAGGTGCCCGGAGAGGATTATAACTCGCGCTTTCTGCAAATGGATTTCGGTATCTGTATCGATGAAAATGGTGATCCTACCCCTCAGCTAATCGAGCTACAGGGCTTTCCTTCACTCTATTTTTTTCAGGACCTGCTCACCCGAATGTTTATCAAGCACTACGATATTCCTGATCGCTTCTCTACCCACCTCAATGGGGTGAAGCAAGACACTTATATAGAGATACTGCGTGGCGAGATTGTAGGAGATACCAACCCGAAACAAGTAGTACTGCTGGAAATAGAGCCAGAGAAGCAAACCACCTATATCGACTTTCTGGGAGCCGAAAAAAGCCTGGGCATCAAAGTATTGTGCATCAGTAAGATCAAAAAACAAGGCAAGCAGCTCTTTTATGAAGATGAAGTTGGTGGGCTGGTTCAGATCAAAAAAATCTACAACCGCGTGATCTTTGACGAGCTGGATCAGAGAGACGATATTCAATCAGAATTCCATTTTGGCGATAAGGTAGAGGTAGAATGGGTGGGCCACCCCAACTGGTTTTTCCGCATTAGCAAGTACACCATGCCCCTGCTTAAGAGCAAATACGTGCCTGAGTGCTTTTACCTCGATCAACTGGACGAATACCCTACCGACCTTGAGAACTATGTGCTCAAGCCGCTCTACTCCTTTGCCGGAGCCGGTGTAAAGCTCAATATCACCACTGCCGACCTGGATGCCATAGAGCAAAAAGACAACTTCATACTGCAGCGCAAGGTCAACTATGTACCCATTGTCGAGACGCTGGATGTACCCGCCAAATGTGAGATCCGTATGATGAGCCTCTGGAACAAAGACAAAGGCACTGCCCAGGTAGTAAACAACCTCGTGCGCCTGAGCAAGGGCGAAATGATAGGTGTGCGCTACAACAAAGACAAAGAATGGGTTGGCGGTAGCGTAGGCTTCTTTGAGGATGAGGTCTATTAGGCACCCTCGATAGGCTAGATATTTCGACTACTATGCGAGATATCTCGCTTATGCTACGGCTTTTTGATGATGTGTAAAAAGCATCCGAAGCCATTTCCCTTAAACCTTAATCTCAAAAACGGTCCCATGGGGACCAACTGTCAATAGCCCCAGCGGACGAACCGATTATAACCCCAACGGGTTTGCCTATGCTCAGGTTTTCTCATTGGCCAATAAATACGCTGGTATTGACCCTTATACGATCGCTCTTGCAGAAATGGTTTTCTTGAGTATTATCGATTTCTGGATCGAGTATAAGCACCTTCCCCATTTTGCTCTTACAATCTGAGAGCGCTACTCCAGAGACATTATTAGCTTAAACCCGGATCATGCACTAAAAATTTTAATGGATGAACCTTGATGACCTTTAATTTAAAAATGACACTGAACATAAAAGCGTTCAATCAATATGAAAAGTACCCTGATACCGTATAGGCGAAGTGTCTCTTGAAAAAACGATAGCCTCGAACAAGTCTGCGGACAATCCACTTTTTAAACAAGTGTTAATTCCATTCCGGCATAAATTGATTTCGATTATCAAATCAGGCGAGCATAAATTAAGACAGTGTCAAAAATCATTTCATAAATAATTCAAATAATTACTATCAAATTATTTAATAAAACATCAATAACAAGTTCAACCTTATCCGGTTTGACTAATAGATCAAAACGGATACGTTTGAAACGAATAATTCATCCGTTATTCAATTTTGGAGAAAGTCATTGCAGGGCAGCGTAATTGCTATTCTAATGGCCCATGACCCATCTCCGGTAATAGAGTTCATTCATTAAACAAAAATTAAAATGTCAAAATTAAACTTTAAGAATCAGATGTTTCTGAGAGCCATGTTGCTCTCACTTATTGTATTTGTAGCCGCCTGTAGTGGTGAAGAACCTTTTGAGTCAATGCAGATTGACCAACAAGCTTCTGATATGGGGCACCTGGGCTTACCTGATCCGGGAACTGGCCCCGGAGCAGGTGGTTACCTGCTTACACACCTGGTACCCACAGGTACTTGTTTTAACCTTCACAATGGTGCCCAGGGAACCGCCTATGGCGTGAGAGTTACCGGTAATAAAACCCAGGGTTATGACAGGATTGTGCATGTAGCCATTATTGACGATGGCATCCTTTATGATCAGGCGGGAAACCCAATCCCCCTGGGTGACTACCCTACGCCACCATCAGATACGATAGTGGAAACGGTTATAGTGACCATTCCTGCAGGACAGACACAATCGCAGTTGGTGTCGGTATTTGGCAGTGCTACCAGAAAGTATAAAAAGGTTAAAGTAAAAATCCTTTCTGTATTTGATAGCTGGGCGTCAGGTGCACAAGATATCCAGGGTAACTTCGAGCTCAGACATACCGAGCCCACCGCTCACAATTGTTATATATCAACAAGTACCGGCCCTGGCATCGACCCTTGTGGTATAGGTGGCGATGAAGACGGAGACGGTATTTGTGACTATGTTGGCTTTGACGATAATTAAACCATAACTCATGAATTGGCTACTTCTGTATGGATGAACAGGTAGTCGGTTTTGAAAACCCTATCACTTTGGTATGTCTAAAGTGATAGGGTTTATTTTTTCCAAGAGATTTATCAAACCCTTAAGGCCTTAACATTTCTTTGCCAGAACAGCTCAGTGTAGTACAGAGCAAGCGACTCTAAGATTGTCTGTCTGCTACTGGCCGGCCTCCTTTCTCTGTCAATGATGTTCCTGTTCGTCATCCTACATTCGGGAAGACGATTGGAAACGCTATTGAGACAAGCCTCTCCTGCGATGGTATTTTTTATAACCATTACCATTTACAGCGTATGTTTAGGCGAGATGTCTCGCACAATAGTTAAGCCAACTATTCAGTACTAATTTGCCACAACCTTGTTGACCTTTTAGCTTTTTATTCGTCATTCAGGTCAGTAGCAATTGCCGGAGGCCTGGTTTGAGGTAAGCCTTCATTTATTACAGCATGTTAGCAGAACATATACTCATATTAGCCATCTGTGGTCTTGGTGTTTTTCATGGCATCTCATTGGGTACCTACCTCATGGTTGGTGCAACTGCGAATTCACTGCCTAATAAGCTCTTGGGGGCTCTGTTGGCAGTATTTGGGCTGAGAATCAGTAAGTCTATCTTTCTTTATTTTACCTCAGATCTCGATATCATGCTCGTGATGCTGGGCCTGACTTTGATCCTTTCTTTTGGTCCCCTCTTCTTTTTGTATGTAAGAAGTCTATTGGAGAATGACTTTAAGCTTGCCAGGAAACACCTGTTACACGCTGTTCCCTTTATCCTATTTCTGACATTGACCAGCCTGGGCATTGTGGATAAGACGTTCTATATGCCATTTGGCATTCTATTTATCTACCTGCACTTTCTGGCTTATATCATTATTTCCTTTGCCTGGCAGAGGAAATTCAGGCGATCCAATCCCATCAGCAACAATCAATCGGCTGGAAAATGGATCAATTACATTCACCTGGGAATGGCCTTTATCTGGCTTTCGTACTTTATGTTTCTGCTCGATGAAATTGTTCCCTATATCGCTGGCCCCATTACCTACTCACTGGTCATTTATCCTTTGAGCTTCTGGGCCATTATAAAAAAGGTGCACAAGCCGGAAGAAAAGAAATACCAAAACTCAAGACTGGATAATACAGCCTCACTGCAGGTAATATCGAAGCTCGAAGCGCATATTAAGGAGGAAAAGAGATTTCTGAATCCTGACTTGAAGCTACCCATGGTGGCTACAGAGCTGAATACTACCCCCCACGTACTCTCCCAGGCAGTGAACGAGAATTTCGGGCAGAACTTTCAGCAATACCTCAATGGCTACCGGGTAAAAGCCGCCCAGGAAATGCTGGAAAGGCAAGAGAAATCCCACCTCACCATTGCTTCCATTGCCTTCGATTCTGGTTTCAACAGTCTTTCTGCTTTTAATACCTCCTTCAAGAAAGTCTTGCAAAAAACACCCTCTCAATACCGCAAGGAGCAGGTGGGTGTTACCTCCTGAGTGTTGAACGAGATGGATCAATACCCGAGCTTGCAGGGAGAACTCATTATGTTGTACGTTTTGCCTACGACATTGCCCTACAAGAGGACGGCCAGACCGATAACGGTGCAAAATGCAAGTCGGTTGTCCCGAAGCCTCGGGATGGTACGCCCTACCACCTTTAGGTGGGGATATTCGAACTCAGACTCAGGAATAAATCGTGAGGCAAAATCCTGTAAGTGAAAGTCTGAGCTCCAACTGCAGCTTTTCCAAACCATCACTCACAACTTAGCCTAACTCACTGACTATCAATTTAAAATAACTCAAAAATAGTCTTGCAGGATTATAAAACAGGTAGATTTCAAGCATAAAACGTGATTGATTTGCCCTGAATTAAATAGTTAAACAGGTCACTCAAAATTTATTGTAAAACAAATTAATCATGAAAAGAACAAAGTATTTATCCCTGCTTATGCTGTTGTTTATCACAGTAACAGCTCGCCTTACAGCACAAGAAAAAATCTTAATTGTAGTCACCAATAACAAAGAGGTGAAAGCCAACATTTCCGGTAAAGACACCCTGGTTGCCGGAGGTTATGAGCTTTCAGAAGTAGCCGAAGCTTATAAGGTGTTTGCCGAAAGTGGTTTTGAAGTGGACTTTATGAGTCCAAAAGGCGGCATGACCTATGCTGAACCGGAGGAAAAAATGAAGCCGGTAAACAAAGAGTTTCTCTCGAACCTCGGGAATGTAAGTAAACTGAAGAACACACTAGCTCCCTCACAGGTAAAAGCCGCTGACTACAGTGCCATCTACTTTGCAGGTGGAAAAACCATGTGGGACTTCCCTGACAATAAAGCCATGGCCAAGCTCACCGCTGAAATCTATGAGAATAATGGAACGGTAGGCGCTGTATGCCATGGCCCGGCTGCCCTGATCAATGTGAAGCTTTCTGACGGCTCTACGCTCATTGAGGGCAAGCAGATCAGCTCCTTTACTGATATGGAGGAGAAGCTCTTCTCTAAAACAGCCAAGTTCTTACCCTTTATGCTTCAGGAAAGACTGACAAGCCTGGGTGCCGATTTCAAAGAAGCACCGGCCATGCTGGACCAGGCTGTTGTAGACGAAAGATTGGTAACTGGTCAGAACCCCAACTCGACTTATTCTGTAGCCGAAGAAATGGTAAAACTCCTGGGAAAAACACCTCCACAAAGGAACTGGGATGATATGAGCTATACCCTGGCTGTGGCAAAAGCCATCATCATGGAAAACAGTAAAAAGGCCAAAAGGTTCTACAAAGCACATTTGGCCACTAACCAACTGGATGCCGAACTTTTCCAGAGTTATTCTATGTATGCCGCTAAAGGGTATTTGGGTGAGATGGCCGAGAGCAAAGGAGTCGCTCTGCTTGAGTTCGCTACTGAGATTTTTCCCAATAGTGCCAAAAGCCATGAAGCCCTGGCCGGGGTTTATCATAAGCAGGGCAAACAAAAGCAGGCCATGGCCTCTATCGAAAAGAGTTTGTCTCTGGAACCCGACTCAGAGTCAGCTCAGAAGCTTAAAAAGGAAATTAAGGAATAACATTACTCCAAAGTATATAAGATCAATTGAAAAAAGGGCCTTTACATTCGTAATGAGCCTTTTTTCTATCTTCCCTACTTTTTCAACTTCAACAAGCCAGAGCTATTCGGTGCTGGCTTATTGGCGGATTTACTAAGTCCAGTATTCGCGACTACAGGATTACTTCGTTTCTCTCGTAATGACGATAAGGAACGTCATTGAGAAAGAATTGATTGACAATAGTCAGTCAATGATGGCGGCAATCTTCCGGAAAGGTTCGTGTATTAATTCAGCGCCATACCAGCTAAGCAAAGACTGCCGCGCTGCGCTCGCAGTGACGATAGATTAACTAAACACTCGCATCCGGTGCCGGAGCACTGGCATGGAATTCATTACTGATGCGATGAGTATAAGCGTCCAGTAGTTCCAATACGCGCTCACGGGTATCAGCTACTACAATGAGCCCAATGTGCCAGGGCTTGTTCATGCGCCAGACAATCTCAGCATCGGTAAAGCTGGAGGTATCAGGATGCTCAAAACGACTGAGTGACACCACAATTCCGGCATATTTATCATTTACTTCAGGAAGCTCGTAAGCGTAGCTTTTGAGTACAGCATCTTCTATTTTCGCCCACTCTCCCCAAAGGTTGATCTGCGAAGAAGCCTCTACCATCTCGGCAAGGTTGGCACCTCCTACCCTGCTACTGGTCTCTAAAAAGAAGTATTCACCCGTCTCATGCGATTTGATAAATTCCGTATGGGAAGCGCCATCTTTCATGCCGAAAGCCTTCATCACACGCCTGTTCATCTTTTTAAGTTCTTTGTCATCCTTCAGGTTAAAGGCCACGGTGTGCGAGCGAAAGATGCCTCCACCATGCGCTACCTCAAAGGGTGTATCCAGATACTGGCTTACGCGTGTAAAGAGTACTTTTTTCTCATAGTTAAGTGAGTCCACATGATATACATCCCCCGGGGCAAAACGCTCAACGAGATATTTATGGCGGTCATCTCCCAGACTGTGCACTACCTCCCACAACTCATCTTTTGAGTGGATCTTCTTAATTCCCGTTGCTGAGGCCTCAGAACGTGGTTTGATCAGCCAGGGAGTCGGAACTGTATCTGCAAACAGGTTGATAGCATCGTCATTAAACAAAGCTGTAAAAGCAGGTACATTGATCTTAGAATCCTGCGCCTGAATACGCATAGCCAGCTTGTCACGGAAATAGCGGCCCGTGGTTTGCCCCATGCCTGGCATACGGAAGTGCTCGCGCAGCATGGTTGCCTTCTCTACATCAAAGTCGTCCAACGCTACAAAGCGATCAAAGTTGATAGAACGGAATTTATAGGCGATGCCATTGATAACGTCATCATCATTCCAGTCATCAATGTAGAAAGTCTCCTCGATACAGTCATAAGGCCAATCCTCATGTTCCAGCTCTTTTTTAGTAAGCAGGTATACATTGTTGCCCTGGGCCTTACAGGCCTTCAGAAAGTCCTCTCCTTTAAAAAAGGTTGAAACGCAAAGGAAGTTTAGTCTTCGATTTGACATGTGATTGGTTTTCAAGTCAGGACATCAATAGTCCTTAAAACGTCACCCTGAACTTGTTTCAGGGTCTTTATTTAGGGAATCATCTGGATTCTGAAACGAGTTCAGAATGACTTTCCTGGAATATTTTACTAAGATTTTTTGATCAATCTGTTTATCACCTCATACAGCAATCGTACCCCATATCCACTGGCGCTCTTCATTTTAGAGTAAGGACTATCACCGAAGGCAACCCCTGCAATATCCAGGTGCATCCAGTGTTTATGTTCTTCTACAAAAGCCTCCAAAAAGGTAGCCGCTGTAATCGCTCCGGCCAGTGGCTTACCACTGTAGTTTCGCACATCCGCTATATCAGAGTGGATATCGGCCTTAAAGTCATCGTAAAGCGGTAATCTCCAAACACGCTCATGCCGCTCATCTCCACAGGCCGATACCAGCGAGGCCAGCTCATCATCATGTGTAAACATCGCTCCGGCCGAATAGCCCAGGGTCATAACCGAGCTACCTGTTAAAGTGGCCAGGTCAATCATATAATCTGGTGCATGGTTACGCACCATATAGCTAAGCGCATCGGCCAGCACCAGTCGACCTTCGGCATCTGTATCGATCACTTCTATCGTCTTACCGGAATATGAGCCAATCACATCCCCCGGCTTTACACTATTGGCATCCACTGCATTCTCAGCAGAAGCCACAAGGCCAACCAGGTGTACGGGAAGCTTAAGCTTAGCCGCGAGCTCCACCGCTCCCAGCACAGCAGCTGCACCGCCCATATCGCTCTTCATATAGTGCATGTTGTTAGCTGGCTTAATGGAAAGTCCACCGGTATCAAAAGTGATTCCCTTTCCTACCAGTCCAATCTTAGGGGCATCACCCGTCAGGCCATAAGGCTTATACTCTACCTTGATCAGCACAGGCGGATGTTGACTTCCCTGACCCACTGCCAGTAATGCCTCCAGACCTTCCTCTACCAGCTCTTCGTATTCCAGGGCGTCAAAGTCATAACCATAGGTCTGTGCCGAATTCTGTGCCCATTCTGCCAGAAAAGTGGGTGTTTTTACATTTCCCGGAGCATCTACCAGCGCCATGATTTGCATCATAGATTCTGCCGTAGCTTCTGCACGCTGAACGGTCTCAGTTACGTCCTCCTTCGAAACGATGGTACACATAAAGTCATCGTCATAAAAGGCAGGTAGTTCCTCTTCTTCCGTCTTGTAAGTACCAATATCATAAGTAGCCAGGGTCGTACCCAAAACAGCGGCTTCGGTGTAGGCCTGGTCCAGGTGACGGCAGTCAATGCTCATCTCTGCTCCCCAGTTCTTTTTGCGCTTATACGCCAGCCAGCGAAAGGCGTCATGAGCTTTTGCTTTATCCTTTTCTTCACCCAGCCCCACCAGGTATACTTTCACCGGATCAGATACGTGATACAGGCTCATGATCTGCTTAAAATTTCCCTGAAAATCAGGTTGATTGACTGATCCTGTATACGCTTTGATCAGGTCAAAATCCACGGTTCCCTTGGGGAACCCCAATACTATAACTGATGGATTAGCTATGCTTTTTACTGCTCTAAACTGCATGTGTCTCTTTGTTGAAATATAGCCATTTAATTGCCTTGGGGAATTCATAAGCCCAATAATATTCCCCGTGTTGCCCCTGCTCGTAGACCGAACATTTGTATCGTGCAAATGTCAGGGTATCGAATTTCGGAGCCATAATACCATCCAGACGTTTGATGTTAGGAATGTGGGCTTTACTCTCCATGCCACCCGCATATAAGTACAGCGCGTCTCCGTCCATCAGCGTACATTGGTCAGCATGATGGTAGATCATCGGTGAGATCCACAAACTTGGAGAAAATACCATCAGCTTACCGAAGGTCGCTGGTGCGGTCAGGCCGGCATACAGGCTGATCAAACCGCCCATGGAGCTACCTCCTATCCCTGTATCATGTCTCCTGGTAGACACCCGGTAATGATTGTTGACATAAGGCACCAGCGTATCAGTAAGAAAAGAAACGTACTGATTGCCCTTGCCATCTCCGAATAAGGGATTGTAATAGGGAGAATACTCATAAATGCGCTCCTCATCACCATGATCGATGGCGATCACAATCAGATCAGTCATCCCCTGAACTGCCAGCCCCTCGAGTGACTTATCTATGGCCCAGTCGCCATAGGGTGCATGGGGATTAAAAAGGTTTTGCCCATCTTGCAGGTAGAGAACCGGATACATCTTATCGCTCTGATGATAATCGGCCGGTAGTAAGGCAGAAATCTTCCGCTTTACCCCTAGCTGAGGTATTTCATAGTCCTCTTCTAAAACCTCAATAATTGGTCTCAAATCACTGTCTCTTTTTCGTGGCGCGAAATTACCTAAATGCCTGTTAAAAAGGGAGTTTAGTCAAAAGATTTTCGGATGATTCGAATACTGTTTTTCAGGGCAGCATTTCCCGCTGTCCGCACTCGCCTGCTCTCCACAGGGCCATTCCGGGTTTTATCTGCCGACAAAGGCAGGCTCATACAATTGCTTCCATCGGGGCTGCGGTCAGCCTCCAGGTTTCTGTCAATACCAACAGCACAGCATCTGTTAAGGTCACAGCCTCAGCAAAGAATTCGTCTGACCACTTGTAGTGGTCGGACGAATAGCAACTAGCCTGCTCAATGACCTCTTCTCCATCACTATAGCGATGGAGCAAGAGAGCAAAAAGACCCTCACCCGTCACTCGCGAAATGCGAGCGACTGACGGAGGACCCTTACCATCATAAAACCAACACTCACATCTTGGAGGGGGGCCAAACCGAAAACAGTGCTAAATACAGGGTGGTTGGCCAGGGATAACGCTGGCCTCGTGCGGTCATCCCGATACTATTCAAGGTATCCTACTTGAATTAGACTGTACGAAGTAAAACTTTCCCGGTACGGTGTGCGGTGGGGATCGAACATCAGCGTGACCACTGGCTGACAATGACCGTGTCATGTACACCTCTGCTCCGGTGGTTTTGATGCCGGCCTGCGCGTAGCCGCTTCGGCAAAGGCAGGTTCGTCTCTTTTTCTTCACGCCTGCCTTAGTACCTAAGTACGGCAGGCAGGTTGTTACTTTTCTTTTGGAGACACAAAAGAAAAGTAAAGCAAACCGTATAAATCAATTCGCAGACGCTGAGCCAAACCCTGACAGAATAACCAAGGTAATCCTTCACTAAGCAAATGAATTGAAAAACCTACAAAAGTTGGTTAATCTACTAAAAACACCGGTCTGACGTCCCGTACCGACCTTGACCTCGAAAATTCGTCTGACCACTTGTAGTAATCGGACGAATAGCACTCCACCAAAAAAACTCACTGTGATCACAGTCTCAGCAACCTCATATTCATCACAAATTTGGAAAACCTACGACATGCAATCAGATCCTCACCCGTCAGTCTCGCAACGTGCGCGACTGAAAGAGTTCATCAGTCTGGACACACTGTTAAACAGTCTTTCCAAACTAATAACCATTAACCAATTACTGATAACTATTTCAGACAACACTGCTTATACTTCTTACCACTTCCACAGGGACAAGGGCTATTCCTTCCCAAAGGCTTTGCCTTTACTTCCTTTCTGGAAAGAAGCTGCGTGGGGTCCTGATTAAAGGTTTTGACCATCATCTGATAAAGTTCCGGATGCTTTTTCTGCAGCAGGTGTGGTCTTTCAAAAAAGTATTCTCCCGCTACCGCCAGAAACTCCTGATTGTTGGTACCACCATAGTCCCTGATTTCAGACTCATCTTCATGAATGTCTTTGATCTTGCCCTCAATCAGCTTTAACCAGGGTAAAACGAATGATTTGTCAACGAAAGCTTCCGGAATGCCGTCAATGACTCCATCCTCCTTATCGTAGAGGTGTATGAACTCGTGAATGCCTACATTGTGCTTGTCCTGCGTATTGTCAAAGCCTATGTGCAGGGCTTTTCGCGAAAGAATCATTTTACCCTCCATCGGGCCGTTACCCACCATACCGGTGATCAGCTCCTTTGGCTGGTGGAAATTGAACTCCCGGTCGAAGTGCCCCGGATAAAGAATCACTTCATTTAAATGCTGGTAATCGAAATCAGGAAAACCAAACAGCGGAATAACGGCAGAGCTGGCAACCAGCAACCTGTCTTCCAAAGTGACCTCTAACTCTACTCCGTTTACCGGGATTCTGGCCAGAAAGCGAGCTATCTCTTTTAAAAATATTGGTTGCTGATCAGAAGGCAGTTCTCTGAAATACCGCACCTCTTTGGTCAGGATCGTTCTCCATTTTTCAGGTATTTCCTCTAATGTCAGTGCCTGCACCTTTTTCTTCCGGAAAAGCAACAGTACAGCCAGCAGAACGACAGCTATGATGACGTAAGCGGGTGTCAATTCGCTGGTTCTTTATGGGTAAGTTTAAAGTATATCAACCAGCTACTTAATACTAAAATGATTGAATTAGCAATAATAACGGGTAACAGGTTTTGAGGAATGGCATAAACCAGCCAGACAATGGTGCTCGTAAGAATTATCAGCAACATATTCATACTTAAGTCCTTAGCGCTCTTGGTTTTCCAGGTCAGTACTACCTGGGGTATAAAGGTGATGCTGCTGAGAAAGGCTCCTACCAAGCCCATGATTTCAGTGAATTCCATTTTTTTTGGATTTTTTCGTCCCAAAAGCTAGTACTTGTTCGTCCAACAAACAAGAAGCACGAATCAGCTTCTTTTGATTAACTTACACTGTTTATAAAGACAAAAACAATCGACCATGAAAAAGACAATCTTATTTTTTGCAGCTATGCTCTTCGTTGTTGTGAGCGTAAGCGCGCAGATGACTGACGAGGAACGCAAGTTTGCGGTAAAGCACCTAAGTGATACTCAGATGGACATGATGAAGGTGATTAAAGACCTTTCCGATGAGCAATTGAACTACAAGCCCGATGCCGAATCCTGGTCTATCGCGGAATGTGTAAAACACATTACACTTTCTGAGCAGAACATCTGGGCAGGATTTGTAAGCGCAGGCCTGGCACAAGACGCGGATCCGTCAAAGCGCTCTGAAGTAGCCATGAGTGACGAACAATTATTAGGCATTATTGAAAGCAGGGAACAGAAAGTGAAAACCCGGGCACCATTTGAGCCGGAGGCAAAGCAGGAACCCTTAAAAGACGTTTTGAAAGAGTTCAAAACATTGAGAGCAGAACATATCGAGTTTGCCAAGAAATCAACTGATGATCTTCGCAATCGCTACGGACAATTGCCTTTTGGTACTATAGACGTATATCAGGCCATTATCTTTATGTCCGGTCATACCAAGCGTCACACTGACCAAATGAGAGAAGTAATGGCTTCTGCCGGATTTCCTAAGTAGAAAATCAAGACTTTACATAAAAAATGCCAGCCCGGTGGGCTGGCATTTTTTACTTCTTTAAAGGAATATCTATCCCTCAACTACCTTTTTGAGCTTGTTCAGGCCATTTTCATAATCAGGCCCAAGGAATTTATCCATAAAGCGGCCAAAGATTCGGCCAATAGGATTCATTCCATTATCGGATTCAAAGTCCCAGGTCACCTTTACACCATCACCACTCTCAACAATGGTCCAGCCAGCCTTGGCCTCTCCCTGACCTTTGAAAAAGAGTGAGGTCTGTACCCGCTTATTGTCTTCACTGTTAATGATTTCCATATTCCCCTCGCCTACTTTCTTCTTCTCTCCCTTCCAGGAATAAAAGGCTCCTTTGCCAGTGGCAATATCATTGTATTCATGGGTTGCATTGGGGTCCTTTTCAGTCCAGGGCGACCAGGTGTCTACGAAAGTTTTAAGGTTATTGAGATAGGGAAAAACCTTGTCGGCAGAGGCATTGATCATTACAGATCGCTCCATGGTAGCCAGCCTCGGAGAGGCAAAACCGAAGGCCAACACGAACAGCACCAGGGCACCAACGATGATTAAAATAATGGTTAAAGTTGACATGATTAAAAAGTTTGGATTCTATCAAATATAAAAATCTCAGGCCAATTCGCACGGCCATTCGGGCAAATCTGATAGGCTCTTACCTCAAATCAAGACCATTCTCTCTCACTTCACTTATTTTTCACGTCTTAGAACTTCTTTAAGGGTAAACAAAAGCTCTGAGTAGGCACCATTTACCATACTACTCATCGTAATAAAGGTAAGACCGGATGATTCGTCAATATCAAAAGTACTCGCTGAACCAGGACCACGTCCTCCATGACCAAAACTACCACTAAATGAGTCATAGAGGCTGAAGCCATATCCATAGGCCATTCCGCCATCCAGGAGCGCCTGTTCGCTGGTAGCCAGAGTTAGCATCTCTTTGCTTAGCAACTTATAGTTCAAAACGGCATTTCTGAACTTGAGCATATCCCTGGTGGTAGAGTAAACACCTCCGGCCGAGCTGCCTCTGCCCCCTACTCTGGACCTGATGGCATTTCCCCCTCCCAGATCGAGGTAACCTACCGCAATTATATCCTCATCACCTTTGCCATAAAAACCAGTATGAGTCATAGCAAGTGGCTTAAAGATCGTTTCTTCTATATGGCTATAATAATCCTGCCCGGCCACCTCTTCGATAATGAGCCCAAGCAGTATAAAATTCGAATTGCTGTATACTCCTTCGCCTGTCTTTTCAGATAACAAAGGTTGTTTTGCAATAAAAGGAACATAGTCAGCGTGTTGCTTGATCTCATCCCAATGCTGTTCAAAGGCATCATCCCAATAGTCGCCCAGGCCTGAGGTATGAGAAAGTAAATGAGCTACCGTTACCCTTTTGGCAAGTGCCTGATCGGGATAAGCAGGTAGAAACTTGTTCAGTGGGTCATTCAGGTTGAGCTTGCCTGCCTTAACCAATCTTAAGGTGGCTACCGCAGTAAACATCTTACCACCTGAGGCCAGGTTGAATGGAGTTTCCGCTGTAACTGGCCTGTTCTTCTCTCGATTGGCTATACCAAAAACTCGTTCAATCAACGGTTTTTGATCTTTGGTTATCAGCAAACTCCCTGAAAGTGCTCCCTCAGCGTCCAGTTCATCTATATAGGCTTTGAGTTCGGTTTGCACCCTGGGCTCTGTGATGAGTCCGGGTGAAATGGTCACAGGTCTTGCTGCCAGTACGATATTGACCCGACCGGATCGTTTTGGCAGTGCATTGTCAAAGACAAGCTGGAAGTTTCGCCATACATTCAGCTTCTTTACTTTCACAATCACATGAACGGTTTGGTATTCACTTCCTATTGTCAGGCGTATGCGGCCAGACTCAACACTTCCGTAGTCTTTTCTGAACTCTAAGGTCCATTCATTGGCACTGGACTCTTTAAAAACCTGGTTTCCAAGCTCCAGGGCTGTTTCTTCAGAGGAAGCATTCAGTAATTCGACAAACTTGTTCCCCATCTCGGTCAGTTCTTCTTCCAGCGTCAGCTCTTGTGTAAAGCTCTGACAAATGGTTTTTTGACTTGGAAAAGTGAGCACAAGACATAGTAAAACCTGGGTTGCGGTAATGTAGAAGGGCTTTATAAGTTTCGTTAAATACTTTAGTTTCATAAGCTGTGTATATCAATGTTAGTATATTGACATACGGCCCTGGTGAGGGCACCAGGCTTAGGAATTGAATGACTGTTTCCAACCAGTGGTTTTTGGTGCGAACAGCTGGGTATCAGGGGTAAAACAATGAAAATAAGGGCTAAAATAATTCTCTTTTGCGGGTTAATCTGGACAAGCCTCGTTGGCTTTTCTTTGCTGCTGCAGTTTCTAGTTGACAAAATGGAGGTTTCTTCTCTTGTTTTGAGGGAGCAGCTAAACACCTGGCTGTTTGGCCTGGTACTTATTTCAATCATTGTCGGGCTTCAGTTTTTAAAGAAGTTCCCCGAGTTGTTTGACACAAAATGGTACCTGTTTCATATCATTATCAGTGCCTTTAGCTATCTCACCTACAACAGCCTTTTTGTACAAATAACCACCTTACCGGGAAACAGCAGCTTTGTGCAAAAAACCTCCAGTTTTGGCAATACATTGCTCGATGGTATTCTGGGGAATGGCTTTGGCAGTTATGCCATGGTGCTCCTTATCTTTGCCCTGATCTCCAGAAACTACTTAACACAAAAGAGCGAAAATCAAGAAGATCTTGTACCAGAATTGTCGGACCGGATTAAGGTAAAACTGGCTAACAGGACCTATTTTCTTAGAAAAGATGACATTCTGTTTATCCGATCGGCCAACAACTATACTGACCTTTATACCCTGGAAGGCAAACACGTGATCAGGGAATCTATTGGCAAGCTTGAAAACGAGCTGGATCCTACCGTTTTTATGCGCATTCACAGATCAATCATCATCAAAATTGACGAGGTCAAGGAGTTTATCTCATCCGGAAATGGTGACTATAAGGTGAAATTACACAATGAAGAAACCTTTAACATTGGTAACAAGTACAAAAACCAGGTTGTAGAGAAGTTCGGGTTGTAAGATCATGAACCGGTATCTGTACATAAAGTCGATTGTTGAAAATCAGCTTTGACCCCGACCCTGAAGGTAATGCTGATTTTCAACAGCCAGTCTCTTAGGAACCGGGGGAAAAAGGGTATGGAGCTTAAAGGGAATTATATTCCTACTTAACCCCAATTAATCACTCTTTAAGGCTTCTGTAGGATTGGCCCGAACGGCCTTCAGGGTAACAAGACCTGAGCTCAGCAATACCAGCATGAACACTCCCAAGGCTGAAAAGACAAAGCCTGCCAACCCTATAGGTACCTGATAGGCAAAGTTTTGTAGCCACCAACCTGATAAGTAATAGGCCGAGGGAAGTGCGATCAGGACAGACACAATGAGCAACAACACAAAGCTTTTCGACATCAGCTGGAAGAGCGAGGCAATACTGCCTCCCAGTACTTTACGAATGGCAATCTCCCGCATCTTCTGCCTGGCGATATAGGTGGCAACTCCAAATATACCTGACATAGTCAGCAGTATCGAAACGAGACAAAATAGCCAAACCAACGACTTAAGCTTAGTTTCTGCCTTGTACAATTGCGCAAAACGCGCGCTTAAAAACTCAGTTTCGATGGCAGGTAGGCTTGGAAAGAGTTCTTCGCTTAAGTCTGCAATACCATCCAGTACTTCCTTCGTTCGCTGGGGATCGAAGCGAATCGATGCCATGTTCCAGCGGGGTCTTGAACCAATTACCAGGGGTTCTACTTCAGAGTGAATGGTTTTGTAGTTAAAGTCTTTTACGATTCCCACAATCCTGCCGGTATCTCCTCTATAAACGACACGTTTGCCGAGCGGATCACGCCCCTCAAAAACATGCTTAACCCCTGCTTCATTTAGCAAATACTCGGTCACACCCCTGGGCAGGCCTTTTCTGAAGTCTCTCCCTTCAAGAATATCCAGGCCATAAGCCGTTGCAAATTCATCATCGGTCATAATGCCCCTGATTTCAGGTGCGCTGAAGTCATCTGCCCTTGTAATGTCAAGTTCCTCAAGAGGTTCTATAGAAATGCGATATCCCGGAACATCAGAGGAAGCCGACACCGACCTCACACCGCTGATTCCATTGAGCTTATCTCTGAAACTGGCAAACCCGGAACGTAATTCGTCTTCCAGGGTAATAACTAACACCTGGTCTTTTTCAAACCCCATATCCCGGTTCTGTATATAGCTTACCTGATCGTAAATGAGGAATGAACTGACAATCAATACCAGGGAAATACCAAACTGCAAAACGATAAGGCCCTTGCGCAAAAAACCAAGTCTGCGGTTGCTCAATGCCCCTTTACCTCCCACTTTCAGGATGTTCGCTGGTTTGAAACGGCTCAGAACCACAGCAGGGTACGCTCCGCAGATGAGTTCAAGCACAATGATAAGTATGACAACCGGCCATAGAATATCGGTGTTGTAAAGTCCGTTAAGGGGCAAGTTGAGTTCGGAGAAATTTCTAAAAACGGGGGCCAGTACAGCCAAGGCAATAAGGCTTAACAATGCAGCCAAACAAATAACGATCAGGTTCTCACCCAAAAACTGAACAACAACCTGCCTTCCAGAGGCTCCGATGGTTTTTCTAAGTCCTACTTCCTTTCCGCGATCCAGACCCTTGATCACCGAGAGGTTGACAAAATTGATGCAGGAGATCAATAAAACGAATACTCCCACTGACAACAGTACGTACACATAGCTGATATTACCATTATCGGCCAGCTCTTTTTCATGATTAGTCTTCAGATGAATATCAGTAATGGGTGTCACGAAAGTATCCAGCATACTGGGGTCATTATTCGGATAGGCATCCATGTAGCCTTGCTTGACCTTTTTTGTCAAGGCTTCCAGATCGGCATCTGCGTGCAATTTGGCATAGTTATACGTACCCCAATTTCTCCAGCGCGTAGTGAAACGTTCTCCGAAGGTCATGATGGGTAGCAGAAAATCGAACTGTAGGTGAGACTGTTCCGGAACATCTTCAATTACGGCTGTTACAATCCGGGTTTTTCCTCTTTCATCACCAAACTCCACGGTTTGGCCAATTGGATTCTCGTCACCAAAGTATTTCAAGGCCATGCTCTCCGTAAACACCACAGAACGAATGTCTTTAAGCGCTTCACTTAAAACACCATCTATCGCCTGATGCTTAAATACTTCAAAAAAGCTCTCATCTACAAACTGACCATTCTTTTCATTGAATATTACATCACCCCGTTTAAGCCAGGATTCCTGCACGGGCATTACCCGGGTGGCTACATCAACTTCAGGCATATCGCTTTGTAAAAAAGCACCCAGGCCGGTCGGGCCTGCCGCCCAGGGATTACCTCTCAGGGTGTGCCCCATGCGATAAATCCGCTCATGATTGTCATGAAAGGTGTCATAATTGAGCTCATAGCGGGCATACACCAGGGTGAGTAAGAACACGACAATGCCCAGACTGAGATTGCCAATCCGCAGGAACGCAGAGAGACCATCTCTGCGGAGATTGCGGAAAGTGAGTTTGAATAAGGTCTTCATATAGAGAAATTTTGAGTTGTTGCTGAGCTTGTAGGTGTTCTTCAATCGGAATGAGCGGAAATACCTGACTACATCGAGGTAGTAATATCTTCGGGCCTTTTTTACACCTACCTCTTCCACACGCTGATAAAACCACTCATGCAGGTCTCCCTGTACTTCTTCGAAGTAATCGTGGGAGCAGTACCATTTAAGAATCCTGTCTGCCAGCTTAGGTGGATGTGAGTTTTCGATATTCATCAGATTAAAAGCCCGGTTTTGGCATGAGGTCCCACATTTTACTTCTCAGTTCTTTGGCTTCCTGAAGGGCCTCGTAACCGGTTTTGGTAATTACATACAGGCGCTTCCTTCTGCCCCCTCTGGCCTTGGTGGTACCGCCCACCTCTGATTTCACAAAGCCTTTTTGCTCGAGTCTGTGTAGAGAGGTGTGCACCGTGCTCAGTGTGATAGCTCTGTTCGATTGGAGTTTGATCTCGTTGGCGATGGTCACCGTATAGGCATTACCATCGAGTACTGCCGTGGTGAGCAGTACCAGTTCTTCCAATTCACCTAAATGCGTGCCTTTCATATGCTTCCCTCCTTCAAAGGAGTGTTTTAGTAAAAAGTATTATATGCGTAAATGTAAGACAAATATTTAATTCGTAAATGTAAGACTAATAAAACAGCAGGAAGGTTACAAGAAAAAGCCCTGAATCGAAAAACGAGACAGGGCTAATTCAACCAAACTATTAGACTATTTCTTGCGAGTCATCTCCTCTGTGTACAGCAGGTTCCATACTCTTTCGCCCAGAAAAGGGCTTGACCAGCCTTCCCAAATCAGCTTATTTCTGTCCTTAAAGCTGATTCTTGATCTGAAGAACTCTCCATCGTCCACATCTAAAGGGGAAATCAGGTGCAGCTCCTGCCCTACTGAATCAAGGATGATTTCTGAATTTCCACGAAAGTCAAAATCTGAAAACTGATCTGTCATAAAGAAGCGTTTCGTCTTCGTGTTGTAGTTAATATTCATGATATAGCTCCGGCTCTTTCCTTTTCGTGTAGCCTTACTGTCACAATGTATATAGGTCTCATCCAATATGTATTTACATTCGCGGATACCTCTTTCTGTATATTCATTGGCCTCTCCTTTGTGTACCACTTCTTTGAGCTGCCACTTACCTATCAAAAAATCGAGATCTTTAATGGATTGGGCCTCTGAATCATATTGAAAACCCAGGAGGAATAATAAACTTATGATGATACTGTATTTCATAGCTGACATTTTATTGATGATTGAGTACGCTCGCAGGATTGACGCGAGCAACTCTCAAAATATGATAGAGCGTGCTTAAAAAGGCCAAAACAAGGCTAATGCCTAAGGCGATGATGGGTAGCCACCAAAGGAAAGAGGTTCTGAAGGCAAACTGATCCAGCCACAGATTGGCCCCATAGTACACCAGAGGAAGGGCCATCAGGTTGCCCAGAACGGCCAGCTTTGTAAAATCTTTAAAAAACAAGACTATGACATTCTGCACGGAAGAGCCCAGTACTTTGCGCAGGCCTATCTCTTTCTGACGTTTTCTTGCCATATAGGAAGCCAGCCCTACCAAGCCAAGTGAGGAAATAAAAAATGAGAGTAGTACGAAGATGTTGAAGGCTTTCAAAAAGCTGTTTTCATGGGCATGCCTCAGAGCCAGTTTATCTTCAATGGGTTGATAGTCAAATGGTAAAGCGGGAAATACTTCTTCAAAACGCTGTTCTGCGAAAACAAGAAAGTCGGGCAATTGGCTTTCGGGAAGGCGAACGAACAGATACATCAGCTCTTCTTCCATTTGCAAATAAGCCGTGGGTTTTATTGGTTCCTTTAGCGATTCCTGGTAATAGTCTTCCACCACCCCGATGACCGTGAGTGTATCAACACCAGGAAAATAAATTCGTCTGTTCAGGCTCTCTTCAGACGAATTGAAACCATAAAGCGGTAATGAGCGCGCATTTAGAATGACAGAAGAGCTATCTGAAACTCGTTCAAAGTTTCTACCAGCCAGCAAATCTATATCATACAAACTAAGATAGTCCTGACCAATGACCATTTTATAGACCAGCCCGGTGCCTTCCTCATTACCCGGACCGATAAGCTGAGAGCTTCCCCGCCAGCCTACCTGTTTTCCAGGTACGTCAGAAGCATAAGAAACTCCTTCTACCCCGCCAAAGGTCAACAGTTCTTCCTTAAGGCTGTTAAGGGCCTGATAATACTGAGAATGATCTGTGGTGAATTGTGGGATAGACAATACCAGTACGCTTTCGGTATCTATACCCAGCGGTTGTTCGTTCATCTCCGTAAGCTGATGATAAACAGTGGCTGCCCCAACTACCAAGGCTGCTGAGGCCATAAACTGCCAGACTACCAGGACTTTGCGCATAGTACCGGAACTTGTTAAAGCCACTGACCTAATGGCCATTAATGGGGCATAATTTGAAATAAGTAAAGCCGGATAAAAACCTGATAAAAGTGACCCTACCAGCCATAGCAATGTAATTCTCAACCAAAAGCCCGGCTTTGCAAAGAAGTCAGTTGGAATACTCATACCTGTCGCCTCACCCAGCAGGGGAATTGTAAACTTGACCAGGAAAAGCGCCATCACAACGGCCAGGAAGTTAATGACAAGGGCCTCCAACAACAATTGGGTTCGCAACTGCCCTTTGCCTGCACCTAATGTCTTTCGAACACCTACTTCCTTTCCTCTTTCTGTAGCCTTGGCGGTGTATAAGTTGATGTAGTTGATCCAGGCGATGGTAAGAATCAACACTCCAATGATCAACAAAAAAATCACCGTCTGATAATCTCCATTGGCGACAATTTCCTGGTTGATATGAGAATGTAAATGAATGTCAGTCAAAGGCATCAGCGAAAAACCCATGGTTTCACTATTTCGGTTTCTACCGGTAGCGTATTTATCAATCATGGCTGGAAATTGTCCCTCCAACGTCTCAGCATCTGTTCCTTCCCTGAGCTTTACATAGGTGATATAATCAAACCAGGCCCAATGACTGTCAAGGCTAAAACCAAGTAACTGCTCCAATGAAGAAAAGGACAGCAGCAGGTCGGAAGTATAGTGTGAGTTGGCTTTCAAATCATAAACACCTGTAATAAGGTAGTTTTGAAGTCCATCCCTCGTTTGTAGCTCCACCAGCTCTCCCATGCCCTTTTCACCTTCAAAGAGTCTGGCACGCAGGTTTTCGGAAATCAAAGCGGTGTGCACATCTTTCAAGGCATTTTCTCTGCTTCCCTGAAGCAGGTCAAAAGAGAAAATATCAAAGAAAGAGCCTTCTGCATACTGAATCTCAGGAACACTGAGCCGGTTCTCACCAAAGCGTACCACGCCACCACCACCCCAGATGCTTACCAAACGGGTGGTGCTTTCTACCTGTGGAAACTCTTTTTTGAGAGCAGGCCCTACTCCGGCAAACACAGCAGCACCTTCGTAGAGTGGGCTCCCGGGAAGCTGATAGTTGAAATTAAGCCGGTAGATATCTTCAGCATGGTCATGGAATCGATCAAAGCTCAGCTCATAAGAGACATATTGAAACATAAGGACAAAGGAAGCCAGCCCTACCGCCAGGCCGGAGATATTTAAAATGTAAAATCCTGGTTTGCGCTGGATCTGGCGCAGGATGGTAATGAAGTAATTGCTGAGCATAAATCGATGACTTGTTTGAGAACAGATTAGTCACTTATGCATCCATAATATTCAGCATTAACTAACATACATATCGGATTAGTTAATACCTCACAAAAAAGGCGTTACTGAGAGTTAAAAAGGCTATTTTATTGATAACCAGAATCCTTATATTTGTCGCTTAATCTGTTAATACTACATAATGCGTCTCCGACAACTCGCTAGAAAACTGGGGGTTCATCCCGAAAAAATTCTTACACTACTTTCTGAATCAGGACATGAGCTTCAAAATGATGCCAATAGTAAACTGACTGAAGAGCAGGTGGAGATAACGCTGACGCATTTTCCGCTACCGGTAGTCGAAGCAGAAGCAACAGAAGAAGACGATACTTCCACCACTGTGGAAGCCCCTCAGGAAATAGAGGAACCTGCCTCTGCCCTGGTTGAAGTTGTTAACAGCGAAGAGCCTGTTGAGTCCACAGAAGCTAAAGATGAGGTTACCGGTGATGACGAAGAAGTAACAGAAGAGGTGATCGAAAAGAGCGATCCCGACCTTGAACACCTGGAAATTCCCTTTGGACCTCCCTCGCATGCCACAAGCCAGGTTTCTGAGATTGACCGGGAACAACCCATCGAAGCAATTGAAAAGCCTGAAAAGGTGATCATTCAGCTTGAGAAGCAAAAACCTGAGGTGAAGGTTTATAATGCTATTGAAGAGGATGAAGAGTTTCTGAACGCTGAGCTTATTAAAACTGAAAAGCCTGTACTGGAAGGCCTGAAAGTTGTAGGCAAAATTGAGCTGCCGGAGCCTAAGAAGCCCACTGAAAAAACTGAAGAAGATACCGATGCTGAGGAAAAATCAGATAAATCCTCACAAAAGAACGACCGAAGAAAAGGTGGTCGGAATGATCGTGGAAAAGGTAGAAACGGCAGAAATCAGCGCCAACGACTGAGCCCTCTGGAATACGAAAGGCAAAAAGCCGAACGCCTGGCTAAAAAGAAGAAGAAGGAAGCCGAAAGAAAACTCAAGAAGAAAAAAGAAGAGCATTATAGAGCGAAGCTGGATGCCAAATTGAAGGCAAAAAAGAAAACTCCTCCTGCCAAACCTAAGAAACAGGTAGTTGAGGAAGAAGAAGCCATGGCTCCCCTGCCTATCAACGGTATGTCCAGACCAAAACCGGTTGCCCCAAAAGCAAAGAAAAAGAAAGGCAAAGGGCCTTTAAAGAAATTCTGGGGATGGCTAAATGGTGAGTCTGATAAGTTTTAATCAGTCGATAGTCGGGTATCGTATCACATCAGTACAATTCCCTCTCAACACCCAGGCGGGCGGCTAACCCGAAAACAGTGCGAAATGCAAGACGGTTGGATAGGGCTCGCGCGAGCCATGTGCGGCAAAAACCGGGCTTGGATTTGGTGTTTTCGGAAAGGGCTTTTTCTTTCTTTTTGGCCCTTCAAAAAGAAAAGAGATTCAATCTCAGGCAATTTTGACTGGAATTACTGACTGCTCTCGTGCTATAACAGAGGCTATAAAGGTAAGACCAAGCCTTAACGCTTTGGGCAACGCTTACAGTGATTCTTATTCTTCTTTTTATACTTCTTACAGCACTTTTTGAACATACATTCATCGAGTCGTACAAAGCCTTTTTCCGAATGCTCATTAGTCCAGCTGGCACTGGTCTCGCACATCTCTATCTCCTCAAACCCTGATTCAGAAGTCACTTATTTTTATTTAGATCAATTCTTAATAACAAAGTAACGACAGGATTTGCAGGAGTACAAGAGTATCTGGAAAATTATTTAGAATCTGTCTAAAGAAGCACGTCTCCTACCGGTTCAATCTTCGGTGGAAGATCTGTTTCTCCCAGCATTTGCTTCAGGTCGATTTCTATCGTCCGGCATATCGCAGACATAGGTACGTCATTGACGTAATTCTCAAAAGGGTCTTCACTATTATCTCCTACAATCTCAATAGTAGAGAAAACCCATGAGATCAATACTGAAAAGGGAATGGCAAGCCAAACGATAGCCCCACCAGCTATTTTGTGAAACTCTTCCACCAGTCCAAAGGGAAGCAGAATGATAAAAATCCACACGAAGAGTGTACTGAAATAAGCAAACTGACGAGGGAAAGGCGTGTTTTTAATTCGCTCGCACTTGCCTTGCAGGTTGTAAAACTCTTCCAGGCTTTTCATCATATCAATATGCTGAAAGTCGTTGATCACTCCCTCTTTTCTCAGCTGTGCGAGTTCACTCCCTTGCCTTCGGTTCAATTGAGTGGCTGTATTTACCTTAGTCACTACTTTCACATACTCCTCGTGTGACAGGTAATTACCAATGTGCTCAACACAGTCCCGGTCGTTGGCCAGCTTAAAATCAGGCACCGGAGACAGGTTTTCCCTGTCGTGTATCGTGGTCATTCTGAGTTGGATTCTCAGCGCATTGATAAAGCCCAGATGACGGTAAACCAGCCTCTGCTGAATTTCTCTAACCTGCTCTTTGTTTAAAGAAGGAGAGCATTCCATATAAGATAGCACCTGATTGGCCCAGGTACGACTATAATTCACAATTCCTCCCCAAATCTTTCGTCCTTCCCAAAACCGATCGTATGACTGGCTGTTCTTAAACCCCACATAAAAAGCTACCGCAATACCAATGGTGCTCAGTGGCAAAAAAGGGATACCTATTGCTACCCCCTGTCCCTCAAAGTAAACATAGGCGATTACTACAAGTGTGGACCAGACAGTGAACTTGATAAGGTTAAGCCAGGCAAATCGGAAAATTACATTCCATTTGATATTTCTTCTTACATACATAATTGGAGAGCTTTTGGTCGATCAAATAAATTAAAGAACCCACTAAGAAGTCAGATGTTCGATTAGCTGACTAATTATGGGATGTTGTTCCGTTTTTCATTAGCGGGAATCAACTGATGGCAGAGATAAATTCCAGGTAGTATTTAAGTACTAAATCGGGTCGCTCCGTTTGAGGATAGTGTCCTGCTCCTGCCAGGTGTACGACATCAGGCAGGTTGACTACTTCCTCGTAGCGTTCCGCCAGGTGCCTGCCCGATATAGCGTCTTGTGAACCATTGATCAGTCTAACAGGCATAAGTGGATCGATCATAGGTCTTACCCATCTCTCGCGGTATTCCTTGCGCTCAGCCATGTATCGAATCAGCTTGTTCATGATTGATTTTCCATTGTTGTAATCAATGAGATCATAGAACTCATCTATCTCTTTTTCAGTTGGTTGTGTATCCTTTCCAAAAATAGCTTTAAAATTAGAACGTAGTTTAGCTTTGGTAAGGAAGGGGTTTAGTAAAAAGCCAATAGGGCTGATCAATAGCTTCTGTATAAACCTGGGATTATGTGATTCAGGAAAGAGCCCTCCGTTCAAAAAACAGATGCTCTTTATATCTACTGTACTGCTGCGCTTTTCTGTTCTTTCGGTATAGCGGGCCAATAGCTCCTGCCCCACCGTATCACCATAGTCATGACATAGCAGATGAACGGAAGTAAGCCCTAATTGCTCCATCAGTGACTCCAGTATGTCAGCCTGGTCCAGTATACTGTATTCATATTTTTGCGGCTTGGCCGAAAAACCAAAGCCAATCATATCCGGAGCTATTACGGTAAATCGCTGGCATAGATCATCATAAAGCTTGTGCCAGTCCCATGAGGCTGTAGGAAAACCGTGAATGAGTAACAGAGGTTCACCCTGGCCTTCCAGTCTATAGAAGATCCGGTGCCCTCTGTGTTTGAATTCGAGTCCGCTTTTTTGCCAGGATTTTAACTCATCAGTCATGCTGTCAAAAGTCGATATATTATGATCTAACCGAAAGGCTGGTCAATAGCCGTACTGGTTTGTGTAAAAAACTCAGGACCATTCGCAGTCATATACAGGCAATCTTCAAGACGAATACCAAATTCACCTTTGATGGCTATCATGGGTTCATCACTAAAACACATACCCTCCTGAAGCGGCATTTTATTGCCCTTAACAAAATTCACCCATTCATGCCCATCCAGACCAATTCCATGGCCTGTTCTGTGCAAAAGGTATTTATATCCCGGACCAAAGCCTTTGGAAGTGAGAAAATCCCGGGCCGCTTTGTCTACATTTTCACAAGGCACACCTAACTGGGCGGCTTCAAAGGCTACAAGTTGTGCCTCTCTTTCTATTTCCCAAACATCTATTTGCCTTTGAGAAGGTTTGCCATAAACAATACATCGTGTAATGTCCGACCGATATCCATCTACACCACAGCCCCCATCTATAAGCAGCACATCACCTTCTTTGAGACGCTGAGGTTCTATACTACCATGCGGCAAAGCTGTATAAATACCAAATTGAACACCTGCGCCTCCAGGAGCTCCCAATGCATCATGTGCTCTGCTACAAATAGAACGTACTTCTCCCTGCGTCATGCCTTCTTCTAGCATGCTAAAGGTTTTTCGGTAGGCTTCAATGGTAATATCATTGGCCTTTTGCATCAATGCGATTTCGCTGGGAGTCTTAAATATTCTGCAACCGGCAGTTACAGAATCTGCCGAAACATAGGTGGCCCTTGAGGCCGATTTTCGAATTCCATCATAGAGAAAAAAACGAACTCGTTCTTCCATCCCAATTTTACCCGTAGCTATACCGAGGTCCGAGAATATGCCTGCGACTACCTCGTATGGGCTTTCATGCTCTTCCCATACCCTTACTTCACTTCCAAGCTTTATCAACTCTCTGAGCCGATCTTCTTCGAAGGCAGGGCATATATAAACAACCTCCCCGTTTTTCGGAATAACAGCGGCCATCATACGTTCGCTATTACCCCATCTGATACCCGTAAAGTAAAAGAGTGAGGAACCTGCTTCGACATAAATGGCATCCATGCCATTATCTGCCATAAGTCTCTTTGCTTTCTCAATTCTTTGCTTTCGTTCATCTACCGTAATTGGTTTAATGTCTGTCACCATAGAGTTCAGGTCTGCAAAAGGGTCATCATTGGCTTTTTGAGCGTCTGTGGTTGAGCAGGCTACAACTCCCGTCATGGCTAAAGCACTCGCACCCAGAGTGCTTTTTTTAAGAAAATCTCTTCGTTGCTGTTTCATGGTCTCATTCGGTTGGTCCAGTTGGGATAAAAAATCAAATTGCGAATTCATAATGACCTTGATATATATCCTTTAGGTCAAAAAATACGTTAGCACTTAAATTAAAAACTCTGGGTCATTGAGTATGCCTTCTTCTTATAAATTTTTATTCCTCCTTTCTATCTGTTTGGTATTATTCTCCTGCAAAGAAGAAAAAGTGCCCGAACCATTCAGGCCCCGCAACGACCATGAAGCTTATCAGCACTCGCTGGAACAGGCCAATTTGCTTACCACAGCCCTCGGCACAGAGTGGCAAAAATGGTCTAAAACGAGTCTCGAAAAACCCGTAAAGGTTACTGCCCCTTATCAGGAGGCTTTCTATTTGGCCCCCAATGAAGGCGTAGCGATGGGATACCACTTCGAAGCAAAGCGGGGACAAAAAATTCAGATAAGCTTCACTACAGAGTCCGAAGACGATACCCAGGTATTTGTAGACCTGTTCAGGGTAGATGAAACAAATGGGTTCAGACATGTGGCAACGGCAGATAAAGAGAACCTTATGTTGGGCTTCGAACCCAGAAATGATGCAGCCTATGTATTACGGTTTCAGCCGGAATTACTCAGGGGAGGCAATTTCAAGGTAACAATCGAAAATGTACCAACACTCCAATTCCCCGTGGCCGGAAAGAACGCCAGAGCGATACAAAGTGTATGGGGAGACGAACGAGATGGAGGCAGAAGAAGACACGAGGGAGTTGATATTTTTGCCAAGCGAGGCACCTATATAGTGGCTCCTACCAAGGGATATGTGAGCTTTGTCGGGGTGCGTGGCATTGGCGGCAAAGTAGTATGGTTAAAGGATCAAAAACGGTCTCAAAGCCTTTATTTTGCTCATTTAGATAAGTTGATTGCCAAGCAGGGTACTTACGTTGAGCCGGGTGATACCCTGGGAACTGTAGGCAATACCGGTAACGCACGTACGACTCCCCCGCACCTGCATTTTGGTGTATACAAAAACGGAGCAGTCAACCCCTTTTACTATTTAAAGGATCCGCCTGCCAAGGTTAAAACCATAGACAATGATCTGTCGCTCTTGGGGCAATATGCACGCCTTACCAGAAACGCCCGCATCAAAAGCACACCGGGCGCAAGACGCTCCAGCGGATCTTTATCAAAAAATGAGCTGGCCAAAGTGGTGGCAATGAACCGAGATTCCTACCGCGTTCAACTGGCTAACGGACAACAGGCCTATATACCTAAAAGATATCTGACCAGTACAGAAAGGCCCATCGAAGTGCTCTCACTACAGGTGGATGGTGATTTACTCAAAACTCCAGATCAGGATACATTCTGGCAATCGCTGGAAGCCGGTGAACAAGTAGCGGTTTTGGGCCGCCACGATGACTACTGGTTTGTAAAGAACAGTGCGGGAGAAACAGGCTGGCTTTCTGATCAGCAGAAAAAAGCCCGGGGGCCATTGGAAGTCGACCCCAACTAGTAATTCTGAGCGGAGAGAAACGCAAAGTTACTTTAAATGTGAGAGGCTTAAGGCAATTCAAATGAGCCCATAAGTCTTTAGGTTTCCAAAACCAAAAAAGGAGCCTAAGCTCCTTTCCGGGGTTGATTATTAACTAATCTCATTTATGACCGTTTGGGCCAAATGATCGGTTAGTGATTTTTATGCCTGGTAGTAGAAACGCTCATGAACGATTTGGTCTCCCTCCCATTTCTGAACGCCCACCTGCTCCATATTCACACGGTTACCATCCTGAAAAGTGACATCCATTGTAGTTTCATGCATTACCACTCCATTTTCTTCATCTGAAGTGATGGACTTTACTTCCATACCGTGAAATTCTTTGATCATGCTCATAAACTCCTCTTCATGAGCCCTACAGCTGGTTTTACCTTCCCAGGTACCACGTGGCTCAGTCATTACTACATTTTCTGCATAATACTGCTCAAAGGCATCCATCAATTTACCTTGTCCTATTTGGTTGTAGATGTCCTGTGTTCTTTCTCTGTAAGTCATGTTATTGTTGGTTTTTTAAATTTATATGTACATACATGTATTAAAGCAAATCACAGAACAAAAAGTTCATCTACCACTAAAAAAATTGAAATTCTGTGCGGTCCCTGGTTAAGACAGATCCTGGAACATCCAACCGCCTAATACCCTCTCATCTTTAATTTAGAAGTTCTGGGACAATTAATATCCCTGTTATCACTACATGTTTCTGCTATCTAAAGTAGTCCTCAAACCACAGAAGCACCTGACTATCTGTAAGTTTCTTCTTCTTTCGCAAGTCCAATACCAGGTCATGAGCTGTCTTTCCCTTCTTATTCTTAATATTTGGATTCACCTGCTTATCGAGGTAAAAACAGTACCAGGCATCGAAAGCAATCACTGCATGATGCAAAGCAGTATTACCTTTGTCGTCAACGGCATTAAAATCTGCTCCTTTTTCTTTCAGCTTGTCTATGATCTTTTTCACTTCGTTTTCATCGGCATAGTAAGAGTAAGCCAGGCTCATCAGCGGTGTCATTCCATCAAAATAGCCCGAACCTGTTGTCACATCATATCCTGCATCAATGAGTCTTCGGATTTTATAAAAGTCAGTAGAGTCTGTGCCAAACACTGCCATGTCGAAAGCTTTCCACTTACTTTCCAGCAGGTTCACATCTACACCACTGTTAAGAATCATATCGAAAGCCTCGTGCTTTTTGGAGATCAGGGACATCATAAAGGGAGACCAGGTTTTCTTCTGGCCAATGGTCATACTTACCTTTTTATCGATGAGTACTTTTAGCACGCTGGACCAGCCGGGATATTCGGTATCATCTTCCTCTTCTTCTGATACCAAAAGCTGACTGATGGACATCCAGCCCCTACCTCTGCTCATAGGGACATTAAAGTCTACATCCAATTTTAGCAAGGCTGTCACCAGAGTCTCATAATGCGTCTCGACAAACATCTCTTCATTTAGCACATCCAGGGATTCCAGCATGGTGAAAAAGAGTTCTGAGAACATATATTCTATATGCCCCTGGTATTTTCTATTAAGGTCGATGCCCTTGCTAAGAAAGTAATTCAGATCCTCTTTGAGCAGCTCAGACCGTTCTTCAGGCAGTTCGTAGACATAGCTCATCCAAACGTAAAAGACATCAAGGATCAAACATTCATTCTTATTACAAGTCGCTATTTCTGTATCAGAGAACTCCCGGATAAATGTACGGTAAGCGTCCAAAAGCTCCTGAGTCTCACCATATTCCAGATTGTCGTTTTCCCAATAGGCATAGAGTCTGTCCGTGGCATTGTCGCTTTGTGCCTTTGTCAGTTGGGGCAATATATACAGTATCAATATGAGTGCAGTCCGGTACCTCAAGAGTTCTTGCTTTGGATCACCTGGGCCATGATACTCAAAGCAATCTCTGCCGCAGAATGAGAGTTTATACTGATGCCTATAGGTGCCTTGATTCTAGTGATCTCCTCTTCTGTGAAACCATAGACCTGCAACCTTGCCACCCGTTTTGCATGAGTTTTCTTGCTTCCCAGAGCGCCTATATACCGTACTTCGCTTCTCAGCACAAGCTTCAGGGCTTCATCGTCAATTTTGGGGTCGTGAGAGAGAATAACCACATAGGTGTCCCGGTTCAATGTATAATCGGGTAATATCTCCTGAGGCCAGTTAACATGCACTACTCCGGGATTACTCTCAAAGTGGGTCTTTTTGGCAAAAGTATCCCGTGGATCGATCAGTGCAGTTTCAAATCCATAGAGATGTGCCAGTGAGGTGAGCTCAGAGGAGATATGGGCCGACCCGATTAAGATCATTTTGGGTTTGGGAGGAAGAGAATGCTGAAAGTATTGCTGCTCTCCTACCTCGATCGTTCCATTCTTTCTGAGTCCATAGAGCCTTAAGCTCTCTTCGCGTATCGACTCACCCGAATGAGTCCATGCAGTACCTGGGGTTACCAGGGTATTCTTTCCACCTTCATCGAGGTTTGTGATCAGAATGCGTCCCTCCTTCTTTTCAGCGGCCTCCCGGAGTTCCTTCCACATAGCAATGTCAAAAAATGGCTGAATGAATACACTCAACGCTCCCCCACAGCTCAGGCCCACTTCCCAGGCATCTTCATCGGCCACACCATAGCTAACCAGCGCAGATTCTCCCGATTCCATCACTTTCAGAGCCCTGGCTACCACTGCTTTTTCAACACAACCTCCACTTACTGAGCCCATCATATCCCCGTCCTCGGTTACTACCAATGATGAACCTGCCGGTCTGGGTGAGCTTCTCCAGGTACTGACCACCCGGGCGATTGCCAGTTTCTTGCCACTCTCCAGCCATTTTTCCAGTTGTCCAATATGATCTACCATCGCCAATTCTTTTTCAAAGATGTTTCTCTCCTGATCAAATATCCGCTAAAAAAAGAAACAGAACCATCTCCTCTTCTCTTTTGTTAGCTGATTCTATACCGACATTATAATTCCATCGACAGGTTGTGCACTAATTCGCAACTTTGAGCGACTTTTAGGAGTATATTAACAGCGAAATTTCAATACACAAATTTGCTTTTCGATAACCACGGCCGACCCCTGAGATACCTGCGACTGGCAGTCACAGAACGTTGCAATCTGCGCTGTTTCTATTGTATGCCAGAAGAAGGACTTAACTGGAGTAAAAAGACAGAGATACTCAGCTATGAAGAAATGCTCAGGTTGGTCAATATCCTTGGCGAATTGGGGATTTCCAAGGTAAGAATCACAGGTGGTGAACCTTTTGTGCGCAGAGACCTGATACCATTTATGACCGACCTGGTGCAAGTACCGGGGATAGAAAAAGTCAATATTACCACCAATGGTACCGCTCCTTTGAAGCAAATCGCGGCAATGAAAGCGATTGGTATCAATGCCGTGAACCTGAGCCTGGACTCTTTGGATGCTGAGCGGTTTAAAACCATTACCCGCAGAGATGAATTCGACACCGTTTGGGCATTTTATAAAGAATTGATTAGTCAGGGAATGACCACTAAAATCAATGCCGTTGTGATGGAAGGGCACAACCTGGGAGACCTTATTCCCATGAGCGCTTTGACTAAAACGGACCCTGTAAGTATTCGCTTTATCGAAGAAATGCCCTTCAACGGAGGCAGCAAGGGATATCAGCCTATCGAATGGAACTATAGAAAAATCATTGAGCATATTCAGACTGAATTTCCGGATATGGAAAGACTGAAGGATGAGAAAAGCTCCACCTCATTTAATTATCGGATACCCGGAGCAAAAGGCACTATCGGGGTAATTCCGGCCTATACCCGCACCATTTGTGGTACCTGCGACCGAATACGCCTGACCCCAAAGGGAGAACTAAAAACCTGTCTTTATCAGAATGGGGGCTTCAACTTCAAGGACTTAATGCGAGCCGGGGCCACGGATGATGATATCAGAGGTCAATTTCTTAAAATGTTTAAAAACCGAGCAAAAGATGGATTTGAGGCCGAAGCACAACGCGCAAGTGAAAATGGTTCACTCCAATCTATGGCCACAATCGGGGGATAGAAATAACCGATTTTGAATGATGAATGTCAAATGCGACTCATGCAACATTTCCAATTCATCATTAAACACAATAAAGTATGATCACCTATCAGGAAGCACTCGACATAATCACTCAAAACCCATTTCAGCCAAAAACTGAAACCGTTTCCCTGAACGATTCAGATGGGCGTGTATTGGCTGAAGATATAACTGCAGACCGTGACCTCCCCCCCTACGATCGTGTAACGATGGATGGCATTTCTATCAACTTTAAGGCTTACAAAGACGGACAGAGGGCTTTTGAGATAGAAAAAACGATTGGAGCCGGAATGCCAAAATCCAGCCTTGAAGATGCTGCCAAATGCGTTCAGATCATGACCGGAGCCATTATGCCTGATGGAGCGGATACGGTTATCCGCTATGAAGACATCACTATTGAGAACAATATCGCTACGATCAACGAAGAGGTATTGCATCAGCAAAACATCCACTTCAAGGGAGAAGACAAAAAACAAAGCGAAATAGTATTGGCAAAGGGTGTTACCCTTGGTGCTACAGAAGCGATTGTAGCCGCGGCTGTGGGAAAATCATCCTTAGAGGTAATCAAACTGCCTAAGGCTGCGATCATCACCACAGGAGACGAACTGGTGGATATAGACGAGACACCGCTGGCACATCAGGTCAGACGCTCCAGTAATTACGGGGCTCAAAATGTACTGAAGCAATGGGGCATTGACTCTAAGCAATATCACCTGAAGGATGACAAGGCCCTGATGGTGGAAGAGATTTCCAGGATTCTTGAAGCATATGAGCTGGTGGTGATTACCGGAGGTGTTTCTCGTGGCAAGTTTGACTATCTGCCGGAGGTATTGGATGAACTTGGTGTGACAAAGCATTTCCATAAGGTAAAGCAGCGTCCGGGTAAGCCTTTCTGGTTCGGCACAGCACAAAATGGTAGTACAGTGTTCGCCCTGCCCGGAAATCCAGTTTCAAGCTTTGTATGTGCCAATGCCTATATAAGGCCCTGGTTGAAGGCTTCGCAGGGTATGCCCTATCAGCTGCCTCCTGTAAAACTGATGAATGATATCACCTTCAAGCCTGATCTCACCTATTTTCTGGAATGCAGCATCCGGGTATCTTCTGAAGGAGTAATTGAAGCGCAAACCTTCAAAGGCAACGGTTCGGGTGATTTTGCCAATATGATCCAGGCTGACGGTTTTGTGGTTTTGCCTCAGGGAAAAACAGATTTTAAAGCGGGCGAGGTTTATCCTTATATTGCCTATAGAAGTACCTTCTGAATATGTCGAAAGAGTTTACCCATATAGATAAAGACAGTCCCAGCATGGTGGATGTTGGTGAGAAAGCAGTGACATCCCGTACAGCCATTGCCAGGGCACTGGTTCAACTACCTGACGAATTGAGTGATTTCATTAAAGACGGTGAAGTGGTGACATTAAAAGGCCCTGTCTTTCAAACCGCGATTATCGCAGGTATCCAGGGGGCCAAGAGAACCCCGGAGCTTATCCCCCTCTGTCATACCCTTAACCTGAACAAAGTCGCTATAGACATTGAGCTCAAAGAGGGACTGCTGGTAGAAATCACCTGTGAGGCCCGTTGTTCTGGCAAAACCGGTGTAGAACTGGAAGCCCTGACCGGGGCCTCTATTGCCGCACTTACCATCTACGACATGTGCAAGGCCCTCTCACACAACATCATCATCAAAGAAACCCGCCTTCTTACAAAAACCGGAGGCAAAAGCGATTTTAAGCATGCTTAAGAATACCCACTCTGACTTTACAGGAACCCTGCTCCCCTCCCAAAGGGGAGCTGTCCGAAGGACTGAGGGGTTATGAAACTCATAGCCGCTACTGACAAAGGCCTGATGGTCTACGAACAGACTGATGGAGTCTGGAAACTCAAAGACATTCAATTCATTGGTATGCCTGTTGGCTGTTTTCACTGCGATGAGCGAAACGGCAGTTGGTGGGTGGCGATCAACCACAAACATTGGGGGCCCAAACTCTATAAATCAACGGACGATGGAGAAACCTTTGCAGAGGTAGCCGTACCACGTTTCGACAACCCTGATTTCACCCTGAAATCTATCTGGACGATTGCCCATGGAGCTTATGACGATCCCAACAGGCTCTATCTGGGAGTAGAACCGGCAGCCATCTTCGTGACTTCAGATGAGGGAATGAGTTTTCAGGAATTGAAAGGACTATCTGACCACCCCTCACGTCCTTCCTGGCAGGGAGGTGGCAAAGGTTCAAAAAATCCTTTTCTCCATACTATCCTTGTCGACCCGGAAGATACGAGCCATCTCACGGTGGGCATTAGCTGTGCGGGTGTATTCCAATCTTATGATGGGGGTGGTAATTGGTATCCTACAAATAAAGGACTCGAAGCTTTTTATTTGCCCAACAGCAATGTGGAAGTGGGCCATGATCCACATTGCATGCAAATTCCCGCCTCTGATCCACAGGTAGTCTGGCAACAAAACCACTGTGGTGTATATCGTTCTGAGGATAAGGGCAAGAGTTGGACGAATGTCTCCGACCCCAACGGCATTGCCAGCTATGGTTTTGCTATTGTAGCCGATGATAGAGATGCGCAAAAAGCCTGGGTAATTCCTGCCCAAAGTGACGATTTACGCTTTCCCTATAAGAACCAGCTTGCCGTATATCAGACGATAGACGGGGGTAAAAGCTGGAATGCTCAACGCAAGGGATTGCCCCAAAATGGGTCATTCGATTTAATTCTTCGCTCCGCATTTCATGGAAAAAACGACATTCTGGCCTTTGGGACCAACAATGGCAATCTCTATGCATCTGCAAATGGCGGAGAATCATGGGAGGCATTGAGTCAAAACCTGAGCGCAGTGCGGCAGGTAGCTCTGATTTAGATGAGAACTATTGCTCACCTCTTCCCTCATTACAGAACCAATTCTATGTTACCCCAAAGATCCCGACTACGACAATGCTTAAAAGCACCGAAAAACTTATTGCCAAAGAACTGAAGTTTGCCTCTGGCTCCATTGGAGAGAATGGTCAACGTGTGGTTGACGCCTACGATTTGTACCTGGTAGAGAATGAAGGAGGCCACCTTGTACTCGTCATATTTATGAAGGTCCAGTTCAAGTTCAATGACCATGCAGATCAGGAATGGTTTGAGCATGAGAAGCATGCCTATGTACAGGAATTCGAAGAGATTATTAATCGAGTATGGGGCAACAACCGCGTGCTCAAAGAATTATCTGAAAATCAGCGGGTTCACCTGGATATCAGGTTTCAGTCAATCGTAGACAGATGGTCGTTTAATGAGAACTGGGAGGTACACGTTACCAAAATCGCAGAAGGTAAATTCTATCAAAGCCACCTCAATCCTATTACCGGAAAAGTGACGCTGGACAGCGAAGATGTCGTACCCTTAGAAAGAGAAAGGGGTATTAGCCAACGAGGCATCGTACACGAATTCGGGCATATGCTTGGCTTACCTGATGATTATGCTGAAGATAGTCCGCATTTTCACGATGTAGCTTCAGTAATGCACAGTGGAGAGGCAGTGCGTCCCCGGCATGATGCTGTTTTTATGAAGTGGCTGCACCGGAAATTGGAGGATTGGCAGAAAGGTAAATTGGTATAAGTCCCTGAATTGAAACGTTCTCGCAGATTTGGCTAAATTATAGTCAGATATATCAACCGATGAACTTTTCCCGCTCTCTCTTCCTGTTAGTCACCCTGGTGGCTTCTTTTAGTATACACGCTCAACAAACTCAGCCACCATCTCCCCTCCTGGCCTCCTTCGAAGAATACAAGCAGATGAAGGCCAGCACAGAGTATGGCCTGAAGTGGATTCCAATTGGCCCTACCATCAACTCGGCCAGAGCAGATGCCATTCAGGTTGACCCAACAAATCCCGGAACCATGTACCTGGCTTTCGGCTCGGGAAACCTCTGGAAGACCATCAATAATGGGCTGACCTGGAAGCCGATTTTCGAGGATCAGCCTGCCTTAGGTATCGGAGATATTGCCCTGGCCCCTTCCGACCCTAATATCCTTTATGTGGGCACTGGAGAAAGCCTGAAGAAGCCAAGAAACTTTACCATGCCAGGCACGGGTATTTATCGTTCAGATGATGCGGGTGAAACCTGGAGACACCTGGGACTCAACGACTCCTGGCATATCGGAGAAATAGCCGTACACCCGACCAATCCAGACATTGTTATTGTGGCAGTACTGGGACATTTTTGGTCTGACAACCAGCACAGAGGAGTTTACAGAACTGAAGATGGTGGCAACACCTGGCAGCGGGTACTCTATGTAGATGAGCAGACAGGTGCCAATGATGTGGTGATTGCGCCCTCCGACCCCAATATCATGTATGCCTCCATGTGGCAGCACAGCCCCCAGGTAAGTGGTAAAAGCAGTGGAGTTTACAAAAGTACCGATGGTGGAAAAAGCTGGAAGAAAGCGCACAAGGGCATGCCTGTGGATGAAAATACAGGCCGGATTGGCCTGGCAGTTTCATATACGAATCCCGACAAGGTATATGCCCTGATGGATCATAGAAACCGCAAGGAAGGTGAAGGTGCCGCTAAAATCTTTCGAAGTGTCAATGGTGGTAAAAACTGGAAAAAGACACATAAAAGTGAGCAAATGTTCCTGTCTGTAATAGGCTGGTACTTTACCGACATCTATGTGAACCCGCAGGATGATGAAGAAATATTTGGCTTAGGTGTAAGAATGGCCCATAGCACAGATGGTGGCAAAACCATTGATTTCATTGGCGGAGATGTTTACCACCTTTTCCCGAGCGCTGCAGACCCTTTACATCTGGACCACTGTGAGCTTTGGATCAACCCCTCTAACCCCAATCATCTGGCACTGGCAAATGATGGAGGCCTCTATACCAGCTATGATAAGGGAAAAAACTGGACACACCATAACAACATTCCCTCAGGAGAATTCTACGATATCGTTTTGTCCAAAACAGAGCCATACATGATCTATGGTGGCACCCAAGACGATGCGACCGTCTACGGGCCTGCCAAAGAATATGATCCTCGCTATCACAAAGACTGGCAATACCTGTGGGTAGATGCCTGGAGTGGTGGCGATGGCTGTGTGAGCTGCGTAGACCCTGAAGACCCAAACACGGTGTATTTCAGCATGCAAAACGGGGCAGCGCGAAGAAGAGATATGAAATCGGGCAAATCGGTATCCATTCGACCTCGTCTGCCAAAGGAGCATGAAGGTTCAGCAAGATTTAACTTTGTGGCTCCCTACTTTATCTCACCACATAACCATAATACACTCTATCATGGTGGCAATTATGTTTTCAAAAGTGAAGACAGAGGTGATACCTGGAAGGTTATCAGCCATGACCTTTCTGTTTCTGACGATGCATCCAAAGCATCAACGGCAGCCGGAGCCCTGGTAGAATCAGAGATAAGGGCCGGTTTGCTCTATATGGGCACAGACAAAGGTGGGTTTTGGGGAAGCAAGAATGATGGCGCAACCTGGGAAGAGAACTCGACAGGACTACCCAACAATTATATCCGCAGCATTGCTCCCTCAAAGTTTAAGGAATCGCGTGTGTACGTAACGCTAACGGGCATGAATTATAATGACCTGGGAAATTATATCTACGTCTCTGAAGATTATGGAAAGAGCTGGAAGTCAATCTCAGGCAATCTCCCCGATGAAGTGGCCAATGTAATACTGGAAGACCCAAAAGATCCGAACATTCTTTATGCAGGCCTCTACAAGGGTGTGTATATCTCCACCGATCGTGGAGTCTCCTGGTCACTCCTGGGCAAAAACATGCCTGCCGTGAGTGTTGCTGACCTTGCCATTGATGAGCCCAGCATGGACCTGGTAGCCGGTACACACGGACGGGGTATCTATAAGGTAAACCTCTCCCCGATTCATGAAGCAAAGTCTGTACAAGGTGCTGATCTTCAACTGTTCAATTTACCCGAGTTCAGACTACCACGAATCCGGGATACTCATAGAGATGTTGATTATGAAACGCTTCAAAAAACTACCATCAGCTATAACCTGAGACATGCCGGAAAAGTGACACTCAAAATTATCGATCAGAGTGAAAACACAATATGGACACATGAGATGGTTGGCATTGAGGGCATCAATGAATTCCGTTGGGATTTGGTATTGAAAAAGGTTCAAAGTGATCAGCCCTACTTCTTCCGATATGATCAATTCATCAAGGCAGGTTCCTACAAAATGGTACTCTCCATTAAGGGTAAGCAGGTAGCAGCCGATTTTGAGGTGATAGCCTTTCAGGAATAACCTGAGCAGAAAATTCAGAAAACCTTCACAAAAAAATGTAGTCCCTGATATATGATTTGAGCTGTTTGAGCCAATGAAAAACTCAAACACAACGATCATGAAAATAGAAAACAACAAAAAATCAGCTGCTCTGTTGGCTGTGTTATTACTGATTCTCCTCTCGGCACCGGGTAGCCTTTTGGCTCAATCCTCTGAGATAGATATGGGAGACAGATTTCAGATATTCAAAGACGCCTCCTATGTAACCTTTGAAACCTCCTTTGCCGGCTTTCCGCTGATCAGAGGATCAATCAGTGCCTATCAGGCCAATATATTTTACGACCCCGACCATGTAGACCGCAGCTCTGCCACCATTCGATTTGGCTCGGAGAGTATATCCACAGCCCACCCAAGGCGAGATGAAGAGCTTCACGGCTCTGCCTTTTTTGATACTGCCAAGTTTCCGGGAATCTGGTTTCAAAGCACCAAGGCCACCCCTACCAGCGATGGATTGGATTTAACAGGCTACCTCAATATCAAGGACATTACCAAAGAGGTTACCCTGCATATCAGCAAACCCAATGTGATGAGAAAGGCAATGGGGGGAAGAGATATGCTAATGGCTAAGGGAAAGCTCTCTTTTAAGCGGAGTGATTTTGGGATGGGAAATGGTTCTTCTTATGGAAGCATCCAGATGCTTGGTGATGATATCAACATTGAGTTCAGTCTGGTAGGAATGAACTATACCATCGATTACCTACAGGCCATGTACATAGGCAAAACCGCAGCAGGACTAGACAACCCTGTAGGGGTGATTTACAATGAAACCAAGACCAATGGTTTTGATAGCGGGCAAAAAAAGCTGATGTCGCTGGCAGGCAACCCTGATTACAAGCAAACCAACTGGTCGAGTGTGGTGGCCAATATAGGCTGGATATTGATGGTGGATGGTTATGGCAAGGAAGCTGTGAAATTCTTTGAGTTCGGACTCAAACAGAACCCTGCTCATACGACTTCCCTGCTCAGACTTGGAGACGCCTATGTCATAGCCGGTGATTTTGACAAAGCCCTGAAGCATTATCAAAAAGAGTATAGCTTACCCGCTCGTGTACGATTTACGCACCTCCCTGAAATGATCAGGCTGTTAAGTGGTAAGTTTGCCCTTACAAACATGAAATGAGAATTTTTGCCCTGGTATCGTTGTTGGCCCTGACCGTGAGCATTACTGCTTGCGGTCAGAGGGGCAACCGTGCCACCGCTGAGGCCGATGTACGTTCATACCCTTTCGGGCTTGACAAGGTCTACGAAACGGCTCAAAATGCTAAAAATCTTCACAGTCTTTTAGTCAGCTATCAGGGTAACCTGTCAGAAGCATACTTTCACCGGTATGCTTCTGATACTTTAGACCATGTACGATCAGTTACCAAAAGTGTGATGTCTACCCTGATAGGCATTGCGATTGAAAAGGGTTTTATTGAAAGTCTTGATTCGCCCGCATATCAATATGCTGGTAGCTATCGGAGTCACTTCAAGGGACAAAAGAAAGACATTACCATCCGGCATTTACTTTCTATGAGCAGTGGGCTGCAATGGACGGAGGAATCGGGTAATTCAGAGTACAATGAATGGGTGACCTCCAGAGACCCCATTCTCTATTTTTTGGACAGGCCTGTCGCTCACAAGCCCGGCACTTATTTCGCATACAACACGGCCAGCTTCCATCTGCTGTCTTTACTGCTGGAAAATGCTTCTGGCCTTAATACATTGGAGTTTGCGGACAAATTTCTCTTCAACCCCCTTGGTTTCAGCAAGGTGCGTTGGGAGAAACTCAGACCCGGCTATTACAATGGAGGTGCGGGACTAGAGCTACATCCCAGGGATATGGTTCAGTTCGGACAACTGTATGCAGATAAGGGGCTATACAAGGAAAAACGAATTATCTCTGAAGCCTATATGCTAGAGGCCACCTCACCACAGCAGCCTGAAGGCTCCGATTTCAGGCCGGGACAAGGATACGGTCTGGGCTGGTGGCTGGGAGAAGAAGAGGGTATCAAGGGCTTTATGGCCCAGGGCTTTGCAGGTCAGGTGATTGCAGTAGCACCGCAGTTCGATCTGGTTTTTGCCATCACTCACGACTGGCACGTGGGGGGTAAACAACTTGAACAGCAAGCTATTATGGCCTATAACACGCTTACACGACAGATACTAGAAGCTATTGTCGCGCAGGAAGAGCGCTAGCCCCCTGCCCTTTTTGCTCCCAAAAACGAAGAAAGCACCGGGACCACCGTGGCCAGGCCTGCCAGTACTCCTACAAAGGTTTGGATGTCATTGACAAACTGAGGTTCACCAATCATAAGAAAGCCCACCAAACCGATCATTACCATATACAGTATTGTCTTGGTAAAGCCCCATGAACCGTTCTTTCTGATCATTTGCTTCATGGATTCGGCCTCTTCCTTACTGATGCTTGAGATAATATAGTTTCTGAAGCTTTTGTTGAACAGCACCGGTTTTTCCTGCCAGATCACCACTCCCTTTTTCATAAGAGAAAACAGGGCCGCACCATTTTTGATATTTACAAAACCATCTTTGGCCAGGTCATAAATAATAAACCTCTCCCTGGTAGCCAGCGAATTCCAGATGTTGGCATAATAGCCCCTAGCCAGGCTTTCTACCTGTAGCACAAACTCCTGACTCTTCACCGATATTCTTGCCTCACGGGTATTCTTACTCCTTTTAAACATCGACTTACTGGCAGGGCTCTCATCAACCACAGCCACCTTCACATAATCGGTTTTCTCAGTAAGTGATATGGCGGCTTCAGCAAGCTGGGGCAGGTAGTTCCCATAACCCAGCTCCTTGGAGATCAGCTCTCGTACACTATGTTTTATCTCCATGCCCGCTTTCTTCTCATAGGCCGCCAAAGCCACATCTATGGCATCATCATTCCGGTTAAAGCCATGGAGTATATCCGTAAAAGATCCAAAAACATTATGCCAGGCATTAAAATGCTGCTGATGCTCAGGGTCAGGAGACTCACTGTTATGTATCAGTCTTCGATAGTAAGAAAGCACCTGGCTGGGATAGATGTCGGTAAGTAAAATCAGTTGCTTGCCCTGGTCCAGCAACTCTTTAAGCAGTTTGAGCTTTTTCGCATTTTGATCATGAGACTGGTAGCCATGTTCAAAGTTCTCAACAATAAGCACATCATAAACACCCAAATCTGCCACCGTCTTAATCCCCAAATCACCTCCCGGTTCATATTCACACTGCCCCCCGATACCTTTTACCGTATTTACCTTTTCGCAGTCCATTGTCACTTTCCCCTCCTTTTCTTCAATATTAAGGCAGGAGATAGCTGCCACTGCGCGTGGTGTTTCATTACTTATCAGCTCAAAAGCAAGGCCCATTTTTCCGGAGTTCGGGAGCCCCACAACAGCCAGGTTACGCAAAGCCCCCTGCTGATTAAGGCTCTTTTTAAGTTTAGCTGTATTTCCCTCTGATAGAAAATTGTTGGGCTTATATCGGCTATAGTCAAATCCGAAAATTTTGCGGGCAAAAAACACCACGAGGTAGAACACACTGAGCAACACCCCGATAATCAGCAGGATCATCACAATCTGGCCATAAACTGATCCCTGCAGAAAAATGGGCTTGTTCATTTTTGGCAGCTGATAGACCGTGTAGTAGTCCTTATCGGGCAGGCTACTCAGGCGATAACGAAATGCCAATCGCCTCTCTCCCCTGTCCCAAAGCCACTGGTTGTTATCAGGGGCGTCAAAGATGAGAGATTGTGTACCCGCAATCCTCTCGTCATAAATAGGCCTTAAATGGTACAGAAAGCGCTTGAACTTGGTTCGTTCCAGGGCATAATCGCCTGACTCAAGTCCATTGATCACGCCACTGGTATCTATCGTTTCTACCTCATACACTGATTTTCTCAGGTGCTCGATGATTCTCTGTTCCTTTATATCATTCGGGAAGTTCATGATGGTATCCAGTGCGGCATACTTTTTATCAAAGGCCCTGGCCATATCCAGCTGTGACTTTTTCTGCCAGATAGTCCTCTCTACCTGGCTGGCCTCATTAAAATAGCTGAAGGCCGGTAGTATGGAGTTGAGACATAACCACAGAAACAAAAACCAGATGTAAATCTGTTTATACGCTGCCTTTTCAGGATTCACTCTGGCCCACGACAAAGCTGAATTCAGACCGTCAAGCGTGAATATGGCAAAGAACATCATGAGTAAAATGAGGGCCTGAACCCCAATAAGAAAGTTTACCTGACCTGCTTCGCTCACTCCTGATGTCTGATTGAGAATCAAGGCGTTGAGTGCCAGAATAAAAATAATGATTACAAAGTCTGCCAGACCGGGTTTGAGAGATCTGTCCCCGATACGCTCCCTGGTCTCCGTGGTCATTTGCGTAATCTGTCTCTTTTGAGTCCCTGCCCCTTCGCTGTTTTCGTCTGCTTCAGCCTGCTCAGCCTTGAGTTTTCTCAGCCTGTACTTCTTCAGGATGTTAAACCGATAATAAACGAAGATGTAAGCCCAGATCATTAACAGCATGTTCACGATAAAGACCAGCGAAGGCTCGAGGTCGCGGAAGTACACTAATAGAATGGTGACAATAATAATGACAGAGAAAAACAGAATCAGCGTGGCATAGCCCATTCGGTTTTCTGAATCCGGTTCCAGAAAGCGAAACGGAAACTTTTTGTACTTGTAGAAATTGGTCTTTCTTCTTCGAAGATAGATGGTTACGAATGTTAAAAAGCAGATAACGAGAAAAGCAGCGAAAATGCCCAAACTGCCAATAGAAAGTGATTCGGAGGTTTGTAATTTAAGTAGTTCGGTATCATAAAGCGTGATCACATACAGCTCACTTCCCTCTATGGGATTCACATAGGCTATCTGGCTGCTACCCATATAATCGAGGTGCATGGCCGATTTGATATTGCCGTCAATCACCGATCTGAGGTAGGATTCGTCCAGAGTACTGTTGTAAAAATTCTCCAGCGTGCTTCTTCCCGGCAGGGAATGAAACCATACCTCTCCCGACTTGTCTATAATCGCAAACTGATAGCCTGTAGGTAAAATGGGCTCATGTACTGATGAGAGATTGACACCTGCCACCATAAGGTCAGTGTTTTGTACTCTTCCATTTCCGGTAAGGAATGGAATTAAATAGACGGCCTCCTCGGTACCTTCTTCCAGAGAAAGGACAGGACGCATTATGTATTCGAAGCCCTTTACGGATACAGCCGATGATTTGCCGCTCTTCCAGTCCTTAAAATATGGCCTGTTTTTCAAACTGCGGATTTTTTCAGCGTTCGGTGGTATTACCTCCCCCAGCACAAGTTGTTTTCCGATTTCTCCTGACTTACTAACCTTCGCAATCTGTTTAAAATCGCTGTAGTGAGTCATATTTACATTCTGATCCAGGGCATAGTACTTGTTGGAGTTTTGGAGCTCACGGGTATCGCTGAGCAAATCATCGAAAGTTGGTTTTAGCTCATAAAGCTGTCTTACAATCTGCTCATTTTCGGTAGTAAATCGCTGCTCGACCGTCTCCGACAACTTTCCGAGCTGTTCCGGGATTTCATAATAATACTGTCGCCCATACTGGAATATGGACAGGAATACCAGGAATAGAATAGGTGTACCGATGATCACCGATATGCCCGCAAGTATCACATCCCTCCTGAATAGACGCTCAATCTCACTGATAAACAGCAGTTTGAGCAAAGGTAAACCGATCAGTATCAGCAATAAAGCGGTAGCGAGCAGTACAATCAGCCAGACATCCAATCTCAGGTTAGTGCTGGCGTATTCCTCCCAGGTTACCAGGCCATAAAATGTATAGGATTGGGTTTTGTTGTTTTCCCCAAGATGTTTTAGATGCCCACTATCATAATTTTTAGAAAACAGCCTGTATTCCTGCCCTACGATTTTGACATTCTTTTCCAGGCCATTCAGGGTGTCTGTGGCCGTAATAATATGATTTAACTGCAGATTGGAGTTGAAGGAATGGTAGATAATGGCACTGTCCTCACCTTCTTTTGAAACCACAAAACCATCAAAATTCTCCTGCCAGGGAAGCGTTTTTATCAGTTGGCTAAGACTATCCGACTCGAGAAAAGCCTTTACATCTTCGTAATAATCAGCACTATCAGCGGCAATATCCGGCTGTTGCGCAATCTTCTGCCTTTTATTATCCACCAGTCTGTCAAACCTGTCCTCCAGCGCATCCAGTGCCCTGAAATGGTATTCCCTGAAATTATTTCGATTGCTCTCAATCTTAAAATAGTAGGCCAGGCCCAGGGAGCCCAGGATGACTAAAACAGCAAAGAAGAGTCCTACATACTTGCTGCCTTTAAATGGATTACCAATACTGGATATGATGGACCCGGTTTGTTTCGTGGTGGTCATGATGAGGTCTGAAAAAATATAGTACTTACCTAATTACACATTACTTGTTGATATAAATTAGCAGTAGCACCATGTAGATACAAGGCAATCAGAGTTAAGTCCAAAAATAATATAGCTATTTTTATCAGTAATCACCAAAATCAGGGAGATTCGGAAGAGCTTGTATTCAACAGTGGGGCGGTAGGAAAAAGCCGGATATTACCCGAAAATCATTGTTCTACGAGCATCATGATATCCGCATTACTATGGTCTACCTGTGAAAAAAGTAAAGTACCGTTTGTTGGGCTGTGGCTTAGCATAATTCCCATGCGTGGGATTCGTCTGGTTCTGGTAAGACTCTCATGCTTTCTCTGTTCAAAGTCAACAAAATCAAGGGTACGGTTAGGAGTATTCAGGAAAAATATGCCGTTTTCAGTCACAGAAAAAGCGCCATAATTCTTTTGATCAAACCACTCTATTTCAAGTACTTCTGTCCCATCACTTAAATTAAGACTCCAAACACCTCTTTGATCCTTCTTTACATAAAAAATTCGTTGATCACTGCTGCCCGGCTGCGGAGCATATCCTCCAGAAGAAGTGATTTGCTTGCTCCCTCCACCCTCTGAATTCATTCGCCAGATTTGCCAGTCACCCGAACGGTTTGAGCTATAAAACACAGACTCTCCATCTGCAGAATAAACAGGTGTATGTTCCTCAAAGTCAGATCCAGTCATGTTTTCAGCGATTCCCCCCTGTGCGTTGATTCTGAATAAATCGGCCTGACCATTCATATAACCCTGAAAGATAATTTCCGTGCCATCGGGCGACCATCTTGGCGTATTGATGTATTCACCTTGAAAATCAGAGATGGCCGTAGCCTCACTCCCATCTGAATTGCTTGTCCAGAGCTGAAATGTCCCGTTTCTGTTAGTCGTAAAGGCTACCTTGCTTCCGTCAGGCGAATAGCTCGGGTTAAGGTCCAACTCGCTGGTTGAACGCCATGCTTTGCTTTCGTTCTTTTCAAGCGAATAGGCCCAAATATTCACGTCATCCTGCATTTTTGCATAAATCAGTCTGTCATTGCCGGCCACTCTTGGCATTACCATCTGATAGTCTGTCACCGGCAAAAGCTTCAGTTTTCCGGTAGAAAGGTTTGCACGCCAGAGCTTATAAACTCCTGTTCTATCTGACCCGAAAATGAGTGAACTCCCATCAGCAGACCAGTCAAAACCATTAATAGATTGATGCTCAGTAGTTATTTGCCTTTCCTTACCCGTATTCAGGTCCAGTACGTACAGGTACATACTCACACTATTGCGTTCTCTTATAAAGGCCAGCTGTGAACCATCCGGAGAGTAGGTTGGGTGAATGTCTCCATTATAGCCTTTCGGAGGGCTCGTCATCAGTTTGCGGCTCTCATCGACCAGCGAAGTAAGCTCTACCTGCAATGGCCGTCCTCTTTCCTTTCGGGTATTAAAGGCAATTTCATTCCCTTGTGGTGAAATATCGAAGTTGCCAAAAGCAAAAGGGCCTGGCCCCAGAACACGGGCCTCTGTTCCTCCTGTCATGGGCACCTTATAAATATTCGACTGACCTGCTTCATAGCGCATAAAATAGACCTCATTGCCATCAGGAGACCATACAGCCCTCATTTCGGCAGCCGGTTGATCGGTAAGCCGAATCAGGGTTTCTGTACCAATGCGTTTTGCATACACATCCCAGCCCCCTTCATCATCACTTTTTGTGGCATAGGCAGCAAATTGTCCATCGGGAGAAATCGCAGGATAATACTCGGTGGTATTATCGCTAGCCAGTGCTACAGGGTTATAGACCACTTCTGCAGGAATTGGCAGAAAGATCTCGCGCATGGCAAAAGCTCCCATAATGACCAGGGAACAGGCCAAAGCCACTAGAACTACCGGCTTTCTCTTCAGCTTGATTTCTATATGCCTGTCGTCCTTTTTTTTGACAGCGTCCCTGTTTACAGTCGCGATAAGCCGATAACCTGTTTTGCTGATGGTTTCGATATACCTGGGCTGTGAGCGTGAATCTCCAAGTGATTTTCTCAGGGATGAAATGGCCCGGGTCAGTACATTCTCTCCAACCACGACACCTTTCCAGACCTCCTCCATCAACTCTTCTTTGGTTACTACCTCTTTGGGTCTTGAGGCCAGATAAACCAAAACAGCCATCAACTGTGGCTCCAGGGTCTTGCTTTCAGCCCCTAAAGAAATGCGCTTTAGTGCAGGGCTGACTTTCCAGTCACCAATAAAAAAATCAGAAGATGTCATTCTGCTAAATAGACGTACAAAGTGTAGCCAAAGGTTGCAATTTTGCTTCTACATACACGGAAGGCCAAGAGAAAATCATTTAGCTTTATGCAGTTCAACAAACCAGGGTATGATTAAGAAAATACTTAAGGTCCTCGGAGTACTTCTGCTTATTGCCATTGCTGTATTTCTTCGTAGTGCCTTTCCCATCATTACAGGCTATGGGGCCAAGAACCTGTGCTCTTGTGCTTATATCTCCAACCGGACTGCTAATGATATTATCAGCAATGAGTTGGGCGCTTTTCCGCTGTCGCTTGGCTCCTTCAAACTCAACCCTGAAGACTCATCCGCCACGGCTACTGTGTGGGGTATGGCCAAAAAGAAGGCCATTTATCGGGAAGGCCTGGGCTGTACGCTGATCAATGATGTAGAAGAAGAGGATTTGAGAAATCAGGTTTTCAACAAGCCTGCCTTCCCTTATGACAAAGACACCCTGAGCTGGCCGCTAGGTGATCTTATAATTGATTCATTGCTGCCCGACTTTAACAGGCAAAAGATGGCACAGGCGCTTGAAGCAGCCTTTTCAGAGCCAGACCCTGAGTCACTGAGGTTGACACGGGCTGTCGTGGTACTTTATAAAGGTGAGTTGATAGGCGAAAAATACGCTACCGGCTTTACCCAGGAGACAGCCCAGATTAGCTGGTCAATGGCCAAGAGCTTTACCAATGCCCTGGTAGGCATTCTGGTAAAGCAGGGTAAGCTGGATATAATGCAAAGAGCAGATGTGGCTGAGTGGAGCGATCCGGAAGATCCCAGGCACGCCATTACACTCGATCACCTGATGCGCATGAGCAGCGGCCTGGACTGGAATGAGTTTTACGCCCTGCCCAGCAGTGCCACCAATATGCTCTTTAAGGATGCCAGCATGGCGGCTACCGCAGCCTCAGTTTCAACAGCAGCGGCCCCTGACGAAGTCTGGAATTACTCCAGTGGTACAAGCAATATCATTTCGCAAATAGTAAGAGAGGCAGTGAGTGACGAAAGCTACTGGAGCTTTCCTCAGCATGAGCTTTTCCATAAAATTGGCATTTCAAGTGGCACCTGGGAACCAGATGCTTCAGGCACCTTTGTGGGCTCTTCTTACCTTTGGATGACCCCGAGAGATTATGCCCGCTTTGGCCTGTTATACCTCAACGATGGCATTTGGAATGAAGAACGCATTTTACCGGAGGGTTGGGTCGATTACTCTTCCGCGCCTACTCCGGCTGCTCCTAGAGGTACTTATGGAGCACAATTCTGGAGAAACGGGAGTCCTGCCACTTTCCCGAATGTCCCTGAAGACGCTTATTTTGCCAATGGCTACCAGGGTCAGTCCATTATCATCATCCCCTCAAAGGATATGGTTGTTGTGCGTCTTGGATATACACAGGCTGATAATTTTGATTTCGATAAGCTTCTTTCAGAGCTTATTCAGGCAGTTGAATAGCAATCACTGCTTTAATACATACCAGTCAATCGCCAGTGCGAGCTCACGATGCCCTAGGATTTCACCAGTTTGCGTATTGGTCATCATCGTATCGGACTTACCATTGGATGCAGCTATCAATACCCAGGAAGCTCCCTCTTTCAGCTCAATAAACTGCTGGTCAAATTTAGGGGTCTGACCAATGATCGGATCAATTTGAGCAAAGACAGTCTCATCGCTCATGATGGTAAGAAATTTAGCATCGGCCATGTGCTCTACCTTTCTCTTAGGATCACCGGGACGCTGACTTCCCCAGCCGATTCGCACAGGCAGGCCTTCTCTCACGGCCTCCATAAGCTGTTCAATTGAGCCTGAGACTCGTTTCCCTTCCCGGTCATTTTGATAAACTCTGGTCCATTTTTGGGCATAGCCAATGGAGCAGATGAGTAATAATAGTGTGGTTATCGTTAGTCTCTTCATGGTATGTTTGGCTCAATCTGTGAGGGTAACATACGCAATAAATGACCACCTGATTTCACAGATATGGCGTAACTCAACAAACAGACAGGATCCCCGGACCAATAGCTGCTTTTTCTATACCGAGGGCAGGGAAGCCTTAGTCCGACCACTTTGAGTAATCAGACCGAGAGATAGAGATATGCGCTGAACATATGGCCTTAAACTTAGGTTTCTCCATGATCACCCCCACCCCTCAAATGGGACTCACGCCTGCCTTATGAGGGCGAGGGCTTCCCCTTAGGGAACAAAGGGTGTGTGTTGGCTAAAAAGCATTGGTCCGACCACTTTGAGTGGTCAGACCAATAGACTCAGATTCTTGCTCAACGCATAGCCTCCATTAGCGTGATAAAGGGCTGTCCGTCAATCTCCTTAAGTACATGCCCGCCATTCTTAATAATCTCCATGGTAGATGAGATGCCTTTGCTCTTTAGATAAGCGTGTGACTTTTTGGAGGCATTCATCCAGTATTGGTCACGATCTCCTACAATGAAGTAGAATTTTGTGTTTTTCACTCTTTCCAGGTCTGCTCCCTTAGGGTTTTGTCTGGGAAAACCGGCTACTCCCACCAGGCTATGAAAGCGGTCGGCCAGGGCAATGCCCACACGAAACGAATTGGCACTATTGGCACTATAGCCAACCATGTGAAATTTGTCACCTTCCACATTATAGCTCTTATTGATGTGATCGAGTAACTGGGTCATTTGGTTAACTGCATCTGGCGCAAAGTGAGCTGGGGTTTCAACGATGAGCCAGCCAAAATCTGAGGGTCTGCCATGCCAATAGTAGCTGGGAGAATCTCCCCTTACTCCATCACCAGGACCGATAATGGTAGGATATGTTTTGGAGGGGTCATAATCGGTGGGCAAGTGAATGGCGTAGTTAAGATTTTTGCCATTCTTTAATTTGACCGTCTCAAAACGGCTGTTGGTCAGCTGGTTTTGGGCACAAGCGGTAGCGGAAAAGAAAGTCAGAAACAGAAGAACTGTGAGGCATTGACTGAGCGTATTTTTCATAAGAAAACTAAGTTTTCCTGAACATACGCAAGGCCTCCATCATTCAATACTTAGTTGTGACCACTCTCTGAATTAGGGGTGGAAATGATTTTAAACCAAGGTGGATAGAGAATTAGATCAGATAGTTCTATCGAAGAGGTAAACGTTGTTCGTCTTATTGCCCGCAGAAAACTCGACAAAGTCATCCATCTCCACAAGGTTTCTCAGCCTTTGAGCCGAATCTGCCTCCCAGATACAAATACCATCGACAAAGTAAGGGGCCTCTTTTTCACCATTCTTATCTACTCTGGCTACTGTAGCAGCTTTTAGGCCATAGAAATAGAGGGTGGGCATGTAAGCGCTCTTTACAAAAAGGTGATGTTCTTCGTCCGGCTTGTCCGTTTGAAAAATATGGACCAGGTGATGTCTGTCACCCTCATAAGCCGTTGGGTAATTTTTCGTATCCCCCTCACCGGTAATTTTATTGACAAAGCCAAAGGTAAAACGACTTACGGAAGAGGTACGGAGCAAACTTTTGATCTGGAACACCCTACCCCTTATCATTTTCAGGAAATTGCTCACAGATTGGTAACGTACGATCAGCAACAGCTCTCTATCGAACTCATCATCACCACTGATCTTTTCCGTAATCACGCCCTTGAGCAGCACCCTGCCCCCAACCTTGGCCACATGAGTATAGGCCAGCTTGCTATAGAGCCCGTACAGTGCCGAACGCTTGGTATTGAGCCAGTTAACAGCCCAAAGCTGATGATCGAAGGCGTCAGCTCGATGTCCTTTGATCTTAATCGCTTTGGTTTTGCTAAGCGCTAGTTTTCTTTCCGGAAAGGTTGGTGAGTCACTCATAGAACCGTTGAAGTTAATCCTTTTTTATAACTTATGAACCACTTGTAGTATCTCAAAATAGCCTATGTCTACCAAGCAACACTTTCGCACCTGTAATCTTTGTGAAGCTATGTGTGGCATTGTCATAGAGCATAACGGAAAATCTGTTGAGACTATTAAAGGTGATAAAGAAGATCCTTTTAGCAAAGGATTTATTTGTCCAAAAGCTGTAGCCCTGCAAGACATCTATGAGGACCCGGACCGGTTGAAGAAACCCATCAGGAGACAAGGTGATGAATGGGGAGAAATATCCTGGAAAGAGGCCTTTGACACCGTGGTCTCAAAGCTTCAATCCATCGGCAAAGAATACGGACCCGATGCTGTGGGCTATTACCAGGGAAATCCCTCGGTACACAACCTGGGTACACTCTTTTTTGCCGGTAGTTTTTTCCGAACACTACAAACCAAAAACGGCTATTCAGCCACTTCCTTAGATCAGTTACCGCATCACTACGCCTCACAGTTTATGCTTGGCCATTACCTACTGATGCCCGTGCCGGATATAGACCGTACACAGTACTTTCTTGTAATTGGTGCCAACCCGATTGCCTCGAATGGCAGCATGATGAGTGCAGCGGGTATGCCAGGCCGAATCAGGGCTTTGCAGAAGCGAAATGGTAAAATGGTGGTGATCGATCCACGGAGATCAGAAACGGCCCTGAAAGCAGACCGGCACCATTTCATCAAACCCGGTACTGATGTATACCTGCTGGCGGCTCTACTACAGGTACTGTTTAAAGAAGCCCTCATAGATATTAAGAGAGTAGGAAATTGGTCCAAAGGGCTTGATCAGCTCCCCTCTTTGTTTGAACCCTACACACCTGAGCTGGCCTCAGCCCATACTGGCATTGAGGTTGAAGAAATCAGGACCATGGCCCACGAATTTGCCGCGGCCGAATCAGCCGTATGCTATTCCCGAATGGGTGCTTCCACACAGGCACACGGTACGCTTTGCCAATGGCTGACCAACCTGATCAACATCGTCACCGGTAATTTCGATCGTCCTGGTGGGGCCATGTTTTCCACACCTGCGGTGGATGTAGTAAAGGGACGAAAAAACAAAGGCACTCAACACAAGTACAACCGCTACCAAAGCAGGGTGCGTGGCCTGCCTGAATTTAATGACGAGCTACCTGTAGCCGCATTGGCAGAAGAAATACTCACGGAGGGTGAAGGTCAGATCAAAGCCATGGTCATTTCGGCCGGCAATCCGGTACTGTCATCTCCCAACGGTACCAAACTGGAAAAAGCACTGGACCAGCTGGACTTTATGGTTTCTATAGACATTTATCTCAACGAGACCTCGAAGCATGCCGATATCATTCTCCCTCCCCAAACAGGCCTGGAATCTGAGCATTTCGATGTGGTCTTTAATAACCTGGCCGTCAGGGATACGGCAAAATACTCGGAACCTCTTTTTGATGGAGCCGAAGGAAGTAAAGCTGACTGGCAGATTTTCAAAGAGCTCACCAAAAGAATGAAGCCCCTGAGTACTGAAGAAGAAGCTTTAGACGCTTACATGACACCCTCCAACTTTCTTAATGAGGCGCTGAAAAAGGGGCCACATGACCTGAATCTTAAAAGCCTCAAAGCACATCCACACGGCATAGATCTGGGACCTCTCAAACCCCAGCTACCCGACAGGCTCTTCACCGAAGACAAAATGGTGGACCTCGCTCCCGCCCTTTTTGTGACACATCTCAAAAATCTGAGTCATGAGCTCCCCAAAGCCAGCAGTCTCACCTTGGTAGGACGAAGACATTTGCGGAGCAATAACTCCTGGATGCACAACAGTGAAAGACTGGTCAAAGGCCCCTGGCGCTGTACCATACTGATGCACCCTGAAGACGCCCGGCAAAGGGCGTTACAACCAGAAACCATAGTAAGGGTAAGCTCAGCCAAGGGTAGCGTAAACCTGCCATTGGAAATTTCTGATGAAATGATGCCGGGTGTCGTCAGTATACCCCATGGTTTCGGCCATAATCGCAACGGCACCCGCTGGCAGGTAGCGGAAGCTCATGCGGGGGTCTCGATCAATGACCTAACTGATGAAAATCTGCTTGATGGCATAAGTGGGAATACCGCCTTTTCAGGTGTGGAAGTAGAGGTGAGCGCCTCAGCATAAATAACAACATTCCACCAAAAAGAGCATATAAAGATTCGGGATTTGGTATAGTTCTTGGTTTTGATCAAATGTCAAAAACCAAATAACACATGTACTCAAAATCGATTATAATCGTACTTTTCGCCAGTTTTCTTCTTTCCTGTACCCGATCCAACTTTTATGAACATCAGCTACTCAGCTCACTCCCGGTAAATGGAAACACCCAACAGATTGATGTGTTTTACGAGGGTGAAAGTAGTCCGCCCAAAGACTATATCGAATATTACAATTTGCGGCTGGTAAAAAAGGGGCATTTCAATGATGAACAAATGGTCAGCTTTCTAAAGCAAGAGGCCCTTAAGAAAGGCTTGGATGGCCTTATGGATCCTAAAAAATGGGATGAGACAGAAGAATCTGCGACTTTCTTTGATGTATTGGCCACCATCACTGATCCGGATGATATTGACTATACCAGCACGGTTAACTACAGTATTATTGAGGCAAAGGGAATTCGCTATATAGAAAATATCGACTTGACTCATTCTCTCAAGGCTGGCAAAGTCTATGATATGACCACCAATGCCTATATGGGAGAAATAAGGTATCTGCCCAATGGACTCATCTCTGAAACCATTGCTGAGAACGATCTGTCACAAATGCTTATGGACACCTACTTCAAATTCAGTGAAGATCACTTGCTTTACGAGCAGGAAGGCTGGCAAACCCTGCACAGGCTTGATGGACGCATTGATGTAAGACGTAAATACCGTATGAACGATTGGATTTTGGCCAGGGTAAGGGTAAAATACAACGGCAATAAGCCAGAGCAAATCAGGTCGATAAGAGTCACTGAAAACCCTAAAAAAACACCGATAATCTCAAGAATAGTCTATCAGTATGACGCTCAGAACAGACCCATATCCCGGAAGGTATCTGGCGCTTATCAGCTAACTGAAACCATCACTTACGAAAACAATAAAATCAAGAGTGCCCAAATCAGTCACTTTGGTAAAACATACCGGGTTGATTATAGCTTCTACAAGCAGTCCGATCTTCAGAACCTGATTAGCAAGGTGGAAGATATCAGTACAGAGAACTAAGGCGAATAAAGAAATATGGGTTATCGACTCGCAGTCGCTATATTGAATGGTAACCCTATTACTTCATTCTATGAAACATTTTTTATTGTCATTACTAATCCTATCTGTTCTTTGTGCCTGTAGCGGTACCTCAGAGCCTCCAAAAAGCGAGCAACCTTTAGACAGCAATCAGCAGATTATAAGCCTTTCCGATATTCATTTCGACCCCTTCTTTGACAATACGCTATACCCCGTCTTGGCCAAAGCGGACATAGCTGACTGGGATTCCATTTTTAATACGTCCTCTATTACTCCAACCTACCTGGACCCCAATGACAACGATACCAACTGGTTTCTGTACAAGAGCACGCTGAATGACCTGAAGACCAGAAATTTTGATCCTCCCTTTCTTATCATCACAGGAGATTTGCTGCTCCACAATATGCAGCGCAGATTTGACGCCAGCGTATCAGAGGCTGACAGACTAAGCTTTACTATAAAAACCATGGACTTTGTTTATCTGCAATTGGAGTCCGTTTTTCCTGATACTCCTATTTATGCAGCCCTGGGCAACAACGACAATTTCATGGGTAATTACAGTATTGAGCCGGGTGGAGACTTCCTCGAAGGCATTGCTGACACCTGGTACAGAAGCATAAAAGCCAATGTGGACTCTGTTACTTTCTATCAAAGTTTTTTGGCCAATGGTAGTTACGAAGCCCGCGTAAACAACGATCATAAGATTCTGAGTCTTAACACTATTCTCTTTTTTGATGGCTATCCTGTCACCTCAGTGGCGGAAGAATCGGTTTATACCAATGCCATTACATCGCAACTTATATGGCTCAGAGATCAGCTCGAAGCTGCCAGGGCCACCGGTCAGAAGGTGTGGCTCATCTATCATATTCCTCCAGGAGCAGATGTTTATAAGACAGTAAGTAGCAAAGCACTGTCTAAAAACTGGACGTCCAGTTCCAACCAGGTATTTCTTGAGCTTGTCAGGGAGTATCAGGATGTGATAACCGCTCAATTTGGAGGCCATACGCATAAAGACAGTTTTGCCCTGATCCAGAATGAAGACCGCAGCACCCCGATCTCCTTTATTCATACCACACCCTCGATCAGCATGAGCAACCGCAACTACCCAGGATATCATCATATAAAAGTGAATGCAGATTTCGAAGTGCTGGATTATGATGCTTACTTTCTCAGCAATGCACAGAACTATGCGAGTGCCAGATGGGAAAAGGAATACAGCTTTCTGGAAGCCTATGATATCACTTCTTATACGCCTGAAAGTCTCTGGACACTTCGGGAAAAACTTAATTCCGATACTACACTACAGAAGCAGTATATCAATTTCTTCAATGTGAGCTATTACCGGCCCTCCTCTTCTCCCAACATTAGTGCGGCAAGCTGGAAAGCCTATTGGTGTGCTATGGGAAATCAGGATTTCGCAGCTTTTGAGGGCTGTTGGAAGTAATGGCATACCCTAAAGTTTTAGCCAATATTGAAAAGCACGTTTCCCTCACGGAAAATGAGAAGAACTTTTTGCTAAGCCAGTTTGAATCAAAAGAGGTGGCGAAAAAGAAGTATATACTTCAGGCAGGAGATAATTGCCGGTACTTCAACTTTGTGGACAAGGGGGCATTCAGGGCTTACTATCTCAGTAAAGAGGGAAAAGAATCCACCATCATGTTTGCCATATCTGACTGGTGGATTACGGACATGCACTGCTTTATAAATGAGCAGCCTGCCATGCTGCATATCCAGGCCATTGAGCACAGTAGTATCGTTCGCTTGCCTAAAGAAAGGCTCGACCTCCTGTTTGAAGAGATACCGAAATTTGAAAGGTTCTTCAGGGTTATCATGCAGAATGCCTACACCCGTGAGCAGTTGCGGGTGCTGGAAAACCTTTCACTTACTGCCGAAGAGCGTTACAACAATTTCCTTTCTAAATATCCCCAAATCGTGGCACATGTCACTCAAAAGCAGATTGCCACCTACCTGGGCATTACTCCGGAGTTTCTCAGTGCCATCAGGGCCGGCAAGGGTAAGTCTTAATCGGGCATCAATGAATTGGTAAACGGACAATCAGTGGCCAGGGAATTGGTTCGAAGCGAGATGATGCGGACAGTTTAGTGATTGGTTAAATGCCTGCTTTAGATCCTTCATTCTTCAGGAAAGGAAAGCAGGCGATACTCTTTCACCAATAACTAGAATGGTGAATGCAAGATTTGAAAATAACGGTTAGCAAGTTGAACCCCCACCACCCTCAGCAGTCTCTCGAGAAGGACCCAGAGGACTAATTTTCGTTTCTTATGTATGATTTTTCGAGAGACATGCATAGTAGGAAATTAGTTCGAAGCGAGACGCTTCGAACAGTTTAGGGATGGTTCAAACCAAATCGAGAACCTCCCCTAATCCCTGATCACTACTTTCTAATAACTGAAATCAGCAGAACTGATTTCTTAAGGTATCTTAATTTTTTACTGAGGCCTGCTTAGTTCTTTTACAAAAAAGAAAACATCATGCTTATACTTATTGCAGGCCCTTATCGCAGTGGCACGAATGACGACCCCGAACTTATTCAACAAAACATGGACCGGCTGGAGTCAGTAGCCCTGCCTCTCTTCAGGATGGGCCATACGCCAATGATAGGCGAATGGGTAGCCTTACCACTGCTTAAACTCGCGGGTTCTGAAAAACCGGGAGATGCACCCTATAAGGAGATTCAATACCCTGTAGCGCACAGACTGCTGATGAAATGTGATGCCGTACTGCGATTGCAGGGTGAATCTAAAGGAGCTGATGAAGATGTGAGGATTGCCAAAGAAAGAGGTCTGAAAATCTACTATAGCTTGGACGAGATACCCCGGGATGATACCTTGGGCACTTAATGACCCTTGATACCATTCTCTACCACGAATACGAAAAGGGCCTCCCTCAGAGTGGCAGGCACATCCTTTGCCAGGAAAGAGGGGACAATCTCATTGTCTACCAGGCTTTCAATCCCCGTATTTCTGACTTTGCTGTTCGCAATCAGCGATTTGGCGGCAGTCATTACAAGTTTACCCGCATGTCGTGGATTAAGCCCAATTTCCTGTGGATGATGTATCGGGCAGGCTGGGCTGGTAAAGAACATCAACAGCAGATTCTTGCTATAGAAATCAGCAAAGCAAACTTCATTTCACTGCTCGACCAGGCGGTGCATTCCACCTTCAAAGAGTCGGTGTATGGAGATCATACGGCCTGGAAAGACAAAGTGGCCTCTTCCAGCGTAAGATTACAATGGGACCCTGACCATGATCCTCAGGGTGAAAAAATACCCAGAAGGGCCGTTCAATTAGGCCTTCGCGGAGAGGTACTAAAGCAGTTTGCCACTGACTGGATCGTTTCTATTGAGGACATCACCCCTTTTGTAAAGGAGCAGAAAGCCCTGATAGATCAGAAAAGAATGAGTGAACTGCGGGTGATGAAGGAGACAGTCCTTTCTGTAGATGAGGAGCGTATTGGTCAGAAACTGGAATTGGACTAGGCTGAACATAAATTCAATATCACTCCGTTTGAACCCCAAACGCTTCATATGAAAAGTGTCCTTCAAAGAACCATATTAATCTACCTGGGCTGTCTCCAGCTCAGTACCACCTTAAGTGCTCAGGACGACCTCGAAATCAATCGGGTAAAGTCAGCGAGACTGGTTGAAATATTCAACAATGTAGAATTCTTCCAGCGCGGCAGGACTAAGGACTACATCATAAGACTATACAAACTGCACAATGGGTCTGGCAGTGCTGGTTATCGAAGCGGAGAGGTATCTTATAACTTATTTGTCGCTATCTCAGAGTTTGACGAAGCCCCCGATCAGAACCTTTTCGAAATAGGCCCTTTCTACAACCCTGTTTTTAAGGAATGGAAAGACGGTGAGAAGGAAGGTATTTTCACAATAGAATATGGCCCGGCAGACGACAGATCGACTGTTGCGCTATCAGTAGATATTTACCAATTAAGAATTCTTGACTCAGACAAATGATACAAATACGTAAAGTACGAGGCCATCATAGGCGGTGGACGGACATTGATAACTGGGTGGAGCGCAATAAAGGGCTGGACCTGGAATACCTCAAGTCTCAGGAACGAGATTATGCCAAGATTTGGGTACATCCCTGGAGTGGTATTTCCATTACGAATAGTGAAATGGCACAACCCTCAGGCATCACCAAAAGAAGAATCCTGCAAGGGCTGATCACCATTTATAACGAATGGAACATTAAGCTGGCAAGCCTTGACGAGCCTTATTATCTCAAAATCTGGCTTTACGACCCCAATTTCTCCCGTTCCCAGGTAGTATGTGCAATCGGCAATGCGTTGGATTTTTATGAGACCACCTTTTACAAACCCGATGAGCAGAAAAGCCTGAATCCACCCCATTATGGCAAGCTGTCAGATCAGATGGCTGCTTTTGACTGGGAATATCACTGGGATGAATTTCATTTCAGTCCCGATGACCTGGGGGAACCGGATGACTATGCATCACTGAAAGATTATCAGTATCAAAAGAAATGGATGACCCGACTGATGCAAAAGCCATTGAGAAAAACCGGCTATGAAAACACCGATGGTGAGTTCATCGAGTCCTTCGCTCACAGAGAGGGCACCGTGTGGGTTGGAGGTCAACAGCCACTTCCCTACTAACATCTCGTTGCATTTGTTATCTCCCTTTGTCAACTTGAAACTGTGAAAAGAACCTTTCTCCTGCTCCCTGCCCTGCTATTATTACTCCAATGCAGTTCTACCAATCAGCGCAAATCATCATTGTGGTGTGACCAGGAGCTCCGGGCACAATTTACCAGGCTTAATGAGGTACTTACCAGTCAATCATGGTTTAAAGTCTATGAGGTGGGTAGCGGAGTCTATGCCATTGCCGAACCTTACAATTTCCAGGAAATCATCTCCTATTTGATTATTGGTTCGGAAAAGGCCCTGCTTTTTGACACCGGCATGGGACTTTCTTCTATTGCTTCGGTGGTTAAAGAGCTGACTCGGCTCCCCATAATAGTGCTTAACTCCCATACTCATTACGATCATATCGGGGGCAACTTCGAATTTGATGAGGTGCTGGCCATGAATATGGATTACACCCAAAACAGGGCAGACAATGGCATGCCTCATACAGTGGTACAACATGAGGTGACCACAGAGGCCATTTGCCTGGACCATTTACCAGTGGCAGATACGGCTGGCTATCATATTAATCCCTTTACAATATCCAGCCATATTCAGGATGGTAGCCAAATTGACATAGGTGGCCGAAATCTCAAAGTAATCGCTGTTCCCGGGCATACTCCTGATGCCATCGCCCTGTTGGATGAAGTCAATGGCTACCTCTGGACAGGTGACACCTTTTATGAAGCACCTATATGGTTGTTTGATCCGGAAACCAACCTCGCTGTCTACCAACAGAGCATCAAAAAATTGGGGAAGCTGGCTGGACAACTTACAAGTGTATTTCCTGCCCATAATACCCCAGTTGCCTCCCCTAAACGTCTTACAGAACTGGTTATCGCTTTTGATCAGGTAATCACCGGAAAGAAAGAGCCTCTCAATAGTGAAGAAAGCGATCATGTCTCGGATGATGCGCTTTTATTCGAATTCGAGCATTTCTCGTTTATGATCAGGAAAGATTTGTTGATAATGAAAAACCCATTGAATTACACAACATTTAAGAAGAATTGGGAAGCCAATATCGGGGACAGAGAGGAGCTCATACCAACACCTTTAGAGGCAATGAAAGAGTTTGAAATTAGAGAACACACCCGTCAATTTCTTGCTGAATCAGGCCTCCCACGAAGTGCTTCTCCGTTTCTCAGCTTTGGTCCTTACTTTGATAAAAATGGAGTCATTGAACTGGCAGTCGATGAAGTCTATCCACGACTTGATGCTGACCCTAAACGCTATATTCTTCTCGGTAGTGATGGAGCAGGGAACCCTATTGTATTGGACACTTTTGAGAAAGATGCCATCTTCTGGTTGGATCATGAAGATAGCTTTTCTCCACAACCAATGAATTCATCCATCGAAGCTCTGGCCACCTTCCTTCTTATCTATCGCAGTTTTATTCAAAGAATACTCAGTGAAAATGGCGGGGATGCAGTGATTGATGCAAACTTCACCGATCTCCAGTTTGGAGAACTAAAACTCGAATTGACAAATGTGGATGCTCAAGCTCTCGATGAAGAGACCTTCTGGTATGATCAACTGGAGGGACTTTTGGTCAACAGGGAGTTTTACCGAAAAGAAAACGGGTCAGGATAATCTCTGTTTAGATCCTTCCTATCGTCAGGATTGGAAAACAGAGAACAAAGTTGAATATCCTAGCCCATACATTCCAAGGTCCTAAGGCTGGCTACTTCCTTGATGGATGCTAATACAAAAATAGACACAAGTCATTCGTCTATTAATCTTGTACCAGGCACAATTCGCATAAGCATCCGCCCAACCCGGATAATTCATCCATAAACCCTCTGCCATACACGTACATTCAGGCAAAACACAACGACCATGAATGTATCAAGAATGCTGGCATTGCTGGCTTCTCTCCTGCTTTTCAGCAGCACTGGCTTTGGCCAGGAATCAATTAGCAACAGCCTGATTGCCTTTACCATCCCTGAAAAAGACCTGCTACCTGAAAGCGTAGCCTACGATAGTCGAACAGAGTCCTTCTTTGTGGGAAGCACACGAAAGGGCAAGGTGATTAAAATCGATAAATACGGTAAGCAAACCGAGTTTATCTCCCAGGCCAATAACAGCCTATGGATGGTTATTGGAATGAAAGTTGACAGCCAACGCAGACATCTTTGGCTCTGTAGTTCGGGCGGTGATAATCTGATTGGCTATAACAGAAAGGATGACAAAGAAGGCCGGCCTGCCGGCATTTTCAAGTTCAACCTGGACAATGGCTCCCTTATCCAAAAATTCGTTCTGGATGAGCCCGGCAAAGCACACTTCTTCAACGATCTGATTATTGCGGGAAATGGCGATGTCTATGCCACCCATATGTTTGCAGAAGCCAAAATCTATAAGATCAGCGCAGAAGCATCAGATATGGAAGTATTCGCCTCCGATACGGGCTTGCAGTACCCCAACGGGCTGGCACTGGCTGATAATGGTAAAGAGCTTTTCATCGCCCACTCTGCAGGGGTTTCGAAGCTGAACCTGGAGACAAAGACCTTTACCTCTCTCACAAGCCTCGAAGGCGTAGACATTACACGGAGGGCCAGTATAGATGGACTCTATTATTACAAGTGGTCTCTCATAGGCGTACAGTCAGACAGTAAGCAGGTAATTCAGCTCATGCTGAATGAGGATGGTACAGGTTTCAAGGAAGCCAAAGTATTGGAAAAAGGGCATCCGATGATGAACCGTCCCACCACAGGTGTGCTGGTAGGCAGTGAGTTCTACTATATCGCCAATGCCCAGTTCGACAATTTCAACAAAGACGGTTCCCTCTTTCCCATGGAGCGGATGTACGAACCTGTAATTCTCAAAGTAAACGTTTCAAAATAGAACATACCATGAACAAAATCATACTTCAATTTAGTGCCCTGGGCCTGTTTTTGGCCACTTCTGCCTTGCAGGATAATAACCTTGAAGCCAGCAAGATCAGGGGTGAAAAACTGTATACCGGTCTTTGCCAGGGCTGTCACAAACCCGATGGTTCTGGCTATACCAAAAACAAACTCTCTCCTCCCCTTGCCGGTTCTGACTACCTGCTTAAGAACAAGGAAAACGGTATCCAGGCTGTGCTCTTTGGACTAAAGGGAAAAGTCATCGTGAATGATGTTGAGTATGACAGGGCCATGCCTCCTGTCAAATGGACAGATCAGGAACTGAGCGATGTGCTCAACTATGTGCGCAATACCTGGGGAAATAAAGCATCCTTTATCTCACCTGAAGAAATAGCAGAGGCCCGTGAAAAGAAGCAGGAAACTGATAAGTAGGTTCGAGAGGTTTCAGCTTTGGATCAATTTCCTCAGAGTCCTGTGTGAGTGACTCTGAGGGGCAAGGGATAGCAAACGTTCGAAGCAAGACGCTTCGAACAGTGTTAAATCTCGCTCAGTAGTCATCGCGCAACGAGACTCTGAGCATGACAAAACCTGTCAAACATCAATCCTGACCTTACTCGCTTCTCAAAGAATCCACCGGGTTGGTGATCACCGCTTTGATGGATAAATAGCTGATTGTGAGAAGCGCGACTGTGATGGTTGCCAGCCCGGCAACAACAAACTTATCGGCTCCCAAAGGCATGCGATAGGCAAAATTATCAAGCCAGTTCTGCATTAAGATGTAAGCGATTGGCACGGCAAACAAAAGAGCAATGACGATCAGCCTGGTAAAAGAAGAGGACAGCAAATAGAAGATATTCCAATGGCTGGCACCCAGCACTTTACGAATCCCCAACTCCTTGGTTCTGCGTTGTACCGTGAAGGAAGCCAAACCGAAAAGCCCTAAGCAGGCCACAAGGATACTCAGCCCTGCGCCTATTTTAAAGATGGTACCGGCCCGTTTTTCAGAGGCATACTTCCTTTCCAACTGCGTGTCCAGAAAGTTGTATTCAATGGTTGTTGCCGGATCAAACTCATTGTGAACTTTGGTTACTCCCTCGATCACATCAGCGACAGCATTGGTTTCCAGTTTCAGGGTGAAATAGTCGATTGACCTGATACCACTGTTCCAGCTTCCGATCACCAACGGGGCTATGGTGGAGTGAAATGATTGGAAATTAAAATCTTCCACAATGCCAATTACCCTGGCATTGATGTCTCTTTCTTCTGTTCTGAATACCCTGACAAGACTGCCTATGGGGTTTTCAAGCCCTAGTGCTTTAGCGGCAGTCGCATTGATCAGCACTTTAGCAGAATCCGTGGCATCATCACCGGAGAAATAACTTCCATCAGCCAGCTTGAAATCGAATACTTCCTGAACATCAGCGTCAAAGCTCATATAGAAGGACTTTACCGGACTCAGCAGTTCTCCTTCCAGATTTGTCGTTAAATCTACCTCATTGATACGTTTCCATTCTCCGGGTACTCTGCTGGCTGTGGCAGCTTTCTCAACTCCGGGGATGGCCTCAAAGGCCGTTTTCATTTGTTTAAAGTCTCTTCGGGTATAGCCGCTATTAATGTCTATTACCATCACGCCTTTGGTACTAAAACCGGGATTTGATTCCCTGATGTAGTCCATCTGGCCTGAAACAACCAGCGTAGCGATAATCATAATAATAGACAAGCCAAACTGTACTACCACGAGCATTCGCTTCAGGGAGGCCTTCCCATCTGTGGCGGCAGACCCTTTCAATACTTTAGCAGGTTGAAAACGCGTAACAAAGAGTGCTGGATAAATGCCCGAAAGCAACCCCACCAGCAAAGTGGTAACCATAAGAATTGGCAGGAACTCACCGAGACTGCTTATATCCATTTGGAATGAACGGCCTGTGATTTCATTGAAATATGGCAGTGACAGGTCGATTAAGCCAATAGACAACACGAGGGCCAGAAAAGTAATGACAACGGATTCGGCCAGGAACTGAATAGCCAGCTGGCTCTTATGGGCTCCAACCACCTTTCTCACCCCAATCTCCTTTGAGCGAAAAAGTGCTTTACTGGTGGCCAGATTGGTATAGTTGACCGCTGCAATTACCAATAAGAAGAGGGCAATCGAGCTGAAAATATACATATCAGCATTGTTACCATTGCTATTCTCAAGCCCAAGCTCTATATCGGCAGAACCGAAATGAATAGATTCCAATGGTTGGAATGCCAATGAGGTAATGGCAGCGTTTTCTCCAATGTACTTTTCAAGCAAAGCGGGCATTTTTGAGGTAGCGGTCTCAATTCCTTCTGTTGAGGGAATCTTCACATAGGTATAACCCCTAAGGTTTTCCCAATCTGCCATTTGGTTGATCCATCTTTCGTCATTTCGAAAATGGCTGTCTATGATCAGATCAAACTGCAGGTGAGAGTTTTCTGGTACATCCTTGAAAATTCCGGTAACTTTAAACTGCCCCCAATCGAATTCTTCAATGAGCTTTCCCATTGCCTGACTATCTCCGAAATATTTGCGGGCCAGCGACTCGGAAATAACCATAGATCGCGGCTCACTAAGCACAGTACTTTTATCCCCGGCTATCAATTCAAAATCGAAAAACTCAAAAAAGTTCTGATCGGCCATGTACCAGCTTTCTTCCGTAATGCGCTGATCGTCCATGCGAATATTAAGCTGACTTCGGTTTTGGTGAATGGTCATTACCTCCGCTATTTCGGGTACCTCCTCCGTCAATACTGGGGCCAGTGGTGGGAAATTTGCCGCATAATGACGTAAATCACCATCGCTAATGCTGGTAACCAATCGATAGGTAGAATCCGAATCATTATGAAACTTGTCAAAGGACAGCTCATTGCTGACATACATCATGAGCATGGTGGCTCCTGCAATCCCCAGGGCCAGCCCAAAGATATTGGTGGATGCATAGCCCCGGTTTCTGAGCAAAGTTCTGATCGCTACCTTGAAATAGTTCTTTAGCATAAGTTTGTTTTTATAGATATACGATCTCAAAAATGAAGCTCAGGTCAAACTGAACAATGATTCTGAATGACCTGAGGTTGGTTTTTGAGCCAGCCTACTCGTTTCTGAGTGAGGTTACCGGATTTGAATTCGCAGCTTTTAGCGAACGATAGCTTACCGTAATTAAAGCAATGGCCACCGTAGTCAAACCTGCCAAAGCAAAGGCAGAAATTCCTATCCCTACCTGATACTCAAAGTCTCTGAGCCAGCTCTGCATACCCCAATAGGCAAAGGGACATGCCAGGAGAAATGAAATAAACACCTGCTTGGTAAAGGTAGAGGAGAGCAAATAGAACAGATTCCACTGGCTGGCTCCCAGTACTTTTCTGATCCCCATTTCTTTCACTCTTTTCTCAACAGTAAAGGTGGCCAGACCAAACAGCCCCAGACAGGCTACGAAAATACTCAGACCTGAGCCCACCTGGAAGATGACATTCGCCTGTCTTTCAGTCTGATAGAATAACTCCAACTGACTTTCAAGGAAGTGATATTCCATAGCTGTCGCCTGATCAAATTGGTTATGCACCAAAGTGGCTGCCTCAATGACATCAGACATATTCCCTGAAACTTTCAGCGTAAAATAATCTATAGACGCGGCAGGGTTGTTCCAGTTACCAATGATCATGGGCTCCACCTTGCTGTGGAGTGACTGGAAGTTGAAATCTTTCAATACGCCTATGATTTGGGTTGACATATTTCTTCCTCTTGAAGACAACTGAATTGTTTTACCCAGAGCGTCATTTTCATAACCAAAGGCTTTCGCAGCTGCCTCATTGACGAGAATTTTAGTTACATCTGTCTGGTCATTTCCAGAGAAGTATTCACCCTCAACTATCTCAAAATCAAAGGTTTCAATCATTCCTTCATCAAAGCCCATGTAAAAGAGTATCACAGAATCTCTCACCTGGCCCTCACCACTCAGCAGGTTGGCCTGAACTTCGTTGATGCCTTTCCACTCACCGGGCACACGGGTAGAAACTCCTACACTCTGTACTCCGGGAATTTTCGCAAACTCGGCCCGCATGGTCTTGAACTCATTTCTCACATTGCGATTATTGATGTCAATCACCATCAGGTTTTCCTGATTGAACCCGAGGTTCTTTTCTTTAATGAAGTTCATCTGGTCACTCACAACAAGGGTGGAAATGATCATGAAGATGGCCATTCCGAACTGTACAATCACCAGTACTTTTCTTAATGAGAAAGAGCTTCCTCCTACTCTTTCACCCTTGAGTACATCCACTGTTTTGAAGCGGGTCATAAAGAAAGATGGATAGATACCTGAGAGTACACCCACTACCAGCGCTACGCCACCAAGCAGCGGTAAGAATTCTCCGAGCGTGGCCCAACTGAAATCAAATTGCTTGCCCGTAACCTCATTGAAGAAGGGCATGATCAGATCAGTCAACCCAATGGAAATTATCAAAGACAGGAAGGTAATCATCAATGATTCCAACAGAAACTGCATAACGAGTTGCCTTTTTACAGCGCCTACTACCTTTCTAATACCAATCTCTTTGGCTCTGAACACTGCTCTTGAGGTGGCGAGGTTCATATAATTCACCGAAGCTATCAGCAGTAGAAATACGGTAATGGACAGGAAGATCATGATATAGCTGGAATCTCCTTTTTGCTCTTCAACTCCGTTTTCAATATCCGCTGAGTTGAAATGAATATCGTGAATGGCCTGAAGGTCGAAGTCTACAATATCGTTTAATGGAGCTCCCATGCGCTCATTGGCAAGGGCCTCAGTTTTCTCAGCAATAGTTTTCAAATCGCTGCCTTCAGCAAGCTGTACATAGGAAGCCGAACCAAAAGCGCCCCATTGAGTCGTATTTCTTTTCCAACCATCATCATTAAAGAAGGCGGAAATCAATAATTCAAACTTGATATGTGAATTAGCAGGTACAGTTTTGGCCACTCCGGTCACTTTGAACTCTCCGAAACCCGGAGATTGAAGGACTTCACCCAGCACATCTGTTTTGCCAAAATAGCGGATTGCCTCATTTTCACTGAGTACTACTGAATTGGGCTCACTCACTACGGTGGCTCTGTCTCCTACCAATAGCTCAAAGTCAAACATTTCAAAGAAGCTGGGCTCTACAATGGCATACCTGCGCTGCGCAAAACGGACACCATCAATGATAAAGTTGAAATGGCCTCCTCTTCTGTAAAGAGTAGTGGAATTCTCTACTTCAGGAATTTCTGCTTTCAGTGTTGTGGCGAGAATACCTGGATTTGATGCAAATCTTCTTGGCTCTTCCAGGTTCTTTTGAGTGGTAATAATCCTGGCAATACGATCCGATTTGCTATGAAACTGATCGTGTGATGTTTCATCTCGTACGAAGGTCAGCAGCAGTGTGGCACCTGTAATGGCTATTGCTAACCCCATAACATTGATAAATGCATACCCCTTACTTCTCCAAAGAGTCCTGACGGCTATTTTTAAATAATTCTTAAACATGACCTGTTGTTTTATTCTTCTTTTATCTGTTCTACGCTCCTTATTTTGCGGAGCATCATCATCTGTTCATTTATGGGCCATTATGATACCAAAACCATAAAACCCTATATCACAGTCAATTAGGCTATACCCTTTAATTTTTGGTAACACCAAATGCCCATTCGTAAAACAGCAGTGCCCAAAATTGGGCACTTTTCAATATGGTTCCCGGGCTCATTATTCATCTACTCGTTTCGCAATGCTTCTACCGGATTGGCCCTGGCAGCCCTGAAAGACAATAGGCTCACCGTTGAGGCTATGATCACAATTGTCAGTAAACTGGCCACCAGAAAGGGTACCGCATTGATATCGATACGATAAGCAAAGCGGCTGAGCCATTCGTTGCCCATATAGAAAGCCAAAGGACTCGAAATGGCTATGGCTATGACTAAAGCCACAATAAACTCTCTGAAGATCAACAGGTTGATGCTTCCTAAACTAGCTCCCAGCACTTTGCGAATACCAATCTCCTTCACCTTACGCTCGATCACAAAAGTGGTCATTCCGAAGAGGCCTAAAGAGGTGAGCACAATACTAATCAGAGAGAAGAAAGTGATCGCCTTTTGAACGCGGGCTTCTTCCTCGTAGAATCGCTCGAATTTCTGATCGATAAAGCTATATCTGAATGGCGTCTCCGATTCAAATTCATCCCATTTAGTTTCAATGAAAGCCAGGGTCTCCCCTATGTTTTCGGGTGTCATACGTACTGACAAGTTCCAGATATTACGCGGGGCGATGCGAATCATTACGGGGTTGATCTCTTCGTGTAGCTTTTGAAAGTGGAAATCTTTGATCACCCCTATGATTGGAGAACCAGCTCTGTCGGGGTTCCAGACGGTGACCTTGGTATTCAGGGGATCTTCCAGCCCCAAGGACCTTACAAAGGCCTCATTGACAATGACAGCAGTAGAATCATAAGCAGACCGAGGGTCAAAATTGCGTCCCTCCAGAAGCTCCATGTCATAGGTTTCTACAAAGTGGTGATCTACTCCGAAAATAGTGGTACTGGCACTTAGATCTGCGTTCAGCTTGGAATAAACCGGACCTGAGTTATTGGTATAACCATTCCCCAATACATCGGTACTCAATGAGGTAGACACTACCCCCGGATAGCCGTCCAGTTCTTTTCTGAATGCTTCCTTACTCTGGTACATATTCTTGGTGGTAATGTTAAAGGTGATGACCTGATCTTTGTTGAAACCCAGGTCTTTTTTACCGATATAGCTGGTTTGCTGGAAGGTGATATAGGTAACTGCCATTAGAAAGATGGAAATACCAAACTGTACCAGAATCAAGGTTCTGCGTGCCTTCCTGCCCGAAAGATTGGCGGCAGCGGCAGATTTTAACACCTGCGAAGGTTTGAATGATGACAATACAAAGGCAGGGTACAAGCCTGAGACCAGTGCGCTTAGTAAGGTAATGGCAAGCAGCACAACAGCCAGCCCCTGATCCAGCAGGGTTTGTATAGTAAAGGTCTTGCCGGTAAGATTGTTGAAAGCCGGTAAGGACAAGTCGATAAGTAAAACGGCCAATACCGCAGAGAAAAAAGTGATGATAAATGACTCACCCAGGAACTGTTGCACCAGCTGCCCTTTTTGCGCCCCCATTACCTTTCTTACTCCTACCTCAAGCGATCTTCGGGTACCCTTGGCTGTTTGCAAATTGACATAGTTGATACATGCCACCAGTAGAATGATGATGGCGATATAGAAAAGGGTGTTGATGGTTTGCTGGTTTCCGGACACAAAGCTTAAAAACTGAATATCACCTGAACCAAAGTAGATATCGTTAAGTGCTTGGAAGAAGTACTCATAATCCTCGATATCTCCGGTTTCCACAAGCTTATCATTGAGCTGAGCCGTAAGTTCATTTACCTGCCCCACTCCTGCAGTTTTTACATAGAGGTACAGTGACTGTTGAAACCACATATGAGCGATATGACGACCATCTGGGGCCTTCATGGCCCAGGGGATCACCGATTCAAACTGGATATGAGAGTTTTTTATTTCTTTGGCAATACCGGTCACAACCATGTCTTTCTTAAAAGAGGAAGCATCGATCGTTACCGTTTTGCCCATGGCACTTTCGTCTCCGAACAAGCGTTTGGCGGTGCTTTCAGAAAGTACAATAGAGGAAGGATCGCTGAGTGCCGTTGCAGCATCGCCCTGCACAAGAGGAAAGCCAAAGAAGTTAAAGAAGTTCTCGGCTGCAAAAGTAGAGGTCACAGTCACCTTTTTATCAACCTCCCCGGCAGGTAGCATTGAGTAGCTGTTACTCTGAATCTGCATCACCTCCTCTACCATGGCAAAGTCGGTAGATAAGGTTTCTACATCAGACCAGCCGGACAATCCGATTTTTCTGGCATTGGCACCTTTCTCTTCAAAAGCCAGTCGATAAATTCTGTCTGCATCCGGCATAAAAGAATCGTAGGAGTGTTCATACTGCACGTACATAAAAAGCAGTAAGCTGCAGGCAATGCCCAGTGTGAGTCCCACCAGGTTGATAAACGAAACCACCTTATTTTTCCAGAGATTTCTGAGGATGAGCTTAAGATTGTTTTTGATCATGACTGTGTTGTTTTGAGACGTTGATTGACTTTTTTAATTAGACCGACTTACTCGTTTTGAAGCGACTTGACAGGGTTGGCTGTAGCCGCCCGCATGGCCTGGCCGCTAACGGTAGCTACCACAATAGCAAATACAATAAGTGATGAAAGCATGAAGCTCCCGGCTCCTATGGATATATGATAGGCATAGCCGAGCAACCATTGTGAGATGGCATAATAGACCAGTGGAATTGATAAAGCCGCTGCGATACTAAAAAGCACTACGAAACGCTGATTTACGAGGCTCACAAGCTGTTTTACGCTGGCTCCCAATACCTTTCGAATACCAATTTCCTTCGTTTTTTGCTCGATGGTGTAGGTGGTCATGCCGTAGATGCCCAGGCATGCAATAAAAATACAGATGATGGCAAAGGCTTGAGTGGCATTCTTCAGCTGACGCTCCTGCTCGTAAAACTCGGCCAGGTTGTTTTCCAGAAACATGTAGCCGAAGGGGTAATTTGGTTCGATTTCGTTCCAGGCCTCTTTGGCATAAGCAATGGCTTCTTTTGATCGATCAGGAGCGATTTTAATCGACCAGAAGATGTTGTTCCCGTTATTCACCGTAAAGAGTGCAGGCGCTACTTTCGAATGCAGAGACTGGAAGTTGAAATCTTTCACCACTCCGATGATCGGGAACGCCCCGGAATCTTCACCCCACAACTTTACCTTCTCATTCAGCGGATTTTGCAATCCCATGGCCTTTACAAATGCCTCATTGACAATGATTGAAGTGCTATCTGTAGCCAATACAGGATCGAATTGTCTACCCTCCAATAGCTGTATGCCATGCAGGTCGATGAAGTCCATACCAACCGTAAAGAATGTGGTAATCGCTCCTTCATTTTTAGGTTTACCCTCAGGTACCAGATAGCTTGAGTTATTGGTATCACCAAAACCAAGTGCATCATCTCCCAGAGAAGCCCCCAGTATATCGGGGCTTCTGAGCAGTTCGTTTTTAAATACCTGCTGGTTCTGACGAATGTTCCCGGAGTTGTTAGGCACAATGAGAATATCCTTATCCTGAAAGCCCAGGTCTCTCGAATTCATATAGTTCGTCTGCTTCATTACCAGCAGCACCGAGCTGATCAAAACCAGGGTAATGAATAACTGAAGGCTGATCAGCACTTGTCTGAGACTACCACCCCTGCTACCGGATATTCCCCGGCCCCGGATTGAGTCAGAGGGATTGAAACTGCTCATAAACAATGCAGGATACAGGCCTGAGAGCACAGTAACTCCCAGTAATATTGCCACAAGTCCGCGGATGTAAAGTGGGTTTTCCAATAAGTCGTATCGAAGGCCTTTGCCCAGAAGGTCATTGAACAGCGGCAGGGTTACATCTGTCAACAGGACAGATAATAATACCGCGATAAAAGTAATGACAAAAGCTTCACCTAAAAACTGTGTAATCAGGTGGAAGCGGAAAGCACCAAGCACCTTTCTCACCCCAATTTCCTTCGAGCGCTTGATCGCTCTTGACGTAGCAGAGTTGATATAGTTGAAGCAGGCAATCAGCAAGGTAAACAGGCCAATAGCCCCCAGAATAATAACATTCTGCTTGTTACCTTTCTTGAAACCAGTATCGAAAGTGACATTGTTTGAGGTGAAATAGATTTCGTCAATCGGCTGGAAATAATAGCTCTCCCGCTGCAGGTCTTCGATAATGCTTTGTCCCTTGTAGAAATCAAGAAAGTAGTCCTTTATTCTGCCGGCAACTTCTTCGGGAGTAGTTTGCTCGCTGAATTTATAGAAGCCATACATGGAGCCTGACCAGCCGTTTCTTGAAACTACGGGACCTCTGTCATCACGAGCTTCGAAAGGAAAGATATATTCGAAACTGAGGTGTGAATTCACCGGGTCCTCAATCACCCCCGTTACCTGCAATGTCAGCCGATAGTTACCATCAAACTTAATGGTCTCCCCCATGGGGTTGGCATTGCCGAAAAGGGCAATGGCTTTGGACTTTGTAATGATCAAACCTTTTGGATCACTCAAAGCCGTTTCTTTATCTCCCTGCAACAGCTCAAAGGAGAAGTAATCGAAGAAATCGTGCTCCGCAAAAATCATATTCCGGGATCTCAGCTCAACGTCTTTGTATTTGACCTGAAACGGCCCCCAGTCAAAATCCCGGATCATCGTAAAATCTTCAATGCCTGCTACATTTTCTGAGATGGTTTCGTGTGATTTAATGGTTACAATACCAAAATTGCGACTCTCACCATCAGCGGACTGCTCGTTGATCATAAAGCGGTAGCTCTCGTTTTCATGAAACTGATCATAGGAGAGCTCATTCTCAACATGGAGAGCAATCAGGGCAAAGCAGGTAATGCCAATCGTAAGCCCGAGAATGTTCAGACCAGCATAAACCTTGTTTCTTAACAAATTGCGGAATGCAGTTATCAGATAATTCTTAATCATGATTTCTAATTTCTATTCGTATCTTAAACTATTAACCGGGTCCATTTTTGAAGCCCTGAAGGCCTGGTGACTGGTGGTAAGCCCTGCTACCACAAAGACCATAATGCCGGCCGCCACGAAGGCCATCACACCCACAGAAACCCTGTAAGGAAACTGACTCAACCACTCAGCGGCTGCCCAATACCCTACCGGAATGGCCAGGGCAAAAGCTACAACAATCAGTATTGCGAATTTTTTATTGATCAGGAAAAGCACATCCATCAACCCGGCCCCAAGTACCTTTCGAATTCCGATTTCCTTGGTTTTCTGCTCTATGGTAAAGGCTGTTAAGCCGTATAGTCCTAAACAGGCTATGAAAATACTGATCATAGAGAAGATCATAATAATCTTAAAAAACCGCGACTCCACCTCATACATATCCGCAAAATGCTCGTCTACAAAGTAGTAGGTGAAAGGTACTCTTTCCTCAAACTTACTCCAGCTGGCCTCCATATGGTCCAGTACTTCCCGCATGTTATTACCAGAAACTCTGATAGTCAGGTTAGACTTTCGGGCATCCAGGTATAAAACAGCGGGCCCCACAGTGTAGGCTGTTAGCGGGGCATAATTAAAATCTTTTACTACCCCAATGATGGCCGCTTCCGGGCCACCTTCTAATTGAAAGCGCAATTTCTTATCCATACCGCTGGTCCAGCCTGCAGCTTTCAGCATGGCCTCATTAACGATGACCCCGCCTGCATCGGAAGGCAGGTTGCGATCAAAATCTCTGCCTTCCGCCAACTCAAGCTGCCAGGTTTTTAAAAAGTCATAATCAACCCTGAATATCTCTGTAGAAATTTCCTCTCTGCTCTGCGCGGCATAGGTGCCGCTGCCAAAGGTACCATCACCAATGGCTGCCTGACATAGAGAGGTCATTAAAACATCAGGGTGCGTTGCGAGTTCATTTTTCAGTGCATCGCCTTGGTTTTGCAGGCTACCCGGCAGATTCATCACAATCAGCTGCTCTTTGTTAAACCCGAGGTCTTTTGACATCAACAGATCGTTTTGCTGGTATACTACTACTGCTCCTATGATTACTATGGCCGACAGGGCAAACTGAAAAGTCATCATGGCCTGACGTAAAAGGCCCCTTGTCCCTTTGGCACTAATCTTTTTAAGAGACTGAACAGGCTTTAACGAAGATAAAACGAGCGCTGGATAGAACCCGGCAAAAAGTGACACTGCCAGTAAAAGTCCCCCCACATACATCATGGTATCGGTGGTCAGAATGGTGGCCGAGCTGATAGATTTGTCTGTAATGCTATTGAAATAGGGAATAAACAGGTCAACCAACAGAATGGCCAGCAATGTAGAGATCAGACAAAGCACAAAGGCATCACCGATAAATTGAATGGTCAGCTGCCTTTTCGTAGCTCCCAAAACCTTCCTCACCCCTATCTCCTGAGCCCTTTTGGCAGCCTTACTGGTGCTGATATTGATATAGTTGAGACAGGCAATGATGAGGATAAAGGCCGCTATCGCTCCGAAAATTTTCAAAAGTTCATAACTACCCAGTTTTACATCCCGGCTGCCATTCATATGCATGGAGCCCAGGTAAACATCCGTAAAGGGCTGAAGGGCCAATTCGTACTCTCCTTCTCGTTGAGGCAGGTTTTCGTACAAGGTTTCGTTCATTCGGGTCTCAAAGCCTGATTGGTCAAACCCTGGTGTCATCTCCAGGTAAGTGTATACCGTCTGTGCCAGCCAGTTGTTGATAAAACGGAAAGACAATGGTCCGCTTTGGGTAGTGGAAGACCATGACATCAGCGCATTGAAAGTGATGTGAGAGTTCTCAGGAACGTCTGCTACGATACCCGTAACATTGAAATTCACATCGTTGAGACCGATGACGGTTCTTCCGACAGGGTCCATACTACCAAAAAGCCCCTCAGCGACAGTCTCGGTAAGCACTATAGAATTCGGAGCCACTAATACATCGGCCGGATTGCCTCGTAATAGTTCAAAGTCGAAGGTTTCGAAGAAGTTCTCATCAGCAAATACCAACTGGCTCATTTTCAGATTCTGCTGCTCGTAGCTTAGCACAGCTTCATTAAACCATGGAATTATACGCGTGGCCGCAGTCACCTCAGGGTATTTTTCTGTAAGAGTGGGACCTAAAAGACCCGAGACATCTGGCCTCACATCAGTCACTCCATTTTCACTGCTCGTTGTGCGTATCACCCTGTAGAGATTATCTGCCTTGCCATGAAACTTGTCATATGAGGTCTCGTCCAGAAAGAACACTACAGCAAGCAGAGCACAGGAAATGCCCACCGTGAGGCCAAGCAAATTGAACAGCATATAAACCTTGAGTTTTCTAAGGTTGCGAAGAGTAAACTTGATATAGTTTTTGATCATGGCCTTTGAGTTTGGCTATTCTCTGTCCATTTTTATACCAACTATTTAAACAACTGATTTACAGATACTTAATACCAAAACCTATTATTTAATTTCCTCCCTCTTGTCCATCAGTAAAACGCCAACGCCCATTTGTGGACAATCTTCAACAATTTAAAGCATCTCTTTACTGTCTGTTTTCAAGTATTAAAAAAAGACTTGCTGTTCTCTGAGAAACCATGCCTCAATTACGGATTTGTCTGTTTTATGAGACTTTTACAGAGACCGACCCGATCAGAATTACACTGGTTTTTGACTACATTAGAAAATTCATTTGAACACTGGTATAATAATCGCCCACTGAGGCAAACATGAAAGAAAACGGACGCATACTGATAGTAGATGATGATAACTATGTGATGTTATCTATTCGCATTTTACTGGAGCAGCACTATACGGATGTAAGAGGAATCAATAATCCGTTACAAATTGAATCGGCCCTCTCTGAAAACCACTATGATGTGGTGATTCTGGACATGAATTTCAAAGCGGGAGAAACCGGAGGCAAAGATGGCCTCAACTATCTGAAGCTGGTAAAAAGCCTCTCTCCTGACACCAGCGTAGTCTTTATCACGGCCTATGGAGAAATCAACCTGGCTGTTGAAGCCATCAAAGAGGGAGCCTTTGACTTTTTGGTAAAGCCCTGGCAAAACGAGAAATTGCTCACCACCATTTCAGCAGCGTTCCAGCTCAATCGTTCCGCAAAAAAGATACAACAGCTTACCTCTAAGCAGACGGTGCTTAACTCTATGCTCCATGCACCCTTTGCGGATATTATAGGAGAATCAGAAGCGATTAAATCCGTTTTATCTCAAATAGATAAGGTAGCTCAGACAGATGCCAATGTACTTATCACGGGCGAAAACGGTACGGGCAAGGAGCTTGTAGCCCGGGCCATTCACAGGGCTTCACAGCGGGCCGATGAGGTGTTTGTCAGTGTGGATATGGGTGCGATTACTGAAACGCTCTTTGAAAGTGAGCTTTTCGGCCATAAAAAAGGAGCCTTTACCGATGCAAAAGCTGATCGCACAGGCAAGTTTGCTGCGGCCAACGGAGGATCTATCTTTCTGGATGAAATCGGTAACCTGATCACTCCTTTACAGGCCAAACTGCTACGTGTAATTCAGGACCAGAAGGTGGTACCTGTGGGGAGCAATGACAGCGAAGACATTGACGCCCGTCTGATTTGCGCTACCAATGCCAATCTACCTCAAATGGTACAAGAAGAACATTTCAGGCAAGATTTACTGTTCAGAATCAATACCATAGAAATCAAACTCCCTCCCCTGCGCGACCGTTTGGAAGACATCCCCCTGTTGGCTGAACATTTCTTAAACCTGTATAAAAACAAGTACGGTAAAAAAGGCATGTATGTACCAGACTATGTGTTGAAGAAGTTGTGTAAGTACGACTGGCCTGGTAATATCAGAGAGCTGCAACATGCCATAGAGCGGGCGGTGATCATGAGCGATGGTAAACAGCTGCACGTTGGTGATTTCAGCCTGTCTGAAACCAATACTTCGCAAGAGCAGCCCTTTGATTCTCTCAACCTGGAGGATTTGGAGAAATGGGCATTGGAAGCAGCCATGAAAAAGCATCAGGGCAATATCAGTAACGCTGCACAAGAGCTTGGTCTCAGCAGAGGCGCTATGTATCGCAGAATGGAGAAGTATGAACTTTAGAGATTTCCGTTACCTGATCGTAGTACGGCTTTTGATGATTACAGCCGGCCTTTTTGGTTTGATCTACTATAGCTATATCGAGCTCAACTATATCAGAATTTTCTTTATCGGGCTCTTTATCTTCTTTGTAGTACTGGAGCTTTTTTACTTTATAAACCGTAGTAATAAGGACACTTCTAACTTTCTGCAAGCCATTATTCACAATGACTTTACTATTAAGTATTCCTCAGAACGAAAGGGAAAGAGTTTCAAACAGTTGTACAATACCTTTAATCTGGTCAATAAAAAATTCATTGCAGTATCACAGCGAGAGGCCGGTGAGTTCCACTACCTCACCACGCTTATTCAGCAGTTGGGTGTGGGCATTATCTCATTTGATACCAAGGGAAGAGTGCACCTGGTAAACGATTCGCTCAAAGAGCTCCTGGGCAAAAAAGAGTTGATCAACCTCCGCTCCATTCGTAACATCAGCCCGGAGCTACACGATAGTCTGGAGCTATTAAAAGGTGGAGAATCCAAGGTGCTGAAAGTCAGTCTTGTGGGTAAACTTTACCAGCTTTCTATCAATGTCTCGGAGTTCAAATTGAGACAGCAGGATTTCAAACTTGTGTCAATTCAGGACATCAAAGGCGAGCTCGATGAAAACGAAATGACGGCCTGGCAGAAGCTGATCAGGGTTTTAACCCATGAAATCATGAATTCGGTAGCACCTATTACCTCGCTATCCGGCACCCTCAATATGATGGTAGGCCAGTCTCAAACCAGTGGAGTTCCGCTCACCGATCAGCAGCTATCTTCTTTGCATGATGGCCTGGATGCCATAGAGCATCGCAGTGATGGCCTGATGAATTTTACTGAAGCCTACCGCAGTCTGACCCGGGTACCATTACCCAATATCAAACCGGTAGAGGGCAAGCTTTACTTTCAGCGTATCATTTCGCTTTTCACCCCTACCCTGGCAGGTACGCAAATTCGCTTTGACAGTCAGCTACCCAAAGGAGATTTTACGCTGCAAATCGACCCTGATTTAATGGAACAGGTGTTTATCAATCTCCTCAAAAACGCCAAGGAAGCTGTTTCTGCAACAGAGGGTCACATCACCCTGAAAGTGAGCCAAAAGGTAAATGGAAACGGGAAGGCCCCATCCAATATTCACAATTCTGCGAGCACCGGAGCTTCAGCGCAGGTGTTTAACATTTCAATACAAGATAATGGTCGAGGCATTCCCGATGAAGTGGCAGATAAAATCTTTATCCCCTTTTATACCACAAAAGACACCGGCTCGGGTGTGGGACTGAGCCTGGTAAAACAGATTGTATTGTTACATCAGGGCGATATCAGCTTCCAGACTGATACTACCAATGGCGGTACACAATTCAGCGTGACTATCTGACAAGCTTCGCGAGGGCCTCTCAAATCATAATGTTTGTTAAAAACTCTGCCTATAACGAAAAGTTTAGTCATCTTCTCACCAAATTTCAAATCATCTATGAAACTGAGAAGTGCCCTTTTTCTTTTATGTCTAATCCTACTGTTTGCCGCCTGTGGCAAAAGTGAGAAGTCAAAAGATGAAAAAATGGTTTCAAAAACTACTGAAGCTCCTCTGCGGCTTATCGACAAAGGAATCTATGCCTTAGTCCTGGACAGCCTGGCTAGTTTTGACCAAATGCTTAATCTCCAGGTCAACCAGATTGATGGAATAGAGTATCTCTCCTTTTTTGACTCCAATACTAGCAGCTTTTATATACATAATTACGAATCAGGGGCGCTTACAAAGCAGGTCAAACTCTACAGCGAAGGTCCTAACAGTGTCTCCGTTTTTATGAGCCCGGACTATTACCTACATACTCTCGACTCGATATTTATTGATACCAACTTCTACGGTTACTTCCTGATCAATGGCAAAGGAGAAGTACTGTCCCGTGTCAGCAAAGGGCCAGATTTCAGCAGCGAAGGCATTAAATTGAAATTCGACCAGTCGAGCTACCTATCTGAAAAAGGCATTCATGGTACCATTAAAGGGCATTATCGAAAAGTATCAGACCATTTCCCTCTACTCAGAGGCACTCTGAAGTTTACAGAAAGCGGACCAACAGCTGACAGTCTGGGCTCGGAAAAGCTCTTCGATCATTATGAAGAAATTCTGTCTTTCCTTGAACAAGGTCAGCAGGAGAAAAAGCTCTATGTGAATATCCACAGGCATATGATGCAACATAATGGTGATCTCTATGCCACTACCGTTATATCCGATACTATCAGGGTGTTTCGGGATCAGAAATTGATAAGAAGCATCTATGCCGGTGTACCTGGATATGACGTTATAGACTACCAAACCTATTTCAAGAATAACGAAATCATACAGGGTAAAAATCAAATGAGTACGCCCACAATTCTTCACCGGCCTCCGCGATATGAGAGTGCCTTTTTAGATCCCCAGGGTAAATATCTATACAGGGTCATGAGCCACGGGACAAAACCCGGTATCAGTCCACATAATGGTAAAGAGATTGCCATAATTTCCGGAGCCACCCTGCTGGTTATCAATATTGAAACTGAAGAACGCTCTTATTATGAGCTACCTGTTGAAGAAATTGAGATAAGAAGCTATAGGTCCAGCGCTCATTTTGTAAGCAATAAGGGTATTCATTTCCGGGTCAAAGAACAGGATAATGAAGATCAGGCAGAGTTTAGGGTGTTTGGGGTTCAATAATCGCCTTTGTCAGATTCCTACCAGTTGATTTCTTTGTATTCCTAAGAATGTTCGTTTTGGTATGACTTTTCGCCTGGTTAGAGTTCTTTCACTCACCACAGGGAGATATAAGCTCCTGCATCGGTACTGAACATTGAATTACTGATTTCAAAATTGTGCTTTAATCTAATTAGCCTTGGGTAAGGCTCTATATTTAAATGATTAACTTCTAATTATTCTAAAAAGCTACCATCATGTGGAAGTACTTAAAACGGACTCCAAAAAACAACTATAGATCTGTCAATCAGCCCAAGGATGATGTATACATGGCCCTTGAGGAATATATTGACAAAATCAGAAGAAAAAAGAGGCGTTACGGTCGTTCTTATAAAGCGGCCAAGATACTGGTTTTCTTGGCAGGTGGTTTGATTACAGTCTTTACCGGATGGAAACATCAGGATGGCGATATACGGGCCTATTCAAATGTAATACTCGTTATTAGCGCAACAATAGCACTTATAACTGCCCTTGAAGGGTTATTTTCCCTTAGGGTAAAGGCTGAATCATATGATTTACTATTGTTCAGACTACGCAGGCTTAGGGAAAGAATGTATAATCAATACCAAAAAGATGCAGAAGTTTATGCTGAGCTTCTACCTGCCTGTTTTAAAGAATATCAGGAAATTTTAGAGGAACAAAAAGCGATTATTGCCGCCTCTTATGGCGATGAAGATTGATTTGAGGATGAAGTATCGATAGAACATTGAAGAAGAGCAAATCAAAGTACTTGATATAAACATTGATTGACAATCCCCTTGTTTTTCGCCATTTTGAAATCCTCAATCCGCACCTCATAGAGTGAAAAAAACAGGTCTGCTCTTATTGCTCTGCTTACTTATGCTTTCTACAGCAGGCAATGCCCAGACTGCTGCGGTCACCGTGACGGCCAAAAGAGGTGACGGCATCATTGTGCTACTCCGCAGAAATGGTCTCGATCCAGGCAAATACTACAAAGAGTTTATCAGGCTGAACAAAAAGAACATCAGCAGAAAGAATGGCCTGTATATAGGCAGAAAGTATGTTTTACCTGAAAATCAGGACAAAAAAGCTACTGAAGTTAAAGCTGAACCGGACAGTCTTGAAAATGTAAAACCTGAAATAGAAATCCCCGCTGATTCCGATACTACTGAAAAGGAAGCTCCTGAACCTCCTAAGAAGGTCCCTCCCACCCCTAAGGTGATCAATGAACCTCTTTTTGGCACCAAGCTGGCCAAGGTGACTGTGGAGAGCGATGAACTTAAAGGAGCTATCTATTATCTAATCTCCGGTCATGGCGGACCAGACCCCGGTGCTTTGATCAAACAAGGCAGAAAGCTCGTATCTGAAGATGAGTACGCCTATGATGTAAACCTGCGGCTGGCCAGAAAACTAATGGCCAAAGGAGCGAAAGTGTATATCATTATTCAGGACCCCAATGATGGCATTCGTGATAAGAGGATTCTGGAGGTAGACTACGATGAGGTAAACTACCCCAAGAAGAAAATACCTCGCAGCCAGCGACTGAGACTCAAGCAACGTACAGAGAGTGTGAATGCCCTCTTTTTGAGGAACAGCGGTGGCAAGGTCTATCAGAGGCTGATTGTAACGCATGTGGACAGCCGCAGCGTGGGTGAAGTGATTGACGTATTCTTCTACCACCATGAACGGAGCAAAAATGGCAAGAGACTTGCTGAGAGCATCCAGGAGACTTTTAAAAAGAAATATGCCCGCTACCAACCCAACCGGAAGTATTCCGGCACCGTAGCCTCTCGCAGTGGGCTTTATGTAATCAGAAATACTCACCCTGCCATGGTATATATCGAGCTGGGCAACTTAAAAAACACGAAAGATCAGAAACGCATTCTGGACTATAATAACCGGGAAGCCCTGGCTAAGTGGATTTCAGAAGGGCTGATTGCTGATTTTAAGAAGGAGTAAAAAGGACAGTGTCCTTCTCTGCACTAAATGGCGACAGTGTTGCTTAAACACTGAATAGACAGGCTGGTCAAATTACGCTAAGGACACTGTCCATATAGAATTATTACTTCAACACTACAAGCTTAAATTTAACCAGTCCAAACTGCCCGTTGGCCCCCATACCCTCTGCCTTACCATTAAAAACTGACCGAATGTCTGAAGTAAAGAAGTTCAATTCGGCCTCGCCCTTTTCATTGGTAAATACATTGGGTTCCCATAGAAGGGTATTCCTGAAATCCGGAATCAGCTTTTCATCTGGCTTTTCATCATAATCTGGTTGATAAAAACCAGGTACCTTATAATAAGCCTTAAAGGTATTTGCCTGCTCAATCCGGCCCGGGAGCTCGTATACAATCATGCGCCCACCAAACCGATACACGGCTCCGGGAATCGGGGCTGATCCAAACTTATGATTGCGGCAATTCAGAATATTGTAGTGGCAAACGTAGTCTCCCGGATTCCCCTCATAACGACCGTTCTGGCCATTGAAAGAACCATATTCCTGTTTGCTATCCACCACTTCCACTCCCATAACTTCCTTTGCCGCTGCTGTTCCCTGTGGAAGCTTATGCCAATTCCGTTCTTCGCTCATACTCGCTTTCAGGGGGTAAAACAGCCGATCGAGACTTCTGTTCGCCTCGGTATGGTCAAAGGCCGTAGTAAAACTCATCTGCACACCATCCTGACCATCTACTTTCATAACTATGTCGCTACCCGCTGAGGATGCCAGAAACTCAGGTATGATAGGGAATCTGCCCAGGGAGTCGGTGCGTGTAACAATGGCCCCTCCTCCACTGATAATCTGTACTTCCTGAACACCTGCCTTTCTGGCCCTGGCTGTAAGGCTTTTGAGAATTACCCGACCCATCACATAATCTACCATAGGCAAGGGCTCTTTTTCTGCCTGTGCTTTTAATTCCTGCTCATTCCAGCTATAGCTACGCCAGCCCTGAGTGAGCATTAGCAGGTCCAGATGCTGAGGAGCCTCGGCATGAGACTTATCAAAATAATACGCAGGTTCGTGGATATTACCTTTGAGCTCATTTGAAAGCATAAAATGGCTCAGGACGTTGGTTTCTGCATAGGGGCTTTCGTACATTTCATCTATGGCACTCAAACTCAGTACAGATTGAACAGGCTCCCCGTCTTGATCTTTAACAGATACCTTAAGTCTCACTTTTTCCTTAACACCAAACATCTCCTCACTCACCGAAACCGTCACTTCCAACTGCTTATCCAGGCCCACAAAGACAAGTCGCTCGGCAACGGGTCTGTGATCCCGATCGTACAAGGTGGCTTCTACTATACCCTGTGGAATTTGATCAATGGGTACTTTTAACAGTAAACCATTCGGTTTCATTTTACCTGAGGCCAGCCTCAAAGGTACACCACGTTGTTTTAGCATCAGATGTACCGAGTCCAGAGGAAAGTCCGTTGATTGGACTACCCCAAAGGTCAGGTACTCCTTGCTCTTCTGTTGCAAACTAAGCTGGACACCCGAATTCAGCACTTCCGAAAACTCAATAACGCTGTCTATTGGCGGATCGACTATGGAAACCGAGTAATCAACATCAGGCTTCGCAAATAAAGAGAACTTTCCCATGCCGTCATGCTCACTTTTAAACTCAGTAACCGGTTCTCCATCTGCCAGCAGTATGCCTTTTTTAATATCAAGCGGATAGCCGGAAGCGTCTACTGCCTTAAATGCCACATAATTACTCAGCCCCGCCACCAGGTTCCCCCCTTCAGGCAGGAACCGGAACTGGACTTTCCTATGTTTGTCATAGGGTATCGTACGATCAAAGCGCTCCTGATGTCCTTGATGCTCCATTCTTACAGACAGCGATAGTCTGGTTACAGAGGTTTTATGTTTGAGGTTAAAATCGAGCCTTCCCGTAGAATCGGATCTTGCTCTGAGTCTGTCAATGACTTTTCTGCCCTCTTTCAGACTGATCACTGTTTTAGCATTTATCACCGGTTCTCCACCGGGAGAAAGCAGTCTCACCTGGCCTTCAACGAGGTCAGAATTAATATAGTACTCTTTATCAAAACTGGTCTGAATCAATACATGAGGCACAATTTCTTCCTTCAGCAAAATCTTTCTGACCGACTTTATGGGCTCGTCTTTGTACCTGACGGAATTGGCCGTAAAACCAATGAGCCAATACTCACCTGTAGCCAGACTATCAGGCAAATAAAGATGGCCACTGGTAAAACCATTTTCTATGGCATACATAGCACTCAATTTCATTTGGTCATCCTCGACCGATCTCAGCTCTACGTAGAGTGTCTTGCTCAGGTCAGAAGGACTCAAATGCTGAGAGTGTAGTATGGTAGCACCAAACCAAAGATCTTCTTCCAGTTCAAATACTTCCTTGTTGGTATTGAGATAAACGGTTTCCTCCGCACGCTCTCCGGATAATCTGTACAGGGAATCAGATATATGCTGAACAGGTGCCTGCCCGCTGAGGGCCTTACAGCAAAAGAGAAAGAGTAGTATTTGGCTTAGACTTCGCATAAAAGGCTGAACAGCTAAGTTATGACAATAAAGAAACTTCTTCCAGCCTGGTATGTTTGTTAAAACAACCCGCCAAAATCCATCTAAGGTTAACAGCGAGCAACTGAGTATCTTTGACAGTTAATGCCCTGCCCGACCATGATAGAATCATCATATCAGCTTGTTTCCAATACACTCGCCAAACCAGGCAAAAGAAAGAATGGCGACTATTGTAAAACGGTTGATTCGTCCACATACGTATTGGCGCTGGTTGCCGATGGGATAACCTCACTCCCTTGTGACTGGAAGGCTTCAAAAACTGCTTGTGAGAATCTGACCTCCTATGTACAAAAGCAGATTAAGACTGCTCCTGACCCCGAGAAACTACTTTACGAGAGCATAAGTCAGGTCAATAAAGATCTGTTATATGAAACAGAAGAATGTGACGGACTTGCAACTACCCTATGTGGTTTATTTTGGTTGAAAGAAACAAACCATGTTCACTACTTCTGGCTCGGTGATTCAAGAATATATTTTTATAAGGTTGGCAAACTTCATCAAATCAGCGAAGATGACTCGGAAGAGTTTGTTTCGTCAAAGGATATCAGTCCGGGAGCCAGTGTTTACAGCAGAAATATAATCACCAACTCCCTTGGCCGCTCAGATTGCAGGATCAGAGTCAAAAAACACCCCTTTGAGCCTGGCGATGGCTTGATCATGGCCACTGATGGCTTTATAGAATCGACTGCTTCCTTTGAGCAAAAACTTATCAACTGCATTAATGCTGCTGACTTTGAAAAACCCATTGCCGATATCTTGCAGCAAAATCGGGTGGATCAAAGAGATGATTCAACTATTGCGATACTGAGGAGGACATACGACAAAATCACTAATACCCAGATTGCTGAGTTCTTAAATGACAAGCAGTCCGCTCCCGATTTATTTTATGAGCTACAGGCAATTTATGCTGCTATTGTTTTGGGGATTAACACGGGTCAGGATGAAATCTGTTTGAATGCACTCAGGCGAATTGATGAGCGAAATCTTAAGCTTGGAAAAAAAGCGCTGTTGAATCTACTTGACCTTGTTGTTGCAACGAACTATAAGGGAGCCGGACTATACAATGCCCTCGTACTACTTATTCGCAAATCTGAATAGGGTGCAAAAACTACTAGCATCTGTAGTTAAGAACACCTGTCATTCTTAAAGGTGGACTTCCACGCCTCTGAAAACAAAAAAGCCTTCCTTCACCAGTATTGTTGATAAAAAGAAGGCTGAAACTATATGTATAATAGCTTTAGTTATCCGGTCTTGATGGAAGTGCTTCTTGCATACTCACACTTACCTCTCCGTTGCCGGAAACTGCACGCTTTTCATCGAAGATAAACAGATCCAGTGCCTCTGCTGATTCGTTCTTGATTGTGACTGTCTCTTTCGAGGCGCTGATGGTCAGGTTGCGATTGCGGAACTTGATCTTAAAGCTATAACCATCCCACTCATCGGGCAATGACGGACTGAAGTACAACTGTCCTGATCTGACACGCATACCGGCAAAGCCTTTGGCAAAAGCCATCCAGGTACCGGCCATAGAGGTAGTATGACAACCATCTTCCGTATCATTGTTATAGTCATCCAGGTCCAGTCGGGCTGTACGAATGTACATCTCATATGCCTTGTCTTTTCTGCCCAGCTTGGAGGCCAAAATACCATGCACACAGGGAGACAGCGAAGACTCGTGTACCGTCAATGGCTCATAGAAATCGAAGTTTCGCTCGATTGTTTCCAGGTCAAATTCGTCTTCAAAAAGGTAGATGCCCTGAAGCGTATCAGCCTGCTTGATATAACAAGAGCGGAGAATGCGGTCCCATGACCATTGCTGGTTAATTGGGCGGTCCTCAGGATTCATGGCGTCTGTCGGAATCAGCTCCTTATCAAGGAAACCATCCTGCTGTAAGAATACGCCACGTTTTTCATCATAACCGAGGTACATATGGTCAAGGATGTGATTCCATTTCGTGGTTTCCTTGTCTCCCTTAAAGTCAAGCTTAGCAAGTAAGGCGTTGAGCTTATCGCTGCCCTTGTGCTTCTCCAGGCCTTCAAGGGTATATTTCAGGGTCCACAGTGCCATTTTGCTTGTGTACCAGTTGTTGTTCACATTGTTCTCGTACTCATTCGGGCCTGTTACACCCAGCATCACGTATTGGCCCTTCTCATTGGACCAGTGCACACGCTGCGACCAGAAACGAGAGATAGCAATCAATACCTCCAGGCCATAATCGATCAGGTAATCTTCATCACCATGGTAATTGATATAATCGTAGATGGCATAGGCGATAGCACCATTTCTGTGAATCTCTTCAAAGGTGATTTCCCACTCGTTGTGGCACTCCTCCCCGTTCATAGTTACCATGGGGTACAAAGCAGCCCCCTCGGTGAAGCCGAGCTTTTCGGCATTTTCAATGGCTCTTGCGAGGTGCTTGTAACGATAGAGTACCAGGTTACGGGCTACTTCCTGATCGGAGGTAGCGAGGTAAAATGGCAAACAGTAAGCCTCAGTATCCCAATAGGTACTACCACCGTACTTCTCTCCCGTAAAGCCTTTGGGGCCAATGTTCAGGCGCTCATCTTTGCCTGTATAGGTCTGGTTGAGTTGAAAGATATTGAAACGGATTCCCTGTTGAGAAGACACGTCTCCATCAATGGTAATATCACTCTTCTCCCAATTGGAAGCCCAGATGGCTTTTTGCTCCTCCATCAGGGCATCAAAACCAGTAGAGGCAGCTGCTTCTACCTGCTCCTGACACTCCTTAGCCAAAACAGCCTTATCGAAGTTCATAGAAGAGATATTGGCAGCGTATTTATATATCGTAAAGGCCTGACCTTCTGAAACAGTGCCTGTTTCTGTCACCTCTACATATTTGTCTTTATCAGCCACAGTACGTCCCTTACCAGCCCAGGCACCTCCAATGTTAAAGCTCATACCGGTAGACACCCAGAAATCTGTTTTCTTGGTGCTGGCGGTTACAAAAGAGAAATCAGCATCAGCTTGTTTTACCTGCTCCACCCAGAACTTCTCATCGTAGTTGGAGTCGGAATTGACCACATCAAAATCGATGGAAGGTGTTACTGTGGCAGTGCCTGAAAAATTCAATGGAGTGACCTGATAAGCTATGGCACCAATTCGGTTACGTGCCATGCTGCAAAACCTGGTCGTAATGACTGATATAGTCTTACCACTTGCGAGTTTAGCGGTAAAAGAACGCTGCAAATAGCCTTCTTTCATATTTAACTCTCTACGAAAGTCGCTTACTTCAGCGGTGTGCAAATCAAGTGCTTCTCCGTCAAAGGCAATGTTGATACCTATCCAGTTGGCGGCATTCAGTACTTTGGCAAAGTATTCCGGGTAACCATTTTTCCACCAGCCTACACGGGTTTTATCCGGGTAGTAAACACCAGCGACATAGTTTCCCTGAAGGGTAGCACCCGAGTACTGCTCTTCAAAGTTGGCACGTCCACCGAACATGCCATTTCCTATGCTGAAAATACTCTCGGAGATCTCGTTATATTCAGGAACAAAACCCTCTTCGATAATCGACCATGGGTCATGCTTGATGTAATTCTTCATTGGTATATAATGCTTTTAGAAAGTCAATATTTAATTCGGTCATATCGGATATCACCACATCGGCTGCACCCAATACCTTAGCGTCTCCTACGCCTATACACTTCATGCCTCCCCTTTTGGCGGCTTCTACGCCTGAGATGGCATCTTCTAATACGATGCACTCGGCAGGCGCGAAATCGAGCTGATTGGCTCCTTTGAGGAATACTTCGGGGTCAGGTTTCGAATACGTCACCTGATTCCCATCAACGATTACATCAAATGCCTGATCGAGGCCAACAGCCTTGAGAATGGTCGGTGTATTTTTACTTGAGGAACCAATGGCCACTGCCACATTATGCTGCCTGAGTAAATCGATAAACTCCACCACCCCCGGAAGAATATCCGAAGGAGTCATTTTAGAAATAATCTCCACGTAGATTTCATTCTTGCGCGTAGTATAATCGATGATCTCTTGTTCCGATTTCTCGATATTTCCCATCGCCAGAATTCGCTTCATAGAATCGATCCTGCTCACCCCTTTGAGGTGTTCATTCTCTTCTTCCGTAAAAGGAATATTCAACTCGTCTGCCATTGCCTTCCAGGCAACGAAATGGGCTGGTACAGTATCGACTATGACACCATCCAGGTCAAAAATGCATGCTTTGGGTAAACTCATTCAAAATCGGGGTAATGACCTCTCATCATATCTTCGGTCTCATTCAGAGGTTTGAACACCTCAAAGGTAGTGCCTTGTGTACGCTGTGCACCGAGGGCATTGGCATACATAGCAGAGAGGATAAAATCATCTCCGCCATCCTTCAGTCCATAGGCCAGGCCTCCTGCAAAGGAATCTCCACAGCCCGTGGTATCTATTACATGCTCCATAAATATGGAAGGCACAAATTCTTCTTTTAGCTTTCCTTCTGGCTTAGTAAACACCTTGCAACCTGAGGAGTCGGTGGTAATAATGAGACATTTGGGGCCTTTGTCCAGAATATAGTCTGCCATGGGGGCCAGATGCTCCTGACCAATGTCATCAAGCAGGTCAGTCAATTCAGAATCTGCGTACTCATGCTTGTACCAGGTACACCATGATTCTTCCAGGTTCATTTTGAGTACATCGATATAGGGCAGCCACAAATCGCGTTCGACCCAAAATTTCTTATGTCGGTCACCACTAATGGTCATGGTGTGGGTAGGTCCGTGACCATCAAAAATGATAGTGCCGGCACTGTGCTCTTTCAGGTATTTGAGCGTATCCAGCACAATCTCATGATCTGTTATAGGCACAAAAACAAAAGCATCGCAATCCAGAAAAGGCGCAAGGTCTTTGGGCATAATCGGATTCATAAAAGCGGTCTGCTTCTCCTCCCGGAAGTTCTGATCAATGAACCTGAGCTTAATCACATCACCGCTATCGGCTTCATCGCTGACCCCCGACATATCAATGGCCGGAAAGGGAGCAAAAATCTCGTTGACCGGAGGCGTATCTACCTTACGGATGTGAGAAACGGGAAAGACAGTCCCCTGTCCTTCAAGAAGTTGGGCCAGTCCGATTACGGGATGTGTAATACATCCATACTTCTCTATTACCTCACCTCGGTGTGTGGTAATGTGATCTCTCGGGATAGGCCCGACAACGGCTACCTTATAATGTTTGCTCATATCAATTTGACTAAAAATGAACTTATGGCGCTGCGATTATCGCAATATCTGACATGGTTCACAAAAGCTCTGACGCCTTTTTGCATCGGCATCGTTTGCAATGAACCTCACCTCATCTTGAAAGCACAAAAGCACTAGCTAAAGTAGAACCAAAGAGCCGCGATTATCGCAATGAGAACGATGGTTAACAAAGTATCGAGCTTCTTTTTTCCTGACTCCGTTTTAACTCCGCGCTCATAAGTGATTCCATCCGTCTGTTCGGCATTTGGAGCCGGTGTCATAAGGCTCACAACCACTAGTACAGCGCTACAGATTACGAATAAGAAGATGGCAAAATGGAGGAAGTTGATATCTGCAAAATCGAACAGAAAGCCCGAAAGTGAGCCCTTGTTAAGCTCCAGGATAAAACGAGCAGAACCTATACCCAGTCCTGTAAGCAAAGATGCCATAGCTCCTTGTGCATTGAGTCTTTTAAAGAAGATTCCCAGAAGGAATACCGCGGCTATTGGAGGAGAGATATACCCCTGAACACTTTGCAGGTATACAAAGAGTTGGTCTGAAACATTTTGCATGAATGGAATCCAGGCCAAGCCAATACCTACCATGATCACAGTGGCAATTTGACCAATGACTACCAGCTTCTTTTCCGGGGTTTCCGGCTTCCATCGCTTGTATACATCTATGGTAAAAATTGTGGAACATGAATTAAATACGGAAGACAAAGAACTCATTAAAGCAGCCAGAAGACCTGCTATTACCAATCCTCTTAAACCTGCAGGTACCATGGCCTTCACCATTACAATTAAAGACTGGTCATTGCTCTCGAGATTAAGCAAGCCTTTCTGAGACAGGGCATAGGCGATTATGCCAGGAACAACAAAAAGAAACAGAGGCAACATTTTGAGAAAACCACCGAAGATGGTCCCCTTACGGGCCTGCTCTATATTACGGGCAGAAAGAACCCGCTGCACAATGTATTGGTCAGTACACCAATACCATATACCCAGGATGGGTGCCCCAAACAGGATACCGGTCCAGGGGAAATCAGGATGGTCCATTGGCTGCCACATATCAAAATAACTATCACCAACAGTCGCCTGTAGCTCACCCCAGCCTCCCAGGGCTTGTAGTCCAAAAATGGTAACGGCAATGGAACCTCCAATCAAGACAAACATCTGGATCATATCGGTGTAAAGCACTGCCTTCAAACCTCCAAAAATGGTATACACACCTGTTGCTACTACAATAATCAAAGCCCCTGTCCAGAATTCTACTCCAATGGCAGTAAATACAATGGCTCCGGCCGCTATGGTCACAGAAATTTTGGTAAGGATATAAGCCGCAATAGATACCCAGGTCAGGTAAGTTCTGGCTCCTGGTGAATATCTTTTTTCCAGAAACTCAGGCATGGTAAACACACCACTTCGTACATAAAACGGTACAAATACCCAGCCGAGCAATAGAAGCATGAAGCCAGCCAATATTTCAAATTGACCTACCGCCACTCCCGAACTTGCTCCTGAACCAGCCAGTCCTACCAGGTGTTCAGAGCCAATATTCGAGGCGAAAAGTGAGGCTCCAATAACAAACCAGCCAACATTCTTACCTCCAAGAAAGTAATCTGATGAAGAAGCGTTGACTTTCTCTTTAAAGGTTGCCCATGCGGCTATACCAAACACCAGTACAAAGTAGCCGGCAATAATGATATAATCGATACTAATTAAATCTACCATGTTTGAAGTTTAAGGTTGATAGTTAAAAGCTGTAAATCCGTACATAATCCACTTCCATAGACTGAGGCCAGATGGAATCATCAATTCCTCGGGACCCGCCCCAGCTACCACCAACAGCTAAATTTAAAATTAAGTGAAATGACTGATCAAAAGGCCAGTCCTCTGAGTTTTTACCGGTATTATCAAAACTGTGATATGGCTCACCATCGATGAACCAATCAATCTTATTTTCGCGCCATTCAATGGCATACTCGTGGAAGTTTTCAGCGAATCCGGCAATCACAGTGGAATCCCCCTTTTGGGTACCTTTCATATGATTGAACGACTCCGTATGGACGGTGCCATAGATCATTCCGGGATTATACCCCACATGCTCCATAATATCGATTTCACCGCTTCGAGGCCAGCCACCATACTTATTCTTATCTGGCAACATCCAGATAGCCGGCCAGGTGCCCCTTCCCTGGGGAAGTTTAGCCTTTACTTCAATGCGTCCGTACTGCCAACTTCTTTGCCCTTTGGTAAGCAGCTTGGCGGATGAATAGGCACGGCTTTCGAGAGAGTCATGCAGAGCCGTGATGATGAGCTTGCCATTTTCTACTTTGACATTTTCTGCTCTGTCGGAATAATACTGGAGTTCGTTGTTGCCGAAACCACAGAGGCCAGGGCAACCATCACCTACATAGGCGGTCCAGCGTGTAGGATCGAGTTCATCTCCGTTGAATTCGTCAGACCATACGAGTTCAGGGCCTCCCAATCTCGTTGAATGCTGCAGATCACAGCCACAAAAAAATAACATCACCACACAGACAAGCCCTAGTGCTTTCACAGTCTGCTGTGGTGTCTTTATTGAAAACATTATGTGCGTTTTAAAACCAATGATGCTTCCTCCATTCCATTGTCTTTATGCACAATCTCAAAACTACAAGAAAAAGCTTCTCTGCGGTTATGAATGGAGGAAAAAGTGATTTCCCTGATAAAAAGAAAGGGCTCCCTCAGGCCGGATGCTGATGTACATTCCGACCTAAGGTCATCCCGAGCATGAAAGTCTTTGGAAGCTTAGTTCTTCCTTTTGTCGGTTAAGACAATCAATGGCTTTACCCATTTGGGTAAAGTCCATCGAAAGTCCATTTTCACACAATCAAATCTCTTATTCAATTCTTTAATTCATATACCCTGACATAATCCAGAACAAACTGTTGACGATCGATAGAAGGATCTATGGCTCCGCCCATTCCTCCACCCATCGCCAGGTTGACGATAAGGTTCTGAGGTTTGGAAAAAGGCCATTCCAGCTCATTTTCAATCTTATCGTAGGTATAGTAGTGCTCACCATCCAAAAATGCTTTAACCCCTTCAGGTGTCCATTCAATGGTGTAATTATGATAGGTATTCGTCATATCGGCAATTTCCGTCACGGCAGTGATATGGGTACCTTCTTTAAAATAGTAGCTTCTGGTGTGGCAGCTTGCATGGTTGATACCTTTACCCGTGGCATCGTCAATCTCACTTCCTACACACTCCAGCACGTCAATCTCGCCACAATAGGGCCACGACAGCTCATCGCGATAAGCATCGCCTAGCAGCCAGCCTGCGGCCCATGTACCATCTTTCGAAGGTGCCTTAGCCCTGAATTCTATTTTTCCATAGAGAAAGCTCACTTTACCACGCGTAGTCAATCGGGCTGAGGTCCACTCCTGCCCCATATCATTCTTACGTGCTTCAATGATCAGGTTACCATCTTCGATACGCGCGTTTTCCCTTCTGTCTTTGGTATAGTATTGTGGCTCATTATTACCCCAACCCCAGTTGCCGACATCATAGGTCCACTTGGTAGCATCCGGTGCTCCGGTGCCTTCAAACTCATCAGACCAAACCAGCTCCCAATTCTTACCTTCTGTGCTCTGAGTCAAAGACTGAGGAGTCACCTCATGATCGATCATCTTGGTGAACATCACCTTGTCTACTTCCACATCTCCTGCAAGGTGCAGCTTCATGTTGTGACTACCAGTGTTGAGCGGACTACCATCCTTAGACACGGTTACAAATTCGTCAAGATCGGATCCTTTGATAGCTCCGGTAATGTTATATGTACGACCATCAGGGTTATCATGGTAGTCTTCAATCCAGACCGTTCCGGCTCCTTTGAGCAGTACCTCAGACTTATAGCGGCCTGGAGACTTGATATCCACCATGAAGCTTACCCAGCCGTCTGTATCGGTAGTCACAGTGTTGTCAGACTTCTGTATGTCATCAGAGGCAGTCGTATAATCTTCTACCTCAACCACCACATCAGCCTGAACCTCATTCTCAGATGTAGCTTCTTTGGTACCCGCCTGACAAGACCAGAGTAATACTGAGAAGACTATGGGGGCAATCGTATACTTGAATTTCATAGGCAGGATCTGTTATTTTTTGATAAGAATGGCCTCTAATTCTTCCAGGCTCTTGCCTTTGGTCTCAGGTACTTTCATGATGATAAATATCAGGCCTAGTAAGGCCAGAATACCATAGATCAGGAATGTAGGAGCACTACCTATTGTGGAAAGCTCCCAGGGGAATACAAACTGAATTCCAAAACTCACCAGTGAGTTGACAGCCCCCACCAATGAAATGGCAATGGCCTTGATGGATAATGGAAATAGCTCAGAAAACAGCACCCACATAACGGGCCCAAGTGATATGGCAAATGAAGCAATAAAGCCAAGAATGCCAATCAAAACCATTGTCGAGTTGATGCCGATAGCGGCTCCAATCAATTGAGACTCATATACCTTTGCCACTTTTGGAGTCAGCAATTCCTTTAATGTATTCTTGTATTCTACATCATTGTCGAAACTCTTACCCACAATGCCACTGAGTTTGCTGGCATCCAGCATTATCTCAGGTTCTTTTCCATCATCACTTTTAAGGCTCACTACCAATTCCTGGAGTTTATCTCCATCTAATCGATAAGTAGCCTGATTGAATGAATAGGCTATCACAAACATGAACACAGTGATGCCTGAAACACCGACAACCAGTAATAATTTACGCCCCAATTTATCAATCAATGACATCGCCAGTACGGTAAATACCAAGTTCATGAGTCCAACAATAATCGCTTGTCTGAAAGCGGCATCGGTGCCGCCACCAGTCTGCTCAAAGATCATCGGAGCATAAAAGAAGACGGAGTTAATCCCTGTAATCTGCTGCAAAACCCCTATTACCAAACCTATCAATAATACCAGTTTAAATGCTGGTTTGAAGAGATCTCCGAGTTTGGCTTTTTCCTTATTTGCATCTGCCGCAATTGCCTTCTTCACCCCCTCTATATCTACAAGCGCCTCCTCTTTGCTTCTGAACTTGCTCATCACCTCAATCGCCTCTTCATCATGACCTTTCATGACGAGCCAGCGCGGGCTTCTAGGCACACCAAAGAGGCCAAAATAGTATAATACTGCCGGCAAGGTTTCCAGGGCCAGCATCCATCTCCAGTTATGTTCACCTATTCCAAGTGTTTCGACCCAAGTGGCATCTGAATCACCATAAGAGAGAATGAGGTAGTTCGTAAAGAATGCAAGAGATATACCGATTACAATATTGAGCTGGTTAAAAGACACCATGGTTCCCCTGATTTTAGGAGGAGCAATCTCTGCAATGTACATAGGGGCCAATATGAGCGAGGCCCCCACTCCTATTCCCCCCAGCATTCTGAAAATGAGGAAAAGCGTGAAATTTGGAGCCAGTGAAGAGCCTATCGCAGATATGGCGAAAATTACCGCACAGGCCTTGAGCACAATTCTTCGTCCGAAGCGGTCGCTGATGGGGCCCGAGACCATCATAGCCAATGCTGCGATAAGGGTAAGAGACGAAACAGAAAACCCTAACTGAGGATCTGTCAGGTCAAAGTCTATTTGTACGAACTTATTTACTCCTGAGACAACAGAAGCGTCAAAGCCCATTAAAAGTCCTCCAAGGGCCACAATGGCGGCCACCTTGTAAGTAAAAGTTGATTTGTTTGCCATGTCTGTTTTAGTTATCAGTTGATAAACCAGTCAATGACCATTTGCCTGGCAATCCTTAAATTAATTGCCTACTCTACTTTTTAAAAATATTCTGACCCGCCTGACCAAATTAGTTGGCCTGAAAGACACGGACATAATCAACTATCATATGCTGTGGAAAGCTTGTGGATGCATTGGGATCACCTGGCCAGTTTCCTCCTACGGCTACATTCATAATAAAGAAAAAGCCTCTTCTGAATTCATCTAGGTCGGCTGGAATTGTGTCAATGACATTGTATTCCACACCATCAACCATCCACCTGATCGCGGTGGAAGTCCATTCTATCGAGTATACATGAAATTGGTTAGTGGTATTGGTCGACAGATTAGTGGAGCGACCAAAGTTAGCATGGTTACCCCCGCTTTGCCAGTGAACAGTCCCATGGATCTCGTTTTCAATACCTGTTCCACCTACTTTCTCCATGATATCAATCTCACCGCATGCAGGCCAGCCTACCTGATCGATGTTAGCGCCTAACATCCACAGTGCGGGCCACATACCCTTTCCCTGAGGAAGTGCCGCTCTGATATCGATGCGGCCATATCTGAATTCTTGTTTATCCTTCGAAATAATTCGTGAGGAAGTATAATTACTGCCGCTGAATGATTCTTCTTTTGCCGTGATTATCAGATGACCATCCTGTAGCGTAGTGTTTTCTGAGCGATAGTATTGAAGCTCGGCATTACCCCAGCCATTAGAACCGGTACCGGTTTCGTGAGTCCAGTGCGCTGAGTTAAGAACCGCACCGTCAAAATCATCCTCCCAGGCAAGGGTCATATTGGGATATGACGTGGGAGAAGTAAATCCCGTGGTTGGAATTGTAATGGTTTCTGTATTGCCGCCTCCCGGTGTTTCACCACCGTCATCAGAACCGCAGGCATAGAAGCATACTACCAGTATTGCTGCAAAAATGCTGTTGATTTTTTTCATGCTCTTAAGTAATTGAGGTTTTATGAGCCCGCCCCCATCGCGCATGGGAGCGGGCCATAAAAACTATGAACTAAAGGTATTATTGCGAGATCAGCAGGAACTGCCACCAGGTTTCTCCACCAGCAAAAATTTGCAGTGTCATTCTTTTGGTAGTACCATCCACTGAGAAATCAGAAACGATATAAGTAATATCACCAGGAGCATCCGCTGGATTTCCTAGTTCAGATCCATTCGTCACTTTAGCTAAACCAACATGTCCACCGGTTCCTACGATCTGAAGGTCAGTACCAGACAAAGTGTAAGTATAAGAACCCATTCCATCGTGAGGAGCCAGAGGAGTACCACAAGCCTCAGGATCAGTTCCCTGCCATGGCTCTAACCAGGTTTCAGAACCCAGCGTCATAGAGAAGTTACCATTGGCATCAAAAGTATAAACATCGTCAAACAAGCATGCGCGACCTGTTACGTCACCATCACCACTTGCCCACCATGACACGTTTCCTTGTCCGGGGCCTACGCCCAAAGCACCAGCTACAGGCTCAAGTGTCCAGTCTCCAACAACATCAATTGGAACTGCATCAGGCTCTCCTGAAATCAACAGGAATTCCCACCAAGTTTCTCCACCAGAAAAAATCTGAAGAGTCATTCTACGCACAGAACCTTCTTGAGTTTGAGAGGCAATTTCGTAAGTTACCTGATCTGGAGCATCTGCAGGATTTCCAAGTTCAACGCCATTGTGAGCCTTCACAAGGCCAAGTGCAGCACCTACACCCTCGAGGGTAAGTTGGTTGTTCTGGTAAGTATAAGTGAAGTCAGTAGAGCTCACAAAAGGGGCAACAGGTGTACCACATCCTTCTGGGTCCATTCCTTGCCAAGGCTCTAACCAGGTCATATCACCTACGTTTACCCCAAATGTACCAGTAGCATTACCAGTAAATGTATATACATCATCAAACAAGCAAGCTCTACCAGCTACGTCTCCAGCACCGCTTGACCACCAAGAGCCGTCACCTTGTGCCGGACCTACTTTCAGGGCTCCTGCTACTGGCTCCAATTTCCAATCACCTGAAATGTCAAAATCAGGAAGAGGCAATTCAACAGTGAAACTCACATTCTCAGTAGACGAGTTACCATTGGAGTCTGACACAACCAGATCGAGATTGTAGTCACCTACACCAAAACCACCAGCTACAGCAATGTTTATAGTGGCTAAATCACCACTCAGTGATTCTGTTCCAGAGGCCACTGTAGTACCACCATTGGTGATTGTCCAGTTCGCTGTGGCTAGTGTACTAATGGTACTACCGGCTATACCATCATTGACTACCGCAGTAGCCATAAAGTCGGTATTTTCTATAGTTCCAGCATTAACGGTTAATGATTCAATAACCGGAGGACCGTCAACGATGACGGGGTCTGCATTTCCATTATCACAGGATCCGTAGAAGATCACCAGTGCCAGGGAAAGGATTAAATAGAGGAGTTGTTTTTTCATAGCTCTTTTTTTCTTTCAAGGTGCTCCTATATATATAAGGGTCAAAAAAAACAACTGTCACAACATTTCATCAGCAGAGAAAAAATAATACTACAATATTTCATCAATGGAAATAAAAGATAGGAATATGGGCCATTATTGAAGATTTTAGAGAAAGAGGTTTTCGCAGAGCAAAAAATCCAATTACACAAGTAAGTGCTCAGAGATTGATGAAATGAAGAAACTTTTTAGACTGGTTGCTGTAGTAGTTTTTATGCTCTCTTTTAACAAAGAGCATTTAAAATCACAGGATTCTGACGTCATTCAGGGCTTACCCTTTATTAGTAACTACGATCCGGAGTCGTACAGGGCAGGTATTCAAAACTGGGACATCACCCAGGATGCCAATGGCCTGCTCTATGTAGCCAATAACCTGGGACTGCTCGAATATGACGGAAGCGATTGGCACCGTTATCCCATTACCGGAACTAAGATTCGTTCTATTTTTATAGGCACCGACAGTAAAATATACGTGGGGAGCCAGGCGGACTTTGGCTACCTCCTCCCCGATGCACAGGGCAATTTGCAATACACCTCTTTGGCGGATCAGCTTCCGGCCGATGTCCGGGACTTTGACGAGACCTGGAAAATTTATGGTATAGATGACACGGTGTATTTCTGCACCTTTGAAAATATCTATATCTATGATGGCAAGACCCTAAGCTCAGTGTCCTCTCCTCATAAGCTTGAAATCTCATTTCTGGTAAATAACAGACTCTATGTTCAGGAATGGGAAAAGGGACTATCTATGCTTCAGTCAGGAAAGCTTGAACTTATCAGAGACGGAGATTTTTTCAAAGACAAGAGAATCTCCAATATCATGAACTACGACAAGGAACAACTCCTTGTCACCACCTTTAACCATGGCATATTCCTCTACAATGGAGTAATCAAGCCATTTGAGTTCAAAGGATCCTTCTGGCGAAATGAAAACATAATCAACTATTCAAGAAGGCTGCGAGATGGAAACATTGCATTGGGCACTCAAAATTCGGGGCTTTTCATCATTGATAAGGAAGGAAACCTGATACTTCATCTCAATAAAGAATCAGGGCTTTCAGACCGTACGGTAAATTATATATATGAAGACAATCAGAGCAATCTCTGGCTGGCTATGAACAACGGTGTCTCCAGGGTAGACCTCAACTCTCCGTTTACCATAATTGATGACAGAATGGAGCTTTCCGGAGCGGGCTATACTGCTTTACTTTCTGATGGAGATATTTATTTGGGTACCAATAACGGCCTCTACCGCTGGCGTAATGGGCAAATGATGTTCATTCCCGGTACGGAAGGCCAGGTGTATTCGGTACAGGAAATCAATGGTCAGATTCTTATGGGGCACCACAATGGTGCTTTTATCATAGAAAACGGAAAAGCACGCTCCATCTCCGATCAAAAAGGAGGTTGGATCTTTCGCCTCGCCCCTGGTTCCGGCAATCTATTGATAGAAGGTACTTATCAGGGCCTTAATTTGCTTGAATGGCAAAATGGAAAACTCAGGGACAAGCTGAAGATTAAGGGGTTTGACGAGTCTTCACGCATAATGGAGTTTGATGGAACCACTTTATGGATAGCACAAGGCTATAAGGGCGTATTTAAACTTACACTAAGTGATGACCTGACAACTGTCATCGGAAGCAGACTATATAAACAAGAGGATGGCTTTCCTTCCGATGTGCTGATTAACGTATTTAAAATAGCCAATCAACTGGTATTTACAGCACAAGAAGGTTTCTACGAATATAACCCTGCCACAGATCGTTTTGACAGCCTTTCTCATTTCAATGACCTCATCGGATCCCGGGCTTCTATGGTGGATATGGAAGCTGACGAGATAGGCAATGTCTACTTTATTGAACAGTCGAAACTGGGAGTATTGCGCCCCAAAGGGAATCATGATTTTGAAGCGCACATCAGCCCTTTCAATAAGGTAAAGAGCAGCTGGAATGATGACCTGGCCAATATTACCGTCCTGGACAATCACAATGTACTCATTGGTGGCAAGCAGGGTTTTATTCATTACAACCCAATTCGCGATGTACCCAAAAATGCCAGTTTCAATGTGCTCTTCAGAAAAATCACCAATGAAGGTCGCCTGGACACGGTCATGTACCTCGGTCATAGCATTGATCAGGCGGTATTGGCCAAAGAATCTGTTGACAAGTATCGATTTACTCAGAACTCTTTTGTATTTGACTACGCAGCTCCTCACTTTGAAAGCCGGGACGAAGTGATGTATCAATACCGCCTCGACAACTATGATGAGCAGTGGTCTGAATGGACCTATACCAGCAACAAGGAATACACTAACCTATATGAGGGTCACTATACTTTCAGAGTACGAGCAAAAAACATCTTTGGCGCTGAAACGAAAGAGATACAATATTCATTTCATATCTCCCCTCCTATTTACCGCACTACATTCGCCTACATCCTCTACAGTGTGGTCTTTCTGATTCTGTTTTACATAACTTTCAAATGGCTCGATAAACGTCATAAACAGCAAACACAGGAGTTGGAAGAGCAGCAGGATCAGGAATTGAAGAAAAAAGACAATCAGATTCAGTCTATTACGGAAAAGTCAGAAGCTGAAATTATCAAACTCAGAAATGACAAGCTCCGCACAGAAGTAAACCTCAAAAGCCAGGCGCTTACCTCTTCAGCGATGAACCTTATTCAGAAAAACCAACTGCTGAATAACATCAAGAATACACTAAAGGCTATTCCTAAAGAAGAAGCTGACAAGGCTCTTCAGACAAAACTGGGAAGATTGGTAAAGTCCATTGATAAAGATCTGGCGGGAGGCGAAGAGTGGTCACAGTTTGCAGATAATTTTGATCAGGTACATGGCAATTTCATCACCCGACTGAAGGAGAGCTACCCTGCCCTCACACCTCAGGAGATAAAATTCAGCGCATACATTCGTATGAATCTGAATACAAAAGAGATAGCTAACCTCTTAAGCATTTCTGTACGTGGTGTGGAGATAGGTCGATACAGGGTAAGGAAAAAACTGGCTCTGGAAAGAAAAGACAACCTGAGCGATTTCCTGTTAAGGTTTTAACGCATAAGAAAACAAGCCAGCAGGCAAACGGCTTCAACCAGCCATACCGTTCTTAGAGACATGGCCTGCTTCAGCCACCTATCCAATAGGATTACGGCAAACCCCATCAAAGTCACCCCGAATGGCATAATACTATACAGCCCACAACCCTCTGTAGGCATCCAAAAACTCCTTGAGTATACCATCAGCCCTGCTAAGCCGAGGAGCACTATGAAAATAAGAGAAAAGGGAGTAAGTCTATAAAGTCGCTGCATTTACCGGTTTTTAACAAAAACCGAGCTACAATCACAGCCTCCTTAGGGAATCTCTACTTAGAGTAACACATAACCATTCGCCTGATGGACTACTATCTGGATGAATCCCTGATAATTACCCTGGAATCGAACTTGCGGTTCTTCTGATGTGGAGGAATATGACGGTTTTGAATTACCTTAAAGAGTAAGTCCGCTGCGGCCTCTCCCATTACCGCAGGCTCATGGGTTACACTGGTCAGGTGCGGTTCCACAATTTCGCAAAGATTGCTATTGCCAAAGCCAACCACGGAAACATCTCTTGGTACGTTCAGTCCCATTTTCTTCAACTTAAGAATGGCTTCAACAGCCAACTCATCACTGAAGGTAAAGAGTGCGTCAGGCATTTTACTTTTATCACCAAACATCTCTTCAATAATATGCTCATGTGAGTTGTCTGGCTCGGTGAACACTGAAAAGTCTGGATTTACTTCGTAATCAAAAGTTCTTAGGGCTTCCAAATATCCCTCATAGCGTCTGCGGCTGATTCCCAGTTCATCAGGCCCTCCCAGGTGTGCTATGCGCTTTCTTCCACGCTTGATCAGGTGCTCAACAGCCTGATAAGCACCGGTAAAATCATTGGCCTCAACCGTAGGTGTATCAAAACCCGGAGCCACCCTGTCAAAGAAAACAAAGGGTGTATCATAGGCCTGAAGTGTTTCCAGATGCTCATAAATCCTTGTTTCACTGGAGATGGACAATACAATTCCCTCCACCTTACAAGAAAGCAACGATCTCACCTGGTCTACCTCATCATGGTAATTTTCATTCGATTGACAAATGATGGTGAAATAACCATGTTCGCTCACAACTTTCTGAATACCATTGATGGCAGCTGAAAAGAAAGAGCTTGTAATGTGAGGTACGAGTATGCCAATAGAGTTGGATTTTCTGGTTCTGAGACCCGCGGCAATGAAATTGGCCTGGTACTTCATCTCCTTCGCCTTCGCGGCCACAAGCGCTTTAGTCTCATCACTGATATTGGGATGATCGTTTAAGGCTCGGGAAACCGTTGAGGGTGAGATTTCCAGTGAATTGGCTATATCTTTTATAGTAATGGGCATGTTCTAATCGTCAATTTTCTTTGCGTGTGTCCCATCACAATAGGGGTGTTTGGCGGACCTGCCACAGCGGCAGAAAGAGACCGTCTCGTGATGTACTTGTTTGTTTTTTCTATCCAAAACCGTGGCGCCTCCTTTTACAATCAGTGGCCCCCGGGGAATCAGGGTAATCTCAGTTTCACTTCTGTCTGGCTCCTTAAACCTGACTCCTTTAATGCTCAGTGCCTTCGAGGGACAATCTTTCACCAGCTTCACAATAGACTCTGAGTCAGCCCCTTGCATATTGACCCATGGTCGTTCCTTTAAATTAAAAACGCCTGGCAGACCTCTCAGACAAATTCCGGAGTGAATGCATAAATCAGGCTGCCACTTAACCGTAATCTCATCATTAGAATATTCTTTCAGGACAGGTTGGTTTGACATGAACGTGAGCTTGTAGATAGTGAAAATAGTTCAAAAAGAAATAATAAGGAAGGTTAGTGAAGAGAATAAGTATCAAAAAATAAGTACCTCAAAGGGCACCATTGTTAAATACCAACATATCCTAATATGTTATTTTCTTACTGCAAACGTTTTAATTGCTCCCAAACATCCTTTTGCCATTTCTGCTGCTCTTCCGGCAGGCTTCCATGTCGTGTAGCTTTGTCATATGATTTTGAAAAAATTCTGAATTCACTCAGTTCTTTTCGTATCACATAACGGTAAATGGCCTTCTGCTTCTCCCCTTGCTTTCTAAGTCCATTGATTCGTTTAACTATTCTTCTTCTGAAAAGCTCACCAATATCAAAATGTAGCCGCTCATGAGCCAGGAGCTCAGAATCAGTTTTATCAGTCGTCCATGAGTCGTCTTTGACAAATAACACCTTCACTTCGAAGTCAGGAATATCATCATTGAGGTAACCACGAACAGAGTGCCTCACACTGGTAATGGCCAGCTGACCCTTGTTCGATTTGAAAACACGTAACCGATAGTCTTCCCAGGTCAGCAATCTCCCCTCCTTCCATTCGACCACTTCCGGTTCTTCGCTGGCATTCGCCTGCCCCCACAAAGGCTTAACACATAAAAAGACACCAATCAAAACGATTGATATCTTTGTAAGTCGGCTGATTTGCATGCCCGAAGATAGGCAGCAAAGCGTCAATTCTCTTTTTTCCGGTTTTATTTTTCAGGTCAATAGAGTGCCAGTCATTGCTGAGTATTAATTATCCTGGATTTTGGATTTCCTTGTCCAGAAATCAATCTCCACGGCAATCTCTTTCGAAAGAAAATGCTTCATGCTGGAGTGCTCATAGTTTATACCATAATCCTCTCTATTCAAAGACCAACGAATGCTGGCACTGGGTGTACGCTCACTCCCGGTTAGTTCGAAGGGAATCACCACATGTTTTGTGACACCATGCATGCTGAAATCTCCTTCCATTTCAAAGCCATTACCTGCTTTACGAATGGCGGTGCTCTTAAAGCTTATCTCCGGGTATTTTTCGACCTCAAAAAAGTCTGCGGAGCGCAAGTGTTCATCCCGTTGGTTTATACCGGTATTAATACTCTGTGCCTGAATAGTAAAGGTTACCGAAGATTTTGTTATGTCTTCATCCACATAATCCATTTGCATCGCAAAGTCTGTGAACTTGCCGGTAACCCGGGTTACCCCTTTGGCAATTTTCACCACAAAACCGATGGTGCTATGGTTGGGTTCTATTTCCACCTTTATGGTTTGAGCTTTGATGGTACTTACTAACACCAAAGTGGTACAAAAGAGCATGAAGGGCCTGAGTTTATTAAATCTCATATACATTGGTTTGATCAAGTAGTGTTTTGGCTAAGCTTACGCTTCCGAGTTCTATCTGACGGGTTTTTGTGGCGAAATGCAAATATCCATGGCGAAATCAGTCCTGAACTGAGGCCGACATTTTCTCTTCCAGGGCACTTTTGTAGGTCCGGCTGAGTTTAAGGGTATTTCCGTCTTTCAATATCACCTCATAATTGCTCCCGTTTCCCCTGATTAAATCAACCTCTCTGAGGGCCACGATACAAGACCTGTGGATCCGTTGAAAACCTTCAGGGTCCAGTCCTTTTTCTATACCACTAAGCGTTGACCTTACTACCACAAAGCCCTCGTTCATAAAACACTTGATATAGTTATCATAGGCCTCAATCCACCTCACCTGATCAATCGCGACATACCGGGTTTCGCTGCCTGTTTTCACCTTTACAGTTGATAAAAACTGAGTCTCTTTCTGCACTTCTGCAATGGACACACCTGCAGCTGCTTTCTTCCAGCTCAGGCTCCCCACGCCATACCGCGCTGTCACCAAAACGGTATACAAAAGCATCTCCAAATGAAGCCAACGTGCTAGTTTCCAGCGATATGACTGAGAGAATGTAGCCTCACTAAATCGATAAACCTGGGCCCACTCTAGCACTTGTACCAACAGCAAGTGTATGAAGGAAACAACAAGGCCCAGAAAAAGGTGAGCTAGCACAAGCTGCCAGTTTGTGGTCAGCCTCTTTCGCAGTTTCTGTGATAACTTAAAGAAGACAGGAACCAGTAAAAAATAAGTGTAGAAAGTGCCAAAGGTGATGCCCAGGTTGTACTTCCAGGGAAAGGGATAACTGCTGTTGTAGGCAATGAAATATTGGAGGTATTGTACACCAGAAATGAGGGTGAAAAAGATAAAAATAAGCCTGAGTAGTTTCCGCTCAGAGTCAATAAATCTTGTAAGGCCTGCTTGTGACATAAGGGAAAGATAGCCAAGAATTTGTAAGTGAAAAAAGCACAAAGACAAGGCTCGGGCAGCCTAATCTTAGTGCTTTTCTAAAATTCGGATCTTCTTTGGCCTCCCCCTCTATTTCAGCCAGTTTCTCACATCGATATCCATGGCCTTGATAAGAAAGGCCAGCTCATCAGTAAAAGTATCAACCGGAGCATGCTGCTGAGAGCCAAACATACTGTGCCCTGAGCCCCAGGCCATTTGAAGTAGCATGGGCCCGGACTGCCTTAAAGCCTGGAGTCTGGCTATATATTTATACGAATCGGCATTGAGTGGAGCATCCCCATCGCTGGTAAGTGCCAGCATTGGCGGGTAGTCACTGCCCTTCACCAGCTTTTGGTAAGGCGAATAGCCATTGAGCACGGCAAAGTCATCCGCATCGGTAGAGTTACCGATCTCCGGCATCATATAGCTGTGGTTGGCATCTTCGCCAAGCTTTGCTGCATAGCCAATCATGTCCAGCATGCCATAGTGAGATACTACTGCCCCCACCAGGTCCGGTCGCTGGGTCATTACAGCCCCTACCGGTATGGTACCGGCACTCACCCCATTAATCACCATGCGATCAGCTGAGGTATACTTTTCTTTAATGGCCCATTCCAGGGCCGCGATATAGTCATCTGTGCCATTCTGCTTCTTCCGGGCAATTCCATCCTGATGCCACTGACTGCCGTATGCACCGCCACCACGTATATGAGCTACGGCATGGATGCCTCCCATATCGAGCCAGGCCATGTAGTCGCTCTGAAAGTATGGATAGTTTGTAAAAGCGATGGCTCCATATACCTGCATCATCATATAGTTTCTACCATTGCGTTTTAAGCCTTTTTTATAGGTCAGAGAAATAGGAATGCGGGTACCGTCTTTACTAGTGGTAAAGGCTATCCGGCTTTCATACTCATCTGCATTGAATTGAACCTTGGCCCTGGCCCAGGCCCTGGATTGTCCCGTTTTGGTATTAACACTAAAGACGGTATTGGGTTCGGTAATGCCGATAAACTGAGCCATTACCTCCTCAGAATTGCGTGTACCGCTCAAGGCATTCAGACCATTCGCCCTGAAGAACAGACCACCTGACTTCAGCTCCGTTTTCTTGTCCAGCTTGCCATTCAAGCGATAAATATTCAGAGTGATTTTTAAATCCTTTTGTACCGGCACCACAAACTTGTTACCGGCCATCAGGGGCAGCATTGTACCTCCGGCAGACTGGAATCCCATCATGGGTACATCCCCTTCAGGAATCAGGTCTTTCCACACCCGGGTAGCCTGATTGATATCTACAGAAACAATCTTACCGTTCGAAGCTCCCAGGTCGGTTTGAAAATAGAATTTGGATCCATCATTACCGAGGAAGATGTAAGAACCCTCAGCCTTATCGATCAGGCTCCTGACCTTGTGATCAGACCCTCTGCTATCGATATATTTGATTTTTGCCGCTGTAGCGGCTCCCTGTCTTTCAGCTATGATCAGGTATCTGCCTTCATCCGACATATCAAGATGTAGCTTAGAACCGGGAGATTCAGGGGTATATATTTTAGTATCAGTATCGCTGGTACCTCCCACCCTGTGATACCAGACCTGCTTGTTTTTCCTCGGGCTCTGCGCGTCTGCACCAGCCTCCATGCCTACATAGTAAAAGCCGTTGCCATCTTTTGTCCAGACCAGACGGGTATCTCCCAGGGGAGCACCAATAAGCGTTGCTTCCTGCAGCTTCTGAGCTGCAATATCATAGACCTTCCAATCCAAATACCCTCCTGGTCGGTTCATAGCCAGTGCCAGGTGAGATGCATCAGGGCTTGGTAGAATGAAGGTGGCTGCTCTGCCATCAAAGGGGAGCTCAAGCTTCTCGGCTTTATTACTGCCGGCTTTCTGCTTATACATAGCCCAGGGCCCTTCCTCGGTTGCCTGTACAAAGAAATAATGCCCACCTCCCTGCGCGGGTAAGGCCGTACGCCCGGATACCTGGCTCAAATCAGCCACTTTCTTTTTAAGTGCCTCATACTGCGGAATAGACCGAACGTAGTTACGCATAAAGTTGTCCTGGCTTTTCGACCAGGCTTTTACCTCTTCACTCCCCACTTCATCCAACCAGCTATAATCATCAGTAATGCTTGTACCGTGATAATTAGTGGATTTGGGGCTTTTCCGGGATTTAGGATATTTGAGATCAGATTGGGCAGTGACGCCCAAGGTCATAGTAAGCATCAGCACTATGGCCAATAACTTATTGATATTGCTTTTCGAGTTCATGAATCATTTTTATTGATGATGCACAAGCATAGCAGGCACAAAATCATGAAACCTTAAGGAAAACTTCTTTAAACCTTAGGATTCTCATTTGCTCTGTTTTGTCAGAGAGATCCTCTCAAATCTACCCCGGACAAATCACCTTACAAGCCTAAAAATGGCCCGATCAGACCTTATGAAAATGTTAGGTTTGCCCCAAATGCACATCCTCCCCCTCTAACTTCTCGTTTTCGGGTTAACTTTACCACCGTCCACATACACATTAAAAGCACCCGAAAGCATCAAGGACTCTCTTACAGTTATGCAGGAAAACTTCTATATAGACGAATGGCTGATCCAACCTGAAATCAATCGGATATCCAGGAATGGTGAAGAGTGGAAGCTTGAACCAAAGATCATGGCTGTACTTTGCTCTCTGGCACAAAAGCCAGCTGAGGTAGTAAGCAGAGATGAGCTTTTCGCCACAGTATGGAAGGATACAGTGGTAGTAGATATGGCCCTGACCCGCGCCATTTCTGAGCTCAGAAGTGTCTTTAAAGATGTACCAACCCAACCACGGGTTATTGAAACCATACCCAAAGGAGGCTACCGGCTCATTGCCAGTGTAAGAGAAGCTCCCTCCAAAGCCAGGCCCATCAAAGCGGGTATACCCAGCGTGAGCATCGATGTCCATCAATGGAAGTATGCCTTTATCACAGCATTCCTACTGGTAAGTGCGCTTATCACCTTTTTGGCAGCGGGTAATGCCGGAAATTCCCTGCCTAAAATCTATAATATCAAACCGCTCACTGCCATGAAAGGCTGGGAGTTTCACCCCGACCTATCTCCTGACGGCAGCGCTGTTGCTTTTGTATGGCGCAAACCCGGTGAGAACCAAAATCACCTCTGCATTAAATCACTCGACCGGATGGAACACAAGGTGATCACCAGTGATACGGCCATTTATCTGCAACCGCGCTGGTCTCCTGATGCCAACCAGTTGGCCTATTATAAAAATGACCAAGGCAAAGTGACTATTAACCTGATCTCTGCCTATGGAGGTGCAGAAAGAACCCTGATAGAGGCCAATGCCCAAATAGCTGCCTTGTCCTGGTCGCCAGATGGCGCTGAGCTGGCCTATATTGATTTAGATACCACCAACAACCAGCATGCAGTATTTATATATTCATTGGAAATGGCTACAAGTACCCAAGTCACCAGGCCAAAGGACAACTTTTGGGGCGATAGCTCGCCTGAATTCTCCCCTGATGGCAAAAAACTGGCTTTTGCAAGAATATTGGCAGAGGGTATTCAGGATCTCTACCTGCTCAACCTGGCTAGTGGAGAAGAAAAACTGCTCACCGAGACCAAAAGTGCCATTTACGGATTTGACTGGTCTGACAACGAGACCCTTATTATGTCATCCGATTTTGGAGGCCAGGTAAGTCTTTGGAGCATCGACATTTCAAATGATGGTGAACTCACCAAGCTACAGCTTGGTAGAAATCATCAAAATCCCAGTATTCAAAATGGGAAACTTGTCGTAGAAGACTGGGAAACAGATACAGATCTGGTCAAAATAGACTTGAATCAAAGAGGGCAAAATGTGACTCCCTTGGCAGAGTCCTCTACCCTCTGGGAGTTACATCCGGATATCTCCGCCAATGGCAAAAAGATACTCTTTTCTTCCAATCAATCAGGTAACTACGAAATATGGTCGGCAAACCGTAACGGAACCAACCAGAGGCAGCTGACTCAACTCAACAGGTCCTTTACGGCCAATCCCAAATGGGCCCCGAAAGGTGATGTTCTGGCCTTCGACTCAAAGATTGATGGATATTCGCACATTTACCTGATCGATTCCAATGGTGTGGACCAGTATCAATTTACCAAAGGCCATTTTCACAATATGACCCCCACCTGGTCTGCCAATGGCGAATCAATCTATTTTACCTCAGATCGAAGTGGCAGTTGGGAGATATGGAGAAAGCCCCTGAATGGGAATAAGGCAGTGCAGATAACTAAAAATGGAGGTTATTATGCCCTGGAATCACCCGAAGGGCAAATGCTCTACTATGCAAAGCATCGCCAGGACGGCATCTGGCAGAAAGAGTTGGAGACTGGAAAAGAGAGAAAACTTACAGCCGAATTGAGCTTTCAGGACTGGGGTAACTGGACTGTGGCTAAAAACTCGATCTACTTTGTAAACAGAACCACCACCCCAGACGAAATATCCCGCCTAAGCCTGTCCACCGATAGCCTGGAAGCTCATTATCCCTTCAGGGGCTCTATACCCGCGCAGGATATTGCACTTTCTGTGGCACCCGATGAGAGCTGGGCCCTACTCGGCTATATCAAAGGCTATGGAGGTGATTTAGTCTATATAGATAATCTATAAGTCCATCAGGATTACCCACTCAATCACTTGGGTCGAAGAAAGAATTTAATGGGCCAATTGCTGGTATTTATCATCAACCCTGATCCCTAAGCTTAACCTTAGCTTTCCATTAGCCCTTTTTTCTTACCAATTCACAAATTGCCAGAGTTGTAATTAATACCAGAGGGTGGCCTTTTTTCATGGAAGTTGTGGCTGCCCTCACTTTTCCTTAAAGATGGCAGAACAATGAAATACAAGCTTATTCCTTTCAGACTGCAACTACTGACCTGTGCGCTTCTACTATTGCAGTTCTGCTGCGCGGAAGCACAACAGAAAGAACCATTGGCTATCAAAGAAGCCTTTCTGAAAGCCTATAACCATCGCTCAACTGAAGTTTTTTGGCTCTTTTTCGATGAACGTCTCAACAAACGCAATACAATAGAGGAGCTCGAAGTTAAGTTTGATCAGCTGAGAAGGTTCGGTACTTCCATAGGCAACATGGAACTGATCGAAGCCTCTGGTGACTCCTTTACCTATCGCTGCAAGCTTGGAAAGATTTTCACACTGCAAGTAGGCTTTGATATCAACCGAACTGGCAAGCTTTCAAAATTCCTGATCACCAATTACAGCGATAAAAGTGCCCCAAAACTGGAAAGAAATACTACTTCGTTCATACTCCCCTTTCACGGAGAATGGTATGTTTTCTGGGGAGGCAAGTCTATTAGTCAAAACTACCATAACTCACATACGAGCATGCGTGGTGCATTTGACTTTCTGGTAATGGGTCCCAGCGGAAAATCCAGCCGGGGTCAGCCTATGACCAACGCTGACTTTTATGCATTTGGTCAGGAACTCATAGCGCCAGCAGATGCCAGGGTTATTTACACCATCAACGATGTTGAAGACAACCTATGGCCAGCAATGAATCGGGCTGCCGGGGGTGGTAACATGGTATTACTGGAAACAGCACAAAAGGAGTACTTACTCATGGCCCACCTTAAAAAAGGCTCTGTGGCGGTGAAGGAAGGAGAACTGGTTAAACAGGGACAATTACTGGGACTGTGTGGTAACTCCGGTAACTCCACCGAACCTCACCTGCACTTTCAGACGATCAATACGGCCGACCTTATGGGGGCAAGCGGAGCCTGGACCTATTTCGATAAAATCAAGGTGAACGGACAAGTACGTGAAGATTATATGCCCGTAAGAAGCGATAAAATCAGCAATTGACGTTTTTTTTTAACATCAGCTTCTCTTTTGAATTAACAGCTATGAAAAACAACCGAATTCGAGGCATATGGATAGTCCTTCTATCATTCTTTGTAACCACAATTTCCGTCAGGGCACAGAAGCCAGCGCTTAAAACTAGCTACGAACCCAACACTGCCTATCCATATGGACGTTCCAACCCTGACGCACCAGAAGAACTTCAACAGTTTGCATTTTTAATTGGTACCTGTGAATGTTCCGTGAAGCGATTCACATATCCAGATGCTAAGTCCATCAGCTATAAGGCCGTGTGGACCAATTCCTGGACCATGAATGGCTGGGCCATCAAAGACCGGTTTTTTTCTCCATACGATGCGCCAATTTCTATTCGTATCTATGATGTTGAGGCTAAAAAGTGGAAAATGACCTATTTCATTCCCAAGCCCTATTATGTGGGAGAATGGACGGGTCAAAAGCCGGAAACAAGATGGTCCTGGAAAAAGAAGAACCCCTTGCAGGCAAAAAGGCCACAAGTCGACTTACGTTTTATGAAATATCCGGCCAGGGTTTTAAATGGATAAGTGAAAACATCTTTGAAGATGGATCGGTCTTTATCGACTGGAAATTTGACTGTGTGAAAGTGGGCTAGAAGCTGTCAGAACTTTCTCTATCTTCAGGCAAACATCGCCTCCTTGTCTGTTATTATCATCAAGCTCCACATCAAAGCCCCTCCTGCTCTCTGCTTTGACCTGGCGCGTAATATTGATCTGCATCAGGAATCTGCAGCGCAGACAAGAGAAAAGGCGATTGGAGGAGTTACTTCAGGCCTTATCGAACCAGGCCAGTCAGTAACCTGGCGGGCAAAGCACTTTGGCATCTGGCAAAATCTCACTGCCAAAATCACCGAATTTGAGCCTCCACATCGTTTTATAGACGAAATGGTCGAAGGGGCCTTTGCACATTTCCATCATGAGCACAGGTTTGAGGGAACTAAAAAAGGCACTTTGATGACCGATACCTTCACCTACTCTGTACCATATGGACTCTTGGGGAAGCACTTCGACAAATTGATTCTGAAGAGGTATATGACACGTTTCTTACGGAAAAGAAACGAGGTGATTAAAGAACATGCCGAAAAAAGCCGGGAACATTGACTTCACTTTAATAAAGCTATCTTTGCGCTATACAGTAAATCTATGAAGTTCGAGGAGTACCGCATTGCCGATGGCATTAAAAGGAGTATTGAGGGTTTAGGCTATAAAAAGCCCACAGATATTCAGTTCAAGTCCATTCCGGCCATTTTAAAAGGCGAAGATGTACTGGCCATTGCTCAGACTGGCACAGGTAAAACTGCCGCCTTTGCCATTCCTATCCTCCACGTATTACAGGAACGAAAATCAGGTATCAGGCCCGATGGGGTGAAATGTCTGATCATGACTCCTACTCACGAGCTTGCCCGACAGATTGATACGGTATTTAAAACGCTGGGGAAGTATACTAAAGTCGACTCATTTTGTATTCATGGGGGTGTAGATCAAGACCCACAAATAGCCAGACTCAATAAAGGAGTTGATATTTTAATCACCACTCCTGGTAGAATGTTTGACCTGGTGAGCCAGGGAGCACTCAAGCTGCACAGGGTAGAAATTCTGGTACTCGATGAGGCAGATCACATGCTGGATCTGGGCTTTATCAAAGACATCAGAGACCTGATGTTCCATCTGCCAAAAAAACGGCAAACCCTCTTCTTCTCCGCTACCATTGATGAAGAAATCAAAAAACTGGCTTATTCCCTGGTAAGCAATGCCATTCGCATTCAGATTTCTCCTAAGAACCCCGTGGCCAAAAACATTGAGCATGGTGTGGCCCATATCGAAATGGACGACAAGCGATTCTTTCTGGAAAAAATGATCCAGAACAACCCGGATAAAAAGATTCTGGTCTTTGTTCGCACTAAGGTCAGAGCCGAACGGGTAAAGCTGGCCATGGCACGGGTAGACATCAGTGTTGAAACCATTCATAGCGATCGCATACAGATGGAGCGAGCCCAGGTAATGGGGGCTTTCAGGCGGGGCGAACTCAAGGTGCTTATTGCTACAGATGTGAGTGCCAGGGGTATTGATATTCCCAATGTGGAATATGTGATCAACTATGACCTACCGGACAGTGTCGAGGCTTACGTACACCGCGTGGGTAGAACAGGTAGGGGGCGCGAAAAAGGACAGGCCGTATCATTTTGCAGCACTGAAGAGCAGGAAATCTTGGCTGAAATAGAAGAAAACCTCGGTAAGCCAATTGCCACCATTGATGTTTCTGATGCAGATTATCAGCACATTCTCGATAGCACCGTAGATAAGTCAGATAACTGGAAGCTTCTGCTGCGGAAAGACGAAGAGGAAAAGAGAAACTTGAAGAAAAGGAAGATTAAGAAGCCCAAAAAGAAGAAAAGATAAGAGGCAATCCCTGAGTCATTCCACTATTCCCCTCTCCTAAATAGCCGGAGCCTGCTCCCTGCCATACTTTTTCAAAAACCTGATATGTGACCCGATTGCCCCAAAAAAGGTCTGGTGTTCAATATAAGGAAGGTTATGGTCTTTAGCCGTTTCCTTGACGATCTGCGATATTTTCGGGTAGTGCACATGGCATACCTTGGGAAACAAATGATGCTCAATCTGAAAATTAAGTCCACCAAAGAGGTAATTCACCACCCGGTTTTTAATGGCAAAATTGGCAGTTGTATGCATCTGTAAATCTGCCCAGGGCATATTCAGTTTACCATTCTCTTCCGGTTCAGGAAACTTAGTACCCTCTATAATATGGGCGAGCATAAAGATTACCGCCACCGTAAAGCCTTCAAGCAAATGACTGGCTATAAAGCCGAGGATTATCCAGTACCAGGCCAAATCAATCACCAGCACAGGCAGCACCAGGAACATAAAGTAATAGAAGGCCTTGTAGGCAAAGAGTCTGAACATCTCCTTTTTAGGGAAAGATTTACGAAAATGTCCTCCCAACTGATGCTGAAAGAACTTCTTATAATCTTTGATCAATACCCAAAAGAAAGTTGACAGGCTGTACAGAAAAAAGGCATAGATATACTGAAATCGATGAATCTTCCAAAGCTCCTGATTCGGCTGGAGTCTGAGAATAGGCACTTGCTCAATATCCTCGTCATGGTCGGGGATATTGGTATATGTATGGTGAACAATGTTATGGCTGATTGTCCACACATAATCGTTCACCCCGATAAAATTAAATGAGAGGCCTAATCTCTTATTTCTTTTAGGACATTTTGTGTAAGAACCGTGGATGGCATCGTGAGAGACATTCAGGCCAATCATCGCGGTGAAAAAGCCATGTGCCAGCGCCATCAACAACATCACCCAGGGGGCAAACAAATTTGAGATGATCAATGCATAAGTAAGGATCCATCCTGTAAGCACCCAAACAGTCTTAAAGACCATTTCTCCATTGGCATTTTTTGAAATTTTCTTAGACTTAAAAAAAGCATCAACTCTGGCATTTACATCCTTCTGAAAACCTTCCTTGGTTAGTTTATCAAAGATTACTTTCTGCCTTGGTTTGTCTTTTAGGAGGGTTTCTTGCTCGTCAGCAACTATGTTCATAAATAAGGGTTAAGCCCAAAGAACCTCTTGGAGGTGTTAGGATTCGGGTAAAAGTTTAAGGTTGTGATCGTACAATGTACGACTAATTAATGCATTATCTCACAATCACTTAAAGGAAATCCAGAAGTCTGCGGTTTAAATGTAAAAAAGACAGATGTCCTTAATACGACAGTTTAAAATGCTTTTTAAATGCAAATTTTTCGCAACATAACACCCATCGTGAAAACTACTTTCCTCCGGAAAACCTGATTGTGCCTAATGGAAACTAAAGGGTGGAGCAGGTTGTTTGAAAACAGGTCAAAATAACTCTGACCAGGCTTAAAAAAAATTGTACTTAGCAAAGACTAAGGGATCTTAATCTGCACCTGATTTTTCAAAAAATCGTCTTGTACCTTCCAAAAACCAGCCACTTTTACTCCATTGATCCGTAAACCATGACCAGCCCCGGGATATAGCTTATAAGTAAAGTCACGTTTGTAGGTTCCGATGAGTCTATCAAGGATTTTTACGGTTTCAGGGATTGGAATACTCTGATCATTCTCTCCCAACAGCCAAAGCCCCGGCATGTTCATTTGCTTGAGATAAGGTATCGGATCAAAACCGAAGGGACCACTCTCTTCAAGTTTGGCAGACATCTCTTGTTGCGTCAGACCAGAATCCTGACTTCCATCTCCTGTAAGACGGCTATAAACGTTCTCCTCACCTACCGTTACCGTTGGGCCCGAAAGTAAAATGGTGAACTTAATGTTCTCTTGTAGCACTGTCACAATCGGAATTATCCATCCCGCCTGGCTCCATCCCCAAAGGCCAATTTGATGCTGATCTATATCAGGGCGTTTTTTCAAAAAGTCAATACCAGCAGAAATGTCTTTTGCAAGTAAATTAAGATTGCGCTCGCTGGCATTCATGCGCTGTACATATTCTCCCCCTGACCCACCTACCCCTCTCTTGTCGTGGGTGAGGACAGCATAACCCTGCTTTACAAAATGCATGGCCATTTCATTACCAAACTCTTTTCGTGCCCTGCCGGAACCATGTGCCATGGCAATGGCAGGATGCGGCCCCGCCCCTTCTGGCAGCCACAATTCTGCAGCAATTTTCACTCCTTCACTCTCATAGCTGATTGAGGTTACTGAAAACTCTCGTTCCGTCTGTTCACCACTACTGGTAGCAGATGAGCAGGCAAACAAAAGGAAAAACGATAACAGGGTGACTTTTGCGAAAAACTGAAGAGGAGATTTCATACAGGCATCATTGTCTTTGGGTAATGACTTACGAATAGCGCTTAGGTTGCACTAAGCCATAGGCTATTTCTCTATCTTCTTTCCTTTGGTGATTTGCCTTGACTCTCCGGTGTTAGGATCGATAACAATAATCTCCCCATTGCCGGTCTGGTAACTGGTATAAGCCAGTTCTTGAGCATCAGGAGAAAAAACACTCAACAGGTTATTTCCTTCGCTGTTAGTTACCTGTCTCAAGTCTCCTCCCGACAGGTTCAAAATATAAATCTCGTTTCTTCCTGTGCGATTGGAGTAAAAGGTGATGTACCTTCCGTCTTCAGACCAGGTTGCTATTTCATCATTTCCAGCATCGTTCGTTAGGTTTCTTAAGTCACTTCCGTCCGGTTTCATAGAATAAATCTCCCAGTTACCATCCCGGTTAGTCTGAAATAAAATGCGCTCTCCATCCGGAGACCAACGAGGATCCTGATCAGAGGCCGGGTTATTGGTGAGATTGGTCAGGTCCGAACCATCAGCATTCATTACATACACCTCAGAATGCTCGTCTCGTTTTGAATAGAATACAATTTTACTGCCATCAGGCGACCAGTCAGCATAGTAATCGCTCGCTTCATGATGGGTAAGTCGCTTTAGGTCGGTGCCATCAGCATTCATGGTATAAATCTCAGCATTACCATCCTTGTAAGAATAGAAAGCCAGCTTGGTGCCGTCATGTGACCATCGGGCCCAAAAATTCCCCTTGCCTGTATTCGTAATCTGGCGTTTGTCATTACCCTCTCTGTCAATTTCATAAATCTCATAGCTGCCGGTTTCATTTGAGTGATAAAGTATTTTGTCTCCCTTCCATTGTGAGGGTTGACTACTGGAAAGCTGAGCCGATATGCTGAGTGGGATAAGATAAAAGGCAAAAGAAAAAAATCTTAAAAACATACTTCTGGTTTTGGATTACATGATGATGATACCATTTCGCTGATTATTGGTTAGGCAACATCGACCAATGGCAGTGACAATGACACAGACTGGTTAATACCAAAGGTCAAATACAAATAAGTTGCTACAAATGAGCAATAGAGCCATTGTGGCTCAAATACAATACACAACTAAACCTATTCATCAGCAATTCGTAAACATCAATTTTAAATATTTAGGTAAGCACTTACTTAAATTGATGCGATATATGACAACCAGATCAAACCTAATCCTAAGTATCCTATTCATGTTTTTGCTACCCATTTTGGCAACAGCTCAGAATGAGGACAATGACGCTGTTCCAATCGAGGCCATCGAGGGCCTCACCAGTCTCTTCGACTCTACCCCACTAGTAGCCCTTGGTGAAACACATGAGCATGCTCAACTTTATGATTTCCTTACTGAATTGGTGCAAACAGAAGGCTTTTATACACGGGTAGATGATATACTCATTGAAAGTGGTAGCGCACTTTATCAGGAAACGCTTGATCGTTTTATCTCCGGACAGGCCGTTAGCAAAGAAGAGCTTCAAAAGCTTTGGCTCAATACCACCCAGTCTCCTGTTGATCCCTGGGGCAATGAGGTATATTTCAACTTCCTGACGACTATCAGGGAGCTGAACGCGCGTATTGACAGTATGCATCATATTCGGGTGATTGCCGCAGACCCGCCCATTCAGTGGGAAAATGTGCACAGCCAGGAAGATTACAGGGCTGCAAGAGGCAGTCGTAACACTTTTTATGCCCAAAAAGCCATGGAAGAGGTATTGAAGAAAAACCGTAAGGCGCTAATGATTTCAGGAGGTGCCCATTTTGGCTACCACAACCCAAGAAACACACTGGTCAATCAGCGCATCGAGAAAGAATACCCCAATTCCGTTACTGTGGTTCTGGCTGCCTCCGGACTTGGACGGGCCAACAAGGATCACGAAGAAAGGTTAGCAGACTGGCATCGTCCCACCCTCACCCCGCTGGCAGATAACTGGATTGGAGAACTCCCCGGTCCACGAAGAATGGCAAGGGCAGCCTCAACACCAGCCTCGACTTCTTCTGCATCCAGCACGGCCCCTAATACCGCACCTCAGAACAGAACTGCCGGACCTCCAGCCCGAAAAAAGAAGGAGTATAGCGATTACCTGCTCTATTTCGGCAGGCCTGACGAGATAGCCTATGGTGATACAGATGCCTCAGTTTATATCTCAGATAAGTTCTGGAAAGAGATGAACCGCAGATCGAAAGTGCGCTTTGGCAGTGAGTTGATCCCTGAAACCCGAAAAACGGGTAGCCTCAGGCCTGTAAGTTATAATTGACAGACCTTCTTCCGGGTCCAGTACCAGACTACGTTTTAAGTCTCGGCCAGGTACTCGTGCACAAATTTAATGGCCATGGCACCTTCCCCCACTGCCGAGGCCACGCGGTTCATAGCACCGGAACGTACATCGCCCGCTGCCATAATACCTGGTGTACTGCTTTCGAGCAGGAAGGGCTCGCGCTGTTTCTTCCAGAGTTTTTTAAAGTCCTCTGATTTGGCCAGGTCCTTTCCGGTAATGACGAAGCCCCTATCGTTTTTCACAATATCTCCTCCTGTCCAATCCGTATAGGGTCTGGCACCTATGAAAATTAACAGTGCTCCTGCCATTTTCTTTTCAGCCAGGCCCGTATCTATATTCTCCAGTGTAACGCATTCCAGGTACTCAGTACCATGTGCCTCCTTAATAACCGAGCGTGGTGCCAGGTGTATGTTTTCAGTACCATTAATCTGATCGATCAGGTATTGACTCATGCTGGCCGACAGGTCTGGCTTTCTGATAACGATATATACATCTCTGGCAAAGTTGGCGAGGTACATAGCCGCCTGGCCAGCTGAGTTCCCTCCTCCTACTATGTATACGTCTTTGCCTCTACAGGCATTCGCCTCTGTAGTAGCCGCTCCGTAATAAATTCCTGCCCCGGTAAAGTCATTGATTCCGGTAGCCTCCAGCTTGCGATACTGGACTCCGGTGGTGATAATTACCGCTTTTGTATTGATCTGCTCCCCATCTTCCAGGCTCACAATCTTATAATTGTCTTGCGTGGTAATACCCGTCACGCTTTTAGGCGAAAGGAATTCTATACCGAAACGTTTCGCCTGGGTAATGGCCCTTTGTGTAAGTTCCGCCCCTGACAGTCCCTTGGGAAACCCTAGGTAGTTCTCTATTCTGGAGCTGGTTCCTGCCTGGCCTCCCGGTGAATGTTTCTCAATCAAAAGCGTTTTCAAGCCTTCCGAACCACCATATACAGCGGCCGCCATACCGGCAGGTCCTGCCCCGATGATGACTACATCATACATGGTTTCGGCTGCTTTTTGTTTCAGACCTATCTTTTCGCCTATCGCAGACAGGCTTGGTTGCTCCAGTCTGGATCCATCTTCAAAAAACACCACTGGTAAGTCTGTAGCATTAAGCCCGGCCAGTTGCATAAGCTCCCCGGCCTTATCGTCTTGCTGATAATCAAGCCATTGATACGGAATCAGATTACCAGACAGAAAGTCTTTAATCGCATGTGATTTGGGTGAATACTGATATCCGATCAGTCTGATACCCTTAAAGGAAGGAATATGACTGATTTGCCATTGGTCGAGCAGGTCATTGAGTGTTGGGTACAGCTTTTCCTCTGGAGGGTCCCAGGGTTTGTTCAGGTAAAAATCAAGCTGTACATCATTGATGGCCTTAATGGCAGCCTCAATATCGGAGTAAGCGGTGAGCAAAACCCTCTTAGCAGCCGGATAAAGTACTTTGGCCTGCTCCAGGAACTCCACCCCGCTCATTTCGGGCATACGCTGATCTGATAAGAACAAGGCCACATCCTCCCCTCTTTGCTTTAGCTCTTTAAGGGCATCTAACGCCTCATGAGCAGAAGTAGTGCTCATTATTCTATAGTCTTTGCGATACTCTCTGCGCACATCTCTTCTAATAGCCGCCAGCACCTGCTCATCGTCATCTACCGTAAAAATGATGGGTTGTTTACTCATCTGGGTTTCCTTTTGTGTTTATGGGAAAACAGAATTCAAAATTGGTATTGCCAGGTTCTGAGGTCAGCTTGATAGTACCCTTATGGGCCTCCACTATCTTCTGGACCACCTCAAGGCCCATGCCTGTACCTTTTCCAATGTCTTTCGTAGTAAAAAAGGGCTCAAATATGCGGCTTTGTACCTCAGGAGGAATACCAGGACCCGAGTCTGAGATCTGAACGTTCACGTTGGAACCGATCTTTTGGGTAACGACCGTCAATGTACCGCCATCCTCCATGGCATCAAGAGCATTGTCTATTACATTGGTCCATACCTGATTCAGTTCTCCGGGAGCCGCACTGATCTCAGGCAAGTCCGTAGCAAGTTCTTCAACCAGTGTCACCTTGTTTTTCTTCAGCTTGTGATTCAGAATGGTTAGCGTATTGTGAATACCCACATGTACATTGGTAGGCTCCTGATCACCTGCCCTGTCCATGTGCGAGTAGCTTTTTACAGAGGTGACGAGTTTGGAAATACGGTCGGATGCTTCTCTTATTTCGCCTACCATCTTTTCAGTAGTCAGCATACTTTCACCCCATTCCAGCACAGGTGCAAATGACTCGGCAGAAACATGATCTGCAATTGACTGCAAATCTCGGGCGCAAAAACCATACTCTGCCAGGGTCTCGCTCAGCATATAACAGTCACCGAACCCATTATCTTCCAGCCAGTCGGTGAGTTCATCTTCCCGTGTGGTACGCTCCATCAAAGACTCTGCTTTATCAACGCCATTTTGAATCTTGGAATAGAGCAGATCATTCACAAAGTCGACCTCGGCATCGGTCATTTTAAGGGAGGTGACCTTTTTAAAGTCATCCGGCACAGTACCCAGGTGCTTTTGAAGCAGTTCTGAGCTTCTTACTATGGCAGATGCCGGGTTATTCAGCTCATGAGCCAGTCCTGCGGAAATTTTACCCAGGGCCATCAATTTCTCGTTCTGCTGAGCCCTTCGCGTAGAATCTCTTACCCTGTCGGTCATCAGATGCACCAGGACCTCAGCAAACTCATGGCATTCGCAGATCAAATCACGGAAATGACCTTTCTTAAGAATGAACATTTTCGTATCAGTCTCAACTACCCCCTCAGCAGAAGAGGACTGGGCTCTGCTGTAGGGAAGTGCTCCCGAAATATCTCCCCCCTTCATCTGGCCCAGGAGCTTATATTCCCCGTTTTGTACCATACGAAAGGCCGTTATACCTTCCAACACGATGATGAGCTTATCTATCGGGTCACCCCGCTTAAAAAACACCTCGCCTGCCGACAATTCAACCAGTTCACCCCGTTCTATCACCCACTCTATTTGCGCTCTGGGTACTTCTGCCAATACCGGAAAGGCGACTATCTGATCGACTAATTCTGTCTTGTCCATGACTTGAAAACTGTGAAAGTACAAGTTTGGTTTCTTTGGAGAGAATTCAATCCCCTGCGATTGAATTAATTCAAGCTGATCAGTCTTTTTTATGAACCTTCAAGTCCTCAATCATAAGCTGTGCTACTCTTTCTGATGCGCCTTCACCACCCAGCTTAGATTCCAGCTCATCGTAGTCTGCCAATATGCGTTTACGATTATCGGGCTCCAGCAGTGCCTGAAGCTCGCGGACCATCCGTTTTTCGTTAAGGTCACCTTCCACCAACTCCTGTACAGCCAGTCTGTCAAGTATCAGGTTGACCATACAGATGTACTTTATGCTGATGATGTGTTTCAGCAGGTGAAATGTAACAAAGCCCGGTTTGTAACAGACCACTTGTGGTACTCTGAAAAGGGCTGTTTCCAGGGTAGCCGTACCGGAGGTTACTAAAGCTGCGGAGGCATGACTCAGTATATCATAAGTCTTGCCAAATATAACTTTTACGTTGCCAAGTGTGTACTGATCATACAGACTTATATCAATGGTTTCAGATCCGGCAATGAGAAATTGATGATCCGGAAAATGATTCACAACCTGGAGCATTTTTGGCAGCTTGGTCCTGATCTCCCGCTTGCGACTTCCTGGTAAAAGGGCAATGATGGGTTTATCCGACAGTCCATACTGGCTTCGCAGACTCCCGATATCCATAAGCCCGGCCTTTCGCTGAGCCATTGAGTCCAAAATGGGGTGTCCAACATAGTCAAGTTCATAGCCATAGGATTTGTAAAAGACCTGTTCAAAGGGTAGAATAGCAAATCTTCTGTCAGTCCAGCCCTGAATGGTGTGTACCCGCTTTCGCTTCCAGGCCCAGGCTTGTGGTAGGATATAGTAGAAAATACGCGTGGAGAGTGTTGAGTTCTTTACGAATTTGGCTATCCGTAGATTGAAGCCTGAATTGTCGATCAGAATCAATACATCAGGCCTGAAAGCCATCAAATCCTCTTCGCAGAACTTGAAATTTGCCTTGATCGTTTTCAAATGACGTACCACAGCGAATACCCCCATAAAGGATGTTTCGCGAATATGCTTAGCCAGCTCATCGGCTTCTGCCTGCATCCGGTCTCCTCCCCAAACCCTGAAATAGGCATCGGGGTCCCGAAGCTTGAGCTGCTTCATCATATTGGCTGCATGTAAATCTCCTGAGGCCTCCCCTGCTATGATGTAGTATCTCATTGGGCAGGCAAAGTTATTGGTTAATTGATTACATGTTGCAGCCTCTGCTTATTATTATTCATGTAGATCTTCCGATAGCATCAGGCCATATGTAAACGGTCTCAATCTTACAAAAACTCCCTTAGTCCTACCCCTCGCTTTTTGAATTCTTAAATAAATGAAGGCTGATCATAATAACCAAAAAGGAGGTTTGTATGGACAGATACAATTCCCGCCCGTCCTAAACCATTCCTCAATTGTTTTTATTTAACAATCAGCTTTTTGGATACAAAACCCTCCCTGACAGGGACATGTAGCAGATAAAAGCCAGAAGGCAAATGGAGTTTGAGCTCTAACTCCATGCTAGCATCATTAAACATGGCATTAAGTCTGTCTGAGTCAAGGTTCTGACCATTGGCATTTGTCACCTTCAAATTCACAGATTCAGGCATCAGCATTGCCCCACGGATATGTAGCAGCTCCCCTCGTTTGACAGGGTTAGGATAAATCAGCACAATTTCCTCATCAAGTCGGATACCATTAAGCAGATCGGAGCTTGATCTTGAGGACATTTGGGGTGCTGAAATTACGTTTCCAATTGGCATTATAAAGCCCATATAGAGCTTCACATTAGAATTCTGCAAAGTGGCAACCACCCCCTCACCCACCGTCAACACCAAGGAATTGGATGTGCCATCCAGGCTGCTGCCTGCTGAAGAAAATACACTCGGTTTTATAGATTGGGCTTTACTCGTTAAAGAACTAATCAACAAGGCCCCAAGCAAACTTATCCACAGATTGTTTCTAAACGATTGTTTTATACTTTGTGAATCCATGAGCTACTGTTTAATGATAAATGCCAATGCAAAATAGGGCGGCCTGTTCTCATGCGCCTGCCCACCGCCTGTAGCTACAATTTCATTAGTGTTTGTATAATTTGTCGATGGGTTTCTTAAGCTTCTATACGCACTGGCTGCATAAGTTCTTCCGGCCGGATAGGTATTCGCTGCACTCTGAGAACCACCATATCCTGTATTGACCCTATTACCATGACTATGGCTTGGTATTTCACTGGTAGTCAGGGTAACCTCTTTTTGCCCTCCGGTCTCCCCTATCGTATCATATTCAGGGTCACTGGGGTCTAAGCCAACGATAAACCGACCTCTCAAATCAGGTGTGCTATTTGTTCCATCACAAAGCGCCCATCCTGCAGGAATAGCAGCAGCACTTCCAGACCACATAACTATGGCACCTGAAGGTACGCCTGAGGAAGCTTGTGCAGGTCCTACCCATTGGCCTGAGCTGTTAATTACTTCCACTCCGTTCACAGCCACATTTCCACTCACATCAAGTTTCGCCTGAGGTATGATTTTACCAATTCCAACCTGACCTGAACTATCAATATATACCCCTTCATCATCACCATCACCTGATACCCAGTTACCATTCAAGTCTAAGTTTGTCTCGGCTACGTGACTTCCAAAGTCATCCCCCGGAAGAATCGCATAACCTCCATTAGACAGGAATATAGTGTCTTTAGAAATGGTCAGGATTTGTAACTCATTGGTACTATCACGATCAATTTCATTACCTCCTATTGTAATTTCTCCAGTTACATCCAAGTCTCCGTTGACTCTGACCAAATCATTGTCAAACTCTCCATAGATAAGGGGACTAACCGAGTCAGAATTTTCAATATAAAGCCGTTCTGAGCCCATCTCGCTAAAACCTGCCCGGGCACCCAGAAAAACGTTCAGATTTCCCGCCTCAGATCTCAATCCTGCACTTGTTCCAAGAAATACGTTACCCAATCCACTTTGAAGAGATGACCCTGCAGATGAGCCCAGAAACGTATTGTATGAACCCTTTAACTTGTTTCCTGCCTGATCACCTAAGAGTGTGTTGTAAGACCCTGTTTCATTTAATTCCCCAGCCCTTAGACCAATGACAATATTACTACTACCAGTCGTATTCACTCTACCAGCCTTTGTACCCAAAAAAACGTTGCTATTGCCGGTAGTTAGATTTTGACCTGAGCGATAGCCTAAAAAGGTATTTCTAATACCAGTCATCAATCGATTACCACTTTCTATACCTATAAGTACGTTTTCCTCTGCTACAGTATTAGTATCCAGTGCCTGGCTGAAACCCAAATTACCTCTATGATCTGAGAAGAGTGTACTGATTCCCTGGATCTGAATATTCCCTCCGGTACTCACAGTTCCAGCAGCATCAATTTTAAGTCCCTCATCATCACCATCTCCAGAAAGCCAGAATGAGCGCAGTTGGAGGTTCTGAGAGGCGATATGGCTACCCAAATCGTAAGGAGGTAGTCTCAGTGCATTACCACCTGATATACTAAGGGTATCTCCGTTCAGAGAGAGTTGCTGCAGTTCGTTGTTAGGATCAGCGTCCTCATCAGCTCCATAAGCAGCATGAAACGCATAGGGCACACTCGCAAACTCTACAAAGCCAATAAGAGTGTAGTTAGTCCCACCTGCCTCGTCCATTTCTACTTTTAAATATACCGGCTGGTTCTGCCAATTGACGGAATCCAGGCTATTGACCTCAGCAGTGCCATTGCCAATCTGTAGTGAAAAGATTCCCTGATCATCAGTCGTTGTCAAATGAGATTCCTGAAAAATAACTGAGCCACTGGTACTTAATTCTACTATACCAAAACGTAATCTCACAAGTTGGTTTTTAATGACCACTCCAGTGGAATCCAGGGCCATGGCCTGGTAGTTTATTCCACTCGTTAGTTGGCTATAGGCCCGGTATGGGAGCATCCCGGTAAGCATAACCAATACAAGTACATATATTTTCGTATCAATTCTTATCATATATTGTTCTGTTATTTAATTAATAAATTTTAATCATATTAATAACGAATAATTCAATTAAATATTGTTATTGACACAATATTATATGTATAAGTAGTGAAAAACCAGAATGAAACAGGCACGTGATATTCTGACTTAACAGCTCTCAGGAATGGTATTAACTAAAAGCCGAATCCTTCTTGCCCCTTGCGCCAGTAGCAGCTACCTTTACGGCCCAACAAGAATAACTCTCACATGCTGAAAATAGGCGTTCTAGGAGCCGGTCACCTCGGTAAAATCCACATCAAATGCATCAAAGACATACCGGAATATGAGCTGGTAGGCTTTTACGACCCCATAGCGGAAAATGCTGCAGTTGTATCAGCAGAACACGGTATTAAGAGCTTTGACACCATAGACGCACTGTTGCAGGAAGTCGACCTTGTAGATATTGTAACTCCGACTCTTTCTCATTACGACTGTGCCGCTCAGGCCTTGAATGCAGGTAAGCATGTGTTCATAGAAAAGCCCGTTACCAACACCACCGAAGAAGCCGAAAAGCTCATAGCCCTCTCAACTGAAAAAGGGTTAAAAATGCAGGTAGGCCATGTAGAACGGTTTAATCCAGCCTTTACCGCAGCCAGGCCCTATCTGAAGCAGCCAATGTTCATAGAAACACACAGACTTGCTCAATTCAACCCTCGTGGGCTGGATGTACCTGTAGTACTTGATCTGATGATCCATGACATTGATGTGATTTTACATGCTGTCGGATCACCGGTCAAAAACATCTCTGCAAGTGGTGTTGCAGTTATCAGTGAAACCCCAGACATTGCTAATGTGCGCCTTGAATTTGAAAATGGCTGTGTGGCCAACCTTACCACAAGCCGTATAGCAGTAAAAAACATGCGCAAATCACGTTTCTTCCAAAAAGACGCCTATGTTGCCGTAGATTTTCTTGAGAAAAAGTCGGAAATCGTTAGGCTACAGGAAGCAAGTGAACAGGAAAACCCCTTCTCACTGGTACTCGATCTGGGAGAAAACAAGGGCAAAAAGGAAATCATCTTTGAAAACCCTAAGGTACATCCTGTTAACGCTATCAGGGAAGAACTTTTCACCTTTCATCAGGCTATAGTCAATGATACTGAACCCGTGGTCACCATACAAGATGGTTACCAGGCACTCAAAGTGGCGCATGATATCTTAGATATCATTGAGACCAATCTTAAACAAATCGGATAAGCAAACAATCAAAATTTACCATTATGGATAACAGAAAATATTTACCAGTCATTGTGATCGGAGCAATCGTTGTGATCGTTTTGCTGGGTCTTTCCAGCAGCATATTTTATACCATTCAGCCTAATGAGAGGGCTGTTCTTTTTAAGAAATTCTCAGGTGGATTGGATAAAGACGATGTCATAAATCAGGGATTCCATGTAAAAGCTCCCTGGAATGACCTTATTCGTTTCAACGTGGCTGAAAACAAGGCTGAAGAAAGCATGGATGTACTAGATAAAAACGGACTTTCCATTACCGTAGACATCTCCGTGAGGTTCTACCCAAAGTTCAACAAGATTGGTTACATCTATGAGCGATTCAGGTCTGACTATATCAATACCCTGGTAATACCCGAAGTGCGGTCTACAGTACGTCAGGTAATGGGACGTTTCACTGCTGAAGAAATATACTCCACTAAGCGTGCAGAAGTTGAAACGGCCATTCAGGCAGAAACTGAAGCTGTGCTGGGTAATGAGACCAACAATGTGAATATGACTGCGCTATTGATCAGATCTATCAACCTTCCTGAAAAGATTAAGCAGGCCATCGAAAACAAACTTCAGCAAGAGCAAGAGGCTTTGGCTTACAGGTTTCGTCTGGACAAAGAAAAAAGTGAGGCAGAAAGAAAACGAATTGCCGCTGAGGGTGAATCTGCAGCCAACAAAATCATTAACAACAGTTTGACCCCTGCCCTATTGAAAATGAGAGGTATCGAAGCCACATTGAAGCTGGCTGAGTCGCCAAACTCCAAAGTAGTGGTAATCGGACAAGGAGACGGAGGTCTTCCGCTGATTCTTGGAAATAATTAATCCCTGTTTAGTGGGTTGAAAAATAAAATTTCCACACAAAACATTTTCATGCAAAAACCCTGATCATCAGAAGATAATCAGGGTTTTTTAATGCTTCACCAAATAGTTAGTAGCTAAAAACTGTTGTTCAAATGTAATTTAAAGTATAGTCTTCAGGTCAAGAGAATGACCCTCTGGGTTCAATTTCTCTTAACTGACAAAACAATTCCTGAAAGAAGGGAACAACTATTTCATTTAAGTGTTTTATAGAGTAAATTCGCTGGCCCAAGCAAGGGGCTGCGTTCATAGAATTAAGTAAAAGAATTAAAATGTCAGATACTGCTCAGATTATAGTTGACGGTAAATCACTGGAACTTCCGGTGATAGAGGGAAGTGAAAGTGAAAAGGCCATTGATATCTCCAAATTGAGAGGTTCAAGTGGCATCATCACGATTGATCCCGGATTTAAGAATACCGGTTCGACTCAAAGTGCCATCACCTTCCTTGATGGAGAAAAAGGAATACTCCGCTACAGAGGTTACACGATTGAAGAACTGGCTGAAAAGTCGAATTTCCTGGAAGTATCATACCTGTTGATTTACGGTGAGCTCCCTACTACTGAGCAATACAATGAATTCGCAAGCAGCATTACCAACCATACCCTGGTACACGAGGATGTGAAAAAGATTTTGGAAGGTTTTCCTTCTGTAGCTCACCCAATGGGAGTTCTCTCTTCTTTGGTTTGTGCACAGACTGCCTTCTACCCTGAGTCTCTTGATCCTAACAGGTCTCACGGAGATGTAGATATGAGCATTATTCGCCTGATTGCGAAAATGCCAACCTTTGCAGCCTGGTCATATAAAAACAAAATTGGTCAGCCGGTAATTTACCCTGACAACAAACTCAATTACACAGGCAACTTCCTGAAAATGATGTTCGCCCTACCTGCTGAAGAATACTTGGCTGACCCCGTAGTGGCTGATGCCCTGGACAAACTGCTGATCCTTCATGCAGATCACGAGCAGAACTGTTCTACTGCCACAGTACGTGTGGTTGGTTCTTCTCATGCCAGCATGTATGCCTCTATTTCTGCTGGTATCAATGCCCTTTGGGGACCACTTCACGGTGGTGCCAACCAGGCGGTAATTGAAATGCTAGAAGGTATCAAAGCGGATGGTGGAGATACTAAAAAGTGGATGGCGAAGGCTAAGGACAAAAATGATCCTTTCCGTTTGATGGGCTTCGGGCACAGAGTTTACAAAAACTTTGATCCAAGAGCGAAAATCATCAAAAAAGCAGCTGACGATGTACTCGAGAAACTGGGTGTCAATGATCCTGTCTTGGATATTGCCAAAGGACTGGAAGAAGAAGCATTGAGAGATCCTTACTTTGTAGAAAGAAAGCTCTACCCGAATGTAGACTTCTACTCTGGTATCATTTACAGAGCATTGGGTATCCCAACCGATATGTTCACCGTGATGTTTGCCTTAGGTCGTCTACCAGGCTGGATTGCTCAGTGGAAAGAAATGAGAGAGAACAAAGAACCCATCGGTCGTCCACGCCAGGTATATACGGGTGCCAACGATCGTACTTATGTTCCTTTGAACGAAAGATAAAATACAAGCTTAATTGCTATCGGAGGCCTCTGCATGCAGAGGCCTTTTTTTGTGCTCTGCTAAAAAAAGAAGCATATAAAACCCGAAGTCCTACCCACCGAACTACCCACCTGCTATTATAAACTTGGCATGATTTTCCCTAAATTGAATTACAACCAACAACACTAATTAATATGAAACGTCTGTTCGTGGTCATATTCTTTGTGACACTTTGTGTTAACTTAAAAGCACAAAGCTTTTATGAAATAAAGTGGAAATCTGACCTGGACTATACGGCTCTGGTGGTCTACTATGACGAAAGCCAGATAGAAGTCAGGGTTAAATACACTGACTCCAACAACATCTACCGTGTGGCCAAGTACAGCTGCGATGGTTCGATTGAAACAGACGATAATGGCGTTCGTTACTTTGTTTTCGATGGTCATGATGCCGAAGTGGTTTACTCCTCAGACAACAGCCCATCCAGCTATATTGCTGACAACTTCATATTCACCAATCTGAATGAGAACAATGAATTCGAGTATCTCTACACCATGGACGATTCCGATGTCGACAGTGATGACAGCGAGCCCGTTGAAGCCTCCTATCGCCCCTTAGACCCTCAGACTGATTTCACTCAGCAATATATATTCAACTTCTTCGATGCGCATGAGCCTGAGTATAACAGTTATCTGGGGCTTGTAAATACAGTTGAACCAGACCCTGTAATTATAGAACCCGATCCGGTAACACAACCCGAAAGAGCCGTGATGCACCTGGTAATGGTAGCAGATGTTGAGGATCGAAGTATTGGCAAAAGCACAGCACAGGATCAGCGGGATGTAACCACCACCTTTACGAAAATATCAAGAGAACTGGGAATAGAAATTAAGGAATACCAGTTTTCCGGCAATGGTTTCAACAGGGATTCCATTCTTACCAACCTGAATCGCATTAACAATTCTCCCAATGACATCATCATCTATTATTATTCAGGTCATGGCTATAATGACCCGGGGAAAGACAGCGAGTTTCCAAGCATGGCGCTGGATGGAGTTGACCTGAGCCTTGAAGACATGTACTATGAAATAAGGGATAAAAACGCCCGCCTGACTATGATCATTGGAGATATGTGTAATTCCATACCGGAATCCCGGGCTGCAGTTGGGCGCAGAGAGGCACTCCCCTTTAAATCGGGTTACCTCTTCGATAATACCAAGCTGAGCAAACTGTTTCTGCAATCCAGTGGTTTCCTGGTCTCTACCTCCTCCCAAAAGGGAGAATGGTCGTATTGCATGAATAACCCCGATGGAACCATGGGAAACGGACAGTTTACGCATGCTTTTATAGAATCCATGATCAAGGAGGCCAGTGCCGTTTCAGCTTCTGATGCTGATTGGCTGAGTCTTTTCGGCCGGGCATATCGCAATGCCAACCTCAATACGCAGGGCCTGGTGAATCAAAACGGACAAAGAGGTCAAAGTGGCTTCAACAGATCAAACATTAAATATTAGTGATGCTCAACTTCTTTAAAATAATGCTGATTATGAGCATCACTGCAGCAGGCTGCCAGGATGTACAGGATTTTGGTGCTCTTAAAAAAGTCGATGAGCTCACGCTGCATAAACTTGGCCCCGTAACAGGTAATGATGCTGCTATTATTGCTGAAAGAGAAGTTGTTAGCTCGGTTCTGCTGTACGGAGCGGATAAAAAAGATTTAATCAAAGTCATACTGGACAAGAGCAATTATTTGCCAGTATCAAGAAGGTGTTTAATGGCACCTGCTTATGCCCTGGAGGCAGATGGAAAGGTTGTGGCGCTCTTCGATCCTCAATTCTGCCCCAGAATACGATACATGGGTGATACAGATGAAGTAGAGTTTGACATCAAAACCGAAAACAGCATGCTCGCTGTGCTGGAGAAGATTTATGCCGACCGATAAACACTCCGCCCTTCCTGCCAGAAACAGAATCAGCTCAGTTTACCCTCTGCTAACAGCAATTTTGTTCCTGTCTTTGATAGCTTGTGCCGGCTCAAATAAGAATAACAGCGATCCAGAACCAATTATCGATAGTGGTGGAAGCCTTGATTCTTATGGCTGCTTATCCTCGGGAGGCTTTAGTTGGTCTGCACTCAGAAAGGAATGTATCAGGTTCTGGGAAACAGGTATAGAGTTGACCGATGCCTTGCGTCCTAATGCCACCAGTGTAGCCTATATAGTCACAGCCAATGACACAAGCAACATCGAGTTATTTCTACCACGAATGAGTGGGAGTATTTTACTTAGCAAAAAAGACGGGAATTGGGTAGATTCAGAAAATCGCTATTCCCTATCAAAAAGCAATGAGGGAATTTATCAACTACATAATACTAAAGGCATACTCCTCTATCAAAGCGGCAAATCATGAAACGTATCTTCCCATACTTAGTGCTAAGTCTGTTTATCCTCACCAATTGTGGGCAAAGCAAGAATCAAGACAAAATTTCTGAATCTGAAGAACAGACATCGGAGACATCAGAGACATCAGGCGAAAGAGAACCCACAGATGAGGAGATCAGGGAATATGGAATACTCACCTCAATTGAAGATGCCCCCTACCCCATGTTCAGTATTGATGTGGAGTTTCCTGAACGTGAAATGAAAATGAGTTTCCTCTTCAATGTAGAAGAAAGTCCACTGGATATGACTGAGCTGCTGGAGATGAAAGGTAAATATGCCACGATCTATTATACCAGTGATGGAGAACCGGACATATACGATATTCATCGCGAGTGCGAATCGTTATTAGGCGAAGATGCCATTGATATCAATGAAGCCGATCAGGAGATTACAGGTATTGTGAGTGGAGCTGAATCGCAAACAACAGGAGACTTGCCGGATGAGCTGACTATCACATCAAGAGATGGCACTAAAATGACATTTCAGTGCTTTATTACTGAAGAGATGGCTGCGGCTAATGGTGAAGAGGTAACAGTCTTTTATCGAGTTCACTATAGGAACACCATCACCTACCTCAAGGCTTCTGAAGACGACTAGTTCTTCGTCTTTTTTTCCCTACGCTCTTTCCGTTTCTTTTTTCTGCGTTTCTGTTGCTCTACCTGGTTCCAGATATGACTTTCCTCCACTTCCACTCCCGGATTGACGGCCCGTACTTTTTCTATTAATTCCTTAACGCTACCATGCTGAAAGATGCCATCGATGAAAAGAAAGTTCTTCTCTTCTTTATCAGCATCAAGGTACCTCAGCCTCCACATTCTACGGCTGTTTAGTTTAGCACCGCTTTTTTCGATTCTCTGTACCTCACTAAAAGGAACAGCTTTTTCCTTCTTGCCATAAATGCGATAAATATGCCCTTCATCGAAACGTACTCTGCGCATTTTGAACAGCAAATAATAAAGCAGGAGAAACACCAGGAGAATTAACAAATCTCTCGAACGTGTCTCAGCATTCTCAATGCTGCTAATCACCAACTCAAGTATTACCGGTATCAGCGGGTACCTTACCCATCTGATGCCATTAGAAATTGTAGTCCGTTTTGACAAAAGCTTATAATCTCATTAACATCTTAATGGGAAGTTAATGAGATTATAGAAATATTGTCATGCCTAACTTCCTTACCGGAGATTATTCAGTCGGGGCATCCCGATTATAAATATCAATAATCAGTTTATAGCTCCCATCTTTCTGCCTCTCCCAGACGTTCACAAATTTGAATTTAAATTCGACTTTTTGGTCGTTATACTTAATGGTAGACATTCCCAGGCCGGTTTCATGAATTCTCTTTTTATCACCTCCCACCGAAAGAGTTTCCATTTCGAAACCAATTATATCCATAGTAAAGGTTTGTTTCCAGTATTTTCTGATCTCTTCTTTTCCTGAATAGATTCCGGAGGCATCAGGAAGATATTGCGCATCATCACCATACATTTCCACGATAGCATCCAGATCTTTCGACACCACCAACCTCTCCATTTGATCTCCCAGTTCTTTCACCACAACCTTGAGCTTAGAATCGTTCGTTTGAGATTTTGCCAGACCTACAGAGCAGATCATTAAAACACATATTAAAATTTGCTTTTTCATTCGTTATATAAATTTGATAGTTATGTTCGATTAGCCTTCATCTGCAGGGTCAAGCCACGCGTTGTAAGTAGCCATATGAATCTTGTACTCTCCGTTGGGCTGTCTTCTCCATACGTTGAGGTATTTGAACTCTCCTGGTATCTTTTCTCCATTAAAATCAAAGATTGAATGGGTCCTGCCAATTTCATGAATAAGGTCTCCATGAACAGATACGGACACGACTTCCAGATCGAAGCTCACTACGGGATAAGTAAAAGTTCGTTCCCAGGCTTTGCTGATTTCATCTTTACCCTTCAGGATAACATGTTGAAAGGGCAGGTAAGTAGCGTCCTCTTCATATAAAGTCATGATGACAGACAAGTCTTTTTCAGGAACTGCCTTCTCATAAATCTTATGAATGTTCAGAATGATTTCATTGGCTTCTTGCTGCGAAACCTGGTCAGGCGATTGAGTACATGCTGTTAAAAGAGTAGTGATAACACTCAGTAAGAGACAAGTCTTTTTCATAGAGATGGATTTACTCCCTGAAATACGCCAGCCGCTGGTAGAGATGCTGTTAAAAAACTACTAAGAAAGTGCAAAGTCCTGAATCTGGACTTATTGAGGCTGCAAAGAAGGCTTTAACCCGTTTATATACTGCTTTGGAGTACAATTCTCAAGTTTCTTGAAAATGGCATGGAAAGAGGATCTTGAGGCAAAACCACAATCCAGGGCAATGGCCAGTAAAGTAAGGTGGCCATTGGAGGGGTCAGCAGCCCTCACTTTAAACTCTTCAACTCTGTATTGATTTATGAAATTGAAGAAATTTTTTCCCGAGTTTTCATTGATTGTTTGAGACAAGGTTTTCACTGGTAAATCAAGCACCTGAGCCAAATCGGCTATCGTAAGGTTTGCTTTAAGATAGGGTTTTGAGGCCTCCATATAAGAGGCAACTTTTTGCCAATGAATTTTGCTCTCATCATTTGAAATGGTCGATTGGGCATACTTTTGGGAATGACTTGTTCTCTTCTCCTCAGTCTCTTGCCCTTTGAACAAGCCGGGATACCTCAGGGCAAAGAAAACAATGGCATAGACCAATACGAACAACAGCACATTGATCAAGGCTCCCATCAGTCCATTGATAATGGAAATATGGAAAACCAAATAGGTGACAAACCAAATTGTCATCACTACCGAAATGGCCAGAATGACCATTAGTATCCAGCGCAACCATTTAAGCTCAACAAGTTTTGTCATCGACTTTTGTTGTTGTACCGATTTCTCCCAATTGCTGATCAAGCGATAAATAAAGGCATAGTAGATAAACGAGTGTAAAATTTTGGCGCCATTGGACCAGAGTACAAAGTCGGGATTCGACAGACTGGTCTCTCCCCTGATTAAAGCCAGCTTAAAGGCTTCGGGCTCCTTTATAATCACGAAATACACATATACATAGTGAAGGATGAAGGGAATCAGATGCCAGGCATCTCTCCATTTCAATACGGTAATTTTACGGGTTACGAGTAAGGCATAGAACCATAGAAAAGGTCCGCACACGTATGTGATACCCGAGTCAAGACCAAGTAGATGTGGAAATTGCTCCAATAGTCCGGTTTCTCTCAGGTAGCTGGTCAATAAAGAAAAACAGATGAACAAAAGGTAAGCAGCCAGTAACTGATTGGCCAGACGCTGCTCTCTCCTGATGATGAGGAATCCGGTAAAAATGAGCCCCTGAAAGGCTGCCAGTGCATAAACTATATCCATTACTATCTGGTGCTACTCACCTTTTACCGAAATCTTAAGTCCAGGGTTTTGTAAATATTCATTTAGCATCTCATCGACCTATTGAAGAACAACAAAATCAAGCCTCATTTATTCTGATATTTTTGTTTCTCTGAAATGAATGGCAAATTAACAGTCGGTTTGAACCCTTAAGTCATATGCTCAGACGTCCGCCCCTATTCTTGTTTCTTCTGCTTTTCACAATAAGCTCCTTAAACTCAATAAAGGCCCAAACGAAAGCAGAGTTTTTGGAAGAGGCTTTGGGTGACCTGGATGGTGATGATGTTAACGAGCGTGTTGTAGTCTATAGCACCGACAGTATTACCGATAACGGAAGGCTGAGAGAAGTACATATTTTTAAGAAAACTGCAAACGACTGGACACTTTGGCAACAGAAAACCGGAGTCGTTATGGCCAGTGAGGCAGGTGGTGCGCTGGGAGACCCTTTTGTGAGTGTTGAGATAAAAGACGGCCAGCTGGTGTTCTACCATACCGGAGGTGAAACAGAGAAATGGAACTACACTCATCATTTCAGATTTCTTGACGGTGTCTTTGAATTGGTTTCAGCTAAAATATCCTTCGGCACTCTATGTGATAGTTTCACCAATATAGACTTTGATCTTCTCTCCGGCTTGTTGAGCTATAAGCAAGAGTCAGATAACTGTAGTCAGAAGGGCGTTAATCAGCTGCTGGTGGATAAAAAAGTGCTTGCCTATCTAGATGAACTCCCCAAAATGCAGGGCTTTCTGCCCGGTGACAACCGTATGGAAGTGCCCGGTACCAGTCTGGTATTTTTCTATTGATTCACCTACCTCGTTTGTCAATCCCGGAGTACATCCCATCAACACCCTGATCCTTATCTCGCGAAATAGGTTAACTTGATCATTCAACCTTCACAAAATCATGGCAGAAAAGAAAGATTTAGATTTCACCTACACCACCATCGATAAGATTTTTCGATTAAGTATGGGGCAAACAGGCGACTATAGTGGTGCTAAGTATGATGGCGATTTTACCATGTCATTGGAGGAAGCACAAAAAGCAAAGCATAAGTTTATTGCAGACAGCTTACACATAAAAAAGGATTCCAAAGTACTGGACATGGCCTGCGGCTGGGCCCCTTTTACTAATTATATCGTAAAAGACAGAGGTGCCACGAGTATCGGACTGACACTATCTGAAGGACAAGCTGAGGCCTGCCAAAAGAACGGCTATGACGTTCGCGTTCAGGACTGCCGCACCGTAAAGCCCGAAGACTATGGCACTTTTGACGCTATCGTTTGTATTGGTGGACTCGAGCACTTCTGCTCAGTAGAACAATGGCAGGCGGGTAAGCAAGAGCAGGTTTATGCCGATTTCTTTCAGACCCTCTATGACTTGCTACCGGTGGGCGGTAGGTTTTATATGCAAACCATGGTGTTTAGTAAAAACATGATCGAATTCGAGGATATGGATGTAAATGCCCCTAAAGGCTCAGCAGAACGTGTTATGGCATTGATGGTAGAAGAATTCCCCGGCTCATGGCTCCCCTACGGCCCTGAAATGGTGATCAGAAATGCTGAACCTAAGTTCAAGCTTATCTCCCAGAGCAGTGGCCGCATTGACTATATTGAAACCATAAAGCAGTGGCAAAAGAGATTCAAAAAATTCAGCATCAGAAAATACCTGCTATACCTCTCTCTTGTTCCCAATTACCTCTTTAACAAAGATTTCCGCCATCTGCTCGCCACCCTCAACGAAAGCCCCAACAGGGTCTGTTTTGAAAAGGAGATAATGGACCATTATAGATTGGTATTTGAGAAGGTGTAATAGTCTGGAGGTGAGTCCAACGTTAACATCTTCCTTGATCACCTTCAATCAGAAAGCTTATTTTATTTTTTAGAGGCCGTCTCTGGACAGTACAATTTACAAGTCTTCTTGTATTGCTTTTCGCATTTCCTTAGCTTGATCGCTTCAACCGAAACAGTCCCCCCATCAAATGCCCAAGTTTCCTCATCTCTACTTCATTTTTTGTCTTGTATTATCCTCTTTCGACCTTATAGCTCAAAATGAGACAGGTGAAATGACTGATTCGCGTGACAATCAAACCTACAAAACCGTAAAAATCGGAGATCAATGGTGGATGTCAGAGAACCTGAATTTCAAAAGTGACTCTTCCTGGGTCTATGACAATGTCGAAGAAAACAGCCAACATTATGGTAGACTATATACCTGGGCCAGCGCCACGCAAGGTTGCCCTTCAGGCTGGCATCTACCCACTGACGAAGAATGGATGGCATTGGAGGTTAGCCTGGGGATGAGCGAAGGTGAATCGGAAGGACTCTACTGGCGCGGAAACAATGACATACTGGGAAGTCGCCTGAAAGCACCCAATCAAGGATGGGGAGATCTGACAGGCATTCCAAGTGGATTCAATGCGGTAGCGGGTGGTTTCTACAAACAGATGGTAATTGCTTTTGCCTTCAAAAAGAAGAAATTCAAAGACGCTGGTATCTCAGCCACTTACTGGACAGCGACATCCAAGTCAAAAAGGACCAAAGGGGATGCCTGGTATCGTTTTGTAGACAATGAAAATGCAGGAATATTCAGAGGATACATTTATAAGCTCCACGCCTACTCTGTACGTTGTGTGAAGGATTGATGTAGCTGGAAGACACAATAAAACCCCGGCCGAGTGGCCGGGGTTTTGTATTTTATCTAAATACTAAGACCTTCCAGTCTAAGTTATAGACCGAAGCTTTTAGGTCTATGCCAGTGCTACAGCCTATAAAAGCGTAGGTTCACTTTGTAGACCGAAGCTTCAGCGTAGGTCTACTTCTTCATCCCTGGCAGCCCTGCAGGCTTAGCCTCGTGCCACCAGAACTTCTCGGCTTTCTTTTTACGGGGATACACCTCATCTAAAGTATTAGCCTCATAGAGTCTGCCATTCTTCAATACATGCGTAATGGTATTGGTATTACGGATATTATCCAGCGGATTCTTATCCAGGATTACCAAATCGGCAAGCTTACCTGCTTCGATGGACCCGATATCTCCTTCCAAACCAATGGCAGTTGCTCCAAGGATAGTGGCAGTCTTCAGTGCATCCAGGTTAGACATGCCACCGGAAGCAACAGACCAAAGCTCCCAATGGAAACCTAAGCCCTGAAGCTGACCATGACTCCCTACTCCGGCAAGTCCTCCCTGCTCTACTACAGACTTCACTCCTTCTGCATGCTTCTGGAACACGTGCTCCTCATCCATAAACCACCCTGGCCTCCTTCTTGATTTGGAAGCCAATTCGGTATAAGGTGTGAAGTAGCTAAGCTTAGGATCGTGGAAAGGGTTCTCTCTGCTATAGTAGTAGTTTTCAGCCCATGGACCTCCATAAGATACCAGCAGCGTAGGCGTATAAGCCATTTTCGACTCAGCAACGGAATAAGTTACATCTCTGTAAAGCGGAGCAATTGGCAGTGAATGCTCATGACCAGGATAGCCATCAATCATCTGCGTCATATTCAGCTTGAAGTCCAGACCGCCCTCAGTCGTTGGCATCAGCTTCTGCTCTTTAGCCGCCTCGATCACCCACTGGCGTTGCTTACGATTACCTACCAGGTACATTTTGATGGTCTTGGTATTGTAGTACTGAGAGTACTGCTTCAACACCTTCTTGGTTTGCTCAAGGCTTTTCAGGTTGTACATCCAGAACCCCACCCCAGGACCGGTAGAATACACCCTTGGTCCGTAAATCTGGCCGGTTTCTACCATATCAGAGTAGGTTAGCACATCGGTTGTAGCTGTTTGCGGATCGCGTGTGGCAGTAACACCATAAGCCAGGTTGGCTGCATAAACCCAAACCTGATTCTTATGCAATCCCCAGGCTGGCCACATATGTGCATGTGTATCCACAAAACCCGGAACAATGGTTTTACCTGCCATATCTATGGTTTTGGTACCACGAGGTACAGAGAGCGTACCAGAGGCTCCTACAGCCTTAATACGAGCATTTTCGATCAGTACATCTCCGTTTTCTATTACCTCATCCCCCTTCATGGTAATGATCCGGGCTCCTTTCAATAAGGCCGTACCCTCAGGAATGTCTTTCTCTACAGTAATCTCTATTTTAAACTCGACAGGCTTAAATCCTTCGTCCTTTTTCTTATCCTTTTTATCGGCATCCTTCTTCTCCTCGGCCTTTTCTTCTTTATCCTTATCTCCGTCCTTCTCAGCCTTTTCTTTTTCCTCTTTCTCTTTCTTCTTTTTCTCAGCTTCAGCTTTCTTGGCCACTTTCACGCTATCGGCATAAACCTTGGCGTCATCCAGGTCATAGATAAAGTGAGCGTTACCGATAGACCAGTGTACTTTCTTAGCATCACTGGACCAGGCAGGGAATTGTCCTCCTATTTCTGTCAGCTTCCAGGATGGAAACTGTGAGCTGGCAGGGTTCGATACCGAAATGGTTGGTGTCTGTCCAAGCTTGGGTATGGTCACCACGTAGATATCGTTGTTTACCTGTGCCATAGCTTTATCTCCCTCAGGGGCCATTTTAATCATGGTCGCCCTTGATGGCGGATTGTTCTCTCTCCAGCCCGAGCCTTCCTGCAATGAGCTTGGGGTTGCCGCTTCATCATGACCATCATTCTTCCATGGATCGATTTCATTGATATGATTGTGATCATCTGAAGGGTTAGAACCGAAGGTGGTAATCCCGGTGATATTGACATGACGCTTTTCATCGGTACCATCCCACCGAACGGAGCTTAAACCTCTGAAACCGCTGAGGTAGATGCGATCATCGCCATTAACAAAGTGTGGGTTAGAACGTCCTCTCGTTTTCATGATGAAATTGACATCTCCCCCTGCTGCTGAAATCCAGCAAAGGTCCTCAGAAGCTCTTGGGGCTCCCGGTCCGTTTGCATCCTTCAGATTTTGCGCGCTTCCTTTGGCGAAAACAATCCGCCCGTTCCTATTCCAAACAGGTGTGGTATAGATCGCTGATTGGTTTGTCAGTTTCTCAGGTTTAGGTCGGCCATCCACGTTCACTTTGTAGATACTTCCTCCTTCACTGTCCGACCAGGTAACAAAGGCGACTGATTTGCCATCAGGTGACCAGGTAGGCTGTGCTTCTACCATATCCATTTTACTCAGTCTTTTTGGCTCACCTTCAGGGATGTTCATCACATACAGGCGGTTCAAAGCAGTAAAGGCAAGCTTCGTACCATCAGGAGAAGGCACTCCATCACGGATCTGGGTCACAATCATATCCTTATCGTCAGAAATAGGATATTCAAATTTCAAACGTGGACCCATTTCCAGCTTCACATCTACATCCATGGGAATTTCAGTAGCGCCTCCACCAGCGACAGGCACCCGGTAAAGCTTACCTCCCCAGGAAGCTACAATCTCTTTGCTGTCAGGAGTAAACGACATGGCAGGCAATACTCCCAGCGGAGCAATTGACTCCTGCTCATCTCTTTGGACAGGATAAGCCAGCCATTTCTCATCCCCGTTTTTCAGGTCGCGCAGAACCAGACCAGTTTCGTCTTCATAACGCGAGCCATATACCAGCCATTTGCCATCAGGCGAAAGTGTTGGAGAAAAAGCCGAGCCATAACGTGATGTAATCGTAGCATTCTGGCCATTCTCTCTGTCATACATACCTATCTGGTATTGTGGCAGCTGTGCATTGTAGTTCCAAGCACCATTGCGTTGAGCGTAATAAATATATCTGCCATCAGGGCTGAAAGCAGGCTCGATTACCTTCAGACCAGCAGGAGCGCTGATCAGCTGAAAACCACCACCGCCTTCTTTGTGGTACATAAATAGCTTGTGATTTCTGCGGCCTTTGGTCACTACCACATATTCACCGTCAGGTGACCATTCGGCAGATTGTACCCATTCGTTCTGGCTTTTGGTAATCTGTTTGGTTTCTTCAGATCCCAGCTCCATGATCCAGGCATTGTCACTTCCGCTTCTGTCAGACGTAAAGACAACACTTTTGCCATCAGGGCTATATCTTGGGTGGGTATCGTAGGCCATGCCGTCTGTAAGTCGGGTAGCCTTCCCCCCGGAAAAGGGCATGGTGTAGAGATCGCCCAACATATCAAAAATAATGGTCTTGCCATCGGGGCTTACATCTACTGATACCCAGGTACCTTCTTTGGTATTGAATTCAAGGGTACGTTCTGCCTTTAGTGGTAGGTCTTTAAAGGTAGTCTGCCCCTTCTTGGTAGTGTCATTTTGATCCTCCTGCCAAAAGCCTGAGGCCAGTGAAGTTTGCCACGAAAAAACTAAGGTTACCATAAAAAGTATTAAGACCTTATTCCTCCGGGTTCCTTCACTTAATGTATTGTCATGATGTTGCATATAAACAATTCGGTTAAGTGATTTGAATGTGAGTAATTTAGTAAATTAAGCATTCGCAAGAATGTGAATAATGGTTATCATTGCGAAAATGATTGTGGATGGCTAAAAGAAAACCCGCTCCCAGGCGGAAGACGACAGCAAGAAAGAAATCAAACGCTAAATCAGGGAAGAAGGGAAAGAAAGGTTTCAGCCTTGCGCGCTTTTCCACATTCATGATTTTAATATTGGTAGTTGGTTATGGAGGCCTTGCCATTTGGGAAGGACGCCTTTTTCCCGAAGTGCTTGAAAACTTCGAATTACCGGATTTTAGTGAGGATGATGAGCCAACCGGCCAGGAAGAACCAGTTGCACCTAAAGAAGATAAGAGCCCTTCCGGGGATAAGTCGGCAGAGAAAGTCAATTATGATGATTTTGACCTTTACTTTACCAAGGCATTTGACTTTGCCTGGCCAACATACAGTGCTTCTGAGGCCATCATAGAGCGCCCCTACTACACCATTCGCTACAACGAAGCCCATGAGCAAGCCATGTGGGTTGCCTACCTGCTTTCGGCAGATAGCCTGAGGCAAGATAAACTCCCGAGAACCGATGACTTCAGAAAGGATCCACGCGTGAGAACCGGCTCGGCAGAGCTGAAAGACTACGCAGGTTCTGGCTATGACCGGGGCCATCTGGCACCGGCTGCTGATTTTTCTTATGACGATTTTGCACTAAGCCAGTCATTCTACCTGAGTAATATGAGCCCGCAGGCCCCTTCATTCAACAGAGGCATCTGGAAAAAGCTCGAAGATAAGGTGCGTAACTGGGCCATGGCCAATGACAACATCTATGTAGTAACCGGCCCTGTGCTGAACAAAACGTTCAAGACGATTGGTGCCAACGAGGTATCCATACCCGAGTACTACTATAAGATTGTATTGGACATCCAAAAGCCGGACATCAAGGCGATTGCCTTTCTGATGAAAAATGAGAAGAGCGGTGCGTCATTGCAGTCCTTTGTTGTCACTATCGACAGGATCGAATCGTTGACAGGACTTGACTTTTTCCCAAGTATGCCCGATGACCTGGAAAACAGTCTGGAAGGCAGTAAGGTGACCAATAGCTGGTTTTAAATATAAAACATACACTCTGTTCGTAGCGTCCCGCTGCGAACGATGCCGCCCTATACACCACAGTAACTAAACCAAAAAAAAGGTCTGGCGGGGGCCAGACCTTTCGTCTAATCGTTTTCTATCCAACTTCTTATCTTATCCTTCGCCCTTTTCTCTTTCCCCTGTAAGAGGAAGCTCATCTTCCCCAAAATAGATGGTTCCTTCTACTTCATCTCCATCGAAGGCCAGTTCAAAATCAGCAACACCACCAGCAACTTCTACATTGCCCGTCATTTCAGTTCCTTCTATTTCAACATCAGAGAGTTCGAGTGTACCATACTCTTGTGTGATGACGGCCACTTCGTATTCCTTCTCTTCGTTTTGAGCGATCGTGATCTTGGTACTGATATCACCATCAGGACTCTCGATTTCACAAATCCATGTTCCCACAGGATCATAAGCTGTATTCGTTCCCGTGAATCCGACCAGGGATAACACGAGCGGTGCCATCGCAATTGTTGTTTTGAGGTTTAAAACGCTTTTCATTTTCGGTTTGAGTTTTGTAAAAAATAATGATTCAGCTTATTGATGCAATTCGATGACCATCGGTTGCTTCGACTACTAATTTTTATAAAAACCGTTTGCTAAAAACAAATACCACGTTATACTTGATAAAATACAGCAACAAAAAAAGGTCTGGCAGACACCAGACCTTTTGTGTTTTCTATCCTAATGGAGTCCTACTTGGACTTTTCTCTTTCTGCTACAATCGGTAATTCCTCACCACCGTAGAGAATGATACCGCTCATCTCGTCACCATCAAATTCTACTTCAAATTCAGCAGTAACACCCTGTACATCTACACTGGCAGTCATCTCATTATCTTTGACTTCAACATCTTCCAGCTCCAGCGTACCGAAATCATCGGTTTCTACCGACACCTCGAATTCACCATCTGTCTTCGCAATACTCATATCTCCGGAGATTGCACCGTCAGGAGTTTCTATTTCGTAATTCCATGTACCAGTAGGATCATAAGCTGGCGCTTTGTCCATGGCCATAAAAGTGACCATAGCTCCCAGCAACATCAAAAAAGCTACAGAGTTCTTAAGGTTTAATACTTTTTTCATTTCAGTTTGAGTTTTTAATAAATACGTGATTTGCTTCCTGCAAAAGTTTCGTTAGGTCCTTAAACCTTCCTTCAGAGTTAAGCAATAAAAATTTTACTTAAGGTCTTACAAGATACTAAAAGCGTGCCAAAGCTGCACGGCCTTTTTCGTCATACAGGACATTAAAGAAGTGAAAGTGGCCATTTATGGTCTCCTTCGTCAGAAAAGCCACACAAGTAAAATAATTATAAATGGATGACTCAATAAAGAAAGCCCCTTTATGCAATACATAAAGGGGCTTTCTTTATATCAGAAGTATCTCGAAGAACTACTTACAGTGCTTGCTCAGAGCCGCTCCGGCATCTGCAGCACCTAAAGCATTGGCCCTTGTCAGGTCAGCACAAGCTTTTCGCTTCTGGTTCAGCGCTACACGCAGGGCACCTCTGAATAAAAAGGCCTCTGCGTTTTTCTTATCGAAGTCTATGGCCTGGTTATAACCATTCATAGCATCTTCAAACTCCCCCATTTGATGGTAACAGCGACCTTTAAACATATAGGCATCGGAAACACGACCATCCACCTGAATCACTTTATCGAAGAAGTTGATAGCACGCTGGTAGCTTTTTTTGCCATACCAATACTTGCCCATGCTCATATTGGCGCTGACGTTATCACTATCTAAGTCGAGCACTCTGGTAAAATCCTTTCTGGCATTTTCCAATTGGCCAAGCTCTTCAAAGGCTCTGCCGCGATTGTAGAGCGACTTGATATCTTTTGGCTTTGTAGTCAGGTACTCCGTATATGAATCAATAGCAGCTTGATATTGACCACCATTGAAGAGTTGATCGGCCTCCCTGGTAACGTCATCCCCACACGACCATAAAACGGCCATCATCACGATCAACAGATATATATTCTTTTTCATCTTTATCTCGAATTCAAAAATCGAACGCAAAAGTACGCTTTTCATTATTTATCTGAAAACCTGATCAGAAAATAACATGATGCCCAAAATGGAATACTCCCACAAGGCGTTCACATCAGGCTCCTTTCGCTTCGCATCATTGTGCTTTCAGCTTACTGACTAATGAGAACGCATCGACTCATGATCAGTTTCACCACTACAAAAGTAATACCATGAAGTTCTGCTGTTTGTTATTCGTTTGTGGCCTTTTATTCAACACTCAGCTTCAGGCCCAGGCAGATCTTGGAGAAAACAAGGTACTGCAATCACAGAACCTCAATTATCGCGTAGCTCTACCCGATAAATACTCCAAAGAAGGAAAAGGCGCTCCCCTTATCCTGTTTCTGCATGGAGGAGATGGCTCAAACACCAAACATCATCCAAAGAAATATGCCGAACAGGCAGGAATTGATTTTCCATTCATGGTTGTCGCTCCGCATTGCAATCTAGGCTGTAGCTGGTCTACTGTTGATTATGATGCCTTGTTGAGCGAGGTGCTCCGGGGGTATAACGTAGACAAAAACCGTATTTATGTCACAGGCTACAGTATGGGAGGCTACGGCACCTGGAGCGCCATTTCCAAGTTCCCCGATTTGTTTGCTGCAGCAGCACCCATCGCAGGTGGTGGCAATACCAAGACCATTTGCAATGCAAAAGAGGTAGCCATCAGGGCTTATCATGGCAACAAAGACTCGATCACCCCCTATTCAGGCTCTCAAAAGCTTATTTCAAAGCTGGAAGGCTGTGGGGCTAAGGCCGAGCTGCTCACGATTCAAAACGGAGATCATTGGATTTGGCCCGACCTGTTCAAAGACAAAACCTTTTACGATTGGCTTCTCGCCCAATCCCGCTAAACGACTCACAAACCATTCTCAAAATGAAATTTAAGCTTATTACTTTCTGTCTGGCACTTTGCACCGCATTTTCATCAACCGCCCAAATCGAGGCAACAACTGATTTTGGCAAAGACTTTTTAAAGGCCTGGAAGAGGCATAAAATCTATACCCTTCAAATAGCTGAGGCCATGCCCGAAGCACATATGAGTTATAAACCCTCTGATGAGGTCCGCTCCTTTGGAGAAATACTAATACATGTTACCGGAGGGAATTACATGTTCTCTTCCATATCAGGAGGTCAGGATTTTCCCATTGACAGAGAAAGCCTGAAGGCGGAAGGAAAATCCAAAGAGGAAATTTTGAAAATGCTAAGCGAGTCATTTGACTATGCTGAAGGTATTCTCAAAACCATTACAGAAGCCGATTTGGCTAAAACAAGCCCCTGGGGCAATCCTATTGAAGCCAGTACCACACGCAGTTATGCTGAGATACTCCATGTAATGCGCGAGCATGCAGCTCATCATCGGGGTCAGATGACGGTCTACCTCAGGCTTAAAGGCATCACACCTCCCGGTTTCATTGACTAATCAAAACTCCATCTACTCTTATGAAAAAGCAGTTTATTTTCACAATGGCACTTATGCTATTAACTTCTGTGGCCTTCAGCCAGCAAAACAGCAAGCTATTGCCCTCAGAAGCGCTGGTTCTTATGTACAATGCGGTAGACCTGCACCCTGAAAACCAGCGAATTCAAAATACCAAACCCTTTCAGTCAAGGGTCATGACCGAGGGGCTGTTCGGAGATGAGCTCTTCTACCTGGGCGAAACCTATTTCTGGAACTTTATGCCCAAAGAGGCGGCCGCAGCTTATGCCAATTTTCTGGAAGAGGATTCTCCCCGAGGCCGGGCCTCCTGGCAACGATACCTCCAGATTCAGTTTCGGGCTTTCGAAAAGCATGAGCTCGTTGAGGAAAAGATTAAAGAATACCGAGCCAAATACAAGCCTATTCCCGAAGATCGCAACGGCATGATCGGTCAGGTGTGGAATGTAGCCGAACGCTATAGAAAAATGGGGAATCATGCCAAAGTAGTGGAGCTTGTAAACGCAGAGGTGGCTACCCTCGATTATAACGGGGCCTACTCCTCCTTTCAGTTACCGGGTATCTTTTTTCAATCTTATCAGGAAGCCGGTAAGATTCAGGAGGCCATTAAACTGATCAACGAGGCAATTGCAGGATTGAAAAAGACCGTGGAAGCCCGCAAAAGCAAGACTCCGGATAAGGATTTTCATTATGTGGTACATTCAGCACCGGTCAGAAGTATGGACACCATCATGACTGAAAAACTGAGCTATGAGCAAATGACAGCCAAGTTTGAAGAGTTGATCAAATCACTCTCCAGAAAGAAGTGAAGGGCAAATGGCGTAAGTCAGAACCGGTCAATCCGGGATAATTAATAAATTGACAGACTGAAAAAGCTGAAACCCATACATATCGTTATTATCGGGTGGCTATTGTTTATGGCCATTGACGGACTTAAGAAGAACGGGCTCTTTACCAATGGGCCCTTTTTCTGGTATCAGTACTTTCCCGGACTGGTTTTCTGGATGCTTATGACGCTTCCGGTATTAAGGCTCTTTTCAAAAACAGCCAGTCTGCCCGTAGCGAGGCGAATCGCCACTATTATTGGCCTGGGAATTCTACTGGGTATTGTCAAGAACCTCTTTGCATGGTTTAGCTATTTTATCTCGGGTACCCTGGCAGGTAAATATTCATTCTCCATCGTTTCACTGGACGAGTTCTTTTCCAGGGTCACCTTCTTTTATTATATGGAGTCCATTATCATCGCCTGGGTATTGCTGATCATTTTCTTTATAGTCGAACTTTATCGCGGATATCAAATAAAAACGGAAGAAGCAGCCAGGTTACAGGCACAACTAGCCAATGCCCAGCTGGAAACGCTTCGCATGCAGCTTCAGCCCCACTTCCTTTTTAATGCCCATAACACCGTTTCTATGCTGATAAGGACCAAAAAATATGAGCAGGCTACGGAAATGATCTCTAAAATCAGTGATTTGCTGAGAAACTCACTTAGCGGGCAAAAAGCGCAGTTTACACCCCTGAAGGATGAACTTTCTGCACTAAAAGCCTACCTGGAAATAGAACAGATACGGTTTGAAGATCACTTATCAATCAAATTGGACACAGACTCCTCTACAGATAATATCCTGATACCGCAGTTACTCCTACAACCCATCATTGAAAATGCTTTTAAACACGGAATCTCCAAAAACCTGGGGCCCTCAGAGCTGATTCTCAAAACCAGAATGCTAAAGGACAAGCTGCACATATCTGTATATAATACCGGCCCTGCTTTAGCCGAAAACTGGCGACTGAAAGACCAGCAAGGCATAGGTTTATCCAATACCATTAAGCGACTGTCAGCGCTCTATAATGGTGACAATTATGGCTTCAGCCTTCAGAACAAAAATGAAGGAGTTATTGCCAGAATTACATTGCCCCTTAAAATCAACACCGATGAATCCGATTAAGGCAGTAATAGTAGACGATGAGAAAACTGCCAGAGAAGGTCTGAAAAGCCTGTTGACAGAGGTTGTGGAAGTTGAACTGGTCAAAAGCTGTAAAGATGGTATGGAGGCAATAGAATACCTACAGCAAGGTCCATGTGATCTCTTGTTTCTTGACATTCAAATGCCGGCCATTAGCGGCTTTGAGGTATTAAAGTCCATTAAATCTCCTCCGGCCACCATTTTTATCACTGCCTTTGATGAGTTTGCTGTGCAGGCTTTTGAGCATCATGCACTTGATTATCTGCTCAAACCTTTTACGAATACACGTTTCTTTGAGTCGGTTGACAGGGCCAAATCCATGATCAGGAGTCAGAAAATACAGAACGCCACTCTTCACCAACTGCTCGAATACCTACAACAGCATGACCAACCGACAGAGCTGGTGTCCACCAACACCACCGATAAATCCAGGTTGGTGATCAGGTCTTCAGGAAAAATCATACTCCTTAATACAGCTGATATCCGCTGGATAGAAGCCTATGACTACTATATCCGCATTCATTGCCATGATAAAACCTATGTGATCAGAGAAAGCCTCAAAGGAATTCAGGAGAAGCTCCCGATCGAGATCTTTATCAGGGTACACAAGTCCGCCATTGTGAACACAAGCAATATCAAAAGCCTTGAGCACCTGCAGAATTCAGAATACATGATTAACCTGAATGATGGCACACAAGTGAAAGTAAGCAGAAGTTACAAGGCTGATGTCGACAGGTTTTTGGGAATAATCTGAGCCTTAACAACTGAAAAGAGGGACCCTATGGCCCCTCTCCAGGTAGGGTGAAAGCGCTACCATCGCTACGTTCTCATAACCAACTCATTGGTAAAGTCATGATTACGCTTTCGGTACATCAAAACGTACACCAAAAAAATAAGCCCCTGAAGATCAGAGGCTCACAAAAATGTTTTTATCCCAAATCGGGATTAAATTTCCTTATACGGCTACATCATTCTCTCTCAAGGCATCGTTAAGCGAGGTCTTTTTATCCGTGCTCTCCTTTCTTCTCCCGATAATCAGGGCAGCCGGCACGTTATAATCCCCTGCAGGGAATTTTTTGGTGTAAGAACCGGGAATAACCACTGCTCTTTCCGGCACATAACCTTTATAAATCACTGGTTCGTCACCGGTAACATCAATCACCTTTGAGCTGGCTGTAAGGGTTACGTTCGCTCCCAATACCGCTTCCTTTCCAATTCTTACTCCCTCTACCACAATACAGCGGGAACCCAAAAATGCACCATCCTCCACAATGACGGGTGCAGCCTGCACTGGCTCCAAAACGCCTCCAATACCTACACCACCACTCAGGTGGACATTTTTACCTATTTGGGCACAGCTGCCTACCGTAGCCCAGGTATCTACCATCGTGCCTTCATCTACATAAGCGCCAATATTGATATAAGAAGGCATCATAATCACCCCCTTGCTCACATAGGCACCGTAACGGGCAATTGCATGAGGCACTACGCGAACCCCTTTTTTGGCATAACCATCTTTCAGACGGATCTTATCATGAAACTCAAAAGGTCCCACCTCGATGGTTTGCATTTTTTGAATTGGGAAATATAAAATCACGGCCTTTTTAATCCATTCATTTACCACCCAACCTTCGGCAGTAGGTTCAGCAACACGCTTATCCCCCCTGTCCAAATCTTCAATGATTGTCTTTATAGCGATGATGGTTTGCTTATCTGACAGGTAGCTTCTGTCTTCCCATGCACGCTCTATGATATCCCTCAATTCCATAAAATCCTTCAGAAAAAATCTATAACTTTAGTTAGCAAATGCAAAAAACCAAGGTAGTCATCGCTTCTGTGCTCAAGCCCATTGACGACACTCGCATGTACGAGAAATTTGGTCTTTCGATGGCGAAAACAAGTAAATATGATGTTAATATCATAGGCTTTGCATCAAAAAATATAAAGGCCCACGATTCAATCACATTTCACCCTTTAGGCACCTTTGCGCGAATGTCGTGGCCCCGTCTTTTCGCTCCCATCAGAATTTTCAAACTATACCTTAAAGTAAAACCTGATATTATCATAGCTAACACTCATGAAATACTGCTAGTTACGATTATATACAGAATATTATTTGGAGCCAAAACGGTGTATGATATCCGCGAAAACTATGTAAAAAACATTCTTTATACGAATGTTTTCCCCAGGATCGTACGCCCCTTCCTGGCTGCATGGGTGCGCTTCAAAGAATGGACCACCCGTCCGTTTTTTAATGAGTTCATACTGGCCGAGCAGGTCTATCGACAACAACTCCGTTTTGTTCCAGAAAAAGCGGTAGTGGTTGAAAACAAATATAAGATTCCACAAGGTGGCTCGTTGACGCAGCGCCCCCTGCTGCCCGACACTGTTGACCTTATCTACTCCGGTACCATATCAGGCTCAAATGGTGTTTTTGAAGCCATAGAAATCACAGAGCAGCTTCATAGGATCGACAGTACGATCAGGCTAAAAATAGTAGGGTACTGTGCCCTAAAGGCCGATTTAGTAAAGCTTCACGATATAATTAAAGACAAAGATTTTGTGGAACTGCTAGGTGGAGACTACCTGGTGCCTCATGCTACTATCGTGGAGGAAATAGCCAATGCCGACTTTGGTTTTGTACTTAAAAAACCAAACAACGGCATTAATGATGATAAACTCCTTACAAGGCTTTTTGAGTACACCTCCAACCACCTGCCCATCATCATGCTGGATAACCCCACCTGGATCAGCTTCTGTGATAACTTCAATGCAGCCATTCCTATTGACCCTAATAACTACGATTCACAAGCACTCTATAAGCAAATGAAATCGGGTAGTTTTTATGACAAAGGAGATACAGCTATCTCCAACTGGGCCACCGAAGAACCACGGCTTTTAGCCACTATCGACTCTCTCAAAGCTTAATTTAGATAAGTCTAAAAATTATTTTTATCTATCACAACACACTGTTAACCAATGGAAAGATGTCTATTTCTTTATTTTTAGACAGCATGAATATTTTTTTTAGATATATCTAAACACTATCTTTGGTACATGACACTTACAGGCATGTTAAGCTTTGTTGAAGAAAACTATCTTAAGGCCATCTACCATCTCTCCAATAGCGGAGAAGAATCTGTAACCACCAATGCGCTGGCTGAAGAGATGCAGACCACTCCTGCTTCCGTCAGTGACATGATCAGGAAGCTCTCTAAAAAAGAGGTGGTGAATTATAAGAAGTATCAGGGTGTAAATGTTTCCGAAGAAGGAAAACTAATTGCTCTGAGGGTCATTCGAAAACACCGGCTGTGGGAGGTTTTTCTGGTAGAGAAGCTGGAATTCAATTGGGATGAAGTACATGACGTGGCCGAACAACTGGAACATATCAAATCTCCCCTACTCATTCAGCGTCTGGATGAATTCCTGGGTTTCCCCCAATACGACCCTCATGGAGATCCTATTCCGGATGAGAATGGTCAGTTTACAGAAAGTAAGCGTGAGCCGCTTAGTCAGACACAAATCGGTATTACGGGAGTGGTAGTAGCTGTAGAGGACTCAGGCACTGCTTTTCTCAAATACCTCGACAAAGTGGGTATCAGCATTGGAACCAAAATTACCGTGGAAGACATCATTGAATTTGATGGTTCTATGGACATCACTATTGATCAAAAGAAAAGTATCACCGTTTCACAAACTGTTGCAGACAACATATGGCTAGCATAATTTTCAAGCGTATCACAGCTGTTTTCCTAACCTGCCTCCTGCTCAGTGCTTGCGGTGGATCAGACAAAAGCGCTGAAAACGATAAACTGAGTGTGGTAACCACTACGGGCATGATAGCCGATGTGGTCAAAAATGTAGGCAAAGACTCCGTACAAGTACAGGCGCTTATGGGACCTGGTGTAGACCCTCACCTCTATAAAGCCACTCAGGGTGATCTGGGACGTCTACAGAGGGCAGACATCATTTTCTACAATGGCTTGCACCTTGAAGGAAAAATGGGCGAAGTCTTTGAGAAACTGGAACGCATCAAAAATGTAGTGCCCGTAGCAGGAAGAATTGATGTTTCCAGGCTGCTCAGCGATCCGGTTTATAAAGATGCTCATGACCCTCATGTATGGTTTGACGTAAAGCTCTGGTCCTCCACCATTGAAGTGGTAGTGGAGATTCTATCCAATGAAGACCCCGAGAACGCTGCCTTTTATCAGCAAAATGGGAAAGACTTTAACACTGAGCTACAATTGCTGGACAACTGGGTGAGAACTCAAATCAGCACAGTACCACTGGACAAGCGGATCATGATTACGGCTCATGATGCATTCAACTACTTCGGCAGAGCCTACAATATTGAGGTAAGGGGGTTACAGGGCATCTCCACCCTATCAGAGTTTGGCCTGAAAGATCGTGTAGACCTCGTGAACTTTATTGTCGAAAAACAGATCAAGGCTGTGTTTGTAGAGACCTCGGTTTCTCAGAAAAACATCGATGCCATCATTGAAGGCTGTCAGCAAAAAGGACATGACGTAATCGTGGGTGGCTATCTGTACTCAGATGCCATGGGTGCTGAAGGAACACCGGAAGGCACCTATACAGGTATGGTAAGAGCCAATGTAAATACTATTGTAAAGTCACTGCGATGATGGTGAATGGATAAAAGAGGCCCCCTCAGTACCGCACACTTGCGCAGAAGCTTTAGCGTAGGAGCAAGGTCGGACGGATGAAATAAGGCTAAAGCTAAACCGGGCCAAGGGGTAAGAAGGGCATATTTTGATAAATAAAAAGATTAAAAGTACTGACATAAAACACTCTTAATCAGTGTGATAAGAAATTATAAATGAGAATAGAAGCAAAAGATCCCGTAGTTGAATTTCATGACCTGACCGTCTCTTATCACAAGAAACCGGTGCTATGGAATATAGACATGACGCTTCCCAAGGGTGCCCTGATCGGCATTATCGGGCCGAACGGTGCGGGTAAATCCACACTGATCAAAGCGGCTATGGGACTCCTGCCACTCGGCTCCGGCTTTGTGCGGATGTTTGACCAGCCGCTGGACAAAGTACGCGACCGCGTGAGCTATGTACCCCAAAGGGAATCCGTTGACTGGGACTTCCCCGCTTCGGTGATGGACGTGGTACTGATGGGACGCTATGCCAAGCTGGGCCTACTCTCCCGCCCCAGAAAAGCCGATAAGGAAATGGCCCTTAACTGCCTGCGAAAAGTGGGAATGGAGGCCTATGTAAATCGTCAGATCTCACAGCTTTCCGGTGGGCAGCAACAACGCGTATTCCTTGCCAGAGCCCTGGCACAAGAAGCTGATCTCTATTTCATGGACGAACCCTTTGCCGGAGTGGATGCGGCAACAGAAGCGGCCATTCTGGGTATCATGCAGGAAATGACAGCCCAGGGAAAAACTGTCATCGTGGTACATCACGACCTACAGTCTGCCGCTGAGTTCTTTGATTGGATCGTATTGCTAAACATGCGATTGGTAGCTTCCGGCCCAATCGACAAAGTGTTTAACAACGATTTGCTTCAGGAAACCTATGGTGGCAAGCTCACGGTATTGGCCGAGGTGGGAGAATTAGTCAAGAAACGTCAAATTCCAAGCAGAGAGAAATACTGATATGGATACTTTCTTTGAGTTCTTTTCATTCAGTGATCCCAGCATTGTGGCCGTGGTTATCGGTTCTATACTGCTTACAGCCTCTTCTGCAGTAGTGGGTACCTTTACCTTTCTTCGCAAAAAAGCCCTGGTAGGTGATGCCGTGGCACATGCGGTCTTACCCGGCATCTGCCTGGCTTTTATCCTTTCCGGTACCAAAAACCCGTTTTTCCTGATCATCGGAGCCTTCGTTACCGGTTGGCTTTCCCTGGTGCTGATCGATAATATCACCACCCGGTCGAAAATCAAGGAAGACTCTGCCATTGCCATCATTCTGTCAGTCTTCTTCGGTATTGGCATTCTCATGCTCACCCACATTCAGCACAGCGGCAACGCCTCCCAAACCGGTTTGGACAGTTTTCTCTTTGGTAAAGCTGCAGCCCTGGTAGGCAAAGATCTGATCACTTTCGGCATTGTGGCCGTGATACTGATGGTAACTGTAAGCCTGTTTTTCAAAGAGCTGAAGCTGATCGCCTTTGATATGAACTACGCCAAGTCTCTGGGACTGCCTGTCAAGGCCATAGACCTTCTCTTAACCACTTTGACCGTATTGGCCGTAGTTACCGGCATTCAGGCAGTAGGCGTGATTCTAATGGCTGCTATGTTGATCACACCGGCCGCTGCGGCACGCTTCTGGACGAATGATGTAAAGACCATGACCATCATTGCCGCCACGATGGGGGCCATCTCCGGATTGATAGGTGCCTATGTGAGTTACGTAGCACCGGCCATGCCCACAGGTCCGTGGATTGTGATGATCATTTCAGCGGTGGCCCTCCTCTCCTTCTTTATCGCTCCTAAGCGAGGTATTATCTCGCGGGCAGTGGATCAAAGAAAGCTCCAGTATCAGATCATGGACGAAAACCTGCTTAAAGCACTCTTCCACTTAGGGGAAAAGAATGATGACACCTACAAGGGCAGAACCGCTGAAGAGATTATTGAGAAAAGGCATTTTCCAAAAGCCAGGCTTATGTCATCGCTGAAAAGACTAAAAAGAGAAGGCTTTTTGAAAAAGAAGAACGGACTGTGGGCCTTTACAGAGGCAGGAAGAATCAAAGGACAACGGGTAGTGAAGCTTCACCGACTGTGGGAGCTGTACTTGTCGAAGTATGTAAAAATAGCGGCAGATCATGTGCATGAAGATGCTGAAACCATTGAGCACATCATTACCCCTGAAATTGAGGCAGAGCTGGAACGCATGCTGGAATACCCGGAAATGGATCCGCATGAAGAGAGAATACCCTACTAGGGAGTGTTGAATAAGTAATTTTGAATGTTGAATGATGAGAGTCGATGATATGAGAGAAAATCGTTACGCTTCACACACCAGTAATCAAGAGGAAATTGTGATTTTCTGTTCCGGGCCAATTTACAATTCAACATTTAACATCTCGCATTTCTAAAAGAATGGACGCTTTTTACATCATAACGGTAAGTACCCTGATCGCGATTTCCTGCGGTATATTGGGCTGCTTTTTGATCCTGCGCAAAATGGCCATGGTAGGTGATGCTATTTCGCATGCCGTGCTACCAGGCATCGTGCTGGCCTACTTTATTACCGGCACGAGAGATTCCATCTGGATGATTGTAGGCGCTGGTATGCTAGGGATCTTCACCACCTTTTTGATTGAGTTCTTTCATAAAAAAGCTCGTCTGCAAACAGATGCCGCTATTGGGGTGACTTTTACCTGGCTTTTTGCTCTGGGCATTATCCTGATCTCCGTCTTTGCCGGACAAGTAGATCTTGATCAAGACTGCGTGCTCTATGGAGAAATTGCCTATGTGCCTATTGATTTATGGATTACGGAATCGGGTCAGAATTATGGACCCCGCGCCCTTCATGTCTCTTATATCGTGCTCATTCTAATTGTACTTTTTGTACGTGTCGGCTTCAAGCAACTCTACCTCACCACCTTTGACCCTGCCTTTGCCGCTACCGTGGGCATATCCGTATCGCTTTGGAATTACCTGCTAATGGGGGCTGTCTCCATGACTACCGTAGCTTCCTTTGATTCGGTAGGTGCTATTCTGGTAGTAGCGTTATTGGTTGCCCCTCCAGCCACAGCTTACCTTCTAACCGATAAATTCAAGTACATGTTAATAATCACTTGCATAATCGCGGTGATTATCAGCTTCTTTGGCTACTATCTGGCCGTATATCTGGATGGCTCTATTGCCGGAGCAATCGTTACGGTTGCCGGCATTTTGTTTATGCTGGCGTTCCTCTTTTCTCCCAGCAATGGCATTGTCTTCAAACGCTATTTGCAGAAGAAAGAAGCCGCCAAACTAAGCCAAGAACCGGCTCAATGAGCATGGAAGAACTATATCGCCTGATTGCTGCTGTTCTTTTTCTCACCATGGCCCTCATTGGTTTTAACTTCCGCTTCAAGGCAAAAAAAGCGGGTGATAATACTACCTGGAATGAAGAAGGGAGCTTTATTATGATTACCCTCAGACTTTTCGGATTTGGCACCTGGCTTGTCGTAATTATGGATATCGTCAATCCAGAGTTCTTTGGATGGAGTTCCATTGAACTATCCTTTGGCCTTCATATTCTGGGAGCAGTTATTCTGGCCATATCCCTACTCCTTATTCACTCGCTCTTTCGGGCTATCGGTAAAAACATTACGGATACGGTAGGAATTAAGGAGGGACATGAGCTTGTTCAATCGGGCCCCTACCGCTATATCAGGCATCCACTATATACGGCCAGCATTATGATTTTTACAGGCTATGGTCTGTTGCTTTCCAATTGGCTCATTCCGGTGTTAGGTTCGCTCACGTTTGCCCTGCTCCTGGTTCGGCTGCCCAAAGAGGAAGAAAATCTGATCAATCATTTCGGAGAAGCTTATAAGGTCTATATGAAAATGACACCCCGCTTTTTCCCAAAGCTCAGGCAGCTCATAAGCTTCTGAGAGCAAACCCGTTCCCTCTTTTGGCCCTGATAATACTTGAATGGCACAATCACATTGGCTATTTTGAGCCGTGCAGTTTTTCAAAAGCAAAAGCCTTGTATTTCTGGCCGTCCCTCCTGTACTGGCCACATTGCTGAACCTCATTTATGTAATCTCCAGCAACTTTGCCGAACCCAGCATTTTTTCCATTCCCTTTCTGCTACGCAGCATTATCGTCTTCTATTTTTACCTCTGGGTTACTTCCAGGGTTTACAACAGATTAGAGCGTAAGAGTGCCGATAGAAAGCTCACACTAGCACAACATGGTCTGGCTTTTGTCATTGCCTTTCTTATTTCGCTTACGGTCAGTCTGGCCACCTATTCAGCCCTGAAGCAGTTTTACATCAGCTTTTTGCATCAAAACGACAGGATCAATATCTATCACCTTTCTCTCACCAGCCTGAGTACCCTGGCCGGCTTTATTCTGATTTACAGCGTTTATATCTCCAATAGGTATTACAGCCGATCGCTCAGCCTGGAGTTAAAAGAAGAGCAGCTTCAGCGGGAACGCCTGGAAATGAAATACGAACTGCTGAACAACAAGATGAATCCTCATTTTTTGTTCAACAATCTAAATACACTGCACTCACTTATTGCTGAAGATTCACCGGCAGCAGAGGACTTTCTGGTAAGCCTCTCCAAGATTATGAGGTACAGTTTTAAGACCCATGATCATGATCGCGTATCGCTGAATGAAGAACTGGAAGTGCTTGAGGATTATGCGCTGATAATGAAAAACCGATTCGATGATGCCATGCAGCTCTCTGTAAAAAACGAAGCGGGAGATGAAGCGGCCGTGCTGCCTATGTCACTGATGAACCTGATGGAAAATGCCGTAAAGCATAATGAGGTCAGTTCCGAGAAGCCTTTGAACATTGATATCAGTATTGATCAAACGGACATAATCTTCACCAATAATCTAAACCCAAAAACGGTGCATGACAGTTCTGGCAGTGGTTTAAAACACCTGAAAGAAATATACACTCAGAAATACCACCGCGAGGTTTTGGTAGAAAAAACGAATATGGAATTCAGGGTATCTATACCTGTAATAGAGCAATAATTGATGGAAGTAGTAATCATTGAAGACGAATCAAAATCGGCCTTGAAGCTGGAAAAATACCTGAAAGCTTATAATGAAGACATTCATATAACAGCCATATTACCCAGTGTCAGAGAGAGTATTGAGTATTTCCGCAATAACCCTGAACCCAACCTGATCTTCCTTGATATTCAGCTGGCTGACGGGCCCTCGTTCAACATTTTTGAGGAACTGCAAATAGAAGCCTTCGTGATCTTTCTTACAGCTTATGAAGAATTTGCCCTAAGGGCCTTTGACCTCAATAGCCTCGACTATATTCTCAAACCCTTTACTGAATCTGATGTAGCCCGGGGCTTAAAGAAATATGAGAGCATGGTGCTGAACAGGGCTCACAGACGTTCGGCCCGCAGTTCTGCCCCCAGGGAGTACCGTAGTCGCTTTTTAGTCAGAAAGGGCCAGCAGATCCATACTTTGAAAACCTCCGATATTGCCTATTTCTATAAGGATGAGGTAGTGATATTGGTAAAACATGATGGCACTACCTTTCTCTATGACGCTACCCTGGAGGAGCTTGAAGATGAACTTGATCCCATCTCCTTCTTCCGGATCAACCGGCAATATCTCGTAAACTACCCCAGTATTAAAAGCCTGAGCCCCGGATCGAGCAACCGCTACCAGCTTTCATTGGAGCCTAAATCAAAGCAGGATGTATACGTGAGCCAATCTAAGGTACCGGCCCTGAAAACCTGGCTTACCAGCTAACAGGTGGACTCAGGCCAGCATACCTCCCAGGTTCCAGTAGTACATATACACCACCAGCAACAGGTTTCCAATCGCCACCAATCTAAAGTGCCTTGCCTGAGTGTTTGTCCAAAGTTCCTTTTTGACGGCCTGTTTTATCAGTGGCAGCATGACACACGAGAGCAGCAACAAAAGCATAAAAATCAAAAAGCTCAGTCCCGGATTCATTACAGCGGGCATAACCACCGGTGTATTCATCAGAATGGACAAAATCTGAGAAACTAGAATAAGGTCGATGACAAGACTCAAGACAAACAGTACCAGGTAATAAGACATATTTGGCCTTATCGTATCTCTCTTGAATAGCCTTAGGAACAGCCACCTGATCAGCGGCAAAAGCAGACTTAGGTTCAGGATGATTAGCAGCCCATAAGGAACAAGCTTAGCAATAGACCGATTCTTAAACCTCTTATCTTCCACGCTGATCACCCGCTTTAGAGATTTTTGAGGATTCACCAGGTAGACTGTGGCATCGAAGTATTTCAGCTGGTTCAGAAAACTCTGCGGAAGATTTGCAAGCTGCGTGGAATCCAGTTGATCAATTACCGAACGATTGTCGACCAGCATAGCTGCCTTCCCTTCAAAAAGAGCCTTGGGTAGAAATTCAGAATCAGCTGGCGCATAAGCTATTCCAAGGGACAATACGGCAGTACCTGCACCCCGAGCCAGCTTATCCAGGTGGTCTCCCAATGTAGGCACGTTATTGGGGCCTATGCCATAGGTAGTATGTGCCCCACCCATTTTCACAATCGCCCTGGGCAGTGATCTCCCCTTCTCGGCTTTCTTCACAAAATCATCAAACCATGCTTTCATGTACTCTTCCCTTTTGGCTGAGGAAAACTCATAGCTGATTTCTCCACGGGTAGCAGCAAAGTAGGATACATAGATTTCCATCGAGGTTCTTATCTGTTTTACAATACTAAGGCCCTCCTCATTACCCTCATTTTCAAACAGCTTTTCCAGTTGATCCATGTCTTCAAAGTTCTCCCGGCTAATGTACCTGCCTCCTTTCAGGGCAGCCTTTATGTGTAAGCCACGGCAGATACGCTTTGTTTTTTGACCTTTGGCTACCTTCTCCAAAACCTGAAAGGCATGTATAGCAGTAATCATCTGATCTACGCCCCAGATTACCTGTTCGTCAGGGTTCATAGACAGCACCTTATCCATCAGCTGCAATTCCCCATCGTAGTCAAAGGCGATATTGTGTGGATAGCGGGAAACAAACTCCTCAAGACTCAACTCGCTGAGTTGCTGTGCGGTGACAGCATCAATTTCAAGTATCAGGTGTTTAAAACCGCTCGAATGCAGCTTTTCATATAGCTGTTCTACCAGCAATGGTACATCTTCTACACCATGTACTTCACCAAACAAAAGGAATTGCTTGTCTTCGGCATTGGAGAGTATCCAATCATAACCAGAACCGGAATACTGGTTTTCGGCTTTGTCAATCAGGTAAGTAAAAGGCTTGAGATCGGGTACCTGGGCCTGAGTATTCAGATTCATTACCAACAAAATCATAATAAACAGCCAGGCTACTGGTGGGCATGGCGGCAGCTTATAAAAAGATCTCTGAATTCTGGACCGTGAAATTGGAAGAGTAGTGGGCATGGACCAAATTTCCGGCTTCAATTGCTTCAAGCACTCTTAAGCAGACCAGTATTCCCTATACCATGACTTTTTCCACCTGAGCGATTAATATAGGGGAGTCAACGCAGGCCTCAGTCCTCTTTGCGCGTGCAGGTAATCTTCCAGGTGGGATATACAATACTCTCTGCTTTGTCTGTCCATTCACCAGCCCATTTGTAGCCGCTGTCTGTAAAGTCATAAAAGGTAAGTCGGTAATAACCCTCCATGCCATTGGGAGCTGCCTGGTCACGATATAGTACGATTTTATCTTTTTCCGTACTCGCATTTCCCTCCCAGGTCGACAGCACGGTGGTAGGACTGGCAGAGCCGTACCAATGTACATACCAGCGAGCGCTGTCAGCATGATACTGACGGATGCTTCCTGAATGTTTTCCATCGGCCTTTACCGTTTCATCCTGCACCCCCAGACCATTCATGATGTATTTGAAAGTCCACATCATTTCAGTAGGCTCAGCCCAGGTGCCATCCTGGTTGCGTGTCTCAGACTGGCACAGACACCTCCCGATCATAGGCGCAAAATCTTTTACCTGTTCTGGTGCTTCAGGGTTGAGTAACCCAAAAGGGTTGGTAGTGCTCACCTCGTATTTAGCATACTCCTGTGCAAAGAGGTTTACGGAAAGTAGTACAAGACAAAGAGTGAGTGTATTTCTGATCATGCTGTTTTTAAAGCAACAAAGGAGCTCTCACGCAGCCAATCAAGTTTTTTGCAGAGAGTCAGGCAAAAACTGTAGGGAACGCCCACTGACCCGGTTGGGAAAAATTCAATCCCTATTCCCCTACAATCTGCTCATTCGAGTAAAGAATTTTTATTCCTTATTGACTTGGGCTGCATCCCATAGGAAATTTCACATATCCGCCTTACTTCAGGCCATGGCACAAAAGAAAAACCGCTACCTACTGGAATTTATGTCCATTGTATTTGCTGTTACCCTGGCACTGGTATTGGACGAATGGCGGCAGAGCGTAAAGGATGACAAACTCAACAAACGGGTGCTGAACTCTATAAAAGCAGAAGTACTCGCCAACCTGGAACAAGTCGAACAGGCCATCCCCTACCGGGAGTCACTGATTCAGGAATTAAGAGAAGGAAGGCACATTATTGTAACACTACCACTTAGTGATATTCCTCTCAACATTAATGACGACAACAAACTGGCCAACTATCTCGAGGAAGCCTTGCTTTCTGGTCAACAATCAGCCTTTGATCGGACTGAGATAAGGAGAGTGAGGGACAAACGTTTTCTCATACTCGATGATAATGTCTGGCGCCTGGAGGCATTATCAGATTCTTTAAAGATATTCGGAAGTGGCAACATTCAGCTGAGAGGCGGACAGATCGCAAACAATGCCTGGCAGCTATCACAGGCTACCCAGGTAATGGTGAGATTGCCATTTAAGCTTGTGGAATTGCTGGCACAACTGAATAGCCGACAGGCAACCTACACCGGAGTAGCGACACAAGCTATTGAAAAAATATATAGCGGTGACTCAAAGATCCAGGGTGTACTTCAGGATATGCTTTGGATGGAAAGGCAATTGAAAGAAGACTACGAAAACATTTTGGTCATCATTGATGAAGCCTTGTGATCCAGCGTTTACAACACATTTCGCGTTACCGCCTCCTTGACTCTATTACTGAATCTCATCCTGAAGTAATTTGAGCAACTGTATACCATGCGAAAGCAGGGTATCATAATGCGGTGTATTCTCCTGTGCGGCCCTACCCATCGCACCAATTACATGTGGGTCGGTATAAATTGATTTGACAACCTCATTCATAGGAACCGAAGTGTTTGTAGCCTCTGAAGTACCAAAATTCAGAAACTTCATGGCATCTATAGTCTCCTGCGAAGAACGGTCAAAGATTCTCACCTCCATATTCTCAATAAAGGTGTTGTAACTTATTTCAATCTGTTGAACGCTTTGATAATAATTGTAATACTTAAAAAGAGAAGATTCCAGGTCAGTCCCCTGAAGCTTACTTATATAGCCAGAGCTTTTAAGTGACTCAAAGCCTGACTGATCGATCGTTACATACTTTTCCCCGAAAGCGATAATCGCTCCGGCAAGTACCTGCATAGAGTATTCATCCTGCAAAAGACCATTCATAAAGAGGACCGCATTGCGATTGGCTGCTTTGTAGCGCCTGTTGATCACGCGAATGTTGGTCGTATCAGACTGCAGATTCTTCTGTATCCCCACCAGGTAGCCCTTAAGCTGTTCTTTTGACCTGCGTTCCTCATTCCAGTTGTTAATGGTTAAGGCAATGAGAATACCAATGACGACCAGTACAATCTCCCCTATTGCATACTTAAGGTAACGGGTACCTTTCATTTCTTTTCGTCTGAATTTTCTAAGGAAATTGAGCATCTGATTCTATCAATAGTCTATGAATCAACAGGCCGGTTTCGGCTCACGCTCCATCCTGAACTTGAGGTTTTTGTTTCGCTACCGCTGAAGTCTGAATAGGTTTGCCTGAAATCGGTAAAGTTGAGGTGCAGGAGTTCGCGAGGAGTTTGCCCTTCAATAGAACTAATCTGGTAGGAGGCAATGATCAGGTTTTTCAGTTCGTACTCCATGGTACTCATTACCTGGTCGCCTTCCAGGTTGATGATGAGCAAGCGGCAGATCTCCCCTAACGGTATGGCTCTAAGGCAATGGTCTGTCAGCAGGGTCGTGGTCTCATCGATTTCTTTTTCACAGGCAATGTCTGAAATGACCGGCCGGCCTGAAGTTCTGGCCGAATTGCTCACATCGGTGGTCACTTGCTGCTTCATCCCGAATTCATAGGAGCTCAACGGAATACCTCCTTTTACCTGGTCCTGAATTTCAGGAGGTAAATCGAATTGCCGGTGGATGAGGGGTTGATCGGAAATAAGGAATATGGATGAGGACATATGTTCTTGTTTGTTTATCAGGGATGGGCACTATTCAAGTTCAGCATCCCAGCTATCTTGCCACTCACCTTGTTCTCTGAGGTAGGAAATGACTTTCTCTCTGCGTTGGTGAACGTCTTCACGAATACGCTCTTTAAAAGCTTCATATTTTATGTTGCCTTCAAGCATTTTATATTCGCCATTAATTTTCATAAGTCGCCATAAACCGGCAAAAGCTTTACGTTCGAAGTAGAGCTCTTCTGCATATTCCAAAAAATGGTCTGCGTCTTCGCTGAGCAGGCTCAAATAGGCAAAGGTGTGCAGCCTGTAGGTAGAGGTGATGTTCTCGTCTAAAGCAATCTCATCTAAAATGTTTCTGGACTGCTGTACCCTGATGTCCTGAATAGAATCGAAATAGTAATATTCATTTTCAATACGCTTTAATTCTGAAGAAACCTCTTCCCTTTCACCAAGTTTTATTTTGGCCATGGTATAGTAGGACAAAACTTCCATTAAGTCTTCCCTTGCACCTAAGTTTTCAATGCCTTTAAAGTCGAAAGACTCTTCGATCACTTCAGGAAAATTAGCTTCTATTAATTCGATGGTTTTTTCATAGTCCCCTTTTAGGAAATAGACTGTGGAGAGCATTCCACTTAAAGGCTTTGTGGCTAATTCACCAAATTCTTTTTTTGCAAACTCAGCAAAACGGAATATGGCTTCATAGTTTTCTTTGTAGAGATTATTATTCACCGTGGCTCGCATCGCTGTAAAGTTATTGGGATACAGGCTTTGAAACTGAGATAAGTACTTTTGTGAGGTTGGGTAGAGATCTAGCCTTAAGGACAGCCTGACGAGTCTCCACATTAAATCGGCATCTGTTGGGAATTCCTTTAAGGCTTTGTGGGAGGCAATCCAGGCGTCTTCAATTCGTCCATAAGGTTCAGAAATAAGAATCCCTATTAGCAAGGTTCTCATTGGAGTATAAGTCGGATGGTCCTTTATGCCTTGTTCTACAATTTCAATAGCCTTTCTTTTTTCTCCTCGATTACTGTGTATAAGTGCAGCATTATGCGTATACACAGGGTTAAGAGGGTCCAGTGACCAGGCTCTGAAGATGATAGAATCCGCTTCAAGCGTTCGATTCATTCTTCTTAATAGTATTTGCAAGCCATTCATGGCCTGAGGCCGATTGGGGGATACTTTCAGGGCCTTTCTGAAATAATTTTCTGCCTCTTCCAATTTGGACCGACCATCAGAAAAATCGGTTTGGATGTACCGTGCCATAGCACGAAGTGCCTGGTAATTATTATTGTCAATAGCATAGGCAGTTTCCGCATGATATTTCATCAGCTCTACTGCTTCTCTGATGTCAAGGTTGCCCTTCAATTGAAGTGCGCTGTACTTAAAAACAAGTCCTGCATGTGCTTCTATAAACTCAGGATCAATTTCGATCGATTGTTTCAACAACTCAATTTTCAATTGTAGTTCAGTTACATCTTTTTCTGTGCTATCATTGGCCTTAAGATAAAGGTCGTAAGCGGTGGTGTTTTTGGTAGAGATACCTTCTATGGTAGTAGCTTCTTTGGGGAGAAGTTTACCCAAAATCTCTATTTTGGTATTTCTCGCAATTTCGGATTGAATTTGAAAGATGTCTTTCAAATTCCTCTCAAAGGCTTTTGACCAAAGGGTGATGCCTGCTTCAGCTTTTATCAGTTCTGTGGTAATGCGCAGATCATCACCATCTTTCCGGACCGTGCCTGTCAGGATGTTTTCAACACCCAGTTTGTCGGCAATCTCTTCAATGCTCAGGTTTTTATCTTTAAACCTGAAGGAGGAGGTGCGGGCAATGATTTTCAGGTCTTCTGTTTGCGCCAGCTCGTTGATGATTTCTTCAGCGATGCCCTGAGCAAAATACTCATTTTCAGGATCGGAACTTCGGTTTTCAAAAGGCAATACCGCAATGGTCGGAATCTCTTCTGTAAAAAGGTCACCCGCAAAGAAAATGCGCTCAACCAATAAAAGCACAACCACCATTGATAATGAAGCGATAATGATCCTGTTGAGTTTCTTTCCCGTAGTGGACGTGATAGATTCGTTATCGTCTACATCTCCTGTCTTTTTCAGCCCCTGGTTGGTCCACTCGTAAATCCAGGCAATAATGAGCGCCACAGGAAAACCAATGAACAGTACCCAGATTACAATCGTATCGAAACCATCTGGAATACCAAGCGGCTTTTCGATAGCGACTACCACCTGAATAATGAGCCAGGCCGTAACGGCATAGGCCGTGGCTACCTTAAAGACGTTTCGTCTTTTGAGTTCGCGTAAGAACTTATTCAGGTTCATAGGATTAGTGTCAAATTGGTACTCAAAAGATAGTTAATTCCCATCAATGGATTATTTTCTCCATTATCTCTTTTCAAGGTCATCTTCGATGGTATTGATAATCGCATCCACACGCCTGATCAGGCCACTGCCCCGTACCTTACCGGCAGTATAGAGCAACTCGAGCTTGGTAATGGTATTTTCAAAACTACGATGGTTGAACAGCCCCTGATAGTCCTTTTCAACCTGTGATTCCCGACCTCTTGAAGGGGCCGGAAAATTGTAATGCTTATACCAGTCACTCACCGAGGTATAGTCCTGTGCAAAAGGCACCCACTCCTCATTGGTCACTACTTTGGCATCCAGCTCGCGCTCAACCAGGTTTTCTATTTGCGAGGGCCAGGCCAGCAGCATGGCTTTGAGGCTGTCGTTACCAAGCAGGTTGATTTTTCCGGAATTGATCACAGCGGCAATGGAACTGGTATTACCATTGTAGGTAGGGGTAAATGTGGCTTTGGCCAGTAAGGTATCGATATGAAGCTCGTTTGAGAAATTGCCTGAGTTTCGCACCTCAATGAGCTTTTCGAAGTTAAGCAGAGATTCGTCTCTCCTTTGGTTCAATGACACGAGAGTTGTCCTGGTTCTTTCAAAATCCACCTTAATGCTTTGCAATAACTTCGTCTCCTCAATCCTGGTCAGCCTGCGTTGGTTCCAGCTATTAATGCTCAAAGCGATCAGTATTCCGATGACCACCAACAAGATTTCTCCAAGGGCATAGCCCAAGTATTTTCTCGCCTTTTTCTCGCTCATAAGTGTTTTCCGTATTTTTCTGAAAAACGTAATCATTATCTATCATCTAAATCTTCCTTGATCAACTCCAATATGGCCTTCACATCTGATTCAACCCCAAGAATACGAGCTTTGTATATGTATAAGTAAAAAGTCCTTGCAGTAAGAGCAGCCTGAAAATCCGGGGCACTGACGAGCGCTTCGATATTGGAAGGAGCAAGCGAGATGCTCATATAGTCTTTAACCTGTCCGGTAAATCGAAAATGCTTATCTATAAGGTTTTCAACGGCCATTTGCGCCTTGACAAAAAGCGGTTCATCAGCCAGGTATAACTGATCGTATTGAACATCGTATATTCGAATGATCTCATTTCTGAGAGTGTCGCTATTTACAATATCCAAACCAAAAGCCTTAAGAGATTCGTATGGCCCAAGCATGGGATTGAAATTAAATGACCAGAGGAATGCCGGAAAATAACGTTGAACAGTATCGGACAATAACTTTTCACCCTTCGCATACTCTTCGAGGTGTTCCAGATATCTTATGGCTTTATCAATTGTTTCAAGCGATAAGCTAATATCTGAAAGGTCTGAAATCAAAGCCGTCTGAATATCTTGAAGTATGTCTTTCTCTTTGTCTCTCTTCTTTCTGTGTTCATTCCAATTATTAATACTGAGTGCGATGAGAATACCAAAAACGACCAGGAGAATTTCACCCAGAGCATAACCCAGGTACCGATGTATCTTTTTCCCGCTCATTAGCTGTTTTCTTATTTTTCTGAATATGGTGATCATTGGTTTGGCCCTTCCGCATGCCCTTGTATCCCCTGAAGGGAACCAGCCCGCATCGTCACTTCAATTATTTCTATTACAGACTCAAGTTGATTCATGAACTGTTCATTCTTGAACCTGGTCTCTTTAATACCCAGTTCCTGAATCAACAGAGTTCTCGTTTGATCTTGTTCTTTTTGTTGTGAAGAATCATGGTTATTACCGTTTATGTCGATTGAGATTTTCGCCTGGTGACAATAGAAATTGAGAATAAAATTATTGAAAGGACGCTGTCGCCTGAATTTGAATCCCATCGGTCTTCCCCTTGGGTAAGTCCATAATCTTTTTTCAGGCATAGTCATGTTATCTTTAAGCGATTTAGCCCGTTGAAAATTACGGGACTCGCTCCAGCATGCATTCCTGTGTTGTTCGCATCTTCTTTCATCTCTTTATTTTCAATCTCCCGGGCATCCCTTTAGGTATTGAGGGCTATTTCATTCTCTCCACTTCTTCAATAAATGCTCCGCCTGTTGCTATCAGCTGCCTGTAAAAGCCTTGCGGAGCCAGTTCAGTAGCTCCTCTTAATACTACTGCTTCTACAGGTTCAGTCAAAATCTTGTCCTTATTCTTCAGAATGGCATTATTGAATGCTTCAAAATCAACTATCTGGCCAGTTGTAATGTCAAAACCCTCTAACAAAGCAGTGATGGAGTAATTGCCCATCCATTGTGCTTCCATACTTTCAATGAAGTTGTTGTAGCTGGTTTCTTCCTGCTCCAGCTGTGTCATTGTAAAATAGTATTGATTCAGAAGGCTGTCCAATTTCTCGTTTTTGAGCTTGCCGATATAGCCTGAGGCTTTAAGGGCTTCAAAGCCGCTTTTGTTGGCTATAAAATAGAATTCAACGAATACACTGGATGTGGCTGCAAAAACCATCATATCGACTTCTCCCTTTTTTAAGGTGTTGAGTGCCTGAATACACATTTGCTGACTTGAATCTCGTTTGATTAAGTATTCCTCAGCAAGGGCTAAATCCTGCTCCATGTTCCTCGCAATCTTCTCCAGATAGCCCAACAGCTCTTTCTGTTGCTGCCTGCCGGTATTCAAGTTGTTAATGCTCAGGGCAATCAAAATACCAATGACCACCAAAAAGATTTCTCCTAGGGCATACTTAAGGTACTTTGTGCTCTGCATTTCTTTCCTGCCTCCGGCAGGCGGGCGTCTGAGTTTTCTAAGGAAGTTGAGCATTAGTTTTAATCAAGTTTTGTCTGATCATGTTTATAGACGTATTTCCAATGAAGCTTGAAGTTGGTTTTGCGAATCATTGCTTTAAAAATTAATCGGCTAACTCTTGATTAAGTAATGCTATCAGGCGGGAATTAATGTTGATGAGTTCCGCGTACCGAATTTGCGTTTGCTCCATAATTACACTGCTTGATTTAAAGAAGTTGAATAAACTGATTCTAACATCTGTAAAGTCGGTTTTTAAAAAAGTTTTCCAATGAGCATCCATTCGCTGAAGCGGAACCTTCTCATGCATGCTTTTGGAGATGGACAGCAAGAAGTCATTATTACCCTGTTCATATCTTCTATATTTAGTATGCAGATTTGCCAGCCTTACCAATTCCGACCTTATATTATCTTTCAAAATTTTAATGTTCCCAGAGGCGACCAGATCGTCATAAGTGTCTGTATTTGGAAAAAACTCAAAGAGGCCTGCCTGATAGTATAGATTCATAAGTTCCTCTACTTTCTTGTTGGATGATAGATCGGTTTTCAAAACACTATCGGCTTTGCTTCTGGTCTTCAGCTCTCTCAAAACAATTTCGCCTAGTCGGGCTAATTCGTCATTGTCTCTTTTCAGGTCTTCAAGCAGATTTGCATAATAGATTCTTCGATCAGTCTTTTTCTTGCGATCCTCATTCCAATTCTGAAAGCCAATAGCCAGACTGATGCCTATAAAAATGAGGAAGACCTCCCCCAGGGCATATTTCCAATTAAGTTTAAATCCAGACCTCTTATGCACGGCTTGTATGGTTAGCAGGAAAAGTAAAAAAGTGAGAGACAGAGCAGGCGCAGTGTCTGTTTAAGGGGGGCAGCATAAGGTCAGAGTTTTAGCTTGTTCCTAATCTAATGATTTTCAGGAATATCTACAGATTGTACGAAGCATATAATTGCAGAAACTACAGTCAGGGATTAACGGCTGCCAGCTACGGTAAAGGGTTGATATAAAGCACAATACCCGGAGTCATGAGTCTTATGTGTTAAAGACTTTGTGGTAACTGATAACCTGTAAGAGCAATCTAAACCGATGAAAGAGATCATAACACATACAACTATCACACCCTACCTGATTTACCAATTAACTAATAACTGGCCGGGAAAAGCATAAATCGCCCGGGCCTCAGTAGTTATCAGGTACTTCTCTAGAAGTTAAGCGATCAATTACACTCCCTGCAGGGTACTTCTCACCTCTTTTATGCGGGACTGAGCCAGTGGAATTTCGGTGCCCTGATTAAGAATGATCATGGGTTTAGCACCAAAAGCATATTCCTTGATCGCACCCAGGTTTACTAACGCTTTTCTGTGCACTCTCATAAACTGACTGGCAGGCAGCCTTTGTTCCAGGGCCTTCATGGTACTTCTCAGGGTATAGGCCCTCCCCGATTCATCATGTATTCTCACACAATAATCATCGGCCTCAATCCATACGATAGACTCCAGTGGAACCAGCTTAACCCGGTTACCTACTTTTACCTGAATCACCATGGCTTCGTCATTGAGCTTTTCGGTTTTCAGCTGCTCGTACAATTGCTGGTTGGTGTATTTGAGGCTTCCCAACTCCTGAACGGAAAGATTCAGTTCTTCCTGATTTTTGAGGAAATGCACCAGGATCACGAGAAAAACCAGAGCAACAAAAATGATAGGTGCCTTATGAAAGAAATAGAACCTGAAGACTTCGGGAAAATCGACATAGAAAGTATCACTTTGCCATACATTATTGAGTGAGACCAGGGCCAGGTTGAGAAATAGTATACCTGCTATCACCAGGGCATAATTGGTAATATTCTTTACACCAAGCTTTTTCACCGGGTTTTTAAGCACAAATAGAACCACCGGTACCGCAAGCACCAGCCAGATCATCCAGCGATAGATTCCTCCTACAAATATCTCCCAAAGCGTGGCATCAGCCGGATTGCCATTATTAAAGTTCCGGTAGTAAAAAAGCTGCTGATGCGCTTCAAAAAATATAAATCCGCCAAAACAGAGTAAGGCCAAAATCAAAGTACGAGAGTTCGATCTTAGCCAGGAGGTGACTTCCAGCATAGTATTGTGTTTATGATTAATAATACGGGCGACCCACGAAAATGGTACGCCTTTCACCTGAGTTTATCTGTTAATCACCCTAACAGAGGCTTAGATACGATCAGGCTGATAGCTATCATTTGTATATTGGCTTTGACACCATCAAACCTGACCTATGAAATTCTTCGCAATGCTGCTGATCCTGGGCCTCATGGCCAATTTGTTTTCCTGTGAGTCAACACCGTCATTCAGCTATGAAGACTTTGATTACAGCGGTTTTAAATTCTATGATCTGCCCATGGGTGAATACCCGGTTGGTTTTCACTCGGAACTGCACTGGGATGAATCCAGAACTTTCAACGGTATGGACAAAAGGCCACTGCTCATAGGCATGTGGTATCCGGCAAGCCTTTCAGAAAACTCAGAGCAAATCAACTACAAAGACTACCTTCTGGCCGATTCTCAACATGATGGAGTGACTGTAAATGATACTACCATGACCTGGCTCAAAGGCGGATTTACTGCGGGTGCCGAAACCTTTTTTAGTGTAGAAGAATCTGAAGCCCTGAGAGTAATGGACCTGCCAGTTCGCGCTTTTGACCAGACCGAGGTGCAATCGGGTAAGCATCCCCTCCTACTCTATGCGGCCAGTTTTAATGCAGGCATCCACGAAAACTCAGCCATCTGGGAATACCTCGCCAGCCATGGTTACATCATAGCGGCCATTGCCAGTGTGGGCACTGATCGCCCCGGCATGACTCCTGACTCCTTGGGTATTGCAGCTCAATTAGCTGACTTTCAGTTACTGCATAACACTATCACCCAACGCCCCTACGTGGATACGGATAAGGTGGCCACTTCCGGCTTTAGCTGGGGAGGCTTCGCTACTACCCTAATGGGCATTGAAAAAGAAGCCAGGCTGATGATCAGTATGGATGGTTCACAAACTTACTTTCCTCAGGCTGTAGCTCAGTTTCAGCGTATTTACGATCAACCGGCCAAAGGAGCATACATGCAGCTGAGCCAGCGAGGCAGGGCTGACGCCCAGATAAAGCTGGACACCATGGTATACCACTGGATGGGCCAGTCCGCAGATGCCTACCTCTATCGCTTTAAAGCCATGGACCATCGTGACTTTGGGGGTTCATTTCAATATCTACATGCAGTTTCCAATGATTCAGCCTTTCGGGCCGGGCAGGCACAATTCCATGCTGAGGTTTACTCTAAAGGTGAAAAAGGCGAAGGCTATCTGAAAACAGCTGAAATGATCCTGCAAGCGCTGAATGCTTACTTAATGGGGAATGAAAGTGATAAATCGGCATTGAACGATCAGCCTGACTCGCTCTTTTCTATTAACCGAAGGCATTTCAACCAATAGACTTTTATCAGAAGAATCAGCGGTGACAAAAGGCAATTGGTTAATTTTGCCGCATGCAAGCATTCGCCTCCAATGAAGATACTATTGTAGCCCTGTCAACCCCCCAGGGTATTGGCGCCATTGGCGTAATTCGCCTTTCGGGAAAAGAGGCCATAAGTATCGTCAATAAGGTTTTTAAGGGTAAGGACCTGACCCAACAGGCTTCGCATACGATTCATTTTGGTACAATCAGGGATAAAGACAAGATACTGGATGAGGTACTTATTTCCCTTTTTATCGCCCCTAAGTCCTTTACCAAAGAGGACGTAGTGGAGATTTCCTGCCACGGGTCTAATTACATTATCCGGCAGATCATACAATTGCTCGTCCGTAATGGAGCCCGCCCCGCCAGGCCTGGTGAGTTCACTAAGCGCGCCTTTATGCATGGGCAGTTTGACCTGGCACAGGCAGAAGCTGTAGCCGACCTGATCAACGCTGATTCGGAAGCCAGCCACCAGGCAGCCCTCAACCAAATGCGGGGTGGCTTCTCAGATGAGATCAAACGCCTGCGCGATGAGCTCATCCACTTTGCATCTATGATAGAGCTGGAGCTGGACTTTGGCGAAGAGGATGTGGAGTTTGCCAGCCGAGAGGACTTAAAGAAACTAATAGATCGCCTGCTGGTCGTTATCAATGCCCTGATCAAGAGCTTTGATCTGGGGAATGTGATCAAGAATGGCGTACCAACCGTAATAGCCGGTAAGCCTAATGCCGGCAAGTCTACCCTACTCAATGCTTTGCTCAACGAAGAAAAAGCGATCGTTTCAGATATAGCCGGTACTACCCGAGACTTTATCGAAGATGAACTGATTATTGGTGGTGTGGCTTTCCGTTTTATCGATACTGCAGGGCTCCGTGAAACTACCGATACCATTGAGGCCATGGGCGTAGAGCGTACTCAGGCCAAAATGAAAGAGGCCTCCCTTATCATTTACCTTTTCGACCTGTCTGATCTGGACATTGTGGAAATGAATCAGGAGATCAACCGGCTCGAGAATACCGGGGTACCCTTTATGAAACTCGGAAATAAGGTGGATCAGGTAGATGAATCTTTGATAGAGCAATTGCAAACTCAGCACCCTGATATGCTCTTTCTCTCTGCCAAAGACACCGCTCATGTAGACACATTGAAAGAGCGCATCCTTGAACTGGTCAACCTCGACAAATTCAAGCGTGGCGATACGGTAGTCACCAATATCCGCCACTACGACTCCCTGCTGCAAACTCGTAATGCACTAATGGATGTGATCAACGGGTTGGACAACCAGGTCACCAATGACTTTGTAGCCATGGACATCCGCCAAAGCCTCCACTACCTGGGTGAAATCACTGGCGAGATCACCACCGATGATTTGCTGGCAAACATCTTCTCTAAGTTTTGTATCGGGAAGTGATTACTTCTCGAAGACAGATAATCCTTCTAAATTCAAGCGATCGTCCACCAAGGTCAATGTATGACCACATATTTTGAAGGTGGAGGTTTTGACTAGCCTAAAATGCCTTTTATGGCACAGTTTGATTATCTACCAATTCAGTTTTCTTACCCTGGCAATGGGTCATTTCATCGAAGACCCGAACAATGTTAGTTCTCATGACATACTTTGAGCTTTTATTTCAGAAAATCAAACCATATGAAAACAGTCCAAATCTATGATCAAACTATTCGAATAGACAAAAGAGCAGACTATTGGCAAGCGGTTGCTGATGGAAGTTGGGAACCCAATACCTTCAAGATTCTAAACCGTTTTATAAAAAACGACTCGTTTTTGGATATAGGGGCATGGATAGGTTCTGTATCTCTTTATGCTGCCTTTACCGCGAAAAACGTCTATTCTTTTGAGCCAGATCCCATTGCAGTGAGGGAATTAAAAGAAAACCTATCGCTTAACCCTGTTTTGAAGAAAAAAATCGATTTAGTTGAGAAAGCAGTCACTGCGGATGGAGAAAATCTGAATATTTACTGTAGAAATAATTTTGGTGATTCTGCATCAAGTATGCTTTCCAGGTCATGGGATAAAGGTGCCCAGGTAGAAGTAGAAGCTTTGTTATTAGAGGATTTTATTAAAGAAAAAGATATTCAAGATATAGGCCTCATCAAGGTAGATATTGAAGGGGGAGAATTCTCTGTTATTCCTGCAATTCAAAATGTTCTAAAGACATATCAACCTACGCTGTATCTGTCTTTTCATTTTCCTTATTTATTTGAGTCTATCCTGAAGGAAAATTATAAACACCGACAAGTTAGAAGAGTAGTCAGCTTTCTGGATCGAAGATTGTCAATGAAATTTGTTTTGACACGTACAAGAAAAAGAGCTGTAGATCAACTAAAAACACTCTTGGAGAGCCTTAGCTTCTACTCCTTCATCTATCGCGAAAATGGTGAATTAATCTCCTCAAAAGAGTTAATCGATTATGAGATACTTAATGGATTTACGTCACTGGTGTTTACCAATGAGGGATGGTAACGGCTGTAGCTATATACTGAAAGTGAACCAGGAAATCAATCTGCTCGAGAATACTGGAGTGCCCTTTATGAAGCTGGGTAATAAGCTGGATCAGGTAGATGAATCCCTGATAGAGCAACTACAAAACCAGCATCCTGATATGCTCTTTCTCTCTGCCAAAGACAGAGCTCATGTAGACACATTGAAAGAGCGTGTCCTCGAGCTCGTCAACCTCGACAAGTTCTAACGCGGTTATACTGTCGGCACCAATATCCGCCACTACGACTCCCTGCTGCAAACCCGTAATGACCTAATGGATGTGATCAACGGTTTGGACAATCAGGTCACCGATGACTTTGTAGCCATGGACATCTGCCAAAGCCTCCACTACCTGGGTGAAATCGCCACGGATGATTTGCTGGCTAATATTTTCTCCAAATCCGTATTGGGATTAAGCCGGGCAGGTCTGGATTGGGCTAACAATGACCAATGCACACAGAGGTGCTACAACAGAGTGGAATTGGTGGATCGGCAAATTGGAATTTGCTCCCGGTCAAGCAACCATCGATCCTTCCCTTGCATCTGTTTTAAAACTGCCCACTATGAGATGCGCACTCTTCCTGTTTTCAATTCTTATTGCATTTCACATAGCCACCGGACAAACCCGAATTCAGGGTATTGTATTAGACCAGGACGATGAACCCATAGCCTTTGCGCATATCGGCATACCCGAACAAAGCATCGGAACAGCAAGCTTTGAAGACGGGAGCTTCTCACTAAATATCCCTGAAGAGTTTTTGAACGCTCAGCTAAAAGTATCGGCTATAGGCTTTGATGAAGTTGGAATCGACCTTTCCAGAACTGATCTCACCCAAGTTTTGAAAGTAAGGCTTAGAGAAAAAATCACCCAGCTGGAAGAAGTGGTTGTTTCAGGCAAATCAGCGAGAGAAACACTGATCTTCAAAACAGAAAAGTCTTCTAAAAAGGGAACCGTCTGGTTTGGAGATAGCGGTGGTGGAACAGAAATACTCACTAAAATCTCACTTGATAATGGCCTATACAGACTCAACCAGGTCAAACTGAGAATTGGTAGAAATAATGTCAAAAACTTTAAAATCCGGTTCAATTTCTACGATGTGAGCGATACTGGCGAGCCAGGTGAACGTCTGATTGAAGAATCATTCATTGCTGAGTCAGGTGTCAAAAAAGGCTTAATTGAAATTGACCTGGGTGAATCGAAAATTTGGGCCGAAGGTGATTTTTTCATGGGCTTCGAGTGGATAATCAGTGCTGAGCAAAGGGAGAACCAACTAGCCACCAGAATCAACTGGACCGATTATGGAGCGCCTGCCGACCTCGGGAAAAACACGTTGAGCACTGAATCTGGAGGCAAAAGGCTGGTAATTCGTTCACCTGAAGGTGAAGCGGTTAAAGAAATACAACTGACTAAAAAGCAGAGAAAGGAAATTCAAGCCAAATATGATGCCCGTCAGGTGACCTACCTTGACATGTCCGGAGGGCATGGCAGTCTTTACAAAGTAAGAAGCTATGCCTCTTACCGCTCCCTGACCAATTCTCCTTATCTGGAGATATTCGGTTACGTATACGACCAGGAGGACTGAGGGTAATCTTCGGATCAAAAAGAAAAAGGCTAAATCATAATAGTAGTTCAATTACCCAGTTTGGCCTTTACCGCTTCGTATTTTTCTGTCATATTCAAGCGTACATATAACTGCATCAGAGATTGCAAAGTGGCCTGATGGGAAGGCTCAATGTTCTGGGCTTTTTCTAAATAGGGTATAGATTTTCTGAATAAATTTTCAGCTTCATTTTTCTTTTTTTCATATTCAGCGTTATCGTCCTCAAGGCCGGCTTGATTATTTATATCTACCCCCAGGTTAAAATATAGAGCCCCCAGGTTGTAATTCGCATCAAAGTACTCAGGGTTGATTTGCAGGGCTGTTTTATAATCTGCTTCGGCTTTTGTCGACTCCTTGAAGTTATCGTGGATAGTCCCGCGGGAAAAGTACAGTACTGCGTTTTCTGAATCATTTATCAGTGCCCTATCCATATAATTGAGTGCCTCTTTCATCTGACCATACCGGAGGTATAAATTGATTCGTGAAGTGAGTAAAGAAAGATCATTGGGAAACTTCACAAGGCCTTCATCAATTGCTTTTATGGCATTTTCATCTTCTTTTTTTCTTAAATAGATGCTTGCTATGGTCTGATAGCAGGTTGCGGAATTATACCCAATGGCTATGCTTTTTTGGTATTGTTTGATTGCCAAATCAAACTTAGCTGCTGACTCGTATGCCAAGCCCTGATTAAAAACTGCAAGGGAATCAACTTCTCCATAACTCAGCTTTATTTTCTCACAGAATTCAAAATAACCGGCAGCTTTTACATGCTCCCTTTTATTGTAAAAATTCACACCCTCTGTAAAAAGTACATCAGCCGTCATTTTATAACGCCTCTCCAGATCATTCGAATCAATGCGCCTGGTATCCAGAGTACGTGCCTTTTCATAAGACTCGGCAGCCACATAAATGGCGTCCTCAACCTTATCAGGTTCATTTGAAAAATGAATGCCCTGATAGATCATTCCCCGGTAATACCAGGTTTTTGCCTGACGTTTCGTTCTTTCATGGTCGATGGCCTTGTCGATATTATCCCTGGCTCGATCCAGATCATTATCTCTTAGGTAGTTGTAGGCTGTTATGACTGCAGAGCTCTGAGCCCAAGCCTTGTTTTGATCGAGAAGCGAAAAAAGGGCCAGCAACAGAATGATTTGACGTAATCTCATGACGGTTGATTTTAAGTCAAATCTCATCAATTGCATACTGGATGTCAACAGCTTAGGAAAAATACCCGGGTTTAGTCAGTAAGGCTGATTCATTAATTCGCTACTGTAGTCAGTTCGTTTTGCAGGGAGATCTTGAGGGTTCCGCACTCTTCTAGACAAAAGCTCGCACAGTCTGCCTTTTTTGACAACAATTATAATTGTTGACAGTACTGCCCCCCTAAGCCTTTTCTTCAGGTTCAATGAGGGATTTGAAGGCATACTCCGATTCAATTGATGTCGGACAAGTCTCACATTCAGAAACATCATCTCAACACTTAATAATAGTCGACATATGAAAAAGAAGGTCAAAAAAGTATTAAAGCTCATCGCACTATCACTGGTTGGTTTGCTCATAGTGGGTGCCATTGGTGGCGGTATCTACGAACGCATCGCCCGGAAAAGTGCACTAAAGGAATTTCCGCCTCCAGGTGAAATGATTTCTGTAGGCTCTCACAAGCTTCACCTTGACTGTCGTGGAGAAGCCAAAGAAGGAGCACCCACGATTATTTTAGAGGCAGGTTTAGACCCCATGGGTGGTTCTATTTTGTGGTCGGGTTTAATTGACTCAATTGCCTCATTCGGACGTGTCTGTACTTATGACCGTGCCGGAATCGCCTGGAGTGAAATCGGACCAGGCCCCAGGGTGGCTGATAAGCTCGTAGATGAGCTACACGCACTTATATCAAAATCGGGAGAGAACGGGCCTTATTTGCTGGTAGCATGGTCGATGGGAGGTCCTTATGCAAGATTGTATGCAAAGAGGTACTTCGATGAAATGGCCGGCCTGGTGCTGGTCGACTCTTCACATCCGGAGCAGTTTGAAAGGCTACCTGCCAATGAAAGTTTCAGCCTCCCTCCCACATGGTTACTCAAAACTGTTCCCCTATTGCGCAAAGTGGGCATTATGCGCAATGTGATGAAAAGAGAGCTAAACTTTCCACAGCTGGCCCCTGAAAAACAAGCTGCGCTCTACAAGGTTTCTGCCGGCAGCATTTCTACAGTACTCACCGAGTTCACTAACATTCTGGAGAGCCTCGAACAGGCCGCACAGGTGACATCCTTAGGAGATCTACCCTTGACCGTACTCGGGGCAGTAGACCCGCCTGATGCTTCGCAGGTAGGCTTTATTACCCAGGAACAATTGATTGAAGGCCAGAAGGCATGGGTGGGGATGCAGAAAGAAATCGCGGCCATTAGCACCAGGGGTAAGTTTGTGGGGGTGCCTGAATCTGGACATTACATCCATTTTGATCAACCTGCTGTAGTTCTCAGTGAGATCAGAGAAATGTATGAAAGACTCAAAACAGACTCATTATCTGTAAACCAATAATTATTACCTGAGGCATTCCCTTTTACAGGGCACGATTGGACACGCTCATTTAATTCAGCCCGTAAAGGGCTGAATTATTAAGAGCTGTTATGGCATCAGATCAAATGGGTTTAATCGTTGACAAATGCCCCTCCCGGCCCTCTTTCATGTTCTTTTTAAAATCTGTAGGTGTAAGACCTGTCTTCTTCTTGAATGCTCTATTGAAACTTGTTCTATTATTAAAACCCACCTCAAAGGCCAATTCGTTTACCCTGTCTATTTGTGATATGAGCACAATGGCCTCATCAGTCCTGTAGGTATTTATATACTCAGCAAAGTTTCGGTTGGCATGTTCGTTTATTACCTGTGAAAGCTGATGAGGAGCCAGAGAAAGCTCTTCGGCCAGCCCTGCAAGTTTGATCTCATTCTGCTTATAAGGCTTATGTGATCTCATATGGGCCTCTAATTTCTCGAACATCGACCTTGAAAAACTCTTAGGCAGTGAAGTGCTTTGGTACTTGCTGGTATCCACCTTGATACCATTGAATAACTTGCTTGTTTTCAGGGCTAAATACCCAATTGAGTAGATAAATGTCGAATAGCCTAAGACAATCACGATATCCGAAACCCTGGTTGATCTACCCAATGCTATGCTGGCAAAGTATAGGAAATGAAATGCCACAAAAAGCAAATACGCCTTGAATATCAACCCCAGCCAATGCCACGATTTTATAATCCTGACAGCATGCTTTTTCTCGAGACGAAGCACCAATTTATAGCTGAGATAAGCATAAAAGAGCAAGGAAGTAAGGCCAGCTAAGGGCAGCAGGTAAGAATTGAACAGGCCTGCATTCCACTCAGCAATCAATTGAGGTTTTGTCAGCTTGAGGATAATAAACTGAGCATGCCAGGCCAGCACAATCAAAGCAACTATGAAATGCCTCCAGCGGTTTTTCAAGCCAGGAGTCTGCTTTTCAAAGGCCGTCAAATAGAAGTAAAAAAGAGGGCCGTACAAAAATGTAAATATCAGGCTTATACCCAACCACCCAGGGTTCTCACAATCACAGGTAGTCCAGAAAATAACGGTATCTACGATGGACAAAGAAAACAGGAGAATAAGCCAGGCCAAATAGACATTCGCCTGGTTGCTGCGTTTCCTGGCAAATAGAATGGTGGAAAGAAAAATGCCTTGAAAGGCAACGGCAAAAAAGAGTAATACCCAGATAGTCATTGTATTGATAGTCTTGATACCTATCGCCCATAACAGGCCAAAAGCATGATAACAAAAAGACGATCTAAACCTTGATAATGTTATAAGCACCAAATGAGGTACACTTTTTTAAAGAAGTTATCAAGGGGCTGGACAATCAGGTGACGAACGACTTTGTGGCCATGTACGACCGTCAAAGCCTGCATTGTCTGGGTTAGAATACTACAGATGATTTGCTGGTGCAACCTGCCCGGTTTTGACCAACTGAACAAAGTTCACTAGGCTCGAAGATAGTTCAAGTTATTCCTTGGGTCGGGGACCATTTACTTACACATCCCGATTACGGGGTTCTTCTACCTTTATCTCCTTCCTCTAGAGAACAATTACATGATATTGTTCTGAAAAAAAGCAGATAGTATGGAATCCACTAAGATCAGCAATATGGCCAATTTGACTCTTTGCAAGTTTAAAGTCCCATTATAAGCAGGACAGATCGTTTTGTATCTGAACTAGATATGCGATTCGAAATTTTTAAGTAACTCTATTGACTCACTCATCTTAAATGATTTATAATTTCTTAATTCTTTATCAATTTTCTCAAGGCTAGATCGAATCTTCTTCCTCTCTTCCAAAACCTCTCCTTCCCTAGTCCTGCTCTTGTTAGAAGCATGAAGAACTATGGCTGCTAAGACAATAGTACTTAGTCCAAAAAACATGTAAATGTTCTGATATAACATAGTACCAAAGAACTGATCCAAAGCTACAACACCCGTAATGATCAACATCGTAGTGGCGGCTCCTAGGAAAACGAGTTGAGTACCATTCCTACCGGTCGTCATTAGAGAACTTCTTTTGGACATGGCAGCCTCCTTTTCTCGCACAAGCTTTTTCATATTATTACTATACTCAGAAGAAATATTGTTAATCTTATCACTATACTCTTTGAACTTAAATTCAAATTCAGGTAGAAAAGCCTTGGCTGTGCTGAAGAGGACAATCAAAAATGGAGAAACCTCATTCACATTGATTGGGATTTTTCTCAACGAGAAAGCTCTTTTGACGCCAAAGTCAAACGGTAATGGAGGCAATCCATTCAGGTAATTGAAAAACCGCAGTTTCCCAATGTAATTTTCTCCTTCCTCCAAATGTAGCTTATTAACTAATTGTCTTCTGTATGATGGAAACCTGTCACCGATCTGTATGAGAAGGTTCTCAACAGCATCGTTAGAAATGACATCTTGCTCCGTCATTATTATTGCTTTGTCTGATTGTGATGTCGCAATGCTGGAAGTAGCGTTAGCTCCAGCTTGATTATCTATAAGAATCAGATCATAACGGTCTTCACCGTATCTCAATATCTCCTTTAGTACACTCTCTCTAGATAACATCCAATGATCCTGATGACCATAAAGGTCTACCTTTTTATTAAAATTGACTCTAGAAGGTATAAAATACAACTCTTGTTCAACCTTAGTCACAGATTTTTCTATATCAGATTCTGAAAGCACAAAGTCAGGTTCGGTGGAAACCGTAAATATTAAATCAGACAACCCTGCGCGCTGTTGATTTCTTTGATAGAGATTCTTAAAAAAATAGGACGCTCCATTAGTTGTAAGATCAAAGTCGATGATTAAAGTTCTTATTCCCATACTTTGCAGCAAGTGCCCTAGCGAGATTACAGTCGAAGTCTTACCAACTCCTCCTTTGCCACTTACAAAACTAACAACTTGGGCTTTTTCACTCCGCTTGTTCATTAGTAGTCGTTTAAAAATTTGAAATGCTCATCATCTATACTTTTTCTTTTTTCAAACAGAAATTCTGAGAGCTCAAGTTCAAAGCATTTGTCTCTTATAGGGCCGTGTCTGAGCTTTTGGAGAACCACGATATACATAAGATCAAAATCTTTATGTCTAAAGAATCCCGGACCTCCAAACAAATCGCAGGTATGTCTTAAATCTCTAATATCCATGGAGTACCACTCTTGTTGAGAGATATCAAATACTTTTCCTAAAATATTCTTAATTACTTTTTTAGTCTTTGTCTTCTTTTGAATTTTCGCAACAACTGCCCATGCGTAAGCAATTGTACGATGGGTGAATGGATTCCCGGCCTCGATAAGAGAATCACAGATGTCCTCTAAAATCAGATTAAATTCCTTTTCATCTAAATCTCTAATCACCGCTCGGATCTTTTCCCGTTGATCCCAAAATCTATCCCATTCCTCTCTCATGTGAGGTCTGAATTCGTAACATTTTCCATTTTAAGGTCATTTCTCACTTTCAGAATCCCGATCTTCTTCCCTGCCTCGTTTAGGGTCTGTATATCCTTTTCTGGTGTTCCGGCTCTATCCAGCTTAGCTCGGAGGTACTCATTGATCAGGGGGTTTTTGCCGAGCATAAAAATGGATACAATATCACCTGATGGTTTGGTCCTGTATACATAAGGAGTAGAATAAGTCAGCAAACTATCTGCAAAATCAAGCCCTTCACTTTGATTTATCTCTATCTCGAATGATGAGAGAAGTTCCTCCAGGTTTTTGTTATCAAAGACCCTCTTTAAGTTCTTAGAAATTTCTTTGTCGAAACTTCCCACCAGGTCGTAGTCGGAACTTATACTCAAATAGTTTGAGTATACTCCGAATAGATGAGAGTCGTTTTTAAGGTCAAAATCAAAATAAAGAATAACTTCAAAATTCGCTATCAATTCGTTGGAACCAAAGGATACAACCTTGCCATGAGGATCATAGAGGCTAATTTCATCATCAGACACTTTTAACATGGTGAAAGCATGGCCCGGAGCTATCTCTTTATTCATTGAGGTTTCTTCACCGGAACGACTATAGACTACTACCGGTTTCTTCCTTAGATGACGTTTTATCGCAGGTAGAAACTGACCACTGACAGCATCAGTCGGGACAAACTCTCTGATCGCCCTCTTACCTGTAATCGCCAGACTATAGTCTATATCGCGGGAATTGCCCAGGGAATCATCTCCATTAATATTCGTATAATCAGCACCGTTTAGCTTGGCCCAGGCTTTTTCCATATACATTGGCCAGGTTTCGAACTTATCTTCTACACGAGAACCAAATTGAGCATATGCAGGGATGCCTTCAGGTGTAAACCAAAACTGATCATCCAGTTCAATAGCTTCAGTGCTCCCATTTTCTCTATGAAAAATCACCGAATAGCCCGCTTCTGACTGTTTGAGGACAGGTTTCAGCGTGGATGGTTTCTTATGGGCTATCCCGGCCAGGGCAGCCATGAAATAGCAATCTCCCACCCTACCCTGTTGCACATCACTGTAGATTATCTCACTGACTTCCTCCTCTCCAGCCATAAACAGCTGTGTATTATGCTCCGACAAGCTTAAATACTCCAAATACTCTTCCTGAGAATCATCCAGATTTCTCTCAATTGTTTCTCCCTCAGTAAGTTTCTCAACATGATGAGGGTACTCCAATGGTTCGAAAAATGATTGCCCGTCCAGAAAGCCTGTATAATATGAGTAGACAAGATTTGTCTCATTAAAAAACCGGAGTTTATTGTTTTCACAAAACTTTTCAACAGCCTGCTGACTTACGAGTGAGACATTAAAAATATCAGGGTTAAAATTTGTTGATTGAAATTGATCTTCGAAACTGTCCCTAAGTATTTCCAGCGTTTTTTCATACGCCTGAAGCGATTCACACTGACTTTCAACCTCTGCAATGAGTCCTGTTATTATTTCAATAGCTTTTTTTGAAGATATTTCGTTTTGTATCTTGAAATAATAAGCGTTGTAGCTGCTTGAGTAGTTTATAATTTGTTCGTGCTTTCGCAGTGTAAATTGATCAAGAGTCTCTTTCTCTTCTTTCAACTTTTCTCTGAGTTGTAGATACCTGATCCCCCCCCAAAGGACACCAACAAAAAAGGGTGAGAGTGCCAGAAAAACATGTGGTTTAAAATTCAACGCTTCACCAAACAAAAGGAGGCTGAGAATTCCCCCTACGAGTACAATGATCAAATTGATAAAGTTCTTTTTGCCCGGAATGGGTTTCAGTTGATCTTGAGCATCTTTTACTTTAACATACTGATTTCGAATCTTTTGATCTGTGTTTGAGAGACCTTCGACTATAGACTCTCTTTCCATTTTGTATTCTTCAACCTTATCTGCCCATTCAAGCGTTTCTTCAAGATCTTCTTTAAGTCTTGGTAGTGTTTTAAAAGGCTTATCACCTTTCTCCGTTGTCAAAAACTCTCTGGGAGCTTCTAGCAATGCATTCAGGCCGAACTGCCCTGACTTCAATGCGTCTTCCGGAGCGCTGAGTTTGAACAAGCTCCTTAGATACGTCTGAAGCGTCTGATTGAAAATGTCCAAACGATGTTTGACGAAGAGAATTGATTTCTTTTGAGCAGATTCAAGGTTTTTCTCAAATTCAGGGACAGAGTTATCAATTAATACAAGTGTTTCTTTGGTTAACAAATCAACCTTTGACGACTGGAGATGGAAATTCAATCTATCCTGAGCTTTCCGATATTCCTCAACTTTATCAGAAATTTCGTTTCTGAACGATAGACTAAGACAATCTTCTGCGACATCTTTTTCAAGTCTTGAAAAATTTGATTCTATTAACTCCCGGGAGAGAGAAGCTATGTCCAGTTCGACATCTTCTGTAAGGGACCCCTTTGAGATTATTTCGTCAAGAAAATTGACCTTCCTTTTAAGTGAAATTGCTCTACGCACCTTTTCCTGATCAAGCCCGACACTTGACATGCCAATTGAATTATAACGTACAGAACTTAAATTCTCGGCTGTAGTTGGAAGCATACAATGATTGAGACCCAACTCTTTTATATCGGTTGATCCTACAACCAGCCTTATGAACTCTCCCAATTGACTGAACACCATACCGGAGTCTGCTAATTTATTGCCTGAATGTTCATGAAATTTATCCAGGAGGATATTAAAAAAGTAGCTCAAAGAAATTCTATTATTAGCTCTGTTTTCTCGAATAAACTCCTCAAATTTTTCATAGAAAGCCCGATCGTTTATATCAAAAACAGAGACCCTTGACATATCCCTAATAAACACATTCAGAAAGCGATAATCGCCCTCATCATTAATTCTGAATATCCCGGCCTCACTGGTCATTTGTAAAAAGTCAAAAAAACCTCTTATGCTATTCTGATCAGCAAGGTCTACGGTATTCAGAATTATAGGGTAGCTCACATCTATGCGTTGAGACTTAAGTGCCATCCGCTGATCCTCAGTAAGTTTAAGGCGGTCAATCTGTGTGGCAGTCGCAGGGAGTTTTCCGATTTTGAGGAGCTCTGAAGGCAGGTCAAGCTCCAGAGAATCTATGACTCTATCAAGCTCCCTGTCATATTCAAAACCCGGCTTTCTCAGAACTATGAGAGGGTGAACTATCCTGTTCATATGCTGGAAATCTTGATAGCTTTCAATTTCGCAGGGTGTAGTAGTCCTACCATTTTTTGATCAATATATAGCCCTGATTTAGTCATTACGCACTCTAAGTCTTAAGAACATCTCATGACCTACCGGCTCCATTATCCAATCAATTCTCACCGAGGCAGCATTTGCTATTTCTTCGGTACCACTTCTGAGGGTTTCTTGTTCTATGTCCAGAAAAGCCCTTTCTGCATCAGTTAGCGTAGTACGCGCTTTCTTCTCTGTTCTGAATTTCTGATTAGGGTCTGTTGATGTGGTAGCATCGAAGGATACCGCAACACGGTTAATAAACCCGATGGTAGTTTTTGCCCTCTCTGACTCTATGCTTCGCTCAATATCAGCGATGAGTAGATTATCATCTTTGAATTCGTTAAATAACTTCAGAAGATCTGCCGAAGTTCCTAATTCACGAAAGGGATCATACAGATAATTGTTGAGTTTATGCCTGTTTTCTTCTGCCGGCTTAAAGGCTGGTGTTACTTTGAATTTAAACCGTCCCTGGTCCTTTGATATTAGTTTTAGTGCCCAACCGAAAGCCCATGCATAATAGGCTCTTTGGCGCTTGGAAAACTCTTCATCATCCTCAAAGACAAAAATTCCTATTTCACCATTGTTGTATTTCTTTCTGATCTCGTCATAGGCAAAAAAGTTAACCGATAGATTTGGCATGTTGTTTACCTCATCATCATAGGTGGATTTGTATCTCGCTACGCTCTTGACAAGGTAAGCAGGCAAGCCAAGCTCCAACTTAATAATACTCTGTCGGTGTTTTTGTTGTGAAGGATAAATGTCTCCTTCATTTATAGAAAACGAATCCTGACCGAAATATTCACCAATGGTACCATCCCCAAGTCTGGGCACCTCCAACCTTTCATAACTTCTTAAGTTTCCACCGGCATAGATACTGGCATTATTAATCTGGTCGTCATTTTCCCTGTCCCAAAGGGGTTCTATAAGTTCATCGACTTTTTTAACAATGTGCTCTACCCTCTCCTGATCCAATTCCTGCTTTAATTGATAAATATCCATGGACTCCAGTTCATAGGTCTTCTGAACCGCCAGGAGATTTCTTATGCAATCTGAGAAAGGAATATCGGCACTTAAATATTGTTTGATAAGGTCTGCGTTAACATCCGCATCTGCTGCTATGAGTAAATCGATTTCTTGCCTGAAAAATGATTCCAGGAAGATTACGTTGTCGTAGTTCTCTGGCATTTTCAAAGTTGCAAGGTTCGAATTGATCCATTCAAGCTTTTCAAAATCCTTATTTTCGATGTTCGAAACATCTACGAGATTCCTCTCAATATCATTATCAAATAGTCTGATCAACTCTTCACCGACTACAATCTCCTTTAGCGAAAGGTTAATCAGATTCTTTAAGCTATCTACCTTTCCCGGTAAGTAAGATTTATAGTAGTCAGATTTTGTTCCGAAAAGGCCTTTGTATCGTCTGGGGATTTTATCAAGATCGCTGACAATGGATTCGAACTTTCTTTTAAATTCGGCTCGTTTCTCTTTTAAACTTCTTTTCGACTTATCAGTTGATTTATAGGTCAACAACCGTTCACGCAATTCGGCAACCTGATCGTCTAATTCAGATTTTTTAAATGAACTGACCTTGACTTTTTCTTTAGCCACACCAATCAGGTCGGATAGCTTCGAGTTATCATAGTGGGCCCCAACTAAGGTCTTTAATGAAGCTTCAAGCATTAAACTGTTCTGTCCCAGTGATTCCTTAAGTTTCTCATGTAACTTTTTGCTCACAGGAGGCTTCTTATATTCCAGTTTTTCTAGCTGGCTCGAAAAATTTTCATCCGGCTTGCCGGTCAAAAGGTTTTCCACCGGGTTTTCGAGAAAATTCTCTATCTGCTGAAAAATATCAATGTCTGATTTGTTCAGAGAATTAGCCGAATCACTTGCAGAACTATTGTAATCATTCCATGCTTTTGAAAGGATAGCACGTGTTACATAATCCATGAGTTTCGATGGATTAAAGACTATTTCAGTATAGCCCAATGAGCAAAATATCCGATTCTTCCCTTTTATATTACCGGCCATTTCAGCCTGGTAATTGCTCCATTGACGGTCCAGTCCGTTACCGGCTAACAATAGGTTAGAGATTGTCTTAGCCGTAGAGTAAAGCATCGACTTCATCCCTAATTTGGAGCCATTATATGAAGTCTGGTTGATTAGAAAATTTGCCTTTGGGAGATTTCTTCTGGTCCCCAAACTCTGCTTGTAATGAGTTGGCCGGAAATTATCCACATTGGAGTAGATGTATTCAAGTTCCGTAATAGCGGCATAGGTATTCGGTTCAACAAGGTTTTTAAAAATATTCTTGGAAACGCCATTGAGAAAGACATCAGGTAAGAAATTGAAGGTCAGGATTTCTAATTTTTTACCTTCAATGTTCATGTCGTTGAGCATGAAAAGGATATCCAGAAACATGCCAGCTCCTGCTCCCCCGGAAAAAGAGTTGATGACGTAAATCGATATGGTATCCCACTCCTTGGCCCCTTGTATATTGACCATTTCCAGTGGTCTGATGGTGTCTTGTATCTTGGATTTGACATTCTTGTAATTGGTAGAATATGATATTCCAATTTTCCCCAAAACCCTTTTCTGCCCCGCCCCTACACTCAAGTCAAAGCCACCAATTGAATTCAACAGCTCACTTCTTCTTCTCAAATCGGGTTCAAAAAAGCGAACATCAGCACCACTTGCCGGAGTTCTCATGGCTCTTTCATAATCTACATCCCGACCACTGGAGAGCCTTAGCCATTCTCTCGACCGATCACCACTGGCCTCAATAGGGCTGGTTTCATCGGTAAACACCTTGCTATATTGGTTGAGGTTATTTTCACTTTTATCGAAATCAATACACAAGAATTTGAGGCTGTCAGGATGACCGTTATCAAAAATTTCCTGTGCGATTGATTTGATCTTTGATGCAGTAAGGAAGCCAGTGCCGCCAAGACCTAAGATCAATGTTGGGTTCTTAATTGTTGCCATTTAATTTATGTTATTAGAATTCGCTATAGTCAAAAACTAGAATCTTGATATCCTCTTTTACAACTTCAACCTTGCAATCCTGTCTTAGAGGGATTATATCCGAAAGCTCTTCACTTCCATCAATGAATACCCGGGCATCATCAACCTCCAATACCGGAATTTTAATCGCTTCATCTTGATCATCAGAATCGATGTAATCGGGTCTGCAGGCCAAAAGACAGTAAACATCATCATCGCCTATAATCTTGGAAAAATTGACATTCGACTTTCCCGAAAGCTCTATCTGTTCTTTAACAGGTGAGGTGAGTTGGATAAATCCGGTATCAAAAGAATTAGCTTCATTTCGCCTCTTTATGAAAAGGAATATCACAAGAGCGAGCAGAATGACTATAATGACGATATAGATTATATAGGACTTCCATTTAGCCTGGACAACAAGCTTCGGGAATTCGATGCTTGTTGCTCCCTCAAATTCTGCTTCCAACCCAGGCGATGAAGACAAATAGCTTAAAGAGAATGAATATTCCCCGGGCTTGTCAGAAGACAGTGTAACAATTATCGGTTCGTTATCGCTGGCATACTCATTGGCCCCTATTCTATAGGTACTTTTGACGAGGGTCCCCTTAGAAAATTGCACATCCAGGCCATCATCTTTTTCCATTGAAAACTCATGATAGTACCCTTTACTGACACTGATTTCGTCAAATTCGATTTTAATACTTCTTGAAATAGACTTTCCGACAGTAAGACTGTCGTTCTTGCACCCCGTGACTAATAGGGCAATGATTATACATGTGTTGCATAATTGTTTATACATGCCTATTCTTTAATTATAATTCTGGATTTCCTTTTCTTGGGAGTGACTACGGTTAAGTCTAATTGCTCAGGTCCTAACAGCGCATTAGGTTGTCTTAGAGTTAACTCTAAGACCCCATTAATGTCTTTATTGAAAACAGAACCTTCATCTACGGCCAAAGTAAATTTGGCTGTCCCTTCGATAATTTGTACTCTCCTGGAAACCAGTTTGATTTGGGGGACATCTATTCCAACCAGTTTACAGTCAAGAAGAATTGATTCACCAAGATCACCCGTAAGACCAAACTCCAAAGAAGTAGTGGCTTCCTTTTGATGTTCTGAAAAGTCAAAACGCAGATTACTCCTTTTTGCCAATATCGTTTTAGGTACGGGGGGAGTCTTTGGACTCTGAGAAATAGCAGTGATGTTCGGGTCATTTCCAGAGGCATCAATCACCTCCTGGCTAGGCTCTTGTCCCAAAGAGATGTAATACAAATAATCATAGTCATCTCTTTTAGCCTTAAACTGTCGGGCAATCTCCGGCATTGTTTGACCCGAACAGTTATTTAATCCATCTGTATATAGAAAAATTATGTCTTTTGACCCATCCGTAAGTCTGTCTATCACTCCTGCCAATGCCCTATAGGTACAGGTGGTCTTCCCATCTGCCTTTAAAGAGAGTACAAACTCCTTAATACGTGTCTTTGAGTTTGAATCTTTTAAGTCAAAAAAAGTCGGCCTGGACAATCCTTCAGCAAAAGTGTAGATGGTTACTTTTTCACTATCCTCCAACACGTTGACATATTGAATAATGGCCTCCTTTACTTCGTTCCATATATCATTACCCTTAAGCCCTCTCATAGAGCCCGTATTGTCAATTACCAAAATATGGTTCGTACTGTGTTGTGAGTATACGGTGTCGGAAAAAAAGAACAATGACATCAACAGTAAAACCTTAAAGAGTGTTTTTTTTCTAACCGTAAAATATATCATAATTGATTATACTATTTTGAGTCTGATAATTAACATTAATAATAGCATTAATCATAATTATAAGCACTAAATATGAAAACCAACGGAATTATATCCCTTAAATCAATTTGAAAACATTCTAATGATAGTTTAAAAGTGATAAATTCTATTAATTCATAATTTTACTATACAAAAAAAATATCGAAATAAAGTTTGAATAGGCCCGTTACCATTTCATCATTATCTCAGACAGGGAGGGTTCGGGATTGTTTCTGAAAGAAACAGGCAGGGGTGGTTAACTTCCGATGTCATGGCTTGGTATAGCGTACCTGGCAAAATCTGTGTGTATCGCGACTCTCAGCTGCCAATTAAGTATTTCATCGCTCTGATTTTCTGTTGGCCTTCCCAAAATCAGGAAATAATCAACCAGGCCATCTCTTCATATCGCAGATAAGCGATTAAAAGAATTATGTACAATCCCTTAATAAACTGACTAAAACATATTGTCGGGAACCAACAATTCAGACATTAGATCACAGAAAAAATTAACCAGATCAACATTTTTCTGATATCTCCCAATTACCAGAATATTAATTTTTCCCCCCGGCATCATCTAGCTCAGAATTTCCGCAACCTTTGGCCAGAAACACCGTCTTAGTGTATCGGTCAAATAAATTTTTACTCAAAAACTCAAAACAATGCTGAGCTTTATCAAGCCCAAAACACCCCTATTATGTCTTTTTCTAAGTGCAATTCTTTTTGCCTGTAACTCAGAGACAGATGAGACTACTCCTACACCGATTGAAGAACCAGATCCAGGAACAGCCGTCAATATACCGGATCAAATCTTTGAGCAAAGATTACTGACTCAAGGTGTAGATACAGACGGTGAAATCAATGGTCAAATTTGGCTGGAAGATGCCCTGGAGGTTACAGACCTGGAGCTCTTCTCTTCAGATGATGAGGCTAAGATTACCGACCTGACAGGTATAGAGGCTTTTAAAAACTTAAAATTCCTGTCAGTTGATAATAATGCCTTACAGACAATCTCGCTTAGTGAGAATACAACATTGGAAAGGCTTACCCTGAATTCCAACCAGTTGACCACAGTCGACCTCAGTGCCAATACCAAACTCATTTCTGTAACAATTGATTGGAATGATTTGGTAGAGATTAATCTTAACGCAAACACCAAACTCCAGAACCTGAGTCTGAAGGCTAATCAATTACAAAGCCTGGACATAAGTCAAAATACGGAGTTAGAGAAACTCGATGTTATTGTTAATGAATTGAAATCTGTAACAGGTCTGGACAAAACTACAAAGCTCAGAACTCTGAATCTGGCCTGGAACGACTTGGTAACACTCGACTTAAACCTGCCTACGCTGGAAGGCCTTAATGTTGAACAAAATTTGCTTACAAGCCTCAAAGTCGATGGTTGTACCTCTCTGGAGTATTTGCTGGCTACACAAAACCAGATTGTCGCTTTGAATACAGACACCAATCGGGCATTGAAACATCTAAAGGTGAGCTACAACCAGATAACCAGTCTGGCGCTGTCAAATAACACCAACCTGGAAAAACTCTGGACCTCCGGTAATCAACTGAGCAACCTCGATGTGTCTCAATCACCGGGTTTATATGATTTGAGAATTATCAGAAACGAAAACCTAAACTGTATCAAGATCAGCTCTGAACAAAACTTTGGTACCCTTCAAAAGGAAAACCACCAAAGCCTCACCACAGGCAACTGCGGATAAGCAGGCTCATATGGTATATGATTAGCCCCTGCCGTACCGAAGCAGGACATTCCGCTAATCGCATAATGGTTTAATCTAACACAATCCTCTCATTGTCCATAGCCACGCAGTCGCTGAAGAATTCAGTCAACAAGGCCATGAACAATGAGATTTTTCAATGCCTGCCGGGGTTTTCATAAATGGCCGATGATGACCCCGGGGTATTTTTCAAAGACCTCTCCATTTCAAAGACAGCTCTTCCATTCTCCGCAAATCTCCCCAGGTCCTTTTAAACCTTCTCTTTAATCTTTCCCTTCCGGTCCGCGGACATTCCTCCCTTCCTACCGATCAATTACTCATTGATGGCTACAACCTTGAAGGGATACTGAAAAAAGTATTGCCTCTACATTGAACCCCCGGGAAAATCCGCAGACTCTTTCTGCGAAAATTCAAAATTGCAACACCAAAAAGGATTAAAAATGAAAACGAGAAGCAATCTCAGCGAGCTCATCTGGCTGTTAGCCCTGATTATTGTAACACAATCATGCGCTGATGATGACCAACCCACTGAAGCACTTACACTTCCTGAACAAATTGACCAATACCTTGCTGACCACCAAAGCACAGATTCCCCGGGGCTCAGCATCGCTATCAGGCAAGCAGGTCAAACAGTTTATCAAAACAACAGAGGGCTGGCACGTGAGAGTGGACAAAGAGTCATAGACTCTGACACACAATTTCGGGTAGGGTCGATCACTAAGCCCATAACTGCTATTGCCATTATGCAACTGCTAGAACAGGGGGAAATTGGCTTAAACAACAAGCTTCTTTCTTTCTATCCGGAGCTACCTGCAGCCTTCGAGGCCATCACGGTAGAACATTTATTGACTCACCGTTCGGGTTTGCTGGACTATATTGATGACAATACTGACCTGAGTGCTCTAGACAATGTTCAAACCTCAACGGTACTTGGTTTTTTTGATGACACAGGCCTGGAAAATCTGAACTTTGTGCCGGGCACAGCAGGTGACTATTCCAATACCGGCTATGTTTTACTGGCGTTGATCATTGAGAAGGTTTCCGGCATGAGCTACCCCGATTACCTCAGGCAAAACTTGTTCAACCCTACAGGAATGACCAGGTCATTTGTCATCTCTGAACACCAACACCTGGGAGATGCCGGAAACAACTATGCCCTTTCCTTTGGTAATTCTTTGAAAGTTAAGGGCTTTAACTCACTTATTTATGGTGCTAGCGGGGTGGCCAGCACCACCAATGACCTATTATTATTCATGGAAGCACTGCTAAGCAATGAGCTTATTTCCCAGGAAAGCCTGGACCTGATGATACCCTCGAGAGGGGCTATACCCGGAATTGCCGATTACGGGCTTGGCTGGATGACCGGTACGGGCCAGTACTGGCACTCGGCTGACCTGACCGATAATAACGATTTCTGGCATAGCGGTGGTTTCGATGGGTACCGCACGGTGCTTTCCTTTAACCCTGATCTGGACCTTCAGGTGGTAATCTTAACCAATGGCGGAGACGCTACACAGGAAATCATGTGGGGTCTGCTGAAGTTGGTACGGAATCATTATAAGCAGTAAAGCAAACCAGCTAACACTTCAGAACGCGAGGAGTCTTTCGGGTTCTGAAGTAACTTACCCACCCCAAGAGGATAGAATCTCCATCCACTTTCAATTATACCTTTCCGGGATTCTTCACACATAAGTCCATACCAAGGTCTGGTTCCATATATTTCTATCCTCACATTCAACAAACAGGTGTTTTCACCTACATCTCTACCATAGGTGAAAAATCATATTTTCAAAGTAAAAACACCTAAATTATTACACAATCTTGATAAAGCAATATTTAAATTAAATTAATTAAATACATTGCTCAGGTAATTATTATTCACAACTCAATACAAAAGGCATTAAAATCATGACACCACATTGGCACGATTACCACAGCGATTGTTTCCGAAGCGGGTGCCCCCCACACAGACCCGTAAATAAGAAGAGGAAAAACCTTAAGAAGAAACTGAAGAAATATTTAAAACTTAATGTTTTCGGTTCAATTTCACAGAAGGATTTCAAAAAGGATAATCCTTATGCATCTTCTTTGACATTACACTATCTGACCATTATCAGATCAGAAATCAATAATCATCATAATGATAAAAGTGAGAGTATAGCTGCCATGGTTTCTTTTTCTATGGTTTATGCAGAAATGTGGGCCGAGGCCTACTCACTGGTCAATGACCTTACAGAGCTATCTAAACATTCGTTTCTGGTAGGGTATAATGGTGAAACCAGGGTAAAGCTCCTTGACCCTGAGGCCATTACCAGTCTATCAAACGGTGAGAAGAGTAAAGGCATACCAAAAGATTATAAACCGACCTACAAGTATGCCAAGACACTTTCTAAGACATATCATAAAGCACTTTTTGAGCTTAAAGGGAGTATTAAAACCACCGAAACGGAAGTCATAAAACACCATGCTTCCATAGTAGGTGATACCTTGGACGCCATGCTTGAATTAGTACAGGGAATCCACCCGGACAACGAACCTACTGAAATCTTTTTGCCCAAAACGCATCCTCAATGGCTGGATAAATCTACCTGGATGGAATCAAGAGAGGAAGGATGAACAGGTAGTCAAGGTCATGGTTTCAATGAACATCTGTTTCGGTAAGAGTTGCCCGTTTTAAGCTTTAGATTTTATGTCAGCACCCCATCTTCTCGAAACCTTAGCCACTTTGGCGTTAAGCTCCTTCTTTATAATCATAACTATTTCCTTTTTTAAATTCAGATTGGCAAGAAAACAGGAGGAGCTTGAAAACATTCTACTCTCAGTGGATCAGGAGAGCCTGAACAATCTCAAAAACCATATATCTACGGAGTTTTCACCTAAGGATTATATCCTGCCATTGACATTTATTACAATGGTAACCTTCATTGGTCTCTACTTTCTCTTTCTTGGCTGGTCTCTATACAAGCCAGCCACAGATGGGTTTGTAAAAAGTGTGCTTTTAGCCGGCAGTGATTTCTGGGTAGATCCCATTGCAAGTCAGGTGATAGAAAAACGAAGTGTCTCTATAGTAGCCTGGTCTATATTAGGGAGTTTTCTTGGAGGTGCACAATACACTTACAGAAGATATGCGACCATTGATCTGACTCCGGGAATTTTCTTCTCCATAGGTATCCGAATGATTTTAGCTCCTACGCTATCATTAATGATTTCCTTTCTTATGGGAATCAACGAACCTGAAAATGCGTCCTCCAACATAATACTTGTTATTGCATTCCTTACAGGTCTGTTTCCGGAAAGAGGGCTGAAAATGTTACTTGACAAAACCTCTTCGATATTTCCAGATGAACATAAATTTAAGATACAGACGTTACCTCTTCAGGCAATTGAAGGGATCAGTTATCTTCATAGACTCAGGTTAAATGAAATAGGAATAGATAACGCTCAAAACCTTGCTCAATTCAACTTCCTGATGCTTATCATTAAGACACCATTCCCAGCCAGAATCCTACTTGACTGGGTCGCTCAGGCCAAACTTATGACGCAATTCCCGGGACATATAAATCAACTTCGGGAATCAGGAATGAGGACTGCACTGGACTTAAAAGATGCATTAGAAATGTGCCACGATGAAATAGAGAGTATCTCGGAAACAGTAGACATTAACAAGATCAACCTGTTGATATACCAACAAAAACTCTCGGGTGATCGCTCGATTTCACTTTTAGGAATGTTTAACGAAACTCTTGAACACCGAATTACCGGATAGTACTTTGAAGTCCTCTGAAATTCACCAATCGCTCTGAGATTTAATCATATGAACGCATACAAGCATATAAAGCAGTAAAACAATACCTCCCCTTCCTCCTCGTTCATAGGGCAAACCCAACCGGAATATGTCAAAATACCTTATCAGCATGCTGCTGCTTAGCTCCTGTTACCTCTACGGTCAGCAGACCTCAGCTCCTCAAGGCCTTTCAGTAAAAGACTCCCTACCCAAAGCCAATCAAAAGATGCTCGATTTTACAGAGATGAAAATGGGTGAGAAAATTGGCAACGGTATTTGTGCAGATTTTGTAAGAGCTGCCATGGACTATGCCGTAGGTAGCCCTGTCTGGTTTTCGGACAGAAAGCTGGACCTGCGCAGAGAACTGATCATGCCCGGAGATATACTCTATATGAGCTGGAAACGAGGCCGAAAAAGCCATGTAGCCGTGGTAATAGAGGTAATTGAGCGACACAAGGTCCTGGTAGCACATCAGAATTTCAACCGCATGAAATACGTAGTAACCTCAACTTATAACCTAAGAGACAAGATCAAGGAAGGCCGAAAAGTAGTGATTTACCGGCCTGAAGGCGAAAGGAAATAGCAGTAGCTAGAAAGTGTAGCCCAACTTAAATATCACATTGGTTGGGGCATCTACAGAGACTCCAAATAAGTAACGGCCATTCTCCAGATAGAGCCCACCCGAGTAGCCGATGTCTGGAATGTTCTCTGTAAAATCATCGCCCGTTTCATTTCTAAAAGCAAAGCCTGCCAGCAGGTTCATAAAAACCCGTGTATTATTCTCCAGGGAAGAAAAGTACATGCGTACTCCGTATAGTGCATTGATAGTCAAACGATTGGTAGAACCTCGTCTATCTGCAGTGTAATTCAAAGAAAATTGAGCATCAGCACTAAACTTGCCGGCATTGCGATTATACAGGTTTACCCCCAAATGGAAACCATGACTCGGTTCAGGGACAATAGGGTCGGTTATTTTCGTAGCAAAACCACCGGTAAGGGCCAGCTCTTTCTTCCTTTCCTGTGCCTGTGCATTTGAAATTGCAAGACACAATAATAAGCTCACTAACAGTGTTTTGGTAATTGTATTCATACCCTAAGTACGTACATGCTTATTATTAACGCAACATTGTTGCAATAATTAAACAACGACCTTTAACAAAGAAGACTAACCTATACTTAGCAGGGCTGCACAAACCACTTATTGACCTGGCGCGCCCCCCAAGACCTGCTTAAAAATTTGTTCAATAGATATGTGTTACCAAACAGCTTAATTCACAGTTTTTCACAATATATTTACTCAATAGAACCTTTAATAGATGACCAGCAAGATGCCCGTTTATGTCAAAATCAGGTAAAAGAAGTATTTGGAAGAAAATATTCATCGGATTGGCATCCTTCTTCGGGCTGCTCATACTCACAGTTGTGGGGCTCATTCACTTCAAAAAGGATGAAATGATCACCAGGGCACTGGAGGAGTTTAATGCTGGTGTGCCGGGAAGATTGTCCATTGAAGAAACCAGGATTTCTGCCTTTGAAAACTTCCCCTATGTTTCTATCGACCTACGGCATACCCAGGTATATGAAGACAAAGTCACTGGTAGTGAGGCGATTATTGACATTGAAGACGCCTATATAGGTTTTGACCTCTGGTCTATCGTACAAGGCTCCTATGATGTAAAAAAGATCAAGCTGAGCAACGGTTTTGTAAAGCTTATTCAGCACGAGGATGGTAGTTTTAATATGACCAATGCACTCACTGGTGAATCTGCAGAGGAAGCCCCCTCTCCTGCCAGTGAGAGTACCATGCACCTCAACCTGCAGGCCATTGAGCTTAATAATATTGATCTGCTGAAGATCAATGAAGCAAATAATATTCTGGCCGAGGTATTTATTGAAAACATCAAGTCCAGCTTCTCTATGTCTGACCAGCACATCAAAGCTGACTTTGACAGCAAGATGCTCTTCAACCTCATCATAGATGGTGACACCTCTTTTTTACACGACAAACACCTCTCGCTCAGTACCGGTATTGACTACGACCTGGACAAAGGCTTTCTGGATTTCTCTCCTTCCGAATTGCTGATTGAAAAAGCCTCCTTTATGATGGAGGGCGCCATAGATGTGGCCAATGACTTGGACCTGGATTTAAGGTTTAAGGGTCAAAAACCCAACTTCGACCTATTTCTGGCCTTTGTACCCGATGAGTATACCCCCCTGCTCAGTCGCTATGAAAACGGAGGCAGTGTATTTTTCGATGCTTCCATAAAAGGCCCTGCTGCCTTTGGCCTTTCACCACATATCGAAGTTGACTTTGGCTGCGAAGAGGCTTTTATTGAAAATACAGATGTGGACAAAGGGGTGAATGACCTCTTTTTTAAAGGACATTTTACCAATGGAGAACTCAACGCTCCTTCCACCATGTCGGTGACCATAGAGGACTTTACAGCACGGCCTGAAACGGGTACCTTCAAAGGTGCCATTTCCATTGATAATTTCGAGTCACCAGACATTCAAATGGAGGTAAATTCTGAGTTCAACCTCGATTTTCTGGCCGACTTTCTCAATCTGCAGAGCCTTGAAGATGTTAGCGGTAAGGTTTCTCTGGATATGAACTTTCATGACATTGTGGACCTGAATGATCCTACCAAAACCATTGAACGACTCAATGAAAGTTACTATACAGAGCTTAAGGTAGAAGACCTGAACTTTACCAGTCCTGACTTTCACCTGCCCTTCCGCGATGTCAACATCCATGCGGCCATGGACGGGCACAAAGCCATCATCGATCAGTTTAGTCTTAAAACCGGGGGTTCGGATGTATCCATAACGGCCAGTATTTCAGACCTGCCCGCCATTATCCATCATACGGATTTACCTGTGGATGTGAATATGGACATTCAGTCGGCCCTCTTCGATATCAAAGAGTTGACGCAGGCTACTTCGGACTCTGTTGGCTTTGACGAACAAATCAAAAACCTCTCATTGGGCTTTAAATTCAACAGTACCGCCAGGGCCTTTACCGAATCGCCCAACCTTCCGATAGGCGAGTTTTTTATCAATGAGCTGACGGCCGAACTCACCCATTATCCCCACAAACTACACGACTTCAATGCCGATATCATCATTGATTCCATGGACTTCAAGGTGATTGATTTCACTGGAATGATTGATAAGAGTGACTTTCATTTTAACGGAAAACTTGAGCACTACGACCTGTGGTTTGCAGCAGACCCTGTAGGGCATACCGGTATTGACTTTGATTTTACCGCCTCTCACCTTCAATTGCACGATCTGTTTTCCTATGGCGGGGAAAACTATGTACCGGAAGATTACCGACACGAAGAATTCCAAAACCTGAAAGTTCATGGCATTACCGATATGGAGTTTGATCATAAGCTCAAATCCGTCAGCCTGAGGCTGGACAAGGTTGAAGCTGAAATGACAGAACACGGTATCCATTTCCGGGAATTTGCCGGTAACCTCTATATGGACAGCACCCATTTGGAAGTCAGGGATTTTGGCGGAAAGCTGGGCAACTCTGAGTTCACCACCGACCTTACCTGGTACCTGAACCAGGAAAATACAGACAACGTTCACTCCTTTACCCTCAAAAGCCCTCATCTCGACTTCGACCAGCTGTTTGCCTATGTGCCGGCCACACCAGACGAAGAAACCGGCTCAGTTGACCACGAAGCAGGCTTTAATGTTTTCGAGTTGCCCTTCTCCAATATGAATTTTGATATTGACATAGAGCATATGAACTATCACCGCTACCTGCTCGATGACTTTGTGCTGCAGGGCCGTATGCAGACCGACCACTATATCTATGTAGATACCATGGCCCTCAAAACTGCCGGTGGTGCCATGCGCCTCAACGGCTACTTCAATGGCAGTAACCCTGAATCCATCTATTTCAGCCCCAATATGGAGGTGGACAATATAGACCTGGACAAGTTGCTTTTTAAGTTTGACAATTTCGGGCAAGACCAGCTGGTATCGGATAACCTTCATGGCAAGCTCAGTGGCACATTAACGGGTGCTATTCATATGCACCCTGACCTGATCCCTGTCATTGACGATTCAGAACTTCAGCTGAACATAGAAGTACTCAATGGCAGCCTTCAGAACTTCTCGGCCTTCAGCGCTATGTCAGATTACTTTACTGATAAAAACCTTAATCTGGTGCGCTTCGATACGCTCAAGAACGACCTGAGCCTGAAAAACGGAGACCTGATCATACCCAATATGAACCTGAACACCAGCCTGGGTTACTTTGAGATTTCCGGCAAGCAAAGTCTGGATCTGCAAATGGAATATGATGTACGTATTCCCCTTAAAGTGATTGCCCGAGCTGGTGTACAAAAGCTTTTTGCGCGCAAAAACAAGGATAACTCTGACCAGGTAGACGACATACAGTACAGGGATGAAAGCAAGCGTACCCGTTTCCTTAATATTAATATCAAGGGTACCCCTGACGACTATGATATTTCACTGGGTAAGTCGAAGAAGCGAAGAGGGCAATAAATCTCAAAACCTGAGCAAGCGAAACGTTTCTGAAGGCTCAGCAAGATAATGAAAATGTCTGCTACTAGGGTTTCTTAGGGCCCGGAGGACCTTTAAAAAAACCTCCTCCTCCTTTGCTCTTACCCCCACTTAAATGGGACTTTATAATATTGATAAGTGCACCTGATGCCCCATCAAAATCATCTGCCATGTACCCGTATTCAGGATGTTGAAATAGCCTGGCTATATCTGTCATGGTGCAGGCAAACACCGATTGATTAAGCCCTTCGGCAATGTCTATGGCAGAAAAGCCCACGGACTTCATTCTGATACCAACAGTCCTGTACCCCCAGTGCAAAGTATTTTTGAAAGTACTGGCAAACAGCCTTGGAGTCAGCCCTATTCCATATCTCATGGCATCCAAAAGGTCATTGGTAGCATAGCCGGCCAGATACAACTCACCCAAAACCTTCCCTGCCAAACCCTGGTAAGGCCCATCAACCGCCTGACTGGCAGTAGTCGCTGAATACCCCTGGGCTTTGAAGGTTTTAGCCACATCGAGCCCCTTACTATGTAGAAAAACGCCTATACTTCTAAGCCAATCACGGTCGTATGATAAAGGTTTATAAAGGTCAGTGCCCTGTGCGGCTACCCAGGTACTCAGCTTTGACAGGTCACTTGCTGAGTTGCTGGTGACATTTACTGATGTGGCTTTTCCAAAAAAGGTCATCGAGGCCTTTAAAGACAAGGTCACTCCTGAATAATTCCAGGTACAACTCAAACTTCCGGTCATGACAGATTTTTCAGTGATTAAGGCCTTTCCTCCTGAGTCGGCAATAATATCGTTGCTGACCGCAAGGTTCAGGGCGTTGAAATCCAGAGAGGCCGTTTTGTCTTTGAAATCATAGGTCAACACCTGTTTACTATTCGTTACCTGGCTGGTCCAGAACTTGTTGAACAGGCCTCTTTCCGTCTTCTCAAGTTCAGTTCTTACAGAATCTGCCAGGTTATTCAGATTTTTGTTATCAATCTTGAAGCTCATGTCAGAAAAGCTCAGGACATTCCCCATGACCGAAGCGGTGAGTTTACTGAGGTTTACCGTAGACTGAGTGCCCAAAGCGCTTATTTCAATACTTCCGGTCAATACAAGTTCACAACTAAAACTCCCCTGTCCCAGTCCCGTCATCCAATTGGCTGATACAGTACTGGCGATCTTATCAATACTCATGGAAATGGTTCCTGAGGCCTTTATGCCTACCCCATTATCGGTCAAAGAGAGAGTGGTGCTTTCACATACGAACCCCTGAACTGTAAAGTACCCGGGTATCCAACTTATATACCCTTTTTCTTTAAAAGTGTCGATCACATCCAGTTGCTGGCTACGCAGTAAAACCTCCACCTTTTCCAGCCAGTCACTATCTTGCGATGGATTCTGATATAGCTGAGTAACCTGTGTGGTAACCCAGGTACTGAGTTTCGCCAGATCACTTGCCGAGTTGCTGCTGGCATTTACTGATGTAGCTTTTCCAAAAAAGGTCATCGAGGCTTTCAAAGAAAGGGCAACTCCCGTGTACTTCCAGGTACAGGTTAAACTGCCCGTCAAAGTAGATTTTTCTGTGGTTAAGCCCTTTCCACCTGAGGTGGCAATAATGTCATTGCTGACCGAAAGGTTCAGAGCTTCGAAATCCAGAGAGGCGGTTTTGTCTTTGAAATCATCGGTCAACACCTGGGCCCCATTGGTCACCTGACTGGTCCAGAACTTATTAAAAAGTCCTGTTTCCTCTTTCTCAAGCTCTGCCTTCACAGAATCTGTCAGATTATCCAGATCTTTACAGTCTACGTTCAGGCTTATGTCCATTAAGCCAAGGGCATTGCCCATCACCGAGGTAGTCAGCTTACTGAGTTTTACCAGGGTTTGGCTGCTCCCGGTAGTTACTTCAATATTACCTGTCAATATCAGGTCACAACTGAAGCTACCTGCACCCAAACCTGCCATCCAGTTGGCTGGTACAGCACAGGTAATTCCATCAACAGACATAGAAAGAGTTCCGGAAGCCTTTACTCCTACCCCGGAGTCATCAAGCCCCAGGGATACCGTATCAAGCGAAAAGCCGGTGAATGAAAGCCCCTCTGGCGACCAGTCAAGCTTCAGACTGTTGGCTGCATCGAGCTCTAATGTGGCGTTTGAAAGTTGAGTTTTTTCCATCGGTACGATCATTTTTGACCCTGCTGGTCCACTGGATGATAAGTTTCATTGAATTGATAAATGGAGATACCTACACTAAAGGCATTGGTAGCATCGGCTACCAGTATACATCCCAAATCCCAGGCAAAAGCCAATTCTGCCCCATATTCCGGAATCAATCCGATTGGCTTTTTCAAAGCCGACAGCTCTCGGCTTCCTCCACTTACCTGATCGCAGACCAATTTGGTGATGTTCCAGTCATGCCATGGGCTCAGGGCAGCCCCGATCTTATCAGCCTGGCTTGAAGCCTCAGGGCCATCTCCTTTGGTGCCCGCCTCCATCAACTTTAATACGCTCTCAGCCATCGGTTTTACATTGGAGTTAATGATGTCATTATAAAGAAGCGTATTCGCTAATGTAGCCCGGTTGACAATAAAACCAGATACACCGTTAGCGATAGCATAAATATCCTCAGCCGCTTCAATCACCGTAGTTGCCTGGGCATCAGCCTCGGTATAGGCAGCTCCTGAAATTTCAAAGTCGGCAGCACCAGCGCCAAGCTGCTCATCTTCATTCAGCTCTAAGATAAAATCGACAATCAAAAAGGCCCAGTCACTAATAAGAAAAAAACCGGACTTTGTTAAGTCGATCCAGGTGGGAAACACCGGGTTAAAGGCAATCAGCTTTTTCGGACCTCCGACATCCACTTCTTTCCATTCTTTTTCCTCTTTTAACACATACAGCTCTACGGTTTGGATGACGTTTGACAGGGTACTACAAGCAAGATTCAGCGTATCAATAAGCAATACGAGAAAGTCTTTTCCCACTTCAATAAAATCAAGCTTACTGGCTGCCTTTGACTCCAGGTTGTTGCCAGAGTCAGCTACTGACACCGCAATCTCCTCAGCATCATAGAGCAGGTTGATGATGTCAGCTATTCCATCCCCGACTGATGTAAGAATGCCAAGGAACAGGCTGCTACCATCGCAGATCTCCTTAAAATGAGGCGGTGGGTCCGGAAGGTTCAGTGACGGCATCATCAGTTTCGGAGGGTTCCCTCCTGCGTCATCCGCCTGCACTGTCTCCTGTTTTTTATCCGTACTTCCCGTACTGTCGGTTTCACGGGTTTTGTTGGCTCCCCGGTTGTCGTTTGTTTCCTCTGTACTCCTGTTGGTGGCAGTCCCCTCGCCTTGCTGTGTTTGCTGTGTTTCAGGTTGGGCCTGGTATTGTAAAGTATCCAGTACCTGCCCGGCAAAACTTCTCACCGGAATACTGGCCAACGACCAGGTGTCTCCCAGTATTGACTTCAGTTCATCTTCAGTATATGGAGTTCTGCCTGTAGCCGATTTATAGAGCACCACACCAGGAGTCACAATGCCTAAAACCATCAGATCCAGAAAACAAACCGCATTATCGGCCTCTGGCGGTGCATCAGCATGCAACCATGGGCTCAGTGCCTTCAGAAAAGGTATTTCCACCGAAGTTGTCAGGAATGCATCAATTAAATCTATACAGGCAAAGGCCAGCTCAGACAGGGTTTCTCCTCCGGCATCTACCTTGTCTATAAGTTTGTAGAGCAATCCGGGGGCCGCCTGTAACGCCTCTAAACCGGGGCCTCCCGAGAGCAATTGAGTGATTTCATCTGTATCACCCTTGAGCACTTTTGAGAAAAAGGACTGAACCTGTTTAACGTTTGTCTGAAGCTCTTCCATAGGGCCCAACCTGGCCAGAGCAGCCGAAAACTCATTCAGTGCCTTTGAAAACCTTTTGAAGTCGAGTGTTTTCAGAATGTCCCTGATCAGGTCTTGCGGACCACCTCCATTTGGCATGGAGTGGGTAAACCGCCAGGCCAACCAGCCCAATTCAAACTGCCGGTGATCAATATTGATCTTATGAGCAAAATCTGGCGAATGCGATGACCAGGTTTTTTGCAGTCCCTGTGCCAGGGGAAGCAGTTCATTCATCTGAGCCCCCAGTTGTGACGAGTTAAGCCCATATAGTGCCTTAAAAGAATTAATGGCAGAAGCCCAGTCGGTTCCCACAGAAGCTTTCGAAGCGTTAATATCTTTGATCAGCGTTTTGATGACTGACGTCAAAAGCTGTTGAGACTCCCCTATTGCCTGCCATGGCATGTCCAAGCCTATCCAGTCAAAGACATCCCTGAGCTCTCTGCCTGACTGCTCCAGCAATAATTTCATAAGCTGAAACAATTGTGATGCATCTTTTATGAAATACTTCATTGCGGCTCCCGCCTCTCCGTAATGGCCGCTATCATTTCCGACTGCTTTCATCAATGACGCGAAAATGTCATTTGCCTTGTCGGCCGTAATGGTCGAACTCACCACGTTGGCAGCCCCGGTATTGGCTGTCTCGCCCAGGCTGAAAATGCCCGACTGCTGGTCATAGCCTTCCTTCATAAGTGAGGTCAGATCAGCCTCTGACGGAGAGTTTATCAACGCCTCATATACGGCAGTCACCGAGGCCGACAGTGCCGATGCTGCAAAACGCATCAAATTCGTGGCGGAATGGCCTTTACTTAAAAAACCACACCAGTCATCTGTGGTCTTAATACTGAGCTTTTGCAGCATTCCCAATAGGTTCACTGCTGGTTGTACCGTCACAGTTTGGGTAGTACCTCCCGCATCTACCTGCACCTCAATAGGAGGCGGCAGGGTATCGGTCAGCGCATTAATACTCCATAATACGCTCCCCAGCATACTGCTTTTTACAGGCGCTGTCCAGTCGGTACCATTGACTTTGTGCACCGGGTCATTCAGGGTGGCCGTAGCCCTGAATTTTACTGTGCAGGGTATAACCACTCCCTTCTCGTTGCAGGCAGAAACCAGAATATTGTAATAGAGGCCGGGCAGATATTCATTTCCGGTTTGTTCTATGTCGGGCATTAGCCTGCATTGCACTGAAATTGAGTCCATAGCGAATTTCTTTGTAAGGGAAGATATGGTTTTTTACACATAAAATTGACTCAAAAAACCTTAAACGGTAGGCAAAACCTGCGGAATTCAATAGTTACACATATCAAAAAACACTATATCTCTGGCTTGTTAACAAAGGCTAAAACCAGAAATTTTCAAGTCAGGGGGTTGGGTAAATGCCTTCTAAACGCATTGATATACTAAACAAAAGATCAATGTTATGAAAAATGTAATCGCAGAAACCCGCAACACACTCACCGCCCTCACCCTCTTAGCTTCGGCCTACCCTGGTATACTCTTGCTTCACTTGATTATCGGGTAATTATTGGCCAAAATACAGGTAGGTTCTTGGGTATCCATAAATATGCCCACTCTCCTTTCCTCCCCTGCTCTATGAGATACTGCTGCTCATCAAAATGACCGCAGAACCAGATAAAAACAGATTCACTCAGCGCAAAAGACTAATGACCTGGTTCAATCCGCGTATGTCGATCTTAATCGGATCGGCCCTGACAAAAAATAAAATCACTAAAAATAGGTAGAGCCAAAGGCTGGCATCAGTGACATAGCCCTGGACTGAAGTCAGGACATTTGAACAAACGATTTAGTTATGTTCAGATTGTCAGCTATAGTAACCATTTTTTTCCTTAACCCCTTCATACTTCTGGCACAAGGTATTCCAGCTCCAGCAGCCTCACCATGCATTACTTACCTCTCATGGCTTATCCCCATTATATTGTTGGCACTGTTCATAATTATTGCATGGGCCATCCGAAAAAAATACAGCCTTAAGAACGCCCTTTCAGAATTAAAAACTATTGACAAAGAAACTGTACATGTTGAAAGTAGTAGTCGCCTCATCGCTTTCCTTTCTGGCATTATAGCCCTTACCACATCTCTTACCATCACCATAATAAGTATGTATGTGTATCTGGAAACCGGAAAACTTCCAGATTTCCAAAATCTCGTAAATGCACTGCTCGCATTGGGCATTGGAGTCGTGCCTTACTCTATCAACAAAGTAGCCGGCATTTTTAAGTAGAACAACACCTGTTATCCCAAAGCACCATGAAAAAGTTAGCACTCTCAATCGCACTCTGCCTTATTACTTTTTGTCTTACTGCTCAGAACGGAACAAAGGCCGAAGGTCCCGGTCCAATAAAAGCCAAGGAGATCATAGACTATCTGGAAACTCAGTTCCCGGGTTTCAAAGAGAACGTAAAGAGGAACAATGGGCTGTTTATTGATGGTAATATTATTTCAATTATCATGAACCATAATGGTTTCAGGATCACCGGACTGAAATGGCCCAAGTCTCTGAAGCAATCCAAGAAGTACACCTACAGAGTACTCGTAGTCACTCCCAAGGACGATTCGTCTATTTTTGCCTATAAAATCCAAGGCCCTGCCTATAACCCTGATGATGGGTTTAATATTCTGAATACTGGGCAAGAGTTGTCAATAGTAGCAGCCTCTGTAGAAGAAAGTGGCCAGTTCTCTCTTCAGCAGAGTCCGGTCTCTCCTCCTTTTTCCGACCAGGTAAAAATTCAGGTTATGAAAGATGGCACAGAAATATTCAAGCGAGTTATTGTGCTGGAGAAGAAGCGCTATCAGGTGGCTATTATGGGAGGATACTTCTATTCTACCCTGAATAACCCAACCGGACTTACCCGACATGTAATGCAGCCCGCACGACCGGTACCCTCAGTTACCCCGGATACCACACTGATAGGCGATTTTACAAAAGACCAGCGCAAGCTTACAGTCATGGCTGTATTTCACCCGATAAAACGTCAATCAGGATTTGCCCATAAAAAAGGACATCTCTCCCTTGGTTTTGGCATAGGGCTGGATGAAGATCTATTCCAGGATTTGTTTCTGGGGGTGAATTTTGAATTTGCTCAGGGGGCTCACCTGGCCGCTGGGGCACATTACGGTAAACACAATGTACTTGCCAACAGGCCCGGCTTTAAATACGGTAAAGATCCCTGGAACCAACCTTTCGATAATGCACTCATCAATCAGCAATGGGATCTGGGCTTTTATGCAGGCGTGGTGATAGACTTAAGGGTCGTCTCTTCCATGATTGGTATCAGAAACAAGTTTAGTAATAGTGAAGACAACGATCAGTAGCAGTTAAAATCAATAGATATGGACATTAATAAAGCACAAAAAGTACTCCGGGAAAAAGCCCTGAAATATCTCAAATACCCCAACATCAACTCGGTCGGGATTGGCTATAAATACATAGGAAACAAGAAGACCAATGAAATTTCAATTCAATTTACGGTAAATCAAAAGGCTCGTGGTCCGGTTCTCGAGTCACTGCTGACTAAAGAAGTCCCTCTTCATTTCGAAATGGATGGAGAACAAATTGCCACTGACATCGTTCAGCGGAGTTTTAAACCATCATTTCAACTAGTTAGTACTGTCACCAAAGACATTCGAAAAACCCGGCAAAACCCAATAAAGCCCGGGATTAGTGTCGGCCACCCCAACATATCTGCTGGCTCCATTGGAGGCATTGTCTATGGCAAAAACAATGCAACACCCTACATACTCAGCAATTGGCATGTACTTAACGGTGGTCATGGAAATGTAGGCGATGACATACTACAGCCTGGTCGCTTTGATGACCCCAATGTCTCCCAGAACCGGTTAGGAAGCTTAGTAAACAGCTATTTGGGCTTGGAGGGAGACTGCGCCATAGCCTCTATCGAAGACCGCGCTTTCGACACAAACAATTACGACCTGGGTATTACTCCCAAACAATTGGGAACGGCCGATTTGGATGATCTGGTAGTTAAATCAGGCAGAACCACTGCCACTACCTATGGCATTGTAAGCCGGGTTGATGTTCATGCTGAAGTAAACTATGGTGGTAATACAGGCTTTCAGATAGTAAGATCTATTGAAATCAAACCCGACTCCAATTTCCCGGCCCCTAACAATGAAATAAGTATGGGTGGAGACTCCGGTAGCCTATGGCATATCAGAGACAAACAGGGTGTACCAAGCGATATTGCTGTTGGGCTCCACTTTGCCGGTGAAAGCTCTGCCAGCCCTGATGAATATGCATTGGCCTGTTACACTGAGTCAGTTTTTAACAAAATGAATATCATTTTATAATAACTCATGAAATGAAGAAAAAAGAAGAACCATCACTCAGCCGAGAACAAGCCGAAATAATTTTTGGCATTTCAGACCTAATAGAGACCGTGGGTTTAGGAAAAGATCAAAACGGCAGTTTTGTGGAGTTGGGTATTAAAGGAACTATTTCAGACTCTAGAATAGGAAAACTGAATGAGTTCTTAAATCAGATTTCTTTGTCAAATCCAAAATTTTCGGATCGCACAAAGCTAACAGATTTTGTAGCATCATTTGAGAGTCTACTAGACCTATACCCCACCGAGTTTCGGGCTGAAGAAACATACCCAATGATCCAACCCGGTGCTGCCGTTAAGAACCTATATGAGCTATCGGGAAGAGGAGGAACTATATCAGCCATCGCTAAAAACTCTGACAAAACTTATTTAATGAGTTGTTCACATGTATTAAAAGGAGAACGAGAAAACGAGTTTGAAAGTGATATAATCACTTATTCCACTTTCAGAAGTGTGACATTAAATGATCAAAAAATAGGTGCCGTTGTTCAAAATGGCATCTCAGCAGGTCTCGATATCGCTCTGGCAGAGATTGACCCAGAATTTCTGGAGTATACATCAAGTAAAATTTTCAACACCGACATTGTACCAGGTCCTGTGTCTCCCCCGAAGCTCGGGTATGGTATTATGAAGTATGGCAGAGTGACCAAATGTACAAATGGCTATATCTATCTGACTGATATGTATTTCAGAGATAGCAAGCTCAAGATGTTCCAGGTAAATCCGCTTAACGATACAGGAGTGATCGCCTCTAATGGAGATTCAGGGTCACTGGTTTTATCAGCCGCCCCCTCAGACTATTTAAGCGTACTCGGGGTCATTTTCAGACAAGACAGGAATATTAAAAATGGTATACGATATACCTCTGCAGTTTGTATTCCAATGTCGTCAATTCTAGAATATTTCAATATCAACATCTAAATAAATTAATTATGATACCACAGAAACCATATCTCTTCCTCGAAGATGATAGACCCAATGATCAGTTCAGGCTACATGTAGCTATGCAGCTCGAAAATCATGAAATTATTGACGAACCACCTATCAGGTACAGCCAGCCACAACATCCTCATTTTAATGCGGAAAGAATGGTCTCAGGGAGCGTCTATGAACGAAAATTTAACCTAGCCAGGATTTTTCTTGTTGTAGATGACAAAGCTGGTCATTCACAGCTTTGGAAGAAGACCTACGACATTCCTTACTCTAGTGTTGGAAGATTTTCAGGTATTGTGAATGAGATGATTCAAGTAGTAGTTGGAGATAAAAGTTCTGTTATAACTCACGATGGAACGAGTTCGGCTCACCTCGGTGATGGTGACTGATTCAGAAACCGATAACAAAAGACTATTGATAAACTAAATAGTCTTTTGTTATATTCATTTATGACTTTTAAAAATATCATCTTGTACTTTTCTGTATCTCTGATCTGCTCGTCCCTCTCATTAGCACAATCCGGAATCGACCCTGAGGCTGACTACAAAACGGGCCTGACCTTTAAAAACAGAGCGCAGTATGACAGTGCACTTTTTTATTATACCCGGGCTCTGGAGGGTTTTCGACAACAAGAGTTACCTGAAAAAATAGCCGGAGCCCTCAACAGGATAGGAATCGTTCATTTTAGACTTACTGACTATGACAAGGCCATGCTTTTTCAGCTTCAGAGTTTTAGAATTAATGACTCCCTTCAATATAAGCCTGGCATTATGAGAAATATGCTCAATATGGGCAATATCTTTAATACCACTTTAGACCAGGCTGAAGCAAAAAAGCACTACCTGGAAGCCATAAAAGCTGGAACGAATATAGAAGAGGAGGCTCTTCTCGCTACCACCTTAAACAACCTTGGTTCGCTATATATTGATCATCCTTTGGACAACCCATTTATAAACTACGACTCTGCACTGCATTATTTCAAGGCGGCAAAAGACATTTATAAAGAACTAAGTGATGAAACGGGCATAACGGAAGGACGAAAAAAAGCCTTAGAAGGTGCAATTACTGGTTCATTGCAAAATTTCGGACGTGTTTACGAAGAAAAAGCAGACTACGACAGTGCCCTTTACTATTATAATACCGCCCTCGGGAGATCCGATATAGCTTACGTCAAGGCCACTCTCTACGAAAACATCGGGAATGTGTATAAAAAGAGCAATAACCCCAGGCAGTCATTGACTGCCTATCGAAAAGGTTTTGCTTTGGCTATGGAAAGTAAAGTCAAAAACAGAATACAAACACTTTCCAAGAATCTGGCCGATGCCCTGGTAGCCACCAATCAGCCAGTTGCCGCTGTACCGTTTTATCAGCAGCACATGGCATACAAAGACTCAGTCTATAATGACGAGAAAACGAAGCAAGCCTCCCTTTTTAAAACCATTTATCAAACCGAAAGAAAAGAAAAGGAATTGGTGGAACAACAGGCAAAGACAAAGGAAGCTCAGCTTACCTCAAGCCGACTGCAAACCACCCTACTCATTTCGGTGCTACTGGCGGCCATTGCCATAACATTCTTTATGCAGCGCAGCCGCATCAATAAAATAGAAGCCAAAAACCTTGTACTGGCCCATAACCAGGAGGTAGACAAATTGCTACAGCAACAGGATCTCAAAACCTTTGACGCCCTGATGGAGGGACAGGAAAAAGAACGGAAACGCCTGGCGGAAGAGCTGCACGACAGGCTGGGCAGTGTACTCTCCGCGGCAAAAATGCACCTGGAAGGCGGCTATGATGATGGTCTCAAACCACAGCAGTTTGACTATGTAAACAACCTGCTTACAAAAGCCATAGACGATACACGGCAAATCTCTCACAATATGCTCTCAGGAGTGCTTACCAAATTTGGATTGGTAGCGGCATTACACGACCTGAAAGAAACGGTCTCTTCTTCTGACCACCTGAAGGTAAGCCTGAAAACCCTCCGTTTCGATGAGCGACTGGAGGGAGATAAAGAGATGCACCTGTATCGTATCGTTCAGGAATTATTGAGCAATACTCTCAGACATGCCGAAGCTGATCAATTCGACATTAAGCTGGAAAAACAAGGCACCACGCTCACCCTGACTGTTGCAGACAATGGCAAGGGTACGGCAGATACTTCTAAGAAAAGCGGCATAGGTATTAAAAACATTGAATCACGTGTACAAAAAATAGGAGCAGAATGGGCATTCTCCTCCCCTCAGAATAAGGGTACTGAAGCCATTATAACACTTACTATATGAGTCAGGACAGCATCAAAATTCTCATCGCAGACGATCATGAAATGATCATTGAGGGTATGAAACTCATGCTCAATCAGGTACCTGATTTCGAAGTAGTGGCCGAGGCATATGATGGCGAAAAAGTGATTGAGATTGTTAAATCAATTCACGAGCTGGACCTGGTCATTCTGGACATCAACATGCCGAAAAAAGACGGTATTGAAGTGGCAAAGCAGTTGAAAGAGGAATTTCCTGAGGTGAAAATTCTGATTGTGAGTATGTACAACCGACCTGAGTTTATCAAGAACCTGATAGCCATCGGGGTTGATGGTTATGTGCTAAAAAATTCGGGCAAAAAGGAGCTTCACCAGGCCATCAGAAGCCTGATGCAAAACGAACCTTTCTATGGTAAGGAGATCACAAAAACGGTGATTAAGAGCTATCAGAAGAAAAAGGTCTTTGACAGTCCTCTCGACATTGAGGTTACAGAACGTGAAAAGGATGTAATCAGATTGATCGCTGATGGTCTTAATTCAGCTGAGATTGCCGAAAAACTCTTCGTGAGCAGCCATACCATAGACACGCACCGCAAAAACATCCTCAGTAAGCTTCAGGTAAAAAACTCGGCAGGGGTCATCCGCTTTGGCATTCAAACAGGCATTGTCAAAGGATTTGATTTATTCTAGACCTATCTCTGATCCGGCAGCTCCCCCATTTCAACTCGTTTTCCCCTGACTTCAGCCGATTGTTTCCGTCATTTCCATGGCAATAGACTATTTTGAGGCCTTATCGCTTTCAGGGACAACCGGAATGTTTCAACAATTCAAAATCGCCAAAAACAATTATGCCTGGGTACTGCTCATTGTCCTTTTCGACTTTGTGTTCTATCTTTTTGTGCAGCTCGTGACTGCCCCTACCAATGCCTCAGGCAACCCTGACATCGTAATTCACAGGGAAGCCATTGCATTTGGTGTGCTCACCAGTTTTGTATCACTCTTTACCATCCACTTTGTAAAGAAACGCCTCAGTACTCCAAGGTCTTCTATACTCACCAAATACATCAAGATTCTTGTACTCAGCCTTTTGCTTTATGCCGGTATTGTGGCTGCCTTTATGTTGGGTGCAGAGTACCTCATGGGCCAGCAACGAGACATTGGCTATGTTATAGGCAATGCACTCATTCTTATGTTCCATCATTTTATTGTAGGCAATGCCTTTATCGCCTACCTCTACCTGAAAGAGTCCAATCAGCTTAAGGAAGCGCTGATTGTATCTGAGAAACTAAAGACAGAGCTGGAGCTGAAAGCCCTGCAGCAGCAAATGAGCCCGCACTTCCTGTTCAACAACCTGAATACACTTTCATCGCTCATTGACCCTGCACAGGAAGATGCCACAGCATTTACCAAAAGTCTGGCCAATATCTATCGCTACTTTACCAAAAATGCCAGCGAAGACCTGGTAAGCCTGCAGGATGAGCTTAGCTTTATTGAAGACTACTTTGATCTGATGACCCAAAGGTTTGGTGAAGCCTACCAGCTCAAAACAAACATGGAACAAACTGATCTCTCGACAATACTGCTGGTGCCCATGTCGCTGCAACTGGTCGTGGAAAATGCCATAAAGCACAATAGTGGAGACCGGCAAAACCCGCTGATTATCCATATGCAGATAAAGGAAGACTCGCTCATTGTGAAAAACGAGCTACGTAAAAAATCGTCATCCTCCACCGATCACGAGAGTGGTACCGGGCTTAAAAACCTGAACGATCGCTGTAAGCTCGTCATTGGAAAAAATGTTGAATATTACACAGACGCTAATCAGTTTGTAGTAAAGCTACCCTTGATAAATCAGATAAGCCATGAAAGTACTGATCATTGAAGATGAACTTCCAGCAGCCAAAAGGCTGATCAGTATACTCAGGGCCTATGATCCTGAAATGTATATCGTGGGCATTCTCGACAGCAATAAGGCCATCAGAAACTGGGTGGCTATCAATGAGCAACCCGATCTTATTTTTTCAGACATAGAGCTGCTGGACGGACAGGTTTTTGACGTCTTGTCAACATCTACCCTCAAAGCCCCTATCATATTTACCACAGCCTATCAGCAGTACGCCCTGAATGCCTTCGAAACCAATGGTATATCGTATCTGCTGAAACCTTTTGATCTGGACCAGGTGAATAAGGCAATGGGAAAATACAAATCACTGAAAGCGACTGATACAGAAGAGGCACTGGCCCTGCTGGAAAAGCTAAAACTGACACTCAACACCCAAGTCAGGCCCTTTAAAACCAAACTTTCCGTAAAGCTGGGTACGGGCATTTACTTGCTGGAGGTAAGCGAAATTGCCTTTATTGCTACTGCCAACGGACTGCCCTATGCTCATAAGGCCAATGGACAGAAGATGGCGCTCTCCAGCTTGGTTTCAGAGCTGGAGCAAGACCTGGACGAGTGCACCTTTTTCCGGATCAATCGCGGAGAATTGATCAATGCCAACTTTATCGGGAAAATTGAACCCTACTTCAACGACAGGCTGGCCCTTACGATGCGCGGTGCTGACGAAAAACTGATTGTAGCAGCCAGCAAAACTCCTGCCTTCAGAAAGTGGCTGAATAAAATCTGATCCAAACAGGTCCGGGATTCTTTTCAGATATCACTTTGAGTGATCATAAGCCCCTGATACGCCACAAGACTGTGCTCAGAGTCTTACTGCGTAATGACTCTGAGCGAGGTTAAAAGCCCGAGTAGGTGTCTCGAAGCGAGACGCTTCAACTAGGTTGAGTTGCAACATCTACTTTAGATCCTTCATTCTTCAGGATAGGAAAGTAGATGGATTCACAGTCCACTGAACAATGTCATGGGATCGCAATACAGGTAGCTCGATGCGAGACGCTTCAAGTAAGTTGAGTTACAACATCTACTTTAGATCCTTCATGCCTCAGGATTGGAAAGTAGATGGATTCACAATCCACTGAACAATGTCATAGGATCGCAATACAGGTAGCTCGATGCGAGACGCTTCAAGTAAGTTGAGTTGCAACATCTGCTTTAGATCCTTCATGCCTCAGGATTGGAAAGTAGATGGATTCACAATCCACTGAACAATGTCATAGGATCGCAATACAGGTAGCTCGATGCGAGACGCTTCAAGTAAGTTGAGTTGCAACATCTGCTTTAGATCCTTCATACTTCAGGATTGGAAAGTAGATGGATTCACAATCCACTGAACAATGTCATAGGATCGCAATACAGGTAGCTCGATGCGAGACACTTCAAGTAGGTTGAGTTTCAACATCTGCTTTAGATCCTTCATACTTCAGGATAGGAAAGTAGATGGATTCACAATCCACTGAACAATGTCATGGGATCGCAATACAGATAGCTCGAAGCGAGACGCTTCGAGTAGGTCTGGGATAGAAATGTAGATGGTTTTGCAGTCCCGTAGGGACGGGATATCGGTACAGTAGCTCTGAAACAACGCAGGAACCCCGTGCCGTCAGGTACGGAATATGTTAACCCTCTAAGCTACAGCTCACATCTCCCCTGCTTCGGCTCAAAAAACCCCTGACCCGGTTTTTCTTACTCGCGATACCATAACACTACCCTTAGATTGAGAGCATAAAAGGTTTACTATGGAAAACCCAATCAACAACAACTCACAAAATAAAAGCCTGAAAAGCAATATTATCATCGCCCTGCTTATAGGGGCCCTGGCAGTGGTCTTTGTCAATATACTGGGCACAGAAGCCTATACATTGGGTATCGATGGATGGACTAACCAGGCCATCAAAGGAGTTTTGCTCTCAGGCATAGTTGTAGCCGGCATCTGGCTACTTCGTAAACGAAATGGTTTTGCTCCCCGGGACATTGGCCATGAAACGAGACCCAAGGCAGCTAAGAAATTCCTGCTAGGCATGGCACTTATCCTGGTACCCCTCACCATCACCATCACGGTAGCTTTTATCACGGGCTGGGGAGGTTTAAAAATCAATAGCAGCGGCCCCGTTCTCAGTGCCATGCTATTCGCCTTTGTGCTTACTTTTCTTACTGATGCCCTGCCGGAAGAGCTGCTTTTCAGAGGCTATATCTATACCAACCTGAACACAAGGTTTACCAAGGTAAAAAGCAGCCTTATCACAATCGTCCTCTTCGCTCTAATACCGGTTGTATCTATGCTTATACAAAAACAGCTCTTAGGTTATGAGGTACTTATTGGCGGTGCCAATACCATTACCCCTTCCTACATCATCACACTTATATTTTTCGGAGCCTTTGTGCTCTACCTGAGAATCCTCACTCGCAGCCTCTGGACCGGGGTGGGTTTTCATCTCGTCTTTGTATTTATGAATCAGCTTATGGGCCCCTCGGAGGGCAATCTGCTTCAGTTTACCAGTGTGGAGGGTGAACAACCATTACAACTTACCCTGATGGGGTTGATCCTTGCCATTTTTATTGCACTGCTGATCTATCCCCGACTGACAAAGCAACCCATTGGCTGGGGAGAAAAGCTGATTCAGTCAGTTTAGACCCATCCTAAAGTCAGAGGATACCAAGGTCGGTACAAAACGTCAGACCGGTAGAAAATTTCCCCCATGTTGGTGTTCTTCACCAACATGCACTATTTACCTATATCAGGTATCTCCGACCGGCACACACCCTTTTTCCCTAAAGAGATGCCAATAACACACACCGATAAAATAAGGTAAGCAAAGGACACCGTCCCTCGCAGCATCCATCAGAAGCAGTGTTCCATTCGCAAAGTCTTAAGCTAAAAAAGAACCCTAAGGGACGGTGTCCATGAATATCTTCCAACCACCATCAGGATCTCTAACCTCACCATCAGGGTCTCTCGAAGAGGACCCTGCATGCGTGAACCCTTCTCGGTTGAAGTCTCGGGCCAACCCACACCCTACATTCCCTAAAGGGAAGCCAATAATCCTCCAACATGTGCCAAGCTTCGTTCTTTTTCATGGATTTTTTTCAGAGATTGGTCTTATCCCCGAAACAGCACACGACATGCAAAACCTGGATGACCTGATCCCCGAAAACACCAAAACCAGCTCAAAGCATTATAAGAAGGGCGAAATTCTTCAAAGCAAGGGAGATCAGAACCCGAACACCTACTATGTCAAAAATGGTCTGCTGAGAAGCTATATCATCGATAGCAAGGGCAAGGAGCATATCTTTATGTTTGCCCCCGAAAACTGGATCATAGCAGATGTAGAGTCTCTGGAGTTTGACCAACCGGCAGAACTCTTTATCGACTGCATAGAAGACACGGAAATTCTGATCTTTGACCGGGCTGCCCTGCTGAAAGGGGAGATCAACAAGGAGCTTATCAACCAAAACCTCAAATTGCTCTACAGACGCATGGGCATGCTACAGCGCAGAATTATCATGCAAATGAGTGCTCCTGCGATAGATCGCTACCACTATTTTCTGGACACCTACCCTGAATTGCCCAACAGGGTGCCACAGCATATGATTGCCTCCTACCTGGGCATTACCCCACAGGCCCTGAGCACGATCAGAAGCAAGAACATAAAGCATACTACCTCCTGAGTTGGTCAGTAAGTCACATAGACCCTCACAACTACCCCACCATCAGGGTCTCTAGCAGAGGACCCTGGATGCATGGAACGTTCATGGTTGAAGTCCCTGGCCAACGCACACCCTATATTCCCTAAAGGGAGGCCAATAACCAACACCAATAAAATGAGATGGGCAACGGACACCGTCCCTCTCTGCATTTATCAGAAGCAGTATTCCATTCATAAAGTCTTTGGCTAAAAAAGAACCCTAAGGGACGGTGTCCATCAATATCTTCAACCACCATCAGGGTCTCTCGAAGAGGCCCTGTATGAGTTATAACTTGGCCTTCTCCCCTTTGACAGTATTCTTCACCAACAAACTCTCATACCGGGGTTTCTTCCTGGTCAACCCAGTCATAAAAAAGTGTTTTTGTCTCTTCTTCCGTTTTATTAATCCAGATGAATGCAGAAGTCCCGATAAGTGCAGAGATTGGCTGTTAAAACACTGACTCTATGAACACAACAGCATCAAACCCCTGGCCCGTGCTGAATTTCCCTGAAATGCAGGACACCCTAGAAACGCTGCATCAGTGGCTTCAGATTGCAGGCAAGATCAGGCTCAAAACCATGCCCTGGCAAAATCACTCCTGGCATACCACGCTCTACGTATCGCCCAACGGCTTTTCTACCCATGGTATACCTTATGAGGGTCGCATCTTTCAGCTGGAATTTGATTTCAGGCAGCACCTGTTACTGATTCAATGCTCCAATGCCCCTACCCTCAGCCTGGAGCTAAAGCCCAGAACCGTAGCCGATTTCTATAATGAGCTGTTTGAAAAACTTTCAGGTATAGGCATCAACATAAAAATCCATGGCAGCCCCAATGAAATGGAGCCCGCCATACCCTTTGCCGAAAACACAGTCAACAAATCATACAATCCAGAAGTGGCCTATGACCTCTGGCAAGCCATGTTAAGTGTCAACAGTGTTTTCAATCAATTCAGAACTGAGTTTGTGGGCAAAGCCAGCCCGGTGCATTTGTTCTGGGGCGCCTTTGACCTGGCCGTGACTCGCTTTTCCGGCAAATCTGCGCCCCTTCATCCGGGAGGCATGCCCAATATGCCACTGGAAGTAATGCAGGAGGCCTATTCTCAAGAGGTGAGCAGTGCAGGCTTCTGGCCGGGCTCCAAAGATTCACCCATGCCGGTATTTTATGCCTATGCCTACCCCACTGGTGCAGGCTTCGGAGAACAGAAAGTACTGCCCGCAGAAGCTTTCTACCATCCTGAAATGGGAGAATTCTTTCTTAAATATGAAGATGTACGCAGTGCAGTTGATCCGGAAAAGGTGCTACACGATTTCTTACAAACCACTTATGAAGCTGCCGTCAATACAGCTGATTGGGAAAGGGATATACTGGAGAGGTGACAATACGACATTTAGAACTTCGTAAAAACACCCCTCTTATGTCAGAAGTCAGAAGCTGGAAGTCAGAAGAGCAATTGTTAAACTCTTCCGGCTTCCCACTTCAGGCTTTTAATCAGATCAAGCGTTAAACGTCAGCCCGCTTATAATCCGTATACCCCTCGGCACCGGGTGTATAGAAGGTATTCTGGTCGGGTTGTGTCAGGGCTATGCCCTCTTTCATGCGGGTAACCAGGTCGGGGTTGGCAATCCACGGCACACCAAAGGCCACTAAATCTCCTTTGCCCTTGTTCAGGTCTTCATTCGCGCGCGACTTATCATAGGCACCATTCAGAATGAGAGTACCCTTAAAGGTATCTCTGATTAGCTCTTTGATGCTATCAGGCACAGGTACTTTGGTCATCGCAGACATATCGGCCAGGTGAATATAGGCAATACCAATTCGGTTCATTTCGCTGGCGATATATCCGTATTGCTCGTCTATGCCTTCAAAAGCACCCATATCGTTGAATACACCATAGGGAGAGATCCGCAAAGCTACTTTCTCTTTTCCTATAGCTGCTGCCATTCCCTCTGCTATTTTTACCACAAAACGGGCCCTGCCTTCTACCGAACCGCCATATGCGTCAGTTCGCTGATTGGACTTCGGGTTGATAAACTGATTGACCAGGTAACCGTTGGCGCCATGTATTTCTACGCCATCAAAGCCCGCTTTTACCGCTGCTTTGGCACTGTCAATATATTCCTGAATGGCCGACTCCACTTCTTCGGTGGTCATGGCCCTGGCAGGTGTCAAGGGTAACATCCCTTCTCCATCTACATACATCTGACCAAAGGCATCGGCCACTTTCACCGCACTCGGAGCCAGTACCTCTCCACCCTCCGGCAGGTTTTTGACATGTGATATACGCCCGGTGTGCATCTGCTGAACAAAGATTTTTGAACCAGCTGCATGCACAGCCTCTGTTACTTTCTTCCAGCCAGCCGTCTGGGCTTCGTTAAAGAGTCCGGGAATGCGTGGATACCCCAGACCATTGGGTGAAGGAGATGTGCCCTCGGTTATGATCAGCCCGGCCTCAGCCCGCTGCTCATAGTGTTTTGCTATCAATTCATTGGGCGTATTCGCCTCTACAGCGCGTGAGCGCGTCATGGGTGCCATCACCACCCGGTTTTTTAGAGGAATTCCCTGTAAGTTATATTCGGTGAAAAGTGTATTGTCAGACATGTGTCGTTATCGTTTTTGTTTTTGAAATATGCCCCCTTAAAGAGTGGCTATCATTCAACCGGAGAAATCCCGCGGGAGTTCACAGTAAACAAAAAAAGCCATGAGACAGGCTAAGCCTAACATAAGACCAGAGAGGCTCAGGCCAAGCAGCGAGCCTTTATCCGTTGCACCTGCAATTCAAGGACGGCCATTTCGTTCAGTTTCCAGGATTACTCTCCCCCGATTCTGAACCTTCATAGCTTACGAAGACAAATCAAAATCGCATGACATGTAGTTGATATTTCATAAGAATTTGGGCAACTTCGATCATAATATAAGCTCTGAAAGTACCATAAGACACTGCTGTATGACCGAAGACGAACTCAGAAAAAAGAAGCTCTTGCTGGAGATAGAGGAATTATCTAAACCCTCATGGAAAAAGCCAGCATACCTCACCATTATCGTCTCTGCGATTACCATCTTGATTACGGCCATGATAGGCTTTGGTCAGTATTACGATAAGGTGGATAAGGACAATCAAAGAAGAGTCGAGGAGCTCGAAAAAGTGATTTCTGAGAATAAGGATCAACAACATAAAATGGAAATCGCCACAGCTAAATACGAAACGCTTATAGCCCAAAGCGCCAGAGACTCTATGCTCAATAGCAATGAGGCCCTAAGGCTGGAAATAATCGCAGAACAAGGCAAACTGCGCAAGATTCAATCTGATATTCTGGCCAGGGAAAAAGAACTGCAAAAGGTAAAAGGTGACTATGCTGATTTTAAAAGCCAGGTAGTGGGCATATTAGACCAATACAAGCGATATTCCCAGGGCTTCGCCAACGGGGTGATTCGCTCTGATGAGGGAAAAGAAAAGATTGAAGAAATCAGGCAAATCGCCAACCCTGAGCTACAAAGATCAGAGATTGGCAGGTTTGCCTACACCGTGACTCAGCAAACCTACACCCAGGCCCGAGAACGTATATTGACAGGGCTGGGGCTGCAATAGACTCAGGTAAAGCGAATGATTTCTAAAATGGCATACAGCTCATCTTCATGGTCATTGGCCACATTGTTGCCCATTTTCAAGCCAAATCCATCTCCATTGTTATTTCTCTGGCAGATATGTTGCAGCTGAAAATCACTTTCCTCTTTCACTTCCATGATACCCCTAAGGTGGGCAGCGGTCATAATATCATCGCCTTCTGAGCGGGCAAAGGCATTCATACCCACCACCCTGGTTTCATTTCCCTCCAAATCTCTGAACCTGAGCCGATGCCTGCCCACGGCATAAGCCGTAGCAGAAGCCTTTATCAGGTAATTTCCTTTGGCCAGTCTGATCCTGTCTCTGTTGTTTAGCACCGCCCAGTCAGTTTTACCGGCATATTCATCCCAGGTAAATTCTACCGGTGTCCAGGTACTTTGCTTAAAGGTTCCGCTATCGGTAGCGGGCGACAATTGTCTCTTGAATATGGCAAACTCATATTTGCCATGAACATCTACTTCTATATTTGGCATAACTTTTATTTCCAATTTCCAGAATTTGCAAGGGACCTGAATCACCATAAATGGTGGTTTATTCAATTGGTCATTTGTAGCCGGTAACTTTGTACTCAAGGCCCGGGCTCACCTCAGCCCTGTGCAGTACTTCCAGCTCCGCCACAAGGCCTCCAATTTTGGCCCGAAGCATGCACACTTTGAGTTCACCGTTTTCTTCCAGCTTAAACAGCAAGTTTCGTTGGCAACTTTCCAGCCACCTGCGCTTATCCGCATCAAGATTGGTAAGCAACAGACGCTCACAAGCATGTAAGCCTCTCAGGCAGCGCTGCCTCAGCTCCTGAAGCTTGTCAAACCCCTCTCTTGCAAATTCAAGTTCCCTTTCCAGTCTTTTAATCTCTTTTAGCAACATCGGGGTATCCTCTCTCCTTTCCTGCTCCGAAAAAGCCCTGGCATACTCAAGTTCTGCCACCGGTGTGGTTCTATCCAGGGCATCAAAGAGTCGATTAGCCGCCAGCAAAGGAGCAAATGCCCAATCTCTGCGGCCACTCGATATCGACTTCAACATATCAGGCGAAATGCCCAGGTAATGAGCCAGGCTGGTACTGTTCACCTGAAAGTAAGTTCTTATGGTAGCAAGCATAGCTAACGGGATTGGTTGGTTTAAATCGAAGTATCAGATACAGCTGAAGCCCTGATGTGAATGCAGTACGCGAGATATTTCACCTATAGGCGAGATATCTCGTGTATCAGATGGCACAGGCACAACACCCTGTTAAGAAGTATTGCATGCACCCCACTCCGTCTGACCTTGATACCCACAAGCTTTTGTCCTACCTCTGAAATTCACCTTCTGAAGCAGTGTCCTATTCTCCTTCCCTATACAATCGGTACTGACGGTCATTCAGACTGTCATCTCCAGCCCTAAATGCTCCCCTTGAAGGGGAGTAAATTAATTATGACACAGTCTCTCCAGCGCAGGCGCAGGAACGAAGGATCTAAAGGAGCACAGTTTCCCTTGACCGCCCAAAATGCTCCCCTTGAAGGGGAGCTGTCAAACGAAAGCTAGTAATGCGAGCTGTATAAGCCTTGACTGAGGGGTCCCTTGCCTCTCCGTCTGACCTTGATAATTACAAGTCTGTATCCCGCGGCTGAGATTTACCCTCCGAAGCACTGTCCTATTCTCCATCCCTATACAATCGGTACTGACAGGGTAAGGAGAAAGTCGAGGCCATCTCAAAAATGAATTTTGCGTCATGCTGAACTTGTTTCAGTATCTACAGGTCGCTCCTTTCCCATCCTGAACGCTTGCGCTCGAAGCTTCAGAGCCGGTGTCATAATACAAGAAATTTGTCATACTGAATTCATTTCAGTATCTAATCAGGGTTTAGGACTCAGAATAGACCCTGAACAGATTTCAGGGTGACTATAAATTAATTATGACACAGTCTCTCCAGCGCAGGCGCAGGAACGAAGGGTCTAAAGGAGCACGCAATCTCCATTGGCCCATCAATTGATACCCGGTAAATGAACAGAGCCTGCATAAACATGTACACCGCTTTTTTCAGAACCTAAACCCGGTGTACACGGGTTGTACACCGCTTTTCCCAAAACCTAAACCCGGTGTACACGGGTTGTACACCAGATTTTGTGCAGAAATTTCCGGTGTACAAGCACTGTACACCCATTTGTGTTTTCTGAAACTCCGGTGTACAAAATGTGCCAAAAAAATCCCGGAGTTACCGGGACTTTTAGCTGCACTCTAGTCCACTATTTATATGTGAACCTATCACTGAAAGGTTAACCAGTTACCAGTCAACTATTAACCGATAACTAATCACTCAATCACTAGAAGCTTGTCTTCTGCAGCTCCACCTTACCAATGGCATCATCCAGCACGGGAACCTGCGCTTCCAGCTGGCTATGGTCTACCTGGTCTTCCAGTACGGATACCACATTGTAGCTGGCCTGCCGATTTTGCAGGGCAATCAGCTTGGCTTCTTCCCGGGCTATCTTCAGCTCCATATCGCGTCTGGCCTTATCATCGGTCATTACCTGCAGAGCCGCCTCGTAGCCGGCTATTACGGCCTGCACCGAAGTGATGCCCTCACCTACCTCTACCGTAGTAGCCGATCGGCTTTCCAGGGCCTCGCCCAGGTTACGCAGCCTGCGCTGCAACCTCGTTTTTTCTGCATTCAAAATATCTAAAGCACTGTCGCATTCCGCTACCGTACTTAAAAGTGAAGTGTTAATCTCCATTTTTGTTAAAATTTAAAAGGTTTAGAAATAAAGAGGCGCCTCGAAAAACTCAATTAGTACTTCATTCCCGCTCCCGCGTATCGCTGAAGCTTTAGCGTAAGCATAAAGCGGGAATCTCAATAGCCACTTACAGTACCCATCTGAAATAGCGATTGAAGACTGATCTCTATGGTTTTGAAACTTCTCTCGCCTGCCTAAAGGCAGGACTTTGCGATTTAGCAGGCCTGCTTTATCATCGCTCCACTAATCTAAGAGGTGTATTTGGGAGGATAAATATCATGAGGTGTGGAATGGGGAAAAGTTATGCACAAGTTTGATTTACATAGCAGATTAATGTATTAGGCTGGTACTAAAGAAGTATTCACAACTCAATATCACTTCAAATGACTTCAATACGTCCTGTACAATTCCGATAAAAAAGTTAGCTGACCCTTTTGATGCTCCTTGGATTTTATTTTGGAAACAAAAATCGAATCGGCTTTCAATTTGTCCTTGAGAAATTCAATTCTTCTTCTCACCACTTTGTTATTGATCAACCAACGATCCATAGCAGCACAAAAATGCTGATTGTCATCATTAAAATCGCCCTCAGAGAAATACATATTGCCCAAAATAGCCTTATAGGTATTTCCTTCGCTATGCATATTAATGCACTCATACAAATTGGTTAAAGCTTGTCTATAGGCATATTCGGCATCATCTACATAGTGTATCTCATGGCTTCCTATATGCTCCAAGAGTTCTTTTCTTTCCCTTTTATATTCATCACTCTTACGGTCACCCGGTAAGAACTTATGCCATAACTCTACCCACCAGCCCAGAGACATATAAGCAGAAGCTCTATAGAAATATCCCCTGATATATGAGATATTATTTAGATCGATGGCCTCAATCACCCTAAGTTCACAGAAAATACTATCGAAGATTAAGAACCTAAGTTCGTCATTGAGATGCTCAATTTGAGTTTTGCCTACTATCCTCAGACAGCGTTGGAGTTTACTTTCCCTATTATATACAAGTACATTACTAACACGGGTGCCCAACTTCAAGTAGTTAATCCTGACCATATTCTCACACATTTCTTCCAGCTCCTGATCTTTATAGTTACCAAATAGTCCGGCATCTTTACCAAGAAGCTTCTCATACTTTGAATCGTTTATGAATTGAGACCCCCAATTTGTTAATAATAGTTTTCTATTCAGCCTGCTTTTAAACCTCAGCTCAAACATTCTGACCATCTGGTCATTTACCGTATTGTATGCATTGACAGGTACTTTATCCAAAAAGCAGAAAATATCTCTGTCACTTTCTTGCCATAAATTAGAATTGTTCAGATCACAAATGAGTAAATTATACCAATGAAGAATCGACATTTTTACTTCAGTGTTATAGGAAAATTTATAATACCTCAACAATTGATCGATTACATTTGCCGGATCTTTCTTTACCACATTCAAATCACGAGACTTGGAGTGCTCGGGAAATATGATGAACCCCCTATTCATATTGGAAGGCGCTATGATTTTCTTTCCAAGGGATGGTAGCAGTTTATCGGCAACTGATGCCACGTCTACGGAATCGAAGAAGCGGTGATAGCTCTTGATTAGAAAAAGTATCTTCTTATGCTGGAAAGCATAGCTTCTCACCTCATTGGCCCTGTTATAGCAGATGGCAGAAGCACTATAGTAGATCATGGCCAGCTCTGTGCGCGATATAGTTTCGCTACTTGCCTCCATAATTGACTTATACGCATCATCTCCAAAAGGGGAAAAAGCGTGATTGATACTTTTCTTAAAGAATTTGAGAGCAGGTGCATGACACATTACTACAAGGCAATCTCCCAAAGCAGAGAGCAACCGCGCCATCAGGTTCCAGGCGTTATGTGTTACGTTAAGCTCACTCGTATTTTCATTGTCATCTTTATCAAATCTTAAGAACTTGAGAATTCCCTGGATCATAAGTAGCTCATATTGTGCACCACTACTTCCTGATATCAGTGTTTCAATTCTACTGCTAAAGTGTGTATATTTTTGAATTTCAAATACTTCCCCTCTAGGTTCTCCTGTCTTCGGGTTGTCAAGGCTTGCGTCATCCAGTATCAGAGTCGGATCAAATGAACTATTTAGTTTTTTAAGGAGTAAGGATAAACCGGTTACGTATTCTTTATAAGCACTATAGGGCGCGTTGAAGTCTCTATGTGGTTTCGCTGGATGGCCATGTTGCTTTGGCACCTCAGTTGCCTCTTTATAGTCCCGGTAGAGAATACCATTTTTATAATAAAGAATATCCCCTTTCTGTAAGTGATACTCTACCTTTAAAAGGTATTTTTCGTCCTTTTTTAAATAGTCAAAAACGGAATGAAAGTCTCTGTCTGACCTTAGAGAATCTTTAAGCGTAATACCCTGTTTTGAGATTTTTTCGATAGCAACAAGCTTCGCTAATATAGGGAGCAGCATCATCGAAAAATTCTCATACATAGATTTGGCAAAATGGAAATCTGAGCGTTCGACTTCCTCTTTTGGGTTTTGTTGCAGTGCTCCATTACCATACTGCCTATCCCATTCATCCTGATCACCTATAGATTTAAGCTGCCTACCATTCCTCCGGATAATCTCCACTAACTCCGAGTACTTAGTGAGAGCTGGTTCATAGGTATTCATTCGTTCAAAAACCAAAGCTTCTTTCAGAACCGTGCGTGTGTAAATAAGCGTTTGATGCAGGGATAATTCATACCCTTCCTGTTTTTTCAGGCCCTGCACAGCATCACCATAGTGAAGGATTGCCTCATCATATTCTTTATCGAAGAAATGCAGATCACCCAGAATAGACTCAAGAAACGAAATACTGTTAATGAACTTGATTCGGTCTCCCGCAAATCGATCATACTCTTTGCTCAACCGTTCTAAACGTTCTCTGTAATGATTTTTAATGGAAAATGATTCATCCAGTGTGAAATTGAAAATCGCAGACTCCGTATCGGAGTTTCTGCTTAAAGAATTCACCTCTTCAATCACCTTTCTGTGAAACTTGAAGCTGACAAAACCATTCTCTACTTTTTTAAGACTCGAGTCACTCAAAAAATCAACTACGTTTTCAATATGCCTCCTGAGCAAGGGTGCTCTGTTGATATCAATGATTTCAGGTAGCAGTTCCAGATTTCGCCATGAGAAACCAAACTCATGAAACTTGTAAATATGGTCCAGTAAATAACTGGTAGACACCAGAATTTTATCGCTATACTTTTTCAGATGGATTCCCGTCTCCAGTACAAAAGGTCTGAAAATACCTGCTACTAATGAGATTCTATTCTGGGCGTGAAAGTCAAAAGTGAGATAAAAGCTCTTGGGATTGCCTGAGCCCACGATAAGTTTTTCAGAGTCATCAAAGATATCGTCCTCCCTGTAAGGAAATTCCTCAGCAAAATCTTCAAAAAGCTTCACCAGATTCATAGGACTACCTTTGCTTCTGAAAGCCAGGTATTGGATAAATACCGATACCTGATTCAGGATTTTTCTCCTCCTGTCTCTTAGCAACTCATTGTCTTTTAGCCCCTTCTTATCTAAAGGCTCCACCTCATCTTTTACTGTCTCCCCATTTATTGACTCATTCTTGTCTAATGGCTCCGCCTCATCTTTTGGTAATTGCTTATCTTCAGATGAGTCCAGAATCGTTCTGAGATAATCTCCATAGCCCTCCAGGTTATGAGGATAATTTGATCTCTCAGGAATTAGCCTCCCACAGACATACCTCTCGGTCAGGTAAGTAATGTCAATCGGTTTTCGGATCCTGTGAGAATGATCATCAAAGGGGTCTTTATAAAGACTGCTGACATAAATAATATCATGAAAAATACTCCCCAAATATGACTCGCGGTCAGATGAATCGGCCAATGAAGCATCGTACATTTCTCTACCGGCAATAAAGATAAACTTGGCCTTGGCCGTAGTAAAAAATATCTTCATGCTGGCCATAATTCCAGATACCATTTCTCTCTTTTTCCTGACTTTTTCGGACTCCGATACGCTTTTATATACCGTATCTTCCCGACCAACCTCTACACTTTTGGGGTCCATTTTGTCAAGTTCATCGAAAACAAAGATGAATTCAGGTGGGGCAAATATTTTTGGAATGCGGTCCAACTCATCGAAAATCCGGATCAGGTCATTCTCCATGTCCCTGGCTGTGGCAATAGGGTAGCGTAAATTCTTACTTTTCCGAAAAGACAAAACGGACATTCTGCTTCCCTGAAGAGGTGGTGCATGCATAGTTCTTGAAGCTTCCAGGGCCACCTCAGCAGAACATCTTTCGTTAAGTGTTTTAAGCATTCTGCCTATATGATGATTGGTTACCAGTCCAAAATGCTTGCCTAATCTCAATCCAAGATTTAGAAGCCCGAAGGTGAATATTAACCACAAAGTATAGGCAAGGTCTGGTGAAGGCGGAAACAACGTATGTTGGTCTTTAATTCTTATGCGACTAACAGGCGCCAGAAAATCATAAACTTTCAGATATAGTGCATAACCATAAAAATCGAATACACTGAGGTATTCCCTTATACCTGACTTGCCATCGTACAATAGGTCTATATCCAAACAAGCCAGTTCCGTATAGGCCTTTACAGAAATTTCATCGCCTTCAAAGAAATCCCTGATTTGCCTGTGTTCCTCCTTACCAAGATGATGACTTTGACTAGGCAATAACTCCCCTATACTAATCTGGGACTTCAGCTCAAAAACCCCAGATTGAACAATATCAGACAAATAAAACCTGGTGGTAACTAACAAGATTAACAGACAGACCACTATCCGTGACATCCATGAGTTAAAGCCATTGTACCTCTGATGCTCTTTGTACATGTTTTGCACCAGTGATTTGAGAATATCTTTGGAAGTAATGGCCTCCTGAGGAAAACTAAGTCTTACAAATACCTTCTGGCTGTGGTTTATTCGTTGTTTGATTGTATTTATAAACCCCTCTGTTTCCTCCCTTAGAAGCTTACCCTTATTTTTAAGGTAATCATCAACTAACCATTTGACTACCGCGTAGATCAGGATTATCAGAAAGTACAACAACGTCAAATACAAATTGACCGCTATGCCGGACCAGCCAATCACACCAACTATACCAATTACACCTTCTATCGAGGCAGCATATAAAAGAAAAAAGGCGATTTTGTCGGAGTTGGAGCGCTTATAGTAGTTGTAATCCAGAATCAGGAAATGTTGTAATCTTTTTTTTGCCTTTGATTTCAAACGTTCATTTCTCTTTTTCCTCAGGTCTTTTTGTTCATTCTTAAATTCTTGCTCACTAACCATCCTTTTTTTGGCCTCTTGCTCAACATATTTCCTGTTGAGTCTATGAGCCCTGTCTTGCACGATCAGGTTTAGGTAATAAAGAATCACTACAACCGGGATCAGACCCAAAGCAAAAAAACTGTCCAACCGAAGTTCAGTAATAATTACATGCAGTATAAGCCAGGTGACAAGTATGGCCATGGCCTGCTTAAAAATTACCGTTCGCGGCTGTAGCTGATTGATAACCTGATTAACCAAACTGGTTTTACCGACCCCTCTGAAGCCGGTAATGATATAGGAGCCTGTCTTGGTCTCGGAGTTTGTCAAAAGCCCGTAGAGCTTTTTTCTTATCCTTCTTCGCCCCACCATCTTGGGATTGTCTCTGAACCGGCCGGAAGGGCTATGAAAAAATGAAAAATCGGGTAGCTCAAGGTAGATATCCTTGATCTTGGCAAAGTAGTGCTCGTACTTCTTATCCATCGGAAGTTGAAGTGATTTAATATCTGTTAAAACAACCTTTTATTATATCACTTACAAAAAACTTATCCGCCCTATTATATCACGAACGGACAATTACTTATTTAAAAAACAATAAAAAATAAGATAATGCTTTTACCTGATTTTCTCAGCCTAAATCCGTTAATTTGACTTTTTACATCACACACTGTATTGCTTTAAAGCATGCTCCAAACCCTTACTCTCTCTCAACTCGAACAATACCTGTCAAAGGCCGCCTGGATACTGAAAGGACCGGTAGATGCCTCTGACTTTAAGGTCTACATCTTCCCCATGCTCTTTTTTAAGCGCATATCAGATGTATATGAAGAGGAATACCGCCAGGCATTGGAAGAATCTGAAGGAGATAAAAGCTATGCCGCCCTTCCCGAGTTTCACAGGTTTGCCATACCCGAAGGCTGCCACTGGGCAGATGTAAGGGCCTGCACCAGCAATGTGGGGCTGGCTATCGAAAATGCACTCCGAGGCATAGAACAGGCCAACCAGGAATACCTTTATGGCATATTTGGCGATGCACAATGGAGTAATAAAAACAAACTGTCTGACCGACTGCTGACCGACCTGATAGAACACTTTTCGCAATACACCCTCTCCAATGAGCGGGTAGAGCCCGATATGCTGGGCAATGCCTATGAGTACCTCATCAAACACTTTGCAGACCTTACCAACAAAAAAGCCGGTGAGTTTTATACTCCAAGGTCAGTGGTACACCTGCTAGGCCTTATACTGGCCCCCGTGGAGGGTGAGAGCATATATGACCCGGCCTGCGGCACGGGGGGCATGCTGCTGGAAAGTGTAGACCACCTGAAAGAAGAAGGGCAAGACTACCGAACCCTCAAACTATACGGCCAGGAAAAAAACCTTACCTCCAGCGCCATCGCTCGGATGAATATGTTTCTGCATGGCATAGAAGATTTTCAGATAGCACGGGAAGATACGCTGAGGAATCCGGCCTTTTTTGAAGCAGACGGGCTAAAAACCTTTGACTGTGTAATAGCCAACCCTCCCTTTTCTCTTAAACAATGGGGAGCTGAAAACTGGGTGAATGACCCCTATGGCAGAAACCTGGCTGGAGTACCCCCCAAGGGCAATGGCGATATGGCCTGGGTGCAGCATATGATCAAATCTATGAACAGCGAGGGCCGGATGACTGTGGTACTCCCCCATGGCGCCCTGTTTCGCAAAGGTGCTGAGGGTAAAATTCGAAAAGCACTGCTGGAGCTGGACCTGCTGGAGGCCGTAATAGGCCTTGGACCCAATATATTCTACGGCACCCAACTGGCAGCTTGCGTCATGGTATTTAAGCGCCAAAAAACCGCCAAGAAAAAAGGCAGAGTCCTCTTTATCGATGCCTCCGATCAGATCAGAACAGGCAGGGCGCAAAACTTTCTGGAAGCCGCCCATGTGCAGCAGATACACGCATGGTACACAGCCTTTGCGGATGTAGAGAATTATGTGAAGGTAGCCGATATGGCTGAGATTAAAGAAAACGACTTTAACCTCAACATACCGCTCTATGTAGAAAAGATCATTGAAGACAACCTACCAAGTGTAGAAGAAGCCCTGGCCGACCTGAAACAAACCTGGCAGGAAAGCCAACAGGCTGAAGAGGAATTTAAAAAAGTACTGAGCAAGTTTCTGTAAATGAAACCCAAAGCAAACAGCCTCTATAATGAAGATGCCCTGGCACTGGCCGAAAAAATGGACAGCGAGCTCTTTGATATCATCTATATAGACCCGCCCTGGGGAAAAAATAAAGATGATCGGCCTGCCGATGAGTTTGATTATGAAGAATTTCTTTACCTGTTTTTACAGCAAGCAAAGCGACTGCTTAAACCATACGGGCACCTCTTTTTTCACGCAGATCCCATGGCCAAAATTAACTTTCAGGTGTTGATAGAAGGTGTCTTTGAAAGAGACACCTTCCGGTCTCGGTTTATACTTCCCTTCAAACCTGAATTTAATATGCATCAAGTGGGCAAAGACCATAGCAACCTCTTTCTCTACTCAAAGCAACCCTATACGCCTCTTGAGAAAATAACGAGAGAACTCACCGCAGAAGAGGCGGAAAAGAAATATCCTTTTAGTGATGACAGAGGCAGATATCGAATAAAAATACTTTGTGGCCCTTTTTCCAGCATTCTGCAAACCCGCTTGGACTTTGAGTGGAGAGGATATAAACCACCCAAAAACTGGTATTGGATCGTAAATAAGATAAGACTCACTATGCTATATAAGCAGGGTCTGATTCATTATGGTGAAAAAAGTAATCAACCCTGGCAGAAAGTCTACCAAACCAGGGATGCCCTGCCAGCGCTAGGCACCATCTGGGATGATATTCCGCAAGTAGACCATAGGGTAAATTTCAAATGGCCCAAAACCCAGCATCAAGAACTTTTTGACCGCATTATTCAATTAGGCTCTATGAAAAAGGGATGGATTTTCGACCCTTTTTGTGGTATGGGAGCCAGTCTGGTAAGCGCTGCGAGATTAGAGCGACACTGGGTGGGCAATGATTTCTCCAAAGAAGCCATGGCCCATTCAAGAGCTGCTTTAAAAGAAAAGAAAGTACCCTATACTAAAGCATCTGTCTCTGGAAGCACCACCACGATCTGGAACAGCTACAATACCCTGAAAGAAAAGCCTGAACTTGCCCTGATGCGAGAAATCTCGCAAGGTGAAAACCTGAGGCTGGAGTTTAAGGAATCTGCCAGGTGGAACAGGTTTAATAAGGAAGCAGATGGAAATATCATTCGGAAAATTCTTCAGGAGCTTGTAGCCTTTATGAACTCTGAATATGCAGGTAAAATCATCATTGGTGTGGCTGATGATGGTACCATAACGGGCCTGGAAGAAGACTTTAAAGCTGCTAACCCAAGAAAGAACAATGAAGATGGCTATAACCTTTTTCTTTCTGCCAGTATTCAGGACAAGCTGGGTTCACAGGCCATAGGACTATACGATATCAGCTTTATGGATCTGGAAGGTAAAACAGTGTGCATCATAGAAGTAAAGCCTGCCGAAAAACCAATATTCTTAGGGCAGGATTTCTATATCCGCTCCGGCACAGAAGCACGAAAACAAGCAGTAAAGGATGCCTTCACCTATATTCAAGATCGATTTACCAACCAATACAGATGACCCACAGATCACACCAGTGTTTAAAAATAAACAGAGCCCATCAATATAAATGAAACCCAAAGCCAATAGCCTCTACAATACAGATGCTCTGGACCTGGCGGAGCGCTTGGACAGTGAGCTCTTTGACCTTATCTACCTCGATCCACCCTGGGGTGAGAGTCATAAAGACTTGTCGGCTTCAGAGTTTGATTATGAAGAGTTTCTGTACAAATTTCTGCAGCAGGCCAGGAGGTTACTCAAACCGACAGGTCATCTGTTTTTTCATGCTACCCCGCTGGCAAAAATCAACTTTCAGGCACTGATAGAGCCTGTATTTGGCCGGGAAAACCTCAGAAGTCAGTTTATACTGCCTCTCAAATCCGGACGGAGGGGTCATGGTATAATTGGACGGGATTATAATACCCTCTTTCTCTACTCCAAAGAGCCGGAAGCTCCTTTACATAAAATTACCAGGGACCTGCGCGAAGGTGAGGTGATTGAGAAATACCCTTTGGATGATGAAAACGGCCGGTACAGGTTGGAAAGCCTTTATTCAGTATTTGGTGGCCATGGATATCGCTTCAGATGGAAGGGCTTTTATCCACCTGGCAGACAGGGTTGGAAACATAACATCATCATACTAAATGCCCTTTATGCTAAAGGTAAGATTGAATATAAAAAGGGACCGGGTTACCCTAAACCTATGCTTAAGCGATATCAGGCAGATGATGTGTTACCCCAAATAGGTGGTATTTGGGATGACTTGAAGCTGATCGATCGGGAAAAAAGAGAGTTGAGAAAAGGAACCCAAACCTGGTCACTCTTTGAACGTGTCATCAGTCTGGGCTCTGCTGAAAACGATTGGGTCTTTGACCCTTTCTGTGGGACAGGTACCAGCCTGCTAAGCGCCTCTTCGCTGGGCAGAAACTGGGTGGGCAATGACCTGGATACTGATGCTACCGATAAGGTAAGACGCTCTTTTGAGCATACAGAGCGTAACTTTGCCCTTGCTGAATTACCAAAAACCACCACAGCTGTATGGAATAACTACAAATTCTGGCGAGAGACGCCCGAAGAAACCCTGATGCGAGAAATCTCGCAGGGCGAAAACTATCGCATAGAATTTAAGGAAGCGGCCAAATGGAACAGGCATACAAACCGGAAAGATAAAGGACTGATAGACCACACTCTCAAAGAAATCTGCGCTTTTATGAACTCGGCCTTAGGAGGCAAGGTCATATTGGGCGTGCAAGACAATGGTGAAATAACAGGCATAGAGGACGATATAAATGCCGTGAGTGACAAGGAAAATGCAGAAGATGCCTATAACCTCTTTATTTCCGATAATATAGCCAACCGGCTGAGCAATGAGGCAATAGGCCATTATCTCATCCATTTTTATACACTTGATCAAAAAAGGATCTGTACTATTGAGATAGATAAGGCTGTAAAGCCAGTGTTTTTTGAAAATGACTTTTATGTACGTAACCAGACCCAGGCCATGAGGCTAAAAACAGAAAACGCTATAAACTACATGGATAAACACTTTAATCAATTCAATGATCTGGCAGACACCGCCAGACCGGATACCGAAACCCCGGGAAGTCCGGAAAAGGATAAATAAAGGATAAGAACCATTTAAAATCATTTGACAGATAAAATGCTCCCGGACAGCGCAATATTAGAAGAGCAAATACAAGTGCTTGAAAAACACCTTCCTGAGGTAAGTAAACCACTGTCTCCCGACCTTTTCTCTATATCAGGTCACCCTTATTTTGAAGCTGTATTGAGCAATTGGTTTGAGTACTTTCTTGAATCAGACAACCCCCATTTGCTCTGTGGGTTGTTTGCTGAATGTTTTAAAGAACTTATTACAGGCTTAACCGACCGGGTAAACCTGGAATGGCTCACAGATCAGATACACTGCATTCAGGAGGTACAAACTAAAAACGGGAACTTCATTGACCTGATTGTCTATGATGATAAAACCGAAGACGGCCTTTCTTTTGAAAATGCCCTGATCATTGAGCACAAAGTAGAAGCCGCCCTGAACAATGACCTGGATGACTATTTTAACTCAACAACTGTTGTGGATGAAAAATGCGGGGTGGTACTATCGGCTTACGCCATAAATAAGTTACCCGGCAACTACATCAACATCACCTATTATGAGCTTATTCCGGTGCTGGAGAAAAGGCTGGGTAGCTATACCCTATCCAATAGTTTACAATCCATCTCTTACCTGAAAGACTTTGTTAATAACTTAAAACGCATGGACACCTCTACCCATACCGATGAACTTAAGTTTTGCTTTGAACATGGCCAGACCATAGCCAGGGTAGCAAAGCTCAAACAGAATGCAGAAGCACAACTGGCAAACCTACTGAGGATTGCCCTGGAACCTACCGCCTACAAAATGGTGAGAAAAAATGCTTACAGCCTGAGTATCAGAACCAACGATGACCAAATCAGCCTGGTAATAGAACTGGGACAGTTATTTTCAGAAAAGAAGTGTACTTTTCAATACTGGTTGTACAAGGAGGCTACGCAACAATGGAATAAGGTACCTGACCATAGTAGACTTGAAAAAGAATTTGGTGCCGAGTTTGAAATAAGAAGTCAGCTAAAAGCCAAAGAATGGGTAGAGCTTTTGCGCGGTACTATTGACCTGAGCAAGATGGGAAATGACGATGAGGTGCACCTGCTTATACTGCAATACCTGGAAGAAAAAGTAGACCCGATCAACAAAGTAGTAAGAGAAGAAATGGCTAAATACAACGCATGACCCAGCAAAACCTTGAAAAACACCTGTGGGGAGCAGCCACAGCCTTGCGGGGCACCATCGATGCGGGCGACTACAAGCAATACATCTTTCCCCTGCTCTTTTTTAAGCGCATATGCGATGTATATGATGAGGAATATGCCGGGGCCCTGACCGAAAGCGATGGCGACCTGGTATATGCCGGCTTTGAAGAAAACCACCGTTTTCAGATTCCCAAAGGGGCCCACTGGACCAGTGTAAGAGAATGCACCACCAATGTAGGCCATGCCATACAAGAGGCCATGCGGGCCATAGAGCAGGCCAACCCCGATACCCTGCACGGCATATTTGGGGATGCCAGCTGGACCAACAAAAACCGGCTTTCTGATGCCACACTAATCCATCTGGTAGAACACTTCTCTGAGGTAACGCTCAACCTGGCCACCGTGCCAGATGATAAACTGGGCAATGCCTATGAATACCTGATCAAAGAATTTGCCGATGACAGTGGCCATACCGCTGCGGAGTTCTATACCAACCGCACCGTAGTAAAGCTGATGACCATGATCATGAACCCGCAACCCGGAGAAAGCGTCTATGACCCTACCTGCGGCTCAGGCGGGCTGCTACTTAACTGCGCGCTGCACCTGAAAGAAGAAGGCAAAGAATACCGCACACTCAAGCTTTACGGGCAGGAAATTAACCTTATTACCTCTGCCATTGCGCGTATGAATATGTTTATGCACGGCATAGAAGAGTTTAGCATTGTGAGGGGCGACACCCTGGCCCGGCCGGCCTTTCTGGCCTATGATGCCCTCAAAAAATTCAATGTAATTCTGGCCAATCCCCCCTACTCCATCAAAGCCTGGGACCGCAAGGCTTTTGAAACCGACCCCTATGGCCGCAACCTCTGGGGCACTCCACCACAGGGCTGTGCCGACTATGCCTTTCAGCAGCATATCCATAGAAGTATGGATGACCAGAACGGCAGGTATGCCATACTTTGGCCACACGGAATATTGTTTAGGGACATGGAGGCTGATATGCGACAAAAAATGATTTCAGAAGATCATGTCGAGGCTGTAATAGGCCTTGGCCCTAATCTCTTTTATAATTCTCCCATGGAAGCTATGATATTAGTTGGTAACACGAACAAACCTGTTGAGAGAAAAGGAAGGATTCTCTTCATAAACGGAAAAGATCTTGTAGTTGAAAACAAGGGTATTGCTCATTTATCCGATGAACATATAGATACACTATACTCTGCACATAAAGGCTTCGAAGATGTTCAAGGTTTTTCAAAGGTGGTCAACATTGAAGAAATCTTGAATTTAAATGGCAACCTGAACATCAATCTATATGTAAAAGCTGAGAAACACGATTACAGTTCCTCTCTTTCAGAAACATATAATGATTGGTTAAAAGCAAGCAACGATCTTGAGTTATCGATGGATCATTTGTTCAAAAATTTATCTTAATAGGTAATACTCATGAAAGAATTGATTCAAGACCTAAATATCGATAAGACCACATGGAAACTTACCAAATTTGGAGATGTTGCCATACAGCAGAAGAAGACCCTTGACCGAGAAAATACGTCTATCACAAGATACGTAAAGGGAGAGCATATGGCTTCAGAGGACATTCATCTGAGGCAATGGGGCGAATTGAAAGACGAGTACCTGGGGCCAGCTTTTATCAGATATTTTGAAGAAGGAGACATCTTATATGGCTCAAGAAGGACCTACCTCAAAAAAGTAACAGTGGCTCCCTTTTCAGGCATTACCTCTAATACCACCTTCGTAATAAAAGCTAATGAGGAAATCCTGGATAAACGACTGCTGCCCTTTCTTATGCTCTCTGATGGCTTTACTGAGCATTCTGTCAGAAACTCTAAGGGATCAGTAAACCCTTATATCAACTGGAAGGATGTTGCCAACTACGAATTCCTCCTGCCGCCCCTGGCAGAGCAAGCCCGGCTGGCAGAGCTGCTTTGGGCCATGGATAAGGTAATTCAAGAAAGTAAGAGCTTAGAGGTATCTTTGTTGAATACTAAAAAATCAGAGTTTAAGGAGTACATTTTTGAAAGTTCAGACACAAATGATCAGCGTTTCGGTCAACTTAAATCAAAACACCCTGTACGGAAACTGGATAAACTTATAACCCAACTGCAGTATGGAATTTCTGAAAGTCTGCTAGATAAAGGAGAAATTCCAGTTCTCAGAATGAATAACTTACAGGACGGCAAACTAGACCTTACTGATTTAAAATTCTACAACCAAAGAAAAGGAGAGATTGATCAATTCATTTTAAATCAAGGTGATATCCTTTTCAATCGCACTAACAGTTTTGAATTGGTGGGAAAGGTGAGCTTATTTCAGGAACCTTTCAAATGTTCATTTGCATCGTACCTAATACGAATCAAGACCGATCCAAACAAGCTCGATCCGAGATACTTAAATACCTTTCTTAACAGTTCTATTGGGTTAGCCAAAATCAGGAAGTATCGCACCCCTGGCGTTAGCCAAAGTAATATAAATGCCCAGAGCTTAAGAAAGCTAGATTTACCTTTGCCAGCACTGGCAGAACAGATTATACTAATGAACAAACTGGATCAATTAAATGAATTGATAGAATGTTGTCAGTCCAAAAAATCGTCCTCCAAAGCCCTTTTACAAAGCATGATCCACGAGGTGTTTTAGGGCTGATCCAATACCATGAACTTACACGGCCCATATTGCTACACTCTTTTTCTATCCGGTGAGACTGCCTCAAGATCCATCGAGAGAAAGGAATTCAAAGGTAAATCCAGCAATTTCAGAAGTCCGGTGACTAAAGAGGAGTTAGAAAAGATTTACATCATCTTACACGACCAAGAAATAGTTTATATAGGTCATACCAGTCAACCCATTGGCAACAGGTTACGAGAAGCACTAAAGGCTTCCGGAACAGAAAACAGTTATAAAGGCTACGGCTGGAAGCACCTCCAACAAGTAGACTTAGCGGTTTTTGTCTTAGACCAAACGGGCAATCCTAAAGAAGAAAAGAGATTTGCTGAAGCCATTGAAGCTGAGCTCAGTTTCGAAGTCAGAAAACACACAGGCAGCTGGCCCAGGTTTCAAACTGGTATTCATTTCAATAATGAGAATCGCACCATGGTGCGATCTCTTGTTCAGAAAATCTATGACATTGTCCAATAAATGGCTTGAACCAGACATCCGCTGGGAGAAAACCGGTACTCCCGATTTTGAATCCTTTCTCAATACCTATCATATTGCCGGCCGCTTTCATGCGGCCGTGCCAAAAGATGTAGTGGATGCCTATGAAACGGTGGAATACCTACAGGTGCATGCCTGGTACCACTGGCCCATGTATACCGAGGCTTTTAATAAGCTAACCTTTCTGTTGGAGATGGCCATAAAGAAAAAGGCCACTCAAATAGGTCTAGACCTCACTTTTACGACAAGAGGTGGTCAGGTTCGTAATAAAAACCTCGATAGCCTGATTAGGGAAGTAATGGCGGTACATTATTCGCAAGTGCGACAAGCGAAAATGTTGGCCCTGAAAGAAGTCAGAAATCATACAGCTCACCCCCGTAGTCATAACTTTTATGGTGGCCCTATGATTCAGGATGCATTCAAGCCATTTATCAATATGGTTAATGAGCTCTTTCTGGATAAGGAGCCTCAGCTTCCTACACACCAACAGTTGTTATCACAAATCGAAGCTTTCAAAGGTCAATGCCTTGTGCTGGACGATGGTACCCAGCGGCAGTTAGTTTATCAGTTTCGCTTGTTAGACAGCTTTGGAGGTGCGGCTACTTCGCTGTACCTGGTGGATGCAGAGCGCATATTAAGTGACCCGAAAAAAGTTCTTGATCAAACTCCGGTTAACAGACCCAGTACTTTTGTAGCTACTTCTCTTGAGGTAGGTGACGATAGCATTTCGTTTACCAACAAAGCAGATCAGAAAGGATTCACCCTTACTCCTACTGACAAAGCTGAAAACACCAACCGCTATCAGGCCTTTCATCGATTGCTTAGTGATCGCAATTACAAGAACGGGCAGTTCTATCAAGGTTTTTACACCAAATTTCTGAATGAGGCGATTGAGGGTTTTCGGTATCAGTGGTTTTGGGAGTAGCGAATTTTGTTAGCCTGGCTGACATACTTTGATCAAAAGCCATTAAATTCAAGCAAAGAATATTGCTGTGAGCTATAGAATCAAAAAACTATTAATCAAGGACTTTAAAGGGATCAAACACACTCAACTGGAAAACCTTCCGGCACGGGCAAAGTGGATTTTTCTGACGGGCGAAAACGGCTATGGTAAAACCTCAGTATTGCAGGCAATTGCCGCTGGTCTGGCCGGCATGGAAGAGCATATGTTCAGTCTGTTTAGAGACACTTCTAATGCGCCTCATATCAAGATTGAACTCACCGATAGCAGCCAATTTGATTTAAGGGGACTCCAAAGTCTCCCTAATTCCGGAGATGAGTATTTCAGGCAGCTGGCCTGCTATGGATCTTCACGCCTCCAGACTTATACTGAAAGTTCTAAACGTAATAAGGGTATAACCAGCGCTTTATTTGATTCCACAACCAATCTGGAAAATATTGAACTACAACTGACACGTTGGTTATCTAAGTTAGATATAGCCGATTTCCGAAATAAACACAGACATGTGAAAGAACTATTAATCAACCTGCTTGATCTTTCGGATATTGAAATCGATAGGGCAACTGATACTGTTTTTTACATTGAACAGGACACTGGTGGAAACAAGTACCCTAAACAACAGCTAGGTGACCTTGCTTCTGGTTATCGCAACTTGATCGGTTTTATTGGCGATCTGATCATCAAACTTTTTGACCGACAACCAAGTATTCATAACCCTAAAGAGTTGGAAGGTATTGTCATCATAGATGAACTGGACCTGCACTTACACCCCAAATGGCAGAAAAAACTACCAGGGTTGCTCAGCCGCCTTTTTCCTAATATTCAGTTTATCGCCTCTACCCACAGCCCCATTCCCCTCTTGGGTGCCCCAAAAAACTCAGTCATCATTCGTATTAACCGGACGGTAGAAGAAGGTATTACGATGGAGCGTCTGAAAGACGAAGAGAAAAACCTCTCCAATCTATTGCCCAATACTATTCTCACCAGTCCTGCCTTTGGTCTGCTCGAAATTTTTCCTGAATCAGATAACGATCAGGAGGTGCGCACAGAAGATGATTACTTTGAATTGAAGGCCAATGACTATATGCGCAAGAAGCTCAGAGGACAGCAAAACAGTGACCTGGAAGCTGATTTGTTAAATTATATAAAAGGGTCTAAAAAGTGATTGCCAACAACAGGAGAACAGCCAGGCCACAGTCGCTGATGGATGCAGATGCTGCATGGAAGGATATAGCATTGAATGCAAACAAAGACGAGATTAAGGCATCGGTTTATAAGGGTACCAAAACCATTAATGGCGAAAAGCGACAACTGGTACGAGAAGAGTTAATAGAGATGTACTATGGCAAATGTGCCTATTGCGAAAACAAAGAGTTAAAACCCGAAGTAGAGCATTATCGCCCCAAAAAAAGAGTAACCGGAAAGCCTGACCACCCTGGCTATTACTGGCTTTGCTACGAATGGACCAACCTGCTGCCCTCCTGCAGGTACTGCAATACAGAGGGTGGTAAGGGCAACCACTTTCCTGTGGCAGGTACTCACGTCAAAGCTACTCCAAAAGTTAACAATCGACTGGATGAAGCGGAATGCAAAATTGATTCACAAACCTTATTGGATGAAAAGCCATATCTGCTCAACCCGGAAACTGATGACCCAACACGCTTTATACGCTTCAACAGACAGGGCAAAGCCATTGCCAAAGGACCTGGTGAGAAAGGCAGGCACACCATAAAGATGTGTAACCTAAACAGAGACAATCTACTCTATCTCAGGCAAAAAATCACTCATGATTTTAGAGAAAGGGTTGAAGACCAGTTTACACTGTACTTTGCTGTCAACAAGGATATAAACGTATTGCGTGCAGGTCTCAAGACGGTGTTTGAAAGGCTGGATCAACACTGCGCTGATACAGAACCATTTGCGCTTATGGCCCGGCACATACGTCATGGTTTCAACACCTTCATTGCCAACCAACTGAGCACTCCTATACAAAAGGACTTTGCCAAGGCAATTCGTAAGGAGTATGTGGATGGAGTGCTTTAATCAATCTTTAGGTGGCGTTGGATCTAGCAACATCAAAAATACAGACATTTATTTCATTAAAAATTGATAATATACAATTTCTATTAAGCAAACACTTATTTTAACCTGCATTATTAATGTAAACTTAGAATGAGTGAAATAGCCAACCTACATGAAGAGTTACTCAATTTTCTACTGCAATGGAGAGAGCAGGAAAATGCACAAGGAAAGCCTTTCACATTTGGACTACGGAAATCGAATAGATATAACCGGCTTAAAGATGGCCTTTGGTTCTATGGCAATGATTACTATTTAGCCCTCTCCTTTTGGACGGGCATGGACTGGAAAAACAAAACTCCAACCATTTACTTTGTCCACACTGTCGATGGTATTAACCACCTGGAAATCAGTTTACGCGACTCTGAAATAAAGCACGAATTTGCAAAACGGTTTTTGGCCGAACCTCTAAATCTAGAGGTAAAAAAGGGCCGTTTATTCAAAATTTATGAACGTGGAGACCTTATAGGGAGCCTCAAACAATTCCTGCTTGAGGATAAGCTTATTATAGACGAAATATTACAGTTTTATCAAGAGCTGATTGGAAGTGAATTTCCCGATTTAGGTTTTGGGTTTATAGGCAATAGCGAGTTCGAAAAAAGACTTACGAAAGTGCTGCACTACAGAACTCTACTGAGTGAAGTCAAGCCAACGGAAACGCTTGATGCTTTAAGATCTTTTTCTATAAATAATTTTGGTCCCATTAAACACCTGAAAGTTACCGACATTCCTGATGGTACGCAGTGGATTTTTCTGACAGGCGAAAATGGTACAGGAAAAACCAGCATTCTGAAAGGTCTTGCTACAGGACTTTGCAGAAATAATGACGATGGAGAAGAAATCATTATGGAATATCCTGACTTCCTCATTGATCTTAGCCTCAAGATTAGCGACAAGATACAGTCTTACAGAATAACCCCGTGGGCTGATGAAGATGATGTAAGCTGGATACCTTCTGGATTTGCGGCCTATGGAGCTTCAAGACTTACTACGGAAAGCTCACCAGCCACTCAGCATATTGTAGATAAGATGGAAATAACTGGTAAAGCCACTTTTGGGTTATTTTATGACCTTGGCTTACTTAGAGAACTTGAAGGTCTTTACTACAAATGGTCGGGAACTAAAAATGAAGAAACTATCAAAGAACTCACTGACTATATCCGGGAAACCGTTGTAGCGATTTTACCAGGTATTTCAGATATCACTATCTCTGATTTCGGTGATGCCCGAGTACCTCTCTATCACGAGTATGACCCAGTCAAAAACGAAAAACATACTGCAGTACAATTCAGTGATTTATCATCAGGTACCAAGAATATAGTGGCCCTCATTTCAGATCTTTTAATACGCTTTTATGACCAGCAACCCGAGATAGAAGACCCCTCAGAATTCAAAGGTATCGTAATCATAGATGAGATAGATTTACACCTACACCCCTCTATGCAAAAACAGCTCATTATTGAGCTAACCAATACCTTTCCTGCAATTCAGTTTATTGTTACTACACATAGTCCTATCCCGTTGCTGGGTGCTCCCAAAAACAGTTTTTTCCTCAAGGTTGAAAGAGACCGGGAATCCGGAGTCACTGCTCGTCCCGTTGACATTAACATAAGTAGCCTCACCCCCAATCTTTTGCTCACTTCCCCGATATTCGGTTTTTCCGACTTATTCAACAAAGATCTGAAAGAAAGTATGAACCTTAATACCGAAGATCACTGGGCAGAAAAACAAGTACATGATCGTGGTCTGGATGCCCTACTTAAGAAATACCAGGAGCGTAAAACAAGGTCGACTAATGATTAGTATAAGCGATAAGAATGTAAGGACAACGCACTACCCTGACGAGCTTAGGCCTGAAAAAACGAAAGATAAAATTGATGATATTATTGCGCAGGCACCGGAACACTCCATCAATTCAATTTACAATAGTGATGAGGTTAGAGAAAAACTCAAAGCCATTTATGGCAACAAATGCGCCTACTGTGAATCAATTCCATTTGGTAGTTCAGCTTTTCGTGTAGACCATTATAGACCCAAGAAACACGTCAAAGAACTGGCTAAGGAAGATCATTACGGTTATTTCTGGTTGTCATTAGAGTGGACCAATCTGATTCAATCCTGCGAAAGCTGCAACAGCAAAAAATCCAACCATTTCCCATTGAAATCAGAAGATGGCCGGATCAATGCAATATTAAAAGATGTTAACATCGTTCAAGAAGCTTCGAGAGATTTTAGAACCAGTTTACTGTCTTCGGAAAGCAGACTATTACTTCACCCGGAACTGGATCCGGTTGAAAAACACCTTCTCTTTCTACCCAATGGTAAGGTAAAAGAGAAGGATGGCTCTGAAATGGGCAGCACCTCTTGCCGACTATATAATCTCAACAGAGACGGGCTTGTCTGGTTAAGGAAAAAGAAAATTGATCAGATCTATTTTGAGATCATCGGAATACTAAATGATTATGAAGACAATGGAGCAGACGGGTATGCGCTCCCCTTTCTGCAGCATGATTTAACAAATCTCTTTAGAACAATTCTGGGAGCACAGGACGAGGGAGAAGCCTATTCAAGGCTAGGCTATTATATGTTCCATCATTTTGAGCAGTTCTATATCGATAGACTACCTGATGAGCTTGATGAGCATAAAGCCTTAATCAAAGAGTTTTATAACAGCCTGTTGAAGTGAGGAATTCTTCCACTCAGCAAAGGTTATTTTGGCCTTTCCGGTTTTTATACTTATCCTTTACTAGTTTTAACATTATGACTTTCAGGCATTGAGAATTGAAATATGAGAAAAGTCATTAAAGTAAAAGTGTCAGTTCATGTTTAACGAACTCAATAGTGTAGAACACTACATTGTTTACCAGCTTAGCGGCATAAACCTCAATGACAAAACCCTAAAGGAGCCACCTCCCCCCTATGGAGCTTACTGGCAATACAAGTCAGCCGAAAAGCTGAACCGAAATGCCAAAGATATACTGCTGATTGATGAACTGAAGGAAGCCCTGATCAGACTAAACCCCGCCATTGCCAAAAGACCTGAGCTGGCCGATGAGGTGATCTACAAGCTACGCAGCATCCTGATCACTGTGGGGCAAACAGGGCTGGTGCGTGCCAATGAGGAATTTTACAAGTGGATCAGCGGAGATAAGACCATGCCTTTTGGCGAAAATAATCGTCATGTCCCTGTCAGGCTGGTAGATTTTGACACCCCTGCCAACAATAGCTTTATCATCACCAACCAGTACCGGGTGCACCACCTGGAAACCAAAATTCCCGATGTGGTATTGCTGATCAATGGTCTTCCCATTATAGTAGGTGAAGCAAAAACGCCTATCCGTTCTGCCATCAGCTGGCTGGATGGTGCCCATGAGGTACATGAAGTGTATGAAAATACCATCCCACAACTTTTTGTACCCAACCTCCTCTCCTTTGCCACAGAAGGCAAAGAGCTGTACTACGGGGCCATTCGCTGCCCCTTAGACTTTTGGAGCCCCTGGCGGCTGGAAGACTCAGAAAGCGCCCTTGCAAAAAAACTGGGGCTGGGCGAAGTAGGCAAAGAACTCTCTGACTTACTCAAACCTGCGCGCCTCCTGGATTTGCTGCAACACTTTTCGCTTTACTCTACCAATAAGAAAAAACAGCGTATGAAAGTGATTCCCCGCTTTCAGCAATACGAAGGGGCCAATATGATGGTGGATCGTGTAAAAACCGGCCTCATTAAAAAAGGGCTTATCTGGCACTTTCAGGGTTCGGGCAAGTCGCTGCTGATGGTATTTGCCGCAAAAAAGCTAAGAAAAGAAAAAGCCCTGAAAAGCCCCACCGTGATTGTATTGGTAGACCGTACCGATCTGGACACGCAGATTTCCGGTACTTTCAATGCCGCAGATGTGGACAATGTAGTATCTACCGAAAGTATAGATGAGCTCAAAACCCTGCTGGAACGAGATACGCGAAAGATCATCATTTCTACCATCTTTAAATTCAGAGACGCTAAAGCCAACCTGAATAAGCGGGATAACATTATAGTACTGGTAGACGAGGCCCACCGTACGCAAGAAGGTGACCTGGGCCGACAAATGCGTGCTGCCCTGCCCAATGCTTTTCTTTTCGGACTTACCGGTACTCCTGTAAACAAAGCGGATAAAAACACTTTCTGGGCCTTTGGAAGCGAAGAGGATGAAGGCGGCTATATGTCGCGCTACACCTTTCAGGATTCGCTCAGAGACAAAGCTACCATGCCCCTGCACTTTGAGCCCAGGCTGGTAGACGTACATGTAGACAAAGAAACACTGGACAAGGCTTTTGCCGAGTTTAAGGAGAGCGCGGCCCTGACGGATGAAGAGGCAGACCTGCTAAACAAAAAATCAGCGAAAATGGCTGCCTTTCTAAAAGCCCCTGAAAGAGTAGCCCGAATTGTGGAAGACATTGCCACTCACTTTGAGGAAAAAGTAGCTCCTCATGGATTCAAAGCCATGATTGTTACGCCCGACCGCTATGCCTGTGTACAATACAAGGCAGAACTTGACCAGTATTTTCCTGAAAAGGCCAGTAAAGTAGTAATCTCTACCACTGCCAATGATCCTTTAGAGTTCAAGCAGCAATGGGGCCTTACCAAAACACAGCAGGAACAGGTAGTGGATGAATTTAATGATGAGACATCAGTACTGAAATTCATCATCGTCACCGCCAAGTTACTCACCGGTTTTGATGCGCCCATTCTACAAACCATGTACCTGGATAAGTCGCTCAAAGACCATACACTGCTGCAGGCCATTTGCCGTACCAACCGGCTTTTTCCCAATAAGCACTTTGGACGTATAGTAGACTATTTCGGTATTTTTGATGATACGGCTAAGGCACTGGAGTTTGATGAGCAAAGTGTAGCCAATGTGATTACCAACCTGGCCCTGCTCAGGGATAAATTGCCAGAAGCCATGGCAGAAACACTGGCGCATTTTAAAGGAGTAGACCGAGAGTTACAGGGCTTTGAGGGGCTGGAGAAAGCACAAGAGGCTATAGGCACCAATGAACTGAAAGATGCCTTTGCGAGAGATTACAAATATCTTTCAAAAATCTGGGAATCGCTTTCTCCTGACCCTATACTGGACGAGTATCAAAAGGACTATAAATGGCTTTCTCAAGTCTTTGAGTCTGTAAGACCGGCATCAGACACGACAGGCAGACTGCTCTGGATAGCCCTGGGAGCTCAAACCACGAAACTTATCCATGAAAACATTCATGTAGGCAAAGTACATCAACTGGAAGAGTTTGTTTTCGATGCGGATGTGATTGAAGAAATTTTCAATAACCCCGACCCTAAACACGCCCGTGAATTGGAGAAAATCCTGATCAAACGATTCAAAAAGCATGCAGGCGACCCCAAATTCAAGGCGCTGAGTGAAAGGCTCGAAGAGTTGCGCGATAAAGCTGAAGCAGGGCTGATTACCTCCATCGAGTTTGTGAAAGAGCTCTGTAAAATCGCCCGCGAAACAGTGCAGGCGGAAAAAAAAGTGGAAGACATGATCAGAGAAGTATCTCCCAAGGCCGCCCTGACAGAACTCTTTCTGGAACTAAAAAATGATCAAACCCCTGCCGTTGTCGAACGCATAGTCAATGAAATTGACGCCATAGTACGCATGGTAAGCTTCCCCGGCTGGCAAAACTCAGCCTCAGGCGAGCGGGAGGTACAGAAATCACTGAGAAAAGCATTGCTCAAGTTCAAACTGCACACCGATCAGGCACTTTTTGAGAGGGCCTATGCCTACATTAAGGAATACTATTAGTCCATTTATGCGTAAATCGACTTCACCCCCACTTGTCGGTCATTATTTCTTTCCAGGCTAACAACACATAAAATCGCTCAGCTTTCTGCTCAAACCACTAAGCGAAATATCCCGCCTACTACACGAGATATTTCACCTATCGGCATCATGCTACCGGGCAGTTGACTTATAACTCCTCCCCAAACTGATGCAGATGCTTAATCAACAGGCCTGAGGGGCTCTTCAGGTCTTCGTCCAGCATATAGAGGTCGCCCATCAATAAGGCCTCCTGCCTGTGGCCCACTACCCCATCAAATGTGAGTGAGTCCGGAGCCAGGATCTTATTGGTATAGAGCTCCATTTTTCGGCTCAGGTACTTTGTAGAAGATAAAGCCCAGAATATAGTCTCTGAAATCGTCAGTATCCATTTTGCCCCTGAGGGTATCGGCTATTTTCCAGAGCTGCTGTTCCATCTGTTGTTTTTGTGCTGCGGGCATGAGGGAGTGTTGGGTTGAAGATAAGGAAGGTGACAGACTTGGTAAGGCTTAAAGGAAAAATGTTTCTGTCGCTGTTCAATGGCTGAAAATGGTGAATTATACAACTCACTACTTTTGGTGATAAAAAATATTTATATTAAGTATTATTTGCATTATTAATGCTTAATTAAATATTATGAAGCGATTACTATCAGCTCAGGGTCTTTCTTTTTTAAGTATTTTATTAGTTCTCAACTGTGTAGGTAAGCAGGCTTACGGGCAAAACACTAAGGCATGGTTTAAACTTGGTGCACACCACTACGAAGTTGAGGTAAACCAGGAGAATGGGGCATACCTTATATCACTTACCAATCAATCTCAAAGTCCTGAAATCGCAAAAACACAAAACACCAACTATCTGAATGTAGTAAGTTTTGAAAGGATCATCTATGATCTTTACAAGGGCATTGAGGCTGACAGACTGAGTAAAGAGGTGTCTGAAATCGCCATTCCAAAGGATACGTCAGACGATGATGTGAATGCCATTCGAGCTGCTTTTCTTGAAATTATAACCAGCCTATACAATACAGAAACGAAGGGTCAGAAAATTGGCGAGATCACACTGAGTTCATCTGTCAGGGTTTATGATGAAAGTGAATCGCAAACTCAAAGTGCAAGAGGTTCCAGGGCGGCTATGCGACAAAGGGGTAGTAGTAAATGGAAAAGTGGCATTGAAAACAGGAAAAAACGTCAGGTGAGTAAGAAGATAAAAAGGCTGACTAAAAAGCAAATTCTCAAAGGTTTGAATGCCACAGAAACAAAGACGCTGGCCAACCTGGAGTTGGATTTACTGGCTCTTAACCCAGCTCCTGCTTCATTGCTTCAGGGACAGAACACCCCACGAGATAGCTTGATCATAAGTGGTGCGCGGGTGGTATTTGAAGATGGTAGCATAAAGGAGGTGACGGTAAAATGCACCGATAAAGATGGCAATGCGGCAGTGTATTCTAATAAATTTTCTATTGGTGCGAGTACTCGAAAAAGTGTACAGGATTTTGACAAAATCTCGCTTTACCAGGAAACCAGTCTCGGAAAAAGATCAGATTCAAAAAAAATATACTTGTCAGATGCTGTCTATTATGAAAGAATAGCTGGGCTCCGTACAAATGATTATAGTCCCGCAGATGTGAAAATTCAGCTGGAACCCGATAAAATGCAGGAGTTATTTAAGGCGCCATCATCACAACTTTTCACACTCAATGTATTTTCAGATCTTGCGGGTTTTGACCAGAACAACCCGAACGGGTTAGTGCAGTTGGAGTTTAACAAAAGGATTAATCTTTGGACGAGACGAACGGATGCATTCTTTCCAAAAAGTATGGGTATTGGCGTTTTTACTCATATGGTACCAGCTTTTGAGCTAACTAAAATTGAAGAGAATAATCGCAGTATTAAACTTTTGCCTAGTGAAATGGCCAATGAACAGGAGCATTTAAGCCCTCTGCAGCTACAACGCTTCAGCTATGCGAAACTGACCAATGAGCTCAATATTTTTGACTTCCAGGGAGCATCTATGTCCATTCATTTTAATGTGTTTGGAGGGCTTACGGTCACGCACCTGCAAGATACAATAGGCATGGGGCAGGATCAACAAATCTTTAATGAAAACATCAACAGTCTTATCCTTGGTGGCAATATCAAAGCTGTTTTTAATCCAGAATCTAAATGGGCCTTTGAGCTAGGTTCCAGGTGGACCTATACTGACCCGCTCAATAGTAGTTTCACTTTCAGGTCTCGTGAAAATGGTGAGCTGAGAGGGCCTAATTACCTACTGAATAGCTGGCAGTTTTTGCTTACTCTAAATACCGGAGCTACGGAAAGCACATCCCAAAATAAACTCTTTGCCCGCTTCCGCTTTAACCACGAATGGGACTATTGGAACAATAATTACTCGGAGTTTCAAATAGGCTATTCCATCTTCCTGAAGTCAAATCAATTGAAAAAGAAGTAGCCTGACATAACTCGAAGCATAGCGATATAGAACAAAACAGCCTAAACCAACTCCCAAACAACTAAGCGAAATATCCCGCCTACTACACGAGATATTTCGCCTATGGCCATCATGCTGCCTGGCAAGCCATTAACCTGATTCGCTTATCAATTTGTAGAAAACTATATTCAGAATATCATCTCGGAAATTTTCTCCGTTTCGTTCTCTTTTAAATGCTCATGAGATACCGGATAAATAAAGGTTTTAAAAAATGTAAACCTTTATTTTCCGGCATGACAGCTGTTTTTTTTAATCCAACCGAGGTTATTACAATTCCTGTCCAAACTGATGCAGGTGCTTAATCAATATGCCTGAGGGGCTCTTCAGGTCTTCGTCCAGCATATAGAGGTCGCCCATCAGCACAAAGCTATCTTTAGCCCGACTGACGGCTACATTGAGCATATTGACGCTGTGATCGAAAAAATACGTGCGCGTATTTTCATTGGAAGCATACACGGTAGAAAAGAGAATCACCGGTCGCTCAGCACCCTGCAAGGCATGTACCGTACCGATAGTAAGGCGTTTGGTATCAAATCCCGTCTTTTTAAGCTCACTCTTCAGCAGGTATTTCTGAGCCGTAAAGGGCGTGATAATGGCTACAAAATCTTCCAGCTTCTGGTTGGGTTGCTTTTGGTAAAAGCTGATCAGCCTTTCGTAGTTTTCTTTAAGCCAGCCTGCTATTTCTATGGCCTCCTTTTCATTGCTGCGGCTACCACCCTCTGCCCGCGAAAAGCCCTCAATATGCACATAGCCCAGCGCGGGTAAGGGACGTGGTTCTTGCTGGTCGCCCGCGCTGCCCCGCATAGGCTGTAGCAGCCCGTGATAGGCCAGCTTGTTGCAATAGTCTATGATTTCGTCAAAACACCTGCGGTGCTCTACCAGCAGCATGCCCCTAGCCTCCTCCTGAGAGGCCTGGTAAGGCGAAGCATTTTGCGCCAGGCGCATAATACTACCGGCTGCGGCCGTGGCCCCCATGATATCAAGGGCAGTTATAGAGAGATCATCGCTGAGCAGCTCAAACTTATTCAGGTTAGAGTGGTCGATGCTGCGGGGTATTTTCCAGATGGGGTCTATCTGCTTGATATCCCCTACCACCAGGGCCTTTTTGGCCAGGGCAAAGGTGGCGCCCCCCACCTCAGGCGTTACCTGGCCGGCTTCATCTACAATCAGCAGGTCTATAAATGAGTGTAGGGGTGATTTGGGGAATTCACCTCCGCCATATTCTGTATAGTAAAAGAACTTAGGCGCCATATAGAAGGTAGCTACAAAACAAGGCGTAAGCATGGCATAGCGCCTGTAGCGTGCTTTCATACCAGATTCCCCGGTTTTGCGCAGGCTGTCCAGCTCCAGGGCCACATCCATTTCCAGCAGCCAGCGGCCCTCCCAGTAATGGGTGGCCAGTAAAAAGGCCCGGTGGCGCAGCGTTACATCCAGTGTATCGGAAATTTCCACATCTCCAGTCTCCAGATCGTTCTGGTCCAGCCAGCCCTGCCAGAGCGCGGTCTCTGCAGCCTTGGGTTGTGCCGCACCGGCCATTACCTTGGCACCTTGCTCCAGTATATCGCTGATAGTGCGGAGTATTTTTTGTAAATAATCGGTTACAGATTCCACGGTAGAAAAATCTTCACCCAGCACGGCCCCGGCCCTTTTCAGGTAGTGGCCCCTGGCGCGTTTCAGGTATTCGGGTGTTTCCAGTACGGAAGGCAGGCCCTCACCATTCACTTTTACATATTGAACCTTCTCAGAGGGCTTATATCCATTGGAAGGCAGATACAGGGCATAGCTACTCAGCTGAGGCAACCAGCGTGTGGCCAGCTGCTGTTCCGTAGAATCGGCCTTTGAAAAACTATCGATGATATTGGTAACCGCCTGATTGTTGGTAGAGCAGGCCAGCACCACAAAGGGGTGCCTGCCCCTGATAGCGGACTTTACATATTCATTGGCGATAATGCTCTGCAGCAGGGTGGTTTTGCCCGTTCCCGGAGGACCGTTTACGGCCAGCATCTCATTGTTTTTAAGCTGGTTGAAATGGTGCAGTGATTGCCGCTGGCTCAGTGAGAGCGGAAAGGCATTGCCCATCTGCCCCAGGTGCTTGTTCAATTGCTTGCGCTGCTCACTTGCGGTTAACAGTGGCCTCACCTCTGGTGGTGTAACTTCAGTCAGTCGCCTGAACAAGCCCGGATGATTCTCTTCGCTCAGCAAGGCGTCATAGAGCTGAATAATACCCTGAGAGGCACCCTCTATCTCTTCGTCTACTGCTATGATATATTCCGTGAGCGAGCGGACATCTTTCATATCAAAGCTACTGAGCTGCTGCACTGTGGTTTTTTTAAAAAAGCGCTTGATAAAGCTCCAGTAGTCGGCCCAGTCTTCTAAATGGGGTATGCCTTCTCCCATTACCTTGTCCACCTGCTCTACAGAGCCGATGGTAATCTCCTGGTCTTCTTTGGCGGCAGGTGCCAATACCCGTCTGATCATCACCGGGTACTTCTTTTCCGGTATAAACAGCCGTCCCTCTCTGTTGAGCACTGCATTGATCCAGAAAGGGTACACTTTTTTAGCCTCTCCCCTTCGCTTGGTATGCTCAAAAACTGCCAGTAAAGACAGCGGGGAGATAATCACCTCCAGCTGATGCAGGTGCTTCCAGTCCTCGTCCTTCTTATCCGTAACGCCATTGCGTTTATTGACCCGCAGCTCATAGCTGTCGATTAAGCCATTGCCGTCTTCTGCCGGCAGCCTGCCCCTTTGCAGATCCAGCGCTTCATAATGGAGGTGCTGCAGCCTGGAAGGATCACGCTCCATACGCTCGCCATCGGCCAGGCTGTTTCTCCAATATCTAATCCAGTTTTTTGTCATAAAATCTGCAGACAGCGATATCTGTGAAACTACATAGAATCCCACTTCTTTTGGCCTTAGTCACCCGAAAAACCATGTGGATTATTGGTATATTACCCTTTGTGAATCAACTGAGCTATACTGTCTGATTCTGTAAATCTTCTAAACAAATGAAAGAACCCAGCGAGGAAGCGTCTCCGTTACGCTTTGAAAATGAGTTGAAGAAGCTCAGGTTGATGGCTGAATACGGTGCTACACATATTGAAACGGATAACGAGAAGCTAAATCCGGCAATGGAGTCTCAGTTTCTGGACTATATACAGGCTTTTGAAGAGGCCGCTGAGAAGAAGGAAACCACCAAAGTATTTGACTTGCTGAACCAACCCGAGGTGCCTGCCCAGGATATCATTCCCGATAATCGCATGGCAGAATGCCTGGAGTACCTTCAAAAACTGCTGGCTTCTAAGCACATTTATCTGGCCACCATCTATGAGGTAGCCGATCGGGAGATTTATCGCTTTATCGTGGAAGAGCTTTTTGACTATGAAATGGATATAATCAATGTACCCGGGCTTGAATCACATTTCACCTATGAAGAGTTTCATCCCAACCTGGGTGAAGATGCAAAAAGGCAGGCGGGTGATTTTCTAAGATCGGTCTTCGGGAAGAGTTTCGAGTATTTGCATATGGAGCTCTGGAATGAGATCAGTTCGGGAGCACAACGCAGCAGCTCAGAAGCCTTTATAAAGTACCTGGAAACCACTATAGAGCCATTGAACCTTAAGTTACTCACGGTCGATACGGCACTGGTTTCGTTGGATGAAGCTGCAGCCGAGGTGCATTGCCAGCTGCACTATGAGCTGACAGGGGAAGATCGGATAACCCATAAGCGCACTGCTACTGCCAGTATCGGCTTTCACCATGCTTATGGCTATACCTATATCAACCGGGTGGAGCTACCGGAACTGGGAGGCAATACCTGAAAATAACAGCTTATTTTAAGGCTGCATCCATATTACAGGACAAGGGAGAAAGACAGAAAACAATTCCCTGAATGTTAGCTGCGAGATATCTCGCATCAAAGCTCGCGTTACTCATAGTCTTATAGCCAAGGTCTCTTCCCGTACCCACACCGCTGACCCCGTCTTCAACGAACCTCAGATAAGTCAGAATGACTTAATCAAATATTATTATTATTTTAATTACAGAATTAAACATACTGAGACAATAATCAGGAGTCAATTTTCAAAAACCACTCAACTCAACCATTATGTCCTCTCAATCACTGACAGAAGCCCAAAAGAAGCTTCAAAAGCAGCAAGCGGAAAACTATAAAGATGACACCTTTTACCTGGGCCTGACCATGGCCGGAGCAGTATCGGCCGGGGCCTATACCGGGGGCGTGCTCGACTACCTGTTTGAAGTACTGGATAAATGGGAGCGGGCCAAAACCGGAGAGCTGGAGATACCGGGTTTTGCCAAAGAAGATATACCAAAGCATAAGGTAATGATTGATGCCATTGGGGGTACTTCAGCCGGAGGCATGACTACCGCCATGGCCGCGCTCTATGCCATCAAAGGCGAGATTAACCCGGTAACGGATAACGAGGCGGATAAGCCCGGAGGCAAGAAGAACAATCTGCTTTACGATAGCTGGGTAAACCTGGCTGATGATACTAAGGGCCTCACCCTCACAAAAGGGCTGAGCAAAGACGATATCGTCAGCGAACAAAAGATTCTCTCGCTGCTCAACTCTGTTTTTATTGATGAAATAGCCGAAAATGCCTTTAGTCTGGATGGCCCTGCGGATACTGACCCCTCTGCGAAGCTACCACCTTTTATCTCTTCCGCTGTGGAGATGCTGATCACGCATACCATGCTACAGGGTATACCCCTGGCGGTAAATTTTGCCCATCAGGGTTCCGCCCTGGCACAACCTCCCTCCCATGCTACCTACGAGCATTTGCTTTTTTCTCACTTTAAGCTCAATGGTGGAGAGGCCGTAAACCCCGATCAGTATATCTGGCTCAACCCCTTTGACCCAAGGGCCAAAGAGCACCTGAAAAAGGCAGCCAAAGCTACAGGCGCCTTTCCGGTAGGACTTAAATTCAGAGAGTTCAGTAACAAGGAGTTCAGCCCTGAATACCTGAAGAATATGGTGGGGCGCATCATTGAAAAAAATATGGGCGTAGCAGAGCCCGAGATCAAAAAAGAGATTATCTGGGATGAGGATACATTACGCAATTACAATTCTATTACGGTAGACGGAGGCGCGCTCAACAATGAACCCTATAGTGAGGTGATGAGCATCCTGAAGCATCGCTATGGTGATGCCATTGGCACTTACAGCCCTTCAGACGCATCCGACTCCTCTGAAGGTATTCCCTTCCAGAAGTACGGTATGATCATGATTGACCCCTTCCCGGATTTCTATCACCTGCAGGGAGATTATGAAAAAGCCAGTGATCTGATGGGTGTGGCTCCGGGCATCATCGGAACACTCTGGGATCAGGCCAAGGTAAAACGTCATGAGCTTATTGAGCAGTTCAGAAATAAGGCTTATCGCGGGGTTATCTTCCCTGTGAAATATAAGCCTGGTAAAGACAATGGAAAATATCGATATCCCCTGGCCTGTGGTACCCTGGAGGCTTTCAGTGGCTTTATTGATGTGAATTTCCGGCATCACGACTTCTTTTTGGGCCGTAACAATGCCCGTAACTTTCTACGTGCCTTCCTGAGTGTACCCTATGATCCGGATAACCATATTGTACACCCTCTACATACAGACCAGTACTGGACGGAAGAGATGCGTCAGCGCTTTATGATCCACCTGAACGTAACCGAAAAGGATGACCAGGGAAATGAAACGAAAGTAGAAAAGCAGTTTCTGCCACTAATACCGGATATCAACCTGCTGCTGGAAGAGGCAGAACAACCAGAAAGAGAGCCGCTCTATTGGATTTCGGACTACAGCGTACCAGAAAAACCTAAGGTGACCGAAGCAAGCATCAACAGCCTGAAAGATAGCATCTACCTGCGTACATCGGCCATGGTAAGTCTGATGCTAGACCTGGATTATGAACAAAAACGCCCCTCTGAGCTCAGTTGGTGGGCCAACTTAATCAAAGGATTCATTGAAAAAGGTGAAAAGGAGAAGCGTGGTTTCGTAAAGAGATGGTTAGATAAAAGAAAGAGCAAGCTTGGCCTTCGTGCTAAACGAGGTACACGCCAATACGCAGCGGATGTGGCAGCCGACCTGGCGGTGCAGAAAATACTGGGTGAACTAAAGAAAACCGGTTTCCTGGAAGGCTCGGAAGAAGAGCCCGAGTCAGGGCCTGCTGGCCATGGTAAGAAAAATTCACCTGTTGTTTAGCTGTGGTGAAGTGAGCGGATGCCGGATAGTCGTTAACTGACACCTGCCCTACCATAAATATCGCAGGCTGCGAGATATCCTGTGACGGCTCGCTTTTAACCGTCACAATTAACTTCACCAGTTATCTTTAAAAGTCATTTCTTCTGAAAAGAAGAATTAATAGACCTGCTAATCATTGGCACAAATATGGGTTAAAAAAATGCCTTTATATCGTTTTCATGATCATTTTCGGGTATGACCTTCTGAACCGGAACAGGTAATTGTTTATTTTTTATTAAAAACAGAAACAAATCATTAGCTTGCCCGGTATACAGATAGTATGAATCCGGTTTAGGCCTTGGTAACACAAACATAAACCAGTACTCAGCGGCCCTTGACAGGATCAATGAGCAGGAAAGACAATAAGACTTTTCCATCCATGAGACTCCCGCGCATTTTTGGCCTCAAAGGCCTCAAATTGCTCGGAGTGACGTTGAGGAAGGTTTTTGTGAGTTAGCTATTCCGAGTTCAGATCATCTATGATGACAACAAAGTAACAATAAACATATATGAAGGGCTATTTAGGAGAGTTTGAAGAGCTGGTTTTACTCACCATTGCCAACCTGGACAGGGAAGCCTATGGCGTGGCCATTTTGCAGCATATTTCGGAAAGTGCCAACCGCAAGCTTAGTCTGGGAGCCTTGCATTCTACCCTGGCTCGCCTGGAAGAAAAAGGATATTTAGGCTCCTACCTGGGACAGCCCTCTGCTACCCGGGGAGGCAGACGCAAACGACATTTTGTGCTTACCTCTGAAGGTATTTCAGAGCTCAACAAAATGAAATCGCTGAGAGATCAGCTGTGGAAAGGCTCTAAAATCAACCTACAGCTTAAATGAAGGATCAACCCCCAAAGCTGGCAGAGCGGCTTTTTAAGCTCCTGGGCAGTGGTGCTTTTTTAGAAGACCTGCTGGGTGATCTGCATGAAATGTATCTGTTCAAGCGCAAAAGCAGTGGTAAGCTTAGTGCCAATATCTATTACTGGTACCAGGCCTTCAGAATGCTGCTGTCCTATGCCATTATCAAAAGAAAAAGAGAGCGGTCACTCTCCCCCTATACTCAAAGTCAAAAACACAACATCATGTTATTCAACTACCTCAGAATTTCGGTCAGAAACATCGCAAAAAACAAGACCTTCACCCTGCTCAATATCTTCGGACTAGGTCTGGGTATGTCCATAGGCCTGCTGGCATTGGCCACCTATATGGAACTCACCCGGTTTGATCGATTTCACCAGGATGCCGGGGATATTTACCGCATTACCACCCGCATTCAGGAAAATGGCTCTAAAGATCATTTTGCCTCAGCACCTACTGCCCTATCTTACCTGGCGGCCGAGCAGCTTACCGGAGTCGAGCAGTATGTTCATATCAACGACCATTTTTTCCCCAGGGTAAAAACGGCTGGCGAACCCCTGAGGCTCAACGGCTACTTTACAGAGCCTGCCTTTCTGGACATGTTCGGCTTTCCTCTCGCATCCGGCAGTAAATCAGCCCTGACCAAACCGGACATGGTGATTCTTACTCAGGAAGCAGCACAACGGCTTTTCGGAGATAAACCCGCCCTTGGCCGAAGTATAGAGACAGAAAACCAGGGAATCTTACAGGTGGGTGGTGTCTTAGCCCCCTTCCCTAAAAACACGCATTTCGCTTTTGATGTGCTGACCGGCTTTTCGGCCAATCATGGTCTGAATGAAAGTAACCCCACCAACTGGACCCGCTTTTACGGAAATTACTTTTACCTGAAAACAGACCTGAGACCCTCGCAAATAGAAGCTCAGCTGGCCAGTATGGCGCATTCCGGAGAATCGTTTTTTGAAGAAAAAAACATGGAAGCCTCGTATAGCCTGCAATCTATTCTGGCCATCAACCCCGGTAAGGATCTGGAAGACGGCCTGGGAGTAGTGTTTGACAGTCCCGGTATGTATATGTTTTTTGGCCTGGCACTGCTTATCCTTATCCCCGCCTGCCTCAACTATGGCAATATGGCGGTGGCCAATGCCCTGAAAAGGTCGAAGGAAATCGGTATTCGCAAGATCATGGGCAGCCCTAACCGCCAGATCGTCCATCAGTTTCTGGTAGAAACAGTGCTCATCTGCATGGTAGCCGTTTTGCTCTCCATTTTCATGTTCGACCTGATCAGAAATGAAATTCTGGGGATGCTGGCAGGCGGTACAGCCCTGAGCTTTGTGCTTAGCCCTAACCTGCTGCTAATCTTCTTCCTCTTCGCCATACTTACCGGTATTGTTACAGGCCTGCTACCCGCACTCTACTTTTCCAGGATCACGCCTATCAAAGCCCTTAGAAACACCGTTAACAATCAGAGAATATCCATCTCCGGCCTGAGAAAAGGGCTACTGGTTTTTCAGTTTGTGCTTTCCCTCGCCTTTATGATCGGTATCGGGGTATTGCTGAAGCAGTACCGGGTATCGCTGAACTTTGACCAGGGCTTTGAACGGGAAAACGTACTGGTGCTGCCGATAAAGCCGGAAGACCAGCCGCTGATCGCCAATGCCATGAGCTCAGCCCCGGCCATTACCGATATGAGTTTTACCTCCAGCATTCCCGGTATACCGCTGGGTCGCGCACTCTATTTCTACAATGGCAATGGACTCGATTCGGTACTGGCCAGGGTGGTGTTTACTGATGACAAGTTTATCGATCATATGAATATCGACATGGAGTGGGGCTCTGGTGCGCTGATGGAAACAGAGTTTGAGCAGGTACTCGTAAATCAGCAGCTGATGGGGCGCCTCGCCAACATTCGGGGCGAAGCAGCGGACAGTCTTTTGGCAGAAATGGCGGGTGGCAAAAAGGTGCGCATAGCCGGAGTGATTAAAGACTATAACCATGAACCTCTCAACCAGCGAATTGAGCCCATGGTAGTCAGACTGGGCGAATCGGAGCTGACCTATGCCCTCTTTTCCATCAGAACCAACGATATAGTAAGCACCATGACGGACCTGGAGGCCCGCTGGGAAAACCTCTTTCCTGAAGAACCCTTTCAGGCCACCTTTCTGGATAATGAAATAGAAAAGGCCTACTCCTTCTTTATTGTGGGCATTAAGATATTTGGTTTCCTGGCCATGCTGGCCATTACCATCTCCTGCCTGGGGCTGCTGGGCATGGTGATATTCACTACGGAAAACCGGAAGAAAGAGGTGGCCATTCGCAAAACCCTGGGAGCCGGTTCCATGCGACTGCTTTATTCGCTCTCCGGGCTCTTTTTCAGAATGTGGGTCATTGCTCTCTTCATAGCCATACCACTCTCTTACCTGTATTATGATAAAATCATGATGAGGGTCTACAACAAATTCAGTGGTGGCGTAGGCTTTTCTGAGGTGGCCCTTAGTAGTTTGCTGACCCTCTCGTTGGGTATGATCGCTATAGTCGTACAGAGCACCAAGGTAATGCGCACTAATCCTGCAGAGAATCTGAGGAATGATTAGTTTGGGTATTGGTTAATTGGTTTAAGGTTTAACCAAGGTCGCCAACGCGGGTCAGCACTGGTAGTTTCGCTAAATAGTTAATGGTAACATGCTGTTAGTAAGACTTTTGAGTAAAATATGCTCAGCTAAATCTGCCCGTTTCTTTTGAGTTTTTCCAGCGCTCCTTTGTCCCATTTTGCACCTTCGATATTGGCACCTATGAAGTTGGCTCCATCTAGTTTTGCACCGCGAAGGTCAGCTCCTTCGAGGTTGGCTCCCCTAAGATTAGCTCCCTTAAGATTAGCTCCCTTAAGATTAGCTCCTTCAAGATTAGCAACTTCAAGGTTAGCGCGCCAAAGATCAGCTTCCTCAAGATTAGCTTTCGTAAGATTAGCTGAAGCAAAAACTGTTGAAAACAAATTCGAATACGCCAGATTCGACTTACAAAAGTTAATGTTAAAAAAAGCTTGTGTTTCTAAGTCTTGATTTTCTAAATCTATTTGATCGTAAAACCCTCTCATTAATTGCCATTCTGTAAATCTTCGGTTCTTTACCCGATTTATCCATTCTCTAAATGAAAAGGTGGATGGCCAATGAATCATCGAAAGCCTTTTTGTTGTACTCGCTAATAGGCTTCGTAAAACCCAAAGCCCCTTTTCTGCATTGATTGACCATTCATTTTCTATCATAAAAGTGTCTTTCCTTGGGCTTAAACGCTCCAAGGGAATTCCTTCACGTAAAAGGTGATTAATCAGCTTGATAACAAACTGATGCAGCTCACTGACTTGTTCGTTCTTCTGCGAATGCATCCATCTTAATTCATTTCGGATAAACTTAATTAGGTCATCATCCAGTTCGCGTTCGCCAAACATTTTAACCCATTCTACCAGGCAAGCACGTTCATTTTTACCCTTTCGTTTCCTAATATCTCCTTCGTATTCAGTGAGGTCTTCTTTCAGTTCTACAATCAAACCGACAATTCGCTTTGCGGTCAGGTACTCACCAAAACTTTTATGGGTAAACTCAAAAGTTTGCGAGCCATGCGTATTCTGCCCTGCCTGCCTGAAGTAAAAGGCGGCCAATAAGGATACCACCCCTTGTTCGGCATCCTGAATAAAGGCCTCCATAATGCTCATCAGGCCACTCTCCTCAAAATGCTGCTGTATGTCTTTTACCGTGGTAGTTCTACCCGCTCCATGCCAGGCAGAAACAGCAATCTCTTGTAATACAAGCCCAAAATGTTCTTCTTTCAGATTGTGCAAAGACTTATGCCTATTTCCCTCTTCGTAGTGTCTTTCATAAACCGCTTTTAACAAATCAGCATACACCTCATTGAGATTAGTCTTCTCACCCAAGGCAATTTTGCCACGGTCATAACTCATAGCTACCAGAAAGTTGAGTAGTGGCTGGGCTGTGACCTCATCCAGTTCACGAGTCATGAGGTTTTCTGGTAATTCGTTGTAACCTTTCCCCTTTAGCTCACCATAACGCTTCCACCAGTCATGTCTTTGATCCTGAGCAATAAGCTTTCTCATCCCTTTTAGGCCTACTTGCTCTTGATCAGTCAGGAAATAAGGCAATAGTTTTAGCACCTGCCCGTCCTGTCTAAATTCTGATTCATTTTGCTGGATAATAACATCCCTGCCACTGATAATCACCTGAAGTTTAAGCCTAACCTGATTGTATCCAGATAAGCAGCGCTCCACTTCCCGAATAAAGCTTCGGGCTATTTCAGTCAGCGCCTTTCCCTGCATGGCCAGTTCGTCCAGGCCGTCAAAAATCAATACAAGCGGTGAATCATCATCATTGATGGGATCATGGGATAAAAACTTATCATAGCGCAAATAGTTATTTACGGTTGCATCCAACTTTCCCTCCAAATCCAGCCGATGAAGCGGGATAAATAGCACCCGCTTGTTTTCTTCTACCAGTCTTACCGCCAACATTTTCAAGAAGGAAGATTTCCCATTTCCCGGCCCCCCTCTTACAATTCTTAAAGTATCTTTCCTGTCTCCCTTTTTGATCCATTTTAGCAAGTGCTTTTCGATATCCACCGCATACCTCGTAAATTTGCCGTCCCCCCTGCCATGCAACTCTTCCTGCTCCTCTTTACTCTTGACTTCCTGTTTATTACGCACCTTATACTCCCCCCTTAGGGGGATATAGATTTGTGCCAGGCCAAAGCTTTCAGAGAATACAGGCTTATGTATTTGCGTAATCAAATGGTTACCATATACATGCCATTCGCTGGCGCGCTGCTCCGCCTCATCAAAAGGGGTTTCCAGCACCGACTTAAGCACGGCATAGTATTGTACATTAGTACGCCACTCGGCAATCAGGGAGGCCAGAAAATAGCGGCCCAGTCTCTCCAGCAGATTCTTTCTTTCTGCTCCATTGAATCCAAAGATTTCCAGGAATTCATCGAGCACAGGCTGTATATCCTCCAGCAGCTTGAGACTTTCCGGATCTTTAAGAAAGGTTCTATTGATAAAATACTCCTGCTTTTCCAGAAACTTGTTCAGGTCTTTATCAAGGTTGGAAGTTTCAATTTCTTCTTTTAAGAAGCCTCTGCCTGTTTCAGAAACCAGCGTGACAATGGCATCCACCAAAGACCTGCTGATCAGCTTCCAGCCAATGGTTTCGGGCTTATCTTCCAGCTTAATGGCAGCAATAGTGTCGATTATATCAGCGGGAAGACCTGCCAGGCCGCCCGTAGCCGCAGTGCCTACATCTTTGATAATATTGGCGATACCCTTTAAAAGCTGTAGTGGCTGTACCTTAGGTTTTGCAAAGGTGGCACTGGTCAGTTGTATTCCTTTATCCATATACTATTAATGAAAGGCTTGAAAGCAGAATTTAAGACAATAATTCAGTCAATAAAATATGATTTATATAATATTTTAAGATGACTACAATGGGACTGCCGGCATAACTCGTCAGCATGGGGAAAACGGAACGGAGGGTAGACAAAACTTCCTTGTCCATCCTGTTTCAGGACAAGACACTGTTTCCTGATCCCTGATAGAAACCGTCCGACCTTGATCTTTAAAGCCTGCTTTCCAGCTTCTGGTATTTCGGTCCTCAAAAAGGCCTCATTGTAGCCTCAAAGTCATATCGGTGCTGACGGAGTGGAAAAGGATGCTTCCTTCTTCAGCAGATGAAAGAGGAATGAATAATTAGTTAAAACAATTTCCCTGCTCAACAGGTATCCTTATCACACCCTTGAAATGAGATACTTTTCGGCACTTCTACTCTTACTATTGGCTGCCTGCAGTGCTGATGATTCAGACCAGCCCTCCTACTCGTACCTGGCCCTGGGTGATTCCTATACCATAGGCCAGAGTGTGGTGGAAGAACAGCGATGGCCCGAACAGCTGGCAGCAGCCCTTAGGGAACAAGGCACAGAAATCAGGGGCCCGGTGATCGTGGCCAAAACGGGCTGGACGACCGAAAGACTGATCAGTGCGATAGAAAACAACGGCAACCTGGGCGAGCAATACGATCTGGTATCCCTGCTGATCGGGGTGAATAATCAGTTCGGAGGTAGACCTGTGAGTACTTTTATACCTGAGTTTGAGAAGCTACTGCAAATGGCCACAACCCTGACCGGAGGCAATGCAGAGCGCGTATTTGTACTATCCATCCCTGACTATGGTGTCACCCTCTTTGGCAGCAACCGGGGCCCAAACATCAGTGCAGAAATAGATATCTATAATACAGCCAGTAAAACCCTCTGCGACCAATATGGCATTGCCTACTTCGACATTACCCCCATATCAAGGAAGGCTCCAAACGACCCTGAGCTTACCGCTTCAGACGGACTGCATCCCTCTGGTAAAATGTATGCACAATGGGTAGACTTGATCAGGGAGGACATTAGCAAGCTGCTAAATCGCTGATACGCTTAGGGCACTGCACTACCACATCCATCACAAAAACGGCTACCCAGCCCGCATTGATCATTTTTCGAAGGCCAATCTGCTAGCTTAGCCCATCCGGCTTTCAGCCGGGATCAATATACTTAACCTGGCCAATTAATATCAGAATTCACCATGACGGCAGTTTTTGACCTCTATACCTTTACCGGCATTTTCACCTCAGGGCTGACCCTATTTCTGATAATGGTACTTGCAGCTCGAAAAAAGTCCGGGGGTCTTCATCGTTCCATCGTTGCCTTGTTGTTATGGGTGCTGGGCTTCAATGTAGTCCACGACACACTCGTTCATGCACAGCTTTTATCGGCATTTCCCCATATGTTGTATACCGGAGAACTACCCAACCTGCTGATTTGGCCGCTGATTTATCTCTACCTGGTTATTTCTCCAGAGCAATCATTTTCATGGAAGCATTCTCTCCACCTGATACCTTTTACCCTTTATAACTTGAGCCGTATAAGTGAATATGCATCTTCAGCCACCTCCAAAATTGCCGTACTGGAAGCTTTTGAAGCTTACCTTATTGAAACACAGTATATCATCTCCAAAACCTGGAGCTTAACAAGTTTTCTGACAGATTTTGTCTTTTGGCGACTTCAGGGCATCATTTATATCGGGTTGATCGTTTATCTGCTCTTTTATAGTAACAAAAAGCCTTATAAGCTGGCAGCTGCTGGTATGGTGTTTAAGGTCATCTTCATCGGCTTTGTAGCGATTTGGCTTAGCAAGTACGTAATACACCTGCTGCCCTACCTGCATCCAACCTCCGTCTACCTTTCAAACAAGGCAGAAATTCTGCTCAATGCTTCACAAATCACATTGATCTCTTTCTGGTGCATCAAAGAGCCTGTGCTCAGGGCTTCAGAAAAGAGCACTAGTCCGGCTTTTGTTTTAAGTGCCGATCAACTCGCCCTCCTCGGACAAAAACTCAAAGCGCTTTTTCAGCAGGAATCACTTCATCTGCAAAGAGGCATCAATATTCATCAGGTGGCCAAAAAGCTTAACACCAACGCCAATTATCTCTCCAGGGTGGTGAATACAGAATTTCACTCTTCCTTCACTGACTGGGTAAACCTCAATCGTGTTAATGAGATGCAGGAAAGACTCAGAGCCCCACAATTTGAGCACCTGACCATTGAAGCCATCGCCAAAGATTCGGGCTTCAACTCTGCCGTTACCTGTAACAGGGCATTTAAGAAATTCCTGAATGCTTCCCCCTCTGCTATCAGGAAAATGAAATAACGTTCATTTCATGAAATGACGCTTTTCCGAGCCATATAAGCGCATCATATGTTTTAGAGCCTGCGTAACTAGGCCTAAAATTCAAATATGAGAACAAATATTATTTCCGCATTCCTGGTCATTTTATCAGCCAGTTATACGCAGGCGCAAAGCGATTTCACACCCGCCTACTCACCCAATGGCAAACAGATTGCCTTTTACCGCTATGTTAATAAAGTACCTGAGATCATGATTATTAATACTGATGGCCAGCATCTTTATCAACTCACCAAAACCACAGGAATCTGGAGTATCGGTCCTATATGGTCAAAGGATGGCAATTCCATTTATTTCTCCCATGGTGAAGGTATGGCCAACCTGGATGCATCTACCATAGCATTGAAAACCGGTAAGGTAGAAAGGATGAAAAAGGAAGGGATGCAGTTTTCACTCGGTGCAAGCAAAAAGGGCTTGATCTGGGCCAATAAAGGGGCCAATGGAATGACCTACTATGAGGCCTCAGGTAAAGACCTGAGCCATACCCGGCAAATAACGGTCGATGGTTTTGAAAACTTCACCTATGTCAATCACCCGGGTAAAAGTCTGATCATAGCAGTAAAAACGGAGGGTAAGGAAGGCATTTATGTAAAAAAGCCCGGAGGTGAATTTAAAAGAGTAGCCGATCACAAAAAACCACAAAACGTTTCGGTTTCTCCTAATAGTAAATACCTCCTTTTTGAATCTTCTGTTAATCAAAACAGCGACATCTATATGGTGAAAACCGATGGTACTGAGCTGAAGAGATTGACGACAGATGAAGCTCCGGATTATATGCCGGCTTTTTCGCCCAATGGTAAATCTATCGTATTCAGCTCAGCCAGAAGCGGAGCCTTCTACTTGTATACCATGGAGTTGAAAAATGGCAAAATCACACAACTTACAGGCAGATGATTCGATCGGGACTATTATCTATCATGCTTTCACTCTTCAGCCTGGCGGCTTGCCGGGCACAATCGGAGGGTGACTTGAAAATAGCCTATGCTCAAAAGAGCAATGGTGTGGCTTCAGTTTACCTGATTGGAACCGATGGCCAGGGCAAGCAGCGACTGACCAGGGCTGGCAACTCTGACAGTGGTGCCTCCTGGGCCCACAACGGCTCTAAGGTTGTGTTCCACTCTGAAAGACGTGGCTGGTGGAAAATATGGAAGATGGACCCTGATGGGAGTAATATCAAGCAACTGACCACGACAAGCCAGGCTGATTATGACCCCATTTGGTCGGGTGATGCTGATAAGATCTACTTTACCTCGGGTGCCTCAGGTAATGAAGATATCTATGCTATGAACCCTGATGGATCAGGTATTACCAAGCTTACCAACCATAGCGGTAACCAGCGTTATGCCCGTTGGGACCTTACAAACAAGCGAATCATTTACTACTCTGATTTGGGTAACAGGCTGGAAGTCCATTCCATGAACCCTGATGGAACCGATGATAAAACCCTGGACTTCGGGCCGGGCAATAACTATATGGCAGACCCCTCTCCTGATGGAACCCGTTTTGTTTTCACTTCTGACAGAGATGGCCGGGCCAACCTGTATGTGCTGGACCGCAGGACCGGACAAACCAGACAAATCACAAACCACAGCCTGACAGAGTACAGGGCCAAATGGTCTCCGGATGGTTCATTGATCGTTTTTGAAAGGAGCAATCGCAAGAACAACTCCCATATATTTACCATAAAACCCGATGGTTCTGATTTGACCCAAATAACTAAAACAGGATATAATTACGGTCCTGCCTGGGTAAGGTAAACCAAACGGGGTGCACTGACTCTTTATAATTCGCTCGAAATAAAACCGGAGAGTATTTTTTTCCGTCCTTTGTCCTGATGGAAAAAGCAGCGGTACTCTCCACTATTACAGTCAATGACGATTTTGTTACGGTCTTTGCTGAAGAAACATTCCCTCAGCACACACGGGGCGGCATGGTACTCACGGATCGGATTGAAGCCCAAAACCTGAGGCTTAGGGAAAGTGCTCCAGGTTACCAAACTGACTGGCATGTGGCAGGAGATCCAACACTAATCATTATCCAACAGGGCACCTTACGCATCCATCTGCAGAATGGAGATTATCGGGATTTCTCGAAAGGTGATTCTTTCATCGCCAGGGATTATCTACCTGATAACATTGACTTTGATAAGGGAATTCATGGCCATAAAGCCGAAGTGCGCGGAAATGACACCTTAAAGGCCGTGCATATTAAGCTGGTAAAGCAAACAGACTGAGAAGCTGCTGAAACTGAAGATCAATTAACAGGATACAGGTCCTTCGACTTTTTCATTTTTAGTATAGATCAATAAATCTCTCACCCAGTCATGAAAGAGGTAAGGCAAAACGGCAGGATAAGGCGTAAATAATTCAACTAGTGCTATCTGTAAGTGTGTTCTTCATTCTAACACAATCACCAATGTGGTCACGTCACAATGGTCACCCTGAACTTGTTTCAGGGTCTCTCTGGATACTCACTTAGAGTGAAAAAGATTCTGAAACAAGTTCAGAATGACATTCTGAGGAAATGATATCTTAATGGCTGTGCATGTCAAGCTCGCGCAGCAAACTGGCTGAGAGGTCCACTCTGTCAAGCTTATCAACCTGAACAGCCTGATGCAGAAAACCCTGCTCGTTTTTCACAAGCAGGGTCGTCAATCAATTTTATAACGAGGGATTAGAAAATAGTAACGCTACTGGTTACCTCGTTTTCTTCCCTTTGTTTTTACCATCAACCCATCGGCCATCTTTTACCTCACCCAGGTAAGTCACAATCTTGCTTTTTTCATACTGCTTGATCGTGAATTCCATCGCCTGCTTGGTATCTCTCCTGATCTTTACTCCTGAGCTGGCTCCTTTGCTCTTGATTTCTAAATAATATCCTGATTTTAACTCTGGTGGTTTTGTGACGGGTCTTCCCTTCTTCTCCATATTCTATACTTCTTTTTTACTAGTGAAAGCTTAAGGTTCAAAACAGCGACTGCCCGGAACCCAACTTTTTGAGAATACTCATATAAACAACAAGTCTACCCTGTTGGTTAGTTTCCAAGGTACTAATTTTTTTTAGCACGGCCTGCAAAATATCTGGCATATCTGCAAACGGTATATGTAAGTTTTGTACCTAAATATGGCAGGTCGTTGACATTTTATTTATTAGATTCATGCCCTGAGAATAAATTCGTGGCTTTGGCCATCAATTGATCCAATAACAGAATGAAAAAAACAGCCCTTTACGTTGGCTTTACCCTGTGTACAATGACTTCTGCTTTCATCGGTTGGAAGGGGCACGAAGTCTATGCGGATATAGACAGTGCCATTATTTCTGAAGCAGAGGCAAAACGTCTGGATGAAGCCTGGGGCAGGATTTTCATCTATACCGATGAGGCCGTGACAACAACCTATGGCACTAAAAATTCGTTAAGTGCTATGGCAGAGATATTACCCGGACAAGAGATTCATCCGCCACATCAGCACACTGCCGAGGAGTTTATGTACATCCTTGAAGGTAGTGGTACCTGGAGTCTGAATGGTAAAACATCGGTCGCCAAAACTGGTGATATGCTCTATGCCAAACCCTGGGATATGCACGGTATTACTAACACCGGCACTAGTCCGTTAAAGTTTTTTGTGGTAAAATTCGATGCCAAAGGAGTAGCTACACCTAAGAAATAGTGCTATCCTTGCGACCACAAATGGCGAGAAGTTAAGCGTTTAATAACTTCGAGAATAAATGTTTTTATTTTAACTAATTTTAAGTTTCAGCAGTATGATTTTAGTTTCCACAGGTCTGACCAATCGACACTAATACCTTTACATACATGCTGTAAGCCGTTTATTATAATTATTACCCATAAGCCTGAACCTGAAATACCGTGAGTAAAGCATATCAAGCATACAGTCTACATAACTTCAGAAAGATTCCACAAATGAACCTTCTCTCTGAGGAACAGAAATTCGTCATTGAAGTAGTGGGTCATGTCCTCCCGTTCAAAGTCAATAATTACGTACTGGACGAGTTAATTGACTGGCAGAATTTTGAAGATGATCCCATGTACCTCCTCACCTTTCCCCAAAAAGGAATGCTGAGTGAAGATCATTTTAATGAAGTAGCGGGCTGGCTCAAGAAGGGCACAGACAAACATAGCCTCAGACCCATTGTTGATCGTATCAGGCTGGAATTAAACCCCCACCCTGCGGGACAAAAAGAGCAAAATGTACCCAGCGTACATGGTATAGAGCTACCGGGTGTTCAGCACAAATACAACGAGACGATGCTGTTCTTCCCACGCAAGGGACAAACCTGTCATGCTTACTGCACTTTTTGCTTCAGGTGGCCACAGTTTGTAGGCATCAGCGATTTGAAGTTTGCGATGAATGAGACTCACCTGGTAATAGAGTACATCAAGGAGCACCCTGAGCTGACTGACCTTATTTTTACAGGAGGTGACCCGATGATTATGTCTACAGAGGTGTTTGCAAGCTATTTGGATGAACTCTTAAAAGCAGACATCCCTCATTTAAAGAATATCAGAATAGGCACAAAGTCGCTTACCTTCTGGCCTTATAAGTATACAACAGATCCGGAGGCACAGGACCTGTTAGCGCTTTTCAAAAAAGTAAATGACTCAGGCAAGCACCTGACCATTATGGCCCACTTTAATCATCCTGTGGAACTTTCCACACCAGCGGTGGCTGAAGCCATTAAAAATATTCGCGCCACAGGAACTCAGATCAGAACTCAGGCGCCAGTTATGAAGGGCATTAATGACGATGGTGATCTCTGGGCCGAAATGTGGCGTAAACAGACCACCCTGGGCTGTGTACCCTATTACATGTTTATAGCAAGAGATACAGGAGCACGAGACTTCTTTATGGTTTCGCTGAAACGATGCTATGACATTTTCAGAAAAGCCTATAGCCAGGTTTCTGGTATTGCCCGTACCGTAAGAGGCCCCAGTATGTCGGCCGCGCCTGGTAAAGTACAGGTACTGGGTACCCAGGAGATTATGGGACAGGAAGTATTTGTCCTTAATTTTCTTCAGGGTAGAAATCCTGATTGGGTAGGAAGGCCCTTCTTTGCCAAATATGACCCTGAAGCAGCATGGCTGGATGAACTGGAGCCCGCCCTGGGAGAAGAGGAGTTCTTCTACGAAAGGGAAAATCAGGAAAGAGAGTCAGTTGAGTACTAAGCCTGCTTTAGTGGTTTGACAGGGAATTGAGTCTGCTTTTCTTCCGGAATTTTACAATCAATGCGGTGCTGATAGCAAATACAATCAACAGTATCCATTGCATCTGACTCAAGGCAGCGCCTTCGGCCAATTCTCTATCGGCCCGGGTAAACTCTATCAAAAAGCGGATCAGCGCATAGCCCCCTATATAGGCAAAGGGTACAATCTTCTCTTCCCAGGCTTTGAGTCTCACACGCTGTAAAAGCCAGATGAGGATGAAGAACAGGACCAGGTCGGCCAGAAACTCATATAGCTGTGAAGGATGTACCCTGGCACTGCGGGTATCAGTGTTTTGCACCAGACCATTTCTGACAGAATACTTCCAGGCATCGCTTTCATAGCGTCCTCCTTTAAGCTCTTCGAAGCCTGGCACTGTATGACCATAGCGGGGAAAGCTCATAGCCCAGGGCAACTCACTGACTGTTCCATGTGCATCACCATTCATAAAGCAGCCCAGTCGACCTATCCCCTGCGCCAGGATAATGCCCGGCACCACCAGCGCAAAGAGCTTCCAGTACTGCAGTTTTTTATACCGGCACCAGACATAGGTAAGTACCGGACCAATAACCACCGCCCCGGTAATGCTCAAGCCCTTGCTCCAGGTAGTAAAAATCTCCGAAAAAGAGGATACCTCTTTGTAAAACAGCTGCTGAAAAAGGCTGGCTCCGGCAAGGCCACTCGCCAGGGCCACCACCAACAAAAGAGACAGGACATCCTTGTCCACACCGATTTTGCCCGCATTGCGAAAGGTGATCAGAAAGGCAAAAGCCACACCTATGGCAAAATAAAGTCCTTCGTAAAAAGAGTTTACATTTCCGAAAAGGTTGAGATGGATAGGAAACATGAGCCGGAACTTAATTAGTAGATTTTGTGAGTGCTGCGCTCTAAGATTCAGTAAAACTTAGTGCTTGCCCGCTCAAATTCGAATATTTCAATCATATTAGCAACGCTGTTTTATCTATGAGAGACTATTTACGCAGAGAGGCTTTTATTATGCGTTGCTTCGCGGCCCTGTTGAAGCGAAACTTTAAAAAATACTTCACTGTAGGTGGTATCACTTACTGGCTGGGAGCTTCCGGAATTTACCCTGCTGCCAAACCCACGTATTTTTTCTGCAGGTACGTAGATGACCTGGCAGATGGCGACCGACAGCTTCCGGATTGCTACGCTGATTTTTCTGACTTTACAGTCCGTATGAAGCAGCTGGTAGAACAGCCTGAAACGAAAGACCTTCGGGATATTGAACTGGTACTCGCAGATGCCATAAAAAAGCTCACACGCAAGTCTGCCAATACCCAGGTGGTTAAAAAAGAGCTGGTAGCCTTCCTCGATAGCATGCTGATCGACTATGACAGGCGCATTCATAGCTCAATACTCAGCCAGCAGGAGTTGGATCAGCTCTATGACAGCTCCTTCTCATCGGTGCTACAGCTTACCTTTATTGGTACCGGCACTGTACTGCCAAGAGAGTACATCACACAGCTCGGACTGATCCAGGGCAAGCTCTATGCCCTGCAAGACCTGCATGAAGACCTGACAGCCGGGATTATCAATCTGCCCGGGGAATTGATTACAGACATAGGACTGTCTCTTGAACTGCTTACCAAAGCCCCTCACTGTTTGCAAAAGCATGAAGCCTTTGATCAATGGCGCAGCGCTGAGCTGATGCTATGCTATGAGTACCTTCAAACCCTGCAATCGCTTGAGGTAGATCGCAAAGTGAGAAAGATCATCAGTATACTGACAGACCCGCTGGAGGTCTATTTAAAAGAAGAAATGACCCTTATATCGGAAAGCGGTCTGCAGTTGTCTTAGACTTCCAGGCCCGTACCAGGTAAAACAAAAACCTCCCTCGGTCAGTACTTTTTATGACTTATAAGCAATCCCCTTCACCCTACTCTTTCTATGTATAGCCATTTCTTTTGCAGCAAGCCCGGAGTATCCATGAGGTGATAGAATTTGTAGTGATTTATGAAGTGATAAATGACAATATTTTCGAGGTCACCGTGCTATGTAAAGAATAGTTATCCCCCTAAAACCTCAACCACTTTAAAGGCAAAAACACCTTTCCTCCGGTTGAGTTACCGCTTACAAAGAATGGTCAGATGGCATTAAACTATTTGCCGTCCTCATTGTCTGTGTACAGAAATTGTATGTCAAGACATTTTTTGGAAAAACCGTGAACAAAACAGGCCTTAAATGCATTTAATACCAAGTCAACTATAATATGACTGATAACATTCATTTCTTACTGTTTGCTCTGTGTTGATAAATTCAGCCGTAGCGATGCTACGCCCTCTTTTCTCGCCTGGATCAAGCAGCAATAATTTGAGTTTTATTTACATCATTTTACAATTGAGTTGGTATAAGACTTCAGTGATAAAATCATTATGGTAAGAAAAGTTATAGGTATTGTACTGGGGCTGGTCCTATTGGCAGGAGCCGCATATCAGGCAAAAAAACAGATTGATAATAACAAGCGCCCTGTGCGTGAGGCTCCCAAAACCATTAAAACGGTTTATGTGAGTCCGGTTATCAACACTGATATTCCCATTATACTTAAGAGTAACGGAAACATTGTGGCTTCGCGCAAGGTAGAGGTGTTTTCTGAGGTGCAGGGTATTTTTAAAGAAACCAGGCTTCCATTCAAAGCTGGTCAGTCTTATAGAAAGGGTCAGGTACTGATGGATATTGACAGCCGTGAGTTTTACACGAGTCTTTTGGCACAGCGAAGCACACTGTTTGACCTGATCACCGGCATGATGCCAGATCTTCGCTTTGACTACCCTGAGGCCTTCAAACATTGGGAGGCTTATCTCAAAAATTTCGATCTGGAAAAAACACTGGCTCCCCTGCCCGAACCAGCCTCTGACAAAGAGAAATACTTCGTAAACGGCAGACAGGTAGTTTCTACTTATTACAATATCAAAAACCTGGAAGAGCGGTACCGCAAGTATAAAATTGTCGCTCCCTTTTCAGGAGTGTTGACAGAATCGCTGGTCAACCCGGGCACGCTGATCCGTTCGGGTCAAAAACTGGGAGAGTTTGTCTCTATGAATGACTTTGAGCTGGAGGTGAATGTGAACGAGGAATATATAGACATTCTGAAAGTGGGTGAGTCTGTAGGGCTTTTCGACCTGACAGGTGAAAGAAACTGGACCGGCACTGTAAAAAGAATCAACGGACGCATTGACCAGAATACGCAAACGGTACAGGTGTTTATTGGTGTAAAAGGAGAAGGCCTGATAGAAGGCATGTACCTGGAAGCCAGCATAAGGGCCAGATCAGAAAACGGAGTAATCGAGATTCCGCGCAGTCTGTTGATCAACCAGTCTGAAGTGTATGTAGTAGAAAATGATAAACTCGCGATCAAGCGTGTAGAACCTGTTCATTTCACCAACAAGACCGCCATTATCAGAGGCTTGCCCGATGGCACTCAGCTGATCAACCGTCCTATTCCCGGAGCTTATAGTGGTATGCTTGTGAAAGTTGCTCCCGGCTCAAACAAACCTGAGACCACACCATGAGAAAACTGATCAGCTATTTTATCAAATACCCGGTAGCCGTCAATGTGTTGATGATTGCCATCATGGTATTTGGGATTCTTGGGGCTCTGAAGATGAAATCTTCGTTCTTTCCATTGAATGAAACCCGGAACATTACCATCAGTGCTACGTATCCCGGAGCTTCTCCACAGGAAATAGAAGAAGGCATTGTACTGAAAATTGAAGACAACCTGAAGGGCCTTGCAGGCATTGACCGGGTAACCTCCATCAGTAACGAAAATTCGGCCCGGCTCACGGTAGAGATAGAAAAAGGTCAGGATATAGATGTGATGCTGGCCAAGGTGAAAAATGCGGTTGACCGGGTGCCCTCCTTCCCTACCGGCATGGAACCCCTGGTGACCAGCAAGCAGGAAAACCTCAGGCCCACCATTTCTTTTGCTGTAAGTGGTGAGGAGCTAGAATTAGGCACCCTGAAAGAAATAGCCAGACTTATAGAAGATGAGTTGCGTGGCATTGAAGGCATATCCCAGGTAGAAATTACGGGCTACCCCGATGAGGAGATTGAGATAGCCGTGAGGGAAAAAGATTTGCTGGCCTATAACCTCACCTTTGACGATGTGGCCCAGGCCGTGTCTCGCGAAAACATACTCGTAACCGGTGGTAACATCAAGACCGATCTGGAAGAGTACCTGATCAGAGCCAATAGTCGCTCTTACCTTGCCCGTGAGCTCGATTATCTGATCGTGCGAGCGGACCCCAACGGTAATGTAATCAGGCTCAGAGACATCGCTGAAGTGCGCGATCGCTTTGCTGACAGCCCGAATGCCAGCTACTTTAATGGCAATCTCTCTGTGAATGTGGGTATCAGCAACACCAATGATGAAGACCTTATTTCCACTGCAGAAAATGTGCGTAACTATGCCACAGACTTCAATCAACGCTATACCAATGTACAGTTGGACGTAATCAGCGACCGCTCCATTACCCTGGTACAGCGTACCAACCTGCTGATTGAAAATGCCGGCATGGGAGTATTTCTGGTTTTGATATTCCTGTCACTGTTTTTGAATACACGACTTGCCTTTTGGGTAGCCATAGGCATTCCCGTGGCCTTCCTGGGCATGTTCATCTTCGCCCCGGAAATGGATGTCACTATCAACGTACTTTCGCTTTTCGGCATGATCATCGTGATTGGCATTTTGGTGGATGACGGAATTGTAATCGCGGAAAACATTTACCACCACTATGAAAAGGGCAAAACCCGGGTTCAGGCGGCTATAGATGGTACAATGGAAGTAATTCCTCCCATTGTATCGGCTATTCTTACCACACTCATTGCCTTCAGTACTTTTCTGTTTCTGGATGGACGGATTGGTGAATTCTTCGGAGAGGTATCGGTAGTCGTAATACTCACCCTTTCTATATCGCTGATAGAGGCGCTGATTATTCTCCCCGCTCACATTGCCCACTCAAAGGCGCTGGTCAAAGAAGACAAAACCGTAAAAAAGACCGGTATCAAATACTTCTTTTCAAAGCTGAGAAACATCAATGCCCTGGGAGACAGGATTATTTCTTTCCTGAGGGACAAGACTTACTCTCCCCTGCTCAAATTTGCCTTGAATAATCGTTTTCTGACTTTATCAATTTTCTTCGCCATTCTGATTCTTACCATCGGAGGTATTGGCGGTGGAACCATACGTACCGCATTCTTTCCCAGACTAGCAAGTGACCAGGTATCCATAAACCTGAAGATGCCCGAAGGCACCAATGTGGCCATTACCGACTCTATTCTCACCTTACTGGAGGAGAAAACCTGGCTTGCCAATGAAGACTTTACAGAGCGACAGGATGACAACCGACAGGTAATTGAGAATGTGATCAAGAGAATCGGGCCCGGTAGTGCCAATGGCAGCCTTAGCATCAACCTGCTGCCTGGTGAGCTCAGAAACAACGAGTTTGGCTCGGATGTAATCGGGGGTGCTATCAGAAAACTGATGGGGCCTGTATATGGCGTAGAGTCCCTCACCTATGGTGGTGGCCGAAACTTTGGAGGCAGTCCTATATCCATATCCTTGAGGGGTGGCAACATTGCCCAGCTCAAAGCTGCCAAAAACGAGCTCAAAGAAACCCTGAAGAACAATGCTTTGCTGAAAGATATCAGCGATAATGATCCTCAGGGAATTAAAGAGATCAAAATAGAACTGAAGGACAAGGCTTACCTGCTGGGACTTAACACACGAGATATCATGGCGCAGGTGCGAAATGCCTTCTTCGGCTTTCAGGCGCAGCGTTTCCAGCGTGGTCAGGATGAAATACGGGTATGGGTACGTTATGATGAGGAAGAACGCTCGAGCATCAACAAGCTTGACCTGATGAAAATTGCGGCTCCCGATGGTTCGCGCATCCCTTTTGCAGAAATAGCCTCTTACAGCATAGAGCGTGGCGAAGTCTCCATCAATCATATTGACGGCCGCAGAGAGGTACAGATTACGGCTGATGTGATCAACCCATCGGTGAGTCCAACGGATATTGTAGCAGACATCAGGAACAACATTGTACCTGATATTCAAACCCGCTACCCCACAGTTTCGGCTTTTTATGATGGACAAAACCGGGAGGCCAATAAACTGAGAGCCTCACTCAACGGGGTCATTACGGTGGTGCTGATCCTGATTTATATTACCATCGCTTTCACCTTCAGGTCTTATAGCCAGCCTATTATTCTCCTGCTGTTAATTCCTTTGAGTTTGATTGGTGTCGGCTGGGGCCATTACATCCATGGATTCCCCATCAACATTCTTTCCTGGCTGGGCATCATTGCTCTTGTCGGTATTATGGTCAATGACGGGCTGGTGCTGATTGGTAAGTTCAACATCTTTTTGAAAGAAGGCATGAGCTACCAGGAAGCTTTGTATGAAGCAGCCCGATCGAGGTTCAGGGCCATTTTTCTTACCTCACTGACTACCATAGCCGGTTTGGCTCCCCTGATTATGGAAACCAGTCGACAGGCGCAATTCCTGATTCCGATGGCCATATCCATTGCTTATGGCATTGGTGTAGCCACTTTGCTTACCCTGGTAATCTTACCCATCTACCTTTCTTTGAGTAATTCATTGAAGGTTTGGCTTAAATGGCTGCTAACCGGCAATAAGGTAAAAGAAGAGACTGTGGAAAGAGCGGTAATTGAATTAAACTCAGAATACAATGATTAGGCAACGATATATTTTTCTGCTGCTAAGCCTGGCAATTGGCTTACAGCTCCAGGCACAGGAGATTCTGAGTAAGGGTGAAGCCATCAGCGAAATTATGGCCAATAACTTCAATGTGGTGATTTCCAAAAAGAGCATTGAGATAGCCGAGAACAATACGAGCATATATAACACGGGCTACCTGCCTACCGTTACCGGGTCTGCCGGTATCAATTACAACAGGGATAATCTAAAAGTAGAGTTTCAGGACGGTCGGGTAAACGAACTGGATGGGGCTACTTCCGATAGCAAAACGGCTAATCTGAACTTGAACTATGTGCTCTTTAACGGCTTTAATCGTAAATATAATGTGCAGCGCAATGCCGAAAGCCTTAATCGTGCACAGCTCAATGCCCGATCTATACTGGAGACGGCACTTACCAACCTGTTCAATGCGTACTACGAAGTAGCACAGACTCAGGAGAACCTGAAAAGCCTCTCACAAACGTTGGCAGTATCGAAAGAGCGTCTGACACGTGCACAATACGGCTTTGAATATGGCCAGAACAGCAGACTGGATGTATCGAACGCCCAGGTTGACGTAAATACAGATAGCATAAACTATCTGAATGCCGCGCAAGGACTGTACAATGCAAAACGTAACCTTAATTTCCTGATGGGTAAAAGAGAGGCTTCTATTGACTTTGACGTAGATACAGGACTGGGTTTTGCTCAGCTTAGCGATAAAGATGTGCTGAAAGAGCAGGTGCTGAGAGAAAATGTAACCTTGCTGATTGCCCGTGCTGACCAAAACCTGAGTCGCTACGACTCACGCATCAGCAAGTCTAACTACTTTCCTACCCTGAGTGCTTCAGCGGGATACAACTATCGCAAAGGCAATAACAACAGTGCGTCTTTCCTGGCCTCCAACACCAGCAACGGAATTACCGGGGGTGTTTCTTTGGGTTGGAATATATTTGACGGAGGCGGCACCCGTACGGCTACTCAGAATGCAAAAGTGAACGAAGAGCTGCAAAACTATACAGTAGAACAGCTGACACAGCAGATTCAGGTGAACTTTGAAAATGCATGGGCAGACTATGAAAACAAGCGTTTTATCGTCAACGCACAGGAAAACAACCTAAGCACTAACCAGCAGAACTTTGAGAGAACGCAGGAACAATATAAACTGGGTCAGGTAAGCTCCATTGATTTCAGAACAGCACAAAGCAACCTCCTCAGAGCACAGATAAGCCTGAATACAGCGAAGTATGATGCCAAGCTTGCCGAATTGCTCATCTTTCAGCTTGTGGGAGATATACAGCAGGCGGAGTTTTAGTAGTTGGGAGTAGAGGGTAGTGAGTAATGTGTATTGGGTAGTGAGTAGAGGGTAGTGAGTATTGGGTGCTTCCTGCTTAAAAAAAACTGGTTTCCACGTTACAAATTGATAAATTGGTGAGTCTTGATTGATAAAGAGTCGATCGTAAACCCTATTACTCCCAGTGAAAGTCCTCAGAATCTTTGCCCTTTCCCTGCTCTGTGCCATGATGGTATTTTCGGCACTGGAGGTATATAACAAGGAGCAAAAAAAGCGTCACCTTACCGAAGATCTGATTGAGCTATCCGACATCAAGTACGGTATGTTCAATGTGGACCAATGGACGGCAATTCTGGCCGATGTCGTTGCCAAAAAAGTGCAGGACTTTGACCTGACCAAGGGAAACAAGGACGACCTCAACCGCAGGGTTTCGGCATTCCTCTATACTACCATTAGCGACTTTGAAGACCGGTTTAAGAGAAACAATCGTGGGATTGGTGGCCTGCTCAAAAGAGGAGTTGCTTCTGTCACCAATATTTTCGGTGAGATGAAAAAGGATATCCCCATTTTCACAGAGGACATTGTGAATTTTCTTGACGACCCGGAAAACAAGGAGCAAATCAGGGCTTATATGCTCAAAGAGCTGAGCGGCTATGCCGATGATACTTTTTCTGAAATGGACTATTCAGTGCGCGACAATATCCTGTCCATTCATGGTTACCCAAGCGGCAAAGAGGCCATGATTGGTATGAAGCAGGAAATTGATGCAGTGGATGATAGTATTGCAGGTAACAGAGCCCTGCTCTTCGGTATTATCATAGGCACCGGGTTATTGGTCATGTTTTTAAAAACACCCACCGTGGCAGAGTTTAGTCTGCTAACCGTAATGAGCCTGGTGCTGCTGATTTCAGGCCTTTCCCTGCCGATGATTGATATTGATGCGCGCATCTCTGAGATGAACTTCACCCTGCTGGGAGAAAGCATCAATTTCAGCGATCAGGTGCTCTATTTCAAGAGCAAGAGCATTCTGGAAATTGTTTCCCTCATGTTATCACAAGGCAAGTTTGATGTGTTGATTGTGGGGCTGCTCGTTTTGCTTTTCAGTGTGCTTTTCCCGTTATCAAAGTTGATCTGCTCTTGTATTTATCTTTATGTAGAAAGATTGAGAGCCAGCAAGTTCGTTCGTTTCATAGTCTTCAGATCGGGAAAATGGTCCATGGCCGATGTGATGGTAATTGCCATTTTTATGGCCTATATCGGCTTTTCCGGTATTCTTACGGAGCAACTCAGTCACCTCGGAGGCCTGGCTCAATCTGTGGAAATTCTTACCACCAACCAGACGCAGCTTCAAATTGGATTCTTCCTTTTCACGGCCTTTGCCGTAATGAGCCTGCTGATTTCACACCGTATGCAATACAGCCTGAAGTTTGCTGAGCAGGATAGGGCTGCTACAGAAAAAGACAGCATTTCACCCGCGGAAGATAGTTCTGAAAAATAGTCAGGCAGCGCATTCAATAATTGCTTAATATTCGAGCGCAAAAGGACATAAGTATGTTTGATGAGGATGATGATGAGGAAATGAGAGACCCCAGGTCTCTGCCTATCTATAAAAAAGGGGAAGAAATATACGATCTAACGCGGCAGGTGGCCGACCTGATACCGGAAGACAACGAGATGCTGGAAAGTACCAAGGGCTTTATGCTTGAAGATGCCAGTATGATTTGTGCTAAAATAGCCGGTGCGGAAGGTGGTGATATTTACGATATACGTATGGAATGCGCGGCTATCATTCGTAAATCAGCCCGCGACCTCTCGCTACATGTACATAGCCTGCGCACCTTCGGCTTTAAGGAGGTACACTATTACCAGCTTATAAGAGATGCTATTGAGGAGTTCAGATTGCTCTTTATAGACTGGGTAGACTCTTTCGATACCGGAAACTACTATATAGACCGCTGGGGGCTGTTCAACCCACCCGGGGTAGGACCTTTTGACAAAGACCCGGATGAAGATATTCCCTTCGACCCTTCTGACTACTTTGAGCTCGGAGGTGACGATGATGATGACGATGATGACTAGCCAGATCCATGGCCATAAGGCCAGGAATCTTTTACTTTTCCCACACCCTTTTATTCCCTTCTTGCTTCGCCAGAGCGGCTACGCATAGGCGAGAAAGGGAAGCTCACGAGCCAAACTAAATGCTGGAAGGTCCTGCTTCAGGGGCCAGTGGTAAGTGTGGGAGACGATTAAACTGACGGCTATGGCCTTAGGTCAGTTTAAGCTCATGAGGACTGGTTTTAGGAATCCGCACTACCAGTTTTCTGGCTTCCAGGTCAAGCTTGACGGTTGTGATATACCAGAGAGGCTTACCATCGAATTTTTCGTCTGTCAATATCTCTTTCGATAGCTCGGCCATATAGGTAAATGAGATGGGTTGTTCAGACTCAATCACCCTTAATATCACCTCTCTTACCTGATCGTATTTGGCTTTCGAAATGTTTACTCCCTGCTTTCCCTGGGGATGTAGGGTCATGATTGTTTCTTCAGGCATAATCGTTATGGTTTAGTCTGTGATGCATTTGCAGTTAAAAAACGGCTCCCTTGGTATTTTGAATATCATTTTCAGTGCTATCATACATTGAGTGACCTGTAAGTGGACGGAGTTACTGATTCAAACTTCTGGAAGGCCTTGTGAAAGGTGACTTTGTTATTGAAACCAGACTCCAGGGCAATGGCTTCGATCTTATAGTGATTAAAACTTGCATCCAGCAACATCTCCTTGGCGTGGTCCACCCGGGCCCTGTTTACAAGGTCATTGAATCCTTCTTTCATCAACTCTGACAGGGTCTGGGATATTTTATGGGGTTTCTCCCCTATCTCCTCTGAAAGCTTTCTCAGGGTCAGGTCTTTGCGCAGAAAGATTTTTTCATCCTTCAGGCTTGTCTCAATTTTCTTTGCAATCTGCTCCATATCATCTTTAGCCAGAGCCGAGTGCAGGTATTTTCGGGCGATTTGTTTAAGAAACTGAGGGTCACGGTAGAGGATATAACCTATGATAAATACCATGGTAGATACCAGAAGGTAATAGTAGATAAACTGACGCCAGCCACTGGCATAGCCCACGAGCCAGGAGAGCAAAACGGCTGTGAGAAAATAGATGGTACAAATGGCGATCGCATACAGCCGTTTCTTACCGGCAAGGCTGGAAAAGTGTTGATAAACCAAATAGCCGATAGCTGCTCCGTAAGTCAGGATATGCCAGCTCCTCGCATAGTTGTAAGGCATAATGCGGTTGAAAAAATTCATCCACATATACTCTATTCGCTCGCTTCCAGGCATGATATAAATATCCGATAAGGTGATGATTACCAGCACAAAAGGAAGCAAATGCAGTAAATGAATCGGTTTAAAGCTGAAATCAGGTTTTAGAAAAGCCTGAAAATGAAACCATAACACAGGACCATAGAGAAAGCCAATGGGTATATGATAATACCCGGACCATTCAGGATGAATAAAAACCATTTCGCTCGTACCAAACAGAAAGTCCAGTATTTCGAGGCCGAACAACAAACCAAAAAAAGACAGCAGGATATAGCTAAGACCAGCTCTTTTGAAGAACAGTCCACCCGAAATAAAAATGGTGGCAAGGGCGTAAAAAAGCAGTAAAAATCTAAGAACGGTCATTCAATAGTATTCCGGTTACTCTCTCACTAATTTAAAAAGGACTTTTAATTTTTGATACCAATCCGGCTTATTCCCGTCAGGGTAGGTTTCATCATACATGGTCAGCTCCAGTTCATTCTCTTTTAGCTTATAGCGATAGTACTGAACGCCCCCTTCAAATCCTGGCACCTTGGCAATATCTGCTGTGGTTACCACCGTACTGTCGGTATAAACATAGCTACCGGAGTTGAATACCAGGGTTTGAAATGCATTAATCATCTCTTTTTCAGTTGGTTGAGATAGCTTTTCAAAAGGTGTTCGTGGATTCACCCAAGGGTTATACAGCAGGTGATAATGGTCTTCAGAGAATGAAATCCTGCCGCCATGTACCGGATTTACCTTAACGGTGGTATCGGCCTGAATGTAGTGAATCTCCTTTAACTTCCACGAGCCTGTCAAATGGTTCTCGGACTCCAGTTTTCTGTCAATCCAGTCAACTACCTTATCAGCCCCCAGCAATACTGAAAGAGAGCGCATGGTCTGAGTACCTCCCAGAATCTTTGATTTGAAGTCCGTTCCATTCTCCAGCATCCAGAGTGCAAGGTCCTGATGGCCATAAAACATAGACCACATGATGGCTCCTCCCTGATTTACCTTATCTATAACTTCCATATCTGCTCCTGCCCTGAAAAGTCGTTGAGCAATGCCCAGATCCCCACTGACAGCAGCCCCCATCATGGCGGTAAGCTGGTAGGTCTCTCCTGTCATATTCGGATCGGCCCCTGCCTGTAGCAAAAGTTCCACACATCGGGTATGGCCAAATCGAGCAGCAAAGGCCAGTGGCACCATGCCCACACGGTTCATAAAATTCGGGTCGGCTCCCCTCTCCAACAACAACTCAACCATATCATCATTACCCTGCTGGACCGCCAGTTGCAGGATGGGAGTTCCCAGGCCATCTTTACCATTAGCCTCAGCGGCACCTTTGATCAATTTACCGGCTGATTTGAGGTCATTGGCTTGTACAGCAGTGTATATACGCGATGCTGGTTTAGACAATGTCTGATTGACTGAAGTATGACGGAATACCTCCAGGACCGAATCGGCATGCCAGAGCCTCAAACCTACATCTGCGGGCATACCATGCTTGCTTTTAATGTTGAGATCTGCCCCCTGAGCAATCAGCCACTTCATGGTATTTACATTCCCATAATAGGTTGCCCAGTTGATTGCAGGATCTCCGTTGACATCCAGCTTGTTTACATCGGCCCCTGCATTGACCAGCAGCTCGGGGATGGTGATATCGTTGCGAGACGAAGCATACATCAGGGCTGTTCCTTCCAGGCCTGCCTCTTCCTGTTTTTTCGGATCAGCTTTTTTAGCCAAAAGTAGCTCAACAATAGCCGGTTGATTGGAACTCACCGCGGTGATCAAGGGAGTGGCCCCACCCTCAAAATACATATTGACATCAATGCCCCTATCTATGAGGTATGAGGCCACTTTGACTGCACCCCGATTAAGGCTGTGTTGAAAGAGCTCAAACTCCTGATAACTTGTTTTGTCAAATTTCTGAAATGCTGAAAGATCATCGGTTTCCAGAATGGTTTTAAGGACATCTTCCTGCCCCCGGAGCTGGGAAGTAAAAAGTAAGCTGATTAGTAATGATAAAACAGTGAGTTTACGGACCATCTTTTTTTCCCGTGAAGAAAACTCAGCCCCTGCGCAAACTCCTTTAAAATGGGCTGTAGTAGTAACAACTAATCGGAATTAACCCGATTTATCGCTATATGGGGCGGAAATGCCGTAAGGGTGAATCCGGTTGGGTTGCTCAGAGTCTCGCAAGCGATGACTCTGATGAAACAGGACGCAAAGGGTCACCTATGTATGACTGACTCTCGCATGGGTAATCACGGAGGACGCGAGCGACTGGTGTGGTGAATATGAGCTAAGGAAATCGCTCCGACCTACAATGTCTTAAAAATTCAGAGGTCTTAGTCCTTGCAGCATGGTGGGAATCAGCTCAGAAACGGTGGGGTGGATATGAACGGCCCGACTGATTACTGTGTAGGGTTTTTTAGCATACATAAGATCTAGCATGGAGTGGATAATTTCGTCTCCATCGATGCCGTAAATCGTGGCTCCTAAAATCTCTTCCGTATCGGCATCTACCATCACCTTCATAAAACCCGTAGTTTCACCCCGTTCTTTGGCGCGGGCTATACGCTTCATTTCCCTAAAGCCTTTCAATACCCTTTTCCCTGAAGCCAGCGCCTCAGTTTCCGACATACCTATCCTCGCCAATGGTGGATCTGTGTAGAGCCCGTAGCAGAGAATTCTATCGCTCACGCGCCTCGGGTCATTATCCAGTAAATTGGCTGCTACAATCTCATAGTCGTTGTAGGCCGTATGGGTAAAGGCTCCCCTTCCATTACAGTCGCCCATGGCCCATATGCCCTCTACACTTGTTTTAAGTTGATCATCTACCTCAATAAAGCCACGCTGATTAACCTTGACACCTGCCTTATCCAGGCCCAGATCATGCGTGTTCGGACTACGCCCGATGGCATAAAGCAAATGTGTGCCTCTCACACCAGGGCCGCCCTTTTTGCAGATGACATCCACAAAAATTTCGTCTCCGTCCATTTTCGCGCTGATGCACTCTGCCTGTGTTCTGAACTCAATGCCCTCCGATTCCAGTTTTTCAGTCAGTGCGGTTGACACATCTTCATCTTCTCTGCTCACAATGCGATCGTGCTTTTCTATAATGGTGACCTTACTGCCAAATCGCCTGAACATCTGGCCAAATTCCAGGCCGATATAGCTCCCCCCGACAACAATGAGGTGTTCTGGTACAAAATCTACTTCCATCATATCCGTATTGGTCCAATATGGCACGTCTCCCTCTTTCGCATTGTCTGGCACAAAGGCCCGGCCTCCCACGTTGATAAAGATTTTAGGTGCCTCCAGCAGTTCTTCTCCCACCCGAACCGTGGTTTGGCTTTCAAAACGGCCATGGCCCTCATAGACAGTTACATTCTCCAGACCCTTCAGCCAGTTTTCAACACCCGTAGTAGAGGCATTGACGATAGCATCCTTACGGGCCTTTACTTTCTTCATGTCCACCTTGATGTCACCGGAAATCTCTACTCCCCAATTAGCCGCCTGACGGGCCACATGCGCTGTTCTGGCACTGGCCACCAGGGCTTTGGTGGGCGTACAGCCCGTATTCACACAAGTACCCCCAAAAAGCTTTCGTTCTATAATGGCGGTTTTCATACCGGAGGCTGCAAGTCGGGCGGCTAACGAGGGGCCTGCCTGGCCGGTGCCAATTACGATAGCGTCAAAAGAGGTGGTCATAGGATTAGTGTCTGGTTGATAAAACAGTAGGTGGAATTAATACAGAAACCAAAGTAACGAATCCTGAGAATATGACAGGCTTATACCTGCTTCAAAAAAGATATTGATTGTACTCTATGCGATAGTTATCGAGAGGTTTCCTCTAGATTAGTATATATCAGTGAACCCTATCACGTTTTTGCGAAGGCCAGGACTGCGGAAAATTTAAGCTGTTTAACTCAACGCTTCAGGTTCTTGCTCCAGACCTCGAACAGCTTCTGTTGCTGAGGCGTCATCTCCTCTATCTTTTTCACCTCAGTCCCGGCTATTTCTATGCCTACTTTAGCAAAATACTCGGCCAGTGGCAACTCCTTGTTGTCCAATACATAGTCGTCAAAAAACTCTCTGATTTCCGGGTAGGTCATCGCAGCGAGGTCATCGAAGAAGGTGGCCTCAGACACAGGCTTGCCCTTACCATATTCTACAATAAGGTCGAGCAGCAGTTCGCGTAAGCCCATTTTACCATCAGACAGCTCGAGCAGGCGAATATCCAGCAGATTGCCGATGAGAGAGCCTTTGAAATAGATATTACCATATTGCTTTGACCCCTCGGCATTAAAGGACTCCTCTGCCAGTTTCTTCAGACTCCAGTCAGAGTTGAACACTTGTTGATTCACGAGAATCTTCTGTCGAACGCTACCGAGTAGATATTCTTCCAAAGAGAGCTCCCCTGCCCTATACAGCAGCATATTTGAGGCCCATTCAGTCACTCCCTCATAAAGCCATAGATGAACGGAGGGAGTAGGTTTTACGAAATTAAACTCTTCTACAATTTCACTATGGATGTTGAGTGGTGTCACGATATGAAAAAACTCATGAGAGGCAATATCGGTCACTGCCTGCACCTGCTGTGGTGTATTAAAGTCATTTTCAATCAGGGTGTATTCCGAGCTATATGAGTGCTCCCAGGCACCGGTAGCTCCCCTGGTGTCGGGCGCAAAGTGGTATAGGAAGGTATAGCGATCCACTGGCAAATCGATGAGAAAATCTTTGGTCGCCTGCAACATGCTGCTCATGCTCTCCAACAAGCGCTCAGAAGAGATTTTATCGTTTTGCGAGTAAGTATAAATCTCTACCTGGGTATCCGCGATCTTTGTGCTGGCCTTTGTGAGCTTTCCCAGCAGAATGGGTGAGTCCACAGCGTGATCGTAATCGGTGGCTTTGTAAATGCCATTATCGGCATTAAGGGCTGTACCGATCTCCCAGCCAGCTCGGCCCTTGAGTGTTAAGCTAAGGGGGCTCTTCTGAAATCCATGAAAATAGCCAAGTAGGGTATGTGCATTGATCAGTGCATGGTCTTCTTCCAAAGAAGAGCCTGCCATGGGGTAAATGGGGTATTCGGACAACCGGGTATCAAAGGTTTCAGCTACCTGATAGCTAAGCTTATGCACCTTTTTGGAGTTGCTTATTTTGTATTGGTTGACTGAGAGTTTTTCTACTTCAATGGCTCTTCCCTTTTTATCAAAAGCGGCAAAACCACTTACCAGTCGGCCGATATTCATTGTCTGATAGGTACCAGGTGCTGTTGAGGCAAACTGAAAAGTGCTCGCTTCTTTGAGCTTTCCCGGATACAGCGTAATGTTGAAAGTATCGGTACTTTGGGTCATGTCTATGGTGTAGCGCATTTCAGGCAGTTTCTGTGCTGAAAGCAGGTTAACCATAAAAACCAAAATGGCAATCAGTGATAATTTTCTCATGTTCAGACCTTTTGTTGTTATCCTTTATCGGGCATGCCGCCTAAACCTAAGCTTTCAATTCCCATGCCGAATCAGATACAAGGGCCGAAATTAATAATTAATCGGGCTTTTCGATATGCGGATTTGGGGAGTTTTGTATTTTTCCTGCAATGGTCTGACGGTGGTTATAGCACAGAGGACACGGGGAACCACCGAGTTACATGGAGGGTTGATCGGTATCTACTTCAGGCGGGTTTGCCCATAACCGTCTGACATCATTGGTGGTGAGCTGGGTATGGAACAGCTACTTAAAGTCACCCTGGATACCCCTTGTGATCAGCATAAAAAGGCTCTGTTTATAGCCTGATTTCCCGATAACTAATCACTGATAACCTGACTGCTCAAACCTCATCCGTCTGAGCTTCGCTGCTGACGGGGCCATGGACCATCGACTGAAAACTGACCTGGCTACTTGTTATCTACCAGTTGCAGGTCTGAATCTTTTCCCCAGACTCTTCGTGAGCGATAATAGTTGATATCCATTACTTCAAAGCGGGTTTCGAACTTAGCAAGTCTGGTTTTATATTCATCCCAGTTGCGGTCGCTGCCCGACCATCCAATCTCTGAGTAGCCGGCCAGGCGAGGGAAGATCATGTATTCTATCTCGTCCATATTGGTCACCGTTTCTGACCACAGCGGACTTTCAACCCCCAGTATCGACTCTTTGTCAACACCTCTTGCAAAAAGCTCGGGATCCCAGTTGTAACCGTCATCCACTTCTATATAGGCAGCCCAGTGCAATCCCAATTGGGTGGTAGAGTCATACTGCATATCGAGGTAGGCTCTCTTGGCAGGAGACATGATAACCTTACTGCCCTTCTTTACGGCCATTCGGGCAAAATCGGGACTATTCCAAAGTTGCACCACAGATTGCTCATCCAGATTGGCCTGAGCTACTTCGTCCCAGCCAATCATCGATTTACCATGGGAGGTAACGATGTCCTTTACTCGGTTTACAAAGGGAATATAGTCCTCCAATTCCGTTACATGGCTCTCATCGCCACCAATATGGATATACGGGCCGGGTGTCATAGCCGCCAGCTCCCGAATCACATCATTGATGAAGGTATAGGTGATTTCTTTATCGGTACAAAAGGTACTAAAACCCACCTTGGTACCGGTATACAATTCCGTGGCTTTGCCATCACAATTAAGCTCGGCATAAGATGCCAGAGCGGCATTGGTATGGCCGGGCATATCAATTTCCGGGATAATCATAATATGTCTTCTGGCCGCGTATGCCACAATTTCCCTGTAATCTTCCTGGGTGTAAAAACCACCTTCACCCCCACCTACCTGGGTAGCACCACCTATGGTGGTGAGTTTTGGCCAGCTTTTAATCTCAATTCTCCATCCCTGATCATCGGAAAGATGAAGGTGCAGGGCATTCATTTTAAAAAAGGCCAGGTAGTCGATGTACTTTTTCACATCTTCGACACCGAAGAAATGTCTGGAGACATCGAGCATCGCCCCACGGTAGGAAAACTGCGGTATATCGGTCACGGTACCGGTGGCAATCTCCCAGGGCTCCTCAACTTTAGTTTTCGATTCGATTGTAGGAGGTAATAATTGTCTGATGGTCTGGATGCCTCGTAGCAGGCCAGCTTCGGTCTGAGCATTCAGACTGACGAGTTTCTCGGTGATGTCCAGCTCGTAACCTTCCTCCCCCAGTTCTGAATCGTTGATCAGGGAAAGATAGATGCCTCTGGAAGCCTTGCCTTCCACCAGCTCCGGCTTTAGTTCAAATCCTGTTGCCGGATTTAACATATCTACCAGAAACTCACTGGCTGCCAAAGCTTCGCTGCCAGAAGAAATGGTAGTCGATGATTTAATAGTAAAAGAGCTGCCTGTCGCAATTACGGAAGCCGGTTTGGGGATGATCGCCTCGGCATTCAGGTCTTTGGGAGTGGCTTCGTCACAAGAAAAAACAGTAGTAAGGCAAATTGATAACAACATCAGGAGCCTCAGCGAACAGGGGGCAGCTTTCATAATAGTCTTGGGTTGCACTAAATTAAGAATACTTATTGAAAATTGATAAGTAGTCTTACATTCGAAGTCGTCCGTTGGACGACTGGATTTAACAGTTCGTCCTTAGCGTGGAACAGAAAAAGAAATGCCCATCGGCTAATGGCTGATGGGCATTTCTTTTTCTATCTATAAATTCGCTCTCACTCCCACCTGAGTGTTTCTGCGGGATTGGCCACAGCAGCCTTGATTACCTGATAGCCGACTGTCAACAGCGTGAGCACCAATACCAGTACTATGGGCAATACAAAGAGCATAAGCCCTATTTCCAAGTGATTGGCAAAGTTGGCAAGCCACTGTTCTATCATAAGATAGCCCAGCGGTACTGCCACCACAGCGGCAATAAAAATCAGCAGGAAGTAATCCTTGGTAAGCAACAATGAAATACTGTTGAAGGAGGCCCCCAGTACCCTGCGAATGCTCACCTCTTTGGCCCTTTGACCAATGTTGTAGATAGACAGGCCAAATAGGCCCAGCACAGTGATCATAATAGCCAGTACAGAAAAGAAGGTAAAGATCTGTCCGAACATTCGGTCAGAGCGATACTGTCTGTCGAAGTATTCATCCAGAAAGAAGTAGTCAAAGTGACTGCTGGCAAAGCTGCCGCCAAACACGGTTTCCAGCTCGCTTATGGTTTTGTTAATGTCCGCAGTATTTACTTTGACAGAGTAAAACTTAACCCGGTTGCGCTTGGTATAAATATGCGCCTCCGCTGAGTTTTTAAGCGATTGCTGGCTGATGTCATCGATGATACCAATGAGCGTAAAGGGCGCTGTCTCATAGTAAATGGTTTTATTTACCCAGTCGGCCAGATCAGCCTCTGCTCCCAGCAGATCTCTGGCCGCTGATAGGTTGAGTACTACCCCGGTAGCATCTTCAAACTCAGGTGCAAAGCTGCGACCGTGGATCACATCAATATCATAGAGGTCGGTGAAATACTCATCTATGGCTATATCCTTAGCATAGAGTGCCTGGTCTCCCTGATTAGGGCCCAATGCTATCCAGCGCATGCGTGTAATTTCATAGCCCGGTATCTCAGAGGTAGCGCTCACAGCCTGTACTCCACTGAGCTGCCTTGCTCCGTTAACAAACGCAGCTTCGCTTGAGGCTCTGCTCGCAGACTCGGTAAAGGGCTTTCTTACAATCAGGGTCTGATCGATGGTCATACCCAACGATTGGTTCTGCATAAACTGAAGCTGACTATAAACCGTGAAGGTGCCAATGATGAGTACCAATGCAATGGCAAACTGAAAAACCGTTAGCACCCTGCGTAATAGCAGACCAGATTTGCTGCTTCTGCTTCTTCCCTTTAAGACGCTGGTTACTTTTTGTTTAGAAAACAGCAGTGCCGGGTAAAAGCCAAAGAGCAAAGCACCCAGGGTAAAAAGTCCTACAAACTGTATGGTTACGGGCAATGCTTCTTTAGTAAAAAAGGCGATTGGAATGCCCAAAAGTGATTCGAAGAAGCTAATGGTAACCTGCAATACGGTAAGGGAAAGCACAATGGACAGGAAGTTCATGACCACCGATTCCGTTATAAACTGATTCATCAACTGGCTGCGGTAGCTACCCAGCACTTTTCTTACACCCACCTCTTTAGCTCTGTCGATCAGCTTCGAGGTGCTTAGGTTGATATAATTGACCCAGGCAATAAGCATGATAAAGAAGCCTATGATGGTCATAAAGAAAACCGTTCTTTCATTTCCGTTGGCTTCCAACTCAAATACCTTGTCAGATTTCAGGTGAATATCTTTGATCGGCTGCAGCTTGAACACAATCTGCTCCTCAGCATACCAGGTTTCCCGGTCTTTAAGCAGTTCGTTGAGCTTGTACTCTACTGTTGCAAGGTCGGCACCATCACTTATGCGTGCATAAGTGTAAAAATTACCCCAGCCAAAATCCTCATCCAGCTTCCATTCTGCCGGCAGAGACTGAAAGGAACAAAGTAGCTCAAATTTGAAATGTGTATTCTCAGGCAAGTCTTCAAAAACTCCTGTCACTTTCATATTCACTCCCCTGTTTTTGAAGCGAAGTACCTTACCCACAGCAGGCTCATTACCAAAAAATTTATTAGCTGTAGAACGTGAAATCACCACCTCATTCGGGTTGTCCAGGGAAGGTTGCATACTTTCATCTGTCCAGTCGAAACCCAATATGTTGATAGCATCATGATCAGCAAAGTAGCCTTTTGTGATGTTGAAGGTTTTGGCAGCTCCTTCTTTCGGAAAATAGCTCAGTGCAAAAGACTGGAACATTTTCTCAGAACCTATAAAGCGACTGGTCTGCACAAACTCAGGAATATCAGTTTTGGTTAGCGGACCAATAGCCGGAAAGATGGGGACTACATCATCATCTCCGTATTGAGCACGCTCTGAGTGACGGTATATGCGATAGATATTGTCTACATCTGAATGGTAGTTGTCGTAGCTCTTTTCAAAAGAAATGTATTTAAAAATAAGCAGACAGGCTACCATTGACAGGGAAAGCCCCAGTACATTGACGAAGGAAAATACTCTGTTTCTTTTGAGCTGTCTGAAAGCGAGAATGATGTTGTTTTTAACCATGAGTTTTCTTGTTTGGGCTCAAATACCTTTTTGGGTATGCCCTACTTATGCTACAACTATGCCTAAACTTTAAAGCACTGAATATAAGCCATTTACACAAAACACTACATGGTTTTAGGCTAATCAACTGTATCACTTTGATTCGTTAACGTCTCAAAGTGATACAGTTACTCATACCTCAGTGAGTCGACAGGGTTATTGGTGGCCGATTTCATAGAAAGCAAGCCGGTTGTCAATAATGTGATGCTCAGCAGCGCCACCACGGGTACTACAAACACATAAGCTTTCATGCCCGTAGCAAAGGAGTAACTATCGAGCCAACTGTTTGTCGCATAGAAGGCTACTGGTATGGCCAGTGCTATGGCTATCAGGGTCAGGTAGATAAAACGTTTTGAAATCAACAAAACGACACTGCCGACAGAGGCGCCCAGAACCTTGCGGATACCAATCTCTTTTCTACGCTGCAATACAGCATATGAGGTAAGGCCAAAGAGCCCCAGGATGGAAATCCAGATGCCCAGCAGGGTGAAGAAATTGAATACTTTACCAAAGATGCGGTCTTCCGTAAACTGACGTTCGAAGTACTCGTCCAGGAAGAAGTATGAAAAGGTACTGCCGGGGAAATGGCTGATGTATTGTGATTCGATATCCGTAAGAACATGCTCATAATCACCACCTTCTACCCTTATACAGAGATAGTTATTGGCATTGGGAATATGACGATACATAATAGGGTCATATCCACTCTTGAATGACTTCTGTAGAAAATTTTCTACCACTCCGATGACCTTATATTCTTGTCCTCCATCAGTAATTCTTTGATTAAGAGCATCTTCAGGATTCGGAAAGCCGAATTGCTCGGCTGCGGCACGACTCAACAGCAGGCTCTCTGCCTCATTGGCCAAATCCTTGTCAAAGCTTCTTCCTGCCAGGATTTCCAGCGAAAGATTGCTGATATAGGTGTCATCAATTCCTAAAAAGGGAATAGAAGTGATCTCGTTAGCGGGACTGGTTGTAAGTCTTACACCATTGTTGACCCATTTAATCTCATTACCCGGTACCATGGTAGTATTAGACACCTCTGCAATATTGGCTTGTAAACGGAGCTCATTTTTAAAAGTGGTCAATTTATCCGCCTCATCCTGAGATAATGACGGCCCGGCCACTACCACCATCTGGTCAGAGTCAAAACCCCAGTCGGAATTGAGCATATAGTCAATCTGACTACGCACGGCCAAACTGCCCACCAACAGGAAGCACAAGATCGCGAACTGTAAAATGACCAGACCTTTTCTCACCACTCCATCAGATCCCGCACCAGACCTCTGCCCTTTGAGCACACGAATGGTCTTGAAGCGAGAAAGAATCCAGGCAGGGTAAAAACCAGAAAGCAGAGTACCCGAAGTGAGGAGTACCAAAATAAGTACAATGAAGGGTTGATTGACCACAACCATCTCACTCAAGGGACGGTCGAGGGCTTGCTCGAAAAAGGGGATAGATATTTGCATAAGCGTAAAGCCCAAAACGATTCCTATCAGGTTTACAACAAACGATTCGATAAGAAACTGCTTGATCAGACTAGTTCTACTGGCTCCATTTACTTTTCTCACCCCAATCTCTTTGGTACGTTCCAGAGATTTTGAGGTAGACAGATTAACGTAGTTGAAATAAGCAAGAATCAGGATAAAAAGTGCTACACCAGTAAGAATCTGTACAATCCGCGCATTTCCGGTAGGTCCCACCTCAAACCTGAGATCAGACTCCAGGTAAATGCTTTCCAAGGGTTGCAGATACAGTCTTGGTTCAACGCCATCTTCAATCAGGGAGGCATAACGTCCTTTAGTCCACTCAGGAAACTTGGATTCCAGTGTCTTAAAATCAGTACCCGGTGCCAGCTTCAGGTAGGTGGGAAAAGCGTTCCACCCAAAAGAAGTTGCGGCACTTCCTTCGGTAGCATTTTCCAGGGTTTTAAAAGACAAAAGGACATCAAAATCAAAATGCGTATTGCGGGGCAAGTCTTTGAAGACTCCGGAGACGCTATAAAGCTCATCTCCCATGCCATTATTCACTCTGATGCCTTTTCCAATGACATCAGTAGATCCAAAGTAATTAATAGCCCTGGTTTCGGAAATAGCCATGGTATTGGCTTCTTTCAAAATCTGATCGGAGCTTCCCTGAACCAAGCCAAAGCTGAACAGGCGAAAGAAAGACTCATCGGCATAGAAGAGCTTTTTCTCGTTAAAAACCTCATCTTCAATGGTCAGCAGATTTGACATAAAACCAGCTGACCAAAGCTTGGTAAACTCCTCTACTTCAGGAAAGTCTTCTTTTAAGGCGGGCCCTGCACCAGCAGTCAGGCCAGCACTTTTATCGTGTTTGTCTGTATAGACACGCTCGAACTGTACCCGGTAAAGCTGATCAGTATCTTCATGAAAGTTATCGAAGCTTTGCTCAAAGCTTACAAACTGAAAGATGAGCAGGAAGGCTCCGAGCCCTACGGCCAAACCTGTGATGTTGATAAAGGAGAATACCTTGCTCTTGGAGAGGTTTCTCATCGCGGTTTTAAAGTAGTTTCTAAGCATTGTTTTTGAGTTTTGAGTGGTTATTCTGACCTGAGGGTGTCTACAGGATTGGCCCGGGCAGCGCGTGCTGTTTGATAACCAACCGTAAGAAAGGTGATGAACAAAAGGGTGATACCGGCCACCGGAAGTACCCATACGGGCAAATCGATGCGGAAAGCATAGTTATTCAGCCAACCGTCCATTATGAAATAAACCAATGGCGAGCCAAGTAAAAAGGCGACCACAACGAGATTGAGGAAATCTCTTGAGATCAGTCTCACGATATTGATCACCGAAGCACCCAGCACTTTTCTGACCCCTATTTCCTTAGCGCGTTGTAAAGCAATAAAAGATGACAAGCCAAACAAGCCCAGACCTGCTATGGCCATGGCTAATATTGAAAATACTCCGAAGAGGGAACCAAACTGCTGATCCTCCCGGTAGGCCTCTTCGAATTTCTGATCCATGAAGCTGTATTCAAACGGTACTTCGGGGAATACCCTGAGCCAATTTTCTTCCACCTCGCCTAAAGTGGCACTTAGGTTATCAGAAGAAAGTTTGATCACGATGTGGGTCGTAAAGCCATCATAACCCAAAAAGTAAGCGGTGGGCTCAATTTCATCTTTTAAAGACCTGCGATTATAATCAGCGACCACTCCAATGATATTGAAAATACGATCGCTGCTTTCATTGCCCATACGCAGGCGTTTATTCAGTACGGATTCTGGCCCATCTGCAAAACCGAGTTTCGTTAGCATTGCTTTGTTGATAATTACATTTTTTGCTTCGGCTGCCCGGTTATCGGTATAGTTCCTGCCGGCTATCATCCCTACTTCCAGAGTCGGGAAAAAGCGTTCATCAATGGTGGTGATATAGATCGTTGAATTGTCGATCAGGGTCTCCCCTACAATACTGATCCCTCCACCGGCAGAAGATATATTACTCCTGCCTCCACCAGGAATAGATGAGGCTGTCGCCAATTCCAGAATCGCAGGGTTTCGGGTAAGCTCTGCCCTCAAAAGTTTATACTTCTGATCATAGAGACTGCTGTCTACGGGATCGTGAGCCGGTACTTTCACCGTCAAAACCTGGTCAATACTCACCCCTAAATCACGGTTCTTCATATACTCTATCTGCAGGTATACTATGGCCGTACCGGCAATGAGAATCAGAGAAGAAACAAATTGAAAGACCACGAGGCTCTTGCGTAGTACCAGCCCGCTTCGGGAGTTTCTGAGCTTTCCCTTGAGCACCGTAATGGGCCTGAAGGATGATAGTACCAGGGATGGATAAAAGCCTGATAAAAAGGTGCCGCCCAGTGTAACCGCTATCAGCAGGGTTAGCAGAGAGCTGTTGGTCCAGACAAAGCTCACCAGATCTTTCTCCAGCAAATTGTTATACAGGGGACCCAGTACCTGAACAGCCGTCAATGCCAGAATAGCCGCCAGTACATTGATAAAAAGAGACTCCATCATAAACTGAGCAATGAGCTGACCTTTACCGGCTCCTACTACCTTGCGAAGCCCAACTTCTCTGGCCCGGTCCATGGCCTTGGCAGTAGAAAGATTGATATAATTGACCCAGGCGATGACAATGATGAACACGGCAATGATGAGCAGGAAATTGATTGTTTTGCTGTTACCACTGGCTTCAGGTTCATAGGTAAAACCGCTGGTCAGATGAATGTCCGTCATAGACTGCATGGTGAATTGCAGGGTGAGACCTTCTCTCAGATATTTGTCTGGGAAACTCATCAATTTCGCCTGAACGGCCTCCTTCTCGGCTTCTTCGCTAAGCTTTACATAAGTATAGAAGTTATAACCGCGCCAGCCATCTTCATCGGCCCGGTCCTGAATGGTGGCAAAGGAAATCATGACTTCAAACTTGTAATGTGTATTGCCGGGGATATCATCGAGCACAGCGGTGACTTTAAAGCTCCCTCTGTGAATACCCAATACATCGATGGTTTGCCCAACAGGGTTTTCCGTTCCAAACAGCCGCATGGCCCCTGACTTAGTCAGGATAAGGGAGTTCGGGTTTTTAAAGGGGTCTTTTTCTCCATGAATGATCGGGTAGGAAAAAATATCGAGGAAACGTTCATCAGCTGCTACTACACCACTTTCATTGATCAGCTCATCGCCTTTCTTGAAAACCAGGTCTTCATAAAGCTTCATGGTAGTGGTATATTCTTCCACCTCGGGCAGTTCTTCTTTCATCGCCTTCCCCAGGGGACTGAAAGACATGGCATCTCTGGCTCCTGTTACGCCATTGACTACATTGTCGGTGACCACGCGGTATATGCGATCCGCATCAGCATGAAACCTGTCATAGCTCTTTTCGAAGCTTACATAGGAATAGATCAGAAGAAATGCCGTCAGGCCTATAAACAAGCCGAAGATGTTGATCAGGGTGAACACCTTTTTTTTGACAAGGCTTCTGAAGGCAGTTTTGAGGTAGTTCTTAATCATAGTCAGGGATCATTCGTGTCTGAGTGTATCTACCGGATTCATTCGGGCTGTCTTCATAGACTGAAAACCAACCATCAGCGCTGCAAGTACAATGGTTCCTAATGCCGGCAACATCAATAGATCTGCACCAATGGAGATTCTACTTGCATATTGATTGAGCCAGTTTTGCAATGAGTAATAAATGATAGGGGTGATAATAATAGCAGCCAGCACAATCAAACGCAGGTAGCCAGATAAAAGCAGTTGGATAATAGAGCCCACGCTAGCGCCTAAAATCTTTCGAACACCGATTTCTTTAATCCGCTGATAGGTACTGTCATAGGCCAGTGCGAGCAAACCAAGGCTGGCCAGACAAATACTCAAGACAGCCAATATAGACAGCTGTTTTTCAAACAGTTCAAATGACTGGAACTGCTTATTGAAATTGGCTTCTGAGAAGAAGTAATCGAAAGGGTTTCCGGGATAGACCTCCTTAAACAAGTTCTCAATTCTGTCAATAATCTCCTGCCCGGGTGCACCAGTCACTCTCACAGAAAAATACTTAGAGTCAAGGGCCGGATAAAACATGAGGCCTGTTATCGCTACATCGGGTGACTCCATACTGAAATCTTTCATCACCCCGATTATTTCTACTGGTTCACCAAAATACTTCACCTTTTTGCCAACAATTTCTTCAGGTGATTTAAAGCCCAGTTGCTTTACAGCCGACTCATTTAACACCAATGGGCGTGAGTTGATATCCTGGATTTCCATTTGATTCGTAAAAAAACGGCCGGCAACTACCTCTATGCCATAGACTTCAGCATAGTTTCCGTCTGCGAATATTCTGTTGATATAAATTGGTGGGTTCTCCTCGTTCTGAGGGTCTGAAAATCCGCCAGTCATTGTCACTTTATAACCAGGTACATGGTTGGAGGTAGCAATTGCTTTTACTCCAGGAATCCCCAGAAGTCCGTTTTTAAAAGCATTGATAGCCTGCGCATAGTTTTTATGATCGCTGTTCCTGACCCCTGGTCCGTTAATAACCACTACCTGATCCATTTCCAGGTTTGTTTCAGCAGATTTGAGATGCCTCAATTGATAAATAACAGTAAGTGTAGCGAAAAGCAACCCGATGGTAATAGCAAATTGGGTCGTTACGAGCGTCTTCTTCAGACCGTCTCCCTTGCCAATACGGCCCAGACTTCCTTTGATCATATCCCTGCTTTTCAGACCATTTAGCAAAACTGTAGGGTACAAAGCGGATATAAGCACAGCCACGATTAAGAACAAGCCTAAGCCGCTCATAAGCCAGGGGTCACTTACCAGGTAATCAAGACCTCCCGTTCCGATGATTCGATTCAGGTAACCATATGCTCCCTGGTAAATAGTAAATGCCAGGCCTAATGCCAACAGGATGAACACAGAGGTGTTGAGCAGTTGTTGTGCAAACAGCTCTGCTTTGCCCGCTCCATGAATTCTTCGTACCGCGATTTCCTTGATTTTCCGAATGGTCAATGAAGTGTTAAGATTGATATAATTGAACCAGGCAATCGACAGTATAAGGGCTACCAGGCCAATTAATAGTGTCAACGTGCCCTTATTGGTTACACTGGCCATATCTCTCATCATATGCCCCGCTTCCAAGTGGATGTCGCTGGCACGCATTAGATTCAACCTTGCGTCCTCCATGTCCTGAGGTCGTTTATTGGCAGCCACAAATGCATCCAGCTTCCGTTGCAGGCTTGTCAGGTTCGATTGCGGGGCCAATTTTAAGTACGTATAGTCGATACTTCCAAGAAAATGAAGAAACTCTCTGTCATTTCCCCGCTGCTCCAAGTCCCTTTTTTGTAAAAGAATATCAGGGTTAATATGTGAATTATCGGGCCAGTCTTCAAACACCACAGTGACAGAAAATTCCAGTTGTCCATTTAATTTCATGGTTTTTCCAATTGGATTTTCATTACCAAAAAACTTGATAGCCATCGATTCACTGATAGCAATCCCCTCGATAGTATTGATCAAATCCTCATTGTTTCCCTTTAATACATTAAATGTAAAAATGTCAAAGGCATCTATATCCACTGCCCAGAGTTGTTCGATACTGAATTGTACCGGCCCCTGCTCGTTTTCAGATGCCATGATTGTATGGCGGAAACTACCCGTAAGGGGATGTATGCGAGTGGCCTGAAGCACCTCCGGCATTTCAGCTTTCAATCGCCCTGCAATATCATTGGAGATACCTGCATGTTCTCCAAAGTTACCCGCAACGTCAGTATAGGAAACCGATAGCCTGTAAACATCATCAAAGTCCTTTTGATAGGCGTCAAAGCTATATTCATAGGCCACATGACTCAGAATGGTAATCGCTGCCAATAAGGCTATAGCCAGCCCTCCGACATTAATAGCCGTAAAGACGCGGTTTCTTTTCAGGCTTCTGAGTATGGATATGGTGAGATGTTTCAGCATGATATCTATTCGTAGCGCAAAGAGTCAACGGGATTCGCCCTTGCAGTTTTGAAAACAGAGGTTCCGATGGTACCAAAGCTAATCAGCGCAATCGCCACCAGTGAGAGACCAAGCATCCACCATTGGATGGTAATTGCATAGGCAAAATCAGCCAGCCAGTTGTCCATGAACATATATGCCAGCGGTGCCGCCACTAAAAAGGCAAGGGCCATTAAAATCATGTATTCCCGGGTCATCAATACAGTAAGTCGCCATACCTGGGCCCCCAGTACTTTGCGAATGCTCATTTCCTTTCGTCTGTACTCTGTCATAAGCTGAATAAGGCCGTAAATACCAAATGCGCCTATCAGCAGCCCCAATATGGTAAACTGGAAAAAGAGTGCTCCAAAGCTCTGCTCAGCAGCGTATTGTCGATTAAACTCCTGGTCTACCAGCTGATAGTTGAAGGGGTACTCAGGATAGACCTGTTGCCAGGCTGCTTCCACCTTCGCTATGCTTTGAGCCAGATTCGGGCCATTCAATTTCACCGCTATCTTCTGATAAAAATTAGGAGCTATGGCCATCACCATGGGAAAAATCTCTTTGCGCAGGGAATTGAAATGGAAATCCTCGACCACCCCTATCACAAAACCGGGAGTGACCCCATCACCACCAAAATCATAGGTTTTGCCAATGGCTTCTTCAGGTGTCCAGCCCCGTTCTTCGCAAAGCTTTCTGTTGATGATAATACGCTCTTCAGTATCGCTGGCGATTTCCCGGGAGAAGTCCCGGCCTGCGATCAATTTCAGGTCATAGGTTTTAAGATAATCGTGATCAACCCCTGTGGTGGTAAAACTCTTGTTGGCCTCCATCCCTTCAAATCTACCCACGATACCAAAGGCAATGTCACCTGGACTCAGCTCGGCCAGGGTAGATGATGAGACCTCGGTGATCCTGGATAAGTCTTGCCTGAAGCGCTCATAGCCCTCATGAATATTGGCATTGCCATAGGTGGGCAGGACCAGAATCTGTTCTGTGTCTATGCCCAGCTCCTGGGTTTGCATAAACCGTACCTGTGAAAAGACAATGACCGTACCGGAGATCAGCAGCATGGAAATGGTGAACTGAAGGAACACCACCACCTTGCGGAAGATGAATTTGCGCTCGCCACTCAAAGCATCTTTGAACAAATGTCCGGGACCAAAAGACGAGAGGTACAATGCAGGATACAGACCTCCGATCAAGCCCGTGGCCAGGGTGACTGCGAGCAGGTAATAAATATTTGTTTCATAGAAAGAATCGAAAATATTGGCAGGCAAGCCTACCGGCTCAAGCAGGTCTGATTGAAAGAGCTGAATCAAAGAAATGGCCAATATAAAAGCCAGTAAACTCAGGGCCATCGACTCACCTAAAAACTGGAAGATCAGTTGTCTGCGTTCTGCCCCCATGGTTTTGCGCAAGGCCACTTCTTTGACCCTGCGAATAGACTGAGCGGTAGACAGATTGGTGTAATTGACAATAGCCAGGAGCAGAATGATCAGACCAGCGCTGCTGAGAATATAGAGGTTATCAGCATTTCCCTGTGGCTCGAGCTCGCCATAGAGCGGATTGAGGTGAATATCGGTAATGGGTTGCAGGAAGAGGCCCATGTTGACCCCGTAAAGCTCGTAATACTCCGGGTTGGAATGAACCTTGGAAGCTTCCAGAATCTGTGCCCGTACATTGGCCGGATTGACTCCATCCTCCAGCTGTAAAAAGGTATAATAGTAGTGCGCATACCATTCATTGGTCTGGTAGGTACGCAAAGGCTCGTTAGGGTGTGTGGCTATAGAGGCTATAGAAGCCAGGTATTCAAAGCTGAAATGCGCATTAGCCGGAGGGTCTTTCACGATTCCGTCTATGCGATAGCCTGCATAATTATCAATTCTTAGGGTCTCTCCCAACAGGTCGCTACTCCTGCCAAAGATTCTTTCTGCAGCCGTCTCAGTCAAAACAAGTGTATTCGGTTCCTGGAGGATGCGATCCTTATTGCCCTCAATCAGTTCGTAAGAGAAGACCTGGAAGAAGGTGGAATCGGTGAAATAGAATTTGTCTTCATGGATTCTGTTGTCCCCATGGGCTACCAATGAAGGGAATTTTCGAAGCCGCACAAAAGACTTAATACCGGCATAGTTTTCATAGAGGATGGGTGCCATCACCCCGGCACTCACCGAGCTGGTACCGACTCCATTGTCGAGCCTGCCGAGGGTAAGTCTCTGAATACGATCTTCGTCCTTATGAAACTGATCAAAACTGTATTCAAAGGCTACATATTGAAAAATGACAATAAATGCCGCCAGGCCCAGTGAAAGGCCAAGCAGGTTGATGGCGGTATGCTTCTTGTTTCTTAAGAAGTTGCGAAAAGCAGCATTGAGATAGCTTCTGAACATATTATTCGTATCTAAGTGCGTCTATAGGATTCCTTCGGGCAGATTTAAATGTCTGCACACTGATCGTGGCAATAGCCACTACAAATACCAACGAGAGTGGTATCACAAAGAGCCAAAGCCCCAGATCGATGGCATAAGCGTAACCAGCCAGCCAGCTTTTCGCACCCAGGTACACGAGTGGCAGTGCAACCATGTTTGCCAGTAAAATCAAGAGTAAAAAGTCTTTTGATAGCAGGTTTATAATGTCCCCGACTGTAGCCCCCAACACTTTTCTCACTCCTATTTCCTTACTGCGCTGCAATGAGTTATATGCGGCTAATCCGAAAAGGCCCAGACTGGCTATGATGATCACCAGTATAGAAAACAGGTTGAAGACTCTGCCAAAAAGCCGGTCGTTTTTATACTGCCGATTATAGCGTTCGTCTAAAAAGGAATACTCGAATGAATGATTGGGGTAGAAGCTATCATATTGGTCTTTGATAAAACTGAGCGTAGCCTGTACATCATTGCCCGTAATTTTCACATTCAGGTTGTCTATGGGACTGTAATATGGGCGAAAGAGGATAGGCTCAATTTCATTTCTAAGGGCCTCCTGATGAAAGTCTTTCAGTATGCCTATGATCGTCCAGGCTTTTCCATAAAGCTCAATTTTTTGGTTAACAGCCTTTTCCGGGTTCTCAAAGCCTAACATATCACAGGCCGTTTTGTTGATCATCAGCCTGTCAATCAGATTACCATCTGTGTTATGGTCTCTGTATTCAAAACTCCTGCCAGCCAAAACTTCAATCTTAAACTGATCTACAAAGCCATAATCCACATTCATTTGATTGAGCATAAAAGTCTCCTCAGCACCTACTCTGCGAGCATTAAAAACACGTCCAAGGCGATCACCCGGAACATTTCTGGACATGGAAGCTGACAGAATCTGCGGGTTTTGCAGCAGGCTGTTTTTGAAATCTCTGACCTTACCTATGTAGGTGGAGTCAAAGTTGACGAGCTCCGGACCATTCAGGATGAGCATTTGATCAATGTCCATGCCCAGGTCCTGGCTTTGCATAAAGCTGATTTGCTTGTACACGGTAAATGTGCCGGCTATAAGCAACGAAGAGATCGCGAACTGAAATACTACCAGACTCTTGCGCAGCCAGTTACCAGAACCAGAAGTCTTGAAATTGCCTTTCAGTATGCTGATAGGTCTGAAACCTGATAAAACAACTGCCGGATATAAACCCGAAGTAAAAGTGCCGACCAAAAGCAGGGCTACAAAGAGCAAGGTGACGGGGATACCAAAGACCTGGCTGGCGGCCAGTTCAAACAGTGAAAGCTCCTGCTCTACCAGGTTATTGAAGCTGCCCTGTAGCAGCTGAATAAAGGTGAAAGCCAATATAGCCGCCAGGACATTCATTATCAGGGCTTCCGCAAAAAACTGGAAGACGAGTTGTTTCCTTTCTGCTCCAATCACTTTTCTAAGACCTACTTCTTTGGCTCTTTCCAGCGAACGGGAAGTAGTGAGATTTACATAATTGATCCAGGCCATCAACAGGATAAAGATGGCTACGACAATCAGCATATAAACCGTAGTGCCATCATTAGTAACGATATATTCATACTGTAGACCGCGGTTCAAATGCATGTCGTTAACAGGCTGAAGGTAGAACTCTTCGAAAGTGCCGGTGACCTCCTCCCCTTTAAAATGTCTTTCGCTAAAGTCAGCGAGTTTAGCCTGTAATGCATCCACATCAGCCTCAGGAGTCAGCTGTATGAAGTGAAAAAAGTCTGAGCTGTTCCAGCTGAAATCAGCTTGTTCGTAAAATCTAATCAGAGTATTGTAGGACTGCAGCATTTCTACCTGGATAGAAGAATTGGCAGGAGCATCTTCCATAATACCGGTTATTTGCGAAAGCGTAACATCCGTACCAATCTGTACCATTTCGCCTATAAACTGATCGAAATCATCGCCCTGATATCTGAACAAACGCCTCGCTACATCTTCCGAAATCACGATAGACCGGAACTCTTCCAGGGCCGTATTGGGATCCCCTGCCAACAGTTTAAATGAAAACATAGGGAAGAAAGTAGGGTCGGCAAAAAGAGACTCGCCCACCACTGTAACCTCTCCATTTCTGCGAATGATGCTCCGATCATCGTTCATAGTCCGGCAATTCTCTACTACCTCGGGAAATTCCGCTTTGAGCTGAGGCCCCACTGCAGAGTAGGTAATCTGTCCTTCCTGGATCAACCTGTCTCCTTCATAGCGCTTGTTAATCACGCGATAGAGCTCATCATTGTTTTCGTGAAAACGATCAAAACCCAGCTCAAAAAAGCTGTACTGGAAGATAAAAATGGCCGCAGCGAGCCCTGTGGCCAGTCCGAAGATGTTGATAAAGGAAAATACCTTATTCTTCCTGAGCGATCTGAGTGTGGTTTTTAAATAGTTTTTGAGCATAGCCTTGAGTTGTTTATTCGTTTTTGATCAGTTCTACCGGATTGACATGTGCGGCCTTGATGGTATGACCACTGACCATCAGCAGGGAAATAAAAAGGCCTATGAGTGCAGTAAGGGCAAAATAAGGCCAGCCAATAGACACGCGATCCGTAAAATTCCCAAGCCAATCTTTCGTGAGCCAGGAGGTAATGGGAATGGAAACAAGTGTAGCTACAAGCAGAATAAGAAAAATACGATGATTGACCAGGATCATGATTTGTTTGACGCTGGCTCCCAGTACCTTTCTGATCCCTATTTCCTTGAGTCGATTCTGAATAATGATGCCGTTGAGCGCAAACAATCCCAGACCTGCAATCACAATTCCGAGCAGGGCAATCAGGTTAATCAGGTTGGCTGAAATTCTATAGGATTTATAGTTTCTGGCAATGACCTCATCGACAAACTCATATTGAAAATGGCGATTGGGAAAAACCTCTGACCATATTTCCTCCATGCGTTTCATACCATTAAGCAGCTGGCCCTCTTTGATCTTTATAAATGTCTGGCCAAGTCTGAATTCCTCACTATTGGGGTTGATGAAATAATAGTCTCCATCGTCAGAGGTAAAAGGTGTAAGCCGTGCATCCTCAACCACTCCTATGATACGCTGATGAAAGCCTACGGTAGTTGTCGACAGGTTTTCCCTGCCTATCAAATCGGCCAAAGCACCATTGATGATGGCAACCTTGCCCTCACCGGGGTTTTCTTCAAGCCAGTTTATCTTCAGATCCAGCACATCAAAAAGGTCTCTTTCTGCATCCAGTTGCATCAGGTTCATCGTTTCTCCACTTATCTGCTGCTGAAAGCCCATACGCCCCTGACCGAAAAGCCAGGCGCCTCCCCTGCCTACATGCTCAAATTCAGGACTGGACTTTAATGCCTGCAGAAAAGCCTGATCATTGACATGGATATAAAGCACCTGCTCCTGATCGAAGCCCATGCCTTTGTTCAATACATAATTGATCTGCCTGTTCATGATCAAGCCAGAAGCAATGAATACGAAGCAGAGCACAAACTGGATGGCCACCAGCCAGTCGACAAATCGGGTATTGATTTTGAAAGTGCTATTGCCCTTGAGCGTATTTGTCAGGCTAAAACGGGTGATGACCTGAGAAGGATAAAGGCTTAGGGGAAAACTAAGTGCCAACAGTATAACACCCGTGACCGCTGCGGCTTTCAATAGAAATGGAATAGAATAGATAATATCTACCCCGGTTTGCTCCTCAATAAAAGGAACGCTCAGCTGAAGCAGGCATACTGCCATCATCAGACTAACAATGATCGTCAGGCTGTTTTCAATCCAAAACTGGATCAGTACATGCCTTTTGCCGGCACCGGTTACCCTTCTGATGCCAATCTCGGTAACACGCGATGAGAGCACGGCCATGGTAATGAGTAAGTAGTTAACCCCGCTGACTATAAGGAGCACCACTGCAAACAAGGCTACCAGGGCGATATGCTGCACATTGGCCTTATTGGACCATAAAAGCAGAGGTTCTAGATGTATATCTTCTACCTTAACAAATCCCATTTCAATAAAGGGGCTTTCCGGGCTGAGTTCGGGATAAAAATTACGCTGCGAGGCCAGGTGCTCAGAAAACTCAGTGGTAAATCGCTCCTGTACCTTCTGCTCTAACAGCTCCGGTTCTGTGCCCTCAGGCAGCTTGACATAAAGTCTGAAGCTGCTGTTGGATTGAAGCTCATACAGGTTTTTAGTGATGTTGGGGTTGACCTCCAGATTGCTCAGCAGGTCGAATTTAATGCTGGACTTCTCGGGGAATTTCACCACAGCTCCTACCCTAAATTCTTTCTGCTCTTGCCTGAAGAAGAGTGTAAGGGTCTCTCCTATGGCAGATTCATTTCCGAAAAACTTTACCGCCATGGCTTCGGAAATAACCAGGCTCCTGGGATCTGCCTGCGCCTGGGCTACATTGCCACTAATCACCTCATGGGCGAAGAAATCAAAGAAGTTTTCTTCAGCGGACATCAGTGACTCGCTAAAAACTTTCTCCCCTATTCTTACATCGGTTTTGGAGCGATAGTTTACATCAAATACCAGGACCGACTTAGCAAACTCCGGCAGGTTTTCCCTGAAGTCCTTGGCATGAATGTATGAAACAGACCCGGCCCTGGTTACTGCTTTTTCCGAAAAATCGAACAGGCTGTACTCAGCCGGCATATTATCTTTCGAAAAGATATCTCTACTCAGCAGATGAAGTCTTTCGGCATCCGGATGCTCTCTGTCCCATCTCAGGGCACCATCCACATACAGGAACATTAACAGGCAGAAAGTAAAGCTTACTACCAGACCGGACATGACCACCAAAGCATTGAGCTTTCTGCGGTTGATATTGCGTATGGCGGTCTTAAGATAGTTTCTTAACATAGCTTTAGTTTTTTATTCACATCTGAGCGAATGAACAGGGTTTTTCCTTGCCGATTTTAAAACATGGTAGCCTATGGTGATCAGGGTTACTGATAAGATAATGGCCATGGGGGGTACAAATAACCACGGGCCTATTTCCGTTCTGAAAGCATAATTGGAGAGCCAGACTCGTGCACCTAAAAAGGTAATGGGCAGGGCCAAAACAACCGCTGCACCAACTAGCCAGAGAACATCCTTCGACAGCATAGCAACGATATTCCCGGCAGTAGCCCCCAATACTTTCCGAATGCCCAGCTCCTTCGCTCGTTGAAGCATGCTGTAGCCGGTTAATCCAAAAAGCCCTAAGGAGGCCAGAAGAATGGCCAATAGTGCGAAAAAGTTGAACACCGTTCCAAAACGCTCATCTGATTGATATTGACTATTGAAACTGTCATCAATAAAGTTGAACTCAAATACATTTCCCGGGAAGTGTTCTTCATATATACTCTTGACGAATGTGAGGCTCCCTTGTAGGTCTTGCCCTGCCAGCTTTATACTAAAGTGATCTCTGGGAAGGTCATAAAAAGGAACGAACAGAATGGGCTCCATCGACTCCTTGAGCGATCGGAAATGGAAATCGGCCGTGACGCCAATGATGAACCAATCTCTTCCCCAAAATTTCACCTTCTTACCGACAGCTTCTTCTGGTTTTGAAAAACCCATTTGCCTTGCTGCTTTGAGATTGATCATTACGTTTTTCACCCTGTCCTCATCTGCATGATGATCTGATAGTCTGAAGTTTCGACCTGCGGCCAGCTCAATATCATAGGCCTTGATGAAACCATAGTCAGCATTGATCCGACTGAGTTCATAGCCCACATCAGACCCTTCAGATTTGACATTGAATATTCTCGGCAGTCTCTCACCAGGAATATGATGCGAAACACCTACCTCTAAGACATTAGGGTTACCCGCTAATGCACTCTTGAAGCTGCTGACTCTGGTGACAGAGGTTGAATCAAACCCGGTCAAAGAGGGGCCATTTAAAACCATAGCATGATCCATATCCATGCCCAGGTCCTGCTGCCTCATAAAATTCACTTGTTGGTAAACCAGCAGTGTCCCGGCCACCAGTAAGGTTGAAATACAGAACTGAAATACTACCAGTACTTTTTTGAGCCAGATTCCCTGAGCAGAGTTTCTGAAATTGCCCTTTAGTGTATTCAAAGGCTTGTATGATGATAGTACAAAGGCCGGGTATAAGCCTGACATGGAAATGCCCAGCACCAGCAGACCGACAATCAATACCCAGAAAGGAAATACCGCAACCCTGGATGTCAGCAATTCAACAATGGAGAGTTGCTCGTCCACCAGTGCATTGAAATTCGACTGAAAAGTTTGTATCAGCGTGAAAGCGCCCAAAACCGCAATGAGATTGGTAACAACGGCCTCCATCATAAACTGACCTATCAGTTGTCTTTTCCTGGCCCCTATGACTTTTCTCACCCCAACCTCCTTGGCACGTTCCAGTGCCCTTGATGTGCTTAGGTTTACATAGTTGATCCAGGCCATGACCAGAATGAACAGTGCTACAATGATGAGTGCCCAAATCATTCTGCCATCTCCAAGTTTGATATAATCATACTGGTATTGAGAATAGAGATGAGCATCGGTAAGCGCCTGAAGACTAAACCTTTCATTGGAGTCACCTTTTTCATCACTGAGGTGCCTTTTACTGAAATCATCAAACTTGGCCTCTAAAGCTGCCTCGTCCGTTCCCGGTACCAATTGTAGATAGTGGTAGAAATTGGAAGCTCTCCATTGCGCCCTTGGTCTGGCACGAGGCCAGACGCTTATCAGGGTTTCACGCGATGAGAGTATTTCAAACTGAAGCTGACTGTTGGCCGGTGCGTCTTCGATCACCCCGGTAATTTCAGTTGGTTGGCTGTCCTGATCAACATAGATAAGTTTACCAATAATCGCATCAAAGTCATTGCCATTGACATTAAACAGGTTTCTGGCGACTGATTCAGTCAGCACAATGCTATAGAGGTCGGTCACCAAACTTCCTCTGTCTCCGGCCAAAAGTCTGAAATCAAACATGTCAAAAAACGATTGATGGACAAACAGCCCGCTCTTTACGCCCAATATCTTCTCACCATCCTTGAGTTTGGTTTCATTCATTGGGTTGAGTGTGGTATGAAGAACCACCTCCGGAAAATCAGCTGCCATTTGAGGCCCTACACCTGAATAGGTAATAGGGCTGCTTTGAATCAGCTCTCCATCACGGTAACGGTCATTGATTACTCTATAGACCTCCTCATTTTCCTCATGAAAGGAGTCGTAGGAGAGTTCGAAAATCGCATATTGAAAAATAAAAACAGCAGCCGTCAGCCCTACGGCTAGTCCGAATACATTAATCACTGAAAAGACTTTGTTTTTTCTAAGTGACCGGAGTGTTGTTTTTAGATAGTTTTTAAGCATGCTTGTGTTTTATTCCTGACGGAGAATTTCTGCCGGATTGCGCCTGGCGGTTTTATTGATTTGTGTAAGTGCAGTGATGGCCGTTATACCCAGGCATACCAGTAGCGCGAGAGCGAAAATCCACCAGCTTACCGAGGTACGGTATACAAATTCGTTGAGCCAGCCAGACATACCCCAGTAAGAAAGCGGAGCCGCCAAAGCCATGGCTATCAGCAGCAGCTTGAGGTAATCTTTGGAAAGCAGCATGATCAATGATCGTATGTTGGCTCCCAAAACCTTTCTGACACTCATTTCTTTCATGCGCTTTTGCAGAGCAAAATGAACCAGGGCAAAGAGGCCAATAAAAGCGATGAGTACCGCTATGGAAGAAGCAATGAAAAAGAGTTTGCTTCTGCGTGCATCCTCTACATAGTAGCGCTCCAGCTTGTCGTCCAGAAAGTTGTAGTCAAAAGGGCTTTGATCAAACTCTTTCATTACTCCCTTCAAACGAGCCATGGTTTGCCCCATATCACGGGCATTGAGCTTCACCACGAAATAGTCAATTCTCTGAATCGGATTCTTTTTATAGCCAAACATCATTGGTGGGATTTCTTCCCTCAGCGATTGAAAATGAAAGTCTTTGACGATTCCCACAACTTCGAAGCGCGGGCGCACCTGAGCCTCACTTACCTGGGTACCCCATTTTATCTTGGTCAGCTCAACCACTTGTCCGTCTACCTCCTGAAAGCCCAGCTGAGCTGCCATGGTCTCGTTGACAAACACTCTTAATGAATCTCCTGATCCGGGCCTGAAATTGCGACCTGAGAGCAGGTCAATGTTAAAAGCTGATAGAAAATTCTCATCCACCCCAATGAATGGAATGCCATGATACTCTTGTCCCTTAAGGTCCTGAACAGAAAGTTCATTGTAGTTTTTCCACTCAGCCGGTACGCGGCTTACGGCTGAAGCCTCTATCACACTCGGGTCGTTTTTAAAACCGGAAACAATTAGTTCCTGGTTTATCCTGGCATCATCGCTGCTCACCTCAATAATGGCTACCGCCTCTTTATCATAGCCAAGATCTTTATCACTCATATAACCCAGCTGATTATAGACTACCAGAGTAGCTGTGATCATCACCAATGAAATAACAAATTGAAAAAGCACTACCCCTTTGAAGAAAGTCTGGCGCCTGGTACCTGCTATTTGGTTTTTAAGCGCTCCCACTGTGCTGGCCCTGAGCACCGTAAAGGCCGGATAAAGCCCTGCCAAAATGCCTAAAACGAGTACAGAAGCGACCAGCAATGCCATATACTCCGGCAGGTAAATAAAACCGATAACATTGCTACCGAAGAGCAGGGTGACTAAAGGAGTGGAAAACTGTAGTAATGTAAATGCCAGCCCCAGCGATATGAGTGATATGAGTACTGATTCGCTCATAAACTGAAAAAGGAGTTGCTTTTTATTGGCTCCGATGGCCCTGCGAAGGCCAATTTCTTTGATCCGGTCAGTCGCCTTAATAATAGACAGGTTGACATAATTGGTAAAGGCAACGGCCATGATGATAAAGCCTATGCAGGCAAAAATGTATACATAGTTCAGGCTTCCTTCTCTGTAATTCAGCGCATCGTCCAACGCCTCTGAACCAAAATGGACATCTCCGAGTGCCTGAAGGCTATATGTATGGGTTCTTTCATCATTCCTTGTTCTGTTTTTAGCTCCCAGATCATTCAGTCCGGCAGTGATTCCATCCGCATTTACCCCCTCTTCCAGTTTCAGGTAGGTCGTATTATCAAGTGAGCCCCAGTCGTTGTCGTAATAGGCACTAAACCCATTGAAGAACTGATCGGCTGTATTATGTGCCAGCAACATGTCTATATTCAGGTGTGAATTCTCAGGCATATCAGCCATCACTCCGGATACCTTAAGCTGATATTCATTTTGGCGGATCTTCGTGCCGATCATCTTGCCAATGGGGTCATCTTCTCCGAAAAACTTCCTGGCCAGGCTTTCTGTCAGCACCACATTATAGGGATCTTTAAAAACTCCTTCGGGTGTACCTGACAGCAAGGGGAAATCAAAAAAGGAGAAGAAATTGGCATCAGCACTCAGGTAGTCTTCTACCAGTTCTTTGTCTTCATATTTCAGGCTCAGTCCGCCCATTCGCCTGATGCGTACCGACTCGGTAACACCGGCAAGGTCTGACTTGCTGAAAACGCCCACAGCACCTGCTACTTCAGTGCTATTCAGGGTAGGTTGGCTACCTCCTTCTACCCTCTGTACAACCCTATAGATCTGATCACCATCGGCATGCATAGAGTCAAACCTGAGCTCACTGATAAGATAGGCCGAAATAATCAGCACAGAAGCTAGTCCGACCGAAAGGCCCAGTACATTGACTAATGAGAATACACGTTTCCTCATCAGCGTTCTAAAAGTTATTTTGATATAGTTTTTAAGCATGACCGTTGTTGTTTATTCGTAGCGAAGGGATTTGATAGGATTGATAATGGCCACCTTCCAGATTTGCGCACCAATGATGCCGAAGGCCAGCAAGCCCACAAAGAGAAAAGGAACCACAAACAGCCACCAGGTAAGACCAACCTGATAGGCATATTGATCGAGCCAGCTACCTAAAAAATAGTAAGCGGCAGGAACGGAAACGACCCCGGCTATAAGTATTAGCCAGATAAAATCTTTGGAAAGCACCCCGAAAAGCTGCGTGATCGAAGCTCCCAGTACCTTGCGAATGCCTACTTCTTTAGAGCGCTGTACGATTACATAAGAGGCCACCCCTAATAAGCCAAGACAGCCGATGAACAGCGCGAGTGAAGAAAATACGGTGAAGAGTTGTCCTGCCTTCTCTTCATTGGCAAAGGTAGATTCAAAAAGGGCATCAGCCATGCTGTACGAAAAAGGCTTATCAGTGAATTCAGACCAGGTGGTGGAAGCCAGCTCTCTTGCGGCAGTCCAGTCAGTGGCTGTAAACCGTACTGAAATATTCTGATTATCAAATTCATAGGCCAGAAAAAAGGGATCGTTTCTGCTCTTCATAGAGAAGGTCTGGAAGTCCTTCATCACCCCGATAATGGTACCGATACTCTGATCTCCTGCGCTCCGCACTTTTTGTCCCAGCGCCTCTTCGGGTGACCAGCCCCATGATTTGATAACAGATTCGTTGACAATGATGTTGGCCGACTCATCACCAAAATCGGTTGAGAAATTGCGGCCTGAGATCAATTCCAGTCCATAAGTATCAATATAGTACTCATCGACCGTGGCAAACCTGAGGCGAAGCGTAAGGTCGCTGCTGCCGTCTACCAGATTGAAACCGGTGGTACCGTATTCATCGCTGCCAATAGGAACAAAACCAGCTACGGTAGCGCTGTTTACCAAGGGACTTGCGGCCAGTCTGTCTCTGAAAGTTTTTGCCTGCTCTCCCAGCTCGTTGGTATCTTCAATGATCATGACCTGATCTTTCTGATAGCCCAGGTCGCGGGTTTTCATATAGCTGAGCTGCTGTTGAATGCCCCAAACCCCGATGATAAGCAACAGGGAAATGGCAAATTGGAAGACAATCAGCAGATTACGGAAAAAGCCCACCTTGCCACTACGCTGATGTACTCCTTTAATGGAAGCGCTGGGATTGATCGAGGACAGGGTCCAGGCAGGGTAGATACCAGACAACACTCCCAGACCAACCGCTCCAAGCACAAGCCAGCCTATAGTTACAAAGAGTGCCGCCAAGGGTCTGATAAGCTCAGCTCCGAAAAAAGCATTGATGGTAGGGGCCAGCAACTGAATAAGGGTAACCGCGAAGACCAGGGAAAAAAGCACAATCATGACCGATTCGAGTAGAAACTGAAAGATCACCTGGCCCTTGAGGGAGCCCAGAACCTTTCTGATTCCTACCTCTTTGTGCCTTTTAAGCCCTGATACGGTGCTCAGGTTCATAAAATTGATAGCTGCCATGAGCAGTACCAAAACCGAAACAGCCGTAAAAATATCTACATATTCCTGTTCACCATTGACCTGAATTTCCAACTCACGATGAGAGCCCAAATGAATATCAGCTATTGGCTGATAATAGAACCTGAAGTAGTTGCCCTCTGCTGAAAACAAATCGCTATAATCTTTTCCCAGAAACTCATTGATATCATTGTTGAGATAGTCTCCCGCCTTGCTGTTGAGTTGAGTTAAAAATTCCTCTTTCGGGCTGTCGTCTCTCAATCGGAAATAGTGATAAAAGGAGTTGCTCAGCCAAAAGTTGTCTTCTGCCTCCGGCACTGTTTTCATTGATACCAGCAGCTCAAAATCAAAATGTGTATTGTCTGGCACATCTTCGCAAATGCCTGAGATCAGCAGTTTCAGATCCTCACCCAGTTCAATGGTGCTCCCCACTATGGTTTGGGCCTGCCAATCATTACCGAAATAGCGCTCTGCCGTAGAAGCCGTTAGCACCACTTTGTTGGGGCCATTCAGTACCTCATCGGGATTTCCCTGAATAAGCGGAATGGAGAAAAAACTGAAGAAGTTTTCATCGGCCATCATGCGGGTCATGGGCTTTTGCTTAAACTCCCTTTCCCCCACTTTTACAAAAAAGTCTCTCCTGAAGCTATAATAGAGCCGGGTCGCATCCGTCACCTGTGGAAAATCAGCGCTGATTTGTTTGGTACCCGGAGCCCCCATATACGCGATGCTCAGGTCGCCATCACCAAAGTTGACATCAATACCAACCCTGACAATATTCTCATATCCCTTGTGATAGGTATCATAGCTTTTCTCAAACCTTACATATTCGGTAATGGCTATAAAAGCAGCCAGTCCCAGGGACAAACCCACAACATTGATCAGTGTGAAAGTTCTGTTGCGCCTGATACTCCGGATGATGGTTTTGAGATAGTTTCTGAGCATACTATTCTGTTCTTAGCAGTGTGGTTGGGTTGATACGGGAAGTTCTCAGACTATGGAAGCTCACCGTGATAACCACAATGAGAAAGCATAACATGCCCGCAAGAGCAAACAAATCGAAACCTATCGAGGTATGATAGGCAAAACCCTCAACCCATTGGTTAACGAAGTAATACCACAGTGGAAGTGCAATGGCCATGGAGATGAGAATCAACCAGATATTCTGTTTGTTGAGTAAGATCACAATGGACGAGAAGTTTGCCCCAAGTACTTTTCTGATACCGATTTCTTTGGTGCGGTTCATTGCGTTGATGGCCGTTAGTCCAAACAGGCCGGAGCAGGCAATCAACACGGCCAGTATAGCCGAAACATCGACAATGCGACCCCAACGCTGTGAGTCCTTATAATTGCTGGCCAGATATTCGTCAAGAAACTTCAGGTCCATCGTACGGTTGGGTACCACGGCATCCCAGGCCCGTTCCATGGCGGCTATTCCTTCTTCCAGGTTTTGGCCATTGAGTTTTGCATACATAACAGAGATGAACTGTGTTTCGGAAAGCCCGAATTCCATCGGCCCGATTTGCTGATTGAGGGATTCGAAATGAAAGTCTTTTACAACCCCTATGATGTTGTCCAATCTGCTTTTCATAAGAGTGTCCTGCTTCAGTAGTTTATAGTAGGTTTCGTTCACGATGGTCTTTTTCTGCTCGAGTTCCCGGTTTCGCGTTGGGTCAAAGAACCTGCCGCTGACCAATTCTATTCCCATGGTTTTGAAGAAATCGTAATCGGTATGCACTCTGAGCGTAGTATAATCTACCCCGAGAGAAGTCAGGCGGCCCATGCTACGGCCCGAGCCGAATATTCCCCCTGCTCCTACCGAACTGATGATCGAAGGTTCTTTGTCAAGCTCCTGCTTGATTTTGTCTGTTACTCCCCAGGCTCCTGTCAGATACACTACCTGGTCTTTGTCAAAGCCCAGGTCCATGTTGCTGATGTATTTGAACTGCTTGTGCATACCCAGGCCAAGTCCCATAAAGAAGATACACAGGGTAAACTGGAATACCACCATGCCGCGAATCAGCACGGGCTTGATTTTATGGGTGGTCTGTGATTTAATACCCTGGACGATCTTAAGTCCTGACATAAAGCGAGCCGGATAGGCCCCGGAAACAAGGCTTAGAAACAGGGTGATTGCCAGCCCTATACCCACCGCACTCAGTTGGTCGGTAATAGTCAGGTCATAGGTTTTGTCAGTCAACTCGCTGAATACAGGCAGCGTGAGCTGCATAAGAGAATAGCCCCCAATAACCGCTGCAATCCCCATCAGGAAGGATTCTGTATAGAATTGGCTGATCAGCTGCTTTCTGGATGAGCCCATTACCTTGCGCAAGGCTACCTCTGACGAGCGGGCACTGGAGAGAGAAATACTGATAGCGGTGTAATTGATGCAGGCAATCACAATCATGATCGCGGCCACACTGAGTAGAATGTATGAATATAGCTTGCTCGAGCTCTTACCAAAGCGAACTGTTGGGTCCAGGTATAAATCTTCTACTTTTTTTAAGCCATAGGTTAGTACCGGATTGTCGGCTGAGAGCCCGAGACGGGTGCGGTGATTTTCAATATTTTCGGCAAAACGCTCCTTATAAATAGCTTCTATCTTTTTAGAGATAGCCTCTGGATCTGCACCTTCTTTTAGAAGAACAAACGGAGCTACGGCAGCATAGCCCCAGTCTTCACGGGCTTTTCTATAGGGGTAAGAATGCTCATAACGAAAAACTATATTCAGACTTATACTTGAGTTTTTGGGTTTCTCAATGACTCCTGCAATGGTTCTGACAGGTCCGTCTGCACCACCAAACTGTATATTTTCTCCATAAACGTCTGTTCTGCCGAAGTACTTCATGGCCACCTCATCGGTGATCACAATATCATCCAGATCTTCCAGGGCGGTTTCGGGTGAACCATATAAAAAGTTAAAACTGAATGCCATAAAGAAGTCCTTGTCGGCATATCTCACCGATTCAGAAATCAGCTTGCCATCCTTCGCTATCTCTGTGCCATTGCCCTCCGTTCTGATAAGCATTTCTATTTCAGGAATCCGCTCTTCGATAAGATTTGCAAAGGGAATGGTCTGAGAAATACTCTTGCGAACCAGTGGGTTGGGCTTCACATCCAGTAATCCCGGCTCCACCTGCAGATCATCTGATTTAAAGCTGATATCGTAAAGCAGATAAAGGCGATCTCCCTTTTCATGGAACTTGTCATAGCTAAACTCATCTTTGACGTATAGCGATACCAACAAGCAAAAGGCCATGGCCACAGACAGTCCCAGTAGGTTGATGATACCATAAAGCTTGCGCTTTGAAAAAACCCTCCAGGCAATTTTAAGATGATTGTAAAGCATATTATTCTTCTCTAAGAGATTTAACAGGATTGACGTGAACAATGCGCAACATGACCAATACCATGGCTACCAGCGCAAGCGTATACAGGGCCAGCATCGGTAAGGCGAAGTCAAACAGTTGCAATGAGATGCGGCTGTGGTAACCGGCCAGCCAGCGATCGAGTAAAAAGTAGATGGCCGGAATGGCCAACAGGCTTCCAAGCAAAAAGCTCAGGTTGCCATTGGACGAAAGTAGTCTTACCAGATTGGTAAAACCTGCACCCAAAACCTTACGAATACTCATTTCTTTCATGCGCCTGACAGCACTGAAATAGGTCATGCTGATAAGGCCCATAGCAGCCAGTGAAATGGCCACCACAGAAAATACCGATAGCAAAGTACCAAGCCTTTCATCGGCCTTGTATTGTTCTGCAAAATAATCGTCAAGGAAAAAAGAGTGATAAATATTTCCCGGAAATACCTTATCAAAGGTGGATGCTACCGATGCCTGAAGTTGAGAAAGGTCAGCCGTATTATAGTGAATGGAATAGTACCCACGGCTCTCGGTATCAAGGGCCAGAATCAAGGGTTGCCTTGCCGTGGCTGGCGAAAGCTGATGAAAGTCTTTAATAACACCCACGACATGGCGGATGAATTCATTTTCCGGTGAGGTGATTGGCTTGCCCAAAGCCTGCTGAGCCGACTCAAAACCCAGAGCTTTTAATGCACTTTCATTGATCACAGCCGCGCTATCATCGGTCATAATGTTTTTATCAAAGCTGCGACCGGCTATCAGCTCAAGCCCATATAAAGAAACAAAACCGTGATCAATCTGATGCTCCGGTATGTAAACCCAGGGAGCATCAGGTTGATCAGCCCGCTTGATCTGATAGGGGTAAATGCTTCCTCCCGGTACGGCATATGAGCTGGCTATTTGCTCTACCCCAGGTATACGCTTCCATTCATTTTTCAGCACATCAGGATTGGCGGAAAAAGCATCATAATCAAAATTACGAGGTCCTTTCACCACTAAAACGCCTTCTATTCTGGTACCCAAATCAACTGACCTCAGCAGGTTGAGCTGCTTATAAATGACCGTTACGGCAATAAGCAAACTCAGGGAGATGGTAAACTGTATAGCCGTAAGTGCTGTACGGGTATTTTTCAAAGAACCTCTGCCACCAGACAGCTTATTCTTCATAGCCAGAATGACATTGACCTTGCTTAAGGCCATTGCAGGATAAGCCCCGGATAGAAAGCTCCCAATAAGCAAACCTCCCACAGTCCAGTACATCAGGGTAATTCCCGGGTTAAAGTGACTGGGAATATCCGCATAGGTTCTGAGCTGAGGCAGGAGTAACTGGTAAAGACTCATGCCTATAATAAAGGCAAAGAGGTTTACCTGAAAAGCCTCGATAAACTGTTGTTTTATAAGGTGGACACGGCCTGCCCCCAATACCTTTTTAATACCTGCCTCCTTCGTTCTGTCCAAACCACGGGCAATGCTCAGGTTAATAAAGTTGAGCCAACCCATGGCTAATATCACAAACCCAATCAGCAGAAAGCCATAAACACCAGACCTGGCGCTATCAAAGGTGCTGCTTTCAAAATCCGATCCAAGCCGGATATCGTTAAGAAGCTGAAGTGAAATGGTCTCATCCAGTACCACATCTCCAGAACGGGGCTTGTTATCATTAACCACCTGTGCCACCTGCGACTCGAAAAGATCAGGGTCAACCTCAGCATTGAGCTTCACATAGGTTTTCATCCGGCTCCAGTGCCAGGAGTCCTGATGATCGGTGCGATTGTGCCTCGCTCCTATGGTTTCAAAAGATTTGATTAGATCGAAATCCAGGTGCGAATTGCGTTTCCACTTTTTAAAGATTCCTGTAATCAGATAATCACGACCGTCATCTTCTTTAAAGGTTTGTCCTACCGGGTTTTCAGTTCCGTACATCGCAGTGGCAAACTGATCAGACACCATGGCCATAAATGGTTGATCCAGGGTGCCTATGTCTCCTTCTACCAGTGGAAGCGAGAATATGTCAAAAAAATCAGAAGCCGCGAAAAGGGTCTTGAGGTCATCCCGCAATATACTTTTCCCGCCCACTTCGAATTCGGTGAGGGTACCTCCCCTGGAATTATAGATCACCTTACTGATTGCTTCTACCTCTGCATAGCTCTCTTTGATGACCCTGGCCATGGCCGGATAGGTATCGGGGCGTTTGCTGGTGTACTCTCCATCGGTGTAGCGGGTCATGATCAACCGATAAATTCGATCATTATCCTGATGAAAATCGTCAAAGCTCGTTTCGTACCGTACATAAAAGAGGATAAGCAGAAATGCGCCCATCGCTACTCCTAGCCCAAGCATGTTAAAAAGAGACAGAAACTTATGCCTGATGAGATTTCGGTAAAAAAGCTTGAAACTGTAGTACCACATTGTCCTATAAAAGTCTATAACCGTGCCGGAAACATAAATCACTGTAAAACAACACATTACAGCGACAACTAACTGATTGAACTTGTGATTTGTCTCATAATGACACAAACACTTGTCTCATAATGACACGATTGCTACATTTGGCACAATTCAAGCTCTAACCCTCAAACACAATGTCGAAAATCGATGGCAAAATCCTGGTACTGGATGACGACCAGGGCGTTCTTTATACTGCCAAAATGATTCTCAAACAGCACTTTGAGCTGGTGATCACGGAAAAAGATCCTGCTAAGCTGGATTTTTTGCTCAACCAGCATAAATACGATGTCATTGTGCTGGATATGAACTTCTCTTATGGCCTTACCAGCGGACAGGAAGGCATCAAACTACTGCGGAAAATAAGGGAAAAAGACCCACATGCTCATGTACTGATGAATACTGCCTATGGCGATATTGACATCGCTGTAGAAGCCATGAAAGAAGGAGCCGTAGACTTTCTGGTGAAGCCATGGCAAAAGGAAAAACTGCTGGCAACGGTACAGTCCATTTTTGAACTGAGCCAAACCAAGAGACAGGTTGAGGAATTAAAGACCAGTCAGAAAATTCTCGTCAAAGATTCCCAACGTGAATATGACGATATCGTTAGCATTAGCGATGCTATGAAACCGGTGTTTCATGCCATAGAAAAAGTGGCCGCTACCGATGCTAATGTACTTATTTTGGGCGAAAATGGTACCGGGAAAGAGCTGATCGCACGCGCCATTCACAACGAGTCGCCCCGCAAGGCAGAAAACTTTATCAAGGTAGACCTTGGTGCCGTGCATGAAACCCTCTTTGACTCGGAACTATTCGGTCATAAAAAAGGCGCCTTTACCGATGCGAAAGAAGATCGCCCCGGACGCTTTGAGATTGCCTCAGGAGGAAGCCTGTTTCTTGATGAAATCGGGAACCTCTCCCTCCCACTTCAGGCCAAGCTATTGACTGCCCTTCAGTTTAAGCAAATTACCAGAGTGGGAAGCAACAAGGTGATTCCATTGGACATCAGGTTGGTTTGCGCTACCAATATGCCGTTGTATGATATGGTGGCTGAAAATGAATTCAGGCAGGATTTGCTCTATCGTATCAATACGGTTGAAATCAAATTACCTCCGTTGCGTGAGCGGCCCGAAGATATAGAACCTCTGGCCAGGCATTTCCTCTCTATGTATGCCAAAAAGTACCAGAAGGATAAAATGCGATTGAACGAAACCACGCTTAGCAAGCTAAGGTCGTATAGCTGGCCGGGAAATATCCGTGAGCTACAGCATTCAATGGAACGCGCGGTTATTATGGCCAACTCTCACTTGCTGGCTCCTGAAGATTTTCTACTTAGAGACGAACCTTCTGAAAATGTAATTGCCACGAATACGCTCAATCTTGAAGAGATGGAAAAGGCTGCTATTCAAAATGCAATTCGTAAGGCCGGTGGCAACCTTACTCAGGCCGCCAAAGAGCTTGGTTTTGGCCGCAGCACGCTCTACCGAAAAATGACCAAATACCAGCTTTAATGGAGTACAAGTACTTTCGCTGGAATGTTGTAGTACGCATTGCCATTATATTGGTTTTGGGCTACGCAGCAGTGTATGTACTGACCCAAACTCATTTTTGGCTGGTTTCATTCTGGCTGGCACTGGCCCTGGTGATTACCCTTATAAACCTGGTGAAATATGTTGAGCGATCGAGAAGGGAGCTTGCTTACTTTCTGCTCGCGATCAAGCAGGGCGATTTTACGAACACCTATCATTACAAAAAGCAAAGCGACCTCAACTATGCCTTTCATGAGATTAACACGGTAATGAAAGACCTGCGGAATGAGAAGGCATCGAACCTGCTCTATCTGCAAACCGTGGTAGAACATGTGCGTGTAGCCGTGCTCTGCTTTGATGCTGACTATAAAGTACAGCTGGTAAACAAAGCCGCAAGAGAGCTTTTTCAAAGGCCCCACCTTACCTCAGTGAATTCTCTTGAGATTGTATCACCCCAGGTAGTGAGTAAAATCCAGGCCATGGAATCGGGTGAACGTGAGCTGATCAAGGTACAAATTGGGGGAAGGTTGAACAACCTTTCGGTACTGGCCACCACGTTTAAGCTCAAAGGCGAGACTTTCAAGCTGGTCTCCTTTCAGGACATCAAAAGTGAGCTGGAAGAAAAAGAACTGGACTCCTGGCAAAAGCTGATCCGCGTTTTGACCCATGAGATTAAAAACTCGGTAATCCCCATCTCTACCCTCTCGGATGTTATTCTGCAAATGATAAAAGACGGTGATGAAACACCCGACCTGAGCAAACTCGATGAAGAATCCGTAGAGGACCTGATCGGAGGCCTTGAAACCATTGAGACCCGTAGCAAAGGACTGGCAAGCTTTGTAACCACTTATGACCAGCTTACCAAGCTGCCACAGCCTGAATTTCAAACCGTAGACGTAGGTAAAATGATTGAGCGGGTGCAAAACCTATTCAAGCCTGATCTGGAACATCGTAATATCCGCATGCATCTTTTCAGCCCTGAAAAACTAGAGATACAGGCTGACCCGGATTTGATAGATCAGATTCTGATCAATCTGGTAAAAAACGCCATGGAAGCTCTTGAAGATCAAACCAATGGCCTGATTCGCATTACCGCAGCTAAGGGCAGCGAAGGCGTTACTTTGCAAATTCGTGACAATGGTCCGGGTATTTCAGAAGAGATTCTCGAAAACATCTTTGTGCCCTTTTACACTACCAAAGAGAGCGGTTCCGGAATCGGCCTTTCTCTGTCCCGGCAGATCATGCGCTTGCATCGGGGCAATATTACCGTACATTCCAACATAGGGGAAGGCACCAGCTTTGAGCTGAAATTCTAAGTATCCCTTCATACTTTTACTTTTGAGGTTCTTATTCTGGTTTAAGAAAACCACTTGTCTTTAAATGCCATTGTATACCTAACACGATCTGATAAATCACAGCGTCAGTTCGTAATTTTTCACTATATTAATTCACATTTTTTATCCGATTTGCCTTATTTCATTTTCAGATTTAAACAGACATTATGAGTTTTCTTGAATTCAAAAACTACAGATCCCGAAGCCAATACGATATTGCCGTTGTCGGGGCCGGTATCTCAGGCCTGTATTGTGCCTGGAGATTAATAAGAGATAACCCCAAACGTAAAATTGCCATTGTCGAGCGCCTCAATCGCATTGGTGGTCGACTCGATACCGATATCATAAAGGTGGCCAACGACCAATACGTTAGAGAAGAAGAGGGTGGTATGCGCTTTGATTATGGCATGATGGAGCTGATGAACCTCAACAAAGCCCTGAAGCTTTGCGATGAGATTGTGCCCTTTCCCATGGGCAGTGCCAATGATACCAACAGGTTTCTTGTCAGAGGACATAATTTCACCGTGCAGGAAGCCAATGCTACCGGCAATATGATCTGGAGCGAGCTCTATGACCTGAAACCCGAAGAGCAGGGTCTGAGCCCTACCGCCCTGGTAACCAATGCTTATAAAAATGTGCTTTTTGCCAATGGCGCAAGCTATAAGCCGCGTCAGCCCAAATTCTGGACAAAGTTCCGAAACAAGTTCACCTGGAAGGGCAAGGCCTTGAATGAATGGCAGCTATGGGGATTATTGAGAGACATGAATTATTCGGAGGAATGTATTCAAATGCTCTCCGAAACCATTGGATTTGCCGGGCCTTTCAAGTCATTGGCCAATGCCGGAGATGCCTTCCAGATTTTAGCAGACTTCCCCGCTGACCCACACTATTTCACCTTCAAATTTGGCTTCAGCACACTACCAAGGGCCATTGCCAAAGAACTGACAACCAAGTATAAAGACAATGTGCATATCTTCCTGAGTACCAATGTAGACAGCATTTTAAAGAACAGGAACGGTCGCTTTACCCTGAACATGACCAAGGCCCCGGACGAGCTGGATTCACAGCATTTTATTCCCGGAGGACGGCCTAAAATGCTCAATGCCGAAAAGCTGGTAGTTGCGGCAGCGACCAAGGGAATGCAGAACCTTTTCGCCTCCTCTCCTGCCCTTAACAGACAAGCCGGATCCCGTAAACTCTGGGAGAACATAAATATGGCCATGGGTATGAAGCTCATGAAGATCAATCTCTATTTTGACAAACCCTGGTGGGAGAACGGACAAACCGGGAGACCTCCGGTACAGTTTGGTCCTAATTTCACTAACCTGCCTGTCAATGCGGTATATCCGTTTTACTCCCTACCGGAAGGAACAGAGCCACCGCCAGAGCTATTAAAAGCGGCTAAAAGTACGCCTGCCATTCGGGATGCAGCCGCAGCGCTGACCATCTATTGCGACTTCAACAACACCAACTTCTGGAAAGGCCTTCAGAATATAGGCCCTAAGTTCACCTCAGAATTGCAGGAAGTACAGAACAGTAAAAAGCCTCAAACCCTCTACCCTGCTTCCAGGGCTGTGGTAGACGAGGCCAAGAAGCAGCTTCAGGCCCTGTTCGGAACCAACTGGGTGCCTGAACCAATGCTGACCAGCTATCGCCTCTGGAATGGTGAAAATGATTTTGAGTATGCCTATCATCAATGGCAACTCAATGTAGACGACAGGAAGGTAAGAGCTTATATGTCTCACCCCCTGGAAAATATCCATTTCTGTAATGAGGCTATCTCAGATATGCAGGGCTGGGTGAACGGTTCTTTACGCTCCACCAATCTGGTGTTGGAACACTTTGGACTTGCACCTATGCCCGATGATCCTTGTGAAGACAAAACCAAGAAGAAAAAGGGATCGAAGGACAAAGCTACAGTTATGCCCAAAATGGGACTTTGGGGTTCCTGATTCGATGGTAGCTTAAAATAAATTGCCATAGAGGTGGTATCAAGGGTCAACAGAGACTTGATGCCACCTCATTTTTTTGTTTTCAAGTCCACAATATCGTTGACAGAACAAATATTTCGCAAAACTCACTTATGGATTCGACAGTCTATAGAGGATGAAAACTGAAATAGTCCCATCTTTGTGGCACAAAAACTGCAACATAGCTTGACGGGATTGAGTCTTTAGACTGAGTCTTCGTTAGGAATCTAAACTACAAGAATGATATGAATAAAATCAAATTGGTATTGTCAGGCATGATCATCTCTACGATGTTGCTGGCAACAGATCCATATAAATACACGGTAGATATTACTAATGTCTCTGAGGACAAAGTGTATGTTGAGCTTGATCCACCAAAAATCAGGAAGAAGGAAATTGTCTTTTACCTTCCCAAGATTGTTCCGGGCACCTATGCTATTGCAGATTATGGACGCATGGTATCTGACCTGAAGGCCTATGATAAAAAGGGTCGCGAGATGGAAATTGAACGCCTGGATGACAACTCCTGGAAGATCAAGAATGCCAAAAAATTGGCAAAAATCGGCTATTGGGTTGAAGACACCTTCGATACTGAAAAAGATGGCCCTAATATTTTCCAGCCAGCCGGGACCAATATTGAGGAGGGCAAAAACTTTGTAATCAACACCAGTGGCTTCTTTGGCTACTTCGAAGGAATGAAGAAGAAAGAGTTTGAGCTGAACTTTGTTCGTCCAAAGGGTTTTTATGGTGCCACTGGGATGCAGCCCCTTTCTGAGGGAGGGATGCTCTCCGGTAAAATCTCTCTGGAGGCTACCAAACCATCTGCAGATAACAGTGCTGTGGATCGCTTCTCGGCTGGAGATTATGATAAATTGGTTGATGCCCCTCTGATGTACAGCAAGGCAGATACAGCCATTGTAAGAGTGGGTAATACGGATGTGCTGGTGGCCAGCTACTCGCCTAATAATGTAGTAACTGCCAAAGAAATTGCCGGTACCATGAAAGAGGTATTGGAAGCGCAGTTTAAATACCTGGGTGGTAAATTGCCCGTAGATAAATACGCCTTTATCTTCTACTTCACTGATAAGCCTGTGACCTCATATGGCGCCCTGGAGCACTCTTACAGCTCGCTCTACTATATGCCTGAGGCCCCTATTGCTCAAATGAATCAGCAGCTTCGGAACTTTGCAGCTCACGAATTCTTCCACATTGTTACGCCACTTAATGTGCACTCAGAAGAGATTGACAACTTCGATTTTAACGAACCGAAAATGTCGCAGCACCTTTGGATGTATGAAGGCATGACCGAATACTTTGCCGGCAATGTGCAGGTAAAGCATGGCTTGATTACTCCGGACCAATACCTGAATGTACTGCGAGGAAAAATCCTGCAGGCCAATCAGTATAATGATACACTGCCCTTTACAGTAATGAGTAAGGGTACGCTGGACGAGCATGCCGGGCAATATGGCAATGTTTATCAAAAAGGTGCTTTGATCGGTATGGCCCTTGACATCAAGCTTCGCAAGCTTTCTGATGGAGCTTATGGTACACAGAACCTGATGGCTCAGCTATCTGAGCGTTTTGGTAAGAATGCGGCTTTTCAGGATGATGAGCTCTTTGGTGTGATCACAGAAATGACCTATCCTGAAATTGGTAAGTTTTTCGCGAAGCACGTGGCCGGTAATGAGCCCCTGCCCTATGCTGAACTCTTTAAAGAAGTTGGTGTGAATTTCGAGGAATCTGGTATGATCAAAACCTACTCGTTGGGTATTGGCCAGACCAACATTACCATTGCGCAGCACGAAGGCAAGCAAATGCTGGCCATTGCCAATGCTCAGTCTCTGGATGAGATGGGAAAAGCTCTGGGCCTGCAAAATGGTGACATCCTCTATAAAATGAATGGAAAGGAAATCCCGGACCTTAGTGCTATTCAGGGGTTTATCGGTGAGCAGATGCAAAACCTACCCAATCTGGAAAACTTCACCTATGTAGTATTGAGAGAAGTTGACGGCGCGAAAAGAGAAATAGAGCTAAGCGCTGAAAACAAGCAGATTGAAGTGCCCGCACCTTTTAATATTTCTTTTGATCCTGAGGCCACCGATGCTCAGCTTGCTTTGAGAAAAGTATGGCTGGAGCCATCAAATTAAGGGACGAATAAGGCACGGTTCGGAGAAGCGCGCCAAGGTAGCACGCTACGGATAACAAAAAAAGCCGGGCTTTCGCCCGGCTTACTCATACAACAATAAATGAAAAGGGCGTCCTGAGACGCCCGTATTCAATATTTTGCTTGTTGCTTTATTTGATGGTAACACTGTGGTAAAATGTTTTACCACCTGATTTGAACTGGAAATTGTAAGTACCGACTGCCAGTTTTGAAAGATCATAGGTTTTAACGCCTCCGTTCTCAGCATTGTGTCGGTAAACCACATCATTAGTAGAATCGAACAAGGTTACTTTGGTGCTTCCTTCATTATGTCCGAAAAATACCTTGGCCATATCCCCCTGTACTTTTACAATCGCCTTTTCGATAATAATCTCTGACGATTTCTTCAGATATGCTGCCGTATCCGTGATTTTAATAGGCAAGATCTCCAACTGTTCATCACTTTCAATTTCAAGATAAACCTCCCCTTTCTCCAGTGATTTCAGGTTGAATACCTTAGCGTATTCCGCCTCGTTTACCTCGTCCTGAAAGAGAATGAAACCTTCCTCGTTTTTAAGAGAAATCTCCGTTCCAGCAGCCAGATTATCAAGCTGTAAGACAACTGCTTTTTGATTTTCTGTAGAAACCTTAATGCTTCTTCCTGCATTTTCATTGTTAGCATTCAATGCAGTACCTGCAGTCAATAATAAAACCGCTGCGATGATTTTTGTGATTTGAGTTTTCATTGTTGTTGTGTTTGAGTTTTTGTTCTTCATAAGTCCTCGCTGATGACCTTACCAGCGATTGTTATTCAAATTAACGGCAGGTTTCAAACAGGTTTGTCATGGGTGGGTAAAGGAATGTCACAAGTTGTAACAAGGGGTGTAAGCTTGTCAGGAATAGCCGTAGAAACTCAAAAAGTGGACTAAGAGTCGCAATTAGGAAGGGTTGGTGCAACCAACAGAAGGAACCGAGAAGCAGAAATTATTTCTTCATCGGCTTTATTTCTTACCAAAAAGAAGCTTATCAGGACCGCGAAAGCCACAGACGAATATATCAGGAATGCCATCCCCGTTAAAGTCTGCTACCTGGAAATCAAAGGGGTACATGTTCATTTCGGGAAATATCTGCCGCGTGCGGTCCGAGAAGTTCAGCTTTCCATCATTGATCAGTGCTATCATTTCCATGCCGTTAAACCGGTTGCCCACAAGCAGGTCCAGGTGACCATCCCGATTGAGGTCTGTAAAGTCGGCATCTACCGTTCTGAACGCACTTTTGGGAAGTAAGTCAGTAGCCTCCTTAAAATATCCCTTACCATCGTTCAATAACAGTCGATTCTGAGGGTCTCCGAAACCCCCAAAGTCTACATTGGCAAAGAAAATATCGGGATCACCATCTCCATCTATGTCTCCAAAGTCTGCTTCACGTGTTTGATCATTTACTACCGGCAGGCGTTTAGCAGATGCATCTGTGAAGTAGCCCATACCATTGTTAATCATTAGTCGGTTTGCCGCTTCATTGGCTTCCAGTATATCCAGGTCACCATCCAGGTCTACATCTGCCAGTTCAATATCCTGGGTGGTAAAGTTATTCTGGTCATAGCGGCTTTGGCTTTCATCCGTAAAGACTCCCTGGCCGTTGTTGATTAGTACAAAATTCTGACCCGCATTACCAATCACAAGGTCCCAGTCACCATCATTGTCCAGGTCAGCGGCTTCAACGGCATTGGATGTACCGGTTACAGGAATATTACCCTCAATGGCCGTAAAGAAGCCTTTCCCATCATTCAGATAGAATTCGTTGACCCGGTCATCTTCGCTTACAAAGACGATATCGGCATCTCCATCTCCGTCAAAATCTGCTATGGCGATATCTTCCGAATCATGATTCTGCCGAGGGAATCGTTGATCACTTTCATCAGTCAATACTCCCTTTCCATCATTAATCAGCAGCTTATTCGGACCAAACTCCATAGCCAGGATCAAATCCAGATCACCATCTTTATCTATATCTATGCTGTGGCCATCCATGGTGTTTCCCACCGGTCCACCTTTTAGATGAGTATCAGTAACATCTGTATAACTGACCTGTGCTGTAAGGCTCATGGGCAGAAAGCCGAGCACTACAAGTGAGTAGACTATTCCGAGTTTATTAGGGTTTACCTCTTTCATTAAAACATTATTTGATCAGGAATACCCTTCAGTCGTTCCTTTCAGGCAGTCAGCTGTTACAGCTGACAATATATGATCCAAACCGCAAAACTTAAGCCCCCTCTTTTACCACCTTCAATCCGCTAGAATCGTTAATTTGTATTTCTACACAAACCGATTTGAAAAGTAAGCTTCCGATACATCCTAAGTATGCCTACCTGGCGGCCCTGATACTCACCTTGCTGATGGTGATACAAACAAGTGACCCGGGAGGTGACGGGCTTACGATCAACCTTAACCGTATCATCCTATTTGCCGCCAACTACCTCACCTGGGCCATCGGTTTGAGCTGGGTTCATCAGTATACTTCAAATCTCAACTTTGGTGGAAATAATTGGCGAAAAGAAGCCATCCGATTGGTATTCATAGCCCTGGCAATATCCGCAATTCAGCTCGTGCTCTCGAACATTATTTATTATGCGGTACTGGCTGCATTAGACGGTTTCCCGTTTGACAGTATGGTCAGGAGTTTCACCCAGGTATTTATCAAAGCATGGGCCAGCCGTTTGATAGACTTTATTGTAATCGTGGGGATACTCAGGGCTTTGAGCAATTACAGAAAGCTTAATGAGCAAAAGCTGGCAGTCGCTGAGTTGGAATCTGTGCTCACCCATACAAGGCTGGAAGCTCTTAAGATGCAGCTCAATCCACATTTTCTTTTCAATTCCCTGCATGCCATCCACTCCATGATTGGCTACGATAATGATAAGGCGCGCTCGATGCTTCTGAAAATCAGTAACCTGCTTAGAAAAATTCTGGAACTGGGAGAAAAGCAACTGATCAGCCTGAATGATGAGCTTAATTACCTGAAGGACTATCTGGATATAGAACAGGAACGTTTTCATGACAGATTACAGGTACACTATCATGTGGAAGAGCTGATGCTGACCACTCTTGTGCCGAGCCTGCTGCTGCAACCCCTGGCAGAGAATGCCCTAAAGCATGGCATCTCTCCCATGGAAGAACCTGGTGAAATCAACCTGCATATCCGACAACTTGATTCTAATAGGCTGGAATTAGTCATGACCAACTCTATGAACGAAAAGCAAGCCTCTCCCACTCATGGAACTGGGATAGGTCTTGCCAATCTGGAAAAAAGGCTGGAACAGCTCTACCAACAAAGTTTCAGTCTCGAAACAAAGGAGCTGACCGCTCAATTCAGTGTAAAAATTATCATTCCTCTGAGTTATGAACATTAAAACGATTATAGTAGATGACGAACCCCATGCACGCAGATACTTAGGTGACCTGCTTCGCAAAGATGAGGAGATTGAGCTGCTGGAAGAACTCAAAAATGGCAGAGAGGCCCTGGCCTACCTGGAAGCTCATGAGGTCGATCTGATTTTTCTTGACATCCATATGCCCGGTATCAATGGGCTTGAGGTAATGCAGCAAATGCCTGAGGGCAGCTCTCGGTTTATCGTATTCACTACGGCCTATGACCAGTATGCGATTACTGCCTTTGAGGCCTCTGCCATGGACTATTTACTTAAACCTTTTGATAACCAGCGGCTGACTAAATCTCTGGACAGAGTGAAGGAGCAGATTGAATTGAGAAAGGAAGCAGACTTTCACCAGAAAATGATTGGGCTCTATCGTGACTTTCAGGATGCCCGGTCGCCCCAGCTTACCGAGTTCGTGATTAAGGAAAGGGGTTTTGAAAAAGTGATCAAGGCAACCGATATCATTTGGATTGAAGCAAACTCCGTATATGCCGAGTTACACACACAAAACGAACGACATCTGTACAGAGTAGCACTCAATTTACTCGATAAGCAGCTTTCTTCTGAATTCCTGAGAATCCACCGCTCGCTCATCCTCAATACCAGACATATTTCTAAAACCAGCTACCAGAATAACAACACCTATAAGTTTATGATGAATAATGGCAAAGCCCTGCTTTCCAGTCGCTCGTACAAAGCAGAAATTATGCACCGGTTGGGGGAATAATTAGATTTCAGTTGATTGGTACGGGTGTTCCGTCAGCATCGCAGATCAGACGGTGGAGCTTACCGGGTTTGAGTTATTGGTTATTGGTTATTGGGAAGACGAGAAACTTTAATCAGGGTTAAGATCGGGACGGCATGTCAGATTGGGAATTCTGTGGAAGGAGTGATTGGGGAAACTGGTGGAATGGGCCGAAAAGTGCCAATACGGATGGAGCAAAAAACAGCTGCCGCGACTCACCACGGCAGCCCAACACATGAAAAGGAAAAACCATCCTTCCTCATTTAATGGCCTATAGCAGCCAGCTGGTAGATTTTGCCGGAGCTACTCCCTTCATTCTCATTAAAAAGATGATTTTGCCCTGCTCTCTGTGCAGGTGATGCTCCATCAGCATAAGCCCCTCTGTGCGTGTAACTTTTTGCCCGAACAGATCAAACTCATTGTCATAACCCTGAATCTCAGGAATCTTCGAGATGACGTAGTCAAAGGACTGCTCCAGATCAGCAATAATCTCAGCCTTGCTCTGCAGGCCTTGTGTCTTTTGGTTGTCAGCTCCAATATCAGCAGGGTTACCACCTGAAACCATGGTGATAAAGTATCGGTTGGAGGTAGTGATATGTTTTACCTGATCGGCATAGCCCCTCACCCCTTCTACCGGAACATAGCTGTAGTGCTCCTCGGGCATTGCCTTTGCACTGTTCACTACCATATTCTTCATGTTCTTCCAGGAATATAGCAGCCGGTCGGTTTTCAAAGATTGGCCTTGCAAAGCCGTAGCCAGCAGACACAGCGATGCAATAATTGTGATTTTCTTCATAATTAAATTCTGATGTTTTAAAGGCAAACGCCAGGCTTGCACGAAAATCTTTAAGATTGATCTGGCTGACAATGAAGGATGTGAATGGAAATAGTCTTTCTTAACAGTTCATTCACATTTTTAACAATTCATTGTATACCCTTTGCACTTGCACAAGCGTACACATATTTAGATTTTTTTATACAAACCATGAAAACTATGAAGACTATAAACAAGATTCTGTTCACCGCAATGATGGCCTTTGTACTTATGGCGCAGGCAGTTGCCGGTACTACTCCCGATGAAGAAAAAGAGGCTATGATTGCTGACTGGGAACGTGCCAAAGCCTACACCCTGGAATATATCGATGCCATGTCTGAAGAAGGCTTTTTCAAATCTCCGACAAAAGGCATCCGAACCTTTGCCGGGCAAATGCTGCACATTGCTGATGCCAATGCCGGAATTATTGGTATTGCTACAGGAAATGCGGGGCCCTTTGCCGGACGCGTAGAAGCGGACGCCAGTCTGAATACCAAGGCCAAAGTGCGTGAGACCGTGATTAAGGCTTATGACTTCGCGATTGATGCGGTCAAGGGCATGGATGTGTCTAAAAGCACTGAGCTTACGGAAGCTTTCGACCAAAGCCTACCGAGAATTGAGTGGATCAAGAAAGCCTTTGAGCATCAGACACATCACAGAGGACAAACCACTATTTACCTGAGAATGCTGGGTATAGCCCCTCCTCCTGAAAAACTATTTTAAGAAACGCTTAGAAGCAAAAAGCCGGTTTTCAATCGGCTTTTTTATGGGCAAAGTCTAATTAATTGCCAATACCATCTCATTCAGTGATAAAAGAAAATAGAGCAAGAAAAGGTATCCCTTAGTCTACATCACATAGCTCCATCCTCTTTTTCCTTCAGAACAACCACCTCAGGAAAATTATTAGTTCTGAGTATTTCATTACTGGCGGGCAACAATTCAGCCAATACCTTATCCAGCATTTGTTGATATTCGCTAAGGCTTTCGCGATGCATCTCATGAACGGCTATTTGCTGATCAGTGGGTTTAAAATCACCTTGCTGTACCTGACCGGCCAGGTTCATCAGCTTAGAATAGAGCATGGTCGGTCCCCGCAAATCATCGGCAAAAGTACCTGTCAGGGTTAGCTGGAAGAGTTTGGCTTCTACTTCAATAATGCTCTCATCGAGATTTTTCAGAGCCTCTTCTACTGCTTCGTTTTCCTGCTCTTTCAACAATTCCTGCAAGTCGTCAATTTGCTTTCTCATCCACTCAGACTTATTTACCATTTCAGCCACTGTCGAAATATCATCTCTGATACCCAAAGCTCGAGTATTCTGCAGAGCGATCTCAGCTGCTGTTCCTTCTGTATTGGGGTCTTTCTTTACCGAGAGAGCTTGTTCATAGGTTTGCTCACCTACTGTCACTCTTACCGTATAAGTACCGGGGTTTACCAGGGGACCAACAAAACCTCCATAGCCCCAGGTAATCAGAGGTCTCCAGCCTTTTTCATCCGGTCTGAGTCTTTCAGGAAGCGCCTTGTCATTTGGCATACCCAAGGGCAATGTTCTCAACTTAGGCTCGGTAGCCCTTTCATGTCTCAGGTCCCATTGGGTCCGGTTGAGCCCCGCCCTGGTTGAGCCCTTCAGCTCTCTTACTACCTCTCCGGCACCATTGACGATTTCGATATTCACTTTGGCATCTTCAGGCAGCTCTCCTACCCAATAATTGATAGAAGCACCATAGCGAGGGTTTCTGCCATCTGCAGCCGTTCCCTTTCCACGGCCCGGGCCGCTAATGTTCTGAAAACGCCAGGCATCTCTCTGTTCGAATAAATGAAAACTACTTTTTGCCCCCTTCTCATTCATCTGCTGCAAGGCAGAGATATCGTCCATGATCCAGAAACCACGACCATAGGTGGCGATCACCAGGTCTTTGAAGTCCTTTTGAACGGTAAGCCAGTGTACCGGAGCATGCGGCAGGTTGTTCTGTAAGGTCATCCAGTTATTGCCATCGTCATAGCTGAAATACACAGCATTTTCAGTCCCCAGGTAAAGTAACCCTTCACGGGTCGGGTCTTCCCTGATCACATGTATATAGCTGAGCTGACTTTTGGGAATGCCGTTGGTGATAAGCTCCCAGCTTTGACCATAATCTTCTGTTTTATAGGCAAATGGATCACGATTGTTCATTTGATGAAAATCAACCGAGATATAGGCCTTGCCTCCTTTGAATTGTGAGGGCTCAATATTACTGATAGTGCCCCATACAGGAAGGTCGGGAATATTCGCAGTCACATTGGTCCATGAGTCGCCCCCGTCCCTGGATACATATACCAGGCCATCGTTGCTACCTGTCCAGATGACTCCTTCTTCCAGGGGCGATTCAGCTATAGCAAAGAGCGTGCTCCCAAACTCAACACCGATATTATCAATGGTCAGGCCACCTGAGGTTACCTGCTTAGACTTATCATTAGTAGTAAGGTCGGGGCTGATCTCATTCCAGCTTTGTCCACCATTAGTAGTCACATGCACAAACTGACTGCCTACATAGACCTTGTTATGATCGTGCGGAGAAATATGAATCGGGAAGGTCCAGTTGAAACGGTATTTAAGCGAGGCCGGTCCCCAGCCCATGGGCTCATCCGGCCAGACTCTCACCTCTCTGGAATGCCCCGTTGCACGGTTATATCGGGTAAGGCTGGCGTCATAACTAGCCGACCAGATGATATTCGGATCAACCGGATCAGGATAGGTAAAACCACTTTCTCCTCCACCCACGGGATGCCACAAACCGATATTGATACCACCACCCATGCGGCTGTTACTTGGCCCCATGGTAGAAGGTCCATCCTGACGGTTCCCATATACATTATAGGGAATCTGATTGTCTACGGCTACATGGTACATCTGTCCGGTGGGCAGTTGTGGTCTCAGCCAGGTTTGCCCGCGGTTGAGAGAAATGGCAATACCTCCATCGTTCCCCACAATCAGGCGGTCGGGGTTTTCCGGGTCTATCCACATATCATGGTCGTCACCACCCACTCCCGGCAAGCGTGAAGCTCCGGCACCGGCATCGGTGGTTTTCCAGACTCCATGGGCCATAAAGTATACCTCTTCATCGTCCTGTGGTGATATGGTGAGCCTTGAGTAATAGTGAGGTCGCTGGGTATACTCCTGATCATGGCTGACCAGTTGCCAGTTACTGCCTCCGTTATCAGATCTGAAAAGCACACCATCAAAATCGTACTGGGCCGTTTCTATCAGCGCATAAATTCTTTCAGAGTTACTCGGGGCAATGCCTACCGCTATTTTACCCCAGGGCATTTTGGGCAGGCCTCTGCCTGCCAGCTTATCCCAGCTTTCACCAGCATCTTTGGAGATATACAAGCCACTACCGGGGCCGCCAGAATTTCTAAGCCAGGTGCTGATTTCCAGCTGCCACATACCGGCTATTAGAATGTCAGGGTTATTTATATCCAGGGCGATGTCAGAGGCTCCGGTGTTTTCATCCACAAAAAGTACTTGTGACCAGGTTTCTCCACCATCGGTGCTTTTATAGACTCCCCGCTCCTGCTGTGGACCATAGCTATGGCCAAGTGCCGCTGCATAAACCACATTGGCATCTCTGGGATCGATAACAATACGCCCGATCCTGCCGGTATTCTCAAGCCCCATCGACTGCCAGGTTTCGCCTGCATCGGTAGATTTATAAATACCCTTGCCAATGGAGATATTGCTTCTGATAAAAGTCTCGCCTGTACCTGCCCATACAATATTGTGATCTGAGGGTGCTATGGCCAGCGCACCAATAGAGGATACGTCCTGACCGTCAAAAACAGGATTCCAGCTTACTCCTCCGTCTTTTGATTTAAAAATACCTCCTGAGGCTGCTCCCGCATAAACCACCATTGGATTGCCCGGCTCTCCGGTTACCGCAATTACCCTATTGCCATCAGGGCCTATATAGCGATAGTTCAGAGAGGCGTAATCGGCTGGTTTCAGCCATTCCTGCTTTTCAGGGTTTTTGCTTTTCTTCTTCTTTTTTCTCTGGGCTTCAGCGTTAAAAGTAAAGAGAGATAATAGTAGTATAGTACATACTATGCGGATTGTGGAATTCATAGGAAGCGGTTGTTTGCCAAAAGATAGGAAAGAATGATTTAACCTATTGACCGATTGCATAAATCTGTGTTCCAGAACAGCATGCGAATATCGGAACGATCAACAATTCGAGTCCTGACTGTACCAAAACCGGATAGAATTCTGTACGATTCCGCACGAACTCCTTTCCCTCCCGGAGAGCAAAACGTCCCCTAATGCCTTTATAATACAATTTTCACTCTTGGCCTCTTATTTGTTATACCGAAATAGAAGTAATACATCTACGCTATAGCTTTGATGGATAAATCAACCTTCTCCAGGACTATCGTGGATAAATCAACCCGTATGTAGCTCGGCTGCTAAACAAGGCTATAGGCGTAATATCTCGCCTACCATGAATGAAGGTGAAATAGGAGGAATAAGAAAACTATGAGAAGAAGTGATTTAGGAGAATTTGAGGAGATAGTGCTCCTGACCGTGGCGGTACTGAATCCGGCAGCCTATAGCGTAATGATCGCAGAAGAGTTGGAGCAGCAAACAGGAAAAACCGTAACCACCGGGGCTGTGCATTCTGCTCTGCAACGACTGGAAAAGAAAGGTTTTCTAACCTCCGAAATGGGCGAAGCTACTGCGGCTCGTGGTGGCAGGCGCAAAAGGCTCTTTACTGTAACAGTAGCTGGCAGCAAGATTTTACATGAGGTAAAAGCTGTACGCGATAACCTCTGGAGTCGTGTGACGCCACAAGGCATGCCACAAATCAATATTAGCTAAGATGAGGCCTGTAGACCAACGTCCCTCCTATACTCCACCTCAATGGGTAGATCGTCTTATTAGCCGTTTTTGCGCTTCTCACTTGCAGGAAGAAATTCTGGGCGACCTGTACGAGCGCTATCAGCTTAGTATAGCCAGGCTTGGCGAAAGTAAAGCCAAACGAAGGTACTGGCGTGAAGCACTTGCCTATATGCGACCGTCCTTTTTCAAAAAAACAACTCAAAACACAACACCACATCCTATCACCATGGTCCGACATTATTTTCTTACCGCCTTTAGAAACACCGTTAGAAACAAGGCTTTTTCAATCATCAATGTGCTGGGTCTTGCCCTTGGTATGACCTGCTTTCTGCTGATCTTTCTGTGGGTAGCAGATGAAAAGGTGGTTGACAATTTTCACAAGAACAACGAGCGCCTCTATACGCTCTACCATACCACTGAGAGCAATGGTAACGTATTTGGGGGATATGATATTCCCAACTGGTATGGCAACAGAAACGGTCAGGATGAGCCCGTACTGGCCGATGAGCTGAAAGTCAATTTTCCTGAGGTGCTTTATGCCACCAACTATGCCACCTCCTACGACCTGCCATGGGGCTACCCCTGTACCTTTCAATACGGAGATATCAAGCACAAAATAAAGGGAAGCACAGCAGGTGAGGACTTTTTCAAGATGTTTTCCTATGAGCTGGTTGCAGGTAAGGCAGCCTCTGCCCTGGATGAAATTAATACGGTAGCGATATCTGAGAAGATGGCCCGCATGTTCTTTGACAGCCCTGAAGAGGCCCTGGGTAAGGTGCTACGTTACGAAAACTTCCGTGACTTCGTAGTCAGAGCAGTATTCAAAGATACCGACCAGCAAAGCTCGCTGCAGTTTGATTACCTGATCAGTTGGAAAAATACTGTGAAAGGTGAGATACTAAGGTCTGATAATAAATTCCCGACCTATATACAACTTAAAGAAAATACTGACCCAGCGGCCTTTGCCGAAAAGCTCAGGGATTTTCAGAATCAGCGCTCCGACTATCCTGAAAACTATCAGGTAGACCTTGGAATTCAGCCCTTCGGTGATCGTTATCTCAGTTCAAACTTTGTGAATGGAGCGCCTGCGGAAGGCCGCAAGGAGTATGTAAATATCTTTAGTGGTGTGGCCATTTTCATCTTGATCATCGCCTGTGTCAATTTTATGAACCTGGCTACCGCCAAGTCTCTCAAAAGAGCCAGGGAAGTGGGGGTAAGAAAGGTAATTGGGTCCAGCCGAGGCTACCTGATCGGCCAGTTTCTGGGTGAGTCTCTCTTACTCTCTTTTATAGCTTTGATCTGCGCGCTTGTGTTGGTAAGTCTGCTCCTGCCCTTTTTCAATGACTTTTCCGGCAAGCAAATGGCATTGCCCCTGGAAAAAAGTAATTATTGGCTTTTCTTAATCGGGTTAACCGTAGCCGCAGGACTGGCGTCCGGAAGCTACCCAGCGCTTTTTCTTTCCTCGCTGCGGCCGGTACGGGTGCTAAAGGGGCTTACCCGTTTCAGCAAATCAGCGCTTTGGTTTAGGAAAGGGCTGGCAGTATTTCAGTTCAGTTTGTCCATACTCTTGCTTATTGGCACGCTGGTGGTATCACGTCAAACGGACTTTGTCCAGAACAAGCACCTGGGTTATGACAAGGAAAACATCATATACCTGCGCATCGAGGGTGACCTGAACCGCAAATATGCTGTCTTGAAAGAGCGCCTGCTTACGCTTCCAGGCATCTCCATGGTAGACCGTAGTAGCGAGGCGCCTCATAACATGGGCTTTGAAATGTCTTCACCTTTTACCTGGGAAGGGCAGCAAGAGGGCCAGGCTGTGAGCTTTAAGCCTACTTCGGTGGGTTTTGATTTTGTGGATATGATGGGACTGGAAGTGGTGGAAGGTCGCAGCTTTTCGAAAGATTTTGCCACCGATACATCAGCCTTTATGGTAAATGAAACCGCCCTGACGCAGATGGGTATGGAAAACCCATTGGGCAAACGTATTTCGGCCTGGCGCAAGCAAGGGCACATCATAGGTATTCTCAAAGACTACCATATTTCATCCCTTCATGAGAAAATCAAACCCCTGATCGTGGACGTAAAAGAGAATCTCAATTTTGGTATCATCATGGTAAAAACGCCCCCCGGTCAAACCCAAGAAGCGCTAAAGAGTCTGGAGCTCGCCAATGCCGAGGTAAACCCCAACTACCCCCTGGCTTATCAATTTCTCGACCTGGAATATGCCAAAATGTATGAGAGCGAGGCTATTATCAGCAAGCTGTCCAATGTCTTTGCGGTTTTGGCCATTCTCATCTCCTGTCTGGGATTGCTGGGGCTTGCTATGTTTTCTGCTGAGCAACGTACCAGGGAAATCGGAATTCGTAAGGTACTGGGTGCTTCTGTCAACAGCATTGTTACCATGTTTTCGAAAGAGTTTGTTCAGCTGGTTTTGGTTTCATTCATCATTGCTGCACCTATTGCCTGGTACCTGATGAACAATTGGCTGCAGGGCTTCGCATACAGCGTTCCTCTCGCCTGGTGGATCTTTGCCCTAACAGGGGCTTCGGCACTACTTATCGCACTACTGACAGTGAGCTTTCAAACCATGAGGGCGGCACTCAGGAATCCGGTAAAGAGTTTGAGGGCGGAGTAGTCTTGTCATCTGGATTCTGGGAAGAACTCTGGTCTGGAGGTGAATCTGAGAGATCATATTTGGTGAGTTTATAGACTAATTCCAGAAGTATCTTCATTGATTTGATCAAGGCCAGTTCCGTCAAAACGCCAACTACAATAAGCACTACTATTAAAAGATAATTGCCTTGTTCATAAATAACAATACTCCAAAAAAAGACGAGGGGTATAAGAACAATCGACATGTTTCGATAACAACTATAGTATGCCCATTGCTCTTCTCTGTAAGCCGATAACTCAGTAGTAACTGTCTTCCAGTACCTACGGTAATCAAATGATTCCGGTTCATCCGAACATATTACTTTATCTATAAACAAACTGCCCAAAGCGAGGCCTATGCTATCCATAATAATACCTAGAACAAAGGAACAAATGAGTGTCAGAGTTATTAAAAGTGTTCCGTCAAGGCTTTCCAATGCCAGTTCCTTAACCTGAAAAATGGTTACGGCACCCAGAATATGAAGTAGAGGTAAGATCAGTAAGATTAAAGCCAGACCACTGAGCAATTCGCAGAATATTTCTTTCAGGTTTAGTTTCATAGCATAGGTTTTAAATTGTCAGGGCATAAAAGTCGTTGGAACGAATATCTTTTTCTCTTTCGAAACACTGAATATTGACACCTTCCGGCACCAGAACTCTTTTCATTCCAAACTCTTCTGCCGTCTTATCGTAAAGCGAAATCCAACTTTGAGGTAATTTTTCAGGCTTCGATTTTACTTTACAGGTTTCAATAACATGTTCGGCAGGGCATAAGAAAATTTTCTCAGTCTTTCCCCGAGCCTGTTCAATGAGCTTGGTCACGAGTAGCTTCCTCCAACCTCTAAAATGATCTCTGATAACCGAGGATTTGTTAAACATGATATCACTTTGAATTATGAGCACAAACCAACCCAAGGGAGTGATTTGCCCCAAAACAAACCCTATTGAAGGATCCCCTTTTTGTCTCAGATGATTTGGGTGATACTTTTTTAGCATGTTTCGTACTTTTGGCGGATAATACAAGTTGTTCCTTGTCATTAACCCCATTGCCAGATTAACATGAGGTTTCAACTTTGGCCATAGTAATCGAATTTGAGGATCAAAACTATAGGAGAACCCTCGATAGCCAAATTTTCGAAACTGCTCTCGATGCATCATAGAAGACTGAATATCAAACTCGAGTCCATGCATTAGTTGTGTGAGTTCCGCTGGGTAGCAGGCCAAAACTGTCCTCAAGTATTCTTCACTACAACCATAGTCAGAGACAAGTACCCTAATCAATTCCTTCCTGGTCTTGGTTTTTGACAAAGCTGGAAAGTCAACGCTTTGGAGGCAATCTAAATCACCATTGCTATGTATATAGTTTAATTTGTTAACCATTACAGAATGATAAGTATTTTATCACTCAAATTTATATTTGATTGTAGTATCTAATTTCACTATCACAAAATAATATCTGTCATTGGTGGCTCCAGACTCAATAATGCTGCTGTCCGGGCCGAAAAGTAACATCTGAGAACTACCTCACTCCACAAGCCAGCTCATTCCCACGATCAGTACAGCTCTTATCCGGAGCATCTGCCTTAATAATATGAACCTGTCGGGTTTCCTGCTTCAGAACATCATGATACATAAAGTCGGTGATCAGGTTGGAGTAGACGATCATAGGCCTGTCGTTCCATTCATGACCTCCGTTACAGCCGGTTACCATATAATATCCCTCTCCTATTGTTGCCAGTCGATCGGCTATGCTCTTCCCCCCGTATAGAGTAAGAAAACCCGGAGTGTCATAGTCGCAATAGTGGTGTGGTGCTGTACCGTAAGGCACCAAGCCATCACAGGTACCATGAAAAAGCTGGGTCGGAATGGCTGTGTCATTTGTTATCAACTGATCGTTAATCATAGCTCCGGCCATGCTGATTACCCCGGCATATTTAAAGCTTTCTCCCAGGGTGGCCTTTGTGTCCTTGACATAAGCAGCATGTAGCACCGCTTCTGCCCCGGCACTGCTCCCTGCCAGTGTGATCATTTCAGAGTTGATTTTGAGCTTTCTTGCGTTTTCCGTGAGGTATTTGGTAGCTGCCTGCACATCGGCAGCCGTTCCATCAAAAACACTGACCTTTCCTTCTGCAGAAAAGTCACAGCCAAATGATTTACCTTTTCGCAGCAGTGTATAGGACATGGTAATGGTCACATAACCTTTTTTAGCCATGGTCTCACAAAAATCAGTGTAACGCTTCTCATCTCTGGTACCACCGGAAAAACCACCGCCATGTACATAAAGAATTACAGGCCTGTTCCCTTCCGTATCTCCTTTGGGTGAATAGATATCCATTTGCAGCCTTTCTTCCCCCTTGTTCAGGTAGGTAACAGTTTGCATGCTAAAATCATCAAATACCTGGTGGAGATACCGGGTATCGGACTCCTGTGCCGTGCAAGATAGCACGGCTATAGAAAGCATAAGAAATAAGGCAGACTTTAGAAGCAGGTTCCGGACTTGAAGAGGGCAATTCATTGGGTGATTTTTTAACGATATCAGGTCTGTAAAGTAGTACTTACCAATTTAAGACGGATATCTGTTAGAATGCAGTACCGTTTCTGTAATTCTTAGATGGATACGAGAGACTTCCCGATAGTGATTATTGAATGATGAGCTTAAAGACCTTAACGCTACCATCAGCTCTCGTCACTCTGAGCAGATGAAGCCCGGCACCCAAAGCGGTAGTAGGTACTTCTACTCTAGTCTCCTTTCTCAGAGCCTTCGGAGACTCACGATATCTTAACCTACCCCCCATTTCGAATACTTCAATCATTACCGGCTGCTCCTGCAAGGCATCAAAGCTTATCCAAAGGGAGTTACCTCCCCTGACGGGATTGGGGTATATTTTATACTGATAGTCAGCCTTTTGTGGCTCGATATATATAGAAACAAATTCAGAGACATCAGACTCACCATTAAAATCCGTTTGTCTCAGTCTGTAGAAGGACCTGCCTGACAACGGTTGTGTATCAGTGTACTCATAGCGTAGCAGTTCAAAGCTATTACCCGCACCAGGTAGGGTTGCGATTTCCTGCACTGTATTCCCGTCTGAGCTTCTTTCAAGAGTGAAGTGGTTGTTGTTCAGCTCAGAGGCCGTTTCCCACTGTAGTTTCACCTGACCGTTTTGAGTTATATCAGCCGTGAAACTTATCAACTCGATCGGCAAAGGGGTGGCGACTATATCAGCTGAGCCAAGCGTAAATCTCATATTGTCTGTAAGGCCAGTCACATTGTTGAAACGATAGGTATTGCTACCATCGTCAATGGCTCCCGTCACCTGAGTGGCACCGGTGGCAAAAGTGCCATCTGCATCTATTAGCAGAACCAAATCGGAGGCTACTACGGTCCCCAACCCTGTAAGATCAAAGGTGATATCCACCCCGCCTACATTCACGGCCACAGCAGAGCGATTGACTTCACTCACCCTCCAGACACGCTCAAACCTCCTGGAAACACCCGCGGGTACATCGGTATTGGTAGCAGCCAGTGCTGCATTGTCGTGCCCCCACATCAAAAATTCTTCATCGTCCAGGTCCTGTGGGTCATTGATCCGCACTATGCCAGATCCCTTAGCATCTAAATGAAGATCTGAGGAGTTTATACGGCCAATACCGGCAACTTCAAAGTCAAAATCACCATTGTCATCCTGATCATATACATCGTTGGCCGTAAGGGCAATGTTATACTTGGCTGAGAGGTAGTTTTGCACAATGATCCCGGTGGTGGTATTGAGGCTTTGGTTGTATATAATAACTTCGGCAAAATCTCCGGCATGGGCCTGTCCTGTTGTATAGCCGCTATTAACACCATCTTGCTCTCCGCCAAGGGCAAGGTTGCCCCCCTGAGTAAATGAGGTTCCGCTTCCGGCAGTACCCGTAAAGCTTTGAGTTCCGTCTTTCCATACGGCAAGGGCCCCGTCCGATCCTTGCCAGGTCACGTTGGCGATATGAAAGCTGTTGTCGTTAAATGATACGGAGGTAGAGGTGCTACTGGACCTGTAAAACTGCAGGTTGTTGCTACTGAAGAGCAAGAAGTCATTGTCTGAGGCAGAGCTGGCGTAGGAAAGCACGCCATCGCCACTATCGGATGTTCTGTTTACATAAATCGCACTAATGGCGCTGGTAGGAAAGTCGGAAAAACTATTGTGAATTAACCTGCCATTGGCCTGCTCAAAGCGCACTATCGGCTGGCTGTTGAGCACACTGCCATAGTACCTCGGGGTAAATGAATTGTCGCTTTGAGTAAGATCGTGCGAATTACCTGAGAAATCAGACCAGGTGGTAATGTCCGTTCCATCGGCCACAGAGGCCAGTTCTTCCGGACGTACCCAAAGCATATTGGTAGTAGAACCTCCTACACCTCCGGGGCCTGTAAACCCAAAAACGGCATTGTTGATGATGGTGTAGGTATGAACTGTATTGGTACCCAAACTCGCATCTGTGGGGGCTGACAGGGTCAGGATCATGGTTTCCGAGAGCTCTTCTACGACATCATTGACAATCACTGCGTTGATATTAGCAGTGGTGCTGCCTGCTGAGACCGTAACTGTACCATCGGCAAGGGTATAATCAGTTCCGCTGCCCGTGGCTGTACCCGTTACCGCAAAAGACGCTGATGCATCCAGACCTGAAGCGACACTCAGATCTACCTGAAAGGCCACGGCCGTGACAGTTTCAGAACCACTGGAGCTGGAGCTGTTAAACTGGATAGTCGGGGCAGTGTCGTCATTGGTGATGGTATAAGTATGCGTGATAAAGCCAGTGCCTTCAAATGGCATGGTATTGTCCAGGTTGCAATTGACGGGGTTTGAAAGTGTAATGATGATGGTTTCACCGCCCTCGTACAGTGATTCATTGATGATAGAGATATTGAAAGAGCCCGTGGTAACCCCTGCAGCGAAATTGACCGTACCAGAGGCCAATGTATAATCCGTACCGCTACCGATAGCTGTACCTCCTGTTACTGAATAATCAACACTGGAAGGATTCAACAAGTCCACTACACTCAGGCTCACCCCTACATTTACGCTGGTGGTTGCTTCAGAACCACTACTTGTCTCCGCATCAAAATAGACCTTACGTGTATTATCGTTGTCTTCAATGGAATAAGTGTGGACTGTATTAGTGCCCAGATTGATGCCCGCGGAAGGGTTATCCAGGGTAGCTGTGAGACTCTCATTGCTTTCAGAATCTGAATCATCATCGATGGTAATTGCATAGGTGGTGGTGCTGTTACCAGCCGTTATGGTTACCGTACTACCGCTAAGGGCTGTATAATCATCTACCACTGTGGTAGTTATATCGGCAGTAGTTACGTCCACCGTACGGCTGCTGGCAGTGATAAAATTCAAACCTACCTCTATGGAAGCGTTAACACTTTCAGCACCGGCAGAAGAAGTAAGTGTATGTTGAATTGTAGGCCTCACCGCAGCAATGGCAACATAGTCTCCATCGTTAAAGTCCACACCCGTTACGGTATATTCCGTACCAGCCGAGAGGGTCATTTCATATACACTGGCTCCACTGCTAAAATCACCATCAGCATCTACCATCAAAGCATAGATTGTGTGATTCACAGGCAACGAAGGCATTGCCGCAGTTTCCACCACAAAGTCTACCGTGCCAATATCTCCTGTTTCATCAAGCCTCCATTCCCGGGCCAGGCGCTGGATGTCGGTGCCAGCATCAGGAGCTTCAGTGGTAGTCCATGCCGTAGTGGCGTCTCCATCATCGTGTCCGAAGAGCAAATACTCCTGATTGGCATTCAGTCCGCTTGCATTTTGAATGCGCAGGATATCGGCTGAAGTGGCAGCGGTATGCTCATTGCTCACCGCCTCACGACCGATACCAGCGACATCATTGGGGTGCGTTGCATCGTAAGCGAAACGATCATTGGAAATAGTCAATCCATATTTCGCAGCCAGGTAATTACTGACAATAATGTTTTGTGCCTGATTGAGAAATGTATTAAAGATGATTACCTCGGAAAAATCACCAAAATGCGCTTGTGCTGCATCATAGCCTCCATCTTGAGAGTCTTGTTCTCCTGCTATGGCCAGGCTGCCACCAGCGGTAATAGAGGTACCTGTTCTGAACCCTGTATTATTGAAGTCCCTCGAACCATCCTTCCATACCTCCACACTCCCATCACTGCTTTGCCAGACCGCATTGGTAATGTGAAAGTTCCCATCATTAAAAGTCACTCCTGAGGCGGTATTAGTTCCTCGATAGACATTCAGGTTTTCACTTCTGAAAAGTAAAAAGTCATTGTTGCTTGCACTGCTGGCATAAGAAATCGAGCCATCACCGCTATCGGTAGTACTGTTAACATAAATGGCGGTAATAGAGGTGGTAGGAAAGCCTGTAAAGCTGGTTCTTCTGATCCGCCCGTTCGTTTTATTGAAACGAACCACAGGGAGACCGTTGATAACACCTGTCTGATATACGGGACTAAAGGTAGAACTGGGTGCTGTTAGGGTATTGCTATTGCCCGAGGCATCTGTCCAGGTAAGAATATCATCCCCATTGGTAAGGCCTGTAATCTCATCGGCTTTTAGCCACACTACATTGGTACTACTGGAGCCCACCCCGCCTGGTCCAGTCTGGGCGACCAGCGATGAAGTCCATATACATAGTAGTAAAAGGAATAAATACTTTATCCTCATTATTGAACTCTACCCTTATTAAACCAAATACCCCAGCTCCGAATCTGCAAAATCATATCAGTCGGTTTTCTTCCACCAGCTGATTCTTGAGCAGTGAAAGGTTTGGGGATCGGTACGGTGTTTAGGTTATTGTGCGGCAAAAATCGTTGATTTTTCGCTGAATTTCCCGATTAACTATAAAATATTTTCAGAACACATTCTTTTAATGTCAAATCCATTCTGTCAAAATCAATAACGATCAGAATTAAATAAAGTATAAGCTCTCTGGCTTTTGTTATACAATCGTTTACCAATGAAACGGTGGATAAAAAAACACTCGTCAATTGACAGAGTAAAAACTGTAACAAAAGCATAACACCTCCGTTTCGGTCTTAGTCAGTTCACATATTGATGTGAGGCAGTCCAACCTCTTTTGTCGTTTGAGTGTCTTTGTCATGTGTAAACACTTTTTGAGTTTATAGTAAGCCGCCAGAGCACTAGTCAATCATTAAATAAATTATGAAGCTTCGTATCAGCATCGCAGCATTGTTTGTGCTGTTTTTTCAATTCACAACCAACGCACAGAATTATCACTTAGATCTCAGAATGGGCTATAGCCAATCAACTCTGAGTTCAGACCAGTCATCGGCAATTCCCATTAAAGACAGACAGTCATTCGGTATTGGTCTTGTACATACCATTAAGCCATATCAATCGAAATTCGGGTTTTCAATAGAGACAGGCTATGTACTGAAGGGCATTCGTATTGAGAATGAATCGCTGGACTACCGGCTGCACTATATAAACGCCCCAATTCTTTTCGACTATTACCCGACCGAGAAACTGAAACTCAGCATTGGCCCCGAATTGGGTTTTCTGGCAGATGCCCGAAATCGCCTTACTGACAGCACCAGTGTAGGTATAGACGATGTTTATGATAAACGCTGGGATATTTCCGGAACATTGAGTGTCAGCTATGCACTGGACTTTTTCATGGACTTTGGCGTGAGATATAACAGGAGTTTTACAAAATTCGGAAACCTGGATGCTGTTCTGAACCGAAGGGATCAACACTCAGAGTATTTCCAGGTATTTCTGGCTTTTAAGATTGCCAACTAGAGGCTGCAGCCGATAGTTAAGGGGCGTACGCTTTCATTCGGGCATAGCTATATCAAAGACGTACTCTTATATGGCCAGCCATAGTATGATATCTACCCTGCGATTCATGCGTCTGCCGTACCAGGTAGAGTTGTCGTAAACAGGATTGAAAAGGCCGAAATCCTTGATCTCGATCATGTCGCGTTCCAGCTTCTCGTTTTCGATCAGCACTTCGATGACAGATTCGCTGCGCATTTCAGAAAGCCATTCGTTATATTCAGCTCCGCCAATATTGTCGGTATGGCTGTGTACCGTAATGATGTAATTATGCAAGTTGGGCACAGAATCAAGGAAGTGTTGTAACTTCTCTGTTTGCTCATAGTCCACATAGAAACTACCGCCTCCAAAATAAATGCTTCTTACGAAAGATGGCTCGCCAAACTGTTGCGCTTGTGAGAGCGTAAAAGAGCAAAGCATACAGAAAGCCAGGAGAAGCCGCATTATTAGTAAGTTATTTCATAAAAACGACTTATGCACGAATCCGTTTCGGATTACGGTCGCCAATTGCATATTTTGTGATGATTGGTTAACTAGAGTCTGTCTCTAAAGTCCGCTGGCTGCGTTACGCTCGTTCAAAAAATACTCGGTTACATTAGTAAACCTGCCTTTGCCGGTAGGCAGGCTCCGTTTTTTTGAACTTCACAAGCCTTGCCAGAGAACTTTATTGTCCAGACTCTGATTCTGTGGGCAGATATTAACTAACAGACAAGTGAAGGAGCTAATTGTTGTAATGGGAATCTCAGGCTGTGGGAAGTCTACCATAGGCTCAGGCCTGGCAAAACGCCTGGAAATACCCTTTTTAGATGCTGATGATTTTCACCCGACTGAAAACATTAAGAAAATGAGTCGTGGTCAGGCCCTGACCGATGATGATCGCTGGCCGTGGCTGGGGGCCATCGCACAGTTTGTACTGGATTCACACAGACAACAGATGGTATTGGCCTGCTCAGCTCTGAAGGAGTCTTATCGCGACTACCTGGGTCAGAGGCTGCAATTGAAGCTGATTTACCTTAAGCTTGACAGAGTGGAAGCTGTGGCCAGATTAAAGGCCAGGAAAAATCATTTTATGCCGGTGTCGCTGATAGATTCACAATTGGCCACTCTTGAACCTCCTGTGGATGCCTTGATCATTGGTGCCAGCGAAGCCGTTGAAGAGATTGTAAAAGTGGCCGTCAATCACTTCAGAGATACCGAATAAATCTCTATCTTCTGGGCTTATTTTTACCCATGGACGAACTACAGCTGATTTTCGCTATCATCTCGGGCATTGCCCTCTTATTACTTCTCATTATTCGTGTGAAGCTCAATGCATTTCTCTCATTGCTGATCACCAGTATATGGGTGGGTATAGTAGCGGGCCTGTCGCTTGACATGGTGATCGAATCTATCAGTAAGGGCATGGGAGGTACATTGGCCTTTGTAGCGACCATAGTGGGCCTTGGAGCCATATTTGGTGCTTTACTGGAGCATTCGGGCGGAGCCCAGGGGCTAGCCAAATACCTGCTCGAAAAAGGCGGAGAACAAAAATCAAGGCTGGCGTTATTGGTTACAGGCTTCATTGTATCCATTCCTGTTTTCTTCGATGTCGGGATTATCATCCTTTTCCCAATTGTAAAGGCCCTGGCCAGAAAAGCCAAAGAGAATGTGCTTTACTATGCCTTGCCCCTGCTAACGGGTCTGGCGGTTACCCACAGTTTTATCCCCCCTACTCCCGGACCGGTAGCAGTGGCTGATATCCTTAGTGTGGACCTAGGCTATGCCATTGTGGTGGGAGTATTACTGGGCTTGCCAGTGGCGCTTATTTGCGGGCTTATTATGAGCAAATGGATTACTCCTGATGAGATAACAGAGTTCGAAGAAGTAGAGGAACTGGACCAGAAATATGATCCGGGACTAGTCAAAATGATTTTCCTCGTACTGGGCCTACCTATTGGTTTCATTCTGCTGGGTTCATTCCTGCAAACACTGGCCAATGAGGGTGTTATTGAATCGGCTGCCTATATAGATATACTAAGCTTTATCGGGCACCCATTTGTGGCCCTCATTATGGCCACGCTGATGGCGCTCTATTTTCTGGGAGTCAGGCGCGGAGCTACGAAGCAAGAGCTTTTTGATGTAAGTAATCGCTCTTTGGGGCCCGCTGGCTCTATTATTCTAATTACCGGAGCGGGTGGTGTACTAAAACAAATGATGATCAATACAGGCATTGGTGACATGATCGGTGCGGCCATGGAGACATCTGCCATGTCAGTGGTCGTGTTGGCTTACCTGGTAGCTGTTTTGGTAAGGGTGATGCAGGGATCTGCCACCGTAGCCATGCTGACTGCTGCGGGCATAGTGGCAGCGGTCATTGTCGATATGGACCTTAGCATGCTAGACAAAACCCTGGTAATGATGGCCATTGCCGCTGGCTCCATTGTACTGTCGCATGTGAATGACAGTGGCTTCTGGCTGGTCAATCGTTACCTCAATCAATCGGTGCAACAGACTCTCAGGTCCTGGACGGTTCAATCGACTTTGATTTCGGTGACGAGTTTTGTGCTGATATTTATCGCCTACCTGATCTTATAACTACTCCTTATTCATTCCTTAGCAGTCGTGCCGGCTTAACATGCATAACCCTTCGCAGCTGAATGGCTAAAGTAATGCTGGTGACGATGGCCACAATGACAACGGCTATAATGAAGAACCAAGGCCCTATGGAAATGCTATAGGCAAAACCTTCCAGCCACTTATTCATCAGATAGTAAACCACTGGTATGGCCAGCACAGAAGCAATCAGGCTCAGCAAAAGGAAATCTCTGCCCACCACTTTGGAAATCTGGGCCAGCTCAGCCCCCAACACCCTGCGAATACAGATCTGCTTGATCTTTTGATGCGCAGAGACGGCAGAGAAGCCATACATACCCATCACTGCTACGAAAATAGCCAGGCCTGTAAACAGCTTCAGTAAAAAAGCGAAATCCTGCTCTTTGGCATAGAGACCATCCAACTGCTCGGTGAGCATTTTATATTCAAATGGGAAGTCTCCATCAGGGAAAGTCTCCTGCCAATGGGTAGCGATGGATTTAACGGCCTCCATATCTCCTACTCCTTCTGCATACTTAACCAGCACTCCCCGTGGCGGACCAAGCCACATCTGCAGGGCCATAGGCCCTATTTCATGGTGCATAGACTGATAGTGGAAGTCTTTGAATACACCAATGATTCTGAATTCTTGGTCACCTGCAAAGTAGACTCTCCTGTTCAGTGGGTTGTCAAAATCAAGCTGTTCGGCCAGTGTTTCATTGATCAACAATCCATTAACCGAATCGCTGGCAATCTTTTTGTCAAAAAACCGGCCCTCCAATATTTCCAGCCCTATGACTTTATTAAAGTCATAATCGACCCCGAAATACGAGGTTTGAATTACGTTTTCCTCAGCCCATTCTACCGGCCTCAAAGGGCTACCGCTGGAGCTGCCGTCCAAAGAAGGTCCAAAGCTCACAGCATCAATACCGGGATTGGCCGTTGCCAGATTTCTGAATACTTCTTTTTTAGATTCCACATTATCACCTCTGAAGCCAGCTACCAGTATGTTGTCCTGATCGTATCCCAGGTCCTTTTGATTGAAATACTCCAACTGATTGATTACGATCAGACTGATCATGATCAATGCTGCGGAGATACCATATTGAAACAATAGGATCATTTTTCGGATAGAAAACCGAGCCTTACCGGTGGTAAGGCCACTTCTCAGCAAAGACAGAACGCCTTGTGATGCCAGAGAGCTACCGATATAAATGCCGTTGATAAGCCCGAAAGAAGCACAAAGCCCGAGCATAAGGCCTAACACCCACAACATGGATTCAGCATTGAGTGCAGGTAGATATTCAAGACTGGCTATTGTCCAGACCAGCAACAGACTCAACACACCGGCTATAAAAACCAGCAGGCAGGTTTCGGTAAGCATCTGGTTAATAATCCTGATGCGGGAAGAACCGAGAATCTTCCTGACTCCTATCTCCTTAGTCCGGGTATACATCAAAGCTGTAAGAATATTGAAGTAGTTGAAAAAAGCGATGATGATGATCAGGGCAGCCACTATCGCGAGGCTACGCAGATTGCCGGCATCATTTATTCTGAATAGCCCTCCCTGTGGATTGGAAATGTCACCGGAGTCCAGGTAGATATCAAACAAGGGTTGAAGCCCTACATCCACCGTTCTGTTTGAGGTAGAATTATTATTGGCTTCAAACAGTGCCTTTGCCTTGACTTCAAGGTCTTCTTTCACAGCCAAAGGTTCCAGCTGTACGTAAGTCAAAAAGCCCAGCCACCTCCAGCTGGTAAGTGGCTCCAGACCTCCGGGCCCAACTTTATAGCTGATAAACGAGACCAGAAAGTCGAACTCGAAATGCGAATTCTCGGGCAGGTCTTCTAACACTCCCACCACTTTAAAATCTATTTCATTGTTGTAGTTGATGATCTTACCCATCGGTGATGAGGTACCAAAATATTTTACTGCGATCTGATTGGTGATCACCACTGTATTCGGTTCTGTTAATAAACCATCGATGTTCCCCATTTTTAGCGGAAAGGAGAACATCTCCAGAAAGTCATGTTCTGCAAAAAACACTCTATCTTCAAAGAACGACTTCTGCTCATGACGGATGATAGTGGCATAGTTATAACGGAGACGAGTCACTCTCTTTATCTCAGAAAAATTGGCCTTGAGTTCCGGACCAAAGGCCGGTGGAATGATGGGATAGTTTAGCTCACCAGACGCTCGGGTCATATGCAGATTAACACGATAAATATCCTCTCCATGCTCATGAAACCGGTCAAAAGACAGCTCCTGATGCAGGTAGACCACAATGCCAAATACACAGGCAAAACCCACAACCAGCCCCAGAATGTTCAACGTTGAGTAACTGCTATGCTTATGAATGGACCGAAAGCCTACCTTCAAAAAATTCCTGAACATGGCCGGATAGCTATTGCTGACCTTTCTCTCTTCCATAAAATGGTCACTCAATCCGTCAAGGTCCTCATAATCTGAGGCTATCACCTTCTCAAAAGCCGTTTTGGGAGAAAGTCCCGTGGCCTGATATTCATCCAATCTGTTTCTAAAGTGATCTTCCAGCTCCTCCAGATCTCCTTCTTCAAAAGACTTATGCTTTCTCAGGCTGCGCTTCCAGTCTCCGATGGCTTGTTCCAGGTTAAATCTCATGATCCTGCCAGTTTTAAATCCCACAGCTGTGTCATCACCTTGATCATGTCAATCCACTCTTCCTTTTTCGCCAGTAATGCCTCTCTCCCTTCATCTGTAATGCTATAATACTTGCGCTTCCTGCCATTTTTGAGCACACGCCATTCTGCCTTAATGAGTCCCTGCTTGTCCATGCGATGCAACACAGGGTAAAGCATAGGCTCACTCCAGTCAAGCTTACCACCCGAAAAATCAGCCACCTGTTTGATGATGGCATAGCCATAGTTCTCTCCCCCGGAGAGTACGGAAAGGATAATGGGAATGGTAGAAGCACCGGTCAGTTCTTTGGAAGACATACTTAATACTGTTAGGTAATTATACCTAATACGGTTAAGTATAAAGAAAGGTTTGCTTAATCCCTTCGTTGCCGGAATTTACCTGCTCGTTGCTAATCTCACAGAGCTGGTCGAGTTAATTTCCAAAGTCCTGCTCATTGAATTAGCCTTGTATAAACAAAACTGAAAATGATCAGTATACACCAACTCAATTACCGGTATTCGAGAAAAAGGGAGATTCTGTCTTGCCTGGACCTGGAAATGCCAGCAGGCAAAATATATGGCCTGTTGGGAAAAAACGGTGCCGGTAAATCTACCCTTATCAGAAACATTGCAGGTATGCTCTTCCCAACCAAAGGCAACTGCAAAGTGATGGATTATGAGCCAAAACAAAGGCAGATTGACTTTCTCAAGGAGCTGTTCTTTATTCCTGAAGAGTGCTTTTTGCCCAACCTTACCATTAGTCAGTTCATAGATATCTACACGCCTTACTACCCTCGCTTTGACCGGCAACAGTATCAGGACTACCTGAAACAGTTTGCCATAGACCCAAAGCAGCACCTGCAGGCGCTCTCTTTTGGCCAGAAAAAGAAGGCCATGATTGGCTTTGCCCTGGCAGCCAATACCCGCCTCTTAATTATGGATGAACCCACCAATGGCCTTGACATTCCCTCTAAGGTGCTATTCAGAAACATGATTACGGAAGCCATGAGTGCCGAGAGATTGGTACTCATTACTTCCCATCAGGTAAGAGACCTGGACGAGCTGATCACAGATCTGATCATTATGGATCATGGTGAGATACTGCTTCATGAAACGAAAGAGGATATCTCAGGAAAGCTCCTTTTCGAGCTTACAGAAGAGCCTTCCCAGTCATCGGAACTTTTATATGAAGAAAAGCAAGCGAATGGCTGGGCACAAATATTGAAAAACCCAATGGGCATTTCCCGACCGGTAGATGTAGAATTACTCTTCAATGCCATGCTGAGCAGTCGGGAAACAATCAATACCGCCCTTTCCACACAACCACAACCTGAACTGATATGAGCCTGACATCCATTCGTTTATTGATCTCCCGCCAGTTTAAAGAGCAAATGAGGGTGTACCTCATTGCCATGGCCTTGCTGATAGGACTGCTGGCCTTTATGTTTTTGCTGATACACAACTGGCGCGACAGCTTTTCAGGTGCCGTGGAAAATGGAGTTTTCCTGATTGGCCTCTTTCTCTCCGGAGGCCTGTTTACCAACTCCATGTTCAGGGAATTCTCCAATAACTCAGAGGGTATCTGGCTATTAAATATACCTGCCACTTCCATGGAGAAAGTGGTTTCGGCCGTCCTGCTCTCCACGGTTATTTTTCTGGCCGTCTACCTCAGCATTTTCTTTCTGGTAGACACTTTGTACCTAAATCTGACAGGACAAGCGAACGCGAAAGGATTTTTCGACATGTTCACCAACGGTTTTCATGAGTTTATACTCCTCTACCTGATCTTCAACGGGCTCATTCTACTGGGACGTGTAAGCTTTGTGAAACACAGCTTTTTGAAAAGTATGGTGGTGATTATTGCAGGCTTTGTTGTGCTCAATACACTGAACAACTTCAGCCTGGAGTATATGATTCCCGATCTTTCCGTAACCTCCAGCATGCCCCTCAGCAGCTTTCAGTTCAGGCAATCAGGAGAGAATATCCATGTTCAGCTGCCCGCAGCTACCCAAGCTATGGTTAGCCCATTTTTATGGACATTGACTCCTCTTTTTCTGTGGGGAATTACCTGGCTCAAAATCAAGGAAAAAGAAATCTAAACACAGCATTATGAAACCAGGAAACATGGCTTTATCGGCCCTCATCGTCATACTCTTAACCAGCATGGTATGGGTTAATACAGAGCTCAGAACGGTTTACAATCAAATTGACCTCACTGACAAGCTCAGAAACTACCTTTCCATTGACACCGATGAATACAGCATTCTGAAGATCAGCGGAAGCAATGGTTATCCCATAGAAATTCATCAAAGTGACAGGCAAGAAATGAGAGTATTGCGATCGAGATTATCTCAGATTGAGCATAAGATTCATGGGGATACGCTGATCATACACTTTTCAGGAGCTCGTGTATCACCCTCATCACTTGTCAACACCGCCACTCCTCCGGGAATCATGATCTCGTCAACAGCACTATCGGAGATCATTCTGGAAGACACACATAACCGGGTCTCTGGCTTTGATCAATCATCATTACACCTGAACCTCCGGGGTAGCTCCTATACCGAATTGTCAGATAATCGTATTGGCAGTTTTTCGGTACAGGCCATGGGTAGCAGCAGTTTCGAGTTCCAAAATAAAAGTTCGGCAGACACTGCTCTTTTCAGGTTGAAGGGCGGTTCAGTTGGTTTTCTGGAAGGACTGAGTTATCATGTCATCGAACCTATAATGGAAGACAGCTCTTTGGTGGTCCTTTCAAAAAATGCCCTGCAAGAGCTGATGCATACACAATGAGCCCTGAATCACTTTTACAAAAACGGAATACCCAACTCTCATGGCGGGTGGGCTCTCATGTGCTGTTTTGGCTCAGCTTCTACCTGGCCTTTGCATACTATCACCAGATTGCCCTTACCCCTTTTGAAGACTCACCTTACGGCTACCTGGACCCTATTCATAATACCCTGGGGCTGGCCCTGGTATTCTATGCCCTGGTCTATTGGGTTTTTCCAAAATTAATCTTAAAAAAGCGTTGGCTTCTGAGTATTATTTCGTTCATGTTGCTGTGCGTAGTCTATGCGGTAATCACCTACCTTGGAGAAACGCTCATCATGAATTACTGCGATGCCTGCCGCGAGGTAATCGGGAAGGACAATGGGTATTACCTAGAATATCTGGATAAAGGATTTGTCAAGGTGATGGTATCAAGGCTCTTTAGTTTGGGCATTTTATTACAATTGCTGGTCTACCTAATGATTCCATTAGCGGTTAAGGGAGGACTAAGCTATCACCAGTCGTATGTCAGAAACCTGCAGCTCGCCCAGGACAATGTGCAACTTGAACTTAGCTTTCTGAAAGCCCAGCTGAATCCGCATTTTCTGTTCAACACGCTCAACAACCTCTATGGACTGATCATACAGGAGCGAACCGATAAATCGGCTCAGACCGTCTCACGGCTTTCTGACTTTATGCGCTATACCCTCCATGACTCCGGTGAAAAACTGGTGCCCTTCGAAAAGGAAATGGAGCTGATTAAAAACTATATTGAGCTGGAGCAGCTTAGGCTCAATAAAACCAAAATCAGCTTCGAATTTGATACTGACGGAACGGTAGAAAACCTACCACCTTTACTTTTTTTGCCCTTGCTGGAAAATGCATTTAAGTATGTGGACGATTACGGTTCAAATAACTTCATCATGATTCGCATTAACGCCTTCCACAATAAGCTGGATTTTCTGGTCCGTAATAGCTTTGATATGGAGCAAAAAGTTGCTGAAGTCGGGGGTGTGGGCCATAGTAATCTGAAGAAGAGATTGGCTTTGCATTTCCCAAATAACCATAGCTTCAAATGCGGAGTGTTGGACCTGTCATATTACGCTCTTCTAAACCTTAAATTCCAATGACCTCAGTAAACTGCCTGATTTTAGATGATGAGCCTATCGCCAGAGATATCATTAAGGCCCATGTAAGTAAGGTATCAGGCTGGCAGGTAGTGGGAAGTTGCCAAAGGGCGACAGAGGCTTATGAAGTTCTGCTCAATAAAGAGGTAGATGTAATTTTTCTGGATATTGAAATGCCCGGAACCACCGGCATAGACTTCCTCAAGTCACTCAAAAAACCGCCCCTGGTCATATTTACTACCGCTTACCAACAATATGCAGTAGACGGCTTTGATCTCAACATTGCCGACTACCTCTTAAAACCCATTACCATAGAGCGTTTTCTGCAGGCCGTGGAAAAGGTGAAACAGCTACTTACCAACACACCTGAAGCTACGGAGGCAAGCCATTGTTTTATCAAACACGAGGGCAAGCTGGTGAAAATACAGTTTGAAGACATTGCCTACATTCAGGCCGAAAAGGACTTCAGTTCGCTCTACCTGAGTCATGAGAAACTCTTTGTAAGCATGCATTTAAAGATGTTTGAAGACCTGCTTCCCTCCCATTCATTTACCCGCATCCATCGCTCTTACATCATTCCACATGGCAAGGTAGAGGCTATTAACGGAAATACGGTACAAATTAAGGGTACGGAAATCCCCATTGGCAGCTCTTATAAAGAAGCGCTTTTCAAAGCTTTAAAGATTGAATAATCTCCAGTTTCAAGAATAGGAAATTGTCTGGAATTCGATAGATTTAATGATCTTCATTAGCGCTTGTACTCATCATGAAATACCTGAAATACACGGTCCTTGTCTTTATCTTTTGTGCCTGCAACAATAAAGAAGCAAAAGAGAAGGTTAACGTAGAAACATCGCTTCCCACAGTCTCTGTTATTCCTTCGAAACCGGTAGAAGCATTGGCAGCTCCGGCAACACTCTCAGATTCTAGTGGCATTAAGGCTGAATATGATTATGAATTGTTGGACGTCCTGATCAGACAGGATATAATTGAGTTGGACAAGAAGTACCCGTCCAGTCCTTATTACATGTTACTGGACAATGAAAAACACTTTGTGGTAAGCGATGGAAGTCAGAATTATGGTATTCCAGATTTCAATGGGCAAATCCAGTACGGAATTGTCGATAGTGGTCATACCCCGATTCTCCCAGTAGCCTATGACAAAATATATAACCCCGACCTTACTTTAGAAGAGTGCTTTGAACTAAAAAAGGGAAAGAAAGTGGGTTTGTTTAACTACGCCCTTGGCACAGTACTTCCCCCACAGTTTGACATCATCTACCCTGCCAAAGGCAGAAAGAAAAGAGTGGCCTACGGTCTTAAAGAAGGGGTCTGGTTTAAAATCAAGAATGACCTCAGCACCTCCCTATCTACAGATTTCAGTCCGGTTGATCTGTTTAAAAGTCTTTCTTTTAACCTCAAAGATTCTAAAAACATCATGATGTTCAGCAGCTATAATGAGTCTTACCCAGAAGATTTGGGAACAGGAAAAGGTGTACTCGTTTTACCTTCTTACCTGGAACAGCTGAATTTACTTGACAAGACATTTTATGATGACATTATTTTGCCCAGGCAGGTCGGTTCAAATGCGGGGACTAAGACTGTAGAGTTAAAAAACACCAAAGATATCAGCATCACCGATAAGATTAAGTCTTTCTTCATCAGCGTATATGAAGAAGGAATTGATGCGAGGGGCTATCACAGCGAGTCTGAAGAACTTGTAGTTTATAACAGTCAAAACAACCAGCTAAACTCCTATCAGCTGTATTCACTGGACGACTCTGATCAGCTTTGCAGAGATTCCGGATATCGCGTTCTTTTTGACTCTCTTATTGAAGTTAAAAAAACCGGCTCCCACCATGGGGGGCTGGGGTATGATTTTGGTCCCATTTACCAATACCATACAGTCAGCTCAGAGGGTGATCTCATACCCTTAAAATCTGACAGGTACTTTGATTTCACCAAGTTCGCTAAAGTAGAAAAAAGGCACTTCGAGGGTTGTTACGCCAAAGAAATAGGCATGATGATCGACCAGCATAACTATGTTCAGTCTGATCATCTGACCATAGAAGAGCTTGACCTGATGCGCAATGAGATTTTCGCTGACTATGGATATAAATTCAAGACTGAAAAATGGCAAAAGTACTTTGCAACAAAGGCGTGGTACAAGCCACTGCATGATGATGTCAACGACCTCCTCACTGACATCGACAAGGCCAACGTTAAAACCATTCTGCGGATTAAGAAGTCTATGGAAGGAAGAGAGCAAGATGTGGTAAATAAAAGGCCTATAGCTTTTTATGCGGCTGGCTAAAACACTCTATTTGCTACTGGCAGCCCTGGTAGGTGTGCTGATACTCGTTAAATCCCTTGATTATCTCAGTCCTGATTTTACAAGAGGGTTTCTGCTAGATAAGCAGAACATTTTTCCGTTTTACCGATTTGCTCTTTATGCCCACATCATTGGAACACCCCTTGCCCTCTTTTCAGGTATCTATCAGTTTCTGTTCACCAGGTCTCGGGTTCACCCATTTATGGGAAAAATATATGTCAGCAGTATATTACTTTTAGCCGCTCCATCAGGTTTAGTTATGTCTGTCTACGCAATAGGAGGATTTATCAGTACGGTAAATTTTCTCCTGATGTCTGTCCTGTGGTTTGGTTTTACCATGCTGGCTTATCGGCATATTAAAAGCGGTAATCTCTCCCAACACCGTCAGTTTATGACCAGAAGCTTTATTCTTACCAACTCAGCTATTCTGATCCGCCTGTTTTCCTTTATAAACAATCACTATCAGTTGACCGATGTGACCACAGGTTATATCCTTATCTCCTGGCTCAGTTGGTTACCTGTAGTTCTGTTTTACGAATGCCACCTGTTCCGTAAAAGACGCTCCGGGAACAACAGCAATGCTGGTTAGTTTTTAACTAAAAAACTGCCTTAATCGTCCTTAATCACCTTAGCGGGGTTCATAAAGGCCACTCTCACTATCTGAAAGGCCATGGTGCCCAGAGAGAGTATAATAATAGCCATCAACACAACAGCAAAGTCTACGAGTCCGGGAAATGACTGGTACTGAAAGCTGCTGAGCCATTGCTGTGAAATGTAGTAGTTGACAGGGACGGCTATTACCTGGGCAATTACAATCAATAAGAGTAAGTCTTTGTAAAAGAGCATGGTAACCGATGAGACTTTGGCTCCCAGCACTTTACGAATCCCGATTTCTTTTTCTCGCTGCGCAATAGAAAAGCTCAACAAGCCTACAAAACCCAGTACAGAAATAATGATGGTAAGGGCAGACAGGTAGGTCATGGATTTCGAAAGCCTGTCTTCGTCCTGGTATAGTCGATCGAGTTCTGATTCCAGCAATTGATGTTTGGCAGGAATTCGCGGATTATAGTCGTTCAGCATCTGATTGACCTGGGCAATCACTGTTTGCTCCCTGTTTGATGAAAGCCTCACAAGAAGTTGATCACCTTCTGTAGGTACAAAAAACAGCACGATCGGCTCTATGCTTGCATGCAAGGAGCCAATGTTAAAATCTTTGAATACCCCAATAGTCGTCATGTAGTTAGGATTACCATTCTCATCCCTGTTGAAAAACAGTCTCTTTCCTTCTGCCCCATCGTGCCAGCCAAACCTGGCCCTGGCTGCCTCGTTGATCATTACCGCCACATCTGCATCGGCCTCCGAGCCTTTTATAAAGGTTCTGCCCTCAACAACTTCTAGTCCCACTGTACTTTTGAAGTCATGATCAACCCGCATAAACTGACTTCCTACGGAGCTGATTTCTCCCTCATTTTCGACACTCAGAATTAGGTGATTCAAATCAATTCCCGGTCGGTTATAGGCAAGTGACGTAGCCTTTACCCCAGCCAGTCCTTTGATTTGCTCCCTTAAGAGTTCTCCCCTGTTGAACAGTACTGAATCTTCCAACTCAAAGACTACCATGTTTTCCTTATCAAAGCCCAGATCTTTATTAGTGACATAATCAAGCTGGTTTTTCACGACAAAAGTGAAGAGGATGACAATAGTGGAAATGGCAAATTGAAATATCACCAACATGCGCTGCAGGCGGCCACTGGCACGGCTGTTTTTAGATCTTCCTTTCAGCCCCTCAACCAGTCTCACTCCAGATAAAATCAGAGAAGGGTAAATGCTTACTATCAAACCCAAACCAAAGGTTATCAGTGCGAAAATCAGAATGTGCTTACTTGCAAAGGGTACCACATCCACACCAGAGAGGTTGAGAAACTCGGCATACACAAGACGAACAACAACCAGCGAGACACCAAATGCCAAAGCCGTAAAGAGCATCGTTTCCATCACAAACTGGCCCGAAATATTGGACTTAGAAGCTCCTATGACCTTTCTTACGGAAATCTCCTTTTTGCGCAGCGAGCTTCTGGCCAGGGAAAGATTGAGGTAATTTACCTCGGCAATCACCACCAGGAAAATGCCAATTGCCAACAATACAAAAACACCTGTCAGGTCTCCGTTTTTATTGGCTTCCCAGGTAAGGTCAGATTTCAGATGAATGTCTTCCAGAGGCTGTAAAATCAGGTCGGCATGCCCATTAACCTGCTCATATTCAGCCGCCATGTATTTATCATAAAAACCAGGAAACTTTTGTAACAAGCCCTGTGATTGTTCCGGGCTCTGTAAGCGCACATAGGTATAAACATGGCGACCATACCAAAAACGATTGACTTCATCGTCCCAGTAGTTATAAAAGGAAATGATGGCCTCATAAGGCAAATGGGTATTGCCGGGTACATCTTCAAAAATACCGGTCACTTCAAACTTTCTCCCATCTTCAGCAGTTTCAACTTCCTGTCCTATAGGATCTTGCTCGCCAAAAATCGTTTTTGCCAGGCTTTGCGAAAGCACAATTGTACTTGGGCGATTGAGTACCGCATTTCTTTCTCCCCTGATCAGCTCAGTATCAAATACATTGAAGAAACTGGAATCAGCAATAAAGATCTTTTCCGAAAGAAAATACTGCTCATCGTATTTCAGGTTGGAAGTATGTGTGCTGAGCCCGTTGACGCCCGACACCCTGGTATACTCAACAATTTCGGGAAACTCTTCTTTTAGGGTGGGTCCCATAGGCCGGGGTACATTGCTATACGAATCTTCCTGACCACCAATATTATAATGAACTCCCAGGCGGTAAATATGATCTTTTTGCCCATAGAAGTCTTCGAAAGAAAACTCGTAATTGACCAGTAGCAATACAAGGAAGCTAAAGGACAAGCCAATAGACAAACCGAAGAGATTGATAGTCGTGTAGAAGCGATCTTTCCAGAGGTTTCTGGCTCCTACTTTTAAATGATTTTTGTACATGTGGAATGGGTTGTATGAGTGAGTACCTTTTGAGAAACCGATGATTCCCGGCCTGAATAGCAGAAATACATCAATAACAAATCGCCAATTGGCTTTAAAGCGCCCGAGCATTTCAACCCGTTCGCGGTATAGTTCAATGAGGTCTCCTTCGATAAATTTCCTGAGGTCGCGTTGGCAAAACCACAGGAAAAATTTCATAAGAAGCCTCGGAGGCTGCGGGCCTTGACCTTTCATCCTTTTTTCAGCCTTGTATTTTTAAATCCAGTGCTATCGGAGGGATATCATCCCACATGGCATTGCGCGCATCGCGAGCTGCTTCCAATGCTTTTTTACCATAACTGGTAATGGTGAAGTACTTTCTGGGTCTGCCCGCACGTTCTGCATTACCCTCGCCTTCTGCGGACTTCAGATAGCCCTTAGACTCCAGTCGTTTCAAAGCCGTTTGTAATGCGCCCACACTGACGCTACGCGATAGCCGTGCCTCAATTTCTTTTTTGATGGATACGCCATAAGCCTCACCGAAGAGAATGCCCACGGCCAGCATGACCACCTCTTCAAACTCCCCTAGCTGCGTTCGTTTCATATGCTATATTTTCCTAATTGTAGTATTTACAAAGTAAGAGAGATTAATAATAATTTCCTAATTGTAGTATTATCAATTCTCAAAGACCCCTTATTATCGATTAACTAATTCAACAGGTAGATTAATAAATGCTGCGTCCAGTCTTGAATTCTGTTTCCATATTCTGTTATGGTTTTGCTCAACAGCTTTTATGCCTTCTAAGAACATTGCTTTTGCCGGAGCTTCTTTATGTACGCTGCTCATACCCATCTACCTGCTAAGGGCTGTTCGGGACGAAATGGCTGTGCAGACCGGTACGCAATCTTTGGGTTGGCTGATCTCCTTTAGCTTTCTGGCCCTGATCCTCCTCTCCCTCCTTTTCTCTATCTCAGGCAAAACAAACCGCCTGATCTACCGGGGGTTTATCGCCAGTCTTTGCCTGTTATACCCAGCAATGGCGCTGATCCCTGCTTTTCCCCAATCGTCCACAGCTCCAATTCTATTTGTCCTTATCGGTAGCAGCAACCTACTTCTGGTTTCTCAATTCTGGCTAGGGCTAAAGGAATTCTTCACGGAAACCACCGCCAAAAAAGCTTATCCGCAAATCATGCTCATCGGGAGTTTTGGCGTGCTTGGAGGTCCGCTCATCGTCACAGCCATGGCTGGGCAGACGATCACACTGTTCCTCATCGTAAGTAGCATCTTTCTGGCGCTTTCAGCCCTGTTTATCGCCAATGCCCGGGTGATCACGGTGCCATCCCTTTCGCGACTTCCTCCTCAACAATCCCCAAAAAAGTCCAGGCAATGGCCCATGGCGGGGCTCATCCTGATTTACTCCACCCTGGCCACTGTCCTTTATGGTGAGCATATTGCTACTGTAGAAGAGTTCGGGCTCAATCAAACGGATCGTATCCAATTCTTTGGCAGACGCGACCTCTGGATAGGTCTGATTACGCTGATACTCCAGTGGTTGGGGCAGAAAGTCAAAAGTCAGGAAAACCGCTGGGTGGGTTTTCGCCTGATGCCCGTACTTACACTGGCGGTACTGTTGCTTATCGGCTGGCAAAGCTCGCTCGAAACCGTGCTGTGGAGCATGGTGATCTTCAGATCATTTAACTATGCCTATGCCCGACCGGCAAGAGAACTGTATTTCATTAATACCCAAGGCCGGTTCAACTTCAAGAACTTTATTGATACTGTGATCTACAGGGCGGGTGACCTTCTGGGCATCTGGCTCTTTCAACTACTCACAGGCTGGCAATTTGACTATCTGCAGATTGCCTGCTTATTGGCCCCTTTAATTGCCTTTTGGATCATTTTAAACAAAAGAATCGTAAAAACCCTTAATGCTTAAACTATGAACAGACGCAACACCATTAAGTTTCTTGCTGCACTGCCACTATTTGCTCAATATGGTTATACCGATCTGTTTCGGGCCATGAGCGAAATCCAAACCCGTAAGATTCCTTCATCGGGAGAGAGTATTCCTATCGTAGGACTCGGCACCTGGCAAACTTTTGATGTAGGCAGCTCCGCATCGGCAAGGACTCCGCTTCAGGAGGTACTCAAACTTTTGGTAGAGCAAGGCGGTATGGTGGTAGACTCCTCCCCCATGTACGGAAGCTCAGAGTCCGTAGTCGGAGACCTGGCCACTGAGCTTAAAGTAACCGAGCGGCTTTTTATGGCCACCAAGGTCTGGACCAGCGGAAAGCAATCGGGCATCAGCCAGATGAACCGGTCCATGAATCGCATGCGGAAACGCCCCATAGACCTGATGCAGATTCATAACCTGCAGGACTGGAAAACTCATATGAAGACCCTGCAAGCCTGGAAAGAGGAAGGCAAACTGCGGTATACAGGCATCACGCATTACCTTGAAAGTGCCTATGGCCGATTGGAAGATATCATGAAAGCCTATCCGATTGATTTCGTCCAATTGAATTATTCCATCGTAAGCCGTGAAAGCGAGCGCAGACTCCTGCCACTGGCCAAAGAGAAGGGCATTGCCATACTTACCAACAGACCCTATGAAGGCGGATCACTCTTCAGGAAAACACGGGGCCAAGCACTTCCTGGTCTGGCGAAAGATCTGGATTGCAGTAGCTGGGGGCAGTTTTTCCTCAAATACATTCTCTCTCATGAGGCCGTCACCTGCGCGATTCCCGGTACGTCAAAGGCCAAACATCTGATTGATAACCTGGGAGCTGGTAAAGGTCCCATGCCCAATGCGAGCCAGCGCAAGAAGATGGTTAGCCTGGTCAACAATCTCTGATGATTTCTGAATATTCCAATCAAATTGAGCGGTATCCAGACACGATAAGAGGCGGCAGAAACGGACGAAAATGCTTGAAATTCTGCGGGGAATTGCTATATTAATCAACTTCAGAATCAGCAGCTACTAGCTGCATATATTACAGTGTTGTCCTATTCATTAATCTAAACAGGTTGGTCCATGATCTCCATTCTACTTAGCCCCAAAGAAAAGTTCAAATACCTAATGTCCGATGCATTATCCAGGTTATTAGCATTGGTTATTCTTTCAGGCCTTTATCTTTTATATCTGTCTTTTTCTTCAGGAAGTACTATTAATGCAGGGCCTCAGTTCAACGGTGGTTTGGTTTTAATTGTACTCGCTGCCATAGGACTGACTATATCATATCGCAAAGTCAAAAAATTACAATATGTGCTTTCTGGTGCCAGCATAACTACGGCTATCAAAGGTGAATTGAGCCCCGCAGCATTTTCCGTACATCACAACCAGGTCCACGAGGTTTCTTATCACTATAAAGCGCATGATCAATGGTATCCGGTTTATCTAATGACCTTTTGGCATAGCTCATGTAAGGCAGAAGAACCGGTTATTTACTCTAATTCCGATCATAGTGAGTCTGTACTGATGAGAAGGTTGTCAGATTCACTGGTGAATAAAATCAATCAGCTTAGCATCGATTCGGGACAGGTGAGCATGGCCTAAAAAATCAGTAAGTCGATCTCTCCCCCTTTCGATACGTTCCAAAACTTCCGTGTCATGGATAACATTCTGAGTCAGTTAACACGTGATTTTGAGCTGGACACATTCTTCAAAAGATTCGTCCGTCAGTTTGACAACGATGAGACCTTTGCCAACAAGCTTTGGGTAGAGTTACACGAGGCCTATACTGCGAAAGGGCGGCATTATCATAACCTGAGCCACCTGGTCCATATGATTGAAGAAACCACGACCGTTCTTTCTCAAATTAATGACCTCGATACCCTGCTCTGCTCTATTTTCTATCATGACATTATTTATAGTGTTAAGCGACAGGACAATGAAGAAAAGAGTGCCGATTTGGGCATACAACGGGCTCTTGATATCGGCCTGGGAGTTGAGTCAGCCAAACTCTGCCATAAGCAAATACTGGCCACGAAATCCCATTCGCTTTCAGATGACAGGGACACCAATTACCTCTGCGATATCGACTTATCTGTGCTGGGTGCAAAACCTGAGGTGTATCAAAATTATACAGTTGCCATTCGAAAAGAATACAGCATCTACCCCGGATTCCTATATAAAAAGGGTCGCAGAAAGGTTTTGAAGCATTTCTTAGAGATGGATTATATATTTAAGACTGAGTTATTCAGAGAGAAATACGAAGAAAAAGCCTTGAAAAACCTCCAGGCAGAGTTGAAAACACTTTATCGTTAACCCGCATGGCTCGCAAGCTTTCAAAAACATTCCAAGATGATAAAACCATTTTTGATACTATCTCTCCTCACACTGACCGTTATGATAAATGCTCAAACAAGAATTGTTGAGCAAGAGAAGAAGGTATTCGAAAATGAGCTGGGTTCTGAAAGGATCGAGGCGTTGAACAGTCTTGTTGAAAGCTTCAACTTGCTTCTCAGCTCCAATTTCAGTGAGGAAACAACGGCCGGGGTGAGAATAACCAGGTTTTTAGAGCAACTTACAGAGCAGAAAAAAGATTTTGTATATGATGATAACAATATCCAAAACGCACTTAAAAGGATAGATAGCTCAGGTTTTCGAAAAGACATCTATCTCTTTGATACAGAAGTAGACAGCTACTCTCATAAGGACATCAGTGTGTTTTTTGATCACGAGGAAGAAAGAAAATCTCTTGCCCTGCCTGATCTTAATGCTGACTTTGAGGAGCTGGAAAAAGTGATTGATTTAACGATTGAGCCCATTGATACCAGAATAGACAATCGTATGAACTTCAACACTGAAGGTCTCTTTCTCTACGCTATGGCAAAGGCCAAAGAAAAGGATACAACATTTATGCAGGGCCTTAAAACCCTTTGGCGCTATGGTGACACAAGCCCTACCCTTCTCTTACATGGCCAACAGTCAATGACCATAGCTGAAAAAGCGTCCTGGGAATACAAAGCCCTTGTCGCGATTTTGATCTATTATCCAATGATTTGGAAAAGATTCAGTGATTAACAACGAACACGGGCTTACACAAACGTTTGCACTTACATCCCTCTTCCGAACCCTGTTCCATCCAGTTCAAAATCCTTAGTTTAGATCGTCTTTAATCCGATTGATCTATGAAATCTCTGAAGTCTCTACTTCTGTTTCTGTTCCTCCTCTGTGCGCAATTCGGCTTCTCGCAGTCTTATACGGGTGATCAGCTAAAGCAGGGCTATGCCGATTTTGGTGATAATATCACCTTTATTTTTGATGAGCGCCTGTACGACCTGAAGCCTCAAAAGGTAGTGGCAACTGGTGAGTTTCGAAACTGGGATATCAATATGGATACTCCTGAATGGACGCTGAAAAAGAGCGGAGATACCTGGTTGCTCACCTTCGATAATTCAGATTTCTCAAAGATCAAACCCAATACAAAATTCAAATACCGCATCAATGACGGTGAATGGGTTGATCCTTATGAAGGTGCGCCCAATGCCTCTGGCGGAGACCTGGTATTTATGCAGGAGATCGTATTGACGGGCTTAAAAGCTGAACTCAAAGCCAACGGGGTCATCTGGGCGGAAATCCTGGGAGAACGCCCTCTCCTGCCTGCAGCCTATACAATTACGGACGCAAAAGGCCGGGAGATTAAAGTAGCCGGTGTACTGCCCAACGGAGCCAGCACTACCCTGATTACTCCGGCAGAACCTCTTGATAAAAAGCGGGTCTATTTTCTGGAAATTCCTTCCCTTGGTTTAAAGTCTCATGCCTCTTTCGATGGCTGGTTCAGAGAAACCTTCTCTACCAAAGAATTGGGCGCCAACATTGATCATGGTAAGACGACCGTAAGACTTTTCGCCCCCAGAGCCACCATGGTTAAGCTCTATCTCTATAGGGGAAAAGATGATACCGAGGCTTATAAAACAGTAGAGATGCAGGAAGATGCTGATGGCGTCTGGGAAGCTTTCTTTTCCGAAGACCTGCACGGCACCTATTATGATTTCACTGTGCATGGCCATGATGAACCCGGTAATCATTTCTACGAAACCAACCCCGTTCATATTTCTGATCCCTATAGCCGGGTGAGTGATAATACCTGGGGCAAGAGTCGCATCTGGCAAAGGACTACCCCTGCCACTCCCTTAGCGGGTGGTATCCCAGCCATGCAAGACATTATTCCTTACGAGGTACATATTCAGGACTTTACAGACCTTTTACCCGTTGAAGATAAATACAAGGGCACCTTCAGGGGCATGATGGCTACGGGACTTAAAAACCGAAGAGGTGCCAAAATCGGCTTCGATTACCTTGTAGACCTTGGTGTCAATACCATCCACCTGATGCCCGTGCAGGAGTACATCCACTTTCCTGATGATGACTGGAAGGCCTCTTTTCAGGATGATGAGTACATGATCAGCCAGGGCATCAGCGAAGAAAATTACCAATGGGGTTACCGTACCTCACATGCCATGGCCGTGGAATCAAAATACCGGACCAAGGGTGGAGAGCCTGGTACTGAACGTGATGAATTCCGCGATTTGGTGCAGGCCTTTCACGACAAGGGTATTGCGGTGATCATTGATATTGTGCCTAACCATACTGCGGAGAATATGGATGGGAACTCTTTCTTCTTCCACATGAATGCCATCGACAAGCAATACTACTACCGTACTAAAGACTTTGAGCACATTGGTGCTTATGGCAATGAAGTGAAGACGGAAGATCGCCCTATGACCCAGCGCTGGCTGATCGATCAGTGTCAGTACTATATCAAGGAATTTGGTATAGATGGCTTCCGCATAGATCTGGCTGGTCAGGTAGATGAGCAAACGCTCAAAGTGCTCAAACAAACTATTGGTGAGGATAAGATTGTATATGGTGAAGCATGGATAGGCTCTAATGATCCTAACTTTGAGAATAACCCTGACTGGGACTGGTACAAGGAAGACTCCCCCATTACCTTCTTTCAGGATGAATCCAGAAACGCCTTCAAGGGTCCCGTATTTGAGCTGAACAACCCTAAGACCGACCGTGGCTGGGCGGGTGGCAAATTCACAGAACGCAGCAATGTGATGAAGGGTCTGGCCAACAAGGGCAAAGAGGACAAGACTCCATTAAGCGGTATCAGCTACCTGGATATCCATGATAACTTTGCCCTGGCCGATCAGTTTGGAGGAGACAACTTTGATGGCCGCACTGCCGTGGACCAGGACAACTACAAAATTGCTGTGGCCCTGCTCTATACCACGCTCGGCCCTATTGTAACACATGGTGGCTCTGAAATCATGCGCAGTAAAGCTGACGCTCCGCTCAAAGAGGTGGTAAAAAAGACCAATATGGGCTTTACTGCCTATATGCATGGCTATCGAGACAGCTATAATCACAGGGCAGCCAACCGATTTAAATGGGAGACGGTGGGCCAGAAAGCCAGCAGAAAAAATAGTAATGACTATCGAAATATGTATGCCTTTTGGCAGGGAATGAATCGCTTTAGAATGTCGGAAGCCGGTGAGGTTTTCAGAGTGGCTGAGGCTGTACCTGAGGGTTATTACGATTGGATAACCCCTGCTGAGGAGAGCCTGCTGGGCTATATTGTAGATGGTAAAGTGCTGGTTCTGCTCAATGCAGGTGAAAGCGAAGGTAAATTTGATTTTGAGCTACCTGACGGAAACTGGAAGCTGATTGCCAACACGAAAGCGATCGACCACATTAAGGGAGTGAAAGACAAAAAAGGCCTGATGAATTTTATCGGTGGCCGGTACAGTCTGGATATGGAAGCCACCTCTCTCAGGATTTGGGTAAAGCAATAGGCCGGTTCAATAGATTACTTTATTTTCAGTGAATTAAACTAACGCTACACATAGGATAAGCATAATGCTCAGATACATAGTTGCCCTGGTTATTACCCTAAGTTTTACAAGCAATGGCTACTGTCAGGGAACGGCCATAGGCCCTGACGGCAAGCAAATGAAGGTAGATCTTGCCGAGGCTTGTAGTAATCCCCCGACCATTTTTATGGTTGTACAAAAACCTGCTGAGTTAAAAGCAGGACGCAAAGCCTTAATTGCAGCTCTCAATGAAAAAGTGACCCTGCCCAAAAAAGCAAAAGGCAACGTCATTTTAATGTTCCTAATCAATTGCAAAAGTGAAGCCTCGGGGTTTATAATCCCCAAAGCTGATGATATCGACATCGCGAAGGAAGTCATAGAAGCACTCACCGAAATACAAGGCTGGCAAGCGGGGCTTCAAAATGAAAAACCAGTGGATATGTATGAGATGATTTCGTTAGCTTATAAGAGAGGTCGTTTCCTTTAACCGGCAACTTAGGTTAATAAAAAGGAAGTCACTATTGCCCGGTTTTTGCCATTGGTAACGAACTTTGTGGTTCAGCACTCAATTACCGAAGCACTTAGGTTCCACTCCGTTTTCATTACCTTGAAAACAATCATCGGTTTGGCACTACTCTTCTGTTTCCATCCATCAATGGCACAGGAGCGATCTGTTCACTGGATCAGCAACGCAGGCTTTTATATTGATCTGCCGAACGGAGATATTTTGATTGATGCCATTCTAAGTCCAGATGATGAAATTGCCAGGGCCGAGGGTCGCTTTGCGGATGTGAGTCTCATCTTTGTGAGTCATGTACATGGAGATCATTTCAATGCCCGGGGCATCATTACCCATATGGAGGCCAACCCAAAAACCCGAGTAATACTTACTCCTGAGAGCTTCAAAGCATTGCAACAGGCCGGCCTCACCGCAACAATGGAATCCAGGATTACCGTATCATTCCCAGCCCCGGAAGACATCGAGGTTTTTAACGTTGGTGACTTTTCAGGACATATTCTTCAGTACAAGCACGCAGGGGTTCAGAACATAGGAATAGGTTTGAAAAGCAAGAACATTACCCTGGTTTACCACAATGGTGGTGCCGTCAGCCCCGAACGGGCCAGAAAATTCAGCATGAACTACTCCAGTAGCGACCTTGTTATTGCCAACAAATGGCCCCTGCGAATAAGACCTACATTCAGCGAATATCAGATCAATTCTCTCCCACTCTGCTGCTGATGGCCCATCACGGTGGGGCCTCAGATGGCATAGTCAAACAAGCTGGAGGAGTTAAAGCCATGGAAAAATCCATGTCTGGAGCCAATATGAAGGGCCGTGTTTTCACCCAACGTATGGAGTCGGAGAATTTCTAATTGACCACAAACCTAATGGTCTCATTCCTGGAAGGAATGACTATTCTCAGCAGGTAGATTCACGGACTTACTTTCTCATGCGAATGGCAAGGATATTAATGGACAAACCGACAAGTACTTTAACTGAAATTAAAATATCAGTCATAAGTTCGTTCCATCTGTCAGTTGCGATTAAAAACAATTTTAAGACTGATCATCAGTCGTGTCATCCTCAGTCTCAGTAGCAGCTTCTACCTCTATGCACCGTGATACCAGGCCTTGCTCATTAATGGCCCAATAAGACATCAGCAGCGAGAGCGGAGGTGAACCGGCTATCTGATCGGCATATGTTACTATCGTTCGCACAACAACCTTCCCTGGTACATTTACAATAAATTCGAGGTCAAACTTAGCCTTATCGGGGTGTGAGCCTATATCTTTTACATGCTCTACAAAGGTTTTGTAGTCCAGCACATCGTAATTGTTGTCTTCTACAAAATCATCGGAAAAATAGGTCTTCAATTTGTCCAGATCAGCATTCTGGAAAATATCCGTGTACATGTTGGTGATCAGTGCTTCTTGTTGTTCAGGAGTCATAGCGTAACTTTTGATTTAATTTAATCACATTAAATCTTTCTTTAAAACTATCTACCAAAAACTGAGGGATGGCTATGCCTGATAAACCGGAGCTTTCTTCTTATGAGGGTGGGATTTAATTAAAAAGAATCACTCTCCACATAGGCAGTAATCACAGCCTCTTCACCTGCCTTGCCTGCTTGCGAATTGCCATGCTCCATGCCCAGCACATCGGTAAAGCCCTTGTCGTGGATGTATTTGAAAACATTTTTGTAATTGATCTCACCACTGGTAGGTTCCTTTCTTCCCGGGTTATCCCCTATCTGGAAATACGCAATCTCATCCCAGCTAGATTCAATGTTTGGAATCAGATTTCCTTCAGTGATTTGCTGATGGTAGATGTCAAACAAGATTTTACACGAAGGACTATCAACGGCTTTGCAAATGGAGTAAGTCTGTGCTGCTTTGGTTAAAAACAGCCCTGGATGGTTACGAGGGTTCAAAGGCTCCAATACCATCGTCAGGCCGTGAGGTTCCAGGATTTCGCAAGCCATTTTCAAACTCTCCACAACATTGGCAGTTTGATAGCCCATATCCTTTCGTAAATCAAGGTGTCCCGGCACCACAGTTGCCCATTTGGCATTTACGCGCTTAGCTACCTCAACCGACTCTTTGATCTCTTTAAGAAACTGATCTCTCCAGTCCTGCTTTCCACTGGCAAGGTTTGGCTCGTTCCAGAAAATGGTGTGGGCCACAAACACGCCCATGCGCATTCCATGCTTTTCCATTTTTGCAGCAATTTTCTTCTGCATGTCCAGGGGTCGCTTTTTCATATCGTTGTCTTCCATTGATCTGAAGCCCCTTTCCGCCATAAAGTCAAGTTCATTGAGAATACCACCCGGAGCGGATTGCCGGAACATTCCAAAATGAGGTGCATAATCCAGCTGAAAAGTGTGATTTTGAGCTGTTGAAGAATTGATTTCAGCAGAAACATGGCTGGTTCCAAGTGCGATTCCGGCTGTGGAAAGCGCACCTGCAGTTAAAAAATTGCGTCTTTTCATGGATAGTAATTTACTCCATAATATACTGTTTTTGGGCTTATGGTTCTATATTCATAATGATTACAAACAGCCTGGAAATAAAGCTTTACTAAAACCCGGAGATATGAAATCTAAAAAGATCAAAAAACTCAAGACAGGTCAGAGCATGACCCTACTCTTCACCGGCTTCGAGATAGAGATATATGGACTAAAAATGATCTTTACCAGGCTGGTGGTGAACGAGGGTAAGATCTCCCTGGGGCCTAAAAAAGGCAAGGCTCCCAGGAAAGTCATCATACCTGACACAGTCGTTCCCCTTCTCCATTTTCATAGCCCTGTCAGCCATTTTGGTCCGAATGGTCCTTCTATTAATCAAATCTCATTTTCTATCTCCTGGGAAGGTGTCAACATTGCAGGGGATGGTTTGGTTATCTCAACCATTGATGATTTTCTAATAATGACTAATCAGATGTATGCTGCCGGTAAGAAGGCATTTAAAAGCCTGAATCTGGCTGAGCTCAGAAAACTGTCAGGAGATCCTAATCTGCCTGCCGTAAGTCAATGGGGCGGGGTCGAAAATGACCTGCTCCCAGTGGTTTCTCTTGCACCCAACCCACTTAACAACAGGCAGGCAGCCATCGATAACGCATTGCCAAAGAAATTCACGGCACTCGCCTGGAGCACCAAAGATTTTAAACATTTCCTGGCATACAAGCTGGAAATTAAAGACGACTCTATCAGCGCGGTGGTTGAGTTTAGCGAATGGCCTGACAATCCCAAGGGAGCTCCAAAACTGTTAACAACCTACAATGTCACAGATCAGCTTGGAGCCACCTTACCCTTTATGTATTTCACCTATTGGATTAATGCCTATGCTGTTGACCCAAATACTCCACTGGATCATGTTCTATTGAGCATACCAGATTCCAGCAATAGCACAGTGATGTCAGGGAATATCCCCAATACTCAGGTGATATTCAATGTACATTTTAAACAGACTTATCAGAACAACACCTTGACCCCTCTGTTTGCAAGTTTCGGAATTCTGCCTGTGAATAAGGGAACCCAAGTGTCCAAAAAAGTCAAAGCCGTTTAGGTGCAGGCGGCTACTTATTCTTTACATAAATCAGCTTAAAACGAGCTCCAGGCTGTGCCCTTTGGTCAATCTCAAATTTATCGAGTGAAGCAAATAGCGGGGTAAGCTTTTCAAAGCCAAAGTTCCGAGAATCAAAGTTGGGCTGTTTTTTCAGGATGAGTGAACCCACATCACCCATAAATGCCCAGCCATCTTCATCCGCAGCATCAGATACAGAGTGTTTCAAAAGGCGCATTACTTTAGGAGTAATCGTATCTACATTGGGCGTTTTGGGTTTATTTTTTCCGGCCGCTGCATCACTGTCTTTGTGCAGTATTTCAAGGTAAATAAACTTATCACAGGCCACGATAAAAGGGTCAGGAGTTTTCTTCTCACCAATGCCGAAAACCTGCATCCCCGCTTCTCTCAGCCGGGTTGCCAATTTGGTGAAGTCACTATCTGATGAAACGAGGCAAAATCCGTTTACTTTCTCCGAATAAAGAATGTCCATGGCATCAATGATCATGGCTGAATCCGTAGCGTTCTTACCGGTAGTATAGGCGTATTGCTGTATGGGTGTAATGGCATTTTCGAGGAGGATAGACTTCCATTTTGAAAGATGGGGTTTGGTCCAATCGCCATAAATACGTTTGATGGTAGGCGTACCGTACTTGGCTATCTCCTCCATCATCTCTTTTATATATTTAGACGGAATGTTATCGCCATCGATAAGCACCGCCAGTTTTGTGTCTTTTGTCATATAATTAAAGATACACAAATAAAGTACCAGCTATTAATCAACCCCAACTACCTCAAATCGACTAAAATACCTGCCACATCGACCGAAAAGGAAAACAGTCAGTTTTGATCCCTATCAATCCACTGGCTTGCTTATATTTAACTACACAAAACTGACCCTATGTATACCAAGAAGAAATACTCGGCACGAGACATGATAAAATGGACCAGAAATGAAACTCGTTTTTTTCTGATCTATGCTGCCATTATCACTGTGCTTTTTGAGGTGGCCGGATTTACCTGGCTGCGTTTGCCATGGACCCCGATCGCCCTGGTGGGTACAGCGGTAGCCTTTTTAATAGGTTTTCAAAACAGTGCCGCTTACGAACGTCAGTGGGAAGCCCGTAAAATATGGGGAGGGATTGTAAACAACTCGCGTACCTGGGCGATGATGGTGCGTGATATGATCAACAACGATCATGCTTCAGAGCGTAGAACTGCCGTAGAGTTACGGGAAGAAAGGCGTATTCTGGTTCACCGTCAGATAGCCTGGCTAAGTGCCCTGCGATATGCCATGCGCCAGCATAAACCCTGGGAGGTGGCCTCCAGGCATAAATCAAACAAGGAATGGCTGGAAATGCTCAACCTGCCTGAACTTAACATTCCTATTGAAGATGAGTTGGGCAGACTGCTCTCACCTGAGGATAAAGCTTACGTGCTATCAAAAAAGAACAAAGCCAATGCCGTCATGACCCTGCAATCACAGCATATCAGAAGGTTGAAAGAGGCAGGGCTGATCTGGGAATTCTCCTTTCTGGAAATGGAAAATGTCTTAAAAGAGTTTTTCACCCTGCAAGGCAAATCCGAGCGCATCAAAAACTTTCCCTACCCCCGTCAATATGCCACCTTAGGCTATGATTTTGTCAATCTCTTCAACCTTTTGATTCCGTTTGGAGTAGTTCCGGAGTTTTGGAAAATAGCACAGGAGCTGTCCGTCACTTATCCCGGCTGGGGCGAATACTTTGTATGGCTTGGAATTCCGTTTTCCGCCATCGTTTCGTGGATATTTAACACCATGCAGCGAATTGGTACCGTTGGAGAAAATCCATTTGAAGGATCGGCCAATGACATTCCTATTTCTACCATGGCCAGGGGTATTGAAATAGACCTACGTGAGATGATCGATGAAGAGCAGGATGAGATTCCCGAACCCCATCCGGTCATTTATGATGTACAGATGTAACGTAAAAAACCGGCCAGACAATGTCGGGCCGGCAAGGTTCACATACACATGATCAGATTTTAACCTCATCCAGTCAAAAAATCACCGTAGTGTCTGTAAGAAACTCATCTTCTGATTTCCAGAGGATGATGTTTTGATGATTGATAGATATGTAAATGAATACAGTACGAAGGTATTTCTATCGGGGAAGGTAAAACAGCGTAGGCCTACGCATCATTGAAATCACGTAATTTTACGTGATTTCTTTCCCGTTAATATTATCCACTAGTTCAGCAAAGAAAATCGGGTCTTTTGTAACGCTGTGCCCTTCATTTTCATCTCTTAGCTAAGGCATAAAGCCTCCTACTCATGGGCACAAATTTCGAGACAAAATTAAGGTCGGTATTCATCTGTATTTTTACAGCTTGTATCATAACCGGTTGTGGTTTTTTGGATTTGTTCGATACACAACTATACACCCAACATGAGGTCAGTGTTGCCAACAGAAGCTCTCAGGATTTCTATGTGGACTACGTGGTGGAAAGCAGACTGATTGACACTACAGGTAATCAAAACCTGGTAAACTATGTACTTATCGATAAGTCCATCATCATTGAGAAGAGTAAATGGGCTACACTTTTTCTAAGACAGTTTGACGAACATCAGCGGTTTGGCGTGGAATACAGTCAAATCAAAAACCTGATTACCCAGCTCAGTATCTACCGGATAGAGGGCAATGATACCCTCTTTGCCAACCCCGATCTGTTAGATGAAAATAAATGGGAATACTTCAACAATGACCCTTTACCCCTCTCCGATATCTATCATACTTATGTGTTCCTGATCAAAGACGAAGATTTCGATTAAACAGTCACCACACTAGGCCGGTCACAGTTTTTCATCGGGTCCGGTCTTGAGATGTATTGATTCGTTCTTACATTTATGTAGTTAACTACATAAATAAGGAAATGGAGACAGAACAAGACTTTGTAAGCGAGCTTGGCTATCTCTCACTGGCAGTACGACTTAAGCGTATCAGTGATCAGATGATGCACGGTGCCCGGCAGGTCTATAAACAATACGGGCTTGACATTGAACCTAACTGGTACCTTATTTTCAAACTTCTTCAGAAGAGAAACTGTCTTTCCATTACTCAGATTGGTGATGAATTACATTTCTCTCACCCATCGGTGATCAGCATTGTCAGGAAGATGAGAGACAAGGGATTTCTTACCTGTACAGTGGACAAAGCTGACTCACGCAGACAGTTGGTGCAGCTCAGTAAAAAGGCCCTTACTGAGCTTCCTCAACTAGAGGCCTTCTGGCAAGCCGGAGAAAGATCAATAGCAGGGCTCTTTGAACACAATGATGACTTTCTGAAGAAGCTGGACCGGCTGGAAAAGCAATACCAACGGGCCGACTTTATGACCCGTACCTTAAACGAACTCAACAATGAAGAACAACACACTTGACTTAGATAATAAAGCTTTCCGGGAACTGCTGGAAAAGAGTAATCAACTAGTACTAGAGCAGTTCGGGCAGGTTCAGGAACAACCAGGTTATCATGACTACAAGCAGGAAGAAGTGGCCTCCTGGTTTGATGAAGCACTGCCTGAAGAGGCCTCCGATAAGGACGAACTGTTTCAATTCGTCAGGGATAGAGTGTTGAATACTGCCACCGGCAATTTCGGACCACATATGTATGCCTATGTTATGGCGGGAGGTACGCAAGTTTCTGTGGTGGCAGAACAGCTGGCCGTGACTATTAATCAAAACCTGGGTAAATGGCATCTCGGTCCGGCCATGAACGAGATAGAACAACGCGTTGTCAAATGGGGGGCAGAAATGCTGGACTACCCACAGTCGGCAGGCGGTATTATGGTAAGTGGTGGTTCTGCCGCCAACCTTGCAGGACTGACTGTAGCCCGAAACGTATTCTTCGAAAAACTTCAGATTCGCAAAAAGGGGCTTTTCGGGCAAAAACCTTTTGTGGTATATGCTTCCAAAGAGGTACACGGCTGTGTAGATAAAAGTCTGGAGGTTTTGGGAATAGGCTCAGACCATCTGAGGAAAATAGACACCAACCCTGATTTCACTATAAACCTGCAGGCATTGGAAGATCAGATTATGGAAGATCGGAAAAATGGCCTACTCCCCTTCTGCCTGATCGGCAATGCCGGTACTGTGAATACAGGAGCCATCGATGACCTTGAGGCACTGGCAGCCCTGGCCAAAAAATACAGTTTGTGGTATCATGTAGATGGAGCCTATGGCGCCCTTGCTGCTGCACTTCCTTCTATCAGACATAAATACAGAGGAATGGAAAAAGCCGACTCTGTAGCGATTGATTTCCACAAATGGCTCTACCAGACCTTTGAGGCCGGCTGCGTGCTTATACGGGACTGGAAGACGCTTAAAGGCGCTTACTACAAGGAAGCCGACTATCTGGACACTCAATCGGAAGATGACAAGCGACTGGACCTGAACAAACACTCTTTTCAGTTATCCAGAAATGCCAAGGCCTTCAAGGTGTGGCTGAGTCTGAAGGCATATGGCTTTAATGCCATTCGTGCGATGATTCAAAAAGACGTAGACCTGGCGAAATACCTGGCAGAGCAAGTGAAAAGCGCAGCAGATTTTGAGCTTCATGCCGACTCTGACCTGGCCATTACCTGCTTCAGGTATACCGGTAAACTAACTGACAGAGCGGAGATTGAAAGCCTGAACAGGCAATTGATTCCTGCCTTGGAGCAAGATGGCAGGGTATTCATAACGGGCACCAAGCTCAATGGAGAATTTGTGATAAGGGCCTGCTTTATCAATCACAGAAAATCAGTGGCCACAACTGACTACCTGCTCAACGTTATACGTGAAGTGGGACAGCAATTGGAATTAGATAAATAGTTAATCATGAATGCATTACCGGAAGGTCTGACCATAAGAAAGGCTGACAAAACTGATTATGATCAGATTTGGGAGATTATCCGTGAAGCCATTTCACGGGGCAGTACCCTGGCTTTTACACCTGACGCCAGCAGAGAAGAAATGCTGGCCTTCTGGTGTGCTTCTTATGCTCATACCTATGTAGCTGTGATGGATGAAAAAACCGTGGGCACCTTTTTTATCAAGGCCAACCAGCCCGGCCTGGGTGCGCACATTGCCAATGCAGGCTATATCACTCCTGTCCTGGCTGGCGGCAAGGGTATTGGAGAGGCCATGTGTCGGTTTTCGCTGGATGAAGCCAGAAGGCTGGGTTACCAGGCCATGCAGTTCAACCTGGTAGTAAAAAGCAATACGCGGGCAGTAAAGCTATGGCTCAGGATGGGTTTTGAAATTATTGGAGAGATTCCAGAGGCATTTAACGATATAAACCGAGGCCTTACAAATGCCTATATCATGTACCAGAAGTTTTAGTATCGATTTAAGGCTTGATTTTTGCTTAGTTTTTATAAAAACCACCATGAAACAAATCAGCCTCATCCTCCTCACCTTTTGTATTATCAGCTGCGCCAACGAAGCAGATTTACCTCTGGAAACCACAGTGCCTCAAAGTGCATTAGAAAGTTACATTTCATCAAACCATCTTGATGATCGATTAGGAACCAACCCTATGGTCATTCTGGATGGCGGTTTGAAAAGCCTGGACGAACTCGTGCTAGAGGGTTTCATCTTAAGCGAAAATGAAGAAAATAGTATTGGTATTATAGATCAGGAAAATAAAGAACTGCTGAAGATGTTTGGAGAGGCAGCCAGTGATGGTCTCATCGTCATTCGTACCATAAAACCCCAAGAGTCTGATCAGTCTTCAAAAATATTGGCCTCAGGCAGAGTTCTGCTTCTGGTAAACGGCAAGCCAACCAGCCTGGATGGATTTGATAGCCTTTTACCCAATAAAATCGCCTCCATTCAGGTTACCAAAAACAGTTCCATACTGCCTGTACTTAGCGATATGGGTTATGAGGGTATTGTGCACATACAGACAAAATAATCGGGTCGATCCCTCCTTGTTGCGCTTGATGCTCTCATACAATCTGAGATGACATTCTTAATGGCAATCAGTCAAAAGTACTGATTGCCGTTTTCATTTACCTTTCTGTTCTGATGACCTTTTGAGTGAGTTTAACCCTTCCCTGACGATCTTTAATCCTGAGTAAAAATATACTCTCAGTGATACGCACAATCGGCAGTTTATAATCCTTTTCGCTGGTTTTTACCTTGACTTCATTCAGCATCCCCCCTCTCATGTCTACCAGAGTGATGACATCACCGGCATCTACTTGTGAAATGATGAGTACATCTGTTACAGGATTAGGGTAAGTACTGACGGTGGGTAAGTGGCCTGGCAAATCTACAGAAGTGACAATGAATGAACTACTGATGGTTAAGGTACAGGCATTGGCATCTCTCACCGTAATCGTGTACTCACCGCTCGACTGAATATTGAAATCGGTTGACTCCTGAAAATTCATACCATCTGCAGAGTATTCATAACCCGGTGTTCCCCCGGTCGCATCAACCCTGATTGTGTTTCCATCAACAAAATTGAGCGTTGCCAATAACATCTGTGGTTCGTTAATTGAAAAACTGCGTTCAACTGTACATCCATTGGCATCCTGTGCTGTTAGTGTATATTGTCCCACATTCAAACCTGCGAATTCGGGGCTGCTTTGAAACCCTCCGTTGTTAACCTTATACGTATAGGGTGCTGTCCCCCCATTGACAGTGGCTGTGGCTGTACCACTGGCCCCGTTAAAACACAGAACATCCGTAGTTTCAAGCTCAAGATTGAGTGCAGTTGGCGAATCTATTGTGAAGTTTACCTCTTTTGTACACTCAAGTGCATCAATAATGGTAACAGTATAATTACCCGGATCGAGGTTCATAAGTTCAGTACCGCTGATCTCGTCTGCCCCAAAACGTACCCTGTAATTGCCTGGTTTGCCACCTGATACCTCAAAGCTGGCGCTACCATTGGCTTCTCCAAAACAGAGAACATGTGATTCGGTGGTAACGACTTCAAGGTCAGGATAAATCGTTACCTCAAGTACCTCCGATATCCCCTCACAATCGCTTATCGATGGATTGAACTCCCTGTACCATACGCGGCCTGGTGTATCCGGGCCATCCCATGCCACAGTCACCCAATCATTAGTATTACTGCCAACAAAGCTCCCGCCCTCTACAAACCAGGAGTATTCTGAGCCGCTGGTGGGTTGAACATAATAGTCCACAGTTGCAAAATTGCTAAAACACACTTCTGCCGGGCCCATCGGCAAAGCCGGGTCCAGACTTTTGTTGATAACCACCGGTAGCTCACTTTCTCCACCACAAACACTGGCACTGTTAACCTTTACGGATACCGAAGCATCATCTCTGGAAGCTCCCCAGTCTATTGTGATAGAATTGCCCCCAGAGAGTATTACAGTCCCTCCTACCACAGTCCATTCATATGAATCATCCGGAGTACCCTCAACTCTGTATTCCAGACCGGTTGCTCCCGGACATACGGAGGTTGCTCCTATGATATTGACAGGTTCTGGTTCTACAATGGTTATCTCTCTGGTAAGTGTCACTACCCGGTCAGCACCACAAATGTCTGTATCGCCCTCAGCGGTCAGGGTAACGGTGTATTTTCCTGTTTGTGTGTAGACATGCTGTATCTGCTCACCTTCCAATACGGTGCCATCCCCTAAATCCCATGCATATTTGCTAAAAACTATTGGATTGTCAGGGTTCGCTGGCAGTACCTCCAGGGCCACCGCGCTATTAACACATGCTTCGAGGTCTAACAGACCGATATCATTGTCACCGCTGGCTATTGTCAGCGACAGATCTTCAAGATTAAGTCCCGCTGAGTAGCCGAAGGATTCAGATGCACCATAACCATATACATAGGCAACCACACCATCTGATGCTTGTAAATTGTGAGTTCCCTTCGCAATACTAAGCGAGGCATAAGCCGAGTTTTCATAGACCACAAACTCACTGCTAATATCATTACCATCGAGTTTTACATTTGAAAAGCCCTCTTTTGTAGTTATCAGGGTAAGGTAAAATTCGGTTATCTGATACAGATTAAAGACATCAAAAGTCGCTTGCTTTATGCGTTGTTGCAGAGGACTGAGCATAATCATAAAAGGGTCAGAATCTACATTATCGCACATGGTACTACGACTGAATTGCCCCACCTGAATAGGCTTGTCAGCACTTATTTCTCTTACTCCTGGTAGGGCTTTAATGGTCTGCCATTCTCCTGCGTTCAACAGTATCGGGTCTGTCTCTTGCGAAATACTTACGGTGGTACCATTCTCAGCCGCCATGATTTTCACATAGTCACCTCCCTGTCTGGTTTCATAAGGAATGTACAGGAAGTCCCGGCCCCAGGCATATCTTGGAATCATTTGTTCTACCAGATGATCCCGATTTCCTCCACAACCTCCAACGTTGGTAAACTTATTACCTCCAAAAACAGCAATGGGTGCACAAGAAGCACCTTCACCTACCACTTTCACATAGGTCCCAGTCAGGTCTTCATCAGACTTTATCTGGTAGGTCTCTCCGGCATTAAGTACAATACTTTGGGTGACATTAGCTGCCCAGTCTCCGTAGGTAGTTACGCTCGGAGTGATCTCAAGAGAGGTATTATCGGCCGTTGCAACAATTAACATCTCAGATTCCTGGCTGTTGGGTTGTTCATCACCTTCAGGCTCCTTGTGTGCCATTACCCAATATTCCTTGCCCAGAGTACTGGTAGGCAAAATAACGGCAGCATCGGCACTAAACTGGCGCTGATTTAATAGATATACCGATACGTTAACATCAGAGGTGAGGTGCAGGCCTGTATTAGATTTGCCTTCAATTTCCGACATGAAGCTGGTCGGTACCTGAATGACTACTGCCGAATTCGCGGGAATATTCACTCCTTCATTAAGGCTCCCGGAAATATCCGTCAGGTTGACTTTGGCATTTTCTTTCGCACTCACGTACACCTGTAGCTCAATAAGGGTCGGTTCATTATTCTCCATAAAACCAAACCAGAAGTCAGTCCCCTCGGTAGTTGATTGTGAAAATGAACTGGTGGAAACAGAAAGGAGCAGACAGAATATTGCTAAAAAGTTTCTCAAAATGACACAAGTTTAATTGAACGTAGGTCAAGATAGGGAAAGATGCTTTTCCAGATTATCCTTACACATAATAAAATGAAGATTTGAGCAGATCAACGGCAGTGCGTGGGTGCTTCACCGTTATTTAGCGTATTACTCTAAGGGTACCTCTAAGGGTTTCTTCAAAACTTACTCCATTCAAAGACCCTGAATAAAAGATGATGTAGCTGTACTTGCCATCAGGTACGGGCTGCCCTTCCAGAGTGCCATCCCAACCCTCCGTGATGTCGCTGGTACTAAATGCAATGCCGCCCCATTCATTAAAGACCTGAATACTGTAGGTCAGGTTACAATCTGTGACGGGTTTGAATTCATCGTTTTCACCATCACCATTTGGACTGAAAGCATTGGGGATAAATATTTTGGGGAAGCGTTCAATCACTTCCACATCCAGGGAGGTCTCACAGCCATTGGCATCTACGATACGAACAGTATAGGTACCTCTGGAAAAGTTCGCTCCCTCCTGTTGATCAGTTGTAGGACTATTGCTCCAAAAGAACTGGTAATCGGGTGTACCTCCTTTGGCCTCTACAAAGGCGGTTCCGTCACTCGCATCAGGGCAGATCGGTTGGTTAATGAGGGTTTCGAGGTCCGGTTCCAACAGTGGAGGTTCGGTTACCACAAAGCTCTGACTTGCCTCACAGCCATTTTCATCAGTGATGGTAATGGTATAAGCACCCGCAGTAAGGTCGTTAAGTGAAGGCAGGACATCCGCTCCTGAGCTGTTTCTGCCATTCCCGGTCAGCGTGTACTGATACGCTCCTGCAGTTGTAGGAGTCCCTCCGGTTACATCTATTGTTACACTGCCGTTATTCTCCTGAAAACACCTTACATCTAGCACGGTAAGGTTTACTATCTCCAATACATCAGGACTTCCAATGGTAAAGCTGAAATCTTTAGTGCAATTGAGGGCATCAATCACCGTAACATTATAATCACCTTCAACCAGTCCGCTTAAGGTATTAGAGGCTATTTCATTTCCCTGGAAAAGAAGTCTGTAATTGCCGGTTTTTCCACCGCTGATATCAAAGGTCACCTCTCCGTTCGCATCACCAAAGCAAAGCACTTCCGATTCGTTTGGAATAGCGGCTATGTCTGTATACACTGTAACCGCATATCTTTCAGAAAAACCCTCGCAGTCGTTGATCAGCGGATTAAATTCTCTATACCAGATATTACCGGGAACACCAGGTCCGTCCCACTGAACCCTTACACTATTGCTTGTATTGCCACCAATAAATGAACCTCCTTCAACAAACCAGAAATACTCGGAGCCATTGGTAGCTGGGGTGGAATACTCCACCGAAGCAAAATCTGCAAAACATACCTCTGCCGGGCCAGTGGGTAAGGCTGGTTCGAGTCTTTTGTTGATAATTACGGGCATTTCTTTGAGCTCAATTTTACAGCCAAGGTAGTTTTTCACTTGTACGGTGACCAGTGCATCATCACGTGCTACTCCCCAATCTACCAGTATGGAGCTTCCTGTGGATGAACCCGAGATGGTACCTCCAACCACTGTCCACTCATAGGTATTATCGGCTGGTCCCTCAACATTGTAGGCTACTCCCGTTACATCAGGACAGACAGAGGCCGCACCTATAATATCCGAGCTTACCACTTCCAGAATGATAATCTCCCGGCTTACGGTAATGCTACGGCTACTACCACATTCATCTGTATCTGTTTCAGCGTTCAAGGTCACCGTATATTCACCGGGTTCGGTAAAGACATGCTCTACCTGTTCCCCCTCTATCTGGGTGCCATCTCCCATGTCCCAATCGAACTTGGTAAAAACCACCGGATTCGTTGGATCAGCTGGAATGGCGTCAAAAACCACCGGGCTGTTAAGACAAGCCTCTGGGTTTACCAGGCCAATATCAGGGTCATTCCCTTCAATGGCCAATGAAAGATCGGCCAGGTTAACGCCAGCCGAATAACCGAAAGACTCTGACGGCCCATAACCATAAACGTAGGCGATCACTCCTTCAGGAGCAATAATTTTATGAGTTCCCCTGGCTATATTTAATGAGGCAAAGGCTCCCGCTCCACGTACGCTGAATTCGCTACTAATGTCCACCCCGTCCAGTGTAATATCTGAAAAGCCAGTATTGGAAGATATCAGCGTTAAATAGTACTGGTCGATCTCATCCACTACAAAAGCATCAAAAGTCACCTCTCTCACTCTTTGTGCCAAGGGGCTCAGCATGATCATAAAAGGATCTGAAGGAACTCCGTCACACTGCTGACTTCTACTGAGCTGAGCAATTTGCAAGGGCTTATCACCCTTGATTTCGCGAACGCCTGGTAACGCCTTGATAATGCGCGTTTCACCCGAGTTCAGCTGTATAGGGCCGGGCATTCCTGAAATGTTTACTTCAGTACCATCTTCGGCCGCCATGATTTTTACATAATCCCCTCCGATCCGGGTCTGGTAAGGCACATAGATGAACTCCTTACCCCAGGTGGAAATGGGAAACATCTGCTCAATCAGATGATCTCTGTTGCCACCACAGCCTCCTACATTGGTAAATTTATTACCTCCAAATACAGCTATGGGAGAGCAGGTAGTACCCGTTCCTATCACCCTTACCCGAGTGCCGGTGAGGTCTTGTTCGGCCTTAATCTGATAAGTTTGCCCAGCATCCAACGTGATCTGTCGTGGGACATTTGCTGCCCAACCGCTAAAGGTTTGAACACTCGGGGTTACTTCTATATTTGTGCCATTTTCTGTAGCCACAATAAGCATTTCTGATTCAAGATGACCAGGTTGTCCGTCTCCGGCAGGTTCGCGATGAGCCATCACCAGGTATTCCTCACCCAGTACATTGGTAGGTAGAATAACGGCTGCATCAGCACTGAAAGTCCGTTTGTTCAGGGTATAAACTGACACATCCACGTCTGAAGTGAGGTGAAAGCCAAAATTGAACTTCCCATCCGATTGAGGCATGAAACTTATAGGAACCTGAATCAGAACAGAGGAATTGGCTGGCACATTGCCGGTCTGGCTAAAGCCGTTGGCCTGGTTGCTCAGGGTAATAACGGCATCAGCTTTACTGCTCACATACACTTCCAGCGTTACAAAATCGGGCTGGCTGTTGTCCATAAAGCCAAACCAAAAATCTGTACCCTCGGTAGTCAGTTGGGCAAAGGCACTGCCTGAAACAAACAGGAGACAGCAAAATGCTGTTATAAATTTCCTCAAATCTCCATAGGGGTTTAAAAACCAATCCAAATTTAAGGAATATCAGCAAACCGCCTAGTCAGTGCTTATATATCTAAAAAGGTACAATAAGGCTGTAAAAATGTCGTTTCTGACTGTTCTGCCTATCGATACAGGCGCAGGGTTCCGCGCAGGGTTTCTTCAAAGGAGATACCATTGAGTGAACCGGAATAAAAGATCACATAGCTGTATTTACCATCCGGCACATTTTGCCCGTCCTGTGTTCCATCCCAGCCTTCAAAAATATCATTGGTAGCAAAGGTAATGGCTCCCCACTGATTAAAGATTTGCATGCTGTAGACCAGCTGACAATCGGTCACCGGTCTGAATTCATCATTTTGTCCATCTCCATTGGGACTAAAGGCATTCGGTACAAAGATTTTGGGGAAACGCTCCTCCACTTCTACTTGTAATGATGTTTCACAGCCATTCGCATCTACAATTCTGACCGTGTAAGTTCCCCTGGAAAAATTCTCTCCCTGTTGTTGATCAACCGTTTCGTTATTACTCCAGAAAAACTGATAATCGGGTGTTCCTCCTTTGGCATCCACAAAGGCGGTACCATCGCTGGCATTTGGACATATCGGCTCATTGATCAGTGTTTCCAGGTCAGGCTCTAAGAGCGGAGGTTCAGCCACGAAAAAGTTCATAGTAGTTTCACAACCATTTTCATCTCTGACCAGCACAGAGTAATCTCCGGTAATCAATCCTTCAATCATTGGCTCGGTAGTAGTGGTGTTGGTTGCGGGACCTGTCCAGATATAGCTATACAAACCTCCGGCATCAGGTGTGCCTCCTGCTACGGTCAGGTCGATACTCCCATTACTTTCCTGAAAACACCTCACATCCATTACCGTGGCTGCGGTAATTTCCAGAACATCTGGTTCCGTAACGGTATATATGGCCTCCAGTGTACAACCAAGCGGATCAGTGATGGTAGCCGTGTAGGTACCTGCCACAAGACCGTTTATGTCAGCCCCGCTCATGCCGTTGTCCCAACTCACATTGTATCCTCCGTCTTTTCCTCCTGCAATACTCAGGCTGATTTCACCGGTATTGCCTGCATTGCACAGCACATTGGACACCACACCGGTTTCTGTAATTTCATCATAGACCGTTACCTGTAGTCGTTCAGACTCTCCGTCACAATCTGATATAAGCAGGTTTGACTCCAGGTACCAGATGCTACCAACTCCCGGACCATCCCAACTTACCGTAACTTCTTCCGTATTCTCTCCGCTCAAAATTGTTCCTCCGTCAATAAACCATTGATAAGCCGAGCCATTGGTGGGTGGTGTAGAATAAACAACACTGGCAAGGTCAGTAAAGCACACCTCTATGTCTCCTGCAGGCAGTGCCGGTTCGAGTCGTTTATTAATTTTCACATCAAGAGTCACCGTGTCTCCCTTACAGCCCAGATAATTGGTAGGAATTACCTTAATAAAGGCATTATCATTTGCGCCATGCCAGTCTACTGTGATGTTATCGCCCGTGGCAGCACTGGTAATGGTTCCACCTTCAATAAGCCACTCATAGGTATTGTCTGCTGCCCCTGAAACAGAGTAGGCAATATCAGTCACATCCGGACACACGGAAGCGGGCCCGGTAAGTTCATCAATGGAGGTTTCTGTTATGACCACAAACCTGGTGACGGTCTCTGAATTGCCACAAGCCCCACCACCATCGGAAGCAATGAGTTGAATCTCATAGGTTCCGGGAGCATCATAGGTATGAGCTACTTCTTCCCCTTCGGCCTCGTTGCCATCTCCAAAAAACCAGTTAAAGGTATTGAACCTTGGAATTTCTCCAGGCTTTACCTCAAAGTCTACCTTAAAATCTACCAATGAATTGACACAACCCTCATCCACAATCAAACCTATGGTTTCATCGTCTCCTATGAGTTGAAGGTTGAGGTTTTCCAAAGAAGCTCCTGCTACATAGCCGAATGATTCTACCTGCCCAAAACCATAGATATAAGCAATAAACCCACTTTCAGAATCGAGTGTATAATCCTCACCCCTGTTGATATTAATGGTGGCATAAGAAAAATCGCGATCTCCCGGAGTGCCAAAGAAGAGCGAAGGCGCCACCGCCACCCCGTTCAAAGTGAGCTGATCAATATCTGAAGTTCTTACGATCACAGAAACAAAATAATCGGTGATTTGTGTGGCCTCTAAAGCATTAAAGGTAATACGTTTCAAAAACTGCTCGTTAGGGCTAAGCATGATCATAAAAGGATCACCCGGACCTGCAGGGTCACTGGTTCCCGGGGCAAAATCACAACTAAGTGACTGACTAAGCTGAGCCACCTGTATCGGTTTGTCAGCATTCACCAAGGCAGCATTGGTCATGTCATAGCGCTGAAACTCTCCTTCATTCAGCGTTACAGAAGGTTGACCATCTACCTCAACCCGGGTATCGTTTTCGGAAGCTGTAATTTGCAATACATAACCTGTTCTACCTTTGTAAGGAATGGCTGAATACCGCCTGCCCCATGTCTTTACGGGGTACATTTGCTCATAAAGCTGGTCACCGGCAAACCCGCCACTGAGAGTTGCTGCACCACCGCCACCAGAATTGAAGGCCAGGCAATTTTGACCACCTGTAACACGGGTCCAGCGGTTACCTCCAAAAACCGCAAAGTTCTTACACTCATCGCTGGCCGAAGAGGACTCAATGAGTGTCCCGGTCAGGTCGCCAATAGAGGTGAGCTGATATATATCACCCTGATTCAAATCAACAGTGAACATTGACCCTTTTGGTTTTCCATCTTCGGTATCTTCCGAAGGAGTGATTTCTACGCGGGTGTCATCGGCTGTAGCCACAATCAAGAGTTCCGAAGGTGAATTCTGAGAGGTCCATGCATCATCAGCAGGGGCTTCTTCATAGTAGGTAGAAGCATAATACTTTTTACCAAGAGAATTGGTGGGGAAAATTACCGCTGCATCGGCACTGAACTGCCGGTTGTTGAAAGCATAAACACTGATATCTACATCAGAGGTAATGTGAAAGCCTTTTTTTTGTACTACTCCAGAGCCTGAAGCAGCATAGGGGTTGAGTACCGCTGTACCTATGTTCTCCTTAAAGGTAACTCCGGGGGTAATCTCAAAATCAATCTTTCTGCCATCAGCAAACACCTCAATTGTTCCTTTGGCCACCTGATTACTGGTAATAAAGATTTCCATAGATGCTGGAGTACCAGTGTCAGCATTTTGTAAAAACCCGAACCAAAAATCGGTACCCTCAGTGGTTACCTGGGCAATTGATACCTGAAACAGGCACAAAAACGTAATGACTGTTAGTAGTAGTTTCCTCCTCACTTTAGCTAGCTTTATCATTCTCCGCTGCCGGAACCTGCAAGATGCTAATTAATTGGATTTAAAATCCCTTCAAGTAGTTCTTATGTCGGCTCCCCGCCAGTAAGTTGACATTCATCAAACCAAAAAAAAGCCAAAGGCTACAGATGAAAGGAAAGAAATTTGACTTGCTTCTGAGCTAGATATTCAATTGTTTTGGGGCAAAATTGATCTTATGGAAATCAAAGCTAAACTGCTTGAAATTTTTAGCACCCAGCAAATATCTCAAAGCTTCAGAAAACGCGAATTTGTAGTTGAATTTGCTGAAAACCCTCAATACCCTGAATTTGTGAAATTTGAACTGATTCAGGACAAATGTGACCTGCTCGACAGCATGAAAGCGGGTGATATGGTAAATGTGAGTTTTAACCTGAAAGGTAGAAAATGGACCGATCCACAGGGACAGGTAAAATACTTCAATTCGCTGCAAGCCTGGAGAATTACTCCTGAGCAGGCTGCTGCCCAGGCTGCCGGTGGTAATTCGGCCCCTCCTCCTGCCGCAAATGACGAGCCTGAATGGCTGGCCTCAGGTGAGGATGATGACCTTCCATTTTAATATATGAAATACGATGCCATAGTCATTGGCGGTGGAATTTTAGGGCTGGCAACAGCCTGGCAATGCCTGCGTAAAAAGCCCGGACTCAAGCTCTTGTTCATTAAAGAGGCAATAATAGTGGTGTGATTCACTCCGGCCTCTATTACAAACCAGGCAGCCTAAAAGCGCGCAACTGCATCAATGGATATCGGATGCTGATTGATTTTTGTGATCAGGAGAACATCCCCTATGAACTATGTGGCAAGGTAGTAGTAGCTACCGAAAAGGAGCAAAAACCGCTTCTCGAGAACCTTTATAAGCGGGGCCTTGAAAATGGGCTGGATCAGATTTCGAAAATATCCATCCCCGAGCTCAAAGAGATTGAACCTCATGTGAATGGGATTGCTGCCCTGAATGTGCCTTATACCGGTATTGTTGATTATAAGCGGGTAGCTGAGAAATACGGAGAAAAAATCAAAGAGCTGGGTGGAGAGATTAAACTCGGCACCAAAGTACTCTCCATTAAGGAGGGACAAAACACCACTACGGTTGTCAGTTCACAAGGTGACTTTGAAACTTCCCTGGTACTGAACTGCGCAGGGCTATACTCTGACAAGATTGCGCGTAAAACTTCTGATGAAGTAGATCTCAAAATAATTCCCTTCAGAGGAGAATATTTTAAACTGGTTCCAGAAAAAGAATACCTGGTAAAGCACCTGATTTACCCGGTCCCTGACCCTAATTTCCCGTTTTTGGGAGTGCACTTTACCCGCATGATGAAAGGGGGCATTGAAGCCGGCCCTAATGCAGTATTAGCTTTCAGAAGAGAAGGCTACAGTAAGTCACAAATTCATTTGGGTGAGTTGGCGGAATCATTGATGTGGCCGGGTTTTCAAAAAGTAGCTATGAAATACTGGAAAACCGGCATGGGAGAAATGTATCGTTCGTTTTCCAAAGCAGCCTTTACCAAAGCTCTTCAAAAACTGATCCCTGAAATTGAATCCAAAGATCTGGTTGATGGCGGTGCCGGTGTACGGGCCCAAGCCTGCGATCGTAGAGGCGGACTTCTGGATGACTTTGCCATTATAGAAGCCAAAAATGCCATTAATGTGTGCAATGCGCCCTCTCCTGCGGCTACCTCCAGCCTTTCTATTGGAGACACTATTTCTGATCTGGCCCTGAAGCGCTTCGAGTAACCCGCCATACCTTAACGCTATTGGCTAAGCTTGCTATACTTGCCAGAAATTGACAGGCAGCGCACCGATGATAACATTCTGCTTTATCGGCTTGGATAAAAGCTTTTACTTTCCTCAGAATTTAGCAAACCAATCCATGAGGAAAATAGCACAACTCTCACTCCTGCTTTTTATGATGGCGAGTGCTCTATCGCTAGCGGCACAGGACCAGCCCACGAAGTCGGACACCACCAAATCAAGTAAAAAGAAAAAAAGTCTGCCCCTGGAGCCCGGCCGTACTTTTGAATTTGATCTTACTGAAGGTTCCTGGATCGCCCTGGATGTAAGTCCTGATGGGGAAACCATTGTATTTGATTTTTTAGGCGACCTGTATACCATTCCCATTTCCGGAGGTAATGCCACACAAATCACCGAGGGAATGCAATTCGACAGCCAGCCGCGCTTCAGCCCTGATGGCAAAAAAGCGGTGTATATCTCAGATGAATCCGGTGGAGAAAATCTCTGGCATTATGATTTCGACACCAAAGAAAAAACCCAGGTAACCAAGGGTAATGCTACCGAATACCAATCGCCAGAATGGTCACCCGATGGCAAATATATGATTGGCTCAAAATCTTCACGTGGAGGCCATAAACTATGGCTTTACCATATTGATGGAGGCTCTGGTACAGCACTGACCACCGATGCCAATGCAGGAAGAATGATAGAAGGTGCCTTTGACCCTACTGGCCGCTATATCTGGTTTTCAAGAAAAGCAGGTGGTCGTTCCTGGGATTACAATGCAGCCCTGCCTCAGTATCAAATGGCTACCTACGACCGACAAACCGGAGATATCAGTACACAGGGTTCGCGATATGGTTCCACTTTTCGCCCTACTCCCTCTGGCGATGGCAAATGGCTCGCATATGGTACGCGTCACGATGATCAGACGGGCATTGTACTGAGAGACCTGGCTACAGGTGATGAAAGCTGGCTGGCCTACCCCGTTCAACATGATGATCAGGAATCACGGGGCTCGCGGGATTTGCTCCCCGGTTTTTCATGGACCCCCGATAATCAGTCTATCGTGATTTCATACGGAGGTAAAATCCATAAGATCAATGTGGCCAGCAAAACGGCTCAGGAAATACCTTTCCGTGTAAAATCAAAAATTGAGCTGGGCCCACAGCTAAGCTTTGACTACCCCATTTCCGATGATGAAGAATTTACAGTAGTACAAATAAGAGATCTGGCCCCTTCCCCTGATGGGAAATCACTGGCCTTTACTGCACTTAATGAGGTGTATATCATTGACCTGCCAAACGGACAACCAAGGAAAGTGGTGGATATTGAAGAAACACAGGCACAACCGGTTTGGTCTCCCGATGGGGAATGGTTGGCCTTTGTAACCTGGGAAGCTTCCGGAGGCAAGCTGTATAAAGTGAGACCCAACGGAAGAAATCTCACCCAATTGAATCAGGCCGATGGTGTATTTCAAAGCCCGGTATGGTCTAACGATGGTTCTAAAATTGTGCTGATCAAAGGACAAACAGAAGACTTTAGAAATGCTACCCAACGAACGGCCTTCAGAGGTACCAGCGATCTGATCTGGATTTCAGCCGATGGATCGGCCAACAACTTTATTGCTTTCACTAATGGAAGGGGAAATCCACACTTTGTAAAGAACTCTGACCGTATTTACCTCTCAAGCTTTCGAGGCCTCACCTCCATTCGTTGGGATGGAACGGATGAAAAACAACATGTACAGGTAAGAGGTAAGGCTGCTCCGGGTTCACAAAATTCACCTAGTGCCTCATGGATTCGTATGGCCCCTGAGGGAGATCAGGCCCTGGCACAAGTGGTCAACGATCTGTATGTGGTTACCGTACCCCAGGTAAGCGATGAGGCTCCTACCATCTCGGTGGCTAATCCGAAAAATGCTTCATTTCCGGCCAGAAAACTGACGGATATTGGCGGACAATTTCCTGCCTGGAGCTGGGATGCGTCCAAGGTTCACTGGTCTATTGGCAATGCCCATGTCAACTACGACCTCACGGCAGCCAAAGCCTTTGATGCGCAGCTCAAATCAGAAGCAAAAGCCAAAAAGAAGGCCAAGGAAGAAGGAACTGAGGAAAAAACGGACAAAGAGAAGGACAAGAAAAAGGCTTATGAGCCGGTAGAAAACCGCATTGAGGTAAAGGCGAAACGCGATATACCGAAAGGATCAATCCTGCTCAAAAATGCGCGTATCATCACCATGAATGGTGATCAGGTGATCGAGAATGGAGACATTCTGATCGAGAACAACCGCATCAAACAGGTAGGCACCAACCTTTCTGCCGGCAGAAGAGCGACTGTCATGGATATGTCAGGCAAGACAATTGTACCCGGTTTTGTAGATACACATTCTCACTTTCGCCATCCGGTAAACCTGCACAGAGGACAGTTCTGGTCCTATCTGACCAACCTGGCCTTTGGTGTTTTAACCACGCGCGATCCGCAAACCGCTACCACCGATGTACTAACCTACGGTGACCTGGTAGATGCCGGTCGTCTGATTGGTCCCAGAATCTACTCGACCGGACCGGGCATTTTCTCAAGCGAAAATGTAAGCAGCCTAAAGCACGCCCAAAAGGTAATGAAACGCTATAGCAGCTACTATAACACCAAAACCATTAAGATGTATGGTGCAGGTAACCGTCAGCAGCGTCAGTGGATTATTCAGGCTGCCCGTGAGCAAAGCATTATGCCTACTACCGAAGGTGGCCTGGACTTTAAGGAAAACCTTACCCAGGTAATTGACGGATACCCTGGTCATGAGCACTCCTTCCCTATCTTTCCGCTTTATAAAGACGCGATTGACCTGGTCGCCTTTTCTCAAACAGCTTACACGCCTACCCTGTTGGTAGCTTATGGCGGCCCCTGGACAGAGAATTACTTCTACTCCACTGAGAATCCTCATGCTGACCCTAAACTGACACGTTTTATGCCACATGCCAATCTGGACATGAGAACAAGAAGAAGAAATGCCGGTTGGTTTATGGAAGAAGAATATGTTCATGTAGAACAATCAGGGTTTGCAAAAGACCTGGTAGAAGCGGGCGGTCTTGCCGGTGTGGGCAGCCATGGCCAGCTTCAGGGACTGGGCTATCACTGGGAGCTTTGGGCCATCCAGTCAGGCGGAATGTCTGAGCTTGATGCGCTGAAGGCAGCCACTATTTTAGGAGCACATGCCATTGGCCTTGATAAAGATCTTGGATCTATTGAAGCCGGTAAGCTGGCTGATCTGGTGATTCTGAACAGCAACCCACTGGATAACATTAAAAACAGCAAGGACATCAGCCATGTGATGATGAATGGCAGATTGTATGATGGTAATACCCTGGACACAGTTCACCCCGAGAAAAAGACAATGGAGACCTTCTGGTGGCAGGATTTTATGCCAACAGGAGTACCAGGTATTAAAAAGTAAGAATACCGAAGGGCTTTTCACCCTTTTAACAATCTTTAATGGAAGCCTCATTGATTTAGTGAAATCGATGAGGCTTTTTTTATATACTTATGAAAAAACCCTTCCTGATACTATTCCTGTTTGTAAATAGCCTTGTGCAGGGCCAGGACCGATATCAATATCAACCTCCTGAGCTATTGGGCGATAGCTGGCAGATCAGCGAAGCTACGGACGAAGGCTTGAAGACTGAACTCTTTGAGAAATTCTTTAACGCTCTGGGTGCTCAGGAACATAAAATGCACAGCATGCTGATCGTAAAAAATGGCAAGCTTGTAATGGAGGAGTATTTTAACGGTTACGATCAGGGAAAACGCCAGGACCTGAGGTCTGTGACCAAAAGTGTAATCTCGCTATTGGTAGGCATAGCTATAGAGAAAGGCAGAATTAAGAGTGTTGATGACCCCATATCCCACTATCTTCCGAGGTTCAGGAAGTCTATGAATGCCGACCCGGACAAACAACTGATTACTATCAGGCATCTCCTCACCATGAGCTCTGGTATGGACTGCAACGACTGGGATAAGAAATCTGCAGGGCAGGAGGATAAACTCTATAAAAAGAAAAACTGGCTGGATCATATGGCCGGGCTTTCTGTGATTCACGCCCCCGGCTCAGAATCATACTATTGTACAGGGGGCGTGATGCTGCTGGCTCGTATTCTTGAGTTCACTAGCGGTATGGACTGGCGGCTTCAGGCAGAGGAGTATCTCTTCAAACCTATAGGCATTAACGATGTAGCATATGGTCATACCAGCAAAAAGCAAATGCCCAGTGAAGCCCAACGGCTCTATATGCGCCCAAGAGATGTGGCAAAGTTGGGCCATTTGGTGCTCAATTGGGGACAATGGGAAGGGAAGCAGTTGGTACCCGCTTCCTGGATAGAGCAGATATCTTTCAGAAAAACACAAATATCAGGAGTTGATTACAGCTACTTATGGTGGAAGCTACCTTTTGAAAAAAATGGGATGAAAGTAGACGCCACCTGTGCTACCGGCAATGGTGGTCAATACCTTCTGGTATTTCCCGAGCACGATCTCGTGGCAGTTTTTACAGGCGGTGCTTACAACTCTGAGGAAGATAAACTGCCCTTCGCTATTGTAAACAGGGTAATACTCCCCTCCCTTTCCAGATAAGTCATTCCGAATAATTGCTTAAATTATTCGGCTCATCAACAAAACACTATCTGCAATGGGCTCACCATATAAATGTGCAGCCAGGGCAGTTATAAAATCACCCGAATGAAAAAGGTTTGGAATCACTTAAAAGAAGACTGGTATAAATACCTGATAGAAGTTGGAGTCGTGGTATTCAGTATTCTTCTCGCTTTTGAACTCGACAAATGGAGTCAGAATCAAAGTGAAAAAGAGGAGCTGAAAGACACCTATCACCTGATTGTTGAGGAGATTAAATGGGACCTGGAACAAGTAGACTCCATTCTGGTTCGAATTGAAAGGGCCAGGCCCTATTTCGATAAATTCATTGCCGGGACTCTCACTTCCGAAGAATACAAAGCCTGCAACATGTGCAAGGGCCTCGCCACTTCCCGCTACCCCATTAAATCATCTAACAACGGCTGGAAAAACCTGATCAAAGAGCCCCATTTTCAAATAAGCCCGAAAGATACACTCAACCATACCATAGACGATTACTATTATGACCTGAATGTGAGGGCAGCAAAAGAAATGGAAATCATGGGGGCTGACATCATGGAAAATATTAAGCACTTTAAATTCAATGCACCCGCTTATTACAAGCTTGACAGCGACCCTCTCGCTATGATGAACTTTCACCTCGAAAGTGCTGAATACAAAAATATGCTCTCCATCAGACGATATTTTTTATATGAGCGATACCTGGTTACCCTTAAAGGCTTAAAAACGCAAGGGACTAAGGCACTTAGTATGATTGCCAGAAAGTATCCTGTAGGTTAAATAGCAGGCAGGCCATAAGAATCAGGAAATATGAGGTTGGGTCTTCTGTGATCAGATTAGTTAGAGAAGCGGTAAACCTTGGCCTCACCATTGACAATTACACCCAAAACAATCTCCTTGGCGGGTACCCTGTTATCACTATAGGTAGTAGGAAAGAAAATCAGATTGTTCGCTGTACGGTAATCACCATAGGGATAAAAATCATAGTTGTAGTCGAAGCCTGTGTTTAAGGAAAGGACCTCTACATTTTCCAGGTTTGGCAGGTTTTGCACCGAACTCCATAGGGTCTCCTGGTGAGGAAATAATACCGGCTGTGAGTCTTTAAACTCTCCGAAAACCGCTTCTTTCCTAATCTGCGACCAGTAAGATTCAGTAGATCTGTCGTAAAGGATAAGGTTACTTTCAGACAGCAATCCTGAGACTCCAAACTCAAGGTCCCGGTTATTTATCCTGGCACTCCAGACCGTACCGGTCCCTGTCAGAGGACAATAAGACACCACGATGGGCTCATCACCCAGCATATCATTCACAATTTCGTGTCGGTCGAGAATTTTGTAGGGATAAATCTTCGTTACCTGCTCGTTAGCCACAATCAAGACCCGGTCATTGGGATCCATATAATCTTCATTCTCAATGATTTGCTCATCGTTGGCGCTGATGAATTCCGGATGATTCAGGGCTGGAATAGCATCTCTCAAAGCGCCACTCACCACTGTATTCGGGTCAATGTTCCACTCAGCTGACTGCACTAAAGGCAAGGTTCTGTTTACGGCAGTTTCAGGATAAACCGCTGTGGGGAAAGTAGCATTAATGCTAAACCAAAAGCCCAATTGCGACTCCATAGACAGTAGCTGTTTTCCAGCATTGGGGCCGCTGATTCCCCGCCCCATGAAATCATAAAAAGAGCCTGTTTCGTCTGAAAAAATATTAGGCCAATTTTCGAGAGTAGTTTCAAGCGATATGGCAGTACCATCCGATAACTCCGATTTAAATGCTGCCAGATAACCGTGCTCTTCAATACCGATTACCATGTAAGAAGCACCATTGAAAGTCTCGCTAATTACATAACTATTGAAATTCAGTTCCGAGGGGCCCGTTGGTATTTCGGGGGCATCATCTCCAGAGCCACAACCCAAAAGGGTGAAAATTATCAGAAAACAGGAAACATTCTGAGTATGAACTCTCATAAGTCTGTATGAAGTTACGTAATGCCTCAGAGCTAGTTGACAGTTATATGACAGTCGGATGACATATCAAGGTGCCAAAACGGTTGAAACAGAGGAATTAATTCTGAAACCAGGGATTATTTGAGTCATCCAACCAACCACTACGTATGAATATATGCCTTAACTTGCCTAATAAGTGTCAGAATATGTCAGAAAAGCATCGCACTCTAAGTACCACCGCCCTATTGCTTTTTGCTTTGAGCCTTCCTCTCAGCACATTCTCTCAATCAAAAGACATTCCCGTTTTTGAGGCCACGCAGCTGTCAGATATTGTAGCATCAAAACCAACCTCTACCCATATCTTCAGCTTTTGGGCCACCTGGTGTGCTCCCTGTCTGAAAGAAATTAACCTGATCAAATCTATTGAAGGGGAATGCGATTGTAACCTGACCCTTCACTTTGTAAACGTAGAAGAGGAAATTAGAAGACCCAAAGCTTTGAAGCAGGCTACTAAAAGAGACTTCCTCGATCAGCTCTATTTCACAAAAAACGCAAATTCGGATTTTTACAATCAGATTGACAGTCAATGGACCGGTACCTTCCCCGCCCTGTTAATCATAGATCCGACAACCGGGAAACGATGGTTTTTCAATCAATTGACCAGCCGTAAGAAGCTGACCAGTCTGCTGGACTCAATCAGTTCGCGTTAGAACGGCTCCTTAGCTGAATCTATCAGATAGGCCCTACCCCGTTTATCAGTCTCCCGATCCCATGCCCCCGGTTTATCGGCACAAACCGGTATCTTGCGTTAGCTTTTATATCAAATCAAAAAACGAAGAACATGGGATTATTTTGGGACCTGGTGCAACAAAGCCAAATCGAAGATCAAAAACATCAGGCAGATTCACTTGAAGAAAGAGTAGAATACCTCGAAAATGAACTGCACGAAACGAAAGTGCTGCTCAATAAGACGCTGAAAGCCCTGGAAAAAGCCATTGGGCAGGATATTGACGGTGATGGTATAGCTGGCTAACCTTCCCTTATCACATCTCGCCAGTCAACTCTCCTGGTTCCAAATTGTTGTGAGCCTTACATAAAAAGGACAAAAGCAGCATTCCTTTAATCAAAACCCGGTCTTTTAGCGTTAGGTCATTGTGTCAACCTGCAAGAAGATGAAAAACTGGTCTGCTCTACTCCTGTTGTTCGTGCTTATAATCAACAGCTGCGGCAGCGATGATAGCCCCGAGGAGCCTATAGAAACTGGTGAACCCGAAGTAGTACGGGTTGTCCCAAGTCTCACCTTTACTCAGCCGGTAATGATTACCAATGCAGATATTGGCAATGATTTTATCTTCGTGGTCGAAAAACCCGGCACCATCAGAAGCATAGCCGACATGAGTGCTACTGAGAGTCCCCTGTTTCTTGATATCCGCGACAGGGTAAACAACAGCGGAACTGAGCAGGGCCTGCTTGGGCTGGCTTTTCATCCTCAATTTAGTAGCAATGGCTTTTTCTATGTCTACTATATAGGTGCTAACAACCAGTCTGTCATATCGAGGTTTGGTACTGATGCCACCGGGGGTGTACCCGCTACGGAAGAAATTATACTCGAAGTACCTCAACCCTTTGGCAACCATAATGGTGGCATGATCGCCTTTGGCCCGGATGGATATTTGTATATCGCTTTGGGAGATGGTGGAAGCGCCAATGACCCGCTGGACACCGGCCAGGATCGCACCGACTTATTAGGCTCCATCTTAAGGATTGATGTGGACAATCCTGCTTCCGGACTTGCCTATGGTATACCCGCTGATAATCCCTATACTGGTAACACAGAAGGTTTAAGAGAAGAAATCTACGCTTATGGCCTCAGAAACCCATTCCGTTTCAGTTTCGATTCGCAAACAGGTCGGCTCTATACGGGGGATGTAGGCCAGAATCGTATCGAGGAAATAGATGAGATAGTGAGCGGTGGCAATTATGGATGGAATACCATGGAGGGCTCGGAGTGTTTCAGCGGTAACTGCGATACCAATGGCCTGATTTTACCCATTGCCGAATACGATCATTCAGTTGGCCAGTCTGTGACCGGGGGAAATGTATACCGGGGCCGTGATTTGCCCACACTGGTAGGTCACTACTTTTATGCAGACTTCGTTACCGGTGTTTTATTTTCACTGAATGTAGACATTCCCAACAGTCAACCAGAGCAGTTTGCCACGCTCGATATTAGCGTCTCTTCTTTTGGAGAAGATGAACTAGGCAATATCTACCTATGTGATTTTAGCGGAGGAGGCATCTACTCCATCCGAAATGACAATTGATGCGGCAAGTTTCATTCGCTCCCCAAAAATCTCTTACATTTCTTGATGACCTCTCACCTAAAGTTAAGACTAACCTGTGTAGCTACATTTTTCTTGAGCTACAGCCGATCCTGATAAAGGGATCTACAGATTAATCAACCTTAATATTCCAAATGAACCCAATCTTAAACCGAAATCTGTTCTTTGTAAAAGAGCATGTAGGCATGTTCAAAGCTGCCAACAACTATGACATTATTGACCCCGAATCGCAGGATATGATCATGACCTGCCGTGAGGAGAAACTGGGGTTTTTCACCAAAATGCTTCGCTTCACTGATTATAAAAGAAACACATCGTTTCAGGTGGAAATCAAATCAGCAGATGGTACCCCGGTCTTAACGGTTAAAAGAGGTGTTTCGCTTTGGCTTTCCAAGGTAGAAGTACTTGATGAAAACGACCAGTTGATTGGGCAGTTCAAGCAAAAGCTCTTCTCTATAGGAGGGAAATTTGACGTGCTGGATGCGCAAGGCAATATGCTATGCGCTTTAAAGGGTAAATGGACCAGCTGGGATTTTAAATTCATTAAGGATGAAGAAGAGTTTGCCCATGTAAGCAAGAAATGGGCAGGTATGGGGCGTGAACTCTTTACCAGTGCCGATAACTATATGCTCAGCATTGATGAAAAGGTACCCGGAAATCACCCCTTGCGCATTTTGATTCTGGCTGCCGTAATGTGCATAGACATGGTGCTCAAGGAGTAGGCTATATCCTAAACCAACCAGTAGGTGAACCAAAACAGGATAAACCTATAGACAAACAACAGTGGCAGAAAGGCGACAACAACGATGGCAATTTTACCGATGGCAATTTTGCCAAGCAATCCGGGCTTTCTTTAATCTATACAGGAAAACTGAAAGTACATATAGATACCAGATAGGCTCAGGATCAGCGGGGTAAGCCAGAATTCCGGACTCCCGCTGATCAGGAGGGCCTCAGCTCCGAAAAGTCCTACTA
>JAAWWF010000072.1 GCA_021404565.1 Roseivirga sp. | reverse complement strand
GATCATAAATGGAACAGTTTTGTACACATATGTAAAACACCAGAAAGAGAACAAACAACCGGATTTGTCAAAGCATACGTAAAAGAGGTTGTGTTTCACGTTTTAATTCAGAAGTTATGGGCATCATAAATTTTCAGAACAGACATATGACCGCAGTCAAAACAGCGCCTAATGGTATAGTGAACCAAAATACGGTATTTGTCTTTCAACAATTTGGTGAGAGAGTGCTGGCTTCTTATGCCGGAGGCAAGGTGAAACGCGGAATGCTGGTAGGAAGAGTTGATCATAATAATTTATCCTTTAGCTATGCCCAGGAAGACCTTGAAGGGAAGGTGACTGGAGGCACTTCAGACTGTGATATCAGATTGTTGACTGATGGAAGAGTACAACTATTAGAATATTTTGATTGGCCCGGAGGAAAGGGCCTTAATATAATTGAAGAGTCTCCTTAATGATTATCTTCTGTTTCATTCCATAAGGTGAGATAAACAGCGGATCAAAATCTGCCGCTCAGGTGGTTGAAGTGAGTTTCTTTGAGAAAAAAAGATGAAACTCTCTACATTCTTAATCCTGCTGGTTTTCAACATATGTTGCTATGCTCAAACGAGCAATGTGAAACCAATACCTGTCGAGGCCGCTCAACTTGACATGATCCTGGGGGAATGGACCGCAGTAAATAAAACAATGAGACGCGATGGCTCCGGTAAGTACGATGTTGATGATAAGCTGATCATAAAGGCCCATAAAGTGCTTGGCAAGTACGGGCATTCGGTTGATTGGTACCATACCAATGGAGACTATCTGGGAAGCACACAAAGAGTCTATAACCAAACAGAAGAAAGCTGGCTGTCTGCTTGGTTTGATCCTCAAACAGGCAATTGGATGGATCAAATCTCTTTGAAATTCAAAGGTAAAAAACTCCTGTATGAAGACTCTGTGAAGGACGAGACCGGAAAGTTTGAGGTACGCAGGGAGCATGTCTTTTCAGAAGATGGAAAAACCTACTCTTACCACCACTATCGTAAATATGAGGGTATGACCAAGTGGCTTTTGATCGATACGTTTGAAGCTAAAAGAAAGTAGTTCTCATGCATTATCCCCGCCAGAATTGTATGGCCAGTTCAGTGTAAGAAAGTATAAATACTCACAACCACCAACGATAAAGGGCCAGTCCCCC
>JAAWWF010000067.1 GCA_021404565.1 Roseivirga sp. | reverse complement strand
CTTCTGCATTCAGGTCTTTGAACATCAGCATGTCTAAGACCTGTGAGGAGGCACCTTCGTAAAAACCAGCTTCGGGCATAAAATCCCTGGGGTTTTTAAAGGTCCCGAACATAATGTCGAAAATCGGCAAATCTGAATAGTTGTGGGCATGTATACCTCTGGCATGGTGTAGACTGTGGCTTTCGGGGCGCTGAATGATATAACCGAGCCACTGTGGTGTCTTGATATTGGCATGTTGGAACATGCCGATAAAGTTCAATGTGAGCAGTACTATGGTTGTTGCCTGTGCAGACAAGCCCATGATCAGGGCAAAACAAAGACTGCTCAGGAAAGTCCAGCCGATCATGTCCATAGGACTAAAGTAAAAGGCACTGGGAATATCGATTCGCTCCGCGCTGTGATGCATCTGGTGGAAAACCCTCCAGAGACCATCGTTTTTATGCATAGCCCTGTGCCATACGTATACTCCAAACTGATAGAGTACTACTCCGGCAATACCCGTAGCCACCGGGTTGAAACCTGAGAGATCCAGCAGTTGATAGCTGGCCAGGTAGTTGTCCCATAGCAGGGGCAGGTAGCTGGCCAGGAAGAAATAGAACATAAAGGCAAATACGCCTCTGAATACCCAAAACTTCATTTTCGGGAGTTTGCGCCCTGGAAAAAGTGATTCCCAGAGAAAAAGTGCGGCATAAATACCGATCACAATCAAGGAGATAGGATCGAGTATGATTTCTAATGGTGTTGGCATAACTAATTGAGTTTTACTTACTATTTGTCTCATCCACTAAGGCGTAAGCTTTGACCTTACGGTGTAAGATTGGCATTGGTAATGCCGGGAAACTGGTGGATTGGTTAATTGGGGAATTGGTGGACTGTGTGTCTCGTCCTAAAATAGGTTTACATATTCATGGAGCTTGTAAAGAAGTGTTTTGTACATGTTTTGTACATATGATTCCATTGGTCAGGCTGTTTGAGGAGTGAACTCAAATGGTCTGATCCGGGATGGATTCAAACCAACCAGTCTATTTTGCCTTCAGGCTCATAGCTACAGAAGGTTCCTGTTTTGAGGGAGCGGGAGAAGTGCTTCGCCAGGTCAGGGTGCACCGTTTCTATCTTCTTGATGGTACTTTTAATCCTCAATGTTACGGCTGATCGCGCCTTCTCCACAGAGGAACCCACTTTCCTTGTTTCGCCTGCCAGGCCCAGAGATTTGGAAAGATGCTCTACCAGTGTTTCGTACTCTTCGCTCAGCCGGGAGGCCAACTCGAAGTTGTTCATGTCTTCAGCTTCTTCGAGTTCTTCCCTCAGGCTTATGATCTTTTGCTCATATTCCTT
>JAAWWF010000064.1 GCA_021404565.1 Roseivirga sp. | reverse complement strand
AGGTAGTAGTAAAAGAAGTGGTTGCCGCCCCTCCCAAAGAAGAGGTTGCCGCCCCTCCCAAAGAAGAGGTAGCGGAAATTGCTCCCGTTGCAGCTAAGGCTGACGAAACCGCTCCTGCCAAACCTGATGATAACCAGGCACTGATTGATGAACTGGAAAAAGACCTGTTAGAAATCAGGAAAAAGAAGCAGCTCATAGCCAAAATGCTCGAACAGCAAGAGGCTAAGCAAAGTCCGAAAAAAGCAGCACCCGCTAAAAAAAAAGCCCCGGCCGCAGGAAAAAGTCAAAGCGAGTTAATTGAGAAATTCATTCGTAATGAGCCTCAGATGGGAAAACAGAAGCTCGTTCATGACGAAAGTGATCATCAGCACGAGGATTTAGCCGCCCGCTATACCCGTGAGCAAGAAGACTTTCATACCGAAACCATGGCTAAACTGATGGTGAAGCAGAAAAAATACCGAAAAGCAATACAGGTTTATGAAAAACTAGGGTTGAAGTTTCCCGAAAAAAGGGCTTACTTTGCATCCCAAATTGAAAAAGTAAAGAATAGAAGCAATGTTTAAACTATTTATCATACTGGCAATCATCGTGGCAATACTGCTCGTATTGATTGTATTGGTGCAGAATTCGAAGGGTGGTGGTTTGTCAAGCCAGTTTGGTGGTTCAGGTGCACAGCAAGTCATTGGGGTTAAGAAAACGTCTTATTTGTTTTTGTAAGTACCG
>JAAWWF010000016.1 GCA_021404565.1 Roseivirga sp. | reverse complement strand
TTTTTTTGGGGGGGAATTTTAAGTGCCTCATCGACACGTTTGATGGGATTGTGGTAACCATTATGGCGTTCCTTAAAAATTTTAAACCGGTTGGTGTGTCCATGGCTATATCACCATGGCGCATAAGGTTAAAGGTTTGGGTGAGAAAAGGATTATTAGTGAATTAAGGCCAGCAGGAGGTGACGCTGATACACCATCGAAGTGTTTTGAGGAAACGAGCTTCAGTTTTTATGAAAAAATATTATTAATACAGTTAAAAATACTAAATAATTGTTAATTATCTGAATCAGTCAAGGAACACTGTCCAAAATGAATGAAAATGGAGGCTATTTCAATAAACTCAGGTCGTGAATACATACTTGCCAAATAGGCTTCAGTGTCTTATGGGCCTCTGGTTGCTTTTTTGGGGTCGATTGGCCGAAAGAGTAGTATTCAAAGTAGGGTATGGCATATTTGAAACGTATAAGACAGTGAAATCGGTAAAATGACTGAAAGCACTAATAATTTTTCAGGAATTTTTTGACCTGTGCTTGTTTTGTGCAATCGATTGCATATTTTTGCATTAGACATTCACGATGTCCACTTAATACAGAATTTTGATTGTTTTTAAGTAAAGTAAACTAATGGAGGAATTAAGAACTAGTCAATCGGTGAAGTCCGCTTCGCCAAATGAGGTTAAAACAAGTTCAATTGACTACACTAATTCAAATGGGTCTCAGGAGATCAATCACCAGCGCGTTTCAGTGAGAGAGATTATTGAAGACCATTACCGTAGAGGTAAATAAGTTAAGCCGGCCCTTAAAAGCCGGCTTTTCCTTTTTGTAGGCAACCGTTTTATCTTATTTTTTTGCTGTAACAATGCGTTCCAGTATCTGGCGATATACACCCCATCGGGTAGATCCGTCATCCGGGTTGGTCTTATGCGCAACTACCATGTCCAGTTTGGGTAAAACCGTAATATATTGGCCATATGCACCACGAGCAGTATAAGCTCCCTCGAAAGCCCCGGAGGCTTTAGGGCCATCCCAAATCCACCACATATAAGCATAGCCAAATTCACCTTGGCGCATGCCTGCAGGGTTCATTTTTTCAATAGGGGTAACCACTGAAGTAGTCTTTTCAACCCACGCTTCCGGTACTATCTGTTTACCATTCCACTTCCCTTTTTGTAACATCAGCTGTCCCAGTCTGGCCATATCTCTTGTAGAAAACCACATGTGATAAGCGGGGAATTTGGATCTGGTCAAGTTGCCCAGCTTTCGTTGCCGATTACGTTTGAAATCCTGCATGCCTATAGGCCCGGCAATGTCCTTTTCAACGGCATCGAATATATCTATACCTGTTTCCTGTTCGAAGATGCCGCCTGCAGCATTGAAGTCCCAGTTGCTATATAAAAAATACTCACCTGGTTTCTGTGAGCCTCTGGTGGGTGCATCGGCCAGGTTATCTCCCGAATTAGAGGCAGGGTGGTAAATACCCGAGCTCGAGTTAATGATATTGTCTATTGTGGCCGTCTTCTCCTGGTCAGACAAGCCTTGCCTGTCATCAATCTCAAGGTCGGCCAGTGTCTTCTTAAGGTCTATTTTACCCTGGTCAATATAAATGCCATAGAGCATTGAAAGTACGCTCTTGCGACAGGATGCCAGGTAGGATAACTGAGTTATGTTGCCATAATCATAAATCATCTTACCATTTACAATCACCACAAGGCCTGTGGTGCTGGCATTGTTCCGGATGAAATCATCAAGCTCATCAAAGTTCTTATCAATGAAGCCCTGAGTGGCGGGTGATGCCTTGGTCCAGTCATTACCTATGGTTTGACAGAAGGCATTGAAGGTGAATAATGAACTAAAGGCCAGATAAAAAAATAGCTTTCTCATGAGATCAGTTTTGCTTTGAAGACCGATGGAGATTACTATAAACTATTTACAAGCTTCTCCTCTTCTCCTTGTATCTACGAGATAAATGATTTTCCAGCCATCTTTCCCTTTCATCAACTGAAAGGAGTTAACGCCACAATGAGAAAATCGCTCTCCTATGTAAAACTCATAAGGGGTCCAGACGGAGGCCATAGCACCATCAATTTTTATTTCATAGCTGAGTATACGTTCATCCCAAACCTGATCATGGGGAGTACCAACGCTGTTGAGAAAACCGGAAAGAGGCCCGGTTCTCAAACCTATTTCTCCCTGACGGTTGGCTGAGATAGTCTGCATTAAAACATCGTCAATAAATACCGAATGTACCATGCTACTATCACCGGCACGCATGCCATCAAACATAGTTTGAATCGTTTTTTTTACGGATTCCTGCTCGTTTTGAGCCTGGGCGTATGTTGGGGAAAATGCCGCTCCCAAAATCAGAAACAGCAGTATTGAAGTCTTTTTCATCCTTTAAATATTGAATGCCATGAAATTATGGAATTCAAAGCTAGCAGGCTTGTTCAAAAATGCTAATTGGACAGGGCTGGCATAATGGAAGGCGAACCTGAAAAAGAAAACGCCATTCTCCTTTTTAAGAAGAATGGCGTCTGAAATTTTTGGTTTGGGTTTTTTCTAATTCGATCTGCGAACGCTACCTCCGGTATTGGTGCTTACATCTGTTCTCGGGCGACCTTTGTACTTTACAGATCCTCCGGTACCGGCACTGGCTGTCAGAAAATCTTCAGCATTTACCCGTACATCGGCACCAGTATTGGCTCTGGCTCTTACGTCTTTGGCCTCTACATCATAAGCGTAGATGGTACCTCCTGTGGAAGCACCCGCCTTCAAATCGTCAGCGGTGCCTTCAATATCAATACGGCCAGATGTGGTGGCTCTCATTTCCAATCTTTCAACATCAATAGATTTGATTTCTGCGTAACCTGAGGTACTGGTGTTAATCTCCAGGCTTCGGCCTGTAATTTTATCTTCAAAAATGGCCTCAGCACCTGTAGATACCTTAATCTCTTCCAGATCTTCTGTATAGGTAAGTATCGCTTTCACCCGCTTTCTTCTGTAGTTGCCTCGTTCCATATGCACACGCAGACTACCACCACGTACTTCGGTCAGTACACGATCAATATCCACATAGTCTACTTCCAACTCTATTTTATTCTCTGATCCTTTCCTGGCAATAAGTTCAATGCCTTCTGCGACACTTATTTGATAGAATTTATCCAGATCGCGGGTTTCCTGGTCTTGCGCATAGACAAAAACACTTGCAAAGACCATAGCAAGTGTGAGTAAGATTTTGTTTGAGTTCTTCATATTCATGACCTTTTTAATAGCTGATCAATAGACAGCAACTTTATGCCAGGGGTTGCACGAACATAAAAAAAGCCGCTGAAGCGGCTCTTTGCATTTATATTTTTGTCCTACATCTAGCTGAGCGCAGCCATGTCCGGAATCACAATTTTACTTCTTGAGTAGCTTAAAGCCCCGGATTCTTTCAGTTCATTGATGATGGTGGTTACAGTCTGTCTTGACGAACTGATCAGGCTGGCAATCTCATTGTGAGTCAGGTAATTTTTTATAGTAACACCATCTTCGCTGTCTTTGCCTTCATTGGCAGCCCACATTTTCAGAAAATCTTTCAGACGAGCCTTTACATCCTTAAATACCAGGTTGGCATAGCGATGTTCGAGCTTACGAAGTTTGTCACCCATCTTCTTAGTAAAGTTCAAAGCAAGCAAAGGGTGCTTCTCCATGAGCTTTTCAAACTCGTCCATTGTAAAAGTACAGAGGATTACTTCACTTGAAAGGATCTCAGCATACTCATGAGAGAGTGAAAGACTGTTCAGGGAAACCTCACCAAAAAGGTCACCTGTCAGAATGATGTCTTTGATCATTTCGTTTCCATTCTCATCCATATCGCTGATCTTGATCTTGCCGTTGATCAGAAAATAAAGTCTCTTGACTTCATCATTAGCGAAATAGATTGTCTGATTTTTCTTCATTCGGACAAACTTTGAGATCGCAGACAGATCGTGAATTTGCTCTTTAGTGAGGTTTGAAAACAGATTGTAGTTTCTCAGGTACCAATATTTTATTTCCTTTTGCATAGCTTTATAATAGGTCAATTACCAATGTCGCAAGGGCTAAGGCAATTAAGATTGTGCCAAAAACCTTGTTGTAGTTTGTAGTTAATTTCGTGTATATGAACTCCCTCTTTCGGGTAGTCACTACCGCTACAAGATATTGTAGCAGAAATGCACCAACTGCGGTGCCGACAACGAAAGCTCCCTGTACAAACCAACTTGGACTAGTTACCAGGTTGTAGCCTCTGAGGAGAGTAATCACGAAAAGCCAATAAGGAAATAATTGAGGATTGAGAAGACCGAAGGTCATACCGCGCCATACTTCTTTCCCTGACTTCTGGTCGGTTTTACTACCGCCTTCAGATGGCTTTTGGAAGAAAGTATAGATTCCAAAAACCAACAGGACTCCGATTGTCAAATACTTGAGGTAATCTCCGAGACCTTCGTACTGAATCAGCAAGTTGGAACCACCAAATGCTAAACTGCAGTAGAGAAGTTCGGGGAGGCTTCCCCCAAACCCGAAAAGTATGGCTGCTTTTTTATTCTTATTCAGGGCCGTTCGTATAGTACCATAGTTCACGGGCCCTAATTGGATGGATGCCACAAAGCTTATTAGCGTTGCTAAAAAAAAAGCTTCGAAAATATGCCAGATAATCATTTTTGAAGGCTTGGTTTTGCAGCTACTACCGTGGTATCTTCTGCATTATCTCCAAAATGAGATCTGACTAGTCGGAACATTTCAAAGAATGGCGTCACTTTGACACCGTTCTTCATGTTGGCCTTACACACCCTGAACATCATTTTCATGTTGCGGGCTGCTTCAGACCAGGCTTTCCATATCGAGTAGGATGGATCGTAAATATGAGCTGGCTCAGAGGTAACTCCGTTCAGCTCGAGTATTTTAATGTTATCTCCATTATAAAGGTCCTCAGTTGATTTTACCTTAAGGTCAAACCTACCAAAGTAAAAGCCCTCAATATTTTTGGAAACATCATCAAAAACCGACACCAGTCTGTCATTTAACAAATTCATTCCACTCAGGAATTTTGTGCCACGACAGTGGTTACCAATAGGTTCAAGGTTTCGCTTTTCACCAACAGGAAGAACCTGTAGCAATTCGTTACCAAACCTTTCCTTCAACGAATCCAATTGAAGTCTTGCTCTGTTGCTTTGTTCAATCAAACTCAACATGGTAGAAGCACCATCACCTGTTAGGGTAAGAAACTCCTTGGCCACAATAGAAGTGATGCCGGATTTACTCTCATCAGGAAACTTATAATAAAGTATCCCCAACTCGATTTCGAAGTCAACAAACTCCTGAATAATGAAGTCTGCTGTATTCGAGTCCAAATAAGATGTCAATTGATTGGGATTGTCGATCTTGGCTACCTCATTGCCTCGTTCACCCACGTTGGGTTTAACAATGACAGGGAAAGCCAGCGACTCATCTTTGAGTCGTTCAGCTACCTGGCCTGCTGTGGTGTCAGATTTGAAGAACAAGGTTGTCGGTAGATAATGTCGATCAATCTTTTTAAGAATGTCGATTTTAGACTCTCCGAAAACCCCACTGTGTTCTATTCCCGGGTTAGCAGCTGTGAAGTACGTAAAAGACCTTGCCCTGATGGACAGATAGACCCAGTATGGCACTAATGGTAGAAAAAACAGCCAAAAAGGCCAATATTCGTAATTCAGCAACTTCACAAGAAATAGTGGTACTCTCTTCTTCATATTCCAGCATGAAAGATAAACAACCGATTAAAATCTTTTACTAACGCAATTTGATTTTAAATTCTCAGCCAATACTTGTCATTCCACCGTCTGCGGAACTGTCTCTGTAAAGACAAAGCCTGTGCCAGAATGATTTTTTACTTTTTAAGTATTTGATTATCAGATACATAAATTTTTTTGAAATCAAATATCACGGAAATATCACTATATTATTTCACGATATTTAGGGAATTTCATGAAATAGTGGGACGATGAAAATCAAGAATGTTTTTTAGCCGACATTAGAGCATTCACGGACCTGAAGGGCTGAAATGAGTTGATTATTCAATTTGTGCGGATGAGATTGTTGTGGGTTTCATGATATTTCGGGAAAATACGAAAATGGGAGAATGCAGCAAAACCCCTTTTACAAAGTGCTAACCTGCACGCTTGATTCCGAGTTTTTTCATACGTGACTCCAATGTGGTTGGCTTCATGCCCAGTATTTTGGCTGCTCCTTTATCTCCACTTACCCTCCACATGGTTTCGTTCAATACCCGCAGGATGTATTCGCGTTCGAATTCTTCTAGTGAAACGAGTGTATTTGTCTTTTCTTTGTCATCCTTCTTAGGTATCCAGTCCCCAAGTTCAAGTTTGTCAGCAGGGCTTAAGATCAGCGCTCGTTCCACTACATTCTCCAGCTCACGGATGTTACCTGGCCAGTTGTACATCTGGAGCGATTTGATAACTCTTTTGGGTATGTTCCGCACCTTCTTGCCAATTTTCGCCCCATATTTATCAACAAAGTATTTCACCAAAGGGGGGATGTCTTCCTTACGCTCGCGTAATGGCAGGCTGTTGATAGGAAATACATTGAGGCGATAAAAAAGGTCGGCTCTGAAATTGCCATCAGCCACTTCGTTTTCCAGGTTTCGGTTGGTGGCTGCTATTACACGTGCATTTACCTTAAGCGTTTTATTACCCCCCAGTCGCTCAAACTCTCCCTCCTGCAGTACCCTCAATAGTTTGGGTTGCAGTTCCATAGGTACCTCGCCTATTTCATCGAGGAAAATGGTACCTCCGTCTGCCAGTTCGAAACGGCCGGTTTTTTGACTTACAGCTCCGGTAAAAGCTCCCTTCTCATGCCCAAATAGTTCGCTTTCTATAAGATTGGCTGGTAGAGCTGCGCAGTTAATTTTAACAAGCGTACGCTGATTACGCAGCGATATATTGTGAATGGCCCTTGCCAGCAACTCTTTCCCGGTACCCGATTCTCCTAATATCAATACGGTGGCATCCGTTATAGCCACCTGCTCCAGCTCATTGAGTATCCGCTTAAATTTGACGCTTTGAGTGACGATCTCATCAAAGTTGTGCTCCAGTTTGATCTCGTCCTGCAGGTAGGTATTCTCAGCTTCTAGTCTGTCCTTGAGTTGTTCTACCTCCCCTAGGGCGCCTATGAGTTTTTCATTCGCTACCTTCCGCTCAATCTCTACCCCGGCACGGTCAGCAAACAGTTTTAGTATCTCTTGCTCTTCTGCCGTGATTTTAAGTTCACGTTCATCCAAAATGGCAATATGACCAATTACATCCCCCTCACTGGACCGGATGGGTATTCCCATATAACCCTCTATTCCAGTTTCGTTATAAAAGTCTTTTTGAACACTGGCTGACTGATAGTATGCGTTACCCGAATTCATAATGAGTTTGCAGGGGGTGCCATCAGTGTCATACTCTATATTTTCATTAATGCTGCCTTCTTTCATAAAGGCCAGTGTGCGAAGTTTGGTCTTATTTGTATCGACACATTCTGTAACTAATACCAGAGATACCCCCAAGGCATCGGCAATATTCTCTACCAGAGATTTAAAATAGTCGCGACCTATTTCTGTGGCTGTAGCTTCAGAAACTGACCGTAGTAGCTTCTCCTTGCGCTTGCGCTCTGAAATGTTAAGGACAAAGCTGATATTGTAGGAGCTTCCTTCAAACTCTACATAGTTCACAAAAATCTCTACGGGTATTTCTATCCCATCCTTGGTCCAGTGTGAAGATTCGAAAGAAAAGCGCTTCTCTGCCTGAAAACGTTTCCAAAGCTCAGCATAACTACCCGGATCAAAGTTATGGTTGATATCCATGATCGTGAGCTCTACAAATTCTTCCCGAGTGTAGCCATAGTTTAAACAGGCGGTTTCGTTGGCAAGCCGTATTTTACCTGTGTGATCCATCCAGAAGATAGAGGCAAGCGCGCGCTGTACCGTGAAATTGGATAGCCGCTGTTGGTCCTGATCATTAGAAAAATGGGACATATGCTGTTTTAAATATTTACGAAATATCGGGATTTTGATTTTGGACTACAAATGGTAATTAGGAAAGCCTGCAGAAGAAAAACGTGATGAAGAGTTTATAGAAATGTGATAACTTCGACCGCATAAAGTCGTTTTCCTTATTCAGATCATAAAGTAATATCATGAAGACACTACTAACTGTTTCGCTCTTGTTCAGCGTCTTTATAGTCAACGCACAAAGCTCAGACTATGCCCTGGAGCATTACAATATCAAAAGCGGACTGGCCATTAAGGGTTATGATCCGGTGGCATACTTTACCGAAAACAAAGCAGTAGAAGGCAAGTCAGCCATTAAATATACCAACAAGGGTGTTACCTATCGGTTTGCATCTGAGTCTAATAAGAAACTCTTTATTGCTGATCCGGCTAAATATGAGCCAGCATATGGTGGCTATTGTGCTTATGCCATGGCATTTGGGGACAAGGTGAAAATCGATCCCGAAACCTTTAAGGTAAAGGATGGAAGGTTGTTTCTCTTCTATAATTTTAATTTCACCAATACCTTGAAAAAATGGAACAGGGATGAGGCTAAGCTGTATGGCAAAGCAGAAGATGCCTGGAAGAAGATTGTTATTGAAAAATAATTCAGACCTTTGCCAATCGTAAAAGCGGGTTAAGAACTCTTGTTCAATACCGGCTTAAAACCTTTTATTGAATAATTCGGTACATTTGGTTAATATCGGGTCGTTTTACTAGTTATTAGATGCAACTACAGCAAATCTCTGTCGATATCCTGAAGCAACTTATCACAGTTTCAGATCAGCTTCACGATGAAGACTTCCGGCAGCCACTGGATATACTATCACAGAATTCCATAGGAAAACATATCAGACATATTGTTGAGTTTTATGACTTAATGATGGTTGGTAATACTTCAGGGTCAGTGGATTACGACAAGAGGTCGCATGACAAGGTATTAGAAGAGAACCGTATTCTAGCGGTTGAAAAGATGAACACACTCGCTCAGGAGATAATTTCTGTGAAAGAAGACAGAGCTATTACTATGACGGCCAACTACTCTCTGAAAGAGTATGACCCGTTAAATATCAGTACTACTCTTTTCAGAGAACTGCAGTATAATATTGAGCACGCAGTACATCATATGGCGATTATTAAAATTGCCCTGTTGAGTAATTTTCCGTCTGTGGAGATTCCGGCAAACTTTGGTATTGCCCATTCTACTATCAAGTACCAGAGAGATTCAGAATGTGCACAGTAACCTTTCTGCCCAAAGGTCCACAATCATATATTCTTACTTCAAACCGTGACGAGACACCCACCAGGGCAGCCTTGCACCCGGCTGAGTATTCGGTACATGGACATGACCTTTACTTTCCTAAAGAACCGCTGGCGGGGGGCACCTGGATAGTTACTGATAAGAAGCGTTTTACCCTCTGCCTGCTGAATGGTGCTTTCGTAATACATGAGCGAAAACTACCCTATAGGCTGAGCAGGGGACAAATGGTTCTTGAGTTTTTCAAATATAACGATGTACCGTCCTTTCTTCGTGAATACGATTTTAATGGAATTGAGCCATTCACCCTAGTACTCGTAGATAGCGCTGATCTTACCAGTTTGACTGAACTGGTTTGGGATGGTACGAAGGCACACATACGCAACCTCAATGCGGAAGAAGCTTATATTTGGTCATCTGCCACACTTTACCCCAGGGAGATTGCCGAACAACGAAGCGAATGGTTTCAGTCTTGGTTAAAGGAGCATGACGTCTTTAATCAGTCAGAAATCATTGATTTCCACAAGTATGGTGGCAGAGGAGATCTCTGGAACAATTTTGTTATGAAACGAGGAGATAATCTGGAAACAGTGAGTATTACCTCGATTCAAAAAGAAGAGGGGTATCATATCGTTTACAACGACCTCCTCACCACCAGCCTGTCTGAATTGTAAATCGCCTATTTCAACCGGACAGCCTCATAAGAGAAAAAATCTTTGATCCAGGTTTTTCCGTTGTCGTAAGACCTGTCCATTTTCCAGGAGTAGCCGTCTTTTTCTATGTTGTAGAAAGTGACTTTTTCGAGTAGCGCAATGCCGTTGTGGAGTCCCGTGCCCTCAAAATGAAATTCTCCATCTTTGAATTCCCCGGTAAACTCTGTTCTGGAGCCCAGGTCAAGATCATAAAAGACCATTAGCCATTTTTGCAGGCGGGGGTTATATGAGCGAATTGTTACACCCACATTGTCTATTTCTCCATTTGACAAGACATTGCAATAATGATCAGCAATGGCTCTACCACCTAATGTGGTGTTTACAATCGACCTACTCGTGATTTTACCAAATGAACCGTCCTGTCTTTTGAATTTTGCATTGAATTGCCATTTCCCAATCATGAATTCCATTTTCTTCATTTCAGGGTGGGCATACTTGCTAAATGTCTCTTGGGCAAGGCTTGCCTGAGTCATCGTTATCGTAAGTAGTACTGATAAGATGATTGTGGTTTTGAGTTTTCCTGATTTCATATCTTTTGCTTTATGCCCCTAATAAGTGCGGTAGATGGCGGATTGAAGTCCACTTTCAAGAAGGTAGACCTGATTGAGGCTCTTTTGGACTTCTTCGATTGCAAGGGGAGATGGAGTTGAGTAACATTGTCTATTAACAGTTTGATTTGACCTATTCACAGATTGAATTCATTATCATCCTTTTGGGGATGATGCAAGGGCTTATCCTGATACTTGCCATTAATAGGCCGCGCTCATCTAAAAGCCGCTCCAATCGGATATTCACCTTTTTTCTTATTCTAATCCTTACCACCCTCTTTGGGAATTCTTTTTTCGTTCGGCAAACCCTGGCAGATTATCCGCATATGGGTTTGCTTATGGACGATATGTATTTCCTTTATGGACCCCTATTGTATCTCTATGTGGGAGCCTTACTCGGTTTTGAGGTGCTATTTCAAAAGCGAATATGGCTTCACTTTGTACTCCCGGCAGTACATATCACAACTATGATGGAGTATGTGCTGATGAGTCCGGGCGAGTTTTATCTGGCAATGGGAGCAGGGGTATGGCAATACCCCTACGATCAGGCATTGGCCATTTTATCCATTGGACTTTATGTGACGCTCTCATGGAGGGTGTATTTGATGAGTGACCAAAAGGGTCAGTATACTTTTCTCAGGATAATCTTTTGGGTACTGGCGATAGGTCTTATCCTATGGGTTAATCAGTTTGCCGTAAACGTGTTCCGTTTTGATTTGGGAGCTAGGGTTAGCAGGTATACTAACCCCTGGACTCTTTTTCCTTTGATTACCATTTTGCTGGGCTTCTTTGCTATCCAGAAAACTTCCTTGTTTGACAATAAGTTTAAGCCTAAACCTTATTCGGGTTCTTCTCTTTCAACAGCAGACATTGAGGCGATCAGGGTAAGGTTGGAGGCTTATATGACGATGGGCAAACCTTACCTTGACCCCCGGGTCAGTCTCGATCAGGTAGCAACTGAGCTTTCAATAAAGAAGAAAGATCTTTCACGGGTAATAAATCAGGAGTTCGGTTTCAACTTCTTTGATTTTGTCAATAGTTACCGAATTCTGGAGTTTAAGAGAATTGCCACTCCCGAAGCCCTGAGAAAACATAAAATACTCGGGCTGGCTTTTGATGCGGGTTTCAACTCAAAATCTGCTTTTAATAAAATATTTAAAAGGCTGGAAGGGGTTACTCCATCAGAATATTTGAAGGAGCAGTCAAAGTGATTTCAACCGGCTTTAAGGTGGTTTGACTCAGAACTTAATTCCAATTTCAAGGCTAAACAGGTTGCTTTTGATCGTGAAATCGTTGTAGGCCGTGCTCTGGGTTTTTACCGTATTAAGGAAGCCAATGTTATAATTGAGGCCTGCAAAAATCCGCGTGTTTACGCCAATGCTTCGCTCTACGCCCCCACCAAAATTGCCTGCCAGATCAAAGTCCGAGAACTCAGTAATCAGCAGGTTCCCGGGTTCTTCATTTGCCGAGTTAAGCCTGACTTCTGGAATAATACCAAAATTGAAATAAACCCGTGTGTCCAACATCAATTCATTTGTGTAAAGTTTGAGCAAGAGAGGGACCTGGAGGTACTCGTGGTCATACTCTTCTACTCTTAGTGAAGAAATCCCGTTCTGGGCAGAAATCTTGGTAGCTTTTGACGCAAAATTTACTCCGGCATGAAAGTAGTAGTTCTCTTTGAAAGGCATGTCAACAAAAGCTCCCAGCAGGAACTTCACGGCACTGCCATCTCTCTCCAGGCCTGTGCCCCCATCGGCAACCGATGTTCTTACATTAGAAAGCGTGGGTGCCAATTTGATACCTATCCGATAATCCTGACTAAAAAGAAGACTGGAAAAAGAGAGCGCGAAAAGCGCAGAGATGATGTATTTCCTCATGTTGGATAAAATAAATAAATAGATTTGTCATTTAAAATGTGAGTATGCGCAAAGTCCTGATATTTTTCGGCATTAGCCTTGTTTTATTTTCCTGCAAGGAGGATAGATGTGATAGTTTTCCTGATATCAGCAAGATAAACCTTGAACTCGACTTCCAGGACCTGACCGGAGATATTCATGCGATTGATACTGAGGAAGCACTGGCCTCTTTTTTGGCACAGAATCCGGTGGTTCGTGACGACTTCTTTCAGGCGGCTAGCTACAAATCTGAAGCCGAAATGCTTCAAAAGACGTTGGAGATTCTCAAAAATCCATATGTGGATACGCTCTACCAGGAGGTAAGAAGGATTTTTGATACTGAAAAACTCAGGAACGAGCTCGAGGATGCCTTTAGTCGCATTAAATATTTCTACCCCGAATTTGAGTCACCCAAAGTTCGTACTGTCTATTCCGGCTTCGGCAATGATATCAACTACACTGATTCATTATTAGTCATAGGGCTGGATTACTATTTAGGAGAAGAGGCATCCTTCAGGCCAGATGAGCATGAATACGTTAAAGTGCGCCTTACACCAGATCACCTGATACCCCATCTGGTTCAGTTTACCTCCAATCGTTTTAACGATACTAATATTGATGATCGTACCATTCTTGATGAGATGGTTTTTTATGGCAAAGCCCTCCATTTTGTAAAGAAAATACTGCCTTGCACACCCGACAGTCTGGTGATAGGTTACAATGCCAGTCAAATGCTCAATTCACAGGTAAGCGAACAATATCTATGGGCCTATTTTGTAGATAACGCTTTGCTCTACGATAAGAAGCCTCTGAACATTGCTAAATTTATCGAAGAGCGGCCGGGTGTGCCCGAGATCGACAGGGCTTGTCCGGGAAGGATAGGACAGTGGTTGGGTTGGCGGATTGTAGCTCAATATGAGGCTGAAACCGGCAGTGATTTTACGGATGTAATGACCAGGAAAGATTCACGGGAAGTGCTTATGCAGTCAAAATATAGACCTCGGAGTCGCTGACTCTGATTTGCTTTTCGTTGTTAATTACACTCACCAGCTTTTGAATCTGCAGTTTTTTAGAGTAATGCTGCTCTGCAATGTGACGCGCGTTATTTTTATAGGTATCGAGCAGACTCCTGTTTTCTAAAAATGGTTTTATATGCTTCAGAAATTCTTCGGGATCATTCGGGTTGGCATAGAAGCCGCAGTTGTACTTTTCGACCAGGTCTTTGGTCCAGCCGGGAGTGTTGACAATGGTCATTTTTCCAGCTGCAAGGCTATCAAATAGCTTATTAGGACTATTGGTTGCCAGTACGGGTAAATCTGCAAAACATACATAAGTGGCATCAGAAATGTTGAGGATGTCTTTCACACCTCCTTTATTCTGATGTCCGATGAACTCCACGTTCGATAGTTTTTTCAGATAAGCTGACAGCTTAATACTGCTCAGTTTTCCACCATCACCAACGATCTTAAAGTTAATGTTCAGCTGGTTTTGGAGGCTTTGCTCAGCCAAATCAAGAAAGTATTCCAGATGATTGGCAGTGCCAATGCTACCAAAATAGGTAATTACAAATGGTTGACTTACATGGTAAAACTCCACCAGTTTCGGATCTTTAATCTCTTTTGTGAAGAACTGGCAGTCTGCCATATTCGGGATCATGTAAACATCTTTTTCAGGTACCACCTGCTTGATCCAATCCCTCATGCCGGGTGAGAGCGAAACGATTTTTTCAGCGCCCCGGTAAATTCTGGCCTCTAACCTGAAGAGCCATTTTTTAATCAGAGCACCTTTGATCACGCCAATTTCAATAGGAGCGGTGGGCCAGAGGTCTCGTACTTCAAAAATATATGGCAGCCCCAGTTTCTTCTTCATCCAAAGACCGATTAACCCCACAGTAAGGGGTGTAGAAGTGACATAGGCCAGATCTACACCTTCAATAGATCTGATAACCTTTTTAGAAGCCCTGACAAAGCTTATGAAAGAGCCCAGCCGCCTGATTGAACCCATTCCGTTACTATATGGAATGGGAAGGTAATGAACTGTGATACCGTCTATCCTGACTTTGCGGTAGTCTTTTTCATTATGAGTGGTTACCATTTCTACCTCAAAACCATTTTCCACCAAGCCCTTACCCAGGTAGTATGAGCGTATGGCGCCACCTTCCTGGGGTGTTTTAAAGTACTGATGGATGTATAGGATTTTCATAAAGAAGCTGACGAAAGGGTCCTCTATTCAAAGATACAATCTTTTTGCTATCGGATGATGCCCTCTTTTTTCTCCCAATAACGACAGAAGTGGGTGAGTTTGCATGTTTCACATTTAGGTTTTCTGGCAAGGCAGGTATATCTGCCATGAAGAATAAGCCAATGGTGAGCCAGGGAGATAATGTCTTTTGGGAGGTGGCTTACAAGTTGTTTTTCTACTGACAGCGGAGTAGAAGCATTTTGATTAACCAGCCCGATCCGTTTAGATGCTCTGAACACATGGGTATCTACTGCCATGCTGGGCTGGTTCCAGATTACCGAGGTGATGACATTGGCTGTTTTGCGACCTACACCGGGTAGTTTCTGTAGTTCCTCTATGGTTTGAGGAATTTCAGAGTTGAAGTCTTCGACCAGCATTTTCCCAAGGCCCATCAGGTGCCTTGTCTTATTGTTAGGATAAGAAACCGTTTTGATATAGGGAAACAACTCATCAAAATGAGTCGCTGCTAAATGCTCAGGTGTGGGGAAATCAGCGAAAAGCTTTGGAGTGATGATGTTTATGCGTTTATCGGTGCATTGTGCACTTAAAACAACAGCCACGAGCAGTTGGAACGGATCGTCATAATGAAGCTCCGTTTCTGCTTGTGGCTGATTTTCCTGGAAATACGCTATAAACTCCTTGTAACGATCTTTTCTGGTCATACGGCTAAGTTAAGCCGGCCGGTTTAAAATTTAATGATCTCAAAAGAGAAACAATAAGTTAAACCTTAGGCTATCTCAGTGCATGTAGATCGTAAGACCTGGAATAACTGAGAATCTTATCAACAGTAGTATCTGACGGCCTAAGATTCACTGCTTTGAGTGACTCAACCGTTGCGCTAAGCTTGTTGTAAGTTTCTGAAAGCTGCTCGTCAAAAATGAGCGCTGTTTCAATTTCGATTGACTCCTCAGGAGTCGTTTCCTGGTAAATGTACCGGACTAAATCATCTTGGGTAAAGGTTTTGATCATACGCGATATTCAATTTGTTCATCTTCTTTCTTAAGTTGATGAGGGCATATCGCATTCTTCCAAGCGCTGTGTTGATACTTACATCAGTAGCTTCAGCTATTTCCTGAAAGCTCATTTGCATATAATGCCTCATCATTAAGACCTCACGCTGCGAATCTGGCAATTCCTTGATCAGATCACGCAAAAGTGCGTGTGTATCTTGTTGTATTTGTCTTGACTCAATAGAGTCTTCTGAAAATTCAAGTGTATTGAAGATATTACTGCCATCTTCCATGACAATCATAGGGTACCTCTTTGCTTTTCTAAAATGATCAATGGCCAAATTATGTGCAATTCTGGTGACCCAAGGCAAAAATTTACCTTCTTCATTATAACGTCCCGATTTGATCGTGTTTACGACCTTAACGTACGTTTCCTGCAATAAGTCTTCCGCTAAGAATTGATCTTTGACAATCAAATAAACAGTGGTGTAAATCTTGTTCTTGTGACGATTAACCAGTTCAGCAAAAGCTTCTTCGCTACCGTTTTTGTACTGCGATATCAACTGACTATCGCTTACAGCATATTTCCTCATGTTAGTTATTGTTAGGTTTAACGTAGAGGTCTATATCTATATTGTGCTGTTTAGTTTACGAACTGGTTTTAAGAAAAGTGTAATCTCAAAAGTATTGATTCAATAGTGAAATGCAAATTTTATTAAGATTTTTTTGTCTTCGCTATGTCAAATCAGAAGCTCAATCGAGATTCACGAAAGTAAAAGCAATGATGGTGCCAGAAAACAGAATTTAATTCGGAAAAGTCAGTTTTTTTTGACTAAGAATTAGCGATTAGCTCTGTTATCTTTGCATCCTCATGAATTCAACAACTCCCGCCCTGAATACCCCTATTGATAACCTTGACCCCAAGGAGTTTATCATAATAAAAGGAGCTCGCGTTAATAACCTCAAAGGCCTCAGTGTGGCCATCCCCCGGTACAAACTGGTTGTGATTACGGGTCTTTCCGGCTCCGGGAAATCATCATTAGCTTTTGACACCCTTTTTGCTGAAGGACAGCGCATGTATGTAGAAAGCCTGAGCTCTTACGCTCGGCAGTTTCTCGGCCGTATGGAAAAACCAGAGGTAGACTATATAAAGGGTGTTTCGCCTGCCATTGCCATTGAGCAAAAGGTAAGTACAAGAAACCCAAGGTCTACCGTGGGTACCAGTACTGAGATCTATGACTACCTCAAATTGCTATTTGCCAGAATAGGTAAAACCTACTCTCCGGTTAGCGGTGAAGAAGTAAAGAGAGATACAGTAACCAGTATTGTTGAGTTCTTAATGGCCAAAGAGGAAGGTACACGCTGTATGATTCTTTGTCCGCTACAACAGAAAGAGGAACGTTCCCTTGAGCAGGAGCTGAATGTTTTGCTACAGAAGGGCTATACAAGGGTATTGTCGAATGGCAGCCCTTTCTTTATAGAAGATCTGCTACAGTCTAAAGATGAGATCAAAGGAGATTTGGAGATTCTGATCGACCGGGGTGTGGTGCAGCATGAAGAAAGTATGCAGTTCCGCTTTGCCGATTCTGTTCAAACGGCACTTTTTGAGGGTGAGGGTGATTGCACTATAGAAATTCCTGGCGAGGGGCGTTTTGCCTTCTCTGATCGTTTTGAGGCCGATGGAATGCTCTTCGAAGAACCGAGCGTAAACCTCTTTACTTTTAACAACCCCTATGGTGCCTGCAAACGCTGCGAGGGTTTTGGCAGAATTTTAGGCATTGACCCTGACCTGGTGATCCCGGATAAAAGCTTATCAGTATATGAAGGAGCAATAGCTCCCTGGCGAAGCGAAACCATGAAGAAATGGTTGGAGCCCCTCCTCAAACATGGTATTGAATTCGACTTTCCCATACATCGTACTTTTGCCGAATTGACCCCCGAAGAACAGGAATTACTTTGGACCGGCAACAAGTATTTCAAGGGGATTAACCAGTTTTTCAAGTTTCTGGAATCGAAAACGCATAAGATTCAATACCGGGTAATGCTCTCCCGCTACAGAGGAAGAACGGACTGCCCGGAATGCAAGGGTACACGCCTTCGGAAAGATGCTGCATATGTAAAGATTGGCGGACGCTCCATTACAGATTTGGTACTGCTGCCCGTAAAACGTTCTCTAGAGTTTTTTGAGAACCTGGAAATGACCGAAGCTGAGGCAAAGATTGCGAGAAGATTACTCAAAGAAATCCAAAACAGGCTGGAATACCTGAACAGAGTAGGCTTGGGGTACCTGACCCTCAATCGCCTGACCAGCACGCTCTCGGGTGGAGAGTATCAACGTATAAAACTGGCAACTTCGCTGGGGAGTGCCCTGGTAGGGTCTATGTACATCCTTGATGAACCGAGCATTGGCTTACATCCGAGAGATACTGACAGGCTCATTTCTGTACTCAAATCACTTAGAGATCTGGGGAATACCGTAGTAGTAGTGGAGCACGAGGAGAAGGTGATGCAGGCGGCTGATCAGATCATAGACATCGGCCCCGATGCGGGATCACACGGAGGAGAGCTTGTTTTTCAGGGGCCTTTGGAGGCCCTTATGACAGATGGCTCTACTTATACGGCCAAATACCTTAATGGTACCGAGCGGCTTGAAATCCCTGCCCATCGCAGGAAATGGAGAGACAGTTTGCTGATCAAAGGTGCCAGGGAGAATAACCTCAAAAATATCGATGTGGAAATTCCACTGGGGGTACTCTCTGTTATTACAGGAGTCAGTGGCTCAGGTAAATCGACTTTGGTTAAAAAACTGCTCTACCCTTCACTAGGTAAAATGCTTGGAACCGTAGGGGATCAAACCGGGCGCTTTGACGGGCTGGAAGGAGCTACTAAAAAGGTTACTCAAATTGAGTTTGTCGATCAAAATCCAATCGGTAAATCTTCAAGATCAAATCCCGTTACCTATGTAAAGGCCTATGACGCCATTCGTGCGCTTTTTTCTAACCAAGCCCTGGCAAAACAGAGAGGCTATAAGCCGGCATTCTTTTCCTTTAATGTAGACGGAGGACGTTGCGAAACCTGTCAGGGTGAAGGGGTTGTTAAAATTGAGATGCAATTCATGGCTGATATTCACCTCACCTGTGAGAGCTGTAATGGAGACCGCTTTAAGCACGAGATTCTGGAGATTAAGTATAACGACAAGAGCATTGCCGAGGTGCTGGAGATGACCGTAGACGATGCCATTGAGTTTTTTGCCAAAGAGAAAAGCGTTTACAATAAGCTCCGGCCTTTACAGGAAGTAGGGTTGGGTTATATACGTTTGGGTCAATCTTCAAACTCGCTTAGTGGAGGAGAAGCACAACGAGTGAAGCTGGCGTTCTATCTGGGTAAGGGCAAATCGAATTCACGTGATCATATTCTTTTCATATTTGACGAGCCTACTACAGGGCTTCATTTTCATGATATTAGCAAACTAATGGGCGCCATTAATGCTTTGATAGAGCAGGGTAATAGCGTGCTGATTATTGAGCACAACACTGAAGTAATTAAGTGTGCCGACTGGCTGATCGACCTTGGGCCCGAAGGAGGTGAAGAAGGAGGTCATCTGAATTTTGCAGGTACTCCTGAAGATATGATCAAGCTTGGTGACAATTACACCGCCCGGTATTTGAAAGAGGTGTTGAATTAAGGCTCGGCTCCTCTCTTCTTGAATGCACTGATGTTCATATGTTTAATAATACCAATTACATTGGCCAGAATAATCAAGATGGCACCCAGAATTTTGTTCATGGGCATTGGTTCGTCCAGAAAAAGATAGCTAACCAACATTGCTACAGGAATCCCCAGGTAGTAGATGATACTGCTTGCTGCATGCGGTAGTTCTGTGGTGGCCCTGAGCCATAGTGTATGAGCACCCAGCGTACAAACCACGCCTAAAATCCCCAGGTAATACCAGTCTGTTTCCGGCAAATCAAAGTCTGCCTGGAAGGAGAGGGCGCAGAAGAATAACAACCCAAAAGTGTACTGGCCAAAAGCCCGGGTATAGGAGGGGATATGTGTGTTTTTTTGTTGTAAGAGAGGTAACAACGCAAAAAACATAGCACTACCCAGTCCTATGAGTAATCCGAGCGTGATGTCATTTTGCAGGCTGAATTCTGGAACAATCAGGAGGTTACCCCCTACTGCCATGATCACCGTGAACCAATCGAAAAGGGCAGGCTTCTTTTTCTGAAATATCCACCCGAAGAGAATAAGGTAGATACCAAAGGAGGTGAGACCGAGGATGGCTATGGAGGGAGTGCTTACTTTGACGGCATAGAAGTAACTGACCCAGTGAAGCCCAAAAACGAGGCCTATTAGCATTAGGGCCTTCCAATCCCGCAGTTTAATTTGTTTTACCTTTTTCACGCCAATAAAGATGAAATACATCAATATGCTGGCGATGGTGAGCCTTACGATGCCAATGGTCACGGCACTGGCTGTAACTTTTTTAATAAAAACAGGCGTACAGCCAAAAAGAAAGGCAGCCAGAATACCTTCGATATAGTAGCGGGATTTCAAGAGACTAAAGCTTGCGCCAAAGCTGATGAAATTATAGGGAAGAAGAAAACAGCAGGGATAAAAAGCAGGTCTATTTGATGAGCCCTTTTCTCTTAAGAATGGTCTCTACAAATTTTACCTCGTTCTGGGTTTTGAAAACACTGAAGGGAAACATCATCATTTGGGCTTTATTCACGACCAATACAAACTGTTTCTTATCCATCCAGGCCTTTTTGATCATATCCCATTTCATAGGCATGCCACGTTTCGAATCGATTTTAATCAGAATCTGACGGCTGTCTATTTCATAGGAGAGTCGATCGAAGAGCATTTTGGATTGCTCAAGCTGTGTGACTCCGGCAAATTGAATAACCCAGAATAAAAGATAGAGGACAAAGGCAATCAGAGAGCCTATCCACCACCAGTTGGAGGGAATGACAAAGGTCATGGATGAAATGGCCAGTACAATTAAAAATACCCACCACTGTTGTTGGAGTACGTTGAGCATTCCGGCCCTCATATAGGCCTTTTTATCTAAAGCGTATTTCTTTGTTTTGACGATCATTCTTTCCTGTTCTAGGCACAGTGTTGAAAAAAGAACACAAACATAAGGATCAAAACCAAGGCTTCAACCATTCTTACTAAAAAATTGCGCTTATTATTACTCAAATCAGGTTATTGTGCTTTCAGGCTAATGTCAAGGCTCTTGACAGAATGCGTAAGAGCACCAACGGAAATATAGTCGACCCCGGATGCCGCTGCGGCCTGAATGGTCGATTCGGTAATGCCACCGGATGCTTCGGTTTCCGAACGGCCGGCAATAAGTGTCACCGCCCGGGTCATTTCTTCTGGTGTCATGTTGTCCAGCATAATGCGATCTACCTTGTTGGTATCCAGAGCCTGTTGGACTTCTTCGATATTCCTTGTTTCTACTTCAATTTTCAGGTCCTTTCCCGTACTGGCCAGGTAGTCTACGGTAGCACTTACAGCCTTATGAATACCTCCTGCAAAATCCACGTGGTTGTCTTTGAGCATGATCATATCAAAAAGGCCATACCGGTGGTTTACCCCACCTCCTATTAATACGGCCCATTTTTCCATCATACGAAAGTTCGGGGTTGTCTTTCGGGTATCGAGCAGCTTGGTATTCGTGTTGGCAATGAGCGAGGTCAGATAACTGGTATAGGTGGCAATGCCACTCATACGTTGCATGCAGTTGAGTACAAGTCGTTCGGCTGAGAGAATGGCCCTTGAATTACCATGTATCTTTAGAATAATATCTCCCTCTTTAACGGCCGTACCGTCTGGTACAGAGGAAAGAATTTCCATGGTAGGGTCCAGCTTCCTGAAGATGATTTCAGCAAGATCCATACCGGCAACGATACCTGAAGCCTTCATGAGAAGAAAGGCGGTGTTACGAGCATTTGATGGGATGGAAGCCAGGGAAGAATGATCTCCATCACGGATATCTTCAGCTAGTGCGCTGTCTATAAAGTCTGTTAAAGATGCTTCTGTGATGTAGTCTGGCCTCATGTGGCAAAAATACAAAAGAGGTTTTTGGTTTTGAACCAGGAGCAATGAACTTATTTAGGTTTGGAAAACTCCAGCCGATAAACCTTATAGCTGTCTTTGTATTTTTTTGCCCGGAGTGCTATGCGGTAAGAAGTGTTACCGGATGTATAGTTGCCAATGGCATAAATGATGCCTCCCGGGGAGTTGCCCTGATGGATAAAGTCTGTTTCGTCAGCTGGGTGCTTCTGGAAAAATTGTTTGAGCACAATTTCAGCCTGACTGATACTGTATTCCGTTCGGTTTTTACCATCAAGCCTTATAATAACACGCTCATTCAAATGCTTGGCCAGTTCTTTTGAATTGGATGATTTTAACGCTTCCTGCACGTTGTCGATAATGTCGCTATCCTCCTGAGCTGAAAGTGACAATACACTTAGTGCCAGTAGGATAAAAACAGATGTAAGATTCTTTCGAACTCTCCTCATGAATAGGTTGGTTAACGTACTAGTGTTAACGAAAACAATGCCAAAAATTGCATGCTTGTTTATGCAATCGATTCAAATTAATACAATGGTAAGTGACTTACAAACCAGGCTTTAATATTTATATTTGGCGCATGAACAAACGCGTACTTTTGATGATTCTGGATGGCTGGGGACTGGGTGAAAACCCCGAAATATCAGCCATCGAAAAAGCTCATACACCTTTTATCGATTCCCTATATACTGACTATTCTCATAGTAAACTAGAGGCTTCGGGTTTAGCGGTAGGACTTCCTGCCGGTCAGATGGGAAATTCGGAAGTAGGTCATATGAATATTGGTGCCGGCCGAGTAGTTTATCAGGACCTTGTGAAGGTGAACAAGGCAGTTGAGGAGGGTACGCTTGGTCGTAATGAAACGCTCAAAGCAGCGTTGGAATATGCCAAAGAAAATGGCAAAGGAGTACATTTTATGGGGCTTCTTTCTGACGGAGGAGTACACTCACATATAAATCACCTGAAGGGACTGCTAAGCATTGCTAAAGATGAGGGGCTTGAAAAGGTTTTTGTTCATGCTTTTACCGATGGTCGTGATACCGACCCCAGGGGCGGGTTGAATTACCTTGGTGACCTGGAGGAGCATATATCCCAAACCACGGGGCAGATTGCTTCTGTAACTGGAAGGTACTATGCCATGGATCGTGACAACCGGTGGGAACGCGTGAAGCTTGCTTATGACGCTATGGTCAACGGGCTCGGGGAATCCACAGAGGATTTGTTAGGCAGTGTGAAAGAATCATATGACAATGATGTGACTGACGAATTTTTGAAGCCTATTATTTGCTCAAGAAATGGTGAGCCTGTCGGAATTATTGAGGAGGGCGATGTGGTGCTTTGCTTTAATTTCAGAACAGATCGCGGCAGACAGGTCACACAGGCTTTGACTCAAAGAGACTTTCCCGAAGCGGGAATGAAGAAAATGAGCCTGCATTATGTCACAATGACCAACTATGATGATTCTTTTCAAGGGGTTCATGTCATTTTTGATAAAGATAATCTGAAGAATACATTAGGAGAGGTGTTGGAAGCCAATGGCAAACAGCAAATCAGAATAGCAGAAACCGAGAAATACCCTCATGTAACTTTCTTCTTCAGTGGAGGACGAGAGAAAGAATTCGATGGTGAAAAACGTCTTCTATGTCCATCTCCTAAGGTGGCTACCTATGACTTACAGCCGGAAATGAGTGCAGAAGATATTCGCGATGCAATCAGCGCTGAGTTAAAAAAGGGAGAGGTAGATTTTACCTGTTTAAATTTCGCCAATCCTGATATGGTAGGACATACCGGGGTTTTTGAGGCAGCTGTGAAGGCTTGTGAAACCGTGGACCGATGTGCCAGGGAGGTATTGGAATGCGCCCTGGAAAACGGATATACATCTATTGTTATTGCTGATCATGGTAACTCTGATATTATGGTGAATCCTGATGGAACTCCCAATACAGCACATACTACCAACCTAGTCCCCTGTATTCTCGTTGATAAGGAATTGACACCCAAAATGAAAGATGGAAAACTGGGAGATCTCGCTCCTACCATACTTCATCTCATGGGCTTAAATATTCCTGATGAAATGACGGGAGATATTCTATTATGATTTTGAGAGCTTTTTTGAGCCTGTTTCTGGCACTTGGTATAATATCCTGCAGCGGCCCTGTGGAGACGACAGCCGTTAAAACGGACAATTATTTTGATCTCATTGGACTGCTTGATGCTCAGTCAGCACTGTTATTTGAGAAAGGTGCTGTCCTTCAGAAAAAACTTATGGCTAACGGAGAGGTAGAATCTATGTCGGTAAGGCCGGATTCTACCGGACAGATTAAAGCAGAACTCAAGCTGTTTTACGAGGCTGATATTAATAAGCTTGGCCTGGACGATGCTTATTTTACTGAGGAGTTGCCAGGAATTAACGGAGCCCGTAAAGTGATTAATACAGCAAAAAGGGCAGGTCCTAATGTAAGAATGATTGAGTATGACTATTTCCAGGGCAAAATCAATCAGATAAGGGTTTTAGTAGAAGATAAGAATGATATCTACACCTTTGAGAAGGAAATGACCATGAGCTTTGAATCAGTAGATGGGGATGAGATAATGACTGGTTATACCATTAAAGGTAAACAGCGAATGGTCATGAAAAGTGATTTAAATTTTTCCCTGGAAGGGAGTTTCTCCCGTTAACCCTAGAGCTTGAAGAGAGCATCCAGAAACCCGAGGTTTTCTTTTCCCTTTTTTACCAGAAGCAAGGGTATGTCGTTGTCTTCCATCACCAGCTTCTCAGCCACACTGCCAATGAGAAAGGCAGCTGCGCTTGTCCGCCCTTTAGAGCCGAGAATGATCATGTCCACTCCCATTTCTCTACCCGTTTTGTAAATTTTATCGGCAGGATGAGGGTCATCATCAAGTGCATAGGTGTGGTCGTAGTCAACACCATTGAGGTCCATCTTCCTGAAAAACCGATCGCAGTCGCGCTTGGTATTCTCGAGCATAATTTCTGCAAATTCATCATAACTCTTTCCAGACTTATGATAGCCTACAGGTACTCTGTATACATTATTACTGAGTAATTTTGCTCCGCTTTTTTTCTGAATATCAATGCCTATTTCAAAGGCCATACGTGAGTGATCAGAATAATCGATGGAGACCAGCACCTGATTGAGTTCCAATGGTGGGTTTTCCGGTACGAATATCACTGAAGCGGGAGTCGCTTTTGCTACTTTTCTTGAGTTCAGTCCACTCCCGGTAAGCTTTTCTTTTCTGCCTACCAATAAGAGGTCTATCACCTTTACCTTGCTTTCCTTAAGAATTTCATCCGTGATACCACCTGCTTCGACATGAATTTTAATGTCACATCCTTCGGGGCTCTTGAAATACTTTTTCACGCTAAACTCTACCTCCTTTTCAAGCATCTCATCCACCGGGGCTATGAGATCCGGGTATTTTTCCTGAATATCTTCAGGCAGTTCAAAAGAGGTGGTTACATGATAAAAATAAACTGCATTGAGCTCGAAGGTGTTAGCAATAAGAGAAGCATATTTAATCAAGCCCTCATCCATTTCTGTCAAATCAAGACAGACCATCATTCTCTTGAATTTACTTAAGTCATGCATAGTAGCGTATATTTATTACTACTCAATTTATTGAATTAATTGGCTGTATTCCATACCTCAGGGTCAATTTTTATCAATGAACTGTTTTTGTCAGAGCATTCTGGGAGTTCATATTATATTTGCCAACCAAATAGGTGATGAGCAGAGGTTATGGCTGAGAAAAAATTTCTGGAAAGACTGAAGACCAAATGGGGTATAACCTCAAATGTTCAGGTGATTCTTATTCTTATTGTGTTTGCAATTAATGGCTCTTTCGCGGCTTGGGTGGCCAAGCCATTAACGGCACTTATTGGTCTCGACAAGGAGACAACCAGTGCTTTTATATACTGGCCGTTAAGGATTTTGCTGGTCTTCCCTATTTACCAATTGACACTGCCCATTGTAGGACTGGTGTTTGGTCAGTTTAAGTTTTTCTGGAATTTCGAAAAGAAGATGCTCAGGGCTCTTGGCAGGCCCTTTAGCAGAAAAAAGCAGTAAGCTGATTCCCTAGTCTACCAATAGTTTAAAAATGATAGTTTCCAGGTAGTGTTGAATCTCCTCGTTGCCATTCTGACTTACCCGAAGCTCGGTAAGAGACGGAAAGTTTTCTGAAAGGAACCTTTGCTGATGTGCCGTATCAATGATGGTTGTCACCAGTGCTTTGGTAAAAGGAAATTCAGGATTAACATCCTCAACTATTGAATGCACTCTTCTGCACAGAGATTTATAGCTGGCAAAATATCCCTCTCTGTTGGCGGTAGCTACCTGCTTGGTCAGGAAAGACTTTGATGATTCTGCTACCACAATTCTGTAGAGTGCCTCCTCGTCAATGTGTGAAAAATGTGGGTCGTAGTGTACCGCTTCAGACAAGTTCGATATGGCCACTTTTAACTTACGTACAGGATCGTCAATGTTATGAGTGTTGTAGTCCAGCCGATATTCCAACCAGGCCCAGTACCATGACACAAGGTAGGTCAGGAGCTTTTGCTTATTCTCAAAGTAGCGGTAAACTGAGGCTTCCGTAGACGTAATTTCTTTAGCTAGCTTTTTAAAGTTGAATTGTTCAAAACCGATTTTATCGATCAGACCAATACTGCTGTTGACAATTCTGCGACCAAGTTCAGAACTTTCAGGATCTTTCAGAAATAATTTCTCATTGACCTGAATTTTAATGGTCGCATAGCCGATCATCGATGCCATAAGCAATAATATTAGTTAGTAGTTTAGTAGCAGTGTTAAGTGCATGGAACTAATCAAACCTTCCTAATCGTTTAAATTGTAACGAATCGATATATTTGTTCCGTGGACTCAAATGTTAAACAACTACTGAAGGATCATTCCCTTAGGCTTACCCAAAGCAGAAGTGATATTATTTCAATTTTTCTGGAAAGAGATGTGGCCATTTCTCATGGAGACATTGAGTTTGCGATGGACGGAAAGTATGATAGGGTGACCATTTACAGGACACTAAAATCTTTTCTGGAAAGTGGTCTGATTCATAAGGTACTTGACGATAATGGTGGAGCCCGCTACGCGCTTTGCGATGATGCCTGTGCAGATGGAGACCACCGGCATGATCATATTCATTTCAAGTGTTCTAACTGTGAGCGTACGACTTGTCTTGATGGGGTTTTTATTCCACATGTAAAACTTCCCAAGGGCTTTGAGGCGGCTGAGAGCAATTACCTGATTACAGGTGTTTGTGATAAGTGCAGTGCGGCTTAGTGAGCTTCTTCCAATTCTTCATGTGAAATTTCTGGTCCGTTAGATGGCCAGGATATGCCAGGGGGTAAATCTATTGTGGGAGGAGATAAAGTAAAACCTCCGTCATCGTCCCCATCATTGTTCCTGCGTTTTTTCTTTCGCATCAGTATGAATGTCAGATAGGTCAGTACGACATAGGTAAATCCGCTTAATAAAAGGTCTATGGTAAAGCTGTTCATTAGTATAAGTGCCTAATGAAAATACGTGATATTGGTGTGTAATGATTTAGTTATCTCAGAAAACAAAGAAAACAAGCCAGACCACAACGAATATTGGAAGTAAAATAGGGATTGAGTAACGTAGGATGTAGCCAAAGAATGATGGCATATGGATACCGGTCTGCTCTGCAATTGACTTCACCATAAAGTTGGGGCCATTGCCGATATAGGTCATGGCACCAAAGAATACTGCTCCCACGGCTATAGCAGTCAGGTTTATTACAGACTGCTCATAGACACCTCCCGCTGCATAATCCTGAACATTGGCTATGGCATTAATGTCTCCCCCCTGTGAAGCCAGGGCGGCAGCCAAAAAGTTCAGGTAGGTAGGGGCATTGTCCAGAAAGCCAGATAGCACACCTGTTCCCCAGTAAAGAGAGTTAGGGCCTATAAGTGACGCTCCTGCATCTGATTGGGCAAATTCACTAACAAGTGCCAGTGCTGGCATCATCGTACCAAAAATCCCTACAAATATGAAGGCAACTTCACGAATAGGCTCAAAGTTGAATTCGTTACCGGTAATGGCTTTTTTATCGGCCAGTTTGTAAGAAAGAAACCCTACGGAAAGCATTATGAGTTCGCGCAGAAAGGAAAACTTTTGTCCCTCATAAACAATGGCAGGTACACCCTCGATTACGTTGGGGTCCAGAAAAACTGATGCGATAATAAGTGCGAGCCAGAAGAAGTTTCGGGTGCCAATGATACTTGTTTTGTTTGTGTACTCGACTTCGTCAAAGAGGTCTTCATCCTTGTTGCGGCTGTCAAATACATAGAATATGGCCGACAATATCACGAGTGCCAATGCCCAGGGTAGCACGTTATGCTCGAGCGTCCACATAAATGGTACTCCTTTCAGAAACCCAAGAAAAAGTGGCGGATCACCAATAGGAGTCAGGGCACCACCAATATTACTCACCATAAAGATGAAAAAGATGATATGGTAGGGTCTGATACGGCTTTTATTAAGTCTGATAAAGGGGCGGATCAGCAACATAGAGGCTCCTGTTGTACCGATGAGGTTGGCAATGACAGCACCTACAACCAGGAGCAGAACATTGGCCATGGGGGTAGCCTTCTTATCTACATTGATCATTATACCGCCAGAGGCTATATACAGGGATGCCAGCAAGGCTATAAACTGTACGTATTCTGCCAGGGCATGCACGGGGGCATGAGCATTGTGCAAGGCAAAGAGATAATAAAGTACGACAATGGTTGCCAGGGAGACGGCTATGATGGGGTAGTTTTTATGCCAGAAATGCTCATAAAACAACGGTCCTGTGGCAATCATGCTTAATAACAGCACGAAAGGAATGACCGTCCAGCCTGGAGGCGCTGCGTCATGACTTTCTCCGGGCGTGGCATGATCGTCAGTCGTATGGCCCTCCGCGGGCTCCTGATGACCATTGTCTTGAATTACTTCGGATGAGGCAGCTATTTCCGGATTATCAGGCAAAGCATCTGTAGATGCATTGGCAATAAAGGGTATAGCCAGCCATAAAACCAGGGTTAGTAGTAGCGCGTTTCTCATGAAGGTTGTTCTGATGAGCTAAAATTATACTTCTTAGCTAACAAATCAAATTAGCCAGCGTGTCTTAACTGAAAGATAACAAATCTTATCAGTTTTTAAAGTCGCTGGCTTCTAAAGGAGCTTTTCGAGCGCTATTTCGAAGGCCGTAGTGGCGAGGCCTGTTTTAGTGGCATTGGCGGCATGCAAATCCTGCAGGGCTTTCCTGATTGTGAGTGAAGTGTCTTCAAATATCGCTTTGTCGGTGATTTCCACTTCACCACTCATCAGATAGGCAAAAACCCGCGCCATGCCACAATTGGCGATAAAGTCGGGTAGGATGGCAATGTTCTTATCCGCAAACTCTGCAATGGGTCCGAAGAAAATCTCAGGATCCGCAAAGGGTACATTGGCTCCGGAGGAAATTACTTCCAGATTGGTGGCAATCATTTTATCTACTTGTTCCCTTGTGAGCAGGCGCGAAGCAGCAGCGGGGATGAAGATTTCTGCATTCAGATCCCATATTTTATTATTCACATCCTGATAGGAGAGCATATCGTCTACAATCAGCTTGTTGCCATTTCTGTTGAGATAAAGATCTTTGATTTCTTCAAAAGAAAATCCTTCCTGATTAATCACTCCTCCATCCTTGTCTATGATACCAACAATTTTTGCTCCCTCTCTGGCTAGGTAGTAGGCTGCAGCGGCTCCAACATTGCCCCAGCCTTGTATGACTACGTGTTTCTGACTAAGGTCTCCACCCCATAGGTTGTAGTAATGTATAACGGATTCTGCCACCCCAAAGCCGGTGATAAGATCTGCAACGGTATATTTTCTTTCCAGAGAAGGGGTGTAATGATGGTCTTCCACCACTTTGGCTACTCCTGTTCTCAGCTGGCCCAGCATTTTTATCTTCAGAGGTTCGTTGGCCTGATAATGTCCGTTTACTACGCCTTCCTGTGGGTGCCAGAGTCCGAAATCTTCAGTGATCGGGATCACTTCTTCTATTTCATCGATATTTAAATCACCTCCGGTACCGTAGTAATTTTTGAGTAGAGGATACACGGCCTTATACCATCTTTTCAGTACTTCGGTTTTGCGGGGGTCATTGGGGTCAAAGTTGATGCCTGACTTGGCGCCACCAATAGGAGGACCCGAAACGGTGAATTTCACCTCCATTGTTTTGGCCAGTGATTCAACTTCTCTTTTGTCAAGGCCTATTCTCATACGTGTACCTCCACCGGCACTGCCACCCCTCAAAGAATTGATCACTACCCAGCCACAAGCTTCGGTTTCTGTATCATTCCATTCAAAAACTATTTCGGGTTTCTTGTTCTCAAATTTGGTGAGCAGTTCTCGCATAATAATTATTTGTTATGACAAGCGAAATTAATCAAACCTGTCAGATTCCACTAAAGTTTCTAACAGATTATCTCCATAGAGGTTTCATACTTGTGGCCTGGCAATTGTATTGTTTTTGTATGCTAATCGGATAAGAATGGAAGTCAGAAGAATGACCATCTTTCAAGCTCATTTGTACATGGCCTTGACAATTTCAATTTTTGAACTAAACTTTACGTTGTAAATTACTGACCATTGAAACTAGCGCTCGACATCGGAAATACCTTTACCAAGTATGGATTCTTTGAGGAAAATACACTTGTCGAGCAAGGTGTGGTATACGGTTTAGATGAATTAGATGAATTTTTGACCAGTCGTTCGAGAGATTTTGACAAGAGTATAGTTTGTTCTGTTGGCTATAAGCACGAGGAACTGGAACCCTTTTTTTCGGCAGACAAGGAGGTGTTATATCTGAGTCATATTACACGTATCCCCATAGGGGTGGCTTATGCCACACCCCGGACTCTGGGCATGGACCGTTTGGCGGCAGTCATAGGGGCCACTGAGCTTTTTTCTGAATCTGCAGTAATGGTAATAGACATAGGTACCTGTATTACCTATGATTATTTGAATCAGGCTGGTGTTTTTGAAGGTGGAATTATAAGTCCGGGGGTTGAACTTCGGTATAAGGCGATGCACCAATACACGCAAAGATTACCCCTGTTGAATGATCGTGAGGCAAAAGAGCTGATTGGCAACAGTACAGCCGGTGCCATGAGGAGTGGTGTAATTAATGGTATTACCGGTGAAATAGAATATATGATCAGCCAATTTTTGTTAAAAACCCCTGATTTAAAGGTCATTATTACCGGTGGAGGGGCGAAAACTTTTGAATCTAGAATAAAAGCTGACATATTTGTGGCCCTCGAAATTGTGCTTGTTGGACTGAACCGAGTTTTGGATTATAATGCTTAGAAATACTATAAAATACGGAGGCCTTATTTGGGCCTTATTTTTCTGTTGGCAAGTAAATGCGCAGCATACCCAATCAGGCTACTCTGTAATAGGAATTGGGGAGGTTAATTGGGGAGGCTATACGCAGAATGCCAGCATGGGTGGACTGGGTTTGTCTTATAACTCCAGGTTTTTTGTGAATAATATGAACCCCGCACTGATGTCGAGTAATTTCGAATCGGTTTTCCAGTTGGGTTTATCCGTTGACTCCAGAAGTGTAACAGGTAACACCGGTACGGGTAATGAAACTTATTCTACGGTGGCCGGTGGCTTTAAAGATTTTGGGTTTGTGCTACCCATTAAGTACGCCAAATGGAATATGGGTTTTGGCCTTACTCCCTACAGTACTGTAAATTATGGTTTCACTTCCATGAATACGAATGGCCCTGATGGCTCCACAGCGATTGCTAATGTTGAAGGCAGGGGAGGTATTGATGAAGTGTTCTGGACTAATAGCCTCAGGCTTGGCAACCTTCAATTGGGTCTTAAGCTTAGTTTTCTATTCGGTTCCATACAGACAGAGGATCTCTTTTTTCTGGATGGTCTTACCGTTACGGCTTTTGGAAATTCATTGGTTCAGGAGCGAAAGAGTTATTCAGGTGTGAATGCTACCCTGGGCTTTGCCTACAAACTACCGCTGAAGGGAGAGAATCAATTTCTCAATCTAGGAGGCTTTTATACTCCTGAAACAGAAATTAACCAGACCCGACTTTCTACACTGCAGAATCAATCAACCACGGGTATAATTTTTAGCTCTGATACCTTAATCGCCAATGTGGTGACTAAAACCACCCTTCCCAACCGTCTGGGCTTTGGTATTTCTTACGAAAAATCACAGGCCTTAGCGCTTGGTGTCGATTTTCAGACACAGGATTGGACTCAATATCTGGATGATGGTGTAGCAGACGGGGCCTATGGTAAATCTTTCCGACTTGCCATTGGTGGAGAAATAATACCAAACTATCAAGATTTAAAGCTTTCGAAAAGAATAAGTTATAGATTCGGGGTTCATTATGAGAGGACTCCATATTTGGTCAATAATCAGGATGTAAATGATATTGGCATAAATGTTGGAACGTCTATACCATTGAGCGCCTTCTGGGGTGTTTCACATGTTAACCTGGGGCTAACCTTTGGCAGGCGTGGTAATATTACAGAAGACAGAATCCGCGAGAACTACTTTAAAATAAACCTCGGATTCAGCATTCAGGATTTGACTTGGTTCTCGAGAGGTAAATTTGACTAAACTACTACAACTATGAAATTGAGAGTTCTATTTTCATTTTTAATGCTATTGGCGGGTACCTCTGTATTTGCGCAATTTAACTGGCCTGAGGATCCTGAAAAGAAGAAGGATGCCCAGACCACTTATACGCTTTATGATGATAGTTATAAGCAAGGAAATTATGAGGCAGCCAAACCACATTTAGAGAAAATACTGGCTGATTATCCAAACCTCAGTAAGGCCATTTACATTAATGGCATTAAAATTTACAAAGACATCTGGAAAAAGGAAAAAGATGCTGCTTTGAAAACTGCCGCTGCTGAAAAGGTGATGGCCCTGTATGACAAGCGCTTTGCAACTTTTGATGGTGAGGAATTCAAAGGTATTGATAGAAAAGCAATTGATGCATTTCAGTTTTTCTACAGAGACAAGGCAAAAACGCAATTTTTGCTGGACATGTTTTCCAAGACTTATGAGTTGAAGGGAGATAAGGCCTTTTACCCTGTAGGAAGATACTATATGAATACAGCCGCTCTGGCTTTTACCAGAAAGATTGGCATCAGCAATGATGAAATTCTTGAAATTTATAATAGAACAACGCAGCACATTGATGCTCAGATTGCCACTGCTAAGGGCAAGAATCAGAACACTAAAAAGTACGATGCTATCAAGCAGGCTATAGATGAGAAACTGGCCGATTTGAAGCTTATTGATTGCGATTTTATTGTTTCTAAACTTGTTCCGGAGTTTGAGCAAAACCCTGATGATGCAGAATTGGCGAATAAAATCTTTGTATTTGCCTTTGATGGTCAGTGTACTGAGGCGGATTGGTTTGTGAAAGCTGCCGAGAAAGTATTTGAGAGTGACCCTAATTTTGGTGTGGCCAAGCTTCTGGCTTCACGCTATGCCAAAGAAAAGAATTATGAAAAAGCAAAAGAGTATTTCCTGAAGGCCGCTGATCTTACTGAAGATAATACTGATAAGGGCAGTGTACTGAAGCAAATGGCATCAATGATGCGTATCGAGGGCAACAAGAAGGAAGCCAGAAGTTACGCGATGCAGACCATGGAAGTTGATCCGGGCTTGCAGTCTGAGATGTACGAGATGATTGGTGACATGGTTCTTAGCTCTTCAGAATGTGATGCCCAAAAAAGCCAGGTAGATGACCGTGCGCGTTTTATCGCTGCATATGAGTTCTATCAGAAAGCCGGCAACTCATTGAAAATGTCACAGGCCAGGGCTCAATTCCCTACCATTGGCGATATTTTTACTGCTAATAAAGAAGAAGGACAAAGCATCTTTGTAGGCTGCTGGATTCAGAAAAGCGTTAAGCTGACAAGAAGACCAGAGCAATAAGGATATAAGAATTTTGATAGAGCGGTCTTCTTCATTATTGGAGAAGACCGTTTTTATATAATGAAAAGGAAATTTAGCCATATCGTTATCTCATTATTGGCCCTATCGGTCATGTCTTGTTTTTCGGATGCCGAAAAGCTGGCTGACATGGAAGAGTATACCGGGCCGCGATATGAGTCCAGCAATGTTCACATTGTGGTGAGTGACTCATCTGTGGTAAAGATGGAGATGTCAGGGGCCAGGCAGCTTACTTTTCTTAACGGGGATCTGGAGTTCCCTGAAGGTATTAAAATCACTTTCTATGATGTGCTTGGTGGCAAAACTTCTGAGCTAACTGCGCAGAGGGGGTATTACGATACTGAAACTAAGCTTTACCGGGTAGAGGGAGATGTAATTGTCAACAATCTTCAAAAGCAGGAAACACTGAGCACAGAAGAGCTTTTTTGGGATAGAGAGAAAAAGACCATTTATACCGATAAATTTGTAACTGTTAAAACACTGGATGATCTGCTCTTTGCAGAAGGAATGGATTCGGATCAGAATTTTGAAAACTATACTTTTCGTAAGCTAAGAGATAGCGAAATTGAGGTAAAAGAAGGGATATGAAGTCGTTGACAGATGTTATCATTTTTACGCTGTGTGTAGCCTTTTTTATCATTGGCGTGCATCAGACCATGGTTCATGGAATTGCCTTTTCCTATTTTATTTTCATGATATCCCTGAGTCTGTTATTTTTATTTCAGTATAGAAAGGCAGCTGTGAAAGAAAAGGAAGCTAAAGCTAAGGCGCAGGAGCAAAAAACTAAGTCCAAAAGAAAGCGATAGTGGAGTACTACCATCTTTCTATCGTTATCATCACCCTTATATTTTCTGCATTTTTTTCAGGTACTGAGATTGCCTTTATCAGTAGCAGTAAACTGCAAATTGAGTTAGAGGCAAATAGTGGCAAACTGGCTGGTAGAATTCTTTCTTTTTTTGCCCAGAAACCTTCGAGGCTCATTAATACCGCATTAGTAGGGAATACACTGGCCCTGGTTCTTTATGGTTATTTTATTGCTTTGTTGTTGGACCCCTGGATTACAAGAACCCTTCCTGAATCTATTAGCTCTGAGGGAGTGATAATCACTTTACAGACAATCCTGTCTACAATAATTGTGCTTTTTACAGCCGAGTTTACACCAAAGAGTATTTTCCTGCTGAACCCGAATCGAGTGCTGAATTTTTTCTCAATTCCCTTGATGGTGATTTTTGTCCTCATGTTTTTGGTAGTTCAGCCTATAGCCTGGTTATCTAAATTGATGATCAAGTACGTTCTAAGGCAAGATTACTCCCAAGACAGGACCGTATTTGGTCTAACCGACCTTCGCAACTATATCCAGAGAAATACCAGGGAAGATATTAAAGAGGCCAATATTGAGCTGGACACCAAAATTTTCAACAATGCCCTTGAATTCAAGACCGTAAAGGTAAGAGAGTGTATGATTCCGCGTACAGAACTATCGGCCATTGATATAGCCGATGATATCAGTGAGTTGAAAGATGAGTTTATCGAAAGCGGTCATAGCAAGGTACTTATCTACAAAAACAATAGTATTGACGAAGTCATAGGGTATTGCCACGTGCTGGAGCTGTTTAAGAAGCCTAAGGAAATTGAGCGTATTCTTACCCCTGTGGTAATTGTACCGGAAACCACACTGGCCAATGAGCTGATGATTCAATTTATACAGGAACGAAAGAGTCTGGCGCTCGTGGTGGATGAGTTTGGTGGCACTTCAGGCATTGTAACCCTGGAAGATGTAATCGAGGAAATCTTTGGAGAGATTCAGGATGAGCATGACGGAGACGAAGATTGGGTGGAGCAAAAGGTCACAGATGGACGTTATAAGCTAAGTGCACGTCACGAAATCGACTACCTGAATGATAAATACAACTGGGGCATTCCTGAGGGTGATTATGACACTTTGGGGGGCTTCATCCTGTCCGTCACAGAAAGTATTCCCAATGTCAATGACCTGATCCGTATTCCCCCTTTTGAGATCAGAATTCTGACGATGGAAGATGCGCGAATCGATAACGTCATGTTTTCCGTAGAAAATAGGCAAGAGCACTGATTTATAGGGCTTTTTGTGGTTGAAATGTTTTGATTTTCGACCATAATCTGAGTATGTTTGCGCCTATTTAAATTTTAAGCAATGTCTATAATTAATACGCTTCGCGAGAAGATGGGTAAGCTACTGGTAATAGTAGTGGGGTTGTCGATTATGGCCTTCGTATTGACGGACCTTTTGGGGCCCGGATCTACACTCCTGGGCAACAACAATCAGGACATAGGAGAGATTTCTGGGGAGACTATTTCTCAGGTAGAATTCGTGAACATGGTAGAGGGGATGAAGCAAAATTTCCAGGCCACCTATGGTCAGCCAGCCAACGAGTTCATTACACAAACTTTCAGAACACAAGCCTGGGAACAACTTATCAACCAAATAGCCTATGGTGAAAGATTCTCGGACCTTGACATAGTAGTTGGAGATGCTGAGAAAGTGGACATGGTACAGGGGGTGAACATTGCTCCTGCCGTAAGACAGCAGTTTACAGACCAGCAAACAGGAGAGTTCAGCGTAGCCAAAGTGCAGGAGCAACTGGCAAATATTGGTAGCTCACAACTAGGACGATTCCAGTGGGCTCAGTTCCAGCAGCAAATCAGTGCACAGCGCATGCAGCAAAAATTTGAAAACTTCTTCCTCAAGGCTAACTACGTTACGCTGGCAGAAGCTCGCAGACAATACAACGATGAGGTGTCTACTATCGATGTTGATTACCTCTATGTTCCTTTTGGAGTTGTTAGTGACTCAGTTGCACCGGTTTCAGATAATGAACTGAGAGCTTATTTAAGTGCTCATTCCAGTGAATATCAGGTAGAAGAGAGCCGTTCTATCGATTACGTTTCTTTCCCTGTGATACCTTCAGCCTCAGATAGCGCTGATTATAAGGCCGACATTGATGCTATTCGCAAGAGCTTTGAAGATTCACCTTCTGTTGAGGAAGATTCGTTGATTGCTATTCGCGCCACGGAGCAAGGTCAGGGTTTTGGAACTTATGATGTTACAGCATTACCAGTTGATATTGAGGCCAACCTTGCCACCTTAAAGCCCGGAGATATTGTTGGCCCTAAGCTGACCGGAGGAATTTACAGCATGAGTAAACTCTCTGATATCTCTGATGGAGAGAACGAATACGTACGAGTCAGTCATATTATGATTGGTACTGAAGGAATGTCAGCGGGTGATAAGAGAGCTGCCCGCACGAAGGCACAGGGAATTTTGAGAGAGGTAAGAAATGGAGCTGATTTTGCAGAGACTGCCAGAAAGAAAAGTGAAGATGGTTCAGGAACTTCAGGTGGTGATATGGGATGGTACCGCAAGGGTTCCGGTGTTGTTACCGGAAGCCAGGTTTGGCCACAAGCCTTGCAGGATGCTTCGTTTGCGGCTAGAACGGTTGGTGTAATTAACAGACTTGTAGAGAGTGACAAGGGCTACCACATCATTAACGTAGTGAATGCTCCTAATAAAAAGAGATACAAAGTGGCTACCATCATTGTTGAAATGGTACCATCAACTCAGACTCAAAATGACGTTTACCGTCAGGTTCAGGAGTTTTTGTCCAGCGTTGATGACTATGATAGCTTTAATTCCTATGCCAACGAGCAAGGTATTTCCATTTTTAGTGGTAATAATATTGGCCCTAATGCCACTGCTGTTGGAAGATTAACTGATGCACGCCAGATTGTTACCTGGTTGTACGGGGAGGCTTCAAGTCAGGATATCAGAGATTTTGACCTCAACGATGAGTATGTAGTAGCGCTTTACAGATACAAAGTGGAAGCCGGTACGGCAAAGCTGGGGGATATCAGAAATCAGTTAGAGCCTAAGGTGAGAAACGAGAAAAAACTCGCTTATATCAAGTCTCAGTTGGAAGGCCTTTCAGGTAGCCTGAGCGAAATGACAACAGCTTATGGTCGTGGAGCACAATTCTATAATGACCCGGCTTTGAAAATGAATTCTAATTCTCTGCCGAATGTAGGTCCTGCTCCTGAAGCAGTAGGTGTAGCCTTTGCTCTGGCCAATGTTGGAGAAAGAACTGCTGCTGTTGGTACTGATGCTGGTGTGGTAATTGTTGAACTGAAAGGTAAATCTGCCGCTCCGGAAATAGCCGATTATACGAGTTATATGACGAGGATTCAGCAGCGCAAGCAGGGCAATGATCGTCTGAACCTGAGGCAATCGATCAGAGAGGCAGCTGATATTGTAGATGAACGTTACAAGTTCTACTAAGAAATTTAAAACGGCCTTCGGGCCGTTTTTTATGCCACGAACTTTTAGTAAGGCAAAGCAGTTAAGGTTGAATAATGAATAAGTTTTCTACGCAGGAGTTTAAAGAGAAGCTGGAAGGAGCGCATAAGTTCCCCACGCTGTATATGTTCAAGTTTATCGTGCCCGATGCTAAAAAAGATGCCGTAAAGGCACTCTTTCCTCGCAACGAGGTAAACTTCAGGCCGTCCAGTAAGGGCACCTATGTAAGTGTTACAGCCAGTGTTATGATGTCTTCCAGCGATGCCATCATTGAAGTTTACAAAAAAGCTTACCAAATTGAGGGAATCTTAGCGCTTTAGTGAATGAGACACCTCTGGGTAATCGGGTTTTTTCTGTTTGTATTTTCCTGCTCTCAAAGTAGCTCTGACAAGGAGCGAGCGATAGAGGATTCTTCTGAAACCGAAACTCCGGTCGAGGAAGAAAATCCATCACGGGATACTGGTGACACTCCGTCAACTCCAGAAGATTCTCAACGTACTGAGTGGCAAAACCCTGATTTAGTCCTCGACCTATTGGGTGACCTTAGTGGTAAAATTGTTGCGGATATTGGAGCAGGTTCAGGCTACTTCAGCTTTAAGATTGCACGCAGGGCTGAAAAAGTGATCGCCCTCGACATTGACCCAAGGGCTCTTGATTACATCAAAGAGCAGATTGAGATTGTGGGAGAATGGAGCAAAAATATTGAACCACGGCTGACGCCTGCGGATGTTCCAAACTTATTGGATGAGGAAGTAGATCTCGTCCTGATTGTGAATACCTATGGCTTCATTCCCAGCAAGGAAGATTACCTGCCCAGGGTACTGAACGGTATCAAACCCGGTGGTAAACTGGTGATTGTTGACTTTAAATCCGGCAATATACCGGTAGGGCCTTCTGATCAGTTTAAGGTGGAAACTTCAAAGGTGATAGGCACCTTGAGGCAAGCAGGCTTTAAGCGAATGAGGAAAGATGAGGAGAGCCTTCAGTACCAATACATCATTACAGCAGAAAAATAGAAACCATGTGGGAAGAGAAAGACAACAAACTGGTAAGAACCTTTAAGTTCAGGGATTTTACTGAAGCCTTTGGTTTTATGACTAAAGTGGCGATTGAGGCAGAAAAAATGGATCACCATCCGAATTGGTCTAATGTGTACAATCAGGTAATTATTGAGCTTACTACCCATGATGCTGGAAATACCGTAACCGATAACGATCGCAATCTGGCGGCTAAAATTGACGGCCTTGTATAATGGCTGATATAGCGCTATATCTGGTACCCACTCCTATAGGAAATCTCGATGATATTACCTTGAGAGCCCTTAAAGTGCTGGGGGAAGCAGACGTGATTCTTGCTGAAGATACACGCACCTCTGGCAAGCTGCTTAAGCATCATAATATCAACAGGCCACTTCAGAGTTATCATATTTTCAATGAGCATAAGACGGTTGAAAAGCTAATCAGCCGTCTGAATAATGGCGATGTAATGGCGTTGATTTCTGATGCCGGCACACCCTGTATCTCCGACCCCGGCTTTTTACTGGTGCGGGAAGTGCTGAAAAACGGCCTTGAAGTAAACTGCCTGCCGGGAGCTACGGCTTTTGTACCCGCATTGGTCAATTCAGGTTTGCCCTCAGATAAATTTGTGTTTGAAGGGTTTCTTCCACATAAAAAGGGCCGGCAAACCCGGCTTCAGCTACTCGCTGAAGAGCAGCGCACCATCATTCTATATGAGTCTCCCCACAGACTTCTGAAGTGCCTCGGACAGCTTGAGGAACATATGGGAAACCGCCAGGCTTCCGTATCTCGTGAGCTGACAAAGATGTTTGAGGAGACAGTGAGAGGTAGCCTGTCAGAGCTAATTGCTCACTTTACAGAAAAAGGAGTGAAGGGTGAATTTGTTGTGGTGGTTGAAGGGAAATCGTGATTTTTTCAGTGCTTACTCCTCATAATGAGTACTTGAATTAAAAGCCCCAAAGGCGAGGGGTTGATTCGTATCTACTGAGGTATACTCAATCTCCTCCAATTCCCCTTCCGGGTTCATGCTATCATAAGAAATACCCTTATCTGAAGACAGGAACCAGCCTTGCTGCTCAGCCAGAAACTCAAAACTGATATGCCTCGTCCAGCGATAGCGAGAACCTCCGTGGTGAGATATGGTCAGGGATTTTCCATCTGCCTCTATGATGTCCAGTGGGTCACCAAACATTCCTCCGCAGGCACCACACAAAATAACTTTGTCGTTTCTCAGAGCAATGTCGAATTTGCTATCGGGCTTCTTTTCGAGAATCAGCAACGGACGTGCTATTTCATCCATGGTGGCCTCAATCAGCGAATCTTCATTATGTTGTTTAAGGGCTACTGCTACAAACTCCTTTTGGTCGAAGCGGAGTGTATCTGAATAAAAAATCTCATAACCTTCCTGAAGCAGATTTTCAAAGGCAGTGGGTTGTGTTTCCTCTTTACAACCCAGCATGCAGCCGAGCAGGGCAATGGTTATGATGTACCTTCCGAATACTTTAGACATTGTGTAATGCTTCAATAAGGTAATCGATGTCCTTTTTAGTGGTAAAAACCGAGAGGGAGATGCGCACTCCGTTGATGCCATGGCTACCAATTGGGCGACAATCAATCATGTATTCATCAAAGAGTTTCTTTTTTACTTCCGATACCTTTCTGCCCACTATCTCCACATTTTGAATTGCGCAGGAAAGCTCATCGTGGGCCGGTGTTTTAAATTTGTATCTCGGATTAGCTTCCAGCGCGGATCTGAAATATTTTTTCATATCGCGCATTCGGGCTTCTCGTTTTTCAGCACCTATCAGGTTGTAATAGTCCACAGCCGTACCCATGCCGAGTAGTTCAGGGTAGTTGCGGGTGTTGTAGTTCTCGAGCCTTCTTATGGATTCATCTCTGAAGTGTGCCCTCGACACGATCAGAGGTTTCAGGTGCTTTTGAGAATCTTTTCTCGCATAGAATATCCCCATGCCTTTAGGAGAGAACATAAACTTATGAGCACTGGCGGCATAAAAATTGCATTCGAGATCGTGTAGGTCGATCTTAAAGGTACCAGCCGTCTGGGCGGCATCAACGGCTACTAAAATACCCTGCTGATGTGCCATTTGACTCACCTCTTTTACAGGTAGGATCATACCATTGGTATTGGTGCCATGCACCATAGAAATCACCTTGGTTTTGGGGGTAATTGCCTTACGATATACTTCGATTATGTCTTCTTTAGAATCCGGAAGAATGGGCAGCTTTGGTCTGACAATCTTAAAGCCTCTGATCTCTGACCAGTGCTGCCAGGGTACAGTACCACTGGGGTGCTCATGATCTGCGAGAATCACCTCATCACCCGGGCCCAACTCAATGGAGTGGGCTACCAGGTTCATTCCTTCAGTGGTATTATGAATCAGCGCAATCTCTTCTTTATCCACCGAAAACATGCTGGCCACTTTCTGGCGAACTTCCTCTTTTTCTTTCTGCCAGCCTCCCCACATATAACGGGAGGGAAAGCCATCCAATAGTGCTCTGAAATTGTTGGTAGCATCTACCACGAGATTAGGGCAAGGACCTAAGGAGGCATTGTTGAAGTAATAAAGGCCTTTTTCCATGGAGAACTGGCTCTTCACCAATTCCCAGTAGGCTTCATCATTGGCCTCGCTGGCCAGATTGAATCCAGTTTCTTTAACCTTGTTCAGAAAGCTTTCTCTGACACCGCTGCTCAGTAAACCGGCAGCCGTCAGGCCCGAAAAAGAATATTTTAAGAGGCTTCGTCTGTCCATGTTACTTCAGTACTTTATCCAAAAAAGGTGTCATTTCAATTAGCTTGATATCATCCCGTTTGCGCAGTTCTCTCAAAAACCAGCCTTTATGACCTGCACCATAAGTAATCAGAATCCTTTTACCTTCATAGCGATGTTTTTCCAGGGCTTTTTCAATATGCCAGTAGTGGGCAATATTGATATTATCCCAACCACCGAGCAGGAGAGTTTCATTCAGAATTCTGTTGTAGGCTTCATAGCGAATCTCACCTGCCTGATCGTAGGCATCTGAATTGATGAAGTAGGGATCGTTAACATCCCCGGCTGCCTCCATCGCTTCAGCCGATTTCCTGCCTGCTTCCTGATATTCTTCCCATCTTTCTGCCCAGGCCGAATCTTCCCTGATTTCCCTGAAGCGTTGGTTGCGATAGTCGTTCATGGGCTTGGTCCAGCCAGCCGTAGGAATGATCTCAAAGTCCATTTCCCTGGTCAATGGGAAAACGGCATCGACATACTCAGGAAAGACCCTGACCCGAGGTTCGATGATGGTGTCTTTTTCATCAAATTCTTTTCGGGCTATGGGGTATCTGTCCGGTGGAATTTCCGTAAGAATATAGTCAGGGTTGATCTCTCTGATCAGTTGCTTTACTATATCAATATCGTAGTTGGGGTTAGTGCGGTGCCCTCTGTGAATCATGCCCATTACGATCACTTCGTTTTTGGGTTTTTCAGGGGTGCAGGCGGCCAGTGATATCACGGCCAGTGCGACTAGAATCTTAGCGCTCAAACGCATAAATAAGGTAGGTTAGTAGCAGATCAAGTTAATGAATTAATAAAAAGCAGACGATCGAATAAGCCCTATATTTGTGCCATTCATGTAATTGTAGCTATGCAAAAACTGCTTCAGGATGTAATAGTGCTGGTAAAAGATACGGGAGATTTTATCCGTAAAGAGTCAGCACAATTTGATGATTCGAAGATTGAATACAAGGGTAAAAACGACCTGGTGTCTTATGTGGATAAGATGGCAGAAAAGATGCTGGTTCAAGGGCTCGGGAATATTTTGCCTGGTTCCGGCTTCATAGCAGAAGAAGGTACCTCTAACAAGCGGTCTGATATCTACAACTGGATCATCGATCCCCTGGATGGAACTACCAATTTCACTCACGGTATTCCTGTTTTCGCTATCTCGATTGCCCTGATGAAGCGAGGTCAGCTCGCACTGGGAGTAGTGTATGAAATTAACAGAGATGAATGCTTTCATGCCATTAGTGGAGGTGGTGCTTTTCTCAACCATATGCCTATCCAGGTATCGCCAGTAAAGACACTGGAAAAGTCTTTGCTGGCCACAGGCTTTCCTTATTACAATTTTGAGCAAATGCGGCCCTATCTGTCGATTATCAATGAACTGATGCAAACGACACATGGGCTGAGAAGAATGGGAAGTGCGGCTGTTGATCTGGCTTATACGGCCTGTGGTAGATTTGAAGGATTTTTTGAATACAACCTGAATGCCTGGGACGTGGCCGCAGGTGCACTGATTGTACAGGAAGCCGGAGGGTTGGTTACCGATTTCAATGCTGGATCTGACTTTCTTTTGGGCAGGCAAATTGTAGCAGGAAATGTGACGCAACCGGAGTTACTGAAGACTATTCAGAAGTATTGGAGTTGATTTGTGCCTGAGTGGCGATTCGCTGAACTTTGAAGGAGCAAATCAGGTTTATTGTATAAGTAAGCTAATATGCAGGAGATTATCATTGGCATTTTATTTCTCGGGGCCGTGTTTTTCGTAGGCCGGATGCTTTGGAGACAATACAAAGCTGAAGACGGTTGTGGAGAAGGTTGCCATGGCTGCGATACCACACAATTCGATAAAAAATCCCTGCCTTCACATTTGTCCAAAAAGCAGTAATAGGATCACATTCGTACAGCCGCTTTTAAGTGGCAAGATGACCAATTACGAATCAACTAATCACTCGTCTAGTGGTGCAAATGAACCAGGACCTGAGACGTCTGTTATTTTCAAGTTTGTTGCCATATCATCCTCATACCCAAACCTTAGTTCCTTCTGAGCAGTTTTTGCACATTTCTATCTCGCTACGCGACCTGATCAATGCTTTGCGAAAGTTCTCATAAGCCTCTCCCCTCCAGATGGGCTGAAAACCAGTCTGCTCCAGTGTACCAAGCTGATGATGTGCGTCTTTGTCGAAACAACAGGGGACCACTTTACCGTCCCAGGTGATCACACAGGAGTGCCACATTTTCCAGCAATGATTGAGTAATCTGTTTTTGATGGCCCATTTACCATTGGACAGCTGTTTGTAGCGTGCATATTTCTCTATGGTTGGGATCAGATCAGAACCATTCTCATAGTCATAAATCTGTGCCGTTTTAAAAGCCACCTCATCCACACCAATCTCTTTTGCCAGTCGTTGTACCTCCTCCAACTGATGTTCGTTTGGCTTTACCACCAGGTACTGAAAAATGACATGAGGCTTTTTTGATTTCAGTTGACGCTTCCACTTAATGATATTCCGGGTGCCCTCCAGCACCTTGTCCAGCTTACCACCCACCCGATATTGCTCATAAGTCTCCTGACTGGTACCATCAATAGAAATAATTAGTCTGTCCAGACCCGATTCCACCGTTTCACGTGCTTTTTTATCATCGAGATAGTGCGCATTGGTGGAGGTAGCCGTGTAGATATTTTTGGAAGCGGCATAACGTACATGATCCAGAAATTTTGGATTGAGGTAGGGCTCCCCCTGAAAATAGAAAACCAGATAACTGAGTCTTGGAGCCAGTTCATCTATGACCTTACGATATACCTCATCGGTAAGCATACCGGTGGGTCTTGTGAAGTTACGTAACCCACTGGGGCATTCAGGGCATCTAAGGTTGCAAGAGGTGGTGGGTTCCAGCGAAATACTCGCAGGGGCTCCATAGTGTACAGGCCTGCCGCTGGCTTTGGAAAGGTAGTAACTGACAACAAGCTGTATCATATTCCAAACACGTAGCGGTGTGAGTTTAGATACGTAGTTCAGCCCATCTCTCCGGTTCCTGTTCATCCGGTCAAGTTAAGGGCAGGAGTGAAGGCATCAAAATTGATGTTGGCATTTGAACGCGAATCGCTAAAAAACCTATAGTTTTGACATTATGAAGCACAGTATCACCATTGCCTTGCTGGTATTTTCTTTGAATCTTTCGGCACAGTACCTACAGCTTTCCTCTCAGGCAGAAATATCTATTCTTACTGTGGGGCCGGGCTCAAATTTCAACGATTGCTTCGGGCACAGTGCTTTCCGGATCAAAGATCCTGCATCGAATATTGACCTCGCTTATAACTATGGCATGTTCAACACGCAGGAACCGGGCTTTTATACCCGTTTTGCCATGGGTACACAAGATTACTATCTGGTGGCCTATGATTTCAGTCGGTTTCTGGGGGGCTATCAGGCGCAGAACCGATGGATTAAAGAGCAGGTATTGAACCTGACCAGAGATGAGACGCAACATGTTTTTGAGTTTTTGGAGAATAACCGCAAACCTGAAAACCGGGCTTACCGCTACGATCCATACTTTAATAATTGCGCGACCAAAATGCGGGACCTGATCGTAGATGCCCTGGGTGACAAAATCAGTTTTGACCATTCTCATTTACCTTCAAAGATGTCTCTTCGCGATCTTACCGATGAAAACTCGTTTAATCACCCATGGTGGGATTTTGGAGTGGATATCGCTCTGGGTACTGTAATTGATGGCCCCTCCACACCAGAAGAGTTTATGTTCTTACCTGACTATGTGTTTGCTGCATATGAAAACGCAACGATCAATCGGGATGGTCAGGAGATTCCGGCCGTGAAGTCAAGTGCGCAATTGTTCGATGCCGATTTTTATGAAATCAGGAAGGAATCCATTATGCCCTGGATGGTCTTTTCGGTTATGGCCGTGCTGGTGATTCTGATTACCTATATAGATTATGTTAAGAACCGCAGGTCTCGCTGGCTCGACTTTGTATTGATGCTCCTTACAGGACTTACCGGACTGATGGTGACTTTGCTCTGGTTTGCCACAAGCCATCAGATTACGCCCAATAACCTCAATATACTGTGGGCCTTTTTACCCAACCTATACGTAGGTTTTCTGCTCTTAAAGAAAAACCCACCTGCCTGGGTAAGAAGCTATGTTCGTTTTTTGGTGATACTACTCCTGATGGCCCTTTTCGTCTGGGTGCTTCGTATCCAGGTATATACTACTGCCCTTTTCCCTATTATGGCCTTTCTTGCTGTTCGCTATGTGTTTCTTTGGAGAAAGGGACTGGTAAGGGGGTAATTAGGACTCTAAATTGTGATTGGTCTTGATCGTATGGTGAAAATCGGCTATCGGGCATAAAAATTGAGGGTGGTTTTTGAAAGAAATGAAATCAATTGATTCCTGATTCTGACCTTATGAAACTCAGTGTTACTGCAGTACTCTTATTATTTTCTTTTAGCCTTTCTGCGCAGTACCGACAACTTTCAACAGAGGCAGAGATTTCAATAATTACCATTGGGCCAGGACCAGAGTTCAACGATTGTTTTGGGCATAGTGCTTTCAGAGTGCGAGACCCACGGCATAATATTGATCTGGCATATAACTATGGCACATTTAATACCGAAGAGCCTGGCTTCTACACACGTTTTGCACTTGGGGTTCAGGATTATTATCTGGCCGCTTATAACTTCGAACCTTTTTTGGAGAGCTATAAGTTACAAAACCGCTGGATAAAAGAACAGGTGCTTAACCTTTCTCCCAATGAGGTGCAGCATGTTTTTGAGCAAATGGAAGAAGACCGGAAGCCGGAGAACCGAGGCTATCGCTACGGCCCTTATTTTAATAATTGTGCAACTAAAATGCGGGATTTGACTGTCGATGCCCTGGGGGATAAAATCAGCTTTGACTCCTCTCATTTGACGAAAAAACGATCAATAAGAGGGCTTACCCATATATACGGTTACAACCACCCCTGGTGGGATTTGGGAGTTGACCTGGCACTCGGTACCAGGATCGATAGAGAAGCTAGCCCCAGCGAGCATATGTTTTTACCCGATTACGTATTCAAGGCCTACGAAAATGCTACGATCAGTCGCGATGGGCGAGAGGTTCCTGCCGTCAGGTCCAAAGCTGTGCTTTTTGAATCTGATTATCATGAAACCCGACACAGGCTGGTACGCCCCTGGATGGTCTTTTCGCTTGCCGCCTTACTGGTTACTTTGCTTACCTACCTGGATTTTGTGAAGAATCGCAGGTCACGTTGGCTTGATTTTTCGCTTATGTTCTTGACGGGGCTGTTAGGAGTAGTAATGATCTTCCTCTGGTTTTTTACAGGGCATGCAACCACCCCGAATAACCTCAATGTACTTTGGGCTTTTGCCCCCAATCTTTATGTGGGTTTTGTTATGCTGAAGAAGAATCCGCCCGCCTGGGTAAGAAGCTATGTCAGGTTTCTGGTCATTCTGCTCCTGGCCGCCCTCTTTGTTTGGTTGCTGGCCATTCAGGTCTATGCCTCCTCACTTATATCGGTTATGATTTTTTTGGCTGTGCGTTATGTGTTTTTGTGGCGGAAGGGGTTGGTTGAAGCAACTGACTAAGTATTTTTCCTCTTTTTTCAAAGCCTATTATAAAGGTTTGGTTTTAAGTAAGTGTAGTATTACCCCCCCCTAAGCATTTTAATATAAATTCTACCTAGTGATTTGTTTTATATGAATATATACAATAATGGAAATACTTATTTGGTTATAGTTGTATTACATTATAAAAAAATCTATGAAAAAAATTAAAATGAAATTTTCAGTATTTGCGTTATTGTTTTTATTCGTATTTCTATCAAGAATTGATGCGGCTTGTTTTCATGACCCAGAAGCTCAAAATGATGGAAGTTGCAAAGCAGATGCGGTTTTGAATCCTAATGGCACATGGACGGTTAATGGTTATAACTGTGAAGTTTACACGCCCGCCCCTGGCTACCCGAACATCTATGACTGCGTTATTGATGATGAAGGTTTAGGTGGTCCTGAATAAGTTTTGAATGTTTAATTGACTAATTATGAAATTAAGAGTGTTTTGTTTTTCAATAGTAATGATGTTCGGCCTAAGTATTTCAAACTACTCTAACGGGGGTACCTGTATTAGAGAGGTGAATCCGAACAACAATGGAGCCTGTGATTTAGATTATCAATGGGATGGTCAAAGTTGGGTATTATCCGGTGCGTCCTGTGTAATTTTTCGTAGGAATATCTATGGTGCCTATGATTGTATAGTGATGGCTGAAGAGGAGCCTGGTATAGAGGCTTGATGATTTGATTAAATGAAAATAACTCCTGACCTACGTTGCTGGACGATTAGTATTTTGTCCATGTTATTTATAGTCTCCTGTACTTCTCAAGGAAGTGCAGGAGACGAGTTCCTTGCACCTTTGGCGTTGATCGAGACGGATGAGATAGACCTTGTTTTAGATAAGGAGACAACCTCCAATAACTCATTCTATCAACTAATCGATACTGACAGTATGCCTCTTCTGGCTTTCTTTAATCCATTAAATAGCGCCATCTACATGTATAATCTGGATAATGGAAAGTTCAAAAAAAGAATTGACTTTGCTAAAGAAGGTCCGAATGGAATCGGAGATAGAATTACTTCCTTTAATGTAATCAGTAAAGACTCCATTCTGATTCATAGTTATTACAAGCGAAAGATTTTCTTTATGAATTGGCAGGCTGAGGCTAAAGGAGAATTAAAGCTTTACAGCGAAACGGTTGAGATTGCACCACAGACCTCAAGAGGTGCTGGTTTGGTTTGGGATGATTCCTGGTTTTACCTCGCCTCAGGAAATTCATGCTTAAAACTCAAGGATTTTCAGCCTGCCAGTATTATTAAAGTAAGTAGGGATGGAAGCGGTATTGAAGAAGTAGTTAGTTTCCCTGATAGTTATTTGGTTCAAAATAAAGGCTATTGGCCAAAAAAACTTTGTGACGTTTTCAGTGCTTACAATCCTGAAAAAAAGTCGATTATATATAGCTTTCCATTGGAAGAAAAAATAATAGTTGTAAATGAAAAAGGGGGAGTCGAAGAGTTTGACTTTGGAATACCGAATTTTGAGAAACAAAAAGGCCTGTCCCCAAGCGAATATCCCGGTGATCCGTTTGCTGAGTTCAAGGCCTTCTTGGGGTACTCACGTTTTGCTAATATTTATTATGATCCATACCGTAAGGTTTATTTGAGGTCCTTTTATAAAAAAACACCAACTGAAATGCTTGAGGAGAATAAGCTCGTCAGTGAGAAATCTATGATAGCCGCAAATGATGATTTTGAAGTATTAGGCGAAGTTGATTTTCAAGGTACTGAAAATCTGGTTTTCGGGAAAAAGGGGCTTTATCAAATTCTATTCGATAATAATGTTGAGGATACATTGAAGATAAAGCGCTATGAGTATGGGTTTTAGAAGTGTCTTGAGCTTATCACTACTGATTGTGGTACTCACTTCTTGTCAGTCAGAGAATGCTAGAATCCTTGAGACTGTAAAAGAAGGCATGGACGCTACGGGGTTTCAATCCCTTTTAGATAAAGACTATCTAATCGTTTTACCCAGAACAGGTTGTACGGGGTGTATTGGCTCTGTAGAAGAGTTTTTGATGAGCGATAGCCGAAATTACAGCAGTAAACTTAATGTGCTTTTGACTGATGTTGTTTCTTTAAAAACTGCCAGAATCAAACTTGGAGAAGAGCTTATTTCATCAGAATACATATTCATAGATAAGAACAGCGATTTCTATAAGGGCGCCCTTATGTCTTTGTATCCATTGATAATTTATCTGGAAAAGGATGAGATTGAACTGGTTGAAGAAGTGTCCCCTAAGAATAGTCAGGCTTTAGATAACCTCTTTTTTGCCTTATCAGAATGAGTTAGGTTTTGATTAAACCATCACTTCCTCAATCACATCCCGAATCAAATCTCCCTCAAAGCCCTTCATCATCAGGTGCTGGGTCAGCTTGCCCCGCATGATATAGGCAGTTTGTCCGCTAAGTGAGGATAGCTTGCGTTCAGCATGTTTTTTCAAAGTCTCGTAGTAGGCATCGAGGTCAATTTCCTCCATGCCTTTTTTTATGCAGTAATCTGAGATACGATGTTGTTTCAGGCCCTGGAGTATCTTCTTCCGGCCCCAGCCCTTCATACGGAACTTACCGCCTACATAGGCCCGGGCAAAACGTTCTTCATTGATAAAACCATCAGTGATCAGGTCGGCCAGTACATCTTCAACCTCATCTTGATGCAAACCGTAAGTATAGAGCTTATCGCGCACCTCTTGTTGAGAGCGTTCCTGGTAGGCGCAAAAGTCGGCTGCTTTCAGGCTGGCTTCTCTTGGTTCCAGCCGCTTCTTTTTCTTAGGTTGATCTTCGTAAAAAGCCATCGAACTAAGATAGAATGATTTATCTTTGGCGCGAAACGCGTTAACCATTGAATTATGAGAAAGAAGATAGTTGCCGGTAACTGGAAAATGAATAAGACCCTGGATGAAGGTCTTGCACTTGCTTCAGAGGTGGCAAACATTGCCAATGATGAAATTACCGATGATGCCATTGCTGTGTTGTGTACTCCGTTCATTCACCTCTCGGCCGTAGGTAAAATTGTCGCTGGAAGTAACAAAGTATTTTTAGGCGCTCAAAACATGAGTGAGCATGCTGGAGGAGCCTACACAGGAGATATATCGGCTGATATGCTTAACTCTGTAGGTGTGAATTATGTAATTCTTGGTCATAGCGAACGAAGAGAGTATCACAATGAAAGCAATGCTGAGCTTGCCAGCCGTGTAGATGCAGCTTTGGCCAATGAACTGACCCCTATCTTCTGTTGTGGTGAGTCACTTGAAGTTCGCGAAGCGGGTACTCATGTAGATTTTGTAAGCAACCAGCTTAAAGAAAGTCTCTTTCACCTTGATGCCGAAGCATTTAAGAAAATTGTAATCGCTTATGAGCCCATCTGGGCGATCGGCACTGGTGTTACTGCTTCTTCTGCCCAGGCACAAGATATGCACAAAGCCCTTCGTGATGGGTTTGCTGCTCAGTACGGTCAGGATGTAGCTGACGAAATCAGCATTTTGTATGGAGGTAGTGCCAAGCCGGCTAATGCACCCGAGCTGTTTTCGCAACCCGATATAGATGGTGGTTTGATTGGTGGTGCTTCTTTGAAAGCCCGCGATTTTGTAGACATTATTAAATCTTACTAGTGGATTATATCGAGATCAAAGTCAGTTGTGATGCGCCCTTCCGCGATATCCTGATTGCAGAAATGGGCGAAATTGACTTTGACTCATTTGTTGAAACGGAGGTAGGTTTTGACGCTTATGTCCTGGAAGACCAATTCAGTCATCCGGGCTTACAGCAACTCTTCAATAATTATCGAAAGCAGACCAAGATTTGGTACGAGCTTAAGAAGATTCCCAAGGTCAATTGGAACGAGGAATGGGAGAAGAACTATGATCCCATCCAGGTAGGGAAAGATATTTATGTTCGGGCTATTTTTCATGATCCCAGACCTGAGTTTAAGTACGAGATTGTAATCAATCCAAAAATGTCTTTTGGTACGGGCCATCATGAAACCACACACCAGATACTGGCCTTACAGCTTGAGGTTGATTTTAAAGACAAGAAAGTGCTGGATATTGGATCGGGTACCGGTATACTGGCCATTATGGCTCATAAGTTAGGAGCCAGTGAAGTGTCTTCCACAGATATTGATGACTGGTGTATCGAAAATGCTACTGAGAATTTCGGTCTCAATGAAGTAAAACCAAAGACCGTAAAACAGGGAGTGATCAAATCACTGGCCTTTGATGAAAGCTTCGATATAGTGCTGGCCAATATCAATAAAAATGTCTTGCTCGAAGAAATGGATGAGTATGCCAGGTTGACTAAAAGAGGAGGCTACCTGTTTCTTAGCGGCTTCTATGCCCATGACGAGGAGGATATATTAGAGAGCACAAGTGCATTGGGTTTTGAGAAGCTGAAATCTTCTGCCAAGCGTGAGTGGACTGCCGTGCTTTTGAAGAAAAAATAGGATTACCGGTTTTCAAAAAAGCTAAGTCATCCTGTCTGGTGCAAAAACCTCTGTTTTTTCGAAGAAAATCAGGAATTAGACGTTATACTTAATAATCAATATTGAAATCTCAGTTATTTCAAGTGAAGCTGGTCAAAAAACTTATTCTCACTATCACCATTTTAGCCTGTTGCAGTGCATGGGCTCTTGGGCAAAATACCCCCAATGGTGGCGACAGTCTTCTGCTGACACCTGACTTGAAACGTATCCTTGAGGCTAAAAACCCCAATATTTTCGGACCGGAATATAAGGGCTTTATAGAGAAGTGGCAGGGTAACCAGTTTTCTGACACACAGCAAAAAGAGATTATTACCAGTCTCATTAACCTTGAGAAAATGGGAATGAGAGCCCGTTTCGATTTCAAGGATTTTTTCGAATCCTTTAACGCGGCAATTGACGAACGCAGCTTTGATAGCGGAAAAATTGATAAGCTGACCGATGCCGCCCTTAAGGTCAGCGAAAACTATGAGCTGAAAATTGCCAGGCAGTACTTTAGCTCTCTCAGGCTTTTCCTCACCGACCTCTCACTTAAGAAGGATAGAAACTACGGTATTTATCTAGAAAATGCCGATTTCGAAATCAAATACAATGGCTACGATGACGGAGGGAGCGAAGAAGTAATAGTAGCCAGCCAGCCTGCGGTAGATATTAATGCATCGATGGAAGAACTTCAGGCCCAGGCGGCAGCGAGTACGGTTGATGATACCCCGACACTTACGGCCCCCTTTGGTCCTGTCATCGAATTCAAAAGGGCAGACCTGGTATTCAGAAGCAGACTCGACACTGTAGTGCTCAGAGGCATGAACGCTAATTTCACCTTTGAGGACAAAAAAATTACGGGGCTTGGTGGTACGATCGATTGGTCCAACGTGGGCATCCCGAGCCAGACAGCCTTCGCTACGCTGGATCGTTATGAATTCTCAGTCGATCAGAAGGTTTTCGATTTTATCGATGTTGAATTTCAGTACAGTGGCAAAATTCCTGCACCTATCCGTGGGCAGCTACAAATTCACGGAAACCCTCCCAGAAAGACTGAAGACAGCTACCCCAGGTTTGTTTCCAACAGCGCAGACTCGCCCATGATGGGGCTGGATGCTTCTGGGCTTAATTATCGGGGAGGCATCAGCTACCAGGGAGCTCAGTTTTACAGCAAATCAGCCTATGGTGATAAGTCTATGCTGGTTGGCAGTTGGAAGGGCGAGAAAAGGTTCACGGCTTATTCCGGCTCGTTTACTTTTAACTCAGAAGACTCTGTAGTCTCTACTAAAAACGCTTCAGTAGCCGTCTATCATGGTAAGGATTCCGTGTTTCATCCAGTAGTAGAGCTTGAGTACAAATACGGAAAAGGACTACTTAAGCTTATTCCTGCCAAAAATGGATTTACGACAACTCCCTTCCGTACCTCCTTCTATAATATGGATGTGGTAGGTGATTTACTCCACTGGGACCTTAGTCAGGATACCTTCAATATATCTACTGTTTCTGCCCGTAATGAGATTCCGGTCATGGTAGAATCAAAGAATTATTTCAACTCAAACAGGTTTTTCAGCCTGGCCGAACTGTATGACTTTCACCCTTTGCTTATGGCAGCGGGAATGGCCAAGAGGTCAGGGGGAGATAGCTTTTACCTGCTTGAACTGGCAGATGTCAGCGGGATTGGAGAAGGCGTTCTGGAACGAACGATGAATAGTTTGATGTCCAAAGGGCTGGCTATTTATAATCCTGTGACTCAGTTGGTGACAATTACAGAGAAAGGCTTTCACTATGTCAATGCCAATAGCAAGGAATCTGACTATGACGACCTGATCATACCTTCAGTTACCGGAGAATCTGCCAATACCACCTTTAATACACTCAACAATGTGATGACCGTAAGAGGGGTGGAACAGTTTTTCCTAAGTGATTCTCTCGATGTGATTATTACACCCACAAACGGAGAAATCCGGGTGCTTGAGAACCGGGGAATTGAGTTTGAAGGATCTTTGAAGGCAGGTAATTTTCAGTTTCTGGGTAGAAAGTTTGTCTTCGACTATGAGAACTTTCTGGTAAACCTGACGGAGATCGATTCTATTGAGCTACAGGTAGAAATAGAAGAAGGAAATAGAGAAACACTCGACAATCGTCTGGTACAAACCTCAGGGATATTGAGAATCAATGAACCCGACAACAAGTCGGCAAGAGACTCGAAGCCTGAATTTCCGATATTCAGCTCTGATAAAAGCGCTACAGCTTTCTTTAATGAGAATGGCGTGCTGGGAGGAGCATATGACAGTACGGTCTATTTTGACGTACCCCCCTTTAAACTCGACAGTGCTGCCGATGCAGACCCGTCTACCTTCGCTTTTGAGGGTACCTTCCATGCCGATAGTATTTTTCCTCCTTTCAAAGAGAACCTTATCGCTATGCCCGATAAATCGTTTGGCTTTATTCATGCCATACCCGACTCGGGCTATCGCATGTATAAAACCAGCGGCAGACTTTTTGGGGAGCTCCGACTCGACCAAAACGGGCTTACCTCTCCGGGAGTTATCAAATTCCTTACAGCCACGCTCACTACGGAGGCAGTGACATTTTATCTCGACTCTATGTATTCCGAAAAGGGAATTGAGGGTGTTATTGAACCGGGTGAAATGGATGGTACCTCCTTTCCGTCCACCAGGTTTAAACGCTATGAGGTCAATTGGCGAGCAAAGCAAGACAGTATGAAGATTAGGAATCTTGAAGATCCTTTTGAGCTATACGATAGCCTTGCCAAGTTTGAGGGTACGCTCACACTTTCTACAAAGGCCTTAATGGGCGATGGCGATATGTCGATTCAGGGCTCAGAGACGGAATCGAAAGCCTTTACTTTCAAGGAGACAGAATTTGAGGCCCGAAACTCCCTGTTCGTGCTGAAATCCAATAACCCGAGGAAACCCATACTACAATCGGACGATGTGAGGGTGAGCTATGACCTGTCCGCCCAAAATGCATCAATTCAACCTGAGGTTCAGGGTAATGCTTCAATAGAGCTCCCCTTTGCTCAATACAAAACCTCTATTCCCGAGGCGCAGTGGGACATCAGCAACAAGATCATTACCATGGCCAAGCCTGATACCGTGCCGATAGAGAAATCATTCTTCTATTCAACCAGAAAAGACCAGGATTCACTGGTGTTCAGCGCCACAAACGCCACATACGATATTGAAACCCAGGAGCTGAATGTGCAGGGAATCCCACACATCGTAGTAGCTGATGCACTGATCACTCCTGATAGTAGTCAGGTTCAGATTCTGGAAAACTCTAAAATTGAAGAGTTAAAAAATGCTGTAGTTGTTTTCGATACAGCTGTAGCAAACCACAGGCTGTATGACGCCACCATCAATATAGTATCACGAAAACGCTTTACCGGAGAGGGCACCTATGAGCTGGTAACTGTGCAGGATACCTTCGCCATTAAATTTGATCAGTTCAGGCTTGAAGAGGATGAGGAAAGAGGACTTTATACCAAATCCAGTGGAACTGTTGAAGACAAAGATGGTGTAATCGTATCACCAGGCTTTACCTTCAAAGGAGACGTTTTTATGTATGCCTTCCGTAAGGCATTGGAGCTGAAAGGTGCCGTCAAGCTAAACCTCGAAAAGCTAAAGGAGCGCAATGTATGGATTGAATACGAATCCAATGACGACATTGCAGAGGTGGTATTTAATTTTGACGAGGCCCGAACTGAATCAGGAGACCCCCTGACTGCCGGTCTGCACTTTAATAATGGCGATATTTACGCCTCATTTATTACTGAAAAGAGGGGGTTGGATGATGATGACTTTTTTATCCCGTCAGGTGGTAACCTCTTCTACGATCAGGAAACAGGTTCTTACAATGTGGCTAATCAACTTAAAGTAGACGACCCAGCCAATAACTATGCGGGCAGTATGTTCTCATACAATGAGGCAACTCAGGACGTGACCTTTGAAGGCAACTTGAATTTTATCAGCCCCTACAGCAAAGGCCTTGATTTTAAAGCAGCCGGTAAAGGAAAGGGAAATCTGGATTCTGCCGATTTTGTAGTGAATACGATGTTTACCGTGGGACTTGGGCTGCCCGCTGAAAGCTTGCCATTTATGGCAACAGACCTGAAAACCATTGGAGAGAATGTGGGTGTCAGAAGAGCTCATGAAGATCGCTCAGACCTTATATATAAGGTGGCTGAGTTTATAGGTGATCAGGCTACTAAAGACTGGGATAACTCTTATCAGACAGTACCTATACCTTTGGTAAATGCTTCGACTGAACTACTGAAAGACCTGGTAATTTCTAACGTGGATCTCAAATGGTCTAAGCAGAATAAGGCTTTCTACAGTACAGGAAAAATTGGTGTTTCCAATGTAGGAATCACCGATCTTAATATGGAAATGGATGGCTTTGTCGAGATCAGAAAAACCCCAGAAGGAGAGGTAGTGAATATTCTGCTTCAAATTACCGATGGAACCTGGTATTATTTTACCTATGACGGCTTCAGCCTCGGAACCACCTCCTCAAACCCTGCTTATAACGCCTCTCTTGCCGGCAAGGGTAAAGCCAAAAGCAAAGTAGGTTCTTTTAAGCTTTACAACAATACCATTGAGGAAGTGATGGTATGGACCCAGAATTTCCGCAAGCTGTACCTGGGCATCGATGAACCTTACAGGTTGCTCATGGCTGATGAGTCTTCCCAGACACTTAAAAAGAAGAAAACGGTCGAAGGAGACGGTTTTTAAATCCCTATTACTATTTCTTACGTAATTCTACTATATTTATAGTAGTGTCGTTAATGATGCTGGTTGTCCAGGTAGAAATCAGGCTGCTTGGGGGATCGGATCATCTGTAAAATAGCTTTTATGAGATCTCGGTTAAGCACAATTATCTTATGTTTTTGCATGAGCTTGTCTCATACTCTTCCGGGTCAGAGCCTATCCTATCTGCCCAAGGGGCTACATAAACTGACTAAGGAGGAAATGAAAGAGCGCCTGCTGACCTTGCGAGGTATTCCATTTTACCTGAAAGGCGAAAAGGTAGCCCGGCAGCAATTGGGTGAGTATGTAACCGATCCTGCTTATGCGCTTGACTACTATGGTGATATCAATGGCAAGATCAAAGCAGTGGTCATTCGGTCATCAGATGCCGCAGAGGAGAAGGCTAAAAAAGAGCTGATTGCTGCCCCACGAAACCCCATAGACTGGAGAGGTCGTGAAGCCCCGGTATTTGAGCGAACTGATCTGGCAGGAAACCTGATTAACCTGGCTGAATTGAAAGGTAAAGTGGTCGTTTTGAGCTTTTGGTTTGTTGATTGCAGGTCTTGCAAGAATGAAATTCCTGAGCTGAACAGGCTAAAACAAGGCTATAAAAGCGAAGAGGTCGTCTTTCTGGCACCTTCAAGAAATATTTCACAGGACATGACCGAATTTTTGAAGAAGCAGCCCTTCCATTTCAATATACTTCCGGACTCTCGTTCCCTGTCCAGAAGGTACGGAGTGATGGTGTACCCGATGTATTTTGTGATCGATCAAAATGGGGTGGTTCAGTTTTGCCAATATGAGGCCCATAAAAACACCAGGGGCATTCTAAAGGAACAGATTGATCTATTGCTTGATAAATGAAGGAGGGGCCGGAACAGGTAGGAGGACAGAATTTACTTCGAAATTTCCCGGCTGCTCAAAAACTAACCCTAAGTACCCACAGGTCGCCTTAGCGTTATGCAAAAACCCTTAAATTGCAGCCATAACCTAATTATACCTATGGCAACAATCAATGAATATATCAGCTCCAACAAAGATCGTTTTCTTGAGGAACTGCTCGACCTTTTACGCATCCCTTCGGTAAGCGCAGACAGTAAGTTTGCAGGAGATGTGAGAAATGCCGCGGACTATGTGCAACAGAAGCTTGTTCAGGCCGGGGCAGATATTGCGGAGGTTTGCGAAACACCAGGACACCCAATCGTATTTGGTCAAAAAATTATCGATGAGCGATTGCCTACAGTACTCGTTTATGGCCATTACGATGTACAACCGGCAGACCCTTATGAGCTTTGGGATTCACCTCCGTTTGAGCCCGTAATCAAAGAGACCGAGCTACATCCTGAAGGTGCCATTTTTGCCAGAGGTTCATGTGACGATAAGGGACAGGTTTATATGCATATCAAGGCATTTGAAACCATGATGCAGACCAATACGCTTGCCTGTAATGTTAAGTTTATCATTGAGGGAGAAGAAGAGGTGGGTTCGGATAACCTGGAGACCTTTCTTGAGCAAAATGTAGAAAGACTTAAGGCAGACATTGTGCTGGTATCTGATACAGGCATTATTGCCAATGATGTACCATCTATTACGGTAGGACTCAGAGGGTTGAGTTATGTGGAAGTGGAAGTAACCGGCCCTAATCGTGACTTGCACTCCGGCCTCTATGGAGGTGCCGTGCCCAATCCTATCAATGTACTTTCAGAAATGATCGCTTCACTCAGAGATGAAAACAAGCACATCAACATTCCCGGCTTTTACGATGATGTAGTAGAACTTTCGGGCGAAGAGAGGGCAGCTATGGCCGAAGCACCTTTTGACGAGCAAGAATATAAAGACTCTATTGGCCTGAGTGACACCGAAGGTGAAACTGGTTATACTTCCATGGAACGTGCTTCTATCAGGCCCACCTTAGATGTAAATGGTATTTGGGGTGGTTATACAGGAGAAGGTGCCAAGACAGTGATTGCTTCAAAGGCCTATGCCAAAATCTCTATGAGGTTGGTGCCAGATCAGGACCCTGATAAAATCACGGAGATGTTTACCAACCACTTCAAGTCTATAGCTCCGCCATCGGTATCGGTAAAAGTAACACCTCACCATGGTGGACAGCCGGCTGTAACGCCTACGGATTCCCCGGCATATATTGCAGCATCAAGGGCGATGGAGAGTACTTTTGGAAAAGTGCCTGTACCATTCAGAGGTGGAGGAAGTATTCCCATTGTCGCGCTCTTTGAGCAAATTTTAGGACTCAAAACTGTGCTTATGGGATTTGGTCTTGATTCAGATGCAATTCATTCTCCCAATGAGCATTATGGGGTGTTTAACTATTTCAAAGGGATAGAAACGATTCCTTTGTTCTATCAGAATTTTGCTGAACTCAGCTAATGGGTGGTATGAAATGGTTCGGGTACGCGTTCCCGTACCATTTCGTTGATTGACTGAAGTACCTTTATACACTGTAAGGACCAAAGAGTCTTTTAGACGATATAAGGGGGTAGGGTCATTTGCCATACTTCAGTATTGAATCTTAGTGAACGGGAATACGTTCACATCACTATAACAAGATGACTATGAGGAAGAGCATTTTGCTCCTGGCAGCCTTTTTATTTTCAATAACTGCCTTCGCCCAAATAAGAAAAACCACCAGTTGGACCTTCGATGCCTCAGCAAAAGAGGTGAAGATCGGTGATGAGATTGATCTGATCTTTAAGGTTAAGGTAATTGACAAATGGTATATCTACTCCAGCGACCTGGCCGAAGATATCGGTCCGCTTCCCACAGAGATTTCATTTGAAAACAACGGAAGCTTTGAAGTAATCGGAGATCTGATTCCCGTAGATCCAAAGAAGAAATATGATGATATCTGGGAAGCAGATGTCACTTATTTCGAAAAAGAGGGTGAGTTCAGGCAAAAAATTAAAGTACTCTCGGCTAATCTCAAAATCATAGGAATACTCGATTTTCAGACCTGCACGGATGTGGATGGGCAATGCATTCCGGGTGATGAAGAGTTTGATATTGACTTTATCAAGGTAGCTTCTGGCTCTTCTCAGGAAGTGCCTACCACTACTACTGATGAAGCCCCTCAGAGCATTGTGAGTGCCAGGCCTTCTGGTAGCCTGTTGGGAAGCCCGGGTCAACTAAAGAAAACGACCTCCTGGACCTTTGACGCCAGTAATAAAGAGCTGCAAACCGGAGACGAAGTTGAGCTGATTTTCAAGGCGGAGATTGACGAAAACTGGTATATGTATTCCAGTGACGTAGCCGAAGATGCCGGTCCGATCGCCACGGAAATAACTTTTGAACAGAACGGTACCTTTGAAGCCATTGGTGGGCTGATTCCCGTTGAGCCGAAAGAGAAATTTGATGAGACTTTCCAGAGCGATGTGACCTATTTCAGTAAGGAAGCAGAGTTTCGACAGAAGGTACGTATACTCGATAGTGATTATAAAATAAGTGGTTCCCTCGACTTTCAGACCTGCAGCGATATTACCAGGGTCTGCATCCTTGGCGAGCAGGATTTCGACATTTCCTTTCTTAAGGTAACCGGAGAAACCGTAAAAGCTTCTCAGGAAGACTATAGCGAACTGCTGCAACAAGAAGACGGAGGTTCGCTTTGGGGCTTCTTTTTGGCCGCCTTTGTTTTCGGATTGGCCGCCTTGCTTACACCTTGTGTGTTTCCTATGATTCCTATGACGGTGGCATTTTTCACGAATAGTTCACAAACAAAAACACAGGCCAGGGTCAAGGCCATAAGCTACGGATTGTCCATTATAGGCATCTACATTCTGGTCGGTTTGGTTTTTACCAGCTTCTTCGGGGTTGGGTTGGCAAACGATCTGGCAACCGGAGCAGTTGCTAACATTATCTTCTTTGCCGTTTTCGTCATTTTTGCCATTTCTTTCTTTGGCTATTTTGAAATTAACATCCCGACCGGTTTTGTTAACCGAATGGATAAGAAGGTGGAAAAAGGAGGCTTTTTAGGGGTATTCTTTATGGCCTTTACACTGGTGCTGGTTTCTTTCTCCTGTACCGGCCCTATTGTTGGGACAGTGCTCATCCAGTCCTTTCAGGGCCAGGTGATGAAACCTGTGGTAGGCATGTTGGGCTTTTCCTCCGCTTTTGCCATTCCGTTTACCCTTTTTGCCATCTTCCCGGGAATGCTCAAAGATTTGCCTAAATCAGGTGGTTGGTTAAACTCGGTGAAAGTAGTGCTGGGTTTCATTGAACTAGCACTGGGTTTTAAATTCCTAAGTGTGGCTGATCAGGCTTACCATTGGGGGCTGTTGGATCGGGAAATCTACATTGCCATCTGGTTCGTCATCGCAATACTGCTGGGGTTATATCTTTTAGGAGTCATTCGATTCCCCCATGATAGTAAAGGAGGGAAGCTTAAACCCATAGCGATCGGAGCAGCAGTGCTTTCTCTGGCCTTTTCAGTATATCTTTTCCAGGGTTTCAGAGAGGCGCCTTTAAACGGTCTGGCCGGATACCTGCCACCCGATAAGAGCACAGATTTCTCGTTTCAGGAAGCACTGGGTTTGAAGGAGGCTATTGCGGTAAGAGAAGTAAGGCCTGAGGGATTTGATGGAGATGTGAAATATGCCGATCTGTTAGAACTACCGCATGACCTCAAAGGGTTTTTCGATTATGACCAGGCCATAGCATTTGCCAAACAAGTAAACAAACCTTTATTCATTGACTTTACCGGACATGGTTGTGTGAACTGTCGCAAAATGGAACAGTACGTTTGGTCTGATGAGGAAGTGCTTCGAAGATTGCAAAATAACTTTGTGGTAGTGGCACTTTATGTAGATGAGAAGACAACATTGCCAGAGTCAGAATGGTATACTTCTGACTATGATGGCAAGGTGAAAAAAACGATTGGTAAGCAAAACTTCGATTTTCAGTTAGACAGATTCGAGGGCAATGCACAGCCCTACTATGTACTGCTTGATAATCTTGAGAGACCATTGATCAAGCCCAAATCTTATGATGCCAGCGTTGAGAGCTTTGTCAAATTTCTTGATGACGCGAAAGCAGAGTTTGATCGCAGAGGAATGAGAGAAAGCAACCTGAGGCACTAAAACAGGCATTGCTTTGTTCTATCTTTGTAAAAGATGAGCGAGCAAATCACCCGGGAAACCTATCCGGTACAAGGCATGACCTGTGCGGCCTGCGCAAGGGCAGTGGAGAGCACTTTGCAGAAACAAAATGGCGTCAAAGGGGCCATTGTCAACTATGCCAATAACTCCGTTAAACTGACCTTTGATGAAAGGACTGTCTCATTTAAAAGACTGCAGAAATCTGTCGATAATGCAGGTTATCAGCTCAAACCCATTGAGTCAAGAACTACACTAGCTAAAGAAAAAGCTTCTTCATTAAAAAAGGCCCGACAGGAGTTTTTTATAGCCCTGGGCTTTGGCCTTGTGGTTTTTGTACTCTCCATGTTTGTGGGGCCCTTCGTCTTTAAAAATGAAATTTTGTTGGTATTGACCCTACCGGTGGTGTTTTGGTCTGGCCGGCATTTCTTCACAGGCGCCTGGAAGCAACTCAGGCACGGCCGTACCAACATGGATACCCTCATTGCTTTTGGCACCGGTTCAGCAATGCTTTTTAGTGTTTTTAATACTTTCTGGCCCCAGGTGCTGCAAGATCAAGGGGTGGTACCTCATGTATATTACGAGTCCGCGGCTGTCATCATTACCTTTATTTTATTAGGCAAATATCTGGAAGAACGCGCCAGGCACTCTACTGGAAAAGCCCTTGAAAAACTACTGGATTTGCAGGTCAAACAGGTGATCCGTTTGATAAATGGGCGGGAAGAATCCATCAAGTTGGAAGAGGTAGTCGAGGGCGATTGGCTTTTGGTGAGGCCAGGAGATAAAATCCCGGTAGATGGTACTGTCAAGTCAGGTAGTTCTACTGTGGATGAGAGTATGGTCACGGGTGAATCTGTGCCGGCATTAAAGCAAGAAGACGATGAAGTAAAGGCCGGTACCATCAATCTCGATGGACTACTACAAATCAGGGCTGAAAAAGTGGGTAGCGAAACACTGCTCGGGCGTATCATTCAGCTAGTGACTGATGCCCAGGGTTCAAAAGCACCCATTCAAAAACTGGCCGATAAAATTGCCGGAATCTTTGTTCCGATTGTGCTGCTACTTGCTGTCATTACATTTTTCGTCTGGTGGTTTTGGGCACCAGAATCCGCTTTAGTACTGGCCTTTGTAAATACTTTTTCCGTGCTCATCATCGCGTGCCCCTGTGCCTTGGGCCTGGCTACACCCACGGCTATTATGGTGGGTATTGGCAGAGGGGCCTCTATGGGAGTTTTGATCAAGGATGCCATCGGATTGGAGCAGGCAACCCGGATAGACAAACTCTTTGTAGATAAGACTGGTACTATATCTCAAGGTAAATTGTCGGTTACTGACTTTCATACCTTCTTTCCCGAAGAAGAGAACCTGCACCTTTTGAGCGTTCTTAATGGGATGGAGGCCAAATCCAGTCATCCAATTGCGGCTGCGTTAGCTGACTATCTTACCGAAGGCTATATGCTGTTTCCGATCATGGTAAATCAGCTAAAGACTATTCCGGGAGAAGGGATGGAGGCGGAGCTGGAGGGCGAGCAGTATCGGGTGGTGGGTGACAGAGGCTTGAAAAATGTGAAATTCAACTCCGATCAGGAAAAAATAGTCAATGAACTGCGGGAAGCAGGAAAGACATTGGTGTTCTTTCTAAAGCAAAACGAATTGTTATCGGTAGCCGGACTCAACGATACGGTTAAGAAAGAGTCACTTTCCACTGTAGGTTTCCTGAAAAAGCAAGGTATTGAAGTCACTATGCTTTCTGGCGATCATGAAACAGTATGTGCCCGGTTGGCCTATGAAACAGGTATTGAAAGCTATCATGCAGGCCTGTTACCACAGGACAAATCGGACCTGGTCAAAAAAGCACAAGCCTCTGGCAGCGTAGTTGCCTTTGCCGGAGATGGTATCAACGATGCCCCCGCCCTGGCACAGGCAGATATAGGTATCGCCATGGGTACAGGCACGGATGTGGCCCTGGAAAGCGCTACGGTTACCTTGCTCAAAGGTGATCTGACTAAGCTGTTACAGCTGCTCAGGTTGTCGAAACACACGGTTAGTACGATGCGTCAGAACCTTTTCTGGGCCTTTATCTATAATATCATCGCCATTCCTCTGGCGGCTGGAATTCTTTATCCAGTCAACGGCTTTTTACTCAATCCTATGATAGCAGGAGCCGCCATGGCATTTTCCTCACTTTCAGTAGTGCTCAATAGCCTCAGGTTAAGAAAATCTAGCCTTTAGTGTGGTACCTCATTTACTGCCATTGAACCTCGTGATTAGTAATTGGGCTTAGGCGATGGACAGTGATATGCAGGGTCTGACAGAATTGTAGGTCGCTACAAACTTTTCTTTCCCCTCAGTATATAAAAAAAGTGTTATTTTGCCGTTTAAAGGACAAAAACCAACCAGATGAGTAAACGCTTAGTAGGAATTGTGGGTGGCGTGATAGTAGCGACAGCGACAATTCTCTATCTCGCCCTGCCAACGGGTGATGATTTGCCTGAAATTCAGCCAGTAGAAGTAGCTGTTGAGCAGGTACCTGAAATAATAGAGCCAGAGTACAGATTCGGAATTGAGGTCAACGATTTCGAAATACTGGAAGGCAAAATCAAAAGAAATCAGACTTTCGCGGATTTGCTGCTGCCTTACAATGTAAGCAGACAGGATATCTATGCGATTGACAGACAATCAAAGGCCGTATTCAGTGTGCGTAACTTTGTGCCTGGTCGTAAATACACAATTCTGTATGAGGACCAGCCGGAGAAAAAGGCTGCCTATTTTATCTACGAGCCCACACCGATGGACTATGTAGTTTACCAACTGAAGGGCTCAATCGACATTACGATGGGCGAAAGAGAGGTAGAGATTGTTGAAAAGACCATGGCCGGAAGAATTCAGATTTCCCTGGACCACTCTATCAAACAAGAAGGAGGCTCTTCGGCATTGGTGAGTGCTATGGCCGATCTTTATGGGTGGCAAATTGACCCCAGAACATTGCAGAAGGGTGATTGGTTTAAGATTATCTATGAAGACAGGTTGATCAACGGAGAGTCTATTGGAATTGGTAAAATTATAGGGGCTGAATTCAATCACATGAAAAACTCCTATATGGCCTATGCTCATGATGATGGAACCGGGCTCAATTATTATGACGAGGTAGGCGAAAGCATGCAGAAGGCTTTTATGCGATACCCTGTTGAGTTTTCAAGAATTTCATCGCGCTACAATCCCGCTCGCTTTCACCCTGTGTTGAAGAGAAGGACGGCTCATTTGGGTACTGACTTTGCTGCTGGTAAAGGCACACCTATCAAGGCCGCCAGTGATGGGATCATTGTCAATAAGGGCTATACCAAAGGCAACGGTAATTATATTAAAATCAAACATAACGGTACTTATACCACAGGCTATCTCCACATGTCTAAGTTTGCAAGAGTAAAGCAGGGACAGCGTGTCAAGAAAGGACAAATCATTGGTTATGTCGGTAAGACGGGGCTTGCCACGGGTTATCACCTTTGTTTCCGTTTTTGGAAACGTGGTAAGCAGGTAGACTTTTTGAAAGAGAAACTACCGGCTGAGAAACCGCTGAAGGGCGAGCCGTTGCTTAAGTTCGAAGCTGTGGTACAGCTTATGGACAAAAAGTTGGATGATATTCCGACTGCCTGGGCTAATAAAGATATTAGCGCTTTGGCAGACAAACCCTGATGAAATAAGAATAGATAACCTTCATTTAAAAAGGGATTCAATAAATTTATAGCAGGACAAACGTCCTGCTTTTTTTATGCGTTATCTATCCACGGTGAAGCTTTCCATTATCTGCATTTTTTGTTTTTGTGCACTATCGCTGCAGGCGCAGAAAGTGGGTCTGGTATTTAGTGGAGGTGCCGCGAAGGGGCTGGCTCATATTGGAGTACTCAAAGCCCTGGAAGAGAATGATATTCCTGTCGACTATATCACGGGTACATCGATGGGGGCAGTTATCGGATCATTTTATGCGGCCGGTTTTAGTCCGGAAGAGATTGAGGCACTGGCCCTGGATCCGGCTTTTACACACTGGATTGATGGTACCTCCACAGAAAAATATGTTTACAACTACACCCGAGCCCAGGACAATGCCTCATGGCTCACCCTAGATCTCCTGATTGATCAACGTGCCAGAGCCTCAGTCAATTCTCCCCTTGCCAATGACCTTGTGCTTAATTTCGTCCTGAACGAGTACCTTGGTCAGGCCACTGTCAAGGCCAATTCAGATTTCGATAAACTTTTTGTTCCCTTCAGGGCAGTGGCTGCCGAGGTCTTTTCGCAACAGGTGGTCCCTATCGATTCCGGTTCCCTCATGCAGGCCGTACGTTCTTCAATGGCTGTACCTTTCTTTTATAGCCCGGTTAAGTTTGAGGGAAAGTTTCTTTTCGATGGAGGAGTGTATAATAATTTCCCGGTTGACATTATGAAAGAAGACTTCTCCCCCGACCTGGTGATAGGAGCGAACGTAGCTGAGAAAAAGAAAGAGATTTACCCTTACGAGACAGATGAAGAGATTTTGCAGGAAGCACTGCTCTTTTTGTTCCTTGATAAAATTGATCCGGGTAAGCTTTCTGAAACCGATATTTTCCTTGAACCCGATCTGGATGGACTTACCGCATTGGATTTCGATCAGGCCCCTAAGCTCATTAAAGCAGGCTATGATCAGACCATATCAAAAATGACGCTCATCAAGGAACGAATTAAAAGAAGAGTGCCAAAAAGGGAGGTTGAGGCAAGAAGAAGTAGCTTCAAAGCCTCATTTAAAGAATACACTTTCGGCCAGCTACGCTTGTTTGGTTTTGAGCCAAAGCAAGAAAAATTCCTCATGTCATTACTGTCATTTACCGAAGGCAATAAAAATCTCGATGAGATCCGTGAAGCCTATTTTCAGCTGGTTTCTGAGCCTTATTTTAAAAACATCTATCCAGGTTTCAGCTATGATCAGCAGAAGCAACATTATGTACTGGAGCTTTATTTAAAAAGAGCCGCAAAGAGTACTCTGTCCATTGACTTAGGAGGTAACTTATCAACAAGAAGTGTGAATGCTCTTTATTTAGGGCTTAGCCTTAACCGATTTGGCAGGTACCTAAATACCTACAGGCTGAACGCCAGTACCGGGAGCTTTTATGAATCTTTTCAGGTTGCGTCCCGGTTTAACGTTAATCCAAAGAGCAGGTTTTTTATTGAGCCTTCCTTTACCTTTAATCAATGGAATTATTTAAATGCCAGGGACTTCCTAAATGATGACTTTAGCCCTAATATTCTGGAGAGAATCGATCGGAAGCTTGGGGTGACCTTTGGCCTTGGAACAGGGCAACGGAGTGTCATTACACTGGGGATTGCCGGACTCAGAAATACCGATGAATTCAGTAATGAGCCAGATGTATCTACGGATGCCACCCTGGATCAATTGGATTTCTTTGCCTTCAAAACCAGCCTGGATTACGAGCGAAATAGCCTGGATTTGAAACAGTTTCCCACCAGTGGAACGAGATTTTACGCAGGTATCAATGTCTTTTCCGGTCGAACAGAATATGTACCTGGATCAACTTCCTTCCTGCATAACCCTGGAATCATGCAAACCATCAAAACCACGGGAGATTGGTTTACTCTCAAGCTTCACTTTGAAGAATATGGTAAAATTGGTAGCAAATACACCCTGGGCTGGATGTTTGATGGCGTGTATAGTAATCAACCCCTTTTTCCAAATTATCAATCCAGCCTGCTTTATGCGAGCGCTTTTGAACCTATGTTCGATTCTAAAACCTTTTTCCTCAGCAAGTACAGGGCGTATAGCTATATCAGTGCAGGTATCAGGAATATCTGGAAACTGAATAAAGGCCTTCAGTTGAGATTGGAATTTTATGGCTTTTCACCAATACAAAGACCTGTAGAACTGGTTGATCAGCAGGTAGGTCTGGATAAAGGGATAGAAAAAGTCTATTTCACAGGTATGGCGGCTCTGATTTACAACACCATTTTAGGACCGGTTAGTCTCAGGCTGAATTATTACGAAGAGGATAAGAAGCGATTAGGCGTCATGTTGTCATATGGTTACATCATTTTTAATCAAAAATCCGGTGAATAACGCTTAATTCCGGTCGAATGAAATTTACTATATCTAGGATCTGACTATTTTTGCTAATATTGAAGAGAAAGATGACTCTTATCTCACCTGAAAGACGGTACGTTTTACTTCTTATCTGCACTTTTTTTTCACTCAGTGTAAGTGCACAGACAATCGTTCAATGGGCGGCACGGGTAGCAGACTATTCTTCTGAACTTTCTGAGCTTCAACACTCGGCCAGACAGGCCACCGGCAAACCAAACATTCTTCCCTCTGGTGGAGATAACCCCAATGCCTGGTCACCCTTTAACAACAATACGCAGGAGTTTATCAAACTTCAGTTTGATCTGCCCATGCCCATCGTGCAGATAGCCATTGGCGAAACTTATAATCCCGGCTCAATTAAAGAGGTTTTTACTTACGATGAGGATGGAAATGAGTATTCGGTTTATAAGGTCAGTCCCGGACCCATTAAGGAGCCTTATCGCATGCTCAGAATTATGATTCCGCCCACGCCCTATAATGTGACGGCAATCAAAATTGAAATTGACGGTAAATCCGTTGAAGGCTTTGCTTCCATCGATTGTGTGGGTATTTCTAATTCAGATGCACCAATTGAAGCAAAGATTAACCATATAGCAAATATTAATACCAAGTTACTGGTGAACAGGCTCAATGAAAAGGTAAACAGCCCTTACAGAGAGAATAAGCCACTGCTGACTAAGGACAGGAATACACTCTATTTTAGCCGTAGGGGGCACCCCGATAATGTAGGAGGAGAGGATGACCTGGAGGATATTTGGATTTCAGATATCGACCCTAAAACCCTCGACTGGGGTGAGGCTCAGAATGTGGGAGAACCTCTAAACAATACCGATCCCAACTTTATCAGCTCTTTTTTACTGGACAAGGAAGAGCTCATCATCCTCGGTAATGAATACCTTGATGGAGGTATGAAATATGGAATCTCCACGAGCCTGAGAACCTCCGATAGTACCTGGAGTAACCCTGAAAACCTGAGGATATTCAACGACAAGAATGAACACGAAAACGTCAACTTCTGGCTTACACCCGACAGCGAAATCCTGATTATATCTGAAGAAGGAAGAGGTACAGAAGGTTATCGTGACCTTTATGTTAGTTTTTTGCAGAAGAACGGTCTCTGGACTGAGCCGCTTCACATGGGAGGGGTTATCAATACAGCAGGAGAGGAAGAGAGTCCATACCTGATGCCAGATAAAAAGACACTATTCTTCTCTTCAAACGGACATAGCGGCTATGGGAAGCGAGACCTTTTCATGACCAGACGACTTGATAATTCCTGGCAAAGCTGGACCGAGCCCGAAAATCTCGGCCCGGTTATTAATTCACCCGAAGATGAGAAATTTCTGTTTTTGCCACTTGATGGCGGTTATGGCTATTTCTGTCGCCATATAGATGGCTTTAGTCTTGATATTCACACATTTACCTTGCCCCTGGTCACAGAACAGTTGAGAATAGTATCGCTTTGTGGCCAGATTACAGACCCTGATACGCAACAGCCATTAGATGCCGAAGTGGTGTTTTCCAGGCTTAGAGACGCGGTAGAGGTGGGCCGTGTGCGTACTGATGAAGGAGGTAATTATTGTATTGAACTGCCTGCCGATGAAATCTATAGCTATAGAGCTGAAATTCCAGGTTTTATTCCCGTAGGAACGACTGTGGATCTGTTGGATGTAGCAGATCTGAACGTGTTTGCTGTATCTCTGGACAGGCTTGACCTGGATAGTGTTGACCTTAAACAAGGACAACAACTGGAAATTCCAGAAGATGTCATGAAAGCTGTTGCGATTACGTTGGCATTGCCTACCCTGAAGAGAGATACCATTCAAATCGTGAATACCCAAAGAAAGGAGCTGGCCTTTCCAGGCTTTGACAGTGAGATAAATGTGAGTGGAGTAAAAAGCCCAGACCTCAAGCCCGTAAACAGCAACGCAATCATTGAGGAAGGAGCTACTCCTCAGGTAAATGTGAAGGCCAAAATGGTCCGGGCTGTCCCGGGAACCAGCTTTATCATTAGAAACGTATTCTTTGATTTTGACAAGGATCTTCTCAAACCAAAGTCCTGGGTAGAGATCAGAAACCTGGCAAAATTCATGAACGACTACCCTGATGCTATCGTGGAGTTGGCAGGTCATACTGACAACTATGGTACTCCTGAGTACAATGTCGACCTTTCTGAACGAAGGGTAAAAGCAGTCAGGGCAGCTTTGGCCACGCTAGGTATCAAGGAACAACGTTTACAATTTGTCTGGTATGGCGAAGAAGTACCGATCGCATCCAACAGAAGCCGCTTCGGGCGTGCCCTCAACAGGCGTGTAGAGTTTACTATTATAAGTATGTGAAAGGAGGCGCTGGATTAGCGTTGAGTGAGTTTCTTTTTCCTTACCTGTGTTACGTATGTATTCAAAATTCCCGATTTCAGGTCTTTTGTAAGGTTCTTGCTCTGCAATATTTTATTTATAACAATTTCCATGAGTAATTCTGTTCTTTTAGAAGGATACAGCTTGATGGATTCCTTTGCATTCATAAATGCCGTTTCCAAAAACTCTTCCTTGATATTATAAATCGCCATGTTGTGGTACTGAAGTCCTGAGAGTTGTTTCAGGCTGATGCTTCTTTTATAAGCACCCTCTGCTTTCTCCTCATCTATTCCTGCGATGGCGGTAACGGAGTTTAGTTTACGTGAATTATCCTCATATTGTTCCGTAGCCCTGGCTATCTCGCTGACATTCTCCAGAAATCCGCTCTCAGGAAGTGTTGACTCCAATAGTATAATTTGTTGATCGAGCTTCACCTTAAGGTAAACATGGCTTGTTAGCTCTACAATCTCGTGCTCATACCCAAAATGAGATAATATGATGCTATAAAGAGCGGTACCTGTAAGACAGCCATATACCCCGGTTTCCATCATTTCTTCAAAAGTAGCTGATGCATCGTAGTGCTTGAGAAATTTTCTGTGAGTCTTAAAAAAAACCGTTTTCAGAAATTCCCTATCTGCTTTCTTGCGGGTTTTGATGATTTGCAGCTTGTCAAGGTATTGATCTATTTCAGACCTCATTTTATCTGCGAGGGGACTGTTTTGCAGATCCTGACTTAGAAATGTATTGATGCTATCCGAAGTGGTAAGGGTAGCTTTTGGGGCATCAGACTGAGCCTGGCTGTTGAGTGCAAACAACCCGATGAAAAACAGTAATAATATGTAAACTCTTCTCGTCCTCATCCCTCAAGCAATGCGCTAAAAACATCATGGATAAACTTCAGTTAAATCTAAGTTAACAATAAATTAACATTAAACATAATTACTGATAAGGATACTTTACTTTATGGCCGTTAAATGCGCTGAACGTAGCTGCCAGGCTTTGGTCGTATTATGCTTATGTCTACTTGTTAACATTGAATTAACACAACCTGATGAATACATTTTGAAACCGTGAATCATAGCATTTGACTTCAGTTGAACAATCCTCATTGCAGGTAGACGAGAATTTTCTATAATTGCCGCTGGTTGAAATGAAGGAGAAAGAAACATCTACACTAGCCAGGTCTGTCAGGAGCTATCGTAAGTGGCATAAGTACTTTGGTTTATCTATTGCACTCTTCGTGCTCATTAGCGCCCTTACCGGAATTTTACTGGCCTGGAAAAAGAATGTTGAACTACTTCAACCGCCCACCCAAAAAGGCAATACCACGGAGATGGCACAATGGCAGCCGGTGGAAGAACTAGCGAGGGTTTCGCTTCAGGCAGTGGACAGCTTAGGTTTAACAGCCGCTAACTTCGATCGTATCGAATATCGTCCTACCAAGGGGATCGCCAAAGTTATTTTTGATACCGGTAGTTGGGAAGTGCAGATAGATGCTACCTCCCTGGAGGTATTGTCCGTAGCTAAACGTCACTCAGACTGGATTGAACACTTGCATGATGGCAGCATTATTTCCGATGGTTTCAAGCTCATCTCCATGAACCTGTTAGGCATAGGCCTGGTCGTTCTGTTAGTAACAGGCTTATGGCTGTGGCTCGGGCCCAGGCGCATTCGCAAACTCAAGTCTTGAGTTCCAGTATCTAAACCCAGCCATAAAACACACCCTTCAGCGGTTAACAAATCTTGAATTCTTGAAATAAAGCCCCTTTCAAGACAGTTATTTCATAAATTCGTCTTAGTCCTTTTTGAGTTGTTGTTATGAAGCGCCTAGCCAAAATTCTCGGTATTTTCTTTTTGAGCCTTTTTCTTCTGGCCGTTCTCATACCCATCCTGTTTAAAGATAAAATCAAAGAGATCATTGTGGAGGAGTTTGAGAATAACACGGAGGCTACGGTCTTTTTTGATGTCGACCAGTTTAGCCTTTCTCTCATAAAAAACTTCCCTGATTTTACTGTTGGACTCGGAGATTTTGGAGTTGTTGGAAAAGGCGTCTTCGAAGGTGATACACTGGCAAGTGTAAAAGAACTTGAGGCAAGAGTTAGCCTGTCTGATGTTTTGTTTGGAGAGAGCATTAGCGTAAAAGCCGTATATCTCGATCAACCACGCTTTATGATCATCTCCCTGGCTGATGGAAGTGCCAACTATGACATTGCCAAAGCTAGTGAGGAAGTAGAAATAGCAGTAGAAGAGGAAGCCGGGTCGGTAAACTTTGGTATCAATAGTTTCTCTATAAGTGAAGGAGAGTTTATCTATTTCGATCAGGGCCTTGAGTTTATCATGGATCTGAGTGGAGTAAACCTCAAGGGAAAAGGAGACTTCGCTGAGGAAATTTTCGATTTGATATCGGCCGGTTCAATTGAAGAAGTCACTATAAATTATGGTGGGACTGAATATATGACCGATAAATCACTAGACCTGGACTTGGTGATGAGCATGGACCTTCCCAACGCTACCTATACCTTCAAGGAGAATGAGTTTGCCATCAATCAGTTTCCATTACATTTGGATGGTTCCTTTCAAATGCTCGAAGATGCCTATGTTATGGATATCTCATTTGATTCTCCCGCCTCTGAGTTTAAGAAAATCCTTTCGCTGGTTCCGGGAGTATACAATGACTCATTCAGCGATATCAAAGCCTCAGGAGAGGCAGGCTTTAAAGGAAGAGTTTTTGGCAGGTACTCCGATAATGAAATGCCTGCCTTTAACATGGCACTGGATGTAAGCAATGGACAATTTCAGTACCCAGACCTTACTGAATCTATCAAAGATGTGCAGCTTCACCTCGCAGTAGACAACAAGGATGGTGTGATTGAAAATACACTGGTCGATCTGAAACAAATGCATGTCAAGTTTGGTCGAAACCCATTTGATGCGCAGCTGCAGATAAAGAACCTCAAAGACTTTCCAATCAAAGCGAGCCTCAAGGGTAAGCTCAATCTGGCGGATATTAATAAGATGATCCCTATGGATGGGTTTTCAATGGCCGGGCTGCTACAAATTGATGCGCGCGCAGATGGGGTATATGATAGTGTCAGATCTGTTATTCCATCAATGGACCTGTCTATGATGCTAAATGACGGAGTGATATCTACAGCCGAACTGTCAAAGCCTCTGGAGCAGCTCAATGTCAATCTGCAGGTGCACAACCCTTCAGGTCAACTGAAAGATACTCACATTGCCGTGGAGCAAATGAACTTCTCGTTAGATGGTCAGCCCTTCGAAGCCAGGCTGGACCTGAAAAACCCCGAGAATTTTGCATGGAATGCCAATGTAAAGGGTCAGGTGGATTTGGAGAAGCTATTCAGTATTTACCCGATAGAAGGTGTCGCTGCCAAGGGGGTAATTGATGCCGACCTGCAGTCTTCAGGTACTATGGCGGATGTGGAAGCCAAGCGCTATCGGAAACTATCAACCAAAGGAGATGTGGGGCTAACGAACTTCGAATATGAATACCCTGAAATGGGCAAGACCTTTACCATTAGTTCGGCCAGCACCAGTTTCTCAGAAAGAGCCATTGATCTGACAGAACTCCAGGGCAAAGCAGGAGAGACCTCCTATACACTGAAGGGCAGGCTCAGAAACTATCTTGGCTTCTTTCTAAACGGAGAAGACCTTACCGGTAACCTGGATGCCACTGCAAATCGATTGAATGTAAGCGAATGGATGCCCGAATCTGAGGAGGATGTAGAAAAAGATACTGATGAGGAGCCATTGGAGGTGATTCGCATCCCCGAAAATGTGAATTTCACGGTAAACACGAAGGTGGATGAGGTACAGTATAATAAGCTATCCATGACCGACCTCAATGGTAAGCTGATAGTGAACAATGGTAAAATTGATCTGCAAAATACAGACTTCAAAACCCTGAATGGAACGGTTAAGCTAACGGGTGCTTACGATAGTAAACCAGAAGAGCCCACATTCGATTTTGGCTTTAAAGTGAAGGATGTTTCCATTCCGGCTTCGTTTCAGAGTGTGGATATGATTCAGAAACTGGCTCCGGTAACCCAGCAAATGACAGGACTATTCTCAACGGATTTTTCTCTAAAAGGAGCGCTTGGCCCTGATATGATGCCCGATTACTCCAGCATTACAGGCAAGGGACTTATCCAGGTGCTGGAAGCCAGTCTTGGCCAGTCCAACCTGATGTCAGGTTTGAGCTCAGTGTCTAAGCTTACCCAGGTCGGTTCGGCTACCCTGGAGAAGGTAAAAATGTCTGCTGAAGTGAAAGATGGTCGTTTGTATGTCAAACCCTTTAACGTGAAAATAGGTGATTATAAGACTACCGTATCCGGAAGTACGGGTATAGATGGTAGTATTGACTATGTGCTTCAAATGGATGTACCTGCGGGCCAGATAGGCACTCAATTGAATAGTGTGGTGAGTTCGTTAACGAAATCTCCCTTGACAGATGGTGCTGACCTGAAGCTCAATATAGGCATGGGAAACACCTTTACCGACCCGAAATTCTCATTGAGAAGTGTAGGTACAGGGGATGGTCAGACGGTTCAGGGAGCCATTACCGCTTCGGCAAAAGAAAAAGTTGAAGAGAAGAAGGAAGAGGTAAGAGCCCAGGTAGATGAAAAGGTGGAGGATTTAAAAGATTCAGCTCAGACCATAGTGGCGCAGCAGAAAGAAGCACTCAAAGATTCTGCATCGAAAGTACTCACTGCTCAAAAGGACAGTGTAGCTTCTAAGATCTCCGATAAGCTTGGCGTGAATAAAGACAGTGTTGATTCTAAGCTCAAAAAGAAAGCAGACGATTTGCTCAAAGGGTTTTTCAAAAAGAAAAAGAAGAAGAAAAAGAGCGGGGGTTAAGGTATGACGACCTGAATCGGGACTAAGTTACAGGCTTGGAACTCATTTCATAAAAGCTTAATAAAGAGGCTGATAACTTAATAAAAGCGTAAAAATCCACTAAGGCTTTTCTCTGATTGAAATGTTATGATTGCATAACATTATGCAAAAAGCATTTCCACACATCGACTTGGGTACCGGATACATTCAATTATCGCGTTTACCCTTCAATCAAGCCATGAAACTAAGGAGTTGGTTGCCCGATACGAGCATGGTGACCATCAAATCTGGTGGCGACCTGGTTGATGACTGTATTCAGTACAGCGAGTACGAATACTGGTATGATTTTCTGTTCAGGGAAGAAAGCGAGCCGGAATTCGATATTTAGTTTTTATCCCACAGCTCATTAGGTACTACTTCCAGCACGTTGCCGTCAGGGTCTTCAAAATAGAAGGATTTGATATTTGAAGACCAGGTGTGCTCGTGTGTGATGGTAATGCCGAGGTGGTTGAATTTGACTTTCCAGTCCTCGTATTCTTTCTGCGGTACACCAAAGGCCATATGCTGTTTGCCCTCTCCAAAATGTGCCGGAAACCTTGTTTCGTTTTTAGTATTCTCTGCTATAAAGCAAAGAAGCATTGATGATCCTGCCCGAAAGAAGATATGTCTTCCTTCTTGTTTGCTGATGAGGGGTAGCCCCAGCGTTTTGTGATAAAACTCCTCTGCCCTGTCAATATCTTTGATATACAGACAGACTTCCTTTATATGATCAAATTTGAGTTCGGCTGCCATCTGTTCATAAACCCGGTAATTGGTTCTATTGATCTTCTATTGCTCTGATGCTCGCTTCTACTTTTTCCCTCATTGCCACTTTATAATCGGTCAGGTTTTGAGCAACACCTTCGTCAAAAGCTCCTACAATTTGTGCAGCGAGAATACCGGCATTCTTAGCACCATCCAGAGCCACCGTGGCTACAGGAACCCCACCAGGCATTTGCAGAATAGACAAGATAGAGTCCCAGCCGTCAATCGAATTACTTGATTTTACGGGAACACCAATCACGGGTAAAGTGGTAAGAGATGCTACCATACCAGGCAAATGAGCTGCACCACCGGCACCTGCTATAATGGCCTTAAGCCCTTTAGAACGAGCTGCTTCTGCATAGTTTACCATACGATGTGGTGTGCGGTGAGCGGATACAATGGTGAGCTCGTAGGCAACTCCCAGGTCGTCCAAAACCTCAGCAGCGGCTGACATGATCCTCATATCCGACTGACTTCCCATTATGATCCCGATCATTGGCTGACTCATGCTTTTATCTTTAACTGTGCTTGTACGAATTTAACTTTTTCTTTCAGACTGTTGATGTCATGATCTGCAATCGTGACGTGCCCCATCTTACGAAAGGGCTTGGTTACTTTTTTGCCATATAAATGAACGTGCACTCCTGGAGTGGCCAGCACCTCATTCATTCCTTCATAAACAGCATCACCGGTAAAGCCTGCTTCTCCCAGCAAATTAACCATAGCTGAAGGTAAGCTGATGTCTGTGGCACCTAGTGGAAGATTGAGTATGGCTCTCAGGTGCTGTTCAAACTGTGAGGTGGTGTTGCCTTCAATACTTTGATGGCCACTGTTATGTGTGCGCGGAGCTACCTCGTTTACAAGTACCTCACCATCTCTGGTTACAAACATCTCAATGGCCAGCAGGCCTACCATATCGAGCTTTTGAATAACATCATGTGCTATCTGCTGAGCTTTTTCTTCTATGTCATTGGAGATGGTGGCAGGTGAGAACAGGTATTCAACGAGGTTATGTACCGGATGGAAAACCATCTCTACGGTAGGGTAGGTTTTTATTTCTCCTGATTCGTTCCTGGCAACGATGACGGAGATTTCCTTTTCAAAGTCAATCAGCTTTTCTACAAACCCGGGTTTGTCAAAAGCTTTTTCCAGGTCTTTTTCTTCTCTGATTACCTGTACGCCACGACCATCGTAACCTTCGGTAGCCAGCTTATTTACAAAGGGTAGAAAATGCTTCTTACTGGCCACGTCTGCCTTATTATCAGTTTCCACAAATTGAGCCGTAGGAATGAAGTTATTCAGGTAGAATTTCTTCTGTTTGACTTTATTTTTGATCAACTCTATTACCTGGGGTTGTGGGTATACCTTTTTGCCCTCCTTCTGAAGCTGAAGCAGGGCAGCTGTGTTTACATTTTCGATCTCAATCGTGATCAGGTCCTTATCTTTTCCAAAGGCATAAACGGTGTCGTAGTCCGTTAAGGCTCCGGTGGTGAAACTCGTGGCAATGTCCTTGCAGGGAGCATTGTTGTCAGGGTCGAGCACATGCACATTGAAGTTGAAATCTATGGCTGACTGGATCATCATACGGCCTAGCTGGCCGCCTCCTAAAACGCCTATTTTAAAGTCCGGTTGAAATGCTGACATATTGCCTCAGATTGGAATGCGGGCAAATTTAGTCAATAATTTGAATTCCCATTTTCTGCATCAGCTTAGTAGCATTAAAGCTTTTACAAATGCCTTCGGTAAGTGTATAATCGAATATGATTTCATCACCTTCAATGATGCTGTTGAAGCTATAATTCTTTACTCCCTGTAGCTCGTTGGTAATATTACCCAGCCCAATGTCATGGGTAGATACAAAGCCAAAAGCTTCCGCCTTATTTAGCTGGCGAATCAGGGCAATGGCTCCTTTGTGACGGTCCTCGGAGTTAGTACCCTTCAGTACTTCATCTACCATAAACAGTACCGGAATACTACCGTCAATAGACTCAATCATTTGCTTGAGCCTCTTGAGCTCGGCATAAAATGAAGATACGCTCTCTTCCAGATCGTCTTGCGTACGCATGCTGGTAAATACCTTCAGGTTTGATACTGTAAAGCCTTCAGCACACACAGGGGCTCCCATTAGGCCAAGAACGGCATTTACACCAACTGTACGAAGAAAAGTACTTTTGCCACTCATATTGGAGCCTGTTATCAGGCAAATCCCTCCTTTGCCGGAAAAGTCAAAAGTATTGTTAACGCGAGAGGTCTCTTTGATCATTGGGTGACCAACCTCTTGTCCATTGATGGTAAAAGGGGTCTCACTTATGGCGGGGAATGCATAGTCTGGTTTTGCAAAATGAAATGCCCCCAGACTGGCCAGGCACTCCAGTTCGCCAATGGCTTCAAACCAGGGCTCGATGTCGGCCTTGGTGTTCTCTTTCCACTTTTCTGCCTGCAGAATCCAGTAGACATCTATGATGAAGAGCAGGTTGAAAATATGGTACATCATATTGGCCCTGTTATGCAGGTTATCCAGTATATGCTGTAATTGCTTTATTATCTTAGAAGCCCGCATTTCATCGTGAACAAATTTCTTCTTCAGGCTGCTGAGGTAGACAGCATCAAAATTTTCCTCCTCAATCAGTCTGATCTGAGCCTCGTAAGCTTTAAGGGCAGCATTGCTGCTGATCGTCTTCTCAAAAATGTCTTTGGCCCGGTTAAAGACTGTACCGAGTATTACCATATTAACGACAATCAATAACATAGGTGTCCCACTGCTGACGGTGCCCATAATGGCCAGTATCAAGGTAGCCAGGGTAGCCAGGGGCATAATGACCAGAAGCGCCTGATAAAAACTCTTGCCTTTGAGGTTGTTGTCTTCCTTAATCCACTCAAATAAGTGCTTAGTCTCCGTTTTTTCATCCTGACCACTGCGGCCATGGGCCTGGAGCTTTTGCCGCCAATCTAGTTTCGGTCCAAGCTCTTTTATGGCTGTATGTCGATCGAGGATCGATGATTTTGGAGCAGGTTTGCTCAGCCATTTTGCGAGCAGGTTTTTTCCGAAGCTGGTAGAAGTCCTGTTAATAAGCTGATACAGGGAGTGCTTGCCGAATATGTCCAGGTCGATGTGGTAGTTATGAGCCGGTTCTATAAACTCGGTTCCCTGGTCAAAGTCGTTATACTTACCATCGAGCCTTTGAATCTCCTCTTCGTTGATAAGGGCCATTTCTTCGTTGAACCGTTGCTCAAGCTTAATCTTCTGATGTTTTTTTAACAATACGAGGAAGCCGACAAGAAATGTTATGATAAAAAAGGCAATTCCTTCTGAGATCCGGTTATCTGCCATGATGACCACCCCGGCAATACATGCGAAAAAGAAGAGTACCCTGCCCCAGGCATATTGGGTAGATAGTTTTTTGAGCTCAATGTTTCTGGTTTGAAAATGATCGAAACGTTCTTCGAATTGTTCTTTGATGTGATTGGTCACCTGGGCCACTTTTTAAATTATACTCCCTCTGCTTACGCAAAATTTGCTGCATAGATATGAGATTTTTTCGGAAAGGAGGTTATGTTGTCAATAGTCAAAAGGAGTAGGGTTGATTTTTGTATTTTCTTTTTATCTTCAAAGCTTACTCGGCTACCCACTAACAAATTAAGTGTCAAAAGAAGAAAGTCAGTTACTGACGGCATTTTCCAACGGTGATCAACGTGCATTTGAGAAGCTCTTTAATGAGCACTATGATGCCACGTGCCGTTATGTGATGCGCGTGATTCGCGATAGCGACACCACAGAGGAGATTGTACAATCTACCTTCGTAAATCTGTGGGAAAAAAGGGAACTTATCAGGGCCGATATCAGCTTTAAATCCTACTTGTTTCGCTCGGCCTATAATACGGCCCTGAACTACATAAAACACCAAAAGGTGGTGTCTAACTATGTGGCACGCAAGCAGGAAAAAATTGAAGTAGCACAATGGGATTATGTGAGCCATCAGCCTGATTTTGAGTTGCAAAAGAAAATTGCTGATGCGATTAGTGAACTACCTCCACAGTGTCAGAAGGTATTCAGGTTGAGCAGGGAAGAGGGGTTGAAGTATCATGAGATTGCCGATGAATTAGGCATATCCAAGAAGACTGTAGAGGTGCATATGGGCAAAGCCCTGAAGATGCTCAGGGTAAGATTGAAAGATTATTTAATGTTTTTTTTGCCCTTAGTGGTTTTTATGTAGGGGTAATGGGGGTGCAGGTTGTTACTTTTACGCAGAGAAAATAAGAGAGGAGAATAAGAGATCATGGAAGAGTTGATGGCTAAATATTTAGCCAATGAGCTAGACGAGAAAGAAAGAACTGATTTTGAATCACAACTGATTCAAAATGAGGATTTTAGCCTTGAGTTTGAGGCGTATATGAATGCGTGGGAATTAAATGAGCCACAGCATACCCAGTCTTTTGATACCACATCGGCCTGGATGGCGGTAAGTAAGCAGATCACTTTTGAAAGTGAGCCTGTTATGGAAGTGATGAATGATGAAGTCACGGATGCCAACGGAAATTCTGAAAAAAATAATGACGCTGAAGTCATTACTCTAAACGGAGACAGCGACAGAAGGAACGGTTTCAGCTTCCTTAAAATTGCAGCAACTTTATTGATACTTGCAGTGGGAGGGTATTTTGCCGTTACCGGACTTAACAATGATGCTGCTGAGAATAACTATATGGAGCATGTCTCTGCTGAAGCAGGCATGGAAGAGTTTGAATTACCCGATGGTACGTTAGTGAAACTCAACGCCAGCTCTAGAATTGTTTACGATAAAAACTTCGGCATTGATAATCGAAATGTGACTTTACTGGGTGAGGCAGATTTTGACGTTACACGAGACGAGACTCTACCCTTTATTATCGAAGCTGGTCAAAGTAAAGTAGAAGTGCTTGGGACAAGTTTTGATGTAGCGGCTTATCCTGGCAGGGAAGTAAAGCTTGTAGTAACAGAAGGTACTGTTTCCTTTTCTTCCTTAAATAAGGAAGGGGTAAAAGAAATTCTCACGAAGGGTCAGCAAGCGACTATAGATATCAAAGGAGAGTACATTGAGGTTTCAGAAGTAGCCAATGACAATTTCAAAAGCTGGTGGACACGCGAATTCGAATTCGTGGATGCGCCACTTCATGAGATTTTTGAGAGTCTTGAAAGAACCTATTGGGTAGAAATCGATTACCCTGAAGCAATAAAAGATTGCCTCTGGACTCACTACAACAACAAAGACTTCACGATTAAGAATGTTTTTGAACTCTTCGAGGGCTCGTTTAAGTCAGTCAGAGTCGACATAAAAGAAAACAAAATAAAATTGGAGGGAACCGCGTGCGATAAGTAAATTGTCGGATGCTCAGGAAATATTTTGTTTCCATTCTAACATTTTGGTGCCTACATTCTTACGCACAGGTTGAAGAGCAACCTGTCCTTGACAGGAAAATTTCCATAACTTTTAGTAAAGTATCATTGCCTGCTGCCATAAGGCAGTTAAACAAGCAGGCAAAAGTGCTTTTTTCTTATAATAGTAATATCATTCCTAAAGGAGATAAAATTATCAGCTCCTACCGGAATGAGAGTCTGAGGCAAATCCTGGATGATCTGTTTCTGGGGGCCAACCTATATTACAAAGAACTAAACGGCAACATTCTGATCAATAAGCGCGCCTTTAATGATCGGGTATTGCGCGGAAGAGTGGTAGAAAATGAAGAGGGGTCTCCGCTCCCCTTTGCAAGCGTATTCATTGATAACAGTACTCTGGGCGTTCCTACTGAGGTAGATGGCACTTTCGTAATCAACCATATTCCTGATGGTACTTTTGATTTGGTGGTGTCATACGTGGGCTATGAGCCTCTGATGGTTCCTTATACCTATGATCCTGAAAAGGCTGATGAAGAGATAGTAATAGAACTCGCTGTAGCTACAAAGGAGCTGGAGTCGGTCATTGTTGTAAATTACGAAAAACCAAAAAAGCGGGAAAGAAGGGACAGGAAGCTGTTGCAGAGGTTTGTGACTGAATTTTTGGGGCAAGGTGATAACTCTAAAAAGTGCAGGATTGTCAATCCTCAGGACTTCCAGGTGGTTGAGCTCAGCTCGCCTAACAGCTACAAGGTTACGGCTGATAAACCGGTATACATTGAAAATGAAGCTTTGGGGTACAGGGTCACCTTTTACCTGGACGAATTTACTTTTTTAAATGGGGCTCAATCAACCAAGGGTAGGGCTCAATTTGAAGAAATGGAGCCAAAGTCCAGAAAGCAGAACCGACAATGGGACAATGCACGTGAAAAGGCATACCGGGGTTCTCTCCCTCATTTTTTGAACTCCCTTATCGAAGATAAGCTCGATGAGCAGGGTTTTCAGATAAACACCGTACAGTTCGATTCTGTGACATCGGAATATTTTTCTACCACCCATTACGGGGCCAACCTGGAAGAAGTATTCAGTCTGGAAAAGATTGAAAGGACCAATAAGTATTTACTGAGAACCAACTCAGACATTGAGGTCACTTATAAGAACGAGTATGAAGACTCTGACTATGTTAAACGCTTCAGAAGCAAGTCGAAGCACCTTACCTACAAATACACCGATCGTAAGTCTATTTCAAGAGTAAAACTTGGTGATAATCAGAGCCTGAATTCTGACCTGAATAACTTCGAGATATCTTCACTACAGTTGTTTCAAACATCCGTAATTCTCTTTAATAAGCGGGAAACCATCATAACCTATCCGGGGAATTTCAATGATGAAAATGAAGTAAAGTACCTTGGCTGGTGGAACTGGGGAGGCGTGTCTGAAATACTCCCATTCTATTATAACCTCTCGCGCTAGCTGAAAATCTGAAATGTGACCAATGCAGAGAGGTAGGCTACGGCTGTCATATAGGCCATCTGAATCATAGGCCATCTCCAACCCTTGGTTTCGCGATAGACAATCGCCAGGGTACTCATACATTGCATGGCGAAAGCGTAAAAGACCATAAGCGAAAAACCTACCGCCTGGGTATATACCGGCTCTCCGGTTTCAGGGTTTTTCTCTTGTCGAAGTCTCTCTCTAATAGTGGCTTCTTCGTCATCATCTGCACCAATGCTGTAGATAGTAGACATGGTACCTACAAACACTTCTCTCGCAGCAAATGAAGTGATTAGTGCAATGCCAATCTTCCAGTCATAACCAAGTGGCCTGATTACCGGCTCTATGGTCTTACCGAAGGCCCCGGCAAACGAATGTTCCAGTTTATAAGAGCTGAGTGCAAGGTCGTATTCCTCCTGAGTATAATCCTTCGCCAGCGAAGCTTTCACATTATCCTCTGCATTGCTGAATTTTTCACCGGTACCATAGGAGGCCAACACCCAGAGTATAATCGATATCGCAATAATCACCTTTCCGGCCTCCAGAGTAAAGGTCTTTGATTTCTCATATATCGTCAATAATACATTCTTCCACTGAGGTAATTTGTAGCTGGGTAATTCCATCACAAAATAGCCCCGTTGCTTTGTCTTCAGAATGAACTTCATGGCAAAGGCAGACAGTATGGCTGCCAGAAACCCTAGCAGATACAGACCCATCAGTACCAGGCCCTGCAGATTGAAAATACCAAAAACGTATTCCTGGGGTACCACAAGGCCAATGAGTATCGTATAAACCGGCAGCCTTGCCGAACAGCTCATGAATGGAGTGACAAAGATGGTAATGAGTCTGTCTTTCCAGCTATCTATGCTGCGGGTAGCCATGATAGCCGGAATGGCACAGGCGAGCCCTGAGATCAATGGGACCACACTCTTTCCATTTAAGCCTACCGCCCTCATGAGCTTGTCCATAAGAAATACAGCCCTGGACATATAGCCAGATTCTTCCAGCAATGAGATAAAGGCAAACAGGATGGCTATCTGAGGTATAAAGACAAGCACTCCTGCCAGGCCGGATATGATTCCATCAGTGACGAGATCGTTAAGAACACCTTCTGGCAAAACCTCTTTAAACCAACTGGTGGCACTCGCAAATGAGTTTTCAATTAAGTCCATGGGCCATTCTGCCCAGGCAAAAATGGACTGAAAGATTAACATCAGTAGCCCGAAGAAGATGACATAACCCAGGACTTTGTGGGTTACAATTCGATCGATTTTTGAAGTCAGAGAGGCTGGACCTACAGCGGGGCTCGATACATTCCGATCAATGATTTCGGAGATAAGTTTATAGCGACCTATAGTCTCTTCTGACTGTGTATGGTTGTGGTCAAAGCCATGCTTGGCTTTAGTCCTTCGAATGGTCTCCTTTTCCTCCTCGTCCAGGAATTTGAGGTGATCAGACTGTTGGGCATATTGAAATGCCGTATAATTATTCTGTAAGCCAAATCTTTCCGATATTTCACCGATTGCTTCGCTGGCCAGTGGCTCTACTTCATAGAAAGCTCGTTTTGATTTGACCTGACTTTGACTAATCGCTTTCTTGAGTGAGTCAATCCCCTCACCGGAGTGAGAGTTGGTGGTGACAATCTTCACCCCTAAATCGATTCCCAGGGTTCTCAAGTCTATTTTGAGTTGTCGCTTGTCCGCGATATCGATCATGTTTAGTACCAGAATCACTGGTAAACCCAGGTCACGAATCTGGGTAAACAGCAACAGGTTTCTTTTCAGGTTAGAAGCGTCTGCTACTACAATTACTTTGTCAGGGTGCTGAGGATGTGTATGGTCCAGTAGTACCTCCTGCACTATTTGCTCATCCAGGGTTTTTGGGTAGATACTGTAAGTACCGGGTAAATCCACGATTTCTACCGAACCTCCGGGTAGCTTACAGCTTCCTGATTTCTTGTCTACGGTAACTCCGGGAAAATTCCCGGTTTTCTGCTTGAGACCTGTAAGTAAATTGAAGAGTGTGGTTTTCCCTGAGTTGGGATTCCCAATCAGTGCTACCCTGGTTCCCTTTTTATCTGCCATTTCCTAGCCCTCGATCGTTATGCTCAAAGCTTCTTCTTTTCGCAATGAGAGTTGGTAGCCGGCAACACTAATGGCCAATGGGTCGCCCAGAGGAGCGACCAGTGCCACGGATACTTCTGTGCCTGGCAGGCAGCCCATCTCCATCAGTTTTACCGCTAATGTGTCATCGGTGAAACCAGATATGGTACCCTTTTCATTGATTTTCAGATCGGATAAAGTTCTCAAGCGACTCCTTATTTAGACTGATTATAAATTGCTGCAAGATAGTAGAGCATCTTATCTAAACAAAGCTTGTTTTGATCTATTCCTGCTCAGGCGACAAAATCCATTTGGAATGTTTTAAGGATTGCCATTTGACACTGGCAAGATCTACTTCGGGGTCAATGATGGTCTTTCCCGGACTGCCATTGAGGCTTATATTGGTGTCTACCCGTATCTGAACTGAATCCATTCCCTGCTGACGATAGTGTTTTTTCAAATGTTGGGAAAACTGCCAGATCATATCTGGTTTTGAAGAAAGAGCACTTGCCTGGCGGGGACTGAGAAAGTCCGGCTTGTTTACCACCCATGTGGAATCAGACTTCGGATCATAAGCCCGGAAAGTTGATTGGCCGTATTTAGTTCTCAGCATCATGCGCCAGGATAAGCGATGCCCTTCTTCAGTCCAGAAGGCATCACCTTTAAACCAGTAATGGCGTATTGGAGCCAGAATTTGTATGATAAAATAGACCCCGAATCCTAAAGCGACAAACCTTCTTTTGGCCGTAAGCTGTGTCATGTCACGCTGAACAGTGACTACTGGTTTTTTTGGAAAAAAGCGCCCTCTGATGGTTTCGGGTTCAAAAAACAGCACGCACATACCAATCATGAGGTATGGGAATATTCCTATTTGGAAAACAGCCGAGTTAAACAAGTGAAAACCTAAAGAGAGCACAAAGCCGAGCCAGCGGGTACGTTTCCACAACAGCAGGTATACAATCAGTAAATCAAATAATATTCCTCCATACACTACCAGGGTTTGTAAGGTCTCATGCTGCAGTAGCTGACCGATAATGGGATAATTCCTTTTTCCGGCAAATGAAATGGCAATGAAATCTCCCTGCAACCAGCCTGGATATAGCTTGTTGAGGGCAGCATAGGTGAACACTATCCAAAGCTGAATTTTAAAAATGCTCAGGCACCATCGTGGGCAGGTCATCCCGACCACCGCATTTTTTCGGTTAGCATCCAATGAAGCATAGCCATGGGCTGGCACAATGAGCATAAAGAGACAAAGCAGAATGAGGAGATAGTAGTGGTTATTGTAATGCGATTTCTGCATCCAATAGGTAAGTGTCCAGAGAATCGTGAAGGTGGACAGGCTCAGTCGATAGTAAAAACCAATGGCAATGGCTACACCACAAAGCGCCATGACACCATAGTAATAATACATGCCTGACCCGGGTAGAGGTTGAAGCCACTCAAAACCTATCAACGAAAAGGTGAATTCCGGTTCTATCAAGGTACGTTTTACCCATCCTGTCACAATAGCTCCCAGGCTCTCTGCAAAGATGAGAAGACCGAAAATCATTCTGAATAGTACCAGTGAGGCATTGTCTACCTCCTGAAATTGATTCTGAATAATGCGAACGCTCCTGGTCATGACTGCTTGAAAGTAACTAAAAACGGAATTTTCTCATCAAATTATTTGTTATTGCTGTATGCCCGAAGGTCATAAAAAAGAGATAAAGCCGGATATTGAAAAGTCAGTAAAGCAAAAAAAACCTGTCAAACCACAAATAGAAGAAATGGAAGATGAGTTTGACTTCGGAGGGCTTCCTACAGAGGTGTCCTTTACGCGAAATATTGGCTGTGGTGGATAAGGGTCGATTATTCCGTGAGATAAACCCGCTTCACACGTTCACTTACATTTGTCAAAATCTCATACGGAATCGTGTTGATTTGATGTGCGAGGGTCTTGATTGAAGGGGTTTCTCCAAATACAATTACTTCATCACCCGGCCTGGCATTAAGCCCCGTAACATCCAGCATGGTCATATCCATACATACATTGCCTATAACAGGGGCTGATTGATTGTTGATATACATAGAGCCAACCCCATTGCTAAATGCCCGGGAATACCCGTCTGCATAGCCAATGGCCACTGTCGCGATGCTCATATCTGTTGCCGCAACTCCCTTTCTGCTGTACCCGATTGTTTCGCCCGTTTTTATTTCCTTTACCTGGGAGATCGTAGTCTTAAGAGTGCCTACTGTGCGTAACTCATCTGCTTGCTCTCCACTCGCCTCAAGGCCGTAAAGACCTATTCCGAGCCTGACCATGTTCATCTGAAAGCCGGGAAAACGAATAATGCCCGCTGAGTTTAGAGCATGAATAAGAACATTCGGACCTGATACTTCAGCAATTCTCTTTGCAACCGGTTCAAACCCCTTTAGCTGATTCAATGAGAATTCATTGTGTAATGCTTCATCCGCTCCGGCCAGATGGGTGAAGATGCTTTTTACCGCTACATCGCTGTGTGAAGTAAGAAAAGCTATGACCTCCTGGGCTTCATCCACTTCAAAGCCCAGCCGATTCATACCAGTATTGATGTTGATATGGACGGGTAATTTCATGGATTTGCTCTGGTAGTACTTTTGAAAGGATTTTAATTGCTCCATTTCAAAGATTTCAGGCTCAAGATCATACTTGATCAACGTATCAAGGTCAGCATGATTGCAGTTCATGACCATGATCGGTAAGTGGATGCCGTTTTTTCTTAAGGTTACTCCCTCATCGGCATAGGCAACAGCCAGGTAGTGTACTTTATGAAACTGTAAAAGTTGAGCAACCTCAGCACTGCCGCTACCATAGGCAAAAGCCTTGACCATGACCATGATTTTTACATCAGGTGCCAGCCGATTTCGATAGAAGTTAAGGTTGTCGGTGATGGCATCCAGGTTAATTTCAAGAAGCGTTTGGTGAGCTTTTTCGGCCAACAGGTTCACTACTCGTTCGAACTGGAATTTCCGTGCACCTTTAACCAGCGTAACAGATTCTTTTATATCCAAAGTACTGAGATGCTCTATCAGTGATGATGTATCAGGATAAAACTGGGATTCAATGCTGAACTGATTCTGATTGCGAAGCACTTCGGCACCTACTCCTATCAGATGGTCAATACCCTTGTCGAGTAGCAACTGATTGATATGAGAATATATTGCGGGCGGATTACTAACCTGTGGTACTTCTGAAAGGATAACAACTTTTCTTTTGTATTGATTTTGTTGAGCCAGAAAATCGAGGGCGGTTTCGAGCCCTATCAAATCGTTGTTGTATGTGTCGTCAATTATATAACTGTCCCTGATTCCTTTAATCAGCTTTAGTCTCATGTCAACCTTCTCCAGTCCATCAAGGGCTCTTTGAATCTCCAGAGGAGAAAAACCCAGCTCTAGTAACATACACAGGCAGTGCATAAGATTTTCAAGGGAGGCCTCATCGTCAAAAGGCAACTTAAACTCCATCTGTTCATTTTCTGTATGGAGATTAAACCTGCCACTGCCCAATGCCTCAACATGTATATCATGCCCTTCATCGAATGACCAGGAGATAATCTTTTGGGGAGGGTTGACCATCGCTTTCACTGCATTACAAATTCGGTGATCAGTGCCACAAAGAATGAGCGTTTCACAGCCCTCAAATAGTTTGAGTTTTTGGCTGAGCTTTTCATTTATCGAGGGGAAGCCCTCTTCATGAGCTGAGCCAATATTAGTCAGAATACCGTGAGTTGGCTGAATAACCTTTTGTAAGTATGTCATTTCTCCCATTCGGGAAATGCCCGCTTCGAAAACAGCAAAATCATATTGAGGGTCAATTTCCCAAACTGAAAGAGGTACGCCCAGTTGGGAATTATAGCTTCTCGGACTTCTGACCACCTTGCCTTGGCCAGAGAGCATCTGTGACAACCATTCTTTTACGATTGTCTTCCCATTGCTACCTGTAATAGCAATTACCGGAAGGTTAAGGCTTTCTCTCTTATATCTGGCGACAGACTGAAGTGCCCGCAGTGACGATTCCACCAAAATGAGATTCGTGTTTGCAGGGAGGGGCCCTGAAGGCTGTACTTCAATAATAAAGGTTTTAACTCCTTTGGAGGCTAGTTCTGTTATATATTGATGACCATCATGGTTGATCCCTTTGATAGCAAAAAAAGCGGCAGAGCCCACATTAGACAGTTTTCGGCTATCTGTGAGCACTGACTTAATGGATTGATCAGGTCCCGCTTGGATAAGCGTACCCTGGCATATGCCGGTGATATCTGAAATGGTCAATTCGTTTATCAAAAGAGTTTTGCTCCGTTAGGCAGCCGTTTATCAGGTGTGCACAAAACTACATCACCATTTTCATCGGGAAAACCTGTAACCAAAACTTCTGACATGATTTTTCCGATTTGCTTTGGCGGAAAATTGGCGACACATACCACCTGTTTGCCAACCAAATCTTCTTTGGTGTAATGAACAGTGATTTGAGCACTGGACTTTTTGATTCCCAAAGTTCCCATGTCAATGTATAGAATCCAGGAAGGATTTCTGGCCCTCGGAAACTCTTCTACCTGAACTACCGTACCAGTAAGAAGTTGAATTTTTTGAAAATCTTGCCAGTTGATCGTGTCCATTTTTTTGTGAGTGGTGCCTTTTGTTATGTCTTGTATAACGATTTGGGAAGAAATCTAAACAAAATAAAATATCAGGCGTTTAGTTAATTGCGAAATATTACTAACTTTAGCGTCCCTGTAAAGCTATAGATGCGGAGGAAATTCTTACATATCTTTACATTAACCCTTCTGGCCACCATTTGTGCCCAAGGTGTTTCCTATGCTCAGGAAGAAGGAGAGGAAATGCCAGTAAAGCAGCAGGAAAGCACAATTCTTGAAAAAGATAGCATTCAGGATGATGCTGCGAATGCCGGAGAGGCCAAAAGGGATTTTGGAAATCCTATTATTATCAAGCCTAAAGAAAGAGCGTTACTTACTCCTGACGTAGAGATTCTTCCCAATAATTCGGCTCCTAAAAAACCAGCTTTATCTGGTGAAAAGGTTAAAGATCAGGAAACACCTTCCAATTTCAAGTTCAATTTTATTTACTACCTCTTCTACAAATTCAAAGTAGGTAGTACCTCTTCTACCAGTGGAAGCTGATCACAAATAGTTCCTTTGCCCCTTATCAAATCTTTCTGCAATAGTGTTGCAAAAATAAATATCTTTGCCCGATATGAAGTTTTTGGGTCTAAAATGGCTTTTGGTGTTGGTTATTTTCGGGATGGCAAATGGAGTGTTTGCTCAGGATGGAGAATGTGATTTGGTGCTTAGGGGTACTGTTTTGGACAAGGAGAACAAACTACCTGTACCCTTCGCCACAATAGAAATACCCAGCCTGGGGAAGCGTATTGTTTCTTCAAGTGATGGTAGTTTTTCCTTTGATCAGCTTTGTGCCGTCAATCATGAGCTGACTTTTCGATTTCTAGGATATAAAACCCTGACTCAATCCTTTAGCCTACCTGCAACCATTGAAGTATTCAAGATATATCTCGAAACCGATGTCAAGGATTTGTCTAAAGTGGTGGTAGAGGGAGAGAAGGTAGAAGAAATAGCAAGTCTGAAAAGGGCTGAGCTCTCCGGAGATGCCTTAACCAGAAGCAATGGAGAGAGTCTGGGTCAGGCTCTGACAAATATTACGGGGGTTAATATCCTTCAAACAGGGCCTACTATTGCTAAGCCTGTCATCCATGGGCTTCACAGCAATCGAATTTTGATTCTCAATAATGGAATCAGGCAGGAGGGTCAGCAATGGGGGCAAGAACATGCACCGGAAATTGATCCTTTTGTGGCCACGAATCTTCAATTGATCAAAGGAGCTGCCGCTGTCAAATATGGCTCAGATGCCATTGGTGGAGTTATTCTGGTAAACCCTCCGGACTTGCCTAGCTCGAGCGGTATCGCTGGGTCTTTTAATCTGGTTGGAGCAAGTAATAATAAGCTTGGAGCCAGTAGCCTCATGCTTGAAGGAGGTATTGCGGGGCTTCCCGGCTTTGGATGGCGGGTTCAGGGGAGCTTGAAAAGAGGAGGTGATGCAAGGGCTGCGGATTACCGTCTTACCAATACCGGTACTAAAGAAGATAACTTCTCATTCGGGTTGGGCTACCACAAAGAAGGAGCGGGTTTTGAGGTGTTCTACAGTAGCTTTGATGCCGACATCGCCATATTACGAAGTGCTCACATTGGTAACCTTACCGATCTTGAAAATGCCATAGGCCGCGACCGTCCTTTATTTATAGACGACTTTAGCCGGGATATTAACAATCCACGCCAGCAAGTGGCACATCAGCTGCTTAAAGTCAACAGCCATGTTGATATAAATAACCTTGGGGAATTATATCTGCAGTATGGTTTACAAAGAAATCAACGAAAGGAATTTGACATCCGCAGGGGAGGTCGCTCCAATATACCTGCGCTTTCTCTGGACCTCATTACCCATACCCTTGAACTCGACCTGGATCTTGCCCCCATGGGTAAGTGGAAAGGGGATATTGGGGCCAGTTTTTTAATGCAGGCAAATGAAAATGCAACTGAAACCGGAATCAGACCTTTGATTCCAAACTTTGATAATCTCACTGCAGGTTTTCATGTGATTGGCCGCTACGTTGAAGATAAGTATGAGCTTGAATTTGGATTGCGCTATGACTATAAGCACTATCTGGTGAAAAAATTTGATGAGAACAATGTGCTCATCCGGCCCGAATTTGATTTTAATAACATTACCGGCTCGGCTGGTGTAGTGCTCAATCTGTCCAACGGTTGGGAATTGAGAAGTAACCTGGGTACTGCCTGGAGGGCTCCTCATGTAAATGAGCTCTTCAGTGAGGGACTGCATCATGGTTCCGCAGCTATTGAAGAGGGTCGGGACGATTTGGTGAGTGAGAAGGCCATAAAGTGGATCAGTTCTATTGAAAAGAATACAGCGAGGTATAGTATCGATATCTCAGCCTACTACAATCTCATCAATGATTACATTTACCTAAGGCCCGAAGATGTCGCTTTGACCATTCGAGGGGCTTTTCCAATATTCCGGTATAATCAAACAGACGCGCACTTTCTGGGCCTTGATGCAAACCTGAGCTATGCACTTACTGATGCGCTTGAGTGGACGAATAAGCTTTCCCTGATCAGGGCGAAGGACAGGACGGTAGGTAGTCCTTTGATCAATATACCGGCTAACAGGTTAGAATCTGGTATTACCTATAAATTTGATGAAGGAAGGCTCAGGGCACCATTCCTATCAGTTTCTGCAGATTTTGTTGATCGACAGCGCAATGCGCCCAGAGTTATATCTATTGCAGACGTTAGAGTGAGTGAAACAGATTTATTTGCTACCGATCAAAGCATATTTGACTTTCTGGAGGCTCCTGTGGGGTATGTCAACCTGAATATTAGTGGAGGCTTTAAAACCCAGCTTTTTTCTAACGAATTGAATGTGTTTGTATCTGTAGAGAACCTGTTGAATAACAGCTATAGAGATTACCTCAACCGATTCAGGTATTATGCTGATGATCTTGGTCGAAATATCAGTCTGAAGATAAATTACAACTTCTGAGCGAGGGGACTTCAGGGAGCTTGTGAATCAGAGCAAAGTTTTGAGATCGTTGAGGGTCAGGTTTCCTTCATAATAAGCCCTGCCAAACATGACAGCGCTCACGCCAATCTCATCAAGTCTTTTGATGTCATCTACCGATCTCACACCACCACTGGCCATCAGGTTGATTCCCTTGAATTTTTCAATGATCTGCTTATACATGTCAAAATTTGGACCTTCCTGAATCCCGTCTTTGGCAATGTCGGTGCTCTTGACGTATTTAACGCCACGCATGTAGTAGTAATCTATATGAGATAATAGATCGATATTTGTAGATTTTTGCCAGCCACGAATACTGATTTTACCATCCAGGGCATCAGCACCCAGCGTGATTTTCTCACGGCCATATGACACCAGCCAGGAAGCAAATAGTTTTTTATTGTTGATGGCCACAGAAGAAGCGGTGATCGACTTGGCTCCATATTCATAAGCCTTGCTAATGTCTCCATCGGTGGAGATTCCACCACTGAAGTCAATGTCAAGGTTGGTATATCCGGCTATGGCTTCGAGCACATGGTAGTTGACAGGTGACCCCTTAAAGGAACCATCAAGATCTACGATATGAATTTTCTTAATACCGACTTCTTCAAACCTCCTGGCCACATCTACGGGACTGTCTTTATAGACAGTTTCACTCTTATAGTCGCCTTGCTTGAGCCTGGTAACTTTGCCGTTAATTATTGATATGGAGGGGATTATTTGAATCATACGGTCAAGGTATTGTGTCTTAAAATGGGCGCAAATCTAATTAATTTTTCACCAAAAAGAGTGATTGACTTGTTAAATAGTTGTTAAGCCCGAAGCCAATTATAATACAAAAAAAGCCCCTTGATTCAAAGAAAAACTTTGATTTACCTTAGTCAGACTTCGGTAATCAATTTAAAGCCTGAACCATGAAGTGTGATGATCTGGATACTCTCATCTTCTTTCAACAGCTTCCTGAGTTTGGCAATATACACGTCCATACTCCTGGCGTTAAAGTAGCTGTCATCTCTCCAAATGATTTTGAGAGCCACAGATCTGTCCAGTGGCTGATTTATATGCAGGCAGAGCAAACGTAGCAATTCCGACTCCTTAGAGGTCAGCTTGGTCTGTTGCTCGTTGCGCATAAGCAGCTGTTTGTCATAATCGAAATGGAACGATCCAAACTCGAATACCTTTTGATCAGAGATTTGCGGATTGCTCTCTGCTGTTCTCCTCAGTATGGCCTGAATTCTGAGCAAAAGCTCTTCCATACTAAAAGGCTTTGTGATGTAATCATCGCCTCCGATCTTGAAACCTTCAATGGTATCTTCCTTCATAGATTTGGCTGTAAGGAAAATGATTGGAGTGACAGTGTCTTCTCTACGGATTTCTTTAGCCATAGAAAAACCATCTTTTTTGGGTAGCATCACATCAAAAAGACAGAGGTCAAACTGCTCTCTCTTGAAGGTTTTAAGGCCTTCTTCACCATCACGGCAAAGGGTGGTCTCATAGCCCTTAAGCACAAGGTATTCGTTTAATATTTGCCCCAGGTTGGGGTCATCTTCTACAAGAAGTAATCTGAAACTAGACATGGGCGAATGGTAAGTATATTTTAAAAGTACTGCCCTTTCCAGGCTCACTTTTTACTGAAATATTACCCTGATGCATATCAATTACGCTTTTTACATATGATAAACCAAGGCCAAAGCCTTTTACATCATGGACATTGCCGGTAGAAACCCGGTAAAATTTATCGAAGATTTTCTCTGCGGCTTCTTTGGCCATGCCAATACCCTTATCAGAAATTTTAAGAATTACTCCGGTTGAAATGTTTTCGGTGCGAATGTGTATTTGAGGTGGCTCAGGCGAATACTTATTGGCGTTGTCGAGCAGGTTGTAGATAATATTGGTCAGGTGTACCTTGTCTGATTCTACAATTGAGTTACTGGCCAAAAGCTGGCTGGTGATTTGGCCCTCTCTTTTCTCCACCATGATATTGATGTTGGTCAGTGCTTTCTGAATGATGTCATGAAGGTCAAGATTCTCAAACTTTAGCTTGAAATCTTTCTTATCCAGTGTTGCTATCTGTAGTACTTTTTCCACCTGTAACTCGAGCCTGCGGTTTTCCTCTTTGATTACCTGCACATATCGATCCACAAATGCCTTGTTGCTCTTCAGGTCATCATCCTGTAATGCTTCAGTTGCCAGAGAAACAGTGGCAATAGGAGTTTTGAACTCATGAGTCATGTTATTGATGAAGTCGTTTTTGATTTCAGAAAGCTTCTTTTGCCTCAAAATCACCATAATGGCGTAGGCAAAACAGCCTATGATCACGAGCATTAATATGCCTGAGGAGGTAAGCGGGATCAGGGCCTGCTTCATCAGGTAGTTTTTTTGTTTTGGAAAATGAATCGACAGATGGTAGTCCTTTTCCTGTAGATCCATGGGAAACAGAGTTGCGCTCAATTCCGAATTACGTATGTCATCCAGTTCTTCTTCATCTGCGGTATTTCTGATTCTAACCATCTCTGAATTCTTCTGGGTAATTCCATAATTGTATGGTAAGTCAATACCCCTGCTGGAAAGCTCCATGTGGATAAGCGTATCGAGTACCACCGGGTTGATTCTCTCAAATAGATTGTTGCTACCGATAAGGTGATTTCTCCAACTACTCTGCATCTGATCGAGCCTACGACCCATCTGCCGTTCCATCAGTAGCCGCTGGTTCGTAGCGTCCGGGCGTTGCCCTTCTGGTAAAGGGTTAAATTGTGGATTCATGAATGCTTCAAAGTCAAAAGAGACTTGCATGGTGCCTGTGGCTTCATCTACCTGTACCTGAAAGAATGGGGCACTCATAAAATCTGCCGGGTTGGGCACGGGTTGCCCCTGGCTGGCTTTGGTTTTTTGAATGGTGCGAATGCTGTCTCTTGCTCCCTGTAGGCGGGCATAGTCCATGGGCATATAGCGATTTACATCCTGCTGTAAGAAAAGGATATCATTATCTCTTGCCAGGCTATTGGTGACATCTACCAAAGCAGACTGGACACTTCTGGTGAAACGTTCTTCATTAACCTTGTTTACCTCCTGAATCCAGTAGAATTGAAAGGCAATGAGGCCTATCATGGCCACGCTCAATAAACCTATCAACCAGCTGATCCTCCGTCTGCTCATGGTCAAAAGTACTTTATTAATCAGGGGCGGGTTAAGGGTTTAACAAAATTTAACAGGAATTAACTAACGTTTAACACAGGTCGCCCGATTTATTAAATACTTTCGTATCAGCCTGTTAGCATAAAAAAAGCAAACGAAAAGGGCTGCAAAAAAAAGTGCTTTCAGACGGATAAAAAGAACTATCAAAACAACAGTAATATGAAAAGGTCAATAAAAGTGATAATGACATTCATGCTTACGGCAATGATGCTGGTAGGAATGGATGCTTATGCGCAGAATGAGGAAGTAAATGAAAGTCGTTCTGTCTCTGTGTCTACCACAGAAGACGGTAAGGTAAAGCTCAAGGTCATCACCAAAAAAGGAAATGACACGCAAACATTCGAAAAGACTTATGACAGTCGTGAGGATATGAAGAATGACCCTGAGTTAGAAGAAAAGGGTATCGAATTAGGTGATTGGGATTGGTCCACGGGTGTAAGCCGTTATCGATTCGGTGGCCTGAATAACATGTTCAGCCCTTTTAAGCGAAATGGATTTAGTTTTTTCCACAATGATGACGATGATGATCACTTCTCAGGCTCATTCAGTTTTGATCTGGATTCGCTCATGGATAACCTGGATGGTTTCAGGTCTGGCAATCCCTTTTCCTTCCGAATTGGTCCCGGAGGAACAATGGACATAGACTCACTGATGCATAACTTCCAGTTTGATAAGGATGGAGGCAAGTTCTTTATGAATGGTGAAGAGTTTGAAGACATGGAATCTTTGAGAGAAAAACTCAAAGAGCAGTTTGATGGCTTTGACTTCGATTTCGACTTTGATTTTGGAGATTGGGATGACAGGGGAAATGGCTCTAACATCTTCTTTTTTGGAAATGACGATGGAGACGATGATCACGGACGCGTGGTGTCAAGGGCGAGGGTGTTCATTCGAACAGCTCGTGACTCTGATAAAGAAGCTGTAGGAGCCGATGAAATGAAGGATCTGCGTATCAATGATATTAGCTTTTACCCCAATCCAAGTGATGGAAGGTTCAACGTGGATATTGATACAGGGAATGGACAAGCAGTACAAATCAAAATCATCGACCCTGATGGGGCTGTGGTATACGATAAGAGAGATCAGAACGCTGCCGGTAAATATGACTTTAAAGTCGACATTTCAGGAAATGAAAGCGGTATCTATATTCTTCAGGTGATTCAAAACAACAGTGCCCTCACAAAAAGAATAATCATAGAGTAGAAGACTAAGTTTAGATATATTTGTCAGATGGAGGAAGGATTCTTAAAAGTCCTTCCTCTTTTGTTTGGCTAGGGCCTATATTTGGCGCTCAATTATTTGAACATGGATTTAGTAGACAATCGCTACAGCATTCAAGGGGTAGATCTGATCGATCTGGCCGCAGAATTCGGTACACCGGTTTATGTGTACGATGCTGAAAAGATCAAAGAGAAGTTTGATTCACTTTGTAATGCCTTCAAGGGTGTGAAGATGAAGGTGAAGTTTGCTTCTAAATCCCTGACAAATCTATCAATCCTGAAGCTTTTGAGAAGCTATGGATCTGATTTAGATTGTGTCTCTATTCAGGAGGTGCATCTTGGTCTGATGGCGGGTTTTACTCCCCATCAGATACTTTATACACCCAATGGAGTGTCTTTAGACGAAATCAGAGAAGCGGTAGAACTGGGGGTAACCATCAATCTGGATAATATTTCTATCCTGGAACAGTTTGGCAATGTGTATCATGGCACTGTGCCTGTCTGCATTCGGCTGAATCCGCATATCATGGCAGGGGGAAATCATAAGATATCTACAGGGCATGTAGGGTCCAAGTTTGGTATATCTGTTTACCAGATTCCCCATATTGTGAGGGTGGTTGAGACCTACGGCATCAACGTTACCGGGCTTCATATGCATACCGGCTCCGATATCCTGGAAGCGGATGTGTTTTTAAGAGCATCGGATATCCTTTTTGATGCCGCCAAAAACTTCAAAAACCTGGCCTTTATCGACTTTGGCAGTGGCTTTAAAGTAGGCTATAAGGAGGCCGATATTGTCACTGATATTAACGAGCTTGGAGAAAAGCTAAGCTCAGCTTTTAAAGCTTTTTGCAAGAGATATGGCAAAGAACTGGAAATGTGGTTTGAGCCTGGTAAATTTTTGGTCAGTGAGTCGGGTACATTTCTTACTACTACCAACGTGGTTAAAACCACACCGGCCACGGTGTTTGCCGGTATCAATTCCGGATTGAATCATTTGATTCGCCCCATGATGTATGATGCTTATCATGAGATTTTCAATCTGTCGAACGCAGGCGGGACGAAAAGGATTTACACGATTGTAGGCTATATCTGTGAGACAGATACCTTTGGTGTAGACCGTAAGCTCAATGAGGTAAAGGAGGGTGATATTCTGGCCTTTAAAAATGCCGGAGCCTATGCCTTCAGTATGTCTTCAAATTATAATTCGCGTCTGAGGCCCGCTGAAGTACTCATCTACCAGGGTAAGGCACACTTGATTCGTAAACGAGAGGTTTTTGAAGATTTAACCAGAAATCAGGTAGAAATCGAAATCTGATTACTTAAATGGCACCATTGGTAACATTTTTGCAGCGAATGGTGAGGATATATTTTTTAATTTTAGACAGACTTAAGGTCAACTCCTTAAAAACATAATCATGAAACGCATTTACATTTTATTTATCGCCCTGGCGCTAGCTATTTCTTCCTTTGCATTCAAAGACCAAAGTGCTGCCCTGAAAGAGAGCATGGAAAGAGGAAAAGGTATTTATGATGGTACCTGTACGGTATGTCATATGGGCGAAGGTCAGGGGCTTCCTGGCGTATTTCCACCCCTCGCTAAATCTGATTTTCTGATGGCCGACCTGGACCGTTCTATAAAGGCGGTTATAGAAGGACTGACTGGCGAGATAGAGGTAAATGGGACTAAATACAATGGCGTTATGCAGGCTTCCGGTCTTGATGATAAAGATATTGCTGATGTGCTCAACTATGTAAGAAACTCCTGGGACAACAAGGGGAAAATAGTAAAGGAGTCGCAAGTGGCTAAAGTGCGTGCAGGCAAGTAGGCAGAGTGCTTGAATAATATCGGGCTCAAAAAGCTGTTATGTATACAGTACAAAACTTCCGATCCCTTTTTAGAATGACATCAAAAGTTTTTAAAGGCGTATTAGTATTGAGCGTTGTTTTTATGGCAACGGCTCCTTCATGCAAGGATGCACCGGCAGAAACAGACCCTACGGTGAGTGAGCTACCGGTAAGCAATGTGTTCTCAGCATCGCAAAGCCCTGCGGTATTGGAGGCCACCAATATTGACGAGGCCTCGGGCCTTGCTGCCAGCCGTTCAAATCCGCTCTATCTCTGGACTCACAACGACAGCGGGGGAGACCCGGAGCTTTATCTTTTGACTACGGCTGGTGCCGATTCAGGTCGTTATGAGCTTGAAGGGGTAAGAAATATCGACTGGGAAGACATGACGATTGGTCCCGGACCAGATGATGCCCTTACCTATTTGATGGTGGGTGATATTGGAGATAATGTGGCTGTGCGTACCAGTTATGCCATTCACAGAGTACCCGAACCAGATCTGAATGTCATTGATTTGCCGGAGATGATCACGCTGACCGGTGTTGAGACGATAGATTTTGTATACAGCGATGAAATTTCACGAGATGCCGAGACCCTTATGGTTGACCCGGCTACCAAGGATATCTATGTTATTTCCAAAAGAGAAGCTCAGGTAGGGGTATACCGTCTTCCTTATCCGCAAGAGTTGGTCGGTACCGATACGGCTGAGTTTCAGGGATTGATTCCGTTCAGCAATATCGTAGGTGGAGATATTTCAGCCGCAGGTGACGAAATACTCATCAAAGATTATTTCAGGGTATACTACTGGCAGGTTTCGGGCAACTCTATTTACCAGACTATGTTGGAGACCCCACAGAGGCTGAATTATCAGGCTGAACCCCAGGGGGAATCTGTAGCTCTTAGTGCTGACGGACAAACTTACTATACTCTTAGCGAGGTAGATTCTGCTGAGCCAGCGACACTGCTGTCTTATCGGAGAAATTAAATACCGTTCGGGCAAAAAATAAGCACTCTCACTTTGACAGATCGAATGCTTATTGACTCCCTTATTAATTTTCTTCTAGCTCGCGCTAATGGTATTCAATGTTGCCGTAAAGGCGTTGTAATATGATCTTCCAATCGGAATTTTCTTTTCTCCCAGATGTACGTGACTGGTATCAATGGCGGTGACCACATCTACCTGCACTACAAATGATTTGTGTACCCGGAGAAAACGATCTTTAGGCAGCTTATCAGTAATCTCTTTCAGCGACTTTCTCACTGTGTAAGTACGCCCATCAGAAACATTCATGGTAATATGATTTCCATCTGCTTCTATCCACAACAGCTCATCATACTTTACCTTTTCCAGAAGCCCTTTCTTCTTCACATAGATAGAATCATTGTTGTACGTAGTAGGGTTTAGTACAGCCTGAGGACTACCATTAGAGACGGCAATGCGATTTTTATTGAAGAGTGCTACTTCAATGGCCGCATATACATCGTCTTTGGTAAATGGTTTAACAATAAAACCGAGTGGTTGAGTGTGCTTAGCGCGATTAACCGTTTCTTTGTCGGAATAGGAAGTGATATATACAAAAGGCAATTTGTACTGCTCTTGTATAATGCCTCCCAGTTCAATGCCGTCCTGGTCACCCTTGATTTTAACATCAAGTAATACCAGATCGGGTCTTGAGGTTTTTATTGATTTGATGGCCTGATTAGCAGAATTGGCAATTTCAGTTTCATCATACCCGAAGATGCTCAGCATCTCTTGCAGGTTTTCTGCAATAAAGGGTTCGTCCTCGACAATGAGGATTTTTGAGGTGTTTACATAGTCATTCGTAATAGACGACATTTTCCTTAATTTAGGTGAATTGTTGCACTTGTCTTTTGACGGAACATGCGAATATACTATCTTAAAAATACTCAAATTAATGAATAGAGGCTATTTCTGTGATGGAAAACGTTTTTGGGCATGCTACCGGCAAAATTTTCAGTGCTAATGAAAAAATGATCGATTTTTCCTCTGTAGTTAATAATCTGTCCGAAGTTGTCTGGTCTATTGACCTTACGGTAGAGCCCTATCAATTCAGGTACTTAAACGACCCGATAAGCCGTGTTCCGTACGGCTCCTATCAAAAAGCTCCTACTACCATAGATGAGTGGCAACAGCAGATTCATGAGGAAGATCGTGAGCGTATTCTGGATGAGTATGTAAATGTGCTCAATAATGGCTATGGTAGTTATGCTTATAGAGTTGAGCGCGGCCCGGGAAATTATCGTTATGTACGAGATAGGGTTAAGGTGCTCTACGAGGATGAGAAACCACTGAGAATTGATGGTATTACGATTGATATCGATGATATCCGCAAGTCAAGGCTCAACCTTGAACTGAGCCAGCAGCGTCTTAAAAGCATTGTAGATTCGTTACCTGATCCTGTTTTTATTTCTACGCGAAAGGATGGGAAGGCCATTTTTGCCAATGAGGTTTTCTTTGATGTTTATGGAATGAACCCGGGAGAGTTTCTGGGGAAAAAGGTGGTACAATTTTACCAGAATTTTGATACGCGTAAGACATACCTGTCTTTGTTGGCCAAAGAGGGGCGTGTACAGAATCACGAGCTGGTATTAAAGAATAAAAAAGACGAGTCTTTTTGGGTGAGTGCCTCCACTATGCCTCTCGATTTTCAGAATGAGGCTTGCTATATCACCATACTACAGGATATTACTTTCAGAAAATCTCTTGAGAAAGACCTGAAGGATAGCAATGAGCGTTATCAACTGGCTGTTGAAGGCACCAATGATGTTATCTGGGAATACGATTTTAAGAACGGTACCTCTTATCTCTCACCTCAGTTTTGGGCTGGTCTGGGCCTTGCCCAGGAAACAAACCCACTGGATGACAATCTGTTGTCTCGCTATTTACATGAAGAAGATAGAAAGTCATTTATTTCTACCATTCAAGGCCGTTTCAAACGTCATGAAGAAGATTTGGAGACAGAGTGTCGCTTTATTGGTGAGGGAGGCAAGGTTATTTGGGTATTTATTAAGGCCCGAATCTTATATGATAAAAAAGGTGATCCTGCCAGGGTTGTAGGGTCCCTGTCAAATATCACCTCACTTAAACAAGCGAGGTCTAAATTGCAGGAGAGTGAGGCGAAGTACAGGATTATCTCACAAAACTCCAGTGACTGTATTTGTCTACATTCACCAGAAAGAGACTTCGTTTTCGTAAGTGCTTCCTCTTTTGATGTCATTGGTTATAAGCCTGACGAATTGGAGAAACTCCGCTTAAGAGATATCATTGACGAGGAGTATTATGAGTCTGTTAAGGCTTGTATCTCTGAGGTGATATTAAACCCTAAAAAGAAGATCGTTATTTCCTTTAAGGCAAAACAGTCTAATGGCGAGCTTGTTTGGCTTGAAACGCATGGTGGTGCCATTCTGGACCAGGAAGGGCAGATCATGTATTTCCAGACTTCGACAAGAAATATTACAGCCAGGGTACAGGCAGAGGATAAGCTCAGAGAGAGCGAGGAGCGCTATAAGCTCATCTCTCAGAACTCTCATGATATCGTCTCTCTGATGGATTTGGAGGGTAAATACCTTTTTATTTCCCCCTCCATTAAAGATACGTTGGGCTATGAGGTGGAAGAAATGCTTGGGCGCAGTACTACCGATTTCATTCATCCGGATGACTTGCCGGGTGTTGTAGAGGCTATGCAGAATACCCTCTCACAGAACACGAAGATGAGTGAGGCACTCTTTCGTTTCAGACATAAAAATGGAGACTATCGCTGGCTGGAAGCTAAGGGAGGGATCATTAATAGTGAAGAGGGTGAGCCTATATACTTTAGGTCTACCAAGGTGGATATGACTGATAAAATCAGGGCTGAGCAGATGTTGAAGGAGAAAGAGGAGCAGTACAAGTTGGTTTCGGAAAACTCTACGGATGTAATAGCCCTGCATGACCTTGACGGAAAGTTCAGTTTTATCTCACCATCATGCTACCGCTTGGTGGGTTATACCGTAGAAGAAAGCCTTGGCACTGACCCTATGGCGCTCATCAACAAGGAAGATATTAAAAGGGTAAAGCAAGTATTTGCGGATACTATTGCCAATAAAAGTCAGGATGTGCAGACTTCATATCGCATAAGAAAGCGGGATGGAGACTATGTGCCAGTGGGCGTCTCACTTACTTCTGTATTAGACGATAAGGGTGAGGTACAGTATGTACTTTCATCTACCAGGGATATCACGGAAATCATGAAGGTGATAGAGAAGGAACGTTACCTGAACAAGCTCAAGTCGAGTTTCATTTCCATGGCCTCACATGAGTTCAGAACCCCGCTCACAACCATACAGTCGAGTAATGAACTGATTCAGATGTATCTGGAAAATCAGATTGATCCGACCAACGGCAAGCTTACCAAGCATGTGAGTCGTATCAGGGTAGAGCTTGAAAGGCTTAATTCATTGCTCAAAGATGTGTTTACACTGGGCCGACTGGATGTAGGGCGTGCCAGGGTGAATAAAGAACTTACCTCACTGACGGCAATTGCCAAGCAGGTGATCCTGGAAACCAGCGTAGGTTTTAAAAACAGAGGAGTTGCAGTGAATACTGTGGGTGATGAGCGACAGGTGAACCTTGATAGCCAGCTGATCAGTCATGCTATGTCTAACATTGTGCTCAATGCACTAAAATACTCTGAGGGCTGTCCCGATCCGGAAATGACCATTACCTATGCGGAAGATTCTATAGATATTGAGGTGAAGGATTTTGGGATTGGGATTCCTGATAAAGACAAGGAAGGACTCTTTGAGTCTTTTTCACGAGCCAGTAATGTAGGGGATATTGAGGGGACAGGTTTGGGGCTTGTGATCGTTCGTCAGTTTGTGGAGATGCATGATGGGACTATAACCTTTGAGAGTGAATTGAAGAAGGGCTCAACTTTCAGAATCCACCTGCCTAACAGATAGGTCTCTCCATTCTCTTGTTCAATGCCATAAAAAACTGACACCCTTTCAGTTTCAGGAGCGTTGTCCTTTGTCTTGAGTTTTTGCTCCTTACAATCAGAAATAGAAGCCAAATTTAACGAGTGGCAGGAAACCTTCTTCTGATTTAGCCATTAGTATATTGATGGCAAACCTTCCAAGAGGTGTCAGGTAAAAACCACCGCCATAACCATGATGGAGTGTTTCTGAGTCCTGACCATCTACATAGACCTTACCAATATCATTGAAGAGTACAAGTCCTACTTTTGAAGGCAGTATATAATTGCGCCACTCAAAAAGGTCGATTCGAAGGTCGAGTTGGTGATAGAAGCTGCTTTCTCCTGAAAACCTGAATCTTCTATAGCCTCTCAGTGTATTGAATCCATCAAGACGGCTTGCCTGGAAAAACTCGAAGTCACCAATACTTTTTTGGTAGCCCACACGGGTAGCGATAGAGGTTCTGGCAAAGGCTCCTAAAGACCAGCGCAGGGTCAGGTCTGTATTCCATTGCGCACTGTTTTTAGAGTTGTCATTAAGTCCTCCCTCATAATCAAGAGAAGTGTTGAAAGTGATCCCCCTTTTGGCTACGACAGGGTTGTCGCGCGTGTCGAAGTGGAAGCCAATGTTACCACCCAGATAGCTCTTATTTTCAAAGAGGTTTGTGCCTGTCATCCCATCTGCAGGGAAATTAGTGGCTATAAAGCGATCATTGCTGCGCTGCACCTCTATGGCTTTGAAAGAAGTACCGAGATTCAGGCGGGCTTTGGTGCCTACATTGAAGTTGAGAGAGGGCCTGATGGAGTATTCCTCGAAGCGGGTTCTATAGAAAGTAAGCTCCAGGTCATCATTGTATTCTGTCTCATTGCCAAGGCCAAAGAAATTGTTTACAAAGTTGGGAGCCTTGATGTCGGCTTCCAGAATGAAGTCGGCTTTACCAACAGCATCAGTAAACTGTCCTTTATAACCGAGATTATAAGAGGAAGTAGCGAGTGCATAACTGCCTGAAAAACTTTGCTGTGAGGCAAAAGGTTCTTTTCTGAAGCCATCTTTTTTGATCATCATACCACCACCGAGGAAGAGGCCATCGTCCGGGTTGAAATTGAAAGAGAGCAATGGCATTCTCACATCAAAATCAAACTCCTCCATATTATAGCGATTGATGTCAGGGTCTTTATCCGTAGTCAGGTTTTTTGTTTCAACCCCTTCTTTGAGCTGTGTGCCTGTCAGGTTATCATAAACATAGGTTTTCTTAGCCCCTGAACGCACCACACTGTTGTCTTCTATCTTGTCATTACCCTCACCGGCAATTACCCTGATGAGAATGCCTTTTTTTACATCTCCATTGATCTCAAATTCATCTTCTCCTCCAAAGCCGAAAAGCCTCACCTCATTGGTGACAGAGGTATTGAAGGTGCGTTCATAGAGTACTTTGTTCCGGTTACCTTTCTTAGAGATTTTATACACGGTGACTTTTGTGTGCTCATCGTCTTCACGGTCAACCACAAAAAGCTCTCTTTTGTCACTGCCGAGCACCGTGACTTCTTTAGAAATAAACCTGTAATAGTCTTCTGCGTAGATTTCGAGCTTGTCTCTTCGATTCTTGAGTTTTCTGGTAATCTCTTCACCTCTCAGATCATAAATTTCTTTTGGCCAGGTTGCCATAGCCGTTTCTATCACTTCATCAGTCAAAGCTGCTTTTATCTCATTGGCTTGTTTGAGCCAATCCTCCAGAGAAGGTTGGGTCATAAAGTACCGGTCGAACCATTTGATTCTATAGAACCCGTAAGCCGGGGTATAGCTGATTTCGTCATTAAACCCCTTAAAAGAAGGCTGTGCCCATTTGGAGCCTGCCAGCTTTTTAAAACTCCCTTCGCCAGAGAAGAATGCCACATCACGATCGCGGGGTATAGGGCGGAACATTCGCTCATCATCTTTACCCTTGTATTCAACCCAGCGCCATTGGTCATCATGTCGATCCCAGTCTCCCAACCACATATCAAAGAGGCGGTTGCGAACTACAAAATCCTGATCGACTCTGTTATCGTTGTCCTTTTTAAGAGTAGCATATAGGTCAATACTGCCCATCACATCCTTTCCAGCCCCGAAAAACTCTTCTTTGATGTGCTTCTTATTAGCGCGCTCTTCGAAAATCGCCAGCGAATTTGCCAGCTCCTTGCGGTAAATGCCGAAGCGTGGGTCATCAGGAATGAAGTATACTTTTGGGTTGGCATGAAGAATTCCGGCTGCATCAGCCAATGTAGGTATTACAAAGGGAGCATAGGGATGCGAGGCTGAGATACCATCTTGCACGATACTCTTGATAAAGGTTCGTCTGAGCTCGGGGGGAAGCGTGAGTGCAGGGTTTTTGTCCATCGACCGTAACACATACTGTTTGCCATCTTCCGCCACTAGTCTGAGCGAGGTAGTTTGATGGCCTCCGCCTTTCTTCAATATTTTCAGCCCTCCTTTTACGGTAGCAATGTCGAAAATGGGGAACTTTAGCTCTGTAGCCCATTCCTTTCGGTAGTTTTCACCAAAGAGAGATTTGTGGAATTTGGAGCGACCGATATACTTTTTGCTGGCAGCGAAGGTGGTATCTTGTCCGGCAAAGGAGATTCTGCTGTAACGTGCCATCAGGTCCTCTGGCTTAGGAGCATATGGCCTGCTTGATACTATTTTTGAATATACCTCTTTGGAGGCATTGTTTTCCGGGGTGTGGAAGCTCAGCCTGGTAGTTCCATCTGCAAAGTAATCGAGGCGGGCATATCCCGTAATATTAGAGGCAAACTGAGCATCTCCTTTTTGTTTTACCCGAGCATTGTTTTTAGAGCCTGACCCGCTTACCACAAAGTGCATTCCTTCCTTCTCTATATGCTCCAGGGCATGCTCATGTCCTGCTGCATGAATCAGGTCCGGATGTTGTGACATCAGGGCTACCATTCCATCTCTGAATCGTTTGTAAACCGGGTGGGTGTTATCCTGGATATTGCCAAATGCCTGTCTGTAGACTGGGTAAATAGAGCCCAGACCAGGAAGGGGCAAGTAGAGATTTTTCGTCTTTTTAGATGCTGTGAGAGGAAACAAATGATCTTTGATGCCAAAAACGCCACCATGAATACCATAGGTGTACATTGGGTGATGAGATACGACAATTACTTTTTTGTGGACATTTCTAAGCAGTGCATCCTGAAGCAATGCTGCTACATCGGTGAGACTGGTCACCGAACAGCCTTCTGAAGGCTTTGGGCCCTTGTGCAGGAACCACTGCGTGTCAACAGCTATCAGTGTAATTTTATCAGTCAATTCTACCTCTACTGGTCCTGGGCAACCACCTGAGGGAAGGAATACGTTCTGACTATCCAGGGCGGCTTCTACGTATTGTTCCTGGTTGCCAAGCCATTCCCATCCGTAATCCCTGCCCTGAGCCCAGTCGTGATTGCCGGGAATAAAGACCTTCTGGCCGGCAAAATCTTTTACTGCGTTGATCTGACCGTCCAGAGCTATTTCTGCCTCAGCTCTTAATTCATGACCTACCGGAGGCATGCCTTTGGGGTATATATTATCTCCCAGATAAACAACTGCTCCTTTGTCGCCTACCTTGGCCAATTCAGCCTTGAGCATGTCTAATACAGGGTTTTCATGGGGCTCTCCTGCATCACCAATGAGAAATACCGAGTATATCGGGTCATTTCCCTGTTGAAAGGTAAAGGAGGAAAAAAGAACTAAAACCGATAGTGAGATAAGTGTCAAAAACTTCTTCATAGTAGTGGTATTAGCGCCCTAGGGCTAGGTATTAAATAATATAAGTTTAGTAAAGCTAGCCGCCTCTCTTCATTTTAAAATGAAGAATGGTGCCACCCTCTCCCTCTTGTTCATTGGAGATGAAAAGGTCTCCTTCTGGTGAAAAGGTGATACCTTCTGGCTGGGGGAAAAGGCTTCTTTTAAGCGTAGTGAAATTCTTTGGTCTGCCGTCCTGGTGAAATACGATGAGAGCATGACCCGTGGAGGCCAGCATGTACACCTCATGCGTTATGGGGTGCACGGCTATTCCTGATGGTCTCACCTTGGTGTCTTTGCTGCCAAGAACACGTTTAAGGTCTTTGTCTTTAAGAATATAGACGGGTAGTTTGACGTGCTTCTGTGTAGCCAGGTCAAAAGCGTAAACTGCTTTGCCTTTTACTTCTACATCCTCTGTATCGCCTTTACCCTTCAGGGCAATCAGAAGCTGATGTGTTACATGGTTATAGCCAAGACCCTCAATGTCGTTTTCTGATTTAAATGGACTCTTGATCTTTTCTACCACTTCATACATTTTGGTGCTGAAACGATATAAATCACCGTTGCTCTTGATGGCGTAGACATAATCACCTACCAGTTCTATTCCTTCAAAATCACCACGACCAGAGAATTTAATGTTCTCACCTTTTTTAATGCGTTTGGCTACAAGGTCATAGAGGTATACCCGGCCGTGTTCATCATTGATGGCAGCCAATGTGTTTCTGTCAAAGTAGGTGAGGCCAGAGACCTCCTCAAGTACTTCGGGTAGCTGATGTACCTCGACCGGTTTTTTCAGGTCATAGGGAATGCTTTCCTTCTCCTGACTTCTCATCGTAATGGGTAGTAGCGCCCAAAGGGCCGATATCACAAAAAAATACCTCGTCATATTTTCTGCTAACAAAACTAGGACTTATATGATTCAAGTCCTTGGCAAAATTAGTCACAGTTTGACTGTTTTACCTTAATCCGACACTTTCGAATTTAATACATAATATACAAGAGGTTTTGATCAGGAGCTAATTGAGTGTTGGCAGAAAGGCAATTGTACCGGGGCCGACCAGTGTGTATTGATTGGCCTGATAATAAAGCTGGAAAAGTATAATGTGTCTTGTGGATTCTCGTTCTGGATAGGATTTCTGAACCGTTTGGGTACTATGATGGTTGTTGAGGTCAGAGGTTGCGGTTATGTTATTTAAAGTGAGCCGTTTATATTAGTGTCTATTTTGGGTATAATGGAAGATACGCTAGATGTAGTTAAGAAGGTAGAGGAATTTGCCACCGAAATTCTCAAGAAGGAGATTCCGGGGAAATTCGTCTATCATGATTTCTATCATACAAGCCGTGTGGTAGAGGCTTCCAAGCTGATTGGCTCGGAAAGCGGTCTTTCAGAAGATGACCTCAGGTTGGTTACTGTAGCTGCCTGGTTTCACGATACAGGATATAAAAATGGCTGTGCCAAACATGAAGAAGGAAGTGCCAGACTGGCCAGAGAATTTCTTTCTTCAATAGATTTTTCTGAAGAGGATATTAAGAAGGTTGAGGGTTGCATTATGGCTACCCAAATGCCTCAATCTCCAACGAACTTATTGGAACAGGTGATTTGCGATGCTGATCTGCATCACCTGGCTTGTACTGACTATACCGATATGTCGGAGCGGATGCACAAGGAAATCGAGCATATGAAGGGCCAGGAGATTGATCAGGAAAGCTGGAATGAGATGAACTATAAGTTCTTCAAGGATCACACCTACTTTACTGATTATGGAAAGGCTAAATTGCAACCTGTGAAAGAAGAAAACCTGAAGACCATTAAAAAGGCTCAGAAGAAAAAGAAGAAGGAGGAGAAGAAAGAAGCTCAATATGTAGCACAGCTTGAGCAAAAGGTTGCCAAGCTGGAATCGAAGGTGGCTTTAAAGCCTGACCGAGGTATTGAGACGATGTTCCGGACCACCTCCAAAAATCACCTGGACCTGAGCTCTATGGCTGACAATAAGGCCAACATCATGATCTCCGTGAATACCATTCTGATCTCAGTGGTGGTGACTGTATTGATCAGAAAGCTGGATGAGTATCCAAACCTTGTTATACCGACCCTGCTTCTTATCCTGGTTTGCCTGGTTACCATCGTGTTTTCGATCCTGGCTACAAGACCAAATGTGTCTTCTGGTGTATTTGAAGATGAAGAAGTTACTGATAAAAAGGTCAACCTCCTGTTCTTCGGAAATTTCCATGGCATGGACCTTAAGCGCTACGAGTGGGCGATGAAAGAAATGATGAAAGATGGTGACTATCTCTATAGCAGTTTGATCCGTGATATCTACTTTCTGGGTAAAGTGCTTGGTAAAAAATACCGTCTGTTGAGGGCGGCCTATACCACCTTTATGATTGGGTTTGTTGTATCCATCATCGCCTTTGTGATTGCCATGTTGTTTTTCCCGGCTGAGCTGTCTGAACCAGGGGTTACCAGCCCTTTCTAGCCGCTTCTTTTTGCTTGAGGTATTGATGGAAGTCATTCTGACTTCTGACCTTTTTTCGTTTTGTATCCATGGGTATATGCTGCAGATTTTCATCCAGCAATCTGGCTTTGGTGTTGTCAGCCAGTTGAAGATTCAGCATTTCATTTAACTCCTCCAGGGCTACGTCATCATAAATGGGAAAACCAACCTCTATTCTTCTGTGAAGGTTTCTTCCCATCCAATCGGCTGAGGACAAGTAAAGCTCCGGATCTCCGTTATTGGCGAACTTAAAAATACGGGCATGCTCCAGGTAACCATCGACAATTCTTATGGCTCTGATGTTTTCGCTTAACCCTGGAGTCTGAGGTTTGAGGCGACAGATTCCCCTGATGATCAGATCTATTTTAACACCTGCCTGACTGGCCTCATAGAGCTTTACAATCATGGTCTCTTCCTCGAGGTTATTGAGCTTGATAATGATCTGACCTTCTTTCCCGTTCTTCACATGTTCAATTTCCCTGTCAATCATGCGTAGAAAACGTTTCTGCATATTGAACCTTGCTACCAGTAAATGTTTCAGGTTTTTTGAAATGCTCTGACCATGCTGAAGGTATTCAAACACTTGATTGAGCTCTTTACACATGCCTTTGTGAGCAGTGAGCAGCCCATGATCTGCATATATGCCAGCCGTACTTTCATTAAAGTTGCCTGTGCCGAAGAAGGCATAAGACTTGGTTTTCCTTTCTGTTACGCGTTGTATCAGGGCTACTTTTGCATGTACTTTCAGGTCTTTCAGGCTGTAAGTAACTTTTACCCCCGCCTCTTCCATTTTTTTTGCCCAGCGGATATTGTTGGCCTCATCAAAACGAGCTTTGAGTTCCACGAAAACCTCCACCTTTTTACCGTTTTTTGCCGCGCTGATCAATGCCTGACCTACTACAGAGTTAGCAGCAATACGGTACAGTGTAGCCCGAATAGAGATGACCTTGGGGTCAATAGCCGCTTCGCTGAAAAGCCTTAGGATATAGTCGTAAGACTGATAAGGAAAATGGAGCATTCGGTCTTGCTCGTCCATTGCATCAAAGAGGGATTGATGCTGATCCAGTACCCTGAGTGCCACAGGTTGAAGCCCCGGAGTCTCAAGCAATGGCGCTTTTGGGTTGGGTAACTTCATCAGGTCATTCATATTATGATAGCGGCCACCAGCCACCAATTCTTTTGCCTTGAGTCCCAGTTTATCACTGAGCAATGTGAGCATATGATCAGGCATCTGCTGATCGTAGAGAAAGCGAGTGGGTACGCCTACCTTCCTTTTCTCAAGCTGCTTTTTGACCCTGTCTACAATGTGCTCTGAAATCTTTTTTTCCAGGGCTACATCCTGATCCCTGTTGAGTTTGATGCTGTAACAGTTCAGAACTAGGTGGTCAGGGAATACGAAAGACAGGTTCTCACGAATAATATCATCAATGAAAATGATGTAATCTTTACCCCTCAGCCTTGAGAGTTGTCTGAACCGGGGCAAACCTTCCGGTATTCGCAGCTGAGCATACTCCAGTTTATCGGGTATTTCGGGATTCTGAAGTTCCAGTATCAGGTAAAGGTTATTGTTTTCCAGGAAGAGGTGAGGGCTGTCTTCAAAGAACACCGGTTGAATGCCGGCCAAAACGTGACTTTTGAAATAGGCGGTCACCTCTCTTTTGTGAGATTTTAAAACATGATCTCGATGGTAGAGCCGAATTCCCTGCTCCTTCAGGTCAGTGAGAATGTCATTTCGGAAAGTACGGCCCAGCAGATCGAGCTGATCATTTACCTCGCTAAGAATGTCTTTTAAAAGTAGTTTTGGGTCAAACTCCAGCTCTTTTTGAATCCGTTTTTTTCCAAGACCTGCCAGGCTTCTGATAGCTGCGACTCTAACTCTGAAAAACTCATCGAGATTTGAAGAATAGATGGCCAGGAATTTGATGCGTTCATAGAGTGGCACAGTCGAATCTCCTGCTTCCTGCAGTATTCTTCGGTTGAATGAGAGCCAACTAAGGTCCCGATCGATCATCAAATCTTTTTTGAGCGGCATAGAGGTGGTATACTTTTCGGCTAACTTAATACAGTAATCCAAGAAGGTAAGATTATTCTACCGCTTGTGTTTTAAGAATGTGTTAAATCAGGTACAATGCTAAAAAGTTATCTAAAAATAGCCATCAGGGGCATCTTCAGGAACCCGGGCTATGCAGCCATCAACATCTTTGGTCTGAGTATAGGCATCACCTGTTTCCTACTTATTTTCCTGGTTGTCAGGTATGAGCTGAGCTTCGATAAATTTCATAGAGATGCAGAGCTGATTTACAGAGTAGACAATGCGCTTCATCTGAGCAGTGGTATTTACAAATACCCCAATGGTCCGGCTGGTGTAGGACCTTCATTGTACAATGAAGTACCGGAGGTCATCGCATTCACGCGTTTGGGAGGTGGAGGCCAACAAGCTGTGTTCGAGGTAGAGACAGAGCTTTTCAGAGAAACAAACCTATTTTATGCCGACTCATCGTTTTTCGAATTTTTCGATTTTGAACTCCGGCTTGGTAATGAGCGGGACGTTCTTAAGAGCCCTCTGATGGCGGTGCTGAGCGAAAAAGCGGCTGTTCGGTATTTTGGCAAGGCCGATGCGGTAGGAGAGGTATTGGTATTAAAGGGAAATCAGGATCAGCGTTTTCAGGTTACTGGTATCATGAAAGATTTGCCGGCCAATTCCCACATACAGTGTGAGGTGTTATTGTCAAATGAAACCCTCAGAAATAACGGGGCCACGCTGGACAGCTGGAATGCTGGTGGAAGCTATACCTACGTAAAGCTCAATGACCGGGAATCACTCTCGCAAGTAGAAGTGAAGCTGATCGAGTTGCGGGACAAGTATGTAGAAGCTGAGAACCGGATCAGTGTTAACCCGAGTATGATTGCCTTGACGGATATCCATCTGCACTCTAACCTGAGGAATGAGATTGTACCCAACGGCAATATCGATATAGTATATGTCTTTTCGGCCATCGCGATTTTTATCCTTTTAATAGCGGCCATCAACTATATGAACCTGGCTACCGCCCGATCGGCCAAACGTGCCAAGGAGGTTGGGATGCGTAAGGTGTTGGGAGCTTATAAAAAGCAGCTGGTGAGCCAGTTTATAGGTGAATCACTCGTGCTGGTTATGGTTTCAGCCGTGATCTCATTTGCCATCGTAGTGGCGAGTCTGGGGCTGATGGCAGATTTTACCGGTAAGGCGCTGGAACTATCTATGCTTTTCGATTCGATGTTGCTTGCAGTATTTGCAGCCGTTTTGCTGGTTATTGGTCTCGGGGCCGGTAGTTATCCTGCACTATTTCTGTCCTCTTTTAAGCCTGTGGTTGTATTGAAGGGCAAGCTCAGTCCCGGTATGAACAGCTCAGGAGCATTGAGGAAGGGCCTGGTGGTTTTTCAATTTGCCATTTCCATTATGCTTATGATCGGCACCTATGCGGTGTATGATCAGCTTAGCTTTATGAAGAATAAGTCGCTGGGCTTTCAGAAAGAAAATATGCTGGTGATAGCCAACACACAAAATGCCGTAACTCCCCAACTGAATGCCTTTAAAAATGAGCTTTTAAAAAATACACAAGTTGAAGCAGTAACGGCTTCCTTCAGTAAGCCGGGAGGACTGAGACCGATAATCTTTATTAAGTCAGAAACCGTGATAGATGATGAGGCCAATCTTAATCTGGCAGCCATTAATATCGACTTTGACTATATGAGCACCTTTGGCATCAATATACTTCAGGGTCGGGACTTTGACCGAAGCATCCCAGTTGATTCAACACAGAGCATTCTGCTCAACGAACAGGCCGCCCGTGAGCTCAATGTGCTGGAAGATCCACTTGGCAGGATTATTCAAATAAACCTCGGTGGCAATTGGGTGGACAAAAAGGTAATAGGCCTGGTGGTCGATGTCAATTTTGAACCATTGCAGCGAAAAACGGAGGCCACTTTTTATGGACCCATTTTCGGAGCCTACACTTATTTGTATGTTAAGCTAAGGCCGGGAAATCAGACTGCGGCTGTTGATCAGATCAGTGCTGTCTGGAATCAATTTGCACCGCAGCAGCCTTTTGAATACTCTTACCTGAACGATGACCTGAACAAGCTTTATTCATCAGAGGAACAGCTGAGTCAGGTGGTGATTTTCTTTGCTGTGCTTGCGATATTAATTGCCTGCCTTGGGCTTTTCGGGTTGGCTTCCTTCGCTACCGAACAGCGGATTAAAGAGATTGGTGTTCGCAAGGTATTAGGAGCTTCCGTATCGCAGGTATTGCTCTTGCTTTCAAAAGACTTTGTACTACTGATTCTGATTGCCTTTGCGGTGGCAGCCCCGGTATCTTACTACCTTACCGACTGGTGGCTCCAAGACTTTGCTTTTAAAGTGAGTATAGGCTGGCTCACTTTTATACTGGCGGGAATTGTAGCCATATTGATCGCTTTGATTACTGTGGGTTATAAAGCTATAAACGCAGCGCGGTCCAATCCGGTAAAAGCCTTGCGCTTTGAGTGAAAATACGTCTCATAATCGAACGATGGTGAACGAAAGTGTACATTAATGGACAGGTAAATTTTGCTTAACTGCTTAGTATGAATAAATTAGCTGTTGGCATATTAATTGGTAACTGCTAGCAGGTCAAAACATTAAATCAACTTTTATGATTAAACTACGCGACATCGATAAATACATCGATTCTAAGTACCAGAGAACCTTCATCCTGAAAGGGATTGATCTGGATATTGAACAAGGAGAATTTGTGACGATTATGGGCCCATCGGGTGCCGGTAAGTCGACACTTATGAATATAATCGGGATGCTCGATGAGCCATCTCAGGGAGAATTCTACTTTTTTGATGAGCCCATTCACCGAATGAAAGAGCGTAAGCGTTCTGAGCTTCATAAGCATCATATCGGATTTGTATTTCAGGCCTATCACCTCATCGATGAGCTTACGGTATATGAAAACATTGAGACGCCTCTGCTTTATAAGGGAGTGAAATCTTCTGAGCGTAAGAGCATGGTAGCAGAGATGCTGGACCGTTTCCAGATGGTGGCTAAGAAAGACCTCTTTCCAGAGCAGCTTTCGGGTGGCCAGCAGCAGCTGGTAGGTGTGGCAAGGGCCTTAATTGGGCAGCCTAAACTGTTGCTTGCAGATGAGCCTACGGGTAACCTGCATTCAGATCAGGCCGAGGAGATCATGAAGCTTTTTCAAAAGCTGAATGAGGAGGGTATGACCATTCTTCAGGTAACTCACTCAAAAGAGAATGCATCTTATGGCAATCGTACTATCAATCTGGTTGATGGTGCTGTAGATACTGACGACAGGCACTGAGATTCTATTCAAAGTATATGAAAGGGCCGTTCGAGAGAATGGCCTTTTTTATTTTTAAAATCCTTGAAGGCACAAACATTGAAATGGACAGACGCAGATTGGCAGGCAGGAATTTAGCTAACCTGATTGTTCGGGTCACTAGTTCATAATCAATGACTTCCATTCAGCCTCATTTCATATTCAAAGGTGTCACTTTTTGAGGCCAAAAACTGACGGAAAAAGCCCTTCCGAAAACACCAAGTCCAAGTCCGGTTTTTGCCGCACAAGGCCTACGCGAGCCCGGTCCAACCGTCTTGTATTTCGCACTGTTTTCGGGTTCGCCACCCTCTTTGTTGTTTAAGGGCGTTTTACCGTGTTGACCTGGAGTATTAAATAAATCATTCTCTAACTTTATAGATTAAATCGATAGAACGATCATCACCACAACCCTATACAGACCGATAAATGACAAAGAGCTTGAATTGATAGCGGCTTCTGACCATATGGGATTTCCACCAAGGTTGCCGGGATAACCCTTTTCTACCCAGTTATGAGCGAGGAGTATGCTACTCAGATTACCAGGGATTGGAATGTTCCGGCTTACGGAGTGGGGTATGTACTGAAGTTTGAGGTTGATACACAATATCTGAGCAAGTATGAAGTACAGAATGTAGGAGGGCCGATAGATAATGAGCTTTGGGTACCGGCAGAGTTAATGGAGGAATTCAGCAATCAAATCCAGGGAAAGATTGAAGTCATTGCCGAATTTAAATAGAAAGCAGGGATAAAAAGAAAGGCCATCTTTAAAGTTGAAGATGGCCTTTCTTTTTAGAGATTAGGAGCCTGCTTATTTGTAAGATATCAGCTCTACTTCAAAAATCAGTGTGGCATTAGGAGGAATCACACCTCCTGCTCCCTGTGCTCCATAGGCCAGGTTTGAAGGGATGTACAATTCAATTTTACCTCCTGGCTTGATTAACTGAACACCTTCAGTCCAGCCTGGAATTACACGGGTCAGTGGAAATTCAATAGGTTCACCGCGTTCTACAGAACTATCGAATACTGTACCATCTAACAGCTTTCCGGTATAGTGAACGGTAACGGTTTTATCTGCAGTAGGCTCGGTGCCGGTACCCTCTTGTATGTGTTTGTACTGAAGACCACTGGGAGTAGTCACAACACCCTCTTTCGAGGCATTTTCAGCGAGGAAAGCTTCCCCTTCTTCCGCATTTTTAACGAGGTCTCTTTCTCTGGTTCTGCGTTGGTCTTCGGTGATGATTTCCTGACATTGTTGCAGGTCAAGCTGAGCTTCACCAGCCAGGGCTTCTTTTACCGCTGCCGCTACTACGTCAGGATCAAGTTCAGAAGTGTTTCTTTGCTTCAGTGCCTCTGCTATTTGCACACCCAGGGCATAGCTCACACTGTCCTGCGGTGTCTCCATTTTAGCAATGGGTGTAATTGCGTTGTCTTCACATGCGTAAGAAAGGGCCAGAATGGTCAATACCACACAAGCCAATACCGTATTTCTTATTTTCATCTTATTCAATTTTTTAGAAGGCCGAAGTTAAAAATTATATATCTGTTTCCTATACAGGTATTATTCAGGGTAACCTTTTAACTGTTGCTCTTCTTTCTTCTTGTATAGCCTCCACCAAGGGGTTGCTGGCGAATCATGGTGCTCGTAGTGGTAACCAAAGAAATAACAGGTGAGGAATGCCCAGAGGTGATTTTTAGACTGACTTCGGGAAAAGTGCCTGTTTTTGTCTGAGTGGTGTCCTTTATGAGGCAGGTATGTGCCAAAATAAAACAGTTGAAAGGTGGCCAGCACCCCCGGAAGCATCCAAAGCAGTATCAGGTTTTCTACCGGGAAGATCAGTTTGAGCAGATTAAAGGTAATGGCCATAAGCACTATCTGTTGCCAGGAGATATACTGCTTCAGAAAGCTAAGATACCAGGGAAAGAAACTCCCTTTATGGTAGTCCGGATCCTTTTCCGTGGCCACAAAGCGATGATGCTCATGATGTTTAGGGAAGAGCCGATGATAGAAGTTGTAAGAGAACAACAGTGCCGTAATATGGCCAAGGGTAGTATTTAGTCTTTTATTGGTAGAGATGGTGCCGTGCATAGCATCGTGTGCTGTAATAAAGAGGCCTGTATACAGGTGGGTTTGTACAAGAATAAGCAGATAAAGCCAGGGGGAAGTATAGTCGACCATAGTTGTGAGACCCGTTGCCAGTGTGGCAAACCATAGTATTATGATCACAAGGGCTATGAGCACTCCTGTATGTTGCCTGCTATGCATAGGCTAAAGATCGGAAATTGATCAGAGTTTTTCGAGGTGTAGTTTTACGTCTTCCATCAGCCACATGGGAGTGGAGGTGGCTCCGCAGATCCCGATACGCTCTCCTTTGGCAAACCACTCAGCTTTTACATCATCCAGCGATGAAACAAAGTAGGTGTTAGGGTTTTGCTCTTTGCATACATTGTGAAGTACCTTTCCGTTAGATGATTTGGTGCCGCTCACGAAAATAATTCTGTCGAACTGACGCGCAAAAAACCTCAGTTCCTTATCTCTGTTGGATACCTGTCGGCAAATGGTGTCATGAGTATTGACCTCAATGCCACGCTCTTCCAGCAGCTGATTGATCTCATAGAACTTGTCAGTGCTCTTTGTAGTCTGGCTGTAGAGGGTAATGTTGCGGGGTATGGTGTCCAGATCCAGCTCTTCCAGGTCCTGGAAAACCACCGCATTGTTATTGGTCTGGCCAAGTAATCCTACTACTTCGGCATGGCCATGTTTACCATAGATATAGATCTGCTCCTGCTTGTCATAGGAGTTTTTAATCCTGTTTTGAAGCTTCAATACTACAGGGCATGAAGCATCTATCAGTTCCAGGTTGTTTTGCAGGGCCAGTTCGTAGGTGGAGGGTGGCTCACCATGGGCTCTGATCAAAACTCTGGCATTGTAGATTGTTTGGAGGTCATTATGATCGATGATCTGAAGCCCTCGGTTCTCTAGTCTCTTTACTTCCTCATCGTTGTGTACAATGTCTCCAAGGCAATAGAGTTGGCCGCATTCATCCAGAATATCTTCAGCCATTTCTATGGCGTAAACCACACCAAAGCAAAAGCCGGAATTACGGTCTATTTCTACATGGAGGTTGAACATACTATTAAAAAACCTGTCAGGGCTTAATATGTTTGTGTTGGATAAAGAATTTTGAAAGAAATACGAGTAAAAGCCCTGTTACGGATTTTTAAAAGACATTTAATCTTGCCTGAAAGTAGGTGGAGAGTAAAATTCCCATCTTACGTGAATCAGGAATACGGATTCGCTCTTCCTTAATTCTTGAGGCAGGACAATTTTTGATTTTTCGGAAAAGCTTCAGGTAATAGCGATAAGCCAGGTATACGCCCATTTTTGCACCGGAAGGCAGTCGCATGATCCCGTCAAGCGCCTCATCAAAGTCTTTCTGGATGTCGGCTTCGATCTGCTCCTTGGCCATTTTGGAAAATTCATTGAAGTCAACTCCCGGGAAATAAACCCTGCCCCGGTCTTCATAGTCGCTCTTAATGTCTCTTATAAAATTTACCTTCTGAAAAGCGGAACCCAGTTTTTTGGCAGGGCTGAGCAGAGAGTCATATAAGTCGCTGTCACCTTCGCAAAATACACGCAGGCACATAAGGCCTACCACTTCAGCTGATCCATAGATATATTCTTCGTAACCGTCTTCTGTGTAGTCCTGCTCGGTAAGGTCAAGCTCCATGCTATATAGAAAGGAATCGATTAACTCCTGCTCTATGTGATATTTATTGACCACGGCCTGAAAAGAGTGAAGTACCGGATTGAGGCTTACACCATCAGCAATGGCCTTGTAGGTGTCTTGTCTGAATCTATCCAGCAGCCCTTTTTTGTCGAAATTGTGGAAAGTATCGACAATTTCATCGGCATAGCGCACAAAACCATAGACACTGTAAATGGGGTAATGGAATTTTTTGTTCAGCGTTTTGATCCCCAGGGTAAAGGAGGTGCTGTATCGCTGGGTGATGAGCTTACTACACTCAAAGGTAGTCTGGTCGTATAATTCCATCATTTAAAGATAACTAATTAATGGGTCAGAGGTTTAAACCAAAATCTTTTGCCACCTCAACCGCCACTACCTGGCCTGAGATAAGGCTGGGCGGTACACCAGGTCCGGGTACCGTCAATTGGCCGGTATAGTAAAGGTTGGAGAGCTTTTTATTTTTCAAAGCAGGTTTGAGAATGGCTGTCTGGGTGAGCGTATTGGCCAGACCATAGGCATTACCCTTAAAGGAGTGATAGTCGTCTTTGAAGTCCTGGTGGGCGTAAGATCGCTTATAGACCACATGGTTCCTGACCGACTGCCCAGTGAGCTTTTCGAGTCTGTCCATTACCAAATCATAATAATGCTCCCGGATATCTTCTGTGTCTTCCAGGTCAGGAGCTACGGGAATCAGGATAAAAACATTTTCACATCCTTCAGGGGCTGAGGTGGAGTCTGTTTTAGATACGACTGAGACATAAAACAGTGGATCCTCCGGCCATTGTGGGTCGGTGTAAATGGTATGGGCATGTGGCTTAAAATCTGTATCAAAGAACAAGTTGTGGTGTAGCAAGCCTTGAAGCTTTTTATCAACCCCTAAGTAATAGATGAGTGAGGATGGCGCCATTACACGTTTATCCCAATAATCGTCTGAATAGTTTCGATCAGCCGGAGACAGCAACTTCGATTCTATATGATGATAGTCTGCTCCTCCCACAACTATATCTGCTTTGAGTTCTCCCTGGCTGGTGGTGACAGAGGTTACCCTTCCATTTGTGCTATTGATGCTCAGCACTTCATGGTCGGTGAGTATATCTACACCTTTTTCCTTGGCCAGCGCAACCATACCTTCTACTATTTTATGCATGCCTCCCTTAGGGTACCAGGTACCCAAAGCCATATCGGCATAATTCATAAGGCTGTACAGGGCTGGTGTGTTTTCAGGCAGGGCACCCAGAAAGAGTATGGGAAATTCCATGATCTGGATCAGCTTGTCGTTGGTGAAGAACTTGCGCACATGCTTTGCCATAGACTGGAAGACGTCCATGCGCACGACATCGTAGAGTAGTTGGGGGTTGGCAAACTCCATGAGTGATCTGCCCGGTTTGTAGACTAGTTTATTGATACCCACCTCATATTTATAAGCCGCCTGTTTAAGGAATTTCTTAAGCTGCTCACCGGCACCAGCCTCGTACTGTTCGAAAAGAGCTTCAAGCGCTGGCATCTCAGCGGGAATGTCCATCTGCTCTTGTTTACTGTATACTACCTTGTAAGAGGGGTCGAGCCGTTCAAGCTCATAATAATCAGAAACCTTTTTGCCGAACTTTTTAAAATAAGCTTCGAATACATCGGGCATCCAATACCAACTGGGACCCATATCAAAAGTAAAGCCCGAAGTGCTAAACTTTCGGGCTCTTCCACCAGGAGTGGTGTTTTTCTCTACTATTTTAATCTCAAATCCTTTGTCTGCCAATGAAGTGGCCGCAGACAGGCCAGCAAAACCGGAACCAATTACCAGTACAGATCGCTTAGTCATGTAGGCATAACTACGAGCGTGGGCTGTATGTTCTCAGTTTGTCTTTTAATTGTTTTCTGGCAATGTGAATTCTGTTTTTTACCGTACCGATTGGAATTTCAAGACGGTCGGCAATCTCGTGGTATTTGAATCCTCTGAAGTACATCATGAAGGGCGTCTTATACACGTCATGCAACTCATCAATCGCAGCGTTGATGTCGGTCAGAGCAAAATCGCCATAAGCCCTGTTTTCAATTTTGGTATCGCTTGAGTTGATGAAGTGCAGGTTGTCGGTAGTGTCGATGAAGGTACCTCTTCTCACCATCCTCTGATAGTTGGTGATGAAGGTGTTTTTCATAATAGTATATAACCATGCCTTCAGATTGGTACCATCAGAAAACTTGTCCTTGTTCTTAAATGCTTTCATCAGAGTTTCCTGAAGCAAATCATTCGCTTCTTCTGAATCTTTAGTAAGCTTTAAAGCAAATGGTTTAAGCGACTTAGTCATTTGCGAAATGGAGTAACTGAATTCTAATGTTGTCATCTCTCAGCGATTTTGTTAAACAAATCTTGTAAAAGATTAAACAAAAGTCAAGAATTTCTTGTGGAAAGTTTGATTGTAAACGTTAAACAAAAATCTAATTTCAAAAATGTTAATTGGTCTAATGCACAAAAATAGACCTGTTTGGTTAAACAGAGTTGTTTTTGTGTACGTACAGAGAAATTGTGTGAGTAGAAATTATTTTCAAAGAAGATCAGGAAAACTTAAACAAAGTAAAGTATGATTGACAAGTCTCTATCGGACTGCATCTACAAGACTCGCATTTTGTTCTGCAAAATCAATGAGGTGATTCAGGTTAGAAATCGGAGTCATATTCTCCGGTAGTTTCAAATCCTGGCCAATGATCTGACTGCCTGAAACAAGAATCTCAGTCTCTGGAAATTTAGCAGAGAGCTTGTTGAGGTATTCAAGGGCTGTCATGTCAGCAGGGCGTGTAGTCAGTACAGTAAGGAGGTAATCAGGTTTGTATACCTCAAATGCCATCATCAAATCATTCATAGGCATGGTCTGTCCTAAGTAGATCACCTTGTTTTGCCGGGCTTTGATAAGATAGCTGGCAAAAAGGAGACTCAATTCATGGAGTTCTCCATCTGGTAGAAAGAGCATATACTTTTTAGTATACTCACCAATGGCGGGGTATTGGCCATCAATGGCTACCATGAGTTTTTGCCTGATGAGGTTGGTGATGAAGTGTTCCTGTGCAGGATTAATGCTGTCGGTCATCCACATGATGCCTATTTTAGACAAAAAGGGATTGATGACATTCATCATGGTACGTTCGAAACCAATCTTCAGGGTATTGGTAGAGATGATCTTTTCAAAGCGTTGCTCATCAAGGTCAATCATGGAAAGAGTCAGGGCATAAATCTGATCGGCAAAGCTTGTGGTCTTTTCAGAAACAAGTATCACCTCCTTGTGCATTTCTTCCATCGACATTTCTGCGATTTTAGAAATCTTGAATCCATTATCCTTTAGCAAGGATACATTCAGTACCAGCTTCAGGTCATCCTGGTCGTAGTAACGAATATTTGTATCCGTTCGCTTCGGGTCAATCAGGTTGTATCGCTGCTCCCAAATCCTCAGGGTATGCGCTTTGATACCCGACAGATGTTCTAAATCCTTGATTGAATAATTTGCCACTACAATTTACTTTCCTTCTTCTCTATAGTATTTCTTAGGTACGATCAACAATCCAAATGATACCGCACCATCGCACTCCTTTGTCTTATGATGGTCCCGGTGAGCTTTCGCAATGGCCTTCATGTATCTGCCCCTTGGTCTGCCCAGCCATTTCAGCCTTTTGTGAATTAGCACATCGTGCAAAATAAAATAGGCAGTTCCGTAGCCGCTGATACCGCAGCCAATCCAGAACCTGTAGTCAAACGATTCTACACCCAGGAAAATGAGTACGATCGCTATGCCTCCAAAAAGAAGCGTAAACAGGTCGTTAAGCTCAAAATAGCCCTTGGTGTGTTGGTGATGGGTCTTATGAATCTTCCACAAAACACCATGCATAATATACTTATGAATCAGCCATGAGAATGCCTCCATTAAAACAAACCCTACTATAAAAAATAGTATTGCTTTCATCATTTTTCTAGCGTCTTAACAAGATGTGGCTCACAATGTTTCAATTATTTTCAAATAAAATTTAGTGCCAGGAAAAAGAGTCCTTGTATATATAAAAGTCTAATAGCCAGTGGATTGTTTTTACTGAATGGCAAAAACTGGTAAAACAAATGCAGGGCAAGGCTTAGTGCAAACCAGGCGATGTAGTTCTGAAGGGGAATGTCCTCCATAACCCAGCTCCAGAAGTCCAGACGGATGGCTACAGGCTCAATCAACAGATCCATCAGCACCATTATAGCAGCACCTGCAAGGACTTTTACGGGTCTTGGCACGGGTAGCTTATCGCTTGCCAGTCCAGAGGCATAAATCAGTATGGCCCAGTTGAGACCAATAGCCAGGGGTACGTCAAAAAGTTTGATGCCCAGAGTAGCTCCATAGCTGTATTCACCAAAGATGGCACCGGTATGAACACCCGCTACCTCTACCGCGTAGCCTACGAAAAAAGTCACTAAGATCAGAAGAAAGTAATTAAGGGTCTTCTTTTCTTCAAAATGAAAGATGATGGCAGCTGTGGCCAGCAGGTTGAATGGTGTAAGCAGCTGAAACAGTTCCTGACTCGCAGGTATGGCCAGCCCGATAGCCCCTGCTATGTGCATGGCCAGCATCAGACGAAAGGCGTTGACGGGGTTAATATGCCTGGACTCCAGTATTTGTTTTAGCATCAATTAGGAAAAACTACCCTGCAAAAAAAGTGTTTTGATTTTCTTCGCTTAATTTTGAGGCAAATTACTGACAATGATCTTATATAATGTTACGGTTGCTATCGATATCAAGGTAGAGGAAGAGTGGAGAGCCTGGATGAAAGAGGTGCATATTCCCGAGGTAATGGAAACGGGAAAGTTTGTGAACCATAGCTTTTATAAGGTGATGAACAATCAGGAAGATGACTCGGCCTCTTATAGCATCCAGTACTTTGCCGAGAGTATGAAGGAGCTTCAGCTCTATTTGGCCATTGACGCCCAGGAGCTTCAACAAAAAACACATGCAGCATTCCCGAATAAGTTTGCTGCTTTTCGTACGGTATTACAATCGGTAGATTAATTATTGTTTCTTTTTAGCTAGTGGGGGAATTACTCCCATGTTATACCAGGCAAAGGCATAGCTGTCGGCAATCTGTTCGATGGTCTTGGAGACAGGTGTGCCAGCTCCATGTCCTGCATCTGTTTCGATTCTAATCAAGACAGGATTATCTCCGGTATGATACTCCTGTAGTGTAGCCGCAAATTTGAAGGAGTGAGCAGGAACCACCCGGTCATCATGATCGGCCGTGGTGACCAGGGTAGCGGGGTATTTAACGCCTGGCTTCAGCGCGTGAACAGGTGAGTAGGTGCGCAGGTATTCAAACATCTCTTTAGAGTCTTCAGAAGTGCCATAGTCATAAGCCCAGCCAGCCCCTGCCGTAAATTTATGATACCTGAGCATGTCCATAACGCCAACAGCGGGTAGTGCCACCTTGGCTAGGTCGGGTCTTTGAGTCATCGTGGCACCTACCAGAAGACCACCATTAGAACCACCGGCTATCGCCAGATAATCACTTGAAGTGTAGCCCTCCTTGATCAGGTATTCACCTGCCGCGATGAAATCTTCAAACACATTTTGCTTGTTCATTTTGGTACCTGCTTTGTGCCATTTTTCCCCATATTCTCCGCCACCTCTCAGGTTAGGTTGGGCATAGATGCCACCATTTTCCAGCCATACAATGCGTGTCGTACTGAAAGATGGTCTCAGGCTTACATTGAACCCTCCATAGGCATATAAGTAGGTGGGGTTCTTTCCATTCATTTGCAGGCCTTTCTTATGTGTGATAAACATTGGGATTTTAGTGCCATCCTTGCTCTCATAAAAAACCTGCTTGGTTTCATACTGGTCAGCATCAAAATCTACCTTTGGCTTCTCGTAGAGGCTGGATTTTCCTGAAGCAATATCGTATTGATAAATACTGCCCGGGGTGAGAAAAGAGGTGAATGAGTAGTAGAGAGATGTATCACTCGTGCGACCACCAAACCCACCGGCCGTACCGATTCCCGGTAATGCTACTTTTCGCTCGAGTTGACCGTTAAGGTCAAACTGATGAATTTCGGTTTTGGCATCTACCAGGTAGTTGGCAAAGAGCTTTGCGCCTGCTGTACCTGTCTGAAGTACATTTTCTGTTTCAGGGATAAGGTCTTTCCAATTGGACGGTCCGGGGTTGCGCGCATCTACTGTAACCAGTCTGTTATTTGGAGCATTTAAATCTGTTTGAATAAATAGCTTAGAACCGACATTATAGGTCAGGCTGTGATTTTGCTCGAAATTATCGACAATGTTAACAATGGGCGCATTGCGTTGCGAAAGGTCCTGGATGTATAGCTCATTGCCTGAAGTGCTATTGGCTGCAGAAATGACCAGGTATCGCTCATCTTCCGTGACCGAAGCAAAAATGTACCTTCTGGGTTGAGCCTCACCTCCGAAGACCAGCCGATCACTTGACTGAGGAGTTCCCAGCTTGTGGTAATACAATTTGTGGTATTGTGTTTTGGCAGAAAGCGCACTCCCTTCTTTTGGCTTGTCATAGCTGCTGTAGTAGAAGCCGTCATTCCCTTTCCAGGAAAGGCCACTGAATTTGATGTTTTTTAAGGTATCACCGATAACGGTTTTGTTTGAGGTGTTGAGCACTATGGCCTTGCGCCAGTCTGAGCCACCTTCAGATATTAAGAAGCCAAAAAGAGAGCCGTCCTTCGAAAAACTAGTGCCGGCCAAAGAAATAGTGCCATCTTCCTTAAAGGTATTCGGGTCAAGAAATACCTCAGCTTCGGCAGTCTCACCTTGCTTTCTGTACATGACACTTTGGTTTTGAAGCCCATTGTTTTTGTAGAAGTAAAAATAGAACCCCTGCCTGTTAGGAGCAGTAATGCGCTCGTAGTTGAAAACCTCGGTCAGTCTTTCTTTCAAGTCCTCACGATAGGGGATATGGTTGAGGTAATTGAAGGTCAGATCATTTTCACCCTTTACCCAGTCTGCTGTTTCGGCCGACATATCATCTTCAAGCCATCGATAAGGGTCGGCAACTTTGACTCCAAAGTAGTCGTCAACCTGATCTCCCTTCGCTGTTTCAGGATATAAAGTTTCGATTTTAGTTTCAGGACCAGACTCGCAGGCGTACAGCCATGCCAGGCAAAGACAAAGAATCAGACCTCTTTTCATTGGGAATGCTTTTAGTACAATCCGAATTTAATGAAAAACTCCTGAGGTTTCTCCGCCCGATTGATTCAAACAATGGAGTAAAGCTCCTTATGGCTATTGACTAGGCCTTGTAATTGAGTATTTGCTCATGATTCAGCCGGCAGTTGATCCATTCACCGTCCAGCTCGGCTCCCAGTTTTTTGTAGAAGCCAATGGCCGGTTCATTCCAGTCCAGAACCTGCCAGGTCACTTGCCTTGAGTCTGTGTTTCGGGCCTCCAGCACTACGGCATCCAACAATTTCTTACCTATTCCTGAGCCACGCTCTGACTCCCTTACAACAAGATCTTCGAGGTAGATACTCTTGCCCTTCCAGGTAGAATAGCGATAGTAGTATATAGCGATTCCTTTAATGTGCTGGCCTTCTTCTGCAACGAAGAACTCAAAAACCGGATTATCTCCAAAACCGTCAATCTCCATACGTTCAACCGAATTGTCTACCTGCTCCGGTGCTTTTTCATATAGAGCAAGTTCTCTGATAAGTTCAAGTGCCTGTGGTAGGTCTGCTTTGGTTCCTTTTCGTATCTCCATGATAATGTTGTGCTATTCAGTTTAGCGAATAAGTCTGATCACCCCTTTCCTTTCTTCTGAAAGTAACTGACCATTTACTTCAATACTCCAGGCGGCAATATAAGTGTATTTACCGATGGGCGCATCCTTACCATTCAGAGTGCCATCCCAACGATTGCTGGTGCTGCGTGTCGAAAATACGCGTCCACCCCAGTTATTGTAAACAATCATCTGAAAATCAAAAGGGCAGAAAGTTGAGGGGCCGAAAGTCTCATTCTCTCCGTCTCCATTGGGGCTGAAGGCCGTAGGCAGGTAGATTTTTGGTGTTGCTTCTTCTACTTCTTGTATACCCGTTACTATACATCCGTTGGCATCTGTCACAGTCACCTGGTAGTTGCCCCGTGAAAAGCCAGTCGCCAATGCTGTTTCATCCACAGAGGCCTCCCAAGAATAGGAATAAGGAGGTGTTCCACCCGACACAAGGGCTTCGAGGGTACCATCGGAGCCTTCGGGGCATGAGATGAGGGTAGAGAGAATCTCATCTATCACCAGCAGGGGGGGCTCACCAATTGGGAAATTGAGTGTAAGCACGCAGTCATTCTCGTCTATCACATCCACCGAGTAGCTGCCCATGGCCAGGCCTGTGATGGTATTATCCGTGCCTGAGGTGCCATTGCTCCAGATATAGCGATAGCTGCCGGTACCTCCCGTTACATCGGCTATCGCCATGCCGGTTGATTCACCGAAGCAAAGTGCATCGAAAGCCTGTATGGTACCAGTTAGTTCCGTTGGTTCAGTAATAGTGATGGGGACATTAATGATGCAGCCATCAGCATTTACGTCCACTGAATAATCTCCGACAGGCAAGCCCGAAATACTTTCGGCAGCGGGTGTGCCCAGACCACCGGTATTCCAGCTCAGGGTATAGGGACTGGCTCCTGTATAGCTACCCAACGATATGGCTCCATCGCTTCCGTTAAAGCAACTTACATGGTTTAGAAGAAATGCAGGTTGGGTTTCCGGTCTAAGGTCTATGGTGAGCAAGGGCGAGTCTCCATCACAAATATCAGTTGCGGTGGAGGTAGATTCTGTAAAATAAAGTTCTCCGACTCCGGGTCCGTCCCAAAGTACTTCTATCTCATTGGTACCCTGACCACTTTCAATACTTCCACCTGTGATTTTCCATTGGTAGTCGGAGCCAGGGGTGAGAGGAGTAGTATAGATTTGCAGCGTTGTCTGGTCGGTAAAGCAGACAGTCGTTGCTCCAACCGGTAAGGGTGGCTCCAACTGCTTGTTAATCTTTACTGCAAAATCCGCTGTCACCTCACAGGTGATGTCCGAAGTCGCTCTGACGGATACATTTGCTGCTGGGTTGGTATCACCCCAGTTGACGGTGATTTCTGGTGTTCCCTGACCTGAAGCGATTACACCCCCACTAACGGTCCAGTCGTAAGTGTAGCCAGTTAGATTTTCGGCACTGTAGATTACTCCCATAATATTGGGGCAGACAGATACAGAACCCGAAATATTGATTTCAGGCATCATTTCCAACACGGTAGTACCGGTTATGTTGGTCAGTATATCCGGATCTCCCGGCATACCGCCATATTCTACCATATAGCCGGTAGGGTGATACTGGCTACCCGGGGGTGCACTGGTATTGTTGAGATCATTCCATCTGCCGGGCGGAGAAGTCCAGTCCATCATATGAGCGAAGTCTTCACCACCGCAGCAGTTATTGGGTTCTCCGTCATTCCAATTCAGGAAACCACTGAAAACTCTTCCAGCTCCCCCATTTTCAAGACCTTCAGGGCCGGTTACCCATCGCCAATCACCTTCGTTGGCTTCATCGGTGCCGCCAATCCATGCAGAGCCGGCTACCCGTTCAATAATAAAGTCACTTTCTGCTTTAGTCGTAATAGTTGCCAGGTAGCCTGTAAGTCCAAAAAGGTTTTTGGTAGCGGCTGCATCTTTTGCCGGGTTCCAGAGAATGCCGGCTTGAGGGAAATACTGGTAGAAATGGCCATTTTCAGGAAGAAAATCCAGATCGGTCAAAGATACAGTAATGGACCTCGTGGCATTTTCCCTCGGAGCTGATGTTGTAAAACGAACACGCTTTATCGCCTCGCGGTAGGTGACGAGATCACTGTTACCTGTCAGGGTCAATATTCCGGTAGCCGTATCAAAAACTCCATTGATACCATCACCATTGTCGTAAAGCAACTCGTCTGTAGAACTCTCATAACCCTCTGAGATGATGATTTGCATACCCTGCAAGGACTCAGAATCTACTCCTAAAATTTCGACAAAATTTGTAATAGGAAACGGACTAAGTCCATCATAGCAAAATGCAGCAACCGATTGAACCTTGGTCTCCTGGGCCAGGGTTAGCATACTGACAAGCGTCAGCATCAACAAGGCATAAAGCCTGATGCATTTGTGTAAATTGCGTCTCATACTTCCTGTCAATTTACAGGAGGTGGTTGTTTTTAGTACTTAGGGTCAACGACCAAACGTCAAATTCTGTCGAAGCCGGTATAAGGAACAAGCGCATCCGGCATACGAATACCCTCAGCGTCCTGATTGTTTTCCAGTATAGCTGCCATAATTCTCGGTAGAGCCATAGCACTACCATTCAGTGTATGTAACAGCTGTGTCTTCTTGTCGGCTCCTTTATAGCGTAATTTCAGGCGATTGGCCTGGTAGGTCTCAAAGTTACTGACTGAGCTTACTTCCAGCCATTTCTTTTGAGCACCTGAATATACTTCAAAATCGTAAGTAAGCACAGAGGTAAAGCCAAGATCGCCTGAGCAAAGGCGCAGAATGCGGTAGGGGAGTTCCAATTTGTTCAGAAGGCCTGCTACATGCTCACACATTTCTGTGAGTGCATCATAAGACTCTTCAGCTTTTCTTACCTGAACAATTTCCACTTTATCAAACTGGTGTAACCTGTTCAGACCGCGAACGTGAGCTCCCCAGCTACCAGCCTCTCTGCGAAAGCATGGGGTAAAGCCTACATGTTTTACGGGCAACTGATCTTCCTGTACAATCACATCTCTGTAAAGGTTAGTGATCGGCACCTCTGCTGTAGGGATCAGGTACAAATCTTCCACAGTGATATGATACATCTGGCCCTCCTTATCCGGTAACTGACCGGTGCCGTAACCTGATGCTTCATTTACTACAATGGGTGGTTGGATTTCGCCATATCCTGCGGCTGCCGCCTGGTCCAGAAAAAAATTGACCAATGCTCGTTGAAAACGTGCTCCCTTACCTTTATAAACGGGGAATCCTGCTCCTGTAATTTTTATGCCCAGGTCAAAGTCGATGATGTCGTGCTTTTTGATAAGATCCCAGTGAGGAACCGCACTCTCCGGAAGGTCGGGCAGATCGCCCACGGTTTCTACCAATTCATTGTCTTCATCCGTCAGGCCCTTAGGTACTGAATCGTGTGGAATATTGGGAATGTTGTAGAGTGCAGCTTTCAACGCTTCCTGTGTGCTTTCCTTAATTTCAGCCAGTTCTTTGTTCCTGCTCCGCAGCTCGGCTGTCTTGGTTTTTACCACCTCGGCCTCATCCCGCTTGCCTTCTTTCATCAATGCACCGATCTGCCTGGAGATGCTATTGGCCTCCGCAAGGTTCTGGTCCAGCTCCTGTTGGGTGTTTTTGCGCTTCTTGTCCAGCGCTAATACCTCATCAAGCATGGACTCAGCATCCTTGATCCCTCTTTTTTCAAGTCCGGCAACGAAACGGCTCTTTTCGGCAATGATCTGTGATACTAAAAGCATGGTATAATCTTGTTTAAGGGCGCAAAATAAATCAATTCAGATCAAAAAATAGGCCTCCAAAAGGGTTTTAATGGCCCAAAAGGCTAAATATAATCGGCTTTGCTTGACAAGTAAGGGGGGAAACTCTATACTTGCATGTCCTTAGATGATAGGAAGTCTTTCCAAACTTCATCTCTAGCAAGAATTTCATTTTAACATATCACGAATTTTTCATTCTAAATTCCCCTTGAAATGGAGGGAATCCCCAACTAATAATTTATGTACACAATTGACGAATTGAAGGTAAGACTTCTTTCTGAACTGAAGGAAATTGCCGAGGCGTTAGGCGTGAAAAACTACAAGAAGCTCGCCAAACAGGATTTAATCTACGCCATCCTGGACCAACAAGCCGTAACGCCCGATAGTGACTTGCCTAAAAAAGCAGCAGGAGAATCTGAAGAAGCTACCAAAGAGGAGCCAAAGAAACCTGCCAAAAGAGCTCCGAGAGCTAAAAAGCCTAAGGATGAAGGAGCTGCTGATGCCCCTAAACCCGCAAGAAGAAAAAGAGAAAATGTAACCAAGGTAGAAACTCCTAAGGCTGCTGAAGCGGAAGCTCCTGCTAAGGATGCCAAGCCAGAGGTGAAATCTGAGGTAAAAGCTGAACCTACTCCGGAAAAAGGAAAAGAGGGAGAGCAAGCTCCTGCTGAGAAGCCTGAAAAGAAAGAAAGAAACGATCGTGGAGATCGTGGAGATCGTGGTGACCGCGGAGATCGTAACGACAGAAGAGATAACCGCAGAAACAAGAGCCAATACAATCAGAATATCAAAGACTTTGACGGACTGATTGAGAGCGAAGGTGTACTGGAAATCATGATGGATGGCTATGGCTTCCTCAGGTCTTCTGACTACAACTACCTGGCCAGCCCTGATGATATTTATGTATCCCCTTCACAAATCAAACTCTTTGGTTTGAAAACGGGAGATACGGTATTGGGACAGATCAGACCTCCTAAAGAGGGCGAGAAATACTTCGCTTTGCTGAGAGTGTCTTCCGTAAATGGAAAAACTACTGAGGAAATCAGAGACAGGGTTCCTTTTGAATACCTGACCCCGCTTTTCCCTGAAGAGCAGATTAAGCTGAGCACTAAGCCTTCAATCAACTCTACTCGCCTGCTGGATATGTTCGCGCCTATCGGTAAGGGACAGAGGGGTATGATTGTAGCGCAGCCCAAGACAGGTAAAACGGTGCTGTTGAAAGAAGTGGCCAATGCCATTGCCGAAAACCACCCTGAGATTTACCTGATCATTTTGCTGATTGATGAGCGTCCTGAAGAGGTAACAGATATGGCCCGAAGCGTACGTGCCGAGGTAGTATCTTCTACTTTCGATGAGCAGGCTGATCGTCACGTAAAAGTATCAAACATTGTATTGGAGAAAGCCAAGCGTATGGTTGAGTGTGGTCACGATGTAGTGATTCTGCTCGATTCTATAACACGTCTGGCCAGAGCTTATAACACCGTAGTACCTTCATCAGGTAAGATTCTTTCTGGTGGTGTGGATGCGAATGCACTGCATAGACCTAAGCGCTTCTTTGGAGCAGCCAGAAATGTTGAGAATGGTGGTTCGCTATCAATCATTGCCACTGCGCTGATCGAGACAGGTTCTAAAATGGACGAAGTGATCTTTGAGGAATTCAAAGGTACAGGTAACATGGAGCTTCAACTGGATAGAAAACTATCTAACAAGCGTGTGTACCCCGCGATTGATGTACCAAACTCTGGTACAAGAAGGGAAGATTTGCTGATGAGCAAAGAAGAATTGCAACGCATCTGGATTCTGAGAAAATTCATGTCAGACATGAACTCAGTAGAGGCGATGGAGTTCCTGCTCGACCGAATGAAGGGAACACGCAGCAACGAGGAGTTCCTGATCTCTATGAACAAGTAATTATATATCACCACAGATATAGAAGGCGAGCCGGAAGGTTCGCCTTTTTTTGTGCTGCTTTGGTTTGAATGATCTGAAGTTATACCAGCTCGATTTGGTAGTGTGTCAGAATCACTCCTCTTTATAATATCTGGTATTCCGGTAATAGCGGTAGTCAAGGCTGAAGTTGGGGGGGCGGAGTTAACCCAGTTGAACCCTCTGTTGATGAGTAAAAAGTCATCAGGCTTAAAGTGATTCATTGATACATTAATTGAATCACCTTTGAATAATCCGTTCATGTTCACCTGAGTTCCCTGGATTGAATATGTGAAGGTATGTACTTCAGTAGAATCTTGAGATGATTCCAGTCTAAGGCCTTTTGTCAAAGTGTCAATTTCCATCTTATACCTTGTGGACTGATTATTCATAAATTGGATTGTATAATGACTACTGGCATTCCAGGGTACATAGCGGACGAAAGCTCGCTGCCATCGCACAGAGTCTGTTGTGAGCGGTGGAAGGGTATCGTTATTGATAGCAAATATTTCAACCTCATGGACACCCAATAGTTCGGGACGGTCTGCCAGCAGCTTCTTTCGGGTTGATATACTAATTTTCAGATAGTCATAAGTCTGCCACCCTATAATGATTATTTGAATCGATAATGTAAGGAGAATTTTCCAGCGTGTGATGAACAATGGGCGCCATGTTCTGGTAGTCGGTACTGGGTGGTTTGTTATAAGAATTCCATAAACCCTTCTGTAATCCTGAGCAAGTAGCCATAAAGCAGCGATGAGCATTCGGAATGAGAAGAGTTTTACTGGTACATCATAGGTCATGTTGATCATGAATACATTAACCATAACTCCAAAAGCCATGAATGCACCCAAAGTGCGGGTTTTTCTGAATAGAAGAAGGCATACGGTAATAGTTTCGACCCACCCGGTGAATTTTGAATAAACCGGGGCACTACCCATAGAAAGCCAGAGTATGCGCATAGGTGAGTTATCACCAAATGGCTCGACCAGAGAAATTACACCTGGCTGAAAGAACTGTCCTCCAAAAACCTTGATAAGTCCATATACAATGAGGTGGTAGCAGAAATTATAGACAAGAATAATGTTGAACCATTTGAGAAGGGTTTTGTAATCCCTTCTGTTTCGGTCAATGATTGTCCAGGTGATGCTGCCAACTGATGCGAGAATCAGGTAGATACCAGCTTCAACCCAGTGGAAGATCGTGTCCGAGCTCCCGGTAGACCTGAAAGTAACGGCTTCCTCTATGCCAAATATGTTACTGCCAGCCCAACTGACCAGCCATATTATAAACTCTTTATAGACTTCCAGTAGCTGTTTAATCCCGGGAATATCATGAAGAAAGGAGAGATACCGGAAGTCCTGACCTGAGACTACAAATAGCAGTAAAAAGATGAAAATGGGTTTGAAGGTAAGCCTTCTTATGTGTGTTGAATATGCTGGCGACATAAAAGGACTGATTAAAAAGTGTAGTGCTGGGGGTAGGTTATTAAATAGTTTAATTTATGTAAGTACTTACATAAAACGAAAATTGTTGTAAATGACACAGGATACTGTGTGATATTTTAAGGAAAAAGAATGCTTGTGAACTGTAGGGTGGGTGATGCTCTGAGTCCCATCAATGGCCGATATTTATTACGTCAGAAGAATAACAAGTGGGTAGAAAAAATATTTACTCCCTCTGAACTTTTCAGAGTTGAATACGCTTTATATATTTGTAAGTGAATACTTACATACAATGACTGAGAAACAAACAAGCATATTGAAAGCAGCACTGGAGCTTTTTGCACAGGAGGGGTTTAAGAGTACCTCTACCAGCAAGGTGGCTAAAAGGGCAGGTGTTTCAGAAGGCTTAATTTTCAGGCATTTCGATAATAAAGACGGTCTGCTGCAAGCGATCATTCAGCAGGGAGAAGAAAGGGCCAGGCTGCTGTTTGCAGATATCGTACTGGAGACGGATCCAAAAGAGGTGGTCAGAAAGACCCTGGAAATGGGAAAAAAGACCAGTATGGTAAAGGAAGAGGCCGATTTTTGGAAGTTGCAATTCAAGATTAAATGGGAACTGGAGCAATATGGTGCCTATAAAATGGAACCATTACTCAATGCCCTGATCAACGCCTTTATCAAATTAGGCTATGACGAGCCTGAATTAGAAGCAAATTTTCTGACTGTCTTTTTGGATGGCCTGGCCACTCGCTTTTACCTCGATAAGACCTTCGATATGGATGCTGTACTGAATTTTGCTAAGGCCAAATACGGAGTGTAAAAAATTTGAAACAGTAATAAGTGAGTACTCACATATAAATTTAAATAAAGAAAAATGAGCAAGACAATATTAATCACCGGGGCGAGTAGCGGAATAGGAAAAGCCACCGCCAGGTTCTTTCAGGAAAAAGGCTGGAATGTAGTAGCGACCATGAGAACCCCTGAAAAGGAGGAAGAGCTGACCCAACTGGATAAGGTATTGGTGACCCGACTGGATGTACTGGACCCCGATTCTATTGTAAGTGCCATCAAAGAGGGCATTGTCAATTTTGGTCAGATCGATGCGCTCGTTAATAATGCCGGATATGGAGCCTATGGCCCTCTCGAGGCATTTGCCAGAGAGAGCATCGTGCGTCAGTTCAATACCAATGTGATCGGGCTGTTGGATGTTACCAGGGCCATACTGCCACACTTTAGAGCCAATGGCCAGGGCACGATTGTTAATATCTCTTCTATAGGGGGTAAAATGACTTTTCCTTTAGGGTCGCTTTACCACGGAACAAAATTCGCTGTGGAGGGAATCTCCGAGGCATTGAGCTATGAACTGAGCCAGATTGGTATCAAGGTAAAAATTGTAGAGCCGGGGGCGATCGCCACTGATTTTGCAGGTCGCTCTTTTGACTTCAGCAACGATGAAAGTATGACTGAGTATCAGGAGACAGTGGCCAAGCTATGGGCCGGTTTTGGCAATGCACTCAACAATGCATCTGAGCCTGTTGTGGTAGCCGAGGTGATTTATGATGCGGTAACGGATGGCACTGACAAATTACGATATGAAGCTGGAGCTGATGCGGTAGAATTAATAGCGAATCGCAAGCAATATGATGATGAAACCTTTATGGGCAACATCAAGGCCATGTTTGATTTGAAATAAAGTTATGAGAGTAATCATCACCGGCTCTACCGGAATGGTAGGCAAATCGGTACTACTGGAATGCTTGAGAAACGACAAGATTAGCTCGGTTCTGGTGGTCAACCGCAGACCTGTGGGGTTGACACATCCAAAGCTGACCGAGCTTTTACATCAGGACTTTCTGGATCTCAATCCTCTTCTGTCACAACTGGAGGGCTATGATGCCTGTTTCCATTGTATGGGGGTATCAGCAGTGGGAATGAAAGAAGCGGATTATACCCGATTGACCTATGAACTCACGGTCCATTGGGTGGATACCCTGTATAAGCTTAATCCTGATATGGTTTTCAACTATGTATCAGGAGCAGGAACAGACAGTTCTGAAAAGGGGAGAGCAATGTGGGCGAGGGTCAAGGGTAAAACCGAGAACAAAGTGCTGAACAAAGGGTTTAAAGATGCCTATGCTTTTCGTCCGGGAGGGATCATTGTGGAAAAGGGAGTTACTTCTGCTAAAGGCTCGGTGAGCAGGCTGTATGCCTTACTCAAGCCACTCCTGATCCTTATGAAGAATAGCCGTTATGTGACTACAGGAGCTAATATAGGGAAGGCCATGATCAATAGCCTATCAAAGCCTGGGAGCAACAAACATCTTGAGAATTTAGACATTGACGAACTGGCAAAACTGCCCACATCATTATGAAAGAGATAAAGAAACAATTCGGGGGGAAACCCACAGAGTCTCTGCTCGAACACTATAGTCAGTCGCCTAACTGGAAAGAGGACAAGTTTATGAACCTGGAGGAAACCACTATGGAATTCCATTGGAATGAATTGCCCAAATTCCTGTATACCCAGTTTTTTGAAAGTAAAGGCCGGGAGCCGAAGAACCCTTTGCCCGTAGCCGCTTTCGATGAGACTGCTTTTCTGTCTTCTGATGAGGAGATGAGATTTGTGTGGTACGGTCATTCTGTATTGCTGATGAGAATGGCCGGGAAGACTATTTTAATTGACCCGATGCTTGGTCCAAACGCCTCGCCCATAGCGCCATTTAAAACCAAAAGATTCTCCGAAAACACACTGGCCATCATCGATGACTTGCCTGAAATTGATCTGATGCTCCTGACTCATGATCACTATGATCATCTCGATCTTCAGAGTATAGAAAAACTGATGCCCAAAGTAAGCCAGTATTTTGTAGCTCTGGGCTGTGCCAGGCATTTGGTCAAATGGGGAGTAAAGGAGGGGCAGATCAAAGAATTTGACTGGTGGGACGATGCTCATTTTGATGGGGTGGATATCACTTTCACACCGACACGGCATTTTTCAGGCAGAGGTCTGAAAGACAGGGCCAAATCACTTTGGGGTGGCTGGGTATTCAAGACCGGACAGGAGTCCATTTACTTCAGTGGAGACGGTGGTTATGGAGAGCACTTCAAAGAAGTAGGCGAAAAACTGGGACCTTTTGATTTTGGGATTATGGAGTGTGGGCAGTACAATAAAAACTGGCACCAGATTCATATGTATCCGGAAGAAAGTGTGCAGGCGGCCATAGATGCCAGAGTGAATAAGATAATGGCGGTGCATTGGGCTGGCTTTTCTCTGGCACAACATAGCTGGAAAGAACCGATTGAAAGGTTTGTAAAAGCCGCTGAAGAGAAAGACCTTTCAGTGCTCACTCCGGCCATCGGCAGACAATTCAGCTATTCGAATGAGAACATGGGATATTGGTGGGAAGAACTTGAATAAAGCTCTGACCTTTTCAGACAAGCATTATTGACCCTTTCAAACATATCTTTAAATCGTGGCAGAAACACATCTTAAATATTTGTATGCTGGTGAACTGACCATTGCGGCTACTTATGAAACCACTATCGAAGAGAGACTGGATTCCTCTTTTCCCATGACAGTGCTCCTCTACATTGATAAAGGTACCAAGCACCACGAGTTTGATGGTCATATTGAAAGCTATCCGCAGGGATCTTATCTGCTGATAAGAAAATTTACCGAAGGTACGCTGTTCAAATCTTTCACTGAAGGGCAGCGGTTGTCCAGATCATATGCTTTTGTTCTTACCGATGAGTACATCAGAGGCCTGATCAGGGAATTCAATATTTCTCAGCATCTGGCTCCGGTGAAAGAGCGTATTATTCTTTTGCCGGAAAATAGGCTTTTAAAAAAGCTTATGGACTTTGTGAAAAAGGGTTTCAATCAGGGGCTTGTTCTTGATAAGGCCATACTTCATGAAAAGACAAGAGAAGCCCTGGCTGCAATTATGTTGGCTGAACCAGCGCTGGCGGCTGTATTCAGGGAGTATACCCGGGCGGAACGAATTGATCTGACTGCCTTTATGAATCAGAGTTTCCTAATGCAACTCCCCCTGAAAGTATTGGCGAGCCAATCGGGCCGCAGTCTTTCTACATTCAACAGGGATTTCAAAATGATCTTTGGCCAGACTCCTCATCGATGGATTATGAAAAAGCGTCTTTCTCTGGCAAAAGAAATGCTCAGGAAACGGGTAGGGAGACCCTCAGAAATCTATATGCAGGTAGGTTTTGAAGACCTGGGCCATTTTAGTCGATCATTTAAACGGCAATTTGGCCTGCCACCATCAGAGTTTTATGCCCGGGATCACGAGTTGTAATTTCTCTTAATGTTGCCATTTGGAGTATAAAATCATACCTCGATTCAATTGACATTTTCAGTCAAGTGATGAGAGCCTGATTTAAGTAAATTACATAGGCGTCTAATTAAATCAGAATATGAAGCTGAAGAAATCATTAATATTCACCGCACTCAGTTTTGTGCTGCTCGTCATTGTTTACAGCTTAGATGGACGGGAAAAGATCGTCAGCGAAAGAGTACACACAGAAACAGATCAGAATGTGGAGGTCTTCGATAAAGTGATGTCTGTGGTAACTCACAAGCGATGCATGAATTGTCATCCGGCAGATGACTTTCCCCGACAGGGTGAAGACAGCCATGTCCACAGGTTTGGGGTACAACGTGGGGTCGATAATCATGGACTGGCCGCTTTACAATGTGGTAGCTGTCATCAGGAGGCCAACAACCTCTTGTCGGGTGTGCCGGGAGCACCTCATTGGTCGCTTGCCCCCAAAAGCATGGGTTGGCAGGGCTTAAACAAATTTGAAATAGCAACGGCTATGCTCGACAGAACCAAAAATGGCAACAGATCAAAAGCAGATATAGCGCATCACCTGACCGAAGACCCTTTGGTATTGTGGGTATTTGAGCCAGGTGTTGATAATGAAGGTACTGAAAGGGAAAAACCACCTTTGATTAAAGAAGACTGGATAACTGCGGTAAAAGAATGGATAGCTGCAGGCGCTCCAATTCCCGCTGAAGAATAACAGAGTATGAAGATATCATTTAAAATCAACGGAGAAGACATTACCGTGGAAGTGGATGGAAACATGCCCCTTCTGTGGGTAGTAAGAGATACACTAGGATTGAAAGGTACCAAGTTTGGTTGCGGAAAAGCAGCCTGTGGAGCTTGTACTTTACATGTGGATGGGATAGCGGTAAGGTCATGTTCCTATGCCGTTCGCTTTGCCGAAGGTAAAAGTGTCACAACCATTGAAGGTTTATCAATCAAAGGTGAATTACATCCTGTGCAACAAGCCTGGACAGATGAAATTGTCCCGCAATGTGGTTATTGTCAGCCTGGTTTTATGATGGCCACGGCTGCTTTGCTGAATCGGATTCCTAATCCGACTGATCAGGATATTGATGATAATATTGTCAATGTTTGTAGATGTGCAACGTACTATCGTATGCGCAAGGCGATACATCGGGCAGCCGAAATCAATAACCAAAAAGTCTAATTCCTGAGATATGGCTAATAAGGAAACCAAAAAGAAAAAAGGCTGGTCAAGAAGAAAGTTCTTAATAAGGTCTTCTATAGGAGTAGGTGTGGTAGTAGGTACCGGTTATTTCACCCGAAGTATCTGGCGAAGATATCTTGCAGGTATCGCAAATACATTGGAAGCACCATATCAGGGTACCACCACGGCTCCGGGCTTATGGTTTGAGATCACTGCTCAGAACCAGATTATCCTGCATTCGCCCAAGGTGGAAATGGGGCAGGGTACTTTTACAGGGTTGGCCCAGATAGCAGCTGATGAGTTGGAAGTTAACGTATCTCAAGTGCAGGTGGTGCATGCAGAAACCATGTCCGGTAACATTGATACCTTCGCCACAGGGGGAAGCACTTCCATCTCTAGTCTATGGACGCCTCTCAGGGAAATCGCAGCAACCATGCGTGAAATGGTGAAAAATGAGGCTGCTAAGCAAATGGGCACCACCAGGGAGAATATCAAAGCCGGAAACGGAATTGTCACAGATGGAAATGACTCGTTTACTTATGGTGAGATTGTAGCCAGGGTGGCTGAATGGGAGGAGGTGGATACACCCGAGCTGAAGGATATAAGCGAATATAAGTTTGTTGGTAAACCCGTTGCACGGATTGACCTCAATGCCAAAGTGAAAGGTGATCCGATATTTGGTATGGATGCTGAAATGCCCGGAATGCTTTATGGAGCAGTGCTACGCCCTTCGATGATTGATGCCCGTCTGGTGAGTGCAGATACTGCCAAAGCTGAAGGTATGCCGGGAGTGGTTATGGTGGTGAAAGAAGAAGACTTTGTGGGGATTATAGCCAACTCTTATTATGAGGCAGAATCGGCCAAAAATACGATCGAGGCTGAGTGGTCAGCCAACAAAACCTGGCAGTATCAGGACATAGCAAATATGATCAAGGTAGGACAGGGTGACCCACAGACCATACAGAAATCGGGAAGTACAAGCGGTCTTGCACAAGTGGAAGGTCTGGTTTCTGCTGAATATACCAGTCCTATGGGGGCTCATGCGCAGATTGAACCGAATGGCGCAGTGGCCCACGTGGAGGCAGATAGGGCCACTGTCATCATGTCTACTCAGGTGATAGAACTCACTAGGAAGGAAATTGCCAGACGCCTGGATTTTGATAAAAGCCAGGTAAATATAAAGCCAACTTACCTGGGCGGAGGTTTCGGAAGAAGGCTTCATACGCCTAATGCTATTCAGGCGGCTGTCATGTCAAAAGCAGTAGGCAAACCTGTGAAAAGCTTTTTCAGCCGCCAGGAAGAATTTCAAAACGACACTTTCCGTCCGCCCACCCATCATGTACTGCAGGCCAGTCTCTCTGAAGATGGCTTGATCGAAAGCATGGAGCATAACCTGTCCAGTGGTGATGTGGCGCTGGGTTCTCCTATGCTACCCGCTATTGTAGGGCAAGTTTTTGGTTCCGATGTGGGGGCCTGGAGAGGAGGTATGATTCAGTATTCAGGAATCCCTAATTACAAGGCTGTTTCCTGGAGGGTAAAACTCCCCTTTGCCACCAGCTGGTGGAGAAGTCTGGGTTTGCTGGCGAACACCTTTGCCATAGAAAGTTTTATGGACGAACTGGCGATTAAAGCAGGTAAGAATCCTGTGGAGTTTCGTCTGGCCCAAATTGATGGAAGTGACCGGGGTTATAGGCTCAAAGAAGTAATAAAAGCAGCAGCCGAAAAAGCAGGTTATTCCGATGAGGTGTCAAATGGCAGGGCCATGGGCTTTGCCTGCTCCACGGATGCCAATACGCCCTGTGCTCAGGTGGCGGAGGTATCAATAGAAAAGGGGCAGATTAAAGTGCATAAGGTTACCTGTGCCATGGATCCGGGGCTTGTCGTAAATCCTGATCAGGTCAGGGCGCAATGCGAAGGGTCGGTTATTATGGGTATGAGTGCTTCTATGTTTGAAAAAATGGATGTGATAGACAACCAGCTCAAACCTACAATCTACGGTGCCTATAAAATGGCCCGAATGAAGCATGCACCCAAAGAGATTGATGTAGTACTTCTTCAAAATGCAGATGCGCCCGGAGCAGTGGGAGAGCCGCCACTGGGGCCTATCGGAGCCGCTATTGCCAATGCCGTATTCAGACTTACAGGTCAACGGTTACGAGATATGCCACTAAAGTTGGCTTAGTGGAGAGAAAAAGAAAAGAGCACCCCGTCAGGTGCTCTTCTCAATCGACATTCTAATCAACCATAAATCAGAAGTACTTGTTGATACTGAACTGCAGGAAGCTGTCTTCCCTTACCACATTCAGAAATTCGCTTGGGTCTACTTTATTAAACAGTCGCATTTCAATTTCTCCTTTCCAGGAATTGCCAAACCTGCGGCTCCCTTCTACACTCCAGAGCCTTGTGCTTTTCTCAAGATCGAAGATGCCTCCAATCAGGAATTCCGTGCTTTGGACATCATTAAAGGCAAAGCGCATACCACTGAAAATATCATTATCCAGGCTGCTGAACGAAAGCACCCCGCGATCGTCATGAAGGTACTCAGCCACAATGCCTATATCCAGGCCCTTTTCGGCAATGTTGTAGAAAGTGTATTCTACACCGGCCGCCAGGGCCCACATATCCTGAAAATCACTGGTACGCACGATGGTTTCGAGCTTCCAGAGGACGGAACCGGTGGTTGCCTGAATGTCCAGTCCCGTTTGATTGATTACTCCATAAAAGAGCTCAAATGCTCCGCCCGGGGTGTTTCTGAAGAAAGGCTCACGGCCAGTGCCATGAAAGTGAGAAACCCCGATATCAAAGGGACCAGTAAATGTGGACCAACGCGCAGCAAAGCTGGGTCGGGTTTCTTCCGCAACCGATTCAAAAGCCACATCACTGCTACCAATGATAAAGGGTGTTCTCAATCGACCTCTGCTGCCCGGAAATACGCGCTTTCTAAAGTAGGGCAGGTAAAACAGGTCGAAAGTACCAATGCCTGATGTATATGAAAACTGGGCCATCGGCTGGCCAAGCTTCTCTTCTCCGTCAAAGCTTTCTACAAAGTCTGTTTGGTTGATAATATCGACAAGGTGTGCCGATTCGGTAACACCCCAGAAAACCTTCTTTAGCCCCAGGCTGATCTCCCAGTTGCCTGTGACTTTCTGGTAGTATAATTCCCGAATGTCAAAGTGAGTTCTGCGGCTATCACGATCCAGTCGGCCAAAGCCTATGAATTTGAATCGGTCGTCACCATTGTTCCATTCATAAAGGTATTCTGGTTGCAGAATCAGGGAAGGGAAGCTGTTTTTCTGCTCCGGGTAAAGGCCATCGCTGAAGAAGTACCTGTAATCGAAACCGAAATAGCCTGAAAACTCCTGATATACACCCTCTTTCTCTTTTTTGTCCTGTGCCAAAAGTAAAGCTGGAGCTACCAGTATAAGTAGTAAGCCGGTGGAGAATAACCTTCTCCACCAGTTTGTATTTGATCCTGATTTCATAATCACGAACAGTCCGTCCACTCTACTCAACGACTCGCTCTTCTGAGACTGTTCTGTGAGAAATCATTCTCGGTAAAGCCCAGGTCAAAGACATAATCTTCAAACAAAAGCTTGGTTTTTTTATTGGTTTGGTGATTGATCATGTTCATTTCACCTGCCCTCCAGTGCTTTTCTTTATGTGCTTTATAGTTGCCATAGGTAAGCGTTTTCAAAAGGGCATTTTTACGATCGTAGAAGTCCATTTTTTCCAATCGGTAATTCTGCTTGTTGTACCAGACTATCTGTCGGGCATAGCCGGATTTGGGGTCTACCGGGTCGCGTTCCACCACATAGGCATCTACTCCGTTAATCTGTTCTTCTCTCAAAAATTTGTAAGTGTATTTTTCTACTTCCTGAGAGGAGAGGTCTTCGTAAGCAAATTCACTGCCCATAAATGGTCCTGATTTATTGTCTGAAGAAATTCTTTTTACACGCTTAAGAGCGGGTAGATAAAGCCACTGGTCATCAGAACCCTCTTTATGGGTAAAGGTGAGTGTGGCCGTGCCTTTTACGTCCCTAGGGCTGTCAAATACAATTAGTGATTTGTCACCATCTTCGGTAAGTTCGAGTGTTTGGTTGCTCATATAACGTGTGCTTTCCTGACCCTGTTTGTTGGTAAGGATCATGGTGAGTTTTGTTTGAGAGCTACCAAAGCCCTGATCGTAAGCGTCTGCCGCTTTGGCAATTTCGAGGCCTTTGGCCTCGGGTGATTGTGCTGATAGCGATCCGGCCATCAACAGTGCTATGAATGTGTATACTGCGTTTTTCATGGTTTTTCTTTTTGTCTTTTTCCCCTCTGGTCATTCCTGGGGCATATGTGTTTGTGTTGCTCCCCCAGAGTCATTGCGTAGCAAGACACTGAGAGAGGACTGTTATTGGTTTTTTATGCCGTTGGCAGTGGTTGCATGGTTGATTTATTAGTTGTTGCCGGCTTGCTGCCATCCTGAGGCCTTTTGACCGGAGATAGCATCAATAGAGCCGGGAGCATCAGGAAGTCCAGAATCAGGGCGAAGAGTATAATGATCACCGTGATCTTTGCCATGTCAGAATTGAGCCCGAAGTTGGATTGAGCGAGCACCAGGAAGCCTGCCACCAAAACAAATGTTGTTACCAGCAATGCCTGGCCTACTGTAGAGAAGGCGTAGCGCACTGAATCTTCCGGAGACTTACCAAGCTCTCTTCTGGCCCTCAGGTATTTTGACAGGAAGTGAACGGTGTCATCGACAATGATCCCGAGCGTCATACCAAATACAATCGAAATACCTGTATTGATATAGCCATAGAACAAGCCCCAGATTCCGAGGCCAACTATGACCGGCATGATATTGGGGATCAGACTAAGCAAACCAAACTTGGTGCTTTTGATGGCAAAGGCCAGTACAATAGAAATGAGTATCAATGCCACAGCTGTACCACTGATCATGCTGAGAATTTGCCTTTCAGAAAGGTGGGCAAACATCATGGTGCTGCTCACACCTTCGGCCTTCATGTGGGCAGGGGCATTAGCTTCCAGCCAGCCAGTGGCTTTATCGCTCAGTGCCAGCATGCTTTTGGTCGGGATATTTTTCAGGGTTACAATCACCCGGGTCTCTGATTTGTCCACGTTCACCTGGTTGTTGAGGTCAAGACCAAAGGGCAGAGACATCTCATAGAGTAACAGGTATTGTGCTGCTTCCTCACGATTTTCAGGCATTCGATAATAGGCAAGGTCATCTCCATGCATGGATTTGTTTACCTGTTCCATCACTTCAGTAAAAGCATTGACATGTACTACCTCTTCGTTGGTGTAAAGCCACTCTTCGAAGTTCTTAAGCACATTCAGGTACTGGGGATTGTTAATGCCTCCTTCTTCTTCTGCCCCGACAGAAAATTCTATGGTGTAGATTCCGGTCAGGTTGTCAGAGATGTAATCTGTATCACTTCTGAAGGTCACGTCTTTACTGAAATACTTGATGAATTCATCATTGAGCTCGTTTTTGAAAACCAAAAAAGAGGAAGCAAGAATGAACAGGGAAGAAGCAGCGATTACAGGGCGCTTGTTGGCAATCACAAATTCAGCCAGTCTTTCAAGGAAGGTACCTTTGTCCGTTTTGGGTGCTCTTGCTTTTACTTTGACTGGTAGAATAGCCAGCAGTGCCGGGAGTGTAAGTGTAGAATACAGGAAAGCTGCCACCATGCCCACGGCTGTCAGGTTCCCCAGATCATGAAACGGAGGTGAATCCGAAAAATTCATAGAGAGGAAGCCTATTACGGTGGTAAGGCTGGTAATGAATACCGGCATAAAATTCACACGAAGTGATTCCACAATAGCATCGCGTTTGGCCACACCATTTCTCATTTGCTGAATAATAGTGATGAGTACGTGAATACTATCTGCAACCGCGAGGGTGAGAATTATATTGATAAATGACCCGGATGGTGGAGTCAGGCCTATACCGATGTAGGCACCAAAACCCATGGCCGTCATAATGGACAGTACAATCACAATAAGCGTGGAAATGGTGCCGGTAAAGGTTCTGGTTGTGAGTAAAATCGTAATGATCACAATCAGGAACATCAGTGGTGTTAGTGTTTGAAAATCACCATTAGCCGCCTCAAAGAAGGCACTGTTAAGCATGACAAAGCCCGACATGTAAGTCTCTAGATGAGGGTGCTTTGCCTTCAGGTCTTCTACCATTTGTCTTGTAAAAGCAGCTACTTCGGCACTTTCTCCATTGTCCTGCTCAGGTAGTCTTACAGTCACATTAATAGCAGTGGCAGTGCCTTCTTCATTGATAAGTCTGTGTACCAGTCGGGGGTCTGATGTAGCAATATTCTTAAGCTCTTTTAATTCTGAAGCGGTCTTTTCCGCAGCATTTTCAATCAGATCATCTACATACAGGTCATCTTCGACAGCTCGCGTGTATTGAAAATTGGTAATGGCATCTACCCTGCTTGAATAGGGCGTCTGCCATGCTTCGGCCGTAAGCTCTTCTATGGCGGTAAGTGTTTCTTTGGTAAATACTTCACCGTCCTTTGGAGCTATTACGATAAATACATTATCGTCTTTGGTGTATTTGTTTTGCAAGCCGTCATAGGCCAGCAATTGAGGATTGTCTTCACTAAAGAAAACATGATAGTCGCTGTTAAAGCCCATCTGACCTCCAGCACCAAAGGCCATAGCCAGGGCCAGTGTGCCAATCAGCACCGGCCATCTGAATTTAACCACAAAGCGACCCCAGCGTTCTCCGAACTGCTGACCACCTTTTTTGAGGTTATTGATACTTTGTTTCATAAGTTTTATTGAGAGTTTGTTCGATTTTCAATTTGTTCGATAAACGTAAAATACGATTTCAGTATATTTTAGTTCCAGAATATTTCGAAAACCGAAATATATTTTCAAAAAAATATCAAGCAAGCTCTCCGGTCTTCAATTTGAAGTCCAGGTTTCTGGTGGCTTTTTCGAGAAGGAAAATGAATTGATCGCGCTCGTCCTGGGTGAAGCCTTCAAGGATGTGGTTGCCAAAGTAGTGCATCATCTTTTCGAGAAGGTCGTAGAGTTCCTGGCCGTATTTGCTCAGGCCAATTCTTACAATTCTTCGATCTTCTTCGGAGTAGAATCGCATCAGGTAGCCTTTTGAGACCAGCTTATCTACAATGCCGGTGGCGGTACTCATGGGTACCCGCATAAAATCGGATACCTCTTTCATGATAAGCGATTTGTGTTTGCCCAGTAGTACAATCAGTGCAAACTCACGCTTGGCCAGGTCGCGCGAAACCTCCATACAGGTGTTGTCTACCTCCTCCATCTTCATCAGCAGGGCCTCCATGGCTTCAGTAAACTGTCCGACTTGTTTATGGCTCACATTCATAGCTTTCTCCTTCTGTTTATCACTCCTAGCAACGGAATAAATTTAGTTCGAGTTCCGAAATAAATCAAACCCGTGTACGTTGCATTACCTTTCGTTTGTCTTGGTGTATCTGGGAAGACTCAACTCTTCTAACTCCAAATATCCGATTTTGATATGAGAACCGCATGGTTCCCTGCATAAAATAGGGCTTTTGTAAGACTTTTTGATAAGTGGCTGTAACCAATTGTTCTTTTTCCGGTCTTTGAACTACGGTTCGAATCAAAACTCAAAACAAATGGTAAAAAGCTACCTGAAGATCGCCATCCGCTCTTTGCTCAAAAACAAAATCTACGCATTTCTTAACATTTTTGGTCTCACAGTGGGGATTACCTGCTCGTTGCTCATTTTTCTGTACGTACAGGATGAGCTGACTTATGATCAGCATCACAAGAAGGCAGACAATATTATGCGGACCTCCATCGAGTATTTTTTACCCAATGACGGGGGGTCTGAAAAGTGGGCTCAGGTGTCCGGAATTGTGGCTCAGTATCTGGTCAAGGACTATCCTGAAATTTTGTCTTCGGTACGTTTTCAGAAGTGGACCGATCAAATTATCGAAAGGCCCGGTGGGACTCAGCGCTTTTACCAGGATATTACCTGGGCCGACTCGAATGCATTTGAATTATTCGATTTTCCTCTGATTGATGGAAATCCTGAGACGGCCTTACAACAACCTTATTCTGTCGTACTCTCGCAGCAGGCGGCCATCAAATACTTTGGGAAGACCGATGTAGTAGGAGAATCGCTGCGCTTTCCAGATAACAACTATCAACTAAAGGTGACAGGAGTGCTGGAAGATATTCCGGCCAATTCGCATCTGAAATTTGACCTGTTGGGTTCTTATGAAACACTTCGGGCGACCAACAATGTGGCCCGGAGCTGGTGGGGTTTTAATGCTCATACATATCTGGAGACTGTACCAGGGACTGATCTTAAGGACCTGGAATCCAAGATCAAGAGAATTTCTGCAAACTATATATTGAATCAGGAGACCAATTCAGGATACAGGCAAGAGTACATGCTTACAGCGTTTAATGAAATTCATCTGAAATCGGCTTACAGAGCGGAATATGAGGCCAATGGAAACGAGTCTTACGTTTATATATTCTCCTTCGTAGGAGTGTTTATACTGCTTATTGCTTGCATCAATTTTATGAACCTGGCCACAGCACGTTCTGTCAACCGTGCAAAGGAAGTAGGAGTGCGGAAGGTCGTAGGAGCCTATCGTAAGCATCTTATTGGTCAGTTTCTAAGTGAGTCCATCTTTATGGCTTTTGTAGCCCTGGTGTTATCCATTGTGCTCGTATTGTTAACGCTACCTATGCTCAATGCTTTTACGGGAAAGCTGATGACCTTCAATCCTTTTGAGAATAGTTTGTTGGGGCTGGCACTTATTACTATTACCGTGTTTGTAGGCGTGCTCTCAGGCAGCTATCCGGCATTTGTTCTTTCAGCTTTTAAGCCCACTCAAACCTTAAAAGGTAGCTTTAAAACTTCTGCGAAGGGGGCTGTTTTGAGAAAGGGGCTCGTAGTAGTGCAGTTCCTGATCTCGATCAGTCTTATCATTTCCACCCTGGTGGTTTTCAATCAGTTAAGCTATATGAGAGATTTAGAGCTGGGTTTTGAAAAAGAGCGTATGATCTTTATTCCAAGTCGCTTTGGTAACGGAACGGCAGAGAATTTTAAGGTGCTGAAAGACAGACTTGAGCAATTTCCCGAGATCAATGGCGTAAGCTTGTCTTCACGAGTGCCTGGGAAAGAAATGGGTAATAACGTGGTACGGCTTGGCTGGGACCAGAATGCCGACTGGAGTGATATGAGGTTTATTACTGTGGACTATGATTTCATTGAGGTGTATGACCTGGAGCTCGTAGCCGGCCGGGCTTTTGACAGGAGCTTTGGAACAGACGAGGGCGAAGGGTTTATCTTGAATGAGGCGGGAGTAAACCGCCTTGGTTTTGCCAGTGCGGAAGAGGCTATTGGCAAGCAATTGGCCTGGAGGCAGCGGCAGGGACGCGTGATTGGTGTGCTCAAAGATTTTTACTTTATGTCTGTGCAAAATGCCATTGAGCCGTTTATCATGCCGATGCAGCAGGGAGCGGCCGGCTATCTTTCTGCCAGGGTAGAGACTTCCAATTTCGATGAGGTGATGAGGCGGGTTGAATCTGCTTATCGGGAAATTATGCCTGACAGAATTTTCGAATATTCATTTCTCAACGAAGATTTTGACCGGCAATATCAGGTGGAAGAGAGCTTTAGCAGTGTATTCACATTCTTTGCTGTGATTGCCATCATGATTGCCTGTTTGGGGCTGTATGGTCTGGCTGCATATACTGCTCAGCAAAAAGTGAAAGAGATCGGGATCAGGAAAGTACTGGGTGCCACAGAAGCAGGAGTGGTAGTGCTGCTGTCACGGGATTTTGTGAAGCTGGTGCTTTTCTCTTTTGTCATTGCCGCGCCCTTGTCGTATTTCCTTATGAACAGTTGGCTAAAGGAGTTTGCTGAACGGATCAATATTGGTCCGGGTGTTTTTCTGTTGGCGGCAGGCCTCTCACTTTTTATAGCGGTAGTCACGGTGAGCTACCAATCACTAAAGGCAGCATTTGCCAATCCCATCAAATCCTTACGATACGAATAGGCTTATAAGAGAAATTTGAGATCCCTGATTCCAGAGAAATACTCTTGATTTTTATGTATACAAATACGGAACTAATAAATTTTATCTATATTGTATGCAAATACGACACTAATGATATGAAAGGTACGAACCTGGGTGAATTCGAAGAGCTGGTTTTGCTGATTGTGGTGGCTAAGCCTGAAGAGGCTTATAGTGTGGCCATAGCAAGAGAGCTCGATCGCGCAACGCAACGCAAAGCGGTGCACAGTGTGGTACATGCATCTCTTACCCGACTGGAGAAGAAAGGCTATGTAAAATCAGTTATGGGTGCGGCTACTGAAGAAAGAGGGGGGCGTAGAAAACGCATCTTCACGATTACTTCGGGTGGAATGCGTGCTCTGGAAAATGCCAAATCTCAGAGAGATCAGCTTTGGAACATGATCACTCCTGCCCAAATATCAGACGCCTATGCCCGATGACAGGTCACACAGGCCGCCTCGTTGGGCCGATCGGTTTTTAGAATGGTACTGTGCACCTGAGCATCTGGAAGATGTGCAGGGTGCCCTGTATGAATATTTTCACGAAAGGGTTGAACAAGGTCAGTTCAATAAAGCCCGCAGGTATTATATACTAGATGTTTTAGGTCATTTCAGACCACACCTTCTCAAAAGAAAAAGAAGTCAAAACTCAATTTACAACCTAACCATGTTCAACAACTATTTAAAAACCTCGATCAGGAATCTTTGGAAACACAAAGTCACATCTTTCCTGAATGTACTTGGACTTACCCTGGGCCTCACCAGTTTCCTGCTGATCATGGTCTGGGTAAATCACGAAAAAAGTTTTGATGGTTTTCATGAAAAATCTGATCGCATTTTTCGCATATCAAATTCCTTTACCAGCGAAACGGAGCAATTCAGCCAGGCACCTTCCGGGCCTGCACTGGGTGCACAATTGCACAAGGTCTTTCCGGAAATAATCAATGGGCTGCGCTTTGGCACCAGCAGCGCTCAAATTACTGTTCAGGATCGTAGTTATTTTGAGAATGATATTGGCAGGGTTGATTCTACTTTCTTCAGCTTTTTTGACTTTGAACTTATGGCAGGGAGTAAAGAAACCGCCCTGGAAGGAGTAAACTCAATGGTTATCACTGAGTCGACCGCGATTAAATATTTTGCTACCACCGATGCCATAGGCAAGGTGGTGATGATGGATGGAAGCGTTCCACTCAAAGTGACTGGTGTCATGGAGGATTTACCCTCGAATTCTCAGCTGCAGTTTGACATGCTTACCACTATGGAACTTGCAAAGATTGATTGGAACCAGCCCAATATGGATGATAACTGGGGTGGGGGCTGGTTTCATACCTACCTGCTGCTGGCAGAAGGAACAGACGTGGAGGTTCTGGAAGGCAAAATCAATGAGTTCATTTTGCCCAGACTTGATTTTTTTACCCAGAGAAACATGTCCTATGAGTACTTTCTTCAGCCTCTTGCCAGTATTCACCTTAATTCAGACTTGCGCTATGATATTGGGAATAACGGAAGTGCCAAAAACGTATCCATCTTCAGTACGGTAGCCATTATCGTTTTATTACTGGCTTGTATCAACTATATCAATCTGTCTACGGCCAACGCCATTAAAAGAGCAAAAGAGGTAGGTGTAAAGAAAATGATAGGAGCCCTGAGGATTCAGCTGATATCACAATATCTGGTTGAATCGATTCTGGTAATGTTGGTGGCATCGGTAATTTCAACTGGATTGCTGTACCTGTCTCTTCCGGTATTTGAATCATTTTTGGGCTATCCCCTGATTCTGGCAATTGATAAGTCCGCTTTGGCGGTTTTATTGGTGGGTGTCCTCTTCTTAGGACTGCTTGCCGGAGTTTTTCCAGCGTTGGCCATTACCTCTTTTAAAGCGCTTCGTGTTATCAAAGGACAACTGAGTACCGGAAGGCAGGGTAAGTTGATACGCAAAAGCCTGGTGGTTTTTCAGTTTACAGCTACTGTAGCTTTGATCATTGCCATTATTACGGTCAACAGACAGGTGCAATTCATGCAGGATCAGGAACTTGGCCTCAGGGCGGAAGAGGTCATTCATATAGATTTCAGGGGAATCAACAGTGTGAGGGAGAAGCGTGGTGTTCTGACCGATCGCTTGCTGGAGAATCCGGCCATTAAGTCGGTTTCCTTTCAAAGAAATGCCTATCCTGTAGGGGGCCTGGGTAATATGACGGCCGAGGTAAAATCGGGAAGTGGCAGCACGGTCTTTTCAAGCTTATATCATATGTATACTGATAGCAGGTTTGCCGAAACTTTTGGAGTTGAAATGGTAGCAGGAAGGTTTTATTCAGACCAGATAGCCACTGACACGCTGAATGGGGTGGTAATCAACGAGGCCGCTGTAGAGGCTTTTGAATGGGGCTCGGCTCAGGATGCCATTGGCCGTGAAATGGGTAGTGCTCCGAATGTAAGAAAAGTGATTGGCGTGGTGAAAGACTTCAACTTTGAGGATTTGCACAGCCGTGTAGAGCCAATGAGGATTTTGCCTGTAAGGAATAACCAATACGGCATGATGGCGATCAGGGCTGATTTATCTGACCCTGGCAGGCTTTTAGAGGACCTGGAAAATATCTGGATCGAGATTAATCCGCAGGTCCCTTTGGAATACAGTTTTATGAATGAGGACATCCTGAACCAATATGCATCCGAATTTAATTTTCGATTAATCTTTCTCGTATTTTCCCTGCTTTCAGTTCTCATCGCATGTTTGGGTTTATTCGGCCTGGCTGTCGCTTCTACCAATCAGCGAATTAAGGAAATTGGCGTGCGAAAGGCTCTGGGTGCTTCAACAGTTGGTTTGGTAAAACTGATCAGCAGAGATTTTCTTTTACTAATCCTTATCGCCACCGTAATAGCCGCACCTGTTTCCTGGTATGGAATGGAGCAGTGGCTCGATGAGTTTGCCTACAGAATTGACTTTCAATGGACTTTTATACTGTTATCTGGTCTCCTGGCTTTAGCCGTATCTTTCCTGACCATAGGGTATGAAGCCGCCAGGGCTGCTACCAGAAACCCTACAGTTTCTCTGAGATATCAGTAGGGTTTTTCCCTCCCAAATCGTAGTAGAATAGTTGAGTGCGATATTTTGGCTTTGGCTGAAAAAAATCACATATCTTTTATTGAACTTCAATATAAGTATCGAGATTTTTTATGTAAAATTTCGTAGTTTGCGCGTTCACTGAGTTCCTAAACACCGGTGTACCTGGCTATTCTAGAAAATACTCGGCTCGACCAAAGTAATTTTTAGATAGGTATGTACTTGAAAATCAGGCTTGCACTTGCAAGCTTATTCTTGTTAGTGGGAGTTATTCTTCTGCCAGCGAGACTTATGGCCCAAGAACCCACGACCCAGCCGTCAGCTTTGACGGTCACCAATCTGGGATCGGGTACTTTGTCTCTGTCCTGGACAGGAGGCGATGGAGCCAACACCATTATTCTTGCGAAATCAGGTTCCGCAGTGGACAGCGACCCTGTTGATGCGACTACCTATACAGCCGATCATTTTGGGTCAGGCACTCAAATTGGTACAGGCAACTTTGTGGTTTTTTCGGGGTCGACTTCTACGGCATTGATCCAGGGACTCTCGGCCAGCACAACTTATCATTTTGCTGCATATGAATTCAATACAGGTGGTTCTCCAACCCCTGATTACCTGGTTACTTCTCCTGCCACCACAAGCGCTACTACTTCAGCAGCCTTAAGCCTCTATAGCTATCAATCCGGGAATGCTGAAACTGCTGATACCTGGACTACAGATTCTTCTGGGGAAACGCTGATCAATGCTGCAGTGCCCGGGTCGGCTGATGAGGCGGTGATACTGGTGAATCGTACGGTTACTGTCACTACCAATAACTTTGATGTTGACCTTATGAATGTAAATGCGAATGGAATCCTTGTGCTGGGTTCTACTGATTCACATGACTTTACTACCCTCTCGGGTACAGGCCTTATTCAATCGGCAAGTGCGCATCCTGCAGTTACCAACAATAATTTTGCTACTACTTCCGGAGGTACCTTTGAATACATAACGAGTGCAGGTTCCTTCACACTTACCAGTAGTGATGCCACGACTTACAATAATCTGATTATTGATAATACTACGATTACGGCCGGGCTGGACCTGACTGTGAACGGAGCGCTTACCCTAGAGAATTCTGCCACGCTTACCCTTGGTAACGATGCTACTGCAAGAACTTTTTCGTTTGATGATATCACGGTGAACAGTGGTACCACGATTTCCACCAATGCAACCTCTACCGGAGCGAGCACCCCACATACTGCAACGATTACGGGTAACCTTACTAATGAAGGGACTGTTGACTTTACGGCTCAGGCCTCTGCGGAGTATACGGCTGATCCTACGGTAGGAGTCGTGGAGGTTACTTTCTCAGGCACTGAAAGTCAGACACTCAGTTGCGGGGGTAATACCGATTTTTACAGACTCATTGTAGATAAAGGGAACGACCAGACTGCGAGACTGACTGTAAGCTCTACTTCCACGAGCAATTTCAGGATTTTTGGTAGAAATAATGAAGTGCACCTCGCTTCAGGTGATGATTTTAATCCAACTATTCAAAAGGCCCTGTGGATTAAGAATGGTACCATAGAATTAGGCTCTAATATTGAAATGGAGTCTCTATCTGAAGGTGGCAGAGATTTTGTTATTCCAGGGAATGGGGCTCTTCATATCAATGGTGCCAGTATAACATCCACAACCACGTCTAATGGGACAAACAGACAAGGGATAATCGTTATAGGAAAGTTCCAGATCAGTGCTGGTAGCTATAATGGATCAAACTCACAGGGGATCTTTTATGCAGGCACCGGAGAAATTGATATTGACGGTGGTACGGTTACAGCCAGTCAACTGACAGCCTCTAACGTTACTATTGGCACGGCCAATGCACTCTCTTACAATCAGTCCGGTGGTACGGTGTCCATAGACAGAAGTGGGGCTGAAAATTCCTCCTTTGCGAGGTTTGATATGGAGGCAGCAAATATTACGGAATCTAGAAATTCTTTCACCATGAGTGGAGGCACTCTGACTGTGAGTGCACCAACGAGTGCAGGCGGTATTAGTATTATTACCAAGGACACAGATTTTTCAGTGACAGGAGGAACCATTATCGCTGAGGTAACCGCATCTATAAACTTTGGTATTACTGTCAATGGTTCTTTTCATAACCTTACGTTGCAAGAAAAAGCCGGTGGAGCTTCGGGAGAAGTCAGAACCGCAGATGACGGACCTATCACCATGACCGAGTTGAATGTTAACGGTGACCTGAACATGAATACACTGGTTGTATTTGACCCACAAGGAGATGATGTCATCGTTGGAGGGAATTTTGAAATTGAAACGCTTACCACCTACACACCAGGTGCCAATACAACCACTTTTGATGGCACAGGAGATCAGGCATTTACAGTGACGGGTACGATTACCAGCGGTTTGAACAACCTTACTATCAATAAAAGTTCAGGAACCTTTACCCCTTCTGCTGCACTAACCATCCTTGGTGATTTAACTTTGACGGCAGGTACATTTGCGGATGCTGGTTTTACGCATCCGGTAACGGGCAATGTGGTTAATAGTGGAACCCATTCAGGATCAGGGGCTATTTCTTTGGTGAGTACATCTACGCAAACCATAGGAGGAGATGGCAGCGGGGTTTTCCAAAACCTGACGCTTAACAATACTAACGCGGCTGCGGCACCAATAAGCACCACTGCTGATATTACTGTAAACGGGGTTCTTAATTTCGCGCAAAGCAAGCTATTCTCGATTGGTGCTAATCTACTGACCCTTGGTTCGTCCGCCTCGATTTCCGGCTCAGGCTCTTCTGCTTATATAGAAACTTCTGGTTCCTCTTCCGATTCAGGAGTAACCCGCACTTATGGTACAACAGGATCTTTCACCTGGCCAATAGGTGCTGCAGGTGGTTCTGTATATACACCTGCTACTATCAATGTAGTAACTGCTTCAGCGACCGGTACGATTAATATTACACCGGTGGAAGCGGAGCACCCGAATGTAACCACTACCGGACTTGCCCTTACCTATTATTGGAATGTATCCTCTTCAGGCTTTTCCGGAGTGAGTAGTGTAACCCATACCTATCAGTATGCCGATGGTGATATTCAGAGCGATGAAGCCGATTATATTTTTGGTAGATATGATACCTCTGGCAATAGCTGGACCAGTGGTGATACGGGCGATGTGGATGCGGGAACCAATACCATAGGAGGCACTGGAAACCTTGCAGGCGTGAGCTTTATAGATGGTGATTTCACGGCAGGCGATGCGGATCCAACCACTCCCTTTGGGGGAGTGACGGTTTTCTATACCCGAAATGGCGCCACCAATATTACTACCACCGGATCTGATTGGGATACTCAAAGTACCTGGTCTACTGTGAGTCATGAAGGAGCTGCGGCTTCTCAGCTTCCCGAAGATGTTCAGGGAGCAACGGTGATAATAGCAAGTGGACATATTGTAAATGGCCTTGCTGCTTCAAAATCAGTAGACGGCCTAGAATTACAAGGAACCCTTAATGTGGAAAACAGCAGTGGGCATGACTTTGGTACATTAACAGGTACCGGAAATTTAGTCATCTCTTCAACAGATGGCACCCCTGAATTTCCATCAGGAGATGCGACTGCATTTTTAGGAGCATCAGGAGGAACAGTTACTTATGACAACTCTGGTCTGTCCGTACAAACCCTACCAAGCACGCCTACTTCATATAACAATCTTATTGTCAATGCCGGGCTTGGAGCTTTTAACATCACGCTTCCTTCAGCGGACCTGGCAGTACTCAACGATTTAACTATTTCTGACGGAGCCAGCGCCAGTAGCTCCGCCAATGTATTCCTGGCAACCGGGCAAACGTATACGATTGGAAACGATCTGATCTTGTCATCCCAGAATGCTCAAACTGTAACACTTGAGTTTGGTATTGCTTCGGCAACTGCTGTGACTGTGACTAATGATATTACGATAGGATCTAGTACTGCGCTACAGGTCAATAATACGAATGGATCAGTAGATCACACTATAAGTGTTGGTGGATCCATCACGAATAATGGTACTCTGGATATGGTGCCATCTTCAGGAAACAACATTGATGTTACTTTTACAGGAGCGACTTCCACCAGTGTTACCGGTACCGGAGCCACCACTGATTTTGCAGGTATTATAGTTAACAAGGGAACTAGTAAAGCTTCTGAGCTTGACGTAAATGCTACTGCATTTTCACTCACAGGACTTACTTTGACCAATGGCTCTTTCCGTCTGACAAGTGCTCAAACGATTACTCCTTCCACGACTACCTTCACGATTCCAAGTACTGCACAGCTTGCTACAAGTGGCGGAACTATAAACCTGGCCACTGGGGCTGATGATGCCAATGACCTGTTCCTTGGTGGAGAGATCGAGATAGTGAGTGGGACCATTGCCATAGGCACTTCTTCGAATAACAATAATAATGACATAGAATATTTTTCTACAGGCACACCAGTTATTGACGTCCAGGGAGGAACTCTTACGGTCAATGGGCAAATAAGAAGACCTGTAAGTACTACTTCTGGAAACCTTTCATTTTCGCAGACAGGAGGGACTGTAACGATCAACGGACGTAATGCAGATGCAACTCGTGCTAAGCTTGAGGTAGTGAATCTGGGAACCTTTACGATGACAACAGGTACACTGACTATTGTCAGAGGAGCAGGTACTACCTACAATGATCTCTATCTTTATCCTAACACATCTACAGTCTCTGGTGGCTCTATTGTGTTTTCTTCCGGTACCAGTGGCAATCAATCTTATACTCTGAGTTCGGCCATTGACTTTAATGATATTACCATAACCGGAAATGGAGCTTCCAATACGGCTACGCTCACTATGAATGATCAGGGTTTTTCAATCAATGACCTGACTATTACCGAGGCCAATTCCACTTTTGATGCCAACGGCCTTGCATTGACAATTGGAGGTGATTTTTCCAACACTGGTACTTTTACCGGTAATTCCAATACAACAACCTTTAGCGGTTCAGTCGCTCAGTCCATGGCTTTAAATGGCACTACCAACTTTTTTAACCTCATTCTGAATAAATCTGCTGAAACCCTGACACTCTCTGGTTCATCTGATGCCAATGTGTTGGGTGATCTGACCCTGACTTCAGGCACCATGGAGGATGGGGGGCGTACCGTAAACATTACAGGTAACTATACCAACAATGCCAGCCATACCAGTGGTACGGTAGGTACAGGAGGTATTTCGTTCTCCGATGCTGACCATGCGATTACCGGTACCGGAGCTTATGGTAATATTACACTGACCGGAACCAGCCGCCTGGTAACTGTAAATAGTGCGATTACCCTCGATGCCGACCTTGATTTTACAGGAACAGTCGTATTGGACGTACTTGAAAACGGCCTTACTTTCGGTTCATCAGCCACAATTACAGGTTCTTCATTCTCATCTACGAAAATGATTCGCACAGCGGCCAACAGTGGTATTGTCAAGAATTTTCCAGCCAGCGCTACAGATTTCACGTTCCCGATAGGGGTTGGTACAGATTACACACCGGTAAGAACCAACCTCACGACAAACACGGTAGTAGGAACCATAACCGCGAAGGTATTTAATGAGCGACACCCTTTGACCACAAGTGCCAGTGATCTGGAACTACTCAGATACTGGACACTTGAAAATACAGGACTTGCAGGAGCTACTGCCACCTTAGTGTTTACCTATGTCAGCGGAGATGTTCAGGGTACAGAATCGAGTTACTTTGGAGGTATCGTGTCGGCTGCTGATTGGTCTCCGGCTGGTGGTACTGAATTTGATGATGCCCCTACTAATACGATACGAACCGTAGACGCTGCGGCTAACACGATAACTTTTTCGGGAGCTACTACCATCGCGGGAGAATACACCGCTGGAGAAACTGCTGAATTCTCTGCGGTAGATACCTATTTCAGCCGGAATGCCGGGTCTGGTGGAAACTGGGAAAGTTCATCCAGCTGGTCTACCACAGGACATGATGGAGCGGATGCCGGATCAGTTCCTAATGGTCATAAGGTTGAAATTGCCTCGGGACATGTCATTACAGTAACCGAAGACAGTAAAAGTTCCTTTTCTATTGTTCTTGCCGGAACACTGACTTTGGGGACTACCATTGGGCATGACTTTGGTACCATCACCGGGGCAGGTGAGGTTGATATTACTGCAACAGGTAGTGGTAATTTTAATTTCCCTGCTTCTGATATTACCGGATATACGGGTACCCATGATTATACGGGAAGTACTGATGGTAACATGCTTAATACCCCTGCTGATTTTCATAACCTTACCTTTTCGGGAACCAGCACCAAGAATCTTCAAAACACAAATTTTGGTATAACCAATGACTTTAGTATGTCTGCAGGTACAGTGAATCAGACTACTGCATCTACTGTCTCTCTGGGCGGTAGCTTTAGTAATACAGGTGCTACTTTTTCTGATACGGCCGGTACGCTTGATCTAAATGGCACCGGAGCACAGGCTATCACAGCTTCGGGAGGAACCACGACTTTCAACAATATCACTATTTCCAATTCAGCCGGAACAGTGACTCTTAATGACAATGTTGACATGAATGGTACCTTTACCCAGGCTGCTGCCACGACCATGGATATGGATGCGAACTGTATAGGTGGTACCGGAGCGATTATAGTCAATGGAGAAATTCAGACATCAAATACCAATGGATTATCTGGTGGGGCTACCACGACTTTTGAGAACACATTGACAAGTGTAACCCTGAATGCAGGCTCGAACATAGTGTACGATGCTACAGGAGCTCAGAGCGTGACGGCAAGAACCGATTATGATGGCTTACAAGTAGGTGGCTCGGGTACTAAAAGTATGGGAGGGGCTACATCTGTAGCGGCCGCCCTGAATGTAGCTGCGGGAGATTTGTCTATTGGGGCCAATACACTTACGCTGGATGGAACCGTTACAGGGGCGGGAACGATTACTGGTTCTACCACTTCCAATATCTCAGTGGGTGGTACCGGAGATTTGGGTACTATTGACTTTACTACAGGAGGTGAGTCCTTGGGCTCATTAACGGTAAACAGAACTACTTCGGGAACAGTTGATTTTGAGGATGACTTCACTATAAACACAGCCGTAACGTTGACCGAAGGTTTTGTAAATCTGGCGGATACAAAAACTATGACTTTGGGTACCTCCGGCAACCCGGCTACGATTACAGGCGGGTCCGAAACAGCTTATTTCAATACTGATGTGACGGATGATGATGGTGATGATGAACCGGAAATAGACTTCTTCCTTGAAAGTACGGATCTGGAAATACCTATAGGCTACAACCCTTACCTCTCTATGAGAATAAGCTGTCCCACTTGTAGTGGACACAGGTTCAGAGCCAGAGTGAAGAGAGGCCCCTATAATACACCACCAAGTTCTGGAAGCAGGGTAACCACTAATGTGGTAGCGGCTCAATGGCAGCTGAGAAAAGTCAGTGGTGGTACGGTAGATGTAACCGTGACACTCTGCTGGTCCGGTTCAGCGGAGACAACTGGCTTGGGAAATGATGTAGGGATCAGTATCTGGAATACAGACCTGGGCTCACCTTTTTGGGACGTTGGTAGTAATATTTCAACTAAGAGCGGTTCAAACCCATATTGTCAGAGTAGAACCATTACAGTTGATAGCAACAGTCGAATATTCTTAGGTGTTACCAATGATCAGTCTCCACTGCCTGTCACTCTTTTGACTTTCAATGGCGAAATGAACGATGAGGGGAATATAGAATTGAATTGGGAAACAGCCGATGAGGAGAATAATGATTTTTTTCAGGTGCAACGCTCGAATACTGGTTTGGGTGATTGGGAACCACTTGGTTTTGTCACGGGTAATGGTAACTCTGATCAACTCCTGAAGTATTCGTTTGTAGATGACAAAGTAAACAAGGATGAGGGCTTTTTATATTACAGACTTAAACAGGTAGACTTCAATGGAGTCTTCGAATATAGCCCTGTGATATCAGTGGCCATTGATTCAGAGTTGTTTCAGGTAGAGAAAAGCTGGAAGGTTTTTCCTAACCCAAGTAACGGCTATGACCTGCAGATGGTACTGACAGACCCAAGATTTGGTTCGGGTGATGCTTTCCGATTCAGGCTTCTCAATATGAAAGGTCAGGTATTGCATGATGCGAATCAGACAGCTGCTATGGGGGCAAGCGAAGTCATTGATAAGCTGGCGTTCTCTGGTGCAGGAATCTACATACTGGAAATATCCTCCGAAAACAAGGTAGAGAGGCACAGATTAATCAAAAACTAATCACTATAAGATTTCATAGTTAACCATCGGGCATTTCAACAGGGTGGATTTGAACGCTATTAATGGGTGGCTATTTGCAAGGTGATGGTGTGAAGTGGTTAATCGGCTTTACAGGGCTTGGCAACTGCCTAAAACAGCCTGCCTGTCACAAACACCTCACTGCCAGAAAGAGAGAGTCTATTCGATTTTGCGTCCTTCCATTTTTGAACTTAAGGTGATATCTTCCAATTCGCTACACTTCAAGGCTGAGAGACCTGTATTATATTGAAAGCCTTGTCGGGATTGTTTCAGGAGAGAGCTTTACTCTCCTGAAACAATCAACTTCTTTCTGGTGATTCGTCCGTTCTTATCTTTTACTACCAGGATGTAGAGTGCTTTGGGCATATTCCTGATGTCCAGGGTAATACTATTATCGAAAATGGAATCTTTAGAAGTCTTAAGGTTTCCGTTCATATCATACATCCTTACGTCAAGGGGGTAGGCCTCGGTTACCAGGTCCACCTGTACAAAGTCCCTTGCTGGATTGGGATATATACTCGTGATGATACCCGGGTCGTCCTCGATGCCTGTCACTATCTGCTCCTCAATTTCTATGGTGAACTGTTTCTCAAATGTTTCGTTGCCACTATCCGTGACTTTTACCCTCACAGAATATACAGACTGAGTAGCAAAAGTAAAGGAAGTACCAGTGAGTAGTTTATTATTGTCAATACTGAAACTGCCATTACCGGTATCTCCATCTCCCGATACCAATTCGAAGGTATATGAGTCGTTAGTGTCTTCATCAGTCGCGCTGAGTGTAGCCACCTCAATGCCCGATTCCTGACCTTCAGAGACGATGGAATTGCTAAGCAGCAAATCTGTTGGTGTTTCATTCACATCACTTACATTAATGATGAATTGAGTGTCTAATACTCCTCCATTTCCATCATCGGCCCTTACCAATATGGAGTATGAGCTTTTATCTTCATAATTGAAGGCTATTGCTGCTTTTAATTCTGCGCCCTCCAGTGTAAAGCTGGCGTTGTCAGTATCTCCACTGCCTGTTGCCAGGCTATAAGTATGGACGTCATTGGGGTCGTCATCTGTGGCAGTCAGAGAACCAATGGAGATACCGGATTCCTGATTTTCAGCAGCTGTGTTATTATTGAGCTCCAGAGCTTCAGGAGCATCATTGATATCGTTTACAGTAATGGTAAAAACCTTTTCATATCCGGCACCTGCTTCATCTATAGAAATGATTCTAATTGAGTATGAAGACTGCTCCTCAAAGTCAAGAGAAGTCGCTGCTCGCAACTCACTGCCCTCAATGCTAAAAAGGGCATTGTCAGTATCTCCGGTACCCGCTATAAAATCATAGCTGTGGCTGTCGTTAGTGTCAGGGTCTTCGGTAGACAAATCGCCAATAGCCTGACCCTCAGTGTTGTTTTCATCAAGCGAGGAGGCAGAGAGACCAATATCTGTAGGTAAATCATTTACATCTACCGCACTTTCAGTAATCGTACCCTGGTAAAATGCGATCCCTACCTGGTTCCCGGGGCTGGTGACCATGTCCCTGTAGGCAATAATGGCATATTGTCCATCCTCACTAATGTAGCTCCATTGCGACTGTTCTCCTCCCCCGGTACCTCCGCCAGATTCTTCACTGGCAAAGAGTCTTTTACCGCTGCGATGTGTGAAGGTCACATTACGGTCCATATTGGCAATGATCCGGCTGTTTTTAAGAAAACGACTCTCTGCTCCGATATCCGTAAAACCGGTGGGTTTACCTGTGGCGGCATCCATAATGATACCCCCAAATGATACAGCCAGGCTGTTATCTTGAGACAGTGCGATTTCCAGGGTTTGGCTCTCAAATTGCCACTCGACTTCTCCGGTTTCAACATTGACACGTGTTTGATCAAAGGACTTTGTTCCGGTTACGATAAAGGCCCCATCAGAAGAAAACTCAAGTCCGTTGACAAAGGGCCAGCCGCCTATAAAGGCTTTCCACATAAGTTGTTTATCGGAAAGCCTTACTTTCCGCAGGTAGTTATCTCCGGAGCCGACATAAATGTATTCGTCATCAGGGCTGAAAATTACCTTGCGCACCTGCCCCCAGTTTTCACCATTAGGGTCATCCGGAGCGTTGGGTATTTGGTCCATAATGGTGCCTTGTGCTGCATCGAGTATGGATACCACTCCCGTTGGGTTAGATCCAACCGCTGCCATGCTGGCATCATTGCTCATGGCTACTTCCAGGCCTTCCACATAGCGAGAGCCCGGAGCAAACCGATCGAACAGGTGTTCCCAGAGTACTGAGCCATCATTTCCGTTGAGAATACCGACTCCCCAGAAAGGACCATTGGGTTCTATCAGGTACAATACTTTGCTTCCATCGGGAGACATATCTCCACCCCAGGTTTCCCAGCCTACGGCTTTTTCCCAAAGCTTGGTACCATCAAAAGCATATTTATAGATGGTGGAAGCCGCTTTATGCTCGTCCACCGTTTTTCCATTTCCTTCCATCCAGTTCTCCTGACCAGGAAAAAAGACTACCGTCTGTTCAGACTCAGAAACCGCGCCACGCCAAAAACCGGTGGGAGTGGTAACTGTTGAGCTCAAGCCAAAATCAAACATGAAACTATGATCGGCTGCCAGCATTTCAATCTCAATAGCCGTTGGATCATCAAAATCGCTGACATGTACTACCTGGGTCGGGAAGAAGAGGTTCTCTCCTTGCTGATCGCCCTCATTTGTCTCAACCACAATCATCCAATCGTCTCGTTCTAGCACTGAAGTGGTGAAAACTCCCGTTTCACCATCAATTTCAAGCAGTTGCTCTCTTCCCCAGGGAGTTCTGAGAGCTACTCGTGATTGTCTTGCATAGCCTTGAGGATAACTCACTGTACCTGTGATCACCATGTTTCCTACCGGGAAGTCGGGTTGACCACCCGTGAAGTCATTGACGATACTGAAGTTTACATCAAAAGTGATCTCGGAATTCTGCGAGTCATCGCTGAATATAAAATGACCTACGTGCTCAGAAGTTCCAGGAGGAAGGTTAAGTCCATTTCCGAAGTAGCAATTTGACCAGGCAGATACGATGGTACTTTCACCAGATTCCAGGTTAATGGTGCCACCATTGGGGAAAGTAGCGCAGCCCGGCAACAACGACATGGCCTCGTCTGCCCGAAAATCCATCCTGATGCCCTGGATCGTTTCATTGCCAATGTTGGTGACTTTTACCCTTAACTTAGGTCTGCCGTCAAGAGAGTAGTAAATCAGGTCCTTCCCCAGGTATTCCATATCCAGATCATCCCAGACGGTTTTTCTCTTAGTTTCTTTATTGGAAGGTGAGTGGTTGGTCTTTTTTGTCCCGGAGAGAACAGTGTGGTTTGAAAAAATGGCAAAACCCAAAAATAGTGTGATAACTTGTGAAGCTCTCAACATAGTACGCTGGTTTGGTTGAATTGATTAAATACTAAAACTAGTCCGATGCCTGATTATGGATAGTTCGTCTGTATCTGTTATAATTCCTACGCTCAATGAAGAACATACCCTACCCACTGTATTGGGCAAGCTTAGGGAATTGGACCCTCAACCTGAAGAAATCATCGTGGTTGACGGTGGTAGTGAGGACAGGACGACCAATATAGCTAATTCATTTAAGATCAAAGTATTAGAAGGTGTAAAGGTAGGCAGGTCTGCTCAACTGCACTACGGAGCACAGAGGGCCTCAGGAGATTACCTGATTTTTTTGCATGCCGATACCCTGGTACCACAAGATTTGGTCTCTTGTGTCAAGCATACGCTCAGTCAATCGGAGGTAAGCTTAGGAGGTTTTGTGGCTATTATGAGGGGTAGCAAAACCCGTCAATGGTTTACCTTTCTCAACTATATAAAAACTTATTTGTGCCCTCTCTTCTATCGTCCCATGTCTTTTTTCAGGAAGAGTTTGAAACTTCTTTTTGGAGATCAGGTGATGTTTTGCCGGAAGGTAGATTACCTCAAGGCAGGAGGTTTTGATACAGATATGGAAATCATGGAGGAGGCAGATTTGTGTCTCAAAATGAACCGCCTCGGGCGCGTCAAAATGGTACACCGTTGTGTTTATTCTTCTGACAGAAGGGTGGCAGCCTGGGGTTTCTGGAAAGCCAATCGCGTTTACTGGTACATTGCATTTGGCTGGGCTTTTGGCATTAAAAACGACAAATTGGCTCAATTATATACTAAAATCCGCTAATGTTCACCTCTTGTCTACCGCTCTGTAAACCTTTTGCCATGAATAATTGCACATCTTTATCAGTAATTTTAATCTGATTTACGCAGCCTTTCCATTCGCACTGAAGTACGGTAGTTGAAAAGGGGCTGCAATTGACAAAGATCGAGAAGCTTTTGGAACTGATTATTAACGGCTGTAAAAACAATGACCGGCAAAGCCAGCGGGATTTGTATCGCAACTTTTACAGTTATGGTATGAGCATCTGTATCCGCTATACTGGCAACGAAGCGGATGCTGTGGAGGTGCTCAATGACGGTTTCATGAAAGTCTTCGCCAACATTAACAAGTTCGATCTTGATAAGCCCTTTAAACCTTGGTTGAGAAGAATTCTGGTAAACACCTGTTTGGACCATATTAAGAAAAATGCCAAACACAATCACCTGGCCGATATTACAGAGGCCCAGGTACACCAGTCAACCGAGGAGGCACCGGATCACAACCTGAGCTATGAAGAAATTCTGGCCACGGTTGGGAAACTGTCCCCCGCCTATCGTGCTGTGTTCAACTTATACGTTATCGATGGTTATAAACACCAGGAGATAGCCGAACAGCTGGGGATTACAGTAAGTACTTCAAAAGCGAATTTAACGCGAGCAAAGGTCGCTCTGAGATCTATGCTTGATAAGGAGGTATATCAATATGGATGAGGCGAGAGGACCAGAGGATAGGATAGAGCATATTGTGAGGGAGGCTGAAGGAGGAGCTCAGTTTGAGCTCAACCCGGCAGCCTGGTCAGCCATGGAGGCCAAACTCGATGCCGCGGCACCCGTGCCTTTTGCCTGGTGGAAAATACTCTTCCCCATTGCAGGTACCGCCATTCTGTTAACACTTTTGTTATGGCCAATGGCTGCCCGTGATAAGCTAAGTGCAGAGCGTGCGCTGACCGCGAACCGGGAGGCGAGGGAACAGCCGCTTGATAAGGCAGGCACTCAGGGGACACCTGGAGAATCAAAGCCTTCGGTAATCACTAAAGAGGATTCGAATTCTGAGATTTCTGACGAGACATCTGTTGCGGGTGAGGATCAGAAGAAGGAGGCTGAAACCAGCGTGGTTGCTGCATTGAACCCAAAAGAGAAGCCGGCTTCAATAACTCAATCAAATAATAAAGAAGCTTCAGAGGCTAAAAAGGCAGGTGCTGTCGAAACTTATACTTACAGGGCTTCAGTGGAGCAAAAGCCAGAGGCGGTGACGAATGAATCTGAACCTGAGGTGCAAGCTGTGGGTGGGGATGAAGATCAACCGTTTGGGCAGGGAGTAGAAATGATTTCTGCGCGTTGGGTACCCAATGTTTTGATGTTTCCCCAACCGGTGCTGGTATTTGAACTCGACTCATCTGTTTATGCAGAAGAGGCGTCCGAAACGGAGTATTTCCAAAAGTCAAAATGGGCTTTTAGTGCAGCAGTTTCTGCGGATTTGAGTGCCACGGGGCTGGAAGGTTTTACGGATCCTGGTACAATGATTGGCTTTGGGGTGGAATACTATCTGGCGGATACCTGGAGTATACAGACTGGTGCTACCTATGCAGTGAAAAAATACACTGCTCTGGGTAGCGAATATGAAACACCAGAATGGATTAGTGCCCGGCCAGATGATCTGCTGAGTGCCATTGCAAAATGTACCGTTATTGACATACCCTTTAATGTTCGCAAGTACTTTCACACTAAAAAAGGTAAAACCTTCTTCGCCAGCTCTGGAGTGTCGACCTATCTGATGCTGAGAGAAGACTACAACTATGAATACACGGAGGAACGGCCCAACTGGGAGCCCTTCTGGCGATATGAAAACAGGAACAACCACTTCTTTGGTATCCTCAATCTGTCGGTAGGCTATGAGACTCCACTTAGTAAAAACCTTGCTCTGGGTATAGAGCCCTTTATGAAACTCCCGCTCACCGGTATAGGTGAAGGCCGGGTAAGGTTCCTGAGTTTTGGAACGAACATCGCTATAAAGTTGCGCAAGTAGCCTGTTCACTTTCCTGACAGGGAGCCCGAAGAATCAATTCAAACTTATAAAATCAGAAATAATGAGACTTAATATAAAAGTGTCAACAGGAAAGCTATGGGCTTTCGCGACAGTTCTTTTCACGGTATTTTTTATGAGCTGTGATGACGACTATAACGACTCACCTGCACAGGAACTGGATATACAGGTGCGTAGCACCAGCCTGGGTAATGTGCTTACAGATGCCAATGGGCGAACCCTCTACTTCTTTACGCGCGATACAGATGGTAACAGTGCCTGTACCGGTGGTTGTCTGGACAGCTGGCCTGTCTTCTCGGTAGATACGCCAAGCTTAGGGACCGGTTTAGATGGAGGAAATTTCAGTACCATTACCCGCAGTGAGGGTGGTTCTCAGCTTACCTACAAGGGCTGGCCTCTATATTACTTTTCTGGCGATAGTGAGCAGGGAGATGTAAATGGCGAGAATGTAGGTGGACGCTGGTTTGTAGCAAAGCCAGATTATGACATCATGCTGGCTGAGCAGATAGTGGCCGGGCAAGAGACCCGCTACCTGGTAGATGGTGAAGGCAATTCACTCTACCGTTTTGCAAATGACACAGAAAATCAAAGTAACTGTACGGGCGGCTGTCTTGACAACTGGCCGGTATTCGGGAGTCAAAACCCAGTATTGCCATCCGTGTTGAATCTCACAGATTTTGGCACTATTGGAAACGGAGCCTCCCTGCAATCTACCTTCGAGTCCAGGCCGCTGTACTACTTTATCAATGATAATGTGCGTGGTGACGTCAATGGTCATGAGGTGGGCAGTGTTTGGTTTCTGGAAGATATACAGTAGCCACTTAGTAGATAATATTGGTTGAACCCGATTTATGCAATAGGAATCGTTATGAGGCTTTAAATCACAAAGAATCAGGAAGTTTGATCTTGATGGCATAGCACCGCTATTGTGAGGGAGCAAAGCGACTGATTCAAAGTGAGTTCAAACCGCAATAGAAAGACTATTGGATAATTCGGGTTGAATATAAAGGCGGAGGTTCATACGGAATCTTCGCCTTATGTTTTTTGAGCTGGAACGTTTTTTCACTGGCAATTGTCCTGCCTTTATAATCACTTATTCTTGGGACTCAACCTTATCAATAAACTTGGCCCGCTTAAAGGACTACTGCTCGCAGCATGGCGCTGGGATGCACAACTGAAATTTGACAGAATCAAACCGGCTTTGACTTCTGGAGCATCCATACTGGATATTGGTTCCGGTTATGGTACAGTGACCGAGGTACTGAGAAATAATGGATTTGAGGTTACCGCCCTGGACGTGGAAGATCAATCTGTCAAACCTGAGTTAAAGCCACTTGTCTATGACGGTGATACTCTGCCCTTCCCTTCCAGGGCCTTCAATTTCTCCCTGCTACTGACTGTGCTCCATCACACGTCAAAACCTGAAAAGGTCCTGTCAGAAGCAGCCAGAGTAGGCGAAAAGGTATTGGTGATAGAAGATATTTACAGGAATAAGCTGCAGCAATACCTTACTTACTTCACCGATAGCTTACTAAATTTTGAGTTCAAAGATCATCCGCATAGTAACAAAAGCCGCGATGGCTGGAGACAGACTTGCACAAGGCTCGGGCTGGAATTTGAAGTAATCCGCTCCGATCGGTTTCTACTCTTCTTTCGTCAGGAAACATATCTTATTTCCGGGAAATGAAATGATTCCTTGACTTTTGATGGGCTGATTTAGTTCAAGATTCATTTGACTCAAAACTGAGTAATCTTTGACATCTTTTTATGCCTATTATTTCCGTTCTTCGAAATATGAATTGGGGATTTATCGGATTTGGCAGAATCGCCAGGAAATTTTTAGAAAGCTTGCAGTCTGTCGAGGGTGAAATACCCTTTGCTTTTGCTTCAAGAAGTAATGCCGTAGCACTGCGAGAAGAGTTTCCTGAAGCGAGAGTTTATGAGTCTTACGAGGCACTTTTAATGGACCCTCAGGTCGATGTGGTCTATATTAGCACTACGCATAATTTTCACTATGGCAATACGGTAGCTGCACTTAACCATGGCAAGCATGTGGTTTGCGAAAAACCGTTGGGTATTTCCTATGCAGAGGCAAAAGCCATGGCTGATCTGGCCAGAGAAAAGAAGCTGTTTCTGCTGGAGGCCATGTGGATGCGGTTTTTACCAGCTTATCGTGAGGCCATTCGCAGGGCTAAATCTGGAGAGATTGGTCCGATCAGGCATATTACCGCCAGCTTTGGTTTCCGTTCTGAAATCTCTACCAACCCGGATGGCAGACTTATGAATCCGGATCTGGCTGGAGGAGCTCTGTATGATGTCGGTGTCTATCCACTCACATTGATCTCCGATCTGTTCGGTTGGGAGCCCGAAAGCTTTAAAGCACATGCCATTAAATCAATCACAGGAGTGGATGAAACCATTCAAATCCAGCTGGATTTCGGTGATGATCGTCTTGCTCAGACACTGGGGAGTGTGGCCCTTAACACGAATAAGGAAGCTTGCATTTATGGCGAAGCTGGGTATATCAAAATGCCTCTTTTCTGGAAATGCGAGACCTTCGAAGTGCATAAAGGGGAAGAGGTAGAAACAGTAAATATCCCTTATCAGAGTACCGGTTATGCCCATGAAATCATTGAGACAGCCGCCTGTATAGCCAATGGTAAAACAGAATCAGAGCTCTTCACACTTAACGATAGTTTAATGAGTGCTCAATTGGTTGAGAATATCTTAACCACCATCTTCAAGAAAAAATAGCGTTATGGCCAAAGGCTTTTTAATAGATCAGGACGGAGTTATTTATGTAGAAAACAAGATGATTCCGGGGGCAGATGAGTTTATCAAAAAACTCCAGAAAGAAGATATCCCCTTCACCTTTATGACTAATAACAGTCAACGTTCACCGCTGGATGCGGTGCGTAAGTTGGCCAAGATGGGTATTCATGTTGATGAGAAGAATGTCTATACCAGCGCTATGGCCACCGCCCACTTTATGGGGCAGCAGTTTCCCAACGGTACGGCATATGTGCTAGGGGAGGGAGGACTGATTTCAAGCCTCCATGAGCATGGTTTCACCTTGGTACAAAATGACCCTGACTTTGTGGTTGTAGGGGAAGGTATCAACTTTACCCTGGAGATGGTGCGCAAGGCCATAGACTTCATTCTGGATGGTGCTAAGCTAATCGCCACAAACCTCGACCCTTCTCCACGAAGGGCTGGCTGGAACAACCTGGGGATTGCCGGTATTGTGGCCATGATAGAAGCGGCCACGGGTAAAAAGGCATTTTCAGTAGGCAAACCCAGTCCGGTCATGATGCGTGCCGCCAGAAAGCACATTGGCCTGACTACCGATGAAGTCACAGTGATTGGTGACACCCTGGGTACTGATATTCAGGGTGGAGTTCAGGTAGGTTATAAGACTATTCTTACCCTTTCGGGTATGTCCCGTGAGGAGCAGTTGAATGATTATCCCTTTAAACCAGATCTGGTAATAGACTCCATTGCGGATCTAACACTTCCCTTGCCCTGGTGGGAGTGATCATTGATTTAAACCCTTTGCCATCCCATATTATATTCTACTTTTGAAGTACACTTGAGGTACTTCTATGTATTTAATCGGTTATGATATTGGTTCTTCGTCCATCAAGGCAGGCCTGGTGGAAATCGAATCTGGTAAACAAGTGGCTGTCGAAAGCTCCCCTGATCGTGAGATGGATATGCTTTCACGACAAAGTGGCTGGGCAGAGCAGCAACCCGAAAGCTGGTGGCAAAATCTGGTTACAGCGACTCGAAAACTCCTTGCGGAAACGGAGGTCCACCCTTCTGATATCAAGGCTATCGGTATTAGTTACCAGATGCATGGCCTTGTCCTGGTAGATAAAGAGCAGGAGATTCTGCGTCCATCCATCATTTGGTGTGATAGCAGGGCAGTCTCCATTGGTGACAAGGCCTTTGAGGCCATCGGGCCCGAGCACTGTCTGACACACCTGCTGAATTCACCCGGAAACTTCACGGCCTCAAAGCTAAAGTGGGTTAAAGACAATGAACCGGATATCTATGAGCGGATTGATAAGGTAATGCTACCAGGAGACTACATTGCGATGAAGCTTACCGGAGAAGTATGCACCACGGTGTCTGGCTTGTCTGAAGGTGTCTTTTGGGATTACTCTAAAAAGGAGGTGAGTAAGGAAGTATTGAGCCATTATGGTTTTGATGAATCCATCATTCCTGAACTAAGAGCATGTACAAGCAGTCAGGGCATCCTGACACACGAAGCTGCTGACTTTACAGGTTTGTTACCCGGTACGCCTGTCACTTACCGGGCAGGTGATCAGCCCAACAATGCACTCTCCTTGAATGTGTTGAATCCGGGAGAAATAGCTGCTACCTGCGGCACATCTGGGGTGGTCTATGGCATTGTGGATGAACCTGTGTATGATAATCAATCACGGGTGAATGGGTTTGCCCATGTCAACTACGAAGGTAAAAAAGACCGGATTGGTATTCTGCTTTGTATCAATGGTGCAGGGATTCAGTATAGCTGGTTGAAGCATCAAGTCGCGCATACCGATACAGATTACCCGGATATGGAACGTATGGCTTCGACAGTGCCCATTGGTAGCGATGGGGTTTGCATTTTACCCTTTGGTAATGGGGCTGAAAGAATCTTCGGAAATAAAAATATCGGTTCACATATTCTGGGGCTGGAGTTCAACCGCCACAACAGGAAGCACCTCTATCGGGCAACCTTAGAAGGGATTGCTTTTTCCTTTGTTTATGGAGTAAACATCTTGAAGGGGATGGGTCTTGATGTTGACATTATCAGGGTCGGGAATGACAATATGTTTCAGTCTGAAATTTTCTCCAGAACCATAGCCACGCTGCTTAATTGTCAAATTGAGATGGTAGATACTACAGGGGCCTATGGTGCTGCCCGAGCAGCCGGTGTGGCTATTGGAGCCTATAAAGATTTGTCTGAGGCGCTGAAAAACATAAAGCCAAGTGCCATATATGAGCCTGATCTTAATGATTCAGGATATCAACGGGCCTACCAGCACTGGGCAGGCTGCCTTGATCGGGTTTTGCAAAAATCCGGAGTTGATGGCATCCGGCATGCACATCAAGGCGAAAAATGAACTGCTGAATGACGTTAAAGTGATGCTGGCAAACTTGACCTTGCCAAAGACTTGAGCCTCGAAGAATTCCTCGAACAGCTTTGAGAACTTGTAGTTCGGAGTTTCCTGTTTTGAGGTAATAGCCCTGGGGCTCTTAATATGATGAGCCTTACCAATTTTAACAGCAATACTATTGTTAATCCCTGCTTGAAGACTTCATCTTCTCGGTCTGTTCAACTGATCAAACTTTCGGATACGAGTGCGGTGGGGATCCAACGTCAGCGTGACCATTGGCTGATAACGACTGAGGGGTGCAAAACGTCACTCCAATGGTTTTGATGTTGGTCTGTTTTTCTTTTGTTACTTTTCTTTTGGAGACTCAAAAGAAAAGTAAATCAGGTTCGGATGTCTATGACACAAGCTTTCGGATATAGCACAATACTGTTTAATAAAGCGTATTGAACGATCAACATTTTAATGGCAAAACCTCCATCGACTCCGGTATCGAATACAAAACCCTGTTCTCCACATCCAGACACAGCGACCTCGACCGCTTACGCTCAACCTTGCGAAAAGACCTGTCTTTATAAACAAACCCTTCTCCAACCGCTATATGCGACAAAAGAATAGTCTCCCTCTTTTTAAATTCCCCCATGGGCTCAATCTCTGCCATTTGAGGAATAAGGTACTTCTTGCCGTTCTTAAGGTCCAGACATACCGCCCTGGTTCTTTTTAACTCAAGTTTCCGAAAACTCCTTTTTCTGAAAATGAACTCTTCATCTATAGGTACGTCTTCCAATGTAAAGGTGTCAACTGCACCCTCATCATAGGTAGCCAGTACTTTCACCAGGCTGGGGTCGCCTGAAGTACTTGCCTTAGGGTTTCGCATATGTCTTGCCAGTACTCTGAGTACGTCATCGGGAAAAGCCTCTGGATGGAGAACGGGAAGCATTAGCTCCCTGAATTTATTCTTCCATTCGGGTCCATGTGGCTTTTGGCGACTGCGATGTTTATGGACAACCCTGTGTGCAACCTCATGCACATAGGTAATCAGAAACTGGTAGGGGTTCAGGTCAGCGTTGACGGTAATGGTATGCGAGCCGTCTCTGGGGTCGTAGCGATAGTCCCCAAGCTTAGAGACCCGACTTTTTCTGAGTTTAAACTGAAACGGGTATTGTAGCCAGAGATCATAGCAGTAGTCTACTGCCGATGCAGGCATATGACTCCCCAACACCGACTTCAACTGATCCACTATTTCTTCCTGAATACAAGTTTGACAGGCACCCCTTCAAAATCAAAATGTTCGCGCAATCTGTTTTCTAAAAAGCGTTCATAAGGCTCTTTGAGGTACTGTGGCAGATTGCAGAAAAAGGCGAAGGTAGGTGTCTTGGTAGGCAACTGCGTTACATACTTAATCTTTACGTATTTACCCTTGAGTGCTGGTGGGGGATATCGTTCGATCTCCGCCAACATCGCATCGTTAAGCTGCGAGGTAGGTATTTTGCGATTGCGGTTGTCGTTTACGGTTACCGCGAGCTCTATGGCCTGGAAAATACGCTGCTTCTCTGTTACTGACGTGAATATCTTAGGAATCCAGGTCAGTTGCCCCAACCTATCGTCAAGTTCAGCCGTGAACTTCTTCATCGTATTGGAGTCCTTCTCGATCAGATCCCATTTATTGATCATGATCATGACACCCTTCTTATATTTATGGGCAAGGCCGATAATGTTCATGTCCTGCGCCTCCAGTCCACGTTCGGCATCCACCATTACGATACAAACGTCCGAATCCTGAAGTGCCTGCAAGGCACGCATGACAGAATAGAATTCAATGTCTTCGCGTATTTTCGACTTTTTACGAAGCCCCGCAGTATCGGTAAGAATAAAGTCCTGACCAAAAAGAGTGTAGTGCGTATTGATGGAGTCACGAGTGGTACCTGCTACATCAGTTACAATGGTGCGTTCTTTGCCCAAAAGTGCATTGAGGAAAGACGATTTACCAGCATTCGGACGTCCCAGAATAGCGATGCGAGGAATACCATCATCACGCCCATCATCACCCTCATCCGGGAAGTGCTTTACTACCTCGTCCAGTAGCTCACCGGTGCCGCTTCCGCTGGCAGAGCTGATAGGGAAAACCTCGCCCAGACCCAGCTCATAAAACTCGTTGGCCTGGTAGAGTCTGTCCGTATTATCTGCCTTGTTGGCTACCACTAGTACTGGTTTTTTCAAACCACGGACAATCCGTGCAAAGTCTTTATCCAGTCCTATCAGACCATCACCGCAGTCGGTCATAAATAGAATGACGGAAGCTTCTTCCATGGCTTCTTCTACCTGCCCTCTGATGGCACCTTCAAACACATCTTCGCTTCCGGTAACGTATCCACCTGTATCAATGGCCGTGAAGTGCTTGCCTACCCATTCACCATATCCATAATGCCGGTCTCTGGTTACGCCACTCTCATTGTCCATAATGGCTTGTCTACTTTCCACCAACCGGTTAAAAAAGGTCGATTTCCCCACATTCGGCCTGCCCACTATTGCAATTATATTCGCCATCGCTATTCTGTATTATTCTATCTCTTGCTAATTACTATATCCGAAGCCTTTCAGCTTCATTTCTTTCTTGCGCCAATCCGGCTCTACTTTTACAAAGGTCTCTAAATGTACCTGCTTCCCAAAGAAGGTTTCTAAATCCTTGCGGGCAGCCATGCCCACTTTTTTGAGAGCCTCACCCTTATGCCCGATGATGATGCCTTTTTGGCTATTGCGTTCCACGTAAATTTCAGCCCTGATCCGAATGATGTCCTCATCCTCCTTAAACTCACCCGTAACCACCTGACAGCTGTAAGGCACCTCTTTTTTATAATTCAGGAAAATTTTCTCCCGGATAATCTCATCTACAAAAAAACGCTCAGGTTTATCTGTCAAGGTATCTTTGGGAAAATAGGCCGGATGTTCCGGAAGCTTATCAACTATGGTTTTAAAAAGGATCTCTATATTCTCCTTCTCCAGTGCAGAAACCAGCACCACGCCATCAAAGTCGAAAAGTTCCTGCCAGTAGGCCGCCTTGTCCTCTGCCTGGCTTCCTTTCGCCAGATCAATCTTATTCATGACTAAGATCACCGGTACTTTCTTCTCCTTCAGGAAATTGATCTGCTTTTCGTCCTCAAATTTCTCGTACAAATCGGCTACAAACAGGATCACATCCGCATCTTCAAATGAGCTGTTGACAAAGCTCATCATCGAATCATGAAGCTTGTATTCAGGCTTCAGAATTCCGGGAGTATCAGAGTAGATGATCTGAAAATCATCACCGCTCAAAATACCCATGATTCTATGTCGGGTGGTTTGTGCTTTTGAGGTGATAATGGAGAGTCTTTCTCCCACCAAAGCATTCATCAAAGTAGATTTGCCCACGTTAGGTTTACCTATAATGCTCACAAAACCAGCCTTATGCGAACTGCCGCTCATTTTTTCAAAAATTAAGTTGCAAAGGTACTTGTTTAGAATGGATTTGTCATCTACATTTGTAGCCCACTTCAGAATAGCTGAAGGAGATATCGCGGGATGGAGCAGTTGGTAGCTCGTCGGGCTCATAACCCGAAGGTCACAGGTTCGAGTCCTGTTCCCGCTACTACAAAGGCCTTAGAAACTTTCTAAGGCCTTTTTTTATGCAATCGGTACAACAGTAACTCTGTTGAACATCTGCTCGTGGTCCAGAAAGTGGCAGCCTACATAGGTGACTACCACTATCTGGTACCTGGTGAATCAAGATTTAGAAAACTATGGCTCTTTTTTCCAGGCTATACGTTCATCCATCTACCGGACCAACCTGATCACATAAGTTCCTGAAATTCCATTTACCAAATTGGCCGCACCACCATTTGATGTAAAGGTGAAACGGAAGCTAAACACGGTTTCTGATAGCTCCAGAATTGTTACTTCCTTGCCATCGTCCAGTGATAGCATTCGAGCCTCTTCATCCATCCATTCCCAGGTGCCTGACGCTTTGAAAAGATCTTCAGCACCGGTGGTAGTATAGCCACCATCGGTAAAGGAAAGTGAGAAACCAATAAAGTTTACACTTACATCCTGTCCATCGACTATCACCGTGCCCGGAGGAGCTGCCTGGTTGCTTGAGCTACCGTTTTGATCTCCCCAGACCTCATCGATCAAAATTGCCAGTTGTTCTTCCTGTGGGGTAGGGGGTGAATCATCTTGATTGCAGGCGCCAAAGGTGAGTAGGGCGATCATAATCAACAGAAACTCGTATCGTCTTTTTATCTTTAAATTTTTCATCATTTCGCTATTTCTATCGCTTGATCAATACTTTCTTGGTAATTACTTCCGACCCATTATTGAACCTCATGAGGTACATCCCGCTCCCATAGGCTGACACATCTAACGTCAATGTCTTTTCCCTGAACTGAGACAGTTTGAAGCGTTCTGTTCCGGAAAGATCGTTGAGCGTAATGTCCAGGGGTTTTCCTCCATAGTCAGTCAGGTCAATGGTTAAGATTTTATCCACAGGCACCGGGAAGAGGACGATTTTATCGGGTTCCAAAACACCATCGTCCACCCCGGTAACCGTATCGCCTGTGGCGCTTACGGCAATTTCCGCGATACCTCCGTTTGAGGTGATCACAATTGTTCCTGTATATACTCTCATCTCAGTAGGTGTGAAGAAGAAGGTTAAGGTATGTGCGATGCCCGGAACCATTTTGATCTCATCCAGATTCTCGGGTCCGCTGAACCCTTCGGGGTAAGTGATAGCCGAAATCTCCAAAAAATCTTCACCCGTATTTATTATTTCCACATCAAAGGGGGTGTTAAATTCTAATGGAGCGGGCGGGATTTCCAGGTTGCCCACCACATTCATTATGGCCTCCAGATCTAGTACACGAATCCCTGCCAAGCCTTCCCCCACATTGCCTGCACCGTCAGTGGCTAGTATTCTAACTTCATATATGTTATCAGCATTCGCATCAGTTGGGTTTTCGAAGTCGAGCGGGCTTACAATTGTTACCCCACCTGTTTCAGCATTGATCGAGAATGGACCCGCATCAGAAGCAGCGTCAAGACTATAAGTAATATTGGCATCCGTATCGGTGGCACTAATAGTACCTATTGCACCAGAACTGTTCTCATCGACATTAACCAGGTTGGGAGGTAAAGCCAATACCGGTGCAGTAACATCCACCACTGTCAGGTCAAATTCCTGAGTATCTTCTCCGCCCAGACCATCTGATACCTTTACCATGATGTTGTGTGTACCTGATACGCCAACAGCACTGCCTTGCAACAGGTTACCATCAATGGTCAGCCAATCCGGTGATGTGAGGAGTTCATAAGTCAAAGGGTCGCCATCTTCATCAGTAGCAGTCATTACATACCCATACACCTGATCATCATTGACTGAAAGAATTGGATCGGACGTAAATGCGGTGATCTCATTGACATTAGTGATGCTGACCAAAACCCGTTGCTCACCTACACTTCCCACTTCATCCGTGGCCAGTAGTAATATTTCATAGACGTTATCGGAATTGTTGTCGAGGGCCATCTCGAAGTTGAGGGGCTCAGAGAAGGAGACTTCACCTGTATTTGCATCAATTGTAAATAAGGCTTCATCCAGTTCCGTACCCAATCCATAGGCAATGTCAGGCAATTGCTCCGGGTCTGTTGCCACGGCTGTAAAAGCAGAACCCGCTGTATTTTCAGTAAACTCAAAAGTGCCTTCAGAACTGAAAGCGGGTGCTTCTTCCTGGTTGGTGATGGTGATCAAAACTTGCTGCTCGCCTACACTTCCCGCTTCATCCGTTGCCTGTACCAGAATGTCATAGACGTTATCGGAATTGTTGTCAAGGGCCATCTCGAAGTTGAGGGGCTGAGAGAAGGAGACTTCACCTGTATTTGCATCAATTGTGAATAAGGATTCGTCCAATTCTGTACCCAGTCCATAGGCAATGTCAGGCAATTGGTCCGGGTCTGTTGCCACGGCTGTAAAAGCAGAACCCGCTGTATTTTCAACAATCTCAAAAGTACCTTCAGAACTGAAAACGGGTACTTCTTCCTGGTTGGTAATACTGACCAAAACTTGCTGCTCACCGATACTTCCCGCCTCATCCGTTGCCAGTAGTAATATTTCATAGACGTTATCGGAATTGTTGTCGAGGGCCATCTCGAAGTTGAGGGGCTCAGCGAAGGAGACTTCACCAGTGCCTGCATCTATTGTGAATAAGGCTTCGTCCAATTCTGTACCCAATCCGTAGGCAATGTCGGGCAATTGCTCCGGGTCTGCTGCTGCTGCTGTGAAAGCAGAACCCGCTGTATTTTCAGTAAACTCAAAAGAGCCTTCAGAGCTAAAAATGGGTGCTTCTTCCTGGTTGGTGATGGTGATCAAAACTTGCTGCTCACCTACACTTCCCGCTTCATCCGTTGCCTGTACCAGAATTTCATAGACGTTATCGGAATTGTTGTCCTGGGCCATCTCGAAGTTGAGGGGATCAACGAAGGAGACTTGGCCAGTGCCTGCATCAATTGCGAATAAGGCTTCGTCCAGTCCCGAGCCCAAACCATAAACAATGTCAGGCAATTGCTCCGGGTCTGTTGCCACGGCTGTAAAAGCAGAACCCGCTGTATTTTCAACAATCTCAAAAGTGCCTTCAGAACTGAAAGCGGGTGCTTCTTCCTGGTTGGTGATTGCGAGGTATACAGTTTGAGAATCCGTATTGCCTGCTTGATCGGCAACCAACACCTTTAGCTCGTAAACATTATCTGCATTAGCATCTACGGGTGCTTCAAAGTTGAATGGGCTGAGTGAGGAGACTTCTCCGGTAGCCGCATCAATGCTAAACAAAGCCTCATCTAATTCGCTTCCCAGGCTATAGGTCAGGTTGGGGTCAGCATCCGAAGCTTCTGCAGTAAACACCGAACCTGACTCGTTTTCAGGAAAAGAGTGGGTGGCTACGGTTGTAAATTCAGGCGGGGTGACATCAGTCACTGTAATGGTAAAAGACTGTGTGGATTTTCCACCCTTACCATCAGTCACTTCCAACACCACCGCATGACTGCCCACCTGGCCTATAGGATTACCTGTTAATACCAATTTGTCGCTGATCTTCCGAATACGCAGATTCCCCCGATCTGCCACAAAGACATTACCCTCCCCATCTACAGCGACTCCTCTGGGGATCGAAAATTGAGCTTCTGTACCTGGGCCGTCTTTAAAACCAAATCCCGAACCGGCCAGCGTATTTACTTCTCCTTCCGGGGTGATCTTACGAATACGGTGATTTTTCTGATCTGCCACATAGACATTGCCCCCAGCATCTACCGCTACTCCTGCGGGTTCGTTAAATTGAGCTACTGTACCTGTGCCGTCTCTAAAACCTGGAAATGTAAGGAATAAAAACCGGGGTGCCAAACCGGCCAGCGTACTTACTTCTCCTCCCGGGCTGATCTTACGAATAACGTGATTGCCCTGATCTGCCACATAGACATTGCCCCCAGCATCTACTGTTACTCCTCTGGGTTTGTTAAATTTAGCTTCTGTACCTGGGCCGTCTTTAAAACCAAATCCCGAACCGGCCAGCGTACTTACTTCTCCTTCCGGGCTGATCTTACGAATAGCGTGATTGCTCTGATCTGCCACATAGACATTGCCCGCAGCATCTACCGCTACTCCAACAGGGCTTTTAAATTGAGCTTCTGTACCTGTGCCGTTTTTAAAACCAAAGGTCGAACCGGCCAGCGTACTTACTACTCGTTCCGGGCTGATCTTACGAATACGATTATTGAACTTATCTGCCACATAGACATTGCCCCCAGCATCTACCGCTACTCCACCGGGGCCGTTAAATTGAGCTAGTCTTTCTATGTCGTCTCTAAAACCCTTAACTCCCAGGCCGGCCAGCTTACTTACTTCTCTTTCTGGAGTGATCTTACGAATACGGTTATTTTCGGTATCTGCCACATAGATATAGCCCGCAGCATCTACCGCTACTCCTGAGGGCGCGTTAAATTGAGCTATTATACCTGGGCCGTTTGCAAAACCCATTAAATTCGAACCGGCCAGCGTACTTACTACAGGGGTAGTAGTCAGACTTAGCCAGTCGGGAAAGGTGATGCTATTTACATTTACCCGGTCTCCATCCAAATCATTTACTTCAATGATATAGGTATAGGTTTGGTTTTCATCTACAGTGGTTATAGGCACAGAAGTAAATTCAGGAGTAAACTCTTTCTCATCCGTTATGGTAATCCGGATTGTTTTGCTTGCCTGTTTCCCTCCCTCTTCCTGAGCAAATACCTTTATCAGGTAAGTGCCGTCATTGTTGGCATCGCCAGGTTCTTCAAAATTGAAAGGGTCCTTGGGAGACAGCTGGCCCGCGTTCTCATCCATGATAAAATGCGTTTCGTCCAGTGCATCTCCCAAGCTATAAGTTAGGGTGCCGATCTCTGGTACGACTTTCATAGTTGCAAACACTGCTAAGCTGTTCTCGGCTATTGCATACTCACTCTCGGCTATTATTCCCAGGCCATCATCATTCTTGATTTTTACCTTGAGCAGAAAATTTCCCTCTGTTCTATGCACCCCATCGAAACCGAAATATTCAACCTCATATATATTATCACTGTTGGCATCTTTGGGTTGCTCGAAATTGGGAAGGGAAGTAGATTTAAATGACAATACTCCTTCAGGAGAAAACTCAAAGTGATCATTGTCAACGCCTTTGAAATCAGCGTTACTATCGTCAGCACCTTTATTTGTAAGGCGGTACTGTATGGTGCTGGAAGTGTTATCAAAAAGGTCAGCCACTTGCACAAAGTTGATGGCTCCGGAATAGTTCTCTGATTCCTCTACGGTCTCTTCGAAAGTAGTACGCTCCTGATTACTCTCATCAACGAATACAGGTGCATCGCCACCATCTAAGATGAATATGGTAACCAGGTTAATGGCAGTATTGCCAGCGGCATCCTCACTTAGCAACTCGAACTGGTATTTGTTGTCCTTACCTTCATCTATAGGATTCTCAAAATCAGGACCCGGCTTCATTTCTAAACGAACCGATGGTGCCTCAACCACATTATTGGTGGCTTGAATATCAGTGTTGTCCGGACCTAAGCCAATAATCTTAAAAAGATGTCCATCGCTGGTTCTCTTAGTCTCTCCATCATCTATAAAAGTATTCCCAATCAATAATTCATATCGCACCACCCGTTCACCGATGCGCTTAGGCCCCGTTACGAAACTTATATCGGCATTTTCAAGAATATCTATCCGATCCGGAATATCAAGTGCCGGTGGTGTTTCGTCTTTTACAGAAATTATAAACGCTTGCTGGTCCTGAGGTTTTAGTTTGGTGTCCAACAGCCTCAACCAAACATAGGTAAGACCGCTTTGAGGTATTTCGGTGCCTCTGAGCACATATTGTTGAGTCTCTTCATCTATTTCTAACAGCAGCCAGTCAGGAGTGCCATATTGCCGGAATACATTGGTGATCTCACTTTTCAACACTTGGCCATCAGCATCCAGTGCTTCTGCAACAATTTTATACTCTCCGGGGGCAATGGCCGAAAGAGGCGGGCCAGCGGCACGGTAGCTGGCAGTTTCTCCTTGTTGCTCGATGGACGCAAAACGGAAAAAAGAGTCCCCAATAAGAAATTTGACATTTAGGGTATTGAAGGCAGGGAAATCTTTGGTATCGATATCGACCACCAACTGCTGATTTGTTGCTTCAACATCATCAATGATCCGATCTTCATTATTAAAGCGAGGATCTCTTTCAATACCATTTTCACCTTCAAAGGCGATTTCAGGGAAGCTGAAGATTGGGTTTTCTATGGGTTGGAACAAATCGTTGACCTCCTCTTCAGGTAAAAAATTTTGCAGAAGAAAAAGGTCATCAAATGTGCCCTCCTCATAATCGAAAGAAATCGGGTAACTGAACTCCTCCAGATTGCTCGAAATGTTGATTTCATCTGCAAACCCAGAACCACCATCTTCTAAGTTTTCCGGGGTTGAACTGATACTGGCCTTTCTATCTTCAATCACGACCTCAACAGAAACTTCAACCGTGTTTCCCGCACCATCAGATACCTCAATATCCAGTGGGTAATACACCGTGCCATCTTGCCGGGTTTCTACATTTCGTAAAGGGTCCTCAAAATCCAGTGCCTCTATCACATTTAAGGCGAACAATTGATTACCCAGTGCCTGGACTTGAAACCTTCTTAATACAAAGAGCTTTTCAGCAAGACGAACTTTATGATTGTCTCCGGAAACTTGCCCTAAAATGTCCACATCATCGATGGAGAAAATGGCCACTCTGCCTGTTTCATTTTCAGGAAAGGTATAAGTTGATTGAACATCGGGCACTGCCGGCACGCTGATGTCCTTGACCAGGGTATTCCTTTTTATCGGGCCCGCCTGATCATCAATATAAGTTGCTTCATTTCCTGCATGGTCAGTCGCCTTTAGTGAGAATTCATAGACGTCCTCTTCCAAAGTCAGAAGAAAATCTGCACCCAGCGCAATATCGAAGGTATTGTCCATACTGTTCTGAGCGCCTTTGAATTCCTGACCATTGACGCTAAGTAGGGCTGATACAATTTCATTATCAGCATTCATCAAGGGCTCAATAAATTCCTGATTTTGATTGCTAGCATTAATGCCGATTACAAAATCATCTAGTCTGTCTATTGTTGGTGCTTTGGTATCGAGTGTAACGGTAAAAGAAATGGGTTCACTTTCGTTGCCTGCGGCATCCCGGTGAAAGGCATTGATGGGGTAAGTTCCATCAACCGTACTAGAGAAACTTGTGTATAAATATTTCCCGGCAGTCTCCTCAGCAGCTTCACCGCTATTAACAGGAAACTCTACGGTTTCACCGTTATTATTGCCAGTAATTATTAAGTTGAGATCAAAAAGGCGAACTATACCGCCAGCTTCAGCATCAAAATTCAACAAAAGCTGTGAATTGGTGATATTATCTGTATCACTTATTCCTGTATCGTTAGTCAGTCCAGTGTAAACCGGAGGGGCGGGTACGGTAATGTCATAGACTAATTTGCGATCGATTTGGGCAGCCGCATTTCCGGCCCTGTCCTTGTAATTGGCGACAAGCGTATGCTCCTTTTCTTCCAGGTCAAGAATGTTTGCGATGGGAATGTCATGACGCCAATTTCTACCTTGTACTACCGCCTCATAGGTTGTACCATTGAGGGTAAACGTAACCACTAAGCCATCGTCTGCAGAATCTGGTGTAGTTCCAGAGACGGTAATCTTGTCCGTACTGATCTCTGATTTATTGATAAAGTTATCTTCACTAATAGGCTTAACTATAAATGTTGGGGGGGTGATATCATAGGTAATAGACCGTGAAGCCTGAGTGGCCGCATTGCCAGCCTTGTCAGTCACATCAGCAGTCATCGTATGTGACTCTTCGGTCAGTGCCTGAATATCGGCTGAAGGAATTGCCAATGACCAGGCATTGCTGCCGACTGTAGCCTGATAGTTTTTCGAATTCAGCGTCAAGGTCACTACCTGTCCGTCCTCTGCGCCACTGGTGGTTCCCGAAACGGTTAAATCACTATCATCTTCTGTCGCATTGACATAGTCATCGGTGCTAATGGTATTGATCGCAATGGTTGGTGCAATAAGGTCAATGGTCAGTTCATTGGTAGTATTGTCAGTGCCCTGGTTTCCGGCAAGGTCCGTAGCCGTTACCATAATGTCATAGGTGCCTTCGGCCAAGGTGGTTAACAGGTCATCAGCGACAGTCCATGTACCGTTCCCATTATTCGTAGCTATAAAACTTTGTCCATCTACAGTTACAGTAATGTCGCCAACTGCCTCGTCTACCGTACCATTAAGTGCAGGGGTTTGGTCATTCGTTAACACGCTGGTGACAGTTAAAACCGGAGCTATTTGGTCATTGATGACATTAAAGAGGTTCTCGTTGGTGCCACTGATGGTAAAGTCAGCCACCAGGTTTCCTGCGGCATCGCCTACATTATGGCCGTTGGCAAAGTCCATGGAAATGTCCGCATTGACGTTGAACAAATCTCCTCCACTGAGCTTCAGGTTGTAGGTAGTTCCTGTGCCAGATGCTGTAATTTCAGCGGTGGTGTTGTTCGCTACAAAATCATCCTTGTCCAGGTTCAGGACAGCCTCATCAAATACAATTTGAAACTCCAGTTCATCCGCATCGGTTTGTTGGCTGGTGGGGCTTATGCGCGTGACACTCACAATGGATGGCACTGAATATTCCGTGGTAAAATTCCGGGATTGCTGCGTAGCCGGATTTCCGGCCCTGTCGTTAAAATTGGCGACAATCGTGTGCTCGTTTTCACCCAGGGCAAGAATGTCTGCAATTGGAATGGCATGACTCCAAATTTTATCGACTACTGCCGCCTCATAGGTCTCACCATTGAGGGTTAGCGTAACCACTAAGCCATTGTCTGCAAGATCTGGTGTAGTTCCAGAGATGGTGATATTATCTGCGCTGGACTCTGATTTATTGATAAAGTTATCTTCACTTACCGGGTCAACCGTAAATGTCGGGGCTGTGATATCATAGGTAAAAGACCGATTGACCTGAGTGGCCGCATTGCCAGCCTGGTCAGTTGCATCAGCGGTGATGGTATGTGAATCTTCCGTCAATGCCTGAATATCGGCTGAAGGAATTGCGACTGACCAGGTATTGCTGCCGACTGTAGCCTGATAGTTTTTCGAACTCAGCATCAAGGTCACTACCTGTCCGTCCTCTGCGCCACTGGTGGTTCCTGAAACGGTCAAATCACTATCATCTTCTGTCGCATTGACATGGTCATCCGTGCTAATCGCATTGATTGCAATGGTTGGTGCAACGATGTCCATACTCTTGCTATCGGTAACCGCTTCCCCAATGTTACCGGCAGCATCTGTCAAGGTCACACTGAGCGTGAGCAAACCATCGTTCAAACCACTCAGGTCTGAAACCGTAATTTGATCGGTAGCTGTTGTTACTGTCGCGCTGCCTGTGACATCAGTGCCACCCGCATCGCTACTGATTGTGTAATTATAGGTGGTACCCACTTCAGCAGAGGAGAATGTGAAACTAACTGTAGAAACATTAGTGGAATTGATCTGACCTTGATCAATGGTCACCCCATAGCCAGAAGGTTTTGTGGCGTCCAACGTCTTTGAATCTGTTACCGCAGCGGCTGCATTGTTGGCAGGGTCTGTCAGCACCACACTTAAAGTGATATTTCCGTCATTAAGTCCGCTGATATCTATGTTCGATATCTGATCTGTGGCAGTAGCAATTGTTCCATTATTGGTGATGTCTGTACCACCGCCATCACTGCTAAAAGTATAGGCATAACCTGCCCCTACTTCGGCTCCGGAAAAACTGAAGCTTGCAGCACCTGAATTTGATCCATTAAGCAGAGACTGGTCTATGGTTACTGTATGCCCTGTTGGTGCAGTTTCATCATTGGTGATGCTAAACTGCGTAGCTGCCAGGTTGGCAATGCCTACATTGTCAATGGCCCCACCTGCTGGAAAATCCACGGTTACAGTTCCATCACTAACAGGTGTTATAGTTGCTGTGTATATTTTGGCGTTGGTCGCTGCCAGATTCGAACCAACACCATTACCTAATGTCAGGTCGTCCAATTCTACCCCGGTCATATCATCATCAAAGGTGATAGTAATATCAAAGGCTCCGGAAACTGTATTGCTACTGGCGCTGGTAATCACCGGAGTAGGTGCGGTAACATCATTGACCGTTATCGTAAATGACTGATCCGTGAAGTCGTTATTGGCATCTGTAGCCCTAAGAGTTACGTTATGAACCCCTTCCTGGCCGGCAGGATCCCCGGTTAATGTGGCAGTGGTAGTGGCAAGCTTCCGAACCTTTGCCTGATGTCCAACGAAAATATTACCTGAAGCGGCTACCGCTATACTTCGGGGGGCAGAAATGGCCGCTACATCACTTGAGCCATCTACATTGGAGAAACTTGCCCCGGTGCCAACAACCGTGGAGACCACACCAGCAGTCGTTACTTTCCGAATGAGATTGTTACCAAAATCAGCTACCATCAGGTTGCCGTCACTGTCCAAATCAAGGCCAATGGGTCTTTTAAAGCTGGCAGCACTTCCGCTTCCATCAGCAGTACCACTTGTCCCATTACCTGCCAGCGTTGTGACAACCCCGGCCGGGGTCACTTTCCTGATCGAGTGGTTATTATAGTCGGCCACATACATATTATCACTGGCGTCCACTACGACACTTCGGGGACTGTTAAATCGCGCAGCCGTTCCGGTATCATCCACATTACCGCTGGTTCCTCCTGCTATGGTCGATAATGTCGAGGTAGCAATGGTGTATTTTAAAAGGGTCTGGTCATTGGAATCAACAATGATCAAATCACCATTGCTATCAAGTGCTACATCGTTGGGTGCACTCAGACCACTAACCACCGTACTGACTACTCCTCCACTGACCTTTCTAATCTTGCCATTCAGGTTGTCGGCTATATATATGTCATCATTGCTGGCTATTATCAGTCCCAAGGGACCATTTAAGGTGGCGGAACCTACGACCCCATCTGTATCGCCTCCTGGCAGAGAAAAGCTTGCTTTGCGAGGCCCGATAAAACCACTTACATCTCCTGATGGAGTAATTTTCAAAATGGAATTTTCGCTAAAGGAGGCCACATACAAATTGCCAGAACTATCAAAGTCCATATCAACCGCATTGTTAAGAGAGGCCGTGGTACCATTGCCATCGGTATAGGTATTGGTAAAGGTGCTGAAATCAACCGAAACGGTTCCTCCCCCTACAAAAGTGCTCACCTCAACATCAAAATTGACGCTCAACCAGTCAGGAATGACGGGAGCCGTAATATCCACCTTGTCATTGTCTGCATCTGAAATAGTTATGGGGTAGGTATAAGTAGCATTGTCATCAATCGCTGTTACTGGTGTAGAAGTAAAAACCGGGGCATCTTTCACCAATCTTTTGTAATAAGCTGTTCGATCTGCTTTGACCAATCGCTTTTCATAGCGATCCGTTTCTTCAAAAGCCAACAGGTCTTCTCCACCCTCTGGTGACAGCGCCTGTTGTTGCGTAACCGCCCAGTGCGGAATGCATAACAAGGCAATGATAAATGATAAGGATAGCCCTTTGAGATTTTTTCTGAATGGAAGCCTGAAAGACTCCTCTTTTCTAAGGTGAATAGCCGACATACTTAATAGTGTTTTGGAGTCGGCAAAGTAGGTTGAGCCCAATGCGATTGCCGATTTCAGACAAGGCGAAATCCCGCCAACCTGTGGCCTTTATTGCGACAAATATTAGTTAACCTTGATTTTTTTATCTTTTAAGACTTAAAGGTCGTTAAGCCGGCATATGGTGAAAGGAGGTTTATCTGGTCTCAGTCAAACTTCTTAATTTGTACGTTCCTCTTCCAGATCATTCGACTTGAAAAGGTCGAGTTCAAAATAAGGTCTGAATTCCCATGATAAACAACAGACTCAGGTTGGTATTTTCCTTGCTAATGCTTTGTGCACTTAGCTGGTCTGCCAATGCCCAAGACCTTATTCTGAGTAAAAAGGCATTGACTATGGAAGAAGGTCTTTCAAGCCTGAATCCGGGAAAGCCTCATATGGGAAAAAATGGTTTCATCTGGGTACCAAGTGCGCTGGGTTTGGATCGCTATGACGGCACACGATTTCTTCACTTCTCGTCAGGGGGTTCAGATCTTCCAGCCAACCAAAAGCCGATCATTCAACATGACCAACAAGGAAATCTATGGCTACATTACTTTGGTAAATCGAGTGAGCAAGTCGCCTCTTACGACTTACGGATTTTTGACCTGTCGAAACAGCAATTTCTAAAGTTCGAAGAGTACATCGGTGCACCACCCGTTGCCACCGACCAGATCGTTACCAGCTACTTGAATCTCGACAACCAATTTTCTTTAGCTACCGCACAGGGTCAAATTTATAGGCGTACGGGTAATGCTTTCAAGCTCGCTTTTCAGGATGAACAGAAAAGGAGGATACTCCAGGTTTTTCAATACAAACCAGAAACAACATGGGTGGTTTACAAAAAGACGCTCGTCCAGTATGATCGCAATTGGAAAATCATCAAGGAGTATCCCAAGGTACATTCCAGGGCCGTTCCGATTTCCAATCTTATTAACCCAAGTTTTGAAGATGCGCAGGGGAAATTACATTACAGGGCCAATGACACCTATTATGTTGATGGTGAACCTCAGAACGGATTGACTGAGTATCCAGGCTCCGCCTTCCTATTAATCCATCCCGAATATCAGCATAAGGTTTATTACCAGATCCAGGAGGAAAAGCAAGTAAGCAGGCTTCTTGTTTTGGACAAGGACAATAAGCTCATTAAAGAAACGGCAATACCTCCTTCGAAAATGAACCATTTTTTGAGGGACAGCCAAGACAACATTTGGCTCGTAAATCGAGGCTTAATGATCGTCAGGATCAGCGAGTCACCGTTCCGAAAATACTTGCAGAATCATCAAATAGACGGTGGCACTCCTTATCAAACGCGTGGAATCTATGAAGAGAAAGGGCACCTGTTCGTCAGCGGTTCCGGACAGTCGTATCGCATCAACAAAGCGACTGGTGCCATGGAAATCCTGGATCCTGATTTTCTCTTCTCCGATCCACTAAGAGGAAAACGTACTGCCTCCAATATCAGACGCGCTATAGCGCCAGACATGCAGGGAAATATTTTCTTATCTGATGAAAGTTATCGACTGCTTAAATATGTGCCTTCGAAAAAGAGGTTCCATGAATTTACCTATGGTCTTGATTTTTTTGAAAAAGCGAAAAAACAGCCTGATCTACCAATTCCCGAACACCATCGGGCTTTACTTTGGAGCAAAAAAAATACACTTTGGTTAGGGCATAATTTGGGCTTGTCATTTCTTGACGAGAAACGAAAGGAATTGCAATACATTCCCAACACCGATGGAATGTCAGCTTTAAAAGGGGCTGAAGTTTTTTTTATCCATGAGAATGACAGCGGTTTCTGGCTGGCTACCACACAAGGGCTTTACCTCTTTGATCCAATCAATAAGGTCATTATCGAGCATTTCGGAACGAATGGTGATGATCAACACTACTTACCTTCTAATAACTACGTCCACGTCTACGAAGATGCTAACGGGATACTCTGGTTATCAAGTCGAGGTGGAGGACTGATCAAATTCAACCCGAAAGACTTTACACATCAGCAGTTTACAGAAAAGGATGGGTTGACCAACAATGTGGTTTATGCGGCCTATGAAGATCACCGTCAAAATCTATGGCTGCCAACCGACAAGGGGCTGAACCGGTTCAATAAGGAAAGTCTCGAATTCTATAGTTATCAGGAATCAGACGGTATCGCCCATCACGAGTTTAACAACGGTTCTCATTATAGAGGAGAAGATAGCACACTCTATTTCGGTGGGGTGGCAGGTATCACTGCCTTTCATCCTTCAGAGACTTACAAAGGAGATAACCTTGCCAAAAATCCAATAGTTATAACAAAAGCGGCTCGTCAAGATGGAAGCAGTGGTGAGTTTAGCGATGTGCTTACGGAGCTTAAAGCTGAAGGTGCTTTTGTGATGAAGCCGGATCACATCAGCCTTCAAATCGAATTTAGTCATCTCGACTACGGATCTTTCAAGGACAAGCAGTTTGCTTACAAAGTCAACGGTATTGATCTGGATTGGACCTATCTCAAAGATCCTGAGTTGAGAATTAGCGCCTTGCCATATGGTCGGTTTGAGTTGGCTTTGAAAGCTCAAGAGCAAAATGGTGAATGGTCTGAAGTACTGACCTATCCATTAATTGTGCCTCGCCCATTTTACCTGAGGTGGTGGTTCTTTCTGCTATCCATACTACTTATTGCCGGCATTGTCTACGCCTACTTCAGGTACAGGCTTATTAAACTTCAGAAAGACCAGGAATACCTTGAGGACCTGGTGCAATCAAGGACGGCAGAAGTTACTGCTCAGGCCAAGGCTTTAGCACATCAGGCTGGAGAATTAAAACGGTTGGATACTGCCAAATCTCAATTCTTTGCCAATATTTCGCATGAACTCAGAACTCCCCTGACCTTGATCATGGGACCAATTAATGATTTTATCCGGAATGACAAACTGAACAGAAAGGACCTTGTACAAATGCAACGGATGTTCAGAAATACCAAGTCGTTGTCAAATTTGGTTGAGGAAATTCTGGAATTGTCAAAGCTGGAAGCCGGTAAGCTGGAAATCGACAAAGTGCCAGTTAGCCTTGCTCCTTTTCTGAGAAGGCTCTTCGCAGGATTTGAATCACTGGCGATCACAAAAGGAATTGATTTCAACTTCCACGGCAATTTTGACGATAGTGTCATGCTCAATCTGGATGCCAATAAACTGGAGAAAGTAATCAACAATTTGCTCTCCAATGCCTTGAAATTTACACCTAATGAGGGTACTGTTTCCATGAAAGCCCGTTTGGACAAACAGTCATTTCACCTGGCGGTTCAGGATTCAGGAATTGGAATTTCGGAAAAAGATCTCCCCTATATTTTCGACCGTTTTTACCAGGTCCAGGTCAAGGAAATGTCTCTCGTTCAGGGAGGAACAGGCATTGGTTTGGCACTTATCAAGGAGTTGGTCAACGCCATGGATGGGGAAGTTAAGGTTGAAAGTGAAGAAGGTTTGGGAACAACCTTTTCAATCATACTCCCGAAAGAGGAAGTCGGAGAAGATTACCAAAGCACACCTGCTCAAACCGATATCGCTTCGGTTGAAGTTGCTGAAGAGTCTTTTCCAATTGACCCTTTTGAGCCAAAAGGTCAGAGGCTACTCCTGGTCGAGGATCATAAGGACATGCGGCAATACATCTACGGATTGCTCTCAGCCCACTACGAAGTAGATTTGGCAATGAATGGTGTAAAAGCGCTCGAAGCACTAAAAAACAGCACTTATGATCTGGTGGTAACCGATGTAATGATGCCCGAGATGGATGGTTTCACCCTTTTGAGGCGAATCAAAGCGAATCCGCTTTATCAGCATCTACCCGTAGTTATGTTAACGGCAAGGGCTGAGGCAGAAGATAAGCTGAATGCACTGACCATTGGAGTTGATGACTACCTGACAAAGCCATTTTTAAAAGAGGAGCTGCTTGCACGTGTAAGCAACTTGTTGAGTCACGCAAAAGTGAGACAAGCCTCTGCGGGTGAACCCATGGAAGTAGAAAGGCCGGATGGACAGCTTGTGAGTATGATACCTCAATTGGTTTCCAAAGTCGACATTGAATGGATCAAACGTGTTGAAAAGGAGGTGCAAACCAGAATGAATGATATTGATTTCTCTTTGGATACCCTGGCTGCCATTTTGGGTACAAGTGCTCGAAGTTTCCAAAGAAAACTCAAGGAACTCATAGGGTTAACGCCACAACAATACATCCGGGAGATTAAGCTACAAACTGCCAGATCTATTCTTGAAAAGAAAGCCTATCATAGTATAGCGGAAGTAGCTCAAGCTGTAGGTTTCCAATCAACTAAGCACTTTGCCAAAATTTTCAGAGAACGTTATGGCAAAAGCCCGAAGGAATATCTTAAATAATAAGTTCTAGACTTCCATTCAACCCAAGGTTAACACTGTTATGTAAACCTAAAGGCCGACAAAGGCAGGCTCCCGATACAAAGAGGCCTTGTTATTTTTTGTCATTCTTGCGAAAGAAATTCAGCTGCCTCAACACCTTGATATCGGGTCATTTAAAACCCTGCTCAATACAATTCAGGAAGACTTTGTTCTCTTCTTACTTGAAAAGCCAGAGCGAACACCCTGGCTTCTCATACTAGATTAAATAAGCTACCCGGCAGGGGTTCTGGTTACTCCATTGGAGCCTCTTTCTTGGTAGCACCCGCCATCATTTTCTCGATTAGTTCCGGTACTTTCTCAAAAATGGCCGCCAGACCCTTGTTCTGGTGTGTACTCACAAAAGAGATCTGATCACCCTTAGTGACTAAAAAGCCTATTGGGTCGATACCCATACCGGCTCCGGCACCACCACCTTCACCTTTTCCTGTTTTAGGAGAGGCTCCGGTTCCTCCACCACTGCCAAAACCAACGCCCAGTCGGATTACCGGTACACAAACGAACTCCCCTAACTGGAATTCGTCACCGACTACTGTTTCTGTTTTTGCCTCTTTCTGTATGAAATCTGTCAACTGATGAAGCATTGTTTCAAAATTCATTTCCATGTCGTTATCGTTTTAATAAATGTTTTACAAAAGCTATGAGTATGAGGTTTAAGCGAATTTGAGCTAAGAGGTAAAGGAAGAAGCGTCCCTCAAAATTGATATGGATGTACCTGTTTTGTTTGCTGTCAGAGAAGAAAAAGGCAAGAGGGATAAGCTGTGCATTGAGCACCACGTCATCGGTATCAATGTCCATGTTCAACGCCTTTATGCTCAGTGCCTTCATGCACTTTCGTAGCAGTTGTACGGGGTGTTTTATTCTCCGTTTACGCTGCTTTTCAGACTTCTTTACCTCTCTTTTTTCATCGAATTTTAAGCTGATTCCAATCACTTTAAATCTTACCTTAAACCCTTCATCGGGTACTAAGTCCATAGAAAATATGCCCTTTTGGCAAATCCGATAGATTTTGTCTTCGCTATCAATCAAGATGATAACAGGAGTAAACAGCACCCATGACAGGGCGCAAACCAGGACCAGTAAGACGACATAAAACAGCCAAATCACCTCATCTCTTTTAGAACTGAATTTAGCACAGGGATTGACCTTATGCGATGAGCCACATCATCGGTTGTTGTGATTCCTGTCAGTGGTCTTGAAATCAGGTTGAATTGCGATGATCAAGGTCATCCGAGAGGCGAATGCCCGTCATTGATGCCCCGGTTGTACTTAGCGAATTTGTATGAAAGAAATATGAGGTTCAATCGACATAAAGAAGCAGGGTTATGGCAGTTCATAAAGTAATTGAAGTAATGGCTTTTTCAACGGAGAGTTGGGAGGCAGCGGCACAAGAGGCGGTTAGCAAGGTCTCTGAGAAAGTGCGCAATATTGAGTCTATTTACATCCAGGAAAAAAGCGGCAAGGTTGTAGATAATCGTATAGTCCAATATAGGGTCAATGCGAAAATCACCTTCAGGGTGGAATAGGGAGAAAGAAGGGTTGCCGGAAAACCTTCTGGCAGCCTCTTTCATAAGATTACGGCTACTGCGCTGAGATAAGGTGCTGTAATTCCTCCAGTAACTCCTGTTTCTGAGTCATCTCTTTCGCGTTTTTCCCATTGGCTCCCCTTTCATATCATTTAGCTGAAGGGAGAGTTTGTACATCATATCCTCCAGGGCTTCCAGTAGAATGGGACTATATTTAGTGTCAATACTGAGCATAATTTATCGTTTGACTTTTGTTTTGTTCGTCCAAGTTAACAGACTGGCTAATGAAAAAGACTGATGAAAGTCATCCCTTGTAATCGATATCGGAGGTCAATGTTTTTGCGGCTTCGATGCAGCGTTTCATATCATTGGCCCCGATGTGTGCATTGTAGAACTTACGCCTTTCGTTCAATGACTTTACCGTTTCATAAAGCTCCAGATAGTCGGCATTGGCAACTTTTTTTGCGCTGTCATATCCGGCTTCTAAAAGTACATAGGCAAATGTGTGGTTTACCCACTTTATGCGGGAGAGGTCCGTTAACCTTGTTAATCTGATTATTTCGGTGAGTGGAATACCCAATCTGGTGGAAAGCTCAGCTCTTTTCTCAGCTGTCGGTATATGAGGGTATAGCTGTCGTGTATTTCTAATGCCTGAGGCTTTCAGGTGCTCGATTGTTTGGTCTCGAATCCCGCGAAAGTCCTCGATGCGATTTGGTTTTGGTCTATAGCCACCAACTACTCTTCGGAGCAGATTCAAATATGGTACTGATAAGCCACTTGCGCTGGCGAGTGCCTCAATTTTCGTTTTGCTTTTAAGCTGTTCCAGCAGCTCATCAAGGTTGTGAATGCCCTGTCTCTTAAGTGCATTGAGGTTTGTGTCAATGTTGTCCCTCAGGCGCATCCAACTGGGTAGTAGATTGGCAGACCTCAGTATCTCTTTGTATTGGTCAATGCTGATTTGGCTTAAGTCAATATAGTAGCTCATGGTATGCTTTTTTCAGGTCAGCGGCAATCCCGGCATCAAAACGCTTCAGCACTCTCAGTGCCCGCAGTGTATTCCATCGGCTGGGTTTACCGGCTTTTTCCATTTCAAAGTGTAGCTGACCCGGGTGTTTCGCATTCAGGTTCCAGGTGCCATCCTTATTCTGCTTGTCCAGCAAATAATCGAGAGCAGGAGTCAGCCGTTTGTCCTGGGGCAATTCGGCTTGTTGAAAGTAATCCAGGGCTCTGAGAATATCGTATTTCCAACGAGAAGGGTAAGGGAACTTCAGGAAGTTTCTGTCAATGATGCTACCCGTTTTGTCGGATATATAAAGCTGATGGAGGAGTATAAATTCCCGGGCGGTTCTTTGGCTATCCAGCAATTCAGGCAGGCGATAATGGTAACCGCCAAGTTTGTAGCTGTTGATTCCTTCGAGCACCGATATGGTGGTGTGCAGGGAGCTGTGTCGGGCACCAGATCGGTTCGATCTGCAGTTGTAGCCTCCATCCGGCATTCTTTCAGCTAAGAGGCAGTCAACAACTGACTCAAGTGATTCTTCATTTGCCCCGAAGTAGCTGGCAAAGTTGAGAAACATACCGTTTACGCAGACGTCACTCTTCTGTACAATTGGATAGATTCCGCCATCTTCCGCTTTACACTCTCTGAGTATCTTATTCACCGATTCTTTAACCAGAGGTTGATCGGGAGCAATACAGAGGTTTCGAAGGTCGAGCAGTGTGTAGTGTGAAGAGATCCACTTGGGCTGATAGTAGCCTTGTCCCCAATGGCCATTGTTATTTCTCTTCGATAGAAACTGAGCACCCCAGCCTTCAGACGCGATCCGATCTTGTAGATCTTTCCGTTCAGTGGAAAGTAAATAACGATGTACCTGGTATTGAATAGATACATCCCCCTCCAATAGCCAGCTGATCACTTTATTGAAACTCATTTTACCAAGCCTGTTCATTTCCACATAAGAAAATGGAGCCTGCTGATGAGCACGCTCTCAGATTTGTTTCGTCCGCTAAAGGCATCGGCTATTTTATTAGCCGAATACATGATTTTCTTTTTCAGCTTTTCGGAAAACAGCCCTCTGTGTTCAAGGAAAAACTGCTTATAGTTCAGAAAGGCAAGTTCTTTATCGTATTGTACTGAGAATAACCTCTTGAGTACAGGAAAGATGATGCTTTTACTATTCAAATCTTCAGATTCAATATGCCAGTGCTCATCTACCAATTCCTTGATCGTTCTCTTTTCTTCAATTCGGGCATTATTGTCTACCACTGCCACGGCATAAAGGAGGTGGGCAAGACTTTCATAAAAACCGGCTGACTTTGGTAGTAGGTCTGTACTCATTGAATATCAGGGATGGTGAGCAGAGGCAGGTTGGTATGTAATACGGTATGCCTGGTCACTTTCTTCTTAAAAAGAGAGCCAGGGAAACGATGTTTTCTCGCTATCAATACCAGCATTTCATTTTGATGTTTATCCAGGTGGCCTTCAATGGCCTCTTCCACATTGAGTTCCTCTTTCACGAAATAGTAGCTATGCTCAGTATTTCCGAAGTAGTCAATAATGGCAGCAGCCTCTTTTGTTTGTTCCATATTGAGCTCCGTCCAGCCATGTCCTACATGGAGTACCTGCACCTCAGCATTCAATTGGTGTGACAGTGTTTTGATAACATCCAGGCTTTTTATCTTCTCTAAATACCGGAAGTCTGCCGCGAACAGAATTTTGCGCGGAGTGATGAACTTAGCCCCATCAGGAATTGCGAGTACCGGTAACTCCGATTTTTTAATGGTATGGTAGGTGTTACTACCGAAAAAGGCATCTATGCGATTGTCGGCACCTTTGGTTCCCATCACGATCAGATCAGCATCGAATTCTTTACCAGCATTGGTGATACCTACGTTGATAAAGCTTGTTTTGATAACCTCCCTATAATTCACCCTGCTCAGTTCCGTCATGCGTTCTTTCAGCAGAAGAAAGTTTTTCTCCGCGTTTTCCTGATACTCTTTTGCCAGTTGTGGTTGCAGGTCCATGCTTATTTCTGCAGCTGGTATGTGTACAACATAACAGTGCAATAGTATCAGCTGTGCTTCGTATAAAGCGGCCAGCTCAATGGCGTATTGCAGTGCATTGTTTGAGCAATCAGAAAAGTCTACGGGCACCAGTATATTTTCAATTTTCATTAGATCCTGTTTATGATGTACTGATTGTTTTATGCGTTTTCAACCAGACAATGCGTTTGTGAAGTGAGTGGGTTGGCCGGTCCAATTGGGTGTTGCCAAGTATCAGGTGTATCAGATTTGAAGACTTAGCAGATTGAACCGGCCGGGGTCTAAGTAGCCCTAATCCACCTTTATTTCCTTTTTGGCCAGTAGCTTTTTGGCCTCCTCTTTTTTGGGAAGAGAAACTATCAAAACTCCGTTGTCATATTTAGCCTTGATTTTATCTTCCTTTACAGAGTCAGGCAGCCTGAATGACCTTGAGAAAGAGCTGTAGCTGAACTCTTTTCGGGTGTAGTCATCTGTTTTATCCTCTGACTCCTCCTTCTTTTCCGAGCTGATGCTTAGTGCTCCGTTTTCAATTTCAATACGGAAGTCATCTTTTTTCATTCCGGGAACGGCCAGGTCAATGGTAAACTCATTTTCGTTTTCTTTCACATTGGCTGCAGGCAGCCTGCTGGCCAAGCCATTTCCCGTTCTTGACAAATCCATATCGAAGAAGTCCTCGTCATCAAAAAAGCCTGAAAGTAATGATGGCATTTTAGGAAACAACCGCGATCCTTTTACTAGCTGTGTCATAATTTTATCCTCCTTTGTTTGGGTTAACGATACATTGAACTATACCCAAATTTCACCCTGTTTATTCACTTTACTAATGACTGGGGTCAAGCGTTAAAATGATTTTGATCAATGAAATCCTCCCGCATCACCTTCCATTTCTACAAGCAGGAGAGTGCCACCTGAGTCATTGCCTTATCAGTGATGTCTGTCACAATCTGTAATGACTATCATCATCTGAAATAAGAGAATGTATTTGTTGATTAGGATCTGCTAAAAAGGTAGCCATGAAACGCATAGCCATTCATACTGTAGACTTCAGAGCACTTGGAGCTTTGATCTGGATATTGGCCGGACTCACACTGATTGCCACGTTGACGGGAGTTTTCCGAAACGATTTTTATCAGGACGATGAATGGGTTCGTGCACAATGGCTGGGGCAGGATGTGGTCACTTTGATATTCGGAATTCCGCTACTGCTACTGGCTGCAAAAAAGGCCATTGTAAACCGCTCGCTGGTTTGGGAGCTGGTACTTGCTGGTACCTTACTCTACTTCAGCTACATCTATACCTTTTATGTTTTTGAGGCAAATTTTACCTTTCTCTACTTTTTTCATCTCCCTATCTTCTCGCTGTCTCTTCTATGCTTTTTTATCGTATGCCACCATATTTTGAATGCACGCAACGACTATGCATTTACCGACAAGATGAGCCGCTTCACGATCGTATTTTATTTGCTGCTAATTTCTGCCATGCTTAGCTGGTTATGGCTGCAGGACCTAATCAACCACCTGGTGATGGAAGAATTTCTATCGCAAACACCGGATGGCCAACCGCCTCTTGTGATATACTCGCTCGATTTGGGTATTCTTATTCCTCTCGCTGTAATCGCCTGCCTGCTGCTGTTGAGAAATCATGCCCTGGGTCTCATTCTGATAGGAATTGTGTTGACGAAAACATTCCTGCTAGGCTTTGCGCTGATGGCTATGTCGCTCAGTATGTACAGACTGGGGCTTGATCATGATATCTTTCTCATCACTCTTTGGTCATTCATTGGTTTGGCGGGTCTGTTGCTATCGATCGTATACCTGAATAAGTTGAAAGTCTACCCAAGGCCTGAGTTGAGGTAGGAGACTAGCTAAGCCTGGTTATCAAAGGGAATGGATAGAAAGAGAAAGCTTATACCAATAAAGAGAGAGATAAAATGGAGAATATCGATATATGGAAGTTTTTAGCCGGTTTGGGACTCTTTCTCTTTGGTATGAACCAGCTGGAAAAGGCGGTAAAGGAGTTGGCTGGAAGGCGATTTAAGGGCTTTATCAGAAGGCATACCAAAAATAAGATTAAGGCTATCCTCGGAGGTACTTTTATTACTGCTGTGCTGCAAAGCAGCTCGGTGGTGAGCCTGATGCTCCTGGCCTTTGTGGGAGCAGGCGTGATTAGCATGCAGAATGCTCTGGGCGTAATTCTGGGCTCTAATCTGGGTACGACTTTTACCGGCTGGCTGGTGGCAACGCTCGGTTTTAAAGTGGATATAGAGAGCTTCATTATGCCCTTTATAGCTATTGGGGGACTTTTGGTGGTACTCTTCCCAAAGCGTGAACGTTTTGTAAATACCGGTTTTTTGACGATTGGACTAGCTTTTCTTTTTCTGGGCTTGTCATATATGAAAGACAGTATTACCTACCTGGCGGAGCATTTTGATGTGAGTGTATTTGTTGATTACGGCCCTGTGGTTTTTTTGCTGGTTGGATTTGTTTTTACAGCCATTATTCAGTCCAGTTCAGCGACTATGGTCATTACGCTAAGTGCGTTGAGTACGGGTATTATTAACTTTCATGCAGCTGCAGCCATGGTCATAGGGGCCGACTTAGGTACAACGATCACGGTCTTATTAGGGGGGCTACAGGGCACCGCTTCCAAAAAGAGAGTGGCGCTCGGACATTTTTTGTTCAACCTCATTACAGATGTACTGGCTTTCCTGTCAATGAGCCTCCTGATCATGTTTGTCACAGAGGTATTGGGCATCAGGGATGAGCTTATTGGGTTGGTAGTTTTTCATAGCTGTTTCAATATCCTGGGCATCATAGTTTTCTATCCCTTCCTGGGTAAGTTTGCCAAATACCTGACCGGTAAATATTCCAGCGAGGATGATAGAGTAGGGTTTTTCATACATGAAACTACCGTGGAGGTTCCTGAAACGGCACTGGAAGCACTAAGCAACGAGACCCGACTCCTGACTTCCCTTGTCATCAAGCTTTATAGCATGGCCTTTATGTTGCAGCCCGATCAGGCGACTGTGCCGATGCGCAATGGTGACCCTTTGAAGGCTAAAGAGGGGTTTAAAGACCTTTATCACAGAATCAAGCGACTTCAGGGCGAAATGATCAACTTCTACGGAGACCTGCAGAAACAGTCGCTTACCGAAGAAGAATCTTCTGGTCTGTCAATGATCATTGCTGCCACCAACAATGCCTTGTATGCTGCAAAAGATATCAAGGACATTGAAGCTAACCTGGGGAATTTCAGAAGGTCCGGTAACAGTACGTTGACAAAGTTATACGGATTCCTAAGTAACTGTGGGGCTGCAATGATCGGAAGCTATGTTGAAATGCTGAATTCACAAAAACACAAACTTCACTTTGAAGGGCTGGGTAACCTGATGATCGATATTCAAAAGAATTATGACAACCTGCTTAACATGGTATATGATCGATCAAACCGTAAACATCTCAGTGAAGAACAAATTGCTACCGTGCTGAATGTTAACAGGCAGCTCTATTCTTCTAACAGGGCGATTATCCTGGTTCTGAAAGATCATTTGCTAAATCCCGGGCAGGCCTATGAATTTGAAAACATTCCAGCATTCAGGTAGACCGGTTTTTCTGTAACAGATTTTTCCAGAGAGGAGTCGCCTGTTTAATGGCTAGAAATTCCATGATGTTCTCAAAGTTAATTACGCCTATAACCATCCCCTGGTAGGTAACAGGTATCATGGTATTCGTTCTGATAAGCTCGTTGGTGTAGAGGTCTTTCAGGGGAGTGTCTGCCGTGATCGTTTGATTTACCGGGTCCATAATACTGGTGACCGGTTTTTTATGAGATTCAGAATTGGCCAGGGCTTGAATGACCTGCTCCCTTTTGAGCGTGCCAATAATGCGATCAGCGTCCGTGGTAATTGTGAAGTTGCTAGCCTGTCCGTCCAATATGGCTTCAGACGCCTCTGCTATGGTGAGGTTTTGATCAAGGGTGGCAAATGAGCGCATTACAATTTCTCCAGCAGTATGCCCCTCCAACAACGCTTGTGTGCTAACCATGTTGGACTCTGAGGATGCTGCGAGTATGATAAATGCTCCCATTATGATAAGGAAAGGGTTATAAAACAGGCCCATGAATATAAAGGCGATTGCTACCAGAAAACCAACGGCTGCGGCAATTTTTGTTGCTTTTTCCCTTGGCTGAAATATGGACAAAAAAGCTCTGAAAATCCTGCCACCATCCATAGGGAAGGCCGGGATCAGATTAAAAACTCCCAAAGTCAGATTTACCATCCATAATAGTGTTAGAAAGCTTTCGGCATTCACCAGATTGACTGGTCTTTGATTCATGATGTCGGCTAGGTCTGAGGATGTGGTAACGTAGAGAATCAGCGCAATGGCAAAGTTGACCATAGGTCCCGCAATCGCCACCAGGAATTCTTGTTGAGGTTTCTCCGGCAGCTTTTCGAAGCGTGCCACACCACCAATAGGAAGCAATATGATATCCTTTGTCTTAAACCCGAATCTCCTGCCCATCAGGGCATGCCCGAATTCATGCAGCACAATGCAGAAGAATATCGTAAGAATGAAAAGGATGTGCCAACAGATCTCTTCCAGGGTTTGACCTGCTGAAACGCCAGAATAGACAATGTAGCCAATCAGAAGTAGAAAGGTCCAGTGAATAAAGACCTTGATTTTGGCAACCTGACCCAGGTATAAGGAGCTTTTCATCTTTTCTGTTTTAGGTTCAATTAGACAATTTCTAGGCTTAATCAGAATGATGAAGGTCATCCGTGATGCTGATTTTGGACTTGATCAAGTACTGTTGATGAAAGTCATTTTACTCGTTGATGGCCATCATAGCTTGTAGTAACAGGGCACTTTAGCTTTGTAAAACATTAAATCCATTGACGAGCTTATCATGAAAAAGCATTTAGTCCTACTACCATTTCTGCTACTGTTCACCGCTTGCTCTGAGAAACTCCATGTTTCTTCGGATTATGATAAGCGTGTTGATTTCAGTACTTATCAGACATTTGCCTGGGCTCCTGATCAGGAAGAGCCGGGCAAAGCCAATCCAATGTTTGACAATGAGATGAACCGGAAGCGCATCAAGGAGGCTATTGAAAGAGAGCTGACAGCTTTGGGTCTTACCCGGTTTGATTGGGCACCTCATTTGCTGATTGATTTTCACATCACTATCGATGAGCAGGTGGATTATGCCGTACATGACTATTATCCGTTTGGATTCAGGTACTGGCCCGAATATAATGTGGCGACCCGCTATTTTAAGAAAGGGGTGCTCATTATTCATATTGTGGATACCAAAAAGGAACAGCTCGTATGGCAGGGAATCGGTAGTAAAACGCTGGACGAACTGCCCCCCGATGATGTGGAGGAGCGCATAGAGAGGGCGGTTAAATCAATACTTGCTCAGTACCCCTCCACCAGAAAGAATTAGTATGATCCTGACAGAACTGACAACATGGATATTTCGGCCTGGCAAAGACTTGTCAAAATCCACACTTGATCCCGGTATCAGAGTTATTGATAAAATCTATGGCGATTTGTACCAGGAAGGAGAAAGGCTGAATGAGCTTTTCTTTCTTATTCAGGGCAAAGTAGTACTGACCAAAAAAAATGAATGGGGTAAAAGGGTGCGGTTACTCTCAATAGGTAAGGGGTGTTTTTTAGGGCTTCAAAGCCTTCAGAATGCGAATATTTCCTCTCACTCAGCTAAGGTTTGTCAACCTTCCCGGCTGTTGATTATTCCACTGTTGAGTCTTCCTGATTTCATAGGTCGCTGGCCATTGCTCAGACAGCAAATCATGTCCCAGCTAATCCATCATATCGATTTGGCACATTCATATTAGCATTTTGCCAGTCATTTTTTTGCCGTTCTTACCAAAACGAGTCCGCGAGAGGCTGATTATTTCCTTTTCATATTTAAAGTCGATAACTTATTTGTCCTCTTTAACCAGATAGGTATGGCCCGGCAGCATCTCAAAGATGATTTGATTTTTCCGCTGATCTTCGAAAACTCAGTTGAAGGGATATTGGTGACCAATGACAAAGGAAAAATCATTCGAACTAACCCCAGTTGCCTCAGTATATTTGGCTATACCCCTGAGGAGATGCTCGACCAGCCGGTAGAAATGCTCATCCCTATCAATCTGAGAGATAGACACATTCATAATCGGGAGAACTATGCCATGAATCCGGAGTCAAGACCTATGGCTTCAGAACTGGAGATTATGGGTTTGCGCAAATCCGGGGAAAAGATACCGTTGGAGATCAGTCTGAGCCATGCTAATTCGGAAATCGGAGCTTTAACCATATGCTTTATTGTAGATGTCTCTAACAAGCACAGCCTCAAAACGGCACTTGAAAATGAGCGAGAACTGATTCGACAGTATCTGGATGTAACCAAATCCATTTTCCTGGTCCTGGGGAAAAATGAACAAATCATAGCGGTGAACAAGCAGGGGAGCAAGCTTCTGGGATTGCCGGAGGATGAGTTAAAGGGTAAGAACTGGTTTGACGAATTCATTCCTGAAGCGGAAAGAGAATCGGTCAGGGCCGTCTTTATTCGCATGATGAATAATGAAATCGGGATCACTCATTCGAATGAAAACAGTATCATCGGGTCTGGAGGAAATAGGCATTTGATTGAATGGCACAATACGCTTTTGAAAGATAAGTTTGGTCAACCGGAGGCAACACTGAGCAGCGGGGTAGATATAACTGAAAAACGAGCGCTGGAAAGAGAAAAAACAGAGGCCCTGGTGCTTGGACAGGAAAACGAACGAAGAAGACTCGCCCAGGAGCTGCATGACGGTTTGGGTCAGTCTATTTCGGCCATAGGTTTAAACCTCAATGCCCTGGAACCGGAGCTGAAAAGCTTTAATGATAAGTTCAAGAAAATCTATGAGGAAGTAAAAGAAAAGCTAAATGAGACGGTTGAGGAAGTAAGGGCGATTTCGCGTAACCTCACGCCAAAAATCCTTGATGACTTTGGTCTGCAAAAAGCACTTGAGCACCTATGTGATACCATTGATAAATCTACATTGGTGGAGCTGAACCTTAATCTTTACGGTGATATGTCCAATGTTGATAAAGTACAGGCTCTGGGCATTTATCGCATCATTCAGGAACTGGTAAATAATGCCCTGCGACATGCGGATCCAAAGAATGTCTTCGTGCATGTTACAAGGGGCGAGTCTGAATGGATAGTGCTGGTAGAAGATGACGGTCGTGGCTTTGATCCGGTGGCAAAGCCAAAGGGCATGGGGCTAAGCAATGTCAGGTCCAGAGCTGAATTACTCAAGGGAGAAGTACATATTGACTCAAATGAAAAAAGCGGGACTACGGTTTCGGTAAATATACCGCTATGAAAAAAATCAAAATCTTGTTGGTCGATGATCATGCGTTGATTCGTGCAGGCATTAGAAACTCGCTGATCAATCAGGAGCATATTGAAGTCCTGGCAGAAGCGATGAATGGTGCTGAAGCACTTAGTCAGCTCACTAAAACAGATTTTGATTTAGTAATTATGGACCTGAGCATGCCCGAGATGAATGGAACTGAGGCCACGAGACTGATTACAGAGAAGTACCCGGATGTAAATGTGCTTATCTTGAGTATGCACAATGAAGAGGCCAGAATCAGGGAAGCACTCAAGGCCGGGGCCATGGGGTACATTCTGAAGAGTACCTCTATGGCGGAGCTTTTGGAAGCCGTAGAAACGGTATCAAAGGGTGAACCATACTTCACCAGGGAGGTGTCGGCTAAAATTATGAACCAATTGGTGAGAGGTAAAGAAAATGAACATGCTAATACCACGAGCAGGCTTACTAACCGTGAAATGGAAATACTGAAACTGATCTCCGAAGAATTTACCAATCAGGAGATAGCCACCAAGCTGTTCATCAGCCCCCGAACCGTGGATACTCATAGAAGGAATCTGATTCAGAAATTACATGCCAAAAATACGGCTGGTTTAGTGCGCTATGCTATCCGCCACAAGATCGCAGAGGTATAGCACAAAATCCTGTTACCTGCTGCAGATGTTGACTGCCTGATTTCACAATTTTTCTTAGCTGACTACGCATTTTTCTTAGCTGAAAAATACGCCTTTTACGTCTACCGGATCCCATTGGTGAGGGTGATATTCAGGGTATCAATCACTAAAGGAAAAGGCCATGCACATAGAACAAGAAAATGTACTCGATAGAAATGGAACCGCTGAGCTTCCTTCATTTTTTAAGCTTTCATCAGATGGCTTATCTACCGGAGATTTCGAAGAAGAAGTCTATACTACCGGTCAGGTTGTCTTCAGAATCAATAGCATGCCATATGGTCTCTATTATGTTAAATCAGGAAAGGTAAAGGTGTTTAAATATGGTAGCGATGGTAAGGAGCAAATCCTGACAATTGCGGGTGAAGGTCGGTTTTTAGGCTATAAAGATTTGCTGGCCGAGCGCAGGTATACATCTGGGGCAACGGTAGTCGAAGATGCCAGACTGGTGTTTATACCTAAGGCAGATTTTAAGCAGATTTTCAGATCTGACGATGCCTCTGACTACTTCACCAATTTGTTGTGCAGGGATTTGATAGAGGCTGAGGAGAGAATGGTTTCTATGGCCTACAAACCGGTACGGGGCAGATTGGCTGAGAGCTTGCTGAAATTAAGTAGTACTTATAAGAATCACGTACACGGCATAGAGCTTACACGTGAAGATCTGGCGAATTTTGTGGGAACGGCCAAAGAGACTGTGATCAGACTACTATCGGAGTTTAAGACTGAGAAGTTGATCAAAATTGATGGAAGAAGCATCGAAATTTTGAGTGAATCAGGTCTACAGCGAATTCTTGGGCTATACAGATAGGCATATGCCGGAAGTCCTGAACAATGTACAAATCGTTCCACTGCTTGGATCTCAGCTGGTGGGACGACCGAGGCGCCATGGACATGGTATGACTTTTATAGTGCCTGTGATCTGTGTCAGCGATACTGAGAGTAGCTTCCCTGAGTTTAGTATGCAAAAACTACACAGCCGGCTAAAAGCGCTGGTTCCTATGACCACTTATGGTATGAGCATCAGGCAGAGATTGGGACCGTTCAAGAAAGGCTGAATCAAAACTAACCTATGGCACTTCCCTTTCTGCTACTTGGTCTGCTTGCCCTTTGGGCTGGTACAGAGATACTGCTCAAAGGAGTAATGCGCCTGGCCGATCATTATGGTTTGTCTCATGTATTTACCGGGCTGGTCATCTTATCCATCATTACCGACCTTCCTGAAACAGCTATAGCTATAGCCAGCTCCATCAAACAATTAAAAGGCATAGAGGCCTCGGGTATTATTATTGGTAACTCTATTGGCAGCAGTATCTCCCAGATTACGGCAGTTCTGGGCATCAGTGGACTGTATGGTTACTTCACCCTTACCAAAGAGCAGATGTTTGAGGATGGTGCCTTCCTTTTGGGTTCGGTAGCCCTGTTGTTCTTCCTCGGACTGGATGGGAACATTACCATGGCCGAAGGAGCAGCTATGTTGTTAATATATATGCTGTATTACTGGCTGATGCTCAGAAGGGAGAAGGTGGCTCTTAAACTTAAGAGGAAACGTATCAAAAAGCTTTATCAGGTTATTCTATACATAGTGGCAGGCACGCTGATCCTGATCACAGGCTCTGAATTGGCTGTCAGAAATGCCCTGGTGCTGGCCGATCGCTGGCATGTATCTCAATCCTTTGTGGGTATCATCATTATTGGTCTTAGCACCAGCCTTCCGGAGCTGGCTGTTTCCATCTCTTCGGCATTAAAAAAGGCTCCCGGTTTGTCCGTGGGTAATATCATCGGCAGTAATATTTACGATATACTCATGCCGGTTGGTCTGAGCGCTGTCATTTCACCGCTCTCTTTTGAGAAAAAGATCATACAGGTAGATGTCCCCTTTCTCCTGGTGGCAACAACCCTGGTGCTCGTATTTTTCTGGAAAAAGAAGGGCCTTCAAAAGAAAGAAGCTACCGGACTCATTGTCCTGTTTGTCTTATTCTATTTCTATAAGATCATCAATCCATAATCAAATGGTATGAATAGGAGGTTAAACTATCAGTCCTTAACCGATAGGTTCTCCATTGACGCAGATCATCTCCGCGGCTGACCTGTGTCATCAGACGAGTTGGTGTGGTAGTGTACCTTTATATCATCAGGTAAGAGATAAAAGGCAGGTGTTAAAACACCAGAACTGATGATCATGAAGCTTGGAAATTTCGGTTGCTAATGTGATTGAATGGAAAGAGCCAAGTGTTGACCAGCTTAGATTTTGAAAACCATTCTTGCAAAAGATTGAGAGAGTAGGATGAAGCCATAATAACTGTAGCCTGGCATTTGATGAATTCTACGGAACTTGTGAAATGAAATGGGTATCTACTTTGAAAGAAGTGGCTGCCCATTTTCTGTTTAGCATCAGTGCATATAAAACCTGCCGGTGATTTGTGACTTGTATTTATCGCTGATCACGATGGTATGGTCATCTACCTCCACTACTTTTTTCATGGTTTCCTTGCCGGTGGCCGGGTTAGCGACCATTTTATCTTTAATCCTCTTAACCCTGGTCAGGTTAACAATATGGTATCGGGAACAGCGAGCCAGAAAGTCAAAAGGCTTGAGTTTGAGCTCCAGGTTGCCCAGGTTGAGGCCTACTGTAGAAGGTTTGTCGGATTCTGTATGATAGATAACCGATACCTCTCGGTTCGCCTCTATGTAGATAATGTCCTTGATATAAACTGCATAATGGCCATTGCCATTCTTCACGAAAATGCGATCATTGATTTTTGATGGCTCAGGCTGTGGCTTTTCCATTTCCTCAGTGAGCAGGGTGTCCAGCGCATTGAGAATACCAATAGGGGAGGCAGGTTTAGGAACATATTGCGCTCGAATTTTGCGGGTGGCATTGCGATAAGTACGAACATCATCAAACTGGCTTAGGTAGACAATGGGGATTTCGTACAACTCCTGAATGCGGTTGGCGGTTTCAATGCCATCCATCTGTCCATCGAGGTCAATGTCCATGAAAACAATATCGGGTTTCTCATCCTGAACCGATAGGAGTGCGTCCTCTCCGGTAGTTACACTGTCAGATACACGGTAATCCAGTTGCTCCAACTGCTGTTTCAGATTGGCAGACTGCAGGTGATCATTTTCCACGATCAGAACGGATATGTGCTGCATGTACCTAATCTAGGGAAAGGTAAGCTCAAATTGAAACCCGTTTTGTTGAGTGGTTTTGCTTTCGCCTTTAAGGTTGGCTGTCAAACGTTTGATTAACTCTTTTCCGAAACCCGTACTTTCTGTGATTGGTTTCTGGCCCGGAGCAGCATTGTTAAAAATCACCATGCGGTAACCTTTCACGGCTTTCTCCAGCACAATTTTCAAGAGAGGTTTTTCGGTATTCTGCAAACCATATTTAAAGGAATTCGTGAGCACCTCGTTGGCGATAAGACCTACCGAAATAGCTTTGTCAATTTCCAGAGGCTCACTGTCAATATTAAGCTCCTTTTGAATACTCTGATACAGGCCAAATACCAGGGCGCTGTTGTCTACTAGTTCGGTTAGGTACTCCTGCATGTTGACGAACTCGTATTCATCTTGCCGATACAGTCTTCGGTGTATACCGTTTACTGCTTCTACCCGGGTTTTGGCTTCTTCCAGCAGGTCTGCGCTGCTCAAAGTTCCCTGCTCTGTTTGTGCCCCAAACATTCCTGAGATCATACCCAGGTGGTTTTTTACCCGGTGATGCAGCTCCCGCATCAGGTTTTCGATATGGTTGTTTTTCTTGCGGAGCTTGAGGGCTAGGTAGCTTATTACAATGATAATGATCAGGGTGGTAATAATGACAAATGTCTGAATTTGTCCTTTGATTCTCTGATTTTCTTCCCTTGTACGTGATTCTAATAAATTACTTTGAATAACGGACTTCTCTTTTTCCTCTCTATCTAAATCAAATTGAAATTGTAATTCTTGCACCTGAATTACTTGGGTGTCAAATGTCGATTGACGTATTTCATCGTATTCGGAGTCTACTTCCATTGCCCTTTTAAAATCTCCACTTTTCAGATATAATTCCCTCTGAAGTTTTAGGTTCTCTACTTTAACATTCGTGGCACCTATGTTTTCTGCTGTTTCTAAAGATTTTATCAACCACTTTTGAGCATCTGCCAACTTGCCTTCTTGAATATCTACCTTTGCAAGGTTGTTTGAGACTATTCCTATTCCCGAAAACTCATTCACTTCTTCTTTCAACCTCAAAGACTTTAGGAGGACCGCCCTTGAATTGGTCAAATCTCCTTTTTTGAGAAAAGCCTCTCCGAGGTTGTTCAGTGTTATAGAAATGGAAGAGTTGTTGCCTAGCTTCATTTTAATGTCAAGAGCATCTTTGTATGACTCTATGGCACTCTGAAAATCGTTTAAACCCAGATAAGTATTTCCAAGATTGTTTATCGCAATGGATATCCTTAATGAATCTTCCATTTGATGCCAAAGCGAACGTGCTGTTAAGAAATATGGCTTGGCAGCTTCAAAATCTTTTAGGGAGTTGTAAACATTTCCAATACTGTTATTTATTGATGCTTTTTCCTTGAGGTTTTTTGAATGTTCAGCTAGGTTTAACGCCTGACGATAATAGTTTACTGCTTGCTGGTAATTACTCATTTGCTTGTAGCTAATCCCAATATTCTTAAGTCGGATGCCTATGCGAATGGAATCTTTAAGAGCTTTGTCCAGCAGGAGTGCTTCTTCATATGCCAGGATGCTCTGGTCAAATTTCCCCTGTCGATAGTTGAGAAGTCCCAGATTATTAAAGGTGCTTGACAGTAACACCGAGTCATCCTCCTCTTCTGCTCTTGTCCGCAAATGGGAGAGTATGATTCTGGCTGTATCATATTCTTCTTGACGAATTTTCTGTAGAGATTCCTTTAATAAAGATTCAAGAATAGGATCACCTTTATGTATGGATTCAGGATCATTCTTTTGAAAATCATCTTGATTACATGATAAAATAGTAAAGGCTAGAGGTAAAATAATCTTTAAATACCATTTCATAGAAATCATTTTAAACAAAATTAATAGAAAAAAGAGCACTATACTATGCTCCTTTTTCTTTCAAATCATTGAAATGATTCATCCACCATCACCTGTAGGGTCATCTTCACCTTGGGTTTCAGTGGCTCCGCCATCTAACTCCACACTGATGGGAGTCTCGGCTACTATTGGCTCTAAATCCGCTGCATCCTGCATTTGGCAAGAAGGCAATGCGATGGCCAGAAGCACTATAATAAGTGCCATGAGCTTCTTCATTTTTGTGTACGTTTAAGCACTCAGAAAAGCTCTGTGATCGCAGACCCCGGAGAGGGTCGGTTATGTCATTCTGCTAATTGGCAGGGCTCACAGTACGTACCTGCAGGTATGTGCTCAGCACACTCCGAAACACCACAGATACTGCCCGCTCTCAGCTGAATGACCTTTGGAATACGCTACCCCCGCGGAAGGGCTTGTCTAGAATTGTATTTGTATTCGCTGGTTACTTCTTGCTAGCTTCAGTATAAAGGTGGGGTGATTGCTGTCGGAAGGGCGGACAGAAATAGGAAGGTTTTTGGAAAGTTTTTGGACAGTCCCTATTTCTGGGGATTTATGCCTTTAGTGGATTATAATCGTCTGTAATGCAAATTAAAATATATACCTTCCATGGTATTCAGAGTATTGTCAGAAGCCATTTGCTCAGGCCTTTTCATGAGTTTTTTGCAGACCTGAAGAAATCGCTGCCGAAAAACGCAGGAATAAGAAGAGAGCTCAGCGAATAACAAGGTAAATGGCAAAAGTGAAGGATAGGAATATGCTTTGGTTCAGAAAATTCAGAAACCTGATTGACGGAAAATACATTCTATATCCGTTTGAAATGGCTGGGGGACACTCTGGAAAAGGCTTATCTGGTCGAAATTACCAGATAAGAAGCCTCCACAGAAGTATTGATTTTGACATAAGGTACATAGCAGCATTTCGCATACATTCTAAGCCCACGAAGCTTCTTGATTTAACCTGGTTTTCACAAGGCTTATGAAAACCGTGGACCATATTGACCTGAGAGCACAGGATGCCTTGAGGGAGGCTATTTTAAAAGAGCTCACAGGGTCTCATCAGGATCACGCTTTGCTGAAAGAGCACTATGACCGACTTCAGGAACTGACGAGTATCAGCAAAAAGACCCTCAAAAGATTTTTCAGGGAGAAGATAAGAGTCGGTCCTCAGACACGGAATCTATTGGCGGCTATTGCTTTGGGCCGTAAAGACGACCTGAATGGAATCTCAGAGAATCAAAAGGATTATTACCTGATCTTTCTGGAGTCACTTCAGTCCACTGGTAAGGCCCCTGGAAACACGGCTAATGAACATGTCATCAACCCTGAGTTTCGGAAAGTCCTTTCAACATATTACCAGACTGCTGAGTTTCAAAAACAAGGAGGGGTGGAACATACTTACCTGCCTTTAAAAGTGGTCAAGAAGCGACTTGAGCGAGATAGAGAACATTTTTCACTACCTGCGAGTGGAAGGAACTACCGGCAAGAGCTAACGCTGGATGCACTTTTGCTCTTTAGTCATACGCGCCCATTGCTTATAGGTGAAGCGGGGATGGGCAAAACTACCTTTGCCCGGCAGCTTTGCAGAGAATGGTCCAGCATAGAAAAACTGGAAAGCACCGTACCTATTTACGTTAACCTGAAAAGCCCTGAATACAATCGTAAAACGCAGGGGGTTTTCGATTATCTACTGAGCCGTTATTTTGGGCAGGACCTGGATTGGATGGTCATAGAGTTTCTTGAAAAAGAAGTGGCCGGGTATTATTTACTACTGGATGGCTTTGATGACTTGTCTGTGAAAGAAAAGGAGGTTTTGATGAGGGAAATTGATGACTACTCAGAAGATGTAAGATACCTTATTTTAAGCCGGCCCTATGGCTTTCATGATTTTAGCTATCCCAACCGCTCCCTTTATGAAATGCAGGGCTTTGGTAAAGAAGAGTGTCTTAGGTTTTTATCGCATTACTTTGATAATCATGACATTGACCTGGCTCTGCCTTTTTTGATAAATTATTTGAGGAAGCATCCTGTGCTATCGCAACTGTCAAAGTGCCCTTTGCACCTGACTCGCATAGCGGCTCTCGCTACTGCTGATGCTTTTTATTCCCTGCTCGATAAGGTTAGGTCAGAAGTAGATCTTTTACACCTGTTCAACAACCATATGGCTGACTCAGGTCATTAGCTGACAGCTAGTTCTGGATTCAGAGATTTTACGAGGTTGAACCTGTCAGATATGCGAACTTCTCCCGAACCGAATACCGGAAGTAATTTTTGCCAGCCCTTGCGCTTAAATTTGGCCTCTACGTAGAATTTGCCTTCTAACTGCTCCCAATGACTGGGGTAGTGCACCTTAATCATAATATTGTGCTCAGAAGGTACCAGGCTTTCAGAGGGATTTTCGAGGATCCAACGGGCATACTCCAGGTCCCTTCCTGAGGTGTCTATTTTCAATCCTGGTTTCGAGATATCAGTTACTATCTGCTTTACCTGAGGCCTCCCATAGCCTCCGGTAAATTCTATACGGGCAAATACAAAGGCCAGGTACCATTCAGGGTGCACCTCTATGACGCATCTGAGAGGAAGTAATATTTCTGACATCGCGGCATTGAGCGTCTGACCGGCCTGTACGGGAGTATTGAAGAAGTGAATGCAGTTGCTCTTAGAGAAAAGAGTCATTTCCTCTCTAAAAAAGACTTCTTCTGGTTTTTCCGCTGTGTGGTGGTGATGGTACAACAATTCTATTCAGGTTAATTCATTTTTACTTTCGTGCGATTCCTGTTGAGTAACACCCAAACTCGTTTTTTCTCAAGCAGGCTACTGACTTTGGATGAATCGCGGACTATATTCACAAAGAAATCAATGGCAGCCGCGTAAAGCTGGTCTGCCCCTTTTTGGAGACGTGTACTGAATACGTACGATTCTCCAAACCGAGTGGCTGTTTTCAGATGATGTATGGTCAGATAATGGACAGCTTCTATTGCCCTCAGATAATTTTCTGAACAGTCTTTTATGAGTAGTGCTGACTTTTTTGTTCCTAAGGCAATGTGCCTGTGAGTGCTCAATGCCATGCCAAACTGACTTCTCCAGCGGCCTTCCCAATGATTTATAACTTTGAATTGCTGGAGGGCTTTGTTGAAGTGGTCATAAGCATGAAGACAAAACTCATTTTTTATGCTGTGATCATCTGTTTCCAGGAAGAGACAACCCATATACAACTCGTTGAAAGCAAGCATCTTGCGAAGACCGTGCTTTTTCATGCCATGCTCTGCCTTTTCCAATAGTTTGATTCCCTCCTGTGGGAGGCCGGTTATCATCCAGGCATAAGCGGCAGCCTGATAGTGCAGGGCCAGCACCTCTTGTGATTCCAGATCGCTGAGGTTTTGCAAAATATCTTCTATAGATGCCAGATCTGATTGTAAAATCCCGGAGAGCTCAGGGCTTGATCCGGTGTTTTGACCGTGAAGCCCTATGGCCAACATGTGTTCTCTCAGTAACAGAGTGGCTTCTATAGGGTACCCAAGCTTTACAAACAGCTTAATGGCATCGTCAGTTTTAGAAGAATTACAGAGGTCTGTCAAAACATCCATGACCTCAGCCTCACATGCTATCAGGCGGGCAAGGTGAATAGTTTCTCCTTTTTGCCGTACCTTTTTGGTAAGTTCTTCCAGAAGCCGTGTATTTCTGTTTGGGGTATGCGATCTACCTACCTTATATGTCAGGGCAATGGCCTTATTGGTATTTTCTAAGAGGTCATTTCCGTCATACTCTTCTTTGATCTCACTATGCGGCCTGACTTGTGCAGTATGAAGGCTCAGCTCTTCCCTGAGCTCATTTACCCTTAGGTTGTAGCTACTGATTGCCCATTGTTCTCCCTTCGTCTGGAGCCATTGAATAATAGATGTGTAGATGCTCAGGCTCTGTACTTGTTGGCCTTTGGCTTCAAAACCTCGGGCTGCCCCATTGAGCAATCTTCGTCCACTAACCTTGCCATACCTGAGCAGGGTTTGCCCCTGACTTTTTTGAATGTAGAATTTTCCAAGTGCATGTCTGGCCTTGTCGAAAGACTTTTTGGCCAGCTCATAGTGCTTTAAATAATCGTGATTGACGGCTCCCCGGAGCTGATCTTCGAGTCTGATTTGAGCTATCTGCAAATCGACAAAAGCAAGGCGATGAGGAGCGATGGTAATGAAAGAGAGTCTTCGGTAATAGAGCAAATAGGCCAGAGTTCTCTGCTGCATGGGCAGAGGCTTGCGCAGAAGAAACTCAATGAGGTCCATCAGGTTATTGTAGGCTTCTTCAAAGCTTTGATTTCTTTCGTATGCCTTTATCAGGTTGATATACTTTTTGATGAGAGGTTTTTTGTTGTTTGCATCAGACAATCCGCGCATAAGTTTTGTTGCCTCAAGTCTCAGCATTGTCTCCCTCACTAGCAGATGGATGGAACTATATGCAGGGTTCTCTAAAAGGGCGAGGCACTCGCTTTTCAACAAGTCAGTATTATTTCGTCCGTTTACAGCCTGATCAAGATAGAGATACTTTATTTCGGCTTGCTTTCTCAGAACTCTATCGGTAAGTGAGTTCTTAAGTGAGTAGGCTTTGTTTCTTGCTTTGTGGCCAAGCCCCTGGTTGGTCAGTACATCAATGCTTCTTATTTGTAGTCGAGCCCAGATATCCGAGAAAGGGTTTACCTCATCCAGAGCCTTGAAAAAGCCAGCACTATCTTCTCTGAAGATCAGCTGCTCAAAAGCTGTAGTTAGTTGAGATTTAGATATCGGGTTACCCATGTCTTCTTTCCTTTTGACCATATCATTTCGCCTGTTATCAGGCAGAAATCTGATGTGGTTTCAGAGAGCGGGCTTTTTAAAATCCTGAGTGGGTTATAATATTGATGATACTGTCGCATACCAATCTTCACGAGGCTTTACTACCTGAAGAATGCCGGGAAATTCATCCAAACTATAAACTGATAACACACACAATGATGTTAAAAAGCATTATGCTTTCTTCTGAATCATCATTAAAAATTAGATATATCTAATTTATGGCTTTCAAAATCGGACCGGATAAAGCTCTTTCCTTTTCTAACCAGAGGGGGCAAATAGCCAACGAAGTAATATGTTTTACCAACGAAGGTTTTAGAGAAAAACCAGGTTTTTGATTGTGATCTCCGAAGGTGTCCGAAAAGCAAGCCTCGTATGGTTTGAACCGGGGAGGTTTCTGTACTAATAATGAAGGATAGAATCTGCTCGTTTTATGGGAAGAGGGAGGAGGTTAAAAAAAATATGCGGGAAAAAGGTGATACTCTTTCCCGGTTCTCCACTTATTAATAAAAGCGTAACTTTTGATAAGCATGAATAAGACCCATCAACCGTACATTGATCAGGGGGAAGGATTATTTACAAGGTTGTATCTGGAGGCCTTTCCTGCTACAGCTGCCTTTATCAGCAAGAGAGGCGGTTCGCTCACGCAAGCAAAAGACATTTTTCAGGACGCTCTCATAATCTACTATGAGCAAGTATACTCGGGTAACACCGAGATAAAACTGACAGAAAAGGCTTATTTACTGGGAATTGCCAAGAACCTCTGGTACGCCAGAGCCAAAGGACCAGGGCAGCAGGAAGCATTTGACTCAATTGATTCATTATTCATTGCCGATATTAAGGAACCGGACCTCTCAGAAAATAAGCTGATGAGTTTTCTCGAAACTGCTGGTGAGAAGTGCATGGAAATGCTCAAAGCCTTTTACTATGATAAAATGTCGCTGTCCAAAATCTCAGAACGTTTTGGTTTCTCAGGAACACGGTCGGCTACCGTTCAAAAGTATAAGTGCCTTGAAAAGGTGAGAGACGAAGTGAAAGAAAGAAAACTGGAATATGAGGACTTCACTGAATGAGATAGAGCACATAGAAAGGCATTTGTCAGATCGCTTGCCTGGTGAGGAATCCTTATTAATGGAGGCACGAATGTGTCTGGATATGGAATTGGCTCAGAAGGTGAGCTTACAGGAAGAAACCTATGCTCTTGTGAGGCAATATGGACGAAAAAAACTTAAGGCAGAGATAATGCTGGTCGAAAAGAAGCTTTTTACCTCACCTGGGTACGCTGGTTTCAAGCAGCGGATACTAAGCCTCTTTGGCTAGGCAGATCTGACTGGAGGTTCCAATCTGAAGAAATAAACCATAACAATATGAACATGAGTATGATACCCATGGTGATTGACAACCATGGAAGTAGCGAGCGCGCATTTGATATTTATAGTCTGTTGCTGAAAGAGCGTATTGTTTTTCTCGGCTCAACTGTAGAGGAGCAATTGGCAAACGTTATTGTGGCACAGCTACTTTACCTCAATAGCCTGGACCAAAAACGCGATATCAGTATGTATATCCAGAGTCCCGGGGGCAGTGTGTATGCTGGTATGGCTATATATGATGCTATGCAAATGATCTCTGCTCCGGTTTCTACCGTTTCCATGGGCTTTACAGGTAGCATGGCTACCTTTTTGCTTACCTCCGGGGCAAAGGGTAAGCGCTATGCATTGCCACAGGCTACCATTCACATGCACCCAAGCAGTGGAGGAGCGAAGGGCTATACAGAAGATGTGTTGATTGCCACCAGGGAGCAGGAACGGATTCAAACACAGATCAACCATATCATGGGTAAAAACACCGGACATACCTGGAAGGAGATCGAGCAGTTTTTTTTAAGAGACCGGTTTCTCAATGCGCTTGAGGCCAAGGAATACGGCCTCATTGATGAGGTTTTAGGCGATACGAGCAATTTGCTCAAAGTCAACCATGCAGACCTTGCCGTGAGTCTTTATGAAAACTAAACATTCAGGGTTTAGTAATCCATCTCCGTTATAAAAGAATCTCCATAGAGGGACTCATAAACCACTTTGATATGGATAGGTTTACTCTTTTTTCCAATGTCGTTGATGCCAAAAAGGACGTTTCTGGTTTTCTCCTCAATAACATCTCCAGGATCATAGGTGGTGAGGAAATGTCGGCCTATTACACCGGTTACTCCGGAAAGCACCAGTGCCTCGGTAAAATTGGTAGTTTTTTTACCCTCTACCTCGAAATCGATGGACTGAATGATTGCAGGCCCTTGCCCTGAATTGATCAAACTTAGCCGATGACTAAAATCCTGATCTCCAAAATCAGAATCGGAAAGCTGAAATCTCAGATAGGGTTTAACGGTGAGTTTATTATGTCTGTGCGCTAATTGTACCTGCCAAATGGATACGACCAGGGCCGAGATGGCAATGATCAAAATACCGTAATGTGATAATCTATCTGTTTTAGTCATGTCTATCTGTCGTTTTTTCCACTTCCGGTTTATTCAGCTAAACCGGCAATTTCATTATTACGGACGATGAATTTAAAAAATGATTTATCACCGTGGTAAGCTCCCCTTGGATTGAACTATGCGTTCATTGCGAACTTTGTTCAGTCTTGCGAAATGGCCTGTTAAGTGTGAGTAGTTCGTACAACTGACTGCAGGATCAGTGCTTTTCAACTCTTTTAATCTACTGCTCATTCATCATCGTTTTTCTTTGTTCGCTCATATGTGTAACTAGTTACGGTTTTGTACGTCTAACATTCCATCTTAAGAACTTTATTGAAACTCAGGTCGTCATACCTATAACTCAAAGTCACCCCTCATGCTAAAGAATTATATAAAGGTTGCCTTCAGAAGCCTTAAAAGACAACCCGCTTATACTGCCCTGAATATTATCGGGCTTACAGTAGGTATCGCTTCAAGCTTACTCATTTTACTGTACATATTTTATGAAACAAGCTTTGACAATCATCATGAAAAAGCGGATAGGATTTATCGTATCTCATCAGATATCAAAGAGCCTGATAATGCCTTTAAGTGGGCAGTGACCCAACTGCCATTGGGACATACACTTAAAAACGATTATGGTGATGAGGTAGAACAATACGTAAGGTTTATGCCCAGTGGAAGAACCCGTTTTGAGAAGGACCTGGTCAACTACTTTGAACAGAACGTGTATTTTGTCGACTCCACAGTTTTCCAGGTATTCGATTTTGAATTCGTAGCAGGAAACAAGGAGACAGCACTGGATGCACCTAATACCATAGTGCTGAATGAGACGATCGCCACCAAGATCTTTAAAAATGACAATCCCATAGGCCAGACCCTGAAAACTGATGGAAACCGAACTTATCAGGTGACCGGTGTATATAAAGATATGCCCAGTAACTCTCATATTATCGCAGATGCGATGATCTCGGCACAGACGCGGCTTCCGGCCGGAGCCGGAGGTTGGGGCGGCTTCAATATCTACACATACGTGCTGTTACAGCCCAATGTAAGCCCGGAAGATTTTCAGCCCAAACTTGCCGAAATTCTGGTGAAACATGTAGATGTAATCTTCGAATCGCTCAAGATCGAAGTGCAGTATGCCCTGTTACCCATTCGAAAAATTCACCTGGAGTCAGACTTTCAGGGAGAACCAGTAGCAGTGGGAGACGTAACCTATGTTTATATCTTTGGTGCGGTTGGCCTGTTTCTGATCATTATTGCCTGCATCAATTATATGAATCTGGCCACAGCACGCTCTGCCAAAAGAGCCATGGAGGTGGGAATCAGAAAAGTAATGGGGGCTCAAAGAGCCAGTCTCGTAGGACAGTTTTTAACAGAGTCGATCCTCATTACGCTGGCTTCAATGCTACTAAGCATAGGGGTGATCATAGCCTTTGTACCTGCCTTCAATAGTTTGCTGGGTACTAACCTGGATATAGCTGCACTTTACGATACAAAAATCATTCTTTCGCTCATTGGTATACTGTTGATCACCGGTGTAGCTGGTGGCTCATATCCCGCTTTCTTTCTCTCCTCATTCAGGCCTGTAGTGGTGATGAAAGGAGCTTCTGGCAAGGGAGGGAACAATATCCTCAGAAAGTCTTTGGTAACACTGCAGTTTGCCATTTCAATCTTTATGCTGATTGGTACACTGGTGGTTTATAATCAAATGCAATACGTGCGGAGCAAGGATCTTGGTTTTGATAAAGAACAGGTGATGAACATTCAGCTGAACAACCGGAATGCACGCGCGCAGTGGCCTGTGCTGAGAAATAAATTGCTTCAGAATGCTAATATTCAGTCAGTAGCTACATCGCAAACCGTTCCGGGTAATGGCTTTGGTAAGAATATCGTTGGCATGGAGACGGAAGAAGGGGTGATGGAGCAAAAAGGAGTGGATAACTACCGGGTAGATTACGATTATTTCTCTACACTCGGCATCGATATTGTGGCAGGTAGAAATTTCTCTCTCGATTACCCTTCTGATTCTGCCAGAGCCGTGATGGTCAATGAGGCCATGGTGACGCGAATGAATTGGTCGGAACCGATTGGTAAGAAGATTACCCTGCCCGGTGATAGTATACCGGCTTTGGTGGTAGGTGTGGTCAAAGATTTCCATCAAAGGTCACTTTATGATCCGATCGAAGCATTGATGTTCCTGCCTTCCAGAACCAATGGGTCTGCTTTGATCAAAATAGGAGGTGACCTCTCTGGTACCATCGCCAGTATAAAATCTGAATGGAATGAGCTTTTTCCTACCATCCCTTTCGAATTTACCTTTGTTGATGAGGCCTTTATGGAACAGTACGAGACGGATCAGCTTCGCGGTAAACTATTTCTGGGCTTCTCTTTTATGACCATACTCATTGCCTGTCTTGGCCTGTTAGGATTAGCCTCCTACACCGCTGAGCAGCGCGCCAAAGAAATCAGTATCAGAAAGGTACTTGGGGCCAACACGCAGGGGCTTATTGGTTTGCTGGTAAGGGATTTTGTTTTGCTGATTATCATCGCCTCAATACCAGCCAGTGTAGGTGCCTGGTTTTTTGGAAACAACTGGCTTGAGAGCTTTGAATATCATACGAATGTAGGAGTGATGGTATTTCTGATCGTCATCTTTTCTACGGTGGTGATCACTATGCTCACCACGGGCTATCACGCCATGAAATCGGCTACAGCCAACCCCGCTGAGCGATTAAAATACGAGTAGGAACCGAATAAAAAGGGTGTTATGAACTGAAGGCTTTATGGCACCCTTTTTGACATATAATGGGTAACCAAATATATGTCTCATGAAAGATGACGAAGACCCCGGAAGGCCTTTAGAAGGCCAACCCACCCCCGATTCAGAAAACAGTCAAAAAGGCTGTGGCGGATGTTTCTTCCCGCTGATTTTTATTGCCTTGGTTCTCTATTGCTCCTTCGATAAAAGTGATTTTTACTTAATGCCCGGTGAGGCGAACCTATGGACAGATGCCATGGAAGAGGTGTTTGACAATCTCGAACAGGTGACTCCTGACAGTCTTTATCTCGATGATGAACTGGACGTCTTTAAATACAGCGACAGCTATCGCAGCATCCTTAACATTTCCTACGTGGTCCACCCTATGGTTAGGGTGAGAAGTAAGCACCAACCTGAAAATGCCTACATCATGCGGGTGGTTGGTATCGTAAGGCATACAGATGCAGATGAATTTACTATCAAAGAGATGGAAATGGATACCCTCATCCGGATACCTCGCAAAACAGCTTATCGACCATAAAAGGTCTTGATGCTCGTAACTACATGATCCACTTCCCGGTGGGTCATGGTTTCGTAAATAGGGAGGGATAGCTCGCTGCCTTGGAGCCTGGTGCTTACAGGAAAATCAGTGGCTTTATATCCGAGTTTTGAAAAAGCAGGTGTGAATGGTGAAGCTGTGGGATAGTGTATTTCTGTTTGGATACCCGCAGCTGCGAGGTATGCTTTTAGCTGATCCCGCTTCTCAACCTGAAGGGCATAAATATGGAAATTGTGAGAGTTACCCAGGCTGATATGAGGTGTAATGACTTCTTTTATCTGTTTTAACTCTCTTTCGTAGAAACCAGCGATGTGATTTCTGGCCGTAATCCAGTCGTCCACATGGTGCATTTTAAATTCCAGCACGGCTGCCTGAAGTGTGTCTAACCTGCTATTAAGACCAGGTATCTGGTGATTGTTTTTCTCTTTGCCACCATGGTTGGCTATGGTCCGGCACTTGGCTGCGAGTTGCTGATCTCTGGTGGTAATACAACCCCCATCTCCTATAGCACCAAGCAGCTTGCTGGGGTAAAAACTGAAGGTACCGGCTATACCAATGCTCCCCGCCATCTGTCCTCCGTTAGAAGCAAAGTGTGCCTGTGCACAGTCTTCGATAAGCAGTATATCCCGACTATCTGCAAAGGCTTTTAGTGCCTGCATATCGGCCATTTGTCCATAGAGATGAATCGGTATAATAGCCCGGGTTTTTGGGGTAACCAGCTTTTCGATGCTTTCAGTATTCAGGCAATATGAATAAGCATCTACATCAGCAAAAACGGGCTTTGCACCGGATAGTAAGACCATTTCAGCAGCGGAAATCCAGCCGTGAGCTGGTACAATTACCTCATCGCCTTCACCAATCTCCAGTGCTTTGAGTATAATAAAAAGAGCATCGGTGGCATTTCCTACCCCTATGCAGTGGTCCACGCCATGGGCGGCCGAAAAGGCCTTTTCAAATGAGGCCACTCTTTCCCCGCCTACAAAACGCTGCTCTGCCAGCACCCGACCGACCAGCTCGTCAATAGCCGGTTGAAGCATCGTATACTGCCGCTGAAGGTCTAAAAAGGGGATTTGCATAGGTTTCAGAACTTATGACCTTAATCAGTTCTGGTACTGATAGCAGTCATCCGATTTATAAATATACCAACATACCTTGAATATGATATCAGAAGTCAAATTTTCAACTATACCGGATTTCGGTATAAAAACATAAGGTTATGAAAAAGATACTTGTCCCACTCGATTTTTCTGGCTGTTCTGACAATGCGCTAAAAAATGCCATCAGAATTGCTGATAGAATGAATATGGAATTGATTCTGATGCATAGCTATATTGTGCCGGTAGCCATGGCAGAGCATGCAGCAGGATTTCTCACCCAGGAAATAGAACTGGCTGAAAAGAACGCTACTGATCGCTTTGATCAGCTCGAGGAGAGATTTCCCGATTTAAAGGATATCAGCTATCAGCGGTTTGTTGAAGGAGGCACTTTACTGGACAATATCCGCAGCTTAATCAAGGCCCATGATGTGGCTTTTGTCATCATGGGAACACATGGTGCCAGCGGTTTGCAGAGGGTATTGCTGGGAAGTAATGCCTACAGCATCATGAAGCACGTGAAGTGTCCTGTGATAGCGATTCCCGAAGGAGCGGATATGAGCAGGATGAAACATATAGCCCTGGGAGGCGACTACAAGAGCATTCCATCTCACGATTGTATCCAGCCTCTGGTAGATCTTACCAAGGCGTTATATGCTGAATTGCATGTGATTCACATTGATCAGGACAAAGAGCTTGATCGCAGTGAAATGGAGACTGCCAGGGGCATTGAAAAATATCTGAAATCCATCAAACACAGCTTCCATTTCAAAAAGGACTATGATGTAGAGGAAGGGCTCCTGAATTTTGTGAAAGAAGAGAATGTGGGACTCCTGGCTATGATCTCCAGGCATCACAGCTTTTTAGACAGACTGTCTCATGGTAGTGAAACCAGGCGCATGATCATGGATATCCCCATACCGCTGATGGTGATGCACGAATAAGCGGTGACTGAATTCCTGAAGTGGCTAAGGATAAGGCCGGCTCTCAATGAGCTGGCTTTGATTCTACAAATTGCTATTGATAATGTTCTTATTAGCAAGTGAGCAGTTGGTGGCAAACAAATTTGCTCAAACCAACCTCACTCCACATCGCATCGTCATAGAGGCTCCGGGAGCGAGCACCTGGATGCCTTCGCCTGTATTGAGGGCATCAATACCACAGGTCATCGGTTCTATTGCTATAGTATTACCATCGGCTGGGGTAAATACCTGAACGTAGGCGTGATTTTCGTCCTGCCAGATTTCCAGAACCTGTATATCATTCAGCTTGACAAAGGTCGAATTCTCTTTCCCGATATCGGTAATCTCAAAGCAAGTATCAAGGGTTAATCCCACCAGAGAGCGATAACTATCAAAGCAAGTAGAGGGAGATTTTTTACCGTTGGGAATCATGTTTTCGTCTATCTCAATCTCTCGGCAAACCGGAAGTTTAAGCGCGCAGTTGCTGATATGCTGCCCCAGGTTGAAGTAGGGGTGCCAGCCTAAGCCAAAGGGCATATTACCATCTCCCTGGTTTGTTACCTTGAAGGCTATAGACAGTGATTGATTTGAGAGGGTATAGGTCACTTCCAGCCCAAACGGAAAAGGGAATGATGATTGATCTCCAGTGTTAATAAGTTGTGCGGTTGCCCAGGCTTTTGAATGATCGCTCCCCTGACTTGTTAATGTGAAAAGTTTGTCAGCAACTAAGCCATGAAGTGCATTGGGTAAGCCAAAATCGTTTAGATCAAATCGGTAGGTTTTGCCTTCAAACTCATAGACCCCATTGGCCAGTCGATTGGGAAAAGGAAAGAGTAAAGAGCTTTCAAAATGGTAATCAGGCTGTGGTTTTAATATCTCAGCATGGGGAGCTGAAGCGAAAGTCAAATGCGTGATGGCGGCTCCCTGGTCGAGCAGGAAAGTCAGTTCGTTGCCTTCAAATTCAAGCTGAATAGGAGTGGTTTGAGCCTGCACTAAGGTTGATTGTTTGTTCTTTCCTAATGTCCGCATTTATAGCGGTTTACACAAACAGGCAATGTTTCGGATAATGAAATTTCATATACAGAAATTTCGGTGATCTTAATTCATGGAATCACGGCAGACGGGGGGGAGAAGTAAAAGGCCGGTATACCTACCAGCCTTTCTGAATTTGGGTTAATCCTCGTTAGTTTGAAAGGCGACAACCGTTTCACCAATTGCTGACTGGAATACAATACGGTCAGCTTCTTCACCTTGCTTGATAGTGTAACCCCCGTCAGGAATAAATTCTCCAACAATTCTGAGGTACTGAACAGTCTTGAAATTTAAAAGGGTAGAAGGGTTTACGCTTAGCGTTGCTGAGGTTTCTACTTTACTGGTGACTCCATCAGTCACTACGTCAATTGGTGCTCCTAACTTGTTTATTACTTTAATATCTGGCATTTGAATAGTGTTTTATGTGATTTTATAACACTAAGGTAGAGACCTGTTGAGCCAGAGAACAGGGAGGAATTACGGGATTCTGGAACCGCGTAATTTTACGCGAAATGCGTTTGACCAGTAAAGTATCCCAGGACAGTTACCACTGCGATTCCCCGTACTACCTGGTCCGTACTTACCAATACAGACTTGCTTTAAATATATTGGTTGATGATGTTTTCGAACAATTCTTGCCTGCCACTTCTCAGCGGGAGTTCTCCATTCGTGTGGGCAATTTTATGAAGATCAGCTAAAGACAGTTGACCATTTTCAAAATCCCTTCCCTGAGCACCTTTGAACGAAGCATAGCGTTCTTCCAGCAGCTGAGGATACCTTGAGTCAGTCATGATCTTGTCTGCAATCATCAGGGCTCTGGCAAAGATATCCATACCACCGATGTGAGCATAGAAAATGTCTTCCAGATCGGTGGAATTCCTGCGGGTCTTTGCATCGAAGTTAATGCCTCCGCCCTGAACGCCACCTGCCCTGAGAAATACGAGCATCGCCTCCGTTACTTCGTTGATGTTGTTTGGAAACTGATCCGTATCCCAGCCATTCTGATTATCACCCCGGTTGGCGTCCATGCTGCCGAGTAAATTGGCATCAGCGGCTACCTGCATTTCATGCTCAAAGGTGTGGTTGGCCAGGGTGGCATGGTTCACTTCGAGGTTCAGTTTAAAGTCATCCATCAGGTCATACTGCCTGAGAAAGCCAATGACTGTAGCAGCATCAAAATCGTATTGATGTTTGGAGGGCTCTGCAGGTTTGGGTTCAATAAAGAAATTGCCGGTAAAGCCTTGCGACCTTGCGTAGTCTTTGGCCATATGCAGGAATTGAGCCATATGGTCCAGTTCGGCCTTCATGTTGGTATTGAGCAGAGACATATAGCCTTCCCTGCCTCCCCAGAACACGTAGTTTTCTCCACCGAGCTTAATGGTTACATCCAGCGCATTTTTCACCTGGGCTCCGGCATAAGCAACCACATCAAAGTCGGGATTGGTGGCAGCACCATTCATATAGCGTGGATTAGAAAAGAGATTGGCAGTACCCCAAAGTACCTTGACACCAGAGGCTTTTTGTTTTTCTAAAGCATAATCAGAAATGACGTCCAGCCTTCTCTCTGTTTCACTCAAAGTCGGCCCCTCATCCACCAGGTCGATGTCATGAAAGCAATAGAATGGGGCTCCTATCTTGGTGATAAACTCAAAGCCGGCATCCATCTTATCCTTTGCCCGCTGTATAGGGTCTGTCGCCTGTGACCAGGGAAAGATCTTGGTGCCAGGGCCAAAAGGGTCACCACCGGTGCCACAGAGCGTATGCCACCAGGCAATGGCAAAGCGAAAATGCTCTTCCATGGTTTTACCAGCAACTACCTTCCTGGCATCGTAATATTTAAAAGCCAGTGGGTTATCTGATTCTTTTCCTTCAAACGACACCTTACCTACGTTTTCAAAGTATTGTTTTTCTCCGGTAACTATGCTCATGTTCTGTTGACTGATGTTTTGCCTTCTAATTTAAGAGTTTCAGTCGATCAACCTTCAATAATCATAACCAGTTTAAGGTATGTTTTGAATGGTGAAAATTGAGGGGTAGGGCTTGGGCACAAATTGATTGAGATACGGGTAGATTCTATCTTTAATTCTCAGCCAAACTCTTAAACTGTGTTTTCTCTGTGAAACAGTTCCTTGAATCTGCCTAGATGAGCCCAATCCTGCGGCTGATAATATCATTGATCTTGTTAAAGAGCACAAGCGGCTTGAGTGTACGCCAGTTCAATACATCCAGGTCGCCACCAAAATTGATATAGCTATCCAGATTAAAGAGCTTCATTTCTTCCTGAACAAATTCTCTGAAGTTGATGCCAGTGATCCAGCCCTCTTCCATGTCTTCAAACCACTCTTCGTAGTAGCTGTCGTCAGAGCCATGAAAATTCAGGATATTTTCGCCTATCAGCAGGTATTTGTTAATGTCGAACCGATTGAAGTAATCGATGATATTACGCTTCAGGTGCATGATATCATTGTTCAGCGCATCATTCCATTCCCCTATGAACTCAATGATCATGAATTTACGATCGTAGTCTGTATAGAGAATTTTGATGTAGAGTGTTTCGGAACCCATAAAGTCCCAGTGTGGATCTATATAGTAGCCGTATATGTTTTCTGAGTAGAGGTCGAAGTTGTATTGCTTGCCATCATAGGGCGAGTTGGGGTCTTCGGCTACGTTATAGTACTTCAGCCAGTTATAGTAAGGTTCTATGTCGTGCATTACTCTAATTAACGATATGGATACACAGAGTCTTTGATACCAGCAATTGACAACTCAATCGATCACTGCCGTCAACCAGTCACCAAACTAACTGTTCTTTACAAAGTCAATGACCCCGCGAACAGAGCCATGCTCCTTGAGTAGTTTTTCAGCTTGCTCCTTCTCAATTTGCAACATCTCCATGACCATTTTGGTGCCACGGTCTACCAGTTTGTTGTTGGAAAGCTGCATATCTACCATACGGTTGCCTTTTACTTTCCCCAGCTGAATCATTACAGCCGTAGAAATCATATTAAGTACCAGCTTTTGAGCGGTACCTGCTTTCATTCTGGTACTGCCTGTTACGAATTCTGGGCCTACGATTGGCTCAACTGGGTACTCAGCTTCCCAGGCCAATTTAGAATCTGGGTTGCAGGCGATGCACCCGGTAAGAATTCCATTTTCTTTGGCGGCTTTCACACCACCAATAACATAAGGAGTACTGCCCGAGGCGGCAATACCGATTACCGTATCCTTATGATTAATCATATGTTCCTGAAGATCTTTCCAGGCCTGGTCGACATCATCTTCAGCAAATTCCACCGCTTTTCTGATGGCGCTGTCACCACCGGCAATCAGTCCTACTACAATACCGTGTTCAACGCCATAGGTAGGAGGGCACTCTGAGGCATCGACTACACCTAACCGTCCACTGGTGCCAGCGCCAATATAAAAGAGCCGACCGCCTTTTTGCATGCGGGGCACAATTTCCTTTACCAGGGCTTCGATTCTCGGAATCTCTTTTTGAACTGCCAGGGACACCGTTTGATCTTCCCGATTGATGTTGTCAAGCAGTTCTTTGACCGTCATTAGCTCCAGTTGGTCATGATTTGACTCTGATTCGGTTACGTTCATTTTCTATCTATTTCGAAAAGGCCTAAATTCCAATCAAACATAAGCCAAATGAAGTGTAAATCCCTCTTTTCGTTTCAATTCCTTGTCGTGGTTTTTATGATGGTCAGCCTTTCCGTTTCAGGGCAAAGAATCAAGACTTCGGAACTGGAAACGCTCAGTAAAAGCTATGCACTGAAAGCGCTCAATTCAGACCTTCGTGACTTCCTGAGCATTCCTAACAACTCTCTGATTCCTGAGCATGTTTTGAACAACCTGAAATACCTGGAAGGGGCTTTCGGCAAAAGGGGTTTTACGACTAAGAGATTACCTACCAACAGCCGTACTGCTTTACTAGCCGAGAAAAAGGTAAAAGGAGCCAAAACCACTGTACTGTTCTATATGCACTTTGATGGCCAGCCGGTAGATCCTTCTGCATGGGATCAAAAAGACCCCTATACGCCAGTGCTCAAAAAGCCCGTTGGTGATGATTGGGGAAGGGTTTCATGGGATGAGGCCAAAGATGGCTTTGATGAAGACTGGCGAATTTTTGCCCGCTCTGCTTCCGATGACAAATCGCCCATCATCATGTTCCTTACGGCCATGGATATTATGGTGGACCGGAAACAAACCCCGGGCTTTAATATCAAGGTGATTCTGGACCCGGAGGAGGAGCAGGGTTCCATAGGGCTACCGGGTGCTATTGATACTTACAATGATGAACTCTCGGCTGACAGAATGGTGATTCTCGATGGCCCGCTTCACGATTCAGCCCAACCTACCCTGGTGTTTGGCTGTAGAGGTATTGCAGAGATTGAACTGACGGTATATGGCCCCAGAAGACCGCAACACAGTGGACACTTCGGTAATTATGCTCCCAACCCAGCTTTAAGACTTTCCAAACTCCTGGCCTCTATGAAAGATGATGAGGGCAGGGTGATCATTCCCGGCTTTTACGATGGCATCAACCTGACGCCAGAGATCAAGGCTATCCTCGAGGCCGTACCTGACGATATCAATGCTATTCACAAGCGAGTTGGTATTGCCGAAACGGACAAGGTAGGGGCTAACTACCAGGAAGCCATGCAGTATCCATCGCTGAACATCCGGGGTTTTCGATCCGGCTGGGTAGGTGATGAGGCGCGTACCATTGTGCCGGGTACGGCCATGACTACCATGGACATCCGTCTGGTACCTGAATCAGATGGTGCAAGGCTGGTAGGCTTGGTTAGAAAGCATATTGAAGAGGCGGGTTATCACATTATCCAAAACCGGGAGCCTACAGAAGAAGAGCGGATGACAAAGGGCAAAATTATAAGATTCGACCATAATCCAGCTGCTATGTGGAAGGCCTTTTATACTCCTATTGAATCAGAAACCGGTATGTGGCTTTACAACACGTTGAAAGAGGCCCATGGACAGGAAGTGGCCCGGGTAAGACTGGCGGGTGGCAGTGTACCTATTGCCTTTTTTGTGCAGGGGCTGAACATTCCGGCAGTACTGGTGCCCCCCGTAAACCCTGATAATAACCAGCATAGCCCGAATGAAAACCTGAGATTGGGCCATTTTAAGAATGGAATCAAGTCTGTGGTGGCCATACTGAATTCTAAGATTTAGTTATCGGTGATCAGTTAATTGGTAAGAAATGGATTGTTAGGAAGCCAATCATAGCGAAATCATGGCAATATGGAATCTCTTGCACTCAAAGTTTGGACGAGTCTTAATACGCCTGACCTACCTACTGCCAGGCTTTGTTTTTCTATATCTTTTATTTGACTATAATGACAAATGGTCCGCTCAATCATCTTTTGGCCTTTCCTTTTTCAGCCTTTTTAGCATAGCAGCCTTTGTATTTTTATACCAAGCATTGAGAAACTCTATTTTGGGGTGGGTTGGTGTGCTGATGCTTTACTTAATATATGGATACGGGTTGATAGAAGCGTATCACAATTGGAGTTTTTTGATGGTGGTGAAGTCAGACCCTGACGATATTGGTTATTGGGTTGCTCTGTTTCTTATTTATCTACTGGTCGGAGTGTTCCTTTTCATCATAAAACCCAGGAAACGATACGTTTGAGGCCCTTGCTTCGATATGAATCAGACGACTTGGGCGAAACCTAAATACTCTTTTCAGAATTAGTAGATATACAGTTGAGCTTCCCTATCAAGAAAGGAAAGATTCCTCCGCTCTTCGAGCACTTCACCTGGCAGGGGAGGGTTTAAGAATCCGCTGTTAATTAAACCTGATAGAACTGGTAAGACTTGATGCTCATTGGCACGGAAGAGTTGACTGTTCAAGCCGTACTCTGATTAGGCGAAGAGAATTTTGTATTTAAGGACTCGTGTCGGCTTACATTTATCTACAAATAACCTCCAAAAAGCACCTGCTAAAATGCTACCTCTAAGGGGAACCTGCCTGCTGTAGACGGGCTGTCCTGAGGGAGACTTTGAAATTGAACGGAATATCAGTGGACTGAGGGGTATCGGTCACTGATGAAATAACGTCAACCCCGCAATCGGATGCTCGGTGATATGCTTTACATAAATACCTTCTTCGGCAGCTACTTTGCGTAGAAGGTCTCCGAAATAGTAGGCGACAGAGCCTGTGAAATGTACAGGTACCTCCTGATATCCTTCGTATTTGGCCACATTTCTGGCGATAAAGGTCTTGAAAGCAGTGTATACCAGATTGTGCATATAGCGCTCACTCAGGTGCTCACTGATGAATTTAGCAAAGCTGGCTAAAAAGCGACCTGGCATGGGCTCCTGGTAGATTTTAGTCAAAAATCCGTCTTTCGTAAGCTCAAAGCGCTCTTTGAAGATTTTGCGAAGGTGCTCGGGCATATCTTTACGGTAATAGTCTGTTACCAGCATCTTGCCCAGGTAGGTACCTCCTCCCTCATCGGCAATGGCCCAGCCCAGGGAGGGCACGTTGGCAGTAATTTTAGTGCCATCGTACAGGCATGAATTAGTGCCGGTGCCCAGGATGCAGGCAATGCCCGGCTGGTCTCCGCAAAGAGAGCGGGCAGCCGCCAGCAGGTCATGATTCACATCGATCTCAGCATGTGGATAGTAGCGGGCCAATAGTCCGGCTATTTTATCGCGGTTGGTAGCGGAGGAGCAGCCTGTGCCGTAGTAGTAAATCTGATCTATGCGATCAGGTACCTGACTGTGAAGACTCTGAATCTCTTTGAGCATCTCGGCTTCTGTCTGGTAATATGGATTGATACCAGCAGTACGTGCCTGAGAAATGTCTCCCGCTTCATCTACAATACGCCAGTCAGTCTTGGTAAAGCCGCTATCGGCAATCAGTATCTTCATTGCTCTTAATCAAGCTGTGATTTAATCTTATTCAATCTTTCACGCGACATCACAAACTCTGTCTGGTCCTTGTCTTTGAGTCGTAATATGTACTTCTCGTTTTCCCAAAACGAATAGTTCTGGATGTAATCGATGTTGACAAGGGTAGCGCGATTGACGCGGACGAATTTAGAAGGGTCGAGGGAGCTTTCCAATTCACTGAGGGTTTCCTTTGTTCTTAGCTTACCTTTTATGGTATGCGCAAAGTACTTACGGTCTTCTTTGGCAAACCATATGACGCTACCCATGTTCACCGGCACCTCTCCCCAATCATCTTTCGCTATCAGTCGTCTTGGGTAGCGTTTTTCCTGTGCAGCATGCAGCTTTTCTATATCCTCGCTGGTTTGAGCGAGTTGCTTGTTATGCAGTATCACCAGGTTGGCTACCAGCCCTCCATAACCGCCCAGGAATACGGGGATCAGGTAGACAAAGTAAAGTCTCCAGTTGAGCACATAATCATAGAGGTAGATGTCGGTGCTCATGTTGGTATACTCATTAAGCAAGAACCTGGCAGACTGGGTGAGGGGATTGAAGAAAACAAATGCAACCAGAAATAGCGGTAGAAAGCGCATTAGGTAGCGTGAGATTGCCACCGGATTGAGCTCCAGAGAATAGAGTCTCAGCCAGCGGGCATAGTTGCGAATCAGAACAAAAATGATGGCGATCGTGATGTTTTCGATCAAGTACTGCTCAAGTATGAGATAGTGAAGAAAGTTCGGCCATGAAAACTCATTTCCGGAAAGCCAACCCTGGTTGGCCGGATGAAAATAGAAAAGGGTATTGTAGGCAATGACCGTCAGGGCTGTAGTGACCAATACGACCTTGGGTTTCTTAAGAAGTTTGTAGTTGAGTGCTAACTGCATGCAGAATTGGTATAAAATCACATTCGATTTCGGACATCAATATAGGGGATTCAGACATTCAAACCCCTCTGAAATCACCGGATTGGGACATTACATACCGGGTTTCGGACAAATGTCTCATTTCATGTCAATCCACAGGAGTTAATTGGGACAAAAAAACTCAATTATGAAAACACGATTTCTCACATTAATTCTCCTCCTGATCACAACTATAGGATATGCCCGTGAGCAGGAGGTTGAAATTTTGCTTGTAGGTACGCAGCATGTATTCACGGACTCTTTAAAGGAGCGACAGAACTTTGAACAGATCAAATCCCGACTGGTCGGTTACCGTCCCGATATTATTTGTATTGAATCAGTGCCGGTCACTGATGCAGCAAGCCTCAGGGAGGTACGATCTCGGCAGATGGAAGTGGCTGATCGCATAAGAACTGAAAAAGGGATTGACACCTATAATCTGGATAAGCACATTGGTCGGCTGATGTCAGATTTGAAGTCCCGGCCAAATGATCTCAAACTAAGATCAGAGTTAGCGAATCATCTCTACGCCAATCACGATTTTTGGAATGCTTACTATCATTATTTCGTCCTTGATAAGGGCCTGAACAAATTGGAAAGTAAAGCAGGTATCGAGTCTGTAATATCAACATTTGCACTGGACTCCATCCATAGCCGGATAGCCAAAAGAGAAGCAAAGGGTGAATATGGTAATATCGTCTATCCAGTGGCCGATGAACTCGGTATTCTCTCTTTTCACAATATCGACTACAGGGCCGATGAAGTGGAGTTTTTGAAAAGGACCAAAAAGGCGGCTATTGGCACTCTCTTTAACCTCAAAATCTTCAAACTGAAAAAACTGACTAAGAAGATGCAGCAGGATATGCTGTTGGCTGAGCAGGAAGGTAGGCTGATGGACTGGATTAACTCAGAAGAGCAACAAGAACTGTATCTCGATCTGATTGACAATTCCAGTCGCTTTTTAAAAAGCAAAAACCTGCGCAAAGCTGTTGAGCTTTGGGAGTTCAGAAACAAGGTAATGGCAGAAAGAATATTAGCTGCTGCCCGAGAATCAGAGGCTGATCGCGTGATGGCTGTTTTCGGAGCCTTTCACCTACCCTTTATAAAACGCTATCTGGCGCAGCATGCGGAAGTAAAGGTGGTGATGTATCATGAGTTGTCAGTTCAAAATCATCAGGCTCCAAACCCTCAATAAGTATGACTGCTTCACTCTTTCCTTTCCTGGCCATAGTATTGGCCTATGGATCAGCTTGTGGTATTTGGCTGGCATTGAACAAATACTATCCGGCATTCTGGCCATCGGTTTCGATTACCCAGCCAGAGGCCCGCTACAAAGATATCTTGCCCACCATTCTGGCTGTGGTCGGTATTCTGGCCATTGGACAAATCTATCAACAAGGATGGTTGATACCAGAACCTAAGAATGAATACCTGGCCTCGGGCTCATGGATACTCAACAACGTTCTGATTTTCTCACCGGTTTTTATCGTGCTTTATTTCAGAAAGCAGTCGGTAAATACGGTCTTTTTATCAGTAAAGAAGGTAGCTGTCAAGATCCTTTTCGGGTTGGGAGTTTCGGTGGTAGCCATGTACCTCTTTTACCTGATGAGTGGTAGTGAGAAGGCCTTTTATCAGGTGTTTGCTGATTCAGCACAGCTTAGCAGGCTTCGAAACTTTCCGGCAGTTTTTCTGGAAGGGGTTGCGGTGGCATTTCTCTTTGTTCGCCTCAGCTGGACCATAGGATTGAAATGGGCCATTATCATTCCTTCTGTACTGTTTGGGCTTTCACATCTGGCTACCTGGAGTGAGAGCGGTGATTGGTTCACCTTGGTATTGCCTTACTTTCTAGTTACCACAAGTACCACCATGCTGGTGCTGTACACTACTCACAAGTCCAAAGATATTATCTGGCTCGGAATCATTCATTTTCTTATGAATCAGGCGATCGTCACGTTCGGTTCCTGAGCCCTCATTGACAATTGGAAAACTCTTAAAACTCAATAATTATGGAAACATCATTCACTTTCTTTCTGGCCATTATTGCGGCCTATGCCTCTGCTTGTGTTGTTTGGTTGGGTATGTACAAGCTCAGCCCCACCTGGTGGCCCGTAGCGGTCATTGAAAAACCAAGTACCAAATACAAAGATCTTCTTATCGCTTTTGGCGCTTGCGTTGGCATTATACTGATGGGACAGCTCTATTCACTGGGGCTACTACTGCCCAATTCGAGTAACGGTTATGTAGATGCCTTGCTTTGGATGCTCAACAACCTGATCATCTTTTCACCCATTTTCATAACACTTTATCTAAGGAGACAGTCCAGCAACACTATTTTTGTATCACCGAGAAAATTGGGACTGAAGCTGATCTTTGGTCTGTTGGCTTCACTTTTGGGAATACTGGTTTTCTATCTGGTGGCCAGTGGAGAAAATCAGTTCGGCAGGGTCTTTTCCGAGGCCTTTCTGCTCAAAAACCTCCGCAACTTTCCGGCAGTTTTTCTGGAAGGCGTAGCCATAGCCTTTCTATTTGTGAGGCTCAATTGGTCAATAGGGAAGAAATGGGCCATCCTGATTCCTTCCATACTTTTTGCGCTGGCTCATTTGCCCAGATCGATTGGAAGCGGCACTGCAGTACCGGAGATTCTAGCCTATTCAGCAGTGACTTTTGGCGTCACCTGCCTGATTCTGTATACCAGTCACAAATCGAGGGACGTAATCTGGCTGGGAGTAATTCACTACCTGATGGATATCGCCATTGGCGCTTTTAATTAGAGGGATGCCTTCGTCCGACCACTGAAAGTGGTCGGACGAATAACACAGGGTGGTCTCCTGATTTTCCCAGATCATTCGAGGTTATTAAAAACATAAAGGGCTACCCGTTGGCAGCCCTCTAAACCTAACACCATTGCGACATGGTAATTGTACACTCATGAATTTCTTTTAATAGCGCCTGATAGAACTTCGTCCTGTACCCGTAGGTGCTTTTGTCAACATATAAGGCTCTCCCTCATGTATTTTTTGCAGGTAATAAACCTTCTCTCCAAGCTTACCCAGGGGCTGAAAGCCATTAAGTGAAGTTCTGGTGCGGGACAGCTTGATCTGGTCGTTCGCTAGAATTGTTCCCAATACGCTGAAAGTTTGATTTCCGTTCATTATGTATGAAAAGATGAACTGACTCTGACCGATCATGATGTTCTCTATTTCGGCCTCATTGCCCCAAACTTTCAGTTCATAGTATAGACTGTCCGGTTGTCTGAAATCAAACATAATTTCGTTTTTCCAGGTATCATCACCCAGAATGGCCCATTGACCGGTGATGTCAAAATTTGGAAAACTGTCTGACACCAATGGGGTGTTCACGGTTGAAGAACAGCCCATCAATGTGCAGACGACAAGCGCTGATAGCAGTAGTTTGTATTTTAGTTCCATAACACTTCCTGTTTAAAGGATGCACTAGCTGGACAGGGTGGTGAGTCTATTCAACTAGTATGTCTATACTAATATGCTGCTTATATACATACATCTGTAGCTATTTCGATGAATGAACTGTAACCTTCGATAATCGGAAGCGTATCAATAATTAGGTTTATAAAATAAACTACTTTATAATTGAGATAAAATTACGAAAATGGAAGACAAGGAAATATCACCCGAAGAAAGCCTGGATCTCATCCAGACTATGATTGGTAAGGCGCGTAAGCGGTATACCGACAACAGTTTCTTCTTTTTACTCTGGGGATGGATCTGCCTGGTTGCCAGCTTAGCTCACTTTTACCTGGGCACCTATACCGATTTCGAATACCCTCATATCGGCTGGTCAATGACTATAGTAGGAGGTATCATTTCGGCCATTAAGGGCGCGAGGCAAGACAAGACTACGGTTGTGAGAAACTATGCGGATAAAATGTACGGCTGGCTCTGGTTCTCTTTAGGAATGGCTATGTTTACGATCATTTTCAACGGAGAGATCATCAACTGGCAGGTAGTTCCGTTTATACTGCTTTTGGCAGGAATTGGCACGGTAGTATCTGGGGCTATGATGAATTTTAAACCGCTGCAATTTGGGGCAATTGCCTTTTGGGTATTGTCGATTATTGCTTTCAGGCAACCAGAGAATTATCAAATGCTTTTGATGGGACTGGGCGTAGCGGTGGGGTATTTGCTTCCCGGGTATATGATGAAACACAATTTAAAGTCGCATGGCGTTTAAGGCACTCGATCCGTTACTTCACTCACAACTACGTTTGGCGGTAATGTCTCTGCTTATCAGTGTAGAAAGTGCCGATTTTGTGTACATAAAAGAGCAAACGGGAGCCACTGCGGGCAATCTCAGTGTACAACTCGATAAGCTCTCCACAGCAGGTTATATTGATGTGAACAAGCATTTTGAAGGCAAAAAACCTAAAACGACCTGCAAAGTGACCCAAGCAGGGTTGGATGCTTTCGAAAGCTATGTGAAGAGCATTCAGCAGTACCTAAAGCCATAATTTTTTTATATATATGGTTTATAAAATAAACTTGTTTACAACAATTGAAATTCAAACAAACTCACATATTATGAACACAGATACAACTAAGAATAAAATTTGGAAGGTCCTTTTTATCATCGTTACGGTGGCCTTTGGCGCACTGCTTCACAATAGCCTCAATGCGCAAACAGGTACGGTGAACAAGGAAAAGATGAAACCACTTGCTGTCTGGATGGGGAAATGGACCGGTGAAGGCTGGTCAATGGATGAAAGTAGACAGCGAACTACCTTTACCGTGGAAGAGAATATTCAGTGGAAACTGGATGGCCTGGTAATGATGGCGGAAGGCATCGGAAAGGACAAGGCTAGTGGCAAAGTAGGCTTTCATTCTTTCGGAGTCATATACTTCAACAATGAGAAGAGCACCTATGAAATGAAATCCTTTTTGCAAGATGGAAACACTACCCTGGCTAAGGCCAGCGTAAGTGGTAGTCTCAAATTTGTCTGGGGTTTTGATGTTCAGGGTGGTAGAATAGAGTATACCACCACTATTGACGGAGATAGCTGGCATGAAAAGGGAGCCTTCGTACTACCAGGTGGTCAGGAATTTCCGGTCATGGAGATGAATCTGACCCGATCGAAATAACCGGTGGGGTTAAAATCTATTGATTAGTGCCGGTTTTTAAGGCGTTTTTTGGGGGCAGTGTGAATAAGCTGCTTCCATTCGTTTTCTTTAAAAATCCAGAGGTCACCGAAAACCAGTTTACCGTTGTGTCCACCAAAAAGGAGGAGCTGTTGGTTTTCTGAGTCATAGATCATCTGGCTGTGGTTTCGGGCAGTAGGTTGATGACTTGTCTGAAGTTGGGTCCAGCTGTTGTTTTCAAAATACCAGGTTTCATCCGTTCTGGCCTTGCCATTCCAGCCTCCAAACCTGAGCAGTCTTTGCTCTGGCAGCTGGTAAGCCATGGCACTGTTAAAGATGTTGGCCGGTTGTACCATTTCCATTTTGCTCCATTGCTGTCCGTTCCAGGTCCAGGTTTCACCTGTAGCCGGTCCATAGCTTTTGTCAGAAGTGGAACCCCCGAAGAGTACCAGGGTTTTCAATGAGGGGTCGAAGCTGAGTGCCGCCCCATTCCTGGCCGAGGGCCCTTCTGTGGCTACCGGGTGCCAGTCATTATCGTAAAACTCCCAGGTGTCTCCAAGCTTCACATAATCAGTGCCCTCAATGGAATAACCTCCGAACAGGACCATACGATTTCTCTCGGTGTCATAGGCAATGGCTGCTTCGGCCCTTGGTTTTGGAGCATGGGCTGTGGTAAGCCTGGCCCATTTGCCCTGTTTGAACACCCAGGTATCATTCAGCAGATTTGTCACATCAGTTTTCTTTCCGAATAAGACCTTACTACCACCGAAAAGGAAAATGGATTCGTCCTTTTCGTCATAGACCATACTACCAAAGGTTCGCCCCGGGGGAGCATCCCTCGTTGCTACTTTATTCAGTTTTTCACCATCAATACTCAAAAGCTGATTGGTTACTTCTTTCTCAGTAGCTCCTCCGAAAATGTAGGTTTTACTCTCAGCCTTATGATAGACCATACTGTGAGCATTGAGTACAATACCCGTAACATCAGTCTGTGCTGCTACCAGGCTGCAAATGCTGAAAGAAGTCAGTAAAATCAATACCCGCATACTCCAGCACAAACGAATAAGTGAGGTTTCGGTTAGCTATCAATTGTCTAGTTATGCATTGACAGGCATCTCGTCATATGTTCTTCCTTTTAGGGATCGTCCAGCCGCCTTCTTATTTTTTCCTCCCCATTGTTTAAAGAAGAACGCCACTCTGGCTTCTTCACATTGCTCTTGAATATCTAAGACCCAATCCTCATCCATCGGTCTAGGTCGGTGCCCACTTTCACCGCCAACAATGACCCAATCAATAAACTCTAGATTCAGATTTGGTAATGGACCAATCAAGGGTTCACAACTTAGAAATTTAACCCTTGCGTTAGTTGTGCGTAAGTCATCAATTCTCGGGATGACACGCTCATCTTCAACAGATACTCCCATCCATATGTTATGTGTCCAATTCAATTCCTGGTGTAGCTCTAGCAATCTTTCCGACCGTTTGGTTAAAACTTGAAACACATGTTGGGGGTTTTCATTCATTACTGTAAATACCCTTTGAATGTATTCAAGAGGAACTTCCGGATGGAATAAGTCACTCATAGAATTAACAAAAACGACTTTTGACTTTCGCCAAGTATAGGGAGTCTCCAAACTCTCAGGGTGTAGGCGTACCTCAAAGCCGTCTTTATATTTCTCTATACGCATAGCTTTGAGTCTTTTCGACATGCCTTCGGCATAACAAAACTTGCAACCTGCCGAAATCTTGGAACATCCTGTAGTAGGGTTCCAAGTCATTTCAGTCCATTCTATACTAGATTTGCTCATTTCAAAGTCAATTTGCTTGGTGAAAGTTTATGGATATTATGTGTTGCGAAATTAACACTTTCAATATCACCATCTTTAATCATACCCTCAAGAACATCGTTTGCATGCTTTGGTAGAAAGCCTTGGTCAAGAGAGTAATTATATATTGCAGTATTGGTTTTCAATTCCTTCTTGAGTATCGCTGTTTTTAAAGATTTCTCAAACAGATTTAGCTTTTTAGGCCTGTTCTCTTCAGCGATAAGAGATAGTTGACCAGTTTCAAGAAATGCTTCCTCGTCAATATTGAAATTTGAGTCTCCAGTGTTCCTATTGATCTTCCAGGCGATTTTTAAAAACTTTTCCAAACCAAGTGTATGATTGGAACCAAATATAAGCCCGTAAACATTAGAACCTTTCTTAATAGAGAAGGGTGCAAGATGATAGTTTTTGTCAAGAAGAGATTTATAATATTCAAAAACCACCCTATGACTGTGTACAGGCCTTGAAATATCAAATTTTTCCTTGTTGATTTGGATGTAGTTTTTGAATTCTTCCATTTCACTAAACCTTCTAACAAAAGAAGAAGAAATGAAGAATATAAAATCGGTTCGTTCTAATCGTGTTAGCTTTCGAAAAACATCGTGTGTTATCTCCTTGATCCCATACTGATCCAGAATAATTAGTCTAGGGATTTTAGGGCTTTGACTCATCTGTGTATACTGATCCCCGAAGAAATCTTGAAAGGAGTTTTGTGAGGTTATAATCTTATAAGGCGGGTTTGGCTGAAAAGAGTTAATATTTAAATTTAGTATCTGGAATTTTCCCTTTAGTTTTTCGTTCAGAATTACTCTTAGATTTATGTTATTGACAATCAAAGCATCGTGATGTGCCTTTAATTCGTCTAGTATGATCAATGGGCTTCCCATATTCCCTTGAGCGTCTAATCCCTCACCAGCAAAAAAGTCGTATATATCAATTTCTCTCCACCAAATCTGTTTTCCTTTTGTGAAAGTAGGGAGCCAGGACTTAAGGTATTCTTTGAAGATTTCAAGTTTAATCTTAGTGCCATCATCAAACTCACTTTTATGTATGTCTTTGGTCATATATTATTTTTCAAATATTCACTAATATTAAAAGCATAATAGTGAAAATTCTATATATACAATAGAAGGTGAGCTAAGAATGGTTGCGAGATTCAATGTTTATCCGAGTTAGGCCCATATAATCTCCCTTCCGAAATAGGAATGCCCTCCGTATATTCCAACCTCAATTTTTTTGATATGACACGAAGACTTACTTCTCTTTTAGCACTGGCCTTACTTAGTGTATTTGCCTGTACTCCTGAAAAAACCGACCTCACCGATGCTGAGTTGATGGAAAAAGCCAAAGAGCTGGCTCAAAAGTACATTATGGTAGACGGGCACGTAGACCTGCCTTACCGTATGCAGGTGGGTGGTTTTACACTCAGGAGAGAAGCTTTGGATGTGTCCGTGAGAACGGATGGCGGCAACTTTGATTTTCCAAGAACCAAAGAGGGTGGACTGGATGCCCCCTTTATGTCCATCTATACTCCCGCGCAATATCAGGTAACTGGTGGGGCCAAAGAGCTGGCTGATTCCCTGATCTCAATGACAGAACGTCTGACTGAGAAATGGCCTGATAAATTTGCCATGGCCTATTCACCTGACGATGTTGAAAAGAACTTTGCCAAAGGGGTGATCTCTTTACCCATGGGCATGGAAAACGGAGCTCCGGTAGAAAATGACATTGCCATGGTTGAGTACTTCCATAAAAGAGGTATTCGATATATCACCCTCACGCATGGCAAGGACAATAAGATCTGTGACTCTTCTTATGATACTACGCGCACCCATGGTGGACTTAGCACCTACGGTAAAGACGTAGTGGCCGAAATGAACCGGGTGGGCATTATGGTTGATATTTCTCACGTATCGGACGATACCTTCTGGCAGGTGATGGATCTGTCTAAAGCTCCTGCCATTGCCTCACACTCTTCAGCACGTAAGTTTACCCCCGGCTTTGAGCGCAATATGAATGATGATATGATCAAAAGACTGGGCGAAGAAGATGGCGTGATCATGATCAACTTTGGTAGCAGCTTTCTGGATAGTGCCTATCGGGCCCGAAAATCTACTTATGATGAACATGTGATTAACTGGCTGGCCGATAACGACCTGGCACGGAATGATCCGAAGGCGAAAGCTTACCTGGATGAGTACACGAAAAACAACGATCCCTGGGCAAGTGTGTCTACCGTAGCGGACCACATCGACCATGTAGTAGCACTTACAGGCGGTACCGACAATGTGGGCTTTGGTTCTGACTTTGACGGTGTGGGAGATTCTTTACCAACCGGACTGAAGGACGTGTCGCAGTACCCTAACCTGATTTTTGAGCTATTGAAGCGGGGGTATACCGAAGAAGACATCGCCAAAATCTGTTATAAAAATGTCTTCCGTGTCTGGAGATCTGTTGAGAAAGTAGCTGCATCGAGCTAAATCCTTTTTTTAAGGCGGCTGTCTTGGTAATTCACGTCAGATTTTGAATTTGGCAACATAGGCAGGGGAGTAAAACAACCTTTCCGGAGAGGCTCAGTATACCCTATGCATGAGATACTTTTTGCTTGTAGCGCTCAGCATTAGCTTTCTGTCTTGCTCTGAAGCGCGACAAAAGCTCACTGGGTCCTGCGCACTACCCCAATTTGCCAATGATCCAAATGTAGATTGCGGTTATCTGGAAGTACCCGAAAATCGAGATGATCCTAATAGCCGAAAAATCAAGCTGGCTTACCTGGTATTGAAGGCTACCGATCGCAACGCCAGTAAGGACCCCATTGTATACCTACAGGGTGGTCCCGGAGGTGCCACACTGCCAATGGCAGGTTATTTTGCTAATTCACGATTAAGAAGTGATCGGGATTTTATACTGATGGATCAGCGCGGAACTGGCTCTTCTCATGCCCTGTGCAGCGATTTGGGTGATAAACTATTGGCTGTATTGGGCATGGACCTGACCCTGGAACAAGAGTTGGAAGAATTGCAAAAAGTGGCTGCAAGCTGCAAGGCCCTGATGCGTAAAGATGGCGTAGATCAGGCCGGCTATACTACCATTCAGAATGCTCAAGACCTGGACGATCTTAGAAAGGCACTCGGTTATGAGCAATGGAACCTGTTCGGAGGCTCTTATGGCTCTCGCCTGGCCCTGGCTTATATGCGTGATTTCCCCGAGCAGACTCGTACCTCTACATTATCGGGTCTGTTTCCACCTCAAACCAACCTATACGAAAATTTCATTGGCAATATTAAACAATCACTTTTCAGGCTTTTTGATACTTGTGAGGCAGATGCCAATTGTAATAGAAAATACCCGAATCTTAAGGATACGTACTTTGAGGTTTTGGAAGACTTAAAAACCAATCCGGTGACCTTTTCATGGCAGGGAAAGCCTTTTACAATGAATGCACAGGATTTTCTGTTGTTTACCCAACAGATGCTCTACATCCGCAACACCTTTGAGCAGCTGCCGGCTTATATCCTGGCAGTAAAAAACAAAGACCAACGCGGCATACTCAATGGCGTGCAGCCGTTGGCCGGTAGGGCCAGGCTGATTAACATCGCTATGAACTGGTCCTTTAATGCACATGATGAGCTTGGGTTTAGCGGTGACGCCCATATGAAGGCAAATCTCAAAGCCAATGCGGAGTTCATGCCGGGGCCTGCTTTTTTTATGTCAGATCCAGCCATTCTGGAAAAATGGCACTCGTACAGAGCTCCGGCATACGTAAACGAACCGGTGGTATCTGATATACCTTCATTGGTAGCAAACGGAGCCTTTGACCCTATTACACCGGTAGCCAACGCCCTGGAGACAGTGAAAACTCTGGAAAACAGCTTTTTTGTGGAGTTCCCCTGGGAGGGACACAGTGTATTCGGAGGATGCTATTTTAAGATGGTAGCTGATTTCCTCGATGATCCTTCAACCGAACCCGATAGTGACTGCGCCAGACGAAAAGTACGTATTAACTGGAATTGAGTCGTCAGGGGAATTTTGAGTTTTGAATGATGGATGAATAATTCAACATTCAAAACTCAAAATTCATCATTCCAAAACCCCGATCTGCTCAAACCGCTTAAAAACCTCTTCGGTGTGAGGCGCATCCGGCAGCTCGTCAGTCAGGTCCTGACCGGCCCAATGTTCATAATGCTTGCCATTTCTCCATAACCTGGAAGCGCTGACATCATAGACTTTCTGTTGGTAGGCGACCCATATTTCCTCTCTGTCCTGGCCATTGCGTAGTGCCAGCTGAGCCCGGGTATAGGTTTTAGTACTCATAGCCCTTTTCGTCCATATAGGCTTTAATCTCCTGATCGCTGGTATAGAAGGCAAAGTCCAGCATTTGTCTTCCCAAACCGTGGTCCATGGCTATTTTATCGGCTGCTTTTTCGAAGCGATAACGCTTTTTATCCGAGGTGACATAGCCCAGCAATGTGAAGAGTGTGCCCATAAAGCCCCTGCGTTCATACTGTATAAAGTGAGCCATCTCATGCCCGATTGCTGCTACCTGCTGGTTAAGCGGAAGCCTTTCCATAAAGGAATTCTCCTGGATGATGACCTTGTAAATCTTGCCCTTTCTGAACTTGATGAAATTGAAGGGAGAAAAGCTGGCTTCTACAGGGGCACCTTTTACATTCTTTATGATCACTTTTACCTTCCGCTGTTGAAGCTCAGGATAATGAGAAATGGCCAGGAGTGTAGCCAGCTCCAGGCCCTTTTTGTTTTTGTACGATACCTTCTTACCATAGAGCTCGCGTAGTGAATCCAGCATAGGCTCAAAGGTCTCCTGATCATAGTATTCCGGAAAACTGTTCGCGGGGAGCTGTGCCGCCAGGTCATCGTATACCACAAATTGGGTAAAGATGAGCGAGAGCACGAAGGTCCAGCGGGCAATGGCACGTTGATCTTTTTTGGGCAGCTTCCTCAACGTGTGGTATAGTAAGTGTGATCTCTTAAAATTGTGTACAGAAAAGCCACCGGCTGTAGCTCAGATTCTATATTAAGCGTTTCTTTTACTTTGGCAGCTACGAGCTGTACGGGGGTAAGGTTGGCGTGTTTGGCCTTTACCTGTAGGCACTCCTTAATCAAAGCCACATCCGTATCGCTTAGAGCCTTTACTTCCGGAAACTGCGGTTCATAGTCTTCATCCATTTTCTCCACCAATTGCAGGCGTGAAACGTTCTTGGTCCTCTTCAGCTTGATTACGGTAGTACCGGCAGCCAGATCGCCCAGTCGTTGCCCATGTTCGGTAAGACCTATCGAAATAATTGCTACAGAGCCACTTAGCATCAGGTCAAGCGGGCTTAAAATCCATCGCATGATGTATCCGCCAATCGTGGGAGGGGTGCCGTCAAGCCGAACTACTTTGATACCGACCACCATTTTACCTACAGATTGCCCGTTATTCAGTATCTCCATGTACAGGTGATAGAAGAAAATGGGGAAGTAAAATAAGGTCTGAATCCATACCGCGTCAAAGGTGGTAAGGGTGAGCAGTGCTCCTATACCCACTGAGGCCATGATCATGATGGTCAAATCTATGAGCATAGCCAGAATACGGTGCCCCACCCCGGCTTTGTCCTGGTCTATAAATACGTTTTGGGTTGTTCTGATGCTAACCTGCATGACTACTTTCTTCTACACTCTAATCACTAAACCACGCTAATAAAATCAATTATAAGTATAAAAGGATTTTTTTCGACTAAAGGTTTAGTGCCTGACACAAAAAAGGATGAGAATTTACTGATTGGATTTGTATATTGGGCCTTGTTCATAAACTAGCCTTACGGATGCGCGAAGCAGCCTTTGTCAAAAGGAACGTCAAAAAATGGGAGGAGTTCGAGCTATTACTTAACAATAAGTCAAAAGCCGACCCGGACAAGCTCTCTGACCTCTTCATTCAGGTCACAGACGATCTTGCTTTTGCAAGAACGCAATATCCGCATAGTCAGACACATGAATATCTCAACGGGCTTGCCTCGAAGATTCACATGTACATCTATAAGAACAAGAATGAGGACAAGAGGCGGTTTGTGACTTTCTGGAAATATGAGGCCCCCCTGCTCATGCGTGAGAATCACGTTAAGCTGTTCTACTCATTTGCCGTATTCACTGTCGCCATTATCATAGGAGTTATATCACAAAATGCCGAGGAATCTTTTGTAAGAACCATTATGGGGGATGCCTATGTGAATATGACTTTAGAAAATATGGAGAAGGGAGATGTACTGGCAGTATATGGCCGTGAGGGTCAGCTGGATACTTTCTTTGCCATTACCTTTAACAACGTTCGGGTAAGCTTTTTTGCTTTTGCAGCAGGCCTGTTCATCTCCATAGGCACTGTGTATATGCTTTTTACCAATGGAGTGATGGTGGGTACCTTCTTTACTTTTCTGGCCCAGGAAGGTTTTATGAACGAGGCCTTTAAGGTGGTGATGCTGCACGGTACGCTGGAGCTCTCTGCTATTGTCATAGCGGGTGCGGCAGGCTTTATCATGGGTAACAGCATTCTCTTTCCGGGCACTTATTCCCGCATAGCCTCCTTTAAACGAGGTGCCATAAATGGCCTTAAGATTGTAATGGCCCTGATGCCCGTGTTTATCATGGCAGGCTTTATTGAAGGTTTCTTTACCCGTTTTACAAGCATGCACTGGGCCTTAAGCCTTTTGATCATTTTAGGCTCAGCAGCCTTTATTATTTATTATTATATCATCTACCCTATACGGCTGGACAATGAGCGCAAGAAGACCATTCATACTACGTAAAGAGAGGACCTTTGGCCAGAAGATAGAAGGTACCTTTGAGTTCATTCGTCTTACCCTGAAACCTCTTTTTAAGAGCCTGCTTTTTTATACCAGCCCCTTTGTGCTTGTAGGAATGTTCCTGGTGTCTTACCTGCTAAATGCTTTGATCTCTTTCGGAATCAACTCCAATTCCGGGGTTTTGCCTGACGATGAGGATCTTTTAATGCTTGGCCTGTCGCTTTTCGGTTTTATGTTTCTAATGGTATTTGCAGGTACCATGATCATGGCAGTGGTCTATTCAGTCATAAGAGTATATGAAGAAAAAGGTGATGGTGACTTTACCCACAAGGAGGTTTGGGCCAAGCTGAAGAAAATCTATTGGCCACTCTTAGGTACCCTGTTTCTCTATGGGATTGTCTTTTTTGTTGTTTATCTGATCATTCTTATTCCGCTGACCCTGGTATTGGCAGTCTTGTCTTTTTTAGCCTTGCCTATCGTGTATATGGTCGTTGGCTTTTTCATGATTATCATGTTTACTGCCGTAGGAGCTCAGATTTTTGAGCGTAAGTCTATAGGGAAAGCCTTGAGCCGGGCCTTTAAGCTTTTAAGACGTAACTGGTGGCCCTCTATAGGTTTGTTCATTGTGCTCATGTTGATTTATAATGCCATAACCCTGATTTTCAGTGCTCCCTTTTACGTTAATTTCTTCCTGCAAACATTAAACAGGGTCGAAGTTGACTTTATGGCAGAACCATCGCTTTTCCAGCAATTGCTATCTTATGTGCTGTCCGCCATCCTTTTACTCGGTACATTTTTTAGCTACTCAGTACCTTTAGTGGGTATGAACCTCCAGTATTTCCATATGTCAGAAGTATCCGATGCCAAATCACTGATTCAAAGAATTGATCAACTAGGCGTAAAAAACGAAGAGGAGGAAGAAGACTATTAAAGCCTGGTATATCATATTGATGCTGCTGGGCCTCATGGGTCAGGCGGTTGCTCAGAGCAATCAGCAGGAGGGAGCCGTTCCTCAGGAATTACGTGAGTATGACGCTGAGAAAATCAAGGAATTCATAGAAAGTGGTGACTTCGATTATATTGCTCCACCTACCGAAACTCCCTCCTTTTTTCAGAGAGTGATAGACTATATCATGGGTTTTATCGAATCCATCTTCAGAGCAGCTACAGGAACACCTTTTGGGAAAGCGCTCTTGTATATCGGAGGGTTCTTTCTGCTCCTGGTTGCAATTATTAAGCTATTGGGAATGAACGTCAAGGACGTTTTCTATAGCTCCTCAGACAAAGGAAGCACCGATTTTGAATTTCTGGAAGAAAATATCCACGACCTGGACTTTGATAAACTGCTGGCTGAAGCCCTGGAGAAGGAGGATTTCAGGCTGGCCATCAGGCTGACCTACCTGCGTACCCTAAAGCATATGAGCGATAATCATATGGTGGATTGGGAGGCCGGAAAAACCAATTATGAATACCTCTATGAAATTCAGGACGATAAACTGAGATACTCTTTCCGTGATCTTTCCTACTTTTTTGATTACGCCTGGTATGGCGATTTTGAAGTAGATGAACCAATCTTTATAAGAGCCAAAGAGCAATCAGCCGTCATCATGTCTAATACCTATCAACCTTTACCTGAGACAGTATGAAAGGAGATAGAAAATATTACATAATGATTATCGGGGTCTTCCTGATCTTGTTTCTGGCCAGCTATTTCAGGGAGGAACCTACCAACTACAACCATACCTTCTCACATCTTGACAAAAACCCTTACGGTGGTTATGTGTTGAAACAACTTATGCCCGATTTATTTGGAGACAAGAAGGTTGAAAACCTGAACAGGACACTTTACGAAATTCAGGATCAGCTTACTCCGGATAAAAACCTGTTGGTGATCGCAGATCGAATGAATATGGGCGGTGAGGATGTAGAAGTGTTACTCGAGGCGGTAGATGCTGGGATGAATGCCATGATTATCACCCAGGGAGCTTACTCGCTTACCGATACGCTGGGTTTTAGTACCAGCACCAATGAGTTCAATTATTTATTGAATGCCAATCAGGACAGTTCCATGGTGACGTTCATCAATGACCGTTTGCCTGAGGGTGACTTTAAATATAAGCGTGATGCTATCAGCTACTATTTTGACGATCTCGACAGCCTTGAATATGGTACGATCGCTACAAACCTGACCGATCGCCCGGTGGCCATGAAGGTATCTTACGGTAAAGGCAACTTTTATTTTTGTACCACTCCTCTGGCATTCACCAATGAATACCTGTTTTTTGAAAACAACCACGAATATGCCTCAACCATCCTGAGCTTTCTACCCAGGAGAGACATGATCTGGTCGGAATACTATCAGCTGGGCAGAATGGAGGTTGCAACCCCCTTACGGGTAGTGCTTACATCACCCAGCCTTAAGCTGGCTTACCTGGTTACTATTGTGGCACTGATTCTTTTTATGGTGTTTGAAGCCAAACGAAAGCAAAGGATTATCCCTATAGTGAAGCCTCTGGCCAATACCACCCTGCAGTTTATAGGAACCATTGCCAACTTGTATTTGAGGAAAAAAGATCACTGGGATATAGCACAGAAACGAATCCAGTATTTTCAGGAGTACATACACAATCGATACTTCATGAGCTTCAAAAAATTTGATCACGCATTTTTTGAAAAGCTGGCTGCAAAGTCTGGTAATGACGTGATAGAGGTGAAGAAGCTTTTTGATTTAATCCAACAAATCAAGGAGAAACAAACCGTCAATGAAAGCGAATTGAAATCATTAAGCGATAAAATCGAAGCATTTTATGGAAGATAATAATATTGAAAACGAGGCCTCATTTGAGAGCCGCATTGACCTGACGGAGCTCAGCGAGTCGGTAACTGCCATGAAGGCGGAGATTGGAAAAGTGCTGGTAGGTCAGCATGCTGTGGTAGATATGCTGATTACCGGAATTCTCGCCAACGGGCACATTCTTTTGGAGGGTGTACCGGGAGTGGCAAAAACCCTGACTGCAAAGCTCTTTGCGAAGGTGCTGAAAGTAGGCTTTTCCCGTGTTCAGTTTACGCCTGACCTGATGCCTTCTGATGTATTGGGTACTTCGGTCTATAATATGAAAGAGAATGATTTCGAGTTCAAGGCAGGACCGGTTTTTTCTAATGTGATTCTCATCGATGAGATCAACCGGGCACCGGCCAAAACGCAGGCGGCTCTTTTTGAAGTGATGGAAGAGCGGCAGGTGACAGTAGACGGAGAGACCCGTAAGATGAAAGACCCTTATCTGGTGCTGGCAACACAGAACCCGGTAGAGCAGGAGGGTACCTACAGGCTGCCTGAAGCACAACTCGACCGTTTTCTGTTCAAGCTTTCGGTGGACTACCCCAGCCTGGATGATGAAGTGGCTATCCTGACCAATTACAACGACAATCAGGATGTGATGGACCTGAACCAGGTAAAATCGGTACTAACTCCTAAGGCCATTAAGAAATATAAAGAGCTGGTAAGCCAGGTACATGTAGAAAAGGAATTGCTTCAGTATATCGCCCGTGTTGTGACTCAAACCCGTGAGCATCCATCATTATACCTGGGTGCTTCTCCCAGGGCTTCCGTGGCAATATTGGCTACGGCCAAGGCATTTGCAGCCATCAATGGCCGGGACTTTGTTACACCGGAAGACATTAAATTTATGGCAAGCCCCGTAATGCGCCACAGGGTAATTCTTACCCCTGAAAGTGAAATGGAGGGTACCTCAGCCGATGAGGTAATCAAGGAGATTGTAGATAAGGTAGAGGTGCCCCGTTAGTGAAAGGGATCAAACCACTATATCTTAATAACCGAAGTTTTCAAGCCGCGGGCATCATTGTACTGATAGCCTGCTTAGGCTATGCTGTGCCCTTTTTTGAAACGGTTGCCAGGTTTTTACTGCTGCTGCTATTGGTACTGTTGATTGTGGATATGGCCATGATCTTCAAGGCTAGAAAGGGAGCCCAGGGCCAGAGGTTTACCCCAGACAAGTTCTCTAACGGAGATGAGAATCCCATCCGGATTTTCGTTCAAAGCTTTTACCGGTTTGCCGTTCAAATGAGGGTGATTGATGAAGTGCCGAAGCAGTTTCAAATGCGTGAGGCGGAGTTTTGGCTCAAACTTGATGGCGGAGAAACCAAAACCATCAACTATAACCTGCGTCCGGTAAAGCGAGGAGAGTATCATTTCGGAAAGCTGAATATTTTTGTAAAAGGGCCCATCGGACTAGTCTCCAGGCGCTTTCAGTTTGCCGAACCTGTGATGGTTCCGGTGTACCCTTCCTTTATCCAAATGAGGAAGTACGAGTTGCTGGCCATCTCCAATAACCTCACCATGCAGGGCATTAAAAAGATCAGAAGACTCGGCCATAACATGGAATTTGAGCAGATCAAGGAATACGTACCCGGAGATGATTTCAGGACCATCAACTGGAAAGCAACAGCCCGAAAAGCTCAGCTGATGGTGAATAACTATCAGGATGAAAAGTCGCAGGCGGTATACTCCGTTATTGACAAAGGACGTGTGATGCAGATGCCCTTTGAGGGAATGAGCCTGCTTGACTATGCCATCAATGCTTCCCTGGCTATCTCCAATATTGCCATGAAAAAAGGGGATAAGGCAGGCCTGATTACCTTCCAGCACAAGTTGGGCACGGTCTTACCCGCCAGCAAAAGAAACAAGCAGATGGAGCTGATTATGGAAACACTCTATAATCAGAAGACGGCCTATCAGGAGTCTGATTTTTCAAGACTTTACGTAAATGTTCAGAAACGACTGAGTCAGCGGAGCCTCATTTTGCTTTACACTAATTTTGAATCCATGGCGGCCCTGGAGCGACAGCTGCCATTTCTGCAGGCCTTGTCCAAAAGGCATGTATTGGTAGTCGTGTTTTTCCGCAATACTGAGCTCAAAGCCTTACTCGACAGCACACCACAAACCACCAAGCAGATTTATCATAAGACCATAGCCGAAAAATTCGACTATGAAAAGAGGCTTATCGTAAAGGAGCTTAGAAAATATGGTATTTATAGTGTGCTCACATCTCCTCAAAACCTGACGATTGACACCATCAATAAATACCTGGAGCTAAAATCCCGGGGGCTTATCTAAAGGCTTGCTGTATGACAGTAAAGTTCAAATACATTTTTCTGATAGTGCTGGTGGTGATGGTGGCAGTTATCTGGAGCTCACTCAGTGACAAGGGGATCAATGACCTCTCAGTGAAATTTGAAGAAAAGGCCGTGCATCAGAATGAGAACAATACTGGTCCCGTAAGGCGAAACTACCTTGTGGCTGTCAGCGATTCTATCTGGCAAGATTTGCGGGTCTATGGCAACTATATGCCTTACGCGAAACTGGGTACCACTACGGTTTGGTTTTTCATGAAAGGTGACCCTATGCCCAAAGAATTCAACAAGGGCAAGCTTGACATAGCTGATAATATGTCGGTACTGGCCAAATATGAAAAGAGCAATATGGGGATCGTTACCCTGACGAAATACCCTCTTACCAATCGGGCAAAGGTAGTGGCAGTACCCCGATAGCCCCCCGCTTTTGACATCCAGTTTTCCTTGTTTTTCCCTTCTTGATTACAGCCGATAATCGGTGTTAGAAAATATTTTTAATTTTTTTTCAAAAAGAAGTAGGGTTCCCTTTACCAAAGGAGTATCAATACCAAACGCAGTCGAAAAAGTCGTTTTAGAAAAGAAATTAGATAGTTAGTAGTCTGGTAAAAACTTTTAAGAGAACACCATTTTTATTTTAATGACCCAGCAAAATCCCCTCGTTCATACGGAATAAGGGGATTTTATTTTTTATGCCTGTCAAATAAATAAATCTAATTAGGTAATTTGAATGAAAGCCTGATTACCATTGCGTTTTAAATACGGACTCATCTTACTATTCAACTTGTGGCTGCCCTTCCTGACCGATGCACAAGAGGACGTTATTCCCAAGCTCCGCGATCAGTTTTCTGCCGCTTCCAACGATACCCTAAGGCTCAATACCGCCAAGCAGCTTTTCGGACAGTATGTATATACCCAGGTAGATTCAGCCATTTATTTTGCAGAACAAGTGGTAGCACTGGCAGAAAAACTCAAATCAAAGAAGGAAATGCTCAATGGCAACAACTACCTGAGCGTTGCCCTGTCGATCAAAGGGGATTATGAAAAAGCGGCAGTCTATGCAGAGGAAACACTCCGGCTCCATACTGAAGCTGGTGATTCCATCAATATGGCCTATACCTACAACAACCTGGGCCTGAACTATACCTATGCGGGAGATTACCTGAAGGCCAGTGAAAACCTGATTGCTGCTGCACGCATTAAAGAGGCCCTCGTCCGCAATGGAACATCATCCGCTGACGCAGATCTCGCCTCGACTATCATGAACCTTGGAGTTGTCTATCAGAACCAACTGGACACTGCACAGGCCAAGGCATATTTCGAACAGGCCATAGAGGAGGCTGCGAAAGCAGGAAATGATCGGGTAGGAGCTCAGTCTCAACTTAGCCTGGGTAACATACTCATAGAGCAGGGAGAGTCTTCAGAAGCCCTTAAAATGATGCTGTCTGCCGAGGCGGTATTCAAAACTTCCGGAGATCTGTTTTCATTGGGCAAGCTTTATAATAACATCACGCTGGCCTATGCAGGCCTTGAACAGGGCAGGGAGGTAGTTCGGTATGCCAACCTGGCGATAGAAACCAACAGGCAGATTGGGAACCAGTACTCCGAGGCTTTGGGCTTCGTTTACCTGGGGCTGGGTTATATCAAAACAAGGCAGTACAGGCAGGCTATCAGGGAGAGTAACAAAGCCTTGATCTATGGAGAAGAAAATGAAGCCAATGATATCAGGCTGGGAGCTCTGAAAAATCTGTATGAGGCATATGAGGCCCTTGGCGATTATAAAAAGGCCTTTGATTTCAGCTTGAGATTTAAGGAGGTAGATGAGCTGATTTTTGCAGAAGAAAGAGCGGAGCAGATAGAGCGCCTCAGTGCAGCCTATGAAGCAGATAAAAGAGAAATCGAGATTGATAACCTCAACAAGGAAGCTGAATTGCAAAGCCTGGAGCTGAGTAAGGCAAATTCAGAAAGAAAGTTATTGTTAACCCTGCTGCTAAGTGTCCTGATCATTCTCTCCTTGTTGATGTACCTCTATCGAAAAATAGTATTGAACAAGAGATTGTTGGGGGCTAAGAATGATGAGCTGGAATCACTGAACAAAACCAAGGATCGCTTTTTCGCTATTGTGGCGCATGACCTGAGAGGGCATATCGCTGCCTTTCAGGGAACGGGCCGGTTATTGAAGCACTTTTCTGCCAAAAATGACCAGGAGAAGATTGAAAAAATCACCAGTGAAATTGACAACAATGCCGGTAATCTGAGCCATTTGCTGGACAACCTGCTGCACTGGTCGATGGAGCAACTGCATGGGTACAAGCCCAAGCCTGAGCGGGTGAATGTTGCAGAGGTGATTGACGAGCTGATCAGTATCTATCTTCCTTTGGCCAAGGTGAAAGGACTGACATTACGCTCAGAATTGACCGAAGATGTACTTGTTGTGGCAGACAGAGACAGCCTCTTTTTAATTTTTCGCAACCTGATTGCCAATGCCCTGAAGTTTACAGAAGACGGAGAAGTGATCATCACCGGGGAAAGAACAGAAAAGCAATGGAGAATAGCAGTATGTGATACCGGCATAGGTATTCCTGAAATTTTACAAGCCAAGCTATTTGCTATTGGCGAAGAGAAGATCAGACGAGGAACTGCAAACGAGAAAGGTACTGGGCTGGGGCTCAACCTGGCATTTGAATTTAGTCGTATGAATGAGGGAATCCTTGAGTGTGAAAGCACAGAGGGTCAGGGTACCTGCTTTTATGTAACTTTACCCCATGTCTGAGATTCGTGTTTTTTTGGTAGAAGATGAGCTGCTTCATGCTGAAAACACCAAGCTGAGTATCGAAGAAGCCGGGTTTCTATTGGCTGGCGAATGTGATCACGCAGACAAGGCATTTGATGAAATCCTGTCCGCAAAACCCGATGTAGTGCTTATGGATATTTCCCTGCCGGGGAAGCACAATGGAATCACACTGGCCAAAGCCCTCAAAGCAGAGGTAAATCTCCCTGTGATATTCACCACTACTTTCAAAGATGACGAGACGATCAAAGAAGCTGCCGCAACCAGCCCGGTTTCTTATCTTATCAAACCCGTTTCAACCGATAACCTGAAAGCAGCGGTAACACTGGCACTGGCCACAAAACCACTGGAGAATATTACTGATGACGTTAAGCTGGAGGATGATGCTGTTTTTATCCGGTCGGGAAATAACCTTCAGAAAATTCAGATCGCTGATATTGTGTGGATTGAGGCAGCCGGAGATAACTATTGTAAGCTGGTGACCCCGAATCATCAGCTGGTATCAAGACATACCCTGAAAGCCATGCTGGCAAAGCTCGATAGCGATGCTTTTGTTCAGACTCACCGGGCCTATGCAGTAAATCGCCATAAAATCGAAAGTATACACGAAAAGGAGCAAGTGATCGTGATGGGCGAGAAGGAAATACCCATAGGCCGCACCTTCAAAGAAAGACTTTACGAGCAGTTGAGAAGACTGTAGCGATTTTCGCTTACACGATCGATACGCTGACTTACAAATCGGCAACAATCGCTGACAAACCACAGCCCCATGATCTTATAGGCTACAATTTTGGAGGGAACTAAAAACCCATCCAAAATGAAAAAGAAGTTCGTAACCTATCTCATGCTTGCCTTTTGGTTTTTGGCCATTGCTTGCACGGAAGACCCCGATGAAACTCCGCAGGAACCCATGGAACCTGAAGAACCCGTTGCCTTTATGGATACTGCTTCTCTCAAGTCAGTGGTGCTCAACCTTGTTGATTATATCCCTACCTGGGAAGAGCTGGAGCGGTTTACCGCTGATGCCGAGCGCCTTCCGGTACCAGCCTTTGAAAAAAGAGCTCTGGCCTGGCTGGGAATGGGCGGTGAAGGAGGTACATTTTCAGGTGACTATATGAAAGCTGTTTTGGCCTTCAATAATGAGTTGATTGAAGAGTTTGAGGGCAATATGTCCAGTGCGCTGATGGCTCCGATGCCGCCATTTTCAGGGCCGAATGGTGAAGAAATCACTTACCCTATCCAACCCGATATACTCGATGCTAAATTGAGAGCTACGACTGTTTCATTCCTCTACGAAAAGTCACTGGGTCTGCCTGTCACCTTTGTCAACTTCTATCCTCCCCATGTAGACTCAGAAAAATTTGCCACCAAAGAGGCCTTTTACCAATGGTTTGAGAACAGGTTTTTGCCCGAAAAAGTAGCCGAAGCCAAGGCTGCTGAAATCATGAAAGCCGAAAAGTACATGCCCTGGCCGCTGGAATTTGAATTACTGATCAACGATTTCGGAGGCATATTTGATGATGGATTTTTAAGCCAAAGCAGCAATGAAGAAATTCTTGCCTTTGCCGAAGATGTGAAGATAAAGGTTCTAAACGCTGTAAAAGCTCACTACCACGGCATGGTAGTAGCACATCTGTACAACAACTATTTCTTACGCCCGGACTATGAATACTGGAACCAGATGAGCTATAGCGGCTTTGACGAAATTCACTTCGCCTTTTTCCCGCCTTTTGATGTCGAGGGTACTGAAATTTATATGGATGCCCAGTTGACTCACTATACCAAAATCATCGAAAACAGTGGAAACATCCCCTGGGTAGCCTCGGAGATCAGTGTATTTGAATGGTACGTACAGGATGGAAAAATGGAAGAGTACGAGAAAGACATGTATAAGGCCACTTTTGAGAAGCTGGAAAACGCCCCCATCCCTCCAAAAGGTATTTCACCGGCAGGAGGTTATATGAAAACTCAGGAGGCCCGCGAATTTGTAAAGAACTATTTCGCAAGTCATTAAACCCGGAACATTAAAAAATTTACGGTTGAGGTAGACGATCACTTTGGTGATTGAAAAGGTCCCCTTGTGGATGGTGAGGGGACCTGACCGGGCCTCTTCGGCTGCAGATTACCTCCACCAATTACCTGAGAACGGCAGTAAACAGCCGCCAGATCAACAATTTGAAATCAAAGAATAAGCTTATGAAAAATGCGAGATACTTTATTTGGTCCCTGTTGGCAATAGTTGCCCTGGGAAGTTGCGATGACCTCAATCCTGATGAAATTCCTGAGAATGCCTCAGCAGAGGTAAGGTTGAATGCGCTGGTAGAAAAACTGGACAGCGAAGTGCCCACCTGGGAGAAATTATACGAGTTGGCTGAACATGTAGAAAGAGGTGAGCCGGCTCAGTATGCCACGCAATGGGTCCAGTTCTGGGGTGATGCACCCGATGATCTAAAAGCAAATATTGATATCTGGAATCACTATATGAGTGATGGAGATGCTACGGTCTCTGCTGCGAATAGCTACAAAATCGGTCTTGAATATGGAGCGGTTCCCAACGGTGCCGATTATCCGATTTATAACCTGGATGTACTGGATAAAAAGCTCCGGTTTATCGGAACGATACTCTTGCATGAAAAGGCAAAAGGACGGAGAACCTTATTTCAGCATCATTATCCGGATGGAGCGGTAGACCTGGGTTTTCCCAACGAAGGAGAGTTTAAGGAATACATCAAAGAGATTTTTGGAGTAGAAAAGGCCAAAGAAGCCACTATGGCAGAGAATATGCAGGTAGAGTATTATTTGCCATTTCCTGAGCCTATCGAAAGCTATATAGAGCGACAAGGCTTTACCAATGCCTGGCCCAAAGAAAAGAAAGTGGAGCTGGCTCAGTTTGTATTGGACGAAATACGCGACCGCCTTGGGAATATCTTTACCGGAATTTTGGTGGCGCCTTCTCATGCCGAGTATGAGTCTTCCAGCGATATCTGGCATAAGCTCGATTTTTCTGAGTATGATGAAATCCATTTCTCTCTGGTACCAAAGTGTGAATCAGGAGTAAGCCCTGAAGGGTATCTGGAAGATCAGTTCGCCAATATAACAGAGGTACTGGCAAAACACCCGAATATGAGATGGGGGGTATCACAACTGGCACTGTACCAGCCGGTCATGAGCGGATGCGAGTCAGGAGACTTTGCTGCCTATCAGCAGGGAGTACTCAATGACATATTTGAGCAGCTGAATGAGCTGGAAAAGACCTATCCCAGTCATGTTTTTTCAGGGGTATTTGCAGATTTTCTGCAGGGAGGAAATACTACTGATGTTAAGGCTTATTGGGACAAGAAGTAAACTCTTCCCGCAAATGTTATCAGGGAAGTTTCAACTGAAGCTTCCCTTTTACTCTATACCAGAACAAAGGTTCAACGGACAATCGGCTGAGTCCAGGCCATTTCAAAATCTCCTTCTCGAAATGGGTTTTCCTGGAGTCGGGTGGATTCAATTCTGGCTCTTACAAAGAGTATATCGTCAGTCATTTCAAAGCTGGCTGTGGTTCCCTTAACTGAGGCAAATACCTCGGTAGAGCTGCCGCCCTTTCTTACACCCACAAAATGAGTGGTGTATTGAATTCCGCTCTCAGCTTCAATGTTTAGCTCAATTTCGCCATCTTCTTGCTCCAATGTCCTCAGCGTTACTCCTGTAGAGGCATAGAAATCACCTTCCTCCATGGCTTCAATCAGAGCCTCAGGGCTGAGTGATTTGGCCTCAACCATAATCCAGCCCCTGCCGCTGTTACTAAACTGCCCTCCGAATCTGTGATAATGATGACTATCGTCAGTAGCCAGTCCATACATCAAGGATTGGTCCCTTTTCAGGTAAGCGATATTGATTTGGTCCCACATGTCTTCGGTACCCAGGCGAGCGGAATCGCCATAATTACGTACCATGGGATGTCCGTTAAACACCTCGAAGAAACGTTCGCCCCTCAGTGCTTTCATATCTTCTACCGATATGGCCCATCCAAAATTCGGATGATTGATATGGGGAATCATAGGCTGCCCTGTTTTCTCTCGCTGAGCGTTTACCGCATCAATGTTATTTTGCAGAGTTTCCGCCACGCTACTGCCATGACCTGGCTTTATCAGGCTTTGAATATTTGTGGCATTCATATGCAGCGGTTTGCCTTCAAAGCTATCGGTAATCTCTTCCGCTCTTAGAATCAGAAAACTTTCATCCTGAAAGCGGGGAGCATATTCTGCTTCCGTTTTGAGCTTTACACTTATGCCGGCAGTGTCCTTTTTGTACTCTACCCAGTCGGCTCCGTATTTGGCCAGGTAGTCATCGAAGGCCTGTTCATAGATATGGCTTTTTGGTAGTTTTTTCCACTTTTCTCCCGTTTGCAGGGTATTGTGGTCGGAGAGGCTTATGAATTGATAGTCGTTGGTTTTGTACCAGTCCAGTACCATTTCCGGAAAGGCATCTCCATCACTCCAATAGGTATGTGTATGCAGATTTCCCTTATACCAATTACTTTCCTGTTCCGGAGTACAGCTTGCTATAAACAAGAATAAAAGAAGAGCGGACAACATAGTTTTGAACGTTTTCATATTGTCTTTTTTAAAGGGGCACCACTATATTGATTGCTGAAAATTCGCAATTAAAGTTATTTAACTTATTGATATTCAGTACTTAAGATAGTATTCTCCATTAACCATTAACCATTAACCATTAACCATTAACCATTAACCATTAACTAATCCCTAAACAAGTTTACCCTGTGCCTGAATCCATCTTTCAGGAAAATCTCCGTGCGTGGCCCCTGTATAATCATTGTAACTACAGGGAATAAAGGCCCTTTCTGCATGGCCCTGACCATAGGTTACCACCATCCACCACTTATCGCTGAGCTTACTTTTATAAAACTCTAAGGTATCGTCCGTTCCTTCCATCGATACTACGTATTTCAGGTAGTTATCTGAGTCGAAATGGCCGTTGTCTTTCCGGTTGTAAAAGCCCTCAATAAAGTACCAAACCATGGTGGCTACTACCGAGGCAGTTTTACCGTAATCATCATCTTTTGTACCGCTGAATTCACTGATGCTTATTGAGCTCAGTTTATCATTCATACCCGCATACCAGGTAATCTGACAGGCTTCCTCAGCAGTCAGTCCAAAGGCCTGGGGGTCAGCAGCTCCTGGTGCATCGGCACTGCGAATGGCACTTACATCAAAGCTCAGCATATCTGCCAGCCTGATCAATGGTTCTGCCTCCTGAATATCATCTCTGAGCTCACCCAGCCGTTTCGATTCAAAATAGAGTTTGTCTATGGCCCCTAAAGCCTGTGCATCTACCAGGTAGCTTTGATAGGCGAGGTGATTGTAGCTAAAGAGATAATTGGGTTGATGGGTAAGCAAGCCAGTGAGGAAAGCCTTGCTGGTTTCGCCCTCTTCTTCCATATCCAGTTTGGCATCTACATTCATAACCGACACCAGTCGGTCATGCGATTCGTAAGCCCTGTATTGTCCCAGTGCCATCTCCTGACTACCACCTATGATAAGAGGAATAACATTGTATGCCATCAGAAACTCGCATACTTCCCGGAGTCTTGCCTGGCTTTCTTCCAACTCAGGGCCATTATTCAGGTTACCCAAATCAGTAATGCGATAGCCGGCACTTCCTCTTTTAAGTGCATATAACTTCTCACGGACCTTATTGGCCGCCATATTCACACCCTCTGCGCTTGTACCCCTGTTTTCGGTAATGCCCACAATGGCCATATCCATTTTGGCGATGTCGAAGTTGTCGCTGGTTTGAGAGGTGATGTTGCCTCCAAGGCTATTGGCTGGGTAGGTTTTTGGTACCGCGTAGGGACTGAAGAACAGTTTCAGATTCATAAGGTGTCGGGGTTGAAATAAAGATAGACTATTGTCTTATGAGCAGCAAATTTCCGTAGCGATGAAGACACCGGTATTACTTCCCGGCCAGAAATGTCTGGAAAGCCTCGCGATAAGAGCTTCCTATGGGGATGTGTTTTTCACCGATACCCACCTGATAAGCATCTACAAAGCTGAGATGGCTGAAAGAGATAATAAAGGACTTATGTATCCTGATAAAAACATCTTGCGGGAGTTGTGCTATAGCGTTGGTCATATTTATCCGGCTGATGATTTTTTTCTCCACGGTCATATAGGTAAGATAATTGCCATCACTTTCTATGTAGAGTATATCCTGAAAAAAGACTTTCTGATCTTGTGTTCCGCTTCTGATAAAGAGGTAGTCGCGCTCCGTGGAAGTTTTGGGAGTGGTTGATGCAGGAGGTTCATTTAGTGCCAGACGCTCTTGCGCTTTGTTCAGAGATTTCATCAAACGACTGAAGCTGATGGGCTTAAGCAAATAATCAAGGGCTTCCACCTCGTAGCTCTCCAGTGCGTATTCAGAATAGGCCGTAGTGAAGATGATAAGTGGTCCATCCGCCAGCAATCTGGCAAACTCCACCCCGGAGATATCGGGCATATTGATATCAAGAAAAATAACATCTACCTGCTCGGCTTCCATAAATTTAAAGGCTTTCATAGCATCTCGGAATACAGCTACCAGATTCACAAACGGAATTTTTGCCGTGTGTATGCTTAACACATCCAGCGCCTGAGGCTCGTCATCAATGGCAATGCAACGGATCATATCAGTTGTAATATGAGTTTCATTTCTCTCTTTTCAGCATCAATACTCAGATTATGGGCCTGAGGATAGGCAACTTCAAGTCTTTCATTCAGTTTTGCAAACATATTATCATTACCTCCGGCAAGCCTTTCTTTGATCGGCATAGAAATATGCAATTTCTTTTCATTCAGAGTGATTTTTGAAATTTCAGTGGCATAACCGTCCTGATTGATCATATGGGCAGTTTCTACCATGGAGATGAGTATGGTAGGCTCTATCAGAAGTTCTCTCATCTGATTGATTGGTGGAAGCAATATTCTGGTCATGGATTGACCATTACTAAGTAGTTGAATCAGGCAGTAGGTCTTTTCGAGTTCCTGCACCAGGCTGGATTTCTTATCCCCTTTTCTGTAAATCATATAACGCATAAGCCCTGAAAGGTCCTCGATCGTTTCGGCTGCTTTTTCCTGTGGGCTATCTGCCAGACTCTGGTTGATTTTTTTTAGGAGGAAAGAGAGTAATTGAGGGTTTACCTGTGAGCGCAGACGGGACAACTTATTGGATAGCTTTCGGGTCATCACCTCTTCTTTTTCTTCTTCATGTTTCATGGAGGATCGGTGGGCTCCATAGGCAAAGGAGGCCAGAAAAACGTAGCAATTGAGATATAGGGCTGCCGTAAACTGTAGGCTAAAGCTGTTTCTGACGGTATAAGAGATTGCCCTTTCACCCGGTGCAGCAACTGTGATGGTCTCTCCGAATACCACTACGGTAGCATAGGCTTCAATCGAGGCAAGAAGTGCTATGAACAGAAGATTGATCAGCACAAATTGAATCTTCTTTGTAGAAAAAAGCCTGGGAGCCAGCAAGTAGGCATTGATATAGAAATAGGCAGCGTATAATGAGAAGTCCAGCAAGAGAAGTCTGTCAGCAAACCTGAGATCCAGCACAAAAAACCTTATGATCAGAAGTAGCACCCAAATACTCAGGTGGAGCAAAATAGTCTGAACCTGTTTGGGTCGTAAGTTCATGGCTTTTCCGTTTTGATGGTAAGCGATACTTTGAAAACCCGGGAATCATCACTAATCTCTAAGGAGAAATTATCTCTGTATAGCAATTCCAGACGCTTTTTAATATTCTCAAGGCCTATACCCGTACCCTGCTCGTTGTTAGTCTTTGCATGATCACTGTTGCTGATGGTAAAGCTGAAATCAGATTGCTTCTGATATACATTGATGTGAATAAAGGAGGGCTCTCTCAGGCTAATCCCGTGCTTAAAGGAGTTCTCTACCAATGGAATCAGTATTCTTGAAGCCAAAGGTGTATCGGGCTGGTCGATCTGATGGAGGATACCAATATCAATCGGGTCATCTTTTGAAAACCTCAGTTTTTGTAGCCGGATATAATTCTCAATCTTATCTAACTCCTCTCTCACCGTGGTCATATACCGTCCCTCATCTCCGGACATCTGGTCGATAAATAAGGTGAGTTGATCAATACCCTGACCTATATCTTTCTTTTTCCCTTTCAGTGCCAGAGAATAAAGGGTATTCAGGGTGTTGAACAAAAAGTGCGGATCAAGCTGGGCGCTCAGGTAAGACAATTCACTTTTAAGGTTCTCTTCTTTCAGTTGAATTCTCTCTTGTTCATTCTTCTTCCATATGAAGTAATAGCTGAAGGCAAAAGAAAAAATCGCCATGATGCTGTTATCCATGAATGAGCGCTTGATGAATACCGTAAGCCGGTGGCTCAGGTATCTGTATTCTTCATCAAACAGCTGGGACATTTGGTCAATGGGGTAGAGCTGATTGGTGATATAGCCTGAAAGTAAACTGAACACCATGATAAAAAGGGAGATGCTCACACCATAGACCACATATTTTCGGGAAGAAAAAAAACGGGGGAAAAGCCAATAGCTGTTGATATAGAAAATCAGAAGCTGAGCGATGGTAATGGGTAGTAGTGCCCAGTCAAGTGAAAAACCTATATCCGTACGATTGTTAAAGTAAAAGAGGTCAGTCAGCACGACTACTGTACAAAACAGAAGATGATATAAAAATGTGAGCCTGCTATTTGTTTTCACCACGGTAAGTTAGACAGTTATGTCCGCCATAATCAATGCCTGCTCTGAACAGGGTGAAATTTGATTTGAAAAATAAGATAAACGGGATAACCCCTATCCAGAGCCTTCAGATCAAATATATGCCTGATTGTCCCGGTCTTTTTTCAGCCGGAAGGAGATGGTTTAGCTTGCTCAAAAAATAAAAAAGCGATGAAAAGACTATTATGTATACTGATCATGTGCACTGCCCAAATGGTGCAGGCACAAGGGAAGATAAGGGTTGATCTTCGAAATGAGTACAGGGCTCCCAATGATATCTATAACCCCTTGCCCCTTTACAAGCTTCCTGAGAATAACAGAATTACGTATTCTGGCTCTGATAAGGAGTATGAGATTAAAATTCCGACAGATATTTCAGGAGATGTGGCTTTCACCACGGAGTTCTTCACTGGTTGGGAGGATGGGGCCTTAGATGCCAGCGTTTTATTATTGATTACAAATTATACCGGTTCCGAGCCACAGCTATATATAGATTATAACCAAAACCTGGACCTGACAGACGATGGGGCGCCTGTAAATCTGCCTGATGATAAGATTGAGTACATACATTTATATCGGTCGGATAACCAACAAGCTACTTACACCTTTAAGGTCACTAAGAACTTTCTCAGAGTGTCAAGGTCTGTCGAAATGGATGCAAAATGGATGAAAATCATCACACAAAATCCAATTCATGGTGATGCAGAAATTTTACCCATAGAACTTTGGTTTGGAGCTAAAAGACAAAATATGGTTTCTCATTCGGTAGAGGTGAATGGCCAAAAAATACAATTAGGTATAATGGACTGGGATTGCAATGGTCTGTATAATGACTCTGAAGACAGACTCCTGATGGGAGAATATGAGAGCCCCTACCTCTCGTTTAATGAACGTGATGGAGCTGTGTCGTTGGGTGAAGAGCCTCTGTATGAAATCGGTAATAAAACCTATGAAGTAGTACATGTAGACCCGGAAGGAGATTTTCTGGAAATGAAAGTGACTGACAAGCGGAAAAAGGCAATACTCAAGCCTGGTGATATCGTAGCCGATTTGAAATTCAAATTGATAAATGGTGACACCACGTCCATTCATCAATTTCTGAAAAAGGGAAAAGTTACACTGATTGACGTTTGGGGCACCTGGTGTAAACCTTGTGTCTCAAAACTGCCTGAACTCAAAACCATTTACGAACAGAATGCTGATATGATGAACATGGTGGCGATTGCCTACGATAACAAACCGGCCGTAGAAAAATTCATTGCTAAACACGACATCAAATGGGTCAATGGCATGTTTACCAAAGAGATTATCAGCGAGCTGATGGTGGAGGGCTATCCTTACTTTTTGATCTTAAATGATCAGGGAAAAGTACTGAATCTGGGTATGATGAGTATGACAGAACTGAATTCCACCCTTAAGTCGTACTACCATGAAGACTAGCCTTATGATAGTGCTTGCGCTGTGTGTACTAGATGGTGCCTTTGCCCAGAAGAAGGGTGTTATGAGTCAGGATCAATACTATGAGCTGCTGGGGCGTGAGTACGATATGAAACTGGAGAATGGCACTATGAATGACCTGAAAAATGCCAGAATGAATCATAGAGGGCTGAATGGCGAACGCTTCACTGCCAAAGAAGCTGATAGCCTGAAACTATTGGGCCAGCTTAAGTTGGTAGATACGAAGGTGAGTTTACTCGGTAGGTTGACAGCTTATTATGAATACGTAAACCAGTGGGAGGGTACACGACTACCCTATTTTGATGCAGAAGACGAGTATGGTAATATCTATAATGCTGATAAGCTGAAAGGCAAGGTAGTAGTGATCAACCTGTGGTATATGGGCTGTTCCTGGTGCCTGTTTGAAATTCCCGAACTGAATGAGGTGGTAGAAAGCTTTGAAGGAAAACCCGTAGAGTTTCTGGCGCTGGGCAGAGATAAGCTCGGGCGCATTCATGCCTTTTTGAAGAAGCGTAATATGGAGTTCAAATACAGCTTGATCAGGCCGACCAAGGCCATATACGATTTTGGGGATAACTATGTGTTAACTGGCTGGCCGGGACATATCATCATCAACCCCGATGGTGTGATTGAATACCTCTGGTCGGGAAATACTACCGGGAAGAATAACCTGAAATCGAGCGAAGTACTGAAAGCGAGAATCGGAGAGGTGTTAAGAAAGTTTAACCTGAACGAATGACCCCGGATGTCTGGATTGGGATAAAGGTTTGTTAGTAGATAAGACTACTCAAATCGAAATCGGGTTTTGTAAAAACACCGATAAGTACGAACTCACAGGGTTTACTAAATCGAGTATTATGGCCTTTTTGGATGAATAAAACTATTGGTATTCAGTCGGACGACTCCTCGGCAGTTGGTAAATAGTATGAAAAAACCCTATTTTTCTTTATTAAAAATCAGCCAAAATGAAATCACCTGTCAAGTTCTTAATGCCATTATGCCTATGTCTTTTTCTGTTCTCAATGCATGTTGAGGCCCAGCAACAAAAGCACCTGAATAACCAGGGGCCCGCGTATGTCAACTTCAATCTGGGTGCATCACCGGTTGCCAATCCCAAAAGACATGAAGTGTCATTTTATGGTTGTAATACTGAAGTGAGTACCAGGGATGTGAGCTGGAATAACGAGAAAAACCTGGAGTGGGGTGTCAGTAATCAGGTGCTTTCCGGTTTGCCTTATGGCCCCCAAAGGAGAGATGGTAAGGACTACTATGTTTCCAAATACTACATGGCCTCTCCGCCTGCATTTGATGTATTTAATGAAGGTGGTACGGTGGCAGATTCGGTAGCCATTATAGGGCTGGTGATACCCGATCAGTTTTCCTTTTTTGGTGAAAGACCCGTTCAAAAGGTCTACCTCGACTACGAGATTCTGGAACCTGTATACCTCAATTTTATCGATGTGGACTATGAATATGTAGACCTGGAAGGCAGGCTTTCGGCACATGATCTGGGGGTTGATCTGGTCCCGCTGAATATTCAATGCAAAGACTTTCGCTGGCTCAACCAGGGGCCTACCTATGCATTGCGCGATGGCAGAGGTGCTTCGGGTATTGCCCGGCTACGCAACAATGAACAAGACAGCAAAGTGTTTCTACCCAGCTACAAGCCTAATGGAGAAGATTGCCTGGAATGTGAGATTACCATTTTAGACGATATTCTGATCGACCATGAGGTGTTTTTTGTGCACAACGACAGTCTTGTAAAAAAACTTAACCTGACAGAGTTTTATAAGCAATACGGTAATACAAAGAGTATCCCTTTGTTTTCCTTGCCACGTACAGAGTTGCCGGAAGGCTGTAAAGAGCCCGGGAAGTAGGGGTTAACTTTGGTGATTGATTTTTCTTTGCACACTCTTGTTTGAGTTATTCACCAACAAGCATTCAGGCACGACACTTTATTCATTAGTTGATTTGTTGACCAGGGACAACAAAGGGCAGAATGATATTTTGTCTTAATAATTGTTAAGATTCACCCCTCGACTGCTGTCTCTATTGAGTTTTTGCCTGGTATTATGATTAGTCATAGCAGCAAAACCTATAAATGATGGCATTTAAGTTACCCTTAGCTAGTAAAACGATAGGCTTATGTATTTTACTTCTAACCGTTTGCTACCCGATCGAGGCGCAGGTAAAAGGCTCCTTTGTTGATGTGCGAGATGGTCAGACCTATGAAACAATTACGTATGCTATTACGGTCTCTAAAACAATCATTACCGATCTTGATGAATATGGAACCTACTTCAGGAATGAGCCGGTGAACTATGAGTTATTATTGACAGACAGTATGCCTTCATCTATGACCTGGATGACTCAGAACTTGAGCTTTGAAATAGAGGAATCGAGATGTAAATATGATTCCGATGAGAACTGTAAAGTGTATGGAAGATTATATACCTGGTATGCTTCCCAAAATGCATGTCCAAGTGGCTGGCATCTCCCTTCAGATGATGAGTGGTATTTATTGGCTTACCTCTATGGTGGGGTCTCTTCGGCCGGTGAACATTTAAAGAGCACTGAGTTAAATGGAACTGATAGTAGTCTATTCAATGTCAAAAAGCCCTCTATATTTTGGTCATCAAACGAATTGGGTACAGATGCTGCAATGGATTGGAAAGTGAATTCTCGTTGGGTCAAGCTTCAGCGATGGAAAGGAGGAAAGAAATTTTATAACTCCGTTAGGTGTGTAAAGGACTATTGAAGTGGATTTAGACGAACATAAAAACCCCCTCCTATCGCTGTAAGGGACTTCAATTCTTTCAATGAGCTTCTGGTTAACCTCCGAAACCAGTCATTTTCCGTGACTCAACTCCCTTTCGATATTATTAACATATCGCTCTACTACTTTTACAAGATATCCTCCTATGGGGAGCGGATGAGTTTATGTTAGTGCCAGCACATGAGCAATTGGTACTTCACTGTTAGCGTTTATTTTGCTCTTTCACAACGAGCTGCCTTCTGGCACGGCTTAGTTGTGTGGGCGTTATGCCCAGATAATTGGCAATGTAATAGTGTGGAATACGGTTGATTAGGCTTGAATACTCTTTGAGAAACAGCTCATATTTTTCCAGCGAATTTAAGTTCAACAAGGCCACCAATCTCGATTGAAGCTGATTATTGAGCTTTTGAAACTGTCTTGTGATAACCTCTGTGATGTCTTTATCCTTATTTACATTGTCCATTACCTCCGAATAGTTTGCTACAGAAATTTCACAGTTTTCTAAAGCCTCAACGGTCATGGCAACATTGGTATTGGGAATAAAGCTTCCGATGATCATATCACCCTCCTGATAGAAGTGTGTTGTGATTTCATTTCCCTCATTGTCATATACAAAACCCCGCATAATTCCTTTATTCAACATGCCGATTTCCCGACAGGGTTTTCCATGCTTTAGAAACATATCTCCGCTTTTCAGTTTCTTAAGGCTGTGCAGAGATTCATTTGTGCTTTTTGTGTGCATTTGGATTCTATTCACAATGAGTACACCAATATACGTGGTAGTTACAAAAGAGTGTTTTCGAACAACAGCTGAGGCCTGGCAGACTTGAAAACTATGAGCACGGGCTGAATGACTTTATGGTACCTTGATTACTTGTTTGTTCATGCAGACAGGAGTTGATTTAACTTATTCGTAAGTTGTTAAACTTATTTATAAGTTGGAAAACTTAAAATTAAGTTATACTATTGTGCAGGCTGATTGATTAAATACAGAAAGCAATGACAACTTTAACTAAGGCAGAGGAGAAGATCATGAAGATTCTCTGGGGTATTGGAAAAGGTTTTATCAAGGATATTATCGAGCAATACCCTGACCCAAAACCTCCTTATAATTCTGTATCTACTATAGTCAGGGTACTTGTTCAGAAGGACATTGTCGGATATAAAGCATATGGGAATACACATCAGTACTATCCCAAAATATCCAAGGAGGAGTATCGCAAAGGCCAGCTGTCTCGACTTGTTTCGGACTACTACAACAATTCGTTCAGGCAGGTAGTCAACTTTTTTTCTGAGAGCAAGCAATTGAATGAGAAGGAGCTTGATGAAGCTATAAAATTGCTGAAGTCACTAAAATCGCAAGATGATGAATAGCTTGCTTTTGTACTTACTGGAGTCCAGTGTGCTATTGGTAATTCTGTATGGATTATATCTTGTGCTGCTAAGAAAAGAGACCTTTTTCAACTTTAATCGCTTCTTTTTGATGGCTATTTTGGTGTTTGCCTGCCTGTTTCCATTGTTGACCTTTGATGTTTCAACGACCGGGAACACTGTAATCAATCAGCAACTTTCAGAGTTAGGTAAAGCGCGTATTACCTACCATGCAACCGTTGAGAACTGGACTGATCAGACTGCAGTATCATCAGTACATGCAAAATCCTGGTGGCAGCAGTTTTGGTTTGAGGACTGGAGCCTGGCCAGGGTCATTATGGCCAGTGCCGTAGTGGTATATCTTATTGGGTTTACCTTTCTTATTGTTCGACTTTTGTTGGGGTATCTCAAGATTTATGGGCTCAGAAAGAAGCTATCACCCACCCATTTAAGCGGACTGAAAGTGGCAAAAGTACCGTCAGATGTAGCTCCTTTTTCATTTCTGAATACAGTTTTTATGCCAGATCATATCAGCGATCAAAATGAATTCAATCAGATCCTTGCGCATGAAAAAACGCACATTCGGCAAAGACATTCTATAGACTTAATATTTGTTCAACTCGTAGCGGCTCTTATGTGGTTCAATCCTGTAGTCTGGCGGCTCATTAAATCATTAAAACAAACACATGAATATATAGCAGATAAAAACATGCTTAAACAGGGTTTCTCCTTAGTTGAGTACCAGTCCTTGCTTTTGAGACAATTGATCAGCAACAACTCATACGGGTTGGTACACTATTTCAATTTATCATTCATTAAAAAGAGAATAACTATGATGAGCATAAAAAAATCAGGTTGGACAGGGAAGTTCAAAGCGATAGTGGCATTGTCCATAGCCCTGTTGACGGGCATGATGACGGCCCAAAGCAATACGGTATCAGACGTCCCGGCTTTAGAATCAACAGAGGCACCCTCAATTGATAAACGTGAGATCAAATTCTATATCGACAGGCTTTTAATCAGTGAAGGTCTGAAGTTTTCAGAGCTTAAACGTTACAAAGGGGAGTTCAGGTTTGAATTTGATAATAACCGGGAAGATTTCATTCACCTGAATTTAGAATTAATTAGAAAAGGCAAGAAAGTAGCTCAGGTGAGTAAGAAGCTCAAAGAGGGCTCAACATTTGAAATTAAAGACTTACTGAGTAAGGCCCAGGTAGAAGATTACCTTACCATTGATATCGTTGAGGGGCCGGATGAGGCGGCTAAGCTGTACAACTTCCCGCTTTTTAAGGATAGTGAGAACTGGAAAAAGAATGAGGTAATGGACCTACCACCTCCTCCGGTGGTGTTGTTTGTCAATGGCACCTCTGTGAGTCCGGAAAAGGCTGTGTCGTTTTCTGCGTTGAAAGATGATGAACTCAAGGCAGAACTTAAATACATCCTTTCTGAATTTGTGGATTTCGAAGTACTTTCCAAACAGGCCGGAGATGTGACCACTTCTTTGATAAGGGAAGGAGAGACTGTAATGAGTATTACAAGTAAGGGGGTGAAGCGTGAAGCTACCATTAGACTGAATGAGTTGTTGGAGGCCGCAAAAAGCGGTGATTCTATTATGGTTCAATTTGGTGATCCCAAAGGATTGAGATTTGGCTCTGTGTTTTTGATCAAATAGAAAAAATCTGGAAGGACTCTGAATAGGGAGTCCTTCTTTTATCGATTTTTGGGCGCTGGCAGTTCGTGCCTTGTCATTCCCCACTACTCTAGCTTTTTTAGTTCAACTAACTTCCCAATGCTTTCTTCATATAGCAGGCTTATAACCTTGGTGTCTTTGTATTGAAAGCTCAACTTGAAATAGTCTTGTGCGTTTTGAAAAGTGTAGTGGTTTTCAGCTATTTTGAACAACTCAGCGCCTTGCTTGGTGTTGATAGTTTTCACTACCAGAGCACCTTTCTCTTCCTCAATGGCTAGCTTTTTGGACCGGTCAGCACTTTCATAGGTTCCTGTCAATTGGCGCATTTCACTTTGGAGTATTTCCATGGCCTGGTACGAATTCATCACGGGCCAATTGTAAACTGAGGCAACACTGGAGATAAACTCCTGCAGAAGCATTTCTCCACCCTCGGAATTCAGCAATATCACCGCACCATCTCCACTCGAGGTAAGCCCGTAGAGCAAGCCTGTATAGCCCAGGTTCTGACCAGAATGCCAGTAGGCCTGTGTTTTTTCAATGCCTCGCAAGTTAGCCCCGAGCCCCCTCAAATTCATTTGGGGGCTAATAAATTCCAGAATTAAGTCCTCTGCTAAAAGAGAATTGTCCGACTGATTAAGCGCTTTTTGAATGGCTATGACCAATTTGGCCAGGTCTTCTGCCGTGGTCCAGGGACCGGCTGCCGCGTGCTCCGGATATAAGTGGTATTTTTTCTTCTTGTACACCTTACCATTTGAACGATGCCCTCTGGCTACCGGGGAGACTTGATATCTGTCTGGTTGAAAATCATAGGTTGTGTGGGACAGCCCTAGCGGGTTAAAAAGTTGCTGCTGAACAAACTCTGTAAAACTTAACTCACTCAGATCTTCAATCAGCAATTGAACAATCAAATATCCTCCGCCAGAGTATTGCTCCATCGTGCCCGGCAGCCTGCTGACTACCAATGGCTTTTTAGCATTTGAAGGAGGCTCATCTTTTAAAATTTGCAGTAGGGAGGGGGGGGCTTCATCTGGTATATAACCTAAGAATCCGTACTCATCTGTGAATCCGGCCGAATGAGATAAGAGATGCCGCAGGGTTACCGGTTGAGATTTTGTGTATTCGTTTTCAGGGATTTGCCAGCGTTTCAGTTTGTTATTCACACTTTCATCCAAGCTGATTTTGCCCTTTTCTACCAGTTTTAAGGCGGCCAATGCGGTAATGACTTTACCAATTGAGGCGCATTGAAAAAGAGTTTCGGTTGTGACTTTTTCTGGATTAGCAGCATCGGTAATACCATAGGCTTTCGACCAGTCCAATTTACCCTGGTGTATTACCGCTACACTAGCACCGTGTACACGGTAAGCTTTGAGCCGGTCTAGGGTATTGCCTGTTTTGGTTTCCTGTCCAAAGGGTGTAATACCCGGCATAGTCAAGCCTTGTTCTACCTGTAGTATTCTGCTTTCTACTGTTTGTGCCCAGGTCAGGTGGGAGATTATTAATAGCGCAAAGCAATATGCTGTTCTCATCCATTCGTTTTTTGCAAATGAATCAACAGACCACTGAAAATTCTATTCAATTCTAGAATTGAGTGCTAATTCAAGCTGTTTTTAAGCTGTTCCTGTTTGTATTCTTTAGGTGTAAGGCCTGTCGCTGTTTTAAAAGCTCGTTGAAAGGTAGCCTGAGAGTTAAACCCACATTCATAAGCAATACCAGTAATCGTCAAATTGCTGCTGTCACTGAGCAATCTTGCCTTGCAGGCTTCAATTCTGTATCCATTGACGAACTCATTGAACGACTTATTGAGGTGTTGATTTAATACTGCGGAGATGGTTTTTTGTGGTATATCTAATTGCGCAACTACATCATCAAGTTTCAGGGTGGGTTTTAAGTACAACTGCGCTTCTTCCATGGCCTGCTGTAAGGCTACAGAGGTCTGTTCGATGGTTTCCTGAGGCAATATCGAGTTTCTAGAGCTAACCCGATGGGGTTTTATGCTCACCATAAAACCGCTTATGCCCAACCAATAGATCAAGACAATCATGGGCATGTAAATTGGGTACCAACCGACTGCTGTCAGGAGTTGGTCTGAAAGGGAGGGGATAATGTACGGTACCAGATGCAACAGCCAGATGATGGCAAAAATGGTAAACCCCCGGGTGAAATGTCTGGTCCATCTGAGTGTGGGGTTCTGTGAATTGTTGTTACTATAGGAGTTGATGAGTTTTCGCGTAAACCATAGGTAAATGGCAAGGGAAAGCCAGCGGGGGATGTCTGAATAGACAAAGTATATGTCGATGAACTGTTGCCAGTCTTGCACCCGCTCTATATCAATTGAGCCCCAATAACTGCCTAAGAGTAGAGTACTGGCTGCCAGGTAAGGAAAGAGATCAATGGTGATACTATAAAAGTGAGGGCGTGCCTTCTTGCCCAGTCTGAATTCAGGAAACAACATGGCCTTCACATAAAAATAGACCAGAGGCCCCAGGGGCATCAAGACAATGAGAGGGGTAACCTCTGCAATCACCCTCCAGGTGGGCGAAGGACTTTCTACTGTTTCGAGAAAATAAAGGTTGAGGCAGGCCAGTGAAATGATAAGGATCAACCAGGCTAAAAGAGTGTTGGCCTGCTTTTTTGGCTTGTATGAGAAAAGTAAAACCGAGCTAATGATGCCTTGAATGGCTCCTAAAATGATAAGTATATTGAAAGAGTCACGCATCATTTATAGAGTGGCATTGATAGATTAGTATGATGAGTGTCTGTGCCTCGCCTCATTGTACATAGCTTGCTACTAAGCGATAGTTTTGAACGAAGCTTTTATAAAAACGAAGATAGCTGAGCAAGGCCACCATCACAAGTATATATATGGCTGTCTGATTTTATAAGCCTGATACAGACTCACAGAGACAATGGAAATTTCCCAGAGGTTAGTTCTTTGGCTCTTCTTCCTCTCCGATTAACCTCTATTCCGTGATTCTCTTTTTAAGGTCCATTCGCTCATGTAAAATCCTGGTAATTTCAACATAGTCCTCATTGAGCGTTCGATAGAAAATGATGTGTCGATTGACTTTCATACCGAGTAAATCTGGAGTGATGCCGTTATACCTTTTGCCTAGATGGGGGTTGTTTGCAATTTCCTGGCAGTTTAAAATCAGCATTTTATAATATTTGTCAGCTTGATTTTCCGACCAAACCTCAAAAGTATAATCCCAGATCTGAGATAAGTCGTCAACTGCTTTGTTGGTTAGTTTGAACTCAGCCATTTAAGCGCTTTTTCGCTTTGAGCGATTCAAGATGATTTTCAGGCTCAAAATCATGTGCAATGCCGCTATCAATTCCTTCTTGTATAGCACTTCTTAACACAGCAGCTCTCCCTTCTTCCTCTTCCAAAAGTCTTAATCCAGCGCGTATAACTTCGCTGACATTTTTGAATCGGCCTTCCTTTAACTGGCCCTGAACGAATTCATCAAAATAGTTTCCGAGTGATATGGATGTGTTTTTACTCATTGATAGGCTATTTTATTAAATGTACCAAAAATTGGTATTATGATCAAACTCTTAAGTCGCCAGGACAAGTGAAGAAAGCTGTAAGCCTGGTTGGTACTCCTTAACAATAAGAATTCCGAGTTGTGATTATGGCCATATACTTTGTTGGTCAAGAAGACCCGCAAAAGCCAGGTACAAAAGCCTTTTGGGCATAAAAAAGGCCACTCACTGAGCGGCCTTAATATCTTAGCTAAATCTCGGACTAACCTCCGAAATCATCAAATGCTACGTTCTCATCAGGTACACCCCAATCATCGCACATTTTAATTACCGCTGCGTTCATCATAGGAGGGCCGCAGAAGTAGAATTCAATTTCTTCAGGAGCATCGTGCTTGCTAAGGTACTGATCGATCACCGCCTGGTGAACGAAGCCTAAGAAACCGTCTCCTTCTTTATCATCCATGTCTTTCTTCTCAACCCAGTTGTCGTCCGGAGCTGGCTCGGAAAGTACAAGATGGAACTGGAAGTTTGGAAACTCCTTTTCAATCTTCTGGAAATCATCAAGGTAGAAAAGCTCACGCTTTGAACGTCCACCGTACCAATAGGTCACTTTTCTACCCGTTTTCAGGGTGTGGAAAAGGTGGAAAAGGTGAGATCTCATAGGGGCCATTCCTGCACCACCACCAATGTAGAGCATTTCTGCCTCGGTAGGCTTGATGAAGAATTCACCGTAAGGTCCTGAAATAGTTACTTTGTCACCCGGCTTTCTGGTAAACACATAAGAAGAGCAGATACCAGGATTTACATCCATCCATTTGTTATTGGCTCTGTCCCATGGTGGGGTAGCAATACGGATGTTCAACATCACAATATTACCCTCAGCAGGGTGGTTGGCCATGGAGTACGCACGGAAGATTTCCTCGTTGTTCACCATTTTCAAATCCCAAAGGTTGAACTTGTCCCAGTCCCCTTTGAATTTGTCTGGCCCTTCCGGATCACTTGGATGTGGCTCGATGTTCATGTCTTTGAAATCACAAACAACAGGTGGTACATCTACCTGAATATATCCACCCGCTTCAAAATCCAATATTTCGCCTTCAGGCAGCTTTACTACAAATTCCTTGATAAAGGATGCCACGTTCCAGTTAGAAACCACTTCGCATTCCCATTTTTTGATACCGAAGATTTCTTCAGGAATCTCAATGCGCATGTCGCTTTTAACCTTTACCTGGCAAGAAAGTCTCACACCTTCTTTTTGCTCAGAGCGGCTCAGGTGTCCTACCTCTGTAGGTAGTACGTCTCCTCCTCCTTCTGCAACGGTACATTTGCACATGGCACAGGTTCCACCGCCTCCGCAGGCTGATGGCAAGAACACCTTCTGTCCAGACAGGGTGTTCAATAAAGTAGATCCGGCTGCAGTTACGATGGGATTAGCCTCATCGCCATTCACAATGATTTTTACATCTCCCGACTGAACCAGTTTAGACTGGGCATAAAGCAAAATCAGTACGAGTAAAAGAATAACCACCGAGAAGGCTACAACAGAAGTGATAATGACAGATGACATCTATTAATCGCTTTTTAGTCAATAATTTAGTGTTACCCGGTATTGTTTGGGTAAGGGCTACAAATATATTCACTAAAGGTTAAAAGCGTAAGGGAAAGCCTAAAAAATGCCACCCTTTTTGACATGCCTCAAACACTGATCTTTTCTCTGATTTTCTGTCCCTTTTTAAGCTCTCTTATTTCCTGTTCTAAAGCCTTAAGTGAGAGGCTTTGCGTAGTGTCAAAATCTTCCTCTGAAAGCTGTATGAGGCTGATTTTGTCGTTGTCCTGCCATGAGGTACTCAAGAGTTTTTTCAGGCTGATCTTGCCCTGAACATAGCAGCGGTCAAAGCAAAAATAATTAGCAGAGATGGACTCGAAATCCTCAAGATTCAGATCATTCGGGCTATCGAAGCTTACATATAGGTCAATCAACCGGTCATTGCTGAAGTGGAGTTGGCCCAGATTATAGTGCTTTTTGTACTCGTAGCGGTAGTCGTAACTCAGGGCTGAGATATCTGATAATACAGCAGCTCCGGTGGGTAAACTGCCTGCTCCTTTTCCAATAAAAAGCTGGTCATCACAGAAATCACCGTTCAGTGTAACCGCATTGAACTCATTCTGAATAGCGCTGAGGTTATTGGTGCTATTTACAAACTGTGGTAGCACATATGCGTATACCTGATCATCGATGCGCTCGGCATGGGCCAGCAGCTTGATCTGTAAATCCCGGTCACGGGCAAATTCCAGATCTGCCGGTTTGAGTCGGTTAATCCCGAGGTTTACGATGCTATCGGGGGCTACATGAATACCGAAAGCATGGGTAAGCAGTATGCTGAGTTTAAACTTAGGGTCAAAACCCTGTACGTCCAATGTGGGGTCTGTTTCTGCAAAACCTTGCTCCTGCGCCTGATGGAGTGCCTTGGTATAATCCAGTCGTTCTTCGAATATTTTGGTGAGAATGTAATTGGTTGATCCGTTAAAGATGCCTCTTACTTCTTTGAGAGGCTCATGGCCAAAATATTCCTCCAGTGTACGGATAATAGGAATACTGCCGCAGACTGCCCCTTCGTACAAAACAGCCTGTCCTGTTTCTTTTTGAAGCTCCACCAGGTATTCCAGGTGTTCGGCAATCATTTTCTTATTGGCAGTCACTACAGATTTACCATTTTTCAGTGCTGCAGTTACTATCTCCAGAGCCGCGGTGGCGTCATCAATCAATTCTACCACTATATCGATGGTAGGGTCACTGAGGATTTGCTCTTTTTGATAGGTGAAAAGCGAGGGAGGTAGGGCTCTTTCCTTTTTCTTATTTTTCACACAGATGCGGGTAATCTCACCTGCAAAATTCTGAGAGGTATTGAGTGTTTCGTAGAGGCCCTGGCCAACACAGCCAAATCCAAAAAGTCCGATTTTAATATGTTTCATACTCTTATTGCTTAAGAAATTGGTCAAGTGATTTTGAAATGGCAGGCGCCTCTATCAGGAAACCATCATGTCCGTAGTGGGATGGAATGATCTCGAGCTGCGCCCCGGGAATATGGCTGGCTAAATGCTCTTGCTCCTCATTGGCAAAAAGCAGATCTCCCTGGATGCCAAGTACCAGTGTGCGTGCTTTTACCAGCGAAAGTGCTTTTGCAACAGAGCCTCTGCCTCTGCCTACATTATGCGTATCCATGGCTTTGCTGAGGATATAATAAGTGCGGGCATCAAAGCGCTGGCTTAGCTTTAAGCCCTGATAGCGTTGGTAGCTGTCTGCTCTGAAATTGTCTTTTGTCTCATTGTCGTCTTGTTGGCTGCTGTTAAAGGCCTCTCGGGTCCGATATGAGATCATGGCCATGGCTCTGGCAGCCTCGGCTCCCTTTTTACCACCATTGGGGGAGGAAGAAAAGAAAGAGGGATCTGCCTCCATGGCCATGCGCTGTGCTGCCCTGAAGGCAATACCCCAGGGAGTGCTTTGAGCTCCGGTAGCCAGTATACACAGGTTTTCGAATAGCTCAGGCGATTCTATGGCCCATTCCATGAGCTGCTGACCTCCCATAGAACCACCCAGACCAAGGTAGATTTTCTCGATTCCGAGATGTCTGCGCAATAGCTCATGAGCCCTTACAATGTCGCGTATGGTGAAATCCGGGAAGTTGGTAAGGTACCGCTCTCCGTTCTCAGGGTTGAAATCCCGCGGTCCGGTAGTGCCATAACAAGAGCCCAGAATATTGGCACAAATAATAAAATGGTCTTCCGGATTAACCAGCTCATTGTCACCGACTAAGCCAGGCCACCATTGGGTAGGATCGGAGTTGGCGGTGAGGGCATGGGTTACCCAGACTATGTTATCAGCCTTGGCATTCAGCTTGCCAAAAGTGTGATAGGTAATTCTGAGTTCTGGCAGACTTTCTCCCGACTCCAGCACAAAAGGCAATGGATGGTAGTAAGTCTGTAGGGTATCTGGGTTATTTATATGTTCCTGATTGGTCGATTTCACTGCTTGAGTCATAAAAATTGGCTTAGAATGAATGTAATGAGCCCTTCAGGCTGCGGCCTGATGAGAAATTGAGCGATGCCGGGGCTATGTTAAGCCCGCCTGAACATTCGCCCGCAGGCAATAAAAATGGAGATAATAGAAGTCTGTGTCGATTGATCTTCAATCGACTGGCTCACGCCCGTCTGTGCTTTCCGTATTGTCATTTTCGTACAATTTATATTCTCCCGAATGCCACCTGGCACCCTTTGGGATCAGGAATTAGCACCTTTCCTATGCGGATGGTTGCTAGCGCTTCAAAGAGCCTGTCTCTCCACGCTTCTGTATAAATCGAACCTCAGAATGAGGGTATTCGACTTGTGAAGGCAAACGTAGTGGCTCGAATTGAGGTTTCAAAGAAAAATTTGAAAAGAATCAGATATAGGCATGTATATCCGGTTTGGCAGACCGAAACAGTATATTTACGGCAACCAAGCCTTTATCATGCTATCCATCGCCTACGAAGCATTTTATGAAGTAGCCAGCCACCAAAGCTTTTCCAAAGCTGCTGAAGCACTCTATATTTCGCAGCCGGCTGTAAGCAAGCAGGTCAAAAAACTGGAAGGAGAGTTGGGTGTACCCCTGTTTGAACGAAAGGGGAGTTCTATATTACTGACGATATCAGGGGAGAAGTTGCTAATGTACCTGAAGCAGGCAAAGCAGATCCAAAAACAGATCGACTCTGATCTCGACATTATCAAAACTGAATTGAGAGGTAAAGGAGAATTAAGGATAGGAGCCAGTACTACACTCTCACTATATGTATTGCCTCGGGCGCTCTCCAACTTTCAGAAAAAATGGCCGCAAGTCAAGATCACCCTGATCAATCGAAATACTGAAAACATACTCAATGCCCTGGTTCAGGGAGACCTGGATCTGGCAGTGGTAGAAGACAGGCAGGATGGAAGCGGAATCCGCTACGATTTTTTTATGAAGGACAAGATTATTCCTGTTTGCTCCAGTCATAGTCCTTATGCCGGAAAATCTGTGTCACTCAACGAGTTTGTTAATGTTCCACTGGTCATGCGAGAGTTGGGTTCAGGAACACTTTCGGCCTGGTCCCGAAAGCTGGATGAGTTGAAGATCAGGGCGGGTGATCTCAACATTAAGGCCCGCCTTGGCGGTACAGAAGCCTTAAAGAATTTTTTAATAGAAGACACCGCGGTGGGCTTCCTCTCTCCATTGGCCATTAAACGTGAAATGGAACTGGGTTTGCTCAGCGAAGTGGATATGCCCGAGCTTATTGCAGAACGTGACCTCAGTTTTGTCACCAGAACGGGAGAAACACTGTCCGGAGTGGCCCATGATTTCATCAAGGAAGTAAAACAGTGTTATAACCAATAGTTATAGTTTGTTACTTTTTTTCACTTGACTAGTTATAATGATATGTGGAATATTGGAGGGTGAATATACTCCAGTCTCAAACTTCGCTTGTCCACCAGTTGGTTTGCTCCAACTGTCACAGTCCTTATGCTTTAGAGAGCCTCCAGACTTTCGCCACTTGCTGCGAAAAACCACTGGTCGCTTCCTATAAGCTGGATGACACTTTTAAAAAAACTCAGCTCAAAGAAAGACCCGCTAACATGTGGCGTTATGCGGAGGTACTGCCAGTGCTGAATCCTGAGAATATTGTAAGTCTGGGCGAGGGCATGACCCCGGTTTTTGACCTGACCAGGCTCGCTCATCAGCATGGTTTTGACAAGCTGATGGTGAAGGACGAGGGACTAAATCCAACCGGATCCTTTAAGGCCCGTGGGCTGAGTATGGCTGTCTCCAAAGCAAAAGAACTAGGGGTAAATCATGCCGTGATACCAACTGCAGGGAATGCCGGTGGCGCCATGAGTGCTTACTGTGCCGCTGCAGGAATCAAAGCCACCGTGGTGATGCCAGGCCATACGCCAAAAATATTTCAGCAGGAATGTGTTTACTATGGCGCGGAGGTGATTTTAATCGATGGACTGATTAACAACTGTGCAGCAAAAGCAAGCGAAATCGAAAGAAAAACCGGTGCCTTTAACATGGCCACCTTGAAAGAGCCCTACAGGCTGGAAGGTAAAAAGACCATGGGCTATGAAATAGCAGAGCAGCTTAACTGGGAACTACCGGATGTGATCTTGTATCCGACCGGTGGAGGAACCGGACTCATCGGCATCTGGAAGGCTTTTTATGAAATGATCGGGCTGGGCTGGCTCCCTTCAGACATTAAACTACCCAAAATGATCGTGGTGCAGGCTGAGAACTGCGCACCCATGGTTGACTTTATCAAGGGAGTAGAAAGAGATAGCTCTGCCTATCGCGAATCTATTGCCAATGGGCTGGCCGTGCCAGTGGCTTTCGGAAAGGATATGATCAGGAATGTAGTCAGGGAATCCGGAGGAATGGCTTTAACGGTTACCGAGCAGGAAATGATTGAAGGCATGCAAGAGGTTTCGAGCAACGAAGGCATACTCATGGCCCCTGAGGGAGCTGCTCTTTGGAAGGCCTTGCTCAAGCTTAAAAATGAGGGACATTTGTCCGGAGCTGAGAAAATCATGATGATCAATACCGGAAACGGTTATAAGTATCTGGAAAACGTTCAGGAATGAGTATTCCAGCTAGGAAAGTCCTGTTTTTTGTGGGAGCTGCACTTTGCGCGCTGCCTGTAATCAGCCCACCTCTGGCATTGCTGATAGGCTTTGGACATAGAAATCTCTTTGGCGAATCCGGTTTCAAAGATACTTCCGTCATTACAAAACGACTGTTGCAGGTCGCGGTAATCGGGCTGGGTTTTTGTATAGATGTCGAACAAGCGGCCGCTTCCGGTACTAATAGTCTCCTGCTTATCATGTGCTCAGTCATAATGGTTTTAGGACTTGGCTTGCTACTGGCCAGATGGATCGGTCTGGAGCGTAATCTGTCCTTCCTTATCTCTTCGGGTACTGCCATTTGTGGGGGGAGCGCGATTGCCTCGGTGGCTCCCGTCATGAATGTGCCTGTCAAAGATATTTCGGTGGCCCTAAGTGTGGTATTCATTCTGAATGCTGCGGCCATCTTTATTTTTCCAGGTCTGGGCGCTGCTTTAGATATGACGCAGTCACAATTTGGCCTTTGGTGTGCCGTGGCCATTCATGATACCAGCTCTGTGGTGGGTGCTGCATCCGTCTATGGTCAGCAGGCATTGGAACTGGCCACTACGGCTAAACTCGCCCGTGTACTTTGGATCATTCCAGTAATGCTGATTCTTTCATTGCTGAATAAGCGTGGCAAGCACATGAAATTCCCCTGGTTTGTACTCTTTTTCGTTTTGGCCGTAGTTATTAACTACTGGCTGTCTATTCCCGATTGGTTGGGTACGGCTATTTTCCAGCTTTCCAAAACCCTTATGACCATCGTGCTTTTTCTGATTGGCACCACCCTGGGGCTGACTAAGCTTAGAACCATTGGCTATAAACCCTTGCTGTTTGGTACGGTGCTATGGGTTTTGGTGGCCAGCTCATCGGCCTTCCTTATTATCAGTTTCTTTTGAGACAATCTGCCATCTTGAGGCAAGATTTTCCTCTTGATTAAGCCCTCTTCTTTTATCCTCTTTCCCGGGGTTTTTCGAGCCCTTGAAAAATTAATATTGATAAGCGACCCCTGCGCTGTATCATAAAAAGCCGGATCAAGCGTTACTGCGATAGGCTGGGCAAGCGTTACACAAATTGGGCGATAAAAGACTTTATCGTCAAATCTGATTGAAATCCTCCATTCAAGGGCGGATTAGACATTTCATCAGAACCGATGTGTTAACGGATTTTTTTCTTTTTAAGACGATTGTATACTAAATGCTTTAATTGTCTTGATACTTGTATTGAGAAGTTGGAATTTTTACATTTAAAATAATTTTTGTAATGGTGAGAGCTTGTTTTTTGTTTGCGTTGTGCTTCCTGTTTCCCTGGTCATCCCAGGCACAGTCCTTAAAAAAAGGACTGGTGCTCAACCTTACTTTTAACAATTCCACCAAGGATGAAAGCAAATTTGGGAATGATGGAAATATCATCGGTAATACACTTTACGAAGCAGATAGATTTGGCAATGCCTGTAGTGCTGTGGCCTTAGATGGGTCGGATTCCTTTGTAAGTGTGCCCTCATCCAGCAGCCTTAACAGCCCGACAAATGAGCTGACCATTTCGGCTTGGATTAAGCCCAAGCGAGGAAAAATGAATACCTACGGCCTGATGTGGTTTACTGTTTGCGTAAAAGGAAATAGGCCCACGGAGGCTGCCAACTCACCCCATTATCGCTTTCAGGTAACCTCCAAAACTGTATCTATCAACACGGCATTTACAGAAAATGTGGATGTGCCCATACTTGCCAACGTATGGTATCATACCGTGATGGTCTATGACGGTAAAAGTGTAAAGACCTACATCAATGATGAGTTGATCCAGAATTTTCCTTTTACCGAAACATTAATGCCTAATAACCAACCTCTGGAGATTGGCAGAGATATTCCCGGTAATCTGGAGATGCACCATGGGCTTATTGACGATTTAAGAATTTATAACCGCGCACTGAGCACCTCTGAAGTGGGCCGGCTGTACCGACAACCCGAACAGGGTACAGTAGGGAACTGTACCGTTGTGGCTTCCAATAACCCTTCTATTCCGGTTACTGCGCCTTCGACCCCTGCTTTACCGGATACTGTTATGGTCTATGTAAGAGATACTGTTGAGGTGGAAAAAACGATTTACCAAACCGATACGGTCACTGTTGTCGAGCGTGACACAGTACAAGTATTCAATACCGATACGCTCACGGTTTATAAAACGGATACCCTGCGATTGGAAGTACCTAAAACCGATACCTTGTACGTATACCAGCGAGATACGATAGAGCGGATACAAGAAGTAATCAAATATGATACGGTCTTCAGAGAAGTGGTAAAATATGATACCCTTGAGGTGTTCAGAACAGATACGGTTTATATAACCAGAAATGACCAGATTCGGGATACCGTGCGTATAAGAGTACCTCCGGATACGGTGAGGATTGTAGAACGTGATACCGTTTTTGTAACAAGGGAAGCTTCCGGGGTTGAAGGTATTATTGTACCCGATTATTCCCCTTTCGAAACCAGCTCAGTATCAGTGGGTGATAGGCTCGTTCTTCGTTATCTTGAGTTTACAAAAGGCACCTCAGACCTCAAGCCCGGCTATGAACCTACGCTTGTCAAGCTGGTCGGTTGGATGAAGACCTATCCGGGAGCTTTAATCAGACTGGATGGTCATACTGATAATTTCGGAGGCAAAGACATGCTCTTAAAGCTATCTCTGGAACGTGCTGATGCAGTAAAGCGCATTTTAGTCGCTAATGGGATAGAGGAAAACAGAATAAAAACCAAGGGGTTCGGAGGGTCCGATCCGCGTAATGATAACTCGACAAATAAGAAGAAGGCAGAGAACAGGAGAGTCGAAGTAACTATTCTCAAACTCAAATGACCCGAATAAGAATCTATTTACTCCTCACATTCCTTATTCCCTTTAGTATCACCGCCAGGCAAAGTGCTTCGGTTCAGGATGGTATCGACTATCAGCGGTATGCCTCAAGTCCGGGATTGTATGACCTGGACTCCTTGCGGAAATTGGTAGTTTGGCTCGATAGCCAGTCAATGGATACGAGGGTGCATCTTGAAACGCTCTACGGTATCCACTTTGAAGCTGCCCCTATAGATAATAAAGACACCAAAAAGCTGGACAAGGAGGTGTCTCTGGGCATAGCGCTGATGAACGCTGAGGATATGAACTTTCAGATTCTTGGCGATGTACTGCTCCAGGCTCTGAGTGATTCAGTTCAAAACGGACTGAATAATGAATCTCTCGACAAGGAAGATCCGGAACTGCTGGCCCTGATCGACAAACTCAAGACGGCTCAGTATAGCATCAGTATTCCTGTTTCTGACAAGGAAAAATTCATCATGAATATCAAGCAGGGCAACTTCGACTACGTTTTCACGCGCTTCAAAACGCGTTGTATTCTTGACTGTTCCAATGGCTTGTGTGATCCGATGTGCAGGTGGTTCTGGGCACTCACCTTTATCGGTTTACCCTTACTTGTACTCTTATTCATTTACCGCAAACGAATTCGCCTTTTCTCCAGACTCAGGCAACTTCGAAAAACATAAATCTGAAACCAAAAACGCTTACTAATATGTACAACCGTTATTTAGTCCTGCTTAGCCTATGGCCTCTGTTGCTCTGCTCTGAGCTTAAGGCACAGTATAGCCTCTCGAGCAAAGCGACACTTCGCGATGGCAATGTGAATGTATTCGAACTATCTAAAGGGGGTACAAGATATGGCAATGCCATATGGATGGACCGTACTAAAAGTGGTAAGCGCATCAAGGCCAAATATTTTGCCTCAGGTAACACCTTTCAGAAATTCATGAGCTGGAAAGGCAACAAAAACATTGTGCTGGTCTCCAGTGGCGCCTATAGCTCTGGCTATAGCAATAACAGTATTCCCATTGGCATTTGTGTAGACAATGGCGAGATCGTAAACCGCGCCATTGATCAGAAAATGGACGGTCTCGTGATCGTAGAAGCTGTTGGTGGTGTACGCGTATCAGATGTTGAAAAAGGTAATCTGTACCTTGGTAGCCTTGGCAAAAGGGTCAACCCTATCAAGGATAAGATCATGCTTTTGAACTGGGGCAGGCAGGAGTCCGCTACCATTTTTCAAACCCATCTACTGGCTTATGACAATAAGCTCAGAACCTACTCCAATGGTAACTCTAAGCGTGCATCGCGGGGTATGCTGGCACTGGTTACCGATAAAGACAATAACGTGATGCACATCCTCTTCGAAATAGACCGGGAAGTATCCCTGTACAGTGCAGCCAAAGATGTATTGAGCACGCTCACCAAGAGAAAGCTGGATGTGGTAGGCATTATGAATCTTGACAGGGGAGCCTATGACATTATGGAAGCCTACAATGACGATAACAGGGCCATGTCTTTTCTCAATGGATCTGTGCCGGTTTCCAGCGCCACAAATTTGTTAGTGTATTACTATGAGTAGAAGGAGCATAAGCACCTGTGTAAGCCTGGTTTTATTGGCGCTTACCTGTTTTGGGCATAATGCTCAGGCACAGTTTTCTTTCGAAAAACACCAGGCTTTGCGCAAGGCAGAGGTGGGTGTTTACAAACTGAAGAAGGGCAGAAGAAACTACGGCTATGCGACTTTCCTGTGGAGAGGCCGGAGCAAGGGAAAGCTCAAGGCGAAGTATTTTGCCTCGGGCAATACCTACAAGACATTTAAAAGCTGGCGGAAAGGTAAAGACATCGTGCTTATTTCCAGTGGAGGCTACAGCACAGGGTTCTCTCATAAAAGTGAGCCAGTGGGTATCTGTGTAGACAATGGTAAGATCGTAAATCGTAAAATCGAAAGCGATAAGGATGCCCTGGTAATCGTAGAAGCAGCCGGTGGTGTCAGAGTATCCGATATTGATGAGTGCAACCTCACGCTGGCAAGTATCGGTAAAACCATTTGCCCCCGGGACGATAAAACCAGGCTGCTGAATTGGGGGGTAAACGAGAATGCCACTGTTTTTCAAAGTCACTTGCTGGCATTCAAAAATGAGCTGAAGATCAACCCGACCCGCAGCAGTCAAAAGAGCACAACCCGTAGGTTTTTGGTGCTGGGTTTTCGCAATGGAGACCTCTTTCACGCCATCTTTAATGTAGATAAGGAAATGACCCTGTATGAAGCTGCGGATAATGCGTTACAGGCCATGTCGAAAATGGACGTTATCTCTATTGTAAACCTGGATACAGGAGGAAATGACATCTACGAGGTATATGACGATGATAAGTCTAAACTCCGTTATATGATGGGCGAAGCAGAACCCCGAGATGCCACTAATCTATTGGTCTATTACTATGATTAAGCAGTATCAGCTTGTTTGGGCAATAGTCTTTTTCTTCATCAGTCTCACTGTGCTGCAGGCCGGTGAAGTAGAGGAAATCCGCTACAGAGGCAAGCTATATAAAGTGTATGTAGTGAAACTGCGTGAATCCAATATCCAGATGGTTTGGAAGGATAGCGAAGGAGAACCTTTGAGCAATTTTAGCAGACTTAAGGGTCATCTGCACAAGCAAAAGAGAGAGATGATCTTTGCGATGAACGGAGGTATTTTTAACCCCGGACTGGAGCCCGTAGGGCTGTATATTGAGAAAGGGAAGCAGATGAGGCCATTAAATCTGAATAACGCTGCCGGTAATTTCTTTCTGAAACCCAACGGTGTTTTTTACATCGATGATGATGACAAAGCCGGGATCATTACCGCTGATAAATTTGAACAGGCCGTGGCCGGAAAAGAAATCCGATATGCTCAGCAATCAGGCCCACAGCTTTTGATCGATGGTAAAATCCATAGCGCTTTTACCGAAGGTTCAGTCAATCAGACGGTGAGAAACGGAGTGGGGATTATCGATGAAAATACCGTAGTGTTTGCCATTAGCCAAACCCGTGTAAACCTGCACGAATTTGCCTCCATGTTCAAGGATAAATATGGTTGTAAAAATGCACTCTACCTCGATGGAGCCATCTCAGAAATTTATGGAAAGCAAGATAAGGGTCGGACTTTCAACAATAGATTCAGTGCGATGATTGTGGACACTGAGGCATTGAGCACAAATCCGACCAGTATTGTGAGCGCTATTGTAAAAGATGACCAACCCATTGTTGGTTCCCCTGAAATCTATTCGGCCAGATTGCCCATGAATGATTACTGGCTGGATTTGAATGTGACCAAAGAAGTGAAAGGCCCTGAACGATTCTGGAGTCTGTTTCGACAGCCTGATAGAACGCTGAAGCTGGCTTGTACTGGTGGAGGTACCGGAACGAACAAAGGCCTGGTTGTTTTGAATGGAGAGCTGAAAAGCCCTATGTCGGAAAATGGAGTAATTGCCGAAGGAGTATTTTATATTACAAAAGATAATAAGGTGGGCTTGCTGCCACAAGCGAAATACAAATCGGTATTCACCGATATTTCTCTGATCAAGCATGCATTTCAGTCAGGCAGTATGTTGGTTTCAGAAGGCAAAGTTGTTTACCAGGGCAACATGAGCTCGCAGTTTACAGGGATGGGCTATTCATCTGAGGAAAACAGTCTGATATTCATTTCTACCGGTGGTCAGGGACAAATGACATTGCAGGCTTTTGCCAAACTCTTTGAAGTGCACGGCTGTGATGAGGCAATGCTGCTTAATTCAGGGTCAAACGCTTTGATGTTGATCAGAGGAGTAAAATCAGACCTGAATCAAAAGGTTAATGCAGACATACCCATTCTATTATCTGCTTATAAAAAATAATAACTATGAAAAAGGTCATCATATTATTAGTCGTTTGCAGCCTCTTCGGCTGTGGTGGTAAAAAGCAAGTGGAAGATACCACAGAGCAACAGCAAGGTCCCAATCGACAGCAGATAGCTGATTCTGTAAGTGCGATTTACCAGGCTGAGTATGCTGCCAAAGAGCAACTGCTGACTGCGGAAATTGACTCTTTAAATCAGATGCTGGCCACCAAGACGCCTGCTCTCAAGGTATATCAGAATAGAATCAAACAAGCCCAGGACTCCATCAAAGAGCTTAATAAGCTGGTCGGAAATCTTTCAGCCGATGATACTTCCAGGGACTCACTCAACAATATAATTAGTAGCCTGAATGAGAAAAATCTGGAACTGGTCAGAGAGCGAGATCAGTTTGCAGATCAGGTCAGCTCACTGGAATCAGAAGTGAACAGGCTGAAGGCGGAGAACGATAAACTGAAAGCAGCTGAGAAAGCACCTGCCACGGTCGTTAAAGACCTGGATAAATTCAAAGTAGCAGGGAATGCCGTCAGCCGACTTCAAAGTGAGGAAGGGCGTGGCTTTGTGGTGTATAAGGTGGATCCTAATAAAAGTGAGGTGCGTTTGTTTTGGCGCGATGGCGGGAATGAGCTTTATGATAATTTTGTCAGTTATGGCCAGGACATTGCCAGGAGCGGTGAACTGCTAGTTTTCGCGACCAATGGAGGAATGTATCAGCCCGATAAAAGTCCCCAGGGCCTGTATATCGAAAAGGGTAAGGTTTTACAAAAGGCCGATACCCGAAGAGAAGGCTATGGAAACTTTTATATGCAGCCCAACGGTATCTTTTTGATAACCGACAAGGGAGAGCCGCATGTAATCAGGACACAGGACCTGAAAGGCTATGAAAGACGCGGAATCCGCTATGCGACCCAGTCCGGCCCTATGCTTTTGACCAATGGGAAAATGAACTCTAAGTTTATGAAAGACTCCCCCAATTTCCATATCCGTAGTGGTGTGGGAGTGAACGAGAATCAGGAACTCGTTTTTATCATTTCAGAAACCCGGGTGCGCTTTTATGAACTTGCCAAAGCATTTGAAAAAATGGGTTGTAAAAATGCCCTCTACCTCGATGGCGCGATCAGCCAGACCTACCTGCCGGAAATTGAACGTACCGAGCCCGGAGGGGGATTTGGAGTGATGATTGGAGTATCTAAGAAGAATTAAGCTTGGTTTACTGTTTCCTTACCCAGATCTCCAGGTAATCAGGGAATGATCTGTTGTTGAAAGAAGAAAGCATGTTCTCTCTTACCAGGGCACTGGGTTTGAAAGCCGTATCATGTTGCGTGAGGAAGGCATCCAATAGAGTCGCCAACTCCCCAGAATCGGCTACTGCCTGATCTTTTTGACTGAAATAGCGAATGGTAATTGTGCCCTCAGTAATTCTGTTCACAGCCCGTTGAGGAGGCACCTGAGCCTCTTCAGAGATTTTCACCTGCTTTAGCTCTGGGGCTGATTCCAGAATGCTCCTCAGGTCATTTAATGTGCCCTGATCATCAGCACTGCAGGGAATCAGTTTAATTTCTTTAAGACTGTTCAGCAGGGTGGTTTGAGCTGTTTGGGCAGGGGGAGTAGTCGTGTTGGTCCCGGCAGGGTTGGTGGTGAGTATAAGCTTGCCCTGATTGTAGTCAATGGTTACCGATCCGAATTTTGAAAGAGCATCCTGACCAAAGAGTAAGGCCGCATTGTTATTGTCCACCACTCCGGCTCGTAAATCATTCAATACCTGCCCGCCAATTTCCAGACTACGGATGTTCACCACATTGATATCGATGGTACTGCCATTGGCTATCACTGCTTTTGAGGTACCAAGAAAGTCAGTCTGGGTCAGCTTGCCTTTGCGGGTAAGGTCATCAAATACCGCTTTATTAATCAACAGACCAGAAGCACCGGTATCGAAAATAAAATCATACTCTTCGCCATTCAATGAGGCCATCAGATGATAGGCGTTGGCATTAGGGTCCTTGATCAAAGGCACCTCTATTTGAGTTTGACTCAATACTGACTGAGAGGTGATCAAAAAAGCGAAAAAAGTAAGTATTCCACGCATGATTTCTGGGTTTGTTAATCGACTTTCTTTGTACTGAATTTAACGAATAATTCAGGGAAGATTGTCCTGATAGCTCAGTGTTTCCAATGATCGTCAACAGAAAGGGGTGTATACGGAAAAACGCCCGGAAGATTCCCGGGTGTAGATAATGGTCTGAAAACTAATTATGAGAAGACCGGATCAGTCTTGCAGCATTTTCAGCAAAGTGGTCAATTGTTTTTTCAGGTCCCTTCTGTCTACAATAAAATCAAGGAAACCATGATCAAGAACAAACTCGGCACTTTGAAAACCCTTAGGTAAGTCTTTACCTACTGTATCGCGGATGACACGAGGACCTGCAAAACCGATCAGGGCACCGGGTTCTGCAATATTGAAGTCTCCCAGCATGGCATATGAAGCCGTTACTCCACCAGTAGTAGGATCAGTCAACAAAGAGATATAAGGAACCTTAGCCTCGGCAAGTCTGGCCAGCTTGGCGGAAGTTTTGGCCATTTGCATCAGCGAATAACCTGCTTCCATCATACGCGCACCTCCTGATTTTGAAATCATAAGGAAAGGCGTTTTCGTCTTGAGAGCATGATCAATAGCTCTGGCTATTTTCTCGCCTACTACGGAGCCCATCGAGCCACCAATAAAGGAGAAATCCATACAGGAAACCACCAGGTCTTGCCCGTTCATTTTGCCGTAGGCAGAGCGTACGGCATCCTGAAGCTGAGTTTTCTTTTGCGTGGCAACAATGCGTTTTGGATAAGGCTTGCTATCCACAAATTCCAGGGGATCTCCTGAGGTCATTTTCTCATCCAGCTCAGTGAAGGCGTTATCGTCAAAAAGAATTTCGAAATATTCTTTAGAGCCGATTCTCACATGAAAGCCATCTTCAGGGCTTACATAAGCATTATTCTTTAACTCCCTTGTATGGACGATTTTACCCGTAGGGGTCTTAAACCATAGTCCATCAGGAGCATCTTTTTTTTGTTCAGTGGGGGTAGTGATACCCTTTACTTTACGCTGAAACCAAGACATAGAATCTATTTAGCGATTGATAGTAAATTAAACAGTCGGCAAAAATAGGTCAAAACTGCCGGAGCCCAAAGACTATTCTCAATAACCTGTCTTTTGAGCAGCCCTGATTTCTGAAAAATTAACGTTGAGCTGATTGGTTTTTTGGGGAAAACTTTTTTCCTTCGTAAAACGGAATGAACGTTCATTCCGCGCACAAATGATTGAAAACAAGCTAGATAAGCGCACTTTAATCCTCGAAACTACGCTCGACCTTCTGTCTGAGTTTGGTTTTCATGGTACTCCTATTTCGCTGATTGCACAGCGGGCAGGAGTCGGTGCCGGTACGATATATCGGTATTTTCCTAACAAGGAAGAGTTGATCAACGAGCTCTTCAAAGAGATCAAGCGGAAGATTATCAGTGCTATGCTAAATAACTACCGTGAGGAAGGAACCTTCAAAGAAAGGTTTAAGCATCTGTGGAAGAACATGGTCTACTACTACATAGAGCACCCGCGCGATTTTCAGTTCATTGAACAGCATCGTTACGCACCCTATATGAGCAATCTGACGCGAGAAGAGTCCTTTATGATCCTTTCGCCAATCATGATGTTTTTTATAGAATCGAAGCGGGCAAAGGCAATGAAAGATTTGCCGCTATATACCATTATTGCCCTCCTCTACGGGCCAATTGTGTCATTACTCAAACAACATATAGATAACAATCAAAATCTTTCAGATGACAGGATTGAGCAGGCTGCTGAGGCCTGTTGGGATGCTGTCAGGTATAAAAAGGAGTAATATTATGATGAAGCGCAAAGTCATTATCAATGGGGTGGGAAGCTGTATTCCCGACCGTGTTGTGAAAAATGAGGATTTTCTGAACTCAGAATTTTATCAGGAAAATGGAGAGCCGTTTACGGCCGATAATCTTGAAATCATTCAGAAGTTTGAGAAGATCACAGGTATCAGAGAGAGAAGGTATGCCAATGACAATGAGAACACTTCAGATCTGGCGACCATTGCTGCACAGCGAGCACTCAATAACAGCAACATCGATGGCGAAGATCTTGACTACATCATTGTAGCACATAACTTCGGAGACATCAGTCCCGACTCCAATCGCATAGATATGATGCCGAGCCTGGCAGCAAGAGTGAAGCATAAGCTTGGCATTATGAATCCCGGTACTTCCTGTTATGATGTGATTTTTGGTTGCCCGGGCTGGGTGCAGGGTAGTATTCAGGCCTACCAGATGATTGCCATGGGCGATGCTGATAATGTAATGGTTATCGGTGCCGAAACACTCAGCCGTATTGTAGACAAGCACGATAGAGATTCCATGATCTTTTCTGATGGAGCAGCAGCTACTATCTTTCAGGCCACTACAGAAGATGTTGACGGGGGAGTGCTTTCGCAGTCTTCCCGAACCGATGCCAATGCTGAGGTAGATTACCTCGCAATGGGAGCTTCCAATAATCCTGAGAAAAGGAATGGAGCGAAGTACATCAAAATGAAAGGGCGTAAGATCTATGAATATGCCCTCGTCAACGTAGCTGATGCGATCAAGTGCGCAATGGACAAGGCCGGTGTTACATTAAGTGATGTCGACAAGATTCTGATCCATCAGGCCAACGAGAAGATGGATGAGGCTATTCTGAAGAAACTGTTCAAGGTATGCAAAGAGCAAAAGCCTATGGAAGAGCTGATGCCCATGACGATTCAGACTTTGGGAAATAGCTCAGTGGCTACCATTCCTACCATGCTGGATCTGATTCAGGAAAAGAAGCTGGAAAATCATCTCATAAGCTCAGGCGATACTTTGGTGTTTGCCTCAGTAGGGGCAGGCATGCACATCAATGCCATGGTGTACAAGGTGCCTTAGCCTGTTTGCATTGAATTACGATTCTTTTGAGAATAACATACCGCGATTGTATTGCGGTATTTTTTTGCTTTATTTGTTATACAAAAGTTTATTAAATATCTCAACAATATGAAAAAGGTCTTAACATGTTTATTGGTACTGGCACTTGCATTCCAGGCCAATGCTCAAAACTCAGAAAGTGAAAAAGTAAAAAGGGCTTGTATGGATTACATAGAAGGCTTTTATGAGGGAGATGAAGCAAAACTCAAAAGAAGTCTTTCTCCTGATCTGCTTAAATTTGGTTATATGAAAAAGCGAGGTACTGAGGAGTATGCTTCAGCTGGTCAAATGACCTATGAAGAAGCCCTCAGTTATGCGAGAAATGTAAAGGAAAAGCAGCGATTTCCTAAGGCGGATGCGCCAAGAGGGGTAGAAATATATGATGTAGATGATAATATTGCCGCTGCCAAGGTTACGGCCTGGTGGGGTTTTGACTATATGCTTCTGGCAAAGGTTGATGGTAAATGGATGATCCAGCAGGTTTTGTGGCAAGGGCCATTAAAGAAAAAAGGAGGAAGTTAAGTCTGTATAATACTTATTGAAAAGCCACTCTATCCATGTTTGATAGGGTGGCTTTTTTGCGTTTAAGCGTTTTGGCATAGAACTGGCTATAACCACATGAAAGGCTAGTGTTACCTGAGGGTTGTTCATTGTCTTGGTTTCATACTACCGTTGATGTTATTATAGCCCTAATTGAGCCTGAACAGCTTTTTTCTGACGATTTATCCTGTTAGGTTTATCGGCAAGTGATACTACGTACCAAAACCAGAATTTCTGGCAGGTCAAAACTTTGGATTCGAATTGAAATAGTCACTATGAGAAATTTTTTAATCGCTGCCCTCATCCTGGTCTGTTTGGGGCAACAAGACTCATTCGCACAGACTGCTGCTGACAGAGCCTATATAAAAGCCAACACCAACGTCAGCCAGCTAAGAGCCATGGCCAAAAGATTGCAGGAGGCTCAATCTCCTGTCACTTTAAGACAGTTTGATTCGGTCATCGTTCATAAGAATGGGCAGAAGGCATTTCTTTCCGGAATAGATAAAAATGGTAACCCCGTTTATGATCATGACGATAATTTCAGTGCGGCCATCACCTCTGGTATAGATAAAATATGGAGGGGTAGCACTTTCGACCTTAGCGGCTGTGATATTCAAATTGGTCACTGGGAGGCTGGTGGTGTTGCGCTGGCCGGTCATAGAGAGTTTGGTGGTCGTGTAAGTCATGCCGAGTCTGCTGAAGTAACCAGCCATGCTACCCACACCGCAGGTACCATGATAGGAGAAGGCGTAAGCAATGGAGCCCGTGGTATGGCGCCCTGTGCTACCATTGTCTCCAGGCGGAGTAATAATGACGTTACTGAAATGTCGCTCTTTGCCGCAGAAGGAGGGATTCTGTCCAGCCATTCATACAGCAGAGGAAACCCGGATGGCAACATCCCTGAATATGGTCAGTACAATGCAGACTCCAGAGAACTTGATGAGCTCCTGTTCAATGCGCCTTACCTCAGCGTGAGCAAGTCTGCCAGTAATACAAGAGATGATGGTGTCAATGAGGACGACCAGGGTTATGATATTCTATTCACGCGAGCTACTTCCAAGAACCTGATTGTGGTGGGAGGTGTAGATGACGTATCCAATTACACCGGGCCCGAAGACGTACACTTTTATGCATCCAGCTCATGGGGTCCAACGGACGACTGGCGTATCAAACCCGATTTGAGTGCCAATGCGGTGGAGGTGTTCTCAGCCAATAATACCGCTAACGATGCGTACGATACCAAGTCAGGCACTTCCATGTCTACTCCGGTGGTGACCGGTGCTATAGCACTATTACAGGAGTACTACCATAACCAGAACAGTGTTTATATGAAGGCCGCAACTGTGAAAGCCCTGTTGCTCAATACTACACGTGAACTAGGTGAACATGATGGCCCTGATTTTCAGAATGGCTGGGGACTCCTGAATGCAGAGAAGGCAGCCAATGTGATAATGGCCAATACGAGTGGTACTGCCATTCGCGAGCTTAACCTGGTCCAGGATGATACTTACACCACTACCATTCAGGCAGATGGAACAAGCTCTTTTTCTTTAACCATTGCCTGGACAGATCCGGCTGGTACTATCTCAGTAGGTGCCGATAGTCAGGTTCCTGTATTGGTCAACGATCTTGATGTCAGGATTTCCGGGAATGGAGAAACTTATGAACCCTGGGTGCTGACACCGAACTCGACTTCCGATAACTTTACAGCTGCTGCCTTAAAGGGTGACAACTTCAGAGATAATGTGGAACGAATAGATATCGATCAGCTGCCTGCCGGTACCTACACGGTTACGGTAACTCACAAAGAGACGCTAACCAATGGTATGCAGGATTTCTCAATGGTGATGAGCACCGGAGAGGTCAGAATTGTGACTTCCGTAGAAGAAAGACCCTCTCTGAATACGATTTCACTCTACCCAAACCCATCAAATGGCACCTTAACATTATCTGTTCCTGATAATATAAGTGCTCCGTCATATCAGGTCACCATTGTAGATCTACAGGGCAGAACGGTTTATAGCGGTAAGTTCAAAGAGAAAGAAATGACACTCAATACTTCAAGGATGAAATCTGGTATTTATATAACGGTTGTAAAAGCCGGTAGCCAGACATTCCAGAAGCGATTGATCATTGAAAGGTAGTCGATCCCTTACGGGTATATAAGTTTTAAACTGATAAGCAGCAATGAGTTTAATCAAGGCAAGGTTTCTAAAATATCTTCTTCTTTGTTGCATTCCTTTTGGTGGTTTCACCTCATGTGGTGTCTCATCTAATGAGAAGCCTTCTATGGCCATTATGGCCTATTATGTTCCCGGAGAGGTGGCACCCACTGATTTGCCACTTGATAAGCTCACACATATCATCTTCTCGTTTACGGAAGTGGTGGATGATCAGATGAAATTCAGAAATGCGACTGCAGTAGATAAGTTGAAAGCGCTATCTGCACAAAAGAAGAACCATCCACAGCTCAAAGTAATGGTGGCCTGTGGAGGTTGGGGAGGTTCTGGCGGATTTTCTGAAATGGCGGCTGACCCGACAAAACGAGAGAATTTTGTTGTCAGTGTTATGAGTTTTATTGATCGCTATGACCTTGATGGGCTGGATATGGATTGGGAATATCCGGGCTTACCGGGAAACAACAACCCACATCTGCCGGAAGACAAAGAAAACTTCACCGCGTTGATGCAAGAGCTGAGAGAGGCGATGGATGCTACCGGCAAAGAACTGACCCTTTCATTTGCTTCTGCAGGCTGGGAGCGGTACTACGATCATATTGAGCTGAATGAGGTAATGAAGTATGCCGACTACATGAACGTTATGACCTACGATCAGGTAGGGGGTGGATCACCTGTGACGGGTCATCATACAAACCTAAAGAGTAGCGATGCTTCTCAAAGATCTGCTGACGCTATCATTCGCTTCTGTACCGAACAGGGTGTTTCACCCGGGCAAATAGTTATTGGAGCTGCCTTTTACGGAAGAAGCTGGAAAGGTGTGGCTCCAGAAGATAATGGGCTAGACAAAGCCACCAATGGCGCCTGGAAAAGCGCAATTATCTATAGTGAAATAGCTGAGTCTTATCTGAATAAAGATGGGTTTAAGCGCTACTGGGATGAAACAGCTCTCGCTCCCTTCTTATACAATGCTAAAGACAGTCTGTTTATTACCTATGACGATCCTCAGTCGGTGGCCTTGAAAACAAAATATGCGAAAGAGAATAAACTCGGAGGTATCATGTTCTGGCAGCTTACCCAGGACACACCATCGGGAGATTTGCTTAACGCAATAAAAAAGGCTGCCGAAAACTAATCCGACAGCCTGAATTTCTCAGTCTGAGAGGTTTTTAATCAACCTCCTCGTATTCTATATAATCTCCTCCTTTGTAGTCATCAGAGGTCTTATCTTTTCTCGATTGTCTCGGTGGCTGATTTACATTAACGTTACCGCTTCGCGTTTGCTGCCCTCCGGTTGGTCTTTGCTGGTTGAAACTCCGTTGTTGTACAGAGCCAAACAGGCTGCTCAGCACACCTCGCAGTATACTTTTCACAAGCCACAGGCCCAGAAAGAAAATCATCAAGTATTTTAACAGCACCATATTATCTACTCAAATATAAATTCCTTTTAGCATAAATCTCAAGGAAGTAGTCATCCATCAGATCATCGATAAAGTAAATGGCCTCACCAGTAGACTTCATTTCAGGTCCCAATTCCTTATTTACATTCGGAAATTTGTTAAAAGAGAATACGGGTTCTTTAATCGCGTAGCCCTTCTTTACCGGATTGAACTCAAAGTCCTTGAGCTTTTTCTCGCCCAGCATCACCTTGGTAGCATAGTTTACATATGGCTCCTGGTAAGCTTTACCTATGAAAGGTACGGTTCTCGATGCCCTTGGGTTGGCCTCAATGATATAAACTTTATCATCCTTAATGGCAAACTGTATATTAATCAGGCCTACGGTATTCAGTGCCAGTGCAATCTTTCTGGTGTGCGCCTCTATCTGGTGCATCACAAAATCACCCAGGTTATAGGGAGGTAATACAGCATAAGAATCGCCTGAGTGGATACCGGCAGGCTCTACGTGTTCCATAATACCGATAATGTAGACATCTTCGCCATCGCAAATTGCATCAGCTTCCGCCTCTATAGCACCTTCGAGGAAATGATCGAGCAATACGCGGTTGCCCGGAATGCTCTTCATCAAGTTTACCACATGTTCTTCAAGCTCCTGCTCGTTGATCACGATTTTCATACCCTGTCCACCAAGTACGTAAGAAGGCCTTACTAACAGAGGGAAGCCGATCTCTTTGGAAAGCTCCAGTGCCTCTTCTGCATCTTCGATTACACCAAACTGTGGATAAGGAATATCATTTGCAGCCAAGAGCTCTGAAAAGCGACCACGATCCTCGGCCAGGTCAAGTGACTGCGAGCTGGTGCCGATAATTTTGACACCATAACGGTCCAGTTTTTCCGCCAGCTTCAGGGCAGTTTGTCCACCTAGCTGTACAATTACCCCAACAGGCTTTTCGTGTAGAATAATGTCATAAATATGCTCCCAGAAAACAGGCTCAAAGTAAAGCTTGTCAGCTACATCAAAATCTGTAGAAACGGTTTCAGGGTTGCAGTTGATCATAATGGTTTCATAGCCACACTCTTTGGCGGCAATGAGTCCATGTACGCAGGAGTAATCAAACTCAATGCCCTGACCAATACGGTTGGGGCCTGACCCGAGTACGATGATCTTTTTGTTGTCTGTACTTTCCGATTCGTTTTCCTGACCGAAGGCAGAGTAGTAGTAGGGGGTCTGTGCTTCAAACTCTGCTGCACAGGTATCTACCAGCTTGTAGACACGCTTGATGCCCAGGTCTTGTCTCTTATTGAAAACCTCACTTTCCAGGCATTTCACCAGGTGGGCTATCTGTCTGTCGGCATAACCCTTTTCTTTAGCTGTTCTTAAAAGCTCAGTGGGAAGTGAATCAACAGTGTGTTGCTCAATTTCACTTTCAACATGAATCAGCTCTTCTATTTGCTGCAGGAACCACTTGTCTATTTTGGTCTTCTTCTGGACCGTTTTCATAGGAATACCCAGCTTCAGAGCATCATAGATATGGAAAAGTCGGTTCCAGCTTGGATTCTCAAGGCTGTAAAGTATTTCAGCCTGATCTCTAAGCTCTTTGCCATCAGCACCTAGTCCGTTTCTCTTGATTTCTAAAGACTGACATGCCTTTTGAAGTGCTTCCTGGAAATTGCGACCGATACCCATGGTTTCACCCACAGATTTCATTTGCAGACCGAGTTTTCTGTCAGAACCTTTGAACTTATCAAAATTCCAGCGAGGTATTTTTACAATCACATAGTCCAGCGCAGGCTCAAAAAAGGCCGATGTGGTTTTAGTGATCTGGTTGTTCAATTCATCCAGGTTGTATCCAATCGCCAGCTTGGCAGCAATCTTGGCAATTGGATAACCCGTTGCTTTAGAGGCCAGGGCCGATGAACGAGATACCCGGGGGTTGATCTCAATCCCTACGATCATATCATCATCAGGATTTACAGCAAACTGTACATTACAACCTCCTGCAAACTGGCCAATACCATTCATCATTTTGATGGCAAGGTCACGCATTTCCTGATATACTGTGTCTGGCAGGGTCATAGCCGGGGCAACTGTAATCGAGTCACCTGTATGAACACCCATCGGGTCAAAATTCTCAATAGAACAGATAATGATGACATTACCAATGTTGTCTCTAAGTAACTCCAGCTCATATTCTTTCCAGCCGAGGATACTCTGTTCCAAAAGTACTTCGTGTATAGGGGATGCATTCAGGCCTCGATCGAGTAAAGTGTCGAATTCGTCAGCAGTGTTTACAAAACCTCCACCGTAACCACCCAGGGTAAACGAAGGTCTGATAACGAGCGGAAAGCCTATTTCCTGAGCTATTTCTTTTCCTTTAAGAAATGAAGTCGCTGTTTCGCCTTTACAGACATTCACATCGAGTTCCTTCATTTTCAATCGGAACTTCTCACGATCTTCCGTAGTCTCAATGGCATTGATATCAACTCCAATGATCTTTACATTGAATCGCTCCCAGATTCCGGCTTTGTCGCAATCAATCGCCAGGTTCAGGGCGGTTTGGCCCCCCATGGTCGGCAATACTGCGTCAATGTCGTTTTCCTTCAAAATTTCAATGATCGACTTTTTTGTCAGTGGCTTCAGATAAATATGATCTGCAGTCACGGGATCGGTCATAATAGTGGCAGGATTGGAGTTGATGAGAGTTACCTCAATTCCTTCTTCCTTAAGTGATCTGGCAGCTTGTGATCCTGAATAATCAAACTCACAGGCTTGTCCGATGATGATAGGTCCACTTCCGATAATCAGAATGGATTTGATGCTGTTGTCTCTTGGCATGGAGATAAAAGAACGGCTTAGTTGACTTAGGTATAAATTGGCACAAAGTTAGACTGAAATGCTAATAATCAAAATCCACTGACATGAAATGAGGGACTCTTTTTACAGAGGCAAAAAAACACTAAATTCATTATCCAATTTTGAACACAACTATTGACTATTATGAAATGTTTCAACCAATTCGCTAAGGTTGCCTTATTGGTGGCGGTAATGTGCTTTTTAGGAAGCTGTGCTGCCAGCAATGCTTCAGGTGCTGGCGAGGCGGACGGGTCTGCTACGGCTTCGTCTAAGAAAGGAAAAAGGGCAAAGAAAGAAGTGTATAGCCCCACAGGAGAATGGGCTTACGATGTGGAGACTCCAGATGGCGGAAGCTCAGGAACAATGACGATTGAAGGAGGTCCTGGCACTTACGAGGTAACTCTTAGAACTGACCAGTTTGGTGAAATCAGAATCTATGACCTGGAAATGACAGGTGAAAGCATGATAGGTAAGATGGATGTGGCTGGAATAACCGCTGAAGTTGAAGGTGATTTTGATGGAGATAGCTTCTCCGGTGCGGTCATCCTGGGGGATGAGGTATATCCGCTTGAGGCAGTTCGAACGAGTAAGGGCTGATCTTATATTTCCATATTGCAAGATACTATTGACCACCTCAGGGTGGTCTTTTTGTTGTCTCTTTTTGGGAAAAAATCTAAAAATGAAACTTTATCCCGGGAGTGTATTGCCTTTTGAGGCTCTTATGGCTGTTTTTGAGTGTTTGGTTTTGCTTTTGAAGTATAAAAGCCAAATCGAACGGTGATGAAGAGAGAAAGAAAAATATCAACCCTTATTTACCTGAGTCTGGTATTCTCTATGGCATTAATGAGCTGTGCCGGAGGGCATGTTTCGCAAAACGGACTCTTTGAAAAGGATCATAAAGAGCTGAAGGAATCACTGGTAGGAAGCTGGCAGGTACTCGATAGACAATATGGAGAACAAGGCCAGGAGATATATGAGTTTTACAGAGATGACAAAAAAGTAAAACTGAGAGTCTTGGGGATAGAAAGAGAGATAGAGCGTTTCGATTCTGCTGATGGAATTACTTTCAGCTTTGAGTATAAAATTGAGGAGGGTAAAAAAATCTATGTGCTGGGTCAGTTCAAGTCTTATCAGAAAAAAGAACTGTTAGCCATGGAAGAATTACCTGATGGACTACAAAAATCGCTTTCGATGGTGAAGCGAGAGAAGGGCGTAAAAACTCAGTAAGGTCTATCTAAAGGGCGAAGTTATTAATTGAGAATTTGGTTTGTGATTGAAGTTTATGTTGGGAAAAAGGCGAGGTGGTTCCTCGCCTTTTTCATTTTACAAACCTGAATCTCTTTAAATATTAAGGGCACGATTGTCTGTCGCTGCCAGGCAGGCTTCTTTAAATGCCTCGGTATACGTGGGGTGAGCGTGCGACATTCTGGAAACATCTTCCGCAGAAGCTCTGAATTCCATTGCCACTACAGCCTCAGCTATCATGTCTGCGGTACGGGCGCCAATCATATGCACACCCAAAATCTCATCAGTTTCCTTATCAGCAAGCACTTTCACCAGGCCATCTATATCCATAGAGGCCCTTGCTCTACCCAGGGCTCTGTAAGGGAATGATCCCGATTTGTAAGCTCGGCCACTTTCTTTGAGCTGTTCTTCCGTATAGCCCACGGCAGCTACCTCCGGCCAGGTATATACTACACCAGGTATCAGCAAGTAGTTGATATGAGGTTTCTGACCAGCAATGGTTTCAGCTACAAAAACACCTTCTTCTTCGGCCTTATGGGCCAGCATGGCGCCTTTAATTACATCTCCAATGGCGTAAATTCCAGGAACTGCGGTTTGCAGGTGATCGTCCACTTGGATTTGCCCACGGTCGTTGGTGGTCAGACCGGCATTTTCGAGGCCCAGCTTATCCGTATACGGTCTGCGGCCAATCGATACCAGGCAGTAATCTCCTTTGAGCACTACGTTTTCGCCTTTTTTATTTTCCGCACTGATGGTTACGGTTTTGGCTGTGCTCTTTACCTCAGTTACTTTGTGGCCCAGATACATCTTAAAGCCTAGCTTTTTAAGCGACTTCTTAAGTTCTTTTCCCATCGTGCCATCCATACTGGGGATCAGGTTGTCCATATATTCAACAACCGATACCTCGGCACCAAGACGTTTGTAAACAGAGCCTAATTCCATTCCTATCACACCACCACCAATTACAATCATGTGCTTAGGTACCTCCTTAAGGTTCAAAGCTTCCGTAGAGGTGATGACCCTCTTCTTGTCCAATTTGATAAATGGAAGGGTAGAAGGTTTTGAGCCTGTGGCAATGATGGTTTTATCTGTTTCAATCTGGGTTTCCTCTCCTTTAGAATCGGTAACCCTGATCTGGTTTTTGTTGACAAAAGAACCCATGCCATGATAGACAGCGATCTTGTTTTTCTTCATCAGAAAATCAACACCACCGGTTACTTGTTCAACCACTTTGGATTTGCGATTGATCATTTGCTCAATGTTCACTTTCAGATCATTCAGCTCAATACCATGCTCTTCGAATGTGTGAGCCGCATTATGGTAGTGTTCTGAAGAGTCCAACAGGGCCTTGGATGGAATACAACCTACATTCAGGCAGGTACCGCCCAGGGTGTTATATTTTTCAATGATGGCCACTTTCATTCCCAATTGAGAACAACGGATCGCTGCTATATAGCCTCCGGGTCCTGAACCAATCACTGTTACATCATATTTCATGTGTTGTTCTTTTTTAGATGTTGGTTTGAAAATCAGATGCCGAGCAGTAAACGTGTTGGATCTTCAAGTAATTCTTTTACCCTTACCAGGAAGCTCACCGATTCGCGACCATCCACAATTCTATGATCGTAAGAAAGTGCCACATACATTATCGGTAGAATTTTCACCTCGCCATTTACTGCCATTGGGCGTTCCACAATATTGTGCATGCCCAGAATGGCCGATTGGGGTGAGTTGATGATAGGGGTAGAGAGCATGGAGCCGAAAATACCGCCATTGGTAATCGTGAAAGTACCTCCGGTCATTTCATCTATGGTCAGCTTGCCATCTCTGGCTTTGAGTGCGAGCCTTCTTACCTCTTTTTCTACCTGATCGAAAGACATACCTTCTGCATTTCTGATCACCGGTACCATCAATCCCTTAGGGGCTGATACGGCTATAGATACATCAACAAAGTCATTATAGACGATCTCATTGCCCTCAATCTGCGCATTGACCGCAGGCCATTCCTGAGCTGCCATGGTCACCGCTTTGGTAAAGAAGGACATAAAACCCAGGCCTATTTCATACTTTTCTTTGAACTGCTCTTTGTATTTTTTGCGCAGGTCCATAATCGGCTTCATGTTCACCTCATTGAAGGTGGTGAGCATGGCAGTTTCGTTTTTAACAGATACCAATCGCTTGGCCACCGTCTTCCTTAAGGCAGACATTTTCTGTCTGCGCTGCTCTCTGCTACCTGGAACAGCCGATGCAGGTGCTGCTGTTGCAGCGGCAGGTTTAGGTTGTGCTGGTGCTGGAGCGGCTTTTTGGGCCTTCATGGCATCCTCTTTGGTGATGCGGCCATCAACACCGCTGCCTTTTACTGTGCTGGGGTCTACTCCCTTTTCTGCCAAGATTTTGGCGGCTGCAGGAGAAGCGTGTCCTGTGGCGTAAGTATTGTCTCCAGATGGAGTTGCAGCAGCGGCAGCGGTTTCAGTGGCAGCAGTTTCGCTGGTGGCAGGTGCACCACCTTCCATAACGGCTATTTTACAAATCAGGGCGCCAATTTCTATCGTATCACCTTCCTGGGCTACTGCTGTCAGCGTGCCACTGGCCTCTGCCGGTAGTTCAAAGGTCGCCTTGTCAGAATCTACCTCTGCGATAATCTCATCCAGCTCCACATAATCTCCATCAGCTTTGAGCCAGGTGGAGATGGTTACCTCTGTGATGGACTCTCCCACAGCTGGTACAATCATTTCTTTCACCTCTCCCGTAGCCTTAGGCCCTTCGCTGGCAGGTGTGGCAGTGCTGACTGCGGCTACCGGGGCAGGCTCATCACTCGCTTGAGGAGCTGCATCACCATCTATTTCGCAGATAACTGCTCCGATTTCCAGTGTATCACCCTCCTGAGCTACAATCTTAAGAGTGCCTGCAGCTTCTGCCGGTACTTCGAAAGTAGCCTTGTCAGATTCCAGTTCGCAGACTATTTCGTCCAGCTCAACAGAATCCCCATCTTTTTTAAACCATTGGGCGATGGTTACTTCGGTGATGGACTCACCTACGGTTGGGACTTTCATTTCCAAACTCATAATTTCTTATCGTTTTAAGCGAAGGCTTTTTCTATTAATTCATTTTGTTCAAGGGCATGCTGTTTTGCGTAACCGGTTGCCGGTGACGCGCTTGCCTTTCTCGAAATCAATGTGAGCTCCCTTTCTGCATAGGCTCTTTGGATGAATCCCCAATAGCCCATGTTTTCAGGCTCTTCCTGCAGCCAATAGAACTCAGCATTTTTATATTTGTCCAGCAGCTTGTCTATCTGCTTTTTCGGGAAGGGGTGGAGTTGTTCCACCCTGATGAGTGCCACGTCCTTTCGTTTATCCTTTTCCTGTTTTTCCTGCAGGTCAAAATACACTTTGCCAGAGCAAAGCACTACTTTTTTGACTGATCGTGTAGATACGTAGGTATCGGCAATAACCTCTCTGAAACCGCCCTCGGTGAACTCCCCAACAGGTGATACCGCTTTCGGGTGGCGCAATAAAGATTTAGGTGACATGACAATCAGTGGCTTTCTGAACTCCCAGGTCAGCTGTCTTCTCAATGCATGGAAGAAGTTGGATGGGGTGGTGATATTGGCCACAATCATATTGTAATCGGCAGAAAGCTGCAGGTATCTTTCAGGACGTGCATTGGAGTGCTCAGGTCCCTGGCCCTCATAGCCATGAGGTAGGAGCAGCACAAGGCCGTTCATGCGTTGCCACTTGGTCTCAGAGCAGGATACAAACTGATCCACCATCACCTGGGCGCCATTGGCAAAGTCACCAAACTGTGCTTCCCAAATGGTCAGAGCGTTGGGGTTTGCCATGGCATAGCCAAACTCAAAACCCATTACGGCAAATTCCGAAAGCAGTGAGTTGTGAATCTCAAATTTGTTTTCGGCACCTTCAAGATGATTTAGGTTATTATAGGCATCGTTCGTGTTGGCGTCATGCAGCACGGCATGTCTGTGCGAGAATGTGCCTCTCTGCACGTCCTGACCTGTTAGTCGTACCTTTTTTCCATCCAATAGCAATGAGCCATAAGCCAGTAGTTCACCAGCCGCCCAATTGAGCTGCTTGTCCTTAAAGAACATGTCATTGCGCTGCTTCAGCTGCTTCTCAATTTGTTTTATAGGCTTGAAACCCTGAGGCACTGTGGTGATGGCTTTTGCCACGATTTCCATGGTTTCCTGACTAATTCCCGTTTCGGGAGACTTCTCAAAATCGACAGGGGTAGATCTTCGGAGGGTTCTCCAGTCTTCTTCAAGGGCCTGATAAACATAGGGTAGTGGTTTTTGCTTTACCAGATTTAATCTGTCCTGAAGCAAAGACCGGAATTGCTTATCCATGCCTTTGGCAAGTTGAGCATCTACATCCCCTCTCTGAATCAGGGTCTTGTTGTATACTTCCCTCGGATTAGGGTGCTTTGATATCTTATTATAAAGAGAAGGTTGTGTGAATTTAGGCTCGTCACTTTCATTATGCCCGTGCCTCCTGTAGCATACCATGTCCACAAAAATATCGCGATTGAATTTTTGTCTGTATTCAGTAGCAAATTCCACACAGAATACCACAGCTTCAGGGTCATCTCCGTTTACGTGCAGTACGGGTGCGTCTACCAGTTTAGCCACATCTGTAGAGTAAATACTCGAACGGGCATCATCAAAGTCAGTAGTAAAGCCTACCTGGTTGTTGATCACAAAATGGATGGTTCCTCCCGTGTTGTAACCTTCCAGTTTACCCATTTGCACCACTTCATAGACTATGCCCTGTGCGGCAATGGCTGCATCACCATGAATAAGTATAGGGATTATCTTTTTCTGATCCTTGTTGTATTCGCCATCGAGCTTGGCACGAACAAAGCCCTCCACTACGGGATTGACAGCTTCCAGGTGAGAAGGGTTTGGTGCTAGTTTCAGATCAACTTTTTTGCCGCTTTCAGTATCTACCTGACTCGAAAATCCGAGATGATATTTTACATCACCATCACCCATGGTAAGGTCGGGTGTAGCGCCTCCCTCAAACTCGTTGAAAATCTGCTCATAGGTCTTGCCCATGATATTGGCCAGCACGTTCAGCCTTCCACGGTGGGCCATGCCAATCATAACCTCCTCGGCTCCAAGCTCAGCCCCCTTATTAATGATCGCATCAAGGGCAGGAATAGTCGTTTCTCCCCCCTCCAGTGAAAATCTCTTTTGACCGAGGTATTTAGTATGAAGGAAGTTTTCAAATACAACCGCCTCATTCAGCTTATTAAGAATGCGTTGCTTCTTCTCTGCTGAAGGCGCAAAGGCCAAAGCTTCTTTTTCAATTTTGTCCCTGATCCACTGAAGCTTTTCAGGGTCACGAATCGACATGTATTCAATACCTACCGTACCTTCATATATATGCTTAAGGCTATCGATAATTTTTTGAAGAGTCGCCTTGCCTATGCCTATTTCCTCACCGGCCTGAAATTCTGTGTTCAGATCGGCATCAGAAAGATTAAAGTAGTGCAGGTCAAGAATAGGCTTTCTGTCCTTTCTTTCTCTGACCGGGTTGGTCTTTGATCTAAGGTGTGCCCTGGTTCTGTAAGCATGAATAAGCTTTCGGACCTGAATTTCTTTTTCGTTAACATGGCCACCGGCTACAGAAGCCTTGGTGGGTCCGTTATCTGACGGAAGCATAGGGAAAGTCTGCTGCGCAAACTCAAATCCTTCGAAAAATTTCTTCCAACCTTCGTCAATTGAGGCTGGATCTTGTTTGAATTGCTGGTATAGTGCCTCAAGAGCACTAGGGTCAGCGTTGCTTAAATACGAGTAATCGGCCATTGTTCAGTCAGTTACGACAATACAACAACAAATGTAGAGGAATGTTTCAAGTTTAAATAACTGCTTATGCGGTTATAAGATTTTAAACTTCAAAGCAATACATTAAAGGCTTACCTCTGGCAATACGTTTTTGTTGTGCTGGCTTTGTGTTCAGGTGCCTGAATTCTTAATGCAGGGCCTGTTATATTAAAGGTGTTCTCTTATTCCTATGCCTCGGCTGCTTAAAACACAGTGCATCTTTTATAGTATTGATATTTCATTTACCTTTGCAGTCCTTTTTCAGGACGGGTTCCTGAAAAATTGAGGACGAGTTCCTCGCTAAACTTTAAAAGTTAAATGGCAGTAAAAATCAGATTGGCCCGAAGAGGCCGCAAGAAAAGAGCGATGTACGATGTAGTAATCGCTGACGCAAGAGCACCACGTGATGGTCGCTTTATTGAAAAAATTGGTACCTACAACCCAAACATTGACCCTGCAGCGATTAACATCGACAACGACAAGGCTTTTGATTGGATCATGAAAGGTGCGCAGCCTACAGATACTGTAAAGGCAATGCTTTCTTATAGAGGCGTAATGTTCAGAAAACACCTGCAAATTGGTGTGATCAAAGGAGCATTGACTCAGGAGCAGGCCGATGCCAAACTGGCTGAGTGGGTAGCTGCAAAAGAAGCTAAGATTTCTGGTAAAGTAGAAAGCCTGTCTAAGGCTCAGGCTGATGCCAAGAAAGCTAAGCTTGATGCTGAGACTAAAGTGAAAGAAGCTCGTGCTGAGGCTTTGGCTGCAAGACTGGCCGAAGAAGAAGCTGCTAATGCTCCTGCTGAGGAAGAAGCAGAAGCAGAAGGGGCTACTGAAGTAGCTGAAGGCGAAGAAGCTCCTGCTGCTGAAGCATCAGAAGAGAAAACAGAGGAATAACTTCCAGCCATGACGGTCGATGATTGTTACCAGCTTGGGTACGTAGTCAAGCCGCATGGATTAAAAGGAGAGGCTCAAATCTTTTTAGATGTGGACTCCCCTGAGGAATATGAAAAATTGGAATCAGTTTTTGTCCTGCAAGGGCAGCAACTGGTTCCTTTTTTTATTGAGTCTATTGCGGTAAGAGGAAGTAAGGCCATTGTGGCTTTTGAGGAAGTGGAATCCGTGGAGGATGCTAAGGCGCTGAAGGGCTGTGAACTCTACCTACCTCTTAACAATCTGCCCGAGCTAGGTGCTGATGATTTTTATTACCATGAACTGGTCGGCTTTTCTTTAAGAAGTAATAGTGGAGAGCCAATTGGGGAAATCATGAATGTACTGGAGGCAGGCGCTCAGGAGTTGCTGGCTGTGAAGCATTCCAGCGGTAAAGAGATTCTAATCCCATTGACAGATCAATTAATTGATACACTCAATAAAGAGGATAAGGAGTTGGTGATGGAGATACCCGATGGGTTGCTTGATGTTTATTTAAATGAAGATTCATGAGAATAGATATCATTAGCTGTGTGCCAAGACTATTAGAGAGTCCATTCTCTCACTCTATTCTCCAAAGAGCACAGGATAAAGGCCTTGTTGAGGTGGTGGTGCATGATCTCAGAGATTTCTCCACGAGCAAATCCCGACAGGTGGATGATTATGCCTTTGGTGGCGGGGCAGGTATGGTGATGACCATTGAGCCTATTGATGCCTGTGTTTCTCATCTCAAGTCTCAAAGAGCTTATGAGGAGGTGATTTATATGACCCCAGATGGAGAGCGACTGGATCAGTCTGTTTCCAATGAGCTTTCACTTAAAGGAAATCTCATCATTCTTTGTGGTCATTATAAAGGTGTTGACGAGCGGGTAAGGGAATCCTTGATTACCAGGGAAATTAGTGTTGGGGATTATGTGCTCTCCGGTGGTGAGCTGGCAGCGGCTGTTTTGGCAGATTCTGTGATACGACTGGTGCCGGGTGTACTGTCTGATGAGACCTCGGCTCTTACCGATTCTTTTCAGGACGATCTTTTGGCCCCACCTGTCTATACCAGGCCGGCCAATTATAAGGGAATGGAAGTTCCTGAGGTGCTTTTGTCGGGTCACCAAAAGAAGATTGAGGACTGGCGATATGATCAGGCTGTGGAGAGAACCAAAGCCCGAAGACCAAACCTCTGGAAAGAGTGAAAAATATTTCAGCTTGGGGCTTTATTAAAAAAGATAATCCCTATATTTGCAGTCCGTTTTGAAGAACGGGAATTTAATTTAGAATCATGAGCGATTTAATCAAATTGATAGAAGCGGAAGATAATGCCAAAAGAGCGGCTCTTCCAGAGTTCGGCCCAGGCGATACCGTGAACGTTCACGTGAAGATAAAAGAGGGTAGTAAAGAAAGAATCCAGCAATATCAGGGTACTGTTCTTCAGAGAAAGAATTCTGGTTCAAATGGAGAGACTTTCACCGTTAGAAAAATTTCTGGTGGTATTGCAGTAGAAAGAATCTTCCCGCTGTTGTCTCCTAATCTCGATAAGATTGAAGTCTTGAGAAGAGGTAAGGTAAGAAGAGCGAAACTCTACTACCTGAGAGGAAGACAAGGTAAGGCTGCAAGAATCAAAGAAAGATTGACTAAGTAAGTCAAATCGAAAAAGCATTAGTAAAAACCTCCCTCCGGGAGGTTTTTTTATGCCCTTAAGGTTATTCACGAGTTTTTGGTAGCCTTCTTTATTAAAAGAAATGTCATTCAGTCGGGTCTCATTCTGTTTGACTTGATATAATTGAGCCAATATGTCACACTTTGGCAAAAGGCTCGTTTATTGCATCGGAGAGTGAAATTTATACAATGCCTCAAATACAATTTCAAAAATATCAGGGTACCGGTAATGACTTTGTTATGATCGACAATCGTAACAGTGTGTTTGACCGAAACGACCTGAAAACCGTGGAGAAGCTTTGTGATCGCAAATTCGGTATCGGTGCGGACGGGGTGATTCTTATTGGAAATGATACTGACTCGGATTTTGAGATGGTCTATTTCAATCCTGATGGTAGTCAGAGTCTTTGTGGTAATGGTAGTCGTTGTGCGGTGATGTTTGCCCACAGCCTTGGCATTATAGCGGAGAAAACCCGCTTTCTTGCCATTGATGGTATCCATGAGGCAGAAATTAAAAACGATCAGGTACACCTGTTGATGCATGATGTGAATGACTTTCAGGAATACGAAAAGGACTTTGTCATCGATACAGGTTCACCACATTACATCAGGTATGTATCAAGCGTTCAGGAGGTAGATCCCATAGAAACGGGGCGTAGCATCCGGTATTCAGAAACCTACAAGGCAGAGGGAATCAACGTCAATTTTGTGGAGCAGATTGATGATAATCATGTAGCCATAAGAACGTATGAAAGAGGTGTGGAAGGTGAGACGCTTTCCTGTGGTACTGGTTGTGCTGCGGCAGCCCTGTCTCTTGGCTTAAAAGGAGCTGCGAGTCCTGTAACCCTGGAGGCTATGGGGGGGCGGTTACAAGTGGCATTCGAGCAAGAGGGGAACACCTTTAAAAATATATACCTGATCGGGCCGGCAAAAATGGTTTTTGAAGGTACAGTAACAGTCTAAGTGTCAGTTACAGGGAGGTTTTTTATTATTTGAAAGATTATTGAGCCTGCGGGTTCTTTATTATAGGTCAAGAAATTAACTTTAGACGATATTAAGTAAAAAGTATGTCGAATTTATTTACTAAAGGTTTATCAAGGCTATTCGGGAGCAAATCTGATCGCGACATCAAGGAAGTAATGCCTTATGTACAGCAAATCAATCAGGTTTATGATGGGTTGGCAGGAATTAGCGATGATGCCCTACGCGGAAAAACACAGGAAATCAGAGATCAGATAGCCACAGAACTTAAGGCAGTGGATGATCAGCTGGCCGAGCTACATAAAAGTGTTGAAGATAATCCTGACATGGATCTTCACGATAAAGAGAGTGTTTTTGATCAGATAGATAAGCTGGAAGAAACCCGCAACGAAGAGCTGGAAGTGGTATTGCTTAAGGTAATGCCCGAGGCCTTTGCTGTGGTAAAAGAAACAGCCCGAAGGTTTAAAGAAAATCATAAGATGGAGGTGGACGCCACCATCATGGATAAACAAATTGCGGCCAAAGGTGCCCATGTAGAAATTCATGGAGACCGTGCTACCTGGCATCATAAATGGCTGGCGGCCGGAGTTGAAGTGACCTGGGAGATGCTGCACTATGATGTACAGCTGGTAGGTGGTATTAATCTGCATATGGGTAAAATCTCAGAGATGGCCACAGGTGAGGGTAAAACCCTGGTGGCAACTTTGCCGGCCTATCTCAATGCCCTGGCGGGTCGTGGAGTACATGTAGTAACCGTGAATGACTACCTGGCAAAAAGGGATTCAGAATGGATGGCTCCAATTTTCCAGTTTCACGGTTTGACAATAGACTGTATTGATAAATACCAGCCTAACTCTGAAGAGAGAAGAACAGCCTATCGTGGTGATATTATTTATGGTACCAACAATGAGTTCGGCTTTGATTACCTGAGAGATAATATGTCTCGTGAGGAAAGTGAGCTGGTACAGGGCAAGCACCATTTTGCCATGGTAGATGAGGTGGATTCTGTGTTGATTGATGAGGCAAGAACTCCGCTGATCATTTCAGGACCAATTCCCAAAGGAGACGAACATGAGTTTCATGAATTGAAACCTAGGATTCTGAAATTGGTAGATGCGCAAAGAAAACAGTGCTCTCAATACCTGAATGAAGCTAAAAAGCTGATAGCAGCGGGTAATGAAGACGAAGGTGGAGTGGCCTTGTTCAGGGCCTTCAGAGGCTTGCCAAAGTATAAGCCATTGATTAAATACCTGAGTGAGACCGGTATAAAGCTGATCATGCAGAAAACAGAGAACTTCTATCTGCAGGACAACCAAAAGAACATGCCTAAGGCAGATGAACCCCTCTATTTTACCATCGATGAGAAAACAAATGCGGTAAATCTCACAGAGAAAGGTACAGAGCTGATTACGGGAGAAGGTGATGACCCTGAGTTCTTTATTATGACTGACATTGGGGCTGTGGTGGCAGAGCTTGAGAAGGACACGGAAATGTCTGACGAAGAAAAGCTCAAAATGAAGGATGAAGCGATCAAGAACTATACTGTTAAAGGTCAGAGAATCCACACCGTAAACCAGCTATTGAAGGCGTATACCATGTTTGAAAAAGATACGGAGTATATCCTCGATGATGGCAAGGTTAAGATTGTAGATGAGCAGACAGGTCGTGTAATGGATGGCAGACGCTATTCTGATGGTCTGCACCAGGCGATAGAGGCGAAGGAAAATGTAACGGTAGAAGATGCTACTCAGACATACGCCACCATTACCCTCCAGAACTACTTCCGTATGTACCACAAACTGGCTGGTATGACGGGTACGGCCGAAACAGAAGCCGGTGAGTTCTGGGAGATTTACAAACTCGATACCGTAGTAATACCTACCAACCGCCCCATCCAGAGAGATGACAGGCAGGATATGGTTTACAAGACCGTTCGCGAGAAATTCAATGCGGTGGTAGACGAGGTCATGGAGCTCACATCACAAGGCCGACCAGTGCTGGTGGGTACTACTTCTGTAGAAATTTCTGAGGTATTGAGCCGGATGCTTAGTCTCAAAAAGATCAAGCACCAGGTATTGAATGCCAAGCAGCACGCCCGTGAAGCAGATGTAGTAGCCGAGGCGGGTAAGCCCGGAACAGTGACCATAGCCACCAACATGGCAGGTAGAGGTACGGATATTAAGCTGGCACCCGAGTCGAAAGAAGCAGGTGGCCTGGCGATTATTGGTACAGAGCGTCATGAATCAAGAAGGGTTGACAGGCAGCTGAGAGGTCGTGCCGGTAGGCAGGGAGATCCCGGTTCTTCACAATTCTTCGTATCGCTGGAAGACAACCTGATGCGTCTTTTCGGTTCAGATCGTGTAGCCAAGCTGATGGACCGAATGGGACTTAAAGAGGGCGAGATGATTCAACACTCCATGATTACCAAGTCCATTGAAAGAGCTCAGAGAAAGGTAGAAGAGAATAACTTCGGTACCAGAAAGAGGCTGTTGGAATACGATGACGTAATGAATCAGCAACGTACCGTGATTTATGAGCGTAGGAAAAACGCCCTGATGGGTGAAAGGCTTCAGCTTGATATCATGAGTATGATTTATGATACCTGTGAAGATATTGTCAATAACACAAAAGGGTCAGAGGACTTTGACGGCTTTAAGCTGAGTAGTATAGGTACCTTAGGGATTGATACCAGTATAGACCTTGAAGGTTTTACCAAGTCAGATATCAATACCCTGACGAATGACCTCTATGAGGAGACATACGGAGCTTATCAGACAAAGAACAAGGCCATAGCAGCACGCCTTTTACCATGGGTAAAAGATGTTAAAAAAGAGAAGGGTGGAACTTACAAGAATGTACTGATCCCTTTTACGGATGGTAAGCGTCAGATTAACGTACCGGTTAACCTCGAAAAGACGGTTGAAACCGAAAATGCTGAGCTGATCAAGGTGATGGAGAAAGCCATTACACTGGGCATTATTGACCTGACCTGGAAAGAGCACCTGAGAGACATGGATGACCTGAAGCAATCAGTGCAAAATGCCTCTTATGAGCAGAAGGATCCCTTGTTGATCTATAAATTTGAGGCTTTTGAGCTTTTCAAAACCTTCCTGTCGAAGGTGAACGAAGAGACTACCTCCTTCCTTGTGAAAGCGGGAATTCCTACGGGAGATCCCAATGATGTACAGGAAGCCAGGAGCAGAAGGGCGGAATCTTATAATGAGAGCAAGGAAGAAAGTAAATCGGCATTGGCTTCCAGACAAGATACTCGTAACCGTCCACCGGTAGAAAAGATATCTCCTGTGAAGTCTGAAAAGATTCATGGAAGAAATGATCGGGTAAATGTTCAGTACACAGACGGAACGGTCAGAAAAGACGTTAAGTTTAAGCAGGTAGAGGAGGACATCAAAAACAATAAATGCGTTTTGATCGATGAATAGATTTATTTACTCTCTGGGCCTTATCACACTCTGTATTTTGCTGGGAGCAGCCAGCTGCAGCAAAAAAGCCGTTCCACAAAAAAGTACGGATCAGATTATAGATTATACAGACGACCTTTCTAAGTACAGGCCATCTGTGGATGCTTTGGAAGGAGATAAAGGTCAGGGAGGAAATGAAGTCATCAAAAATGACTCTGTAAAATCAGTTCATGATATTTCTGATAAATTGAATGTCCTGCTGGATACCATTCGGCAGAGAAATTTCGATTCCGGTGAACTGGAGGGTTATACCATTTTGGTTTATTCAGGTACCAATGAAACGGAAGCCGGCCGCATCAGAAACAGGCTCTACGATATAGTGCCTGATCTGGAGGCACGGGTCAGGTATTCGCTACCTACCTACTTTGTGAAAATCGGCAGATTCTATCAGCAGGTTGAAGCGCAGCCGCTTTATCTCGAGATCAGAAAATACTACCCCGATGCTACGGTGGTGCCTGATAAATTCCCGATTGAGTAATGAGTATACTTGCACGCATTAAGCAACTGGCCTCAGCCTATGCTGATGACACCATTGCTGTCAGAAGACATATTCATGCCAACCCAGAGCTTTCATACCAGGAGTATGAAACGGCCGCCTATGTGGCTGAGCAGCTGAGGCAAATCGGACTTGATCCGGTAGAAGGAGTGGCTGAAACAGGGGTTACTGCCATGATTGAAGGTAAGAATCCCGGAAGCAAGACAGTTGCTCTCAGGGCGGATATGGATGCACTGCCCATAGTGGAAGCCAATGACATTCCTTATAAATCTAAAAACGAAGGAGTAATGCATGCATGCGGGCATGATGTACATACCTCTTCTTTGCTTGGGGTCGCAAGAATCCTCAATGAGATTAAAAACGATTTTGAAGGTTCGGTCAAACTGGTCTTTCAGCCGGGTGAGGAAAAAAATCCGGGAGGTGCTTCTCTGATGATCAAAGATGGTGTTTTAGAAAACCCAAAGCCGGCATCTATGGTAGGACAGCACGTAATGCCTTTCATCCCGACCGGGAAAATTGGTTTCCGTGAAGGTATGTACATGGCCAGTGCTGATGAAGTCTATCTTACAGTAAAAGGTAAGGGAGGGCATGCCGCGTTACCAGATAAAGTAATAGACCCAATTCTGATTGCTTCACATATTGTAGTAGCGCTTCAACAAGTGGTAAGCCGCAATGCTGATCCTAAGACTCCCACGGTGCTGTCTTTCGGAAGTATCCAGGGCGGTAGTGCTACCAATATCATTCCTGAAGAAGTAAAGCTGAAAGGAACCTTTAGGGCACTTAACGAAGAGTGGAGATTTGAAGCTCATAAGCGTATTCGTAAAATGGCCGAAAGCATTGCCGAGGGTATGGGGGGAAGCTGTGAGGTGAATATTTCTGTAGGTTATCCCTTTCTCGAGAACGACCCGGGAACAACCCGCGCTGCCAGAAAAGCTGCTGAAGCATACATTGGCTCAGAAAATATCGTTGACCTGAGTTTATGGATGGGGGCGGAAGATTTTGCCTACTACTCTCATGTGGTACCTTCTTGCTTCTATAGACTTGGTACCGGAAATGAAGAAAAAGGTACGACTCGTGGTGTGCACACTCCTCTGTTCAATATAGATGAAGATGCCATGGAGTTGAGTATTGGACTGATGGCCTGGATTGCAGTGAGTCAGCTGGCTTAACAGCAAGCCTCTTTTACTCTGATAGATTATTGACTGAGTGCAAATAAAAAAAGATGCTCTTTTGGAGCATCTGACACGCACAAATTCTTTGTTGTGCTTATTTATAGATCCTCATCGTCTTTGCCAAAATTTCCGCAGACCGCTTCGCTTACATTAATGACATGATCACCGATTTTTTCAGCAGAGAAGAGCAAATCGCGATAAACGATGGCACTCTTAATGTCGTATTCTTTTTTCTCGGTACTTTTCAGATGTTGCTTGCTCAGTTTGTATTTCAGCTTATTGATCGCTTTTTCTATTTCAACAGCGGAAGAAATATCTGTTTTACCATAATCGCCATTCAGGTTTAAGATCATATGCTCGAGGGCTTCGTCTACTTTTCCAAAAATAGAATCTATGTTCTTGTTTTGTTTTTCGGTGAATTTAAGTCCGTGTGCATTTCCCCTTTCAATATCTCTGGACATTCTATAGATAATATCGCCAATTCTTTCCAGATCATGAGAAATACTCAGGAGAGACGACACCTTAAGCGAGTTATCTTCTGATAGTTGTGCTTCCGACACTTTCACCAGATAGCTTGCTATATTTTCTTCGATGTCATCGGTTAGCTCTTCCAGGCTGAGAATTTTGTTTTTTAGTTCTGTTTGAAGAGAAGCTTTTTCCTCGTGCAGGAAAGATTTCAACTTAGCAAACATTGTCACCGTAACTTCGGCAAAACGGATGATTTCTTTTTGGGCGCTCAGAATAGATACTTCGGTAGTCAGGGGGGCGTCATATTTGATATGGGTGAGCGGAGCGAATTCATCTTCATTGGCTTTCTCTGGAACCAATCTGGTCACCACCTTGGCAATAAACCCTACAAACCACACGAGTAGTAGTGTGTTGATGATATTAAATGACATGTGGAAGGCTGTAAGCCCGTCTCCGATTGAATCTACATGTTCAAAAGGGGAGCCCAGGTCTAGGCCTACAACTATACTATTGATAAGTCTTAAGAATGGGTTAAAAAGTATGAGCATCCATAAGACGCCCATGATATTAAAAATAAGGTGAGCCCTGGCAGCACGTTTGGCTGCGGTATTTCCTACTACAGCGGCTATGTTGGCAGTGATAGTGGTACCAATATTCTCGCCCAATACGATGGCAGCGGCCATTTCAAAGGGTATCAGTCCTTTTTGGCAAAGAGTAAGGGTAATAGCGATCGCGGCACTGGAAGATTGTACGAGAATGGTTACCAGCGTACCAACCAATACCATAATAATAGTAGAAGCAAACCCATATTGACCGAGGTCAGATATGAATTGCTGAATATTGGGAGGCAGCTCATCGGGTACCAGGCCTTTTAGCTCTCCTAATCCTATAAATAAAATGGAGAATCCGATAAGGAATTCTCCGAGATGTTTGATTCGTTCTTTTTTGGCCAGAATCATGGGTACAGCAATGGCCAGTAACGGAAGGGCAAAGGCTGTTATCTTGAATTTGAAGCCGAAGATTACTATAATCAATGCAGTGACCGTAGTGCCGATATTGGCACCCATAATCACTCCAATAGCTTGTTTAAGGCTCAATAGGCCTGCATTTACGAAGCTCACAATCATCACCGTAGTAGCTGAAGAGCTTTGAATAATGGCTGTAGTACCAAAACCGGTCATGACTCCACCAAAGGTGGTATTGGTCATTTTGGCGAGTCCGGATCGCAGACTTTTGCCGGCAACCTTTTGTATGCCATCACTCATTACCTTCATTCCGAAAATGAAGAGCCCCAGTGCACCGAGAATACTAATGATGTTCAGAAAGTCATCCATGACAAAAATGCTGTATATAAGGGGAGTAGGGAGGTGTTGATTCCTGAATCAGTGATGTTCAATTTTACGTAGTACTACAAAAGTATAATTCTTTTTCTAATAACATACTTCAATCGTTTTCGCCTTAAAACTGCATGTCGCGTGAATATGACATTGTGTTTTGTATCTGTCTGATTTTCAAGGAAATAAAAACATAAGAAATTTTTAAAGATATCTATTTGTTAACAATAGCTTTACATGTTCTCTTAAGTCAGGAGCCCTTAATCTGCTAATTTTGCGACTTGATTTAAAAGCCTGCAGAATAGCCCATATGATGAACATGGCCAGCAATAGCGTGATATCCACAGGACCCGGGAAATGGTCGGGGTCTTTGCTGTGGTTTGTGCTGGCTATCATACTGTTTCTATTCTCAATTGATATGGTAGCTGGTTCTCTGACCATGCTTGGGGGAGATACGGCTCAGTCAATACTGCTGGCCACTTCTAATCCATTCATTGGGCTTTTTATAGGACTACTGACAACGGCCTTGATCCAAAGCAGCTCGACCGTCACCACCATGATTGTGGCGGTGGTAGCCTCGGGTTATATTTCTCTGCCCAATGCTATCCCTGTGGTCATGGGGGCGAACATTGGTACCACCCTTACCAGTACGCTGGTTTCGCTGGGATTTGTTACTAAGCGAAATGAATTCCGGAAGGCTCTTTCTGCAGGGTCCATGCATGATTTTTTCAACATCATAGTGGTGCTGCTGTTATTTCCGCTTGAGTATTACTATGGTACACTTTCTTATCTGGCTGTATCCATGACTGATTTTTTGGGAGGAATGGGTCTGAGTGGCGGCACTCCATTAAGTATCGGAGACTATAGTTTTTCCAATATCAGTCAGTGGGTGATTGAGGTCCTGCCCGAGAGTTTTATTACCATTCTATTATCTCTGGTTTTGCTCTTTGCCTCTATTAAGTTGCTTTCAAAAGTGATCTATGCTAGGCTGATTGGTGAATCAAAAGATAAGCTGAGACGCTATGTCTTCAGAAACCCCTATAAGTCCTTTGGCTGGGGTACGCTGCTCACGTCAGGGGTTCAGTCCAGCTCCATTACTACCTCACTAATGGTGCCATTGGTTGCTTCCGGCCGGGTTTCTCTGAAAAATGCATTTCCTTTTATTATGGGGGCTAATCTGGGTACAACCATCACCGCTCTGCTGGCGGCCTTTAACAGGACCGAAGCGGCTCTGAGTATTGCCCTGGTACATGTGCTGATCAATCTCATTGGAGTATTGATATTTCTCCCTTTTCCGGTAATCCGGAGGATCCCGGTGCAAATTGCCTATCGTTTTGGTGCCATGACCCTTGAATCCAGGGTGATAGGGTTTTCATACATGATATTTACATTCTTCCTTCTGCCTTTTACCCTCATTTATCTCAATCGCGACTCTGTAGAAACAGCCCAGTATGAATTTTCGGTGATGAATCGGGAAGAGGTTGAGGCCAGACAAATGATCATTGTCAACAAAGACAATGTTAAGAGTTTTGCACAATTCCTTATTTACAATGGAGTGTCAAGCGGCTCTGAGGAACAGGAGTTGGCTTTACCGGATACGAGCTTTGTAGTGGCTGATGCTGATCAGCTTTTCGTAGATATTGAAGGGCGAACCAATTATAATTCCGATTTAGAAGGAGTTGACAGCTACGGGGCTTATAAGTTGCGTATGCTAAGCCATAGTGAAACTTATGATCATGATGCTGTAAAACTGAGCGAGTTAATCTCCCTGGAAAAAACCTATAGCTCATCTTCGGGCGAATGTCACAAAGCCTATCTTCTGATTGACAGTGAGAAAAAGTTATTGATTTCTGCTGAATATTACGATCATGATGAGCATCTGCTGAAATCAGTGAAATTGGAATCTATCAGATAACCATTATCTGATTATCTTTACCGACTGATTTATAAGCCACTTGAAACTCTTTGACCTGGACAAACTTATCAATACCCTTACCGGGTATATTGAAACGAGGATAGAACTCCTGAAAATTGACATGAAGGAGGGCTTGACGGTCGCTATTACCAAGCTCGTGCTGGTATGCTTACTCAGTTTGTTTGCCTTTTTTGTAGTACTCTTTCTGTTTCTTGGTGTTGCGGCAATACTTAATAATGCCCTGGAAAGCCACTTTTGGGGATATCTGATCGTAGCGGCTTTTTTTGCTATCGGGCTTTTTATAGTTTTATCGTTGAAGGAAAAGATTGCCTTCAGGATACGGAAAGAAATAGCGGAAGCAGAGCAGGAGGTTGAGGAAGAAGTGGAAAACAGCTAATCGATGTCGAAAAGAGAAGAATTACAAAAACAGAATAACGACTTGAAAGGGGCCCTTCAGGATCAGCTGAACAATATGAAAGGAGATGTTCAGAAAGTAGGGAAATCAGCATTGTTGATTGGTGGGAGTCTACTGGCTACATACCTCCTCGTAGATGCATTGACCGCAAAAAGGAAAAAGAAGAAAAAGAGTAAAGATAAAGGCAATGTTCAGGAAGAGGTTGTCAAGAAACCTGCCAAAGACAACCTGCTGCTGTCGACTGCCAAAGAACAAGCCGTGATTTTTTTGCTGGGGCTGGCTGCACAGCAACTGGCTACTTTTTTAAGTGAACTGGATTCCAAAGATGACAAAGAAAATTCTTGATCAATTCAGAGCAGGTGCTGAACTAAAGCGCAAGTCAATAGCAGTATTGATCGACCCGGATGATGTAGATGAGGGTGGGCTGGTACAGGTGCTGAATGCCGGCATCGAAAACAAGGCTGACTACTTTTTCGTGGGAGGAAGCTTGCTTACCTCCGGTGAGACTTCCTCTGTTGTGGAGTTCATTAAAAGTTACACGGAAATTCCTTGCATACTCTTCCCGGGCAGTGCCATGCAAATCAGTCCATCGGCTGATGCTATACTCTTTCTTTCTTTGATCTCAGGGCGAAATCCTGAACTATTAATAGGGCAGCACGTGGTAGCTGCTCCCGTATTAAAGCGAAGCAGGCTTGAAGTCATTCCTACGGGGTATATGCTTATTCATTCAGGGCGCCCCACCAGTGTCAGTTACATGAGTAATACTCAGCCAATCCCCAATGACAAGCCAAGTCTGGCAGTCAGTACGGCAATAGCCGGTGAAATGCTGGGTTTACAATGTATTTATATGGATGCCGGCAGTGGAGCACAGGAGCCTGTGCCTGCTAAAATGATACGTCAGGTAAGAAAGAATATTGACGGGCCCCTTATTATAGGAGGAGGTCTTAACTCTGCCTATAAGGTGAAAACTGCCCTGGATGCCGGGGCTGATATCGTTGTTCTTGGTAATGGGGTACAAAAAAACCCCGGCTTTTTGACCGAGGTTTCTGAAGTGATTCAGTTTTATAATGAGGAGTTAAACGTTAATTAAACTCTCTCTTCTTCTCATTTTACCTGCAGGAATACCAAACATCATCTTGAACCTACGGCAGAAATAAGCAGTATCCTTGTATCCAACCTCGCGGCCGATATCGCGAATGCTCTTCTTAGTGGTTCTTAGTAAATCAACCGCTGCTTCCATACGCTGGTACTCAATATAATCCTGAGGGTTGATACCTGTCAGCATTTTGAAGTACTGTCCTACGTAATCTTCAGATACATTGGCCACACTGGCAAGCACCTTGTTTGAAAGATCACCGCCCAGGTTGTTTTTGATATAAGCAAAGATGTCAATAAGCCTTGGATCCTTGAAGTAAGTACTGTTAGTCACCAGCTGCTCCACAAACAATCTGTTGTCGAGGATGTAGCGAATAACTTCAACTACGAGGTACTCGGTATTCACTTTGATAATCCTGTTCTTACCGGGTTTGGTAGAATTGGTTTCGTCAATAATGACCCTGATCAGGTCAGCGAGCACAGTACTATTTTTTATAGCAAAAGGAGTAATATTCAAAGACGAAAAGAAATTCACAGAGTCAAAAACCTTCGCTTCGAACATCACCTGACTGAATCCATCAATGTCATAGTCATTGATTTCAGCGTCAGTTGCATTTTGCAAATATTTCTTTTTATTCGAGAGGAACTCGTCATTTGATACGACAGGAGCCGTCAGGGAGCCGTAAGAAATCGAGACAGACTTACCACCAGGGATGAAAAGCATATCTCCTTCAGAGATCTTGTCTTTATCCTCACCGTAGTAAATATCCCCGTTATTGACGATTATAACGGTGTTTTCAACATCGTAGTAATTGTCAATCGTAACAGGACGAGCCACTTTCATGTTTCGGCTTTTGATAAACCTAACACCCAGCGACTCAATGATCTTGTTGTAATCTTCCATAAGATTTAAATAGTTAATTCAAAAAAGTATAACACACATAACTGTACAAAAGTAATATTCCCTTATACCTTTTCAAAAAAAAATGGCCATTAGGAATAATTTTTATTCCAATGGCCATTTCGATAGTATAATTTGGTTATTTGAGTAGCTCTCTGGATATAACTATTTTCTGAATCTCAGAAGTTCCTTCATAAATCTGGGTAATTTTTGCATCCCTCATCAGGCGCTCAACATGGTATTCTTTCACATAACCATATCCACCGTGTACCTGAACAGCCTCTACGGTTACATCCATAGCTACTTTAGAGGCATATAGTTTTGCCATAGCACTGGCCTTGCCAAAATCCTTTTTCTGATCTTTAAGAGAAGCTGCCTGCAGGCAAAGTAGTCTGGCAGCATCAATTTCGGTGGCCATATCTGCCAGCTTAAATTGAATGGCCTGGTGCTGAGAGATAGGTTTGCCAAAAGCTTTACGCTCTTTAGAATACGCAAGGGCCAGCTCATAAGCACCAGCGGCAATACCCAGGGCCTGTGAGGCAATGCCAATACGGCCTCCATTCAGGGTAGACATGGCAAACTTGAACCCAAAACCTTCATCGCCAATACGATTCTCCTTCGGTACTTTCACATCCTGAAACATCAGCGAATGGGTGTCAGAACCCCTGATACCAAGCTTGTCTTCTTTTTTACCCACTATAAACCCGTCCATGTCTTTCTCCACAATCAGGCAGTTAATACCGCGATGTCCTTTTTCACGATCGGTCTGGGCAATTACAAGGTAGACAGAAGCTGAATTGCCATTGGTGATCCAGTTTTTAGTGCCATTGAGGAGATAGTAATCTCCTTTGTCTTCCGCTGTGGTCTGTTGAGAGGTAGCATCCGATCCAGCCTCTGGTTCTGACAGGCAAAAGGCTCCGATTTTCTGACCTGATGCCAGTGGTTTGAGGTACTTTTGTTTCTGCTCCTCGCTACCGAATTTTTCAATACCCCAGCAAACAAGACTGTTGTTTACGGACATACAAACGCTACATGAAGCATCAATTTTGGAGATTTCTTCCATGGCCAGTACGTAGGAAATGGTGTCCATACCACCCCCGCCATACTTAGGGTCTACCATCATTCCCATAAAACCAAGTTCACCCATTTGGCGAATCTGATCAGCCGGAAATTCCTGCTTGTTATCTCTTTCAATGACTCCCGGAAGAAGTTCCGTTTGTGCAAACTCTCTGGCCGCTTGTTGTACCGCCAAATGCTCCTCAGTTAACTCAAAATTCATACTTCGTTTTTTAACTAACGTTTGTTAGGCAAATGTACTAAAAACAGTACATTTTACCAGTGCCCCCACAAGGTTTAAAAGACCTGATTCATAGGTAGAAATAAAAAATCATCGCAAAGGTTTCAGTTTTGCGATGATTTTTTGATCGGGATGCAATAAGGCATCCCTGAAGTATTGTCTCTGTCAGTCGTTGCCGAGGAAAAGGGTTACATAGTAAAGCAACATAGCCAGGGAACCGAGAGCTGCAACCAGGTAGGTTTTGGCAGCTGCGTTCAATGCGTCTGTGGCCATTTCATGTTCCTGGCCAGTCACTATGTTCCTTTCGTCAATCCAGGCCAGAGCGCGTTTGGTGGCATCATACTCCACAGGAAGTGTGATGAAGGCAAAAGCTGTAAATACAGCGTAACAGCCGATGATGATGGGCAGTGCCTGCTCGAACATAAAGAGGTTCAGGAAAAATGAACCAATGAGCATGGCCATAAACATGAAGTTAATAATCTGCCCACTGGCGTTTTGAATAGGCACCATGGCCGATCTCATTTCCAGAGGCTTGTAGGCTTTAGCGTGTTGTACCGCATGGCCACATTCGTGAGCTGCTACTGCAGTAGCCATTACGGATCTGCCCTCATAGATTTCAGGACTCAGGTTGACCGTTTTATCCGCAGGGTTATAGTGATCGGTGAGTCTTCCTCTTACGGAGACCACTTTTACATCATGCAGGCCGTGGTCACGCAGCATTAGCTCTGCCACTTCTCTGCCGCTCAGGCCCATGCTCAGGCCTACCTGTGAGTATTTTTTGAACTTTCGTTTTATGTTGGAGCTTGCTATCCAGCTGAGCAGCACACTCCCTATAAGTATCATCCAGAACATTGTCTATTTCTTTATTTTCTCAATTAATTTACTCGTTGAAAACCCTTCGACCAAATCGATGGTTTTCACTTCACCACCGTTAGCTACAACGGTGTCTGCACCGACTATGTTTTCTACAGTATAGTCGCTTCCTTTCACAAGAATATCAGGCAGAAGATACGCGATCAACTCTTTTGGGGTTTCTTCTTCAAAAATGGTTACCCCATCCACAAAACCGAATGCGGCTAGCATTCTCGATCTTGCATGTGAATCATTAATCGGTCGGCTTTCACCTTTCAGTTGTCTTACTGATTGGTCAGAGTTAAGCCCTATTACGAGCCTGTCGCCCAGTGATCTTGCCTTTTCAAGATAGTCAATATGTCCGAGGTGGACTATATCAAAACAACCGTTGGAAAAAACGACTTTCTGGCCCTGAGACTGCCAGTCCTCAATACGGGCTTTAAGCGCTTGCTGGCTGACTATTTTCTGACTGCTCTGTGACACGGTTCTTCTTCCTTTTTCTAAAGTTAAGAATCAACAGACTCAGAAACCCAATAATGATTACCGAGAACATCTGCGATCCGTGTGATACGACTGCAAAAACTAATCCATCACCATGCTCTATGCCATAAAGTACGAGTATGCTGGCTACCAGTGCCTGATATGCCCCGATTCCGCTTGTTACAGGTGCTGCCATGCCTAAACTGCCCATGACCAACACTGCCACTCCGGCCATAAGTGACAAATCGTCAGTTGGTCCGAATCCGAAGGAAATCACATAAAGCATCAGGTAATAGGCTCCCCAGATGGCCAGGGTTGACAGCCAAAATAGTCCTTGTTTCTTCACCCGCCTGATAGCGCTGATACCGGAAATCATATCTGAGGTGAATTTGCCGACCTTGAAGAGAAAGGAATTTTCATCCTCAGTGTCTTTGGCCTTTCGCAACAGATAGATCACAGTGGTCAGACCAAGGACTGCCGCCAGGAGCAGGTATGGCCATAAGTCCAGCAGAATAGGTGCTTTTTCGCTGACAAAATTGCTGAAAAAACTCTCCAGCAGATCAAATTCCATAAAAAGCAGGAAAACAGTCAACAGTCCAAGCATTAAAAGGTCCAGCAATCTGTCTGTAACTACCGTACCGAAAGAAAATGAAACGGGTATCTTTTCTTCTCTGCTGAGAACAGTGCAACGGGCTACCTCGCCCATCCTGGGAATGGCCATATTGGCCAGATAGCCTGTCATTAGCGAAAGGTACGCGGTGAAAACGCTGGGTTGGTGTCCCTGAGTATTTAGCAATAAGGTCCAGCGATAGGCTCTTAGCCAATGGCTGAGAATGGAGATGGCGATGCTCAGAATAACCCAGCCATACTCAACAGTACGCAGACCTTCCAGGATATCTTCGAAACTTATGGTTTTAGTAGTGGCCATCACCACCCAAACCGTGAGCCCGATGGACACGATAAGTTTGAGAATATCTTTATAGCTGATCTTCAAAGGCTATGGTTATGCTACCCGGTTGTTATCATCCGGAAAAATGATGACAGGTGTGTGCGATTTGGCTTCTTCGAAATCCATGATCCCATAAGAAACAATGATGATGATATCACCTACCTGTACCTTTCTGGCAGCCGGCCCGTTCAGGCAGACAGTGCCGGTACCTCGTTCACCTTTGATCACGTAGGTTTCAAACCGTTCCCCGTTGTTCACGTTTACGACTTGCACCTTTTCATTTTCAATGATATTGGCTGCTTCCATTACGTCTTCGTCAAGCGTAATGCTGCCTACATAGTGCAACTCTGCCTGGGTGACACGAATACGATGGATTTTGGATTTAAATACTTCTATTTGCATGGCCCTCTCCTCAAAAAAGCGACCGCAAAACTACGAAATTAAAAGTAAGTTGTCTATCAATCTCACCTGACCAATTTCGGTAGCTATACAGAGTGCTGTAGTCGCTTTGTTTTTGATTTCATTGAGTGGTTTGAAGTCATCTGTGCTGATCACCTCAAAATACTCTAGTGATAAACGATCTGAAGTTTTGAATAGTTCAGCCACTTTTTGCTTTACTTCACTGATTTCATGCCCGGACCGGAGAAGTTCCTCGCGAGCCATTTGCAGCGACTGATATATAAGCCCGGCTTCAGCTCTGTCTTTCTCAGAAAGTCGTTCATTTCTGGATGACATGGCCAGTCCGTGAGGTTCCCGCATGATGGGAGCCATTTTTAGTTTGATGGGGAAGGAGAGTTGCTGAACCAGTCTTTCGATAATGAAATATTGCTGCAGATCCTTTTGTCCGAAATAGGCATTGTCTGGCTGCACAATGTTAAAGAGCTTGGAGACCACCAGTCCAACTCCCTTAAAGTGCCCCTCTCTGAAACGTCCTTCCAGCTCGGTTTCCAGGCTGCCAAAACCAATAGTGAGACTAGGGGTAAAGGGGTACATTTCTTTGGTTGAGGGGGCAAAAACTGCTTGACAGCCTGCCGATTCTAACAGCTCAAGATCCTTGTCCAGGTTTCTGGGGTATTTTTCCAAATCCTCGGGATTATTGAACTGGGTAGGGTTGACAAAAACAGAAGCAACCGGCAGGTCACTGGCATTCACAGACATTCTTACCAGAGAGAGGTGTCCCTCGTGCAGGGCACCCATGGTGGGGATTAATCCAATTTTGTGTCCCTTACAGCGTTGGTCCAGGATATACTGTCTTATTTCAAGTTGGGTATGAAAGAGTCGCATTTCTGATGGGTTGAGACGTTAATTCATGTTAAATGAAGCGGTTTTACCGGGGTATCGTGGTTTTGTCCGGAAAATAGAGTAATTTTGTGCTCGTTTTTCAAACAAACGTCTCATTAAATTTCCTTTAAATATGTCAAAATTTCGAATTCTTTACGTAGCGAGTGAGATCAATCCGTTCCTACAAACCTCTGAAGTTGCAGACTTCGTAAGAAAACTGCCACAAGCCATGCAGGAAAGGGGTATGGAAATAAGAATACTTGTTCCAAGGTTTGGTCTTATCAATGAAAGGAAAAACAGATTACATGAAGTAGTAAGGTTATCGGGTATCAATATAGCAGTGGGTGATGAGGAGAAGCCACTGGTGATCAAGGTAGCGTCAATTCCTAATGCGAAGCTGCAGGTTTATTTTATTGACAACGAAGACTATTTTCATCGTAAGTCCGTTTTCTTCGATAAAGAAAATAACTTCTATGCGGATAATGATGAGCGAGCCATTTTCTTCTGCAAAGGAGTACTGGAAACAGTTAAAAAATTAGGATGGGCTCCGGACATCGTTCACTGCAACGACTGGGTAACAAGTCTGATACCTATGTACTTGAAAACTACTTATAAAAACGATCCGATTTTCCAGAATACGAAATCTGTATTTACCATCTATAACAATGTCTTTTCTCATCAGTTTGATGCTGGTTTACTCGACAAAGTAAAAATGATGGATATCGATGACAGCATGCTGGAAAACCTTAAATCTGCAGACTTTGCCGGCTTTATTAAGACGGGTGCTGAGTATGCTGATGCTGTGATAAGGGCAGAGGAAGAGGTTAATGATGGCCTCAACAGCCTTTTCAGCGAGATTGGAAAAGATAAAAAAGTAGATACAATAGAAAAAGACGATAACTTCTTAGACTCTTACTACAATCTATATAATGAACTTGTTGGATAAGAATAAAAGCTTAGGGGCCTTGGTGATAGGCCTCTTTCTTTTTATTTCTTGTGAGGAAAATGGTTCCTTCGGCCTGAATGGTGACGATGTGGCGCCTGTCGAATTTTCTTCCATAGATATTGGTGTTACATCTTCGGTAGTCCTTCTCGATTCTATCAGGTCTTCCTCTGTGGGGGCCCTGTTGGTAGGGCAATATGACAATGCCACATTTGGCAGTCTTGAAGCCAGGGGCTATTCCCGACTGAATCTTAACAGGGGTAGCATATTTCAGATTGCCTCAGAGGCGGTTTTGGATTCTGTTCAGCTGAACCTGACTTTTAATTACGTATACGATACAAGTGCCATGGCCAGGAACTGGGGACTCGAGATGTTTTCTCTTGCCAGGCCCGTCACAGATACAATACACATTACCAGAGATAACACAGTGATCTCAACCCGACTGTTGAGTGCGGGTGATTTACAGGTCACAAAGCTTGATTCAACATATGTTTTACCCATGGATGAGGCTTGGGGAGCAGATTTGTTTGAGCGACTAAAAACAGAAGATGCTACGGTTGTAGACCAGGAGGCATTTGAATCATTTTTCAGAGGAGTAGGGTTTGTAGCCCGGTCAGGAGTATCACCTAACATACTGGGTATTGAAATGTCTGAAAACTCCAATATTACTATGTACTACAGAGAGCCTAGCTCGTCAGGGGAAATTGACAGGGCACTGACTCATACACTGAATTTCCATACTGTTCCAAGTTTTTATGGTTTGAATCTGGACAGGGCGGGTACGCCTACAGAGGGTGTTCAGGTGTTTGAAACCGAATACTTGCCTGCTTCAGGCAAAAGATTTGTTCAAGCCGGAGCAGGGATTGTTACCAAAATCAATATCTCTGACTTCCAGAATTTTTTAACGGATGATCCACGGATTATCAATTTGGCCGAAGTGACGATAGGCCCTGTTGATCAGTTGGATGACAACATTCCTCCACCCGAATCGATGTTTCTGGTGATTACGGATGACCGAAATACATTGATCAAGGATCAGGGTAATTTCCGGGCGATTCAAAGAGATGGAGATAACCAAATCGGGAATACCAACCCGGTGAGTTTGGTATATGATGCCGAAACCAGGACCTATACTGGATCCATTACTTCTTATATCCAGTCTTATTTTACAGGTCGTTTTCAGAGAGACGAACTTATGATATATCCGAGCAATATGGCTACCGGTCTTAGCGGAGTGTCTTTTGACCCGGAGGATATAAAGCTCAGGATTATTTTCTCTGAGCTTCAGTAGTTGCGTCTGATTATAGTCTATATTTATCCAAGAAATTTTAAGTTATGTGCGGAATAGTTGGCTACATAGGGAAAAAAGAGGCATACCCTGTTATTGTAAAAGGGTTGCAAAGGTTAGAGTACCGGGGCTATGACAGTGCTGGTGTTGCTTTACTAAACGGAGATCTTAATATTTACAAAAAGAAGGGAAAAGTTGTCGACTTGCATGAGTTTGCAAAGGACAAGGACCTTTCGAGTACTGTAGGGATAGGACACACAAGATGGGCAACTCATGGTGAGCCCAATGATGTCAATGCCCATCCACATACATCTCAGTCGGGTAAGCTGGCAATGATTCATAATGGTATCATTGAGAATTATGCTGCCCTGAAAACGGATCTTTTGAAAAAGGGCTATTCTTTCCAAAGTGATACGGACTCCGAGGTCTTTATCAATTTTATCGAAGATATCTATATCAATACGGATGTTGATCTGGCTGAGGCTGTACGACTGGCACTTACCAAAGTTGTGGGTGCCTATGCCATAGCAATTATCTCTTTAGACGACCCGACTCTGATGATTGCCGCTCGAAAAGGTAGTCCACTGGTGGTTGGGATCGGGAAAGACGAATTTTTCCTGGCCTCAGATGCTACTCCTATTATAGAGTATACCAATGAGGTAGTATACCTTGATGATCAGGAGATTGCCATCATCAAGGACAATTCACTTACTATCAAAAATATTGAAGATGTAGAGCTTAAGCCCTACATACAGACTGTTGACATGGAATTGGAAGCCATTGAAAAAGGTGGCTATGATCATTTCATGTTGAAAGAAATTTTTGAGCAGCCGAAGTCGATTGGCGACTGTCTGCGTGGCCGCTTAAAATCCAACGAAGGTAAACTGGTACTTGGCGGTATCAATGACTATGTGAATAAGATCATGAATGCCGATCGTATTCTGATAGTAGCCTGTGGTACCTCTTGGCATGCAGGCCTGGTAGCAGAGTATATCTTCGAAGAGTTCTGCAGAATTCCGGTAGAGGTAGAGTATGCTTCTGAGTTCCGATACAGAAATCCAGTTGTAAGCGAGAAAGATGTTGTGATTGCTATTTCACAGTCTGGTGAAACTGCAGATACTCTGGCGGCCATTTCTTTGGCCAAGTCACGTGGAGCAACCATTCTTGGAGTTTGCAATGTAGTAGGCTCTTCTATTGCCAGAGCCACCCATGCGGGATCTTATACACATGCCGGCCCCGAAATAGGTGTAGCCAGTACAAAGGCTTTTACTGCACAGATTTCGGTGCTGACCATGATGGCCTTGATGATTGCCCAGAAGAAAGGAACACTTTCAGAAAGAGACTATCACAATTTGTTGGTTGAGCTGGAGTCTATTCCGGATAAGGTGGCGAAAGCATTAGACCTGAATGCACAGATAGAGTACATCTCTGAGATTTATAAAGATGCTACCAACTTCCTCTATTTAGGACGGGGTTATAACTTCCCCGTTGCTCTGGAAGGCGCGTTGAAGCTCAAGGAGATTTCATATATCCATGCTGAGGGTTATCCTGCTGCCGAAATGAAGCACGGCCCTATCGCCTTAATTGATGAAAACATGCCGGTAGTATTTATTGCCACGCATGACAGCTCTTATGAAAAGATTGTTTCCAATATTCAGGAAGTGAAGGCGCGTAAAGGGCAGGTGATCGCGATTGTGAGTGAGGGTGATACAGAGATTCCAAAAATGGCTGATCATGTCATTGAGGTGCCTCATACACATGATGCGCTGATGCCCCTGATTGCAGTTATTCCACAGCAATTGCTTTCGTATCATATTGCGGTGATGAGAGGCTGTAATGTAGATCAACCACGTAACCTGGCAAAGTCTGTAACGGTTGAGTAATTAGCTGATGACGTAAGAAAATACACGAAAAGAGGCTTCGGCCTCTTTTTTATTTCAGCCTCAGGTAATTTTGCTTGAGCAACGGGCAGATTTTGTATCGTTCCTCTTTAGTGTCTTCATAGATGGCTTCCAATAGCTCATACACATGCTGCAGGCCTATGCGATCGCACCATTCAAAGGGACCGAATGGGTAGTTGGTGCCCAGTTTCATCCCCTGATCTATATCTTCTATCGTTGCGGTGCCTTCCTGAAGCGTATAGAAAGCTTCGTTGATGATCATACAAAGAATGCGTGGTGTCACCATGCCTACCCGATCATTCACTATTTCCAGATCTGTTTCAAGCTCAGCGCAAATCTGCCTGAGCAAATCTTCATTTTCAGAGGAGAGGGAGGACACTTCAAGTAAGGGACGATCCAGAAAGTCAGGCATTCCGTTAAAGCCAAAGAGGAGACAATTCACCTCTGCCTGGTAAAAGGCTAATTCCCCAAGAGAGATTTTAGGAGCATTTACAAATACCGGCAGCCCCGAAACCTCAGCATATATCTCGAATTGCTCCGGGTTGTCGCCAATCAGAAAGTCAAAGACCAGGTCATAATCTTCAAGGTCATTTTTCATGAGATATCCTTCGCAGAACTCATAGTCATGATTTGCTGTGAATTTGCTCTTAAACTCAGCGAGGTTCTGATCATTTCCGATTACAAGTATTTTTTTCATCATTAATGTCTCCGAAATCTTTAATTTGCTTCAAAAATATCCATTTAATTAAAACAATGACCTATGTCTAAAGAGATCATTTTCACACCAGATGCACCTGCCCCGATAGGCCCTTACAGTCAGGCTGTTAAAGCGGGTAATACACTTTATGTTTCAGGCCAGATTCCTATGGATGCTGATACCGGAGAAATGATCAATGCCAATATTACCGAGGAAACCCATCAGGTAATGAAGAATATGGATGCCATACTCTCTGAGGCAGGTCTGGGATTTGAAGATGTGGTGAAGTGCTCCATATTTATCAAGGACATGGGGCAGTTTGCTACCATCAATGAAGCTTACGGTATGTACTTTAAAGAGAATCCACCGGCCAGAGAAACGGTAGAGGTGGCTCGCCTGCCTAAGGATGTGAACGTGGAGATTTCCTGCATAGCCGTGTACTTTTAAGAACACGTGCTTATTGCCAGTCGATTCACTATTTTTGCAGCCGTTTTAAGAAGAAGCTATGAGCGTTAGAGTACGATTTGCACCAAGCCCGACTGGTGGACTTCATATTGGTGGTATAAGAACTGCTTTATACAACTACCTGTTTGCCAAAAAGAATGGCGGCACCTTTATTCTGAGGATTGAGGATACCGACCAGAACCGTTTTGTGGAAGGGGCTGAGGAGTATATCATTGAAGCTTTAAACTGGTTTGGTATAAGTCCGGATGAAGGCCCTGTGCAGGGAGGTGATTACGGACCCTATCGACAGTCTGAGCGAAAATCGGTTTATGCGCAGTATGCCGAACAATTGATTGCGGATGGAAACGCCTACTATGCCTTTGATACTTCTGAAGAGTTAGAGGCAATGAAGGCACGCCTAAGCGAAGCCCGGGTGGTAAACCCTAACTACAATGCCATTACCCGCAGTCAGATGAAAAACTCGCTGACTCTGTCAGCAGAGGAAGTGCAGCAGAGATTGGACTCAGGAGCGCCCTATGTGATCAGGTTTAAAATGCCTAAGCATGATGATGTTCGCTTTAAGGATGCGGTAAGGGAATGGGTGGTTTTCAACACCAGTACCCTTGACGATAAGGTATTGATGAAGTCAGACGGGATGCCTACCTATCACCTGGCTAATATTGTGGACGACCACCTGATGGAAATCACCCATGTGATTCGTGGGGAAGAGTGGTTGCCTTCAGCGCCATTGCATGTACTGTTATATGAGAGTCTGGGTTGGAAAGCACCTGTTTTTGCACACCTTCCCTTGTTGCTGAAACCTGATGGTAATGGTAAGCTCAGTAAGCGGGCAGCGGATAAAATGGGTTTTCCGATTTTCCCGTTAAACTGGACTGATCCAAAGGCTAAAGAGTCTTCTGTTGGTTTCAGAGAGTCAGGCTATTTTGCAGATGCTTTCCTGAATTTTCTGGCCTTTTTGGGCTGGAACCCAGGTACCGAGCAGGAGATATTCTCTTTGGAAGAACTGGTAGCCGAGTTTTCGCTGGAGCGAATCAATAAGGCAGGAGCCAAGTTTGATATAGAAAAGGCTAAGTGGTTTAACCAGCAATACCTTAAGGCCAAGGATGTAAAGCAACTTGCAGCCCTCTTTACGGCTGATTTGAAGCAGGAACTGAGCAATGATAAGGCTGAAGCCATTGTAAATTCCCTGAAAGAACGGGTGACGTTCGTGTCGGAAATGGCAGAGGCTGGAGGCTTTTTCTTTGAGAGACCTGCCAGCTATGATGCGAAAACGGTTCGGAAGAAATGGAATGAGCAGTCTGCCAATGGCATTGCCAAATTTGCTGAAGCTATCGGACAACTGGATCGTATCAATCCAGAGGAGGCAAAGGCACTGCTGGTCACCACACTAGAGAGCCTCGAACTAGGGCTTGGTCAGGTAATGCCTGCCTTGAGAGTCTCACTGACCGGACAAGCTGGTGGACCTGATCTGATGGAGATAATCACTATCTTAGGTCCCTCAGAGGTAGCCGAAAGAATTCGGATAGCGTTGGATACAATAGATCAATAAGAGCTGATATGGCAAAGAAAAAAGGAAAAGCCCCGCAGGATCAAAAAGCGAAAGTGAATAAGGACCTGGATGGTTTCGATATTAAAATTGATTCGTTCGGAGAGATTCAAAGCTCACTGCCGATTGACAAAATCAATGAATTTCTCAACAAGAATGTTGATGACAAAAAGCTCAGAGACCGGGATGATATAGAAGACTGGAAAGAAGGTGCTGAAGATAAAGAGGGCGAAGAGGAGTAGTTTAGTCTTCCTGGTTCATTTCCAAAACCACCTTCCAAAGCGTACCTAACAGCATTAAAGCAAATCCTGACACTAGCAGCAGTGACTTTGTGGGGTTACTGATTGAGAACAGGGCATTGACCAGAATGGTAAGCAAGACCAGTCCGAAGCCTGAAAAAGCAACAATAGTGGCAAGCTTAAGGATGAGTTTGGAGCTGATGTCTTTTAGGGTTGAACCGGGTTGAAAGAACAATAAAAAAGGCGAAGATTCGAAATCTTCGCCTTTTTTATTGAGTCCAGAATGCTTCATCACATTCAGGAAGGTTATCTTACTTGACCGACCAAACGGAGTAGCTGTTAGGCGGAACCTGAATTTTCACCCATTTGCCAGATTGGGTAGTTGGTTCCCAATTGGAATGTCCTGTATAATCTTTTATCACGGTATTAGACCAGTTGGTTTCAATCCATCTTTCCTGCCAGTTGCTGGAGTTGTTGATATAAACCACCAGGCCAGGTCCATTCCAGCCGTTTCTACGGGCTACATATTCGTCATTGTCTGTATACAGTATGGAAGTACTGCCGCTGGCCAGGTTATTATGAATCCACATCAGGTTATTGAGACGCTCTTTGTTCAGCCACTCTTCGTAGTCACGATAGAACATGGTAGGATATCCCTCATGCGTGAGTATGTAGGCGTAGGCCAGCATTTTGTTCCAAATCTCGTCCGTGTCGTGGTTGGTTACGAAGGTGACAGCTTTTTGAGCATTTCGTTTCCAGAGCATATCATTGTTGAGCTTGGTCAGGTCATTGCCGTCAAAGGCATCGTTCATGGCATAGTAGGCGGCAAAGTCAAAAGCACTCACATTGGCACTGTTGGCCCATGATTCCAGCGTATTCACATTACTGTCCCATAGCTCACCCACTCCAAAGCCTCCGGCATGGCTCATCCAGTCATTGACTACCCAGGAGTCAAAACCTTTTACATAATCGAATCTCCAGCCATCGAAACCCATCACGTTTTTGTAGTACTTGGCCACAGAGCTATCCGTTTTCCAAAGCCAGTCCTGCACATAGGTTTTATGGTGACATAAGTCGGGGAAACCGCCAAAGTAACCCGGGTCAGCCGAGTGATAGTCGTTTGGATGGAAATCGTAGAAGGTACGATTGAATTTACCGGATAGTGGCTGAAAATCAGTCCATGTATTGGTACCCGTAAATGGGTTGGCCTGTGAAGCACCGCCACTGTTATGGTTGATTACGATATCGGCAATAACGCTGAGACCATTGTCGTGCGCACTGTTAATCAGGCTCTCAAGCTCCGTTCTCGACCCGAATCTTGTTTCAGTAGAGCCCATTTGATTGAACTCTCCAAAGTCATAATAATCGAATGGATCATAGCCCATTGAAAAAGGTCCGTTTTGAGCCTTAGAAGCTGGGGGAAGCCAAATGGCATCGATACCGGCATTGCTCCAGTCACTCACCTTTACCTTTACACTGTCCCACCAGTTTCCACCACTGGGTACGTCCCAATAAAAAGCCTGCATCATAACTCCGCCTCCAATCCCTTTAAGTGGCTGGTTGCTACCGGCAGGGGCTGAGACGACATCATCGATGTGGATTGGTTCACTTTCTTGTTCCTGACAGGCGAAGAGGAGGAAGAGGCCCGCCAGCAAGAGGTTTCTTGTTTTTAAGATTGCACTGTGCATAAGAATAATTTTTTACAAATGTAATAAAATTGTACTTATACAAGTAATGATATAAAAATAACAAAGAATTTAGCAAACGTTTGCAATGGTTGTAATTGCTTGATTTACAGTGGATTAATTTTTTTCAAAAAAGATCGTTTGCCCCGAATAAGGCGACTCAGAACAGGTAAATTACTGTTTAAGGGCAGCAAAGACGCACTACTTACCAGAGGCTTTTTTGAAGGGGTTTGGGAAGAGGGCCGGTACTTGTTGCTGATAACTTCTATAGTCGTCACCAAACTGTTCCAGAAGCTTTTTCTCTTCCAGTTTTATGCCAATGGGGAGGTAGATCATCAGGCTTGCAAAGGTGACCAGATTGACCAGCAGTGGATTGAAAATGAGGTAACCTGCCACGAGTAAAACCGTGCCGGTATACAAGGGGTGGCGCATGCGCCCTTGCAAACCTGACGTATGTAGGGTAGAATTATCTTCTTTTTTAAAGCCCAAAAAGCCCCTGAAGCTATAGCTGCGAAAGGCGCGTTTCACCAGTAATACACCGGTTCCCGCCAGAATGAGCCCCAGGTAGGTGGTAGTTTCTGAAGGGGCTATGATAAAAGAGCTTTCCAGGCTTGCTCCGAAGAAAAGCACGAAGAGTAGCCCCAAACCGGCAAAAGTACTGTAGAGGAGGCGATAGGTCCTTGGTGAGAATGGAACCTTAGCCTTTGTGCTATTGAGTGCCAGAAAACTGTGCAGCGCATAGTACATAACCCAAAGACCAAAAAACGTCAAATGCGTAATAAGCATGGGCAATGATAGCAATAATTCTTTAGCTTAGGCACCACAAAATATCCTCTTTTCCATGAACCGTATCGATCGCCTGACGGCCATACTTATTCAGCTTCAAAGCAAGAAGGTAGTCAAGGCCCAGGAGATAGCCGATCGTTTTGATATTAGTCTCAGAACGGTGTACAGAGATGTAAGGGCATTGGAAGAAGGGGGGGTACCGATAGGTGCCGAGGCTGGAACCGGCTACTTTTTGCTGGATGGTTATCATCTGCCTCCCGTCATGTTTACACAAGAGGAGGCCAATGCGCTGGTCCTGGGTGCCAAGCTGATTGAAGGACAATCTGATCACTCTATAGAAAAGAACTTCAGCGAAGCCATGCTCAAGATTAAGTCTGTGCTGAAGTCGCAGGAAAAAGATGAACTTGAAAAATTAGAATCTCAGATTATGGTAAGACATATCCCGAAGGTGGAGAGTGAAGACTTTCCGAATAATTTTTTGGCCACTATTCAGCAGGCGCTTATCGATCATTCCGTTTTGGGCTTTCGGTATTATGCCAATCATTCGGGTGATTTCTCATCTCGCGAAGTGGAACCCCTCGGGCTTATATTCTATGGTAACAACTGGCATTTGCTGGCCTATTGCAGGTTGCGTAAGGCTCCCAGAGATTTCAGGGTGGACAGGATAGTGAAGCTGGAAAAGCTGGAAGTGCATTTTGATCCCGATTCCAGAAAGCCTTTTGGAGAATTTATGGACGATCTGGTAAGAGGAACCGATTTGGAGGAGGTTGAGATATCTGTTGACGGTCAGATTGCCCGTTTTATGGGTGAGCAGAAGTACTACCAGGGTTTTGTAAGCGAAGAGAAGGTGGGAGACAGAATGCATATGAAGTTTTTAACCCCAACACTGGATTACTTTTCACGCTGGCTGCTATCCTATGGAAATTCCCTTGAAATCCTGTCTCCTCTCACATTAAAGGATATAATGATTGAAAGGGTTGCTGAGCTGAGAGATCATTACGAGGGCTGACCATAGCAGAACCCGAAATATTTTCCACAAAATTTTAATCCCCCAAAACCCTGCTGACATAGGGTTGTCACCTGCTGCCTTTTACTTCGCTTTATAATCGATAACCAATCAAATATGAGCGAAACAAAACCATCCATTATGGAGCTGGTGGTATACCATGTAAAACCTGAGGTAGAAGAGCGCTATGGCTTCTTGCTTGAGATGGCACGAAGGGAGGTGAGAAACTTCCCCGGACTGCTGGGCTATGATACCTTTCGGTCAGTTAAGAACTCCAATACATTCGTAGACATCGTCTATTGGAACAGCCTTAAAGAGGCACAGGGAGCTGCTTCGGCCATTGTGCAGAAGATGGAGCTGAAACCCTGGGCAGAGGCTTTCGAGAAGATAGAGTTTATGGATCACTTCACATTTTTTAAGTAAAACTTTAAAACCAAAATATCATGATTATGTCAAAACTGGATATGACCAAGGCCTATCCTGAGTACTATAAGGCCAAAATGATTCCCCAGGTAGTAGACCTGGAGCCTTACCATTACCTGACCATTGAAGGGGTGTCAGCACCTGAAGACCCGCTTTTTAACTCAGCCATTGAACAATGCTATGCCGTTGCCTATGGGGTCAAGTTTATTTGCAAGGCACAGGACCTGGATTTTACGGTGCCTAAGATGGAAGCTTTCTGGTGGGTAACAGGAGATTTGCCCTATGATGAGACACCACGTGCCGAATGGCATTGGAAGATCATGTTTCGGATGCCCGATTTCGTGGGAGATTCGGAATTCAAACAAGCTGTGACCGTAGCACTTAACAAGGGTAAGCTTTCGGCTAATCATCAGCTGAAGTTTGAGCAAATCCATGAAGGAAGGTCCGTACAGATTATGCATATTGGGTCTTATGATGAGGAAAAAGAGTCGCTTGACAAGCTCTATGCTTTTATGAAAGAGTATGGTCTGGAGATGAATGGCTATCATCATGAAATCTATATTTCTGACCCAAGAAAAGTCGCAGTAGAAAAACTCAAAACTATTCTGCGCTACGCTGTAAAATGAAAAAGCTGATCCTCTATATCGCTACGAGCCTGGATGGCAAAATTGCCGGACCTGATGATGACGTTAAATGGCTGGAAGAATTACCTAATCCGGACAAGTCTGACTACGGTTATTTCGACTTCTATGCGGGTGTGGATACCACCATCATGGGCAATACTACTTATCAGTGGATCAAACGGCAGGATATGCCCTTTCCTTATGGTGGTAAGCAGAATTATGTGCTTACCCGCAATGGCTCTCTTAAAGATAACGAGGAGGTGACTTTTTTAAGTGATGATATCGCTCAAAGGATCACGGAGCTGAAAAGGGAAGAGGGCAAAGATATCTGGCTGATTGGCGGAGCCGGTGTTAATCAGTTTTGCCTGGAGGCCAACCTGATTGACGAGATACGGGTCTTTGTCATGCCGATTATTCTGGGTGAGGGAGTGTCTCTGTTTGCCGATGGCTACGATCGACAGCAGCTTCGACTTACCTCCAGTACGGCTTATAGCTCAGGAGTATGCGAGCTGAGATACAGTGTTAATAACGAGTAAGAGAACACAATTCATATCACTCATTTCAAAACCAGGGCATACGGTCCTGGTTTTTCAGTAATATGTATCACTGAACATTTTTCCATTCTCACGATTCAGATTGACGATGTTCATTGGGATTTTTTTCTCAACTTCTGTCAGTTGTGCCGACTTCGATTGATAGGTACTGTGATAGTCATATGTCATCTGGTATTGATCGTAAAGATACCTTTTGCGCATCTCCACAATATGACTTTTGATTTGATCTTTGAAAAGTGTGTATGCCTCAAAAGTTATGTCCAGGGCCGGGTCTATTAAGATGATGGATTTGTCCTGGTAAATCTCAAAGTGATTGTTCAAACTATAAAGAATTTGTTCTATGGTCATGGCCCTTTGGTCGATATATGCCTGACCTTGTTCGTATTCAATATAAAGCACATTTGGAGAGTCACCTAGGATGAGCCCGCGACAAGCGGCTCCTTCTGGTCTAACTGGGTCGTTGAGTTCGCATGGCCCAAGAAAGCGAGACTCAGAGTTCCATCGATACGAAAACAAATCCTTTGACCAGGGTTCAAATGGGGCCTCTGCTCTATAGTGCAGAATCACTGATTGTTTGTCCATCCTGAGTTCATCTTCAAGCAGCCAAAGCTGCCTCAGCGTAACCTCTTGATTTACATGCAATAGGACCACGTTTTTTTCCGAACGTTGAATTTTATCTGTGATGTAATCTGCTTCTACAAATCTGTATCTGCCCCATTTTTTTGACCGTAATAGAGGAAGCCTTGCTTCCTTGTCTCCATATACAAAGAGCGGGATTGAATTATAGGTTCCAGGCTCGAATACCAGCGTGTTTACCTTTGGCAAATAAAACTCGCCTTGACTAAAGACCGACCGTTTTTTGACAAGTCTGTTGTAATGTGCAAAATCGATTGACTTCAAGGCCATGAGCCCAAATGCGAATAGGAGGCAGATACTGGATAGAGACAGGTATTTGAAATAATTCTTTTTTAGAAACCGGTGAGCCATCAACCAGGTGTTGAGAAACATGTTGATGGTTAAGAGCACTAAAAACCATTTGTAGTCAATCGCAGGGTCAAATACGTTATCGACAAATAGCATGATTTGGAGTATGGCCAGATGATATAGAAAACGGGTAATCCATGCCATATTCCCCCATGTGTTGAGATTCAAATAATGGTATGCAATGCGCAGTGCAAACCTGGTTTTGAATGATCTTACATTTAACCTGTTTCTGAGTAAGAAAGACATAGCCCAGTTAAGCCCTGAAACTGTACTGAAACTCGCGATGAACCAACTGTACATTTCTGTTTTATCACTGATGTGGCGGTAATGCGCGGACAAGTATCGGGTATAGGAAAACAGCAGGAATTGGTATGTCTGGATGATCAGCAGATAGATAAAAAAGGATGATACTAAAAAAATAGCACTGGCAATCAACCACTCCCCCAAGGTTGGTTTGAAAGTACTCTCCCTTAAAAATCCTTTGTGTAAACCCATCTTCTATTCTTTTAGATAGTTATAGAATTCCAGATTCCAGCCTGTTAGCTCTAGTATAGCAATAGGGTAGGTCCATCGAATATCTCTGTATTGGTCCCTCAACCTGGGGTCCCAATACCGGTCAGCGTACTCATATTCTAAACCGTATTTGTCCAGGGCATATTTTTTCCTGTTGGCGATATAGCTTTGGTAAATGATGTCTCTTCCTTTTAGATATTCAGCGAAGCTCACATCCGGATGAGGTTGATAAAGTACGTTAAGGTCTCCTTCATATTTGTCGATTAGGTTTGCAAGTATATTAAGCAATTCCTGTTCGCCAACAGGAGTGCCATTTAACCTCAGGCCACTGGAATCATTTTTAACCAGAACCCGATTTTCTTGTAAAAAACTTATCAGCCTGTAACACCCGACATCGGGCCATTCAATTTGATTTGCCTTATGCCCTGCTCGTTTGAAATCATAGAGCGTTTGTTGGGCAACCAGGCATTCAGGGCTGATCAGTTTAGGAAACCCGGTTCTTTGAAATAGAGGGAAGTGCCAGGGGTATTTGGAGTTTTTGACGCTGGTGCGATAAAGGACCTTGTCAACCCCATTTGTAGAGAGAACATGTTCAAATGCCAATATCGAGGAAGTAGGAATCCTGGTATCAGCCGCAATGATAAACCTGAGATAGTCTTGTTCTACTTCTGCCAAAGATGATCTAATCTGATTTACCTTTTTATGAACAAGAGGATCGTTGATTCGAAGTGGAGGTAAATCAGATTTCCGGAAGAGAACCTTTGCCTCGATTCCATTCCAAATGAGATGAACTTTGGTGTTAGGTCGGAACCTTCGCAGACCAATTTGTGTGCGACTCTCTGCCAATTGCATCTCGTATCTATACTCCGGATAGCTTCTCTTGATATATTGATTCAGAGTATTATGATCAATCAATCTAACGTTCCCAAAAACCACCGAGCTCAGGATCAGGTAGAGAAATGCGCAAAACAGCCATTTGAAATAGTTTTTACGAAGAATCCTATAGGCACCTAACCAGTTATTTAAAAACCATACGAACGAAAAAAGGAAGAATACATATCCTATATCCTCCCGGATGTTTAAGTCATATTGTAGGCTTATGGCAGTGAAGAATATACCGAGTACGAACAGGAGTTTCGTGCACCAATAGAGCCAGTACCATAATGTAGTATCAACAATATGTAGGCTTAACCTCGGATTCAGCCGCGATTTGGCATCTGCCGGACGTTTTATGTTTTGAAATATCAATCTGAGCCCAAAACTTTGACCTATGACAGAAGACAGCAGTGCGAGGCTGTAGCCATGGAATTTCACGTCCCTTTCCTCCATTAGGAGTATGGTAAAAAGTATATCGGAGAGTGCCTTACGGAGGGCTTCAGCGAAATAGAGAAAGAAAAAGTAGAAGGCGAAGGTGATGACTGCCGAGAGTAAAGCACCACTGAAGATCAACCAGCCATCCGGCTTTAGTTGCGGCCCTCTCAGAAATCCCTTTTGCAAACTCATCTTTTACGGAAACGCTAATTTTTTATCTTTGCTAACAGGAGACCGGTATATGGAAAAACCGGTCTCTTGTTATTTATAAGATATGATGATTGCTGAATCTATTGCGCGCGTAGATGTCGAACGGTTGAGCCGGGAGGCAAAAGGAATACTGTCTGGAAATGTTCTTACAGGAGGGTATACCGTCCCCAGTAAAAAACTATACCCCTATCAATGGAACTGGGATTCAGGCTTTGTGGCCATGGGTTTTGCTCACTTTGACGTAGACCAGGCCATTTCTGAGCTGGAAAACCTGTTTTTAGGGCAATGGGATAATGGCATGCTTCCCCACATCGTGTTTCACAGCAAGAAGCGGGAAGGCTACTTTCCAGGGCCCGACTACTGGCAGTCGAGCAAATTCAGCTACTCTTCGAGGCAAGTAGAAACCTCGGGCATTACACAACCACCTGTGCATGGTTTTATTTTGGAGCGCATGCTTGATATGGCTCCTGATAATAGCAAGCTGATGGCCTTTGCGAAGAAATTCTTTCCAAAAGTGGTGAAGCTGCACCGTTATTATTATCAGCACCGCGACCCTAACAAAGAAGGTCTGGCCTATATCTATCACCCCTGGGCTTCGGGCAGAGATAATTCTCCTCTCTGGGATGATATTCTCAAAAGCATGAAAATCTTGCCGGGAGATTTACCCCCTTACGAGCGATTTGACAACAAGATTGCCGACCCTTCTGAGCGCCCTTCGCAGTCAGATTACGATTGTTATGTGTACCTGATGGAGCTGGGCAAAAGACACGGCTATATGGGGACGGGTATTTCTGATGAATCACCCTTTCTGGTGCAAGACACCCTTTTCAATGCGGTTCTGATCAAGTCGAACCAAAGCCTGATTCGCCTGGGTGAACGCTTTGGTTTTGATGTGGCAGAGATCAAAGAGTGGAATAAGCAAAGCATCAGGGCCTTTGACCAAAAACTTTGGGTGGAAGAGCTGGAAACCTATGCTCCCTTTGATATGCGAAGCCATAAACATATCAAGCTAAAAGAGATAGGAGCATATGTTTCACTGTTTGCCGGAATACCTGATGCGAAGCGTGCCCGCAAGCTGCGCAATAATTTATACGATGTGGCAGACAGGCCTGAGGGCTTCAGGGTGGTGCCGAGCTTTGATATAGATCACTGGATTTTCGATCCCAAAAAGTACTGGAAAGGCCCGATCTGGCCGCAAATGAACTGGCTGATCTATCACGGTTTGCTTGACTATGGCTTTATGGGGACAGCCAAAAGGGTCAAATGGGATTTTCTCGATTTAGTTGATAAATTAGGCTTTCACGAATATTTCGATCCACGGACAGCCGTGGCCGATCAGCTGGAACATGGTTACGGAGGAGATCATTTTTCCTGGACTGCTGCGGTCGTGCTTGACCTTATTGCTGACTAATGAACTTCTTAGATTACGCCATTATCTTCCTCTATATCGGTGGCTTCCTGTGCCTCGGTTTTATTTTCAAAAATCAAGCAGATAAAAATGACTACTACCTGGGTGGTAGGAGTTTTGGCTGGTTTCCACTGGCCATGAGTACGGCTGCTACCCAGCTTTCGGCTGTGAGCTTTATTTCCGCCCCTGCTTTTGTGGGGCTTAAGGAGGGGGGAGGTATGGTTTGGCTTACCTACGAGTTTGCTGTACCTCTGGCCATGATTTTCTTGATGGTGGTGCTCGTACCTACCTTTTATAAATCGGGCATTGTCAGTGTTTATGAGTTTTTAGAAAGAAGGTTCGATGCCAGTACTCGCGTATTGCTGAGCATTGTTTTTCAGATCAGCCGGGCCTTTGGTACCGGAGTAATGATTTATACCGTAGCCATTATTCTGGAGAGTGTCATGGAGATTCCCATGTGGCAAAGCATCGTTATCATAGGCATTGTTACCATGATCTATTCTCTCTTTGGCGGAATGAAGGCGGTGGTCTACGGAGACATGATTCAAATGATCATTCTCTTTGTGGGCATCATCATCTGCTTTGGTTTCGGATTGCACTACCTGGGTGGCTGGGGCAATTTTGTAGACAAGGTAGACCCCGCGCGACTAACGGCAGTAGACTTCTCGTCTCTAGGGGTGAATGGAGACGGTTTCGGCTTTTGGCCCATGCTGGTGGGTGGTTTCTTTCTTTACGTTTCTTATTATGGCACAGATCAGAGCCAGGTACAGCGCCTCCTCTCTGCCAGCAGCGTCAAGACCATGCGACAGACCCTAGTGGCAAACGGACTGCTCCGTTTTCCCGTGACCCTTGCCTATTGTGTAATGGGTTTGGTTGTAGGAACGTTCGCGATGAACGAAGCCGGATTTTTCTCACAGATTCCGACCGGTCAACCTGACAAAATGATCCCGGTTTTTATCAAAGACTATTTGCCCAATGGGGTCATTGGCCTGTTGATAGTGGCCATATTCTCAGCTGCTATGTCATCCCTGAGCTCTGCGGTTAATTCACTTAGCGCTGCCTCGGTGGAGGATTTGTTCGCGCGAGGAAAGGATTTACCCGAGAAAAAATATATGGGGCTTTCACGTATGACGGCACTCTTTTGGGGAGTGGTTTGTGTGGTGATAGCCTTTTTTGTAGGTGATATTGCCGATACTGTAATTGAAGCTATCAACAAGGTAGGTTCAGTTTCATTTGGTCCTATTCTGGCCATTTTTATTGCAGCCATGCTGGTGAAAAAGATCAATGGGCTTGGGGCCAACATTGGTTTGCTGGCCGGTGTGGGACTCAATGTTTATATGTGGCTGGCTGTGCCGGATATCTTCTGGTTTTGGTGGAATGCCATTGGAGCGGTGGTAACCTTTGCAGTAGCTTATCTGGTCAGTACCATTGCGCCCAATGCCATGGTTTCTGGTAAGGGAATTGAGATAGAACCCATCAACTTCAATCAACGAAGTGTTTATCTCCTGCTGGCTTTCTTTGCCATCATTGTATGGGTTTCTGTAAGCCTGCCAAACTGGTTTTAGCCCATGCGTGTAGTCATTGCTCCCGATAAATTTAAAGGTACTCTTAGTGCAAATGAGGTATGCCTGGCGATAGCCCAAGGGATACGCGATTTTGACCCGTCCATTGAGGTGGTAAGTCATCCCCTGGCTGATGGTGGCGAAGGTACGCTTGATTTGCTGGAAGATGCTTTGAACCTTAAGCGGATTCCCCTCAAAGTAAGAGATCCGCTCTATCGAGAGATCAAAAGCTATTATCTGAGAAACGAAACTTCGGCTTTTATAGAAATGGCCCTGGCCAGTGGTCTGCAACTGTTGAGGCCGGAGGAGCGAAATCCGTTCGAAACCTCAACACATGGTACTGGTGAACTCATCAAACATGCCATTAACAATGGAGCCAGGCACATCTATCTGATGATAGGGGGGAGCGCCACTAATGATGGTGGAGCAGGAATGGCCGAAGCTTTGGGCTTTCAATTTCAGGATGAGAGAGGCAGGAGTTCTGGAATGAATGGCGGGAACCTGGGTGAAATATCTGATGTATTGGATAAGACGGATGGCCTTTTGGCTGGAGTAGATTTTACCGTGCTTACCGATGTTCAGAACCTGCTGTTAGGACCTGATGGTGCCAGTTTTGTTTATGGCCGACAAAAAGGGGCAGATGATGAAATGGTAGTGGTCCTGGAGCAAAGCCTCGGAATGCTGAAGGAAATATTAAACAACGGTTTCGAAAACATAGCCGGAGCCGGAGCTGCCGGTGGTTTGGGTTATGGTGCCATGAGCTTTTTGGGGGCAGAACTTAAATCCGGAATAGAAACCGTGATGGAGATAACCGGTTTTGATACGAAACTGGGAGGAGCAGACCTTATCATCTCTGGAGAAGGCAAAATGGATTTACAGACCGTGGAGGGAAAGGTGATAGCGGGAGTTTCAAAAAAGGCCAGGGAGCTGGAAGTCCCTTTTTCGGTGATTTGTGGTATAGCAGAGGAGGTTGAAAGGGTGCAGGCAAGTCTACAGGCTGAGAGTATCCATCCTCTTGTAAATGAGCATGTAAGTCCGGAAATGGCAATGGCCAATTCTTTTGCTTTGGTCAGAGAAAGGGCTTATGAGCTTATCATGGAGTTTGCACAGAAGAACTAAAACCTCTAAACCAATTAGTAGTATATTAGATTATGGCAAAAAGTATTGAGCTGAAAAGTCGGAATCTCTCGCTTTCCAGACAGGTAAAGTTCACTTCACTTGCCGGGCTGGCGACTACGCTGATTGCCCTGATTGTCTTAGCTCAGAATTACTATAAGCATGCGGCAGTGGTGGAAGACTATTCCGTCAAACTTAGCCTGATTTACAATCTGATCGTCTATGGCACTTACGCACTTGCCACTCCGGTTATCCTCCGGCTTACGGATAAAATCAAACTGAGAGAGGGGAAGTGGTATTGGCAATTTTCAGCGCATCTGGGTTTAAGTATAGTACTTGCCTTAATCCATATGCTGTTCTGTAACCTGTTTCTGTTTGCCATTGATCTGTCCAGCACTCCCATTTTCCCAAGGTTTATTGCCAAGTACCTTACCAATGTTATTCATATTCATTTATTGATCTATTGGGCGATAGTTTTGCTGGTCAGTTTCTATCGCGACTTGTATCCTTCCCAAAAGCCTCCCGGGGTTACAGCGAAAAACCTGCTAAGTAGCTTTACAGTCAAGGAAAATGGAAGGGCTTTTTCCGTTGAATTTGATCAGGTGTACTGGATAGAAGCGCAGGATCACTATCAAAAACTGCATACCTCATCAGGTGCCCATTTGATTAAAAATTCGATGAAAAACCTGGAGACTCACCTACCTTCAGATACTTTTAAGAGGGCGCACCGCTCTTACTTTATTAATACCGGGCATATCATCGCGCGACTGAACAAGTATGATGGTCAGAAGGGAGAGTTCTTGGAGCTCTCATGCGGAATTACCCTGAAACTGGGTAAGGCTTACCGCAACCAATTCACGAATAGGGGAATCGTTAACGAATAATCGGGCTTGTTTGGCGAATAATATCTTGGTCTCAAACCTGGCCATTTCCTTATTGCCACAAAATAATGCTCTATGTCTTTGAGAATAGTATGCCTGCTGGCCCTGGTACTCGCCTGTGGTTGTCGTCAATCTTCTGATTTAAAAAAAATCTCTTTTACCAGTGCTGATGGTCTTGAGGTCACCGCTGATTTGTACAGTACCGGCAATCAAAGTGACCCTATCATCCTTTTGTTCCATCAATCTGCCTCAAGCAGGGGCGAGTATCGACAAATTGCTCCTGTGTTGCAGCGGCTTGGATTCAACTGCCTTGCCGTAGATCTGAGGTGGGGTAAGCAGGATTTTTGGGAGAAGATACCCAATGAAACAGCACAGCGATTCGGATCTGATAAGGTGGTTGACAACTACGAGGATACAGATGAATTCAGAAGAGAAGAGGTTTGGCCTCGGATGATGGCTTCCGTGCAAGACATGGAGGCATCTCTGGACTGGGCAAATCATGCGGGTTTTAAGGGGAAAACGCTGCTCTGGGGTTCGAGTTTTTCGGCCATGCTGCAGTTCAAGCTGGCTGCCGAGCACCCTGCCAGGGTTGATGGCATGATCAGCTTTTCGCCAGGAGAATACAACGATTCCGATACTACCATGCTTCATAACTGGGCCACTCAGCTATCCCAACCAGCCCTGGTAATAGCGGGTAGTGACACCAGCGAGTATATCATGACCAAAGCGGTAAATGAGGCACTTGTGAATGAAAAGAGTATGCATCACCAGGTGAGAAAGGGAAAGCACGGAAGTAGTATCCTGTTGGATTCAGAAGAAAACTGGACTCCCGTCAGGCAGTTTTTGCATCAGTTCAAAAACTACGAAGCAGAGGACTACCTGGGTTTTGCCAGGGCCGCAGAGGTATGGCTCGACAGTAATGCCGTGAAGGACGAAAATAAGTGGTATTGGTCCGATGCCTTGGACGAACCGGATAAGGTAACGACTTCTTATTCTGATGGTGTGGCAGGTAAGGTAGCCTGGTATCTCGATTTGTTCAAAGCAACCAACGGACAGGTATATCTGGATAAGGCCATGCTTGCTGGTGAGTATCTTATGGAAAACCTACCGCAAAAAACAGATTCATTGAAAGGTAAATTCTGGGCTTTTAGTCCCTATGGCAATGTAGGTGGCTCTGGTTTTGCACTGACTGAGCTCTATAAGCGAACAGGTAAAGAGCAATACAAAGAGGCCGCTTTGAGTATTGTTGAGATGCTGGAGCATTTTGCAGACAACAAGCAGGATACTATTTCCTGGGATTTGGGCAATGATGTACTTGGTGGGCTCTCCGGAACCGGGTTGTTTCTACTCTATACAGCTGAGCAATTGGGAAGTGATAAAGCCAAATCCATGGCCGTGCAGGCCGGTGAAACACTGATTACCAGAGCAATTAAGGAAGGTGACCGCTGGAGTTGGAAACGTGGGCAGAATAGTAAATATGTGCTGCCAAATTTTTCTCACGGACCGGCTGGTATCGGATATTTTATGGCAAGCCTCTATGAGGCAACGGCTGAGGATCGCTTTTTGGAGGCTGCATTAAACGCGGTGAACTATCTAAACTCAATTGCCAATAAGCGAGAGGGGGCTTACCTGGTGCCATATGGATTTCCAGATCCGGGCTGGAGGAGAGCCTATGATATTGGATGGGCACATGGTCCGGCAGGTGTAGCCCGATTATTTATTAAGCTTCATCAGATCACAGGTGAAGTCAGCTGGTTGGAGAGGGCTGAAGCCTGCTACTCTGGCATCTTAAAGAGTAACCCCCTCGGCAAGCCCAGCGAAGGCTTTGGCTCCGATAAGTTCACCATTGATCAGCGCTTTGGTCTGGCGGGTGTAGCAGCGTTTTATCAGGAGATGTATGGCTATACCCAAGATTCAAAGTACCTGGAAAGCGCTGTGGAAACGCTGGATCACATTCTGTCAAAATCAGTAGATCAGGATGGGCTTTCCTGGCCGATGGAGCGTTTTGGATTTATGGCCAATGCGGGTAAACAGACAACTTTCAGCGGCTACTTTTACGGTACCACCGGTTTCGGTTCAATCTTGCTAAATCAATACAATTTGATGAAAGGTAAGCCGCTGGGAGCTCGTTTTGTAGATAGTCCCTTTCACTGATCAGGGCTGTAACCTGGTTCAATTGGTTCGTTTGTAGACTCCAATAAAAGTCACCCTCCAGGATTTACCCTTGTCCAGGGAAATTTCTATCACCTGTTTGACCTTGTCATCCGATAGTTTGGTCAGTGTGGTTCTGTCAAGTACAGGCTTGCCCTTTCTGGGATAACTACCCTGGAAACGGATGGATTGACCGGGGTCTACCTCAACCATTTCTTTCTCCTTGGTTCCCCCCGGGTAGTGAGCATATTCGGTGATCCACAATTGCTTCAATTTGCCTGTATTGGGGTTTTTGAAGAAAAGGCTGATACCTTCAGCACCCTGGCTGTCAGTCCACTCTTCCCGAATGGCACATGAATTAAGAACTCGGGAGATTTTGTTAGTACCTACCTTGATGTTCCGGTTGTTATAAACGTTCCATTCACCAATCCAAAAGTCCAGCTGAGCCAACACCTCATCATCGGGGCAGGAAGGGCGTTTTTGACCCAAAGCCACTGAGGTGATACAAGACAGTATCAGACATACATAAAGGGACTTTTTCATGGTGCTTTCATGAACGAAGGCATGTTCATAAGGCTGTTAATTTTCTGTCAATGGTCAATAGATGAACAATCCCTGAATTCACTATTTTTGTCAAATACAATATGAATATGGAGTCAGTCAAAATAGGAATCATCAGGGAGGGCAAAATACCTATGGATCGCAGGGTACCGCTTACCCCATCGCAGTGTGCGGAAATTCTTGCCAGTTATAGTAACGTGATCATCAAATGTCAGCGTAGTGAGATCCGATGTTTTCCTGACGAAGAGTATGCCAAGGCTGGTGCCGAGCTGGTAGACGATGTTTCTGATTGTGCCATTATTCTGGGAGTAAAAGAGGTGCCGATTGATATGTTGGTGAGTGGTAAAACACATTTCTTCTTCTCTCATACCATCAAAAAACAAGATTACAACCGAGGTTTGCTCAGGTCTATTCTGGAGAAGCAAATTCGCCTGATCGACTGGGAGTGCCTGACCAACAAGGAAGGTCAGCGTTTGATCGCTTTTGGTCGATACGCGGGTATTGTGGGTGCTTATAATGGCATTCTCACCTTTGGCAGGAGGTATAACCTCTTTCATTTGCGCCCCGCCCACGAATGCTTCGATATGGCGGATATGCAAAGTGAATATGCCAAGGTAAAACTGCCGGCAATTAAGATAGCGCTTACCGGGGGAGGACGCGTTTCCAAGGGATCGATGGAAGTACTCAATGGCATGGGAATCAGAAAAGTAAGCCCAGCCGAGTTTGTGTCAGAGTATTTTGAAGGACCAGTCTATACGCAGCTCAATACACGGGATTATAACCAGCCTTCGGATGGGACAGAGTTTGACAGAGAAAGCTTCTATGGAGACCCTGAAGGATACGAATCCAGTTTTCATCAATATGCCGCTAAGGCAGATTTGCTGATCGCTGGTGCATTCTGGGACCCTAAGGCTCCGGTCCTCTTTACGCGTCATGAGATCATGGAAAGTGACTTTAAAATCAGGGTAATTGCTGATATCACTTGTGATATTGAAGGATCGATCCCTTCTACCAAACAGCCGAGCACCATCGATGACCCTGTCTACGACTACAATCCCAGCAATGACAAGGTGGAGGCCTCATTTTCAGATGAAGGGAACATTACCGTGATGGCGGTAGATAACCTGCCCTGTGAGCTGCCGAGAAATGCCTCAGAAGACTTTGGTAAGGAGTTTTTGAATCATATTCTGCCAAACCTGATCGGTGAGGATACTGACCAAATCATAGAAAGAGCCACCATTACCGATGCCGGTAAGTTGATGCCCAAATATCAGTATCTGCAAGACTATGTAGATGGACATTAATCGTTACATAGAGCATACTAATCTCAAACCGACTTTAGTCGATAAGGACATTGATCAATTGGTAGCTGAGGCAAAGGAGCACAGTTTTGTAGGTGTTTGTGTGCCTCCTTTTTGGGTGAAAAAGGCAGCGAGGGAGATAGGAGAGTCTGATATTCAATTGGTGACGGTTATAGGGTTTCCCCTGGGATATCAAATGACTGAGACCAAGTTACTGGAGATTGATAAGGCCATTGAGGCAGGTGCCAATGAACTCGATATAGTCATGAATATTTCCTCCTTCAAAACAGGCTTGCCCTGGACCAAGATTGAACTGGCCAAATGTGCTTCGCGCACCCATGAGGCAGGCTGTATGATGAAGGTAATTCTGGAAACTTCATACCTCACTGAAGAAGAGATTGTGACCGCTACGCAGCTTTGTGCTGCTGCAGGTGCCGATTTTGTAAAAACCTCCACAGGCTTTTCAGGCGCAGGAGCTACCGTAGAACACATCCGAATCATGCGGCAAAATGCTCCTTCCAATGTGGGGGTAAAGGCCTCAGGAGGCATCAGAATCCTGGCAGATGCACAGGCCATGGTTGCTGCGGGTGCCGACAGACTGGGAGCATCGGCAGGTGTGGCCATTATGAAACAGTGGCGTGAGGGCACTTGAGATCACCGTTCGAGGACGTGTGCAGGGAGTATTCTTTCGTGCATCTACCAAAGATAAGGCCCTTGAACTTGGAGTAAAAGGCTGGTGCAAAAACCAACGGGACGGTTCTGTATTTATACATGCTGAGGCAAATGATAAAGCCCTGAGTGAGTTTGAAATATGGTGCTGCAAAGGCCCTATGATGGCTTCAGTAACAGCGTTAGAAAGTAAAGAGGTGCTGAGTGAAGGATGCTCTTCTTTTGAAATCAGGCACTAAGCCATTTTAGCATCATACTTCTGAATGCCTTTGTATTTGTAAAGCTTCAACCCGAAATGCCCGAAGACACAGAGCTTCATCCTGTTCTGTGCCAGTTCTGACCTCTTTTCAGGATCGTAATACACCGAAAGCTCCAGACCTGCGATGATAAAGTTTTGCTTTGTACATAGCTGGTCTACGTAGCGAATAAAATTCTCTTTCCAGTCTACCAGATATTTTTCATAATGGCTTCGGCCATCGAAAAGAAACTCCAATTGATTGTCACCAATTTCAAAGCGGTAGATACCACAGAGTATATCGTACAGCTCATCAAAGAGCGTGAAGTGGATAGGTCGAAAACCTTCAATAAGCTCAGTGGTTTCGTCTTGTAACCTTAGTGGGTTGTAGAGCGCAAAGTATCCTTCCCTGATCTTATCGATCAGCAAAACCTGCAGCTCAAGGCGCAAATCGACCTGCGCTTGTTTGAGAATGTAGTTTTTGTCAAGAAGAAAAAGCCTGTCGCTCATCTGTTAAAAGGTATTTTTCAAAATTACGATTTTTTGAAGAATAGGATATAAAAATAGGGGCAAAAGCCCCCTTTTACTTTTCCACAATTTGCCAGACCTAGCGAGCTGCAGCAGAATTGACAATGCGTCCGAAAAAGATGGCGTTCATCATTAGTTTATTTGTACCATACCAGAAGGCCCTGAAATTCGGGTTGTCTACCAGTGAAATAACTTTGCCTCTTCCAAGGGCACTCACTCTTACGGTAGAAGTACCCTTTAATGCTTCCAGGTTAGATTCCGTTATATAGCCACTAAGCAATGGCTCTTCGGTATATCGGGCAGGGTTGCTGTAAAGGTTGTCACTTGCCTCGATAAAGGTGTTTCCCCGCCTGAAAGTCGGTAGTTCCTTTTTATAATAACCGTAAGCCATTGGGTGTGTAAGGTCAAGCTCACTCATAAACACTCCTCCAGGTATGGATTGCGCCCGCCTGAAATTAGTGAGTTGGTCATACGGTACATTTTCCGCGCTGGGTCGCTCCCCCGAGGCAAACTTAAGTGTGGAAAATTTATTGTTGGCCAGCCAGTTTACAGCCCTGGTAGTGCCTATCAGTGTACCACCATTGCCTACCCATCTTTTGAGGTTGTTGATACCTGTTTCACCAATATTAGCCCCACCAGTCATGATGATGGTGTTATACCGGTCAATCACAGTTGAGGTAAGTCTGTTTGCCGGAAGTTTGGTGACGTACATATCCATTCTTGTGTCCAGCAGGTGCCATATCTCACCTACATCAGCACTGCTGCCAGACTCTACCACCACGGCTACTTTGGGGGCGGTGAGGGTTGAAAAAGAGTTACTGCCAAGAGAGACACCTTCCGTAAGACCTGTGTTGAGTGCATATACATTCATGCCGTCTTCCAGGGCAATTTTCTGCATCTCCAGAAATAGCTCATATTCTGAAAGTTCCTGATTGGCAACGGGTACCAGAATGGTGCCGTAGTCAAACTCTTCTTCACGGGCTTTGGATGCAGTAAATTTCGAATTGGCCACCTTTAGTCTTACCCCTTTGCTTAGCAGGCGATTGGCGGCTCTCGGAGCATAGTAGCCATGCCACTCAAAAGCGTAGGCATAGGCACTCTGTCCGCCTATAACCGCTCCCTTCGGGAACTCAGGCTCAATCACCTTTTCTCCCAGCTGATTGCGACTGTATTCGCGACTGCCCAATTCGCTGTACTCCATATTGAATGCCAGTGGGTAGGTCCAGCCTGAAATGTCATAGAACAGGCTATCTTCAAAGCTGGTACGCTTTTCAAACATGGCCTTTGCGATTTTGTAATTCCTCTGTTTCAGTGGAATGATGTAGCTGTTTTCCGGCAGATATTCATCATCATCTGCTTTCACTCTGCGCGATGGTCTGTAAAAGTCTATTTCCTGCTTTTGAAGAATATCAGCCAGGTGATAAGATCGTGCCGGGTCTTTTTCGGCCTTGAAAATATAGGCCTTAACATCATCGTTATCTGCCTCTTTCAGCACTTTCTTGTAAAAATCTCGCTGGTAGTTGAGCAGCTCCTCACGCATTTCCAGGGTAGCCTGCCAGCTGGAAAGAGCCGCAGTAAACTGGTTTCGAATAGTAAACGGAAACCTGAGCACCCCATTGGCACTTTCCTGAGCATGTCCCCTTGAACTGGCCTGCTCAAAGAGAATTCCGATTCCCCCATTGATGTCGGGAAAAGTAGAGCCTTTACCATAGTAAAAGTCGTCATAGCCCTCCTTGGTGTAGTACAAAGATCCTAAGTTGTCTAAGGCCCTGGCATGGTAATTACCCACCTTCTCAGTCAGTTCCTGATTTAGCTTAGGTGTAAGCGGATGCGTTCTGGAGGGTACTCCCGGCTGAAAAAAGAAGGTGGAGTTAGTTCCCATCTCATGATGATCGGTGAGAATGTTGGGTTTCCACATGTGAAACTTGGTGATTCTGTTGCGCGACTCAGGTTGCTGAACAGGCAGCCAGTCACGGTTCAGATCGAACCAGTAGTGGTTGGTACGACCACGGGGCCATACTTCGCTATACTCCCTGTCATTGGGGTCAGGGTTTACCTTTTTACTTTTGTGCATATTGGCCCAGCTACTGAAGCGTGTGAGCCCGTCAGGGTTAAAGGAGGGATCCAGCAGTACCACTGTATTTCTCAGAGCGGTTTCTATTTCTGGCCCCTGGGCGGCTGCCAGGTAGTAAGCTGCCAGCATGGAGGCATTCGATCCGCTTGGTTCATTACCGTGAATACTAAAGCCCATATAAATGACGGAAGGCATCTTTTCCACATCGAATTTGTCAGATTCATTGGGGTAGGTGAGCCAGACATGATCTGCTCTGATCTTATCTATGCCTGCCTGATTACTGGGGTGTGTAATCGTAAGTAGCACCTGAGGACGGTCTTCATGGGTCACTCCAATGTCTTCTATAGTGATGCGGTCTGAAGCTGCGGCTACAGCACGCATGTAGAGTACGAGCTTGTCGTGTGTAATGTGCCATTCTCCTACTTCGTGTCCAATAACGCTCTTAGGCGTAGGGATTTGAGGGTCATAGGTGACATTGTCAGGTAAATAATATGATAAATCAACCTGTGAGTAGGAAGTGGATGCGATGAGCGTAAGCAGCAGTAGTAGCGCTGTGCTTCTGAGTCTGTTCATCATGAAGTGTCGATGGTTTGCCAAACGGTGAATATAATGAGAACGTTTGCGTAAAAAAAATGGAAAAAAGTTCAGTGGGAATCGATGAATGACGAGCTTTTTTGACTTTAATTTCTGTTATTTGGTATGACAAATATACTTGTCAAATACTTCACCTAGAACCAAATTGAATTGAGCAAATGCTGAGCATAGCTATCCGCCAAACTATCTCTAAGCATTTTTTTAAAACGAGAAATAATCATTGGTTTTGATTCCTTCTGAAGTGGTGAACTTCTTTTTTTACCTGTTTCCGAGAAATCTTATGCCGTATGTTAAGATTAAGTTAATATAACTTACCATTGATAGCGAAATGTTAACGTTTGTTAAAAAATGATGACCTTGCAAACCCTTAGTTTTGCTGTTGATAAAGTGCGTCACGTGCTTAATAAATCTGAATTGAAATATCTAAATCTAATCTACTATTAAATTTTCGTCTATGAAAAAAGTGTTACTACAGGTGCTTATGGCGGTAATGATGGTTACGTTCAGCGTAACTGCTTATGGCCAAAGTTCCGGTACCCTCAAAGGTAGGGTTGTTGATTCCGAATCCGGAGAAGGTGTCTTCGGTGCGACCGTTGTGGTTGTAGGTGCATCTAACAAAGGTGCTGTCACCGAACAAAACGGTGATTTCAGAATTGCTGGTCTTTCTGGCGCTGTTACCCTGAAAGTTACTTCGATTGGCTACACATCAAAAGAAGTTAAAACAACTGTAAATGGAGATACTGACATGGGTTCCATCCAGTTTTTCCCATCTACAGATTTCTTAGGTGAAATTGTTGTGACTTCAAGCGTAATTGATATCGCAAAGCAAAGAGAAACCCCTATTGCCGTTTCTACGATTTCTCCCGCAGAAATTTCTCTCAAAATAGGAAACCAGGAATTTCCTGAAATCATGAATAAAACTCCTGGTGTTTATGCTACTAAAAATGGTGGTGGTTACGGTGATTCAAGACTCTCTTTGAGAGGTTTTGATCAGAGAAACACGTCATTCCTTATCAACGGTCAGCCGGTAAACGATATGGAAAATGGTTGGGTATACTGGAGTAACTGGCAGGGATTAACTGACGTAGCTTCTGGTATTCAGATTCAGCGTGGTCTTGGTGCTTCAAGATTGGCCGTGCCTTCTGTTGGTGGTACTGTATCTATCTTTACCAAAGCTGCTGAAAGAGAAAAAGGCGGTGCCGTAACACTCGGTGTTGGTAACGATGGTTATGTAAAAACTACTGGTGCAGTAAGCACAGGTTTGAACGATAATGGCTGGGCAGCTTCATTTTTGCTGAGCAGATGGTCTGGAAACGGATACGTAGATAATACAAGTGGAGAAGGATGGACGTACTTTGCGGCTATCGGTTATGCTCCTGAAGGATCTAAGCATAGCTTCAACCTGTCTATGCTGGGTGCTGGTCAGTGGCACCACCAAAGAAGTGTTTGGGTTTCTATCAGAGATTACCAAAACTTCGGTGAAAGCGGTGTTGATCCAAGATGGAACACTAATGGCGGTACTTTGAATGGCGAAGAGTACAACATCAGAAGAAACTTCTACAACAAGCCATTGGCTACTTTCAACTGGGATTGGGACATCAATGACAACATGAAACTGGCTACTTCACTTTACGGTTCTGCCGGTAGAGGTGGAGGAACTGGCCCAAGAGGTAACAACTTCCGTAATAACGATATCAACGTTTATCCTTTCAGAAGAGACTTAACCGAGCACCTGAATGAAAGAGGAAACGGAGCAGCATCAAGACACCCTGATGGAACCATCAATTTCGACAATATTGTTGCTGTAAACCAAGGGACCACAAACCCATACAACGGTGATATTTCAAGACATGCCGGAAGACATATTGGCTCTAATGGATTCAGAAACGATGGAGTAAACAGAGCTGTATTGGTAAGAAGAGCTTCTATGAACTCTCACAACTGGGTTGGTGCTATTTCTTCTTTAGACATCACCAAAGGTAAATGGAGCTATTCTGTAGGAGTAGATTTGAGAAGCTATACAGGTTATCACTATCGTGTATTGAACGATCTTTTAGGACTTGACGGTTACTATTCTACAGGTAACAGAAACTCAAACGGTAAGATCCTCGAGTCTACTATAGCTGCTTCTCCATTCAGAGATACTGGATTGAACGGAGAGAAAATTGATTACTACAACATTGGCAAAGTAGGATGGCAAGGCTTCAATGGTCTGGTTGAGTATAATGATGAAACTTCTTTCACAGCAGTGCTGCAGGCAGGTTTTTCTAATCAGTCTTTCCAAAGAATTGATCACTTCGATCAGCCAACTTACCCTGTGTCTGAAAAGGTGGACATCGTAGGTGGATATGTTAAAGGTGGTGCTAACTACAACTTAAATGCTGCTTCTAACATTTTCTTCAACACTGGTTTTATCTCAAGACAACCATTGTTCGATGCGGTATTCCCTAACTTCCAAAACGCTAAGAACCTGAATCTTCAGAATGAGATTATTACTTCTTTTGAATTGGGTTACGGATATACTTCTACAGATTTTGATCTGAATGTAAATGCTTACACTACTACCTGGGGTAACAGATTCCTCGAAAGAACGCTGCAAAATCAGCTGGGTGATGAAGGTACTGCTCAGATTCAGGACGTTGACTCTCGTCACATGGGTCTTGAAATGGAAGCTACTTACCGTGCAAATGACAGACTGAAACTGAGAGGTATGATCTCTGCCGGTGACTGGAAATACACCAAGGACTTTGACGCAGAGCTTTTCGATGCTAACAGAAACTCAATCGGTACAGGTACACTGTACACTGAAGATGTGAAAGTAGGAGATGCTGCTCAATTCACTTCTTACATTGAGGCTGATTACAGAGTTGGTAACTTCAACTTTGACATGAGCTACAGATTTGTTGATGGTCTTTATGCTGATTACTCAATCGAAGATGCCAGCTTTGCTGATCCTGATAACCAGGGAGCACTTAAGCTGCCTTCATACGGTTTAGTTGATCTGGGTGCTACCTGGAGATTTGACCTGATGAACAAAGGTGCGTCTTTCAGAGTGAATGTAAACAACTTGTTGAACACGATTTATATTGCTGAATCAAATACAAACATCCACGCTGAGGCTACTTCTACTACCTGGGAAGGTGTTGACGTGCGTAACTCAGTTTGGTTTGGATTCGGTACTACCTGGAACGCGACTTTCAGATGGAACTTCTAAACTGATCTCTGCCCGGACTTTACTGTCAGGGTTTGGATTAAAAATATAGTTGACAGGAAAGAGAATTCATCTCTTTCCTGTTTTTTTATGCCTCAGAGTCAGATAAGATCAAGCTTCCTTTCCGGTCAGGCCTATGATCGGTCGAAATTTTGCTTTATTGCAGATGAACTACTGCCATAATGAACAAAAGAAAATTTCAGATAGTCTTCTTTTTGATCAGCATTGCCATCCAGGGCCTGGCGTTGATTTTGCTGGTCACAGCTTCGAAGTTTCTGGTTCAGCCGATGGTGCCTGGTGGAGGTTTGCCCTGGGGTAATTTGCTCACTGGGCTTCTGTTCACCCTTTTTCCTATCAATTTTCTGGTAATCAGGCGGCAGGCCCATGTACATCCTGTTCCCCGAAAGGTATACTATGCTTTTGTGTATGCTGGAGTAGTGTTCGGCTTTTTATGGCTGTTTGTTTCCTATTTTCTTTCGGGTAACTGGTCAGCTTCTTTTCATGGAGAAGATACCCGATCAGCCATCTGGCAATATTATACCTATACTACACCCCTTTTGCCCTTTATCGGTTATTTCGCTATGCGACTGTTGATGGTATTTTTTAAGAATGTCAGATGATGAATTTCGCACGGTGAATGAGCTAATGCAAAAGATTTATCATTTCAGCTCAGAACTTCCAACCAATTCCCTTCACTTGTTGTCAGAGTAAATGAAACCCAAAGAATCGGAATCCATGAAAAGACTCAATACGCTATTTCTTGTCTTATTACTTGTCATCTTTAGCGCATGTGAAAGTGATGATGTCTCCCCGAAAGATTGTATCGAAGTCAAAATAGTTGAGTACTACTGCACTGGTGATGCTGTGCTTCAAATTGTCACTCCGTCAGCCCAGTCTTTTGGAGAAACCTGGACCAGTGGAAGAGGTACTACTTATGAAAACGTCTTTCGAACCTCCTTGACCTGCCATTTCGATTATGAGGCCTATGGTGCAGGGGAAATCTTTTCTATCAGGCTGAATAATGGTCAGGGAAACAATAATGACTGCTTCTATTGTGCCATGGCTGTAGGCGGGTTACCTGATACATTCAGTTACATTGAAGTAACAGATGCTTGTGACAGTATTGCGGATTAAGCCAGTAGCTTTTGTTGCCCGAAAGGAATAATCTCCAATATACTCTGAATCCGCTTCGAGTATAATTATGAAAAAATCTATGCGAATCTCCATTGCATTACAGTACCATCGGGCAACTTAATACGCTCTGACTCTACAGCATCAAAAACAGTGGTTAAAAATTCGTCTTCCTTGTCAATGTTGGTTACCATTAGAAACGGATTGATTCCAGGGTAATCACGAGGTATGGGACTTACCGACATAGGTGGTCTCTATTGATTGTCAAACGAAAGGCTTTTAAAGAAGGGGACAAAGATAGCCGGTTTACAGGCTACCTCGCCCCGTTATTATTTTTACTATGATATTACCAATGAGCTGTCAGACGTACTCGTAGTTGAGTGCTGATATGTCCAGCATGGAAGAGTTTTTAATGCCGTTTATCATCATTTCCGGTACGTCACTATGTTCAGCAAAAGGTGGGATGTCATCGTCTGGCCCCCAGCCTGTCTCTAGTCCTGCAGCACCTTGTTTAACATAACCATCTCTTCCGCTATTACCATCCTTGGCTTGCCACTCAGCCCAGATTCGATCTACATTGGCGTGGTGGATAAAGAAAACAGGGTCATTGGCGGAAGTTTGGAGGGCCTGCATGGTGCCTACATAAGATCGGGCTGAGCTGGCCCAACCAGGGCCTATACTCTCTTCCGGGGTGGTATCCGTAGCCGCTTTCGTCACTACTTTTACCGGGTAAAATCGGTAAGAGCTACTATCCCAGGATCCGCCCGTCCATGAGTGTACAACATTGTGTAGTGTGGGAGCACCCATGGGGCCTTTCCAGCCTCCCAGGTAATTTCTGAAGCTACCTTCCTTTGCTACCAGAGGATTAAAGGGAGCGGCATCGTAAACACTTACGGCCATTGCATTGTCCACGTCTGTCTGGGTTGGGAGTGGTAAATTCGCCATCATGTCAGGTAGTACACTGTTGCCATCTCCGGGTCCACGGGTAAGAAAGTGGAACGGACAGAAGTTCAGATAATCACCATCTCCATCAGGAACAGTAATGAGATTCAGTTCGTAGTCACCTTTTTTAAATGGGCCGGATGTTACTGCATAGTTGTCTGAATCGTCACCGATCTGGCAGCCCATGAAGTCATCGGCAAATACTATGGAAACACTATCGGGATTGGTCCAATCCCAATAAGGAATCGTGATGTCCTTTTGAGTAACCGTTCTCAGGGCGTCTTCCAGGAGTAATACTAGTTTTCGATGAAAAGTGAGTAGCGAAGGGCATTTATGTCCTACGCCATAACCTTGCTTTCTTGATTGAATTACGGCAAGCTGGTGAATACGTACAAGGCTGTCGTAGTAGCTCAGCATGTTGTTTTTAAAGAAGGGTGAAGGAGTTCTCTTTAGCTGGAGAATGCCATTGGTGAAGTCAGCCTTTTCCTGATCGGTAAGAGCCATAACGCTTTTGCGTTTTCGTAGGGTAGTTTGAAGGCTTTTGCCTGGGGTTGTCGCTGTCTCTTCGCGCGCAGCCATCGTCAACGGCATTGAGGCAGCAGCGGCACCTGCAATACCTGTTTTAATGAATTTTCTTCGGCTGTTGAGGTTTACCTCTGCCTGATTTTCATGTTTCATATCAAAAAATTAGAGTTTTGGTTATATCTAATTTATGAAAATAACCACTGAATCTTATGGACTTCGCTTTTCAAGCAGTTTGGTGAGGTATTGGAGTCACAGAGATGTATTCGTTACCAATTTTGCTACTATGCCTGAATCGCTGGTTTTTTGATTCTTAGATACCGGTTTGGCATTAAGAATTATGTGGGCAAGAGCTCCAAACATATGACCCATGGACTCAAAAAGTGGTTTGGACGAATATGAGGGGAGAGGGTGCCGCTCATCTGGAAACGGTTCTCCAAGAATTGAGCAAGCTCCGTAAGTTTTCGTATGTTCATACTTAATCATGGGCTTATTCAATTTTAGAAAGAAAAAGAATCGACCGGACTTTCCCATTACCGACCCGGACAAGGGTTGGGTTATTGAAAATCTCACCTGGCTGGTGCAGGTTTATGGAATCCCACACCCTGAGGATAGAGCAGTCATGTTTTCCGGTGAATTTTTCCCTCAAAGCACCAGAGGAGAAGGAGAAATAGTAGACAATCTGATAGCTGATTTAAAATCCATTTTGGGTTTACAATCCCTTAAAATCACCTATGTGGTTCAAGAAGATTTAAGGGATATTAAAGACCTGCCATATGAAATAGAAGGAAAACCCTTCCAGTCCGGATTAGTCGTTGCAAAGGAACAATATCATATCATTCTGGCAAAAAGCCTTTTAAAATACGACAAGGCCTTACTTTCAAGCCTCATCTATGAGTTTGTCAAAATCAGGCTCGAATATGATCAATATGAGTATGATACAGGTGAGGACGCTGATCTCTTTCTATACTTAGGGGGTGTCTATTTTGGTTTCGGCCCTTTGTTGTATCAGGGGCTTGTTAATACTGGTAGAACCTCTGATGGCAATTGGGAGACCAGATGGAGTTTTATAGCGGACTTGCCCGAAGAGGTAATGGCCTATGCACTGGCCTTGTATGTAGATCTCATTGGAGATAGGGGTATGGTTTGGAAGGGCGATCTTTCCACTAAGCTGGAATCTTTGCTTGATGCTGCAATTGAATATCACAAGCATAACAACGTGAGTCTTATAATGAAGGGTGAGGCAGAAGCAGAAGAGTTATTTGAAGCGGGCTCGCAGCTTTTCCAAGATTTTGACTGGGAGCAGGCTACAGAAATTTTCAGAAGAGCCATTTTTCTTGAGACCAGTAATCCGCTGAAGGCAGATATCTACAACAACCTGGGGTATTGCCATATGAGAATGGGAGACTATGAAGGTAGTTTAACAAATTTTCAGATAGCTGTGGATTTGAATCGCCATGCCTATGCGTTTAGCAATATGGCTTATGTAATGATTCTTGGAGGCAGACCTGATGCTGCGAAGCCGATTATTGAAATTATCCTGGAGGTTAATGATTTGCCTGGCTACGCCCATAGAAACACGGCCATGTATCATCAGGCATTGGGTGATACAGCTCTTGCCGAAGAACACTTTCAAAAGGCGATGGCTGTTGGAGCCCCCGTTGACTTACTGGAGTTTCATTACTCAGAATTTCTCTTCGAACAGGGCAAAAAAGATGAAGCCATGGTTTATCTGAAAAAAGCAGTGGACAAAGGTGAGCCGGAGGCGGTTGTTCAATACCAGGCCTTTGGCTATTGATTATTTATTGCAACCCTTTGCACAGCACTTTTTCAAAAAAGCACTTGTCCCTTCTAAACTTTTTATTTCCTTTGTCGTCTCAATAGAACAATGAGTAGCAACACTACATATTTCTTTTCTGTACAGCCTCGTCCCGTGGCTGCAGTAGCTGTTGTATTCAGGCCCAGGCGCTAGCGCCTTACTATATCCCGACCGCCTACGTGGTGGTCACTCCCCGAAAACTGTATTGGTTTAATTCAAGAATTTTAAAAAGGCGTCATTGTACGTTGTTTCGTCAATCATTTAAAGATTGCCGCGCTACGCTCGCAATGACATGAGAGAACAATGAAATCACAATTCATTATCAAAGAGGCAACTGCCGCAGACACGCACTATGCAGAGGTGATCGTTGAGGAGATTGCCAATTCCGCGAAAATACGTGGTACCGGCATTGCCAAGCGCACTCCTGACTATGTCGCTGGAAAAATGGCGGAGGGAAAAGCGATTATAGCTACCACCAAAGATGGCCAGTGGGCTGGTTTCTGCTACATAGAGGTATGGAGCCATGGACAGTTTGTAGCTAACTCAGGCCTGATTGTCTCTCAGAATTTTCGGGGCCACGGACTCGCCAAGCAAATCAAGGAGGCCACTTTTAACCTGTCCGGGAAAAAATATCCGGCTGCCAAAATTTTTGGATTAACAACCGGAGCGGCCGTACTCAAAATTAACTCAGAGCTGGGCTATAAGCCTGTGGTATACGCTGAGCTCACCCAAGACGAACAATTCTGGAGTGGTTGCAAGAGCTGTGTGAATTTCGATATCCTGACGGCCAAAAAGCGTCAGAATTGTATTTGTACAGCCATGCTCTATAACCCTGCCTGGGAGAAGAATCAAAGCCCTAAGCGTACTCAATGGAAACAGCGTGAGCTCGATAAAGATTTAAAGCTTTTTGAACGGTGGCTTAAATTTAAGAAAACCATTCTGCTTAAAAGAAAAGACAAAAACAATGGCAAATAAAAAAGTAGTACTCGCTTATAGCGGTGGTCTTGATACCTCGTACTGCGTGAAATATCTCACCGAAGAAAAAGGACTGGAAGTGCATTCCGTACTGGTAAACACTGGTGGTTTTGAAAAAGAAGAGTTGGTTGGTGTTGAAAAAAGGGCCTATGAATTGGGTGTGACTTCTCATACCACGATTGAAGAAACGGCTAACTATTATGAGAGTGTAATTAAGTATCTGGTTTTTGGAAATATCCTTAAGAACAGCACCTATCCACTCTCTGTCAGTGCCGAACGTGTGAGCCAGGCAATGGCCATTGCCAAGCATGCCAAAACCCTGAATGCCGACTACATCGCACATGGTAGCACGGGAGCCGGAAACGATCAGGTACGCTTTGATATGATTTTTCAGACATTCCTGCCAGAAGCGGAAATCATCACGCCTATTCGCGATTTAAAGCTATCGCGTGAGGAGGAAATCGAATACCTTAAGTCGAAAGGTGTGGAAATGGACTTTGCCAAAGCGGCCTACTCCATTAACAAGGGGCTTTGGGGTACCTCAGTAGGAGGTAAAGAAACATTGAGCTCTCATGGATATCTACCGGAAGAGGCTTTCCCAACCCAGGTGACCAAAGAGCAGCCAGAGTCGCTGGAGCTGGGTTTTGTCGAAGGCGAGCTGAAGTCCGTAAATGATAAGGAGTTTGGGGCGTCATATGAAGCGATTCAATTCCTTGAAAAGCTTGCCGGCCCCTTTGGTATCGGTCGTGATATCCATGTGGGTGACACCATCATAGGGATTAAAGGCCGTGTTGGTTTTGAGGCTGCTGCTTCTATGCTCACCATCAAGGCGCATCAGGCACTTGAAAAGCATGTACTCACCAAGTGGCAGATTTACTGGAAAGATCAGATAGCTTCTTTTTATGGTAACTGGCTGCACGAAGGTCAGTTTATGGATCCTGTCATGCGGGATATGGAAACCATGATGGACAACACACAGAAGCATGTGACCGGAAAGGTATTCATTACCCTGCTTCCCTATCGTTTTCAGGTCAACGGAATAGAATCGGATCATGATCTGATGTCAGCCAAATTCGGACATTACGGAGAAATGAACAATGCCTGGACGGGAGATGATGTCAAGGGTTTTGCTAAGATCTTTGGTAACCAGAATGCCATTTATCACCAGGTAAACGGAGAGTCATGATTAGAGCAGGAATTATAGGTGGGGCAGGTTATACAGGAGGCGAACTTATTCGATTGCTCCTGAATCATCCTGCGGTAGAAATTGCCTTTGTACAAAGTCGCAGCCAAGCAGATAAGCCAGTTCACAGTGCACACCCCGATCTTTTGGGAGAGACAACGCTCAATTTTTCTGGCGAAATCAACTTCGATATCGATGTGCTCTTTCTCTGTATGGGACATGGAGCTTCATCCGAGTTCCTTAAGCAAAATGAGCTGCCTTCTCAGATTAAAGTAATTGACCTGAGCCAGGATTTTCGACTAGATGGGGATAAAGTATATGGTCTGCCGGAGCTCAATCGAGACACTATCAAAGGGACCGGTTTTGTAGCCAATCCGGGTTGTTTTGCTACTGCCATACAACTGGCACTTTTGCCATTGGCACATAATGGGGCTCTGAAAGAAGTGCATGTATCGGGTATTACCGGTTCTACAGGCGCGGGAGTAAAACCTTCTTCAACTACGCATTTTAGCTGGCGAGAGGGTAATATGTCTACCTATAAGGCATTCGAACATCAGCACCTTGCTGAAGTAACGCAAAGCCTGATGCAGTACCAGCCATGGTTTGAGCAGCCCATTAATTTCATTCCCTACAGAGGCAACTTTACACGTGGCATTCTCATCACGGCTTATCAGTATATCGAGTGGCCTTTGGAAGAAGCGATCAGAGTATACAAGGAGTACTACGAAGAACATCCCTTTACTTGGGTAAGCGATTCACCCCTGGATGTGAAGCAGGTAGTGAATACGAATAAGTGCTATGTCAACCTGACACTACATAATGGTTATCTGATGATCCAATCGGTCATAGATAATCTATTGAAAGGAGCTTCGGGGCAAGCAGTACAAAATCTGAATCTGATGTTCGGACTGGAGGAAACAACCGGCCTGAAGCTTAAGGGTTCAGCTTTTTGAGGAATTAGTTATTACACGGAGTTGCTCAGAGGAAAGAGAGTTACACGGAGAAATCTCTGTGAACCTCTGTGTTTCTCGGTGTCACTCTGTAATACATTATCGAAATAAATTAAAATGAAAATATCGATTATAGGAGCGGGTAATCTGGGTTTGGCTATTGCCAAGGGCATTCTGGCCGCAGAGAACCTGGGAGTGGACGCCCTCTACCTGACCAAGCGCAATACGAAAAGCCTCGAAGCCTGGTCTGAGGGCTACAACAATGTAAGTGTTACCAGTGATAACCATAAGGCCGTTACTGCTTCCGATGTAGTGATTTTTGCTGTACAACCCGGACAGCTGACGGATATGCTAATGGATTTGAAATCGAGCCTGAAAGCTAGTCAGCATACGATTATCTCTACGATTACCGGTAAGAAAATAGCTGACTTCGAAGCCATTTTGGGTCAAGATTTTGCCGTGATTCGCAGCATGCCCAATACAGCATCCGCTGTCAGTCAATCCATGACCTGTATCAGTGGTAATAGAAAGGCTGAGACCAAGCTCGAACTGGCTAAGGAGATACTGGCCACGTTGGGGGATGTGATGGTGATTGAAGAGTCACTGATGCAGGCAGCAACAGTAGTCTGCGCCAGTGGTATTGCGTTTTGGATGAGGCTGATTCGTGCTACGACTCAAGGAGCCATCCAGCTGGGGTTTGATGCACCCGAAGCACAGCATATGGCAGTACAAACCTGCCTGGGAGCAGCCAGCCTTCTGCAAAACGGAGGAGGACATCCGGAGTCTGAAATTGATCGGGTGACCACGCCAAAGGGCTGTACAATAGAGGGCTTGAATGAGATGGAACATCAGGGGCTTAGTTCGGCCTTGATTAAAGGTTTGGTGACCTCTTTCAACAAAATTGAAGATATAAAAAAGACAAGCTGATGGACTTATTTGATGTATATCCATTATATCCCATTGAGCCGGTGAAAGCACTGGGCTCAAAGCTTTGGGATAAAAAAGGAACGGAGTATCTGGACCTGTACGGAGGACATGCGGTGATTTCTATAGGTCATAGCCATCCACATTATGTGCAGCGGATCGGTGAGCAATTGAAGAAGATTGGTTTCTATTCCAATGCGGTTGAGAATTCTTTGCAAAGTGAGCTGGCCCTGAAAATCGGGCAGATGTCAGGTTACTATGACTATAAACTCTTTTTGTGCAGTACGGGTGCGGAGGCCAATGAAAATGCATTGAAGCTGGCTTCCTTTCATACTGGTAGAAAAAAGATCATAGCCGTAGAAAAGGCCTTTCATGGTCGTACCTCAGGGGCTGTTGCAGCTACGCATAACCCTAAAATTGTAGCTCCTTTTAATGCAGATCATGAGGTAGAGTTTATTCCCATGAACGATCTGGAAGCTTTGGAGATAGCCATTGATGAGGATGTTGCTGGCTTTATTGTAGAAGGAATCCAGGGAGTGGCCGGACTCTATACGCCAAGTGCGAGATTTTTAAATCGTGCTCAGGAACTTTGCGAAGAGCATGGGGTAACATTTATCCTGGACGAAGTACAGTCTGGTGCCGGCAGAACAGGTAAATTCTTTGCTCATCAGCATGCCACAATCCGACCGGATATAATCACGCTGGCGAAGGGCATGGGAAATGGCTTTCCAGTGGCCTGTGTGCTTATATCTCCAAAGATTGAGTCCTGGCATGGTATGCTCGGTACTACTTTTGGTGGTAATCACCTGGCATGTGCGGCTTCTATGGCGGTGCTGGAGGTACTGCAGGAAGAACAGCTAATGCAGAATGCAACCCAGATGGGGCAGTATGCTGCTGATGTACTTAGCGCAATTCCCGAAGTCAAGGAGGTAAGAGGGCAGGGGCTCATGCTGGGGGCCGAGTTTGACTTTTCCATTGCGGACTTAAGAAAGAAACTATTATTCGACCACAAGATCTTTACAGGTTCTGCCGCCAATAAAAATACACTAAGATTACTTCCCTCACTGGCTGTGACAAAAGCGGAATTGGATCAGTTTTTTGAGGCTTTAAAAACAGAACTTGAACCATGAAACACTTTACATCTTTGGAAGATGCCGGGGAGCCCGGCCCGCTGGTGCAAAGCGCACTGGCATTAAAACAGAAACCTCATCAACACGCACTGGCCCCTGGCAAGAGGGTAGGGTTGATTTTCCTGAACCCAAGCTTGAGGACCAGGCTCAGCAGCCAGGTGGCCGCTCAGAACCTGGGAGCCGAGGCGATTGTGCTGGATATAGGCAAAGATGGTTGGGCATTGGAGTTTGAAGATGGTGTGACCATGGATGGAGATAAGGCGGAACATATAAGGGAAGCCTCAGCTGTAATGGGCCGCTACTTCGATGTGTTAGGTGTACGCACATTTCCTGAATTAAAGGACCGTGAAAGTGATTATGCTGAAACCTTACTCACCGCATTTATGGAGCATGCAGGAGTTCCTGTGGTGAGCCTGGAAAGTGCCACCCGACATCCATTGCAAAGTCTGGCAGATGTAGTCACCATCAAAGAGCACTGGAAAGAGAGTAGAAGGCCCAAGGTGGTATTGACCTGGGCGCCACATGTCAAGGCATTGCCACAGGCTGTTCCGAATTCTTTTGTGGAGTGGATGCGTGAGGCAGATGTTGATTTGGTGGTGACTAACCCTGAAGGATATGATTTGGCTCCGGAATTCATTCAGGATGTGACTGTGATACATGATCAATTGGAAGCCCTGAAGGCTGCAGACTTTGTTTATGTAAAAAACTGGTCTTCTTACGAGCAGTATGGCAAGATTCTGAATCAGGATACTAGTTGGACTTTAAGCAACGAGCATTTGGCTGTGACCAATAACGCCAAAGTAATGCACTGCCTGCCGGTGCGTAGAAATCTGGTGATAAAGGACGAGGTTTTGGACGGGCCGAATGCCATTCATCTCGACCAATCGGAAAACCGGGTATATGCTGCTCAGGCCGTTTTCAAAAGACTTCTGGAACTATGAATCAGCTAAAGATCATAAAAATCGGAGGTAAAGTAATTGACGACCAGGCCGCTCTGGATGCTTTCCTAACCGACTTTTCCAAAATTATGGGGTCGAAAGTATTGGTACATGGCGGAGGTAAGATTGCTTCAGGCTTCGGTGAAAAACTTGGCATCAAACCAAACTATTTTGATGGTCGCAGAATCACCGATGCTCAGACACTGGAGCTCGTTACCATGGTATATGGCGGTTTGATAAATAAGAAGATTGTAGCCCAACTGCAAGTTAAGGGAGTTAATGCCTTAGGTTTAACTGGTGCTGATGCTAACGTGATTGCTGCCAAACGAAGACCTGTAAAAGAAATAGACTATGGCTATGTAGGGGATGTCTCGGAGGATCTTGTGAATTTTGACTCACTGTCAATGTTTCTGGAGGCGGGCCTGACACCTGTGTTATGTCCACTGACTCACGATGGCCTGGGAAGTCTTCTTAATACCAATGCTGATACTATAGCCAGTGTTTTGTCTAGTGGTTTGTCACGGATATTCGATGTTGAGTTAATCTATTGCTTTGAACAGAAAGGAGTGTTGAGTGATTTCGAGAATCAAACCGTTATCCCTCAGATAAATCCCCTTTCTTACGAGGAATTAAAAATAAAAGGAACTATCAAAGAGGGAATGATTCCCAAACTGGATAACGCATTTGATGCGCTGAGTTCCGGAGTCAGCACAGTTACCATCGGGCACTTTTCTGATGTGTTAAAACTGGCGAATGGAAAAGGGAGCGGAACTGTAATTACTTTATAATGAAGCTGACGGAAAAAGTGATAGGCCTACTCAAAACACTGATCGAGACTCCTTCTCTTAGTAGAGAGGAGGGGGAAACGGCCAGCCTTATAGAGGGATTTCTGAATATTGAAGGTGTAAACTGCCAGAGGGTAGGGAATAACATCTGGGCAATGAACAAGTTCTTTGATCCCGACTTGCCTTCCATCTTACTCAATTCACATCACGACACGGTTAAGCCGAATGCAGGCTACACCAAAGATCCGTTTTCGGCAATTACGGAAAATGGAAAGCTCTATGGTTTGGGTAGTAATGACGCAGGCGGCTGTCTGGTATCCTTGGTAGCGACCTTTCTTCATTTTTATGCCGAGGAAAATCTCTGCTATAATCTGGTGTTGGCTGCGAGTGCTGAAGAAGAAATCTCAGGTAAAGGGGGGATTGAAAGCCTGCTTCCTCATCTTCCTGACATTGATTTTGCGATTGTTGGCGAACCGACCCAAATGCATCTGGCTGTTGCCGAAAAAGGGCTGATGGTATTAGACTGTGTAGCGCAAGGAAAAGCAGGACATGCAGCCCGTAACGAAGGCGAAAATGCAATCTACAATGCTATTCAACATATTGAATGGTTTAGGTCTTTTGAGTTTCCACGGGTTTCTGAAAGTCTTGGCCCTGTGAAGATGAGTGTTACAGTGATTGAAGCAGGAAAACAACACAATGTAGTGCCAGACAAATGTAGTTTTGTAGTCGATGTACGGACTACGGATGCCTACACCAATGAAGAGACTTTGGCTGTCATTCGTGAGCATGTGGATTGTGATGTGACTCCCAGGTCCACCCGGCTTAACCCTTCTGGAATTGGGGAGGATCATCCGATTGTAGCAGCCGGTAAGTCTCTGGGAAGAAAAACGTATGGTTCGCCTACCTTGTCAGATCAGGCGCTGATGCCCTTTGCTTCTGTGAAGCTCGGGCCGGGTGATTCAGCTCGCTCGCATACAGCGGATGAATATGTCAAGCTTCAGGAGATTGAGGATGGCGTAAATTTGTATATAAAAATGCTTGAGACGATGGTTCATAGTCGATAGTCCATTGCTGCTATCGACTATTGTCTATTGACTAATTTTTAACGCAGTGAAAAATTGAGATGAAACTCTGGGAAAAAGAAACAAAAGTATCGGATATAGTAGAGCGCTATACGGTCGGTCGCGATTTGGAGTTTGATATCCAACTGGCACCTTTTGACGTGTTGGGCTCTCTGGCCCATACCGAAATGCTCTGTAGTATAGGTTTACTGGAGCAGGAGGAGAAGGAGCTGATCCACCGTGAGCTTAAGTCTATTTATGGCGATATCGTGTCGGGCGAGTTCTCAATGCGGGACGGGGTGGAAGACATTCATTCGCAGGTTGAACTGATGCTGACTGAGCGATTAGGAGATGTAGGTAAAAAAATCCACAGCGGTCGCTCCAGGAATGATCAGGTTTTGGTTGACCTGAAGCTTTTTATGCGCCAGGAAATCAAAGAGATTGCTGAGGGTACCCAGGTGCTTTTTGATCAACTGACCCAACTGAGTGAGCAATACAAAACTGTGCTGATGCCCGGCTATACACACATGCAGGTGGCCATGCCCTCATCCTTTGGTCTATGGTTTGGTGCCTATGCCGAAAGCCTCGTGGATGACCTGCACATGCTGCAGGCAGCATACAAAATAGTGAATAAAAACCCGCTGGGTTCCGGGGCTGGCTTTGGCTCTTCATTTCCGCTCAATCGCAAGTTTACCACAGAACTACTGGGATTCGAAGACCTGAACTACAATGTGGTTTATGCCATGATGGGTCGCGGCAAGGCAGAGCGCTCACTGGCCATGGGTATGGCGGCTATCGGTGCTACGCTGGGTAAGTTTGCCATGGATGTGTGCCAGTACATGGGCCAGGACTTTGGCTTTATCTCCTTTCCGGATGAGCTGACAACAGGCTCAAGCATTATGCCCCATAAAAAGAATCCGGATGTGTTTGAACTGATGCGCGGCAAGGCCAACCGGATTCAGGCTTTGCCCAATGATATTGCCCTGATGACAGCGAATCTTCCCGTGGGTTATCACCGGGAAATGCAGCTAATCAAGGAGGTGCTGTTTCCGGCCCTTCAAGACCTGAAAGACTGCCTGTTTATGGCTGACTTTATGCTGGATAAGGTCAGGATCAGCGAAGATCTGATCGTGAAGGATAAATACAAATACCTGTTCAGTGTTGAGGAAACGAATAAACTGGTCTTGCAAGGTGTGCCATTTCGGGACGCTTACAAGCAAATAGGTCTGGCTATTGAGAAAGGAGACTTTGATCCTGAACGAAGCGTGGATCATGGGCACGAAGGCAGCATTGGTCAGCTCAATCTTGAAGAAATCAAGGTTATGATGGCGGCTAATATGGCCCACTTTGATTTTGAGAAGTGGGAACAGGCTATTAATGAATTGGTGGAGTAGCATATTGGTTAATGATGTCTTAGCTAACTGAGTAAAGAATGAACCGCTAATAGGTGGCTCACTTCTGTTTTCTGTATGGTTTGTAGGTTTCCCAATTGCTTTCCTCAATCGAATGGTCGTGGTCAAGCTGGTGATGGAACCTCCTCTTAAGTATTATTCTATTTTTCTGCAGTTTGCCTATTCGGATTATACCTCCGTAAACACCATCTCCAGACCACTCTTCGCGTGAACTAGACAACCTGATTTCTTGACCGTTAAATGTGAGAATCCAACGTCCCTCGTCCAGGAGCCTCTGTTCGCGATATACTTTATAAGTAAAATCTGGATTGAACTGAAGAACTACCAATTGCTGCTCTATATCATTCCGACAAATTAACGAAGTGCTGTCAAGCGAGTAAGGTCCTCGGGCATAAACGCTTGAGGTAGTGTAGAAATCTATGGGTTCTTCAGACCTGGAGTTTCTCTTCACATGAAAGGACTCTTTATCAATTCGCCATTTTTTTCCAGTCAGCAGGCTCAAAGTTTTTTCCTGATTTTTCATTGTTGGCCTCTTTACCTTTCTAGCCACAATGGTATTTTGAACGCCCATGTTCCAGGTAACAAACTCGATAGTATTGGATCTGAACGCTTTTACTATCAATATCAAATCTTCACTTTCTTTGAAAACAGATTGCATTCGCAATATAGAAGTGTTGTTATGTTCTCCCACCGACCATATTAGAGATTGATCTTCATGCGGGACGTGAACACTTGACCAGGCAGTAAAAACTGATTTTTCAAAATCTGGTAACATGTACGAAAGATTGTTCAGGTAATCTGTGAAGTGGTAGCTAATCAAATATGTTTCATTGGTAAGGTTACTGGTTATCTCAAACTGCCAGGAGTTATTGGTGAGTACCTTCTTTAAATCAGGCAGAACCTTCCCGGTGTGATATTCCGGTAGAGGTACAAAACTCACAGCTCTCAAAGAATCAACTTCGATGATTAACAACTCAGGTGTAAGGGATAATACCTTAGTCTTAAAAGTGTCATTATCAGCAATGATTTGAAGACTGTTATTGTGAATGACATAATTAAAAGGGTACAGCTTCGAGTTATTGCCTAATACCTCTGTACGACCTTGACCTGAAGGCTCAAATACCTGAAGCACAGGGTTGATTAGTGATATGGTATCATCATTAATAAATTGCTCCATCACCGGAAACCAGGTCCCGATTAAATCCTCTTCGTAAATTTGTGCTTTGTTTTGCTGGGTAATCCCCATCAGTACTAAAGCCAGCAGAAAGCCTGATTGACAAACCCATCTGAATAGTCTCTTTAATTCCAACTTTGAAAAGTACCCTTTTACCATGTCAATTGCTTTTTTTGTCAGGTTTGTAGGTTTCGAGCTGGCTGTAGGATTGTTGATGTGAGTTACTCAGAAGGCTTTGAAAATGTCGATAAAGCTGCATCTCATTTTTGTCCAAAGAAATTATCTGAACTGAACCCCGGTAAATTCCATCTCCGGAATCTTCCTTTCTGGTGCTTTTCAGCTCTATCACAGTTTCGCTAAACAGGTATTGCCAGCTGCCCTGGTCCAGTAATCTCTCGTTACGAAATATTCGATAGGTTCTGTTTGTTGAGAAATCGAGAATCAATGACTGATTATCTAAGTCCTTCTGGTTCACGAGCAGTGTGCTATCATATTCGTAATCAGGGAATCGATCAGGGTATAAATCCTCAAAATCGTCTGTAACAATACCCAAATCCATGACCTGAGTTGTATCTACGGGTTCTGGCGGAGGAATGTATTCTGAGTAGAAACGCCATTTGTGATGAGTTAGCCATTTGAGTTTCTTTTTACTTTGCTTTGAAGTTGGTTTATGAAGCCTTTTCATCACCGCTTCATGTTCTCCGCTTGCATCCCAAAGGGAGAAGACCATGCGGTCATCGGAAAAACTCTTTAAGAGTAGGGTGAATGACCCGAAGAGTGAAAACTCCCTGTCAATTCCCAGAATTAATGTATTACCCTGTTGACTTACCGTCCATGATTGCCTTATCGCTTGCGTTATGGAAGATTGATATGATCTAAGCCCCAAATCATGAGACCATAGTCGATAATCTGTAAGCCCGCTATCAAGCACATGATCTTCAAACTGGTATAGAATGGATGTTGGTTCATTAAATGATCCTATAGTGAGTTCCCAGGTTTGGTTTTCGAGAGCATCTTTAAACTCCGATATCTCAACACCTGAATCAATCTGGGGCATGCGTATATAATCAGTTACATGGCTGGAATCAAACCAGATTGTCATCAAATCATCCTTAAACTCAGGTAGGTTAGTTTTCCACGTATTTTCTTCAAATTTCCATTCCAGGCTATCAGGATATAAGTGATAAGAAAATGGCGTAGTCACCAAATTGGATCCAATGCCTTTTCTAATGCCTTTGCCTTCCTGTTCAAAAACAAGTAATAGCGCAGGAACAGGAAAGGAGTATTGACCAGCCCAATTCTTAACTGAAATGGGAAGCCAGGTACCCAAGATGTCTTTCTGCACAATTTGGGCAACGGCCTTTTCCGAAAGAATCAATAAGAGTAATATGGCCACTACGAAACCTCTCACATTTTAATAAAGCAGAATATTTTCAAAAGAGGGTAAGGAAGTAGCGGGGTGGAGAGTAGAAGGAATAAACGGTCTGAGCCTAGGATTACTTTACCTGAATTGTTTTGGCTACTTGTCTTGCACGTGCTCTGATCTCCTCCATATTTTCATTCAGGTCGCCATGTGCCAGTGCTACACCCATTCTCCTGTAGGGGCGAGTCAGGGGCTTACCAAAGATGCATACATCGCTTTGCGGAACCTTTTTTGCCTTGTCCAGTCCGCTGTAACTGGGTTCGGTATCTGATGATTCAGTGAGGATTACAGCACTGGCCCCGGCCCTTTCCAGTGTAATTTCGGGTATGGGCAGTCCCAGGGTGGCCATGGCATGAAGCTGAAACTGGTTCAGGTTTTGAGTGCCGGCCAGGGTTACCAGTCCGGTATCGTGAGGCCTGGGGCCGACTTCTGAAAAATAGACCTTGTCCTTTGTCAGGAAGAATTCCACTCCCCATAATCCGGCTCCGCCTAACGCCCAGGTGATTTTTTGAGCCATTTTTTGAACCAGATCAAGCTGCTCGGGTTTGATGATATCAGGTTGCCAGCTCTCCTGATAATCGCCCCGGGCCTGCCGGTGTCCTATTGGCGGGCAAAAAAGTGTTGGGCCTTCCTTCTGTGTTACTGTCAGCAGGGTAATCTCGCTTTCGAAAGGGATGTATTGCTCAACCATTACCCGGCTATGCTCAGGGCTTTCTCGTGAAGCCGCATTCCATGCCACTTCTATATCCGTACTTTCTTTAATGAGCGATTGCCCATTACCCGAAGAGGAGGTGAGTGATTTTACTACACAGGGAAGCCCCAGGCGTTTGACACAAAAGATCAGTTCATCCAGGTTAGAAGCATATAGGTAATTGGGAGTTCTTAGTTTAAGTACTTTATCAGCCAGGTGCCTCATCGCTTTTCTGTTGGTCGCCATCTCATTGGCTTTGGCACTGGGTGCCACCTGTATACCTTGCTGCTGGTATATTTTCAGGCATTCGCTGTGTATCTCTTCTGTTTCGGGTATGATATAGTCTGGGCTGTGCTTTTTAACAATAGCATCGAGAGAGGCACCGTCTGTCATATCGGTTACCTCGAAAGCATCCGCTACCTGCATGGCAGGTGCATTGGCATAATGGCCTACGGCTATCACTTGCCGGCCTTGCTCCTGGTAGGCAAAAGTCAGTTTTTTGCCGAGTTCACCGGAGCCTAACAGAAGAACTTTCTCTGTCATCGATCTATTGATTGGTCCGCGAATATAATGAATCGATAATTAGCTTGCTTAATCACTGAGCATATTGCATTATATGTTCTTAGATTGATTATAATTGTCTTATCTACAGCCAGCATATATGGGTTTTTCAACAAGGCACTTATTTTTCTTTCTACTCCTCATTTCTGCTACAATTTCTTTTGCTCAGGTAAGACCGATTAAGATTACTTCAGAGAGAGACAGCAATGGCAATGTGGTGTTCTATGCGCAGAACAATTCCTCCAGAAACTACCACATAGTGCTTACGATGACCAAATTGATGAGCCTGCGATGTGACTGTCAGCTGCCCTACGAAGGAAATGTTGGTTTAGGCAAAAAGCGATTATTTAAGCTGATTCCTGATGGCTTAATTGATCAGGGAGACTGGGACTATCGCTGGACTTCTTATGAAGGCTTTGCCAATCCGAAAATCAAAGAGGATGTGGCCTATCTGATCCCTGTCAAATCGGGGGATACAGTAAAAACCCTGGGATTACAAAACCTTAAGGATACTTATGGAGATGAGAAGGCTCCTGCTGATTTTTATGCCGTTGGTTTTAAAATGAACGATGGCGATAAAGTATTTGCAGCCAGGAGAGGTACGGTAGTGGAGATTAAAAATGGAGGAGGAAGTTCAGATAGGAACCTGTCTTATTCTAAAAACAGTAATAGCATTTTGATCAGACATCGCGACAATAGTCTGGCCCGATACTCGGTGCTTAAAAATAACAGCTTCATGGTTGAAGTTGGAGCTGAGGTAGAGGCTGGTGATGCAATTGCCCTGGCAGGTGGAGAGAACTATACGGCAGGCACTCATGTGCGATTGATGATTTACTACCTGAGCTTTGACAAGAGTAAAAATGAAGGGACGAGATATAGCTGGGTCTATATAAAACCCTCATTTGCGACTGAGAGCAAGGGCAATATTCAACTGGACGATGGAGAAGCTTACACGAGCTTGCATACCGAAGCCTTAATTATACAAGAGTGGACGAAGCGTGAGCTTAAGAAAAAGGGTAAGAAGAAAAAGAAGTAAACTATTACCTAAATGAGCTCAAGCCCATATACTAAAAATGCATAGACAGATACGGCCAGCATAATCAGCTGGCTTTTCTGTTTTTCTTTAGTAGGGGTGTTCATACTGCGGACCACCTTTACATTCATGCCCAGCGCCACCAGCATTAGCCCGAGTGAAATACCGAAAACAATATTCTGATATTCGGATTCTACCCAACCCTGATTAATCCCCAATTCGAATAGAAAAGAGGTAGCTGTAAGTACAAGTGAGCTGAGGTGGATACGCTTGGTGTTCATGGAAGCCAGAAGTCAAAAATGATATCATTCATACATTTAAAATGCCCCTTGGGACACTTATCATAGCCAATTTTGGAGCAAGGCCTGCAGCTCAGTTTTTTATTCTCAAGTATCGTGAACTTTGTCTGGTAGGGGTACATGCCAAATTCAGGTATGGTATTACCCCAAATAGAAAAGATGTTTTTTTTCAGTGCTGCAGCTATGTGCATCATGCCAGTGTCATGAGTAAAAACATAGGAGGCCCGCTTTACAATGGAGGCAGATTGGTTTACATTGAATTTGCCACAGCCATTGTAGATTTGGGCCTTTTTCCCTAACTGGTCCAGCGACTCCTTCAGTTCTTGAGAGTCATCTTCGGCATTGAAGAAAGCTTCAATTTTTTCACCATTTTCAACATCCTCTTTACCACCAAGTAATACAATGGGCTTATTGATTTTGTCGCAAAGCTCAATCATGCGGTCCAGCGTCAGCTTTTTAGTCTCATGAGCTCCACCAATGGCGAAGGCTACAAAATCTTTCTGATGTGTATCAGGTAGCCAGTTATCCTCGACCTCGTCCTTTTCAGGAATAAAATAGTCAAGGCCCAGTGTATCTTTTTTGATGCCCAACTCTGCGGCAGCTTCAAAATACCTGTCTACGATGTGGATGTTAGGTAGTTTGTTGATCTTAAAGTTGACGATCAGCCACTTTTCCCAATTGAGCTTGGGAAATACTGCCGAGGGCTTTTTAAGCTTCGCTTTGAGCCTTTTGGTCCTCAGGTTATTGTGCAGGTCTACTACATAGTCAAAGCCTTCTTGCTGTAGTGAGTCGGCCAGGGCTGAAAGGTCATCATCCAGCAAGTGGAGTTTGTCTATGTAAGGGTTTGCCTCCAGCAAAGAAGCATACTGTTTTTTGGTGCAAAAATGTACCTCTGAATTGTCCAACTGTGTTTTTAGGGCCCTGATAACCGGGGTTGTCAACACGATGTCTCCTATAGAGGAGAAGCGGATAATCAGTACTTTTTCAGGCATGGGCCGCTGCTTTCTCCTTGCGCGCTTCGAAAAAGCTTGCCAGCGCGTCTTTACCCATGGCATTAAAGGTCATGTTGGCTGTGAGCCCCCCCTTTCTACCAGCCAATAAACCATATTTCATATGATGATAACCATTCATTTCGTGAGCGTCTGGATTGATAGAAAGTTTAACCCCCTGATCTATAGCGTATCTCACCCATCGCCAGTCGAGATCCAGCCTCCAGGGGTTGGCGTTGATCTCAATGATCACACCATGTTTGGCACAGTGATCAATCACGGCTTTATGGTCAATCGGGTAGCCGGCTCTTCTCAGCAGCAGTCTGCCGGTTGGGTGGCCCAGAATGGTAGTATAAGGATTCTCTATGGCTGTGAGCAGGCGTTGGGTGGCCTTCTGCCTGTTCATATTAAGTACTGAATGAACTGAGGAGACTATAAAATCAAAGCTCGCTAAGACATCGTCATCGTAGTCAAGTTTTCCGTCATACAAAATATCCGACTCTATGCCCTTGAATATTTTAAATGGTGCGAGTTCCTCATTGAGTTTATCAATTTCGGCATGTTGTTCTACCAGTCTGTCTTCGTCCAGCCCGTTGGCGTAAAAAGCCGATTTGCTATGATCGCAAATGCCCAGATATTCGTAGCCTAATTCCTTACAGTACTCGGCCATTTGTCTTAACGTATGCTTTCCATCGCTGTAGGTAGAGTGGTTGTGTAGAATGCCCTTAAGGTCGCTCATTTCGGCCAAAACAGGTAGCGACTTGTTTTTGGCTGCTTCCAATTCAAAAGTTCCCTCTCTCAGCTCCGGTAACACATAGTCCATACCTGCCGCTGCGTATATGGCTTCTTCGTTCTCAAAGCTTCCGCCAATCGCCAGGTTTTTCAGACTGTCTTTCTCGCTTACCTTGGCACTAAGGTGAGCAATGCTTCCTGTACTGCTGAAGAGCGTTTCCACAAACCTGTCTGGTTCACAGAAATTAATGAGTATGGGCACTTTCGATTCTCTGAAACTCCCCCTCCAGGTAACAGGCCCCGATGTTTTGAGGTCCTGATCAAAGTCTTCTGAGCCATCCAATACCTCTTCAGCTGCATCAAAATCTGCCGAAGCGAGCAGGAGTGAAACAGTATCAATTATTTCCATCTGCCTGCGCAGCTCACCTGTTTCTGATATTTTTTGTCCGGGAAACAGCTTTTCAAGTACTTCAATAATTTCCTGGCTTAGTTTTTCTGCTTCAGCATAGTGCAGCTTATTGGCATTGGCCTCCATAAACTCAAGGGCCTTTAGCAGCGTGGTCTGTGTCTTTTCTCCAAATCCCTTTAATTTAGCCACGAGTCCTGAGTTGGCGGCTTCTTTCAGTTCATGTCCGCTTTCTATGCCCAGTTCTTTCCAGAGTACTTTGATCTTTTTAGGGCCAATGCCTTTAATGTCCAGCAACTCTACAATACCCTGGGGGGTCTCGTCCAGATACTGAGAGAGTGCTTCTGAGGAGCCTGTCAGGTTGATTTCGTTGATTGTCGCTGCTATGCTTTTGCCTACTCCATCCAGTCCTTCCAGCTCTTTCAGGGATAATGCTCCGAGAGAAATATCAGACTTATCCAAATTATAGATGGCATTTTGGTATCCTCTGATCTTAAATGCGTTTTCCTCATGCAGCTCCATAAGTGCTGCCTGTAGTTTCAGTTGTTTAAGTATTGTCTTGTTGTCCAAGGCCTGCGAATTATGCTTAAATAGGGTAGGAACCTCCTTTTTTTAATCAGGGAACATTCCTAATTTCACTGGAAAGCTAACTCAAAATTCAGTCTTTATGAACTATTGGTTAATCAAATCTGAACCTAACACTTACTCATGGGATGATTTTGTGAAACTCGGAAGAGACCACTGGGATGGGGTAAGGAACTACGCTGCCCGCAAACATATGAAGAATATGAAAGTGGGTGATTTGGCGTTATTCTATCACAGTGTGAATGAAAAATCGATTGTCGGGGTGGCGGAATGTGTGAGAGAATATTACCAGGACCCTACCACTGATGATGACCGATGGGTTGTGGTAGATCTGGTACCGAAAGAGAAATTGAAACGACCCGTAACCCTGGCCGAGGTGAAGGCTGACGAGCGGCTGGCAGAAATGATCTTGATCAAAATTGCCCGTTTGTCAGTACAACCCGTAAAAAAAGAAGAGTACGATATTATCATGGAACTAGCCTCTAATTAGATGAAAAAGCCCGCTCTGGTATTACTCGGAATAATATTGTCATGTCTCGCACAGGCACAGGTAGAATTTGGAGAGCGCTATGAGCAGAAGCATAATTGGCTAAAGGATAATTACCTCGTCATATCCAATGATGAACAGGGAGTATTATTAGTGCAGGCAGACTATGATGGCTCTTCGAAAAAATACCCATTATTTCTAAGTCATTTGGATACTGAGCTTAAAAGGGTGTGGTCAGACACATTGGATATCCCGACCCGCTTTTTTGTCAAAGGATACTTCTATGCTGAAAAACGCAGCTACCTGCTTTTGCAAAATACACATCAGCATTCAGTCAAGGTGCTCCGGGTAGATACACAAAAGAAAGAGCTCAAAGAATTCGATTCAAAAGAGCTTGCCGAGCTGAATATTACCGAGTTTGAAGTAGTGAAGAATACGGCCATCATCGGAGGTTATTTCGAAGAAAGGCCGGTAGTTTTCGCCTATGATCTTATCCAGAATAAGGTGCGGACCCTGCAAAATGTTTATCAGAACGATTCTGACCTGCTGGAGGTCAAGATCAACAAAGACAGTATTAGCTTTAATGTACTTGCCAGTATTAAGGACGAGAACAAGGACAGGGCCATTGTGGTCAATACCTATGACTACGAAGGCAATCCGCTGCGAGACTACACCATACATACCAGGCCAGACTATGAATTGATCAATGGTGTGTCTTCCTCTATCAATGATATTTCACAAGTGGTGGTGGGCATGTACGGGTATAAGAGTAATTATGCTGTGAGCGGTCTCTATGTCAACTATGTAGACCGTACCGGCACTCAAACCATGAACTTTTACAACTTTGGTGAACTTCCGAGGTTTCTCGATTATCTGGGTGAGAAAAGAGCCAATAAGCAAAAAGCAAAGGCCCTCAACATGAAAAAGGAAGGTAAAGAGCTTCGCTACAAAGCCAGCGCTATGATGAGAGAGCTGATAGAGAAGGATGGGAAGCTGGTTTTTACCGGGGAGTTTTTCAAAACCTATACACAAGACAACAACGTTGGCAGACTCAACCAATATGGTCGATTGAACTCATACAACAATTTCAATAACCTTTATAACTCCTACGACCAATGGCAGAGTAATACAACGCAGGTTCAGGAAAGTGATGTTACCCACGCTTACACCCTGGTACTTAATCAGCAGGGAGAAATTCAATGGGATAACTATATGGAGATTGATGAGAACATCACTGGAGGTATGAATGAGTTTGGAAGCTTCCAGTGGCTGGGCGAAAGGGCTGCCTATATCTACTATCATGACAAAGAACTGTTCATGAAGATATTGGATGAGGCTGGTGAATCGGAAATGCTGACCACCAGTTTGGAGTTAATGGACGAAACCGATGAGTTAAGGCTCGAAAAAGATGAGAGTTTGGGGACTGTTCGTTGGTACGACAATCATTACCTTGTGTACGGTATTCAGCATGTACGCTCTTCTGACAAATCTGAGCCACTCCGTAAGGTTTTCTTCATCAATAAGGTTTCGGCAACCAACGCACCTGTCGCATCTCGCATAGATTAAAAATCCGCTGTTGGTTCTATGTCTATTCCCTTTTGCTATATTTGTAACCTAGATGGAACGCAGACTTCTACTAGGCCAACCACAACTGGCAATTACCATTAGCCGACTCTGTCAGGAACTGATAGAAAATCACGAAAATTTCGAAAATACCGTTATTCTGGGGCTTCAGCCACGAGGCATTTATCTGGCCGAACGCATAAGAGCACGCCTTGAAGAATTTACCAAAGTGAAGGTAGACTTGGGGTACCTGGATTCGACATTTTTCAGAGATGATTTCAGAAGAAGGGACTCCCCGGTAAGGGCAAACGAAACGCGCATAGACTTTTTGGTTGAGGGGAAGGACGTAATCCTGGTGGATGATGTATTTTATACGGGGCGTTCGGTAAGGGCATCTCTGGACGCCATGACCGCCTTTGGCAGACCTGCCAAAGTGGAGCTATTGGCATTGATAGAGAGAAAGTATGCTCACCATGTACCTATTAAGCCTGATTATATTGGCAAACAAGTCAATACCATCGACTCTCAAAGAGTGCTTGTTGAATGGAAGGGAGCGGGAGTAGAAGAAGACACAATTTGGTTAATTAATACAGAAGAATGAGTCAGCAGTTAAGTACGAAACACCTGCTTGGAATTGAGAACCTTACTCTGGAGGATATCGAGCTTATTTTTAAGACTGCTGATGAATTCAAGGATGTTATCAACCGGCCCATTAAGAAGGTGCCTTCTCTGAGAGACATTACCATTGCCAATGTCTTCTTCGAGAATTCTACGCGTACCAAGCTCTCTTTTGAGCTGGCAGAAAAGAGACTTTCAGCTGATGTAATCAATTTTTCTTCCAGTAACAGCTCTGTGAAAAAGGGCGAAACCCTGCTCGATACTGTCAACAACATTTTGTCTATGAAGGTAGACATGATCGTGATGAGGCATGCCAGTCCGGGTGCTCCCCACTTTCTATCGAGGCATATCGAAGCCAACATTGTCAATGCCGGAGATGGTACCCATGAGCACCCTACACAGGCCTTACTGGATACCTACTCAATTCGTGAAAGACTAGGTGAGGTCGGGGGAAAGAAAGTTGCCATTATCGGAGACATTCTCCATTCCCGTGTAGCGCTCTCCAATATTTTTGCCTTGCAGAAGCTTGGGGCAGAGGTAATGGTTTGTGGACCTATCACACTTTTGCCAAAGCATATTCAGAGTCTGGGAGTCAAAGTAGAACTCGATGTGAGGAAAGCTCTCGAATGGTGTGATGTGGCGAATATCCTGCGAATTCAGCTCGAAAGGCAACAAATAAAGTATTTTCCCTCATTAAGAGAATATTCTCTTTACTACGGAGTGAACAAAGCACTGCTGGATTCGCTTAATAAGGAGATCACTATTATGCATCCGGGCCCCATTAACAGGGGAGTTGAGATTAACAGTGATGTAGCTGACTCAGATCATGCCATTATACTGGATCAAGTGGAAAACGGAGTAGCCGTCAGAATGGCCGTTTTGTATTTGCTGGCCTCCGTTTCTAAATAGACTCTAATGAAAAAGTTTTTAAAAATCTTCCTGATCATCATAGCAGTGGTGATTGCAGCATTCTATTTACTGGTGCTGCCAAAAACCGTAAAACTTGCTACTGACTATCCTCGATATACCTTTGAGTTAGTCACAGAGGATACGGCTATGATATCTGACTATGCTATAGGTACAAAGCGAAACCCGGCAGACTATGGCTACCCCAACTATCAGGAGGTAGATTACAAATCGCTACAGGATGATATTCGATTGAACGGTTGGTATGTGCCTGCTACCAAAGACAGCATTAATCGTACACTGGTGATAAGCCATGGCCGTACCGCTAATCGGCTCAAAACCATGAAATACCTCCAGATAATCAAAGAATTTGGTTTGGATAGTCTGTACAATGTATTCATTCCAGACCACCGCAACTCCGGGAAGTCTCAGGAGGCCAGCACAGCTATGGGTTATGAGTTCTCTGAAGATGTGACAGCCGTACTTAAAATGCTGAAGACCAATTATGCTCAGGATCAGTTTGTGCTCTGGGGCTTTTCTATGGGAGCTATGGCCAGCGCTACAGCCATGGTACGCCCCGACCTCCGGGAATTTATGAAGCAGGAGAACCTCAATGTAGAAAAGCTGGTCCTTACCAGCCCGCTGAGCAATGTGTACGAGACCATGGCCACAGCGGGTGCAGACATGGGGATTCCCCGCTTTATCTTCGACATGTCTTATGATAAGTTCAGTGGTGCCTATGATGGCTGGATAGACAATATGAAATTCTCTCACCTGTTGGGCATCAGTCCGAGACCTACTTTAATCCTGTATGGCAATGGTGATCATACCACGCCCTCCCCAATATTAGAGCGGGAGATTACGGGATTGGCGCATGTGGAAGCCCATCTTTTTGAAGGGGCTGAGCATGTACAACTCTATACGCAGCCACAACACAGGGCTCGTTATGGTCAGCTGATCAATGATTTTCTAAGAAAATAGGAACTACCTGCCTGGAAATACTGTATTAAACAAATCATAATTCACGAACATTTCAGTTCACGGGGATTAATGGTAGCTTTGCAGAAATTATAAGGAGATGAGGTATTACAATTCAATCATAGAGACCATTGGAGATACACCTATGGTAAAATTAAACTCTGTCGCTAAAGGAATCCCGGGTACTATTCTGGCCAAAGTAGAGTACTTTAATCCAGGCAATTCCATGAAGGACCGCATGGCATTAAAAATGATTGAAGATGCCGAAAAGAGGGGAGATATTAAGCCCGGAGGAACCATCATTGAAGGCACATCGGGTAATACAGGTATGGGGCTCGCATTAGCCGCTATTTCCAAAGGTTATAAATGTATTTTTACCCTGGCCGATAAGCAGTCTCCTGAGAAAATGGATATTCTGAGGGCCGTGGGAGCAGAAGTAATTGTTTGTCCTACTAATGTAGAGCCGGAAGACCCCAGATCTTATTACTCAGTAGCACAGAAGCTCAACGAAGAAATTCCCAACTCATATTACCCTAACCAGTATGATAATGCTTCCAATGCACTGGCACATTATGAAACCACTGGTCCTGAAATGTGGAGAGATACCGAGGGTAAAATAACCCACTATGCAGCGGGTGTGGGTACAGGAGGGTCCATGTGCGGTACCGCGAAATACCTGAAAGAGCAAAATGCTGATATCGTTTCTGTAGGTATCGATACCTATGGTTCGGTTTTTAAGAAATTTAAGGAGACCGGGAATTTTGATGAGAAAGAAATCTATCCATACCTCACTGAAGGCATTGGAGAAGATATATTACCTAAAAATGTAGACTTCAGTCTGATCGATCACTTTGTAAAAGTGACGGATAAGGATGGAGCTATCATGACGCGTAAGCTGGCACGCGAAGAAGGTCTCTTCTGTGGTTGGTCTTGTGGTTCGGCAGTAGCCGGAGCTTTGGAATGGGCCAGGGAAAATCTGAAAGAAGACGATGTCATGGTGATCATTCTGCCAGATCATGGTACACGCTACCTGGGCAAGGTATACAATGACAACTGGATGAAGGACCATGGTTTCCTCGAAGAAAGAGACTTTGCCACGGCAGCCGATATTCTGCAAAGGCAAAATGGTAACGGCAACCTGGTGACCATTGATAAGAATGCCAAGATATCGGAAGCCGTTTCCCTGCTTACCTCGGGTAGTATCTCACAACTTCCGGTCACGGATGGGAATGAGTTTGTAGGAAGTCTCATTGATTCTCGCCTGCTGGCCAAAATGATCGAAACCCCTGAGATTAAAGATCAGGCAGTTTCCACTGTAATGGATAAACCATTTCAGTTTGTTACTGCTGACAATACGCTCGATGTACTCTCTTCAGTCATCAATCGCGATAATCCTGCAGTGATGGTACGCGATGAGAATAACGAGCCTCATATTATTACTCAACATGATCTGTTGAAAAGTATGGCAGGAAATTAAATCGAAGATTTCAATTAAGAAAGCTGGTCCCTGGCCGGCTTTTTTTATGCTGTGTTGTTTCCATGCCAAAGCCTGAACACAAGTGAAGCGCAACTTCGGTGGAAATGGCTCCTTGAATGTGGACCTTTCATTTCAGCATATTGAAATTTTAGGAGGAGATTATATAAGGATAAGGTTCTATAAATGCTCGTTGAATTCCACTCTGAATTTTTTTGCAATTAGCCCCTAACCACATTGTCCATTTGTACGTACATGCTTCTTTACGCAAACAGCCTGTCGTATGGGCGATAGTTTGCGAAAGAAAGTGCGCATGATCGAAAATTGAAATGGGTAAGAAGGTTCGATTCCTGACCTGTTTGTTTTACCGTTCGTGTAAATACCTGAATGTCAGCCGTATTTTTCAATTCGCCTGAGGTCAAAAAAGAAGGTCAAAATAAAATCATTTTTTTATTCGATCTGAGGTGTGACAATTGGTTGATAGCTTATTTAGAAGGTTGTTTTTATTGATTTATTGGGGTGTTATGCGAGGCATAGTTTCTTAGAAATCGTAAAAAATGAAGTTTGAAGTAAGGATCATGACGTTCTAAGGTGTTTTTTAGTTGAAAGTAAACTACGCTCGACAGGAAAGCGCTGTTTTTGTCGGCTGAACAACCGAAATTTTATTTTGTGAATCTCCCATCATCATGTCACCCTGCGTGGCGTGTGTGATGTTTTTTTGTTTAACCAAACTTAATAGACTTCTTATGAGAAAATTGCTACTGACATTTGCGATGTCGATGCTTGTATGTCTTACCATACAGGCGCAGAATCGCACAGTCACGGGGCGTGTGGTTGATGAAACTGGTCAACCGTTACCCCAAGCCACGGTGCTTGAAAAGGGCACTTCCAATGGTACCTCCACCGATACGGATGGTAGGTTCAGTTTACAAGTCTCCCAGTCCGGGAGTACGTTAATCTTCAGATTTTTGGGTTACACTTCTCTGGAAGAAGTAGTTGGTAACCGCACAACCATCAACATTACTATGCAGCCTGAGGTAACCAATGCGGGTGAAGTCGTAGTTGTGGGTTATGGTACCCAAAAGGCCGAAGCTGTAACGGGATCTGTAGGAGTGTTGGACGCCTCTAAAATTGAGCAGGTTCCTATGACTTCTTTCGAGCAGTCACTGCAGGGAAATATTGCCGGTCTTCAGTCTACTGGTATTGACGGAGCGCCTGGTGCCAATCAGCAGATAAGAATCCGCGGTATTGGTTCTATCACAGCATCAAGTGAGCCATTATATGTTATTGATGGTATTCCTGTTCAGTCAGGTGATGTTACTCAGTTGAACAGTAATGGCAACCGTAGTGGCAACGTAATGGCCTCTATCAACCCTAACGATATTGAGTCGGTAAGTGTGTTGAAAGATGCAGCTTCTACCGCTATTTATGGTTCAAGGGGTGCAAATGGTGTAATTCTTATTACTACAAAATCAGGAAAAAGCGGCTCAGCCCAAATTGATTTGAGCACTTTGGTAGGATTTAACAGTGTAGCTTCTAATAACTTACTGCAGCCTTTAAATGCCGATCAATATACTCAACTGTTCATCGAGGGTTATACCAATGATGGTGTTTCGCTTGCACAGGCGCAACAAAATCTGACGGACAGATTTTCGCAGCTGACTGATCCGCTGACAGGACAACGTACCGATACCAACTGGCTCGATGCTGTAACCAGAACAGGTATGACGCAGAGCTATAACCTATCTGCACGCGGAGGTACTCCGAAAATGACTTACTTCTTCTCTGGTTCTTACTTCAATCAGGAAAGCCATATTATTGGTAGTGATTTCGAGCGTCTTTCAGGAAGGGTTAATCTTACCTTTAAGGCCAACGATAACATCAGCTTCTCTAACAACCTGAGTGTTGGTAGTTTTGACCAAAATGGTATGGTAGATGGATCTGCCTGGGCAAATCCGTTGTACAATGCTTATTTGCTTTCTCCGCTTATCCCTATTCGTGATGAGCAAGGTAGATTTAATGCAGAGCACAGAAACTATTACCCAATGGGTGGTAACAACCCGGTGGGAGCACTGAGTGGTGATGACCTGAGGTTGACACAGCAGCTCAGAGTAACTGATAACTTTGCAATGACTATTAAGTTTGCTGATGACTTCACTTTCCGTTCTCAGTATAACTTTGATGTGATCACGGTTGATGAGACCCAATACAAAAACAGACGTTATGGTGATGGTAGAAACATTGGTGGTTTTGCACAGGTATCTACCCTGTTGGATCGTAACCTTGTGACTACACAAACTCTCCAGTATGGAAAAACATTTGGTGGTGTACATAACCTCGATGCTCTTGTGGGTTACGAAGCTCAGAGCTCGAACAGAAACACTACTTATGGCTTTGGTCAGGAGTTTCCGAATGACAAGCTTAAAAATCTGGCAAGTGCAGCTGCTTCTTATGACGCTTCTGCTACTAAAACAGAGTATACTTTTGCCTCTTTGTTTGGTAGAGTTAACTATGACTACGATGGCAAATACTTTGCCTCTGCCAGTTTAAGAAGAGATGGTTCTTCTCGATTTGGTGCTGACAACAGGTACGGTACTTTCTATTCTGTAGGTGCTGGCTGGACTTTGAGTGAAGAAAGCTTCCTCGAAGATGTAAGCTTCCTTGATTTTGCAAAGCTGAGAACCTCTTACGGTGTTACAGGTAATGCAGCTATCGGAAACTTCCCGTCTGTAGGTCTTTATGGATATGGTCAGGATTACGATGGAACTCCTGGTGGAGGACCAACTCAGATTGCCAATCCTGATCTTACCTGGGAGCAATCAAAAAGTTTCAATGTCGGACTCGATTTCGAAATGTTTGGCAGACTGTCTGGTACAATTGAATATTTCAACCGTGAGTCTGAAGACCTACTCTTGAATGTGCCTATCTCTCGTACTACAGGTTTCACCAGCTTGTTGCAAAACTTTGGTGATATGAAAAACGAAGGTATGGAGCTGACTTTGAATTATCAGATAGTTAATAACTCTGATTTTACTTTGGATTTCGGGTTTAATATTACTTCACTCGACAACACTCTTACCAGACTGAATGAGCCATTTAACTCAGGTACTAAGAGACGTGAGGAAGGCCGTGATTTCCAATCTTACTACCTGTATGGATGGGCCGGTGTAGATCAGTCTAACGGAGATCCACTGTGGTACACGGATGAGACTGAAACTGAGACTACTAACAACGTGAATAATGCTGTTAGATACTTCCAGGATAAGAGTGCTACACCTGATTTCTTTGGTGGTTTTAACATCAATGCTACTTACAAGGATTTCACTCTGACTACTCAGTTCAACTACTCTTCTGGTAATTACATCTACGATGCCAACGGACGATTTATCCATGGTGATGGTAGACTTACTCCAAGAAGTACTACAGTATGGGCATTTGAAAATCGCTGGACACCAGGCAGCACTAATGCACTTCTTCCATTACACGATTGGGGAGATAGAAAAGGTGGTCAGACTGCTAACAGCACAAGATACTTAATGGATGCTACTTACCTGAGATTGAGAAATGTGACTTTAGCTTATAGCTTTGATGAGTCTGTATTGTCATTCCTGAATGTACGTTCACTCCGTGCTTACGTGAGAGGAACTAACCTTTGGACAATCACAAAAGACAAAGATCTTTTCCTTGATCCTGAGCAGGCAATTAACGGTGTAGCCGGTGGTTTGACTCCAGCTATTAAAACTGTTTCTCTTGGTGTAGATATCGGCTTTTAATTAAAAGATTGAAATGAAAATGAAAAAAATATATATCAAAAGCTTAATCGCTGCTCTGGCCTTTATAACCCTGAGCTGCGGAGATGACTTTTTGGAGCTTACTCCTCAGCAGTCAGTGGCCAATGAAGATGCATTGACCACACTGGATGATTATAAATCGTCTATTACGGCTATCTACAATGGTTTGTCTAGTGCAAACTATTACGGACGCTACTTCTACCTGGTGCCGGATGTAATGAGTGATGATGTGAAACAACATCCCAGTGCAAACAGAGCCAAAGACTACGCTGAGTATTCAGCTGTAGTGGGTGATGGTATCGCATCAGGAATGTGGAATCAGATGTTTAGCAGTATCAATGCTGCGAATGCAATCATCAATGCAGAAGTAGATTTACCTGCGAGTGTAGAAGGCGAAAGAACCCATATGGTAGGTGAAGCCATGGCCATGAGAGGCCTGATTTACTTCGATATGGTGCGCATGTTTGCTCAGCACTACACTTTTACTTCAGATGCGTCTCACTTAGGTGTGCCGATTGTATTGGAGTTTGATCAATCAAACGAGCCTAGCCGTAATTCTGTAAGAGAAGTATACGATCAGGTGATCGGTGATATGACTGCAGCCATCAATATGATGGACGATAACCCAAGGTCTGGAACCACTTCTACTTTGTCTAAAAGTGCTGTTCAGGCTTTGTTGGCCAGAGTGTACCTCTACAAAGAAGACTGGGCTAATGCTGAGTCTATGGCTAACACTGTGATCAACAGTGGTAGATACTCTTTGGTTACTAACGCTAATTACAACAATGCGTGGGTGGCTGATTTCTCTGCTGAGTCTATCTTCGAAATTAACATGACCGAGAACGACAACAGAGGTTCAAACGCCTTAGGTAGAATGTACATTGTTGAAGGATATGGCGATTACCTGCCTGCCAACGATTTGGTTTCTTTGATTCCTAACGATGATGTTCGTACTGATTGGTTTGCTGATGATGCCTTCCTGACTGGTGATTACGCACCTTTCAGAATGGTGAAATACCCAAGCGTTGCCGGTACCAATAATACCAAGGTGATCAGACTTTCTGAGATGTTCCTGATTCGCGCTGAAGCGAGAGCTCAGCAAGGCAACAACGCTGCTCAGGCAGATGTTGATTTGATCCGTCAGAGAGCTCAACCAACTGCTGCTGCAGTAACTGCTACTGGTGCTGCCTTAATTGACGAGGTACTGCTGGAAAGAAGAAAAGAGCTCGCTTACGAAGGTCAGCGTCTTTGGGATTTGATGCGATACAAGCAAGATGTGGTGAGAACTAACTGTACTTCTCCTATCTGTACTATCGCTTACCCTAACAACAGAGTAATCTTACCTATTCCTGAGGCTGAACTGGATGCAAATCCAAACATTGAGCCTAACCCAGGTTACTAGGACTTACGATACTTAATAAAAAAGGCCTTCATGCATTGCATGAAGGCCTTTTTGTTGTCAGGTATCCATGTTTCTCTATATTCTGGAGTCTCGATAGAAATTCCCTACCCGTGAAGTAATCTGTCCATAAATCCGATCTACAAAGCTGATAAACAGCGTTTGTGGATTAGGAGGCGGTAGCTCCTTTCGCTTAGACATATTGATCTCTTTTTTAGTTAAGGCCCGTTTGTCTCCGTTATAAGAAGCCCATTCATGTACCCATACATCTCTGCTGGGAAGTTTTTGTTGTGTCAGGATTCTTCCCGTATAAGCATCGCGTATTTCCAGGTTCATAATCCCGTTCGATTCCAGAGTCTTGCGATTAGTAGTCACCTCAGCTTTTACCGTACCAAATACATCATGTTCTACACCATCACCATCTTTATAGCTGCCTACAACCACGCTGTCCTGGCTCACCTCTTTTGTTTTTGATTCAATCAGGGTTTGTCCCAGTACAAAATCATCGAACTGTAGGGAGATGATCTGATCGGGCTGTAAACCTATCTGTTCGGCTTCATCAAATGTGAAAAACCGTACAAATTTATCGCGACTGTATCCATCCAGGTACTCTATGATTTTGTTTTCAAAGTACTCGTTAGTCAATGCCAGAGATCGTGAGTGGATCGGGATTTGTTCAACCAAAACACGTACAGTACCCATATTGCGGGCTATGCCCATCAGGTTGTCTATGTCTGGCAGATTCTGATCATAATCCACGGCCGTTCTGAAATGGCGAAATGCCTCGCGTCCACTCTCTATGGTGCTATCCCCTAAGGCAGTCTTCCCTATGTCGTAGCGGTTTTGTGCAGCCAGACTGGCCGCATTTTCCAGTTCTGCCTGGTAGATAGTCGGGTTTACCAGTTTAAGACAAGCAGGGCATCTCTGAATTTTTGAATAATAGCTATTCAGCTGGCGATACTCCTGGAAAACCCGCTCCCATTTAAAATTATCACCACCCGACTTATAGTTTTGGATAAGATCCAGGTGATAGCTGGAAGCAAGCTGATACCCGTCAATCAAAACCTGCTTGGATTTTTTGTTGTCCGGGTTGGCTTGCAGGCGATTGACAGCCCTGTCAATGGCCGTTTCATAATTGCCCTTGTCAAATGCGTTCTTCCCGGTTGCACAGCTTATGAGCGTCAATCCGAGAAGCCCTAATAAAAAGTAAGTGTGCTTTTTCATAAGCTTAAAAGTTTTGTTGAATTGGCTATTGCCAAAATATATGCCAAAAGTTTTGCCATTACAATTCGTCCAGCGCCTCGACCTTCTCTTTCATGAGTTGAAATACCCTCTCTTTTAGCTCTGGGAGGTTTTCTTCACTCATTTCACCTGTTTCTACAGGAGATAAAAAATAACTGTGAATTGTTCCCGGCTTCACGCCAAGCTGTCCTTTCGGCATTACTTTTTTGGCATCATGAATCACAAGTGGCAGTATAGGGGTGCCGGTTTCAATGGCCAATCGGAAAGGACCGTTAAAAAAAGGAAGCAAGGGATCACCGGAGTTGTTACGGGTACCTTCAGGAGCCACCAAAATAGAGATGCCATTGTCCAGGGTCTTTATAAGTCTCGCCAGGCTTTTTTTTCTGCTTTCCGGATCAGAGCGATCCACCCATACAGCCACACGACTAGTGATAAATCCAAAGACTGGAATCTTTGAGAGTTCTTTTTTACCAAGGGCTCTCAATTGAATGGGCGTGGACATGGCAATGGCCGGTGCGTCCATAAAGGAAGTATGGTTGATCACGAAAATGTAAGACTTCTTTTTATCTATGATCTCCCGGTTATGTGTTTTAAAAAAAATGAGCGAAGGAGTGGCAAAAAAGTAGACCCAGATGCGGGTAGCCAGAAAACTGATACCTCCCAGTTTTTCGCTGATCAGAATAGGAATGACCACAAAGGGGAGTGCCAGGAACATGCCTGTTACAAAGAGAATGGCCACCCAGGCCGTGTAGATTATTTGGAAGACTTTTTTCAGAGCTGATTGAAGATAAAGAATTATTGAAAATAATTTTTTTATGTGAATGGGGTCATTAGATTTAAGAGGAAATTTAAATGAGAAAGTGATGTGGTTTTTCATTCGGCTGCATTGCTTAAACAAAGAATGAAACCTAACTCTTTGCTTGCAGTCCTACTCATACTTTGGGTAGGGCTTTTTTATGAGCTAAGGTGAGCGAGGAGCGCAATAACTTCAAGAGGTAAGGGTTATCAATCAGGAAATGCAGCATAGTGATCCTATAGGAGTCTTTGACAGTGGAATGGGTGGCCTTACCGTGGCCAATGCCGTAAAAAAAACGCTACCAAATGAGCGACTTGTGTATTTTGGTGATAGTGCACATTTGCCCTATGGCGATAAGTCCGCGGCTACTATTCAGGCTTATTCCGTCAAGATTTGTGATGTGCTTTTGCAACAGGGCTGTAAGGTGATTCTCATTGCTTGCAATTCGGCTTCGGCAGCTGCTTATGACCTGGTAAAGGCTTATGTAGGTAGCAAAGCACTGGTCCTCAATGTAATCGATCCGGTTGTTCAATACATTATTGATAAGCACTCAGATAAGCGAATCGGGCTGATCGGAACAAAGCAGACAGTTGGTTCAGAAGTCTATGACACCAAACTCAGGGCCAGGAACTGCCACATGCCCCTGAGTGCTCTCGCAACACCATTACTCGTACCGATGATAGAGGAAGGTTTTCATAAAAATGAAATCTCCGATCAGATTATTGCGCAATACCTTCAAAATCCCGCTTTGCAAAATATTGAAGCCCTTATCCTGGGCTGTACGCATTACCCCCTGATTAAAAAGCAGGTAGAGTCCTTTTTCAAGGGAAACGCTGAGGTAATAGACTCTTCACTAATTGTGGCTAAGGCTCTCAGGGAATTGCTTGCAGCAAAGTCCTTGCTTTCAGATTCAAGCGGAGCTCCTGATAAATTTTTCGTCTCCGATTTCACCCCATCCTTTCAGGCCGCAGCTGAGCTCTTTTTTCAGCGTGAGATTGTACTGGAAAAGCATGTGCTTTGGGAGTGATGTATGGTTTCTGAACATTATTTGTTCTCATTAAAATCGTTGGGTGATGCCGTTACCATACCACTCATATCAAGAATACCCCACTCTGCTGGTACCATAGCATTGCAACCCGGATAATGCAATAACCTATCTATTCCAGCCATAATTACCTTTGAATCAGTCGCCAACATGTTGACTTCGTTTGCCCCACCACAGTAGCAGTGCCATGCTTTCAAAGTCAAACTTCCTGATTCTGTGCTATTTAAGGCTTCATGACGATTTCTATTACATAATCCGGGTTTAATTGATTTTCTTTGCATCCAAACCATCGGTTCAGGCAGCGTGTACGCATTTCTGTTCTTTCTTAATTTTCTTCTCATTTACACTGTGTTTGCGGTCTATGCAGAGAGGAAGATATCTGCCTTCATTCAGGATCGATATGGGCCTATGGAGGTAGGCTACTATGGTTTGCTCCAGACGGTAGCCGACCTACTCAAGCTACTCCAAAAAGAAGATATTGTTCCCCTTTCAGCTGACCGGAAAATGTTCAAACCGGCTCCGGTATTAATCTTCGTAGCTGTTTTTGCCGGCTTTGCTGTACTACCCTTGACCTCTGGTTTTACCGGCTCTGGTATTGATGCCGGGCTCTTTTACCTGCTGGCCATTGTGTCTTTAGATGTCATGGGGATTCTGATGGCAGGCTGGGGATCCAATAGTAAATATGCCCTTTTTGGCTCTATGAGGGCCATTGCGCAAATTATTTCATATGAAATTCCTCTAACCCTGTCAGTCCTTTGTGTGGTGATGATTTCACAGAGCCTCAACTTGCAGGAGATTGTATATCAACAAGGTATCTGGATTGGTAAAATTGATGCGGAAGCTGTTAACTATCTGTTTGGCATCAAGGCACTGGGCATTGAGACGACTAATATAGGTGGTATCCTTACCTGGAATATTTTCCGGGCTCCCATCTTTCTTTTTGCCTGGCTCATCTTCTTTATCGCCTCTCTGGCGGAGTGCAACCGCGCTCCCTTTGATATTCCTGAAGCTGAATCAGAGCTGGTCGGTGGCTTTCACGTAGAATATTCGGGCTTTCGCTGGGCCATGGTAATGCTCTCTGAATATGGTATGATGTTGCTCGTGGCCTTCCTGGGAGCCATCCTGTTTCTGGGGGGCTGGAACTCTCCCTTGCCTAATATTGGTTCGGTAGCTTTGGCAGACTGGACCAGTGGAGAACCAGGGACAATGGTCGGGCATCTTTGGGGAGCCTTCTGGCTGATCGGTAAGGCACTGTTGACCGTGGGTGTACAAATGTGGGTACGCTGGACCTATCCGAGGCTAAGAATCGATCAGCTGATGAACCTGAGCTGGAAGTACCTGACACCTGCAGGTATACTACTGGTATTGCTAAGCGCACTGTGGAGGATGCTGATGATATGAGCGATTACTGGAAGAACATCAGAAATGCTACCAAAACCCTGAATGAGGGGCTAAAGGTGACTCTGAAGCATATGAAGGATGCTCGCGGTTCACAGGAAGAGCGCTATCCGGATAAAGAGAACTATTTCGAAAAGGAAAACGGGCTCTTTACCACGCAATACCCCCACGAAAAATTACCAGTGCCTGATCATGGTCGCTACAAGCTTCATAATGAGATAGACGATTGCATTGTTTGTGATAAATGTGCTAAGGTATGTCCGGTAAATTGTATTGATATTGAGCCGGTTCGGGCTGTTGAAGAAATTGGAAAAACTTCTGATGGTACCCCCAAGAGAATCTTTGCTGCGAAGTTTGACATTGATATGGCTAAGTGCTGCTTCTGTGGACTATGTACCACGGTATGCCCCACAGAGTGCCTGACGATGACAGATGAGTATGACTTTAGCGCATATGACTTCGCGGAGCATAATTTTGAGTTTGGAGAGATGACTCCGCTCGAGATATTACAGCGTAAAAAAGAACTGGAGGAGTTTAAGAAGAAGAAAGAGGAGGAGAAAGCCGCTAAAGCTAGAGAAGCAAAAGCAAGGCCCAGGCCAACGGGCATGCCGCAGATTAAGCCCAGAGTAGCCGGGTCTGGTGAGACTGCTGATAAGCCTAAACCAACCTTCAGGCCACGTGTTGTGGTGAAAAAGCCGGGAGGAGAAGCAGCTTCAGCAACCCCCAAACCCATATTGAAGCCCAAGGTAGTGGTGAAGCCTAAGGTAACTCCACCCAAGCAAGAGGGTACTGAGAATACTCAAGAGAACAAACTAGAAGCTACACGGCCTAAGGTAGTAGTGAGGCCCAAAATCCCGATTAAGAAGAAGGAAAGCGAAGAAGGTGAACAGGATGAAAAACCGAAGGCATTGAGGCCCAAGGTGCCAATGAAACCAAAGATTCCTTTGTTGAAAAAGGAGGGCGAAGAAAAGGAAGAGAACCCTGAGAATAAGCCAAAGGCGGTAAGGCCTAAAGTGCCTGTGAGACCGAAAATTCCTGTAAGGAAAAAAGATGATGCTCAGGATTCATCTGAGAAAGGAGGGGAGGACCAATAACCACATATGACCTTCGCCACTATTATATTGTACTGTTTTATTGGCTTGACCTTGTTGTCTGCTCTGTACATAGCCTTTACTAAAAACGTATTGTATGCCGCTTTTGCACTGATTCTTACCTTTTTGGGCGTAGCGGGTATTTTCATGCTGATCGGAGCGGGCTTTATTGCCATTAGTCAGATTCTGGTCTATGTGGGCGGTATTCTGGTCTTGATCGTCTTTGGCGTAATGCTCACCAACCGACTAAAGGGGCAACAGGTGACCACGCCATCCTATAATAAGCTGTTGGGCCTGCTGGTATCAGGAGGTCTCCTGTTCATTTTCTACAAGGCGATTATCGAAGCTAATTTCGGAGCTATTAAATGGATTGAATCGGCCCAACCTGAAAGTCCCGGACTGGAGAGCTTTGGTATGAAGCTGATGACAGATTATGTCCTGGCTTTTGAGGTGATTGGCCTACTCTTACTGTTGGCACTCATTGGTGCAGTTAAAATAGCGGCAGGAGCCAGGAAGGAGGTTGAAGATGCCAGTTGAGCACCTGGTAATTCTCGGAGCCATTCTCTTCTGCATTGGCCTCTTTGTGGTGCTGACCCGCAAAAATGCCATTGCCGTATTGATTGGAGTAGAGTTGATGCTAAACGCTTCTAATATCAACCTGGTAGCTTTTAGTCATTTCGATCCTGACTTACTGCAAGGTCAGGTTTTTGCCCTATTTGTTATTACCGTGGCAGCAGCCGAGGCCGCAGTCGCCCTGGCTATCGTTGTCAAAGTTTATCAATACTTCCAGACGGCCGACCTGGATAAAATCAGTGAGCTAAAGGGATGATAGAACTCAAAGACCTTTTGGCCCCCAATGCCTTCGATCCTTTGATTTACTGGATACTGGCTCTCTTTGCATTTCCTCTGCTTTCCTTCTTTACTACGGGTTTGCTTAAAGATAAAGCATCTGTCTGGTCAAGTCTGCTGTTGGGTATTAATACCTGTATCTCCGGCTATATTGCTGTCACGTACTGGGGTGAGATGGGCACAAGTCTTAAAGGAACCTGGTTTGAAATAGGCGGAACTGTATTTAATTACAGTTTTCTGTTGGATAACGCAGCATTGATTATGCTCGTTATTGTCAACTTTATTTCCTTGCTCGTGCATATTTTCTCAGCAGAGTATATGCGCCATGATAAGGCTAAGCCTCGCTACTATGCGTTTTTGGGACTCTTTACCTTTTCCATGCTGGGGATAGTGCTGTTCCATAACCTACTGTTTATTTTCATTTTCTGGGAACTGGTAGGCCTTTCTTCCTATCTCCTGATTGGCTTTTGGTTTGAGAAAAAATCTGCCTCTCTGGCAGCCAACAAAGCCTTTATCATGAACCGCATCGGTGACCTTGGTTTCCTTACAGGTTTGATGATTCTCTATACCCAATTTGAAACCCTGGATTTGGGAGCAATAGAATTCATGATGGGTGAAAGCCAGATTGAAGACGGTAACTGGGTGGTCACCTATTTCAGTAACGGTAAAGAAGTGATCCATGTGCTCGATGGTCGCTGGCTCAGTGCCGCAGGCATTGCCCTTTTCTGTGGGGCAGTAGGTAAGTCGGCTCAGTTTCCACTACAGATTTGGCTGCCTGATGCCATGGAAGGCCCCACTCCGGTATCTGCCCTTATTCACGCAGCTACTATGGTGGCAGCCGGAGTTTTTATGCTATCACGGGTTTTTGTACTACTCGATGCGCAGGCACTGGAAGTAATTGCCATTGTTGGGGCCATTACTGCCCTTATGGCTGCGGTAGCCGCGCTGTCTCAGTTTGATATCAAAAAAGTACTGGCTTACTCTACGGTATCTCAGCTGGGATATATGGTGCTGGCAATGGGAGTCGGAGCTTATGATGCCGGTTTGTTCCACCTCTTTACCCATGCTTTTTTCAAGGCCGGTCTTTTCCTCAGTGCTGGAATTATCATTCACCAGTTGCATGGTCTGGAATCTGAAGGAGTAAAATTTAATACGCAGGATATGCGCGTAATGGGAGGTCTGAAACAGCATCTGCCCATTACTTTTGCCTGCTTTGTGATCTGCAGTTTGTCGCTGGCAGGCCTACCGGGCTTTAGCGGATTCCTTTCCAAGGAGGCCATTCTGATCAACACTCACGCCTGGTCGGTAGAAAAGGGTGGGGGTTATTACCTGATTGAGCTGATGGCTTTCGCTACTGTTATCCTCACAGCCTTCTACATAATGAGAGCGGTTATGCTGGTTTTTACCGGTAAGTTCAGACTTCCTGAGTTAACCGGAGTATCAGATATTGCTGGAAAATTAAAAGAAGGAAACCGAACACTATTGATCCCGGTGGTAATACTGGCCTTACTGTCATTGAGCTTCGCCTTTGGTTCAACCTTTGATGCCGAGACTAGCTGGCTTCATAAAGCGGTGGAAACTCCTTCCGGAGCAATGGTGCCCACAAAATATGCAGCGGTGGGGCAGGCAGAGATGCTTGAAAGTGCCGGGGCGGATCATATTTGGCTGGCGGTAGTCTCCATTGGCCTGGCACTGGCAGGTATTATTGCCGCCCTTCTTATCTACAAGCCCGGGGCTAAGCTGGCCGAAGCATTCGATAGCAAAAGAGAGCCTGTCAGCCCTCTGGTTCAGGTCTCCTTTTACCATTGGTATCAGGACGTACTTTATACCAAGGTCATTTTGAAATTCATTCTGACCCAGTCGAAAATGCTGGCCTGGTTCGATGAGAAAATACTGGATGGTTGTGTCAACCTCCTTGCGCGTACCCAGGTAGTCGTAGCGCATTTAACTGGTATGTTCGACCGATATATCATTGATGGTTTTGTACATTTGACCGCATTTACTTCGGGTAAAGTAGGGCAGTTGACAAGGTCGATTCAAACGGGAAATGTACAAACCTATATTTTGTCGGCCATTGCCATGTTAATCATGCTGTTATTATGGTTTGCCTTTTAAGTAAAGTGAATGACTGAGCATCTGTTAAGCTATATCATTTTTATTCCACTGCTGGCTTCGCTGGTGGTGGCACTGCTGCCCAAGCGGTTGGCGGATAGCTACCGTCTCATAGCCATTGTGGCCCTGGGCTTGTCCCTCGTGCTCTCAGTAGTGGGTGTATCTCTTTTTGATAGTGACGTGACTGGCCTGACCAATAGTGAGGCCTCCTTGCAGATGATAGAGAAGGTAGAATGGTTTTCCATCAATCTGGGCTCTCTGGGTCGGTTTTCAGTTGACTATTTTCTGGGGGTTGACGGGCTCAACGTGAGTATGCTCTTACTGGCGGCCATTGTACTATTTATCGGTGCCATCTCCTCCTGGAACATCAAAAACAAAAGAAAGGGCTATTTCAGCCTCTATTTGCTGCTTTCTTCATCTGTATTGGGCTGTTTTGTGGCGCTCGATTTCTTCCTTTTCTATCTGTTTTTTGAGTTTATGCTGCTGCCCATGTACTTCCTTATTGGTATTTGGGGAGGGCCCAGAAAAGAGTACGCGGCTATCAAGTTCTTTCTCTATACACTGGTGGGTTCTATACTCATCCTGATTGTGATGATTGGCCTGTATAACTCAGTCTACGACCCGATCAAAACAGGTGCCGAAGCAGGAATCTTTGAGTCAATATCTTCGGCTACAAGCGATCAGATTTCCGAAGTACAAACCCAGGTAAAACTGGGGAATGTCAGCTCCGAAAACATTGTGAAATCATTCAATATGATTTCCATGGCTAATGAAGATAACTATCTGCCCGACTCTTTCCTGTCAAAAAGCAGTGCTGCTCAGGTCTTTGGTCAGTCAGCTCGCTGGATGGCTTTTCTGGCCTTGCTGATTGGTTTTGCCATCAAGCTGCCCGCTTTTCCATTCCACACCTGGCTACCCGATGCACACGTAGAGGCACCTACTCCTATCTCGGTAGTATTGGCGGGGATTCTTCTGAAAATTGGAGGCTATGGCATGATCCGTACAGCTTTTAGCTTCTTCCCTGATAGTGCTTACCACTACTCCTGGCTGATTGGCTTCTTTGGTATGTTCTCCATCATTTACGGAGCATTGAATGCCCTGGCGCAAAAAGATATCAAGAAACTTATCGCCTACAGTTCGGTATCGCATATGGGCTTTGTGCTCCTTGGCCTGGCTGCGCTTACGGTAGAAGGTGTCAGCGGAGCCATTTACCAGATGTTCTCCCATGGACTTATTTCTGCCACCCTCTTTTTGGTAGCCGGGGTGCTCTATGATCGTACCCAAAACCGTCTTATTGAAAACTATGGCGGACTGGCGCATCAACTTCCAAAATATACAGTGGTGGTGAGTATCGCCTTCTTTGCTTCCCTGGGGCTTCCTGGCTTCTCAGGGTTTATTGGCGAGCTAATGGTCTTTCTGGGTGCCTTTAAATCAGCCAGCTTTATTGGCGCCATTCCTATGTGGATGCCCGTAGTGGCAACGCTGGGGCTCGTGCTTTCGGCTGGTTACTACCTCTGGACTTTACAGAGAATGTTCTTTGGTAAGTATTGGGTAAAAGATGCCGCAAGGCACGACAACCTGAAAGACCTGACTCTTAGAGAATACCTGATGTTTGTGCCGCTCATCGCTATGATTATCTGGTTCGGCATTTTTCCAGGCACCTTGCTCGACCTCATCAGCAATTCGGTTGAAGGCTTTACTCAACTAATGGTCCAGGCGGTGAAATGATCTCATTGTTGCAATCAAATAACGCATCCGACCTGAAAGACCAACTCGGTAACCTGTCTGAAGATGTGTGGATGCTTGCCCCCGAAATCTCGGTTGTCATAGCCTTACTCTTATTGCTTGGTTTTGATCTGCTTTTTAAGAAGAATAAAGAGATAGGTCTGGCCTCCATAGCTTTTTGCGGCCTGGCTTCCACTTTTGTCATACTCACTTTTCAGTGGACTAATTTCAGCACCGATCTCATGATCATGGGCAATCTGCTGAGGTATGATCAGCTCTCTGTTTTTCTCAAGCTGATTTTTAGCCTGGGGGGAGCCCTTGGGTTGATTATCGCAGCAAGAAACGGGGAAAAAAACAACCTGTTTCAAACAGGTGAATCCCTGGTAATCCTCTTCGGTCTTTTCCTGGGGGTATTCCTTATGACTATGGCTACCAACCTGCTGATGATCTATTTGTCTATAGAGGTTGTATCAATTTGCTCTTATATGCTTACGGGCATTCTGAAAGGAAAAAGAAAGGCGGAAGCCGCGCTTAAGTATTTGCTCTTTGGGGCGGTATCATCTGCCGTGATGCTATATGGGATTAGTTGGCTCTATGGCTTTACAGGAACGCTGGATGTCACAAGCCAGGCCTTTATCAGCGGTTTGTCAGAGGTGTCTGTCCTGCCGCTCACCATTGCGCTCATCATGACTATAGGAGGTATCATTTTCAAACTGGGCGCGGTACCCTTTCATATCTGGTCACCTGATGTTTACCAGGCAGCCCCAACGGCCATCGTCTCCATCTTTTCTACCTTACCCAAACTGGCAGCTTTGACTCTGTTATTCAGAGTCATCAACGTGCTGCCTGCCGGGCTGTTTGATTGGCAATTGATTCTGGGTGTGGTGGCCATTGCCAGTATGATCTTTGGTAATTTCTCCGCCCTTTGGCAGAAAGATGCCAAGCGTATGCTCGCTTATTCTTCTATTGCCCACGCTGGCTTTTTATTAGTCGGGCTTGTTGCTTACACCGAAGCAGGTAATACCTCCATGCTGTTTTATGGCGCTATGTACCTGGTGATGAATGTTGGAGCTTTTCTACTAATCGCTATACTCGAAAGGCGTACCGGCTCAGCTGCTTTTGATGATATGAGAGGTCTGGGTATGAAAATGCCCTTTTTAGGAATTCTGGTGGTTATCGTGATGATCGCCCTCACTGGTCTTCCACCCACAGTAGGCTTTAATGCCAAGCTCTACGTTTTCTCAGCTATCTGGGAAGCCTACCAGGTGCAGAACAATTCTATTCTGTTGTGGGTATTTATACTAGGCTTGTTAAATACCGTTGTTGCACTTTTCTATTACCTGAAGCTGCCTTATTATCTGTTCTTTAAAACAGGTGAAAAGACGGTTTTAGAAAAATCGTCAATACCAGATCATATTTGGGGCACTATTATGGTGCTGCCGTTGTTAATTTGGTTCTTTCAGTCAGAATGGTTGATGAACGTTTTGAATAGTATTAATTTTGTATTTTGAACCCCGTACATGAGCGAGCAGATCAAACATGAATGTGGAATCGCAATGATTCGACTTCGAAAGCCTCTTCAATACTACGTTGACAAATATGGGTCTCTGCATTATGCCGCTAAAAAGCTGTATATCCTGATGCAGAAGCAGTCTAACCGAGGGCAAGACGGTGTAGGCGTTGCCAATATTAAAATTGGTGTGGACCCGGGCACGAGATACATAAGCCGTTACCGAACCATCAAACCCCAGCCAATTCAGGATATTTTCGGAAAGATTAGCCGGAAATATGAGAAGGCGACCAAAAAGCCGGGCTATAGCGATACGGATGCCGTCTGGTTTAAAGAAAATGTGGGCTTTAGCGGAGAACTATGGATGGGACACCTGCGCTACGGAACCCACGGGAAAAACAGCATTGAAAGCTGCCACCCCTTCTTAAGACAAAATAACTGGAGAAGCCGCAACCTGGTAATGGCCGGTAACTTCAACATGACGAATGTTGATGAGCTTTTCGATCTGCTCTGCGACCTTGGTCAGCACCCCAAAGAAAAGACGGATACAGTAACCGTGATGGAAAAGATCGGTCACTTTCTGGATGAAGAAAATCAACGGGTTTTTGACAAGTACAAAAAGAAACTCTCCAACCAGGAGATTACTGAGAAAATTGAAAGCGAACTGAACCTGCAGAGGGTGCTCAGAAGGTCTTTCAAAGATTTTGACGGTGGTTATGCGATGGTCGGGCTTACTGGTCACGGAGCTGCCTTTGTAGTACGTGATCCGAATGCTATTCGCCCTGCCTATAAATATATTGATGATGAAGTGGTAGTGGTAGCCTCCGAAAAGCAGGCCATCAAAGCAGCTTTCAATGTCAACTATGAAGATATTGGTCAGATAGAGCCTGGTAATGCGCTTATTGTTCACAAAAACGGTGAATATGACGAGGTACCGATTATGGACAAAGGTGAAGTGAAGTCCTGCTCTTTTGAGAGGATTTATTTCTCCCGCGGTACCGATCCGGATATCTATCGTGAGCGTAAAGAGCTGGGGCGTTTGTTGATCCCTCAGATCCTGAAGGCGGTTAATTTCGATCTCAAAAACACTGTTTTCTCTTACATACCCAATACTGCCGAAATTTCCTTTTTGGGCATGATGCAGGGACTGGACGAGTACCTCCTTAAACGAAGAAAAGAAGTGATCATTGATGGAAAACCCCATATCGATGATCTTGAAGAAATACTGAGCTTCCAGCCACGTGTGGAAAAGCTGGTGATCAAAGATGCCAAACTGCGGACATTCATAGCTGATGACAGCACGCGTGACGACCTGGTGGCCAGCGTATATGATACTACCTATGAGGTAATCCGTAAGAAAACCGATACCCTGGTGATCATTGATGATTCCATTGTAAGAGGCACCACACTGGAGAAGAGCATCCTTAAAATGCTCGATAAGCTGGAACCTAAGAAAATTGTGATTGTTTCATCCGCCCCGCAAATCCGCTATCCTGATTGTTATGGCATTGATATGTCGAAGGTGAAAGAATTTGTAGCCTTCCGTGCCATGAAGGCCTTGCTGAAAGATCGCTTCGTGGAAAACCAAATGGATGACGCCTATCACAAGGTGCTTACCAATATTGGCTCTAAAAATCAGGCCAACTACCTGAAAGAGCTTTACGATCAGTTTACGGATGAGGAGGTCTCCAATAAGATTGCCGAGATCATCAAGCCGGAGGGACTCAAAGCTGAATTGGAAGTTATCTACCAGACGGTAGATAACCTGCACAAGGCCTGCCCCGATAATCTGGGCGACTGGTATTTCACAGGAAACTACCCCACCCCGGGAGGCAACCGTGTAGTCAACAAAGCCTTTATGAACTTTATGGAAGGCAAAGAGTCCAGGGCTTATTAGGTTTATTGGGCACTTCCCCATAAGCACCACACCTTAGACCGTTTAGGGTTTGCTGACGAGTTATCAGTTTATTAGTTAATTGGTAAATCAGGCTGAGTGAGTATTGCTCTGCGATAAATATCGTGAATAGGAAATTTATCGAATCAAGCCAGCGTTGAGCCTTTTTATGCTGACGCAGGAATCACCCAAGGCGATTTTGCACCATGGTCCGACCGATATCTACGGCAGTACAAGTTCGGTCTGACCAATGGAATCCCTGTTCACTACCCATTTAGCACAAAAAAACCAGCGCTGGAAAATCCAACCCTGGTCTTTTCAAAAGTCTTTTGATCCTTATACCGAAAAGCTCTCCCCACAACCACAGGTGCGCGAAGCATTCGGGTTTACAAACTGAAAGCCCTTGCCATTCAGTCCGTCTGAGAAATCAAGCGTGGTACCGAGCAGGTAGAGCAAGCTCTTTCTGTCTACCAAAATTTTGATGCCTTTGTCCTCAAATATCTCATCTTTCTCTCTTACCTCAGAGTCAAAATCCAGATCGTACATCAAGCCGGAGCAACCGCCTCCCTGTACCGAAACGCGGATGTTGTGGTCGTCAGATTTACCTTCGGTACTTCTTAAATCTACTATCTTATTCTTTGCTGTGTCTGTTACTGTTATCATCAGGCTACAGGGTTAAGTACTACACTAAAAACGGTTATTGTATTGATGTCCCTCCCATAATAGAGCTTATCCAGGGCATCATACATATTGCTTGCTGTAAAATATGAGGTGTGCAATTCAGTCTCACCTTTGGCAATCCACTGAATGGTATAAGAGTCGTATTTGTCCTTATATGATCTCACATACTCCTGCATTCTTCGCAGGGCGTCCAGTTTATCTATTCCCAGCTCAGAGTGGAAAAGAAAAGACTGGTTATGCCTTGGGTTAATTGTTATCAGATCAAGCTTTACTTTGCCTTCCGTATTCTGAAATTCAAAGCTCAATTCGCTCCCTTGGATGCCCAGGTGACTTTCGATTTTCTTCTGGAGTTTCACACTCTCCACATGAATATCTGTTCCCATACCTGTCATATTCATCAGCAATTCAGTTAAATGTTAAATCCAAGTTATAAATTGGATTTGAAAAGTGAAACATTGGGTTTGATCCGAAAGTTTCCTTTTCGCTGACAAAGATAGCCATTAACCAAGAAAAACGAGAATTACTACCTATGCATAAGATTGAGCACATTGGAATTGCCGTAAAAAGCCTGGAATCCTCTAATGACCTTTTTGCCAAACTCTTTGGGGAATCGCACTATAAACTGGAGAAAGTAGCCTCTGAAGGGGTGAACACCTCTTTTTTTCAGGTTGGTCCCAACAAGATTGAATTGCTGGAAGCCTCCGGTCCTGACAGTCCCATAGCCAAATTCCTTGAAAAGAGAGGGGAGGGTATCCATCATATTGCCTTTGATGTAGAAGATATTCATGCCGAGATTGCCAGGCTTAAGGAAGAAGAGTTTATCATAATCAATGAAACTCCGAGAAAGGGCGCAGACAACAAACTCGTGTGTTTTCTTCACCCAAAAACTACCAATGGGGTATTGATCGAGCTTTGTCAGGAGATTAGGTGACTGGATATAAGAGGTAAGGTGTATTAATCCTCTGAAAGAATCTTTTTGAGGTCCTTAGTTACAACTCGTGTGAAATCTCTGGCACTTTTGCCGGTAAGATGATGACCCGGGTTATCATAGAATTCGTAGCTGTCTCCATCGGCCGTATAATCAAGATAAGGTACTGAGGACTCATGGGCAATTTTTGTGATGACCTCGTCAAAATTAGGGTAGAGATTTTTTTCAATTTGCAACATACTGCTGCTAACAGGCATTCTAATTAGAAAAACGTTACCTGTTTTCTCCAAAAGGCTAATGGTCTTTCTCAGGTACTCTTCCCTTTCCAAACTAGGCCTATAGGGGGCATCTATGTAATTGATTGACATCCGGAAATCTCCTTTAGGGTTAACCTCCATCCATCCGGTATTATGCATTTTGAGAACCATTTGTGATTCAGTCAGAGAAAGTCTAATCTGGTTGTGAAGCATCTCAAATGATGGTATTCTAAATACATATTCCAGATTTGGACGGTTAGATACAGATTGTAGCTTATAGATGAGGTCATGAGATTCACGGCTATAAGTCAGAGTGTCATCTACATCCATAATTGAGACTGGAGAAACTGATATCAGGTGGAAGTGGTCAGCGGCCTCTTGAATTGTGATTTTTTTCTGAAGAAAGGCATAATAGAATGGACCATAGGGGGTTGAAAGGTTGGAAATTGCCAGGTTTTGAGGCACGGCTTTAAGTTCCATTTCCTCATGCAGGATCATAGGTGAAAGACCTATTTTTGCTCTGGATACACCCGTAATCACGAATTTGTGCTTTCCTACCAGCTTGGTATAAATAGGGTCATAGTTGGTTATTATGAAATACTGTAAAGCTCCATAGGGAACCAGAGTAAGCAAGGCGAAAAACAGTCCTTTTTTTAATAACCGTGTCATATCAGAAATCAAAATATATAAAAGGGGATTTTTCCACCTCAGATAATCTTAATAATAGAATTGCTTCTGTCAACACAAAATAAAATAACCAACGCACGTGTGTAGGCTTCTCAACAAGAAAGTGATGGATTTGCCTCTTTCCCAATTTATTGTTTACGAACTCGACCCCTATCAGCAAACTGATTATAAGCAATAGTTCGGCTGCCCCGACTGTCCTGATATACAGGTAAACAGACGACCAATCGAGAGATCGTTCAATTAATGTGAATGCGTTCGAGGTGGAGCTTGCTCTAAAGAAAAAGCCAGTGAGTATATTGAACGGAAGAAATACCAGAATGCCAATCAAACGCCTGACCCGGGAGTTCTTTTCAAGGCCAATGGATGTATACAATTGGTTTCGGCTCTGAGCGGTAATATGATCGAATGCCAGGTATATACCATGAAGTCCTCCCCATATGATAAAACCCCAGGAGGCTCCGTGCCAGAGTCCGGTGATGAGAAAGGTTATAATCAAGGCTGAATGCGAAGCCCATTTATTCTTGTTTGACCTGGTAAGCGGAAAGTAAACATAGTCCCGAAACCATGAAGTAAGGGTAATATGCCAGTTGTTCCACATATGTACAGGTGAAGTAAAGAAACTGACATTGCCAAAATTCCTGGAAAGCTTCACTCCCAGAATACGGGCCAGCCCAATGGCGATTTCGCTGTAAGCCGCAAAATCGAATAGAATTTGTAAGCCGAACAAAAAGGCTCCAAAAATGACTGCAGGTCCCTGATGGTTATTTGAAATATCAAAGATCTGGTTTACATACAACCCCAGGCGGTCAGCAATCACCATTTTTTTGAAAAGCCCCCATAAGATCAGCTGGAGTCCTTCCACGGTACGCTGATAGTCGAACGAAACTTGAAGGCTTAACTGGGGAAGGAGTTTTCTGCCTCGCTCAATAGGACCTGCTATGAGCTGAGGAAAGAAGCTAACATATAAGGCATATTTACCAATGTGCTTTTCAGGTTTGATATACTTTCTGTAAACATCGATGCTGTATCCCAAAGTCTGAAAAGTATAAAAGGAAATCCCCAGAGGCAGCAGATAGTTATGCTGAAAGGAGGACACGCGCATGCCAAGATAGCCTGCCAGACCTTGAAACTCTCCGTTGAAGAAGTTGAAGTACTTAAAAAAGGCCAGGAGGGAGAGGTTTACAAAAATGCTGAGATAAAGCCATCGCTTTCTTAATATAGGCTTTTCAGTGCTGCCTATTTTAAGCCCGATCCAATAGTCAACTACTGTACTGAACATAAGCAGCGGTACATAGATGAGGTTGTGGTAGCCATAAAAAAAGTAGCTGCAAACCAATAGCCAAAGCCATTTCCAGCGCGAGGAGATAGCAAAATAGATGACCAGGCACCCTGTAATGAATAAAAGAAACTCAAAGGAGATAAAGGTCATGGAAGTTTAAATTGCCTTTATCATTAAAGATTCAGGAGCTCTCACAAAATTATAATTCATGTAAGTCGGTTCTGCACTGAGCTGCAGGTTTGGTAATCTGTCAATCAGGCAGGAGAGTACTGTCTTCACCTGCATGCGAGCCAGTTTTGCACCAAAACAATAGTGCCTGCCTGTTCCAAAAGACAGGTGTGGGTTTGGGTTCCGATCGAACAGGTATCTATGAGGGTCCTCAAATACCCTGGCGTCACGGTTGGCAGAAGCCAGGCATAGGGCAATAATCTGATCCTTCTTGACATGCAGGTCTTCTATATCTGTGGCTTTGCTGGCAAACCTGAAGGTGAAGTGCACGGACGGGCAAAGTCTAATAAGCTCTTCCAAAGCCCGGGAAGATATCTCCCCTTGCCTGCTATTCATATTTTGGAACTCCTCCCCAAGTTTCGGTTTTGATAGCAACTCATGTACGATGTTTCCAATGAGGCCGACAGCCGTATTGATTCCTGTAAACAGAAGGGTGGCCGTATAAGAAGCAGTTTTTGATAAGGCCTCTGTTGTCGATTCCTGCTCACTAAGCCCATTGAAAACATGCTCCAGAAACTCACCACAGGTTTGGTCTTCAATGGATCGGTGGACAAAGCTTTCAAATGCAAGGCTGGCTTTTTCCATTTCCAGATACTTTTTGCTGGTCACAAAGATATCGACACTTCTCAGCAGCCTGCCAGACCATTCAATCGCCCTTGCCCGATTCTCCGGTGCTATTCCCAGTATTTCCATGAGGGTGCCTGCCACCACAGGCTGAACCAATTCCTGGATTAGGTCAAAGGGGCGATCTCCCAGCCTGTCGAGTATTGAGAGGGTACTGGTTTCGGTACTTTTTTCAGCCTCACTTAAATTGAAATAATCGGCCATAAAAGACCTGTTTTGCTGCTGCTTTTGGCCATCAGTGGTGAGCAGGCATTGTTCCATCAGCCTGTCGAAACCGGGAAGAGTATATTTGCCACCACGAGCAGGAGGAGTGGAGCGAAAGTCATCTTCGTTATTTAAAATGTATTTGACCGACTGATAGTCCAGGGAGAATACGATATTACTTGGGGCTACAAACAATGACCTCTCCTGCATTTGCTGGTCATAATGAGGATAGGGGTTCTGCTTTAAAGATCTATCGAAGGGTCCCCAGATCATCAACCTTTAGTTTGTTCTCAAATATGTACCAGGAGATTTCTTCAATTGTATCGAATTGCCAGAGTAAAGAGGCATCCAGATCGATACCGAAATGTTCCTCAATGGCAGCCACCAGGTCTACTGCTGCTATAGAATCGATTCCTAAATCGAATACGGAAGTATCTGCTTCCATCCCTGCGTTGGTTGCATCTACACTGCTTTGAACCAGGCTCATGATTTCCTCTTGTACCTGGCTGAGAGATATGCCTGAGCCCGGTTGAGATGCTACGGGTGCCCTGTCGGGTTTGAACCGCTCGATTTTCAAAAAATCAAACTTTTGTGCGAGATATAGCCTTTTTGCACCCAAGCGCGAAATTTTGCCACTGGAGGTGCGTGGTAAACTACCCGGTTGCAACAGAGCAACAGTTTGGGGGCTTAGCTCCAATTGGTCATTCACCACATTAAATATTTCGCGGAGTACGGTCGAATAATCAGGTTTTTTCCAGAAAGCTCGCTTGACTTCCTGTAAAATAACAAGACCTTCTTCATTGCGCTCTTCGACTGCGAAGGCCGTAGACAGACCTGCCGCCAGACTGCCATCACTTCCTGTAGCTATATGTTCAATATCCTGCGGGTAGAAGTTACGTCCCCTGCTAATGATTATTTCTTTTAAGCGTCCGGTCAGGTACAACTCCCCATTGGCAACAAAGCCTAAGTCACCTGTTCTTAGAAACCCCTCATCTCCATTCAATGAATGGTTAAAGTTGCTTTCGGTTTCTGATTCATTACTCCAGTAGCCCAGCCCGACATTATTTCCCTTGTACCAGATTTCGCCAACCTCATATTCATTGGCTGTCCTTTGATCTTTGACCACCTGGATGGTACAGCCTTTGTTTACCAACCCACAGCTCACTACTTCCTTTTCATGGTGGTCACCCTCACCGCTGATCTTTATGGTCTTAATAGCGTCTGCATACGGCCCACAGGTCATCATCAGGGTGGCCTCTGCCATTCCATAGCAGGGCATAAAGGCAGTTTTGTTAAACCCGAAATTTCCAAAGCGTTTTGCAAAACTCTCAAGAACCGTGGCTTGTATCATGTCAGCCCCGCAATAGGCTACCTTCCAACTACTCAGGTCGAGCCCTAAGCAGTCTTCTGGTTTGATTCGGTCAAGACAGTGTTGATAGCCGAAATTGGGGGCTCCGGAGATAGTAGCTTTATATTTACTGATAGCTCGCAGCCAGTTGAGAGGCTTTTTTGCAAAGTCCAAGGGCGAAAGAAATACTGCGGGTACCTGGCTGATGATGGGTTCCAGAACAGAGCCAAAAAGCCCTAAGTCGTGATAGTGTGGCAACCAGCTCACAAATGAATTTTGCTCTCCCAACCTCATTGCCGATTGAATGAATCCTGAATTTGCCATGATATTGCCGTGAGAAAGCACTACTCCTTTCGGCTGTCCCAGGGTGCCTGAGGTATATTGGATCATAGCAGGCATTTCAGGGCCTATGCGGACTGGTTTGAAAGCAGAAACCGGGTTTGAGGGGACTTTAGCAAACAGCCATTTTATACGAGTCAGTTCTGGATTGATTCGGGCTGATTTATCATGCGTCTCCTCATCGCCAATGATGAGAGTTGGTTTACTGTTATCTATAATATTGGCCAGCTTAAGGTCCTTCCTGTTGCGCTTTGGTGTCTGGGCCGGAACCGCGATCACGCCTGCTATGAGGCACCCTAAAAATGAGATGGTAAAATCGGCCTGATTTTGAGAAATAAGGAGTACTCTTTGTCCAGGACTGGTCTTCTGTTGTATCCGTACAGCAAGGTCCAGACTGTGGTTCAATAAATCCTTGTAAGTCAACACTCTGACTTCAGCTCCATTGCTTGAAAGAAAGGTGAAAATCTTGCAATCCGGCCATTTTTTGGCCTTCTCATTTAAAATGTCTAAAAAAGACAACCAGCCATCAAACATCAATAGGGTCGTTAGAAAACTGTTTTACAGAACGCCCTAATATAGCCGATATTGATAGCAATGCCGCGTACTATGTGAAATGCGGAATCAATCGAATGAAATACCTATTAAAAGCATATGATATAAATGAATTTTACAGATCAGTGACAGAACAGTGCCTGCTACCAGAATACAACACTTTAAACATCGAACTTAAGCCTTACCTTTGCAGCAAATATTGAGAGATGGCTACAGAGAGAAAAGAACTTTCGGATTTAGGAGAGTTTGGTTTGATTGATCACCTCGCCAAGGGGATTACTACTTCCAACGTGTCCACAGTAAAAGGCATTGGTGATGATGCAGCAGTGGTGGACAATGGAGAGGAGTACGGACTTTTGGCGGCAGATATGCTCCTCGAAGGCATACACTTTGATCTTTCCTACGCACCCCTGCCTCACCTGGGCTATAAGGCCATTGCGGTCAATGTATCTGACATCGCAGCCATGAATGGTGTCCCAAAGCAGGTCACGGTATCTTTGGGTATCAGCAATCGCTTTTCGCTGGAGGCAATTGATGCGCTATATCAGGGAATGAATACTGCTGCAAAAGACTATAACCTTGACATCGTTGGCGGAGATACCACTACCTCTAAAAGTGGCCTGGTCATTTCCATCTCTATCCTGGGTACTGTGGCGAAAGAGCAAGTGGCCTATCGAAAGGGTGCCAAAGTAAACGACATAATTTGTGCTACCGGTGATCTGGGAGCTGCCTATGTAGGACTACAGGTATTGGAGCGCGAAAAACAGACTTTTCTAGCCAATCCGCAAATGCAACCCAAGCTGGACGATTATCGATACATAGTGCAACGTCAGCTAAAGCCCGGTGCTCGCATGGATATTATCCATGAGCTGAACACCCTGGGTATAGTACCGAGTGCTATGATCGATGTGTCAGATGGACTGGCTTCTGAATGCCTGCACCTTGCTCAAAATTCAGGTGTCGGTGTTGCCATTTATGAAGATAAGCTACCCATAGACCGACAGACCTACGAAACTGCGGTGGAATTCAATATGGATCCAATTACCTGCGTGCTCAATGGAGGTGAAGATTATGAGCTGCTTTTTACCATCAGCCAGGCTGAGTATGAAAAACTCGAAAAGCACCCCGATATTCATTTCATCGGCTATGTACAGGAGCAGTCGAAGGGTAATGTCATGGTAACCAAGAGTGAAAATGTGGTGCCTTTGCAAGCCCAGGGCTGGAATCACCTGCCCTGATCCGGGTTAAAAAACAAGAGCAAAGAATAGCAGCATAACACTGAAAAATGCAGCGATGATCGCTGCATTGAATTTGCGCTCCTGATGCTTCTTATTCAGAATGGCATTGAGAGCCGCGATGTACACTATTATGGCTAGCACATAGTTGACCAGCGACATAGAGGTAGTGCGTTGATAAGATGATTCATCGCTTCGCTTAAACTGCAGAAAGCCATAAATCAGGCTTTTTTTTATGTCGATGAACTCTCCTGCAACCAGCTCTGCTTCAACAGCAGTTTTCTCAAATCGCAGGTCTGAGGTTTGAATGATCATAAGGCTGAGATCATCAGGTTTTTTGGTAATGAGCCCTTTGTTTTGCACAGAAACCACAGTCTGATTGTATGATTCAGTAGCGAATAGAAAATCGATAAGAAAAGTGGTGGCAAATAGTAAGGTAATGATACCCACGAAGGTGGTGAGACCGTTATAATGGGCATAGTCAGTATCGACATAGCCATATTCCGGATCATATTTAGAAAAACTGTTCCAGGCACCTCCCGATTGATAGCTCCTTTGGGGCTGTGAACGCTCATGCTCAACTGGCTCAGGTAAAGCTTCCCCTGTATCATATCTTTCCTTTCTCTCAGGATCTTTTAGTACCTCATAAGCTTGTTGAAGCTCTTGAAAACTGCTGAGAGCATCCGGAGATTGGTTTATATCCGGGTGCAGGCTTCTGGCCTTTTGCCGAAAAGCCCTTTTAATGTCTTCCGCATTGGCGTCTTTTAATACACCTAATATCTCGTAATAGTCCCTTGGCATTTCGGCTTGGCTATGGATCAGAAGTTACAAAGTTTTAGCATTTTTACTTTCAACGATATTTCAGGACTTAGTGGCAACAGCCAGGCATTTAAACGAACAAAAGTGGCAATTCAGTTTTATAACGGAGAGTTTCTTCCAAGGGAAGCGATAAAATTTTCCATTGACGATGTGGGTATTCTCAGAGGCTACGGCATCTTTGATTTTATGCGGGTGATTGAGGGAGTCCCGGTTTTTCTTGAAAACCATCTGGATCGTTTCGAAAACTCTGCTGCCGTCATCGGTATGGAGCTACCCTTCTCAAGGGAGAAAATCAGGTCGGTGATTTATGAGTTGATAAAGGTGAACGCCTTACCACTGGGCTACATTAAGCTGTTGATGACCGGAGGAGTTACACCCGATGGCTTTGCCCCGGGCAAGCCGAATTTGGCCGTTCTCAATGATGTGCTCGAAAATAATGCTCAGAAATGTTACGATGAGGGTACGACTCTCATGACTCACGATTATACTCGTGATTTTCCCACATCAAAAACTACCGGCTATGTCCAGGCCGTTAAGCTTTTACCCCAATGGAGAAAAGACGGACATTTTGATGTGCTTTATCATACAGCGGGCACGGTCACAGAGCTGAGCAGAAGCAACATTTTCTTTTTTAAAGGAGATAAACTGATTACCAATGAGAATGTTATTCTTAAAGGCATCAGTCGTATGAAAGTGCTCGAAGTGGCAGGAGGGATGTTTGAAACGGAGATCAGAGACTTTACGCTGGATGAATTGCGGGAAGCTGATGAGGTATTTATGACAAGTACCAATAGGCGCGTAATGCCGGTGATAAAGCTCGATGATCAATCAATAGGGAAAGGGAAAGTAGGAGAGAACTGCAAAAAACTGCTAAAGGCTTACGATGAATTTGTAATGGCTTACGTTTGTGCAAATAAAGTGTAGGGAGTCTTATGGGACTAATAACCAATAACAAATCAACCAGCCGCCTGGCTAGTCCATTTCGTAACCTATAACATCCAGTAGCATATCTACAATATGGACGGGCTTGCGTTTTTCAAGATCCTTATAATGGTATTTGATCACATTACCATCTTCAAGCCTGAAAGCGATACGACCGGTTTGAGATTTGTCTTCAAAAATCAGAAGTTCCAGTACGGTGTTATTCAACCCATCTGTATATGTATTATTGATTCGCCAGGTAAGACCCACTTTCATTTCGGAAAGCTTTCTGAGCAGGTCTTTGACGATGGTTCGGTTTTCCTCCGCTACTGCTTGCATAATGTTCAAATAAAAAGGTGTCGTTACAACACCTAATGAAAGAACGATGCAAACGATCATTTAGTTATTCATCTTCCGGGTATGGAATGAATATAAAACTGGTAAACTCCTGATCCACGACAAAAAGGCAACAAAACTCATCCGGATTTTTATAAGCGGCAATAAAATCATCTGCTTGCTCCACCAACTTGCGTTGCACAAATTCATCCAGGTAAGAGATATTGTAATTCCAGGCAGTAGCCAATTCACTTCTCCCAATGAGTAGCTGCCCAATGGGCATTTCTGTTTGGGAGATGGGGAAAATGGGGTAATCCGAAAAACCTCTCTTCTTTACCTGATACGCAGCTTCTTTTAGGGTATCGGCCACCAGCACAAAATCCTTGGTAATGGTGCCAAGGTATTTTCCATTCAGTTCGGGATCATTTTGCATGTCGCAAATTTAGCTAATGGTGGCGTAATAGGGAATAGCTGACCAGCTTAAGTAGCCGAAGTGATCTGATACAAAATAGCCCGAGACTTCGGAATTCCCCTGATAAAGTTTAAATTGATCTTAGAATCAGCCTTAACTAAGAAATTTTTTATCATGAAACGCAATTTTTTTGCACTACTGGCCATTGTTGTGGTCTTTGGCGCCTGTACTACCCAAAGTGAAGAAACCACGACTACCGATTTCACTATCAGCTTGGAAGAAAGCACAACCCTTACCAAATTACCGGCATTGCAATCTTTTGTGCTCGGTACTACCGAAACACACTGGCTGCTGATTGGCGGGCGAATCAATGGTTTTCACGGCCTGGGAGGTGCCGATGAGTCATTTCCCGACAAAGAAGCGAATAAGCATATTTATGCCTATGACTGGTCTGCCAATAAGCTCGACTCTATATCAGTAGATGCCCTGCCGGAAACGCTGCGTAAGCAGTATACTTCTACCAACATGCAGCACTTTCAGGAAGGAAAGTATCTGTACATCAACGGAGGCTACGGAGAAATAGATCCCGACTCTGATAGTCCTGAATGGCAGACCTACAATACCCTTTCCCGAGTAGATGTGGAAATGTTGGTCTCCGCTATCACCACTAACGATGAGATTGCTTTGTCCAGCGCCATCGTTTATGATGAGTCAGGCTTTGTCAAAGCCACCGGGGGTGAGCTTTATCGCATGCCCAACAAAGAGTTCTATTTGGTGTTGGGACAGAATTTTGAGGGTAAATACAACTCTTCGGATACTACAGGCTACACTCAGACTTATCTGGATTCCGTTCATGTATTTAAAGTGAACGAAACCAGCTCGAGCATCTCAGTTGATAAAACTTCGGTTCGTTACATCTCAGACAATTACGTGGACTCAAAGACCAATTTCAGAAGAAGGGATTTAGTCGTGGTTCCAGCGGTGGTAGATGCGCAAGGTACAGTCAACCTATCGATATACGGTGGTGTGTTTACCTCACCAATAGGTACTTTCTACCCGGGTTTCTTGCCTTTCAGAAACCCCATCTATCTGGACGGAAGCCAAAAGGGATATCAGGTAGATTCGAGCTATATTCAGACTTCGAACATCTATGCGGCCCCAACGGTACTAATGTATAGCAAAGAGTCAAATACCATGCATACTACCATTCTGGGAGGTATGGGCGTTGATACGGTTAAGCTACAAGATCAGTTCACGCAGAAAATACTGAAGATAAAGAGAGAGCTTACCACTGCAGTGACCAGCGAGAGTCTTAATGCCAACTCTATGCCTGGCTATTTAGGGGCAGAAGCTGATTTTATCGTTGCCCCGGCAGCAAAAGACTTACTCTTTAATGACAGTTATGGTATCTATGACTTTGACAAAATTAAGACTGGAGAGAAAGTATTGCTGGGGTATTTCTATGGAGGAATAAAATCCAATGCGTACAACTGGAATGTCACGACCAATCCGACTGTTCCGATCAGCACAGTTTATGAAGTTTATATTACAAAGGAATAGAGCTCTTTGAAGTAAGAGGTAAGAAAACTCTTACCTCTTACTTCTTGCCTCCTACTTTCCCTACTCACTCCTCTTTCAAATAAGCTACGGGATTGATAAACATAGCCCGGTATAGCTGAGATACAATGGTGAGAGCTGCCACTGCAAGTATAATCAGCATGGTGATGGCACCCGTGTCCCAGGTAAAGCCTGCATTATTGGCATAGTCAGCCAGCCACTGCTTTACCAGCCACACTGCCGGGGGCATACCCAGTACAAAACCAATACAGATGAGAACAAGGTAACGACCGGAGAAGATGTTGAAGATCTGGACTGGTTCTGCCCCTAAAACTTTGCGTACGCTTACCTCCTTCATCCGCTGACGAATCTGTGTACCTACAAAACCCATCAGCCCCAGGCCTGTAAGGAAAATGGCTACCAGTGCTCCCGCCTTCGATATCATTCGAATGTTGTTTTCCAGTTCATAGTCCGCGGCAATGTCATCCTCCACAAAAGAGTAGTTAAAGGGAGTTGGAGAAAAGTGTTCGCGATAAACCTCCTCCATATCTTCTAAAACTCCCTCGGTATTCGGGTTAATTTTGATCATATGGTCAAATACAACCAACTGGGGCGACATGTACATTACCAGTGGCTCTATATCCCCCTTAGGTGATTTGAAATAAAAGTCATCCACCACTCCTATAACGGTCGAGCCGTTCATTTCTCCATAGTTAAACTTGGTGGTATAGCCAATGGGGTTTTTAAGGCCTAGCTTATCTACAAAAGCCTGATTTACCAGCATGGCGTTGGAAAAATCGGTTGGCATATCGGGATTGAAGTTGCGGCCCTGTAGCAATTCGATGCTCATTACCTCCAGGTAGTCAGGATCTACCCTCGCATGCCGCACATCTATTGTGCTGCCATCTTCCAGCTCCATTTCAGTACCATTATAGCCTGAAGCGATAGATACCTCGGTTACCCCGGGTATGCTGAGAAGGTCTTGCTTATATCTGAGACTAAGGTCCGGGTTTCGAAAAGGCCCGAATATGCGCACCAGATTCTCTCCTGAGTAACCAAGATCCAAGTCCAATAGGTAATTGAGTTGCTTGTTAACTGACAGGGTGCCGGCAATCAGGAAGATGGAAATACCAAACTGAATGGTGACCAGGGCCTTGGTAATGGTGCTTTTTCCGCCCAGCCTCGTTTTGCCTTTCAGTCCGTTGATGGTACTGAAGCCGGAAAGCACCAATGCAGGATATATACCAGATATTAAGGTGACCACTATTACAATGAGTAATCCGCCCAATAGGATCTGACCATTAAAGACTAATGACATATCGTAGTTTTTGTTGGCGTAGTCTGCAAAACCCGGCAGGAGCAGAGCGATTAGCCCCACGGACAAAATGAGACCAATGAAAGCGCTGATAAAGGCTTCCGTGATAAACTGCTTGAACACAGCCTTACGCTCAGCCCCGAAAACTTTGCGAACGGCCACTTCACGGAGTCTCACAATATAATTGCCAACCGAGAAGGTGGAGTAATTTACACAGGCGATCAGCAGGCAGAGTATTCCTACTATACTGACAATGAGCACCATTTGGTTATCTCCGCGAGCATTGATGCCATTGCCGGTTTCGAACTCCGGGTTGAGATGAATATCTTCGAGGGGCTGGAGACCCATAGATACATCATCATCTCCAAAATCTTCATTTGCCAGTAGATGAGCAGTCATTTTCTCTGCTACATCTTCGGGATCAACCTCTGGGTTGAGCAAGTAGAATGTATTCATGTTAATGTCGAACCAATTGGTGAGACGCCTCTCGTTGCGACTGGCCCAAACACTGAATGGCATAAGAATATGAGGGCGTATGGAAGAATTGGTAGGGAAGGTTTTATAGATTCCGCTGATGGCAAACGAGATATCTTCCCCGCCTAATCTGAGCGTTAACTGCTGATCAGTGATATCGTTTCCAATACCGAGCCTTTCGGCCATTCTTTCAGAAATTACTACTGAGTTTGGTTGTTGAAAATCGCCAGGCTGCCCCGTTACAAAATCCACATCAAAGATCTTGAAGAAATCAGGGTCGGCATAGTGGAAGCTCCGGTTGCTATAGTCCGCCCCTTGTTTGAGCAAACCAAAGCCGCTTTTGAATCGACTACCCATCTCAACCCCCGGAATATTAGCGGGGAATTCGGTGCCCATAATATATGACGATCCGGCAAAGCTATCTTCCCGGCTCTGAGCCTTGATAGAGGCCGTATTGCGATAAATCCTTTCGCTGTTTTTATGAAAGCTGTCATAGGAGTGTTCGTCAGTGACGAAGATGTAGGCAAGCCAGCAGACAGCAATGCCCAAGGCCAGGCCCAGGATATTAAGACTGGAGTAGCCCCGGGTTTTCCATAAAAAACGGAAGCCCGTTTTAAAATAATTTTTGAGTAACATAAGACCGTTATTTTGAGTTTGAATATTGATTCTGTAATAGCGCAGGTATCTGAATACCTCGAAGATGTATTTGCGATAAGCATAGGAGGACCCGCGCTCAGCGTTTCGCCATTGATAGGCCTCGTATAAATCGCCCTCCACCTCCTCTATCAAGTCAGAAGGGCAGACCTTTTGGAGCACTGCGAGTGCCCACTTGGGGGGGCTCTTAAAGGAGCCCATAGTTCAAAGAAGTTTTAGGCACCATTGACCACATTTGCTGCCTTCTTTCCTGTATTTCTGCGGCCAGCCGGTAACCTGCCGGTGTGCCCTGGTAGTATTTCTTGCGTTTTCCACCCCGTTCAGGAGTGGGTTCACCAAAATCAGATTTCACCAGACCTTTCTTACCCAGCCGTTTCAGCACCATGTGAATAGCGGGTAGCGAAATGGACTGTTTCATGTGGGCCTCATATACCTTGGCTATCTCCACACCGTAGCTTTCGTCTTTCATAAGCACGATAATCAATACCGTTTCCTCGAGGGTGCCCAGCGCAAAATCTCCCATATTATTAATATTTGTTTAAAATATTCTTTCGAATATAGTTAACATTTGTTTAAAATATCAAGAGTGAGTGCCTGAACAGTAGGTTGACTGTACTGAAATGTAGTGTCCTGTACCTTGAAATTGAGTGAAAGATTTTAGACCTGAATGAGGGAAACGTTGATAGAATCTTTGACTTCTGTTGTTACGGTTACTTTTTCCAATGCCTGGCCAATGTCCCAGATAAGATCTTCGGAATTCTCAACCCCGATAGAAAGTCTGACCAGCTGGTCGCTGATACCATGAGCCATTCTTCCCTCCGGGGGTACACCCGCGTGCGTCATCGTAGCGGGATGCTCAGCCAGTGACTCGGTGCCTCCAAGGCTCACAGCAAGCTTAATAAGCTTGAGGTTGTCCAGGAAAGCAAAAGCTTCTGTTTCTCCGCCTTTGATATCGAAGGAAACCATGGCCCCACTACTGTTGCATTGCTTGTTATAAATCTCCTGCTGTCGCGGATCCGCAATGCTGCCTAAAAAGTAGATCTGTTCTACTTTGGGATGATCCTGTAAGAATGCAGCCACTCTTTCGGCATTTCGGTTTTGGGTAGTCATTCGTACTTTCAAGGTTTCCAGGCTACGCATGAGCAACCAACCAGTCCATGGTCCTGCCATATTTCCCAAAAAAGTGCGCATTTCTTTTACCTGGGCAATTAATGAATGACTGCCCAGACAGGCTCCGGCTATCACATCGCTATGGCCTCCTATATACTTGGTGGCGGAGTATAAAACCAGATCTGCTCCATGAGCGAGGGGGTGTTGCCATATGGGGCCCATGTAGGTATTATCAACACTTAGCAGTATATGCTTTTCTGTGTTGGAATAGTGATCGGCTATTGCACGACACATGCTGATGTCTATGAGGGAGTTGGTCGGGTTGGCCGGGGTTTCAATATAGATCATGGCCAGGTTTTGAGCCTTGCCACTTTGCTTCAGCCGTTCAAGAATGTTCTCTTTCGTGTCGGTAGCGCTAAAAGGCAATACATCTATGCCAAAACCAGTGAGAATGTCTTTGATAAAATGGCTCGTGCCGCCATAAACCGGGTTGCTGTAAAGCAGTAAATCTCCGGGTTTTAAAAACTTCAGCAGCACCGTGGATATCGCAGACATACCACTTTCAAAAACAGCACAATCTTCAGCTTTATCCCAGAGTGTAAGCCTGTTTTCCAGAATTTCCAGGTCGGGGTTGTTCAATCGGCTGTAGATCAACCCTGGTGACTCGTTTTCCTCCTTTTCTCTCAGGCCATAGGCCAACTCGAAAAATGACTTTCCCTCTTGAGCGGTTTGAAAAACGAATGTAGAGGTCTGAAAAATTGGACATTTGATTGATCCCTCTGATAGCTCTGGCTTATAGCCAAAAGACATCATAAGACTTTCCGGTTTTAGCTGGTGATGCTCCATAGGTTTTTCTTTGTACAAAATTACTTCTTATGGATGTTTAGTCTGCAAAAAATGTATATTTTAGAAAAAATATCTGCTCAAACTGATTTTTTGGATTAATAATCTGAATCTACGAATCAAGAGCTTACTTCTCAGATTAATTTTCTGCCATGCTTGACCAAACCGATTACAAAATCATAGACCTGCTTCAGCAAGATGCCAAACTTACCATCAAAGAAATTGCTGGTGAACTTGGGCTCACGGCTACCCCCGTGCATGAGCGCATTAAAAAACTGGAAAGAGCAGGAGTGATAAAAAAGTATGCTGCAATCATTGACAGGGAGCGCATTGGCCTGAATATGTTGGTGTTTTGCAGTGTATCACTCAAAAACCACAACAGCCAATATATAGAAGAGTTTCAGCGGGATATACAGCAGCTGACCCATGTGGTAGATTGCTACCATGTTGGAGGCTTGTTTGATTACCTGCTTAAGGTGATGGCAACCGATATGAGTGACTATCAGGAGTTCGTTTCAAAAAAGCTTGCCGCTCTCGAAAATATCGGAACCGTGCAGAGTTCATTTGTCATGTCTGAGATCAAACACTCCAACAGTTTGCCTTCTAAAATCTGATCTAGAATATCGCCTCTGCGGAGTGCTATTCTATATGAGTTCTTGGTTTATCTATAAGGTACTCCGCGATTATACGGCACTTCATTGATCCAGTTGAAACCACGGCTTTTCAAAATAAAGTCGTCTGGATTAAAGTATTTAGTCTCTATTTGAAGTGTATCTCCTTCAAAAACGCCATCCAGACTCAGGTTGCCATCAATCCACTGATAGTCAAGATTATAAACATTAACGGTATCTCCTGGTGGCTTGAGCCTGAGTTGTTTGGCGACACTGTCGATTTCAGCAATCATATAGCGATTGCGGTTGTTCATCCTTTTGATCACAAAGTACTGCGTACCGCCAAAAAAGGGCACATCCATAAAGGCCTTGCTCCATCTTATCGTGTCGGTAGTAAGTGGCGCTAACGTGTCGCCATTGATGATAAACTGCTCTACATCGTGAATTCCGTAGAGGGCAGGCCTGGGCTGATTGGGGTCTATCTCATACTGTACACTGCCTATATACTGATCGATAATAATAGAGCCCATCAGTACTATCTGAATCACCAGGAGCAGGCGGTTTTTCCAGGCCACTCTGAAGAAAGGAGGCCAGTTGATGGCACCGACAGGCCTGTTTTTAAGGAAGATGGCCAACAACCTCTGACGATCGGCCAGGGCGATGTAAATTCCCTGAAGCATCAACCTGAAAGAGAAAAGCTTCACGGGTACATCATAGGTCATATTCATGGTAAATACATTGAGCATGACACCAGCTGCTGCCAAAGCTCCCAGTGTTCTTGTTCTCCTGAAAAGCAGCAAAAGCCCTGCTATGGTCTCACTCCAGCCCGAAAACTGTTCGTAAGGCTCTGAAACTGACATGAAGGTCCAGAGGATGCGCATTGGGGAGCTTTCACCGTAAGTTTCCAGCATTCGGGCAATACCAATGTTGCCAAATTGCTCACCAAAAGCTTTGATAAAACCATAGACAAAGAGCCAATAGGCCAGGTTGTAGACCAATACTATGTGAAACCAGCGCCAGAGTTTAGCGTAATTCCTGCGCTTGCGATCCAATACTGACCATAGGGTGCCTCCGATGATGGAAATAAGTACCACTGTGAAAATTTGTACCCAGTCCTGGGTTCTGTCACCGCTGCCACCATTTCCTGGAGGAAATTGGTCCATGCCAAAGAATGCTCCGGCCGCCTATTCATTAAGAAAACTCCAGAAATCGTAGTACCAACCACTCACATAATCACCCAGCCTGGGAATCTGATCGATGGGAAAAGGGAGCATGTACAGTAAGAAAAATATGCTGATAAACCGGAAGGATATTTTGCGTGATACACTCCAGTGCTCATGCAGCGAAATGGTCTGATTCATAATAAGGTTGATTAAAAAGTAAACCCTAAAAGGGCTTCTGAACGGTTTTTGGCCTTTAAAAACCTGAATCTAGAAAAATATGGAATGAATTGCTCCGTTTTTTGTTATCAGAGGTAGAATTATAGCCTCATTATCACCCACTTAACTCTTTTTAACGTATAGGGGTGGGGGTAAAATACCTGCTAAGGTATTCTATATAAAACTGTTTACTTATGAGAAAGCGAAAGGTAAGAAGGAGGTCAGTGTCGCCAGAAGACTATCAGACAGGCTTCAATGTGGCACAGAGGGAGTTTGAGTTTTTTGTACAATTGAAAAACCGACTACGTTCTATCAGGGCCACCCGGCAGTTGAAGAACGGAGAGCTATTTCTGGAAACCATCGAGGTAACGACTGAGGACTTCAGAGACGACTATTAACTAGTGCCAGCCCACAGCGTCCGAGTCTGAGTAAGAAAGTTCTCTGGCAAGGCTTGTGCTTGCGCATCATAGTGCTTCAGCACACAGGTGTGCAGCTCAAAAAAACAGAACTTACTAGCGTAATCGAGTGTTTTTTGAGCAGGCGTAACGTAGCCAGGGGATTTTATAGACAGACTCTAATTAGTTGTCACTTTCATCCTCAGGAGCCAGCTCTACTGCCAGTCCGTCCATTTCGTTGCTGATATAAATCTGACAGCCAAGTCGACTATTGTCCTCTACAAAAAAGGCTGAGTCCAGCATATCTTCCTCCTCTTCAGAAGGCTCTTTGAGCGGTGTATCTTCAGACAATACATACAGATGACAGGAAGCGCAGGAGGCCGTACCACCGCAGGTACCTTTTACCGGTAAACCGTTGGCCTTGCTCAGCTCCATCATATTAAAATTCATATCAGTAGGGGCTTCTATGGTATGAAATTCTCCTAAGCGGTCCTTAATACTGACCTTGATTAAATTTTCTTCCATCTGTTTATCAGAAAGCGTTAACGCCATTTACCGTAGTGTATTTAAAACTCAGGTGCTTTTCAGGGTAAATGCGCTTGAAAGCAGATTGCACCATAAGTGTTGCTTCATGAAAGCCACAGAGAATCAGCTTGAGTTTGCCGGGGTAATCATTAATATCCCCAATCGCATAAATACCTTCTACATCAGTGCTGTAGTCGAGTGGATCAACTTTAATGGCATTACCATTCAGGCCCAGGTTCCAGTTGGCAAGTGGCCCCAACTTGGGAGATAGACCAAAGAGTGGAATGAAATAGTCTGTATCTACTACCTGCTCTTCTTTTGCCTTATTGGTGATGGTGACATTTTGCAGATGTCCGTTACCACCAATAGCCGTGATTTGAGAGTTGGTAAAGATGTCCATTTTGCCGGAGTTCGCCAGCTCAAATGCCTTTTCTACAGAGTCCAGCGCTCCTCTGAACTGATCTCTGCGGTGCACCAGTGTTACTCTTTTGGCAATCTGCGAAAGCTCAATGGACCAATCCAAAGCAGAGTCTCCACCGCCTGCCAGCACTACATGCTTATCACGGAACTTCTCCGGCTCCTTCACTATATAGTCAACCCCGTGATCTTCAAAATGATCGAGTCCTTTTAATGGGGGCTTGCGTGGTTCGAATACGCCCAGACCACCGGCAATGGCAATGACTGAAGCTTTATGCTGTGTGCCTTTATTCGTGGTCACAATCCACTTGCCTTCATCATCTTTTACAATCTCCTCAGCACGCTCACCCAGGGTGAAGCCAGGCTCAAAAGGAGCGATTTGTTCCATCAGATTGTCTATCAGCTCACCGGCCAAAATCTTGGGGTAGCCGGGGATGTCGTAAATAGGTTTCTTGGGGTAAATCTCTGTCAATTGACCACCTGGCTGCCCCAGGGAGTCGATAAGGTGGCATCGCAGTTTGATCAAACCTGCCTCAAAAACGGTGAATAATCCCACAGGACCAGCTCCAATAATCAGTATATCCGTTTCAATCATTTTAGTCTATTAAATTAGTAGGGTATAGGCCCACTGTATAGACAGGATTAACCTCAAATAAGTTTCAAAAAATGGCACTTTTCGATGGGACTGAACCAGATAAATTCACAATGACTAGTCCTGATCGAAACGGCTACTCTATTTGTGAAAACGCATCTATTCCCCTCATGGACAGGAGGGCTAAGGGGTGGTTGACGATTGTTTACCCTGAATCTAACTGACTAACGAATGCTCGGGACAATCAATACGCAGCGTCTCCTTACTCAATCTTTTCTCCAATAGCAGACAATGATGATCATGATGCCTGTCTCCCTTATAGTGAGAGCAGTTATAGCACATGCGTTGGGGAGAAATTACATCCGCAGCGGCCAGGCCATCTATTAAGGTAAGCATGCGTTCCAATACGATGGATTTTTCCGTGCTACCCAGCTTTGACAGTTGTTCCTGAAGCGGATGTGAAAACGACTCAATCTTTGCTGTCAAGCTGGCACCTTTGGACTTAAGGCTGAGCAGCCTGCTTCTGGAGTCGTTGGGGTTTTGTTTGGAGGCGATCAGCCCTTTTTCTACCAGTGATTTTAAAGCATCGCTAATGGTGGGTTTGGTCACATTGAGCTCGCTGGCAAGTATAGCGGGTCTACCAAGGGCCGGTTCATGATTTTTAAGAAAGATGAGTATTTGCATCTGAATGGGACTGAGGCCGTGAACCTTGGCCTGGTCCCACAATAGCACCCGAAACACTTCTGCCATTTTTTCAAAGGCCACTACCAGTCGGCTGTCAAGATCTTCTTGCTGCTTTTCTCTGTCAAATGCTGAATTCATAGGCTTTTCAAGGCTTCCTCTAATGCGTTTTCAATCAGTGGTGCAGATACGTGGCCAAACCACTGCTCAATGATCTCCATCTCATCATTAAAAATGACAAATGTTGGCGTACCCCGAAACTGATTTACTGTGAAAGTAAAGGAAATCTTCTTTTGTTGGGTCAGATAGGTGCGGACTTTTTGCCTCAACAGATCCTGATCAAATTGAGCCCAAATGGAAAAATTTGGATTAATGTGACAGATTTTATCGATCAGCTTATGATCAGATAATGCTTCCGGAGGTATGATTTCATCGCTGGCTATCGGGAAGCTGATGGGCTCAGGGTAGGTTTCCAGGCCCTGAGAATCCAGCATTTTCCTGGTTTCGCCTACTGCTGTGCCCGTCTCAATCAAGGCTATGGTGTTTTCAGCAGTATTCATCTCAAAATCCTCAAATGCTGTGGATAGTCCAAGGTAACCCAACTCATCGCCAAATTGCTCTCTAAGGCGATTGACGACAGGAAAGCCGTAGGCAAAACAGCCCGGGCAGTTTACCTGAAACACAAAGAGGAGGTTGACCTTTTTGAACTCAAAGCTGTGATCCGATATGGTCTGATACTTTAAATGGAGCTTTTGCATGGCTAACAATCGCAGGTAAAATCATCGATATGTTGATAGGCTGGTGCTTTCACTTCATCCAGACTCACAATCCAGCTTTCTTCAATTACATAGCCATTGGTGAGCTCAATACCCTGTTCCGTCCTTTTCATCACCACATTGACGGAATGAAAAGCGTGAATATCATCGAAGTAGGCCAGCTTCACATATTGCTTCATGCGAAGGGCCTGCTCCAAGAGTACGGTGAAATTTTCAGATGATATTCCTTCAGTCACAATTACCAAGTTCAATAATACCAAAGCCCTGAGCCACAATGGAAGCTTCCAATTCAGACGAGGCTTCCTCAATATGGCAAAATTTACATTCCTGAGTTGTCAACTGCAGATCGTTCAGACCTTTGCTACTGAGGTAGGCATGGCCGTAAGCCTGTACCTTTTCAAATTCCGTGTTATCGGGTACAATGATATCAAAGTGCATTACTGAGTTATCCGGTTTGTTTACGTAGGTGTCAAATACTGCTGCTTTCATTTTATTTCGTTTGTGAGATAGTGAATTTTCGATTACCTGAATAATTGAATGGACCTTCAATAGGCTTACCAGCCTGGTTCATCAATTGAAGGGAAAGCGTATGCTCACCCAATCCTAAACCATCGATAAAGTATGGCTTCCATTCTTTCAATATGAAGGTCTTTCCGTTTAGTACAGCCTTGATATAAGATCCATCTTCAAGGTTTGTATTGAGCAGATAGAAGTCAAGTAGAATGCTCCCTGACAGTCCTGCACGAATAATGTAATTCCCCTTAGGGCGACTGTAAAACAGGTGTTTGCCTCTTTCCAGATCATAGTTTGCTTCTCCTTTGTTACTGACCTGAAACTGGCGGATCACAAAGGCATCGGAACTCTTAATACTTTCATGATAAGATCGGGAAAGAAATGATAGAAGCACGTGATTCCCCGTGTCAAGATCAAGAGTAAGACGCTCATGGTACCTGGCCATATAGGGAGCATTGTCCAATATATGATGGATATGTTGTCCCTTGGGGGAGTTGGCAAGTTCTGAAGCTCTGGAAGAAGCAGTAGGTACTCCAAGCTCATAGCTGGCTACCTTAAACCGCAGTTCGTTTTCCCCTGACCTCAACTCATCGGTAGGAGTCACCAGGGCAAGTGCGGCCTCCTTGGGCAGTGAACTTCTGTCCACCGCCCTGATAGTGACTTCCTGAGCTGATTTTGGCTGACAGCTCAAAATCAGCGGAATGAGGAATAGCGATTGAATGAGCCGCATTTACCTGATAGAATAGGGCAAAGACAAATCACCGGAGGCAACACTGTAGACATTGTAAACACCTAGCAGAGGCTTGTCCTTCACGCTCGTATTTACCTGCATATAGGCAGCCACTCCATCAAATTTGAAATCTGTTTTGTTGCCGATTCTGTAAACCGGAACCACCACTTTGATGCTGCCGGCTTTTGTGATCACCGGAAAACCGGGTGAGTCCATATACATGGGCATGCCGGGGTTGGTTGGGGGTAATGTTACCGTCTTATCTTCCGGGTCAAACTGTTTTACCGACAGGCCTCCGGCTACGCGGTCGTCTGACTGTAGTACTACCCAGTGTGGGTGCCAGATGATACCGTCATTGGCAAAGTCTTTATCGGCATTTTCATCCCATAATGGTGTATCGTCAAAATCGGGGTGTGAAGTAAGCGCCAGTGCCACGATACCTTCGGTTGCCCCAAAGCCTACGTCTGTTGATTTAAGGTTGGTAGGGAAAACATAACCCAATACGGGTGCACCGTCTAGCTGTCCTGCTTTATCCGGAACCGATTTACCGGCAGTTCCCTGTACCTTAATCTCCATAACGATTTGAGCAAGATCTGCCTGGTAAGAGCCCGACACTGCTGTTATTTTCAGGTCAGGACTGGTTTTGAAAGTGGATGATTCATTGAGCTTCACTTGTGCTTGTATCACACTTGTAGAAAGCATGAAGCCAATAATGGCGAGTGTAATTCTCTTCATGATTTTAATTGTTAGGATTTCTAATTATCTACACAACGCAAACTAAATAGTTATGATTCCTAACTATTGAAAATAATTTTAAAACTCTTTAAAAAACATAGCTGAGGGCTCCTCAGGGAAGTTTCTGTTTGATAATTTTTACTTAGTTTTGACCAGACTACTACTACTATGGCCCGACCGAAACGTAAATATCTAGGCTATTACTTTGCCGAACTCCTCATTCTAGTGCTGGGTATTTCCCTATCGTTTATACTGAATGAATGGAGGCAGGAGCGAAGCGAAAGAAAGCTGGAAGCGCAGTTGCTGACTCAGTTCAGGGAAAATCTGATACTCGACTCTGCGGCCCTGTCGGGCCAGGTGAAGAGTTTAGACCTACGAATGAAGGCTGCCCAAAACCTGTTACTGGTAGATGAGAATACACCCTACACTGATACCACTGCCCGTAATCTGATTTTCATCATGAACTTTGGTGGGTTCTATCCCACGGATATCACTTATCAGGAAATGAGAAGCCTTGGTAACTCACGGCTTATTTCAAACAAGGAATTGCTACAGGAAATGATTCAGCTCTATGAATCGGATTTCGATTTGCTGGCGGAGTGGTCAAATACTGACAGAAGCTTTGTGTTGAACGATTTGCTACCTTATATGAATAGCAACCTGCCTTTTGCACGTGGATTGAACTTTGGTAGTATGACTCCCGCTAAGAAGAGGAAATTGATGAGGGTGCTCAACGAAGACGAAGCCCGATATCTTGCCCAGTATAGCGAGATTATGAAAATTGGCAACAAGCAGGTTTTCGAGCATGCTTTAGGAGAAGTCAGGCGTATCATAGGAATGCTCAACGAGGAGGTGCCTGATGGTTCTCTCATAGCCGAACTCAGAGACAAACCTTAGCCGAAAAGGCGCTTATCAAGCGAATACCTTCCCGGCCCCGTGATCATTAGTACTACAAAGGTGAGCAGGTAAAGTACTGATTTCTCCTGAGTACCAAAAGGGTCATTTCCATGTACTACAAAGCCTGCTACGGCCATCATAATGATAAGGGGAACCAGCGCATAACGAGTGGTGAGCCCTAATACTAATAGAATGGAACATACGAATTCGGCTAAGACAGCCAGTATAAGAGAAGCCTCTACACCCAGCCCCAGCGGATCGCCAAATCTGAATTCTCCGGCAATGAGTCGTAAAAATTTGGGATAACCATGAGTCAGCATCATGATACCCACCCCCGCACGAAAAATGAGTAGGGAAAGGTCAATGTTTGAACTGTGGTTTCCGGTATTAAGCAGTCGTTTAAGCATCTTGTCACGGTTGTTTACTACAAGATGCTAAACTAAATGCTTAGCGACAATATTCTTTTAGATATGCGGTAGCCACTTCATCACCCAGCTTCTCTCCTTTTTTAAACTGGTTGCAGGCCTGGGTCAGCGAGTGTTTGCGGTCATTCATCATCACCATGCCTATACGTGTTTCCGCTTCGCCATAGTTCTCATCTAGTGACAGGGCCTTTTCAAAGTTCTCCATGGCCTCTCCGTAGTTTTCATAAGTGAAGAAAACCACGCCCCGGTTGAAGTAACCAACAGCCAGGTCGGGTTGAATGCGTAAGGCTTTGTCAAAATATCGCACTGCGGTCGGGCCCCAGCCCATACGGGCATAGGCAGCACCCAGACTGATCAGCGCATGCACATTGGTGGGATCTGCAGCTACTACCTTGTCCAGGTCATTTGAAGCCAAAGGGGCCTCATTCAACTTGAGGTAGCTGTTTCCTCGCAATTGAAGTGCCTCCAGGTTTTTGGGGTCCTTCCTCAGAATGGCCCTCAGGTCCATAATCGCGCCCTTGTAATTCCCCAGCTTATAGGAACATCGCGCCCTGGCCATTCTCGACAGCCTGATGTTCTTTTTCATTTTCAACAGCGTACTGAAATCATCATAAGCATCTTCGAATTCACCGATTTCTTCCAGAGCCCTGCCACGGTTGTAGAGCGCATAGTGGTTATTAGGTTCATAGTCGATTACCATGTCATACTTGGCTGCGGCTGCCTCATAGTCGCCCTCCTGATAGAGTGCATCGGCATCTTCGCGCACTCCATCCATAGAGCAGGAAGATAGCATTATGACGAGTAATGCTATGATTGACAGATACTTTGAGTTCCTCATAACTGTAAATAAACTAAGTAGTTAGTTTACAAACAATGCTTTGAACGAAAAGTTTAGTAGGTGCCGTTGTATTTTCTGATAAACCACTCTCCCGATACCAGAATCAAGAGTAAGATCAGGATCAAAGGGTTATTGAGGATGAGTTGGAGCTTTTCGTCAGAGCGGGAAATAGGCTTGGCATTCAGGGCCGTGATCATCTCGGTAATGGAGCTGATAGAAGCTTCTTCCAGGTACTGGCCACCGGAGTTATTGGCAATATTTCTCAATAGCTGATGATTGGCCGTCAGGTTGATATCTTCCAGGGCCAGCTTTTCTACAGAGAAGGTACCCTGTGCTGTTTCCCGCTGGCCATTCACCGTAGAGGATGCAGAAAAGCTATAGATACCCGGTGTTAGTCCGCTTAGCTGAAAATTTCTGCTGGCACTGTTCACATAGTCAAATTCCTGGCGAGCCCCTTGTGCATCAGCGATGGTCAGGTCTATGGAGTAATCATACACCTTCTCAAAAAGCTCATTATACACATCAGAAATAAACTCTACAGGTTCGTTGTCAAAATACTGGTTGGTGGTAGTATTTATCTGAAAGTTCCTTTTGTCGTCTTTGGTAGCCAGGTACTGTACCAGCTTGCCAAAAATCTCATCAAACAGCTTTTGGTCATCATTCAGGGCAAATTCCTGCAGACGCCATTTCCAGAAGCCCGCCCCTGAAAATACAGCTGACTTGCGCTCATCACTGTTGTAGATGGAAATCAATGGTCGGTCGGTCTGGATATTACCAATCTTCTGGTAAAGCAAAACCTCCACGGCATTTTTGAAAGTAAACTGTCCATAGGGCACTGTTAATGGAGGATAGGTTTCCATACGGCTTAGCAGGGCATCGTCTACTTCAAAAAGCTCAAAATTGGGGTTCACATTGGCACTTACATTGTCTGTCTGACCATAGCTGCTATAATCCACGACCTCGTTGCGTTCGTTGATAGGCTGCAGGTTTTCTGTACCGGTAATGTACAGCGTATTGGTATTGTCAATCCAGCTATTGAGCCAGCTCGGTAGTTCATTAAAGCCTGGTAGCTGGTGTAGTATAATCAAATCAAAGGGACCTTCGGGGCTTACGTCAGTTACGCTTTCGATGTAGAGTACTGTTTCCGTACCTTCATTTTTATCTATCACACTGGTCAATGCCTTGATATCCGGATGAGGCGCACGGGCAGCTACCAAAATGCGTTGTTTGCTGTCTACTACCTCCAAAAATACATTACGGCTGTTGTTGACGGTAGAGCTTTCTCCATTGAGCGGAACCACCTGCACCCGAAAACTCTCCACACCCACTTTCTCTGCGTCCAGTATAAACTCGGCAGAATTGATCTGCTCATCACCCTGCAACTGCAGCCTTTGAGATTTGACAACCTTGCCCTCTTTCAATACCTGCACCTCCGCACTCTGGCCCACAAAGCCATTGTTAAAGACCTCTACATTGAGCGGAAAGCGGTTGCCCTCATATACTACCTTGTTATAGTTGATAGATTTGATGCTCAGGTCCTGCGCGGGAATGGTGTCTCCCAAGCCAACCGTATACACTGGCATGTTCAGGGTCATAAACTGTGGCGAGCGGCCATAATTATGAATCCCATCGCTGGCCAGCACTACGCCAATCAGGTTTTGCTGCTCATAGTCCGTTTCAATGCCTTTGAGCAGGCTCTGTAAATTCGTTGCCTGCTGATCGAAAGCTACCGTCTGAAAAGTAGGAGCATAGTCTTGCAGGCTTTTGATTCTTACATCGATATCAGCTGCTTCCAATTCGTTTTGAACACTTTCCAGGCGGGTTTTCAGCTGCACGAAATCCGTAGAGTCATAGGTGGCCGGCAGTGAAGCCGAGTTGTCAATGGCTAGTACTACCACCGGTTTCTCGTCAAAAAACTTCACCTGATTGAGCATGGGCCCCAGCAGCAAAAAAGCAACAATGGCCACAAGTACCCCTCTGAGTATTCCCAGGGTAGTATTCACCTTTTTGCCCCAGGAAGTCTTTTTGGAGTATAGAATGTAGGCATAAACAACACCAGCTAGCAGGCATAAACCTATAAACCAGGCAGAGCTCTCTGTTTGTATGGAAACTTTAGCAAGTACGGATTGAAATAGTGGCAAAGTGATTACCGGAGATTAGAATAATTAATGATCAATGATTTCTCTTACGCAATAAAACGAAAATCGATCATTATGCATTTTATTTTTTCACAGGGATTTGATGAGTGGTGGGTTGGTACGGTATTGAGGTAGATTACCTTCGCCACGGGCTTCAGTGATTGAGGTAGGAGGTAGGCCAACTACGCTAAAGCTTCGCTGGCTGAAATAAGAGGTAGGGAGGGTGGAAGTCCGAAGTGATATACTCCGTCAGTACCGAGTCCTCCGCCAAAGGCTTCGGCCACCGGAGGAAGCAGGTAGGCAGAGATCCGAAGCTCCTGCCTCTGATCAAACCATATCAAAAAACAATACGCGAGATATTTCGCATATATGTGAAATATCTCGCGTATCACTTGGTTGCTATTAGCCCGTTGAGATTCAGGATGCCCCAAAAAGAGCCGACTCTCTCCTTCATCCAATATTTATCAAACACCGAAGTTTTAACGGAGGTGTTAAACATTCATGCTCCTAAAAGCAGAATGCCTCTGCCAAGCCCCTATTAACTAATCCCTGATAACTATTGACCGTGAGGTCACGCCCTCTGTCCTTGCCCCAACGCTGAGGCTTCAGGGCAAGCATGCGGACATCTCCCTAAAGGGAGCCATCCCTCCAATTCATTCAAAATTCAACCTTCATCATTGAACATTTCATGCACAGAGTATCGGACCTGCCCCCTGATAACTGATTAACTAATTCACTGATAACTCTCACCATCAGGTGAGCATCCCTCCATCAACCTGCAATACCTGGCCGGTGATATAAGTAGAGTGATCAGAACCCAGGAATACACAAGCCTGTGCCACATCCTCTGGTGTACCGCCTCTTTTCAATGGAATGGCATCTCTCCAGCCCTGAACCGTTTTTTCGTCCAGTACCTCGGTCATTTCAGTTTCGATAAAGCCCGGAGCCACAGCATTCGAACGAATACCTCTTGAACCCAACTCCAGCGCAACAGACTTGGTAAAGCCTACAATACCCGCCTTGGAAGCAGAGTAGTTCGCCTGACCGGCATTCCCTCTCAAACCCACTACAGAAGTGATATTGATGATAGAGCCACCGCGCTGCTTCATAAAATTACGCGTAGAAGCTTTTACTGTATTGAAGCAGGATTTGAGGTTTACATTGACCACCTGATCCCACATTTCTTCCGTCATGCGCATCAGCAGATTGTCTTTGGTGATACCCGCATTGTTGATGAGAATGTGCAGTCCACCGAAGTCAGCGATCACATTGTTCACCAATTCTCCCGCGGCTTCAAAGTCAGAAGCATCAGAGCGATAGCCCTTGGCCTGTACGCCAAAAGCCGCCAATTCGCCTTCCAGTGCCTGACCTTTTTCCACGCTGCTCAGGTAAGTAAAAGCCACATTGGCTCCTTCTTTTGCATAGGTGATCGCTATTGCCTTGCCAATCCCTTTTGAAGCACCCGTGATCAGTGCCGTTTTTCCATCGAGTAAACCCATAAATCTGTTCGTTTTTTCTATTCAGTCGATTCATTTCAAAACATTGAACTTTCGCGCCTTAAAATGAAGTTTCAAATAAAATGAAAAGGATTAAGACCTCCCAATTCAGGTATTTTTTTGTGAGGAGTTTTGGATTAACTTTGCCCCCTCAATCAGGAAGAGTAAATCAATTAGATATATGGCAACAAAATACGATTTAATAGTAGTAGGAAGCGGTCCTGGCGGTTATGTGGCAGCGATCAGAGCTTCTCAGCTGGGGATGAAAGTAGGGGTGGTAGAGCGTTCAGAGCTGGGCGGTATTTGCCTCAACTGGGGATGTATTCCTACCAAAGCTTTGTTGAAAAGTGCCAACGTATTTGAATACGTGCAGCATGCCAAAGATTACGGTATCGATATCAAAGATGCCTCTGTAGATTTCGGTGGCATGATCAAGAGAAGCCGTGATGTAGCGGCTGGCATGAGTAAAGGCATTCAGTTCTTGTTCAAAAAGAATAAGATCGATCATATAGCTGGTTTCGGTACGCTGAAGGCCGGTAAAAAAGTAGAAGTAAAAGCAGAAGACGGTACCCTGACTACCTACTCAGCCGATAACATCATTCTGGCCACCGGTGGTCGCAGCCGTGAGCTGCCCAACCTGCCGATTGATGGCAAGAAAATCATTGGTTACCGCGAGGCGATGGTGATGGACAAGCAGCCTGAATCTATGGTGATTGTTGGTTCCGGAGCCATTGGCGTAGAGTTCGCTTATTTCTACAACTCTATTGGTACACATGTAACCATTGTGGAATACATGGACCGCATTGTGCCCGTAGAAGATGCAGACGTTTCCAAGCAGCTGGAGCGTACCTACAAAAAGGCCAAAATGAAGGTGATGACCAATGCGGAAGTAACTTCTGTAGACACCAAAGGCGCCAAGTGTAAGGTAAATGTGAAGACCAAGAAAGGCGATCAGGTAATAGAAGCTGATGTAGTACTTTCTGCAGTAGGTGTTTCTACCAACCTTGAAGGCATTGGCCTTGAAACAGTAGGCGTTGCCACCGACAAAGGCAAGGTAATCGTAGATGACTACTACAAAACCAATATCCCCGGTGTTTATGCCATTGGTGATATCGTTCACGGACCAGCTCTGGCACACGTAGCTTCTGCGGAAGGTATTATCTGCGTAGAGAAAATCGCAGGTCAGTCTCCTGAGCCGTTGGATTACAATAACATCCCCGGCTGTACTTATTGCAGCCCTGAGATTGCCTCTGTAGGCTATACCGAAGCAGCTGCCAAAGAAGCCGGCTATGAAGTGAAGGTGGGTAAATTCCCATTCTCAGCATCCGGTAAAGCCAAAGCTGCCGGAGCCCCTGACGGTTTTGTAAAAGTGGTATTTGATGCCAAGTACGGAGAGTGGTTAGGTGCCCATATGATTGGTGCCAATGTAACCGAGATGATTGCCGAGGTAGTAGCTGCCAGAAAGCTGGAAACTACCGGCCACGAAATCATCAAAACCGTTCACCCTCACCCTACCATGAGTGAAGCCGTAATGGAAGCAGCCGCTGCTGCTTATGATGAGGTGATTCATTTGTAAGATACGGATCGTCATGCTGAACTCGTTTCAGCATCTTCTTAGTTAAGACCCTGAAATAAATTCAGGGTGACATTTAGATATAGAAAGCCGGTTCTCCAATACTTCGGAGGACTGGTTTTTTTGTGTTCCTGATCGTCATTCCCTTCAAAATCGTCATTGCGAGAAAACTAATAGACGACAGTCTGGTAGTTGCCGAAGCAACCTGCCTGCTGAATGCAGGTCTCCCCGAGACCCTCCCCATATCCTCCAAGAGACTCCATTCGGTCATACCTCCCTCGGAGTGACGTTATGGAAGGAAGTACAGAGTTCCTTCAGGCCTAAACACTTCGGGGACTGGCTCTCTGTGTGGGGCATCCCTTCAGGGTCTATAGGGCGTGCGCTGGCCATTCCGTCAACCAACCTCTCTGATTCCTCTCTTCTTTCATTGTGTTCTTAAAATCAAATAATTACTTTAAAAAGTAATTCAAAAATATGACTGAGGGACAAAGGGAAGCAGAAAGGAGAATTGAAAATGAGATTATCGAAAAGACAGGTAGGTTAGACCTGAGTTTTTGTGGACTTAAGGAGATTCCGGCAAGTCTACTATTTGCATCTCATCTAGTTCATCTAAACTTGGGTTTTAATGAGTTGCTAGAGGCTAACCCTTTGATTAAACTAGTCAATTTAAAGCATTTGAATCTGCAGAAAAACAAAATCTCATATTGTGGATTTTTGAATGAGTTACCTTTTTTGGATACTGCTTTTCTAAGTCATAATAAGCTTCGGCTATTGAATTTTTCTGACAATGCACAAAAAATAAAGAAGATTGATTTGAGCTTTAATCAGATATCTGACTTAGACTTCTTGAAACAGCTTCCTGGGTTGACTAGCCTAAACCTTCAGAGTAACGATATTAGCCATGTTCCATTCTCACTCAAGCTTAAAAGGTTGGATTCATTGTTTCTGGCCAGCAATAACTTGTCCGATTTAAACTTTTTAGATGAGTTAACTGAACTGAAGTTTTTGGATTTGAAAAACAACAAAATCAAAGACCTAAGGCCCATTCAGAATCTTAGAAAATTAGAATCCTTGGACCTTAGGAATAATGCGATAACTGATGCACAAGTTATTCAGGAGCTTACGGAATTGTATGAGTTATCACTTAATGATAATGACCTAACTCAAATTTCCTTTTTGAGGAGAAATAAGAAAATTCAGACTTTATACCTTAAAAACAACAGAATCGCTCAACTCAGCCAAATAACGGAGTTATTACAGTTGCATACACTTGATTTAAGTGAAAATGAGGTTAAAGATATTAGTGCTCTAAGGGGATTGAAGAGATTGAAATCTCTGAATTTAAGTTCGAACCTCATAGAGGACATCACTCCTTTGCTTGGCCTTGTAAAGTCAGGAAGAAGCATAAGTTCGACAGAGGACTGGGCAAACATCAAGGTTAATCTTAATCCAATTTCATCACCGCCCAGATCCATTATTGAAGGCGGAAGAAGTAATATCATTAATTGGTTTGAACAAATCGACCAGCAAGGAGAAGGTCCGTTATTCGAAACCAAACTGATGATCCTAGGGCAAGGTGGGGCTGGGAAAACTACATTCGCCAAACTATTATTAGATGAAAACTATCAAGTTAGAAAAGGTAAGTTAGATGCTACTCTTGGAATCGAAATTCATAAAGGAAAGGAGTTTCGACACTCTGATGGTGAGCACACAATTAAGGCACATTTATGGGATTTTGGAGGTCAAAATATTCAAAAAATGCTTCATCAATTCTTCATAACGGAAGACTGTCTTTATGTTTTACTTTCTGATATGCGAAGAGAGAATGCCAATTTCGATTACTGGTTTCAAATAATAAATTTGCTCGGCCCAAAGTGTCCAGTAGTTGTGTTGGAGAATCAAATGGATGCTAAAGGTAGTAACGAAGGGTTTGCAATTAATAAATATCGAAAGCTGTTTCCCGAGTTAAGTGTACAAGTTAGACAGGTAAACTTAAAACTCATTGGAGATAAACATAAGGAACGTTGGAGTTATCTTAAAACAAGCTTGGAAGAAGAGCTCTCAAACCTTGAAATCGTCAACCGTAATGTTCCTAAGAAATGGACACTTATTCGTGATGAATTACTAAGGCTCAGGAATAAAAAATATATCCCAATAAAGACCTTCTTCGACATTTGTGAAAGTGAAGAAATTGGGCTAACTGAAATCCAGGCTGAGCTTTGTTTAAGTTACCTCAAGTCCTTAGGAGAGTTTGTTTACTTTGACGATAGCCAATTGCGCTCTTATATTTTCTTAGACCATAGATGGTTGACAGAAGGTTTGTACTATATTCTCGCGGATCAACAAATTGAGAAACAACAGGGTGAGTTCACTCTCACTCAGGCATATGATAAGTGGGGTAGGAAATACAAGAGGCATGAAAAAGATATGTTGCTTTTGCTTTTGTTGAAGGATCAATTTGACCTCTGTTATAAGTTGCTGGACAGAGATACCTACATAACCCCTCTATTGTTACCCAATGATCAGCCAGGAGAATGGGGATATGAAACTAGTCTGCGCTTTCAATATAACTACGGCTTTATGCCTCATGGAATTTTTTCAAGAGTCATTGTTCGGTTGCATGAAAAAATCGATGCCGAGCAACGCTGGCAATCTGGTGTAAGATTATTGGATATCGATACGAAAGCTCGTGCAGAAGTTCAACAATACAATGACCCAGATGATAATAGGCAGGTTATAGATATCAGAATAAACGGGGATGAATTTGGTTCAAAGCAGCTATTGAATTTCATTAGAAACAACATTGACCCATTGCATAAAGGATTTAGAAACCTAAATGTTAAAGAGATGGTTGGATGTAATTGTAATAAATGTCATCATAGAATGAAACAAGGGAAAAAACCTACATTCTATGACTATAAGAAGCTAGAGCGAAATTTGCAGAACGGTAGATATTATGTTGATTGTGATTTTGAATTCACAAAGCAAATAAATATTGGCGATATATTAAGTGATGTTGTCGCCAGCGATGCTGGTAATAGAGTAAGAGATGGGTGGTTAATAAATGATTTAAAAGGAATAGGGATGACGGTGGATAAAAGTGATCGCAGTGTTGTTATATCAAATATTGGAAACCCCGTTGTAAGTGTGAAGGGTGAGGCAAAAGCTGTAGCAGATGCTGTCGCAACGGCTAAAGCAACATCCAAAGCCGAGGTAAATATTGAAATTGAGAAATTACTAGGAGATACTGAGGTTTTGAAAGAAGATATGCAGAGGGAACTACCTCTATCAGGGTTTCCTGAGAAAGAAATCAAGCTCGCATTAAGCGATATTGAGGCCTTGGAGAATGCTTTGACCGAAGCGAATGCTGCTGAAACAATTGCTGAAATACCGTCTCGCTCTAAAACGAGAATTGGTCGGTTCTTCAATAATCTGACAAAGCCAGACTCTACTGTCTTTAAGGCTTTGAAAGTTCTTAGAGATGGGAAAGACTTTGCTGTTGATATGGCTGGTAAATATAATCAGTTGGCCTCTCGTTTGGGGTTAAAGCCTCTGGATGAATTGGCAAGAGATGCAATAGAGAATATTTGATCCAGACACCTGTCCAATAGATTAACCCAGTTCGTTATATTTACCCCATGACAGAGGGCAATCTTGTATCGCAGCTAAAAGCCAAAGACAAGGCTGCCCTCTCTTATTTATACGATAAATACGGAGCTGCCCTATATGGTACAGCCATGCGCATCATCCAGGATGAGGAGGTCACCAGGGAAGTAGTGCAGGATATCTTTCTGAAAATCTGGGATAAGATAGAGCAGTATGATGCTGAAAAAGGGCGTCTGTTTACCTGGATGCTTAATATGACGCGAAATGCGGCCATTGATAAAATCCGCTCCAAAGAAATTAAGCGATCAGCTAAAACTGATCCCATGGAAAACTCCGTATATACCATCGATCAGCAAAACAATACGGAGATTCCGGTAGACGGAATAGGCGTAAAAGAGCTGATTACCGACCTCGACCAGGAACAGCAATTCGTAATCAACAAAGTGTACTTCGAAGGATTCTCGCATTCAGAGCTATCCAATGAATTTGATATACCTTTGGGTACCGTAAAGTCACGATTGCGGTCGGCACTAAAACATTTAAGAAAGAAAGTTCGCAACTAAGGTGGATATAAAAGACTACATAGCATCCGGAATACTCGAAGCCTACGCGCTCGATGACCTGCCCCAGGAAGAAAGGGCAGCCGTGGAGACTATGTTGGACAAACACCCTGAACTGCGTGAAGAGCTCAATGCTATAGAAGAAGGTCTGGAAGCCCTGGCCATGGAAACAGCCATAGCTCCACCCTCAGGTTTAAAAGACAACCTCTTTGCCGCTCTTGATAAGGAGCATACCCAAGAGGTAGAAGAGACTCAGCCAGAGACTAAGGTGATTCCTCTGGCTCCTAAAAAGTCTTACCTCTGGAATTATGTAGCAGCTGCTTCCATTTCCATTGCGCTGGTATCTTCCTTTATGGCCCAGGACTTCTATAGTCGCTGGAAGCAAAGCCAGGCGGCCTATGCCGATGTCATTAATTCCAATGAGCTGCTGGCCAATCAGAATAATAAGGTAAACAGGCTTTTGGATCAAAAAGAAAAAGACTTTGCAGTGCTCGCTAATCCTGATTTTGGTAGGGTGGATATGGCTTCTGTGATCGAAGGGCAGTCTTTTGCCGCTAGTGTGTATTGGAACAAAAAGACGGAAGAAGCCTATCTGAGCATTCAAAATCTTTCCAACCTGACAGAAGAGCAGCAGTTTCAGCTCTGGGCCATTGTAGATGGTAAGCCTGTGAGTATGGGCGTCTTTGATCTTGAAAAAGATGTATTGACCAAAATGAGCTCGATCGCTAATGCGGGGATGTTTGCTGTGACCATTGAGCCCCGTGGCGGCAGTGTCAACCCAACCATGGATGCCATGCAAGTGGCAGGTGAGGTAGGGTAGCTTCAAAACGTCATCGCGAAGGAGGAACGACTGAAGCGATCTCTTGGCCTTTTTCTCTGTACTCCTTTTTTAGTCCAGAAATACCAATAGTGACCTCCTCCCGCACTTATCTTAGGGTCAAATTCTTCTATTGTGCAAGCGGACTCCTCCTGAAAGGAGGAGAGTTAATTCCGTTTACCAAGGCCATTTTTGAGTGGACGAGGAGGTTGCCAGTTCGTTTGCACAGAAGTTTTAACGAGGGAGCAAGGGGGTGGTAGATCAAGGCTCGATTATATAGAGACTTGTGTGTCGAAGCCTTAGTTGTCCGAAGCCTTTGGCGTAGGGCAAGCGTAGACACAAAAAAAGCCGCATCCCCGATGCGGCTTCCCCAACCTTATGTCCAACCAGGGCTGAACCAAATTAATATGTGTGTAACCGGGGCTATGAAGTGGACTTTGTGATCAGATTACTCCATTTTGTGTTAACCAAATACAATACTTAAAAAGATAAGAAAAGGCTGCGCGACTTTGCTACTCCTTATCACTCCTCTGGAAGTCATTGCTAGAGTAGCGTAGTAAAACAAAGTAATTTCCCTGGCAAGGACGATTTGGAACTGAGCCTGGCCCTTCAGACAAACCCAAACTCTTTTATCGAACGGAGTCAAATCTCTTCCTTCCATGATCAGCTGGTAGTACTGTCAGAGTTTAACATTAATGAATTCAGGAATAGGAACTCAGTACAAAATTCTCCCCTTTGAGGGGAGATGTCCATAGGACAGAGGGGTACAAAAAAAGAGCCGCACCCCCCGGTGCGACTCCCTCGCTTAACCAATCTCTGCAAACCAACTGCTCCGGACATATCCGACTCTCCATGTGAGGGCCGCGATCTCTGTCCATATTCCCCATACTCCGCCATGCTGAAATTGGCTGCCAGGCCTTTTGGCTATTCTTCCTTTCTGTAATACAGCCGACCATTCTTAATCACAAGCCTGATGTGCTGGGTATTCCGGATATTGGCTACAGGGTTTTGGCTCAGTACAATCAAATCTGCCACCTTGCCCGGTTCAATACTTCCATAGTCAGCATCAATTCCCAGGTTTTGGGCTCCATTGTATGTAGCTGCTTTGATCAGGTCCAGCGCAGGAATGCCTGCTCCTTCAGCCAACAGGTACATCTCCTTATGAATGTGCGGATAAGGGTCTGTTGGATTGTTTGAAACCGTGTCCGTACCCAAAATCATTTGAACCCCCATGTCGTAGGCCTCTCTGATAATCTGCTGAGAGATGACGGTACTTGAGTCATTGTAATACCCCGGAATGTCGAGCTTCTCAATCACATCATATACAAAGATGGTTGGCTCTAAAAAGACCCCTTTGGCCTTCATGGTATCAAATATTCCCTTCAATTCGGGGGCATTCCCCGGGTACTCCCAGAAACCCGGTTTGCGATAAGTTTCAAAACCTTTCACCTCGATCAGCAGGTGTCCCGCATGCGAGATGGCATCCACACCAGCTTCAATCAGGTCCATAGCCTGTGCCGGCCCGATATAGGGATGTGCCCAAACCTTAAGCCCTTGTCGATGGGCCTCTGCTGAGAGCTGAGCTACCAACTCAGCATCCAGATCCATATACAGCTTAATGCCCGTGGCACCCGTGCCTTTCGCGGCCGCAATAGCTTCCTGTATATTGGTTTCTTTGGTGATTTGAGGCATCCACGGACCGGTACCGGGTACCACTCCCTGAGAAGAAACAGCTGCCCTGGGGTCGTTGAAAAAGGCCGGTCCGGCCATTAATGCAGCATAGTGAAGATTGGGGCTGGTGATCTGATCCAGCTGAGCGGCTCGCTTAAAAGGAGCAAGAAACCGGGCGTCTCCGCCCATATCCCTGATGGTGGTAATTCCTCCCAGCAGGGCATGCTCCAGTTTATCAAGCATGTAAGTGTTGTTCTTTCGAAAGTCACTGCCCGGTGGTAGCAGGTGAGAATGACTTTCCACAATGCCCGGCATAACATAGCGGCCAGACAGGTCGATGACCTTGCTTTCAGCTGGAATCGCAGCATTTGGATGCGTGATCTTCCAGATGCGGTCACCTTTGATGATCAGGTTTTGGGCCGCTACAGGTTCATTCCCCAAACCATCTATAATGGTGATGTTTTTCAGCACAGTCAGGCTGTCACTGGTATTGACTTCCTGGGCAAAGGCGGGAGTGAAGCTCAGGATTAACAAAAAGGTAAGGCACGATTTTATAAGGTTTTTCATATCTATATGATTAAGGCCGAGATATACGACCAGCAGTCAACCTATAGATTGCCTCACCCTGAATCTTTCTCACTCAATTTTTTTTGACTGTGCCTCAATCCTTCTGATACAGAATGGTCGTAGATGATCTCGAATTCCTCTTTTGCGAGGACCTAAAACCTGAGAAATGAAAAAATCACTTACTCTTTTGGTACTAGCTATGGGTATGCTGAGTGCCTGCCATCCCTCGGAAGAATCACTGGAAAAAGTGCTAAAGACTGAGCTTGAATGGAAAGCACAGCTTTCGGAAGATGAATATGCCGTGCTGAGACTTAAAGGTACTGAACGAGCCTTTACAGGAGATTTTCACGATTCAAAGAAGCCCGGAGTCTACTTGTGCAAAGCCTGTCAGCTACCGGTGTTTGACGCACAAACGAAGTTCGACTCTGGTACAGGCTGGCCAAGTTTTTACAAGCCCGTCAAAGACAAATATGTCATTTCGTTGCCCGATACTACCTATGGTATGTCACGCACGGAGATTGTGTGTGCACGCTGCGACTCCCACCTCGGTCATGTCTTTAATGACGGTCCCAGGCCTACGGGCTTGAGATACTGCATCAATTCACTCTCACTGAGCTTCAAAGCAGAATAAGAGAACAAAATTCAAGTTTTCCCACCACTTAGAAAAACCGGTGCCTGGAAACCTGCTGCTCATAATTATGAAATCAAGAATCCTCCCCAACAGCCGAATGTTGGCCTTGCAGTTGCAGGAGAAAAAGAAAAAGAGACTTGCCGGTCTTACAGTGACGATTCCTCTGTTGTTCATCTTAGTCGCGATCTATCGCTGGCTGGTCCTCGGTCTCAATCCCATGGTGCTGGTAGCCTTTGGTATCAGTTACTTATTTACCGCATTGGGACTGGAGCTAGGTTATCATCGATACTTCTCACATAAAGCCTTTAAAACCTCGAAGTTCATGGATGGCCTGCTGGCGATTCTTGGCTCCACCGGGGCGCAGGGGCCTGTATTCTTTTGGGCCACCTTTCACAGAAAGCATCATGTCCATGCTGATGTGGTGGGAGACCCTCATTCACCCGTGGCACCCCATTCTGAAGATGATGAACATGGTGATCTGTTGCACGCACATATAGGCTGGTTCCTTCATACCCCCTTACAGAATTTCGGTAGTAACATCAAAGACCTGAGAAAACTCAGTCACCTGAAATTTATCAATAAGCATTACCTGATTTGGGTGGTATTGGGGTTAGTCCTCCTCACACTGATCATTGCCTTGATATTTCAAATTACTGAGCTCAAAGCACTGATTGACTTACTGTTTTGGACGGGCTTTGTAAGAATCTTTGCTGCTCAAAATGTGGTTTGGGCGATCAATTCACTATGCCATAAAATCGGCCAACGGAGCTTTAGGTCTGGCGATAACAGCCGTAACCTGCCGCTGCTTTCTCTGCTTATGTGGGGGGCAGGTTGGCATAATAAACACCATGCCTTTCCGGTCTCAGCCAGCATGAAATTGAAGTGGTATCAATTCGATCCGGGCCTTTGGCTACTCAGGCTGATGTCGCTCACAGGCCTCGTTTGGGATCTGAGAATTCCCGAAAAAACACAGATAGCATCAAAATCCATTAAGAAATAAAATGTCAGAATTAACAACACCTACTGATGTGCTACCTGCTGCATTGGTAGACTCAGTAGCAAAAATTAAATCCTTCCTCATCGATTCCAAAGAAGGAGCCTCTTATATGAGTGAGCTGCCGGAAGGCGAGCAATACAAAGAATTCATCGATCAGATACTTAACCTGTGGATGCCCGTTTATCGGGAGTTTGAAGAGCAGGCAGCGAAGCTACCTTCTCATCTGCTCAGCGAAAGCAAGCAGTATGTGCGTGAAACTTTGCACCCGCATTTGCTGGGTGCTCCCTTCGTGGCCAGGGCCTTTAAAAAGCCAAGGGGCTATGCCGGAGACTATGAAATGATGAACATGCTCCTCAGGCCGGTGCCTTTGGGGAATACCATTTATGACCAGCTGGTTCACTTGATGAACGTATTGCCGGGCATACCCGATGCGGTAAGAAACAGAAACGATATCATGAGAGATTATCTCCGGATTTATCATGCTGATTTTGCTCCGGAAGGAGTTTTCAGAATGCTTTCATTGGCTTGTGGGCCGGCCTGGGAGATAGAACGTTTTCTGAAAACTGCTCCTGCCGGTAAGATTGAGATCACCCTGATAGATCACGATGAAGAAGCACTGACTTATGCCGCCAATCGTCTGAAAGATGTAGCCAGAGAATTGTCTTTGGAGGTTGAACTCACCCTGATACGTGAATCTGTATTCAAACTCCTCAAAGAAGGCCGACAGGGAATATTTCGCTTTCAGGAAAAGCATTTTCATGTAGCCTACAGTGCTGGTATCATGGACTACCTCTCAGATAACATTTGTACTGATCTGATTGGCTACCTTTTAAGAAGTATCAACAGGCATGGGGTGTTCTTTACCACCAATATGCACCCCAACCATGGCGAGAAATACTGGATGGAATACATATTCGATTGGTCGTTGATTTATCGTGATATGGATGCCCTGGAAGCTTTGTCTCCGGTTGGTGTCAACAGGGTTTTTGCCGATGACACGGGTATTAATGTTTTTCTGGAGGTAAAACCAGGGTAGGAAAGTGAGTAGCAAAAAGGTAGTATTCGGTCCGGTAGCTCGTAGCCTTATTTTAGTCCTGACAAGGGGGATTGGACTGTTATGGGTATTGTGAGCCATTTTGAGGTTCCTCATTTCCTCAGCTGAGTACTACCGGCTTGTGCTCTTCTTCTTCAAAAATCAGTGAGTTTGTCAAAGACAAAGTGAAACCCTGAATAAAAATCAATATCTGCGTAAATTTGAAGAGAACAGTCCCGGTTAAGGGGCTTCCAAAAACATGAGTACCAAACCAAAAGGATCTGCTTCTATGGAGGCACTTACGGAAAGAATTGCAGTTCTGGAATCAGATCTGCTCCAATCCCGTAAAGCTGAACTCATGTTCAACGAGGCGCAGCGAATCTCTCAGCTGGGGGTTTGGGAATATGATATAGCAAAGAATGAGATCATCTGGACAGACGAGGTATATCGCATTTATGATATGGACCCTTCTGATGAAAAACCGACACTCAACGACATCTTTCATCATTCCTCCAAAGAAGATAAGGAAAGGGTAGAGCAGATTATTAACAATGCTATCCAAAAAGGAGAATCCTACCATATAGATGGTCAGGTCTGGACGAAGAAAGGCGAAGTCAAACAGGTACATGCGAATGGAAAACCTTTTTTTAATCAGGAAGGCCAGCTGACGCACCTCTTCGGAACCATTACAGATATAACCGAACGCAAGAAGGTAGAAGACTCTCTCAGGTTTTCAGATTTCACTATGGAGAGTATCTCTGATGGTATTTTCTGGATCGATGAGAAAGCCAATTTCGTCAAGGTCAACAACGCTGCCTGTAAAAACCTGGGTTATACTCGTGAGGAGCTGTTGCAGATGTCTGGTAAGGACATCAATCCTTCCTTCAACAAAATCAAGTCGCAGGAATACTGGGAGAAGACAGCCAAAGAAGAAGCTTTTTCATTCCGGACCAGGCATACGCGTAAAGATGGCACAAGCTTTCCAGTCGAAATCACCAACAACGTCATCTTTTATCAGGGACGTGAACTGCGCTGTAGTATTGTAAGAGACATCACTGAGCAGATTCGGAAAGAAGAAGAAATTCAGTTGGCCTTAAAGGAGGTGAAAAAGCTCAAAGACCGCTTGCAAAAGGAGAATACCTACCTGATGCAGGAGATTAAGCTCAATCACAACTTTGAGGAGATTGTTTCTGAAAGTCCGAGGTTCAGGCAGATTCTGGTAAATGTGGAGCAGGTAGCCAATACGGATGCCACGGTATTGATCACCGGAGAGTCGGGTACAGGAAAAGAATTACTGGCGCGTGCTGTCCACAACCTGAGCAGCAGAAGAGGGAGACCCCTGGTGAAAGTCAATTGTGCGGCATTGCCGGCTAACCTGATTGAAAGCGAGCTTTTCGGACATGAAAAAGGGGCCTTTACCGGAGCAATTCAGCGAAAGATCGGGCGCTTTGAGCTGGCTGACAAGGGAACGATATTTCTGGATGAGATAGGAGAGATGCCACTGGAGCTACAGAGCAAGCTACTGCGTGTATTGCAGGAAGGTGAGTTTGAACGATTGGGCGGTACCCAGACGATCAGGATAAACGTACGTGTGATTGCCGCTACTAATCGCGATCTGCCTGCTTCTATATCCGATGGAATCTTCAGAGAAGACTTGTATTACCGACTGAATGTCTTCCCCATCGAGAGCTTACCACTGAGAGACCGACTTGAAGACATCCCGGTTTTAGTCAATCATTTTACCAGGAAGTTTGGTCATAGACTGGGCAAGCGAATCAACAAAGTGCCCGAGAAAGTAATCAGGGCCCTGCAGGGTTATGACTGGCCGGGGAATATCCGTGAGCTTGAAAACCTGATCGAACGGGCAATGATCATTTCCAGCGGTAGTAGTCTTGAGATTGGCCCATGGTTACCCAAGGCCGGACAGACCAAAAAGGTCAAACCTATTCAGACCCTCGCTGACAATGAGCGGGAACACATCCGGAGCGTTCTTGAAATCACCAATGGTAAAATTCGGGGTGCCGATGGCGCTGCAGCCATTCTTGAAATAAACCCCACCACCCTCGAAGCCCGGATAAAGAAGCTGGGGATAAAGAAATAGGCTCCTGAGACCATTCGTCCGACCACTTTGAGTAGTCAGACGAATAAGCAAATCCACCCCTTTTTTCATGCTGACGAAGGAAGTATCTCTTATACCTCCTTTAGGTCCTTCTTGCCTGCACTATCGCTGAAGCAAAAGGCGTGAGAGATCAGGATAGGAAAGGAGGTGAACGGCTTGTTTTTAGCTATTCCAATCCCCGTCAGACCGCAGGTCAAGTAGCTTCGATTTCTCTCATAGTTTTTATGCGCTTCTACTAAGTCACTCAGGAGGGGGGCGAATCCGAAAACAGTGCGAAATACGAGACGGTTGGACGGGAGGGCGCGGGCCATGTGCGGCAAAAACCGTTTTGGATTTGGTGGTTTCGGAAAGGGTTTTTCTTTCTTTTTGGCCTCAAAAAGGAAAAAGAGATAGATAATTACCTCCTTTAGGTCCTTCTTGCCTGCACCATCGCTGAAGCTAAAGGCGTAAGAGATCAGAATAGGAAAGGAGAGGACTGTTTGGCTTTATCCTCACCCATCCCCGTCAGACCGCAGGTCAGACGGTTTCGCCTGGCTTAGCTCCGTTTTGACTGTTCCATTCGTCAGACCACTTTGAGTGGTCAGACGAATGTATACTCCACCTCCAATATTTCGTAACCCCTCCAATATATTGGAGTTTTAGCAGGTATTGTGGGACTGAGATCTGATGTAATTAGCTGATTGTTAGTTGTTTATTTGAATGGCATAGCCTTTGGGTATATAGTAGTCAAAACGACTCAATACCTCATGAAGGAATATCAACTAAAAGGCTATACGCCACAGGCATTTCACAAGCTGATCAATGCCGAGTCCACGGCCTCTCTGGCTGTAGTCGGAGCCGGCTGGTGCGGAAGCTACCACATGTGCTTTAAGCAGGTGGCCGCACTGGAAAAGGAGTTTGAAGGAAAACTTCAGATCTATCATATCGATTTTGATAAATCGACTGAGTTGGTCAGGCAATACGGGCTTATCAAGCCACCGGCCATCCTCTTTTTTAATCGCGGCCAACTCCGAGATAAGCTGCTCGAAACAACTCCCAAGGACATTATCCGCGACAAAATCATTCGACTCTTATGGTGACCACCTGTCTGCTCAAACCAAAAACCAAGCTTATGAAAACCACCAAAAGTGCTGTAAATCAACCCTACGAAGGGCTGGTTGCCGACCTAAGGCGTCAGGACAGGAGGGCCATTGCCTATCTGTATGATAACTATTCGAAAGCCCTTTTCGGCATAGTGCAACGTATTGTAAATGATTGGGAGCTGGCTGAGGAGGTGTTTCACGATGCCTTTATCAAAATCTATAAAAACATCGACTCCTATGACGAACGAAAGGCACGTCTCTTTACCTGGATGCTCAATATCTGCCGCAATGCTGCTATCGATAAACTGAAATCCAAAGCAGTGAAAAAGCAAGCCCGTACCGATGGTATGGAAGATAATATGGAGGGCATTCTCAATCGCTTCAGCTTCGAATTCAACCCCGATGGCATTGGCATGTATGAGCTTTTGAACAAACTGCATCCTGACTACCAGTTTGTGATTCAGCAGCTCTACTTCCGGGGCTATAGCCAGCTGGAAATCTCCAAAGAATATGACATTCCCCTCGGTACTGTCAAAACCCGTACCCGCGCGGCTTTGAGAGATTTGAGGAGGTTGATGAGGTAGTTTGCTAAGTCAATAACACTCTTTGTTTTGATACTCAGCCTAGCTTTCTGTAGTCTGTTTCAAGGGTGTACCCCTCAGTCCACTACTTAGAGAATTCAAATTTACAGGTTCATTTGGACAGCTCCCCTTAGGGGTAGCATTTAGAGTAGTTTACCAAAAGGAATTCTTTTTGAAAACGAACCAAACTTCCTCCTGTTAAAATGGGCAAGACTGCTGCTCACTGGGCAGGGTAGCCCTCAGTCTGGCAAATATCTCTAACAAGTTCTCCCCCTCTTCTGGGAGATAGTGAGGGGTAAAAAGAAACCGTACCCCCCGGTACGGTTCCATCGCTTACCAACACCACATACCGACCAAAGCACTCTCATAACCTCCATCCGAGAATTACAACAGATACTCTGGTTTTTCAATCATATTTTTGCTGCTTTCCGGGGAGGGACTAAGGGCCGTGCTCTCCAACACGACCCCATCCTCAACCAACCAAATAAACAAATCAAACCCGGATGATGTAATAGAAAGTCTATTGCATTATTCGGGTTAAAATCGTAGACCTACTGAAAACCTTGCCTGGAAAGGAGTGCCCGGAGTGAAGTGAATCTCACTCACCGACTCTACTTCATTCAACAGCTTTGACTCTGTCTCAAATTGTGCTTCCTTCCACTCTCGGTTTAGTAAGTTTTCTATGGAAAGCCCAAAGTCAAAGGTTCCGATTCGGTAGTTTAGGCGGGCATCTATAAGGAAATAGCCTGAGGCCGTCAATGTGTTATCTTCATTAGCAGCACGATCTCCCAGAAAGCGATACCTTAAGCTACCGGTAAGTCCTTTTTTACCTTCAAAATTAAGGCCGCCAATACTGGTGAAGTTTGGAGCCAATGGAATGTAGTTTGCTCCTTCAGAAGCCTGTGTCAGCCTGGCTTTGGTAAGGTTCAGATCCATATCGGCATACAGCCGGGAATTCAACTGATACCGCAGGTTCAGGTCTATGCCGGCCCTGTGCGTACGACCTCCGGCCTCCACGATGCCCTCATCACCCACGTAAATAAACTCTTGCTCGAGGTCCAGTTGCCAAAGGGCCAGATTTACAAATAGGTTTTCCGAAGGCTTCCAGTAAGTACCTATGTCCACACCAAAACCCTTGGGTAAAATCTGTCGGCCCTGCTGCGCTACCACCACCCTTGCATCATTCGAGTGGAAGCCAATACCTGTTTTGGTATAAAGACTCAGCTTATCAGTAGCCTGGTAGCTTAGCTGAAGCTTCGGGCTGACAATCCCCTTGTTTTCGGTAGATGAAATTCCGCTGAGTCTGTCTTCATGATTGAAGGTGAAGTAATCATAGTGCAGACCTCCCGTCAGTAAAAGTCGCTCAGATAGGTCGATCTGCTCTTCTGCATATAGGAATAGATTGTTCTCTGCTACATTGCCCCTGGACAGATCTTCCAGTACAGAGGTGCGATTGAGGGTTCTGGAAAGGCGAATATCATTCACGAAATCCTGACGAAAGCCTGCTCCCAGTTCCAATGAAGCCCTAAGATCCAACAGGCTGTGCTCCTGAAGGTAGCTATGCTGACTGCCAAAGAGTGTACGTTCTTCTGACTGGGTGATCTGATCACCATTTACCGGGTCGTTCAGAAAGAAGGTGAAGTTCGAAACCAGGTGGAAATCATATTGAGAAAACCAGACCTGATTCTTAAGAAAAGCACCATTGTTAAGCTCAGAAGTCAACTGAAGATTGAGGTTGAAACGGTTCGTTTCTCCTCCTTCCGTGGCGTCAATGGCCCCAAAACGACTGATAAGACCTCGCTCGATTGCTCTTTGGGGTACCTGGCCGGAGGCAGTCCACTGGCTGTGAAAAGCTGAAGCGGACAACTCCAACGTGTGGTTTTGACTAAGCAGGTGATGGTACTTAAGTAGTCCGTTGAATCTCCTCAGGTTTTGAGAACTCTCGAAATAGCCATCTGATACTACCTGTTCTGTCGCCAGATAAAGACTTGGCGAACTGTCTTTTTCCTTTTTCAGGAGGTTGAACATTCCCAGTCCGCGCCAGTAGCCAAACTGTCCGCCTTCCAGTTGAAGCAGATTCGCATTTAATCGTTTTTTTAACTTGAAATCTGCATAGCCAGCCGTATTCAGGTTGCCCTTACTGGCGTAGTAAGGCCCCTTGTCAAAAGCTACCCGCTCGATGGTTTCCGGTATCACAAAGTGCAGGTCGGAATAACCTTGTCCGTGCGCATGGGAGACCATATTGACAGGCATGCCATCTACCGTCAAAGCTATATCAGTTCCGTGATCTATGTCAAAACCTCGCAGAAAGATTTGCTCCGCTTTACCGCCTCCGGCATGCTGGGCAATAAAGAGGCCGGGGACGATCTTGAGTATATCCTGAGATGTTTTTACGGGTCTTAAGGCTATATCAAGGGCGGAAAGGGTAGAGGCTAGCTGAACCGGACTTTGGTTCACCTCTATGTCTCCCAAAGACAAGCTTCCGGCCATCAGTTTCAGATCTAGTCTTGCAGATTGTCCATCCACAATCTCCACTTGTTCAGTCACTGATTCAAATCCGATGTAACTAATCTCCAACTGGTAGCTACCTGTTGGCAAAGCTTGTATGATAAACCGGCCATCGGGGTTGGTGGAAGCTCCCTTCGAAAGTTCCTCAATACGGATATTAGCTCCGAATAAGGGCTCACCCGATGCGCTGTCTGTGATAGTACCGGATATGGAATTGGTCTGAGAACTGGCTACATGGAGCAGACAGAAATACATCAAAAAACTGATAAAGACTTTCATGTTTTGGGCTTTAGCTTTTGAGTGCTTTTTCAATAGCAGCTGTCGTGATCGGGCCTAATTCGAAGCTGCTTTCCAGGGCCTCGTTGAGGTACTTTCTCGCCTCTTTTCTATGGCCATTGTATTGGTAGATCATCCCCAGATGATAGAGCGCATCCGGTTCCTGGGTTTGCCCTTCCACAAAAAGGCTGGCTATCCTGAGTGCCTTTTCATACTCACCTTTGTTAAAGAGGGTCCATGCCAGCAGATCGTAAACTACGGGGGTGGGTCTTTTGTCCACCTCTTCCAGGGCTCTTTCCAGGGCCATCTCGGCCTTTTTGAAATCTTCTGCTTCTAATAGAATCAGGTATTTATTGTGCATGCCCAGGTAGGCCTCAGCGGATGCTTCTTCGTAATAGGCTTGCTTTAGGCTTTTACTTCTTTCCTTATGTCCTGCGTAGTCAGCAATTTCAGCCAGCATTAAACTTATTTGTGGATCTTTGCTTCGAGCCTGGATGTATTCTAAAATACTTCTGGCCTCAGTGGTCTCTTTATCATGAGCGAAAGCAATCCAGGCAATGCCCTTCCACGAATGCCAGTGATTGGGGTCATGCTCCAGTACTTCAAGGTAAGTGCCATAGGAATCTGCAATGCGACCTGCATGGCCATACATATCTCCAAGATTAGACTTGGTCCAACTGTACATATTTTGGTTGTTTTTTGTGCGCTCAAAAGCCTGCTCCATAAGTGTTATCGCAAGATCAATATCCCCGTCATGATCGGCCAGCTTGGAGGCTCGGGTTAGGTAATCGAATGAGTTTTTGGCCGATTGTCGGGCAAGTGTGGATTTGGCCTGCTCGTAGTCCCCCAGTTCTATCAGTGCATCGAATAAGAAATAGTAAGAGACTGAGATTTTGTCTCCGTCTTCGATGGCTTTTTCAGCATAGTGCCTGGCCATTGGAAACTCGTGTTGAGTAATCGCATTGGCGCTGAGTGCTCTGTAAATGGAGGCTTTGCTAAAAGGTGTTAGCCTTAGTGCTTTATGGTAGAGGCTGTCAGAAATGTGGATGTCCTGGATGTTGCCATTGGCCTTGAATCTGCGGGCATAAGTAGCCGCGAGGCGGTTCAGAAACATAAAACTCTCAGGTGATTCCAGGAGCTTGTCATTCCAGAATTGAATATCGGATTGCTGGCTGTTCATATCAGCGCTCAGGGCTCTGGCCTGCATATGGCGGGTATAATCTGCCGGGTCGCTGACTGTCTTTTGAGGGCTGCCTGAGTTGCATGAAAATAGCACAAGGCACAGAAATAAAATGAGTGGTAAACTTTTCATGGGATTGGAGAGATTTCGCTTTTCAGGTTCCATCCTGCTCTGGATATAAGAGCGGGATGGGAAACCCGATAAAGCTGTATATGAACCCGAGTCATGCAATAGACTTTCTATTGCGGCCCTAACTCGCTTTGAACCAGTCGTTGCTCTTCGTTTGTCTTCTCAACATAGCGGTGCTATGTTAGCAAAGCCAAACTTCCTGATTCTTTGCGATTTAAGCCCTCATTACGATTCCTATCGCAAGATCCGGGTTGAAATGATTGTATTACACTTTTGTAATCTTAAGCCTGGTTGTAACCAGGCTCAGAGTTTATTACCATGGCGTAGCCATGTAAGGGAACGAGCTCAAAAAAGGCTTGTCGTTTGCATCTACATGATCGTCTGAGAGGCCGGGATTGGCAGTGCCGTCAGGGCCTCCGAAAATCAGCAATAGCTCTACAGAAATGACATCATCAGCCAGGGTTCTTCCGGTGAGCACGTTGGTGCCATCGAAGAAAGTGGTAGTGCCGTTCAGGTTGGCAGTCAACACATCGGTTACCAGGGCTCCGCTAAAAGTAGCGGCATCCATGCCCAGCGCGTTTGTAGTATATCCTGCATTCAAACCTAAAAGTCTGCTTTCGAATGCTGCTGCAAAACCAGCTGCCATTTGAGAGGGTATGGTTACGTTAAAGGTGTTTTTATTCTCCATACCAGTCACGAAGACGGTGTTAATAGCAGGGCGACCCATTTGGTCTTCCTGCGCGTATACTGCCGGTACCTCCGGTGTAGTGCTGTCGTCATCATCGCAGGAGGTAAACCCCAGGGCAATGGTAGCTACGAACAGCATTGAGAGTAGTTTTAGTGATTTAATATTTTTCATTTTTTCTTCTTTTGCTTTGTTGATTATTGTTTTCTCTTGGTTTCTACCCAGGTGTTGATTGACTCACCAGACCCAAGCATAGACTTTGGTAATTCCAATACCACAGCCAGTACGTTCGTCCCTTTGAAGCTGTCATCTCCGGGGTTGTTAAAGCTTGTGGCGCTTCCTCCCAGGATGGCACCAAACTGATTGAAGTCAAAGAAGAACGGGTCGTCTCTTGGTCCTGCAAAAAGACTGATGTTGCCATTTCTGCCTATGGTAGCGTTTGCACCATAAGAGGTGATGTCTGCCTGTGTCAGTGTGGCCGTTTTGTCTATGGTGCTGTTAAGCCCGGTAGTAGCCGGTGCATAAGGGCCATACATGCTTACCTGGCCGTTTTCGAAAATACACTGGATCACCAGGTCTTCTACCGCATCGCCATTGTTGTCTATGTTGAACTCAATCATGACGTTTTCGTCAAAACTGGCATTGGCAGTGGCTGCCGGGCTCAATAGTCCCTGCACTGTGGCACCCAGTACCATGTAGTTAGAATTAGCAGGGCTTTGGAAGGCGTAGAGGTCGGCAATGTCCGATCCTGTGCCCATAATGGCCTGCGCTTCGTTATGGTCAGCGGCCATCAGGTAAATGCTTGTGGCCAGGGCCAGCATTCCAGCGAATAATGTGATCTTTTTTTTCATTTTGTTTTTCATTTTTAAGCAAAGCGATCCCGTTCACGATTTTTATCGTGTTGAAAATCAGTTTATTACGTTTATGGATTAAGGAGTGTCGACTATTCCTACTTAGGCAGTACTACACTGTCGATTACGTGGATGACACCATTGGACTGGTACACGTCATAAAGAGAAATATTGGAAGAGTTGCCGCTCTCATCGGTCAGGGTTACATTTCTGCTACCATTCCTTTTGGCGATAAGCTTTCCTCCGCTAACGGTGGTCAACTCGGCTTTCCCCTTTCCCTTTTTGATGGCTTTTAAAAGCGCTGATGAGTCCAACTTTCCGGCTACCACATGGTAGGTCAGAATTTTGGTCAGCTGCTTTTTGTTTTCAGGCTTTACCAGGCTGGCTACTGTTCCGTCAGGTAATTTGTCAAATGCTGCATTCGTGGGAGCGAATACCGTAAAGGGGCCTTCTCCCTGTAGGGTTTGTACCAGTCCGGCAGCCTTTACAGCGGCTACCAGGGTGGTGTGGTCCTTTGAGTTTACTGCATTTTCGATGATGTTCTTTTTAGGGTACATGACCTCGCCACCAACAATGACATTGCTTTGGGCAAAGGCAGTTTGTGCTCCGATTATGAAAAAGGCCACCATAAGTAGTTGTGTGATTCTGTTTTTCATTATGCTTGTTTTTTGAATTTCAGACATACCTACGGACTTGGTTGTACAACTGGATTTAGGGGCATGAAATTTTTTTTCATCTTTGTGGCATGTCCCCGAAAAAAGAGAACATCATCTTCTTACTACTACTGTTTCCCGCGACTTTCGCTGCCATCCTCCTTTTTTTCGGAGATTCTGAGGCGCTGGGCGATGAGGTGACCACGGAATATATTCTGAAGGTATTGCTCTATCCGGCAGTGCTCGGGCTCCTGGTATTGCTGTGGAGAAAAATCGACAGGCGCATTAAGAATGATAAACCTATGTATGACGCTGAAGGGGAGGAGGACAAAACATGAACATAGATATATCCACCCCGGCACTCCTTTTTCCGGCTATTACCTTACTGCTACTGGCCTTTACCAATCGTTTTGTGGCCCTGGCTACATTGGCCAGAGGTCTGCGACAGCGCTATAATACCAGCACCGAAGACCAGCCTACAGTACCCGGTCAAATAAACAACCTAAAGGTCAGGCTACTGCTAATTCGAAATATGCAGGCTTTGGGGATCGGTAGTTTTTTCTGCTGTGTGCTCAGTATGGTCTTTATGTACTTGCATAGGCAACAAATAGGAGAGTACATCTTTGGTGCCAGCCTGTTCCTACTCCTTGCCAGCCTTACTTTATCCTTTATTGAGACTCAAATCTCTACCAGAGCACTGAACCTGGAACTCAGCGATCTCGAAGAAAAACTAAGAAATAATTATTAACGGAAGGTGTCCTTCTATGCAAGTGCATAAAAGGACACCTTCCATACTATGTTACTTGCGCTCGCAAGTATTTTTTTAACATAAAAACTTGTCTAAACAACTTTTTTCTGTAAATTAGCCCTCTGATTTGCCTCCTTTATGGACTTCGGTAAGGCCCTCTTTCACCTCAATAGCAACCTTGGGTACAATCTTTACAGAACGTACCTTCTCTTTCATCGCGAGCTGATACGAGGGTTAAAGGCCTACGGAGTTACGCCAGAGCAGTGGCAGGTGCTGATCATTCTTTGGAACCACGGGAGCGTGACACCCACAGAAATCAGCAGGGTCACCTTGCAGGATTTGCCATCCATCTCACGCATGTTAGTTAGAATGGAACGCAACGGCTGGACAGAAAGAGTAGTAAATGAAAAAGATGGACGGTCTTTTCACGTTATTCTTACAGATAAAGGAAAGAATCAGAAAAATGAAATGATGTTGGCACTGGAAAAGCACTTTGCACAGTTCCTTAAAAATGTGCCGGCAGCTATGAATTATGGAATCAAGCAGGAACTCCTCAAGTTAAGGACGATTCTGCAAGATTATACACCGTGAACGTAAATAGGTCATTTCGAAGAAAGTTTACTTTCTTAAATACATCTCTTCATATGTTTAGGTTGAAACGAGATTTGCCGGCTGGAAGCAGAAGGTTTCCAGCCGGGAAATGACCCTCCCAAAATTTCACTTGCACATCCCTCCAAATCCCTCTACATTCAGGCAAAATCTATCCCAATGTCATTGCTGCTAAGGTTCTGTCTGTTATCATTTGCCCTGCTTCTTACTGCCTGTTCTCAGTCTGGTTCATACTCCGTTGAAGTTGAATACGATGGAAAATTCAACGAAGCAGCTTTTTCACTAAATGGTCCTAAGGGCTTCTATTCCTGGACGGCAGACCGCATTCCCATGGTCAGTGCTCATAGGGGAGGGCCTTACCCAGGGTATCCTGAAAATGCAATTGCTACTTTCGACTACATTGCCGGAATTACCCCGGCCGTGATTGAATGCGACATTGAAATGACCAAAGATTCAATCTTGATCATGATGCATGACAACACCCTTGATCGAACAACTACAGGCACTGGAAAGGTGAGGGATTACAACTGGTCAGAATTGCGAGGGTTGAAGCTGGTAGACAATACGGGGACTGAGACTAATTACTCCATTCCCACACTCAGGGAAGTGCTTCAGTGGGTGCCTGGTAAGGCTTTATTAACACTGGATGTGAAAAGAGGGGTCCCTTTTGAAAAGGTAATTGCCGGGGTGCAAGAAACCAATACGGGGTCTTTTTCCGCTATCATAACCTATAGCGCCAATGATGCACAAAAAGTCTATCAGCTCGATCCTTCACTGATGATCTCCGTGGGGATTGGCAATGTGGCTGCCTATGAGGCACACAGAAATCTGGGAATCCCTGATGAAAACATGATTGCCTTTGTGGGTTTGGCAGAGCCGGAAGAGGCACACTATCAATTTTTACACGAGAAAGGCATTTACTGTATCCTGGGAGTGCTGGGGAATCTGGATAAGAAAGCTGAGGCAAAGGGAGATTCTATTTATGCAGGCTTTGTAAAGCGAGGGGCTGATATTCTTGCTACAGATCGCCCCATTGAAGCCTCCAAGATGACAGAGCCTTTAATACCTGAAACAAGTTCAAAAAGAAAATACTTCAATGGCTATTGATTTAAGAAGCGATACGCTGACGAGACCTACTCCGGGCATGTTGGATGCAATGATGTCTGCGGCTGTAGGTGATGATATGTTTGGCGAAGACCCGACAGTCGAAGCGCTGGAAAGCAGGGCTGCGGAAATGTTTGGCAAAGAAGCAGGGCTTTATTGCGCTTCCGGCACCATGACCAACCAGATTGGAATCAGGCTGCATACCACATTGCAGGATGAGGTTATCTGTCATAAATACTCGCACATCTACCTTTACGAAAGTGGTGGCATCGCCTCAAATGCGGGCGTTTCGGTGCGTTTGCTGGAAGGTGAAAGGGGAATGATCACTGCAGAACAGGTGGAGGCGGCCATTCAGCCCGATGATATCCACGCTCCGGTTTCGCGATTGGTATCTTTGGAGAATACCATGAACAAGGGTGGCGGAAGCTGCTATGACTTCGATGAAATTTTGAAGATAAGGAAAGTGTGCACCGAGCGGGGCTTAGGGTTGCACCTGGATGGAGCAAGGCTCTTTAATGCCCTCGTAGCCACGGGTCAGGCTGCCGGTCAGTATGGCGAGGTCTTCGATACTATTTCCATTTGTCTTTCTAAAGGCCTGGGTGCTCCGGTGGGCTCTGTGCTATTGGGTACAGCTAAAGATATTAAGCGGGCGAAGCGCGTCAGAAAGGCCATGGGCGGTGCCTGGAGGCAGGCGGGTTATATTGCTGCGGGTGGTTTGTATGCCCTGGAAAATCTCGTGGAAAGATTGGCTGAGGACCATGCCAAAGCACAGGCCATTGCCAGCGTGTTGGAAGCCTGCGACTATGTTGAAGAGGTGTACCCCTGCGAAACCAATATTCTGATCTTTAAACTGACCGAGGCTTACTCAAACGAATCGTTCTTAGCAAAACTGAAAGAGCATGATGTGCATGCTTTTGGTTTTGGGCCACAGCTTATTCGTTTTGTCACCCACTATGATTTTACAGACGAACATTTAGAGCGGCTGTTAACAGTGCTAAAAGCCATTTAGATAAGGTTATGACAAGGGTGAACTTCAGGCTTAACTACGAGGTGTCGCAAAAACGAAAGTTTGAGCAGTTTCTTGAAAAATACGGCAGAGAACTGGGTTTGCCCCTGAATGACCTGACGGTCGAGCGATATTGGAAAATTAAGGAGCAATTCCAGGCCAGCTTCTGGATCAGGTTGGACTCTGAATCTGCCGAAGGAGCAGTTTTTCAAATGCTTCTTTGGGCAAACAGGCTCTCTTCCAGCGGTTGGTCTATCATTGGTCCCCATGGAGATAAAAATTTAGCCTTTGAATGTATTTATTCAGATAATGAGCCTCATAACCCTTTGAAGTGGGCTCATCTGGAATTTGAAGAGGAGTGACTAGTGGGGACTCAAATAATAATAATAAGAGAAGATGAAGAACTTTTTAATAGCCTTGTTGGCAATAGTTTGTTTCACAGCTTGTCAATCGGACAAAAAGCAGGAAACCAAAGAACCTGTGGTTGACAGTGATAAACTAACCTTATTTGTGGGCACCTACACCCGCAAAGAAGGTCATGTTGATGGCCAGGGTGAGGGTATTTACGTTTACGAAATGGATAAGAAAACCGGAGCCCTGAGTTATGTGTCCACTTCAGAATCTGTTGTCAGCCCTTCCTACCTGGCTGTACATCCCAATAAAAAAACGGTTTTCGCGGTAAACGAATTCGATGGTGGAGAGGACAGCTATGCTTCGATTACCGAAATGGCTTATGATGAGCAGAGTCGGGAGCTTACCTATATGACCCAGTCATCTACGCTGGGGCAGTACCCTTGCCATGTGAGCATTGACAATACGGGTAAGTTTGTCATGGCTGCGAATTATGTAGGTGGTAGTGTGATATTATATCCCATCAATGAAGATGGTTTGATTACAGAGTCCAGTTCGTACAGAAAGCATGAGGGAAAAACGGAGCACCCCCGCCAGGAGGCTCCACATGCACATATGATTGTACAACACCCTACCAAAGGTTGGGTTTTTGCCGTGGACCTTGGGGCTGATAAGATCTATGAATACAAGCTGGATACACTCTCAAGAACACTTGACTTTGTAGAGGAATACCCCTCTACCAATAGCATGAGTGGCCCGAGACATATGGCTTTTCACCCCGAAAAAGAGGTGGTATATGTGTTGAACGAGTTGAATGGTACGGTTGAGACTCTGAAGCTCACCGATGAGAGCCGATTTAAAGAAAGTCTGCAGGTAATTTCGACCATGGCTGAGGGGGATGATCGTGATCCCGCAAGTGGGGCAATCAAGGTGCACCCTTCAGGAAGGTTTCTTTATGCTTCCAATAGAGGAGAAGTGAATAATATTGCAGTTTTCTCGATCAGCAGTGATGGTACGCTGACTGCTGTTGGCAGGCAGTCCACTTTTGGCAATGCCCCGCGTGATTTTGAAATAGATCCCAGTGGTACTTTTGTGCTGGCCGCCAATCAGAATACTAATACTGTGGTAACCTTTCGCATTAACCAGCAAACGGGTATGCTCGAAGAAACGGGAATTCAATCGCAGATACCAACTCCGGTTTGTTTGAAGTTTTTAGGTGACTGAGGTTTGTTAACGAATTGACCCTTGTCCATGACCAGCCTGGCCAGGTGGGGCTCCAGGGTATTTGAAGTTTCCGGGATAAAATCCTTGATGAGTTGATTCCTGACAATACTATCTGAAAAACGAAAAACCCTGCGGATACTACCTCGCAGGGTTTTTACTTCCATTTTGATCACCAGATGATCTACTAGCGGAAAGTATATCGCAGTGTCTCCTTTCTTCCCCTCTCGTCTATTACGTTGATATAAATCCTGCCAGTATACCTTTCAATATATTCAGCTAGTCCCTCCGGGTTGTTAACTCCCTGTCGGTTTACAGAAGTTACGATATGTCCTTCTTCCAGCCCTTCCAGGTTTCGCAACCATCCGTTCTTCTGGTTTATTTTAGTCACTTTCACGCCATAGCGTATGCCGAGTTTCTCACGTTCTTCTCTTGTCAATCTTCTGAATTCAGCTCCTAGAAAATCAGAGAAGAAAATATCGTCTTCGTTAAGCCCCGTTTCCGAAGTCAGGATTTTGGTGTCTCCAAAGATATTTGTCAACGTAAGGCTGGTATCGTAAAACCTTCTGTTGCGCTTAAACTCGATGTCTACCTGATCTCCCGGAGAAAGGGCGCTCATCAACTCGTCAAAAGACGACTTGTTATTTACAGCCTTTCCATTCAATGTTGTGATTACATCGCCAGATTCAAGACCTGCATTATCGGCTGTGCTTCCTTTGGTCACCGACTCTACAAATACTCCGTTAAGATCTTTCAGGCCCTCCATTTTGGCTACCTCTTCGGTTACCTCAGCCGTTTGGGCACCTATGTAGGCTTTTTGCACATACTTGTACTTTTTAAGGTCTTCTACAATCTTCAGGACTACATCAGATGGCACGGCAAAACCATAGCCCGCATAAGAACCTGTTTTAGAGATGATTGAGGTATTGATACCTACCAACTCACCGTTGGTATTTACAAGCGCACCACCACTGTTGCCGGGGTTAATGGCCGCATCTGTTTGTATATAAAGTTCAATCGGGAAGTTTTCACGTACCGAATTACTCTCGCTGCCGATAGCACTTACAATGCCTGCAGTAACCGTAGAAGTAAGGTTAAAGGGATTGCCTACGGCCAATACCCAGTCGCCAATGGCTACATCTGAACTGCTTCCCAGCCCAATGGCTGGCAGGTCGTTGGCCTCAATTTTCAATACAGCAATGTCCATCTTGGGGTCAGTACCTACCAGTTTGGCATCATAGGTACGTTTTTCGTGCATTACCTGAATCGCATCCGCTCCCTCAATCACATGATTGTTGGTAATGATATAACCATCCTTTGAGTAGATAACGCCAGAACCCGAACCAATAGCCACTCCTTCAGAGTTACCTCGTTCACGGCCAAACATCAGATCGTACATGGATAAACTTCTCCTGTTTCGTTGCAGGTTTTTGATATAAACCACGCTGCTTACCGACTTTGCGGCAGCTTCTTTAAAGCTTACGGGTATGGCTGCTGTTACTGCGGGTGAATTGCTGATTAAAGGTTCTTCTTTTTTGAAGCTTGCCTGTGCAATTTGTGCAGGAGACTCTCTTATTATTTCAGTCACCGGTTCAGGGCTGATAAATTCCTGAAATACAAATGCTCCCGCCAAACCTGCCAAAAAGGCAATCGCCACTATCTTGAATGTTCCCTTCATTATTTACTCCTTTCGTATTTGTCTTCTTCCTTAGTTAAGTATCTGGCGAATGGGACTCACCATTTAACCTGGATTATGCGTTGGAACTTCGTAATGAGTAGATAAATCAAAAAGAATCAGGGAGCTGTATTGATTTATGCATAGCAGCGCTATGATTAAATTAAAAAGCTCATTCATTTCACTGATTCAAAGTGAGTTAGCTACGGAATAGATTTTCTAATGCATATTCCGGGTTGATAACAACCTAACTATAACAAACATACGGCCAAGTGGCTCAAAGGGCGATTCTCTTCGTGTTAATTAAAGTTAAAATGAACATTGACTGAATAAGCTGGAAGACAATTCAGCAAGAATGAACGTGCAAATAGGCTGTTTCAGATCCGCTGGTTTTTGACTTATTTAATCACCATTCGGATTTGAAATGGGCTATATTTGCAGGCTATGGGAGCCAGGTCTGTACTAAGTAAACCTTTTGCGAAACGCATTGCGAAACAGCAGCTCAAATGGTCATTGAGGCCGGAGGAAACACAACGGAGAGTATTTGATCAGCTTATATTAAAAGCTACCCCGACTGCATTCGGGAAAGATCATGGTTTTGCCGATATCCGCTCTTATGAAGATTTTAAAAAGCAGGTACCTGTTCGTGATTATGAAGGCCTGCGACCCTACGTAGATCGGGTTGTCAAAGGTGAGCCGGATATTTTATGGCCTGGTAAGCCTGCTTATTTTGCTAAAACATCTGGTACCACTTCCGGTACCAAGTACATTCCTATCACGAAGGATTCCATTCCAAATCATATCAATAGTGCTCGTAATGCCTTGCTGAGCTATGTGGCCCAGACGGGGAAGAGCAAGTTCCTGGATGGTAAACTTATCTTCCTGTCGGGAAGCCCGGAAACTGTAAAGACTGCCGGCATAAACACGGGTAGGCTGTCAGGAATAGTCAACCATCATGTGCCGGGCTATCTCCGGGGCAATCAACTTCCCTCTTATGAAACGAACTGCATTGAGGACTGGGAGGAGAAAGTAGACGCTATTGTGGATGAGACCATCGGTCAGCCCATGAGTCTTATTTCAGGCATTCCACCCTGGGTGCAGATGTATTTTGACAGGGTTAAGGAAAAGACGGGCAAAGCCATCAAAGATGTATTCCCTGATTTTGAAATGTTTGTGTATGGTGGGGTGAATTTTGAACCTTACCGACAGAAGCTTTTTGAAACCATAGGCAAAAGAGTGGACTCGATTGAGCTCTATCCCGCTTCCGAGGGCTTTATTGCCTACCAAGACTCACAGGTAGACGAAGGTTTGTTGTTGTTGCTCAAGACGGGGATTTTCTTCGAGTTCATACCAGCCGATGAGTATTTCAATGAAAACCCAACCCGACTTAGCATTGGAGAAATAGAACTTGGTGTTAATTATGCCCTCATCATTAATAGCAATGCAGGCCTATGGGGCTATTCGATTGGTGACACTGTTAAGTTTGTTTCTAAAGACCCTTACAGGTTGATCGTGTCAGGGAGGATAAAGCACTTTATTTCGGCATTTGGTGAGCATGTAATTGGCGAAGAGGTAGAAAAGGCCATGAAGTATGCTGTGGGTAAACATCCGGAGACAGAATTAGTTGAGTTTACGGTAGCACCCCAGGTAACCCCGAAAGAGGGCCTGCCACTTCACGAATGGTATGTGGAATTTGCGAGAGAACCTGCTGATTTGGAGGGCTTTGAAAAAGACCTAAATTTGCAGCTTCAAAAATTGAATAGTTACTATGATGATCTCATCACAGGAAGTATTCTAAAAAGCCTGGAAGTGAAATCTCTGAAAAGAGATGCTTTTAGAAATTACATGAAATCTCAGGGAAAACTGGGAGGTCAGAATAAAGTGCCGCGCCTGTCGAACGACCGGAAGATCGCGGATGAATTAATACACTATATAAACTAGCACACCTCTGTGGAGGATTCGGCAAAGAAACACATAGCCATTCTTGGTTCAACAGGTTCTATCGGAACCCAGGCCTTAGAGGTGATTGCAGCCAACCCTGATCGTTTTCAGGCAGAAGTACTTACCGCACAAAACAGTGCCGATTTATTAATCAAACAAGCCCTGGAGTTTAAGCCCAATGCAGTGGTGATTGGAAACGAAGATTTGTATGATCAAATCTTTGAGACCCTGGACCCCCATGATATTAAGGTGTATGCCGGGGTGAATGCGCTAAGTTCTGTGGTGCAGATGGATACGGTGGATCTCGTGCTTACCGCATTGGTAGGTTATGCGGGGTTAACACCTACCATCAAGGCCATTGAGAGTGGTAAAGATATAGCCCTGGCCAACAAGGAAACGCTGGTAGTGGCGGGTGGGTTGATCACCGGTCTTGCAAGTGAAAAAGGGGTGAATATTTATCCGGTTGATTCGGAGCATTCCGCGATTTTTCAGTGTCTGGTTGGTGAATTTCACAACCCTATCGAAAAGATAATTCTGACAGCTTCTGGTGGCCCGTTTCGGGGCAGAGATCGTCAGTTTCTCACTACGGTGAAAAAGGAGCAGGCACTCAAGCATCCCAACTGGGATATGGGGGCCAAGATTACGATCGATTCGGCCAGTATGATGAACAAGGGCCTGGAGGTGATCGAAGCCAAGTGGCTTTTTGGTCTGAGCCTGGAGCAGATTGAGGTGATTGTTCATCCTCAGTCTATTGTGCATTCACTGGTACAGTTTGAAGATGGCAGTATGAAAGCGCAGATGGGTTTGCCGGACATGAAACTGCCAATACAGTTTGCGATGACTTATCCTGAAAGGATTAAAACGGATTTTCCTCGCTTTGATTTTATGAATTACCCTTCCCTTACTTTTGAGAAACCCGATATGGAAACTTTTCGGAATCTCTCCCTGGCTTTTGAGGCCATGAAGCAAGGAGGAAATATGCCCTGCATACTGAATGCAGCCAATGAAATTGCCGTAAGCGGCTTTTTAAGAGACCAGGTAGGCTTCCTGGGAATGTCGGATGTGGTGGAGCAATGCATGCAACAAATATCCTTTTTGAAAAAGCCAACGTATGAGGACTATGTTCTCACGGATAAAGAAACGAGACAAAAAGCATTAGAATTAATTAGTTAATGGAGATAGTTGTTCAAGTGGCTCAGCTTTTGCTGGCCTTATCGATACTAGTAGGGATACATGAAGGAGGGCATATGATTGCTGCCAGGATGTTCGGAATGAGAGTAGAAAAGTTTTTCATCGGGTTTCCACCTACCATATTCAGTTTTAAGAAAGGTGATACCGAGTATGGCCTTGGTGCTGTGCCGCTGGGAGGCTTCGTAAAGATTTCCGGGATGATAGATGAGTCCATGGATAAGGAGCAAATGAAGAAGGAGCCTCAGCCCTGGGAGTTCCGCTCTAAACCGGCCTGGCAACGCCTTATTGTAATGCTGGGGGGGATTATCGTGAACGTGGTAGCCGGTATCATTGCCATGATCATTCTTACCTATAACCTGGGCGATCAGTACATTCCATCAATGTACCCTAAAGAAAACGGCATTATTGCCAATGAGTATGCGCTGGAAATGGGCTTTGAGACGGGTGATAAGATTCTTGATATTAATGGAGAAGACTACGAGGCCTTCAGAGACTTGACAGCTCTGGATATGTTCTTGTCTGAAGGTAGCTACTACACCATAGAGCGCAATGGGCAAAGACAGAAATTAACCATGCCGACTACTTTCCTGAATACCATGTCTTCTGATGAACTGTTCCTTGATAAATTCTTAATGCCGAGGTTTAAGTTTGAGGTATCTCTGGATGGAGCCATAGAACCTACTGCGGCTACTTTTGGCATACAGGAAGGAGACAATATTACTAAAATTGGTGATGAAGAAATCCAATTTGCTGATCAGCTGAGACCCGCATTAGCCGTATTTGCAGGTCAGGAAGTACCTGTTACTGTTGTCAGAAATGGCACAGAAGTAGTACTTGATGGCCGTGTTAAGGCCGATTCTACGTTGGGCATTGTTTCAGTACTTCAAAGGGAAATCGGCCGCAACGAATATACTTTCGGTCAGGCTGTGAGCAAGGGTACAGTTGATGCTTTTGGTTTGGTTATTGGCAATGCACGTGCTTTAGGTAAGATGTTTACCGGTGATCTATCACCTAGAAGCCTCAGTGGCCCGATTGGCATCTTCAAAATTTTCCCTAAAACCTGGGACTGGAACAAATTCTGGAGGACTACAGCCTTTATTTCTATGATTCTGGCCTTTATGAACCTGCTGCCGATCCCGGCTTTGGATGGTGGCCATGTAGTATTTCTACTATTTGAGATGGTTTCCGGTAAGGCACCATCAGATCAGTTCCTTGAGAATGCACAAAAGGTGGGAATGATCATACTCCTGGCCCTGATGGTCTTTGTATTCGGTAATGATATTTTGAAGCTTTTTGGGCTGTAGATACTTGGCCTGAAGGATAAAGTAAAAAGGGCTGACTCAATCATGAGTCAGCCCTTTTTGATTGCATGCTTTACTTCTGGAGTTGCCATGGCAATCCTCGATGGCTCATGAGTTGATTGCCACTATCAATATCTTGCAGATCCTTAGCTTAGTTACTCGTCCGACCACTTTAAGTGGTCAGACGAGTGTTTACGGATAGCTTTTTTGTTGATCTCTAATTCCCCCCGTTATTAGGCTTGGTAATCTTGCCTGTATCAGCCGGAGCATCTCGATAAATCTCGAATTCCACCCTGCGATTGAGCCTGCGGTCTTCTTCTGTTTTCTCGTTTTTGACTATGGGCTTTTGGCTACCATAGCCAATGGCAGTTACCCGGTCCGGGGTGAGTATGCCCCTGAAGAGTACGTAATCTCTGATGGCATCGGCCCTGTCCTGAGAAAGCTGTAGGTTCAAGTCAGCACTACCGCTGGAGTCAGTATGGCCGGAAACATTTACCTTGAATTTCGGGTGATCTATCAGGAAATCGACCACCTTTTGAAGGTCAGGCTTCATGGCGGGTAAAATGTCCGCCTTGCCATTTTCAAATTCCATGTTGGTGAACTCGATTTTGCTGGTTACCCGCTCTATCTTGCCCTCATACTCGGTTTCTCCCTCCAGGTAAAAGAGCTTCTCTATCCTGAAAAAATCATCTCCCTGAATGACCAGCAGGTAGTTGCGATTGTTGATCAGGTTAAAGTCGAAGGAACCGTCTTCTCGTACGTATTTCGGTGCTACTTCCACACCTTCATCCAGATCAATGATGGATACAATGGCATTGGCGGGTGTATTTCCATTATCGTCTTCAATCTTGCCCGAAAAGAGCGTTGTGGCCAGGGGTTGACCTTCCATGGGTAGAGGAAAAGAGTAGAGATCAAGGTTTTTCATACTCTCCTGTCTCGACCTTGAATAGAAAATATCGTTCGATTCCCGGTCAATACTAAAGTAAAACTCAGTTCCGGTTCCATTGACCAGGGGACCTATGTTAGTCGGTTCAGACCATTTGTCATCAATATGATAGGCCTTATAAATGTCGTAATCTCCAAAATTGAGCAAGTGGCCATTACTGCTGAAGTAGAGCACATCATCATGCTCAGGATGAAAAAACGGGCTGACCTCATTGTAGCGGGTATTGATTACCGGGCCCATATTCTGAGGCTCTACCCATTGATCTTTTGAGTTTTTATAGGTGTAGTAGATATCTGCCAGGCCGAAGCCTCCCTGCCGGTCTGAAGAGAAATAGAGGGTGTCTTCCGTAGGGCTAAGGGTAGGGTGAGAGTCCCATCCTGTGGAATTAATCCAGCCGCCCATGTTTTCAGGTTCCGTCCATAGGGTATCACTACGCTCACGTTCAGTCCACAGGGTATCACCCTGGTAGGTAGAAAAGTAGAGGTCGCAGTTGCCGAAACTATCAGGGGAGCCACAACGAGAGAAGAAAATGGTTTTGCCATCTCTTGTCATAGTAGCGGAGCCCTCGTTGTACTGCGAGTTGATGCTTTCAAACATTTCTGCCTCTTCCCAAACCTCAGTCTTTCTTGAAATGAAGATGTCTTCGTTGATGATGTCCTTAATGCCATCATGGTAAGAATTACGCTTTGAGGTAAAGAGTACAGCATTGTCATTCATTGCCATACTGGGGGCATAGTCTTCTCGTACTGAATTGATCAGGTTGCCCATGCTGGTCAACACCCCCCTGGGAGGCATCAGTGTATCTACCTGTCTGCGGTATTCCACCAGCTCGTAATAATACTCCAGCGGTACAAAGTAATCTTTCCTGTTTCTGTTGATAGAATCGTATCGGGCAAGTACGTTTTTAATATCAAGACCTCTGCGATGATGTTTTAACACAAGGCGATAGAGTGGCTTGGCCTGCTCTGGCGAACTGAAAACTTCTGTCAGTTTGGCAAGCCTCCATAAATAATAGGTGTCATAAGCAAAGTTGAGAACACCAAAATTTGACACATACTCCTTTAGCTTCGGATAGAGTTCTTTCCACTTCTTTTCCTTATCAAGCTTTTCAATTTTCTTAAGCTCCTTGAGGTTGCGGTAAAGGGGTACTTTGTTGATGTTTTTAAAGGTAAGGTCGGTTACCTCAATGGCCACGGAATCGCTGCTGAGTTCTACTTTGCGTCCTTTTTTGCCACCTTTCTTTTTTTTGAAAAGTTGTCCCTGTGCTGTGAAACTACAGCATAGGATAATGAGTAATATGAAGCAGCTTTGCCGTTTCAAATTCATGTGATTGATGGGAGGTGAAAGTACCAAATATCAAGTTAAGTGTTTTTCACCATATTCAAAAAACGCTTCCTGTCAGGTTAGGGTTTGGCATAGGGCTTGCAATTGTGGTGAGCCAATTGTTTTAGAGACTAAATGTGCCATTGTGGCACGAGCGATAGATATATGGTAATAGACAGTCAATTATTGGGAAATATGCTTGCGGGTGATTCGGACGAGGATGAGAGTGGCGAGTTTATACAAATGATCGCCTCAGACGATGACGAAGACTTTAAGGAAGGAAGCATACCCGAAGAACTCCCGATTCTTGCTGTTCGCAATACGGTACTTTTTCCAGGTGTTTTAATTCCAATCACCGTTGGTAGACAGAAGTCTATCAAGGTGGTGAAAAAGGCCTACAAAGGAGATAAGACCATTGGGGTGCTGACACAGCAGAATGCTTCGGTAGAAGATCCCAAGTCTTCAGAGCTTTATAGGGTGGGTACCATTGCCAAGATTGTGAAAATGCTGGTACTGCCTGATGGTAATACCACCATCATTATACAAGGCAAACACAGGTTTGAAGTAGAAGAGTTTACCACTACTACGCCTCACCTGGCCGCTAAGATCAGGTTGCTTCCTGAAAACTTTGCGAAGAAGCTGAGCAAGGAAGAAAATGCAGTCATTCAGTCCATCAGGGATACAGCGACTAATATCATGAAGCTGAATCCTGAGATTCCGAAAGAAGCGCAGGTAGCCCTTGATAACATAGAGAAGCCTAGTTTCCTGGTGCATTTTCTGTCTTCCAATATCAATGCCGATGTGAAAGACAAGCAGAAATTGCTTGAAATAAATGATGGGATTGAGCGGGCCACCAAGCTGCTTGAATACATGCTCAAAGAGTTGCAAATGCTCGAGCTGAAGCATGAGATCCAGAGCAAGGTGCATTCCGATATAGATCAGCAGCAGCGTGATTACTTTCTAAGGCAGCAAATGCGTGTGCTCCAGGATGAGCTGGGCGAAGATGGCCCCGAAAGAGAGGTGGCAGAGCTACGTGCGAAAGGAGACAAGAAGGAGTGGCCTGAGAAAGTTAAGCTTCACTTCAACAAAGAACTGGATAAGGTGTTGCGCATGAATCCGATGGCGGCTGAGTACCCCATTGCGATGAACTATGCCGAGCTTATGGTAGAGCTGCCATGGAATGAGTTTACCGAGGATGATCTGGACCTGAAGAAGGCAAAGAAAATACTCGATGCTGATCATTTCGGACTGGAGAAGGTAAAAGACAGGATACTTGAATACCTGGCCGTACTCAAACTGAAAAATGACCTGAAAGGGCCTATACTTTGTCTTTATGGCCCTCCCGGAGTAGGGAAAACTTCTCTGGGTAAGTCTATTGCCAAAGCCCTGGGCAGACAATATGTCAGAATGTCGCTCGGAGGTGTGCATGACGAAGCGGAGATCAGAGGTCACCGCAAAACCTATGTGGGTGCCATGCCCGGTAAGGTGATACAAAATATTAAGAAGGGAAAAACCTCTAACCCGGTGTTCGTACTGGACGAAATAGATAAGGTGAACTCCAATTTCAGAGGAGATCCTTCTTCAGCTTTGCTGGAGGTACTTGATCCTGAGCAGAACAGTGAGTTCACTGATAACTACCTGGAGGTTGAATATGACTTGTCCAAGGTGCTGTTTATCGCTACTGCCAATTCGTTGGAAACTATTCAGCCTGCCCTACGGGATAGAATGGAGATCATTGAGGTAAGCGGTTATACGCTTGAAGAAAAGAGCGAAATCGCTAAAAGGCACCTTATTCCCAAGCAGAAAGAAGAACACGGCCTGAAGCCAAAGGACATCTCCTTTGATAAAAGGTCCATCCAGAAAATAATTGATGGATACACGCGGGAGTCTGGTGTAAGAAATCTTGAGCGAAAGATCGGTTCGGTGGTACGTAGTGCAGCCAAATCGATAGCACTGGAAGAAGAATACCCTCAGAAGGTAAATAGCGAGTTTATTGAAAAAGTACTGGGTGGTGCGGTTTTCGATAAGGAAATGTATGCCAACAATAAGATGGCAGGGGTGGTAACCGGACTGGCCTGGACGGCTGTGGGGGGAGAGATACTCTTCATTGAGTCTAGCTTGAGCAAAGGAAAGGGCAAACTTACCCTATCCGGACAGCTGGGCGATGTGATGAAAGAATCGGCTGTAACGGCCATTTCTTACCTTAAAAGCAATGCAGCCAGGTATGACATTGATCACAGGCTCTTTGAGCAATATGATTTGCATATCCATGTTCCTGCAGGGGCAGTGCCTAAAGACGGACCTTCTGCTGGTATTACCATGCTTACCGCCATCACATCATTGTTTACGCAGCGAAAGGTGAAGAATAAACTGGCCATGACGGGTGAAATTACCTTACGTGGCAATGTGCTGCCTGTGGGGGGTATCAAAGAAAAAATACTGGCTGCGAGACGCGCGGGCATTAAAGAGATTGTACTGAGCAAAAGAAACCAAAAAGACATTCTGGAGATCGATGAGCGCTATATCAAAGGCATGTCGATTAACTATGTTGAAAATGCCCATGAGGTCTTGGAAATGGCTTTGATGGATACAAAGGTGGCGGATGCGATGGATTTAGTGGCAGATGAGAAAAATTAGATTTAATTTTTAGGGTTATATCTAATGACAATGAGTCTCCGAAAGCCCCTGATGATCTTGCTGGTATTACTGCTGCCTTTGATGGCACAAGCCCAACTCGGTGGTCAGCGCGCTTTTGAGTTTCTCAATATTCCCGGAAATGCACGTTTGGCAGCTCTGGGCGGTGTTAACATTACCTCTGGTTGGAAAGACGCGGCCATGGTAAGTGCTAACCCTGCTCTGTTGAATACCGATTGGGACAAGCAATTGGTCATCAATCGCCTGGGATACTTTGCCGATATTGGCCAGACCTCGGTGGTTTATGCCAGAGAGCTTAAGTCAGGTGTCTGGGCAGCGAGCCTCTCTTACCTGGATTACGGAGATATTCAGAGTTTTGACAACGAAGGTTTTCTCAACGGGGAATTCTCTATTGCGGAATATGCCTTTGCTATCAGTCATTCCAGGGCTTTCGGACCCTTCAGGGCCGGAGCTTCCCTTAAGTTGGCCGTTTCAGATATTGCTGCCTTCAAAGCCTCTGCCATGTTGTTTGATCTGGGAGGAACCTTCAAGCATCCTGAAAAAGACCTGACGGTAGGCCTGGCGGTAAAAAACCTGGGAGTACTACTCTCCGACTATACTGATGATAACAACAGCTTGCTGCCATTGGATATTCAGCTGGGGGTTACGTATAAGCCTCAGTTTATGCCGTTTCGGTTCTCGGTTACTGCCAGGAACCTCAATCGGCAAAATGCGGTATTCTTCGACCCGGCAGGTAATTCACTGGTGGGCCAGGAAGAAGAGCCGGGGTTCAGTGAAGAGATTTTCAGAAGGCTGGTTTTTGGTTCGGAGCTGATTTTCAGCCCTAATTTTCAACTCAGGTTTGCATACAATCACCTACTGAGACAAGAGCTCAGATTAGAAAATGTTTCAGGTGGGGCCGGGTTTTCCTTTGGTTTCATGATGAAAATCAAACGATTCGAATTTTCCTACGCACGTGCATTATATCACACAGCAGGAGGAAGTAACACACTTCAACTGGGTATAAACACCAGTGGATTGATTAAAAAGAAAAATTGAGATGTTAGATAATAACTACTTAACCCCAAGACAGATCGTTTCTGAATTGGATAAATACATCATCGGACAGCATGATGCCAAAAAGAATGTGGCCATTGCACTGAGAAACCGATGGAGGCGAATGCATGTCAAGTCTGAGATGCAAAAGGAGATTGTGCCTAATAATATTCTGTTGATAGGCGCTACTGGTGTGGGTAAAACAGAAATCGCCCGCAGGCTGGCAAAGATTGCCGATGCTCCTTTCACCAAAGTGGAGGCTTCTAAATTTACGGAAGTGGGCTATGTAGGCCGTGACGTGGAAAGCATGGTGCGTGACCTTGTTGAGCAGTCAGTCAACCTGGTGCGCCAGTCTAAGAAGGAGTCAGTGAAGGAAAAAGCAGAGCAGGCTGTTGAAGATGTGATTCTGGATGCGCTGATTCCTCCAGTGAGAGCAGCCCAAAAGGCGCAAACCGGATTTCAGTCCGAGAACATGGATGCCGATAAAATGTCGGATGCTGAGCTGAATGAAAAGACACGAGAACGCTTCAGAGAGAAGATTCGCAGCGGTGAGATTGATGAGCGTAAAATCGAAGTAAGTGTATCTGCCTCAGGAGGGGGCGCAGGCATGGTCGGTGGCGGCATGATGGATGAAGTATCTATGATGAATCTGCAGGATATGCTGAGCAACATGATGCCGAAGAAATCAAAAAAGCGTAAGGTAAGCATTGGTGAGGCCAAGAAACTCTTGCTTGAAGAAGAAAGCGCCAAGCTCATTGATATGGATGAAGTAAAGGATGAGGCCATTCGCAAAGCGGAGGATACCGGTATCATCTTTATTGATGAGATAGATAAGATTGCTGTTGGAAACAAAGGCGGTGGCGGTGGCCCGGATGTAAGCCGTCAGGGAGTGCAACGAGACCTGCTACCCATTGTGGAAGGAAGCGCGGTCAGTACCAAGCATGGGGTGATCAATACAGATCATATCCTCTTTGTAGCTGCCGGTGCTTTTCATGTAGCTAAGCCTTCAGATCTTATTCCCGAACTTCAGGGACGTTTCCCCATCCGCGTAGAGCTGAACAGCCTTACAGAAGATGATTTCTACCAAATTCTGAAAGAACCTAAGAATGCACTTACCAAGCAATATGAGGCCCTTTTGGGATCGGAAGAAGTCATGCTTTCATTCAATGATGAATCTTTGAAAGAACTGGCCCGACTGGCCTTCCAAATCAACGAAGAGGTAGAAAATATTGGTGCTCGCAGGCTGCATACCGTTATGAGCCATTTGTTGAATGAAATCCTCTTCGATATTCCCGACAATATTCCACAGAATGCCAAGGTGGTTATCACGAAGGAGCTGGTAAGAGAGCGACTTTCAGGCCTGATTCAGAACAAAGACCTGAGCGAGTTTATTTTATAGTGAAGCCAGGAGTTTCGGGTTCGATTAGGTGAGTGTCACAACATTGAACCCGAAGCTGATTTTGGGTAATCATAGTAGAATTTTTTACCGCGTTTGTTGAGTATTTCCTTCCAGGGGTCAAAATCAAATACAATACCGCAAGCCGCACAGGTAGGTAGGTTGTAGAGGTTCAGGTCAGAGATCCTGGCAATTAAATCGGTGAATCCTGGGTTGTGCCCGAAAATCATCAGGGTTTCGATTTCGTTATCTACTTCACTTACTATCTCACGGATGGTATGTGCACCGGCATGGTAGAGATCGGGTTCTTCCTGAATGTCGGCCACCTCATAACCTATCTCATGGGCAATTCCCCTGGCGGTGGTAATGGCGCGCCTGGCAGGAGAACTGACAATCAGGTCGGGTTTTACACCAAGTTTGTTCAGTCTTTTACCCATTTCCGGCACATCTCTGATGCCTCTTTTATTCAGTGGGCGGTCGAAATCTCTCAAAGAAGCATCGTCCCAGCTGGATTTTGCATGTCTTACGATCAAGAGTTTTTTCATAAACAGAAGCGGTTTTCGTAGAAATTCGGGTTAATTCGCTGAAAATCAGAAAAAAAACACCGAATTAACAATTAAATCATAGGACACGATAAACTTATGACTAGCTTTGCCGTTCGTATTTTTACATACGATTAATCAATTATTACTTATTACAATTTACAATGAAAACAGGTACCGTAAAATTCTTCAACGATGACAAAGGTTTTGGCTTTATCGTTGACGATGAAACTCAACAAGATGTCTTTGTACACGTGTCAGGAACAATTGACGCAATTGAAAAAGATATGAAAGTAACCTTCGATACTGAAGAAGGTCGCAAAGGCATTAATGCTGTAAACGTGCGTAGAGCATAAGAACAGAAAACTCGAAATCGTAATTACACGAATTATAGATTTTTGATTAAAAAAAGAGGCCGTCTCAGAAGTATCTGAGTCGGTCTTTTTTATAGATATGATTAGTGTGAGAAGATTTAGTATTGATTCGATGGTTTTTTTAGGAGCTGCTGACCTTTTGAGTTTATGCGGCCTTGAGGATACTCATTTTTGCCAGGTTATGGGCCATTGCCATCAATAATGTCTCTACTTCTACTTTATGGATACCTCTCAATCTGAAGCGCTTAAAGGCCTTGTTGTGTTTGACATTACCAAAAACTGCTTCAACATCTGCTGGCCTTTGACTTCTATGTTTAAGGCCCTGTTCACCCAATAGTTTTTCTCGTGCTTTCTGTTTTAGTTTTCTCAAACTATGGTTAAGCTGAACGGTGCGATTGCCTGATGCTTTATGGCATTGCGACTTTAACGGGCAACCAGCGCAGTTTTGAGCTTGATAGTTAGAATAAGTTTGTTCAAAACCTGTTTTGGTTTTTCTTTTCTGCTCACCGGTTTTATGCATGGCCTGCCCCATAGGGCAGTAGAGGGTGTCACTCTGTTCATTATAATATAGGTTAGCTGACCTAAAGGGATCTTCATTCCACTTCTTACTTTGCTCTTTGTGGAAGTAATTATACTTCACGTAGTGATCTATTCCCTCTGCTTCCAGGTAGGTATAATTCTCTTCACTACCATAGCCTGCATCGGCACAAATGATCCCTGGCTTATTTTTATAGAGTTCTTCATACTGTTCAAGGTGAGGTTTTAAGGTATGAGTATCAGCGGTAGTCTGGTGCAGTGTGGTATTGATAATAAATTGACGGGAAGTACTGATTTGCCAGTTATAAGCTGGCTTTAACTGGCCATTGAGCATATGGTCCTCTTTCATTCGCATGAAGGTGGCATCATGATCGGTTTTAGAGTAGCTATTTCGACCACGGAGTATGGCTTGCTTTTGCTCATACTCCCGAAGCTTTCCCGGCCAATTCTTTTTGGCATAATTGAGCTTCTGTTTTACTTTTTTACTGACCTGCTTGCCTGATAAGGCTTTATCAATCTTCTCTATTGTTCGCTCAAGTTTCTTTGGATCTATCTGATTAAAATCAACTTCAGCGGCACCTGCCAGTTCTTCTTCTGCTAACTTTTGAGTATAATCCCAAAGCTCCTTTAACTGCCTTGCTATCCGCTCTTTGCTGGTTTTGATCGCTTTACCCCATACAAAGCTGTAGCGGTTAGCACTAGCTTCTATCTTGGTGCCATCTGTGTAGAGTTCTTTAATACTCACTAAGCCCTCTGCTACCAATAGTTCTACTACTTGAGCAAAGATCACTTTCAGATCATGCATTAACCTTTCGCTACGAAAACGAGCCAGTGTGTTATGATCAGGCTTGCTCATTCCACTGATCCACATGAAGTGGATGTTTTCCTGCAATGCTGTCTCCAGTTTACGGGAAGAATAAATATTACTCAGGTAACCATAGACCAGCACTTTGAGTAGCATACCAGGGTGGTAGGAGGAACTACCTCCTCCTTTGTACTTACGCTCTAATACTTCAATATTAATCTTATCTATAACCGAGTTGACCAGGCGAACAGGATGACGATCTGGAATCAATTCATCCAGACTCGGAGGTAGTAACATCAACTGGTCACGGTGATAATCTTTAAAGACTTTCCGTTTTGTTGACATACTTTAAGATAACACCTACATCCATCATCTTAAAGCCCAAATACCACTAATGTCCAATCCATAGAAAAAGGGTGCCCTTTTGAGACACCCTCTTTTTCTTTGAACTTCTGTCATTCCTGGCTAATCATTCCAGAGACTATCCGCAGTATAGAAGCCACCGGGTCGCTCCCAGAAAATGCCATTGAGAAAGCGATATCCTTTATCCACTCCATTCATGGCATCCATGTCCTCATCACTTAAAGGAATGTTAGCAGCTTCCAGATTTTGTTTGAGCCGTTTAGGGTTTACCGACTTGGGAATCACCGAAGTGCCCCGTGCTTCTGCCCATTTGATGAGTATTTGTGCAGGATGCACCCCATGCTTGTCGGCCACTGATTTAATGACCTCGTTTTCGAACATATCAGGTTCGTCAGCACCCTTCATACCCGCTGCGCGGTCACGTGACCCCAGAGGAGAATAGGCCGTATATTGTATGCCATTACTCAGGCAAAAGCTGAGCAACTCGTTTTGGGCGAGCAGTGGATGGGACTCTACCTGGTTCATTTCAGGCTGAATACGCGCTGAAGCCATCAGCTTTTTGAGCTTGGGTATATTAAAATTCGATACCCCGATATGTTTGACCAGGCCTTGGTCTACGCAGGCCTCCATGGCCTTCCAGGTAGCTTCAATGGGCATTTCGTCTATGGGCAAAAAGCCATCTGCTGTTTCTGAAAAGGTAACTCCCGGTTTATGAGCAATGGGCCAGTGAATCAGGTAAAGGTCCAGATAGTCCAGCTGTAAATTCGTCAAGGTCTCTTGCAGTGCAGGTGCCACATCTTCAGGGGCATGAAATGAATTCCAGAGCTTAGAGGTTACCCACAACTCTTCCCGCGTTACTTCTCCTGCAGCAAAGGAGTCTGCGAAGGCAGTACCAATTTCAGCCTCATTCTGATAAATCCAGGCACAGTCGATATGTCTGTAGCCTATTCTGATAGCTTCTCTTACAGCCTCGTATACTTCTCCAGGTTCCGATTTCCAGGTGCCAAGGCCAATAGCATCGAGCTTATCGCCATTGTGGAAGGTAAGTTGATTCATGCGTTTCTTAGGTTTATAAAAAGAGAACTGACGGCATTCACCGTCAGTTCATCGGTTACTCAATATTTTTAATTTGTTTATTCAGGTAACTGAAAGGCTTTTGCCAGTACCGCTGTAGAATTAGAGGTGGAGGACAACCGAATCCCTTTCACAGGCTGATAGTCGGGGTCATTGTACCAGGCCATGGCCTGCTCCTGATTGTCAAACTTTAAGACGAGATTGATGTTCCGTGACGCTCCCTCTATTTTCTGTGCCTCCCGATCTGCTACTATAATTTCGCATCCATGCTTCATGAGCAAGGGAATCACTCCCTTTACATATTCATCATATGATTGCGGATCGGTCACATCGTACGATCCAATGTAATATACAGCCATAACTATTTAATTGAGGTGTTCACCCAGAGGTCATACCAATCGGCAGTAGAAAACTAATAAGAATATATGGCTAAATCAATGGATTATTCGCTACGCAGTGTTTTTACAGGATTTACCAATGCCACCCTGATAGCCTGGTAGCTCACGGTGATGAGAACCAGCAACAATGTGGCAGTGCCCGCCAGTGCAAAAGCAGTTACACCCGGACTCACGTGGTAGGCAAAATCTGCCAGCCAGCTTTGCAGGGTGAAATAGGCCAGGGGAGTGGCTATGACAAAGGCCAGACCTATGAGCAGTAGAAATTCCTTTGAAAATACACTGATAATATGGGGGAGGGATGCGCCTAATACTTTGCGAATGCTCATTTCCTTACTGCGCTGATTTACAATGTAGGTGGCAAGCCCAAACAGCCCGGTGCAGGACATAATGATGGCGATGTAGGTAAAAATGTCAAATACAGAGGTAGATGCCTTATCTGCTGCATATTGTTCTTCCAGAGAAGAATCTAAAAATGAATAGTTGAAAGGCTGCTCAGAGAACCGACCCCATTTTTCTTCCAGGGAAGAAACTAAGTTGTCCAGATTTGCGGAATTGACCCTCACAGCCAGCACATTGGAGTTAAAGTTATTTCCTCCATAAAACATCGCCAATGGGCTTATGTCAGAGTGCAATGAGAAGAAATTGTAATCTTTCACTACACCAATGATATTCAATTCCGGGTTGGGCCCCTGGCCGTTGTTAGTGCCTGTAAACTTGAGCCCGATCGGATCTTCGATTCCCATCGCTCTTACGGTGGACTCATTGATTAAAACACTCAGGGAATCGTTGAAATTGGCATCGAACCCGCGTCCCTGTACGATTTCAAATTGCATGGTTTCGAGGTACTCTCTGTCTGTGGTGAGCGTGTTCACCCTTACCGCTTCAATCTCAGGATTGGAAACCCTGAATACGGCACTTCCCAAAAAATCACCGGGAACGCCAAATGTCTTGCCTATCGACTCCACCTCGCTCATTTGATTGACCTCATTGTAAAAAGCATTGTAATTCGTGCCGGTAGTGAGCGCCTGCCTGATCACCAGTACATTGCTTTTGTTAAAGCCCAGGTTTTTGTTAACCAGGTAGTCCATCTGCTGACTGACAATAATGGAACCCGAGATCATAAATATTGAAATCACAAACTGAACCACGATCAACCCATTCCGTAACCAAACACCCTTGCTGCTGTTTTTATAACTGCCTTTTAGTACAGTAGATGGCTGTAGGGCCGAAATGACCAGGGCAGGATAGAAACCGGAGATGGTACCTATCAGCACCACAAAGACTACAATGGATGCGAGTGCGACAGGCTGGATAACAGAACTGAATTCCAAATGGGTACCTAGTATTTCGTTGAATTTTGGAACAGAGATGAATACCAATCCGATGGCGAGTACCGCTGAAATACTGCATATAAAAATGGATTCGGTCAGAAACTGAGAAATCAGTGCAGACCTCTGTGAGCCCATAACCTTTCTGATGCCTACCTCTTTCGCCCGTTCCGAAGATCTCGCCATGGACAAATTGACAAAGTTAATGCTGGAGATGGTGAGAATTATCAGCGCAATAATCGTGATGATATACACATAGGATATATCGCTATTCGCTTCAACCTCTACATCCAGTTTTGATTTTAAGTGGATGGACTCAATGGGCTGAAGGAAATAGTTGAAAGCATGCCCCTTTTCTTTCCAGTCAGAGCCGGCCTGTTGCGCATAATTGGCCCCACCATAGGTCTCAGATAAAGCCGGTAATTCCTTTTGGAAACTCGCGTGACTTACGCCTTCTTTTAGCTTTACATAGGTGTATACCCAGGGGTTGACCCAGCTGCCTTGCGTGATGGCATTGTTGAGGAAGGGGAGGCTGAAAGTAGAGCCAAGAAGGTCGAAATGCACATGTGAGTTGGCCGGAATATCTTTAATGACAGCAGAAACCTGTAAGGGGCTTCCACTCGCGTTAATGGTTTTATTGAGTACATCACTTGTACCGAAGTACTTGATAGCAGTCGATTCGGTTAACACCACTCCATTTACATTATCAAGTGCTGTTTCCGGGTTTCCCAAAATGAATTGATGAGAAAAAACATCGAAAAAGGACGAATCAGCAAACATGAACCGTGTTTCGATAAAGCTCTCATTATTGTCTTCAATGGTTACGCTGAGCTCATTGTTAAAGAAGAGCCTGTGAAGTCGCGTGGCTTTTTCTACCTGCGGATAATTTTCGTTAAGAGTAGGCGCCAGCATGATGGAGGAGGTGCCAAAGGTCTTTAGTCTACCCGGATATACCCTTTCAAGGGCCACCCGGTGAATCCGCTCACTACCTTCAAAAAACTTATCGTAAGAAGTCTCATAGCTCACATAGATGGCAATGAGCATAACGCTGGCAATGCCAATGGATAGCCCGAGAATATTGATAAAGGCGTATACCTTGTTTTTCAAAAGATTACGATAAGAAATCTTGATGTGATTGAAGCTGAGCATAGTCCTGATGTAAGTTTTGTTCCTTTTAAAAATATGGGGTCTGAGCAGTCTGAAAATCTCCCACCAATAAATGACCCTGGCAGAGAAAAGACTTTTAGCGGCTGTGTTATCCTCGAATTGCTCCTGCAAGTCTCCGGTAATCTCATCCAACCACTGGTCAGCACAGAAGTACTGTAGCAGCCGAACTGCCGTTTTGGGTGGTCGATATCCGGAGGGATCCGTCATTTTTGAACAGAGACCTTGTTGGCTGATAATTTAGACCACATGGCCTTTCTCACTTCCTGGGTATGGTTTACCAGGTCGAAGCCCTTGGTGGTAAGCATATAAAGCCGCTTGCTTCTGCCTCCGCGCTTGCCGGTAGACCCACCCATCTCTGATTTGAGCAGGCCTTTGTTTTCAAGTCGGTAGAGAATCGTATGGATGGTACCCAATGACCATGAAAACCCTGCCTGCTCGTTGATCTCCTTTTTAAGACCGTAGGCATAGGCCTCGGGTTCCAGGCTTCCGACTGAAAGCAAAACCACTTCTTCCTGACTGCTGATAATTTCTTCTGGCATGATTAAATCTATTTGTTTTGTACTCAGAAAACAAATAAAAGTTTCAACCAGATGACCAACCGAAGGGAATAATTGTTCCCAAATGCTAATTCGTAGTACCGGCCTCAGGTGGTTTTACCCGCTGATACGAGCTCAAACCATCGGGGGAACAGGCTTATCAAGAGCATTGATTTGGCTTTTGTATTTGCCAGGTAAGAGAAGGGCTTTTAAAAGCCTGTCGGCCTTCACAAGCCTGAATAGTTTATATAAAGGGATAAAGGGAGCCAGGTGTGAGATTTTGCGAAAGCCAAGTAGCTCGTGGATATTCTGGTGCATTACCAGTATTTGGGCTTCCAGCAGAATCCTGTATCGCACTGCCCCTAGCTCTTTGCGGTACTGGCCGAACAAATGGTCGGTATAATGGCTTCGTTGCAGATTCGAGCTTATGTGCTGAATCCTGCTTTTTTGCCATTGTTGGAAGGTATCGGGTAAGTCGTGAATTCCCATGCGACTTCCGACCTGGTAAAAAGTACCAAAAACTTCCTGCTTTTCGCTTTGGGTCAATCTGCGCTCCAGCACTTCAAAGGAGCGGATAGAGTAGTCGATCAGCATATAGAGCACATCCCTGAAGGCCCATTGAGGAATTTTTTCACCTCGCTTTTCTTCCACCTTGCTATGTATGTGGGCCATGCTGTCAATAGTGCGCAGGGCAGACAGCTGATCGGAAAAAACAATGCTTCTGGCATAGGCAACGGTTGAGAATAATCGACCGATTGGATCGGAGGGAAGCCTGCCTGTAAAGTAGAGCCAGTCTACGGCTTTGTTGAGGGCAAATTCGGCAGAAGCTCCTGCAAAAATGAGTAGTACTGTATCACTTTTACCCCAAATCGTGCGCACAACGGAGTTATGTTTTACAAAGAACTTCATACATTCATCAGCCTTCAACGTTGCCGTATTGTCTTGATAATTCAATTTTCCTTTTTAAAAACCCGAAGAGAATTGCCTCTCCTGAGCGTCATTTCTTTATGATCCTTGTCAAATTCCAAAACCATGCCCTGGTTTTCCAATTTAAAAGTGTCTTCTGAAGTTGCTTCCAGGGGAAACTGGGGGCCTCCGTTTACAGAGATATACAGGACAGCAGCTTTACGGCTGACCGCGAAGCTGACGGGTGCTCCCTGTCGAACATATTTACCCACATATTCATCCAGTATTTCGGTACTCACCGTTATCGATTCGAAGGCTGGGATTTGAAAAGGCCTCCCGAAATGGACGTCTGCTACGCCACCAATTATGTTGGCTACCGGGTACGATTTGGCATTTGTGGCATAGGCAATGGTCAGCTTTTCCTCCGGTAAATAAGCAAGCCATGAGCCGAAACCGTCAATTCCTCCGGTGTGACCATAGAAGGTTCTGTCAGCAAGGGGGAAGGTATCGATACCCAATCCATAGCCATCTTCAATGACCATCATCCTGGTCAGGCTTTTCTGCGAGACGAGTTTTCCACCATACAAGGCTTGAATGAATATGGCTAAATCATCAGGAGTTGAAATCAAAGAACCCGAACCAAACAACATGCTCCAGTGAGTTTCCGGTTGCTTTCTCCAGTTGGCCAGACGTGTGTAGGAGAAACTTTCATTCTTACTTACATTGATCCCTTCCATCGCCACATATGTGTCGTTAAGGCCGATGCTGGAAGTAATTCTCTCTTGTACACCTTTTTCGTAGGACTCGGCTGTCAGTATTTCCACCAGATAGCCCAGAATGAGATAGCCCGAATTACTATAGGCATATTGGGTTCCCGGCTCAAAATCGGATTTGGTTTTTGCGATCATTGCCAGCATGTCTTCTTTTGTAACCTGGGTAGTTCGCCTGCGAGGTCTAAGGGCAGGGTCTGCCATGATATCGTGAATGCCACTACGGTGTGCCAGTATTTGGGCAATGGTGATTTTGTCGGCATTGGGAATTTGAGGTAAGTACTTATCCAGGCGATCATTGAGTTTGAGCTTTCCTTCCTCTACAAGCTGAAGGATCATTACTGCCGTAAACATTTTGGTAACGGACCCAACACGGAACCTGGTGTTAGCTGTGATGGGTGTTTTCTTCGTCTCGCTGATCTCGCTATAGCCGATGGATCGGCTATACAGTGTTCTGCCGTCTTTGACACTGACAAGACTGCCCATGGCTTCATTTTTCTCATTCAATCGGTCGAAAAAGCTATCCAGTTTGTCTTCATCGATTCCCTGTGAATGAGCCGGAGTGAATGGAATAAAAATCAGCAATGATGCTAATGCCAATCTCTTGTTTATAAGCCTGAAGCAGCGCTGAGCACATAAAGGCAATAGCCCTGTAGCTGTTCTTAGAATTCTTTTCATAACCTCAGTTTTGATTTAATTGCTCTTTAATAAGTAGTACTTTCTATTACAAAGTATGGATGCAAATTTTTTTAGTTAAGCATTTGCTCTATGGCTTTAATATGTTTTATGAATGCTTCCCGACCGAGGGCCGTCACAGCGTAGCTGGTGTTCGGTTTTTTGTTTAAAAACTCCTTATGAGACGCCACGTATTGGCACTTCTCAAGAAATTTCAGGTGGGTTGCCAGGTTTCCATCCGTCACTTCCAGTATGTCTTTTAGAGAGCTGAAATTCAAACTTTCATTCACGGTCAGGGCAGCCATGATTCCAAGTCGCACTTTGGTCTCAAAGGCCTTATCTAAATCTTGCAGAAGTTTCTTCACGAGCTACTTTTAGTCTGCATAATAAGGCCGTAAATGATCTGTAACAAGCCAAATCCTATCCCCCAGAAAATAATACCATAGTCTGGCAGGTAAAGGGCCGTCAATCCCAGTATTATCTCCAGCAAGCCCAGAGTTTTGATATCATCGAAGGTATACTTATCCGTATTGATCAGGGCCAGCCCATAGAAGATCAGGCTCAGGCCAAGGACAAATATGATATAGCCATTCGTAAACAAAACCAGGCAGGCAAGTCCGCCCGCCACCAGTGGGACAAACAGATTGACGAACATCCGCCTTATCTGCTCTGGCGATATATTTCTGCTACTTCTTCTGATTTTCAACAAGGCAAACAGCAAACCTGACCCCAGGCCTAAGACCAATGTGGGCCAAACCAGCAGGTTGAGAGTCTGCATATGCTCTGCGGAAAGTGTCAACTTCTCATAGCCCATCGCCCCGTAATCACGAAAGAACATGCTGTAGGCCAGGTACGCACCAATTGCCCCAATGATTCCGGCAGCAATGGGCGACAGACCGGTCAACGAAATCGATCTGGAAGAACGATTCATCACTTCCTTGATGTGACTGAGATCTTCTATATATTTTTTATCTTCCATAAAAAGTACTTTGTATTGAAAAGTATAAAATGGAATGCAAAAATCAAAACGGAACTTCGATGACTTTTTCTCCAATTCAGTTTAGACTTCCAGGTTTCAACTCCTATAGTCGCTTAAGTAATAGTGGAGATACAGAAATTCAATTCCTGACCTCATATAAAGATTGTTTTTTTAAAATAATTTGTTGAACGGCCCGGTTTACCGTAGATGCCTTATTTTTGAAACCTTGAACCATAGTCAAATCTGTTTATTGTATATGCTACCAGTTCAAAAACCTGATTGGTTTATAGATAATCTTGTTGTATGGCTTCTCTGAAAATCAATAAGGCAAATCTTAATACAGTTCTGGTTAATATGGCTGTCTTTTTGGGCCTTCTGCTCATTGTAGAAATTTGCCTGCACTTGTTGTTTGTGTACAGTGAAAATCCCCTTATACAAAACTATGCCTCTGTAAATCAGCTGGAAAGGAACCGAAAGATTCCACAGTTTTCTCCGCACAGGTATTTGGGGTATTATCCCACACCTGATTGGAAAAAGGGCAAAAACGCACATAATGCGCTAGGTTTCAGAGGAGAGGAGATTTTTGAGCCTAAGCCGGAAGAAACCTTTAGGATTGTTTGCATTGGAGGCTCAACCACCTATACCTCGGCAGTGGAAGATTATCATGAAAGCTACCCTTATCTACTGCAACAAGAACTAATCCAGCGGGGAATAAAAGGGGTAGAGGTGATTAATTCAGGAGTAGGCAACTGGAGTAGTTGGGAGTCGCTTATAAACCTTCAACTCAGAATCATGGATTTGGACCCCGACCTCCTGATCATTTATCATTCGACTAACGACATACAATCAAGGATCGTTTGGCCACCTGAAAATTATACAGGCGATAACAGTGGTCGCAGGATCAGTACTTATGCAGATCTGGCTCCGGGCTGGAAAGATGTATTATTCGAGAACTCGAATATTTTAAGAATCCTTTCAATTAAGCTCGCATGGAAAACTCCGAATGTGGTCCTGGAACGATTAGACCCCTCTCCCGAAACCTATCACCTTCCTGAATTCATAAGGCAATTGAATGATGGGTCTTATCCTTCGGGAATATTCAGAGAGGTATCGCTGGCAAAAATGTTAGAGACTAATCGGCCGGTTTATTTCAGAAGAAACTTGACTAATATGATCGATTTGGCCAAGAATCAGGGTGTCGGGGTGGTCATCTCAACCTTCGCTCACTGCACAGGTTTCGAAAACGAGTTTTCCGATTCTCCCGAATACACATTGGCATATAAGGAGCATAATCAGATCATTAAGGAGATTGCCATAGCAAAAGAAATTCCATGCCTTGACCTGGCTAATTTATTTCCCGCTAATATGGAGTTCTATACCGATGGCAGGCATGTAAATGAAAAGGGTAGCAGACTTAAGGCGAAAATATTTGCCGACTTTTTAACTCCGATTGCCAAGGAGAACTGAAGTCGTCAGACGCAAAAAGATCAGAAAAACCGAGTTGTGACCTGAAAGCTATGATATCGAAATTTTTAAAGTCAGTAAAGTACCTTTTGATACTAGCTTTGATTACGGTTGGGCTTGTGGAGATTGGCTTTCGGGTAGTGCGGAAGGTTGGCTGGCTTGGTCTGGACTATGGCGATGTATTTTTTCAGGAGCGCATGAATGAAGGTGGTTTCCTTATTCCAAATCAGCAGGTCGAGGTGATCAATGGCTTAGGTGAAAAAGTGTCCTGGATAAACAACTCGAAAGGGTTTAGGAATGAGAGAGAATTTGATTATCAAAAACCTTCAAACGTCATCAGAGTTCTGTCCATTGGCGATTCATTTACAGCAGGCTACAGAGTGGGGCAGCATGAGACGTATTCAGCGATTTTGGAAAGGGAACTGAATGCAAATCAGGATTCGGTGAAATACGAGGTAATGATTGCCTCCATACTCAATCCATTACAAGGTTTGGAATATCTGAACAAATACGGCCTGAAATATGAACCTGATATAGTCCTACTGGGAATTACCTTAGGTAATGATATTTCCGAGGTCTTTTTGCGCCTGCACGAATATGGTCAGGATAGGTTAACTGGTACACAGGTGGCTGAGAATGTGGATTTCGATAAACAAAAGATAGATAAAGAGATAACGACTGAGAAACTCCCTTCTGACAGTTATTCTCCTGCTTCAGAAATGAACGATTATTATGACAGATTCATATTTCCGAAGCTGCTCAAACCACTATTCTCCAGGACTTATAAGGGAGAATCAATCTTTGCCATTAAAGGGAAGGTCCCCCCCTATGTCCATGATTTTACTCATGGCCTTGGTATATATTTAAAAAATCAACCAGAGTCGATAAGTACCGCTTACGAAAGACTGGAGGAAGTCCTGCGGGCCTATAAAGAGCTTGCCCAAACAAAAGAATTTGACTTTCATATCGGCCTTTTTCCTCAGCGCTTTCAAGTGAATGATCTTGATCAGCTTGAAACCATTAAGGATTATCACCTGAAAGCCGATGCCTTTGATTGGGAGGCGCCCAACCGGATTATCGAGCAGTACTGTGCTGCGCTTGATTTGCATTTCATCGATCCTTTGGATGACTTTAGAAAACAAAGTGATGTTCTTTATTTGCCGAATGGGGATATGCATTGGAATGCTAAGGGACAAGCGCTTATGGCGAAAGCATTTCTGGAGGGGATTTGGGAAGAGCAATGAAAAAGTGCCAATGGTCATCGATTGACCAGTTCCTGATAACAACATGGGCTTTAAGCTCGATCAGTTTGTACCATGCCGGATTAACCGCCTGTTTTGCTGATAAAGCGATGCAATATGGGGACATGTCGCTCAGTCCATAACCCTGCCCAAATCCGAAATGTCACCTTTCTGGTTTTAAGATATCTGGCCAGTGTGAACTGATATCTGCCATGTTCCCCACTGCTATATCGGCTTATAACGGTCTCGTATAAGGGCAGGATTTGCGCAAATATGACCTCAAAACCGGCTTCCTTTCTAAGTCTCTTGGTTACAGCAATTACCTCATCCCTTTCATATTCTGAACAAGCTTCTGCTATGGCCTCAGCTGTAATGGTTTTGGTCATCAGCTTCATACCAAAATTGAAGCGTCTGAAGTGCTTATAGTTTTCAGACTGAACCAGACCCGCTAATCCGGTGAAGTCGCAAACGCACACGGCACAACCTGAAGCCATAGCCTCCATAGCAGCCTTTGCCTTGGCAAAAACAAGATCGTATGCTCCTAAATAGTTTTCAGGGTCGAGCCGCTCTGTTCCGGTGCCACGACCCATTACCTGCAGCTCTATATTCAGTCTTTCACAGGCTTCGCGAATGGCTGGCAGAAAACCATCTTCCCTGGCATAATTTGAGAAAACCAGTGCTTTTGCCGGTTTTGTGTTCACTTTGGCTTTTAGATGAAACCGATGGGTATTTACCCAATTTTGAATCACTATCACTTCGTCAGGAGCAAAATCATGCTCCTTTGTATAGCGTTCCTTGCAGTTGTAGTCTACGGCCATATACGCCATGATATTCCTGTGCAAGGGTGGCATATCAAGGGGGGATAGTCTGTTGTGCACCCAGAATACCATCGGGCAGTCTTTGAAATGAAAGAGTAATGGCCAGGCAGTAAGGTTATGATGAGCATGTATGATATCCGGAGTAGTAAGCTGCTTCAGATTGTCGCTGACAAGGATATCGGCACTCTGTAATTCTTCACCTATCACACCGACTCTGAAAGTAAAAACTTCTACTTGTATGCCGGCATTTTTCAGACCCAGGGCCAGTTCCTTTACATAGAGTGTGGTACCGCTATAGTCATCCATTTCAATATTGGTGATGAGTACCTTCATCAGGTACTATTTACCAACAGAGATTTTGCGAGGGGAAGCATATGGTCTTCAAAGAGCAGTGCTTTTTCATAAATTCCTTCCTGTACTCTCTTTCTTCCATGGAGCTCGTAGAAGGGGTGCTCTCCTTCCCAATTGGTCATCATTGATGTATCAGTAATATGTCTGAAATATTCCAGTGCGAAAAAGTCAGAACCATAGGCGTCAAAAAAGCGATCAACCTCAAATTTCAGCTCGCTGTATTTTCTACAGGCTTGCAGTTTGGCCTCCATTTCATCATTATTCAGCCTTAGCACAATATCGAGTTCATTGAGCTTTATTTCAGAATTTCTGAATACCTCATCTTGCAAAAAATCGTAATTCTCAAGGTTGTGACGACCTTTCAAGTCCTGGACACAGCCATTGATAATGTACCGGCAAAGGTCGTGAGAAGGATTGAAGCCCTCCAGCGCATCTCCTACTATCCGTTCAATATTGTGCTCCAACACAAAGGCTGTCAGGGCCGACTTTACCTGCTTGAATTCTCCGAAATTGCCATCCATGATTAAGTTATATATTTGGCGATCGGTAAAAGGAGAGAAGGGACTGAAAACATGAAGCTCCAGAGCCTCAACCAGATCAATGGACCCCTTTATTCTCGGTGTATCAGCATTGCCTGAACCAGTCGTGAGAAAGATAACATATGGTTTGTACTCTTGTAAAAACTTATAAGCCAGTAGTTCATGACCGGGATGGCCTATAAAAAGAAGTGTATTCATTCTCGGTTATCTTTGGAAGCTATAAAACTATTGAAGTATCTGGATTGAACAATAAATATGCTTTGCTTTGATACTTTGAGTACAAGTTATCTCGCTCAATTCTTTTGATTGCAATGACGGAAAACAAGTCAATACTATTGAATCTTTTAAATGCCTGAAAACCCGGTTTTTGAACATGAGTCATGACTTTTACAGGTTGCTCACCAAAGCTATCAACAAACTTTGTGGACACAAACTACACGCAGTGGTTAAAGAAGATCTGTCCTATGCAAAGGACAACCTTTTTACTACCAACAATGCTCCCTTTTTAAAGGAACCTAATTTCCTGAATGCCTACAAAAAGGGCAAGGAAACAGATAAAGGTTTTTTCTTAAAAGGTGTTGACCTGGAATGGAGAATTCATACGCTATGCTGGGCAGCCGGTTATGCGCAACACCTGGAGGGAGACTTTGTAGAATGTGGTGTAAGAACCGGCTTTTTTGTGACCAGTATTACCGATTATCTGTCCTTTAAAGATATGGACAAGAGATTTGTCCTTATTGATAGCTTCACTGGTACAATTCCTGAGATGCTAAGTACAAATGAACTGAAACGGGAGAGTCATGGTATAAAACCGGAAGGCGATTGGGATAGCTTTTATCAGGAGGTGACCGAACGATTCTCTTTATGGCCCAATGTTGAGATTGTTAAAGGCGTAGTGCCACAAATACTCGAAAAAATTGCCTTTGACAAACTGGCTTTTATTTCCCTGGACCTGAACAGCACCATTCCCGAAATGGCGGCATTAGAATATCTCTGGGATTACCTTGTACCCGGAGGAATCATTATTTTGGATGATTATGGGTATCCTGGATTTGAAGAGCAGCAAAGAGCCCATGATAAGTTTGCCAAAAGTCGAAATACAAGTGTATTTTGCCTGCCAACCTGCCAGGGGGTTATTATCAAACCACAATCTGGAACCCGCTGATGAAATGGACCGGTGAAAGACTTGTTACCCAAGTCAATGAATATTACACTTACGAGCATCTGCATCGGTACTTTTTTGCAATGGATTTTGTCGAGGCCAAAGCGGTGTTGGACGTGGCCTCTGGTGAGGGATACGGCACTTTCCTCATGGCCGCTAAGGCTGAAAGCGTAGTTGGAATTGACATAGACCCCGCTGCCACAGAACATGCCGGTAACAAATACAGGCAGGAAAATGTCAGCTTTGATACAGCAGATATTTGTCAATTGCCTTTTGGTCCGGATACTTTTGATGTGATTACGTGCTTTGAAACAATTGAACATCTGACTGCGCATGAAGCAGCATTAGATAGTTTGAAGAGAGTGTTGAAGCCCGGGGGCATTCTGCTCATATCAACACCGGATAGTGAAAGCACCCATCACCTGGCTTCCAGAGGCAGAAATCCTTATCACCCCAAAGAGCTCAACCTGGCAGAGCTGACTGAGCTTTTAGAAAAGCGCTTTAAACATCTGTCAATTTTATATCAAAAAACCATCAACGCCTCAGTGATGGTGAATGCGAAATCGGAGAAGAGCAATTTGACAGAGTATCGGGGAGATTTTAAAGGCTTTACTTCCCACAACCCTGTTGATCAGGCCCAATACTTTGTAGCGGTGTGTTCAGATGAGCAAATTGGCGTACAACTTAACAACAGCCTTGTTACCTATAACAGTACTAAAAAGAGCTTGATCGAAAAAATAGTATTCAGGGTAAAAAACTCCTTTAGACAGACATGAAAAGCGCCTTCAAAAATATATTCTCAGGACTAAAAAGACCTGCCTCAGATCAGGAACTCGATTTTCATACCGACCTTCAGTTGATAGACAAGGCCCATCATAGAATAACGTATCGGGGTATTTCTATGCTTAAATGCCCCTTTGATATTGTGATCTATCAGATGATTATTTCTGAAGTACAGCCCGACCTGATTATTGAAATAGGCACCAATAAGGGTGGCTCTGCCCTCTATCTTGCCGACCTCTTAAGAAACTTTGGTGATGGTGTGGTTCATACTATTGATCTGAAGCAAGAGAAACTCGACCCGGAAATACGCTCCACGGAAAACATCAGGTTATTTGAAGGAGGTTGGCAAAACTACTCCCTCGAAGATTGTGCTGAATTCGATAAAATTCTGATCATTGACGATGGGTCGCATACGTATGAGCAGGTATATCAGGCCTTTCATAAATTTCATCCGGTTGTTCCTCCAGGTTCTTACTACATCATTGAGGATGGAATTATAGATCAGCTCGAGATCCCGAAAAAGAAATTTAACGGAGGTCCATTGAAGGCAATCAATGAGATCCTTGCCACTAACACCTCTTTTAAGGTGGAGACCAAATGGACTCATTTTTTCGGTCCGAATGCTACTTTCAATACCAGGGGATATCTAAAACGGATTTGACTGACGGAAGCCTTTGAAAAACATCTTCACCCCATTATTCCCCGAAAAAAGTATCAGCAGAAATGCCTGGATCTACGCCTTGGGTACCTATTCCAGTAAGATAATTTCCATTATCATCTTCCCGATCATAGCCGTAGAACTGGGCTATGCGGATACGGGTAGGTATGATCTTGTAATTTCTACCGTGGCTATTCTGGGGCCTGTTTTCTCCATGCAGATAGCGGACGCCATCTATCGCTGGTTGACCGATGCGGATGATCAAAACAAGGTCATTGGCTTTACTAACGGCACTGCAGTACTATTGACAATGACGGTGCTCTTAGCTGTGATTACTTTTTTCGCAAAGCTATCGGGTCCGGCACCTCTGTTACTGGTAGGGGCGGCCATATTAATGAGTCAAATGCTCTTAAATACCATGATGCAGGTATTAAGAGGAAATTCCCAGGTGAAGCTTTATGCGGGAGCCATGATCGTCAGATCAGTGGTTTTTACGCTTGGTGAGTTGTGGGCGGTGTTTTATTCTGAAAACAAGCTTGAAAATGTACTGGCGGCATTTGCGGTGGCCAACCTGGCTTCACTTGTGGTATGTGTATCCTGGGGTATAAAACGAGATCAGTTTTCATTTCATTTTTTGCGTTGGCGTCATATCAAAGCTTTACTTTCTTATGCTCTACCACTGGTTTTCAACACATTGGGTTGGTTGTTGCTGATCAATGCCAACAAATACATCATCAAGTCTCAGCTCGGGTTCGAAATGAATGGAATCTTTGCTGTGGCAGAAAAACTGGCAACCCCTGTATTCTTTCTCGGTATTTTCTACTTCTTCTCCGCTCAGGATCACTTTCATGTCAAGAAGGACTTTAAATCGCTGAAGGGCGAGTTCAGACAGTTGTTGAAAAAAGTAAGTTTGATTACCAGTGGCGGTGTTGTTCTGTTGCTGGTCGGTGTTTACCTGCTGCTGCCATTAATCTTTCCTGACTTAGCTGCGAGCATTGAATACTTACCCCTTATGGTGCTGGCCAATCTGTTTATGATTCTGGGGGTCTACCTTAGCATTCCATACACCTACCATAAAAAATCTATGGCTTTGGCCACTACCACCCTTAAGGGATTTGTTGTAACACTGGTACTTTCAATTGCTCTTGTCAATGCCATGGGCTTGTATGGGGTATATATCGGCATCCTTGCCGGTACATTTCTTACCATGGTTTTGAGAGTGCGGTTTGCCAGATCATTTTTTAAGTCCTGACCTGGTCAAGAGTCTGTTATTCAATGGAACTGCTTTTCAGCGGCACATGAGTTTTGAGCCCCCGGCTGTATTTAAAGATTTTGAGATAATCTCCGGATAAAGGCCTTGAGTCTTTCAGGTGAGCCTTGATTTTTTCTGCCACTCTCCGCGGCATAAGCGGTAGGCTAGCCATTAAGAAGAGAGCCCTCAGTACCCTTTGCAGGTAGTAGAAGCTATAGCCGATTTTGCCATAGTATTTCAAAACTAAAAGCGCTGAAGACAGGTACATTTGGTTTCTGATGGCCATGTTTTCGACTGCTCTGTGTGAGGAGTGTGCTATGGTGGTTTCTGACAGGTAGTAAGCGCTTCTTTGCTTCTGTTGAAGCCTTCTGCACAAGTCCAGTTCTTCACTGTAAAGGAAAAAATCCTCGTCAAAAGGTTCCTCTTCCATTAATTGTCTGGGGCCAAGCATAAAAGACCCGTGTACGGCATAGGTATAGTGAGATGTGCTATGCTCGTCAATTACAGCTTTTGAATCATTATAATACTGTTTGGAGTCTTTTACCGCCCTTTTCCAGGGGATTCGGAAAAAGGGAAAGACTGGCAACTCACTCCTTTCGAAACAGCTGTATTGAAAGCTGCCATTTTCGTACATGTGCTTACAGGAAAGTACGCCCGTGACACTTTGATTGAGTGCTTTATAAGCGTTCAGGCCTATGGAAATACTGTCTTCTATCAGATAGGTGTCTGGGTTGAGTAGCAAAATATAGGGAGTTTTCGAGGCTTTAATCCCAAGGTTACAAGCCTTGCCAAACCCCAGATTATCTTTTGGCTCAATAATTTGCAGGTCTTTATGATAGTCACTTAAAGCCGATAGATCATCTTCAGGAGCATTATTGATGACGATTACCTCATAAGCCGTAGTGGTAAACTGAGTAACAGACTTAAGAGATCTTTTCAGCTCTTCTACTGAATGGTAGTTTACGTATACAATCGTGATTTCTGCCACTGAAAAGGAGGAATGATATTTCTCTCAAAGCAACGAAATATTTTGTTCATCATCATTAAAGGACATGTACTACCGTACCCTCGCTTCAATAAAAGCAGAGATCAACAAGAGCAAATCCTGATATTGAGATAGTGCCTGATTACCCATATAATTCCTTATCATTGCCAATTATTGGCAAGGGGTGAATTTGTAAACCAGTAGTGTTGAAAAAGGTCGTAGTGGTGCATATGAGAAATGACCTGAGTGGTAGTACAAGGGTTTTAAGCCAGGCCGTTCAGGAACTGTTTGATGCCGGACATAGTATTGAACTGTATTGCTCTACCATCGATTATCCTGGCTTTCTTTCGGAACTGCCATCTGAAATCTCACTTCATCACATTCCATATAAAAGATTTGGGAGGCCCTGGGGAACTTTCGTTTCGTATTTAATTGCGCAAGTCTGGCTGTTATTTTCTCTTTTTAAATACATTTTCCAACCCGTAGTGGTATATGTGAATACCGTGTTACCCTTTGGTGGGGCTTTGGCCGGCTGGTTAATGAGAAAACGGGTAGTTTATCATGTTCATGAGATTTCTTTGGCCCCTGCACCCTGGATACTAAAAAAATGGCTGTTTGGTGTTCTGCATGTAACGGCAAATAAGGCCATAGTTGTATCGGATTACCTGGCCTCTGAATTGAATTTACCTCCTTCGAAGAGTATCAGAGTTCACAATGTACTTTCGTCAGAATTCATGTCTGAGGCAGAGAGTTATAATATTCGAAGAACAGACTCCCATGAATTTGGGGTGCTGATGGTCTGTTCGTTGGCTAAGTACAAAGGGGTAGTCCATTTTTTGGAGCTGGCGCGAAAAAAGCCTGACCTTAATTTCGAATTATTGCTCAATGCTACCCAGCTTGAGATCGATCACTTCTTTCAGGAAGAAAACATACCATCTAACTTATACATTTACAGCGAACACAGGGATGTGCATCCATTCTATCAAAAAGCCTCGGTAGTGCTGAACCTTTCTGATCCTGATGAGCATATTGAGACTTTTGGTATGTCCGTTTTGGAAGGTATGGTTTATGGTCTGCCATGCATAGTGCCTACAAAAGGAGGGGTCAGGGAGTTAATAGACGATCATATGCAAGGTTACTTAATTAATTGTACGGATCATGAATTGATTCTTGCCACCATCTCCAAACTGAAAGAAGAGAAGGATTTGTACAAAAAGATGTCTGTCGCTGCCATTGAAAAAGCAGGACACTTCAGTCTGGAGAGATTCGGCAGGGGGGTATTAAATGCTGTTTTAGAATAAGACTAACAGAACCGGGGAAGACTTTCTCTTTAATGAAATCCGTAAAAAGTATTAGTTTACTCATCAGGCTGTGATACCTACAATATACAATTCTTCTCATGCTTAAAAGAACAGGCACCTTTTTGGCTTATGCATTCATCATATTGGTGGTGCTTGAAGTGCTACTCAGGCTACTGGGGTTTAGGGTGGCGACCAGGGCAAATGGTTTAGATGTACAGAAAACAAGCATGTACGAGCCCGACTCTGTTTTGGGTTGGAAACCGGTATCTGGTTCATATAAAATCGGGCCATTTCATCCAACTGGCGATAGTATGCAACTAACCTTTAATCAAGACCTGTCGCGTGTTACCCGTGAGACCGGAATAATAGCCGGTTCCGAAAAAGTTGTGTTCATCGGAGGTTCTTTTACTTTGGGCTGGGCTGTGAGCGATCATCAAAACTTTGTCTGGAAGTTGCAACAAAAGCACAGACAATTCGACATGCGCAACCTGGGAGCGGGGGGCTTTGGGGGGTATCAGTCATTATTGCGGCTGGAAGAAGAGCTGAGAAAGCCTGAAAAACCCCAGCATGTCATCTACGGATATATCTATCACCACAAGTACAGAGATATCGCTGAAACCTTATGGCAGGAACAGCTTTACTATGGCAGTAGTAACGATCTGATGCTACCCTTTGTGGAGTTAGATGATCAGGGCCAACTGTTGAGGAAAGAAGTCATGACCTATGGCTCCTTCCCGCTATCAGAGTGGCTGGTGACAGCTAATCTTAGCAAGCTTCTTTACCTGAGGTTAATGAGGGGCACAAAAAGAAAATATGCGACTGAGGTGTCCCGGTCAGTGATTCAGGAAATGCAAGCACTTTGTCATAAGGAAGGGATAGAATTCTACGTGGCCATACTGGCCGATACGGATGAGCAGGCATCAGAACAGGTCCGGTTTTTTGAGGAGAATGGTATCAAATACATTAAATGCAATGTGCAATTGAATTCTACGAATACTGTAAAGGGAGAGACTCACCCTGACGAAAGCGTGCATACTTTTTGGGCTAAACAAATCTCGCGAAACTTTGCAGAGCTTGGTATCGTGGACAAGTAAAATGTGGAGTTTTTGACGGGATCAATGGAGGTAAAAGCCTAGTTGTTTCCAGATTTCATCAGCCACTTTTTGAGTTCCTTTTGGTGTATTATGAAACCAATCATGGAAGTCTTCAGTCTTCCAGATCTGCAAGCTGGTAAGTTCTATTATCTTAAATTTTTGCCCACAAACCTCATGCATGGCCTTATTCACATGGCTGATGAGTTCATAGCAATCTACACCGGTTAGAGCTTGTCTGGTTACATAGTCATAAAGGGGAGCAGCTACACCTGATAACTTGCCTTCTTCGAACCGGTAAAGCGCCATAGGTTGCGTTATAAACACCGGCTCTGCCCCCATGGCCAGGCTCAGATCAATGAGCTTTTGCTGGCGCTGCTTAAAGGCAGGGATAAACTCATTCAGGTAAAATTCACGGTATTCTGCTGTCAGCAGAGTGGTTGAATTAAACTCATGCTGACTAAAATCCACATTAGATTCAAATTCGTTTTTCTTAGCCATGTAAGCTCCTTTGGCCCTTCTTAAGGCATTATAAATAATGGAGTTACCCTGCAGGGCCGCTTTTATAGGACTGTTTTCCGTATTGCCTGACAGAAGGAAGGGCCTGGGCAGAAAGTCGTTGATGCCAATATAAAACAGGATGTAGCGAGGCTTTAAATGTTCAATGTTTGACAACCAGAGATCGAAAGCCTTGATATGAGCGTGTGTAGAATGACCATTGATCCCGGCATTGGAGATGATCAGTGATTTGCCGGCTGCTTTGAGCTTATCCTCCAGGTGGCTTTCCCAGGTATCTGCATCATCAATAAACTTTTGAAAAGTGGTACTTCCGCCAATCGTAAGGATGTCAATTTTCTCCGGTTGATTAAAGCTGTTTTGCCCCCTAAGCCCGTATTGATCCCGGGTATGCCGAACGGTCACGGGTGTTTCTGTGTAAAACGTAATCTCAAACTGCTCATTCATGTTGGGAGAAACCCCGAAAAAGGCCAGCTGCTTGTCTTTAAAAATCCAGGCCCCGAAAATCAACTCAACGAATACCAGAAGAGTCATCAGTATAGTTAGGTTGACGGCCAGTAACTTCAGTGTTCTTCTTTTTTTCATAAACCCGCCTTTACACCGGTGCCCTGATCTTTTGGATTGAACAGCAATTAAATACAAATTCGACCTCAAAAAAATAGCTGGATGACAAAATGAAATCAGCTGACTGCTGTTCGAGGCGGTTATAAGTGGATAACTGAGACAAAGTCGGTTTTCTTTCAGGTTTGTTTAATGCTTTTTGTTACTTCATAAGCTTATAATGAAATATAGGAAAACCTCAGTCATTAAGAAACTCATAGGGTTCATCAGGTGGTTTGTAATCGTGAGTCTAATCTTTGTTTTTACACTGGAAGTAGGTATTAGGCTGGTTGTAGAATCGAGGTGGATAGGAAAAGACTATGGCGATGTTTTTTCTTTTACTACTATGAATGAGGGAGGCTATCTTATTCCTAATGTTAATACAATGGTAACTAATGGAAACGGTGTTAAAGTCAGTTGGGTCAATAATTCCAAGGGGTTTAGAAGCACCATTGAGTATAGCCATAAAAAACCACCCAGCACGATACGAGTACTCTCAATTGGCGATTCTTTTACCTCAGGTTATAGGGTAGGTCAGGAAGAAACTTATTCCTACTTGCTTGAAAAAGCCTTGAATGAATTACAAGATTCAGTGAACTACGAGTTCATGATTGCCAATGTATCAAACCCTACTTATGCCATTAAATACCTGAATGAGCATGGCTTGCAATATAACCCAGACATTGTATTGCTTGGGGTGACTATTGGTAATGACCTGACTGAAAACATCTACAGCCTGATTGAATATGGTAAGTACAAGCTTGTCGGTACCGAATTAATCGAAAACCCGATGTTAGATCAATCAAAACTTGATTCCATGATGTCAGTACCTCTTCCACAAAACACTTATGAATCAGGCTATGAAATAAATGATTTTACGGACAGGTTCTTGTTTCCTAGAATACTGAAAAGCTTTGGTAGATATAAGGGTGAAGCTATTTATGGAGAAAAAGGGAAGGTGCCTCCATATCATTACGATATTGTCAATGGCTTAAGCACATTCCTAATTGACAAAAGCCCTGACCTTGAAGAAATGTACCATAAAAGTGGGCAGGTATTTGATGCCTTGGAAGCATTGTCAATCAAAGCGAACTTTGAACTCAAAATTGCACTATTTCCTCAACGTTACCAAGTGAATCAACTGGACTTAGAGAAGACTATTGATGCTTATAATTTGAAAGAGGAAGTTTTTGACTGGAATCAGCCCAATACCATTTTAGGTGAGTTCTGTAGACAAAAAGACCTGAATTGTATGGACCTGTTAACGGAAATGAAGAATCAAACGGAGTCATTGTACTTACCTGGTGGAGATATGCATTGGAATGCCAAAGGACAGGCGGTTGCTGCTCAAATTATTCTCAAAAACTGGTGAAATACGGGTAATTGGCTGAAAACAATCAGATTGATCGTAAGTAACTTTTGAATTCGTCTCCTTTCCATCGAAGGCTGAAAGCTCAGCCAGGCGCTTGATATTCTTAGGCCGGGTAAACTACCGCTTTGTTCTCAACCGAGCCCAATTTGTTCTTAACAAAATTACTAATTCATCAATAAGTCCTTAATTAGCAGATCGCTTTGCGGTGCCAACACACTAGATTATTGAAACAACCCGGTTCCATAGCTGCTAAGGAAATTTCCTTGATTATTCCGGTAAAGGATAACCAACAAGGCATTAACGAGTTTTTGAATTCATTTTTTGAAACCCAGACACTCGCCCATTTTCCATGCGAAATCATCCTTGTGGATAATCACTCTGATATACCCGTACGGATCCCGGATCAATATGCAGATTCAGAACTTTCCATTAAGGTTTACCTCTGCGAAAAACCTGGACCCGCCAGTGCCCGGAACCTGGGAGCAAAACGTGCCAAAGGCAAATGGCTTTTGTTTGTGGATAGCGACTGTATTCCTACCGAAAGCATGGTTGCGGGCTATTTGGATATGGATAACTCCGCCATTGGTTTTCAGGGATTTGTAGGAGCCTTAGGCAAAGATTATGTTTCCCGTTATTACGAAAGCCAGCAAATCCATCAGCCCCCCCTGAAGGAGAGCAGTCAGGGTATCGAGGAGCCGAAGTACCTGGTAACAGCAAATATTCTGGTATTGAAAGAAGCTTTTGAAAGCATTGAGGGATTTGACGAATCCTACCCTTTCGCTGGTGAGGATGTTGATTTTGGTACGCGATTATCCAGGGTCGGAAAACTCGATTATGCAAGAAAATCAGTGGTGTTGCACAATTTTGATGATGGCTTTTGGGGCCTGGTGAATAGATTCATCAAGTATGGCAAAGGGAATCGGCTCGTTCAGCGAAAGCTCAGAATCCCCCTGTATCCATTTCCATTTACGGCCAAAAACAAAGCGGTTTGGGTCAACCACCTATTGGCACTCGTACAGTGGGTGTGCTTGTTGCTGGGCTTTACGCTCAAGAGTATCGAATTGATGTGGAAGGGAAATCGGCCGGCTAGTGTCAACAAAACAACAGAGTTTTAAATGACGGTGGTCATCTCCATACTCAACTGGAACAGCATGTCCAGAACCAGAGCCTGCCTGGAGTCGCTTAAGGTGTTGAAGGAGTACCCAGATCTTGTGGTTTGTGTTACGGATAACAATTCTCTGCGCTTCGACAGCCAGGTACTCGAAAGTGAATATCCGGACCTGGTGATTTTTAAGAATCCTGAAAACCTGGGCTTTGCCGGTGGTCAGGCGAAAGCGCTGGAATATGCGAAATCTATAGGAACTGCACTTTTCTGGATGCTAAACAATGATACCAGGGTCTTTCCCAATACACTAACACACTTATTGAAGGCATATCAAACTCATGGAAATGGAGTTTACGGAAGTGCCGCTTTGGACAAGGAAGGTGCCATGAGTACCGAGCTTATTTGGGAGTTGGCGGAAAATAACTTCAAAACCAAGTTTATCCCCCTATCACAAGAGCAGTTAAGTCAGGGCAAGACATTTCGTGTGGCCAATGTGGTTGGTTATAGCCTCTTGCTCCCCGTAACGGTCATTGAGGAGCATGGATTTATGGACCCATCGTACTTTCTGTATTATGAAGAAACCGATTATTGTCTTCGCCTGCTTAATCATGGTGTGCCCTCTTATTGGGTGGGCAGCAGTAAGGTTTATCATGAAAAGGAAGGCAGCAGCCAAGGCAAGTCAGGGTTGAAAGAGATTATGGAGTACTATCTTTATCGAAACTTATTTATCTTCCTCAGAAGGTACGGTTCGGTCCGGATGAACTTTCATTACCTGGGTCGCTTTGGCATGCGGTTTATATCTGCTAATGTAGCCAGAAGGCAAAAAGTACCTCCTTTGACAGGGAAACATTTGTTGGGTATTTTTCATGCCTTTGCAGGAAAGAGAGGTCCATATTACAGGCCTGAGGACTATTTATGAATGACTTGTAGAATACATTGATTGTGCGTAGAAAGCCTTTGAAATTATTGATCGTTATATCGCTCTCAGGCCTGCTGATAGTGGTAATGCTGGAGGTAGTGTTGAGATCAATGGGGTATAGACCTTTCAAACCTGTAGCTCCTGTCAGTCAGACCAAGAGTCATGAATTTGATAAGGATTTGGGCTGGAAATTGATCCCTGGTGATTACGAAATTGGCCCTTTCAACGATATAGGAGATTCAATGTCCATTACCATTAAAAAAGACACGGGCAGAGTCACAAGGATAGATAATAATGGTGTTGGGGATGATCAAATAACTTTCATTGGCGGGTCATACATGATGGGGTACGGATTAGATGATAATGAGACGGCCGTGTGGAAGCTTCAGCAACGTTTTCCACATTCAGATTTTCGCAATCTTGCTGTTAGTGGCTACGGTACTTTTCAGTCCCTTCTTGTGTTGGAAGATGAACTAAAAAAAGGTAACCGGCCCAAGTGCGTAATTTATGGGGCTTTTCAACATCATCAATTGCGGAACGTTGCGCAGGGCGCCTGGTTGATGCAGCTCAGAAGAAAAATCCCTTATGTTACCCTTCAAAATGACAGTACATTCCAAAGAAACGAATCAGTGGGAATGTATAATCTCCGCCTCACAGAAAAGCTCGCCTTAGCATCTTTGGCAGAAAGAGTAGTGAACTGGTCGCGTTCCTTTAAACGGGTAAAAGATGCTCAAAAACTCACTCACCTCATCATCAGAGAAATGCAGCGTCTATGTCGAGAATATGGCATCGTATTCTATGTGGCCACATTGCACTATCTTCCTGAGGACATGAAATACCTTAGACCTTTTTTAGATGAAAGCAACATTCGTTTTATTGATTGCCATGTTCCATTGACCAGGGACAACAGCATCAAAGATGATGGGCATCCCGATGAGAGTGTTAATGATATTTGGGTGGAAAGAATTGCAAAACGACTCATCTCGGATGGTATTACAGATTTGTCATACTAACAAATTATGAGGGATTTTTTAGCTATTTATGGTCTTGAATTGATGCTGCTAATATGCAGTGTCTTTATAATATGGGTTGGGCTCCGGTCCAAGAAGAGCCTTATCAAGCATCTGTTCTTCAATATTTCTGCCATTTTCATTGTCCTGTTTATTCTTGAGCTATACCTGACTATCGACAACATACCGCAATCAAAAATTGAGTATCAAGAACCTTATTATACAACCAACCCTGAATTAGGCTACGGAGTGAGCGACAGTTCTTTTTCTGCGAGGGCTACAAAGAGCTGGATAAAATCAGGTGAAGAAATCTATGATGCCTATTACTCCTTTGCTGATGGCAGAAGGGTTACCCCCGGCTCAGATACTACCAGCCAGCGATACAGCATTTTTCTGGGAGGGTCCTTTACCTTTGGTGAAGGCATAAATGATACAGAGACATTACCCTACTATTATAATCAACTTTATAGCCAAAAGAGGAATATCAGAAACTACGGTTTTCATGGATATGGAACTCATCAGGTATATACTATTGCCAAAAACCATCTTGCCACGGATTCAGCTTTGCATGCCTCAGAAAATGTAGAAATCTTTTACTGGTTTATCGATCCGCATATACTGAGAGCAAACGGCTATTCACCATGGGACCAAAAGAGTATCAGGTACATTGTAGAAAATGGAAAGCTCAAACATACAGGTACGTTTGACGAACAAAAAAATACCCACTCATTGGTAATGAAATATTGGAAATTTGTCTGGACGAATTCTGGCATTTTCACCCGAATAAAACCCAGGGTGGCTAGTAGACAGAAGGAGCTTGAGTTGATTTTAAGACTTATCAAGGAGACTGATCAATTGCTCAGGGAGCAGGGATTTGAGTTCACTGTCTTGGTTCAGAACACAACAGGGTCTGATACATTATTTGCCAAGCATTACAAAGATGTAAGGAAAAGAGTGTTGCTATATTTAGAAGAACAAGGCATTCAGTTCATTTATGTAAATGAGGCTTTATTAAAAGACAGGCAGGATGTTGGTCTGTTTATTCCAGGAGATGGCCATCCTACCGATGAATTTAACAAACGCCTGGCCGATCTAATCTATAATGTTTTTTAGTCAATATAAACCTCCATGGGAAACCAGATGAAAAACATCCAGCTCGTTGACATGATAAAAACCTCAACTGTGATTGTAGGTGCTGGTATAGCGGGTTGTTGGACTGCCATTAAGCTACTTCGAATGGGCATTCCAACTGTTGTGATTCACTACGACAAGTTGGATCGCGGAGGAAAACTTGGTGCGTCAAAGATTTCTGCCGGAGCCATAAATACTTCTTCTCAGACCAGGTCGGATTATACACAATGGCTCAATACCCTCGGGCAAGGGCAAGAAAACCCGGACATTGCCGATATCATTACCGAAAACCTGTCGGCTGAGCTGGAAGAGTTACAGGAGTTTGATCCCCTAAAGAAAATTGCCCTTGGCGTATCCTTAAAATCAGGCTCTGGTCAGATACTTTTAGAGCGCCTTTTTCTTGAAATAATAAACCTGGGGGGTAAAGTACTCAACGATGCCTGGGTTACCCGGATCATTACCCGTGAAAGCATTTGTCAAGGTATCCAATATCAACGACAAGGATCAATAGGAGCCATTAGTGCTCAATTTATCGTGCTCGCCTCGGGTGGTTATGCAGGTCTTTTTCAGGGTGCAGTAAAGTCGGGAACTTACGGTTCAATCCACGGTCGCATGCTGATGGCTGGCGGTATTTTGTCTAACATGGAGTTTGTATTCAAACATGGCTACGGACAACCGGATATGGGAATGCTTACCCCCACTGAAGAACTACCGGGCGTTGAAATATATGATGAAAATGGCACCCATCTGGAATGGCTGGAAAAGGAATTGTTTTACGAGAGAGGAACGAATAATCACTTCCAGGCACAAATGGCCTGGCGGAAGGAAGAAGGAAAGAAATATTTCGTTGATTTTCGTTATCGTGAATTTCATACTGGTCTGAAAAAACTCAGTTCTCAGACCCCAGAGGGCAATGAAGTCATCAACAGACTATTGGAGTTTGCCAACACAGATCGTGCTTCAGAATTGCGAAAGATACTTCAGGGAGTATATAACCAAGCCCTGGTGTATAATTTTGAGCTTTTCAATAAGGTTAAAGAGCTTATAAACGATCACTGTCAAACTGATAACAGCAGAATTCGTCAGATCTCCTATTTTTCAATGGGAGGAATAGCCCATCATAATTTTGGGACCAGCTTAAAAAATGTGTTTGTTTGTGGCGAAGTCATGCACGATTTCGGAGCATTTCGTGTCGGTGGCTTACCTTGGGCCCTTTATTTATGTGCAGCTAAAGTGATAGCTCAGCAAATCTCATTATTAAGAGGCCAAAGTGATATAATCAAAAGCGCCTTTGATCTGGAAATTCAACTTTCGCACTTTGATGCATCGATACTGAGAAAAGTTCAGAATGGCTTACAGAGATATCAGGAGAGCAATATGAATCAAAAACAGGCTACGCAATTCGCAGACTGGATTAAAGACAAGCGCCATATGCTCCTGAGCAAAAATCAAATACTCGATGATGCAGTCGCCTACTTAACGACCGGTGAGGCAATTATGCGTTCATCTATTATTAGACAAGAAAGTCGTGGGTGTTTTTTCAGAGATGACTTTCCGGATGAAGATCTGGCACTGGATAACAAGTATACCCTATCAAAATACCATCAGGACGACCACGATATTATTGTTGAATTAGTCGATCGTGATAAACTGACTGAACTTTTATCCGGAAGAAAAAGAAATCAAAGCATTCAGGAAATAAATGAATTGAGCCTGTGAGATTCAATTGAGACCAGAGTCAGGATGAAAGTCTACTTAAAAAGAATCATATATATACTGCTCATTGCCTTAGTTGTCTTAGAACTGACGCTGAGACTTATGGGTTATGGCCCTCCTCCTGAACGGCCACAAGCCATATCATTTTACGAGCCCAATGCTCATTTGGGATGGACTCAAACTCCCGGAACCTACAGGTTCCCTGTGAATATCTGGGGAGATACCATGAACCTGACTATAGACCGGTATGGCGAGCGCCTGACAAAACCAGAACCCATTCCCGGGAATTTGGATCAAGTCCTGTTTATCGGAGGATCATTTACCATGGGGGCAGGACTTGATGATGAGCAAACCCTTCCATGGAAGCTACAACAAGAATTTCCGTCAGTGAATATCAGAAACCTGGGGGTAGGTGGCTACGGCACCTATCAGTCTCTCCTCGTTCTAAGGAAGCGGCTAGAGCATTCAAAAAAGCCAAAAGCCGTAATCTATGGTTTTATGAGTCATCATAGGCAAAGGAATGTAGCACAGGCAGATTGGCTTGGCTCTCTTGCGATTAATTCAAATAAGTCAGGTAACGAGCAGGTGTATATCCCTTTTGTAACCTTGACAAAGGATAAAAAGCTTATTGAAGGTAAACCTGTTAAGTATTTGAGACTTCCCTTGCATAAACATTTGGCAAGCAGTTTTTTGCTCCAAAGAGCCATCAATAATATTTCAGGATATCGTAGAATTCATGATACAGATGAGGTTTTAGAGCTTCTTTTATCAGAAATGCATGATCTGTGTTCCAAACTTGATATTCCTTTTTATGTAAATCTATTGCACTGTGAAAAACTCATGTTGTCAGGGCTTCAGGAGTTTCTTGATCAAAATAACATTGCCTATATCGACAGTAGGGTCTCCTTAAATGAAAACAATACATTTAGAGACGATGGACACCCCAAAGAGGTAGTAATTGAAGAGTGGACAAAACGGGTAAGTCAGCGCTTTCTAAAGGATGGCATTGTTTCTGCCGAAGTGAAGTAAGGGTATGATACGTATCTCAGTCTGCTTTTTTGAGGACAATGGTACGGTCGCATAATTTCTCAATCAACTCGCGGTTGTGCTGGACCATAATGATGGAAGTGCCTTCATTTTTCAATTCAAGGATCTTTTGCAAACATAGTTTTTGAAAATCCTCATCGCCTACCGCCAGAATCTCATCTGCCAACAGTATGTCAGGTTTTAAGTGACTTGCAATACTAAATGCCAGGCGCATTTTCATTCCATTGGAATACCCTCTGACTTTTGTATCCAGAAAAAGGCCTACTCCGGCCAGATCAACAATGTCATCCAGTTTTTGCCTGAGCTCTTTCCTTTTGATTCCTATGAGCGAAGAGTAGATATAGGCGTTTTCCCTTCCGGTAAGTTCATCGTGAAAGCCAGCACCGAGTTCGAGTAGGGGAACAACACTGCCATAGGTTCTTACTTGTCCCGAAGTTGGTGTCACGATGCGACTGATGATCTTGAGCAGGGTAGATTTACCAGCACCATTTACTCCTGTTAACCCAATACAGGCGCCTTTTTCCAACTCAAAAGACACTTCTCTCAACGCCCAGAAGGGGCGATGTTTACCCGTTACCGGGTCTTTAATTGTGTAGTATTTGCTTATATTTTCTACAGATAACATCATCCTCACAATCGGTCTATCAGATTTTTATCTTCCAGTTTGAACCAAAGAAGGCCAGAAAAGCAAATTGCTGTGGAAAAACAGAAAGCCATAAAAAGTGAAGTGAAGTGAATTTCACCGAAGAAAATCACCTCGCGAAAAGGCTTCAGAATAACGGTGATAGGGTTCAATTGAAATAAGAACCTGATCACCTCATTTTCTATCGTCAGATTACTTTCATAGATCACCGAAGAAGTAAAAATGATCGCCTGTATAATAATCGGGTAAATCACCTGAAGCCCTCTGAACCTGACGAGGAGCACTGAAAATGAGAGACAAAAACCTGCTGCCATCAATACAAGGAACAATACGGATAGCAAGGAAACTCCTAAATAGGCCGGCCAGTGAATATCCATTTCTATGAACACCAATATTCCTGTAAGAATGACCAGGGTAATGAGTAAGTCCAAAAGCTTAGCAGCCACAAATGATAATGGCAATAACAGCCGGGGAAAGTATACCTTCTTGAGCATTTCGTGTTCTTGTATCATGCAGTTGGCAGACTGAATCAAACTGCTCGCGAACACATTCCAGAATATAAAACCCGAAAATAGAAAGATGAAATAATCTGAAAAGTCGGACCCCAGCCTGCTGCCAAGAGCAAAAAAGAAAATGCCCGACATCAACAATGGAAACACTACTCCCCAAATCAAACCTAAAACAACACTTTGGTATTGAAGCCGCAGATTTTTCCAAACCAGAGTAAGAAATAACTCCTTGTATTGAGGAAGGCTCCTGAGCTCCTCAATGACTTTTGAGCGATTTGATACCACGTAACCTTTCATATCGATTTTCTTATTTTCCCAAATTGAAATTTCGAGGTTTCTCAGGGTCGGATAAGGTTTCAAAAGTCTTTAGATAAACTTCATATGAAACGTCCTTTAGCACTGGTTCAAGTTTGTTGTACAAATATTTGGGGTGCGAAAGAAGATACGGAAACTGAATAAACGTCACAGGGACTTGATACTTGGACAGACTAAATAGCAGATCAAATAACTTCTTCATCAGGACCTCTTCCTGAGCTCCCTTTTTCGAAGAAGTGGTATGTAACAGCCCTCCATACAACAGGTATGGTTTTCTGAAATATCGTAACTTCTCTCTCAGCGAAAGCCTACCAAAATGAGCTTTTTGATTGGCTCTCCTGCTATCGGAAACGGCTGTTATATCCCTCATTGGAACAAAAACATGTTCTAGGCAAATGTCATCTCTAACCAGTAGCTCCTCTGCATAGTCTACAAAAGAAGGATCTTTCATAATGTAGGCACCGGGAGATTCTCCTACATTCTTTTCAAGTCCGGCATTAGAAACCTTGTCTTTATGCACTTCTATTTCATGGGATGAAAACCCGGTATCCAGGCCTAAATGAGTCAACAACTCCATTAAGAAGGTAGTACCGGCTCTACCGGTTCCTGTGATAACAACTTGTTTTTTTATTCCCATTCTCATGTAATCATTAAGGGGTCCTCGTAGTCCTTTCAGCGAAAGGGTTGTTCTTTATTAATTATCAGTTTCCTCAAGACCGGCTCCAGTTTGTCTGCCAATAATTTATGCCCCATCGCATTCGGATGATAATCATTATGGCTAATACGCAATGAAGCAGGGTCAAAGCCCTTATAGGCAGCCCTTAAATCAATTACTTTATACCCTATCTCAGATGCCTGGTCCGATACCTCGTCTAACTTACTCTTTCTTTCCCGGAAATCTCTCTGCGGTTTTAGTGTGGGCATCATGACTAAAATGGGTTGTATACCATTTGAAATGCAGGTTTCATAGACATCGGCATGTAGCCCATTGAGTATTTCAATTTCCAGTGGATTTAAGACAGACAACCGGCCATAGCTGTCCTCAAGCTTATCGTAAGCTTCCTGAAACAAAGCGTAGTCATAATTAATTGTTTTCAGGCGCCTGATAGTACTTTTAAGAATCCCCCAGTCTTCATAATGATGAAAGATGAGCAGGTATTGTGGTTTGAAATCAACGAGCTCAGATTTTATCAAATGCGCCTGCTGTGCGATTTCTCTGGCATAGACAGAAAAATTCAACAGTTCAATTGAATCAGCTTTCACGGAAGCATCATAATTCAGCCTCTCTTCTAATATGCTTTCAAAAATCAATTCTTTCTTGACTCTCGATCCCATTTCAATAGAAGATCCGGCCATGGCCATTCGGGTTACACCTGGCGGAGGGGTTTGGTTATAGGGTTTATCACGCATGCCCCATTGATTAATATCAAAGTCAATTCCTTGAAAAGTCAAATGAAAATTGGGAGTAAATCTACGTTCAATAGGCGTTTGGGATTTTTGGACAATGCCCGTTTTCTCAAATTCCTTCGCATATAAAGCAACCTCTCTTTCCTGAGTTCGGGTACTCAATACATTGCCGCTTTGGAGTATATCATCATAGTATCCGGCTGTTTGTTGCTCCAGGTCATCTTCGTTGAGCGTCTGATAAAAAATAGACTCGATGGTGCTTTCCGTTAATCTTTCATTCCAGAATTTGTCCAAAGTCAATCGATTAAAACCCATAACCAACATAACCAAAAGAGCCAAAGGAAAGAAACCAGCTACTTTGTTGAAATCTGCCATACTGATACCCTTTGATAAATGATGGCCAGCTCCACCAGCGAAAGCCATTACCACCAAAATGCCTGTAAAAACAATCCATTCGACAGTGGGCACCTCTTGAGTAAGTTTTGCCATGCCATACCAGGTTGACAGGCTTTGAGCAGACCAGACGGACCAAAGGACTGATACCGTTAAAAAGGTAAGTATGATCCTTCCACTCAAAACAATGGAACCTAAGAAGGTGTCTTTCTTATGGATATCATTTTGCCATAAGCTGCCAATCATGACGGCAAGCCCAAAGAAGCCCCAAAAAACCATGTCTTTTGCTCCAATTTGCCAAACGCCTGTAATCCAGAAAGTCTGGTATTGATGAAATAACAGGGTGATGACAAACGAAAATATGGTGGCCAAAGCAATGGCGGTTTTGATACCGTATTTTTTGAAGCGGAAGAAAAATGGATTGAAATACAGTTTGATGATAAAGTCCTTCCAGTAAATATTGATTCTTCTCCATAAGTCTCCGAAGCCCGATGCAAAAAAATGGTTGTTAAAAACATCGGGAAGACGATAGCCAAATAGGTGTAAGGCCCCGACCGAAAAATGGAAAATTCCGGCTAATCTGATGGTCAACAAGTAGGCGATGCTCATATAGGCGACCAGCGAATTGAGTGAATCTATTTCGGCACTCACCGGAAGCAGGAATGAATAAATCATTCGATAGACAAATAGAAAAAATATTCCTTTTGCCATAAGCAAAATACCTCTTTGATAAACAGCCGGATCTTTGCCTGCATCATACTGCCTGTGAAATAGTTTAAAGTCTACCACCGGGAACAATGGAAATACCAAATTGGGTAGCATGAAAAAATAGCTGATCTGTGTGACAAAGGAAACAGGTTGTTTTTGGTGTTTGATCTCGTACAAAAAGACCAACATTCTGAACATGAAAATGCTACCCAGTATGGTCAGTACGGAAGATGAAAGCCATCCATTGATTGGGTTCATCCGGGCATATACGAGTAAGCCGGCAACTACAAGGAGTATCCATTTTCTCCATCTGAGATCAATACGCAGATTGGTGATTCCGATCATGCCAAAGGCTATTCCGATCAAGGTCAATGATTCCCAAAAAGACAGTAAAAAGAATGTGCCGGCAATCGTAGCCAATACAAATACCCATTGACGGTAGGGTTTAGGGGATACAAAGTGAATTAGAAAGGCAGCCCCAATCCATGGAAAAAAGAGAGGCAAATGGAATTGTTCCTCAATATTGAAATGATGAATGAATCCTCCCATTATCAATAGTTGGAAGGATATTGAGAGCACTGGTTTTAAGGAAGAATTATGGATGTTTAGCACTTGATAATAAGGATATCATAGAAAATTTCTTCGTCTGATAACTCCGGAAGTAATTACAATTCGAGTCAAAACAACGAGCACATGTACCTTTCAAGGATTGTCCATGGCCTTAAGACTTTGATAATCTATTTTATGTGTACTGGTCAGTGGTATCTTATCCAGCCTACCCCATACATCAGGTATCATATAGTTTGGCAATTGATCTCTCACAAAACGCTGTAAATCTTCTAAGTCAAACCCTTCAGCATCAGGGACAGTCTCGATAAAGGCTTTTATGACCAGCTCGTCTTTAGCTTGTACCGTTACCACTCCCGAACGGTCTACCAGGGCATGTTTGGCAATTGCTTTTTCAATCTCGTCAAGTTCAATACGATTCCCTCTTTTTTTAACCATTCGATCTATCCGTCCCAGCAACTTAAATTCCTGTTGATCATTAACTATGGCCCAATCGCCCATCCTGTACCAATGATTACCTCCGATCGTAATAAATTTTTCACCACTCAATTCTGCTGCCGTACCAAAATAGCCGGGACTCACTGCCGGACCACTGATAACCAGTTCTCCTTCTGTACCAATGGTTGGTTCGTGAATTACGTCATTCACCAATAGTTTGCAGTTCAGGTGGCTACAGCCGTTGCCGATTATTCTGTGATCAAAATTTTCCGGTAAGACATCTGGTATTTTTCTCGAGGTACAAACATTCGTCTCTGTTGACCCAAACTGGTTATAGATGTCTTTATCTGGCCACTTATTTCTAAGCTGCCTTAGCGACTCTGAAGGAAATACCTCTCCCGCATAGCATACCAGCCTGATGGATGAATGATCAGACCTTTCCGTTTTGCCGTATTGCATCATCAGCATGAGCACACTGGGGGTAGAATACCAAACTGTGATTTTCTTCTTTTCTATGGCGGAAGACAGCACCATAGGGTTCCTGATATGTTTCTCGCTAAACAACACAATTTGTGCTCCGTAAACCAGTGGAACATACAAATCGAACAGGGAGAGGGCGAAGTAGAATGGGGCCACTGAAGAAAAAACGTCCTCTGCCGAGAATGAACTCAATGATGTTGCCGCCCATTGAACATAACTAAAGGCATTCTCATGAGTGACCATAACGCCCTTGGGCTTTCCGGTAGACCCCGATGTATACAGGATACAAACAAACTCAGGAGGAATACTACTATCCATTTTATGATCGAATGACAGTGCTAAATAGAATAAGACACTACCTGGTATTTCTTCAATAACACTGTCTTTATAGTGTTCTGACATCTGTTGGAGTATTTCATACTCACCAATAACTCCCTCAGGTTTACTATCGCTGACGATGGTATTGATGCGCGAAATGGGTGAGGTTGGATCTATAGGAACATATGCTCCGCCTGACTGAATAATACCTAATAATGCAGCGTAACTGGCATAGGACTTGGGGGCACAAATACCTACTCTCTGTTTAGCCCGGATTTGTTTTTTTTGTAAAAAGCCTATTGTTTTCTCGCTTTCAAGTCGTAATTCATGATAGGTGTAACTTTGATTTAAGTCATCGCAGGCTATTTTTTTCTCAAACTTCCTAAATGCCTGGGCGATTAGCTCTGCCAATTGATTGGTATGGCTCATGAGAGTTTTGATTTAATAGTATTTTCAATCAGTATCAGGCTGTCTAAATAATCGGCATCTACTTCATGTGCTTCAAAATCGACCTTGAACTCCTGCTCAAGAAAAGCGATGAGTTGCAGGGTTTTTATTGAGTCAAGAAGACCACTTCGTATCAGTACAGTGTCATCCTTTATTTCGACTAAACTATCCCTAATTAGTTCTTTAGAGATATAGCTTTTGACTTGTTCTTTAATCTTATGATTCATTTTAAAATAATATCAATGTCTGAATTTCTCTTTCATAAGGCCAAACAGAGTCGCTAGCTGGGAAACGAAAATCAAGAATGAAATTGATACGGCCCTCTTAAATCCTAACTCTTTCTGTTGCAATACAAAACCAAATAAATGCATGTAAAACGATATTCTCGGTTTTAAAGCATCGACTCCCAACCGTTTGATTTTTCCACCAAATAAATAAGCTGCCCCTCCATATTTAGAATGCATTTTCCAAAAAGACCGGAGTTTTAAATCGTGCGCATGATTGACAATCGCAGTCGGGACGTATTCCATCTGATTTCCCAAATGGATCCAACGTGCGCAAAACTCCCGATCTTCGCCCGCAGATGTCGGGAAGTTTTCATCGAAGCCCCCTGCTTGCAGAAAAGTCTGTCGATGGACCATGAAGTTATTAGATGTAAAGAAGTACCAGGGGGTGTCTTTCCATTCGCTGTAAAGGAATGATACCAACCGCTGACTGGTCTCGGAAAAAGAGTTGTGGACAAGTTTATTTTCGATTTTTCCTCCTGATATTGTATTGCGTTGAGCCTTTGGGTAGAGTGTGGCCAGCCAATCCGGCTGAGGTTCACAGTCATCGTCCAGGAAAACAATGAAATCACCTTTGGCTTCTTGCACACCAGCATTCCGGGCGGTGGCAGGGCCTTGGTTTTCCTGCCGGATTAGTAGAATATTCAGATCTGATTTAAACCCCTGTACTGACCCATTCAAGTCCTGATCCCCGCCATCATCCACTACAATTACCTCCCATGCTAGATTGATTGTTTGCTCTTTGAGCGAAGTCAAACATGCTCGTAGCTGGCTGGATCGGTTATAGGTCGGTATGACTACTGAAATTTTCAACTCAAAAATCGGTCAGATCGAGGTGATAGATGTTGAATTTGCCAATGGAATTTAAGCCTGTAATTACCGTCTCATCAAATTCGTAGTGCTTTTTTGAGACCATAAAAACCAGCGAAGGGTCGAAATCAACAAAGCCGTTCTTTTTCAGTTTCGCAATGCCGTGCTTCAGGTCCTCTGTGATGGATACCTGCTTTTCCATTTCATACAAATTGAAGGTGTAGGCATTGGTATATTCCCGAAGGGCAAACTCACTTAAATCAAACCTCACTATATGCGTTCCTGCAATGCCGGGCTGATCGAAAAACAAGCAAGCCTTCAGGTCCTGACTGGTACGATTAGCGTTGATGAAGTTGGCAATTTGTTCATCCTGTTGCTCCACTTCATCGGCAACTTTCGTGATCGCAGGCAATGCCATAAAAAGTGAGAGGGGAACTAAGATAACCAGCACACATGCGTACCTGAACCTGGGCAAAGATCTTGATTTTAGGTAGGAAAGGCCCAATGCTACTGCACCTCCAATGAGTATTGAAAACATACCCAGACCATGGCGGTGATATCCGAACCAGTGGACAAAGCAAATGGTATATGAAATCAAAGCCAATAGGTTGCCACTGAGCAGACTGTATAGTTGTGGCCATTTGATAAAATGTTTATGTCTCACCGAGAAGAAACCTGCAAGTAAAAATAGGGGTACGAGTACGGCTGCTTCGTAACCCAGAGAGACAATGCGCTTTAATAGTGCCACAGGATAGGAGCCGGGAACGCTTGCCAATCCAAAAATTGAATAGACACGGAATTTCTGAAAGAAATAGGAATCTTTATAGAGACTGAAAAGACTGTACTGAACTGCCCAGACGATGACCATAACTGCTACAAGTATCAGTGTCAATCGGCCAATACCCGGCCGATACCGTTTTAGTAAGAATAGCAAAAAGGGTATGGGTAGGAGAAAAATAATAAACCAGTGAAAAAACAAGAAGCCCGACAGAACAATGATATAGAACAATATTTTGGACAGTACTTTATCCTGGAAGTAGGCTATCCAGGCAAGCAACCAAAAGGTAATAAGCCACTGATCTACGTAGATCAAAGCTCCAAAGTCTAAATGAGAGGGTAAAAAGATAAACGAGATTGAGGCAATGAAAGCAATGGCTGTATTGACTTTAAGCCCTTTCAACAAAGCATAAAACAGTAAGGCATTGATAGCATACAGCAAGGCATACCAAATGCGTGCAGTGTAAATATCGTCCCGGCCTGTGAATTCGAACCACTCAGCCAGCAGTTTGAAGGCCATGGGTGGCCAATTGGCATAAATTGTAAGCTCTCCGTTCAAGACATAACCCCGTGCCCAATTCCCTGTATTTTCAGGCATATTCTGATAGGTTTTTGCGATGGCCATTCCATATGGACTGTTGCCTACATCGGGGTTGTATTTAAACTCATGCTGCGGCATGGTGAGATAGACCGCCAGGAAAGCCGTTACCGCGATTGCCAGGAAGTAGGCCGGGTCTTTTAATCTAGCCTTCCACGGTTTCATGGTTTTCATTTTGAGTGTTTACAGCCCAGATATTCTCCTTACCGGTGGTCTTAGTCAGGATATTGTTGATGGCTTCCAGTGCTGTGAGCATGGAATGGTCCTGATTGTTATACTTATGGGTGCCATTTCTGCCAACCAGATAGAGATTGGCCAGGCTGTTGAAGTAATCTTTTACCAAATCGAAATCTTCATAACTACCGACATAGGAAGGATATGCCTTGGGCATTCTTACTACCGTGCCATCTTTTACCATGTCGGCATCCAGAATACCTATGGTGGCCAGTTCTTTCGCTGCCAGATCGATCAGTTGCACATCCGTGGAGGTCCAGAGATCATCACCCTCCTGGCAAAAATACTCTGCACCAATCCAGTAGCTGTCAGGATCAGCGGTCATTTCCGGACTCCAATTATGAAAAAGCTGCACCCGGCCTACCTTTAATCCTTTATCCTGAATGTACAGCCAGTTGTCATCTACCTGCTCCCCGTCCTTATTCTTAAGTTTGAGCTCTGTGAGTAATAGCCCTACGATCATAAAGTCGCGATATTCGAGGCCAGATGCCACTTTTTTCACTTCATCGGATACTGGTCTGTCCAGTGCGGTGATGAGGTGCTTAACTGGCATGGTGGATATTAACTGATCGCAGTGTACCGTATAAGTTTTCTGTGAAAGATCGTCTGATACCTCTATTTGAGAAACCAAATCACCAGCACTTTTCAGGCCTGTGACTTTTTGTCGCGTTCTGATTTCTACTCCCAAATCCATACAGCGCTCTGCTACAACCTCCCAAAGCTGGCCCGGGCCTTTCTGAGGATACAGAAAAAACTCCGTGAGCGTCTGCTCTACCTGTTTGTTGCCAAAAGACTGGCGCATAGGGTAGAAAAGTGTAGTGAAATAATGCTTAACGATTTTTTTAAAGCTGAGTCCTTTCACCCTTTGCCTGCCCCACTCCGGGCTGATTTCAGTGCAGGGTTTGCCCCAGACTTTTTCAGTGTATTCTTTGAAAAAAGCCGCATATAACTCTTTACCAAAACGGTTGATGAAGAAGTCTTCAAGGTTCGCCTCTTTTCTTATGGGATTAATTCGTGTGGCAATCAGCGAGCCGAGTATTCTTAAGCTTTTGCCTGGGCCAATTTTAAAAAGGGTGCGGAGGTTGAGCTTGATGGGGTAGTCAAGCAATTTTCCCTGATAATAGATCCTGGACTTACGCGGACGGATGAGCATATGAGGCCTAGACCGATCGGTAAAAGCCTTTGCCTTAAAACCTTTCTGGCGATTTTGATAGGTGGTGAATATCTCATTGCCATCATTGAGGATGGGTAAGAATTGCTGCCACCAATTCAATACCCAATCAGACTTTGAAAAAAAGCGATGCCCCCCAATATCAATTTTGTTGCCTTTATAGTCCACTGTCTTGCTGATCCCACCCACCTGCTTATCTGCTTCAAGCACAATGATTCGATGATCACTCTTTGTAGCCAGCTCGTATGCGGCAGTCAAACCAGCCGGCCCTGCTCCAATGATCACTATGGTATCTTTGGGCTTATTCATTCAAGGCAAAGCTGTCTTTTTCATACGTCTGCGGCTCATTGGGCAGGCCGCTTGTGCCGGCTTGGTTAGGCTTGAAAAGCCTGTCACTGGTAGCGATGACAAAACCCGTCAAGGCGCTGGCCAGGTATATCCAGTGCAGGAGCACTATTGCCGGCAGCTGATACCATGCGAAGTGCCTTGAAAAGAATCCGTAAGTTTTCCTTTTAAAAAGGACTAAAAAGAGAAGACCAACCAGGCCCACCGGTAATAAAAACCGGAAGCTTAGGCTTACAGCTAAACTGAGTATGGCTACTGCCAAAAGAGCCACAGCGAGCCGTTCCTGATAATTGATGTTCAAGTCATTTACCCCAAGCTTTTTGTACTGGTGAAGCAGCCGGGTCCAGGGTCGGGCACGGAGAAAAATATCCGTTTTGATCATATTCAGCAGGGTCCACTTCTTTAAGTGTTTTACCTGTAGTGTCTTGTCCAGTCTGATGCTGAACCCCCGCTCTTTCAATCGATAGCCGAGTGCGATATCTTCCACACTGGGTTTGTCAAAGGACGTATCAAAACCTCCTACGGCCTGGAAAACTTCTTTTTTAATAACTCCGCAGGCTCCCCAAAAGGTGGTGGCATTTGCCAGACCCTGCTGATGGGTATAGTGATGGAGCAGATTGCGGAATTTCGAGACCAGCGCTTTTTCATCCGGGGCATCATCATAAGAGCCGATCAGGGCATCTGTTACATCAGATTTCCGGAAATGTCTTATTACCTGATCTACCGTATCGGGTAGGAGTGCTACATCCGAATCAATGAAAAAAAGCAAATCCCCTGAGGCCACCGAGGCTCCGTGATTTCTTGCATAGGCCGGGCCATAATTCTGCGCTAACCTTTCTACTTTCAGGGTTGCCAGGTCGTATTGTAAAAAAAAGTCTTTCTCTATGGAGGTGCCATCCAACACGACAATGGTCTCAAAAATGTCCCTTCCATAATCTGCCAGTGATTTGAGGCACCTCTCAAGCTTCGGTCCTCTGTCATGAACTGGGATGATCACCGATATATTTTCGTCCAACCTGTGGTTGATTGCCATCTGTTTCAAGAAAGAGTGTCCGGTTCTGATAAGACAAGTATCGTAGTTCTCGGTGCAAAAAAGAAATGGATGTTATGAACTATTGGTATGTTGTTCTGAATGACCTTTTTATTAGTGAATGATCTTTAATAGATGATATATTGGAGAACTGAATCTTACTGATGAGTGGTTATACCAAATAGCCAGAGGAAGGTTAAACGAAACCAGATAAGAGCACAAGTGTGCTCGTACTTCCCTTATTAAAAAGGGTAGGAGATCAGGAGTACCCCTTGTGTCTTTAATCACTAATCCGGTAAGTCTTTGAAAGATTCAAGTATCTCCCCAACAGAGTGCTTTTTCAGGTCATATGAAACCGCAACTCTTAATGCTTTTAAACCGGTAACTCCCTGAAGGTTTCCAAGCTCATAGTGGTCAAACTTGTTTTTCAAATAGCCTTTTGAGGCAAGCAGACTAAAGTATTTACGGTATTCATCCGCATCTCTTTCCTGAGAATAGACAATAGAAATATGGCCGGGCTGCGTTAATCTTTCACTTGTGCCTTTAATCATCGCCTTATCAATACGCTTCTTGACTATTTCGTACCTGGCATTATAAGCACCTTCAACATCAAATCGTTTTTCATCCATTCTGAAGTGAATGGATATGGAAGTGCTGTAAGCAAGAATCAGAGAGGCTATCTCCATTGGCACACTCAAATCACGTTGCATTTTGTGAAACTCCTTTTCCATTTCACACATGATCATGAGTTGCCATATTCTCAGGTTTCTAAGGTGTTCTTCCCTGAAGACTTTGTCTTGGACAATGGACTGACCAATGTAAAGATTGAATTCCACACCATCCGTTTTGTAGCGCTCAAAATAATGAGGGAACATGCTTTGTGCCTCAGCTTGTCTGTCATCGAGGTAAGACGCCAGTCTGTGATTGATCAGGTTAATCGTGGTGTCAAAGGCTTTTCTTCGTTCGTAAATGGTGTTAAGCTCAGGATCGAGGCTGGAGTAATAACTGTCAATGGACATTTTTACTTGCTTATCTGACCTGCGGAGTTGATTTAGCAGAGGGTGTGCCTCTTCTGTTAAAAATCTCTTGAGCTTATTTTCAATACCTGCTGATGGGCCTCCTTTTAATTCACTTTTGAAATGATCAAGACGAACCAGAAACCCTGTGCAGGCAGCTGTTTTCACTTTTGTCGATACAAGCTCCAATACGGTTTCGAGGATGTCGATTTGTTTGGTCAGATCTTTTTCTGCTGCCTTATTGCGCCTGGTTGAAGACCCTTTGATGTCTAGCTGACCGTAAAGAGGATGGACATCTTTGAGTGTAATATCATTAAAAACAGGTTGTTCCTTTTCCTCCTGTGTCTTCTCAATAAAATCCTCTGCTGCTTGTTCAAATTTCCATTTAACAGAGGAGTGAATTGTAGTACATTCCTGTTGAATAACCGCCTGAATGTGGTTCCTGTCCTCCATCATCTGTCGATTAAAGGCTACCGTAACAATTGGAATAATCTCTTTGAGAATGGACAGGGTACCCTGGTTTAGTTCGTAGCGATCAGGAGATGCAATTTCCATAAATCCCAACAGGGTGTTTTCATGAATGAGCGGAGCTAAAAGAAAACTCTTGTATTCTAAAGTAGCCATTCTGGTAAGCAGTGCGTCCGTGGCCGTTTTGTGATGTATATCCAAATCGGGGACAACAAAAGCATCGCGACTCAGTAGCTTGCTGCGCGTATGGTCAGACAAATCTGTCATTTTCAGTCTTTCCCCTTTCTTTAGCAATATGCTCTCAAAACCGGTGCTGCTCGTTGGAAGGAGTTGATCATTCACCAATGAGAGAAGGCCAATGTTGAGATTGGTATTGGACAGCAGGCTATGAATACCGGCTTTAATGTTTTGGTAAGTGTCCGCCTCTTTTACCAGCAAGTTGGCAGTGATAGCTTCAATGGACTGATCAGAGGTTACATCTACCAGATTCATGATGGTGATTCCTCTCATGATCCAGCTGTTAGGAGGAAACCTCTTTTTCCAAAGATTTATATCATTCCAGTGATCTATCAGCTCTTCGAAATCATGCCGGGTAATGTCCATGGCAGTACTGGTAGGTATGTATTCCAGCATGTCGGCATTAACCAACAACTTGTAGACCCTCCGGAACCCTTGATCCCTGTTGAATATCTCCAGTTTTAAAGGGCCGCTACCCGGTACGGGATATTTGAAATAACTTCTCAGAATAATACGACAGCAAAAGAGATAATAAGTATCGTCATCAACATCTTTCATTCTGTAAGAGAAAGTGCCCCCTGCTGCCCGCACGATCTTTTCGAACCTGGCGGAAGTATTGAGAGCTTCAAACTGGAAAGGAGGTGTTAAAACCTTTATTTCATTATTAGAAAGATCTTCAGGGAATAATAGTTTACAAACCTTTTTAATAGATTTTTTATGTTTTCGGAGCAGTTCGATATCCTCGATTCCTTCTCTGAGTTCAGGGTATTTATTTACCTCCTTAAGCAAGTATCTGGCATAATTTGCTACAGCCTCTTCCGGATCGCAGGACATCGTTTCCAGGGTTTCAATTGTTTTAAAGAAACTGATGCGCATCGTGGCCGGAAAGGCTATGTCTCTGCCGTCATATATCATGAAGTCCTCTGTCTTTTGGTAGTCAAATTAGGAAGAATATCTCCATGGGTTATTCCTCTTCTTTGAATGGGAAATAGTCCAACACATCATATTCCCAGACATTAGTAGGAAATATCACCACCAGATTGGCCGTCTTTTCTCCAATGTTCTTAAAGGCATGGGGAACCATGGGAGGAATATTAACTATGTAAGGCGCTTCTATGGTGAAGAGTGTATCTCCAAGCGCATAGAGAATCGTTCCCTCCAGTAACACGTGAGACTCTTCTCCTTTGTGTGTGTGCATTGGAGGAGCACCACCTGGAAATGTTTCGGTGATACCTATCACAAGGTTTTGGTAACCATGCTTGTAACCTTCCATAACGTGCACATACTCGCCCGGACCTGGGTTGATCGCTGGCAGATCTTCCACTTTGGAAGCATAGTTTTTCCAGTATTTCAGATTTTTGGTTTCATAGCCTGCCGGAACGGTTCTTCGCTCCAATACCTTGTGCGAGTGGTGCTGAGCGTGCAGGTATTCTATGATAGAATCAGGTACAGTTTTGACCTCCTTTACAAGTTGATCTATTGAAAATGTCTCCTTGGTTTGATCGTGAGAGTGGGCGGGAGTTCCGTCTCCATGCGAATGAGTTCCACCTTCCTTTTGGGAGCAGGAAAATAGTATGATGATCATCAGAAAGGGTAGGGGTTGTCGAGTGTATTTCATGATAATAGGTTAGTTATAGTTGATCTCAGCAGATACCTGCTCAAGAGCTTCATTTCACTTTCTTTGCCGGATATGACTTTATTGGGCTAAATTGAGATAACCTTGAAGAATGCACTATGTCAAATTCGTCAGATACTGTGCAAAATCAACCAAAATGGCTTAAATGACGACTGTAGGAAGTAAAATACCTGTACACAAGCATAGAATGCTGTGCTGGATAATGTTGGTCTTGCTTGTCACTTGTATGCTATGGTGCTCTTCGCCATTGATTGCACAGAGTTCAAGTAAGACAGACAGTCTTGTTCACTTACTTGAGCGATCTACTAATCCTTCAGTGAAACGAACAGCCATTCTTTTAGAGTTGAGCAACTGGCTTTCAGGAAAGGACCCTGCCAAATCAAGGGGCTATGCAAAACAAGTCCTCGAAGAGGGTGCAACGGCCACCGATGAGGATCGCACGTGGGCCTACCGCCTCTCTGGAGAGTCTTATTACGATGAAAATAAGAACGACAGTGCGTTGAGTGAGTTTCAAAGAGCAAGAAAGTATAGTCGTTTACTTGAAATGACAGATGAGACGCTTGGTATTGCCACCCGCATTTCAGACACTCAGCGTAATCTCGGAAATATTGAGGCTGCCTTTGAGGTCGCTTTTGAGGCATTGAGTCTTGCAGACTCGGTAGGAAATCATGCCAGAATTGGTAGTCTGCATAGTCGCATTGGTGAGTTGTACCGCGAACAGAACGAGACTGATAAGGCCATCTTGCATTTGAAAAATGCCTACGAAGCTTATTCAATAGCAAAGCGTGAGCGTGGAATGCTCGCGTCAAGAGTCAACCTGGCACTGGCCTATAAGCAAAAAGATGCAGAAAAAGCCTTGGAGACTTATGAGGGTGTACTTACCGAATTTAGTCATCTGTTTACACCATGGGATTCGGCTCGAATCTATTCAAACCTTGCTAACATTAATCTGGATCTTGAGCGTTACCCGGAAACCGAGGCCTATCTCATGCAGGCCCTGGAATGCCATACCAGAATCGACAAACCGATCTCTTTGGCCTATTGCTACAAAGAGTTGGGAGAACTTTATATCAGAACTGACCGACCTGAAAGAGTTGTGCAGTATGCAAGTCAGGCTCTGCAGATGGCTAATCGGTTTGAGCATACCTCCTTGCAATACCAGTCGTCCAAGCAACTTTCAGATGCTTATGCCAGGTTGGGGAACTTCGCAAAAGCATATCGCTATCTCGAAGACTTTATGAGATTTCAGGATGAGGTCAGAAACACTGAAAAAATTGAATTGAGCAGCGAACTGGAAGCCCGGTATGCTACTGCTCAGAAAGAGCAGAAAATCCAACTGCAAGAAGAACAACTAGCCAGGCAGGAGGCCGAAATGAATAAGGAATTGTTTCTGCGTAATGCTCTAATTGGAGGTGTGGTCCTGCTTTTGGTGCTTGGTGTGTTTATTTACAGGAATGCTCAATTACAGGTCAGGAAGAAGAATGAAATCAAACAATTTGCAGATAAGGTTCAGGAGTTGCAATCCACGCAATCACGTTGGTTCACAAACATTGCTCATGAACTACGTACTCCGCTTACGTTGATTCTTGGTCCCATTCAGAACCTAAGAAAAAGACCCGAAATGCCACCAACTCTTCGAAGCGAGGTTGACCTCGCCAAAAAGTACGGAGACCAATTAATCAATCAGGTGAATGAGATTTTAGAAATATCAAGATTGGAATCCGGTAAACTGGTTTTGAATCAACGTCCAATAGATTTAATCGCATTGCTAAAACAGGTGGTGGCATCCTTTGAGTCATATGCTTCAGAAAAGGGTGTCATGTTGTCTTTGCAATACGGTTCATCACCAGTCACTATGAACCTTGATTCAAACAAGGTGATCACCATTATCAATAACCTGGTGTCTAATGCGATCAAGTTTACACCTGCAAACAATTCAGTAAGTATAGAACTGAAGGAACCTACCAAGGAGGATGACACTGTTAGAGTGGCTGTAAAGGACTCTGGTGTGGGCATTTCAGCAAAGAATTTGCCTTATGTATTTGATCGGTTTTATCAAGCCTCTCAGGCAAAAGACCAGCACTATGGCGGGTCTGGAGTGGGCTTGACCTTATCTCAGGAACTGGCCAAACTTCATCAAGGTCTGATTAGTGTGATTAGTGAAATCGGGCAAGGTAGCCTATTCACTCTGTCACTACCTTCCATTTTGATCACTCATGAAGTGCCTGAATCGATTATTGAGAGAGAATCAGCAGACGAAGTTGATACAGGGGTTATCCTTAGCTCATCTGAAAATTCCAGGCCTAAGATTCTATTGGTTGAAGATCACCCCGATATGAGGAGTTATATCAGGCAACTGCTGAACTCATACTATGATGTGACCGAGGCGAGCAATGGCATTCATGCCTTGAACAAATTGGAGCAGCTCTCTCCGGACCTGATTATATCCGATGTCAGGATGCCTGAAATGGATGGCCTGGACTTTGCAAGGAAGGTCAAAGCAAAAGAAAAGTACCGGTTTATACCTTTTATAAATTTAACCGCTCATGCGAACGAAAAGGATAGGCTGCTTGCACTCAAAACAGGTGTGGACGACTACCTTGTCAAACCATTTGATGCTGAGGAACTACTGGCCAGGGTCAACAACCTGATTAACAATGCGCAGGAAAGGAGACAGGCGATTGCAGAACTGACTGAAGAGCAGCCTGAAAAAGGAGACCTCAGCCATGATGAAAAAGTAATGGCGGGGCTGGAAAGGCTTGTATGGGAAAATATGGCTGAGAGTTCATTTTCGGTAGCAGAACTGGGGCAGATGGCAGCCATGAGTACAAGTTCGCTGAACAGACATGTCAAGAAAATGACAGGCCTTACCCCCGGGCAATTGATCAGAGATATTCGTTTACAAAGGGCCATTGAATTACTGGAATCAAATCAACTCGGCAGTATTTCGGAAGTTGTTTATGAAGTGGGGTTTGAAGATGTATCCAGTTTCTCCAGATTATTTAAAAAGCGTTTCGGGAGAAGTCCATCCAGCTACAAGTAAAAGCTGCTCGGGATAAGCTGATGTTACCTGGTTAAACTAATAATGCTAAGATTTGTGAAGTATGAACAGCATTTCCCGGTTAATATCTGAACCTCAATAAGCAGACATGCTCTATATGATGCGCCTGCAGGAACGTATTAACGAGTTGAATAATATTTTGCCTTACTCTGCCTTCAATACTTCTACCGGATTCCTCCGGTTAAGCTTTATTATCTGAAAGACTAAGGTGGCCAGCAATATGCACGTTAAGAAGCCAAAAGAGATAAGAATGCTGGTACCATTCATTTCAATTCTGTACATATAGGCTTCCAGCCATTTTTTGCCGAATGTCCAGATCAACGGTACAGACAACAACAAGCTGACGAATGCCAGGACCACATACTCTCTGCTTAGTAAACCGAAAAGGTTTGGCAATGTTGCTCCGAGCACTTTTCGAATACCCATTTCTTTGAGTCTCCTTTCCAGGTTATATGAAATGATAGCATAGAAGCCCAAAAGCGTTATCAGTATGGCAATAAATGAAAATGCCATCATCAGTGTTCGTTGTACCTGCTCTGCCTGATAGAGCCTGTCAACTTCCTGGTCTGCAAAAATCAGTTTGATGGGCAATTCCGGATACATTTCATCCCAAATCTTTTCTATTTTTCCAATCAGCGATGGATAATCATTGGAAGCGGTCTTGATTAAAATATTGTTCAACCAGATTGGCTCATAGGCAAAAACTACCGGGTCAATGGTGGCATGCAGACTCTCCTGGTGAAAATCCTGCACTATCCCCACGATGGGCCCCTGGCCCAGGCTGAATGGGCCAATGGACCAGGTGATTTGTTGATTAATGGCTTCTTCCGGTGTAGACCAACCGAATGTTTTCAATGCACTTTCATTGATCATATAGGCCCTTCTCTTACTGGCCAGAAAGGCTTGAAAATCTTCTTCCGGGCCGGGCAGGCGAGGTTGACTTTTGGTGCTTATGGGTATGTTTGACCCGGCCACAAGGTCAATGCCGAGCACCTCTAAACCATTGAAGTCCATCACCTGAATGTCTGCCGTAAAAGCCTCATCCTCAGGCCGGCCTGCTATCAGTACGCGGCCTTCATCTTTTACCGGTCTGGTAGGTAACTCTAATATGGCACTAACATCCTGGATGCCGTTAATGCCCATCAATTGTGTTTTGAATACCTCGTAGGAAGCTTTGGCCTCTGTTGGAATATTGTCAATGGCCAGCAACTGCTCCTTGTCATAGCCTAGTTGACTGCTGGTAAGAAATGAGAACTGCCTTTGAAGCAGGAGAGTGCCTGATAACAGGGTAAGAGCGATCAAAAACTGTAAACCGATGAGTGCCTTTTTGAAACGGGTATGTTTTGGAAGGGAATCAACATTACCTCTAAGCGATGACCCAAGAGCATACCTCATGACGATCCTCGCTGGGTACACCGAAGAAATGACTGCGATCAATACGATCAGACCCAATCCACCGAAAATCACGCTGGTCCAGTTCATAAATAAGGGATGTCCGGTGAGAGAAACCAGCCATGGACTGATAGCGAGATATAAGACCATGGCAAGGATAATACTTGCGCCTGTTAAGACGAATGCCTCAACAATGAACAGACTATACAGCTGTCCTTTACCAGAGCCCAGAACTCTCCTCACGCCCACTTCTTTGGATCTGGATAAGGATTTTACAATACTGAGATTGGCGAAGTTCACTGATGAAATCAGTACCAGAAAGACAGCCACAATGCTAAACAGAATGATATAGGAGGAATTGCTATTGGCTTTTAATTCCCTACTCAAATTTGAGTGAAGATGAATATCAACAATGGGTTGTAAATCCAAAGTGATGCCCTCACCACCATTTTCATCTTTTTCCCTGACGAACTCAGGTAACTTTGCCTTTAATGTTTCGGCAAAACTATTTTGCTTCAATAGCAGGTAAATGTAAGCCCAGCCCGTTCGCTCTTCTGACCCATTGATGGAGCTTAAAAAGGTAACAGGAAGATGTGTATTGGAAGGTTGATCCTGCATTACCCCGGTTACCGTGTAACTAAGGCGCATGTCGGTAGCGTCATCATAAATCTCAATAAGCTGACCCATTGGATCTTGAGTGCCAAAGTACTTAGTGGCGATTGATTCTGTCAGTACGACCGTCTGGGGCTCAGATAATGCATTTTTATCACCTGCCAATAGCTTGAAATCGAATAAGCCGAAAACCTCCGAATCTACAGCGAAGGCATTGGACTCCATAAATTTTTGCTGATTGACCAATACCCGTCTCGGACGAAATGATTGAAACCTGACCAGGGATTCAATTTCCGGAGATTCGGCAGCAAGTTCGTTGACCCATGTGAGGTTGACCCGAGCCCAGTGAATATCGTAGCCGTCATTGTTCTGAAATCTTTGGGTGACTCGAAATACCCTATCGGCATTGGTATGGTATCGGTCATAGCTCAGCTCATGAGAAACATAGGCAAATATGGCCAGGGCAAAGGCAAAGGCAAGAGACATACCCGCCAGGTTGATGAAAGTATAAGCCTTGTTTCTCATCAGGTTACGATAAGAGGTTTTGAGGTGATTTTTGGTCATCATGACTTTTGAGTGTTTGCGTCTGTTTATAAAAATATGAGGTCGCATCAATCTGAAAACTTCCCACCAATACTGAAGCTTAGCCCGTAGGCCCCCCTTGTCAGAGATATTATCGACATATTGTTCTTCCAGATCACCCAGCAATTCCGCTGTCCACTCTTCAGAGCAAAAGAATTCCAGGAGCCTCCTGGCGTATTTTGGTGGTTTGTGTGACAAGATTAAAGTTTATTAGTTGAAAGCTTAGACCACATGGTCTTTCTTACTTCCTGTACATGCATTGCCAGATCATAGCCCCTGGTAGTGAGTCTGTGAAGTCGCTTGCTTCTGCCACCTCTTTTGCCGCTAGACCCACCCATTTCTGATTTGAGTAGGCCCTTGCTTTCCAGCCTGTAAAGTATGGTGTGGATAGTGCCAATGGACCAATTCAGATTTGCTTCGGTTTTTATCTCCGATTGAAGCCCATAAGCATAGGCTTCCGGTTCCAGACTCCCTACACTAAGTAAAATAATTTCTTCCTGGCTGCTAACGTCCTGCGGTTTCATACGTAGGAAGGTATCTATTTGTTTTGTGATCACAAAACAAATAGATACCTTTCAGAAACTAAGAATTTAGGTAATGAGAATTTTGGTTATTTATTTTGCTTGCTGCTGTTTTCCGAGTTCCCGGGCAATGTCTCAGGTCAGCGTGTCATTTGACTATGAGAATCATATTGTTTTAAAGGCCATGCTGAATGACCGGCAAGCCGTTCGCCTGGTCCTTGATTCAGGGGCAGATGGCCTTTACTTGGATAGCACCTATTTTGCAGAAACCGGAATTCCAGCTTACAGAAGACAACTTGCCACTTTGCCAGGAGCCGGTTCTCAACCACAGCAAGTTATGGTTGTTCTGGATACGATTGCTGTCAATTTAAGCGGGATCGAATTTATACCCAGATATACGCCATTGCTTCATTTGAGGCCTATTCTGGGTCAAGCTGTGGATGGGATTATTGGCTTGAGTTTTTTAAGGAGGTATATCGCACTGTTAGACTATGAAAGTAAAATGCTGTCTCTCTATGACCCGGAACAGTATGATCCTCCGGGAGGATTTGAGGCTATCCCGATGACCCTGAGGAATAACCGTATTTATATTCCTCTTGAAATAGCTATAACAGATGATGTCGTCATTAAGAAAGAATTTCAGCTTGATTTAGGCAATGGCGGAACGATAGATATTACCTCAGCGACTGCCGATGAGTTTAACCTCTCAGATTTGATCAGTGAGAAGCTACATTATTCTAATGCTTTTGGTGGAGTAGGTGGTGAAATTGTGGGTAATCAATTCAGAGCTATATCAGTGAAAATCGGGAATCATAAAATTGAACTTCCGGTACTTGATTATTCTGAGGACAAGTCTGGTGCCCTATCAAGTGCCGAAATGGGAGGCTTATTGGGAAATAAGATTTTGGAGAAGTTTGAGGTGATTTTTGATTTTGCTCATCAAAAGCTCCACTTAAAGCCAAATGGCAATAAAGAAGCCTATGAGTCGACACTTACGGGTTTTTCATATGCTGATAGAAGAGATACCGATGACGGTTTGTTTATAACGGGTATTTACGAGAACACGGAAGCCGCCCAGCTGAATTTGGCTGTGGGTGATGTAATTACTGAATTGAATGGAAAAGAAGTAGCTGACCTGACACTTGATCAGATAGAGAAACTGTTAAAAAAGAAGGGAAGTGCAGTTCAGTTGACCATTCGAAATTCAGCTGGTTCAACTATCAAATTGCTTAAGATCCAGGGATATTTGTAAGCACTTCAGTCCAGGGAATACCAGGTTTTCCGTATGGGAGATCTGTGAAAAAAGGAACAATAAAGCCTCTTTGCCTGCCTGATGAATTAAACGAGACAAAAGAATGTCCGTTTCTCAGTATTTTCTCATTCAGAATGAGAAAATGATGGGAGATGCTTCTTGACTTTTAAAAAGATAGCAAATGAATGAGAAAAACCTTGTGGACTCATTGTGTCTACAATTCAAAATGCAAACCCTTTCTAACCAATTCGTTGTAGCGAGACTTGTTAAACTGGAATAGATTTCCAGGCCTGCCAGCTCCCTTGGACTTTGCCTTTTCAGGAAGTTCGTCCAGGATTTTAAGATGACTTATTTTCTTTTTAAAATTCCTTCGATCGATAGGCCTGTCAAGTAAGGTAGTGTATAAATGCTCAAGGTCTGAAAACGGGAACTTCTTGTCGAGGAGTTCAAACCCAATTGGCTGATATTTGATTTTTGACCGTAACCTTTCTATAGCTATGCGCAAAACTTTCTTGTGGTCAAATGCCAGTTTGGGTAATTTCTTGATGTTGAACCATTCAGCTTCTTCAGCATCCGTACTGGCTTTGAGTTTTTCAAATTGCGCTGACTTTACCAGCCCGAAATAGGCGACAGCTAATATTCTCTTGCGCGGATCTCGATCAGGTTCACCAAAGGTATATAGTTGTTCGAGATAGTTGATTTTAACCCCCGTTTCTTCCTTCAACTCTCTTTCAACAGCGGCTTCAAGCGATTCCTCATCTTTGACGAATCCGCCAGGGATAGCCCATTGACCTTGGAAAGGTTCGTATTTCCTTTTAATAAGAAGGACACTCACTCCATTTTCTTTACTGTAGCCAAATACAATGGCATCAACTGCTACCTGAATATTTTGTGTTGTTTTCACGCAATAAAGTTACAGCTTATTTGAGTCAATTGGAATACCTGCTGAAGCAATAAATGTAAATTAGTGTAAGTTTTACGCAAAAACATTTGATTCAGAGTATTTATTATTTTTATTTGCGTTCTGAATACGCAAAAATGAAACACTTGAATTTTGACCCTGGCTTTACCCCTTTTGGTAAATCAATGACGTTTGATGCTTTTACTTTCAAGGGAGGAGCACCTCATATTAAGATTAAAGCAAAATTGAAAGGTTGGTCTGAAGTTATGATAACAGGGAGAGTAAAGACCTATAATGATTTCGGGTTTGTCTTTGGTGCGTTTGATGCTTTGAGATGATAAAAGAGTTCTAAGGGTAAGGTTGAAGTAATTGGGCTTTGAGTGAAAACTCCACGATTTACAATTTGCCTTTCCTCATTTGTCAACTTCTTAATATAACTGACGATGAAAATTGATTTAATAAAGAGAGATATAATTGAAATCAAATAGACGATTTGGAAGTCCAGTTCGCATGTTTTGATCAGGAGAATTATGATCTCTATAAAGAATTATTGAAATGAAAAAAAGTACTAGAAAGATAAAGGCAGAAGAAACCCTTCGGATAATAAAAGAAGGGAAGTATATCAGTCAGAACACTGTTGCGGTATCAGTTGAGGATGGTGTCAATAATACTCTCAAGCATACGGAAGTGTTTTCAAGTGAAGCGCTGGAATTACTAGGGAAAAGTGCGGAGGAAAATCCAGACACCTTTAATACAACTTTTGAAGTAATAGAAGAAGATGTAGTAAGCTGTATTCATAGAGTTTCAAAACAGCACAAAGGAAAGGTTATGTGTCTGAATTTCGCTTCTGCGAAAAACCCGGGAGGTGGTTTTCTGAATGGCGCGGTTGCTCAGGAAGAAAGCTTGGCTCTGTCATCTAATTTATATGACAGTCAAACATCCACAATTGGATATTATGATTTGCATAGGGGGATGAAGAGTTGTGTATATACAGATACCATGATCTACAGTCCACAAGTATTGTTTTTTAGAAATTTTAAGGGTGAATTAGTGGATGAACCAACCTTATGCAATATTGTGACCAGCGCAGCGGTCAACACAGGTGTCGTCCTTCGAAAAGAACCTCAATTGAAAGAAGCTATTCCAGATTTGATGGGAAAACGAATAGAAAAACTGCTGACATTATCAAAGTCAAAGAAAAATGATATGCTGATACTAGGAGCATGGGGTTGTGGAGTATTTCAAAACGACCCAAATATCATAGCAAACCTATTTAAGGAACGATTGGAAGGTATGTTTAAAAATCAATTTGAGCACATTGTATTTGCAGTTTATTCCCGGGATAAAAAATTCATTGAGGCTTTTCAAAGGGTATTTGTTTAAAATCGCTATAGAACAAAGGTGTGGGATAGGTTAGGTTAGTCCTGCTATTTTCTTAACTCATCCATGTTTGTTTGGAGAACACATCTCTCACTTAATAAAGAATTATTAAAATAAAATTGAATATAAAACGAATCTGGGAAGGGCAGCAGTTGAGGAAATCATTGTATATCACATCCTATAGAAAAGCTATTCAGATTGGTCTGGGGGGTGACTTGATTAAATCTTCTGCCAAAGACGACATATTGGAAATCGGGGACATTTCAGATTTTGTAACTGAGCAGTTTGAATTTGTTAAGACTAATGAGTTGGGTAAACTCATGATTCCTGCTGAAGAACAATTGCTATTTAACACCCCAGAACTTAACCAGTATCTTATATTATGAAAAAATTAAAAAGGATTAGCAAATTGATGAGCTATATCCTCAGACATAAACCGGAGCATATCAATGTAGAATTGGATGAGAATGGTTGGTTGGAAGTAGAAAAACTGATTGAAGGTATTAATCGAGAAGAAAGGATTGCTTTAGACAAAAAGACCTTAGAAGAGGTAGTTAGAACTAATGATAAAAAAAGGTTTGTCTTAAGTGCTGATGGGTTAAAAATAAGAGCCAATCAAGGCCATTCTGTTCGGGTGGATTTGGAACTGAAGGAAGTCGAACCACCTGAGTTTCTATATCATGGAACTGTTGGCAAATTCATGAAGTCCATTCGCGAGGAAGGGTTAATGAAAATGAATCGACAACATGTGCATCTAAGTAAAGATAAAGAAACGGCTATTAATGTAGGCGGAAGAAGAGGAAAGCCGGTGGTACTCATTGTCCAATCCGGGATCATGCATAGAGATGGAATCAAGTTTTTCAGATCTCAAAATGGTGTTTGGTTGACTGATTTTGTAAATCCTAAATACTTAATTGAGTAATGATGAGAACCTTTGTGATCGGTGATATCCATGGAGGGCTGAAGGCACTTGAGCAAGTATTGACGCAGATTGATATTAAAAGCACTGATCGGTTCATTTTTTTGGGTGACTATGTGGACGGGTGGAGTGATTCAGCACAAGTCATCTCCTTTTTGGTTGCCTTCAAAGACCAGTATGATGCGATTTTCATAAAAGGTAATCATGACCAATGGTGCGAAGAATGGCTGAAAACAGGAAAACCGAATAGCACCTGGTTAGGGCATGGTGGTTTGGCAACGACTAAGAGCTATTCCGATATGTCGGATCAGGAAAAAGAACTACATGTTGAATTCTTTGGTGATATGGTGGACTTTTATATCGACAATGAAAACCGATTGTTCATACATGCTGGATTCACCTCAATGCACGGAGTTCATAAAGAAGTGCATAAATCAAATTATTCCTGGGACAGGACTCTTTGGGAGTCAGCATTACTCATGAAAGAGCAAGACTTAAGTGAGTCTGATCCTTATTATCCAAAGAGGTTCAAGCATTATAAAGAGATATACATTGGTCATACGCCAACTACAAATTATGACATTGACATACCCATACAAGCAGGGAAGCTATGGAACATGGATACCGGAGCAGCCTTTACAGGAAAGGTGAGCATCATTGATATTGAGTCGAAAAGATATTGTCAAAGTGATAAAGTGACCACTTTATACCCAGATGAAAAAGGCCGAAACTAAGCTTACTTCTCCAAATGATGTGTTTGTTAGGTTAAAAACGTGCTTTTATTACCGTTTAGGTGATTTCTCAGTTGTGAAGCAAAAGCCTCGGACAAAACGGGCACAGAAATGTTGGTTTCTCAGTTTTTTCTCATCTCAGATAGGAAAAAGATGAGAAATGCTTCCTGTCTTTTGAAAAGATAGGAAATGGATGATAAAAGCGTAGCTAGATAGTTTTCCGTAGCCAGGGTGGATCAATTTATTTCTCCTTAACCTATTCCTGATTAACTTATAGGCTATTCTTAATCTTATGCGATACCTTCTGTTGGTCTTTGGCCTACTGTTTCCATTACTTTCTAACGCTCAAGATGTAAGTACATATAAAGTGTACTCTTATTCAGAGTTCTTCCAAATGGTAGAAGATGTGGACGACTCGGTAGTTCGCATCTCCAACGTCCGATTGACTTATGACCATGAGAAGGATACATTGTTTCGGGTAGAGTATGAAGGTACCGAACACCAGCATCAGGAGGTTGAACGTCTTTATGCACGCAAAGACACCTTGTTTGTTTCCAAAAAACTTATTCTCAAAAATGTGCACTTCGACTCTGATCGTGAGTTCTCTGGTATTTATAAAACTAAATTCAGTAGAAGAGTAACGATTGAAAACCTTTCAGGGATACTTGAAATTTACAACTCAAAGTTCAAAGAAGGGATTGATATAAGAGGAATTAACCAGGGTGCTTTTCGATCGGGGGAAAACTCGATTGAAATTTCTTACTCATCGGTGGACAATCTATTCAGATTACAGAACTTGAATGAGGATGAAAAGCCTGCAGTAATTCTCAGAAAAAATGTAGTCAATACCACTAGGGCTGATTTCTATTTAGTGAGTGCACATGTGTTTGTGTTTTCCGAAAATCAGATCAGATCTGAATCAATGCGCATCCTTTTACCACAACAAACAGGAGTTATAAGTTTTTTTCAGAAAATTTTGAATAATTCAATCGATGCAAAGGGTTTTTTCTTGAGTTTTAATGCAGGTGCTGGTCGATTTGAAAATACCATGTTGGCCAATCAAATTACTCATCCCTTCCAATTAGATATCAAAGGCTTAAGCCCTGGTTCTCGCATAGAATGGAAGACATTTGAGGGCAAAATGATAAGCTCCCGGGTATATGACGAATGGCAACGACCATCGCAGTACTCCTTTTATGACTATAACGGTTTTGAACCTGATGAAAATGGTTATAGCCATAGAAACCTGACCCACTACTTAGATCATGCCAGGGTTGAAGATCATCTTGTTTATGAAACTGAAATAGCCCTTAGAAGCAAGTTTTATAATTTCTATCGATCTACGCACAACAATGCGTCAGCCAATGCAGTGTATCTGGAAATGAAGGATTTGGAAACAGAAAGACTGAGGTTTCTTTATCATAAAACACCCAATTTTACTACTTTCTTCGATCTTCAAATCAATAGGTTTCTAAAAGTGTTTTCTGATTATGGTACCAGACCTGCCAAAGCCATAGTTTTCTCAGCCTATGTAATTCTTGCCTTTGCCTTTGTTTACTTATTCTTTCCCAACTACTGGGACAGCCATGGCAAGAATCGGATTATGAATCGGTATCGGTTCTTCACAAAATATATGAAGAAGGACTCAGGCATTCACGAAGTTTATCTGGAAGAAAAGAACAACGAACTTATGGCCTCCGAGGACTTTAAAACTTACATGCTCAATTCAGAGAAAGGAGTTCCCGGATTTTTTATGGCTACAGCCTTGCCACTCTACCGTTGGTCGGTTGCCGGGACAAAAACTTTCTCCTGGCTACTTTCAAAAGTTGACGTACTCAAAGGCAAATGGTCAGATACTGAAGATTCTAAAAAAGCTGGAAAATCGTTTTTGTTGATCACTGCTTTCCTGATCGCCTTACTTTACGACTTGTTTATCAAAATGCTCAATGCCCTAATGCTCAGCATCAACACCTTTACCACACTTGGTTTTGGAGAAATCCCCATCAAAGGCCTACCGCGTTACATGGCCATTATTCAGGGTTTCATTGGTTGGTTTATGTTGACCATTTTTAGTGTGAGCCTGATTTCACAACTCTTAAATTAAGATCTCATCTGTACCCTTAATCGTTAGCCACTTTTGACATTAGCGGAGGTATTTGAAAGCCCTCTGTAAATGGCTCCAGTCTTTCAGCAATTTGGAGCAATCTGAAATCCTGCCAGCGCTTTCCATGAACCTGGACTCCTACGGGTATGCCAGCTTCCGTCCGACCAATAGGAATCACTACGATAGGATGCCCCGGCACCGTGGTCGGGAAATTGTAAGGTATAAAGCAGTCGGCATATGATACCTTCTTTCCATCAATGGTAAGAGGTTTGCCCGTCTTATGATGCTTAAATGCTTCGCTCATGGCTACAGGAGTAATCCAGATATCATATTCCTCAAAAAATGCATTGAACTGATCTGCCAGCCTGTCTTTTTCATCAAGTGACTTAGCATAATCGTGAGCATTGCTTCCGGCTCCCAGGCCCATTGACTTTGCCCAAAGGCTATGATTGTACTTTAGTTTGAGAATCGTTTTGGCAATAAATGACTTGAAGGGTATGCCCTTCAGTGCGGCAGCAAAGTCAAAACCTGCCAGCCGGCCCCACAGCAGTGTGAGCTCATTCCCGTCATAGGATGGTTTAGTTTCGGTTACTGCTGAAAAGGCAGTCCTGATCCGGTTAATAAAGGATAGGTACACCTGAGAATAGGCTTTACTTAATTCCTGATCTTCGAGGTTCATTGAGAAGGCAATTTTGATCTTTTCGCCATCCTGTAATGGGACCTGTCGGAAAGGCACAGGAGGATTTTCAGTGTGCTCAATGTCGCCCTCCCACAGGACTTGTGTCAGCAATATCAGGTCTTTAATATTCCTGGCCATTCCACCATTTGCTACCATGTAGCGCCCCAGCTTGGGTAGCTTAGGTACTACCATATTACCCCTGTTGGGCAAGGCAAATTCTGTGGTTCGGATACCGTAAACCCCACAACAGTGAGCCGGCACCCTGATGGAACCTCCTGCATCTGTCCCCAGCTCTAAGGGAGTAAATCCTGCTGCCAGCGCTGCGGCAGAACCTCCGCTACTGCCTCCCACCATTCTTTCAGGATCATAAGGATTATTGGTTCTCCCAAACCAGGCATTATTGGTTTGCCAGTCCAGGGCTAAAAAAGCTATGTTGGATTTGCCGATGATAATAGCACCTGAGGCCTTGAGTCGCTTGATCAAAGTGGCATCATAATCGGGGATGTTCTTTGTCAGTTTCGGGTTGCCATTTGAAGAAATGAGCCCTTCCACACAAAAGCCATCTTTTACGGTCATGGGAATACCATGAAGCGGCCCCAGAATCTTTCCCTGCCCCAATAGCCTGTCCTTCTCTTCAGCTTCTTCAATGATATCGTCATGATTCCTCAGGTCTGAAATAGCATTGATAGTATCGTTGAACCTATCGATTTGAGAAAGAAAAGCCCGGGTAACTTCCTGACAGGTCAGCTCCTTCTCCTGAATTTTTCGGGCTAACGAGCTGACGCTATCAAATATAATTTCAGGCCTATTCATAGCGCTCATAGTAAATAGTACCGGTTATCAGCTTTTCTTCACCTGCAGCATTTCTGTCAAACAAGGGTATGATGCTCTGGTGTGAAAGCGTCTCACCATCATACTGAAGCGGTACATACACAGTACTTCCTTCATAAATCACTCCTATCTGATCCTGGTCTTCACCGGGTGACCATTGGAACATATCCTCGGGTAGATTCACGTCTTCTACACATATGTATTGTTCCAATGGAGCGTGATATACCGAAAGATTGAATGAAGCTTTAATGGTCTCATCGTTTTTGAACTCGAATAAGATATACCGGCATGGCAATTCTTCAAGCAGATTCATGGAATTGACTCCATCTCCGTTTGCGTCAAAAATCGGCTCGGTCATAACGATTTTGGTGGCTCTCCACTTGCCCAGAAGGTTGAGGGGCTCACTGTCATCGTCATTTGAGCAGGCTACCAGTGTCATGATGGCCACTATTATGCCTGGTACAAGCCACCATCCGTTTTGTTTGTGTTTCATGATATTTCCGTTTTGAATAATTGAGGATATAAAGGTGAATAGCTTCTTAGTCACAGGTGTTCGGAATTATATTCCTGAACTTATCAGGCGGGATTAATTGCAAGAATTTAATGGAGTCGGCATGGATAATTTTAATATCCATGTTGCCGTCTGACGGCAGTTTTCATACCTTCAGCACGCAGTTAACCAGTACGTAAGTTCGTTGTATGGAATCTCAGGTAACGCGTAGACTTTCAGCCATTATGTTTACCGATATTGTCGGTTACTCGGCCATCATGCAAAAGGATGAAACGATTGCCGCAGAGATCAGGGCGCACCACAGGCAAGAGTTCAGGAAATTCCATAATCAGTACAATGGCAATATTTTACAATACTACGGAGACGGGACTTTAAGTGTATTTGACAGTGGCGTAGAAGCGGTAGAATGCGCGATAGCCATTCAGAAAGCTCTTCAGCAGGGCCAAAAGGTGCCGTTAAGAATTGGAATTCACATTGGCGATATCGTTTCTGACGGAACCGAAGTTTATGGTGATGGGGTTAATCTGGCTTCAAGAATTGAGAGCCTCGGAGTGGCCGGAGCCATATTGGTATCTGGAGTGCTTAACGACCAGCTCAGCAATCATCCGGCCATTACTACCGCCAGCCTCGGTGAATTCCGACTGAAGAACATAGATCGTCCTGTGGAGATTTATTCTGTGACGAACGAAGGAATCAGACAGCCCGAACCGTCAGAGCTTCGCGTCAGACCTGAGACGAAATCCAAGTCCATAGCCGTACTGCCCTTCGTTAACAATAGTTCGCATGAGGAATCAGAGTACTTTAGCGATGGTATCACAGAGGAGATCATCAATGCTCTTTCCAAAATCGGAGGACTGAAAGTGACTTCGCGCACCTCTTCGTTTTTTTATAAAGGCAAGGATGTAGCTCTCAGAGAAATCGGTGAAGCGCTCAATGTGTCTACTATTCTGGAAGGTAGCATTCGGCTTTCCGGCAATATGTTGCGCATTACAGCACAGCTTATCAATGTGGCAGATGATTTTCATTTCTGGTCAGAAAAGTGGGACAGAAAGCTTGAAAATATCTTTGAGATTCAGGACGAAATCAGCTTGCTGATTGCTGAAAAACTGCGGGAAGATATGGGCCATTTCGATATCAGCGATCACCTGGTGGAGGCACCGGAAATACCCGTAGCTATTTATAAAAAGTACCTGAAAGGTCGATATGATGTACTGAGTTTTAATGTGTCGTCTACGGAAAGGGGAATTTCAATGCTACAGGAGATTGTTGATGCCTATCCTCAATTTCCATTACCTTATATAGAGATTAATAACGGCTATGCCTTCCTGGGCGCTGTAGGCATGATGTCTCCAGATGAGGCCTTTGCCAAAGGGAATAGCTACCTGAACAAGGCCATTGAGCTGGATCCGAAATTACCTGAATGCCAGTATGGCCTGGCGGGTACAAGTTATTGGCATAAATGGGATTTGGATGCCACTTTTAAGCACCTGAACAAGGCGATTGCGATACGGCCGGGCTATGCCGATGCCTATCAAACCATGTCTCCTGTACTGCTGACTGTGGGTAGGTTTGACGCAGCCCTGACTTATATAAACAAAGCGCTACAGCTCGATCCTTTTTCGGCCACCAATCATCACCTGAAAGGACTGGTGTACTATTATCAGGAAGACTATGAAGAAGCCTTGCTACATATTGAGAGAAGCATAGATCTGGACCCTAATTATATCATGTCTCAGATCATTTATGCGAATCTACTTCTAATCTTCGAACGTACAGACGAGGCCCTGAAAATCTACCAGAGCTTTCCTTCTGACAGGTTCAGTGATCTGTCAAGACTAGGTGGCATCACCTTGATTCATGCCTGCCAGGGAGAGCGACAAAAGGCAGAGGAGGGAATAAAAAAACTGGAGGAAACGCTGCGCTCAGATTCACAAGGTTGGGCGGTGGAATTCCTGATGCTTTGCTACATACGACTGGAGAAATATGATCAGGCCCTTGAGTTGATTGAGTATGGGGTGAACCAGCGTATTCCCATGATGCTGACCATTGCCGCAGACCCGATGATGAAACCACTCTACCAACTTCCGAAGTTTGAGGAGTTAATAGAGCAGATTTTGGGCAAAGAGTATACAAAAGAGCTTTCCGTCCTCTACCATGGTAGTCCCCGGGCAGAGCGACCCAAAGAACTCAAGCTGTCGCCAGAGATGTCTTTGACGGACAGAAAGCCCCTTCTGGATCAGAAGAGCAGTGCGGATTACGCTAGAAAGACGGTTGAATTAATGGCTTCAGATGCCCCTTACCTGATGCCACAGCTTACCTTGAAGGGGTTGGCCGATTTAATAGGAATCCACCCGAATCAGTTGTCCTGGTTGTTGAACAACCATTTTGACAAAAGCTTCAACGATTTTATTAATCATTACCGGATTGAGGCCTTCAAGCGATATGCCCTTGACCCTGAGAAGTCTCATATTACCCTGATAGGCCTGGCCTATGAGAGTGGCTTCAATTCCAAGACCACCTTCAATACCTATTTTAAGAAGGAAGTAGGCTCATCGCCCAAGGTCTGGATGAAATTGGCCAAAGAGCAGTCTGCTTAGGTCTGGCCTTTTAAGTCATTGAGCCAGTCTGTACCTGCCAGAAACATTCAACCCTTGCTCTTTAGAACGAAATCTCACCAGCAGGTTCGCATTTACATTTCCGAACAGTAGGTCGGAAGCGTCCCTCTACATTTGTGGAATAAACGGGTCAAAAAACACAAATGAATTATGAAATCAAAAACTCAAAAAACTAAGAACCTGATAGGAGTAATGTTGTCAGTTCTGTTAGCGGTATCCTGCAGCGATGATGATAAAACGCCCGAGACAGTAGATGACGGGCAGGTTGGAACGATAAGCCTTGGAACTCACAGGCTATCTACATTTAGTCAGGTCAACGATACCGAGTATTTAGTTGTCTTTGAATCGGGGCATGGCTACAATACCACCGGGTGGTTTACGAATAACCTGGTTGATGTCATCGCTCAACAGTCCGATGTACTTTTGTACGACAGAGCGGGTTATGGAGACTCCGAAATGGGTCCGGGGCCAAGGAATATTGAACGGCTCTCTTCAGAGCTGGCCGCAGTGATTGACCAATATGCCCTGGGTAGAAAAGTGATTTTGGTGAGTCACTCCTTAGGTGGACTTATTGCCAGAGATTATGCGATTAAGCATCCCTCTAAAGTGGCATCCATGCTTTTTCTGGATGTTTCTCACGAAGCCTACAATGATCCTTCACCAGAGAAGGAAGATATGGTATATGATATCACTGCATCCAATTTTGGTGTTACGCATGGGGCAACTATGGAAATCAGGGAGCTGTCAGAAGGTCTCGAATACGCTGCCACCCTGCCCAATCTTCCAGACGTTCCGGTCATTGCCATTAGTGGCATGAAAGAAGATGCAGCAAGTGCTGCCAGAAACGAATTTCATGGAAAAACAACACAGGAATGGTACGATGCACATGAAGAATTAGGCGAAGGTATCACCGACTTCACTCATATTGGAGCTCAAAATGTGGGACACTTTGTGTTCATCGATGATGCTGAGTTAGTTATTCAGGCCATTCAGCAATTGCTGGCGAAATAACCTTAAAGTAAGATCAAATGAAGATTGTTATCTCAGCTTTTGGTACCCGGGGAGATGTCCAGCCTATGATCGGCATAGCAGTAGAGGCGATTCGAAGAGGCCATCAGGTATTGGTGGTTGTCAGCAAGGGAATGCAGCCTCTGTTGAATCAATATCAAATTCCCTATGCCCTTTATCAGGGACTGTCTGCTCAAGAACAATTCGGGAAACTTGGGGGAGGGCATGCTGCCAGTACACAGATTCTAAAGCGAATTAAGGAGCACATGATCTCCCAGGTGAATGAACTGCCCGGGTTGTGTGGAGGAGCTGATATCCTGATCGGGAATAATCTGGATGCGGCAGCTGCCTCAGTAGCCGAATACTGTGGCATTCCCTATGTGCGTATCGGCCTGACCCCTGTATTTGCAGGGGACGGGCGGCCTACGACCATAGCCTTGCAATCACTTTCAAAAAGAATGAATAAATGGACATGGAAATTGGGATTGGTCTCCTGGGAACTATTGTTGAAGCCTCAATTGAATAAAGCGAGGAAAATACTGGGGTTGGCGCATGTGCCTGATTACTATCACCACAGCGTTGCTAATCCCTCCATTCTTTGTTTGGATAAAAGACTTGCCCCTCCATCCTCTGATTGGCCAGTGAATGTCTCGTATTCAGGCTATCCCTTTTTACCAACGCAAGACGAATTGCCTGAAGAATTGCTCGACTTTGTAGAGGCTGGTGAGCCCCCTGTCTACTTTGGTTTTGGCAGCATGGGAAGCAGTGATCCGAAGAAAACCACCGCCACCATCTTATCGGCCATTAAAAGCTCTGGATTGCGGGCCATTATTCACAAAGGTTGGGCAGGACTTGGTGGTGAGGTATTGCCTGACCATGTTATGGAGATAGCTGATACCTGTCACCTCCTTTTGTTTCCGTACTTATCAGGAATTGTTCATCATGGCGGAGCAGGTACGACACATACAGCCGCTGTCGCAGGAATACCTCAATTGGTTATACCTCATATTACAGATCAATTTTATTACGGACAATCTGTTTTTGAGAATGAGCTGGGACCAAAACCAGTGCCATTCAAAAGGCTCAATGGGAAAAACCTCGCTGCAGCATTGACTGAATTAAGGCAGCCGCAATACAAGAAGAAAGCGCAGGAGTTTGGCGGGTCTATGGAGCTTGACGGTACTGACAAGACGCTCGATCTGATCGAACAGTATGGATCAGGGACTAACACCGGGAAGCTTAAAACACAGGGGGCATTTTGGACAGTCTCAGTAAAAAACACACAGCTATGACATTTCTCATCCGTGCAATTAAACGAAGCCTTGTACTGGGCGCATTGATCATATCGATGTCGGGCTGTGATAAAGAGGAAATCATATCAGTTCAATTACCGGATGATTTCTCAAGGGCCTATACCAGGTCGGGAATCATAAAATCGCAAATGGCTGAAGATGGTTACTATCTCCTGTTCGAAGAGCTATCACCCTTGTTGAAATCTCCGGGGTTAAGGTACCTTATTAAGTCTGATTTTATGGGAGGCACCGTGATGAGGCTGGAGGGAGATCCGAATCTGACCCTTATTGATTTTGTGGTCTCGGATGATGGCGTGTATACCCTTTACAGTGGCCGTGAGGGAATTGAAGTCAGAAAGCACAACAGAAGCGGTGGCCATCAGGTGACGAGAAAAATATGGATAAACCATAACAACGATTCATATGCAACGGATGACCGGGGCAGGCTCGTTGTTTATAATAAATCCGTACTGGTGGCAATTCGCCCTGAAGATTACTCTACCAGGCTTTACGCTTTAAATACCGATGACTTAGACATAAAATGGTCAACACTTGTTGAGCCCGGTCAGTCTATTACCGGTTACGGCATGACAGGTGGAAGCTACGATACCTTTGAACAGTTGGCCCATCCTTATATAGTATTTGTTGATGTAGATGAGCGGGGCAATGCCTATGTGTCGGTGCCTGCTTTATTTGGGTCTTCCGTCTATCATCATAACCGGCATTTTGGTGAAAACCTTGCCCACGTTGGTGAGTCCTTTGTGTCGGCTGGGTTTGAAACAGACGCACTGGTAACCAAGATCAGTCCTGAAGGAGAAAGACTATATACGGTGGTTGCCGGCACTGCTGACCCGGATGAATGTTATGGAATTAAAGTTGAAAACGGCTCCTTTTACCTCTATGGCAGAACTGCAAAACCTGCCAGTACGTCAGGCTATCAATGGGATGCCTATGTGGCAAAATTCAATTCCGATGATGGAAATGCGACTTTCAGAAAAAGCTTCGATGTAAATCAGTCTGAGATTATTTACGACCTGGCTGAAACTGAGTCTGGCGAATTACTAGTAGTCGGCTCGACAGGGTGGTCACAAAACCCCTTGGGCTATAGCGTGTCAGGAACGGCATGCAAGCTTCTGGTGCACCTTGATGCCTTTGGTGATGTCAAGAGAGAGATTGAGTTGACGCCTGGTCAAAGACACAATCAGATTCGCACTATCCAATATCATGATGAACGGATTTGGTTAGGTGGCTGGGAAAATGGTCCCGGGACTCATACAGGAGATACTAACCCTAATTTGGTATTTGCAGATGGGTTCTGGCTCAGTCAGGAATTTCAAGAATGAGTATGCTGGAAATCAGGTTGAAAAACCCAATAGATAAGGATGAAGTGACAGGGCTAAGAGCCGAGTTAGTCGCAGCAGAAAAACATGACTACCTGATCATTGATTTGGGAATGTATGACTTCGTCTCAGGAGATGTTCATGCAAAGTTTCGAAATGTAATGTCAGATATGGAGCCCTGCCTGATGAAGTTTAAAAAGCTTGTGTTGGTTCATTCTCCCTTTGCATGGGAGGAAGGCATCAGCTGGGACCGATGTAACATCTGTCTGTCTAAGGAAAAAGCAGTGGAATGGTTGATGTCAGGTGAAGACTGCAATAGGAAATAAAAAGGTACACATATGATGGAAAATCTGATCAATTACATCGAATTAAGGCCAGAGATCCTGGTTTTCAAAACGAATATTAATACGAAAGAGAGGGTGTATCGGGCCGGCCTGGTTCTGAGTAATATGTTGTTTATCAGCGACTGGTCTTTTGATCTGGAAGATATCGACAATGTCTTGAGAATTGTGGTGAATGATATGGATTCGGAGCAGAGTGTAAGACAGCAATTAAATGATCATGGATTCTTCTGTGAAGAGCTCACCAGCTAAAACCGTTGGCTAAAAGCTTTCCTCTTTGAGAGTGTGTTTGGTGGCTTTAACCCAAGTCTGTCATCACCACATTTGCATGGCCTCTGCAGATATACTTCCGCATCGTATTTTGTTTAATTGATATCTGCCTGTTCCAATAGTACTACCGTCTCTATATGAGCCGTATGTGGAAACTGATCTACCAGGCTCAATTTTTTGATAGTATAACCCGCATGGGCCAACTGCTCAACGTCTCGGGCCTGGGTAGCAGGGTTGCAGGAAACGTAAACCATGCGCTGAGCATTCAGGTCTATGATCTTGGATAATGTTTTCGGAGCTATGCCCGCTCGGGCAGGGTCTAAAATGATGGTGCCAATTTTACCGATATACTTTGGGTGTTCCTTTAAAAACTTCCCCACATCTGCCGTGTGAAATTTTACTCCTTCAATACCATTGCGCTCTGCGTTTTTCCGGGCATTGACAATGGCCGATTCCACTATATCCACACCCACTATTTGAGCATTTTCACTTTTAGAAGCCAATATTTGTCCAATGGTGCCTGTACCACAGAATAAGTCCAGCACAATGCTGTTGTCGATGGTCTCTTTGCGCTCCAGGGCATACTCTATCACCTTAGTGTATAACTTCTCGGCAGATTTTGGATTGGTTTGGAAAAAGCTCTTGATGCTGATTTCAAAGTGAAGATCCAGCAGCTCTTCCACAATTTTGTCCTCTCCGTATATCAGCTTTACTGCCCCGGTGGTAGCAATGGTACGATCTCCTGTTTCATCATTGGTAGTATGTAAAAGCCCTGCCAAGCGATCGCCAAAGTGCGAAACCAGAAATTCCGCGAACTTCTGTAGATCAAACTCAGAGAGGTCATGCGAAGTAGTAACCAGGTTAAATAATAGCTGATCTGTTTTATAGGATTTGCGTACGACTAAATACCTGAAAAAACCCTCCTTTTTCGGCCCATGCCAGGGTGCCAGGCCGGTGTCTTTACAGTAGACTTTGATCAGCTTCAGCTTGTCTTCTACCTGTTTATCAAACAAACCTGAGTCCTGTTTCAGGTCATCACCACACCACCAGGTACCTCGTTTTTTAAATCCGAGGGTAAATTCATCTACATCTGTTTTGAGCTCATGGTTATAGCCAATGGCAGAAAAGGCGTATTCCATTTTGTTTCGGTAGTGGAAGGTGCCGGGGGAGCTTATAAATTCGTCAAACAGGGACTCAATATCCTGCACCTTGCCTATGCGCTTAAAAAGTTCAAGGGTACTTTGTTTCTTATAGGCATGCTGTTTTTCGATGGGCAATTTGATATAAGGAGCACCAGGTATTTCCTGATAGGGTATTTCAACTTCATCTTCCGAGCGCTTTAATACCTCCAGCAACTTACATTCAGCGTAGGTTTTACTTAGTTTTTTAACCTGTGCTTTTACATATTGACCGGGTAATGTGTTGGGCACAAAAATCACAAATTGACCATCCTCACTGTTGAGTCTTCCTATCCCTTTTCCACCGAAAGCATAGTCCTCAATCTGGATTTCCAGTACTTCTCCTCTTTTGACAAATTTGTTCTGTCTCCTTGCCATCACTATTTCTTTGAATTGTGCCTCAATGATTCTATAGCAGCATTCAGCCGTGGCGCGAAGATAGATAAGTTTAGAGTTTCATGTTCAGGGTTTAAAAAAACTTCAGGCTTTAAACCTTCAACTTTAAACTTCTCGCTTACTTTGCAGCCATGAAAGGCAAAGTAGTCATTATCACGGGTGGTTCATCGGGCATTGGCAAGGCGCTGGCGGTAGAATTCGGAAAACTCGGGGCTAAGGTGGTGATCACCGGACGTAACGAAGCCAGGCTGAATGAAGTGGGTATGGAACTGGATGCCCTGAAGGTCGAAAACCTCTGCCTTCGACTGGATATAGCCGTGGAAAAAGACAATGAGCAGCTGGTAAAAGAGACACTCAAGGCCTTTGGTAGTATTGATATTCTGATCAACAATGCCGGTATTTCCATGCGTGCTTTGCTGGAAGAAATTCAGCTGGATGTTTTTAAAAAGGTGATGGATATCAACTTCAATGGTACCCTTTACGCTACAAAATATTGCCTGCCGCATATTCTGGAATCCAAAGGATCTATTGTTGGAATCTCATCCATCAACGGATATAGAGGAACACCAGCCAGAACAGCCTATACGGCTTCTAAATATGCCATGAATGGTTTTTTTGAGGCCCTGCGCACGGAAGTAATGCATCGTGGAGTACATGTGCTGGTAGCCTGTCCCGGTTTTACAGGAACCAACATTCGCAATGCTGCTTTGACAGCCGATGGTACCTCGCAAGGAGCCTCTCCCCGTGATGAAGGCAAGATGATGACAGCCGAAGAAGTGGCGCTTGGTATCATCAAAGCCATTAGAAAACGTAAGAGAGATATCGTATTCACCCGTCAGGGAAAGCTGGCAGTGTTTCTGAACAAATGGATGCCCGGCCGCATGGACAAAATTGTCTTCAATGTATTTGCCAAAGAACCTGATTCCCCTTTCTCCAAAAGCTAATTTGACGGGTTAATTTTAATGTTGGTCAAAGAAGACATATTGACATTTTTAAGAAAGGGTAAGCTCGGGAATATTCCTTTCGGCATGGAGCTGGATGACCTGGTAAGTCACCTGGGGCCTTCAGAATGTATCATGCCCCTCAGTAAGCAAGACAAAACACCAGTCTCTGTTCAGTATGACCGGATGGAATTCCATTTCAGCTCAGAAGAACCACAATTACTCAGGGGGATACAGGTGATTAGCTCTCCCGGCTGTGAAGCCTTTATGCTAAAGCTTGACTATGCAGGCATCGATCGGAATGCACGATATAAGGAGGTAATAGCCGTACTTGAAGCAAACGACATACCCTTTAGGGAGTCCTATTCCTCTTCAGACCTGAGCTCTCAGGTGATTGTGACAGAGTCAGGCATAAGCTTCTTCTTTTCAGAAAGTGGCCTTATCGAAAGGTACGGTCGGTTTCTTCAGGGCCTCTGATCCGCTTGTCACTCGTTTGCATACTTTTACTCAAAGCAGAGCACCAATTAGTTGATACTAATTACTAAATTTCCTTATGCAGCAAATTTTGCAATCTTACCAAAGGCGGCTGACGAATCTGTCAGGGAATAACCGTTCCTTGCTTTTGCTGCGACTCGTTGCCGATCAGTTTATCGACCTCAATGATTTCGACTTCCTGGATATGAAGCCCTCCTTCAGAATCATGGAGGAAGTACTGGCCCAAAAGCCTAAAATCAGTCTGATTCCGAATACAGACAGTCGGGATGCTGATAGCAATCGGCTTGCAGGCAGGCTCAGGAAAATCCAACGAACAGATCGCTTTATCTTCGATGAAAGTGGGGCACGTGACCTGTTTATAGGCTGGCCTTTTGTCCGGGGGAAATTCAATGATGGTACGCTGGTGAATGCTCCTTTACTTTTCTTTCCGGTCACCTTATCGCTGGAAAACAATGCATGGTCGCTTGTGCCAAGGGGAGATGTGAACATAAGTCTTAACAAGAGCCTGATCCTGGCCTATGCCCATTATAATGGGGTGGAGGTAGATGAAGATTTGGTGGAGTACTCTTTTGACGACTTCGATGGAGATGCCACGGTCTTTCGTAACGCCCTCTATGAACTGTTGGGGGAGAGTGTATTGGAAATTAAGTTCGGACAGGAACTATTTGCCGATAAGCTGGAGAGATTCCAGGCACATGCCAGGCTGGAATTGGAAAAGGAGCTTGATCAGGGACAACTCTCTTTGAGCCCTCAAGCCGTATTAGGCATTTTTCCCCAGGCAGATTCCTATTTGGTGCCAGACTATGATTTTCTGCTTGAAAAAACTCAGTGGGAATCGATGGAAGATTTTTTCGCAGAGAAAGCCCAAAATGAAAAGAACGAGATAGGTGAGAACTTTGACGCCTATCGTTATTTTCTGGATAAAGTAAAAGAGGAGGAAACCTATACTCCTTATCGCCTGGATGCCTTTCAGGAAAATGCCATTAAGGCCGTAAAAAAGGGCAATTCTCTGGTAGTACAAGGGCCTCCCGGCACGGGTAAATCTCAACTCATCTGCAATCTTATTTCCGACTATGTAGCCCGGGGCAAAAAAGTATTGGTTGTGAGCCAGAAGAGAGCCGCTTTGGATGTGGTATATGAGCGGCTGCAAAAGCATAAAATCACCGACTTTGTGGCCCTGGTCCATGATTTTAAAAATGACCGGAAGGAGATCTACGCCAAGATAGACAGCCAGATAGAAAGGCTTGGTGAATACAAGCGCAGTAATAATAACCTCGATGCCATACAGCTTGACAGGAGTTTCCGTCAGGCCAGCCGAAACATAGACGACATCACCGAAACCCTCGATGAATACAAAACGGCTCTGTTTGACGAATCGGAATGTGGCCTGTCTGTCAAAGAGCTGTATCTGACTTCAGATCCTGAGCTACCGGCTGTAAGTTTCACACAGGAGTACAGTGCACTGGATTTTCATATGATCGATGGTTTCACAAAAAACCTTGGGCGATATCTCACCTATGCCGGACGCTTTGATCATCCATCTCATCCCTGGTCCGAAAGGGTGAACTTCTCACAGTTCAAGGTGAGCGACCTTAAACAGATGACCGGGTATTTAGACGAAATACCAAAGGTGGCTCGAAATCTGACCAAAAGTTTGGGAGAGATTATCGGGGAAAAGGTGGATTATGATGCCTGTCGTACACTGGGTGAAAATCTGGATAGGCTCCAGGAGCTTTCTAAGCTACTCAGCTCTGAGGAAATATTCGGCTATTTCCGACCAATGGTGGAAAGTGTCAACCAGGAATCAGATGTGCTTTGGCTCCAAAACACGCATTCGCTGATCAAAAAATGTTTCATTGACGAAGGAGTAGAGAAAACCATTGCCCCTGCGGAGATGGGAGAGATCCAGACGATTCTTAAGAAACGATCTGATGCAAAGAAAACCTTTGTTCAATCTATCAAATGGCGGTTTTCTAAAGAGAAAATGCGTTTGGCGCGTGTGTTGGTGGCCAATGGTTTACGAGATGATAAAGTGGGGCTACGGACGTTGACAAGCCGCATTGATAACCGCATGAACCTGCAGCATCAAATGACTAAGCTCAAAGAAGCGGCCTGGGTACATGAGTTGCCAAAGGGCATGGATGAGGAGGTGATTGCGCTGTGGTTTGTGAAGGTTGAACAGGCGCTGCATTCAAAATTGCTCTTTGCCCGCTTTGCCAATTTCAAGGAGTATTTTCCACTAAAGAATACCAGTGCCAAAGAGTTCAGAAATAAAATTAAAGTCATTCGTCAGGCGCTCAAAGACTTGCCAAAGCAACGTGCAAACTGGAACAAATACATTCTGCCGAGACAGATTGATTTATTGTTGGCGGATGAAGACTTTCATAAATCGCTGAAAAACACACTCAGAAAAGACTTTGATTCCATTTGCGAGCAAGACCAGCTGAAAAGTGAATTTAACGAAGCAGAGCAAAGCTGTGTGGAGAAGCTGGCAGAGCTCGAAATCGAGGATAAAGAGGAACTGTTATCCATCTTGGACAACAGTCTGCGCCTGGCCTGGATTGATCATATAGAGAGCAAGTACCCCATTCTGAGGTCAGTCTCGACTCTTCAGTTCGATCAGCTGGCAAATGATCTGCAGGCGGCCATGGAAGAGAAGTCTGAATCCAGTACGGAGATCCTGCTGCAGAAGGCCAGGGAAAAGACCTACGAGCCCGTAGAGTACAATCGCCTGAATAACATGGTGACCTATCGGGATTTGCAGCATCAGGTTACCAAAAAACGAATGATCTGGCCGTTAAGGCGACTGTTGACCCACTTCTCTGATGAGCTGTTCGACCTTATTCCCTGCTGGATGGCATCTCCGGAATCTGTCTCAGCCATCTTTCCCATGGAGAACCTCTTTGACCTGGTCATTTTTGACGAGGCCAGCCAGTGCTTTGCGGAAAAGGGACTGCCTGCCATTTACCGGGGTAAGCAAGTGGTAGTAGCAGGGGATATGCAACAGCTTCAGCCCAATGACCTGTATCGGGTACGCTGGGAAGAAGAGGATACAGATGAGATGGCCCTGGAGGTAGATTCTCTGCTCAACCTCACCAAAAAGTATCTGATGGAGGTAGACCTACGGGGGCATTACCGTAGTCAGTCTCTCGACCTGATTGATTTCTCAAATCAACATTTCTATAAGGGCAAGTTGCAATTGCTACCACACTTTGATAAAGTAAATGACGGTGCTCCCGGAATAGATTTTGTGAAAGTGGATGGAGTCTGGGAAAAACAAAGTAACCAACCTGAAGCTGAGCAGGTATTACGGGTCGTAAAAGAATTGTTGGAGCAGCACCCGGAAAAAAGTATCGGGGTAGTCACTTTTAATATTTCGCAGCAACAGCTGATTGCTGAACTTTTTGATGAATGTACAGAACCATTACCGGAGAATCTTTTCGTCAAGAATATAGAAAATGTGCAAGGCGATGAGCGGGACATTATCATTTTCTCTACAGCTTATGCGCCCGATAAAAAAGGCAAAGTGGTATTGCAGTTTGGTAGCCTGAACCTTGCTGGCGGAGAAAACAGGTTGAATGTAGCCATCACTCGCGCCCGGGAAAAGGTAATCGTAGTGTCCTCATTGGAGCCCCATCAGCTGGACGTATCGAAAACTAAAAATGAAGGGCCGAAGCTACTCCGCAAATATCTTGAGTACGCCAAAGAAGTATCAGAAAATAAGTTTGTGCCTTCCACCAACGAAACCATTGAGTTCGGACAGCAGTGGTACCTCAAAAACAAACTTTCAGCATTGGGAAGTGAATATGATGCTGATTTCTCAGGCGAGCTGCCCTTCGCGGATATTACTGTTCGGCAAAACGGAGCTTACCAGGGGCTGATCCTTACCGATGACGACCAGTTTTATAATGGGGTATCTGTCAAAGATACCTTTGTGTACAAGCCTGGCTTGCTTCAACAAAAACAGTGGAAGCAGCTTTTCTTCCATAGCCGCGGATTCTGGCTGGATAAAGGTAAGGTGAAGGAAAAGGTTGGTAGGTTTTTGGAGGGGTGATGGAGTATCCTCTGTTGAATATCACTGATCATAATTGGGAGCCTGAGAGGGTTGATGGTCAATTGGTATTCTATGAATTTATCTATGTAGGCCGTAAGATCTTTGATGAGTATCACAAAGGGAAATTCTACTGTGACTGTACCGGGAAAGTTTACAAGGCAGTCGATATAGTATTGCCTGCTTCCATATGGAGGAGGTTTTTTGGCTTTCTGCCCATGGTTTACAAATGCAGATCGATTTTTGAAGAGACAGAGTTACAACTTACCGTAAATCAGTTGAGAGATTTTGTAATAGATCGAATTTCTGAAATGCCGGAAGATGATTTCAACCAAAAATGGATTGAGCAATTGAAACAGGCAAACAGCCATAAAGAAATCATAGATGGGCAAATATCCTGATTTGCTGATCCACTGATTCCCTGGTGTCCTAATCCCTTGTCTCCTCAACCCTAATCCCAACAGAGTAAATCTCCATTATCGGATTCTCACGGGTGTATTGCGCAATTTTGAAGCTATAGGTACCAGTTTGAGAGAAACGATAGTTCTCAAGAACTGATAGCTGGTTTTGATAGATACTGTTGCCTTCTCCCAGGGGCCTGCCTGTTTTAGGGTCAAACAGGTCTATACTGATCAGTTCTGAAGCAAGTTTATTTCCTAAGCTATCCTGGAGATGATATTTCAGGTAGATATTATATTCCTTGTAATCCAGCCCATAGCGCAGATTGAGCAGGATGTTCTTGGGCTCGGTGTCGGCTATCTCGAAAGTAAAGGAGGGAATGGTATCTACCGCCCAGCCGGAATCGTCAAAATCGTAAACCTGCTGATAGACCCTGTTCTTGTCGCATGAGGCCAACCCTGTAAAAAGGGCTAGTAGCATAATCAGATAGCTATACTTCATTGTTCGCGATTCGACTGGTTAGGTTTTGGTCCGCGATTGTTTCCTCCGCCCTGGCCGGAGTTTTGGGGCTGATTACCGCCTCGGTTTTTGTTCTTGTTCCGGTTGCGGTTTTTGTTTCTGTTTTTAGGTTTATTCCCTTGCCGAGTACCCTTTTCAGCAGTGGCCGCATTGTCACCCTGCGCTCTGTTTTGTGGGTTAGGTTTATTGTCTTTGCGCTTGTTGTCCTGCTTTCGGTTGCGGTTTCCCTGCTGATTATTACCCGAATTCTGATTGTTTCCACCGCGCTGGTTGCCAGCGCCTTTGTTCCTCCTCTTTTTCTTCTTTTTGCCTTTGCTCTGAAACTTCTTGTCCATCTGTTCCAGATCACTGTTCAGTGAGCCGGTGAGCGATTTAATCTCAATAGTGTCTTCCGTAAGTGTTTCCGGAAACTCTCCCTTTTCGTTCAGTGCTATAATTTCCTTTACACGGACTGTTGGAAGTGGGTGCCAGTTATTGTCTCCCTGAAAGCCAAACCACATGATCTTGCGAAAGATATCGGTTTTCTGCAGTCTGGCCTCCCCGTGTTTGGTTTTGAGCTTGCTAATACTGGGAATGTCTTCCAGAGCATCCATATAGGTTTCCAGCTCATAATTAAGGCAGCATTTCAGGCGGCCGCACTGACCGGAAAGCTTGCTCGGGTTCAGACTCAGGTTCTGATAGCGTGCGGCAGAAGTAGCCACGCTCTTGAATTCACTCAGCCAGGTAGAGCAGCAAAGCTCACGACCACAGGAACCAATGCCTCCCAGTCGTCCTGCTTCCTGTCTCAGGCTTATCTGTTTCATTTCGATACGCACCCTGAACTCAGAAGCGAGTATCTTAATCAGTTCACGGAAATCTACCCGCTGGTCGGCAGAGTAGTAAAAAGTAGCTTTTGTGTTATCGGCCTGGTACTCAATATCAGAGAGCTTCATGCCCAGCTTCTGATCCTGTATGATTTGCCTGGTACGAAAAAGTGTGGGCATTTCACGCCTTCTTACACTATCGTATTTCTCAAGATCTTTGATGGTGGCTTTGCGGTAGATCTTCCTGATTTTCTCATCATTGACGACCTTCTTCTTTTGCATCTGCAACCGTACCAGCTCGCCCTGCATGGACACATAGCCCATATGGTGTCCACTGGGTACATCCACAATTACTGCTTCGCCCGTCACCAGGTCCAGTCCGTATTCGTTTCGGAAAAACTCTTTTCGGCCTCCCTTAAAGCGGACTTCCACAATCTCGAACTTGTCTGATACCGGCATGTCCATGCCAGACAGCCAGTCGAAGACATTCATCTTGTTACATCCACCTGTGGAGCAACCGCCATTATTGTTACAGCCCTTTACAGCCCCTGCCGAATCCACTCCACAGCTACAACTCATCTATTATATATTTAAAGCCTCAAAGGCTGTTAAACCTGAATAATGCAATAGACTTTCTATTACGTGCGTAACTTGCTTCTAATCAGCCGCTACGCCTGCCTGCCGCAGGCAAGCTTCGTTTGTCTTTTCACCATAGCGCTGCTATGTTCTCAAAGTTAAACTTCCTGATTCTTCCCCATTTACGCCTTCATCACGATTTCTATTGCATAAATCAGGTTAAACCAATCAATCAAGCAATTTCAAAATGTCCTGACCAATATCTTTTCTATGATATTCGTCTTTCCAGGAAATTTTGCCAATGCCATTATAAGAATTTTCGAGGGCTTTTGCTACCGAATCGCCCTTTCCGGTGATAGCCAGTATACGACCGCCATTGGTCACCACTTCTCCGCTGTCACTGTTTTTGGTTCCGGCATGAAAAACCATTGCCTCGTTCACGCTATCGATACCTGAAATAGCAGCACCTTTGGCATAACTGCCCGGATAACCGCCTGCTACCATCACTACTGTGGTGGCAGCCTGCTCGTCTAATTCATAGTCTACCTGATCGAGTGTGCCGTTTCCGGCTGCTACAAATAGTTCCAATACATCTGACTTGATACGCGGCATGACCACTTGTGTTTCGGGGTCACCCATGCGTACATTGTACTCGATCACATAAGGATCGCCTCCCATATTCATGAGGCCTATAAATATGAAGCCCTTGTAATCGATGCCGTCTGCTTTCAGGCCCTGAATGGTGGGCTTGATCACGCGTTCATCTACTTTTCCAAGGAAATCTGCATCGGCAAAAGGTACGGGCGAAACAGCTCCCATTCCCCCGGTATTCAAACCAGTGTCTTGTTCTCCTATGCGCTTATAGTCTTTAGCTTCAGGCAGCACTTTGTAATTTTCTCCGTCAGACAATACGAACACAGAAAGCTCTATACCGTCCAGAAATTGCTCCACAACCACTCTGCTGGAAGCATCACCAAATTTGGCATCTACCAACATTTCTTTCAGGGTTGCCCGCGCATGTTCATTGGTTTCCGAAATGATTACTCCTTTGCCGGCTGCCAGGCCATCGGCTTTAAGCACTACCGGTACGGGATGACTGGAAACATAGTTTAAACCCTCTTCAAGGTTCTCGGCTGTAAAGGTTGTTGACCGGGCAGTAGGAATACCATGCTTGTTCATGAACTGCTTTGAGAAGTCTTTGCTGCCCTCTAATTGAGCCCCTGCAGCGCCTGGTCCTACCATCAGCACATCCTTTAAATCCACATCGGACTCAAAGTAATCCCGAATCCCTTTTACCAGGGGATCCTCCGGCCCTACGACTACCAGAGCAACCTCATTTTCTTTGACAAAGGCCGCAATGGCTTCAAAATCTGTAACCTTGATAGCTACATTTTCTCCTACCTGGCTGCTGCCCGCATTACCCGGAGCTATAAAGAGTTTTTCACAAGAGTCACTTTGAGCGATTTTCCATGAGAGGGCATGTTCACGGCCGCCACTCCCTAAAACAAGAATGTTCATGTAGTCTTAAATTTTCAGAAGGGGTAAAGGTAATTAATCCCGCGATTAAGCAATAGTAGGTTACACCGCTTAATTGAAGCAAAATCGACTTTATGGTTATTTATTAGAGAATCAGTTGGCGTGCTCGGAAATGAATTTGATCCGGATCAAACGCAGGTCTTCTTCGCTAACGTCTTCATCATCAAATTCTGCCATGGCCTCCTCAATATTGTCAGAATCGGCATTCATGAAGTAGTCCATGATATCGTCTTCTTTGTCCTCATCCATGATTTGCTCTAGAAAGTAATCAAGGTTGAGCTTGGTACCGGAAAAACAGATCATTTCTATTTCATCCAGCAGGGTGCTCATCGTCCAGCCTTTTATACTGGCCATTTCGTCCAGGTCTATTTTCCGGTCGATCTGCTGAATGATGAAGATTTTATTTTTGGACTTATTACCGGAAGACTTGATCACCACTACATCTTCAATGTCAATGTCATTGTCTTCCACATATTTTTGAATGAGGCTTAGGAAGCTGCTCCCAAACTTTCTGACCTTACCCATACCTATCCCGTTGACATTTGCCAGGGCCTCTGCCGTGGTGGGGTAGGTGGTGGCCATTTCCTGCAGAGAAGGGTCCTGCACAATGACATAAGGTGGTAGGTCTCTTTCCCGGGCTATCTTTTTGCGCTCAGCTTTGAGTAGGTCAAAGAGCACGGGGTCGTAGCTGTTACCGGCATTAGGGGAGGCAGGGGTATCGTTGCTGGCATCGTCATCAGTATCTACATCACTAAAGTCATGGTCACGGGTAAGCATGATCGATGTCGGGTTTTTCAGAAAGGCTTCACCTTTTTTCGACATCCTCAAAATACCAATGTTCTCAATATCTTTGAGAATGAATTCATTCAGCAGAGTCTGTCGCAATACCGATTTCCAGAAGTGTTCGTCCTGCTCGCTTCCACTGCCAAACACCTCCAGCTTATCATGCCCGTAGCTTTTTACATATTGATTTTGCGATCCGCGAATTACACCAACCAGATGGCCAAGCCCGAAGCGCTGTTCGGTTTGTTTTACTGACTTAATGGCCTTTTCTACATATTCTTTTCCTTCAAACTCTTCACGTGGGTAGCGGCAGTTGTCGCACATGCCCGAGAGCTTGCATTCCGAATCATCATATTCTTCACCGAAGTAGTGCAGTAGTTGCTTTCGCCTGCAGATAGCTGACTCGGCATAGTAGGTCATCTCATCGAGCAGTACCTTAGCGTTTTCTCTTTCTGTAACTGTTTTGTCTTTGTTAAATTTTTCCAGCTTCAGAATGTCGCTATAGCTATAGAACATCACACAGTTACCTTCCAGACCGTCACGCCCGGCACGCCCCGTTTCCTGGTAGTAGCCTTCCAGTGATTTCGGTACATCATAGTGAATGACAAACCGGACATCGGGTTTGTCTATGCCCATACCAAAGGCGATTGTGGCTACAATTACATCTACCTCCTCATTGAGAAAATCATCCTGATTTTTCATGCGGATGGCCGGTTCAAAACCAGCATGATATGGGGCTGCAGAAAGGCCGTTGACCTGCAGGAATTTGGCAATTTCTTCTACCTTTTTACGACTCAGGCAGTAGATTATACCCGATTTGCCTTTATGCTCACGCAAGAACTTGATGAGCTGCTTTTTGATAGCCTTTTTAGGTCGTACCTCATAATAGAGGTTTTCGCGGTTGAAGGAAGACTTGAACAAATCGGCAGCCTCCATATGAAGGTTTCGCTGAATGTCCATCTGCACCTTAGGAGTAGCCGTGGCTGTAAGTGCAATGATGGGCATCTGCTTAATCTGATCGATAATGCTTTTGATCTTACGATACTCCGGTCTGAAATCGTGGCCCCATTCTGAAATACAGTGGGCTTCATCAATGGCTGCAAAGGAGATATTGGCACTTTTCAAAAAGGCCACATTTTCCTCCTTAGTGAGCGATTCCGGGGCTACATAGAGCAGTTTTACCTTCCCTTCCAGGGTGGCTTTTCTGATGCGATTAATTTCTGTTTTAGAAAGGGTTGAGTTAAGAAAACTGGCACTTATTCCTACGGCATTCATTTGGTCAACCTGATTTTTCATCAGAGCGATCAGCGGTGAAATGACAATGGCAGTACCCTCCTGAAGAATAGCCGGCATTTGATAACACATGGATTTTCCGGCTCCGGTAGGCATGATAACGAAGGTATTGTTACCTGCCATGATATTTTCGATGATGGGTTCTTGATTTCCTCTGAAACTATCGTACCCGAAAACTTCTTTCAGTTTTTTCCTTATTTCCTCCACACTTCCTGTAATTATTTTTGTCTGCTAAAAATGGTCTTCCCGAATCCTTATCTTTGTCGGGAATCATACAAAGACCCTGTTAGTTGAAATTAGTAAAAAATATTCAAACAATAGCGAGGGAGACATTGCTCCAGGAAGCACGGGCTATTGAGAAAATAACAGAATTTATTGGGGAAGAGTTCGAAACCATCGTAGAACTGATACTGGCTATGAAGGGCCGGGTAGTGGTGACGGGAGTCGGCAAGAGCGCTATTGTGGCGAATAAGATTGTTGCCACCATGAACTCGACAGGAACACCCGCACTGTTTATGCATGCTGCTGATGCCATTCATGGTGATTTGGGAATGATTCAGCCGGATGATGTGGTGATTTGCATTTCTAAAAGCGGAAATACCGAAGAGATTAAGGTATTGGTGCCCCTGATCAAAAGAACCGGGGCGAAACTCATAGGGCTGGTTAGTAATGTGAATTCGTTTCTGGGTAAGCGATCGGAATATATTTTGAATGCCACCATTGATGGGGAGGCCGATCCGAACAATCTGGCTCCTACTACCAGCACAACAGTGCATCTGGCACTGGGGGATGCCCTTGCTGTTAGTCTGTTGCAGGCTAAGGGTTTTACCAGTGAGGATTTTGCCCGTTACCATCCGGGAGGTTCGTTGGGCAAACAATTGTACCTGACAGTGGATGATATTTATCCCAAAAATGAGCTGCCGATTGTCAGGGAAAGTGACTTGGTTAAATCTACCATTTTAGTAATTTCGAAAAAGAGGCTCGGAGCTGCTGCAGTTGTCAATGATGCCGGACATTTGACCGGGATTTTTACGGATGGAGACCTTAGGAGGATGCTGGAGAAGCATTCTACATTTGATAATCTCACGGTAGGTGAGGTTATGACCAAATCACCCAAGACCATTAAAAAGGGTGAGTATGCCATTCGCGCATTAAATGTGATGCGTGAGTTTGATATCAACCAATTGATCGTGGAGGATGATGGCCAGGTGGCCGGTTTTATCCATATCAGCGATCTGATAAATGAAGGAATAGTATAATGAATCATAATTACGTGGTGATTATGGCAGGGGGAATCGGAAGTAGATTCTGGCCATATAGCCGGGCAGAAAAGCCCAAACAATTTTTAGACGTTTTGGGTACCGGACGCTCTCTGCTTCAGATGACCTTTGACAGGTTTCTGGGACTATGCCCAACCGAAAATATCTATGTCATTACCAATAAGTCTTATAGAGCGCTGGTAAAAGAACAGCTGCCAGATCTGTCGGATGATCAGGTTTTGCTGGAACCTATCGGTAGAAACACAGCACCTGCGGTAGCTTATCCGGCTTTTAAGATCAGGGAAAAAGACCCTGAAGCGGTTATGATTGTCGCCCCCTCAGACCATATCGTTTTTAAAGAAAATATCTTCGAAGAAAACCTGACAACCGCCATTAATGCGGCAAAGGAATCTGATAAGCTGATAACGCTGGGCATTGTACCTACAAGACCTGAGACAGGTTACGGCTATATTCAATATCACCAGAGTACAGATGATGTGAAGAAGGTGAAAACCTTTACCGAGAAACCTGAACTTGAATTGGCGCAGAAGTTTTTGGATAGTGGAGATTTTGTATGGAATGCCGGCATTTTTGTCTGGTCGGTGGACAGCATCACCAAAGCCTTTTATCAACACCTTGAAGATACGGCTGTCATCTTTGATGAGGGCAAAGAGCATTATTATAAGGACTCTGAGCAGGAGTTTATCGACAAAGCTTACACTCAGTGTAAGAGCATTTCCATAGACTATGGTGTGATGGAAAAAGCCAGTAATGTGCACATGGTGAAAGGGCGTTTTGACTGGTCTGATCTTGGGAGCTGGGATTCGCTTCACGAGATCCGGGACAAAGACGAACAGAACAATGTAATTGATGGGAATGCCCTCCTTTATGATACCCAAAACTGCTTTATAAAAGGCCCTGATGATACACTTATAGTGGCGCAGGATTTAGATGGATACCTTATAACTAAGTCAGACAATGTAGTGCTCATTTGCAAAAAAGACGCGGAGAAGAAGTTCAGAGAATTTCTGAATGATGCGAAAAGCAAGGGCGAGGAATTCGCATAAGTTATTTTTTCGATGCTCTCCATCGGCTGGCACGTAGTGTGGTCAGACGAATAGGCTTCCTGTTTTTAACAGCCAATCAATCTTCATCAGCGTTTTACACAGTAGCCCTGAGATGGCCTGGAGTTTAGTTTGAGCCCTCCAGGTGGCCGATTAGGGCAACCCTCAATCGTCCGATCACTCAATCGGTCAGACGAATAAAGGAGCGTTATAAAGAATAACAATAATGAATTATATAATATTTGATTTTGAGGTCTACCTGCTGGGAAGGCAGGGATCAAAGCCTTAATGTAACCATAGAGTTCGGAGCCGTATTGGTAAACGATCGTAAAGAAATCATATCAGAGTTTGAGCAGTTCGTACGACCGCTCAAATACCCTCAACTTAGCAAGTTCTGCAC
>JAAWWF010000070.1 GCA_021404565.1 Roseivirga sp. | reverse complement strand
AAGATTTTATTATAAATCTCTGTTGATTCGGGGATTGTTTGTAAGGTTTTTTTAATAAACCTTGCAATTTACGTGAAAGCCATAACAAAATCGCAAAGTCATCAAAAACCCGGAAAGTTTGTTAAAATAAGAGCAACACTACAAAAGGAGATAAGAAGAGCACATACCTCAGTCACTTATTATCACTAGCGCTCGCCGCAGCCGTGTAACCGAGCATAGCGAGCGAACTGGCGAGGAAGCAAAGAAGAACTGTTCTGTCAGATAGCTCTTACGCTCAGCGCAAGAAGAAATATCCACCGTGGGAAAAACTCCAGGTAGAGGTACACACGCGGATAGCCAATTCAGAGTAATAAACTGTGATAATCAACCCTCATCAATGATGACGAACTAACCCCCGATATCAAGTCACATGACGAAGGGAAAGAGAAGGAAATCAACTGTGACAAACTGCCCTCAAATTTGGCTTCCTTAAAAATTACAGTTCAAAAAGTATGAGAAAAACCATGCAGGCTGAAGGAAACAGCAAAACTGGGGCAAATAACACTCAGTAGGTCAGAACAAATGGGACAAACCACCATAAAATCTGTAAACTCAGCACAAGCCCACAAACAAACTGTTGCCCTTCCAACGGAAACCCGGAAGGTGACAAATTACCCTCAGTGGGTCAGAACAAATGTGACGAACCACCCTCAAATCTGTGACAGATAACCCTCAGACTATCCTGTCGTCATGGAAGTGATATCGCGGAAGGAAAATACGATATGAGTCGTCTGGCGGCCTTTCTTTTTCTCAATGTATGAGAGGCGCATTGGAGTTCTGCTGTTGATCTCATTAACACAGACCTGCAGGAAGCGGCGGCGGAAGTCAGGCATACGCTGGTAACTTTGAGGCAGCTGGTAACGCTCTATGATCCAGTCGATTTTCAGAGAGACGATGCCTGAGCCATCCGGCTTACGATACTGACACAGGGATTCGTATAAACGCATGGCATACGGATTGGTGATTTCTTTTGTTTCACTAAGCCGAAACTGCGTAAACCGGTTCTGTAACCCGATAAAGAAGGGAATGAGATATGGGTTGATATGTACACTGTAAAGCCCTCTGGATGGACTGTGCGCACGTTTGATAAACCAAGGAAAAGATTCATAGCCTTTTTCATCGCCGGCATCCTCTTCAGGGCGATAAAAAACCACTTCCTTCCCCGCGAAACTCTTCAATGCCTGCCGTATATCCTTACTGGCTTCCGCAGAGGTCAATCCGAATATTTCAGCATATTTAGCAACATGGATCTCGCAGATACCGTCATGTTCCTGTAGGGTGCCATCAGATTTTCTGATCTGGTCAACGAACAGATACAGCATACGTTTTTGATCCCGGGAGAGACTATATGCCGCCTCAGTGAGGTCGTTTGACTGGACGATTCGCGGGCTATTTTTACGTTTCTTGTGATTGATAACCGCTGTTTCCGCCATGACAGATCCATGTGAAGTGTGACAAGTTTTTAGATTGTCACACTAAATAAAAAAGAGTCAATAAGCAGGGATAACTTTGTGAAAAAACAGCTTCTTCTGAGGGCAATTTGTCACAGGGTTAAGGGCACTTTGTCACAGACAGGACTGTCATTTGTGGGTGATTTGTCAAACTGAAAGGCCAATTTGTCACAAAACCTCCTTTAGAACCAGAATGGAAAAAGGCCTCAAAGCGCCTCTAAAAAAAAAAATCAAAAAA
>JAAWWF010000009.1 GCA_021404565.1 Roseivirga sp. | reverse complement strand
TCCCCTTCTTCACCCACCTCAACTACTTCTCATGTCAGTGAAGTACGTTTTCCCTTCATCCTTTCGTGTTCCTTATGCTTTTGGTTTCCTGATTGTCTTGCTTGTTTTGAGCCTTTGCAATCCCTTCGCCTTGGTTTCAAACATATCAATTAAGCTGGAATCATTCCATTGGAGGAAAAAATCTCCACTGGCCTTACTTATTTTATCGGCAGGATTGATTCCCCCCCCACCCTGCATACGCACCCCCTCCACGGAAATCCCGTTGCCCAGCACCTCTTTCAGGGCAAGCTCAAAGAAGGCTCTCTCCTGTGACATCAAACACCCTTTTCGGTTCTGATAGTCTTTAGCAAGGCCTCGGTAGAACGATCCAGAATATCGAAAACATTCTGAAAGCCACGCTCGCCTCCATAGTAGGGATCTGGCACATCTGCTCCCTTTGCCATGTCGTCAAACTCCCTCATCAACACAATTTTCCCATGAGCATTGACCGGTTCAAGCCTCATTACGTTCCTGTAGTTGCTGCTATCCATAGGAAGTATATAGTCGAAATCAGAAAAATCAGCTCCGACAAACTGGCGGGCCTGATGATCAAGGTAGACCCCATTTGCTTCAGCATTCGCTCTTGAACGAGGATCTGGCTGCTCACCAATATGAAAAGCCGATGTACCACAGGAATCTATCTCAAACCGATCTTCCAATCCGGCAGCTCTTACCTTATCACGAAAAATGCCTTCTGCCAGAGGAGATCGGCAGATATTCCCTAAACACACAAAAAGGACACCTATTTTACTCATTGCTGTATAAATCTCTTTTAACTTTCCGCTGCATTTTATCAACTTGATGCAGAAATATCAAACCTATGGAATTCATTAAAGTAACCAAAGCATACGAACAACACATCGCCCTCATTCAGCTTAACAGGCCTAAAGAGTTAAATGCCCTGAACCTGCAGCTGATGGGAGAAGTCCGTGACGCACTGAAGGAACTCGATCAGGACGATGAGGTCCGCGTGATCATCATTACCGGAAATGAGCGTGCATTCGCAGCCGGAGCCGATATTAAGCAAATGGCCGGAAAGGGCACCATCGACATGTGGAAAGTAGATCAGTTCAGTACCTGGGATCAGATAAACAAAACACGCAAGCCCATTATCGCGGCAGTATCAGGTTTTGCCCTGGGAGGAGGTTGTGAATTTGCCATGACCTGTGATATGATTGTGGCCTCAGAAACCGCACAATTCGGTCAGCCTGAGATAAAAATTGGCGTAATGCCCGGAGCCGGGGGTACACAAAGACTTACCAAAGCCCTGGGTAAGGCGAAAGCCATGGAACTGGTACTGACCGGAAAATTCATTGGCGCGGAAGAAGCGCTCGGCTATGGCCTGGTCAACAAAGTGGTACCGATAGAGCTGTACATGCAGGAGACCGTAAAGCTGGCCAAAGAAATTGCCAGCATGTCACCAATCGCAGTCCAAATGGCCAAAGAAGCCGTAAAGCGATCATTTGAGGTACCATTGGAAGAGGGGCTCCATTTTGAGCGCAAAAACTTTTATATGCTCTTTTCCGCTGAAGACCAGAAGGAAGGCATGAACGCCTTTATTGAAAAAAGAAGACCAGACTTCAAAGGAAAATAACTCAGTGAGACTTTTAAGGATTTGACAATGAAAACACAAAAAAAGGGATGCCATCGGTGGCGTCCCTTTTTGATTTCTTTCAGATTGGAGTCTACCTGAAACCTACTCCAAAGCCTAAGGTGTAAGTATTGTACTCCTGAATTGCGTACTCTCCTGATATATTAAAAATCAATAGACGGAGTCTGAAACCCACATTGGCACGCAGGCCACTATTGCTGAAGTTAAAATTCACCGGATCAGTGTAGGTAGTTGTCTCTGTGGTATAGTTACCTTTCAGACCAAAATCAATATCTGACTTGGCATAACCAACTCCTGCAAAAGCAGTAAAAATAGCCAGTTTCTTCGAAGCGACTACCTGAGCCGTAATGGCAGATGCATCAAACTCGGCAAACTGATCAGCAGCCGCATCGACATATACATTAGAAGTCAGACTGGTGTAGCCAACGAAAAGTGACAAATCAAACGGCAACAACTTATCAGCTGGTAACAAGCTCTTAATATCATGCATTACCCCAATACCAAACAGTTTTACACTTCCCTGCTCTTCACCATTGTCATCGAAGTTCTGCTCAGGAATGTATCTCAGTTTTACTTCCGTACCTTTAAAAAGGCCCACGCCAAGCTGAATCATAGGAACCGGTACCGCATTGATAGGCAAGTCTTCATCGATTCCTAAACCAGTAGGTCCGGTAATTCTAACCAGCTCCTGCCCACTTCCCGGATCAAGAAATGTCAGTTCTGGTAAATCATCGGCTCCCAGGTTCGGACCAAAGAGTGTTGGCAACCTGTTATCACTTGGGTTCGACAGTCGCACATTGCTATAGTCGGAATCCCTGAAAGTAAAAAATTGTTTGCTGTCCGGTACTTTGGCTGCGCTAATAGAAACATTCAAGTCAAAGCCGAGAAACTTGTGTGGCTTGGCCGTATTATACCAACCACTATTCATGCCTATTCCAAACCCTACAAATGCAGGCTCCATGTATGACTCCAGCAATGTATTGGCATCTTCTATCCCAGCCTCCAAAAAGGTATCAAAATCTATCTGAGCGTATGACCGGTTTGCCATCACAGCCATAAGGCAAGTGGCAAGGGTTATCTTAAAAAGTGATTTCATAAGTTCTTGTTCTGATAAGTTTAGTCTAGTTGCACTCTGGCAGTCAGGTCAAAAAGTAAATTGATCTTAAAGTTTTCTGTCAAATCTGCTCCAGTCTTAGAAGAGGTAATCTCGAGTTCTACAGTACTGCGATTGAGAATTGCCGCCTCCAGCGCAGATACCACAACGGTATTAGCAATACCCGGATTGCTTGCATCGGTACTAAAAAGCAGCACAGGACTGGTAGTGTTAGCCACCGGCACATTAGCCACTGAAAGCAAAGGATCACCATCGGTCTGAGAGGCAGTGTTGTTATTGAAATCAATACGAATCTCCATGTCAAGTGTAGTGGCAGGAGCACCCGTCAATCCTGTGATTTCGAATTCAAGCCTGTTTAAAGTAAATTTTTCGGCATCCGAAATGTAGCTGGCAAATTCCTGATCGGCAAAATCAAAAGACTGCCCAACCGTACTTCCCAGAGCTGTGTTAAGCGTAGAAGCATCAATGTTAAAATCAATTTCGGAAGTCTTGGAAATATCAGACTCCACACCGGCCTCTCCACAGCCCCATAAGACGACCGCGAGTATCAAGGTAAATAAGTAAGTTTTACGCATCATAAATAGTGTTTGGATTGCAATAGTAAAAATACATGAAAAAGTCAGACAAATTAAAGACTGACCCAAGTAATAAAACCCGGAATGGTAGTTGAGACGGGAACGTGGAAAAATCAGACCAAAGCCTTGACAAAAGAATCTGCGTTCCTACCCCAAGTTAAAAAGCATTTTTTATATAACGATCAAATAAAAGGAAAACTACTTCTTGAAGGCATTAAAAAGCAATTCACACCTCAACTGCTCAAAAGCTTTAACGCAACTGAACGGTGGCGGTAAGGTCTATGGATAGTTTCACCACAAACTGACTAGCGGCCGGAGCACCTTCCAGCTCTCCCGTAATCTCCCAGATTAATGTTTCATTGAGCAATAGCTGATCCCTGATAAAATCAACAGCACTTTCAATCTCCGGAGCTTGAGTACTATCTTCTTTGTATAAAACTAAACTCTGTGAGTTCGCAAACGGAATATTCTCTAAAGCAAAAAAATCCAGGCTCTCATTCTGACTCACAAGATTTCGCAGATCCAGATCCAGTAGGGAAAAAAATGACTGGGTAAAAGCAGGCGTCTCATTTACCTTCGTTATTCTCACATCGACACTATGGATCACAATATCGTTGATGTTTCCGATATACTCCGAAAAATCATTAACTATGATATCATGATTCTTGACAACATCGATAACACCATTATTCTCCAGAATACTATTGGTATCAATTTCAAAGTTTACTTCAACTACCTTTGTCACTCCTGACTGAAAACCCTCATCCTCACTACAGGCCATCACCGTAAGCAGCAGGGTTCCAAACAGAGCAAAAAGGCGTTTCATACAATTCGAATTGTTGCATGAAAATACTAAAAGCTGCCTATCAATTACAAATTCCTGAAAACAAAGAAGGGGCAAAATGCCCCTTTTCTAATTTCGTATTTTAACAGATATCTCTATCACCCCCCAGTATCTTGCGAAACCGAGGCTGTTATGTCCCAGGCTACCTTCACTGTAAAATCACCATCTACATCATCTGTGAAGTCGGCCTTGATAATAAGCTCGAAGGGCTGCAGGTTGTCCATGATAGATTCCAGACTAGCTACTTGTGCTGCACTCAGGGCAGATGCAGGGTTGCCATCCTCAAAGGCGATTACCTCACCTGAATTTTCTACAACCAGCCCGAAAATGGTAAGAATATCGGTTGTAGTACCGTTCAAGCTCGTTTGAATAGTAAGATCCATCAAAACAAGATTACCACTTGTATTGACATAATCTGATACCTCATAGGTGAGTTTGTCCAGTTTAATGCTTTCAATCTGTTCTGAGTCCTCAGTAAAAAACTGAGTAATATCAACCTCTCTACTTCCAGAAAAAAGATTGTCAGGTTCCGCATTGATCACAGAACTCGGCATCGTAACTGAATAGCTACTCGAAGCAGGAACTGTGATAACCACACCATCTTCGCATGCCATGGCAAAAATCAAGAGTAGCAATAGTGAAAAACACTTTTTCATAAGATCGTTTTTTGAGGAATCTGTTAAAGTTAATAATAAATGTGGGTACATTTGCCATTCTCATCAGGACCCTCCCAAAAAAAACAGTCATACCCGTCCACTTTTTTATACAATCGGCTTGGCAAATACCCTACCTCATTTTAAATTTGTAACAATTATTAAATAAGAATTTTTCCTAACAAGGAATGAATACTCTTGAATTTGCCAAACAAAAGCTAACAGAAGTTGGCCTTAAAGCCACGCAGCAACGCATGGTGATTTTGGCTGCTGTTCAGCAGTCAAAAAACCACCCATCTCCCGAAGCTGTATACGAAAAAGTAAGGGTAAATAACCCCAGCATTTCGCTTGGCACTGTTTACAATACCCTGGACATTTTTGTAGAAAAAGACTTAATTCAGACCGTTTTGGCTAAAAATGGCCTAAAGCGCTATGATGGGCGTCTGGGAAACCACAACCATATTCATTGTGTGAACACCAATGAAATTTTAGACTTTGAAGATGAGGAATTAAACGATTTGGTTCTGGAGTTTTTGAAGCGAAAAAAAATTGAAAATCTCGACATTCGAAAATTCTCTCTACACATTCAGGGAGAGAAAATAGACGAGAAAAAAAATATCAAAATTCATTAATTAACACTCAAAATAAATTTAAAAAATGTCATTAGTTGGAAGAAAAGCGCCTGCATTCAGCGCACCTGCAGTTATTAACGGAGAAGAAATTGTGGAAGGATTCTCTCTTGATCAATACTTAGGTAAAAAAGATGTTGTATTCTTCTTCTACCCTAAAGATTTCACATTCGTTTGTCCTACGGAAATTCTGGCTTTCCAGGAAAAATTGGCTGAATTTGAAAAAAGAGGTGTAGCCGTAGTTGGCGCTTCTACAGATACTGAAGAAACGCACCTGGCCTGGTTGATGACAGCCAAAGATCAGGGCGGCATTGAAGGTGTAACTTACCCATTGGTAGCAGACACAGCAAAAACTATTGCTTCTAACTTTGGTGTATTAGCCGGAGACTGGAATTACAATGAAGTCGGTGATCTCATTTTCGAAGGAGCACCAATTGCTTACCGCGGTACTTTCCTGATTGATAAAGAGGGTACAGTAAGACAAGAAACAATCAATGACCTGCCACTTGGTAGAAACATTGATGAGATGATCAGACTGGTAGACGCCCTTCAGCATGTTGAGAAGTATGGTGAAGTATGCCCTGCCAACTGGGAAGAAGGTAAAGATGCGATGCAGGCTACCAAAGCAGGTGTGGCTGATTACCTCGCGAATCACTAAGAGAAATTCTAATCAAAAAAAGCCCTGGCATTTCGGTAGCTATCGGAAGCCAGGGTTTTTTATTTTTGTACCGAATGGCCTTATTCGCTTATAACTTTTTCATTGCCGCCTATGGACTGATCATCCGGCTAGCAGCACTTTTTAACCCTAAAGCAGGCAAGTTCATAAATGGTCGCCAGGGTATTTTCCAAACCTGGGAAAATTACTTTACCAATAACCAAAGACCTGTTGCCTGGTTTCATGCGGCTTCTCTGGGTGAATTTGAGCAAGGCAGGCCTGTAATTGAAGCTTTCAAAAAGAGCTATCCTGAGCATATCATTTTTATCACCTTCTTTTCTCCATCCGGGTATGAGCTACGCAAAAATGATAAAATCGGAGACCTCATCACATATTTACCGTTAGATACTCCGGCAAATGCAAAACGCTTGCTTGACACAGTTAAGCCTTCTGTTGTTTTCTTTATTAAATACGAGTTTTGGTATCACTACCTCAATCAGGCATCCCAAAGAACAGTGCCCCTCTATTGCATTTCGGCAGTTTTTACTCCCGACCATATCTTCTTTAAAAGACATGGGGCTCTTCATAGAAGAATGCTCCGCTTTTTCGATCATATTTTCGTGCAAAACCACCAGTCTCTCAAGCTGCTTCAAAACATAGACATAGCGTCAGCTTCCATTTCAGGGGATACCCGCTTTGATCGCGTGATCAAAACGCTGGACAACCCTGACAAATATCCATTGATCGAGGCCTTTAAGGGCAACTCCGGTATCATGGTAGTTGGTAGTAGCTGGGAGTCAGACATGCAATACCTGAACAAGGTTATTAACGAGGACAAGAGCGACACAAAATTCATTATAGCTCCACATGAAGTACATGAGCAAAGTATCACAGGTCTGAGAAAAGGCCTGACCAGAAAACTGGCTTGTATCACCCAAGATGATGAACAAACCATCATTGAGGCCGATGTACTGATTATAGATACCATTGGCATGCTTTCTTCAGTTTATCAATATGGTGATTTTGCCTACATAGGGGGAGCCTTTGGCGATGGCCTGCATAACATTCTCGAGGCTGTAACTTTTGGTTTGCCGGTGGTTTTCGGAAACAAGGGACTGGATAAATTCCCCGAATCGTTGGAACTGGCCGGAATGGGAGGCGCCTTCAGCATTTCATCCCAGGCAGAGCTTGCTGATATTTATGCGCGTCTTTCCACCGATGATACGTTCAGAAATGAGGCTTCAGCCATTTGTCGTCAATATATTCAGGCAAGCACCGGAGCCACTACCAAAATAATGACTTATTTGAACGCCAGTTATGAAGGGTAGAGTGATCAAATCGACCGGGTCCTGGTATGCCGTGCAAACCGAGGATGGTGAGGTAGTAAAAAGCAGGCTTAGAGGAAAATTCAAACAGGACGGCCTAAAAACCAATAACCCCATCGCTGTCGGTGACTGGGTCTTATTAGACAAAGAGGCCAAGGGAGATAATACTGCCGTGATTTCAGATATTTTACCTCGCGAAAATTACATCATACGACAGTCTACCAGAAAATCGGGTTTCTCGCATATTCTTGCATCCAACCTCGATCAGACGGTTTTGGTAGCCACTCTGGCCTTTCCCAAAACCTCGCTGGGCTTTATTGATCGGTTTCTCGTTTCTGCCGAGTCATTCAGGATTCCTTCAGTCATTCTGTTTAACAAGGCTGATATACTGGAGGAAGATGGCTTTGAATATGCCGCTGAGCTGCAAGAACTTTATGAAAGTCTGGGCTATAAAACAGCCCTGATCTCGGTGCTGGAAGACGATAACCTCGATACCATTCATGCACTGCTGAAAGGTAAAACATCTCTTATCTCCGGTCATTCTGGGGTAGGCAAATCCTCTCTGCTCAACCGACTGATTCCTGACTTGGACCTCAAAACCGGTGAAGTATCGACCTTTGCCAATAAGGGTACCCATACCACTACCTTCGCGGAGCTTTTTGCCATCGATAGTGAAAGCTGGGTCATTGATACCCCGGGGATCAAGGAATTAGGCCTCGTAGATATGGAACCGGCTGAAATCAGCCATTATTTCCCTGAAATGCGCGAGTTGATCGGTGCCTGTAAGTTTCATAACTGCAGTCATACAAACGAGCCGGCTTGTGCCGTACAGGCGGCTTATCAGGAAGGGCTCATCTCGGCCAGTCGATATGCCAGCTACTTCAGCATGATGGAAGACTACGACAACAGACGATAGTCCTTTACGTAGAGGGGTATATGGAATATGACCTGATTATGCATGAGTTGGGCAACTGGCAATCACCGATGTTCCGACAAGTATTTAAACCCCAGCCAGCTCTCAGTACATTTGTCAAAAACTATTGTGTTCTCAGGCAAGAATGGGCTTGTGATCAAAACGGGGCCTGGTACATCTTACCTGACAACTCAGCCTACCTCATTTTTTATCTTGTCAAAAGAAAGGGAGTCCTGATTCCATCCTTAAGGTTAATTGGTCCCCGCTCTCGTCACCTGATAATTAACCGAAAAAATCGATACTTCACTTTTATGGTTTCCTTCAGGCCCGGTGCTATTGCTCCCCTATGTTCTGTGCCTATGGCTGATTTATGTGACCAGTCTACAGATGCCGGTGAAATCTTCCACTGGTGTGACCAGATCCTTATTGAAAGATTGACGGCTGCTGGTCAGACTACCGATCTCGCGGAGTTCATCAGGATTCTGGAAATGGCCCTACTCTCAGGTATCAGATCTACTGAAGCGATCAACCCTATCATCAGTCATTTTACGAGCATTGGACTTTCATCTCAGCTCCGCGTATCGGAGATCTCGGATTCTCTGGGAGTAACAGACAGGCACCTCAGAGAGCTTAGCAGAAAGCATATAGGGCACAGTCCGAAGTCGATGCTTCAGATAGAGCGTTTCACCCGCTCTCTGATTCTAAGTAATCATTCCAGGGAATGGACCTCCATTGCTCATGACAGTGGCTACTATGACCAATCTCATATGATAGCCGAGTATCAGAAAATGTGCGGCCAAAGCCCGGAAAGATTATTTGGCTGAAAAGCCAGGTAGTTCCGTTTTTTCCTATACTTGGTTTGGGTTACTCTTTAGATTTGCTTCAAACGAAAAGACATGCGCTATTTATTCACTCTTCTTTTTACCCTCACCCTCTTACAGACCATGGCTCAAAGCCCTGAAATAACCTTCTCAACTAAAAAAGGTACCGACCGTGAAAAGGAGGTGATCCCCAAAGTGCAGGAAATATTGAATAAGTATGATCTTACCAAATGGGTATTTACAGACAAAATCATCATTGAAGCCTTTGCCATTCCACACAGCCATCCCGTACTTACACTAAACACCAAACCACAATCTCAAGATGAATTGCTAAGCACATTTTTACATGAGCAGATTCACTGGTATGTAGATGAAAACAAAAGTTCAGAGCAAAAAGCCATTGCTGAATTCAAAAAGAAATATAAGAATGTACCTTTTGGCAATCGCGAAGGTGCCAAAGATGAATACTCTACCTACCTGCACCTGATCGTTTGTTATCTGGAGTTTAAGAGTATGGTAGATCTGGTAGGAGAAGAGCGGGCTGAAAAAGTAATGCGGGATACGAACCACTACACCTGGATTTATGAAACGGTGTTAAAGGACCGGAAATCAATTGGGAAAACACTCGCGAAAAACAAGCTCAATCTCGTAGATTAAACGAGGTTTTTATGCCTGATTCAGACGGTGATGCTTAGCTTTGAAGAGTTAAAACAATTCACAAAAAGATGTCTTCAGAAACATTTAACCCCTGGCACTCCGTGTCACCCGGGGATCAGGTACCAGAACTTGTAAATGCCATCATTGAGATACCAAAAAATACCCGGGCCAAATACGAGTTAGACAAAGAGTCGGGATTGCTGAAAATGGACAGGGTAATCTACTCGTCTATGTATTACCCAGCCAACTATGGCTTTATTCCACAAACCTATTGTGACGACAATGACCCGCTGGACATTCTGGTATTGTCGCAAATTGCCATTGTACCTATGTGCCTGGTAGAGGCCAGGGTGATAGGCGTAATGCGCATGCTCGATCAGGGGGAACTTGATGACAAAATTATTGCCGTGGCTCAAAACGATCAGGCTGTCAACCACATTAACAGCATTGAGGAGCTACCTGAGCACTTCTTTAATGAGCTTCGCAATTTCTTCGAAGATTATAAAAAGCTGGAAGCTAAAGAGGTAAGGGTGGAGAAGTTTCAGGATAAAGCTACGGCAGAGGCCATACTTAAGCAGAGTATCAGCGACTATCAGGAGAAATTCGGCTCATAAGACTGAACCTCGTCAGGGCAGTATGATGGGTTTGCTTTCATTAAATGCATCATCGGACAACTCACCAAAGCTGATCTCGGTAAATTTGTAACGATATACGTCCTCACCCTGCAGAAACCGGGCTTCTGTGAATACTTGCCTTCCCTCCCATTCCTGCCAGTTTTCGAAAAGCACATCTACCTGCTTAGCCCCTCTACCCAGGTGATTTTCGATACTAAATCCGAGTGGCCTCCATGATTCCTCCTCATAAAAGATTTTTACACGACCACCTTTGATGTCCAGAAAGGTCAGCATTTTGGCCCCCTCGCTATAGTAAATGGTATCTTTCTCTTCAGCCCACTGACCGTATCTTTTTTCGGGATAAAAAGCAATGGCATGTAGTTCGTGATTGATAAGGAAACAAATCGTAGCATCGTCTACGGCCACAGTGGTATCTCCTGCAAAATCATGCATCCATGCAGAGTCCGGTCGATTGACTCCTAGGATATGTCGGGACCCGGATTTTTGCTCAAATCGCGTCTCTGTTGAACCGGATATGACCAGAGTTTGAAAGACAGAAGATGGTCCGGAGCAATCGGCCATCGCATAGATATTCAGACCGGAAGACGCTGTAGGCCATCCATGCTTTTGCCTCATTTGCAGGAGTCTGTCCACTTTATTGGACGAAGAGCCACTCCCCTGGCAATTCAAAGTGGATATGGCAACCAGCAACAACAGACTCACGGTTAAGCTTTTCATCTTATCAATAAAGCCCAATGTGCTAATGACTCCAATTTTTTCAGACCAAGCGTTTGCTGGACTTGATTTATAGACATAGCCTCCTGACAAGTGTATTTAGATTTTGCATAAAAAAAGGCCTCCTTTAAAGAGGCCCTTCCTGTTCATAATCAACCAACCAATTCTCAATCGCCAAGACGATCTTTTACATATTCTATTTTAGTCTTCCCATGCGGATTGGGCTTTCCATCCGCTCCCAGGTTGACCATTACAATTCTATCAATGGTGAGTATATCCTGATGGGTCAGCTTATTCCTTACCTGGCAGCACATCGTCATAGAAGTTCTACCGAATTCAATGGCTTCTATACCCATTTCAATAATATCGCCCTGAACCGGGGCATTGATAAAGTTGATTTCGGACATGAACTTCGTAACAATGTGCCTGTTCTCTAACTGAACAATGGTATACAGAGCCGCTTCCTCATCTATCCACTCCAGCAAACGCCCTCCAAAGAGGGTTCCATTTGGGTTTAAATCTTCGGGTTTTACCCATTTACGTGTATGAAAATTCATATGACTCTGGTTTTAATTTTAACGTAGTACTAATTACTGGATTCTCTACTTTAAGAACGCTTTCAGCATCCAGTTTTGTTTCTCTATTTCACGGATATAACCGGTAAAAATATCGAGTGTACCTTCATCGTCTGCCTCAGCGGCACTGGACAAAACAGCGGTAAGGTTTTTGACCAGGATGCTGTTTGCTTCCAAAATAGCCTTTACCATGTCATTGGCGTCTGCAATGTCTTCTGACGAGGAAATTGTCGCCCGCTCAGTAATGCTGGCCAGAGAGCCTTTTGGGGTTCCGTCAAGGGCCAGAATCCGTTCTGCCACCTCATCAATTCGCTCAGCTGCTTCCAGATATAGTTCTTCAAACTTTTCGTGCAGCATAAAGAAGAAAGGACCTTTCACATTCCAATGAAACAGTCTCAAATTCTGGTAGTGCACCTGGTAGTCAATCAACAATTGATTCAGGTTGTTTATTACTGCCGGTGATGTGTTTATAGTTTCCATAGTTTCTGTCGTTATCATGATTCAAAATTCACTTCTATAACCTTATTAATCAAATTAATGTTCACTATATTAGTATTGAAAATATCTATACATGACCTTACAACAGCTTGAATATATCGTTGCTCTGGACAATCATAGGCACTTTGTACGGGCAGCCGAAAATTGCTTTGTTACTCAACCTACCCTGACACTTCAAATTCAAAAACTGGAGGATGAAATGGGTAGCCAGATTTTTGATCGTAGTAAGCACCCTATCGAACCGACTCCACTGGGTGAGATGGTCATACTGAAAGCCCGACAGATTTTGCGTGAAGCTATGCAACTCAAGGAACTTGTTAATGAGCAGAAAGATGGTGTTACCGGCACATTTCGCCTTGGGGTCATCCCTACCCTGGCTCCCTATCTGATTCCACGGTTTCTGAAACAATTCTCCAGCAAATACCCCAAGACGCGGCTGGTAATACGGGAGATGGAGTCTGAAAGCATAATCAAGGGTTTAAAAAATGACCTGATCGACCTCGGGCTACTGGTAACCCCACTGGACGAGAATAGTCTGCGGGAGTTACCGCTATTCAATGAACCCTTCCTGATTTACAGCTCCCAAAGTCATCCTTATTATGTAAAGAAAGAGATCAAGCCGGAAGACATATCGGATAAAGGGCTGTGGTTGTTGAATCAGGGGCACTGCTTTCGTAATCAGGTGCTCAATATTTGCAATAGCCGTTCTTCTGCCGGAGGAAATGTGACCTATGAGAGTGGCTCTATTGAAACGCTTAAAAACCTGGTTAAGTGGAATATGGGTTATACGCTGGTACCAGAACTCGCCATAACCCATGAGTTGGATAATCCTATGCTCAAGCGATTTACCAGCCCGGAACCAGTAAGAGAAGTCAGCCTTGTTGTGCATAACAGTTTTACCAAAGAGGCTCTTCTTAAAAATCTCAGGGATGAAATTCTACAGAATATTCCCACACATTTTTCGAAAAGCAGAAAGTTTATCCAGGTAAAATGGAGGTGATTTGAGTCTTCATATGTTGGAGTGTTGAGGTATTCGAGTGTTCAAGTTTGGGGGGGCTGAAGTGTTTAGATTTTCGAGTATAGACATGTCGGGCACGAAGCTGTGAGAATTGCGAAAAAGATCATAAAATATGCTCAATCAGGTTGTACCTGTAACATTTCATCTGGATGTCACATCTAACAGACAAATACATCTCATAAAAAAACTCACAGACCATGAAAACAACGACTCGTTTAAGCGCACTTCTGATGCTGCTTTGTACATTTTTTATCGGCCAACAAGCTATGGCCCAGGGAAAAACTTCCTCTTCTGATCATGAAATATCGAATAAGGAGCTAAAAGAATATGCCGGCAACTATAAGGCAGAAGCCTCACCCGGATTTGATATCACCATTTCCCTGGATGGTGATGACCGATTGATGGCTCAGCCAAGCGATAAATCGCAACCAATTACCCTATTGAGGGCAAACGCCAAGGATAAGTTTACCCTTGTCAACACCGGAGGACTCAAGATTAGCTTTAATCGTGAGGATGATAAAATAATTTCACTCACATTCTCCCAGGGGGGGCAGTCCTTTACTGCAAAAAGGGAAGAGGAATAAATCATATAGTCTCCACAGATTAAAAAGCCTCCGATCCATGAGAATCGGAGGCTTTTTTTTGCACTTAATGCAGCGCCTGCGTATATCTGATTTCGCTGCTATTGGGTCACTTATTTCTTAAAAAAAAGCGTCATGGTTTGTAATAAATTGTCACGAGACTGAAAGTGATGCAACGCTAAGCCTTATTTTGACATCTGACCTGCAAGCAGGGTCAGGGTTTTGGATGATGACGGTCATTCATTTCCCAGGGCCGCTGCTTGAATTCTAATAAAAGGTCAAATACTCAAAACTAACCAGATGTTTAAATCCTACCTCAAAACGACTTTGCGGACCATTCGCAGAAGTCCACTCAGCTCCTTTATCAATATTTTCGGACTGGCCATGGCATTGGGCGTTGCTATACTCGTTTATGCCTTCGTAGATCTTGATCTGACTACGGATCAGTTTCATGAAAACAGATCTGAAATCTACCTGGCCACCGCCAATCTCAACAGAAATGGTCGGGAAGCAAAATACGGCATAACCCCTGTACCTTATGCTGAAAGGCTCATCAACGATTTCCCGCAGATCAAACGTACTGTGCGCGTAGAAAGGCGGTCCGGTGTGCTCAAGGCCGGGTTGAAGGTGTTCAATGAGCGTTTCACTTTTGCAGACCCGGAGTTTCTGGATATGTTCACTTTTCCGCTAAAGTCGGGCAATAAATCAGCCCTGCAGGAACCCAACAAAATAATACTCAGCGAAAACACAGCCATCAAATACTTCGGTGATCAGAATCCGATTGGAGAGTCTATGACTTTCGATTTTGGAGACACCAAATACACCTTTGAAGTGGCTGGTGTGGCCGCGAAATTTCCGGCAAAACGAAGCATGGATTTTAGTGTACTGGTCAACTTCGATCAGTTGGAGGTGGTTGACCCTAATTTCAATATCAGCGACTGGTCTCGCTTTCTGGACGCCACCTTTATTCAGGTAGAAAACGAAACTGATTTGGAAACCATTACCAGCTCAGTGCAACAGTATGTATCGCTACAAAATGAGGTGCAGAAAGAGTATCCGGCAGCATCTTTTGGTTTCAAATCGTGGACGAGGCTTTATATCGAAGGGGAAGACCTCAGAAGCACCATTACCGGTGATGCTGACCCGCTGGGCCGACTGGTACTAACCATCATTGGCATCTTCGTACTCATTCTGGCGGTGTTCAACTATATCAATATTGCGATTGTTTCGGCTACCAAAAGGCTGAAGGAGATTGGCGTCAGGAAAGTCATGGGCGGCACCAGGAAATCGTTGGTTCTTCAGTTTTTGTCAGAAAACGTAATCATGACGGTGGGTGCACTGATCCTGGGTTTTATTCTGGCGATTACAGTATTAATTCCCGGCTTCGATAAGCTCTTCGATATCGGTATGGAGTTTGACACAACTCAACCGGAACTTTGGCTATTCCTTCTGGCCCTCGTTATCTTCACCGGACTGGCATCGGGTGCCTATCCTGCACTGTATATCTCGAACTTTAATGCGGTTAATATCTTTCGGGGGAGGCTGAAATTTGGTGGCAAAAACAGGCTGACAAAGGCATTCCTCACCTTTCAATATATCCTGGCGGTTATTGCTGTAGTAGGCGGGATACTTTTCACGCAAAATACAGCTTACCAAAAAAGCAGAGATTGGGGTTATGACCAGAGTTCTACTCTAAGTGCTCGTATGGCAAACGGAGAGGAAGTGATGCAGTTGATGTCCAAAATGGAGCAAAACCCGAATATTGTAAGCCTGGCTCCCTCAAGGCATCATATAGGAAATACACAGGCCAGAAACATTATTAAAACCCTGGATGATCAAAGTCTTGATCTGGCCACATTTGAGGTGGGTCCTGATTATATTGAAACAATGGGACTGGAATTGCTGGAAGGTCGCTCTTTTGACAAAAGCCGTCAGGCAGATTTTCAAAATGTACTGGTAAATGAGACACTGGGTAAGGTGCTTAATGCGAACGGTGTATTAGGTACCACTTTTAGAATTGACAGCCTCAGCTATACTGTAGTGGGGGTAATCAAAGATTTTCATGATGAGTCCTTCTTTGAGCCGATTGAGCCCATGCTGATTAAACTGGCAGACAAAGAGGGTTACCGATATCTATCCATGCAGGTAGCCAATGGCAAGTTAAAAGATACTTATGAGAACCTGGAAGCAGAATGGGCGGCCCTTTTTCCTGAGAACCCATTTACAGGGTTTTACCAGGAGTCTACCCTGGCCTGGTACTTCTACCAGATTGAAGGACATGGCAAGCTAATGCAGTATGTAGCGGGGCTTTGTATCATTCTTTCCTGCCTGGGGCTTTATGGTCTGGTATCCCTGAATGTAGCAAGCCGGGTGAAAGAATTCAGTATCAGAAAGGCGCTGGGTGCCAATCTTAAAAATCTCGTGGTCGTTATCAATCGTCAGTTTGTGGTCTTTCTGGCTATTGCTTTGACCTTGGGTATACCGCTGAGCTACTTGCTGATGCAAACGCTATTTGATGCCGTATATGCTTACTACAAACCACTGACTGCCATTCCTTTTGCCTTTGCGCTTTTTATGGTTGTATTGATGGTTTTCATAACGGTCTCCTCACAGGTGAAAAAGGTTATGAGCTCCAGCCCGACAGAGGGTTTGCGCAGCGAATAAAACCCTAAAAAGAACCAGCGTAATACTGGTCAATGCTCAACCAAAAAGGGAACGTCTTTCGAGATGTTCCTTTTTTTTGGGAGGAACTCCCCGTATATCTCTACAAGCTTCTTTTCAAAGAAACAGAACCGAACAAAACAATTCGTTGATAAAATGAAATTTTTTAAGTAAACTAAGTTCAATACATCTTATCAAATTTTTTCAACTATGTCTCAATACCTCCCTTCCAAGCCCGAAGCGCTTAAGAAAATAAAACACATCGTAGTACTCATGCTCGAGAACAGGTCTTTTGACAACCTGCTGGGATGGCTCTATGATGGAGAAGATATTCCAAATGGTCAGGAATTTGATGGGCTGAACTATAGTCTGTGGAACCCTCTGGACAATATAGACCCAAACGGAGTTCCCTTTATAGAAAAGGTGTCGGCCCGGAAGAATGGAGAGACCTATCAATTGGGAAGAAAAAAGGTATATGACCCACCGGTGGATTATACGCTGCCTAAACCCGATCCCGGTGAAGGTTTTAAAGACACCAACTATCAGCTCTACTCATACTATGAGGTGGCCGGTTTATATCCGCCTTTTGCCACCAACATGGGTTTCGTCAACAACTATAAGAACGCCATGTTGAGTGGTACTTATACCTATCAGGACAAACCATCTGACCCGAGGGATATTATGGCTTGCTATACTCCTGAGCAGGTACCGGCACTCAGCTCCCTGGCTAAAAACTTTGCTGTATGCGATCAGTGGCACTGTTCTATTCCCAGTCAAACCCTACCCAATCGCGACTTCTTTCATGCCGCCAGTTCCTGCGGACAGGTAAACAATGACCCCAACGGAAACTGTGATGCCAAAACGATTTTTAATCAGATTCAGGATGCTATTGACAATGATGATAGAACTGACCTGAGCTGGAAGGTATATTCGGGCACGCAGGATGGGAAGCAGTTTTCGCTTACTCGCACCATTATGACTGCCCTACAGTCTTATGAGTTTAATGATAATTTCCAGAATATCAGCGAGTTTTATAAAGATGCCGCCAACAATCAACTGGCTAGTTACACCTTTTTGGAACCACAGTTTTCAGGTCCGGGACAAAACGACCAGCATCCCCCGATCGATGTTCGTTCGGGAGATCAATTGATTGCTGACGTATACAATGCCATCAGGAAATCACCAGCCTTTAACGAGACCCTGCTCATTTTCACCTATGATGAACATGGGGGCTGTTACGACCATGTAACTCCGCCCAACTATGCCACACCACCGGACCCTAAAAAGCCTGCAGGGCAATTTGGTTTCCGATTCAACAGACTTGGTGTGAGAGTACCGGCCGTATTGGTTTCACCATACATTGAGCCGGGAACCATTGCCAGACCTGCCGGGTACGATCCTTATGAGCACACTTCTGTGATTAAAACAATACAGCTGACCTTTGGACTTGAAGGACATTTGACAGAACGTGATAAAGCCGCACCCGACCTCAGTGGTGTACTTACGCGAGATACACCAAGGACGGATATACCTGATGTGGAAGAACCAAAGGGTTATATACCCGGCACAACATCAGGAGCGGCCAACGACCTGAATCACATTTCGGCTGATGCACTGGCTAAAATGACAGGCAAGCCTAAGCCTAAGGATGAAACCCAGCTTCATGACTATATCCATGACACTTATGAGGCACACTTTAATGGAGATAAAGGGGCTGATATTAAAAAAAAAGCCTGAAGTAGTCTCCCGGAGATCACTGACTGAAATTATCCTCAGTTTCTTCCGAAGCATATTCCAGGGTTCAGAATCGAAGCCCTAAAGGTTAAAGTCGGCTCGTAGTGTTTTATTGAAGAGATTATTCTATCTCAACAATCATATCATCCTGCTCTACCATGGCCCCGGCTTCCAGGTAAACACGTTTAACCGTCCCGCTCATCGGGGACGAAACCGTTGTTTCCATCTTCATTGCCTCAATGACGAAGAGTGGCTGGCCTTCTGTGACTGAATCCCCTGCCTTCACCCTGGTTTCAGCCAGGCGACCCTGCAAGGGTGCTCCCACCTCATTGTCTTGCTCCGCCTTGGCGTTAACGGCCTTGGTTACCTTATAGCTCTGATCTTTTACCTCTATTACCCTGGTCTGGCCATTCAGGTCAAAAAAGACCCTCCTGATTCCATTGTCATCCGGCTCTGTCTGGTAGAGCATCTTCACGATGATATGCTTGCCTTTACCTATTTCAATAAACAATTCCTCATTTGGCTTTGTGCCATAGAAAAAGGCTGGTGTGGGTAAATGTCTTACCTCCCCGTATTCCTGCCAATGGTCATAGAAATCGCGGAACACCTTAGGATAAAGCTTGTAGGAGATAAAGTCGAGCTCGTTGCAATAGGTACTGAATTCCTGCTGAAACTCAGCAAACTCCTTTTCAAAGTCAACCGGAGCCAGATGGGCATTGGGTCGGTCTGTAAAAGGTTGCTCCCCTTTAAGAATAATGGCCGATAGCCTCTCCGGAAATCCACCGGGTGCCTGTCCTAAGTGACCTCTGAAGAGATTAACAACTGACTCGGGGAAAGAAAGATTGCTTCCTCTTTCGAGTATATCTTCTGCCGTAAGACCATTAGCAGTCATAAACAGCGCCATATCACCTACTACTTTTGACGATGGTGTCACCTTGACAATATCTCCAAAGAGCTCGTTGACGATGGCGTAATTCTGTTTAACCAGTCCGAACTGATGATCAAGCCCCAGCGCTCTGGCCTGGGGTCTCAGATTTGAATACTGACCGCCCGGAATTTCATGATCATAGACTTCAGCAGTACCTGCCTTCAGCCCACTCTCAAAGGGATAGTAGTATTCTCTTACATCCTCCCAATAATTCGAATATTCATTCAATTTTGGCAGGTCGACTTGTGGGTCACGGTCATGCCCTTCCATTGCTGCCACCAATGAATTGAAATTGGGCTGTGAGGTGAGGCCGGACATACTGGCCATTGCCACATCCACCACATCTACCCCGGCATCAATGGCCTTAAAGTAAGTAGTAGCCTGCATGGATGAAGTATCATGGGTATGCAAATGAATAGGCAAATCCACGGCTTCTTTGAGCGCAGGTACAAGCAAAGAGGCTGCCTGTGGCTTTAAGAGACCGGCCATATCTTTGATGGCCAACATATGCGCCCCCTCATCTTCAAGAGCTTTGGCCATGTCTACATAGTATTGCAGATTGTATTTGGTGTCTTTAGCCAGCACATCTCCCGTATAGCAAATACAGGCCTCAGCGAGAGAGTTGGTACGCTCACGAACAGTGCGAATACTCACCTTCATGGCCTCTACCCAGTTGAGCGAATCGAAGATGCGGAAAACATCCATGCCATTCTCGGCAGATTTTTCTATGAATTTCTCTATCAGGTTATCGGGATAGGCCTTGTAACCTACTCCGTTAGAGCCTCTGAGCAACATCTGGGTAAGAATGTTCGGAGCCGCAGCCCTTATCAGCTTAAGTCGTTCCCAGGGGTCTTCATTCAGAAAGCGCATGCACACATCAAAAGTGGCACCTCCCCACATTTCCAGGGAAAAGATTTGGGGGTGATTCTTAGCCAGGCCTTCGGCTACCTGCAGCATATCTTTGGTCCGCACCCGGGTAGCTAATAGCGACTGGTGTGCATCTCTGAAAGTTGTATCGGTAAAAAGTATCTGCTTTTGATCCTTCACCCATTTGGCAAAGTCAACCGGCCCCAGTTCAATCAGTAAATCTTTTGTGCCTTTTGGATAATCACCTAATCGCTCGAAATCAGGCACAACAGGGTCACGGAACACGACATCAGGATTGCCCTTTTTAACGTTCGGGTTGCCATTCACCGCCACTTCCCCGAGGTAGTTGAGCAGCCTGGTGGCCCGGTTCATATAGCGGGGCATATCAAAGAGTTCGGGATGATCTTCAATAAACCTCACAGTTGCCTGACCTCTGTAAAAGACAGGGTTCTTCAATACATTCTCAAGAAAGCCCTTATTGGTTTTTACTCCCCTGATTCTGAACTCTGAAAGTGCCCGCTGCAATCTCTGAGAAGCACCTTTGAGGGTTCTGCCTTTGGCAGAAATCTTTACCAGCATAGAATCAAAGAAGGGAGAAATGGTTACTCCTGCATAGCAATTACCGGCATCTAGGCGGATACCAAAACCACCGGCACTGCGATAAGCGATGATGGTTCCGTAATCAGGTTTAAAGCCATTTTCCGGGTCTTCTGTGGTGATGCGACACTGGATGGCATAACCATTACATTGCACATCAGACTGGTTTTTGATAAAAATGCGAGGGTCGTCCAGAGGATAACCCTGGGCAATTTCTATCTGAGAGCGCACTATATCTACACCCGTAATTTCTTCGGTAATGGTATGTTCTACCTGTACACGTGGGTTTACCTCAATGAAATAAATCTGCTCTTCGGCATCCACGAGAAACTCTACTGTACCTACGTTATTGTAGTTGACTTCACGGGTGATTTTCAGGGCATACTCATAGAGCTTTTCTCTTGTCTCCTGTTTTAGAGTGACAGAGGGAGCTACCTCCACCACTTTTTGGTACCTGCGCTGTACAGAGCAATCCCGTTCGTACAAATGCACCAGGTTGCCATAGTTATCACCCATAATCTGCACTTCTATGTGCTTCGGGTTATCAATAAATTTCTCAAGGAAAATCGTATCATCTCCAAAAGCTTTGGCAGCCTCTCCTTTAGCTTCATTAAAGGAAAGCTCCAGGTCTTCAGCTCTTTTAACCACACGCATTCCACGCCCACCGCCACCGGCTGCGGCTTTGACCATCAACGGAAAACCAATACGCTCAGCCTCCTGCCTTACGATATCAAAAGATGAAAGCTCAGCCTTGCTATCTTCAATCAGAGGTACCCCTGCGTTACGGGCTACAATTTTGGCCTGCACTTTATCCCCAAGCTTCTCCATTACCTCCGGCTGTGGACCAATGAAGGTAATTCCTTCTTCTCTACATCTTCGGGCCAGGTTTACGTTTTCAGAAAGAAAACCATAGCCGGGGTGAATGCCATTCACGCCTTCACGTTTGGCCACACTGATAATTTCTTCTATATCCAGATAGGGCTTTAGCGCTTCCTGATCGGCTCCGATCTGATAGGCTTCATCGGCCTTATAGCGGTGCAGTGAGTAACGGTCTTCATAAGTATAAACAGCTACCGTACGGATATTAAGCTCCGAGGCAGCGCGTAGTACACGAATGGCAATTTCTCCACGATTTGCGACTAAAAGCTTGGTTATTTTCTTGATTTGAATGCTCATACCAGGGCTAAAAATTAGAGCCCGAAGTTAATCGTAAAAAGAGGCTGACCCAAACGAAGTGGCTTGATTGCTACGATGCCCAACGACATTTTTTTCATCAGACAGCTTGCTTTACATAGAAGTTCAATGTAACTATGCAATACATAGAACTTCTATTTATGGAAAATCTTTCAAAAGAACTGGTCGGAGCCTCCAGCATTCCTCTCATACTCTCTATTCTGGAGGAGGGCGAAAACTACGGGTATATGATCATTCAGCGGGTCAAAGAAATATCTGAGGAGCAAATAGAATGGAAAGACGGCACTCTCTACCCTATACTGCATAAGCTGGAGAAGAAGGGCTTGATAGAATCGTTCTGGAAATCTTCAGAATCAGGCAGAAAGCGCAAGTATTATCGCTTGCTACAAGGTGGTAAAACAGTTCTGGCCACCGAAAAGCAGAACTGGTTAGAACTTAATCAAATGTTTTCAAGATTATGGAAAGTACAACCGAATTTGACCTGAACTCTGCCATAGCAGACTGGAAAGAAACGCTCGCGTATTCGGGCAATTTTAATGGAGATCAGATCGAGGAGTTAGAGAGTCACCTCATGGAGGAGATAGACCATCTTAGCTCTGAAAAGCTGAATACTGAAGAAGTATTTATGATTGCCAAAAAAAGAATCGGGTCAGTACACACGCTCGAAAAAGCCTATAACCCATCATCAAAGCTGAGGTTTGAAAAAATTTCGTGGGGCCTGCAAGCGCTTCTTTTCCTCTTCCTCTTTAAAGAAATGACCAGGCTCTTCACCTACTTCAGTGGTGACTTGATTCTGAGAAATGACCTTGTAGATACTGGATTAAAATTCGGGTTGTCGATTGCCGCTCAGGTGGTGGCGATAACATTGCTGATTCTGATTTTTAAAAGGGTCCTCCGATTGAATCAAAAATACAGGGATAGCCTGAAGCCCAACCTGTTTATGATCTGCGCATTGCTAAGCACTTTCGTACTTCGGGTAGTCTATTTCGTTGCTGTCGGCAATCCTGCGGCTATGTTTGAACCGATAATTGTAGCGCAGACTATGTCTTTTCTACCCCTGGTGCTGGCTGTTTTATTTATAGTGTTCATCACTATCAGCGAGTATCGCAAAAGAAATACAGGCAAAATACAGACTTCCTGAGTGCTCAGCTGAGCGCGCATAAATCATATATGACCAACATTATGAAAACAACACAATCCTTTGATCTTATCTCTGTCATTTCAGATTGGCGTTCAGACCTGGCCAGCAGCGGAAGCCTCACCAAAGAGGATTTGGACGAGTTGGAAAGTCATATGCTGGATGAGATGGATCAGCTGACCCGGCATCCACTCTCACAGAAAGAAGCCTTTTTGGTCGCCAGGGAAAGAATAGGAAGCCGTTCGGACCTCAGTCAGCCCTATATTCAATCAAAGTCACCCTGGACGATTTTCATGTCACGATCCAACCTGTATCTGCAGGCACTGCTGGCACTGATCATCATCTCCCTCACCACTAGAATTGTAGAGTTTGTGGTTATCTTGACTGTGGCATCCTTTGAGCTCCCCATGATCTGGGGTAGTTATCTTTATGCCGGACTTTTAACTGTACTGTTGCTGGCAATATTTGTTGGGTTACGCTTCGTTCATCATCGGGCAAGAAAACGTAGTCAAAGGGTTTCTTTAACAGGTAATCTCACGATGATGACTCTCTTTGTTTCTATCATAGCTGTCTTATTTGGTACTCAATTTGTCGGGGCCCCCATCCCATTAGAAATAATGAGCATTTTTATCATCAGACAATATATCTGGATAGTAGGTTTTGCGGCCGTATTCGTGACTTCAGTGGTTTATTCCATCAGAGACATCAAATCGCTGAGAGTCAAAAGGGCATAAATCCAAAATTGGAAACAAGTGCAAATCAAGTTCTTCTGAAATCTATTCCGAGCTGTGACAGGATTTTATAGAGGATCAGGGGGAGGCTCGTCCCTCCTGCTTTTATAAAGAGCGCAGCATGCATGGATGCCAGGTCTGTATGATCGGTTCTTAGTGCCTGACGGTATTCGTAAAACAGCCTGGACCGTAAAGCTTTAAGTTCGGTTTTGGTCTTGCAAAGGGCAAAGGCTTTTTCGCAAACCCGGAAGACGGATGTGAGCTGTTCATTCTCCCAGTGCCGGTATCGGTTGGCAGACATGCTCGTATCCAGCTTACGCTTTTTCATAAGTATCTCATTTGTGTAGACATACCTGAAGTAGCGACTTGACCTGACCCAGAAGTCAAAATCTTCAAAGGCAAGCCCTTCGTCATAGCCCCCGATCCGGTCAAAAACCTCTTTGCGGATCATCATGCTGGGTGTACAGATGAAGTACCGTTTTAATACCATTTCAAAGATATCCCCTTGTGGCATTTCTGAGATCAGCCCCTTATTTTTCAGCAGAGCATAATGCTGATCCGTTTCAACAGATTGCTGATTGATATAGGTGGCATCGGTAAAAGACACTCCATAGCCCGCACCTGCTTTCTCCAATGCTGCTACACTTTTTTCTATGAACTCCGGTAGCATTACATCGTCCAAAGCAAAATCTATGATAAACTCTCCTTCAGCATAGGTGAGCCCTTCATTGAAGGTAGCAGTATAGCCTTTGTTCTCTCCATGGGGGAGGAAAACTATATCCTCTCTTTCAGCTATCAGGTTTCGAATTACCTGTTGACTTTCATCCGCGCTGCCGTCATCGAGAAGAATCAATTGTAGATTATCATAAGTTTGTGACCAAAGGCTCTCCAGGGCTTCCCTGATAAAAGGCGCATGGTTATAAGCTATACCAATGATAGTAACCAGCGGCTTCATCTGAACAGCAATCTTCTATTAAAAATGACAAGGATAATAAAGAACCCGATATGACGGAACATATAACCCAGGGTGAGCGCCTCCAGATTGTAATGCTCCAATAGCAGTGTGATCAGCAAAAGGTAAAGCCCTGCTGAAAAAGCCTGGGCGGCAATATAACGCCAGGTAGCCACCTGGGCCGACAACAGGTAAGCCAACAGATAAGAGAGCAGGGCGAAAAAATCACCAACAGCCTGGTATCTGACTAAGTAACCTGCTCTTTCAAAACCATTAGCAAAGAACAATGACAGGATAAGGTCGCGATTGATATAGTAAACGCCCAGGCAAATGATACTCAGGAAAGCGACAAAGGCCATAACTTTTAAGACATACGCTTTGAGCTTAACAGGCTCATGAATCAGGGAGGCCATTTTAGGATAATAAACGACCCCAACGGTACCTGTAAAAACCAGGATGTAACTCCCGGACATCTTTGCTACTGATTGCCAGAGCCCGGTACGGTCCTCTCCATAAAGCTCCAGGATTTGTTCTCTTACTCCGAAGTCCAACAGTTTGCCAAAAACCAAAGCACTGATAGCCATAACGATAAAGCTCCAAATCTTACGCATTGAGTCTTTATCTACTGATTTAACCGAAAGCCTGAGCGTATTCCGGTGTATGATGAAGTAGACCAAAGACACAAAAAACATCAGTCCATAGCCCACCACAAAGCTGAGCAGTGCCTGATCGAGCGTTCCCCTGGAAACGCCTAGATACACCGTAATGACCAGGATAACCATGCCCACCATGCTGATGTAGGCATAAGACTTCACATCTCTCAGCGCAAGAATTACAGAATTGAGAAGTCCGGTAAAGAGCATCAGTAGAATGGCCGGTATAAAAACCGCAAAGAACTGTACCTGGCTAAAATCATGGATAAAGCGCTCGAAAAAGTACGACTTCTGCCAGTACATGATGCCAAATGTGATGAGCACCAGCACATTCGTAACCCAAAACCCTGTTTGGAAGATTCTTTGCTTGGCCTCATCCTTCATTTTCGGATCAGACCAATACTTTAGCATGCTCCGGTTCACTCCTTCGCTGGACCACTGTGTAAAAAGTGCTGTCAGGTTTTGAAAATGAGAGAGGAGGGCGATTCCGTTAGTACCCAGGTAGGTCGCAAAGAGCTTGTTGACCGTTAGTCCTGCCAATGCCCTGAAAACAACCGACAAGAAGGACCAGGATGAGCTTTTTAGGAATTGAGACTTCAAGGATAATTTTGTTACAAAGATAAGGTTTTTCTGAAAGTTATACTCTCAAATGGCTGCCCTCCCATATGCTCTTTGAATGATATCAGAGATTTGTTTTTCTTCTTACCCAGATAGGATGTACCCAAATCTATCCAGGCAACACCTTGCTCCTGGCACCAGGCATAAACGGAGTCGATTAAGCATACCATAGGGCTGAGAGCATTATACCCGGCATCGTGAGCCGGAAAAAAATTATAGACGACTTTTTCAGAAACCCGAATCAGCACGGAAGCAGCAATGAGGTCTTCCTCTTTGAATACCCCCACGGCCAGGTAACCTTCAGGATTTGCCCTGATGCCCCCCTTCATTTCATTCCAATCCATTGATAATTGATGCCCCTTCGCTTCCCTGTGCCTTTTGATGAAATCGAAGAAAACCGGATATTCCGATCTACGGGCAAAGCGGAACGACAGCTTTTCTTTGAGGGCCTTTCTTAGCTTACGCTGTTCCATGGTGGCAATTTTCATGGTCAAAGGCTGCTCATTGACCATAATGGCATGATATATCTGTCTTTCTTTTTCCTCAAAACCCAGGTGTCGCATGTTATCGGCAAGCGGTAAATTTCCTGGCACATAGCAGGCGGGAGCTATCTTAATTTTGAAATAGCGAATACTTCTCTCTTTGAGTCTGCGCTGAATCTCCTGCAGAAAATACAGACAACTGAGACTATCCAGGTCCGGAGCCAGTTCAAAACCGGCAAAAGGTGCTTTGTAGGGGCTCATGGCCTCGCCCTCTTCTATGGAGAATGCTATATGCCCCAGTGCTGAGTGCTGGTCTGCATCAATGAGATAAAAGTGTAGCTGAGGCAGGCTGTTGTTGGCTTCAAGAAAGGTGTCTGAGTTATAGAGTCCTGGTGTATACTGTACGGCACAGCCAGCTGGTAAACGCTCTGATACGGAAAGGTTCTCCATCAAAAGTCTTTACGATTTCGGATATAATCGCTCTCAGAGAATTCATCGGAAGCCAAACCGAGCATAATGGCTTTATTTCTGAAAAGCATCTTACCCCACCAAAGTGGAGGAATGTATAAGCCCTGGTTAGGCTCGCTCAAGGTATAGCCAAGGGTTTCTCCACTTTGAGATTCCAGCACCACTTTCATTTGGCCATGAAGACAAATAATTACCTGCTCCCCTGTTTTGTGAGCATGATCTCCCCTTACCTGCTGTTCCGGCACATCATAAAGCCAATACACCCTTTTTACCTCAAAGGGTATATCTTTCAATTCCTCCAGAAAACCAAGGTTTCCCCTGGCATCAGTGCTTTCTGAAAAGGTATATAATTCAGGTTTTTTCAAGGAGTATCGATGGGCTATACGGCCGATTAGTACAGTTGGTAATATACAACATGTAAGATTTTCATGGCTACCTGAATCAAATTCTTAGATGAGAAATTAATTCCTTCGCGCGAAGCACCGGCTTTTCCGTAAATTCGCGCCCAATGATTTATTTGCTTCTGACCATACTCGCCAATGTGGCCATCTTTATGGCCTTCCGCGCGTTCTCCCACTTCAAGGTGAATACTTTCCCCGCCATCATCACCAATTACCTTGTCTGCGTCATTACAGGCATGTTATATACAGGTTCACAGACAGTTATATCTAAAATAGAACCTGGAGCCAATTGGTTTATTTTCGCGGGCTTTCTGGGCATTGTCTTTGTCTCTACCTTTTTTCTGATGGCTCGCACTACTCAGCTACGTGGTGTGGCAGTGGCCACTGTGGCCAGTAAAATGTCTCTGGCCATTCCGGTGGTATTCAGTTTGTTCATCTTCAAAATCGCTACTGGTAATCTGGATACCTGGAATTATTTCGGGATCGTTCTCGCCTTCATAGCCATTCTGATGGTAAGCAAACCTCATGATCCATCAGCCGGCAAGGTATCCATCTCACTTAAAACACTGGGGCTTCCCCTGGCTGTTTTCATGATGGGAGGTGTAATTGACACCTCTCTCAACTATGCCAATCATCATTGGATCACCACTGAGTTAGAGCCGGTATTTCCCATTCTGACTTTCGGCTTTGCTTTTACCTGGGGGATTATCTTTTGCCTTGTGAAGAAGATAAGGTTTACTAAAAAAGACATACTGGCGGGTGTTCTGCTGGGTATCCCCAACTATTTCTCCATTTTTCTGCAGCTCAAAGCGTTAAGCGCCTTCGATAACAATGGAGCTATTGTGTATCCGTCACTCAACATAGGCATCATCATCGTCTCCACCCTGGCCGCTGTAATTTTCTTCAGAGAAAAACTTGGTCCCATCAATCGTATTGGTGTGGTACTGGCAATTATTGTGATCTTTTTGCTGAGTCATCAGGAGATTCTGAAAAACATCTGAACGAGGATAGAACCTCTCCTATCTTTTGAGGGGTTAACACACATTTTTGTAGTTTCGCTTTGATGCGCGACAGCTACCTTACCATAGAGCAGGAATCAGAAGGTTTCTATAAAGAGAAAGGAAGTAAGTTCCTGGCCTTTGCCTACCCTGTGACCTCCGAGGAAGAGATAAAAGCCAAACTGGATGGACTGAGAAAGGAATATTACGATGCGAGACACCACTGCTATGGCTATATCTATGGTCATGAGGGGGAGTATTTCAGGGCCAATGATGATGGCGAACCCGGCCACTCTGCCGGAGACCCCATCTTAGGCCAGATCAAGTCGAGAGAGCTTACCAATACACTCGTGGTGGTCATTCGGTATTTCGGAGGCACCAAACTGGGAGTGAGTGGGCTCATTGGAGCTTACAAAGCTGCCGCAGCCGAAGCACTGGATGCCAATGAGATTGTGAAGAAGGATATTTCTGAGAGATTTCGTTTCGCTTTCCCTTATGAAGAGATGAACACCATAATGAAACTGGTTAAAGATCTGAACCTGAAAATACTCAATCAGGGATATGATGAACAGTGTACGCTGGATGTAGAAGTGATCGTTAGCACTGTATTAACTATGGAAGAAAAGGTTGATTTAATGCAGAAGATGGGGAATAAGCTTAGCTTTAAGTTATTAGGAGACAACTAACGAAGAATCGTGACTTCAATAATCCTATGAAATCGCCAAATCACTTTCTGAAAGCAGCCTTCCTGCTATTGGCTGTATTTTCTCTTTCCGCAGCTAACTGTGACCAAAAGAGTCGCAAGTTTATGGAAAAAGGTAAAATCACGCTAAGCCCGAAAGAAATTGTGAACATCAATGGCAGGCTGGAGTTCAGCGCCACCATGGACTATAATACTGAAGATATTAAATCAAGCGACTCTCTCGAGGTACGATTCTATCTGTATAACAGTCAGATCGAAACCTTACTGGGCTCCTTTAAGGATTCTGCCCTTGCAACCGAGCCCCTGACCCGCAAAAGAACAGAAACATTTAAGACCACCTGGTTTTCAAAGGTACCCATTACCAATATTGAAATAGAAACCGTGTTATATAAGAATGGGAAGCAAAAAACGCTCCCCAGGGTCACAGTTGGTACGATTGTAAGTAAACCTGCTGACAGGCCTTAGGACATCAGCCATTCGAGAGCTGACTCCTCAGACCAAAAGAGCTTGACCCGCTGGAAACCACGACTAAAAAGAAGGTTCTCCCATTGTTTGAATATCTCCGAATCTCCCTCTACAAGGATAGCCCGTTTCAGGTCGGTAGGGAAACCTATCTTCAACAGCTGGTTGGGAAGGTGACTGAACTCTTCCAAAGACATTTCCAGTTTTAACTCGGTAGCATCGGTAAAGACTCTATTGATTCCCGAGTGTTTTACCTTAAGCAACAAATCCTGAAAAAACTCCAGTAATAGATCCGGAGTAAACTCCCCGATCAATTTGGTATTGATCAAAGCTTGATTCTGATCCAGTTGAATGGCAAAGGACATCTATTGTGATTTGGGTTGAGTTTAGGCACTCGAAAGTAAGTGTTTTCCATCAGGGCATTTTACCGCTTATCCTTTCGAAAAAAAATTATTATTAATACTTACCATTGTCGAATTTACCTGTTTTTCAAAGCTACTTTTTTGCTAAATATACATATCAAAAACTCATAAAAACAGATGATAACCAACTGTTTTACAGACAGATAAAAATCCAAAAAGCCTCTTCAAGTGCTGTGTCCGAAAATCTAAATTCAAACATAAAAAACACGGTTTAGCACAAATTCGTCTTGCACATTTAGATATCCGTGATTCAGAAAGCGGATGGATCGTAATTGTTCATGCAATTGAGCTGGAAATTTCATTGCTCTGGAAGGTCAAGTTTGATCAATACACTCTTTCAATACTATTTCTCAGTCCCATAGGTGTTTGAGATTGTAAAAAAGCCTAATTTATCTCAGAGAGGGCCTTGGCTTCAATTCGTATATCAGCGTCTGTTTTGTCGAACATTGTTTCATGACAGAACCGATCTGATCGAAGACAAAAAATATGGTATTCCAGTTTTTATTGATTGTATCGATGTATGGAGTGTTCCTTACAATTGAGCAGTTATTGCTATATCGCAAGAGAAAAAAGCAAACCAAACGCATGATTGATGATTTTGAAAAGAGGCACCCGGTAAAAAAAGAGACCAATGGATAAAATGATTACCGTGGCCACCTTTCACCTGCCACAGGATGCCTACATTATTCGTGGCCGAATTGAATCGGAAGGTATATTCTGCTACCTGAAAGATGAGCTCACCGTACAATCTGACAATATCATATCCAACGCCATTGGAGGAGTTAAACTTCAGGTACACGAATCTGATGTACAACAGGTCCTCCCTATCCTCGAAGAAGCGGGTCTTATTGAAAAGGAATTCGTGATTGACCGACACACCCCTGAGAAAGGAATACCCAGGGAATTGAAGTTTGTACTTGTCACCGGGGCCGTTATCTCTGGCCTTGTGCTCATTTATTACTTTTTTCTTAGCTGATGCTCAGGGACCGTATAAGCTATTTTCTTGGGATTCTGATGGCGATTCCCGTCTTCCCCCTCATGCTAATACAGGCCCGGAGGCTTAAAAAGGATTTCCCAGATCTGCCGGAGGCTAACAACCCTATGGGTAAAACAGAAGGCAAATCGGAACTGAGCATTTTGATGCTGGGGGAAAGTTCCATTGCCGGAGTCGGGGTAGAAGATCACAAGGACTGCATCAGCGGTCAGTTAGCCATGGAGCTCTCAGCGCTAAGCGGACGCTCTATCAATTGGCAGGTAGTGGCCAAAAGCGGCTATACTGCGAGGCAGGTTAGGGAGTACCTCTTGGATGGTATAAGCGAAAAGCACTTTGACATAATCGTTATTGGCCTGGGAGGCAACGACACCTTTAAAGTGAACAGCCCCTGGTACTGGAAAAAATCTATGAGAAAGCTGGCGCTGGCACTGCATAGTAAGTACCCTAAGGCCCAAATCGTCATTACCTATATGCCTCCCGTTCACACTTTTCTGGCCTTTAGTCCCTTGATCCGTTTTTTCCTGGGCAACCTCACCAAGCTCTTTGGCAGAGAAATGAAAAGACTGGCACCAGATTATACCTACCTGTCCTACTTTGATTATGTGGTTTCAATGGAAGAATGGATTGTACACAGCAAGCATCGAGACCCAGCTGATTTCTTCAGTGATGGTGTCCACCCTTCTGCACTTACCTATGAACTTTGGGGCAAAGATACGGCTCGTTTTATCCACCAATCTGTTCTGAACTCAGATCAGGCAATCAACCCTTAATCGCCCTCTGGGCTAAGCTTTATAACAGTATATTGAGGCATGAAATACCAGTTACCTATTACTTCAGAGCGGCTTGATTTCCAACCATTGACCATGGATGACACTATGGCCTGGGCATCCTTCTTTACAGACAACCCTGGGTTGAAGTATGTAGCTATTACCGAACCACTCGATCCTATAGAGGAGTCTCAAAAGTGGATTGAACGGCAGCTGGAGCGATACCAGGACAGCGGATGGGGTCACCTGAAGCTGATCGAAAAAACCACCGGCCAACTGGTCGGCAATGCAGGCCTGATTCTCCGGCCAAACAATGGTATTGAGCTCCTTGAGGTGGCTTATTCTATACTGCCCACCTACTGGGGCAAGGGATATGCAAGCGAAGCGGCAAGCAGTCTAAAAGAATATATCCGTGATAAACAGCTAAGCGATCGGGCCATTTCCATCATTCACAAAGAGAACATTGGCTCACAGAAGGTAGCCACCAAAAATGGTATGAAGCCAGGTGTCGAAGGGGAATATATGGGCATGCCTGTATGTACCTGGGAAGTGATTTTCTGACCTAAACTTACCTTTAACAAAAACGGTCAGAGCTTTCACCCTGACCGCTTCAAACGTGGCTAAACATCAGTTAGTAACTGACAAATACTTTTATTCATTTCTGAGCGACTGTACCGGGTTGGCCACGGCAGCCCTTCTTGCCTGATTGCTGACTATGGCCAGAGCAAAGAGCAGCGATATAATACCCGTTGCTGCAAATACCCACCACTCTACATCCACCCGGATGGTATATCTATCGAGGTAGCTATTAAGTCCCCACCAGGCCAATGGTGATGCTACCAGAAAGGCAATCATTACCAACATGGCAAAATCTCTCGAAATCAGCAGCATCAGGTTGGAAACTGAAGCTCCCAGCACTTTGCGAATGCCTATTTCCTTAATGCGTTGCTCGGCTGTATAAGAAGCCAAACCAAAAAGCCCGAGCCCTGTGATAAAGATCGTTAACACAGCAAAGATGGTGGAAAGCTTACGCGTAAGATTGATGTTGGTATACTTACGCTGAAAGCGTTCATCTACAAAGCTATAGTCGAATGGATAGGCAGGGTTATGTCTTTCGAAAACAGCCTGTACCTTGTCCATAGTTGCCTTCATATCTGTAGTAGGATTCAGACGCACCATTAACGAACCACCCCAGTCGTCCAATGTTAAAAACATAGGCCTGACCTGCTCATAAGGTGAACCCATGAGAATATTATCAATGACCCCAATCAATGTGCGCTTTTGACCCCATAAATCCAGCTGGGTTCCGATAGGGTCTTCAAGACCCATGATATCCAGAGCCGCCTTATTCACCACAATCGCAGTGCTGTCAGTAGCGAATTCCTTTGAAAAATCACGACCATAAAGCATGTCTGCCCCCACCGTTTTGGCATAATCATACTCGGTAACCACCGTCACAAACATCACCCGCTGAGTTTCCGGCTTGCCCGGCCAGCCAAGGAAGTTATTGGAGTTGATTTGAGTTACATCACTATTGGAGCGGGTCATAGAAACAGCCGCCCCGGTTCTGAGTAAGTCCTGCTTGAGCACATCATAATTCTCCGTGATATCATCTGTGAGAGGAATAGTGATGAGTCCCTCCTGGTTATAACCCAGGTCACGGCTCTTAGCCAGCTCAATCTGGTTAAGAATCACTACCGTACTGATGATGAGGAAGACCGCAAAACCAAACTGTAGCATCACCAGGATTTTTCTTGGCAGATTGGCATTCTTACCTACACTTACCTTGCCTTTAAGCGTTTTGACCGGGTTGAAGGAGGAGAGATACAAAGACGGGTAGCTACCAGACACAATACCGGTAACAAAGATGATGGTGAGTGAAAATATCCAGAAATCAGCCGACTGAAAATCGAGAAACAAGCGTTTGTCAACCAGATCGTTATAGACAGGCATGACAGCACTTACAATGCCAATGGACAAGACAAAGGAGATCAGGGAGATCATCAAAGACTCTCCATAAAATTGTGCTATCAATTGGCCTCTTCTTGATCCGAGACTTTTTCTGATGCCTACCTCCCGGGCCCTTCTTTCTGAACGGGCTGTTGCCAGGTTCATGAAATTGATACAGGCAATGATCAGAATAAACATGGCAATCGCAGTAAACAGGGTCACATATTCATGCTGACCTCCGGCCTCCTTGCCATTTTCAAAAGAGGAATGCAGACGCCATCGCGGCATTGGGTGCAAGAAGAGCTTACGCGGAATATCTTTCTGACCATTCTCTTCCACCATATCTCTAATGCCAGCCTCAACCTCATCCAATGCGCCATTCTCGGTTAATTCCACGAATACCTGGAATGAGTAATTTCCCCAATTCGTCTTATTATCTACCACCCATTGCTGTATGGATTCTCTGTGCTTCCAGGGGATGAGATAATCGAACTCAAAAGATGAGTTAGCGGGAGTATCTTCAAAAATACCGGTGACTTTCAGCACACTCAGGTCATCCACTTTTAAAAACTGACCAATGGGATTTTCACCTTTGAACATCATCTCAGCCAGAGATTCTGAGATTACGATGGAAGAAGGGTCATCCAAAACTTCGCTTCTATCACCTACCACCATGGGAAACTCAAACATATCCAGGAATTCCTCACTCACATAATAACCTGGTTGCATGATGCGGTTGTCCTCTTTGGCAATTAGTCGATCACCACCCCAACCGGCCACTACCGAGTTTGCGATCTTGCTATGAGCAGTTTTCAAAGCTTCATAGGTGGGTAATGGAACTGATCTCCATGACTGGATAGAATTATCAAATTCAGCATTGAGCCAGACCTGATGAAGGCGATCAACTTTTGGAATAAACTTATCAAAAGAGGTTTCATCCTGAACCCAAAGCAGAATCAGAATACTACAACTGATACCTATGGCAAGGCCACTGATGTTGATGAAGGAATAGAGGCTATTTCGCCTCAGGTTACGAAAAGTGACCTTTAAAAAATTTTTGACCATTGTTTGATGTTTGAGTTTTTGACCTTTGGTTATACCAAAGACTTGAGACTTTAAAAATCGTTACAGTCTCATCTGAATTTCTCCAAATAACACCTACCTCAATCCTAAACCAGGCATAAAAAAATCTCTCCTGACCTATTAGGAGAGACTTTCATTGAGGTGAAGCACATCTCCTATCTTCTTACTCTGGCTGAACCAGAACCAGAGCTGATGTCTATACGAATGTCCTTATTACCAATCTTAGCCTCTTTAACATAGCGTTTGTTTCTGCCTCTTCTGCTATAGCCGTTGTCTTCATCGTATTCCCTGTCAAAATCGAAGGGTGCCGAAATGCTACCCTTTGAGCTGGCTTCCATGGTAAATTGTCCTTCGATTTTCACACCGTTAAAATCCAATGTAGCGTTACCTGAACCTGTGGTGAGTTGCAGGTCGCTGTTCAACTCTCCTCCCAGCTCCACATCCACATTACCGGAGCCCGTACTGAATCTTGAATGATCGGTAATAATCACGCCAACAGCATCTACATTACCGCTTCCTGTGCTAAGCTCCAGGCCACCTTCCAGACGGCTGGCCCTGATATTTCCTGAACCTGTATTAAGATCTGCATCGCCCTTGGCATCGCTCACACGAATGGTGCCTGAACCAGTGTTTGCTCTTAGCTCGCCATTCATATTTCGGGCTTCAATGTTTCCCGAGCCCGTGCTAAGTCTCGTATCGCCTGTGATGTTATCTACCTCTACATTGCCAGAACCACTACTGGCATCCAGCTCGATGTTCAGTCCTGTAATTTCAATGTTACCAGACCCTGTATTCATATCTACACGAAGGCCATCAGGAATTTCAAGCGTCCATTCAGACTTTCCCCGAACATTCCAATTTCTTCTACCCCTGTCGAATTCCTCTTTGATCCGCAGTGTTGTTCCGTTCTGATCAAATGATGGTTCGTAATCATTGTCATCATATGTATACTCCAGGGTGACTTTTACCTGCTTTGAGGTCCCTTTCTTGATAATACCATTGCCTGACGCAATGTTAATACGGATGCTTTCTACTCCGTCAAATGTCTTGTTGATTGTTTTCTGACCATAAACAGTAGTTACAAGGCAAAGAGCCAGGAGAATGAGTGTTGTTTTGAATATCTTCATAGTTAATATTTTGTCTAAAGACTACAGGCTTTGCCCAAAGGATGCATGGGCTTAGCGAAAACTATCAATACTTATGAAAACGGCTTATATCATTGATCAACTAGAGAAACATAAGATAGTATTACCGGCTCTCCTGAATAGCCAAGAGCCCGGAGGTCACTTATGGAAAGCATCACCTGATACATGGTGTTTGCTCGAAGTGACCTGTCATTTGGTAGACGAAGAAATTGATGACTTTCGCACCAGACTACGAACGGCTTTAGCACCTCAAACCCATCCTTTTATTCCGATTGACCCCGTAGGCTGGGTTAAATCCAGAAATTACATGGGACAGAATTTCGAAAGCAAGATAACAGATTGGATAACTGAACGCGAAAAATCGCTTGACTGGCTCAGAGGTTTGGAAAACCCAGACTGGCAAAGTGCCTTTGTCCATGATCAGTTGGGTGCCATGAGTGCGGGTAAAATACTAGCCAACTGGCTGGCTCATGATTATATGCATATCCGCCAAATTCTCAGGATCAAACACGCCTACCTTACTGAGGTCAGTGGACAGGACCTGAGCTATGCAGGTAAATGGTGATTTAACAACTCACTATTCTTCCCCTCCCTTGAATATCTCGGTGTCAACCTTATCTTTGCAATCTTATTTATATTAAGTCTAAATAAAAACAATTGACAAAAGCGCTTGCCATATTCGACCCTCAGTTTATCACACAGCAGGGAATTCAGCGGTTGGTAGATCAAAATCAGTTGTTTTCCTCTACCCATATCATTGATTCGGAACAGGACCTGATACAGGAACTTCGCGAAACAGACGCCTCTTTTCTGGTCATAGATTATATTTCAAGTGACCAGGTAAGCATTAACAGTTTTAAGAAAGTAAAAAAGGAATTCCCAACGCTGAAAACCCTCGTAATCAGCGATGACAACGATAAGGCCCGAATCCAGTCCATTATAAAAGCCGGTATAAAAGGCTTCCTTACCAAATCTTGTAGCAAAAAAGAGATTTTAGAAGCGATAGATACCATCAGGGATGGTGGTAAGTTTTTCTGTAGCAAGGTGGTAGACATTATCACCACTGGCGAAGACTTTACCTACTCTGAACTATCTGAAAGAGAGATGGAAATAGTAAAGCTGATCTCCAAAGGTAATTCCTCAGCAGAAATTGCTTCCCGCTTGAATATAAGCGTACACACAGTCAACTCACACCGCAAAAATATCCTTAAAAAACTCGGCCTTAAATCCCCTACCGAGCTGATTATTTATGCTGCAGAAAGAGGCTGGGTTGGCCTGAGCTAGGCCCATCACTATCAATAGTGAGTACATCACTAGTAATAGTGAATTAATTTTGACTATCGTTAGCTATTGAATACCAGAGGGTTGCCTCTCTATCTTTGCCTTTGTTTAGAATGAATCTAAATAAAGAATGAAAACAGCAGCAACTCTCATCGGTATATTCATGACCTCTCTTTTAGTCCAGGGTCAGTCATTTACTTTTCTGGATGAGTCAACCGGTAAAAAACTTGAGGATGCCTTAGTATCAATAGAGGAAGTAAACTCAGGTAGGGTGTACTCGGCCATTACAAACAGATTCGGGGTAGTATCATTCGATGATATAAACTTTCCTGTAATCATCCTGGCCAGGCATCTTTCTTATAACATCTATCAGGATACACTCAGTAGCTCAAAACCCTATAGTTTCAAGCTAACCCCAGTCGTCAATCAACTGGAAGACTTTGTGGTCACGGGCCAGTTTTCGGCTCAGAGTGCCACTCGCTCCGTCTTTTCAGTAAAGGTTATTGACAAAGATCAAATACAAGCGAGAAATGCGGTTTCACTCTCCGAAGCACTGAATAATTCGCTCAATATCCGGCTATCAGAAGACCTCGCTTTGGGCAGCAGTACAGCCAGTTTACTTGGCGTATCTGGTCAAAACATCAAGATACTATTGGATGGTATACCGCTGGTTAACAGAAATGGCAATGGTAATAATGCCGATCTCTCTCAAATCAATCTTAGCCTGATTGAGCGCATAGAAATTGTGGAAGGTCCTATGGCCGTAAATTATGGAGCCAACGCCCTGGCAGGGGTTATTAACCTGATTACCAAAACGGAAGTTGCGGCTCGTTCGGAGGTAACGTTCAGTCTTCTCGAAGAATCTGCCGGAAATGAATATAGTCTGGACGCTGGCAAACACGTCCAAAACCTCACCCTGAGTCATAGGCTTTCCTCCGGCTTTTCTGCCCGGTTGGGACTACAGCATAATGATTTTGCCGGCTTCCGCGGTTCTGCCACACCAAGGCAATACGAATGGAATCCCAAAAGGCAATGGCAAACTAACGGCCTGGTGCGGTATGCCAGGAACAAATATCAGGTTCACTACCGACTGGACTACCTGAATGAGCTTATTTCGGATTTCGGAAGCCCCCAGAACAACTTTCTCCCTGGTGGAGAGAACCAGCCTTTTGCCATAGATGAGGAATACCTTACCAGGCGTTTTATTCACCAGCTTCAGTTCCAGACTAAGGAATCGGGAAAGAACCAGCTCAACGGATTCTTTTCTTATTCCGATTTTAAAAGAGACAAGAGTCGCTTTGCCAATAACCTGCAAACAGGTGCGCAAAACCTGACGACTGGAGCGGGAGATCAGGATCGTAGCACTTATAAAGTTTTCGAGTCGGGTGCCACATTTACCAGTAGTTTCTCCGATAAACTGAGGCTTCAATCTGGTTACCAGCTTACGTTTGAAACAGTGGGTGGTGGAAGAATCTCGAATAAGAAACAGGCTTTGAACAATGTAGCTGTTTACAGTTCTTTTGAATGGAATCCAGCAGCAGCAATAACGATTAGACCTGGTGCACGCTTTGCTCATAACAGTAGCTTTGGCAGTCAATTGATACCTTCGCTTCAGGCAAAATTTGATCTTAATGATGAAACAGAAATCAGAGCCGCTTATGGCAGGGGCTTCCGAGCGCCATCCGTAAGAGAACTCTATTTTGAGTTCGTAGATACCAACCATCGCATCTTTGGAAATCCCGGGCTCCAGCCTGAATTCTCACACTACTTCAGCCTCAATGTTCAAAGGAGTTACAGCATAGGAGCAATGAGCTCTAAAACAGAGCTCAACAGCTTCTTCAACAGCATCAATAATCAGATAGGGCTTGCCCAGTCGGCCATTGATGCTACAGCTGTCAGCTATATCAACATCAACCGATTCAAAACTCTCGGTGCCACCCTTGTACAAAAACTCGAATCATCCCGATTATCACTATCATTGGGTTTCTCCTATATCGGCAGATACAACAACTTACCGAGTCTGGGAGCAAATGACCTGAAACAATTCTTTTTTACCCCTGAAGCTAACATTAGTTTCTCATACAGCCTTCCATCCTCTCTTCGTCTTAACCTCTTCTACAAGTATTCAGGAAGACTCCAGAGCTATATAACCACGACTGGTGAAGATGGCAATGAAGAAATCTCGACAGGTGCTATTGAAGGTTATCATTGGCTCGATTTCAACATGTCGAGATCTCTTAGTAAACGCTTAGAGCTGGGCTTAGGGGTAAAAAATCTACTTGATATTCAACGCATAAATAACTCTGGTGTGGCCAGTGGCACACACTCTGGTGGAGGGAATTTACCGATTTCCTACGGCCGATCATATTTCTTAAAACTTAACTATAACCTCAAAATCGATGATTAATATCAAACAGTTCAAAACACTTTGCCTGATGGCTTTGGCCTCTGCCACACTGTGGTCATGTGGAGATGATGACAACCCACAGATAATTCCGCCTACCGCCAGTGCCATTATAAATGCAGAGGTAGGCGGACCAACTCAGCCCAACCAGGTATTTATCGACCTTTCTGCTGAGAATCAAACCGCCATTGCGCGTAACTCCTGGGATCTTGCGTTTTACAACGGCACTGAGTTTCGTGTTATCCTGAACAACGCTACTTCCGCTCTGGCCATAGCGCTGAACAAAACTGATATCGCGGCCGTATCAGCAGCCGACACCCTGGGTCTCGGAACACAATTGGATATTGATGCCATTTTTGGAGCTCTTCAGGGACCTCCTCCGGCATGGCTGGGTGATGCGGCTTCATGGCTGGACGACCCCAGCGGTGACCTCAGTAATACCGCCATTGAGGAAATTTCACAAGCAGCCACCTCAAACCCTGTATACGTTCTTAATCGTGGAAAAAACCCAGATGGCTCACAAAGAGGGTGGGTGAAAATACGGGTACTGCGCAACACCAATGATTACACATTGCAGTATGCAGCGATAGCTTCTTCCACATTCACTGAACTGAACATTAGTAAAAACAGTGATTTCACTTTTAGCTATGCCAGTGTAGACAATGGTGCTGTAAGTGTAGAGCCCGCTGCCGAGAGTTGGGATCTTGCTTTCACTACTTTTACTAACCTGCTCCCCATTGGCCCTACTACCAGTATACCATATCTCTTTAAAGACTTTGTGATTCAAAACAGGAATGGTGTTGAACTGGCGGCAGTCGCTGTAGAAACCAACCTTAGCTATGACAGCTTCAGCTTTTCAGATATAGCTGAGCAGACCTTTACCACAGACATTGCCTCCATTGGGAGTGGTTGGCGCACTGTTGCTCAGCCCAGATCACCTACACCTACCGGGGTCAAAGAAGATATTTTCTACGTGTTGAAAGATGCTGCCGGTAACCACTACAAACTCAGATTTACGAGAATGTTGAATCCTGAAACAGGGGAAAGAGGCTTTCCTCAGCTTCAATATGATCTATTAACACAGGAGTAGCATGAACAAATTGACAGTCTTCAAATACTTAATAATAGCAATAAGATTAGCCCTTGGGGGACTCTTTGTCTATGCCGGTATACAAAAATTCGTACCAGCAGAGAAACCTGCCCCCAAGGCACAAACTGAGTTGAGTCAGACAGCAGCTAAGCCAGTCCTGCCGGAAAATGTGGTCAAAATCAAAGCCTACATTGGCGGACTTAAACAAACAGGTTTTTTCTGGCCCATGCTCGGGGTTGCAGAGCTTGTTTGTGGCTTGCTACTGCTGACTCAGGTCTTCTCCTTACTGGGTGCTGTTATGTTGGTACCTCTTACGATCAACATATTTCTATTTGAAGTATTTCTGGGAGGAGGAGATGCTGTAGAAATACTTACCCATGGAGCCTATTTCGCTGGTAACCTGCTGATCATCATCTATGGTTACCCAAGACTTAAACTCGCCTTTTTAACATCTGAAAAACAATTCAAATCATTAACAACATGAGATTCCTAATAACGATATGTCTTCTTCTGACCACTATGGTTGCCTTTGGCCAGAAAAAGAAGAAGCAAGACCAGAAAGCCATTAAAGAAATGTGTGGCTGCTACGAAGTCACCTTTGCGTTTGCCGAGACCTTTTCTCCTGATAAAGACTATCAATTTCACGACAATTATAAATCGGGAGGCCTGGAATGGGTTCAGTTGGTGGAGGACAAATCCAACAAAATATCCATGCAACACCTGCTTATTGTCGGTGAATCAGCTATTGTAAAACACTGGAGACAAGATTGGCTCTATCAAAACACAGACCTCTATTCCTATCACAAAGACAGAACCTGGACTCCCTTATCACTCCCTAAATCACAGGTTAAAGGACAGTGGACCCAAAAGGTGTATCAGGTGGATGATGGCCTTCGCTATGAAGGCTCAGGCAGTTGGATACATTTGGATGGCAGGCACTACTGGGAAAACACCTCAAATGCTCCATTACCACGTAGAGAGTATTCGAAACGAAGTGACTACAATGTAATGCTAAGAACCAACCGGCACGAACTGACCGATTACGGATGGCTCCATGAACAGGATAATGACAAAGTGCTCCGCTCCGAAACCGAAGACAAAGTAATCGCCAAAGAAAAAGGCTGGAACACCTATAAGAAGGTTGATGATACCGAATGCAAGGCTGCACAAGACTGGTGGGCTAAAAATCAGCAATACTGGGCAGATGTGAGAAAAGTCTGGGATGAGTTATACGCATCCAAAACCATCCTGAGTTTTGCTGGAAAAATTGAAGACAAAGCACTATTCCACCACCTCTTTGCCATGGGTGATAAAATGGCTAAAACTGCTGATTATGACAGTAATACGGTTCAAAAAGAAGTAAGAGAGATCATACACTCTTACCAAAATTAACGCCTGGGGTTTCGTACAATCATCCCCGTTCACTGAAGCTCCGGTCATATCTGGCCGGGGTTTCGCCTAACCTCACAAATATGTCAAGATGCATCCCAAAAGTTTTGGTACAGGGTGAGCACTTCAATATTAGCACCTGTAGTTCATGTAAGCGAATAGGGTTCTGTTACAAGAACCTGATTTCCGGCTTTGACCGCAATGACTTCGTAGGTTTTGCCCAAAGCATTATTAAAACTCCCTTTGAGAAATTTGCGGTACCCTTTCCCCCTTATGGGGAAGAAAGAATCGTTATCAAAACCTGTCATGAAGACATTCAGTTTTGCTTCCATCCAGTCGAGTTTTCTGAACTCAAAGACTCACTACAGGAAGCCTTGCTACTCATTGAAGTAGAAAGTGTCTTGAAGTAACTCTCCCCTATTCTCCTTCCTTCCTAATCCCCCTTGCCATAGTTATGTTTTGAAGCTATCTTACCTGATAGCAACCTTAAAACTATGCGAAAGACCTTCATACTTCTATGCCTGATCACATTGATCTTCAGTGCCTGTAACTCTAACAAAGAAACAGCCGACATTGTATTCAAAAATGGAATCATTTATACAGTAGACGACCAGGAATCTCAAGTCGAAGCCGTGGCTGTCAAAGACGGTATGATCTTAGCCCTGGGCAGCTCCAAAGAGATCAGTGCCTATGAAGGCAGTGAAACAGATGTGATCGACCTGGCTGGTAAAACCATGACACCAGGATTTATCGAATCGCATGGGCATTTGATGGGCGTGGGCTATAACAAGCTAGAGCTTGACCTGATGTATGTAAAAACTTATGACGAACTCGTAGCCAAAGTGGCCGAAGCCGTAGAAAAAGCCGAGCCGGGCGACTGGATCACCGGTCGCGGCTGGCATCAGAGTAAATGGATAGAAACTCCCGACAAAGTAGTGAATGGCTTCCAGACCCACGACCAGATGAGTGCCGTATCACCGGATAACCCTGTATACCTTCGACACGCCAGCGGGCATGCCACCTTCGCCAATGCCAAAGCCATGGAGCTCGCTGGTGTGAACCGCCTGAGCGTTGAGAGCCTTTCCGGTAAGGTTGAAGGAGGAGAAATTATTAAGGATGAATTAGGTAATCCTACCGGGGTTTTTACGGAAAGAGCGTCCAGTCTGGTTGGTAAACTTGTACCGAGAGATACTGAAGAGCGGGCTGAACAAGCCTTGGAAATGGCCATCCAGGAATGTCTGGAAAAAGGAATCACCAGCTTTCATGATGCGGGTTCCGGTCAGGCATTTATCGACAGACTTCAAAAATTCAAAGCGGCAGGCAAACTCGGCATTCGTACTTATACAATGCTCACGGGCCGATCTCCCGAACTCCTGGAAGAATGGTACAAAAGAGGTCCCATGATTGACCCAGATCACTTTATAACGGTACGCTCCATCAAACTCAATTGCGATGGTGCTTTGGGGCCTCGGGGTGCCTGGCTGCTTGAGCCTTATAGCGACAGACCGGATCATGTAGGTCATGAAACGCTGCCGATGGAAACCGTGACCACCGTTTCTGAAAAAGGACTTGAACTTGGATTTCAGGTTGCGTCCCATGCCATTGGAGATAGAGCCAACCGTGAGATTCTTGATCGTTATGAAGCAGCTTTCAATAAATTTCCAGACCGGAAAGATCACCGTTTTCGCATAGAGCATGCCCAGCACCTCCACCCTGATGATATTCCGCGTTTTGGCAGCATGGGCGTGATTGCTGCCATGCAAGCCATTCACATGAGCTCTGACCGTCCCTGGGCGATTGACCGCCTGGGTAAGAAACGTATCGTGGAAGGGGCCTATGTATGGCAAAAACTACTGCAATCTGGCGCGAAAATCATCAATGGCACCGATGCCCCTGTAGAGCCGGTGGATCAGCTGCCTTCCTTCTACGCCTCCGTGTCACGGAAGACGCTGGCTGGTCTGCCAGAAGGCGGTTTTGAACCAGATCAGGCTATGTCGCGCATAGAGGCGCTCCGTAGCTTCACGCTCGATGCTGCCTTTGGCGAGTTCGAAGAAGACTTTAAAGGGTCGATTGAAGTAGGTAAAGCTGCAGACTTCACAGTGTTTGACAAAGACATCATGACCATACCCGAGAAGGAAATACTGGAGACCAAGGTGGCCATGACCATTGTAGCCGGTAAGGTGGCTTATAAGGCTGGAGAGTGAACCTTAAAATCAGGATTACTTTGACTATCACAGTCTTTGTGGTTTGCCTGTTGAATTGCGCACGTAACAATCCCAGTGAGGTCGCCATTGACAGATGGGAAGCTTGTATTGATTCGATTTTGATTCTGGACCAGGCCCTTGATTCAATTGTAATAGCAGACTTACCAAAAGGTCGGGAACGCATTTTAAATAAAACAAGGAAGCATTATGTCCGGACGGTTTCATCACTTTCTGTTTCCCGAAAGATGGCCCAACAGGGTTGTCAAATCGAAGGGGTAAGAGATTATGGAACTTTCAGGCTTTATGAACTTCATCATTTTGTCAGACGACTGTCTGAACACTCCTCGACCCTTGAAGAAATCAGGGAAAGGCATTTAATGGTCATAGGAGATTTGACAAATTTTGATTTTGAGGAGGTTCCCCAATTGACGAACGAAAAGTTGCTCGTGATTAATAAAATAAGTCCTCAAGTAAAATATCTCATTACTCAGAGCTACTGATATTTGAGAATATTCGCCCACCAAGTTCTTCTCAGAAACTTCATCCTTCAGCATAACAAGAAGGGCTAATTGGCCACACCATTACTTTCCCATTCGCAAAAAGTCTAATATCTATAGTCTCAAGTCTTACACCCAAACACTCACCGCTTTGTACTCTCCGTCATCGTTTTGATATAAAAAATAGCATCGGTCATCTTGCTCCAGCGGCCGGTCATCTCTCCATGACCATACATACGGGCTGCAAATCGTTCATCGTTCAATGTCGGGTTTCTGAGACTTAAAAAGCCTTGTGCCATGGGCAATTGTGAGAGTTTCTCTTCCAATGTGCCCTCTGTCGCAGCGGGAATATCATAGCCTTCTCCGCGCATAGACCCAATTCTACCCTCGTAGCTGGTGAAAGAAATAGTGTACACCTGCTCCTGATAATCAATTTTCAGATACTGTCCCATGGGTACCATCCCCGGATCAGCTGCTTCTCGTCCATTGAACCCACCCAGGAATCCCCTTCCATATCCCAAATGCGTATTAGCACCCCAAACGATCATCTTCTTGTCGGGATAAATTTGCTCTTTCAGCAGTGTCATATTCTCGGCCATGCCCTTATCCCTGATGTTAAATACATGGGGTGTGTTGCCGGGCTTTCTCAAATCGGCATTCCAAAAGAGGCTGAAGGTTTGGTGTAAGTTCCTGATCGACCGGGCCATGATCAGGGTTTCCTTATCAGTCTCGTCCGACAAAATAGCCTGCTCTAATTTTTTGATCTCGCTTGCAAATGACCGTTTCTCAACGGCATCCGGTTTCTGCATCATGGCTTTGCGAGGATCAGCAATCAACTTAAAAAACACAGGGTAGTCCTTCTCGTCAAAACCACCTACCTGGGAGTTTAAAAAGGTCTTCAACTCAGCAAAACGTTGGTTCATAGGCATGGCTGATCCCGTAGGCTGAATATCAAAACCTGCCAATATCAAAGGGCTATCCATTTTTGCCTGATCCAGCACATACTGCATAAGCGGTTCAACCTGCTTGCTCTGTGTCCAAACGGGGAATATGCCCAAATCAAAAATACCAAGACTGTCTGCACCGGCTTCAATTGCCTGCCATACCCTATCGCCATCAACCAGACCACTCTCAAATACCAATACATCAAAATTCAGTTCTTCGTGCAGGTATTTGATCAATCTGGTTTTCGCCAAAAAAGAAGCTCCATCTCCATGTGACTGTTCTCCCAGCATTACGATACTAACCCCTTCTAATTCAGATTTCAAAAAATCAAGATCTTCCATTCCTGCATAGGCAGGTTCAATGCTGGCAATTGGCCTTACGTGCCCTTCTAAAAACGCTTGAGTCAGGAGACTGTCCTGTGCCAGGGGAATCAATGGAAGGCACAAAGTGAAGATTATCGAAGATAAGATACGGCTCGTGAACATAGCTTTTTATTGCAATGCTATGCTTTTCAAAAGTTGGCTGACGAGGTTTTCTACCAACCTTGAAAATGTCTCGACCAAACCTCAGGATACAAAAAAAATGCCACGGCAAGCGTGGCATTTTATTAATCTCATACGAACCCGGAGGTATTTTGAACCTCCCATTATAGACAGGATTTGGGCTATCCCTTGTTCCGCAACAGTCCACTGTTATCCTGATCTTACGAACGAGGTACTGACGGTAACCGCCAGCATGAGGCCTTGTTTTAGATGAGAGTCACCCGGCATATTAGTTTAACTTGTAAAGTTCAAAAACTTGTCCAAGCCCGAATGAGAATTTCTTCATTCCTGATAGTATACAAACTTACGCAGCCAATAGTTTCGGGAAAACTAAATTCATCTCTTTTTCTGCCAGGTGTTACCAAATATTACTTATCCACGTCTAACTAGCAATGAAGCAAGAGCAGGCTCAAATTCATGCCTTCAAGAGGCTTGAAATTTTAAAACCCCGCTTTTTCTTCATTCATTTGTCCTTTACAGATTATAAACTGTCTCTGATACTTGAGCCTTTCTCCTTCTTCTGAAAAGATTTTATCCCGCGATTTCCTCCTGCATTTCACGTCATATTTTTTGATGTCGAATGCCTTTTATTTTTTGCTGCCTACTCTGCCGGTATATGCAGTGAATGCGCTGGATGCTACTGACAATCAGGTAGGTTATATCCTGGGGGTGTATGCCATTGCAGCCCTTATTATCAGGCCCTTTTGCGGTTATGTACTTGATGCTTACGGCAGACGATCGGTTTACCTCTGGGCCCTTGGTTTTTTTGCTATTCTACTCGGGCTCTATCATTTCACCTATACCTTTATGCTTCTGATTCTGGTCAGGGTATTTCATGGGTTTGCCTGGGGAGTGATAACTACCGGAGGCAGTACCATAGCTGCAGATATTATTCCTGAAAAGAAACGAGCCGAGGGCATTGGTTACTTCGGCCTGGCCATGACTTTCTCCATGGCCATTGCGCCTTACTTCGGAGGGGTGATTATGGGTGACGATAACTTCTTTAACCTCTTTACCATTTCGCTTGCCTTCGGTGTTGCTGCCTTTGTACTCGCTTTTATGGTCAAAGTGCCCAATATCAAATCGGGTAATACGAAACTGAACCTAAAGAAGATGTTTGATGGCCGTGTAACCCGTATCTCCATTGTGATGTTTACAGGGGCCTTTCCCTATGCCGGAATCATCGCCTTTATCATGGTCTTTGCCGAAAACGCAGGTATTCCTTCCATAAGGGCTGGTTTCTTCGATCTGGACCCCGAAGCATTCTTTATCTTCTTCGCTGCTGGTGTGGCCATTTCGCGTATTCTGGTGGGTAAAATCATGGACAGAAAAGGTCCCTCAGGCATTGTATTCGTGGGCTTTATCGTCACCATTGCAGGCCTGATGCTTCTCAGATTCACTGATAGCTTCGTTATCAATCAATTCTGGATGTTTATGATCTGTGGTGTACTGGTAGGCATGGGCAACGGCCTGATCATGCCCACCATGCAAACCATGGCTATTAATATGGTTCCGGTGGAATCTCGTGGGGCTGCCAGTGCTACCTTCTTTTCGGCCATCGACCTGGGTATCGGGGCCGGAGCCATTGCACTGGGTTATATTGCTGAAAATATGGGCTATCGAATGATGTTTTTCATCTGTGGCTTAATACTTTTGTTCCCGTTGGTGTTCTACTTCTTGTTTGCGAAAAATCACTATCACAAACAGGTAGAACAACTCAAAACGGAACAAGCAAATGCCTAAAAAGATATTCTTTACCCCGGGCCCTTCGGCACTTTACTTCACGGTAGAAGAACACCTCAAAAAAGCACTGAAAGAACAGGTTTTAGAGATAAACCATCGCAGCCGTCAAGCTGAAGCTTACTTTAAAGAAGCCACAGATAATCTTAAGGAATTGATGAACATTCCTGACGATTACCATATTTTCTTCCTGAGCTCAGCTACAGAAACCTGGGAAAGACTCATTCAGAACTGCATCATTGAAAAGTCATTCCACTTGTGTTATGGCGCTTTTTCCAATCGCTTTTATGACTTTGCCATCAAACATGGCATAGCCGCCCAAAAAGCGGAAGCCTCTTTTGGAAGCATACCCACGAACTATCAAATACCACAGGATACCGAGCTCATCAGTATGGCACTCAACGAGACCAGTGCGGGAGTTACTTTTCCTGTGGAAGAGATTTATAAGATTCGCGAAAGCCACCCGGATGCACTGATTGCAGTAGATGGGGTATCTGCGTTTCCTGCCATTGACCTGGATATCTCCAGGGTGGATTCAGCCTACTTTTCCGTACAAAAATGTTTTGGACTTCCGGCAGGCCTGGGTGTATGGATCGTGAACAATCGCTGCCTCGAAAAGGCAGATCGGAAACAGGCTGCCGGCCATTCGATTGGTGCCTATCAAGCCCTGCCCAACCTGCTCAAAAATGCCAAAAAACATCAACCTACTTACACTTTCAATGTATTGAACATCTACCTTCTGGCCCGGGTAACGGCCGATATGCTTGAAAAAGGAATTGATGTAATTCGTAGCGAAACTAACTACAAAGGTCTTTTACTGCAGCACTTGGTAGATACACACCCACAGCTTAGCCACTTTGTAGAAGATGAATCATTGCGTTCGAAAACTGTGGTGATTGCCTCCACTGAAGGTCCCTCTGAAGCCTGGATCGAAACGCTGAGTAAAAAAGGTTTTGTGGTAGGAAACGGTTACGGCCCGCATAAAGGCAAACAAATTAGAATAGCTAGCTTTCCTACCCATTCCAAGGAGCAAATTGAGCTCTTAGTGGACATCATCTCCAGTATAACCCTTTAAGGGTCATCAGGTTAGGCAGCAAACGATTTCAGACCTCGCAGGTTAATAATATTGATTATCGATGAACAAGTCATTGAATAATCGTAGATTTGCAGCGAATTTTTTAAGACAATGCCTAAACGAGAAAAAATACTTGTATTGATGGACACTTCCGAGGCTGATAAGACCTTGTTGAAGTTTGTTACTATGATGGTGAATGCCTCCCAGACCAAGGAGATCCACTTCTTCAATAGTATCCGAACCATGAACATTCCTGAGGATGTACTCAAGGATTTCCCGGATATTAAAAAGAAAACCATTGAAGAGAGAAAGAAACAAATCACAGATTTAATAGAAGCTACTCTCGAGAAAGACGTTATGGCACTGGCCCATGTACACATCCAGGAAGGGTCACCTTCTAAAGGAATCCTGAACTTTGTCGACAAGCACAAAATTGACCTGGTGATGATGGGTCGTCACAAGAACTTTGTAGGCGGCGGAATCTTGTCCAATCGACTTGCCAGAAGAGCTGCGTGTTCTCTGTTTATTGTCCCTGAAGACTCACAACCCAGTTCAAAACATTTCCTTGTACCCTGCGATTACTCTCCTCATTCAAAGATTGCGATGGAAGAGGCTATTCTGATCGCCAGAAAATATGGCAGTACCAAACTGACCTGTCAGAATGTATATACCGTTCCGGGTGGCTATCATTATAGCGGCAAAACCTACGAGGAGTTTGCTGAAGTGATGGAGAAAAACGCTGCCAAGGAATTCAAGAAGTTTATGGCCGGTATTGACCATGAAGGGGTAGACATTACCCCGGTGTATACACTGGATAAGAATGATGACCCTGCCGAAGACATCATCAATTATGCTAAAGAGACCAAACCGGATGCACTCATCATTGGTGTGAAAGGAAGAACGGCTACTACTGCCTTGTTCATCGGTAGTAAAGCAGAACAGCTTATTCAACTCAATAGTGAAATACCTATGTTAGTGGTTCGCCCCAGAGGACACAAAGCGGGCATTATTGATCTGCTAAAAGAGATTTAAGAAGAAGAAAGTTAAAACAAGAAAAGCACGTCCTGGGACTTGCTTTTCTTGTTTTAGGGAATATTGATTAAACTTTTATTCTCCTTTCAGCCTCTTTTCTTCGGCTTCCGCCCAGGCAAGTAAGGTTTTAGTTTCCTCATCTGTCAGTTTCATCTGAGGTCTTCTTTCCAGGGCCTTCTTAGGCGGCATCTTGCCGTCTTCCAGTACCTCAAAAAGCTCATCTACCAGATGCTCCTGCTCTTCCTTGTTCATTTTAGTTACGCTGGCCCATTGTAACTTCTCTTTGGCCTTGGTATTGCGGGAGTCTGGCTTGTGGCACCCCATGCACTTGGCATCAATGATGCTCTGCACATTTTCCGGAAAAGTAATACCCGCCTGATCTTGTAAAATCGGGGCGGTTTCTGCCTCTGGCTTCATAACAAAAGCTACTGAGATCATTGTGAGGACAACCAGGGCAGCCATAGGTCTGATTAAATTCTTCATCATTTTTTTGGTTAGAGTAGTTAAGATAGTAAAAATCAATAGTAAGACTCTTTTCCCGACCTGGGGTTTAGTTGCTTGAAAAACTCAGTTTATAGTCGTGGTAATAGTACTCTGACTGATGATAAAGGACTTTTCTTGTGCTGTCTACCGCATAGCCCTTCCTGTGATAATTGAATACGATATCGGTGCTATAATCGTATTCCAGGTTTTTGATATAGCTATAAGTGCTACCGTGATGCACCATGGTAGCCAGACACAGATAGGTATCCACATCAAAGTAATACCACCATTCATCGCTCTTTGTATGATTTTCATTATCGGTGCTGTAGCTCGCTTTGATTACATATACCTGCTCTCCGGCTTCCAGTATATCCATCCCCTCGTAGCTCAATATCACACCCGGATCGGTAAGCTTAAAGGGCTGACTTACTGTATATCGTGCTGCGTTAACGGACTCAGAGGAACTAGCCTGAATAACAGAGTCCATGACCTCAACATCATCTATCCATTTACGTGCACCCACATGGGTATATTCTATTCTATGCTCCTCATCGTTTGATTGCCATTCAAGTTGTGCGGAAAACTGAGGTCTCATGACGTAGTGATGCCGTTGCAGATTTTGGAATCGGGTGCCTCCATCGGCATTATACACTACGCTTTCTTTTTCATAGCTGAGCTCACTTATACTGTCCCAAATTGCTTTACCACCGTGAGCTGTATATGCCTTTTGTACAATGGTATCGACATCTATTAACTCTCCCCGGCAACCTGAGACAAATAAAACGGCAAGAAAAAAAGTAGAAAAGCGCATACATTAAAACTAAGAAAAACCGATGACTCGATCTCCTATCCAGCCATAAAAGCAAACACCCCGATGCTCAGAAAGAGTGCAGGGGTGTCTGTCACAATAGTGATGTCAAATCTTAATTTTTAGGGAATACAAACAGGTCGGCTGGCATTTCCACATCGAATTCAGCCTTATTCACTACAAGAGATTGAAGAATCTGCCCTGCGGCCTTGCCAATTACTTTCATGGGCATGGTCAGTCCATTCTGATTGACATAATCCTGGTATTGGGTTTCTGAAGCCACTCCATCCACTGTCTCACGCTTCAGTAGCAAAAGCCCTGTCTCTTCATCAAACAGAAAGGTGGCTTCTTCTCCGTCTTTCTCCTTCTTACCCACTTTATGGTAAGGCAGGCCTTCGTATTCCTCTTGACCAAGGTAAGTAACCACAGCTCCTTTTTTCTTGTAATCAATAAACTCATCCAGAAACTCTTCATCTGTAAAATCCGAGGCAGCTTCCCCTTCAAGTTTAGTAGGGGCCGCCATTCCTGAAAACTGATCGAAAACCCAGGCGGTAGTACCATCATAGGCTCTGATTAACCTGGCTCCGTTGAAAGTGAATTCCATTCTCTGTTTCCCGTCTGCTGCCGTATTTACCACACCTGGTAAATCTATCCCCTGGGTTCTCAAAGTAACGGTCAGCCTCATATTTTTAAGGGCCTTCCATTTCTTGACTCCTCCAATCGACTGAATATACTTATCAACTATTTGTTCGGCTGTGGGGCTTTGTGCTTTTGCCGATGCAGTAACCAGAACGGCCACCAACAGTGCACTGAGTATTCTTCTCATAGTATTAGTGTTTAGGTTGCCTGAATATAGTATAATTTGCTGAATTGTTTCTTACAGTGGAGGTCCCCCATTGAAAGGCAACCTCCACTGAAATTCAGGCATTTACCACCGCCAGATTCTCTTCCTTTACAAACAGCTTATACAGAATGGGCACGATAAACAGTGTGAGTAAAGTAGATGAGATCATTCCTCCAATGATGGTCCAGCCCAGAGGTGACCATAATCCTGATGACTGGGCAGTCAGCGGCAACAGCCCTAGAATGGTCGTGGTCGTAGTCAGCAGTATAGGTGTGAAGCGCGTAGCGGTAGCCTGCTGCAAAGCCTCTACCTTTTTCATTCCCTCTCTGCGGAGTTGGTTGGTATAATCCACCAAAATGATCGAGTTATTCACCACAATACCCACCAGGGATATAAAGCCCACAAAAGCAAAGAAAGAAAAGGACCAGCCAGTCAGGTAAAGCGCGACCAACGACCCGGTAATGGCCAGAGGTACTGCGGAGAAAACAACCAGTGGCTGAACCAGAGACCTGAACTGCAATACCAGTACCGCGAAAATTCCCAGCATCGCAATGATCAGCAAAGTCCCCAGATCACCAAAAGTTTCTTGCTGAGATTCATACTCACCTGCTACATAAAACTCGTAGCCAGCGGGCAGCTCATATTCTTCCAGCCTTTCCATTAGTGCTTCCGTGATAGCGGTCGTGTTATCCGGATTGATCACATCGGCAGTTACCGCTGTGTTTCGCTCAAAATTGTAATGCTGGATTTCATTCACAGCCTGCTCAAACTGAATGTCTGCTACTTGTTTTAAGGGTACCTGGGCTCCTGTCCGGGTGGTGAAATACACCTTATGAAAATCATTGACAGAAGGTGCTTCATCAAAAGGAAGCCGCACCACCATATCATACTCCTTACCATCAGCCAGGGTAACATCATCTACCTTTAAGCCTGCCAGACTTGCTCTTACCGTCAAGTCGGCATCACCTATCGGCAAGCCGATCATACCAGCCTTGTCACGGTTCAGGGCAATTTTCAAGTCAGTTCTGTTCTGACTCAATGGATTATCCACATTGATGGTGCCTTCCGTTTCTTTGATCATCACAGCCAGGTCGGCAGCGAGCCTTCTCAGGGTATCCAGGTCTTCCCCTATCACTTTGATTTCAATAGGTGCTTCAAAAGGAGGGCCGTTTTTAAGCTCCGAAAAGGTAATCAGCGCATCCGGGTATTGTGTAAAAGCGTGCCTTAACTCGGCCAACGCACCATAAAACTGTTCAGGGTTCCAATGCTCAAAGTTTACCACCAACTGGGCGTGGTTCTTCTTATACTGCTCGCTAATGCGATTATAGTATACCATGGGATTGCCGTGACCTGTGTTACTGGAGAAGTCTTCGACATACTCCATCTTGCTCAGAATATTTTCCACGAAGGTTACCGCCCTCTCCGTCTCATCAATATTGGTCCCTTCAGGAGTATCCACCTCGATAAGCAAGAGTGGTTTGTCAGCAGTAGGAAAGAAGCTGACGCCAATCTTTGGAAAAAGAGAGAAACTACCCATGAAAATCAATAATGCAGCCGGAATAACAAAGTACCAGCGTTTCATCGCTCTACGCAGCATCGGTTGATAAACCTTAACAACCAAAGCATCCAAAAGTGGACTGATAAGACCAGTCTTACGATTCGGCTTTTTCCTGGATCCCAGTACCTTACTGGCCATGATAGGCGTGAATGTCAGGGCCAGGATGAGTGAAGCTGTGAGGACCAGAATTACAGTAATAGGCAGAGAGCGAAGAAATTCACCGGCCCCGGAATTGAGCAGTGCCAGGGGCGCAAAAGCCAGCAAAGTAGTAACCGTAGAGCTGACTACCGCAAAGCCTACCTCAGCAGTACCTTTGAAAGCGGCCTCTTTCAAGGAGAAGCCCTCCTTTTGAAACCTGACAATATTTTCGACCACCACAATGCCATTGTCAACCAGTAGACCTAAGGCAATAACCAGAGCTGCAATTGAGATCTGCTGCAATGCAAAACCGCTGAAATCAAGGGCCCCGATGGCCATAACAATAGCAAGGGGAATCACCACCATAATGATGGTGGAAGACCTGAAACCAAGAAACAGGAATATGACAATGCCCACCAGCAGAACCCCTTGCATCAGGTTTGAGAAGAAGTCGTTGATTCTGGCTTTTACTGCAGAAGCCTGCTCAAAGGCTGTCACGATCTTTACCTCTTGCGGTAAGCCTTGACTGAAAGCCGAAGTCACCTGATCAATCTCTTCCGACAGCTTGACCAGATTCACTCCTTCTTTTTGAGTAACTGTAATCCATATGGCAGTTTCACCCATGTACTTTGCCCTCCAGAGATTATCGGCATAATCCTTATGCACTGCAGCGATGTCTCCCAGCTTCACAATTTTCTCCCCATTGGTGCTGATCACTACATTCCTGATCTCTTCCAGGTTTTTGAAACCTCCGCTCGACTTAATGTTAAAAGTCTTATTCAGTGATTTCACATCACCTCCCGGGATATTGAGGTTCTCCCCCCGGAGTATCCCTACTACCTGCTGCAATGCTATATTTTGGGCAGACATACGCTGAAAGTCCAGTGATATGCGTACCTCTTCTTCCGGATAAGCCTCTACCTCCGCACCTTGTACACCATCCAGCCTTTCAAGCTGATATTCAAAAGCTTCGGCAATGCGCTGCATTTCCCCATACGAGGCCACTCCAGACACTACTCCAAATTGTTGAATCCCAACTCTTTCACGGGGTTTGAACTGGTTTACTTCCAGGCTGAAAAGGTCATCGGGCAAATCGCCCCGGGCATTGTTCACCTCTCTGAGTACCTCATCATACAGTTCGTCAGTATCCACTCCAAACTCTCCTTCAACGGCAAACACTGCTACACCTTCCTCTATTTTGGTATTGACCTTCTTGATGTCGTTTACTTCTTCCAGTGCCTCCTCAATCGGATCCACCACCAGTTCTTCCATGTCCTCAGGCCCTACCCCGGGATAGATCGCAATCACAGTATAATTGGGAAATTCGGGGTTCGGGTCCTCCCCCCTCGGCATACTCGTATAAGATGAAATACCTACAAAGAGTGCCAGGGCTACCAGAATGAGTACAAACTGATAATTTTCAATGGCTAGTTTTGGTAATCTCATGATACTAGTCGTTTAGAACTTCAACTTCTACACCTGGTTTGGCATATGCCGTACCTTGTACCACCACAGTGGATAAAGTATTTGCCTCTTCCTTCGTGATCACAAAGAATTCATCTGTGATATAGGTCGGATGTACCTTCATTTTCTTTACCGTTTTGTTTTCCGGCACATAGATGGTTGCTTCCTCCGCATCACCTTCTACAAGAGCACTCATAGGTATTTTGTAATATGCTTCCTGCAGTGAAGGATAAACCTCCAGTTTTGCCACGAACCCGTCTCTCAGTCGATAAGGACTATCACTAATCGTCAGTTCAATTTCGAAAACGCCTGTTCGGGGATCTGCTGCTTCTGCAATTTCTGAGACCAGAGCTCTGAACGATTTGCCTGGGTACGCATCGAAACGCGCAATGGCAGAATCACCTGTCTGCATCTTTACTACATCCCTGTCTGCCACACCCATTTTTACAATATGGGAGGAGTGTCCATTCTTATAAGCGATTTGAAATACGGGAGTTCCGGAATTAATCAACTCTCCCCGCTCTGTCATTCTTCTCAATACCTTCCCATCTTCACGCGCTACCACCCGGGCATACTGCCGATTGTATTTGGCAATTTCCAGCTCATATTGTGCCACCTCCAGGCCGGTAGTAATATCTTGAAGTTGTTCCAGTGTTGCCACGGTATCGGCATAAAGTCGTTTTACCCGGTCTCTGTCACGGGTGAGCTTATTAACGTTCTCTTCAGCCTGGTTTACCCGGGCATTTATTTCCGTAAGTTCGAGCCTGGCCAACACCTGTCCTTTTTTAAATGACTGCCCCTCTTCGACCATCAGTTTTTCTACGATTCCCCCGATCTTAAAGGATAAAAAGGCCCGGGATTTAGAAGCAAGCACACCACTGGCTACCACGGGAATGGGCTCGTTGGTCGCGGTTAGCTTCTGCAAACGTACCTTTGTTGTTCTTTCAGTATTCACGGCTGCCAGTTCTTCCTGATATCCAGGCTTGCAGCTCAGTACAGTCCACCCTGTCAGGATCAACAGTACTATTAGTTTTGAGTTATTCATTATGACTTAATCTTATTTGTTTCCTATTACTTTCCTCAGCTCAGCCGCTTTGGCGAGCGCATTGTATTCTGCTATGGAGCGATTCAATTGTGCATTCCTGTACTTATTCTGGGCATCCAGGTATTCCACCAAAATCACCTGACTTTCCCGGTACTTCTTATCGATGATGTGAAAAGATTTTTGGGCGCTCAGTTCGCCAGACCTCGCTGCTTCAACATTCTCAGTGGCCGCCAGATATTCGTTGTAGGCATTGATTACCTGAAGCTGAATCTGGTCACGCAGCTGTTCATACTGGCTGTTGAGTCGTTCCAGCTCGTATTCCGATTCCTTGATTTTTGATTTTTTTGCTCCTCCCTTAAAGAGGTTCCATGAAAGGCTGACCTGAGCCAGCCAATAATCCTGATTGCTATCAAAACTATAGCCGAAGCCCTGGTAACCGGCATCCACCACCAGATTCATATTGGGTAGATAAGCATTGTTTCTGTTCAGCTTCACCAGGTATTGATTGGCATCAATCGCCCTGTTGATCTGCTCCAATTCCTGACGGTTGGCAAAGGCATCTGCCGAGAGTTGGTCTGTAACATTCAATACAAACCGGTCTTCCTTCACACTTTCATCAATCTCTATTTCAGCTTCAAGCTCTCGATTGAGCAGAAAATTGAAGTAAGACCTGGATACCCTCACGTTCTTTCTGGCATCGATGATTTGTGACCGCAACTTGCTCAGCTCAGCCTCTGAGGTGTATACCACATCGTAGGTAGCCTTGTCATTAGCCACCAGCGACTTGTTTACCCTGACCAACTCTTGCAGCACGCTGGCGGATTGCTCGAAAATCTTTACTGCTTCCAGGGCACTCAGGTGATTGTAGTAGGCTGACTGAATATCGTATTTCAGCTCATTTACAAAAGTCTGCTTTCTGGCCTCTTCCACCGAAACCATTCTCTCCTGGGCCTTGCTTGCGTAGTATATATCAGAATTGAACAAGGGCTGCACCAGTCTGACACGGGTATCGTGAAAATCATTGGGTAAGAGTTGTGTATTAACATTCTCAATAGCCGGAAACTGCTCTGTGCCGCTCATTTGGTTGAGTGCTCTATAAACAGGATTGAGCAAATCGCCCACCGGAAAATCAATGGTACGTCCTCCTCCTGCACGGGTATAGGAAGCATCAAAGCTGACCTGTGGTAAAAACAGCGCTTTTGCCTGAGCCAGTCTTTCCTGACTTTTCTTTACATCAAAGTCATGCTGTTGCAAGGTCAGGTTGTTTTCAACACCCTCCCTTACATAATTCTGCAGTACCTGACTTTGGGCGAAACCGGTCGTGCTGATCATCAGCAGGGCCAGTATGGTATAGTACTTTCTCATTTATCTTAACATTATTATTTTTCTAAACAGTGTTCAGTAAAGTGTCAAAAAAATAGTCAGAAGCTTCTGACCATGTCCATAAATACCTTTTTGGCAGCGAACATCAATTCTTCCCGTTGCTCTTCGGGGTAAAACTTCATTCGGTCTCTGATCATCATGGAGCAGATACCGTGCACTTGCGACCAGATCATAAAAGAGACTACAGCCGGATCGTTTCCTCTAAAATGTCCTTTGCTCACACACTCTTCAACCGTAGTGGTCAGAATCTTATGACTGGTATCTCCCTGGTCCCACGATTCCTCATTGCGCTGGGTACTCATGGGCTCTCTCATAATCAGCATCAGATCATAATAACCCGGGTTTTCTATTGCAAAGGTCAGGTATTGGATTCCCAATTGATTGAGCCTTTCCATGGGATCTTCAATCGTATTCACCTGGCTGAGATATTCAAAGAACACCTTAAAACCCTGCCTGTGAATAGCATCAAACAACTCACTCTTATCCTTAAAATAGAGATAGATGGTAGCCGGGCTGTATTCCATCGCTTCGGCAATGCTGCGCATACTGGTCTTATCAAAACCCTGCTCAATAAAGAGCCTGGTGGCGGTATCAATGATGAGCTTTTTCATCTCCTCTTTTTCCCGTTCTTTTCGTTCTGATATTCCCATTGATGTAATTACAACGTAATTTTACTAAACAGCGTTCAGTAAAATTAAAAATATTTTCGATCCTTCCCAAAAACAGCCGTTATCGACCCTAATCAAACTTTAAGCATAAAAAAACCTGCGCCTTCAAGCTGGAGTACAGCAAAAAAGCACAGGTTCAATAGATATCTTGTCAGTACTAGTTACCCGGAAAGACAAACAGATCGTCAGTCACCGGTACATTTATCTCCATTTTGGTTACTTCAACTTTTTGCACTGTAAAACCGCCAGATTTTACTTCAAACGTCATTGCCGTCACCACTCCTTCTACTTCTGAGTAGTCAGAATAATGCGTATCAACAGTGCCCTGCAAACCTGTTTCTCTTTTTACCATCAGCAGATTGGTTTCTTTATCGAAGAGATAGAACTCTTCTTTACCACCCTCTTTTACCATTTTGATTTTCGTATAAGCCTTATCTCCAACGGTTTCATCAGCTTCAAGGCTGATCACAAACCCACGAGACTTATAGTCAATCATCTCATCCAGAAACTCCTTATTGGCTTGTTCATCGGCCTGAGCTCCAGTTAGTTTTGTAGGTGTTGTAATACCTTGTGGTGGGCTAAGCACCCAGGCAGTAGTACCATCATAGGCCTGCACAATGCTCATACCATTAAATGCTATATCTGTACGCTCGCGGTTGTCGCTATCTCCTACCACAGTACCGGTCAAGGTCATTCCCTGTGTTTGCAGGTTAAAGGTCATTTTTCTGGTTTTAATAGCCTTCCACTTTTTGGCACCTCCAATGGCTGCTACATATTTCTTAGCAACTTCATCTGCTGTTTGAGCACTGAGCGTACCCATGGCCATAACAGCCAAAATCATAATACTTATGGTCTTTCTCATGGTTTAGTCATTTGAATCTCATTCAAGATACCATCAGTGTCAAAAACCCAAATGGCCAAACCTGCTGTTCGGTTTATGACAGGGATGAACTGAGGTATATGCCGATGGCGAGCGGTAATACCTATCACAATCGCCTTTATAACCCGACTTTGATTCGCTATTTTAGAGCATGCGCAGATTTCTTTTCCTAACCTCCCTACTCACAATGACCATCGCATCCTATTCGCAACAAAAACAAAGAGCACGTGACTATGGGATAGACATCGGGGTAATGGCCACGGGCACACTCAATGCCATCACGGATGTGCCGGGTGTTCAGGTCGGGCACATCACACTCAAAAACGAGAAATATATCAGAACCGGAGTCACCGCCATTGTCCCGCATAACGGCAATATTTTTCAGGATAAAATTCCCGCGGCTATCTACATCGGAAATGGCTTCGGCAAGCTCGCAGGTATCAGTCAGGTAAAGGAGTTAGGTAACCTGGAAACTCCTATTGTGCTCACCAATACTCTTAGTGTACCAATGGGTATACAGGGTACTGTGAAATACACGCTGGGTCTTAAGGGAAATGAAACCGTCAGATCTGTCAATGCCGTGGTAGGAGAAACCAACGATGGCTACCTCAATGATATCAGAGGCATGCATGTATCTGAACAAAATGTGATAGATGCGATAACGCAAGCCAAAGGTGGCAAGGTAGCAGAAGGCAATGTAGGGGCTGGTACCGGCACCATTGCTTTCGGCTTTAAGGGAGGCATAGGCACCTCCAGCCGTAAGCTCCCTGAGACGCTTGGTGGTTATACCGTAGGTGTGCTGGTTCAAACAAATTTCGGAGGGGTCCTTTCCATCAACGGAGCTCCGGTGGGCAAAGAGTTGGAACGCTATCCGTTCTCCAGTGCCATCAAAAAAAGTGATGGCTCCTGTATGATTGTGGTTCTTACAGATGCACCGCTGGATGCAAGGCTCCTGGAAAGGGTAGCTAAGCGCGCCATGATGGGCCTTGCCAAAACTGGCGGTATTGCCTCAAATGGAAGTGGAGATTACGTGGTTGCGGCCTCCACAGCTGAGAGCATGCGCATTCCTTACAATACAGAAAGTAAAACCGATACCGGTGACGTATTGAGAAATGATGAGATGTCACCCATTTTTATGGCCACCATTGAAGCTACTGAAGAAGCCATTATCAATTCACTTTTTGCTGCTGAAACAAGTACCGGCAGAGATAATCATAAAGTGGAAGCTCTTCCGCTTGACAAGGTGTTATCCATTCTGAAAAAATACGGAACCATTAAACCTTAGTGGCCAGGTTTGGCAAATAAAAAATGGAGGTCTGAACTCAGGCAGTTCTCAAATCATCCAGAAGCTTGTTGGTAGCCTCTACCCTATCATGTGTGATCCCTTTGAAACGGTTAATCCAGATGGTAGACGCTTCGTCAACTCTTTCCAGCAGAGTCAATCCACTTTCTGTTATCACCACATCCTTCGCCCTTCGGTCCGTTTTGCACACCTTGCGCTCTACCAGTCCTTTGGTTTCCAAACGGTCCACAATGCGTGATGCATTTGACATGCGGTCTAACATGCGATCGATAATGGCATTAACAGTACAGGGTTCAGGATATTGTCCCCGCAAAATTCTAAGCACATTGTATTGCGGTGCTGTAATACCAAATGGTTTGAAGGTTTTTAGTTGTTGCTCGGAAAGCCAGCTATTGGTGAATATGAGATTGACAATAAGTTTCTCGTATTCGCTATCGAACTGCTTGCCCTGTTTTATCTCTTGTTCAAGCCCCATGAGAGTAATCTATTATGGTTAAGGTACATCAAAATTAGTGATTTGTCCGAAAAGGGCACCATACACTACCAATGACTTAAACTGACAATTTTGATATCTTAGTTAAACCTTAGTGGTAAGAGGTCATCTAAGCCTTCGAAACCAGCCAAAATTTGGAAGATCGGGATATACTTCATCAGTTTAAGAGTGATAACGGGAAAAGCCGTGCATTCAGTGCCCTGGTACAAAAGTATCAGCAGCGCATGTACTGGCATATCCGGAAGATGGTAATTGACCATGAAGATGCTGATGACGTATTGCAGGAGGTTTTTGTAAAAGTGTACAAGAATCTGGAGGGTTTCAGGGAGGCCTCACAGCTCTATACCTGGATTTACCGCATTGCCACCAATGAGGCACTCACTCATCTCAACAAGAAAAAGAAACGCCAGGCCCTGGCCTATGAGGATGTAAACCAGGAACTGGCCAACAATCTGGTGAGTGGCAGCTACATTAGTGGTGACGAAATTCAGCTCAAATTGCAAAAAGCACTGCTGACCCTGCCTGATAAGCAGCGGCTTGTTTTCAACATGAAATACTTCGATGATTTAAAATATGATGAAATTTCAGAAATTACGGGCACAAGCGTGGGAGCCTTAAAGGCCAGTTATCACCTCGCAGTTAAAAAAATCGAACAGTATTTGTGCAACAATTAAACCTTCTAACCCATTGTAAATCAAAGAGTCAGTGAGCAAAAACAAAAACCATAAAAGCCCTCTCGAAAACCCGAAACTGAAGGAGCCGGTCTTTCAGGTTCCAGCTGATTATTTCGATGAGCTGGAGGACAAGATTATGGGAGCTATTTGTGCCGAAGAAAGCAAACTGACCACTAATGACAGTCTGAAGGAGAGTATTTTTGAGGTACCGGAAGGTTACTTCAATCAGTTAGAAGAAAGAATTGAAGATGGTATCCGTGCAGAAACAGGTGAGCTCGCAAGTAATGATCATCTGAAGGAAAATATATTCCGGGCTCCGCAAGGGTATTTCAATTCGCTGGATAAAAGGATAGCAGCTAAACTGGAAGAGGAATCTTCTGCGAAAGTAATCCCACTGTACCAGCGTAACTGGTTCAGAGCAGCAGTAGCCGCAATGTTAGTGATTGGAATTTTTCTGTTTCTCCCAAAAGGCGGGGAAGTCATACCTCCTGAACTCAGCGAGGACCTGATGCTGGAATACCTTTATGAGGAGCAGGACATGGCTTACGAGCTGATGGCGCTGTCTGAAGGCTTTGATGACATCATTGATAATATACTCTTTGATGAAACATCGGTATTCGACTTTAGTGCTGGAGCCAATCTGGAATTAGAATATGATTTTGAGTACTTTGAGCAATAGGAAGATGAAAAAATACTTAATCATAATACTCTTAATTGCCTCATCGGCCATCTCCTGGGCACAGGGCCCTGGCAGAGGCAGAATGAGCGATGAAGACAGAGAAAAGATCAAAGCTGCCCGCGTTGCCTTTCTCACTAATCGTCTGCAACTCACCAGTGAAGTGGCCAAAGATTTCTGGCCCATTTTCAATGATTATGAAGCGGCTAAAGGACGGCTATCCGCAGAGTACAATCAGCGGAAAAGAGACCTGGTAGGAGCTGATGGCTTTAGAAATATGAGCGATGAAAACGCCTCAAAAATGCTGGATATCTACCTGGACCAGAAAGAAGCAGAACTCAAGCTGGAGCGAGAGTATATGAAGAAGTTTGACGGTGTACTTGAGGCCAGACAGGTTTGGGCCGTAATCCGCTTCGAGGGAGAATTCAGGAGAGATTTCATTGACAAACTCAGGAAGCGCGGTAAAGAAGGCCAGCGTGGCAAAAAAGGAAATTCTGACGGGGGCAACTAGTTCTCAGCCCCCTCAGTTAGTTTAGTTAATCTCATACCCGCCAGTATGGGATTTTTTTGTTTTCCACTGTTTGCAGGCCGCAGGCAACTATGTAATTTGCGTCATGGCCCACCTTTCTCTCTTTGAATTCAATAGTCTGGTAAAAAAGACACTGGAGTCATCTCTGGAGCCTCACTACTGGATTGTGGCCGAGATCAGCGAAATGCGGCTCAATCAAAAGGGGCACTGCTATATGGAGGTGGTAGAAAAGGAAGGCAACTTTGTCTCCGCGAAGATCAGGGCCAATATCTGGGCATATACCTATCGAAACCTCAGTGGTTGGTTCGAGGCCATTACCCACAGTCCGCTACAGCCTGGTATAAAAATACTATTCAAAGCCTCAATTAATTTTCATGAGGTTTATGGTATGAGTCTTACCATTAAAGACATTGACCCTAACTTCACACTTGGAGAACGCACAAAGAAACGCAAAGAAATAATCGATCGGCTGGTAAAAGAAGGCGTCTATGAAATGAATCAGAGCCTGGTCCTTCCTTTGGTGCCCCAGCACGTTGCTGTTATCAGCTCTGAAACGGCAGCAGGTTATGGCGATTTCCTCGATCAACTCAATAACAATTCAAGAGGTTTTGTTTTTCAAACAACACTTTTCCAGGCACTGATGCAGGGAGATCAGGCCGATGAATCAATGGTCAATGCGCTGTTAAACATCCATGAATCTATAGAACAATTTGACCTGGTGGTGATTATCCGGGGTGGTGGAGCTCAGGTAGATCTCGATTGTTTTGACCAGTATGACCTGGCAGCGCATATAGCTCAATTCCCAATCCCCGTCATTACGGGCATAGGACATGAGCGCGATGAAACTATAGCCGATCTGGTGGCTCATACCAAGATGAAAACCCCAACAGCAGTGGCTGAATTTCTCATCTCGGGACTGGAGAGGATTGATGATCGACTGAATGAAAGCATCTACCGCATGGAGCGGGCTGCCTTAAACCTTGTGCAGCTCGAGTCTTTCAGGTTGCAGGCAGTGAGTAATAAACTCCAGCTTTCTGCCAAAAGTGAATTCAACCTGGCCAAAGAAAAAATCAGCCGGTTAAAGCTCTCTCTACGCTTTTCAAGCCTTGAGATGCTTAAGATAGATGACCTGAAACTCGATAAATTAAAAGTACCACTCCAGCGGGTAGCCAAACACAGGCTGGTCAATATGAAAGGCAAACTGGAAAATCTGGAGAAGTCATTAGCACTGGTAAATCCGGAATCAATTTTAAAAAGAGGCTATTCCATTACACGGGTCAACGGACAGCTGATCGGAAAACAACCCATCAAAAAAGGAGACATTATGGAAACCATAACCAATAGTCAGCAGGTCAGCAGTGAAATAAGAGAGATAAAATAAATGTCAGAAGAAAAGAACAGTTATAAAGCGGCCATAGATCGCATAGAGCATATAGTGGATATTATCGAAAATCAGGAACCTGATATTGATGAACTGACCAAGTTGGTAAAAGAAGCTACTTCACTCATTGATTTTTGCAAAAAGAAGCTCAAAACAGCGGAGAAGGACTTAAATTCATCACTCGAAAAACTGGATTAACCTAGCCCATGACATCAGCAGAGGCCAAAAAACGCATTGACGCACTTTCTGAGCAGATTGATTATCACAACGATCTGTATTATCAAAAGAATGTATCTGAGATAACAGACTACGAGTTTGATAAGTTACTGGAGCAGCTCATTGCCCTGGAAAATGAATTCCCCGAATTAAAATCAGAGGACTCACCAACTCAAAGAGTAGGTGGCACCATTACGAAAGAATTTGAAACAGTAGTACACAAGTACCGCATGCTTTCTCTGGGTAATACCTATTCTCAGGAAGAGCTTTTGGATTTTGATGGCCGGGTGGCTAAGGGCCTCGAAGGACAGGAATATGAGTATCTTTGTGAGCTGAAATTTGATGGAGTAGCACTAAGCCTGACCTATGAAAACGGTGTTTTAAAACGGGCAGTTACCCGCGGAGATGGTACACAAGGCGATGATATTACCACGAACGCCCGGACCATCAGAACGATCCCCCTGAAGCTGAAGGGTGATGTACCCGCAGAGTTTGAAGTGCGGGGAGAGGCTTTCTTTCCTATCAAAGAGTTTGAGAGGGTCAATGCAGAAAGAGAAGATATAGGAGAAGACCGACTGGCCAATCCCAGAAATGCCGCTTCGGGTACACTCAAAATGCAGGACTCCAAAGTAGTTGCTCATAGAAAGCTGGACTGCTACCTGTACTACCTGCTGGGGGAAGATTTGAATGTTGAAAATCATTCTGATGCCGTACAGGCCATCGCAGATTGGGGTTTTAATGTATCCCCTACCTACCTGCGCTGTAAAGACATCCATGCGGTGCTGGATTACATTAAAAGCTGGGAAGAGAAACGACATGACCTGCCCGTGGAAACAGATGGGATTGTTATAAAGGTAAACAGTCTTTCGCAGCAGGAGCAATTAGGCTTTACAGCCAAAAATCCTCGCTGGGCCATAGCCTATAAGTATAAGGCTGAAAGTGCCACCACGGTATTGGAAAGCATCAGCTATCAGGTGGGCCGTACCGGGGCTATTACACCAGTGGCTAACCTAAGCCCTGTACTCCTGGCTGGCACCACGGTAAAGCGCGCTTCGCTGCACAACGCCAATGAGATAGCACGGCTCGACTTGCGTATCGGGGATACAGTCCATGTAGAAAAGGGCGGAGAAATTATTCCCAAGGTGACGGCCGTAGATCTGAACCTGAGACAGGTAGATAGCAGCCCCGTCAACTACATTGAGTTCTGCCCGGAATGTGACACAAAACTGGAGCAGAAAGAAGGTGAAGCCAATCACTACTGTACCAATACAGAGGGTTGTCCTCCTCAAATTCTTGGCAGACTGGAGCATTTTATCCAGAGAAAAGCCATGAACATAGACAGCCTTGGACCGGAAACCCTACGGGGCTTGCTGGACAATGGACTGATCAGGAATTATGCTGACTTGTATGACCTGACCTTCGAGCAATTGAACGGGCTCGAGTTCAGAATCTACTCAGATAAAAAGGGGGATTATTCCGTGAGGAGCCTCCGGGAAAAATCAGCTACGAACATTTACAAAGCAATACAGGACTCCAAAGCCGTTCCTTTTGAGCGCCTGCTTTTTGGGCTCGGCATTCGTTTTGTGGGTAAAACAGTGGCGGAAAAACTGGCAAATCACTTTATCACGGTGGAAGCATTGGGCCAGGCGACTTATGACCAGCTAATCGAAGTACCTGAAATCGGAGACAGAATTGCCGAGAGTGTTGTGGAGTTCTTTTCCGATCCGAAGAACACCAGCTTGATTGACCGCCTCACCCAGGCAGGCCTACAATTGGCAATGGAAAAAAAGGAGCAGATTATTGAAGGAAATAACCTCACGGACAAAACCTTTGTGATCTCAGGTGTTTTCACTCAGTTTTCCAGAGATGAGCTCAAAGAAAAAATCAAAGCCAATGGAGGAAAAGTTGTTTCTTCCATCAGTGGTAAGCTAGACTACCTACTTGCCGGTGATAAAATGGGGCCTTCCAAGCTGGAAAAAGCCAACAAGCTGGGAACTAACATCATTTCTGAACAGGACTTTCTCGATATGATAGCCAGCTGATGTCACTGTTAGGTAAAAAAATATTGAGCCTGGGAAACCCCAGTGATAAAAGAACAAAAGCAGAAGCTATTCATAAGACCTTTGAAGAAGCTCGCTCCATCGGACTTCTTTTCTCATGGGAAGACAAACAACAGGAACAGATCATTAAGGAGTTTATAAAGGAGATGGGCAGTGATAAACGAGTCCGTTGTCTTTGCTTTAACCCTGATAAAAGGGTAGTTCCTGACACTTCTTTTCCTGTTTTCGACACCAGTCAGATCACATTTTTGGGAAAGATTGAATCTCCGGAGACAAATCATTTTCTTCAGGAACCATTTGACTACCTTTTTCATTTAGATTTTCAGCTAAATGAAATTATGAAGTCCTTTTTATCACGGTCCAAAGCACATTATCGTGTCGGCTTCCACTCACAAGAGGGTGAAAAGTTTTACGACTTGATGATTGGCATCAATAAAAATGCGGGACTTCATAACTTTGCCAGCCAAATTCTGAAGTACGTAAACGCATTAAAGTAATCATGAGAGCTTTGCAAGGAACAGGGGTAGCCCTGATCACTCCATTCAATGAAGATTTATCTGTAGATTTTGATGGCCTCAAAAACCTTCTGAAACACGTCAGTAAAGCTGTTGATTACCTGGTAATCCATGGCACCACCGGAGAGGCAGCAACAACTACTCAGGAAGAGAAAACGGCCATTTTTGACTTCATCAGAAACAACAATACTGACAACCTGCCACTGGTTTATGGCATTGGTGGCAATAACACTCAGGCAGTAATCGACACGATCAAAGCAACTGATCTTAAAGGAGTTACAGCATTATTATCCGTCAGTCCCTATTATAACAAACCCTCTCAGGAAGGTATCTATCAGCACTACTTGCGGATAGCACAAGCCTCTCCAGTACCCGTTATACTTTACAATGTCCCCGGGCGCACCATGTCTAAAATCTCGGCTGACACCACCCTGAGACTTGCGGCCCATGCCAATATTATTGGTACCAAAGAAGCCTCTGGAGATTTAGCACATTGTGAAAGAATCGCCAAAGAAAGCCCTGATAACTTCATTCTTGTATCGGGTGATGACTTGCTTACACGAGACATTATTAATGTAGGTGGTACAGGTGTTATATCTGTCATAGCCAATGGACTACCGGAAGAAATGAACGACATCACAGCCAATGCATTAAACGGAAACGATGCTGCTGCCAAAGAGGCGACAGAGAAACTTCAGGCTATAAATCCGCTGTTTTATGAGGAGAGCAATCCGGTTGGCATCAAAGAAGTGCTGAAATTTCGAGAAGTTTGCGGAAACCAGGTTAGACTTCCACTTCTACCAGCCACCAGCGAGCTTTCATCAAAAATTCAAACAGAGCTTAATAAACTCTGAACAGCAATAGTTTTCGAAAAATGGTGATCCCTGATTCATGACAAGTGTGAGCAATCCGGACTGTCAGAGTTTTATCAGATAAAGAGGGTTAATCAAAGACTGGCTTAATACAAAAAAAGCCCTTTACAGGCTTGAAAGGGCATAAAAAGAAAAAGGCCAACTTTTCAGTTGGCCTTCTCCTTATATAGACGTTCGCTTATCCTTTGTTCTTGATATCCTGAACTTCTGTACGAATCTCTTGAGCTAAGTTTTTAAGGGCTTGCATTCCTTGTCTTACTCTTGTTCCAGCTGCTTTGTTACCCTTGTCATAGAACTTTTCGAAATCGCCTTCTAAATCATTTACTGCGTTTCTCAAATCATCAAATCTGCTCATGTTTAACGTGTTTTAAGGTTGTTGATAATAATGTTTGTTTACGAAGCAATATAAGTCAAAATGTTCTATATGCAACGTAGGGGCCTTTTTTTTTTGATTTATTCACCAAAAGCAACGGCCACTTCTGCATTTTTATACTCACCACTTGTAAGCTTATCTTTGATGGCCTCAAAAGCTACGATTGTCTCGGCTACATCTTCTAATGAATGTGATGCAGTCGGGATCAGTCTGAGTATAATAGTACCCTTAGGAACCACCGGATAAATCACAACAGAACAGAAAATATTGAAATTCTCTCTCAGGTCTTTACTCAGGGCCGCAGCCTCACCTACCGTACCATCCAGGACAACCGGAGTTACAGGTGATTGAGTAGTACCAATATTGAAACCTTTCTCACGCAAACCACCCTGCAGTGCGTTTACTATAGTCCAGAGTTTTTCTTTATGAACAGGGCTTTCCCTCAGCATTTCCAGCCTTTTCAACGCACCAATCACGAATGGCATCGGCAGTGACTTTGCGAAAATCTGAGAACGCAAATTGTATTTGAGGTAGTGCACAATCTCTTTATTACCCGCTACAAAGGCTCCAATAGATGCCATTGATTTAGCGAAAGTAGAGAAATACACATCGATTTCATCCTGGCAACCAAGCTCTTCGCCAGCTCCGGCACCGGTAGGTCCCATGGTACCAAAACCATGAGCATCATCTACAAAGATTCTGAACTGGAATTTTTCTTTTAAGGCTGCAATTTCTCTGAGTTTACCCAGATTACCCGACATACCAAATACGCCTTCGGTAATTACCAGAATCCCTCCGCCAGTTTCATTTGTCAACTTAGTAGCCCTTTCGAGCTGCTTTTCGAGGTTTTCGATGTCATTGTGAGGAAAGACAAAACGCTTGCCCATGTGCAAACGAACTCCGTCAATGATACAGGCATGAGACTCAGCATCATAAACGATTACATCTTTTCGGTCTACCAGTGCATCAATGATTGATAACACTCCCTGATAGCCGTAATTCAGCAGTAGCCCTTTTTCCTTTTGTACAAAGGTGGCCAGTTCCTGCTCAAGTTGCTCGTGATAAGCGGTGTTACCCGACATCATGCGGGCTCCCATAGGATATGCAAGTCCCCAATCAGCAGCTGCATCGGCATCGGCCTTGCGAACTTCTGGCTGATTGGCCAGTCCCAGGTAGTTATTCAGACTCCAGGTCAGAACTTCCCTACCCATAAACTTCATTCTTGGTGCTATCTCTCCTTCTAACTTTGGGAACATGAAGTAACCTTCAGAAATCTCGGAGTGTTTTCCGAGTGGCCCGCTGTCTGCTAGTAATTTTTCAAATAAATCCAACGATATATACCTTTAAGAAATCCTGTTCACGCGTTGCAAACAAAGAGGCAAAGGTAATACTATAATGACCATTTATCAAAAAAACGGGGGTATATATCGTTCTCTTGCCTTAGAAATCACGCCATAATTATTTAGCATTGTAACGTAAATTATCGGGGAAATGGAGATGAGAAAAATAAACAAAATTTTAGTCGCAAACAGAGGAGAAATTGCCGTTCGCGTAATGCGCACTGCGAAGGAGATGGGTATTCAAACCGTGGCTGTTTACAGCGAGGCAGATCGCGACTCACCGCATGTCCACTATGCCGATGAAGCTGTTTGTGTAGGGCCTCCCCTCTCTGCTGAGTCCTACCTGAGAGGAGACAAAATCATTCAGATTTGTAAAGATCTTCAGGTTGATGCAATTCACCCTGGCTATGGATTTCTCTCCGAAAACGCCCGTTTTGCGAGAGATGTAACAGATAACGGCATTATTTTCATAGGTCCATCTCCTGAGGCTATTGAGGTAATGGGTGATAAACTTGCAGCCAAAAACACAGTGGCAGAATACGATGTACCCATGGTACCCGGAGTTAATCATGCAGTTACTGAGGTAGATGAAGCCGCAAAGATTGCAGAGCAAATCGGCTACCCGGTACTGATCAAGGCCAGTGCCGGTGGCGGAGGGAAAGGCATGAGAGTTGTAGAACAACCTGATGACCTGGAAGAACAGATGAAGCGCGCCATTAGTGAAGCCACTTCGGCTTTTGGTGACGGATCTGTATTTGTTGAAAAATTCATCACCTCTCCCCGTCATATCGAAATACAGGTACTGGGAGATCAGCATGGCAACCTGGTTTACCTCTTTGAGCGTGAATGCTCGATTCAAAGAAGACACCAGAAAGTAATTGAGGAAGCCCCTTCCTCTGTACTGACCCCGGAAAAAAGAGAGGCCATGGGCAAGGCGGCTTTGGGAGTGGCAAAATCTTGTAATTATTATGGTGCAGGCACGGTGGAATTCATTGTTGATGCTAATCTTGATTTCTTCTTTCTGGAAATGAACACGCGCCTGCAGGTAGAACACCCGGTGACCGAAGAAATCACAGGAGTAGATCTTGTTAAAGAGCAGATCTATGTGGCTGAAGGCCGTGCTCTGAGTTTTGCCCAGGAGGATTTAAAAATCAAAGGTCATGCCATGGAGGTGAGGGTGTACGCAGAGGATCCTACCAACGGATTTTTGCCGGATATAGGTCGTCTTCAGACTTATATACGCCCACAAGGTCCCGGAGTACGGGTAGATGATGGTTTTGAACAAGGTATGGACATACCTATTTACTATGATCCCATGATCTCCAAGCTGGTCACTTTCGGAGATAATAGAGAAATGGCCATTGAACGCATGCTCAGGGCCATCAAGGAATACCGTATTACGGGCATAACCACCACGCTGGCTTTTTGCGCTTATGTGTTGAAGCATGAGGCTTTCACCAGTGGCAATTTCGACACGAAGTTTGTAGAGAAATTTTTTGACCCGGAAGAACTTAAGAAAAAAGACCCCGAATACGAGCAAATAGCCTCAGCCCTGGCTGCTTACCTGATTGACGGTCGTAAAACACAAACGGCTGTCAATGGAAACGGCCAATTGAGCAAGTGGAAATTGAGGGCCAGAAACTAGAACAGGATGGCTAAAATCATTCCAATCAGGGCATGGAGATATAATCAGGATTTAGCCCAGAACATAGATGAGCTTACCTCTCCTCTTTTTGATGTCATTTCAGAAAAACAGAGAAAAGCGCTGTACGAGCAACCTTATAATAGTATACACCTGAGTGTGCCCTTACAAACGGAGTCTGCTCAGCAGGCTCACCAAACATTAGACCAATGGAAGGCAGAAGGGATTCTGGAGCTGGATCGACTCCCGGCCATTTATGTGTACTATCAATATTTCACTATACCCGGAGATAAAAGAGAATATATAAGAAAGGGCTTTGTTTCCTATGTGAAAGCAACTTCCTGGGACGATGAAAACCCACAAATACTTAGGCACGAAAACACAATGCCCCATTCTGTAAATGACCGGATTGAGGTATTGGAAGAAACTCAGCTCAACGTAAGCCCAACCCATGGGCTGTATTTTGACAAAGATTTTGAGCTGGAAAAGTACATGGACGAATGCATTGAAAACCCTATCTATTCTACGGAAGACTATCAGGGGGTAAAAGATGTACTGGGGGTTATTCATGATCATGCGATTATCAAAAAGTTCATCGCCAAAGTAGGTCCACAGAAAATCATACTGGCAGACGGGCATCATCGATATGAGAGTTCCATGTTATACAGAGAAAAGCGAAAAGCACTGAACCCTGATCATACCGGAAATGAGGCTTACAACTACCATCTGATGTACCTTACTAATGGTGAAGCTGACGATCTGAGGATTTTGCCGACACACAGACTTATTTCAGGTATTGAGGGCTTTGACCGAGATGCGCTGATGGAAATTCTGTCCGAGTATTTCATCATAAAGTATGTAGATAACCCCAATGATATCAATGAAATCATCCTCGGAAAAAAATGGGCCTTCGGGCTACTTTTTGGGGATGAGGCGATTAAGGTGAGACTGAAACCAGAGGTCCATCGCCAGCTCTCATGGAAATTTCCTGACGTAATCAAGGAACTGGATCTTACTGTAATGCATTATTTCATTATCGAAAAAGGTCTGGGTATTCCCGGCAAAAATCAACGAAGTTCAAGGAACATCACTTTTGAACGCAACTTCACCAATTGCCTGTCTGCCACCATGAGTGGCTCGGCACAATTTGCTATCATCACACAAGATATCAGCATGGAAGATGTACAGAAGGTTTGCTATTCCGGCTATACACTTCCTCAAAAATCCACTTACTTCTATCCTAAAGTAATCTGTGGCTATCTATTTGCATCGATCAAGCAAGATGAATTTGAACTACCATTTGATATTGGCCTCTAAGTCTCCGAGAAGGCAGGACTTATTAAGATCACTGGGGCTTGATTTTGAAATCAGAACCAGAGAAGTAGACGAATCTTTTCCTGGAGACATGGAGGTAAAGCAGGTAGCACAATACCTGGCCGAAAAGAAATCGGCTGCCTTTGGTGAGCTTGCCGGGAGAGAGCTACTTATCACCTCAGATACTACGGTGGTTCTCGGCTCGGTTATTCTGAATAAGCCGGCAGATGAGAAAGAGGCTATTGAAATGCTAAATGCTCTTTCAAAAGAAGCCCATGAGGTAGTTACCGGAGTATGCCTCAGGTCGCCAGACAAAACAGTGACTTTCTCAGAAACCACGGAGGTTTATTTCCGGGATTTGACTGATGCCGAAATAAAGCACTATGTAATGCAATACCGTCCCATGGACAAGGCCGGTGCATACGGGATTCAGGAATGGATAGGGATGGTTGGCATTGAAAAAATCATTGGTGACTACTACAATGTAATGGGTTTACCAACCCATCGGCTTTATTCAAACCTCATTGAGCATTTCACATAAAAAAAGCCGGACTCATCAGAATCCGGCTTTGAATCTCTTATAATTTAGATCAGTCCGTGGACTTGTCGTTGTTATTTCTCTTCTTCTCCACTAAATCGCCTTCCTTCACTTGTTTTGATACCACAAAGAAAGGTCCTGATATCACTACATCTCCTTCGCTAAGGCCTTCGAGAATTTCAATGTTGTCGTAATCACTGATGCCGGTTTTCACCTCCAGCATTTTTGCTTTGCCATCTACACTTACAAAGACTACTTCTTTTTTCTCGTCCTCCTTCTTAGGTTTTTGCCTGGTATCGGTTACCACCCGGTTATCGTCATCATCATCATTCCCTGCGTTTTCATCTCTCTTGTCTTTGTCAGGGTTACGGGTAGTCACGGCAGAAAGAGGTACAGAAAGCACACCACTTTTCGTCTCTGTCACGATCTCCACACTGGCCGTCATACCTGGTCTGAAAGGAGACGGGCCTTTGATTTCAGAGAGTAAATCCTGAAACGATTCATTTAGAATCTTGATTTCTACCTTGAACTCAACTACTGCATCAGGAGACGCCTGTGGATTGGCCGTATTGGCTATCTGTGTTACTACTCCTCTGAACTTCTTGTCCATATAGGTATAAGAGTCCACATCAATCTCAGTAGTATCACCCTCTGCTACGCGGATGATATCATTTTCATTTACATCCACTTCTACCTGCATCTGAGTTAGGTCGGCAATACGCATCATTTCTGTACCAGCCATTTGCTGCGTACCTACCACACGCTCACCTTTTTCTACATCGAGTTTCGAAATAGTACCGCTGGAAGGTGCTCTTAAGACCGTTAGTCTCACATTCTCCTCAGCTTCAGCTACGGTAGCCGCACTTGATTTAACGATAAATTCAGCTGCTTTCACACTTTCTTCGGCAGCTTCCAGATTTTGGGTAGCTACCTCAAAGTTGGCCTTAGCTGTTTCAAAATCAGCATCAGAGATTACATTCTCCTTCTTCAGCTCATTTGCCCTTTTATAAGCCAGGTCCGACTGAGTCAATTGCGCTTTATTTCTGGCTACAGATGCCTTGCTTGAGGCCAGATTCGCCTTTTGCTGATTCAGATTAGCTTTGGCTCTGTCAAGTGCCGACTGTAAGTTATCAGGTCTGATTTTCGCTAAAATCATTCCTTCGTTTACAAAATCACCCTCTTCTACATTGAGCTCAATGATTTCTCCTGCCACATCGGGGCTAATGATAATCTCTATTTCAGGTTGTACAACACCTGAGGCGGTTACTGTCTCGATAATGGTGTTTTTGCCAGCTTCCGCCAGTTCTACCTTAAGGGTTTTGGGTTGACCAACCAGTCCGGCAGACTTGGCTCCTACCAGACCGACTATGATGACCACCAAGGCCACAACGACAATCCATATAACCTTATTTGATCCTTTACTTTTCTTAGCCATGTTATTTTAATGTAATGGGGTTTCCTAAATAAAAATCTAAAATCTTGGTTCTGAAGATGTACTCATACTTCGCTCTTACCAGGTCTGTTCTTGCTGCAAAAAGGTTATTGCTCGCTACCTGATAATCTACCGCATTGGCAGAACCAACATTGTATTGCTGCTCAGTAGCCCGAAAAGACTCCTGTAATGCAGCTACTCTTTTTTCTGTTGCTTCATATGATTTAAAGCTGGCCAGCGCATTATTATAAGCTGACTCGATATTCTGACGAAGCACATTCTTGGCATTCAAAGCGGTAATCTCTGCGCGCTGCTTCGTGATTTGTGCTCTTTGCAAGCCTGATTTGTTTGAGAATCGACTGAAAATCGGAACGTTCAGACCGAGCCCTACCGACTGCCCGAGGTTATTATCTATCTGGTCAAAAAACTGTGTATCCGAAGCAATCGGAATTTCTCGCGTTCCAGGCAGTGAGAAGACAGGTGTCCCGACCCCATCTACGGTACCGATTTGCTGCGCAGGAATGGCTACACTTTGGAAACCGGTAATGGACTGTGCTGCATCAGAAAAGTTGGATGAAATGCTACCGTTCAAAGATACCGTTGGGTAAAATGCGGCTTTTGCCAGCCTGATACCGTAATCACTGCTTTCAATCCCAAGTTCAGCACTTTTGATATCCGGCTGGTTGTTGAGCGCTATCTGATATATTTCAGATGGATTATGTGGTGCCATTGTCAAGCTGGTCACTTCAATTTCCGGAGCGGTGATTGAAAAGTTTTCACCAGCTGGCATCTGCATTGACTGCTTAAGGTTAAGGATCGCCAGATTCACGGCATTCTCTGCGTTGATTAAAGTCACCTCATTGGTGGCTTTCTGCGACTCCAGGTCCAGTTGATTTGTAAGAGGCAGCGAACCTGCTTCGACCAGCTTCTTGGTTCTTTCCAATTGCTCTTCACTTGTCTGCAATTGAAACCTGGCATTTTCCAGTTGCTCCTGATTTAGTAAAACCGTCAGGAAGTTAGTAGCTACCGTCAGTCCAATATCATTCTTGGCTTTTAACAAGTCCTGTTCAGAGGCCTTCAGATTCACTTCATTCTGTTTGATGGTATTGGTGATCTGTCCACCACGATAAAGTGTAACAGACGAGCTGAGACTCACGCTCCCTCCCAATACATCTATGTTGGTAAATTCATTGGTATTCGGGTTAATTGTACGCCCGAACTGCTTACCCACGCTTCCGCTTCCATTCAGGTTGGGCAGCCTTGAAAACTTCGATTCCTTCAAAGAAATCTCATTTTGCAGCTGGTTTAGCTGGTTGGTTCTGATCGTCAGGTTATTTTCCCAGGCATAGTTGATACACTCTTCTAATGTCCAGGCTTGTTGTGCGCTTTGACCAAAGGCCACAGATCCCGTAAACAGGATGAGCAGACTTAAATAAATTGTTTTTCTGTAAATCATCATTGACGTTTTAAAAGTCGGAACCGGGAATGAAAATGACCTCTATAACCCAGGTTAAGCTCTTTATGTAATCCAATGTCGTTTGGACAATTGGTGAATCCATTTCTATAAAATGACAGGCCTCATGATTTTTCCCCTTTCGGTTTACCGACATGGTGGCAATGTTACACTCTTCATTTGCCAGTAGTGACGCTATAAAGGCAATAGCTCCCTTTCTGTCGTTTGCCCTGATAATAGCCGTGTAAGTATTCGCGCTGAGGTTGGAGGCAAATCCGTTTACCTCCGTGACTTTGATCACTCCTCCTCCTCTGCTCTCTCCTACTACACTGACCGATTTCTCACCGGCCCTCAGATTTAGCTTTACGGTATTGGGATGCATGGTAGATGCATTTCCCATGGAACGGAAAGAGTACTCCATTCCCATCTTCTCAGCCTCGTCAAAAGCCGTTTTTATTCTTTTGTCGTCAGTCTTGAATCCTAGTAAACCAGCCACAATAGCCCTGTCGCTACCATGCCCTTCGTAGGTCCTGGCAAAAGAGTTGTAGAAAGTAATTTCTGCATTTTCAGGCTGTACACCAAGCAACATTCGTCCTACATTCCCAATGCGGACCACTCCCGCGGTATGAGAACTTGAAGGCCCGATCATCACGGGACCTATCATATCAAAAACACTACTTTGTTCGGCCATCCTAATCTAAAAATTCACTTTCAAAACTAGAGAAATATAACCTTCTTGATCCCGAATCTGTTTAAGTGGTTCATTGAATCCATGAAAGCAATATATAACTCACGAATACTGCCTGAGGAAGAAATTGACCTTCATATCCGCAACAGGGCATTCTGCTATGGAGACGGCCTGTTTGAAACAATTGTTACAGGACCGGATCGAATAAATTTATTAGCCTTACATATTGCCCGACTAAGTAAGGCTTGCGCTGTACTGAATCTGGTGATTCCCTTCAATCAACAGGAATTAGAAGAACAGATTGACCAGTTAAAAACGGCAAATGAGCTGACAGGTCAGTTAAGAATCCTAATCCAGGTTTGGCGGGAAGAGGGTGGTTTATATCAGCCCAGTGAAAACCAAAGTGCTTACCTCATCACAATAGCTAAGAGTAACAGCCCCTTCTACAGCGGCATTGAACGTCTTTCAGTTTCCGCACAGGCCAAACTAAACTGGCACGCTCTGTCTTTTGCCAAAACCATGAGTGCACTACCCTATGTGCTGGCTGGCGTAGAAAGAGGACAGCGTTCATCTGACGATCTTATCATTTGTGATGGACAGGGAAACATTGCGGAATGTGTGGCATCCAACATTTTCTGGGTGAAGGATAAGGAAGTCTATACACCGGATCTTAACTCGGGCTGCGTCAATGGCACAATGAGACAACACCTCATCTCACAGCTAAAAGTGGCTGATTTACAGGTTCACGAAGTAATGCAATCACCCGAGCAGCTTCATGCTGCCGACCATGTTTTCTTGTCTAATACTTCAGGAATTCAGTGGGTACAGCAGTTTGAGGATAAAACCCTATACTCAGACCCTAAAGATCTGCTGGCGCTTGCAGCTATACTGCCACCGCAGCTTTGATATGTGGGTGTGGCTCATAACCCAGAAGCTCAAAATCTTCGAATTTAAAGTCGAAAATATTCTTTACGTCAGGGTTGATTTTCATTGTTGGCAGAGGTCTGAAGTCTCTGGAAAGTTGTAATTCTGCCTGCTCCATATGATTGGAGTAGAGATGTGCATCGCCAAAAGTGTGAACGAACTCTCCCGGCTCAAGATCGCATACCTGAGCCATCATCAACACCAGCAGTGCATAAGAGGCAATATTGAAAGGTACTCCCAAAAACACATCCGCACTGCGCTGATACAACTGGCATGAAAGCTTACCATCGGCCACATAAAACTGAAAGAATGCATGGCAGGGAGGCAAAGCCATGTTATCTACATCAGCTACATTCCAGGCACTTACAATCAACCTTCTTGAGTCGGGGTTATTCTTAATCTGGTTAACTACCTTGCTGATCTGATCAATGGTACCACCATCCCCGGCAGGCCAATTTCTCCATTGGTAACCATACACCGGTCCCAGATCACCTTGCTTATCAGCCCATTCGTCCCAGATTCTGACTCCGTTTTCCCTCAGGTATTTAATATTGGTATCTCCTTGCAGAAACCACAGAAGCTCATGGATAATAGACCTGAGGTGTAGCTTTTTGGTGGTGACTACCGGAAAGCCCTCGGCCAGATCGAAGCGCATTTGATAGCCAAAGACGCTTTTGGTACCAGTACCAGTTCTATCCTGCTTCACTACACCATTATCTAAAATATGCTTCATCAGGTCATGATACTGCTTCATAGTCAAATCGTCTTTTTGCTGCCGGAAAATTGATTCAAATTAATGCAAATTTCATGGCAAAGCGAAGACAGTTCATGAAGTTTTTGATTGTTATCTTTGAGACCTAAGGCCTCTACGGTGAGTAAAAAAAACGGAATTTATGGACTGATTGTCATGGGAGTGGTCACTGTACTGCTGGCTTTTCAACTCCATAACCTGAAATTCAATTACGATTTTAACACCTTCTTTCCTTCCGGTGATCCGGACCTGGCTTATTATGAGCGCATAACAGAGGAATTTGGCATGCACGATGACTTTCTCTATCTGGCTGTGTTTGACAAAGAGATTTACAGCAGCACCTTTCTGGAACGCATCGATAAACTTACCCATGAATTGAAATCCTGGCCTGAAGTTGTAGAGGTGTTATCACCAACTAATTACTACAGATGGCAGGTGACTCCCTTTGGTCTCAACCGGGTTTCTCTATACCGGCCCGGATCGGGTCTTGATTCACTAAAGGTCAGGTCGGACCGCATGCTGAACGGTCAGTTTATTGCGCATGACAAGGCTTCTGTTGGCTTAGTAGTCAGACACCAGTTCTTTCCGCTTAAAGCGGATGCTGACAGCTTTTACCGAAAGTACAAGGCTTACCTGGAAGCTCAGGGCTTTGACAATTTCATTACTTCAGGGAAGGTTCAGGCTCAGGATGAATTTGTTGTTCGCCTGGAAAAAGACCTCAGCTTTAATCTGATAGCGGCTATGGTTATGGTGGTGGTCACGCTGGCCCTTCTTTTCAAAACAGCCCGAGGAGTATGGATGCCGATGCTGGCCCTGCTGATTACAACGATTTGGAACATGGGCCTTTATGCCATTGTGGGTAAAGAACTGGACGTAATGATGGTGATCGTTCCCCCCATCCTCTTGATTGTTTCTATGTCCGACATTATTCATTTCTGCAACAAATTCAATGAGCTCGTCAGGGCCGACATGCCTGTTTCCAAAGCCCTGAGTCTATCATTTAAAGAGGTAGGGTTTGCTACTCTCCTTACATCACTCACCACGGCAATAGGCTTCCTCACCCTGATCATTCTTCCTATAAAGCCTATTCGTGATTTTGGGCTCTATACAGGCATAGGCATCATGCTGGCATACATCATCGCTTTCAGCCTCATTCCTTGCCTATTGGCGATCATGGGTAAGCCGGTAAACTCATCTCGTCAACCAGGCAGCTTTTGGACACGATTACTTCCCGGTCTGTTCATCTGGGTGATGCGTCATAAGATTCAGATTTTAGTTTGCTCCGTTTTGTTGAGTCTGATGAGCCTTTGGGTTGCATTTCAGGTTCAGGAAAATACTTCTATACTGGTAGGCGTTGAGCGAGATGATCCATTGGCCGCACCGGTCGTTTTCTTTGACGAGCAGTACGATGGTTACAAACCATTTGAGCTAACAATGGAGCTGTCGAAAGGAGAAGATTTATTTTCAGCAGACATGCTCAATACCCTGGATGAGCTGCATAAATTTCTTGAAACGGACCATGGAGTGAAACACCTTCAATCTCCTCTTACTCTAATCAAATCTCTGAACCAGGCACTTAAGGGTGGAGCAACTTCAGCCTATGCTCTCCCTACAGTCAACGATATCAATAGGGTTAAAAGGCTTTTCAATTCCTCAAAGCTACGAGACATTCGGAATGTAGTTGGGTCAGAAGACGGGGTAACATGGCGGATTAATGGAAGATGCCGGGATTTAGGCAGTGCTATTGCCACCATAAAAAATGAGGCATTGCTTTCAAAGTTCGGTCCCCAAAACAGTCAAGGTGTCAAATTTAGGCTAACGGGTACTTCATATCTCATTGACAAAACAAATTCATTCAATGTCCGGGCCATTTTAAATGGTCTGCTCATTGCTGTAGGTGTCATTGCCCTTTTCATTCTCGTGTTGACACGAGATATCAGATTGACATTTATTTCCATACTTCCTAATCTGATTCCGTTGCTGGTAGTAGGAGCACTCATGGGTTTGATGAAAGTAGACCTGAACCTTTCAACCGCTATTATATTCAGTGTTGCTTTTGGGATAGCCGTAGACGACAGCATCCACTTTATAAGCAGGTATGTTCTGGAAAAACGGAAAGGACGACAGAATATTTATGCCATTAAACGTACTTTCCTCTCTACCGGGAAAAGTATCATTCTCACTTCAATTGTTCTTTTTGCAGGATTTGCAATTTTCCTGAATTCAGGCTTTTCAGCAACCTATTACATCGGGTTCTTTGTCTGCACTACATTGGGGGCAGCGTTGCTGGCTGATTTGCTCTTGCTACCGGTACTACTACATCGGACAAGCAGGCGCTAGAGTTCGTCCAGGTCTACAATATCACTCTTATTAGCCCATTTTTTATAGCCAAACATAAGATTGATACCAAACCTGATATCTGCCTTAGAGTATTGCTCTGGACGATTGGTTGCCAGGGCATTATCAAGTGCCAGATAAAGCTGAACAGGACCTATATCTGAGGCTATGTTAGCACCAATATTCAGCTCATTCCCATTCCCTCTATAGCTACCGAGCAAACCAAAAGTAAATTTCTTTACAGAATGGTTGTAGGCCACCGCATAAGAAGGGTCGATCTCGTCAAACACGTGGTTATTGAAAGCCATTACCGTAAAACGGTTTCTTTCTCCTAAAAAGAGGGATGCAGACAAATAGGTCCTCATCGTCAGATCAGTGGTAAACTGTCTTTGTGTCTCATCGGAAGTGAATTTACTTTCAAGGCTATCTCTGAACACATCTCCTGAGTTTTCGATACCCCTGAGCTGAACCCCACTGAAGTTTACCGTAGCATCCTGTGTATTATAGTTTCTGGGTTGTTCCTTATAGGTAATGGTTCCTATATCATTCACAGCGGCTTCCAGGTGCAGCCACTTAAAGAGTTTAAATTTCGCACCGAAATCAAAGGCCAAAGTGCTGTTGTCGTTGGAAATGAGGTAGTCTTGCAAGGCATTATCGGGGTAATCCTGATCGTTAAGGAAAAGGTCCAGACCAGCGGTATTGGCAGTACCATTCTGAACAGCTATTTGCCAGCTAAAGTCATCAGCAGCAGTAGTTATGCTCCCGGTAGCTCCCTCCGCCAGTGAGGCATGAAAAAGTCCGGTAACCTGCTTTACCCGTCCTCCCAGGGTAAGTCTTTCCCCCAAAAACTGTCTTGTATAACCCAGGCCAATTTCATGATAGGAATTCGCCATTAACCGGGTACCTCCAAAGTCGATAGTCTCTCCTATTCTGTTGGCATTTCCATTTGCCAGAAAATCCATGAACTCGCGGTCGTATTGAAGATGCACGGTGGCCCGTACATTACCAAAAAGAGAAAACGCTCCCTTCTTCGTTTTTAGTCCAAAGTGGAAAAGGTTCGAGGTAACATCCAGGTTTAGCTGATTGACATCCTGAGCTGCTGCAAGCAATACATCAAAGTCGATAGCATAATCAATACTGCCGGTTTCTTTGGCCAGTAAATCTTGTAGCTTAAAATCAGAATCGAGAGACAGACCCATATTCAAACCGGGCATGGCCGCAGTGAATGAGTTATTGGGTATAAAGGCCGGCTGCAAACTTTGTGTTTGAGGCACTAATTCGCGGAGCTGGTAATAGGAAAAATAAGCTTGCGCATTGACCGAGACTGTCAGGGCCATAGCGAATGAAAAAATGATTAGTTTTCTGGTCATGGCACTCATTAGTTTGCTCCTATCTCAACATCAGCCTGGGCAGCTAACTTGATTTTAAGTTCGTAGTCATTAAAAAATTTCACAGAATTACCCGAAGCTGCATCTGTAGTTGCCAGCCTTACCAATACCCTGATTTTGGTAGCATTTTCTATTGCCCGAATATCTTCGTTAGAAAATTCGACATCTACGCTGGTTGTAGCTACATCTGTAGTTCTGTCTCCTGAAGCGATAGGCGCGGCTGCAAATACTGGTCTTTCCGTGACTGTGAAAACCACATTGTTAGCGGCATCCTGGAACTGCAGCTCTATATTACCTCCCAAAGGCAATTCGTTTTCTGTGATGACCCGAAGCAACAGTTTCTTAGCTTCTTCCAGGTCTGTTCCGTTGTTGAAGTCCATAGACTCCTCTGCCACAAGGTTGTTGATATTAGCTATCAGCGGTAAATCCACCTGAACACTAACATCCAACAGACTGGAGGTATCTACAAAATTGTATTGATCCGGTCCGTTTGCAGGATTAGTGGAGGCATTCACTTCCATGATCACCTTCCTGGGTTGAGATGACAACAAGTCTGCAATATTGGAATTGGCAGAATTCAATTCGAAGTTAGTCGTTTCGATGGTTCCTATATTGTCTATGGTTGGCGCGCTAAGCACGGTCGGTTCAGCGGTTGCGGTACCGGACAAAGGAACTATCTGACCTTCATTTCCAATAGCAGTAATGTTCTTAAAGTCTATTCCCAGAGGGAAGCCAAAACCGTTTTCGAAGACAAACTTGAAAACAGGGTCGGTAAAGGTGATTCCTCCTGCATCAAAGTCTCTGAAGAAATCCAGGTTTACCACCTGAAAGTTCACATCAAGACCCTGAGTCCCTACATCTCCAAATACCGTCTCAAACTCAGCATTGGTCAGGGTCATAGTAAAGTCTACTTTGTCTGTACTGTTAACAACCGAAGTAGGTTCTACCGTGATATCATAGGTGAAATCAACTACTACTTTATTAGTGGCTGTATTACCTGAGCCATCTTTGGTAAAATCACCTTTGAAATCGCCAAGGTTATTATTGGAGGTAAAGGTGGGACCCGAAGGGGAAAGTGTTCCGGTAATGGACAAGGGATCTCCGGTGGTCTTATTAATCAGAGAGTTTACATTGAGCGTAAAGTCTATGGTAGCATCAAAATCGGAACTGAATTCGATATCAAAATTTCCACTTGTAAAAAGGATGCTATCATATTCTTCTGAATTTCGCTGAGACAGCGTAAACTCGAAACTCTGATCAACTTGTACCGTGGTTCCAACTCCCGGGTTATTGATATTTACACCTGCTACAACATTGCCTGTGAAATTCTGATCCAGTACCGTCATGAAAGCCGATGCGGTCTGGGACTGAAGCGCCTCCGTATAGCTGAGGGTAACAATATTCTCATTGTTTACACCGACCTGAGCTCCTGCATCATTAAGTTCGTCAAACAACTCATCTATGGAATAAGTAATTTCACCAATAGGCACGGCCAGTGATGCGTCCCACACAAAATCGCCAAATTCCGCATCCTCGAAGTAGCTCAGGTTACAGGCGGAAACCAATCCAATAATAACGAGCAGGACCAAAAAATTCTTAAATAAGCCTCTTTTCATAGACTAACAGGTTTAGAAAAATTATAAATCTTTTTATCAGCAATTACTCTTCGGGCATTACTACCCATAAGATGATATAAACAATAGTACCGGGAAAGGCCGCTGTGAAAACTGAAGTAAGAACATAAAGGACTCTTACTGTCATAACATCCCAGCCCAGCCAACGTGCTATACCGCCACAGACTCCGGCAAGTATTTTCTCACTTCTGGATCTTTTAAGAGTTCCGCTCACTGACATACACACACAGTTAAGGGCATAAATTAGTCACTTATTGAATAAATACCTAGGATTGGGTGGTGATCGGAGTAGTCAGTGGAGTCAATAGTTTCAAAGGAATGAACCTGCAGATCGTCATTAAAAAACTGGTTGTCAATTCTTAGAAATGGCAGATCTCCATTGTAGGTAAACCCGAAGCCCGAGCCTGCTTCTTCAAAAGCATTTGAAAACCTACTTCTTACCCTGAAGTAGTTATAGCTATAGGGTACGTCATTAAAATCACCTGCAATCAGTATAGGGTATGGACAGTCCACGGCATGCTCCAACAAAACAGAAATCTGGTTGGCTCTTATGGCAGCTCCTTTTAGAAATTTGGCTTTAGCGTCATCATACTCAGAGACCAAATCATCATAGTATTCAGGGTTTGTATGGGTAATACCCATGGATTGGAGGTGAGCATTGTATACTCTGAGTGTATCTCCCCTTCCCAGCACGATATCTGCAAACATAATATTGTTATATCGCTGATTCGGAAACAAGAGGCCATGTTTGACTATTGGAAATTTTGATGAAATGGCCAGTTTTGATGTTCTTCGATCATGCACGAAGCTATACTTACCCCTATTTCTGGTTTTCTGTATATAACTGGCACGGTTGTAGAATTCCTGAAAACAATTTATATCCGCGTCAATGTGCCTGATATGATCAAACATTTCTCCACTCCGGGTCGCTTTAGCGCTGACAAAGCCTTTTACATTATAGCTCATAACCGAAAAAGACCTACCCTCTCCAGCTCCTGCCGAATTCGTAGCAAAACTGGCCATGATAAATGGATAGCCCAGAATAAGTCCACCTATCGGGATCAGTACTTTCAGTGAACGTTTGTATATAAAGGCAATAAAGGCGACCAGGTTGAGTATCAGAAAGACGGGAATGAAAAAAGGTATGGCACCGGCCAGCTTAAATGTGGCAGGAGAAACCCAGATACTCGCATAGGAGATGAGCGTACCCAACACTAGTAAAATGAGTGGTAAATGCCTGACCTTTTTCAATTTATAACTAAACGACCCTGAGTATAACGGACAAAATTCGTTTTCCCTGGGCTATAATAAAAAAAAGCAGTCCCTTTTAGAACTGCTTTTTCAATTATTTCAAATGGCATCGCTACTCACTGCGCAATGAATTCACCGGATTTCCGGTAGCCGCCTTAACCGACTGATAGCTCATTGTGAAAAGGGCAATCATCAGTGACCCACCGGCTGTAAGAGCAAAAATTGTCCAGCCGATACTCGTACGATACTCAAAACCCTGAAGCCAGGTATTCATTGCATACCAGGCCAGCGGAGCTCCAATAATGAAGGCTATCACCACCAGCTTTCCTATGTCTTTAGAGAGTAGGTATACGAGTTGGCCGACATTGGCTCCCAATACTTTTCTGATACCCACTTCCTTAATTCTGTTTTCGGCCGTATAAGCCGCGAGACCAAACAGACCCAGGCAGGCAATGACGATAGTGAGGGTAGCAAATACACCGAAAATCTTACCAAGGCGCTGCTCTTCTTCATACATTCTACCAAAGCGGACATCCAAAAAGGAGGTTTCGAAAGGCTGACTGGGTGCCAGGCTCGCCCATTGGTCTTCCAACTTAGCAATGAGGGCCGGGTAGTTATCTGTATTTACCTTAATATTCAGCAAGCCCGAACTGTTGCCCAGCTGCATGATCAGTGGGGCAATTTTATTTCTGAGCGATTGATAATGGAAGTCTCTTACTACACCTACGACTTTCAGCCCCTGGATATCCCCTTCCAGATTTACAAAATTGCCAATGGTAGTACCGATGGCCTCATTAGGCTCGTAACCCATCTCTTTTACAGCAGCCTCGTTCAAAATTACGCCTAAAGAATCTGATGGAAAATCCCTGGAGAAATTTCTTCCTGCAGAAATTTCCATGCCAAGTGTTTCCAGATATTCATAGTCTACAACCCAGCTACTCATCAGGTACTGATTCTCCTGTGTAGGGACAATTCCCTTAAGGAAGACATTCATGTTGTTGTTAGAGGGAGTTGGCAAAAAACCACTTAACGAAGCTGATTTAACCTCAGGATAGGCTTCTACAGCTGTTTTCAATGCATTTACATTACCCGCAGCCAGGAAGGCATCATTTACAATAATCACCTGGTCTTTCTCAAAACCCAAGTTCTTGTTCTGGATGAAATCCAGTTGATTTAAAATAACCAGTGTACCGATGACCAGAAAGATAGACGTACAGAACTGCACCACTACCAGTACGCTACGCAACGCACCACTTTTCATTCCGCTGCTAAGGCTGCCTTTCAGCACCTTAACCGGCTGGAAAGCCGAGAGGAAAAAAGCAGGGTAGCTACCTGCTAACAGGCCTACAATCACCACCCCTCCAAAAAACAAACCTATAAAGACAGGGTCTGTAAAAGGAATACTCAATGTTTTGTCTGCCAGATCATTGAACAAGGGTGTCAAGATATAGGCCAGCCCTATCGCCAGCACAAAGGAGATAAAACTTACCAGGATAGACTCCGCTAAAAACTGATAAATCAGCTGGGCTTTTAAAGACCCCAATACCTTTCTAACACCTACCTCCTTCGCTCTGTGTGCCGAACGCGCTGTAGAGAGGTTCATGAAATTGATACAGGCGATTAGCAGAATACAGAACGCAACGGCAGAGAAGATATATACATAATCAATATCACCGTTTACATCCAGTTCAGCCTGCAGGTCGGAGTATAAATGAATATCGGCAACAGGTTGCATACCGAAAGCCAGATTGGTGCCATTCTCCTCCATCTGCTCCCATTCCATGTTCATAAACTGCTTTACCTCCGGGCCAATATATTTTTTGAGCATTGCCGGAAACTGAGCGGCCATTTTATCCAGGTCAGCTCCGGGAGTAAGCACTACATAGGTCTGGAAGTTCATACTCAACCAGATTGGTTGTTTGGCTTCATCCAGGGTCTCCATAGAGCCTAGCACGTCAAAGTCGAAGTGCGTATTGTCAGGAATATCTTTGTAGACGCCCGTGACTTTATAGTCCCTGGCTGTGCCAAACTCAACAATCTGTCCCACAGGGTCGGCATTACCAAAGTATTTTTTGGCGGCAGTTTCACTCATCACAAGTGATTTGGGAGCTATCAGAGCCGTTTCCGGATCACCCTGAACGAGGTTGATACCGAAAATATCAATAATGGAATGATCCGCCCAAACGAACTTTTCTTCCTTAAAAATATTCTCTCCAAAACGAATAAACGGGGAACCTCTTTGTCTGAACCTGCCAAAATCGATTACTTCAGGGTAGTCATCCAGCAAAGCTTTACCGACAGATGGACCGACCACAGCAAGATCGAAGGCAGAACCGTTCAGAGCACCGGCCATCGTCAGCCTGTAAGTGTTTTCAGAATTGTCGTAGTAAGTATCGTAGCTAAGCTCGTCAGCTACAAAAAGTAGGATCATCAGACAGGAGGCAATACCAATCGCCAGGCCTGTAATGTTTAGCAGAGAGTAGAATTTGCTTTTCAATAAGCTTCGCATCGCCACCTTGATGTAGTTCTTAATCATTGTTGTTTGAGTTTTTGACTTAAGCACAAAATAGACCTCATTCTTACTGAATACCTTTTAAAAATCGGTTAACACACGCGAGGCATCGGTAAATGCACGCATGTTTTCAATCAGAATTTCATCTTTGCTAAGTAGATGTAAAGAGCGCTGTGAATGTTGCAGCTAATAAAAAAATCCTTCCGAATAGTCAGAAGGATTTAGGTTTTCAATTAGCGATTCGGCTATTTCTATTCGTTCCGTAGCGCCTTTACTGGGTTCGCTACAGCCACTTTTACAGACTGGTAGCTCATGGTAAGCAGTGCTATGACAAAAGCACCTGCACCTGCCAGCAGGAACACCCCGATATTGATAGGAGGACGATAAGAGAAGCTTTGCATCCACCAGTCTACCCCAAGCCAGCCTAAACCAGAGGCAACCACGAAGGAGATCATAATCAGAATGGAAACCTCTCTGGACATCAGGTAAATAAGCTGTGTAATAGAGGCACCTAATACTTTTCTGATGCCCACTTCTTTGGTCTTTTGCTGTGCCGTGAAGGCCGCCAGTCCGAAGAGACCCAGGCAGGCAATCACAATCGCGAGCCCGGCAAAAACACTAAAGATATCGCCAAGCTTTGACTCTGCCTGGTACATATTGGTAAAGCGGTCGTCCAGAAATGAATATTCAAAAGGCTGACCGGGGGCCATTTCATCCCAGCTGCTTTCAACCTTATTAATAGTCGCCTGCAAATTGTTGGAATTTACCTTCAGCGACACTAGTCCTGTAGAATTGCCCAATCTCATAAGGACTGGCCTGATTTTATCTTTGAGCGACTCGAAGTGAAAGTCTTTCACAATACCCACCACCGTGTAGCGATCGAGGGTGCCTTCATCGTTAAAATCACCAATCACGGCTCCTTCAAGATTTTCAATTCCAAACATTTTGGCTGCAGTCTCATTAATTACCATGGCAGCAGAGTCAGTCGCATATTCTTTTGAAAAGAAACGCCCATCACTAATTTCCAGCCCGAAAACATCAAGGTACTCATGGTCAACCCGCCAATTCTGACTTAAAACGCCTCTTTCCTGATCTATCACTGCATCGGGAAAAAACACTGTATTAGAACGACTGCTGGCTGTAGGCAAATAAGCGGAGTAGGCAGCATTTTCTATTTCGGCATTTTGTAACAGTGTGTTTCTGAAAGCCTCCCTGTTATTGCCAAGCATAAAGGCATTATGTACAACCATCACCTGATCTTTTTCAAAACCGAGCTTTTTGTTCTGGATATAAGAGAGTTGATTGAGAATACTGAAAGTACCGATGATGAGAAGGATAGAAACAAAGAACTGAAATGAAACCAGCACCTTTCTCAAACCACCACTCTTCATACCTGTGCTGAGGTTGCCCTTTAGTACTTTGGCAGGAGAAAATGCGCTCAGGAAGAATGCAGGATAAAGCCCGGCTAAAAAGCCTACGATCATGGATCCAACAAGGACCAGCGGCAGATTCGCGATTAAGCTTAGCTCCATTTGTCTGTCGGCAAAGTCATTAAAAAATGGAACCACTACTGTGGCCAATCCTAAACCTATCAAACCAGCTAAGAAGGTAATCAGGACAGATTCGGAAATAAACTGATATATGATTTGTGCACGGAAAGAGCCCATCACCTTCCGAATGCCCACCTCCTTGGCGCGATTGGCCGATCGGGCAGTAGCAAGGTTCATAAAGTTGATACAAGCCAGTGCCAGAATAAAGGCTGCTATGGCGGTAAAGATATAGACATAGGTAATATCACCTTCTGCCTCGTAGCCACCATAGTTATCTGACCTCAGGTGAATATCGTGAAGTGGCTGAAGCATATATTCAAAATTGTTGCCGGCTTTTTTGAAATCGTCAAAGCTCATATCGAGGTATTGCTTGAGCTCTACAGCCATTTTATCAACGGCAATTTCGTTCATATTGGCTAGCGCCTGATCTACATTCACATTGTCATCAAGCACCAGGTATGTTTCATAATTGGTACTCAGCCAGGCCGGTTCATTGTATTCATTTTCACGTGTGATAAACGAGAGTATAAAGTCAAAGCTGAAATGGGTATTATCCGGTATATCAGCATATACGCCCCTTACCTCGAAATCACTCCTGTTATCAAGCTTCAGGATTTTCCCAATTGGGTTTTCATCTCCAAAGTACTTTTTGGCCATGGTTTCACTCATAGCCAGGGTATTTTTATTGAGCAATACATCATCGGGATTGCCCATAAGCAGTGGCACCGAAAACACCTCAAAGAAGGTCTCATCGGCAAAAACCACATTATTCTCATTGAAAACTTTTTCGTTGTGCTTGATTACCCAATTACCTGAGTTCCTAAGACGCAGTCGTTGTGAGACTCCCGGCACCTGGTCTCTGAAAGTGCCCCCAGCTGGTGACGGAGCCTGAGAACCCGTGAAATCATCTCCGTTAAAACTCCCGCTGATGATCATGCGGTGAATGTTTTCAGAGTTCTGGAAATGTTTATCGAAGCTCAGCTCATAGTTGACATAGGTCATAATGAGCAAGCAGCAGGCAATACCAATGGCCAGGCCGGAAATATTGAGCAAAGAGAAGAATTTATCTCTCCATAGGCTACGGAGAGCAATCTTGAGGAAGTTGTTAATCATAATTGAGTTGTTTGAGTCCCGGAAAACCAGGAATTGACCTTTCTATCTGGCGGATAGACGAATCGAACAACCCAGAAGTTGCATCAGGTCATGGCCTTTTCCATATGATCAATTTTTCTTCCGTCCAGAGTAGTATAAGATTTCATAAGGTTAGCGGTAAGACAGGAGTGAATCGGTAGTATGCCCAAAACATCACCCGTTTCTATCTGATCAAAGATTTCATCATTTGCAAGCAGCACACCATGCTCCTGGGAGAGAGACTTTACCCGGATTCCCTGAATGATGGGTGACCAACCATCTTCCGCAAGAATGACCACTTCACCGAAAAACTTCTTCTGATCTTCATCAAACAAATGGTCCTTTGAAAAGTGGACTGCCCCCCCATGCATTATAATCTCGTTGCGACTGCTATTCTTGGCCACAACGGGACAAGCCATTACCACCGCTATATCCTCTTCATTGCAGACATCAAGATAATTCATCACCAGATCATAGAAGATAAAATTGCCGGCACTGATCTCGTCCACCCCTTCCATCTGCTCTACCAGGGTACAGCCCGGGGTGTCTCCCATTCTCACCACCAACTCAGCCTGAATAGCCTTAAGTGAAGCTCTGACCAAATTCATCTTACGAATCGCTGCAGCCCAAATCTGCCTTATTTCCTCAATATTGTGGGTCTGATAGGTGTTTCCAGGGTGGCAGTACAAACCATAAAGATCAAGCTTATCACTTGCCACAATCGTCTGGGCCAATAAGGCTATGTCCTCCATATTTTCCGTACTGATACCTGTACGGTTGTAGCCCGCATCCAGCTCAATCAGTACTTTAACTGGTTGACTCAGTCCATCATTTAATTTCCTGGCTACCACCTCGTCCAACAGAAACAGCTTCAGATCTACCCCCATTTGCAGCAGCTCGTTGATAACACCTATCTCCAGTACATTCACCGGAAAAGCTACGGTAATATCCTTCCAGCCAGCCTTTGCGAAATACTCGGCCATTTTTAGCGAGCTTACGGTTATGGCAGTCACGCCTTCATTGGCACACCAGCCGGCCACCTCCACAGACTGCGGAGTTTTCATATGAGGTATCAGCTTTACCTGCAGGCGTTCAGCCTTGGCGGTCATTCGCTGAATATTACGCTTGCATTTGTTTTCATCAAGAAGCAGGGTCGGACGTGTAATCTCTAACATAGCAGGAAGGTATGGCACCGAAATTAAGACAAACTCTCAGCGAACGCAATACCAACTAAAAGTAAGCTCCCCTTTCAACAATAGAACCACCATTTACCCAGACAGCCCGGCCGCTCAACATGCGCTGCCGACCATTGGCCCTGAACACTCCTTCTCCGCCATAACCTTTCCGAGAAAGTGACGTTAATTCAATTATAATTTGATATCATTTTAATATCATACTAAATTTACCACTATGAACGAGAAACCATTTAAGGCCGGATCAGGATTTCTGATGTTATTGGTCGAATTATTAATTATAGCAGGCATCATTTTCGCGATCGCCACCACAAGAAGCCCTGAATTCGCATTATTTATACCCATAGTTTTCATACTCCTACCGGGGTTCTTCATCATTAACCCTAATACCTCTCGGGTAATGATCTTTTTTGGAAATTATAAAGGCACGATTAAGGAAAATGGCTTTTACTGGGTGAACCCATTCTTTGTAAAAAGGAAGGTATCACTGAGGGCGCATAATTTTGACAGCGAACGTGTAAAGGTGAACGATAAACTGGGTAACCCTATCATGATCAGCGTGATTCTGGTATGGCAGGTAAAAGAAACCTACAAGGCCGCATTTGAAGTCAATGACTATGGCCATTTTGTAAGGGTACAGAGTGACGCAGCCGTACGAAAGCTTGCAGGCTCATACGCATACGATAACTTTGAGGATGAAGGCGAGATTACCCTGAGGTCGGGTTTGAAGGAAGTAAATCATGCCCTGGAAGAGGAACTGACGGAAAGACTAAGCATAGCCGGTATTCAGGTAATAGAAGCCCGCATTGGCTACTTGGCTTATGCCGAAGAAATTGCCAGCGCCATGCTACAAAGGCAGCAGGCAACCGCCATTGTAGCAGCCCGTTTCAAAATTGTGGAAGGCGCTGTAGGCATGGTAGAAACTGCCCTGGACGAATTGAACAAGAAAAGCATTGTAGACCTGGATGAGGAGAAAAAGGCCGCTATGGTAAGTAACCTGATGGTAGTGCTTTGCTCTGACAAAGCAGCCTCACCTGTAGTAAATACCGGAACTCTAAACCACTAAAACCATGGAATATAAAATCTTTAAAATGAAGGCATTCGACAATGCTGAGAAGATAGAGAAACGCCTGAACGACCTGGCGATGAAGGGCTGGAGAGTAGTAACCAGCATGAACCATGGCTCCTACCTGGTGCTATCAAAAGGAAGATAGCACCATGGCAAAGAAGAAACCATTTGTGCTCCGATTGGATCCGGATTTATTGGCAGCCGTTGAAAAATGGGCTGCTGATGAATTTCGTAGCACAAATGGTCAAATGGAATGGATCGTGAACAAGGCCCTGAAAGAAAGCGGCAGGCTCAAAAAGAAAAAAGAAGAATAAGCAAATGAATGAGTTATTGCTTGCACAGTTAATCATGGGGGTTTCGGCATTACTGCCTGCCGGACTGATGAAACTCCTCAACCCTGATGGGACTAAAAGCATAGGCTATAACACCCCTACTGCTCACAAATCTGCAGAGACCAGAACTTTTGCCAATCGCTATGCCACCAGAGGCATGTTCTGGGCAGGGCTTGGCATTGTTACCGTTCAGGTGACTTTGTATTTTCTGCTACCTGGCAGCACCGGCATTTTGATTACTGCCGGAGTTATGACCTTCGGCTTTTTGGCCGTGGTTGGCCTCACTGAAAGAGAGCTGAATCAGCGTTTTGATAAAGATGGTAAGCCTAAGGAAGAGTATTCCAGGTTTTAGTGCTTTACTTCACCACCACCCCATACTTTTTACTATTAATGGGTGCTTCAATGCCCTCGACCTGAATAGAAAAGCGCAGGTCATATTTACCGACTTCGGAAGGAGCCCGGAATCGAGCCATCTTTTGTAGGATCTGTTCCGGCAACAAGTTGGCATCAAGCACCTCTATTTGCGCTGTATGTTTTGGTTGGAGCCCCACCAGGAAATGAGCATTCAGATACACCTTTTTGCCTGCCAGTTTCTGAAAATCCACATCATAATCATAGCGATTGGTCAGGGTCAGTTCCAGGGCTATTTCTGCTCCAGCATTTACCTCCAGGTCATCAGCGTTCGCCTCTATCTTCACTTTTCTGAATGAACGAAAATTGTCGATGATACGGTAGTGAATGCCTTTACCAATCTGCGTAAAGTAGTCGTCATAACGGGCAGTATCTCTGAATCGATTGATCTGGAAAACTCTTTTTCCCTGCAGGTCTTCCTCCAGGGTCATCAGGTCGTGTTGGGTTTCCCTGTAGTCAAAAGTGTTGTAGCAGTGCACAATATCTCCCGTAAGGTAGCTGTAACGTGAAGCCCGCTCGTAGTGGTTATTGAACATGATGGGCAATCCACCGGAAAGCTCTTTTACCTCTTCACCCCAGGTATCCCAGTGATGTAAAACATCCCAGTCTTTGGTCCAGGATTTTGGGAAAAAGTCATACACCAAATAGATTCTGGCCAGAACTACGAACACCAAACTGATCATGGACAACCTTTTTAACCAAAGCCTCCATTTGGGTTTATCATAGATATACTCATGCGACAGGAGCATAAAAGGAATGGTCAGAATACTGGTCCAGTGCTTGTGAAACTCTACTTTGAGAGTAGAGATAAAGAAGAAAATCAATACCCCTGCAATGGTAAATCGCAGGGCTCTGTTAAAGGGATTGCTTACCCTGTTTTTATAGCAGGCTGCGAAAATAAGCACTCCTATAAAAGGACCGAAAACGATGGGTTGAATACCCACATAGTAAGCCAGACTCTCCCAGCTAAAGCCCATGTCAATCCGGTTGTACAGGTGGAATTTGATGGTGGCAAACTCATTGATATACTGCCAGTAGGTATGTGGCAGCATAAAGATTACTGTGAAGAGCACCGTAAGCCAGAAGGTCTTTTTGGTAAGCAGCCTGATGTTGGAAACAACGGTGAAAAGCACCACTAGAAACCCATGATGCTTGCTTAGCATTATCAGGGCTATGGACAGGGCCAGAAGCACGACAGTTTTCAGATCGTCTTTAATCAGATACTGTTTATAGGAGTAGTAAAAGGTGGCTACAAAGAGCAGCAGTGGCACGTCTGTCTTTACCAGGAAGGCTCCCACATGCACAGGCAAACAGCCCAGAATGATCCATAAATAGAGTTTATCATCCTGAATGGCTAGTGTTTTTCTGATGACTATAATGGTCAGCACATTGCAGAGCAACATTCCCATGCGCAACCCGAGGGCGTTGGGCATTAGCTCATACCCCCAAGAGGTAACCACGCCCACCATAGGCGGATGATCCAGATAACCCCAGTCGAGGTACTGAGAAAAGAGCCAGTAGTAGGCCTCCTCGCCACTTACATCTGAGAAATAATTTTGAATGAGCCCAACAACAACCCATACAATAAGAAAGTAGGTAAATAGTCGTCCGTGCTTATTGGTTCCAGACAAAGTAGCGGTAGTCATCGATTGTTCCTTCCCTTAAAAATCAACCACAAAGCTACGAGTTTTCTTCAATCAAAATTCTTATCCATATTTGTAGTATGTCTGACTTTCATCTGGCCTGGCTAACACAGATTCATGACTGAGATTGCCCTTAAGTTTTTGAAGTTCTGTGTAGTGGGCTCATTGGGACTGGGTATCGACTTCGGCATTACCTTTCTTTCTAAAGAAAAGGCCCGATGGAATAAGTACATTGCCAACAGCCTGGGTTTTATCTCTGCCGCCACCTCGAATTTTTTCATCAACAAATACTGGACTTTTCAGGATACAAACCCTGATCAACTGGTTCAATATTCCAAATATATTCTGATCGCCCTGATCGGTCTGGCCATCAATAACCTGATCATTTATCTTTTGATCAATAAGCGGGAAATGAAATTTTACTGGGCCAAGCTGGTGGCAGTGGGGGTTGTGGTTTTATGGAATTTTATTGCCAATTACAATTTCACTTTCACCTCCTGATCAGGTCAGTCATGAAAAGAGTGAGCTTTCTCTTACTGATTTTGCTATCGCTGACTCAATGGACTTATGCTCAGAACACGCGACACCGGGGAGCTCAATCTCTGGGATTTGGTGTACAAATTTACCCGGCCGGTACCATCTTTAATATTAAATCTGCCTGGGCTGTTTCTGCCAAAGGTGAGCTGATCGGAAAGCTGGGCTATAACATAGCTCAGCGTGAAAACTTCGGTGAGCACGACAGCGAAGAGGGCAACGGACCCGGTTTACCTTTGCATACAAGCGCTATTTGCACACAGGCTTCAAGGGCTGGTACCTCGAAGGCCGCATGGGCATCTGGTTTTTAGACATCGACTGGCGGGATAATACCCCTGTTGCCGCAGGCAATACAGACATCAGTGTTTTGCAGCCCACGCTCGGGCTTGGCTATGACTTTCCCCTCAAAAATGAACGCATTAAGCTCGGCTTATTAGTGGCCTTTGGCTACGAGGTGAATGTAGTAACAAGTGGCAAAGAAGTAGGCCAGGGAGGCATTTCTCTTCTCGGTCTTTCTTTTATGTATGACATAAACAAGGCAGGTAAACCTTCCAGGGCCAAGTCTCGCGAAAGAAGGAATAAAAATAAAAAAGAGTGCCCGTTCAGACACTCTTTATGATTCATTTCAAAATTCTACCTGTCAATTCCCAAATACTTTCTTCAGCAAGTCTGTTGCTCTGGCTGCCGGGTTCTCGCGAATGTTGAGTTCTTCTTTGGCAATCATTACGAACAGTCCCTCAATCGCCTTCTCGGTAACATAAGCTGTAAGATCGGGATTGACTTTTTTCACAAAGGGAATCTTATTATAACTGTTCATCACAGTACCCCAGTGTTTGGTAGCTCCTACCTCCTGCAGCGAACCATCGATAATGGGGCTGAATTTTGCATTGAGTGAAGTGGTTGTTTCTCTTTGCAGAAACTGGGTAGCCGCGGTTTTATCACCCTTCACAATATTGATGGCGTCTGTGATGGTAAGCCCCTTAATGGCACCTACGAAGATATCTTTGGCCTCTACGGCCGCCTTTTCAGCTGCACGGTTCAATGATTCTATCGCCTCATCTACCTGCTTGTCGAGCCCTATGCCCCTCAGTTTCTTTTCTACATTCTGCGCTTCCTGCGGAAAAGGAATTTTGATCTCAGGATTTTTCAGGTATCCATCTGTCACTGACAACAGGTCCACTCCCTTGGAAGTACCCTGAATCAATGCTTCTTTCAAACCATTGGCGGCTTCCTCTTTTGTAAAAGCTCCTTTATCTCCACCTATAAGATCTTTTGCCTTCTTAAGCAGTTGAGCTTCAGCAGTACAACTCATAGCGAGCAGACAAATCAAAATAGTAGCAAAGTGTTTCATAGATTCCTTTTTCAGTCCTTAACGTAAATATTGTCTTTTAGCTCATACCAAATAACATTTCTTAACAAAAAAGTCATTCGTCCGAGATTTGTGATTTACTACATCTATTATGCCAACATTGTTTCAGGTTATGGGTATCCCTGACTACCAGAGGTTTACCAAAATCTGGAGCTGAATAGGGATGTGTATTAAAAAACAATAGAGGATGTTTCGGCTACTCATCATAAATAATTTAATATTTAGCACCTTTTTCATTAACTTCCTCCTAGAAATCAAAACGCTAAACTTTTTTTAATTATGGCCTACACAGTATCACAAACACTTACTCATTTGCAAGACGCGGGTGAATTTGCCGCAAATACTGCAAACAACTGGAGTGATGTTATTACCTCAGATAACGAAGCAGGATATTTTATCGCAGTTACGGAAAATAGTATTGCTGAAGGAGCAGCACAAAGAGATATCACCGTATCCATGGTGGCTTTGGAGCAGGCTCCGGAAGAAAACAAAACAGATAGTGGCTGCTACGAACGTCAGGATGGCGAAACGAGCGTCAAAGTGACTTTGCTCGACCAAAATGGTAAAGAAGTAGCTTCCAACGTTGCTGAATATCCGGCTTAGAAAAAAGAGAATTCTGAAGAGGGGAGCTTAGACTCCCCTTTTTTATTCCTGCTCTACGAGCAATACCTTTTGATTTTCGGTAATGGCATCTACCATCTTTACATAACTCACTCGCTCGCCACTCTCATCCGAAACGTAGAAATACTCCAACCCCTCCAATACTACCGTACAAGTACCCAACTCATATCTTAAGCTGGTTACCTTATCTCCTTCTTTAATGGGTTTGCTATTTAAATCCTGCAGCTGGGGAGGCTGCTTTTCTTTAGGTTTCTTCTTAAATAATCCGAACATAAAATCTGCTTGAATGCTAAATATAAGGGCTAGCTCTGAAAACCCTCGATTATTGTCAAAAATGATTTCTGATGGGTTGAAAAACACTATTTTTGCAGACTTTATATAAATCAAACCTGTTCAACGGCAATGGCAGAATATAACCACCGTGATATAGAGCCTAAATGGCAAGCTTACTGGAGATCAAACGAGACCTTCAAGGCCTCTGTAGACAGCTCTAAACCAAAATTCTATTCACTCGACATGTTTCCCTATCCTTCCGGAGCAGGGCTGCATGTAGGCCATCCGCTGGGCTATATTGCTTCTGATATTGTATCCCGCTTTAAGCGTAATAAAGGCTTCAATGTACTGCACCCTATGGGCTTCGATGCCTTCGGTTTGCCTGCCGAGCAATACGCCATAGAAACAGGCCAGCACCCTGCTATTACTACCAAAGAAAACATTGGGCGATACAAAGAGCAGTTGAAGAACATTGGCTTCTCATTTGACTGGGACAAGGAGGTGCAAACCTGCGATCCGGCCTACTATAAGTGGACCCAATGGATCTTTATGCAGGTATTTAACAGCTGGTACAACTATACCGCTGAAAAAGCTGAGTCTATCGAGACACTGATTGCCGCCTTTGAAGCAAAAGGCAATGCCGATATTAATGCCGCCTGCGATGAAGACACTCCCGCTTTTTCTGCCGAAGAGTGGAATAGCTGGAACGAAGCAGCTCAGCAAAATATGCTGCTAAAATACAGACTTACCTACCTTTCTGAAACGGCCGTAAACTGGTGTCCTCAGCTGGCAACTGTACTCTCTAATGATGAGGTAAAAGACGGCTTTTCGGAGCGCGGTGGCTACCCTGTTGTGCGAAAGCAAATGAAACAGTGGAGCATGCGCATTACCGCCTATGCTCAGCGTCTGCTCGATGGCCTGGAAGATATAGACTGGTCTGAGCCCCTGAAAGAAATGCAGCGCAACTGGATTGGTAAATCGACTGGAGCTGAAATGTCATTTCCGGTGGAAGGACATGATCTGGAAATCAAGGTATTTACCACCCGTATCGATACCATTTACGGGGTTACCTTTTTGTCGCTGGCCCCGGAAAGCGATATGGTAGCACAATTGACCACGGCCGATCAAAAAGCCGAGGTAGAAGCCTATGCCGAAGCTGCTGGCAACCGCTCTGAGCGGGACCGTATGATGGATGTAAAAACCATCTCTGGCGTATTTACAGGAAGCTATGCCACCAACCCTTTCAACGGAGAACGTATTCCTATCTGGGTAGCTGACTATGTACTGGCCGGCTATGGTACCGGAGCCGTTATGGCTGTACCCTGTGGTGACCAGCGCGACTATGATTTTGCCAAGCACTTCGATCTGCCCATAGTACCGGTAATCAAAGATGCCGACATCAGCGAGAAAGCCGATGCCACCAAAGACGGTATCATGATCAATTCCGGTATACTGGATGGTCTGACCTGCCGTGAAGCCATTACCAAAGCCATTGACTTTATAGAAGAAAAAGAGCTGGGTAAGGGCAAGATCAACTACCGTATTCGCGATGCCATCTTTGCCCGACAACGCTACTGGGGAGAGCCGGTGCCCGTCTATTTCAAAAACGATATTCCTTACCTGGTAGATCCGGCTGACCTGCCGGTGATTCTGCCGGAAATTGATAAATACTTACCTACAGAAGACGGGGACCCTCCGTTGGGCCGGGCAGAAAACTTTACTTATTCTCCTCCCGGAGAAAGTGAGTCTTATCCGCTGGAACTGAGCACCATGCCTGGTTGGGCGGGATCGAGCTGGTACTGGTACCGCTATATGGATGCGCACAATACCGAACGATTTGTAGATAAGGCCACCCAGGAATACTGGGGCAATGTAGACCTCTATATCGGAGGTTCAGAGCATGCCACCGGTCACCTGCTCTACTCGCGCTTCTGGAACAAGGTGTTATTCGATCTGGGCGAAGTAAACCAGGAAGAGCCCTTTAAAAAGCTGATCAACCAGGGCATGATCCAGGGTAGGTCTAACTTTGTATACCGCGTCAAGGGTACCAACCAGTTTGTATCAAAAGGCCTGAAGCATGAGTATGACACCATTGCCATGCATATTGACATCAGTCTCTGTCGCAATGATGAGCTGGATACAGAAGGCTTTAAAAACTGGAGACATGATTTAGCAGATGCCGAATTCATATTGGAAGATGGTAAATACCACTGTGGCTGGGAGGTAGAAAAAATGTCGAAGCGCTACTATAATGTGGTCAACCCTGATGACATGGTAGAGCGCTATGGTGCCGATACATTAAGGCTCTATGAGATGTTCCTCGGACCGCTGGAGCAATTCAAACCCTGGAATACCAATGGTATTGATGGTGTACGCAAGTTCTTAGGCAAGCTGTGGAGACTCTTCCACAATGGACAGGGCGAATTTGACGTTTCGGATGCTGCTCCCTCAAAAGATGAATTGAAGTCGCTGCACAAAACCATCAAAAAAGGACAGGAAGATATTGAACGTTATTCTTTCAATACCTCCGTAAGCTCCTTCATGATTTGTGTCAATGAACTGTCTGCTGCCAAATGTAATAAGCGCGTCATTCTGGAAGATTTGATTGTCGTCATCTCTCCCTACGCCCCTCATATTACTGAAGAGCTCTGGGCCATGCTGGGCAACACCGAGAGTATTGCTAATGCGCCTTATCCCGCATACAATGAGGAATACCTCAAGGAGAACGACCATGAGTACCCCATCTCCATCAATGGTAAGATGCGTACCAAGTTGAGCTTCCCGGCTGATATGTCTAAAGACGATATTCAGGCAGAGGTGCTTAAGAATGAAGTGGTGCAGAAATGGCTCGATGGCAAGGAGCCCCGTAAGGTGATTGTGGTGCCTAAGAAGATTGTGAATGTAGTGGTGTAAGACCCCTCAGTCCACAACTTTCCAATCAGTTTCAATGCTTTTGCTTGGACAGCTCCCCTAAAAGGGGAGCACTGTAGCTGTAAGTCGATGTCCGTTAGTCAACCACCTCGTCAGTACCGCAGCCTTGGGCAGGAGTCTGAAGGCTGTGGCCAGGTCAGTCGGATATAGCTGATAGTGTTCAATCCTCCGACCACTCAAAGTGGTCAGACGACTGCGTTTTATTGTGTAGTACATAAGCGAGATATTTCGCCTACCCAAAAATCCTTGTTCATCATTATATGGCCGAGCCCATAGAAGACCGGCAATCAGGTAGGTTATTCCATGATTTTTAGGCAATTTCCTTATGCAAGTTTGGCATCAGCCATCATCTTATAACATATCCACCCCTGAAAAATGAAAGCAACAGGCAAAACAGTTGAAGAAATTTTGACCAGCGTTCCAGCAGACAGAGTGGAACCCTTTAACAAGCTACATGAGGTCATCGCACAAAATCTTCCTGAAGGATTTGAAGTAGGTATTAGCTATGGCCTCCTGGGCTATGTGGTACCGCATTCCCTTTACCCCGCGGGTTACCATTGTAAGCCCAGCGAACCACTTCCCTTTGCCAGTATTGCCTCGCAAAAAGCCTCCATCAACTTTTACCACATGGGCATTTATGCTGACCCCAAACTTCTGGACTGGTTTGTGACCGAATACCCCAAACACTGCAAACGAAAACTCGACATGGGAAAAAGCTGTATCCGCTTTAAAAAGATGGATGAAATTCCTTACGAACTCATTGGTGAGTTAATGATGAAAGTAACGGCAAGTGAATGGATAAGTACGTATGAGAAGAACATAAAGAAATGAAAGGGAGTAAAAACGAAATATCCCGCTCATACACATAGCCCTGGTCACACTGAACTTTATCATTCATTTCCATTCATTTGCTAACCCGGTAGGTTATCCCTGAGCATTTAGGCAACTTTCTTATAAATTGGTGTGACCAGCACTAAGGCCAAAATCATTAGAAAATACTGTATGGTGAGCGCCTGGAGCGTTATAAGGGATCATCGTTTCTTATCGTTTTGTTCTACCTTCGATTTCACTTTATGAAGCATTCAACCAGCTTAATAAATATCATCTGTCTGCTCCTGGTTTCTTTCAGTCTTTCCTGTCAGGAATCAATATCAGAAAGAGCAAAAGAAGATCAGATTGCCTCAAAGCTGTGGAGGGCACTTGGACAAGAGCTTAACAAGGCTGTTGAATGCAAGACAGCGTCTGTTATTGACGAGCTGGCAACAGAGTTTCAATTGCCTAACACCCGGCTTAGGACATTCCTGTTATATACCCTCAATTACTCATCTGAAAACCTGAAGGCTGAGCAGGTTTTGTATCGTTACCCACACTATAATGAAGACTCTATCAGAAGGGACTTTATGCATTTGACAGACTTGGGTCTGTTCAATAATAAGACAACAAGCTGGAGCAGCTCCGCCAATGGGGATAAAATAATCACCCAGTACTGGGGGCTTAGACAAAAAGAGGCTTCCATCTGCGGGCAAGCACAGCACCAAAACATAGAGACTCTCACCGCTGTCACAGAGAAGCTCATTACAGCCTATGCAAAGGATGAAGCTTTTAGCTCAGTCAGACTAAGAATTGCCAACCGACCCGACTCCTTTGACGAATACCCACGCCTATTAGAGGCCAATGAATATCAAAGAGACCTGACAGCCATTTTCAACGACAATGGTCATTACAGGATTGACCATTTAATTGCCTCTGCTGAAAATCAAAAATGGCAAGAACTAAGTTTAAGTCCATTGGCAAAGGAGTTGTTGGGCGCTACCAGAAGTCAGAGAGTTTATCCGGTTACAAGGTGCTCAAATCAATCAAACTGGAGAGTGGGTAAAGCAGGATGCGACCTGGCAATTGCTGAGCTGGTAAACTACGATTTAATAATCCTTGAAGATGACAGCATCAGGCAGACTCCCAAAGGTCATGAACTGTTTCAGGCGGCTGAGCTTTTAGCCGACAACCGACTCTATAGTGCCTGGAACGTTTTATCAAGCGATGAATATACAGCATTGCTGGAGGCCGTGGCCTGGGTAGCTGAAGCCAATAAATGACATAATAACCTAAGTGGCCCGATCACTGAAGTGCTACCCTCCCTTAGAGTCATTGCAAAAGCAAGACACTGAGGAACAATCACTGGTTTGGACACTTATCATATCTGCGAGATATTTTACGCCTTCTATATCTAAACAGTCTTAGGTTAATAAGCGAGGCGATCCCCATCCGACTTTCTCTCTTAGATGCCTCTTAACTCGGCATAGGAAAAGAAGAAAGCCCGGTACGCTACTGCTGAAACAATCGGTACTAAAATCCGACCCCTTTCACCTTTGACGAACAGATTGCTTTCATTAGCTTCAATTCTCCGAAAAAGGGCGCTCAATTTAAATGAAAATACTCCACACAGCCGACTGGCATATCGGTAAAATACTGCACAAGCATCCGCTGCAAGATCAGCTCAAAATGTTCTTTGATTGGCTCTATAAGGTGATTGAGCAAGAATCCATCGACCTGCTGCTGGTGTCAGGCGATGTATTTGACCTGGCCAACCCCTCAGCCAAAGACCGTGAGCTTTACTACAGTTTTCTTACCCGCCTGTCAGGGCTGAAACTTCAGGTAATCATTACCGGTGGCAACCACGACTCTGTCGGTTTTCTCAATGCCCCTAAAGACCTGCTAAATGAGCTCAATATCACCGTCATTGGCGGGGCTACCGAAGCACTGGAAGATGAATTGGTTGAGGTGGGCGATCAGAATGACAAGCCAGAACTGATTGTGGCAGCCGTGCCTTTTCTACGCGATAAAGACCTGAGAAATCGTGAAACAGACGAGCAATACGAAAACCGCACCGAGGCCATCAGGGAGGGAATTAAGAAACACTATGCTGATCTGGCGGAGGTTTATCAAACCCAATACCCTGATACGCCTGCCCTGGCCATGGGCCACCTCTACACCATTGGTGCGGACCCCAGCGATAGCGAAAGAGACATTCATATTGGCAATGCAGCAGCGGTAGACGCCAGTGCCTTTCCTGAGGCTTTTGGTTATGTAGCCCTCGGGCATATTCACAGACCTCAGGTTATAGGCAAAAACGAGTATATCCGTTATTCCGGCTCCCCCATCGCGCTGAGCTTTTCGGAGAAAAATGACCATAAATGTGTGTTGATTGTAAACCTTGAAAATGGTCAACTCAACAGTCCTCAAGTATTACCAGTACCGGCTTTTCGCGAGTTAAAAAAATTCACCGGCACCCTCACAGAAGTACGCCAAAAGCTGGATGCCTATCAGCCCGAATTCGCACTTCAATCCTTTGTGGAAATTGAGGTACAAGAAGAAGTTTTCAGCTCGGTGATGATCAGCGAGGTGGAAGACCTGAAAACTGAGTATGCCCACAACGAGCGCTTTACCATACTCAAAAGCAAGACCACCTTTCGCTCAGGAGCCAAAGACACCGCTGACTTATTTCATGAGGGTGAGAATATTGAAGACCTCACCCCTACTGAAGTTTTTGCCAAACGAGTAGAATCGGAAGAGCTGGATAGCCAGACAGAAAGCCTATTGAAAGAAGCCTATCAGGAGCTTTTGGAATCAGTACAGCAGGAGGGTGAGCTATGAGGATACGTAAGCTGACCTTTAAAAATATCAACAGCCTTAAGGGAGAACATGAGGTAAACTTCAATGCGCTTCCCCTGAAAACTGCCGGTATTTTCGCTATTACGGGGCCTACCGGTTCAGGCAAGTCTACCATACTGGATGTAATCAGTCTCGCGCTTTTCAATAAAATCCCCCGCTTCAAACAGAAAATCACTAAAAAGGAAATTCAGGAGCTGGGCTCTATCCTCACCCATCACACTACAGAGGCCTCAGCCAGTATTGAGTATGAGATCAAGGGACGCGTCTACCTTTCTTCATGGAGTGTAGCCAAAACGCGCAACAACACCCTGAAGGACTACCACATGGAGCTGATGGACGATACAGGCACCATACTGGATCTGAAGAAATCGGAAGTGCCTGAAAAAAATGAGGAGATCATAGGCCTCGAATACAATCAATTCGTCAAGTCCATTATCCTGTCTCAAGGTGAGTTTTCCAAGTTTCTGAAAGCCGACAAAAATGAGCGGGGACAATTGCTCGAAAACCTGACCGGTACCTCGGTTTACAGAAAGATCGGAGCCCGGGCCTTTGCCAAATTCAAAGAAGTAAATGAACGGGCCAATCAGGAAAAATCCAGACTGGAGGACATCAGAGTACTCAGTGCAGAAGAGCGGGTTGAGATTGAGAATGGCATTAATCAGGCAAAAGAAGATCTGGCTTCACTTGACAAGGTTCTGGCGGAGCAGGAAGCACTGGAGCAGGTAAAGAGAGAGCTGATTTCAATCCAAAGAGAACTGACACAAAACGCGGAAGAAAAAGAAAGGCTTCGGGAACGCAACAGGAGCATACAGCCTGAACTGAAAAGATTGAAGCTTCACGAAAAGCTAAGCCCTGCTGCGGGAGATATAGAGCTACACAAAAAAGCTAACAGAGAGATCAGCGAAAGTCAGCATGAGCTGACACAAAAGCAAGACCGGTTGACCCAATCGCAAGCTGCTCTGAAAGCTTTACTGACCGATTTAACTGGGCTTACCGGCCAGGAAGTCAGCCCGCAAAGCTTTATCGATAGCCTGAATGCCTTTGAGCAGGAAGTATTGGAATTGGACAGGCAAAAGGCCGAGAGCCGACAAAAGGGCATTGATCAACGCGCCAGAATCAACCAGATCAAAGCAGGCTTATCGCTCCCATTGGGAGATAAAATAGCCCCAGATGAAGCCCTGCGGTTGCTTGTGGAGAATGAGGCCAAACAAGAACAGCTTATTGCCAAAGCTGAGCTTAACAAGAATACTAACCTGGTGGAGGCAAAAGCCGCATTGAGAAAAAAGCGGGAGACCTATGAGCTGCTCACAGAAATCCGGCAAAACCTGCTACTTCTCGACCAGACCACAGTGGAGACTAGTTCCCGAAAAAAAGAACTGGCTGACCTGAATCAGTCCATAGACAATCTTTCTCCGCTTAGTCAAAAATACACACAGCTTTTGGCCGAGCTGAAGGAAAAGGAAACCCTGCTGCTTCAGCAAAAAGAAGATGCTTTGAAGATAGCCAGTCTGGAAGAGTTAAGACCCGACCTGGTTGACGGTAAGGCCTGCCCGCTCTGCGGCTCTTTAGATCACCCCTTTTCGGCCCATAGCCCCGAAGATCACAGGCCCGAACTGGATATAAAACTGAAAGACAACAGGGAGGCTTTGGCCAGGGAAGAGGAGGATTGGAGGAAGCTCAGCGCCCAACTTACACAGGCTCAGACGCAAAAGACCGGTGTTGCTACCTTACTGCAAGAGGCGGAAACAAAACACAAGGATTATTCGGCTACCCACTCAAAGTTAAAGGATCAATATCAGGGAACTGAAACACTGACAGCGGTATCACTCACAAGTCGCTTACCGGTACTCGCTCAAGAAAACCTTGAGTTGGAAGAGGCCCATAATGCATTGGCTGAGCTCAAGGTTAATGAAGAGCTGAGTCAGGCTTTTAAAGACATTAAGCAGTTTACGGCTGATTTTAAGAAGCTTAATCAAACGCGTCAGAACAAATTCAGTGAAACCGACATTGTCGCGTCTGCTAAAGGCTACCGAGACAGGTTTACCCTTGCCCAGACCAATGTAACAGAGCTGGGTACCGGACTGAGCTTTGAACAAAACAGGCTCAAGCAGGCCAAAGAGCAGCGCCTGGAAATCGAGGAGCGATTGACACCCTTGCTAAGCCTCCACGGCTTCGAAAGCATAGAAGCCATGAATGCCGGCTTATTGAGCGAGACTGAGGCAGATCGCATCAGAAACCAGCGCGACTCGCTCAACAATCAGCAAACGGCTAATCAGGCAAATCTAGAAAGTCTACAGAGCAGAAAAACCAACCAAACCGGATTGGACACCCAACCGGAGATGGCACTGGAAACGCTGATTACTGAAAAAGAAAACAACAAGGCAAAACGCAACACACTTGCCATGGAACTGGGGGGCAATGCCGAGAAGATCAAACAGGACGACCGTGACAAATTGCTTATCCAAAACAAGGCCGAAGCCCTTGAAAAACTGAACAAGGAAGTGCAAAAATGGTCGTTGCTCAATAAAATGATTGGCGATGCCTTTGGCAACAAATTTTCCAATTTCGCCCAGGGTCTTACGCTTCAAAACCTATTGGTGTTTACCAACAGGCGGCTTACCAAGCTCTCCGATCGCTACCTGCTGGATAAGCCTACGGGGGATGGAGCATTAAAAGTAATAGATCAATACCAGGGCAACTCTGAAAGATCGGTGACCACCCTATCCGGTGGAGAAACCTTCTTAATCAGTCTGGCGCTGGCGCTGAGTCTTTCTGATATGGCTTCTAAAAATGTATCGCTGGACAGTTTGTTTATAGATGAGGGCTTTGGAACGCTGGACCAGGAAACCCTGGATATTGCCATGACCACTCTGGAACGGTTGCAGTCTGAGAGTCAAAAAACCGTTGGAGTGATTTCTCATGTTGAGGCACTGAAAGAGCGTATCACGGTACAAGTCAAGCTGGAAAAGAATGCCCAGGGCTATAGTTCAATTAAGATTGAGTAGATGGCATCTGGTTTCAAATATTATTGAATCTTGTTATGATAAGGATCAAATTACTGTCTATTCTACTGCTGTTATTGGCGCAGGTCCAGGCTGTTTCCCAGGAGTTTCAAAATAGCGACAGTCTTCTGTCAAAACTGGCAGTCAAACAAGTAAAAACGATTTACTACCTGGCTGAAGACACTGTAAGCTCAAGGGGAAATTTGCTCACATTAATCAACTATAGAAGAGATCGCAGGAAGATTTCAGACTACCATTTCTCATTTGATGAGGAAACGACTTTCGATACGAAAACCACTTTTCAATATGACAGTAAAGGCAATCTGACATCTCAGATTACCATATCACAAGTAATGGATCTGGATAGGGAAAACCCTGTGTCCCCCAATGATGACCGGAAAACGGAACTGAAGATTGTATATCTCTATGATCAGGATAATAACCTGATTCAGGAGACACAAGAAAATGATGGCACGATTAAGGTAGTAGGTCGCAGCTCATGGACAAGAACATTCTCCTATGAATATCGTGATGGCCGAAGAATCAAAGAAACTTCATCTACCACCCATCCAGGCCTTATTTCAGACAATTACATTACAGAGTTTCAGTTCGATAATAGCGGTCAATTGGTCAAGGAAACAACTACTTCGCAGGACAAGAGAAATCCTTCGGTCAGTACCACCCAATACACTTATAACAGCTCAGGTCAGTTGATAGAAGAAAAAACAACTGATTCCGGAACAGCTATGAATAACAAGCACTATAAGTACCAATATGATGAGCAGGGAAATAAGAAGGTTTTATCGCTTTCTCCAATGACAGAAGAATGGGTGGAAGGGGATGCTTACGACCTTCATGCCTTACTTGGACTGGACATGGATACTGAAAAACCGAATTGGACAAAAGAATTCAGCTTCTACCCAAATGGACTTATAAAACACGAGATTTGGAAAAACGATCAGGGCCGGATTCTGAACTTTGTAACTACCTATGAATACTTTGATTGAAATGGATAAGGTTTAAACAGGGAAACAAAATACCCCCAAAAACGGATAGTTGATCAGCATATGGAAATAGCAATAAAATACCATCACGCCCTCCCTTCAGACTACCTGAATTTTCTAAAGGAAAACCCTGAGGGAGCAGAAATCTCCTTCAATGAGTATCCAGAGGAAGATCCCGATGATGAAGGAAGGTACTGGGATATAATGGGAGAATCTGAGCTACTGGAAAGTTGGGAAATGAGCGGTGTTGGCATTGCTATGAACTTTGAGTCTTTGAAGCTCTATGTTCAGGTTCAACGAGAGTTTGCCTTTGACGATTCCACTACCTCAAATGTAGGTAACATTGAGCTAAGTCGGGTGGCAGAAAGTTTCGTTATTGGCAGTGAAAACGGAGATTATCTTTATCTCGATCCATCAGATAATTTCTCTGTCTGGGTCTATTATCACGATGGCGGGGATGTGCTCAGACTGGCAGATTCATTCAGCAGTTTTATTGCTCAATAAAGCTGCGCTATCCTTCACCCAGTTCCACCTCAGAAAGGATAAGCTGCGTTTCGGTATCCCCGTATTCCATAAGCTTATCAATGAGTTTTTGTAGTTCCAGCCTGTCCTTGGCTATTACCTCTAAAAGTACGTTTTGCCCACCTGTAATTCTGTAGGCCTTTTTTACCTCCGGGTAGCTACCCACAGCATTCAAAAAAGGTTTTAGCTTTCCATGAAATGATTTTACTGAGATAAACGCCTCTATGTCATTACCGAGCAGTCGATGATCAATGTTGACGCCATAACCTGTGATAATTCCTTTGTCCTCCAGCTTTTGCACTCTCTCCCGGGTTGCCGAGGGAGAAAGCCCCACCAGCCTGCCAATTTCAGCAAAGGACAGTCGTGAGTTTTGACCCAAAACCTTCAAAATCCCACCATCTAAATCATCCACAATTGAATCCATTGCAATTGTTACTTTTTAAAATCCATTCACCCAAAATTACTCCTTTACACAATTGAATCAAGTATCAAATTGACTGATTCTCCAATAATTTCGTGTACAAACGCGAATCAGATTTATCATGAAAAATTTATCACCCTTCCACCTGGCCATTCCCGTAGCTGATCTCCAAAGCTGCCGCAAATTCTATACAGAAACACTGGGGTGTGAAGAAGGACGAAGTAATGAGCAGTGGGTCGACCTGAACTTCTTCGGGCATCAGCTGGTGATTCATCAGGTACCTTCCTTTGCTATTCCCAATAAGCAAGCCTGCAACCCTGTAGATGGACATAGTGTACCAGTACCTCACTTTGGTGTTGTGCTGGACTGGGCTCAATGGACTCAGTTAGCAGACAAGCTCAAAGGCATTAAAACCGACTTCGCCATCGAGCCTTATACCCGCTTTGAAGGTCAGGCTGGTGAGCAGGCTACGATGTTTTTCCTGGATCCCGAGGGAAACGCATTGGAGTTCAAGGCCTTCAGGAATGTCGGTCAGCTTTTCGCTCATTAATAGCACACAATAGGCAAGAGCGTCAGAACGATCTTACTTCCTACCTGCAAATTCCTTTAGCTGATCGATTAGCTCATCACTCCTGCTAGGGCGCTTGATACCTTCTCGTACCAGTTTACCTTCTTTGGTAATTACCAGGTAGGTAGGAAAGCCGGTGACATTGACCGTCTTATCAAACATGGCATACTTATTATCATCCAGGTAGAGGTTATCGCCTTTCAGCTTGTGCTTTTTAACCATGGTCTTCCAGCTTTCTTCTTTGGATTGTGCACAGAGATAGACGAAAACCACGTCTTTCTGATCTTTCAGATTTTCTTTGACATCCGGCATGTATGAAAACTCACCTATGCAAGGCGCACACCAGGTGGCCCACACATCGATATAAACCACCTTGCCCTTGTACTTATTCTTAAGCTGGGCCAGAATGTCATCTTCTGAATCGCTGATAGCTACTCCTTCCACAAATTTGGAGTTTCGCAGAATAGCAAGGTCACTTTTCCGTGTTTTAAGCACCTCTTTTGCCAGCGGAATCATATCCAGAGACATGGCCTTTTCCCATACGGCATCAGGTACATCAGTGCCTTTAGAAAAATAAACCTGATCTATAAACGTGTTTACAACACTGGAGTGGGCCAGCTTACCCAATCCGGAAATCCTTTCGAGCATCAGCTCAAAAGAAATTACTGAGTTCAAATCTTTGATTTCGGCTTTATATTGATCTGTAAAAGGTTTCACCTTTTCAGGAAACTTCACAATCCCAAAGTGCTCCTCTCTAGCCTTCTCGGTAGACAGCCAGTGGTCAACGAGTACCCTGTTTGATTCAGAAAGTGCCTTACTTTTTAAGAATTCGTAAACTCTTGCCATACGTATTTCATGTGCCCTCTCACGGGCACTAGGCATCATACCCATGGTCATTTCGCGCATCACAGACCCATATTCTGTAGAAAGGAGGTCTACAGGGTCATTACTGATAAGTGCCCTTACCTTTTCCAGATAAGGTTGAGGCAGATCTACAACTTCCCGTGTAGTACGCATATTCTTCATCCATCGGTACCGCATCAGGTCATCAGCAGCATATAGCCTCGCCTCACGTTTTGCCAGTTCCCTCACCTTTCGACTGGTAGGAATGGCTTCAAAGTAAGCTTCGTTAAAAGCGTTGTGCTTCTCCATAAGGCCGATTCTATAGGCCAGGTACTCCATGGGCTCCGATGCTTTCTGGATGCTGTCGTTTTCAAAGTAGCCGCGGACTTCCATATACTGAGGCTTATAAATGCGATACTCCTCATTTTCCTGAGCCAGGTCCCCCATGAACAAGAGTTCCTTTGTACTCGTCCACGAACTGCCATCCCCCATAAAAGACTCCTCATCAATCCACATAGCTTGTTTTGCACCCGGCTCGGCCAGGTATACCAGAAAAGTCTCTCCTACAGTCAGCATCACTGTCTGAGGACTCTTCAAAGGAAAGTTCAGCTTGAATCTGCCCTGGTCGTCCACATTAACGGTATATTTCTGCTGGGCTTCGCTGAATGGATCATTATAAATCACCGAAGCGGTAAGCGCCATTTTTTCTTTGTGCTGCAAAATCCCCATAAGCTCTACCTGATCAGGACTGATAAAGTCAGAACCGAAGCTCTTTCCATTTTTCAAACGAAGTCGGTCTTCGCTTTGCCTCTTGGCCTCCACTCTCATTGAGGTCTTTCCATCACGGATGTACAAGCCGCCTGTTATTTCATTGATTTTAATAACTCTCCTGGCATTTGGCTGCTTCAGCTCTATCTTGTAAAGTTCATCGCTCTGGCTCATCTCACCATAGTCCCAGAACTGAGCATCGTACACCGCATATTTTTCATGCAGCCCTATGGCCCAGGTATTGGAACCGTCAGTTTTGAACCAATTGCCTTGAATAGATTCAGCAGGTTTTTGGGCGTAAAGACCATAAGAAAAGAGGATAAAAGCGGCAAGAAATAGCTTTTTCATGATAGTTGCTTAATGATGACAATCATGAATTTAGGGACTGAACCTGAAGCAAACAAGGGTTTAACTAAAACAATAGTGGTTTTTCAGACAGCCTCTGAGACTTTCTTTTAGCCGTTGAGGTTACAACTTTTGGAGATAAAAATGAGATGGTATTAAAAGCTAAAAAAGAACGTCATTCCCATTTTCATGAGAATGACAGAACAAATTTAAAGCAGGCCTGATAAAAATCTAAAAATGACTATGCTTTGTCTTGAGCCCGGCCCTCGAAGAACGTGCCTCACCAATGGCATTCAGGTTGATATTGAAATCAATATTCTCCCTGATTCGCTGGCGCATGTTTACCAATGCCTCCTGCTCGCTTAAGGAATTCAGTTTCTGATCGGCCACACTATTACCTGAGGGTAGATTGTTGACTACAAATACCGCAAAGGTCTCCGCTATATCTTCTCCCGGATTGGTGGCTGCATACTCAGACACAAATCTGTTTTTATACTTCTGATAGAAAGCCAGGTAGCCATCATCGTTGGTTATGGCTTTGTTTTCGTCATATATATCAGTCCAGAACTGTTGAAAAAAGGCATTGATATATGAGTTGTTGTTGCTACAGCCCTCGCCTGTATGAAAGCTGCTGCAGGCACTGGCGCTAACATTTACCTGGCCGGCATTGAGGGTCAATACATGTGCAAATTCGTGAATGGCAGTGAAGGCCGTTTCTCCCTTAACCAATTCCTGATTGCTATCCCAAACATAGGCCAGGTTCCAGCCCATTTCCCACTTGCTCAGATCATTCTCGTTGATGGGGGCTACATAAGCAGCCGTACCGTCCTCGTCATCAGCATAAAGAGTTAGTTTGGTAATCTGAGGCCACATATCACTGGGAATGAGGCCGGTGAAAAAGCTCCAAAACTCCTGCTGGCGGGCTGTATTGTAAAAACCTGAAGATGCAGGGCCTGCTTGTGTAAGACTGATTTGTGTCCCTGACACATTGTAAGTAGCCACAAGTGAGTTACCAAATTCACTATCACCACCACCTTGCTGAATCACCTCATCGTCAACCGGTAATTCATCTTCATCTGTCTGACAACTCACGGCAGCCAGTGCTACCAAAATTCCTAAAAGGAGCGCAAAAAATTTCTTCGTATCCATCATTTCTCTCGTCTTTGAGATTGAATACGCGCACGGCACAAATGCCCTACCCCCTTCTTAAAAAAAACAGTAATGATTGGTCTATAAACTATAAGCAGGTAAATCCAGCCAGAGCCAGAGAGGCTGTTTTCGGCTTATTCGGCATCGTCTTCATCGCGTACACCATCATCATTCCCCTCTTTCTTCTTACCCTTTTTGTCGTCTTTTTTCTTTTTCTCAGGCTTTTCCTTTTTCTTCTTGGCCTTGTCATTTTTGGCCTGCTCCTTTTCCTTCTTCCTGGCCGCCTTTTTATCCTTCTTGCTCAGTTCTTCTCCCTCTGTCTCGCTGCCTTCTTCAGCCCCACTGCCATCATCTGCCCCCTTCTTGTTTGGTGACTTATTCTTCTTTTTGAACATTCCCAAAATGCCCTTCTTTTTAGGCGGAATGGTATCTGCCGCCAGGGCCTCTGCCTCTGCTGCTAAAAGGGCCGCGCTGTCAAGTGGCTCGGGAGCCGGGGGTGGTTTGGGAAAAAGGTGGCCAAACTTCCGGTTGTACTCGATCTGATCCACGTTATAGCCTTTGTATCGTTCTGGTACCGTAAGTACATTGTATGTAGGCAGATTCGTTTCAGTTCGGGTGGTATCAGGAATTGCCTGACCGAGACTGTCAATGAGCATTGGCACTTCCAGCTGCACGGTATCCGTACTACTGGAGTGTATCAACTCTGGTTTTAAAATATCGAGTTTCCAGTAAGGTCGTTTTTTCAAAATACGATCGAGCAGATAGGGGTTTTCCAGTACCGGTCTCTCAGGGCTTGACCAGATCCTTGCCAGAAAGAACTTCTTCTTCCTGTTCGGATAAGTGAAGCCTTCCTTTTGCTGTACCTGGCGCTTGCCACGCTGGGCGTAGAATGTTCGGTTAAACACCGTATCGCTGGCATTGGCCTGATACCCCTTCGGTACAGTATCACCCGCATTGACTTCAAAGGGAGAGAAAAAATTCTTACTGTAATCTTCATCCAGGATAAAGGAGCTCTGGTAAGCCGGACAGATCATCCGCTCACTGCAGGCACTGGCTAGCAGTGCCGCAAAAAAACATATGAAGATTTTTTTGTTCATCATCTCCTCCTAAAACAGGAGGTTAAATTTATTCAATTCACATCAGAAACGCGTTTTAAGTCGTCTACGCTGTGTCCATAAAAAGTCACTCGCAAAAATAGACATCCTTCATTAACCACCATTTTTATTTATGGACAAACGGATGACAACATAATTGCTTTGTGTTAGTTTGTGAAGTAAATGACGCAGTTCGATTATATTATTGCCGGAGGCGGAGGCGCGGGGCTTACCCTCGCATTTTTGTTGATGGGCGATAAAAATACGAAAAAATCTACACTCATCATTGAAAGAGACAGCAAAGACCTGAATGACCGCACCTGGTGCTTTTGGGAAAAGGGTGACAATCTGCTGGAAGAACTCGTTTATAAAAGCTGGAATCAGGCCCATTTCGAGTCGGATGACTACCGCGAAATTTTCCAGCTGGCTCCTTATCGCTACAAGATGATCCGTGGCCTCGACTTCTATCAATTCATGAAAACCGAGCTGGCAAAACACACCGAGATCACCTGGCTTCAGGCTGATGTAACGATGGTACACGATGACGGTAAAGTGGACACTTCTGAAGGCCGCTACCAGGCCAATATGGTATTTGACAGCACCAAACCATTGAGCTCGTTTAATGATATAGACACCTCCACTACCCTGATGCAACATTTCAAGGGTTACTTTATCAAAACCTCAAAGTCAGCCTTTGACCCTGAAGTATTCAGCTATATGGATTTTCGATTGCCACAGCAGGGAGATTTTCGCTTTGGCTATATACTTCCCTTTTCTGAAAAGGAAGCCCTGGTAGAGTACACACTGTTTAATCAACATCTGTTGACAGATGATGCTTACCAAAAAGGCCTGGAGACCTATTTGCATGAGGTATTGAAGATTACAGATTATGAGGTTATCGAAGAGGAATATGGAGTGATTCCTATGACCGACTACAGCTTCCCCTTCAGGGTTAGTGATCACGTTTTCAGGATTGGAATCAGTGGAGGTTTTGCCAAACCTTCAACAGGCTATACTTTTTTAAGGGGACAGAAAATACTCGCCAAGGTGGTAAAGAACATCAGCAAGGGACTTCCTGCTGACCAGGCATTACCCTTTCAGAAGAGTCGCTTTAAAAAGTATGACAGCACCCTGCTGAATGTACTATCGAAAACAGATAATAAAGGCAGGGAATCGTTTACCGATATGTTTCGAAAAAATGGGATGCAGCGCATGTTTCGCTTTCTCGATGAAGAAACTAATCTACAGGAGGAACTCGCCATTATGAGCTCCACTCCAATATTCACCTTTGGCAAGGCCTTTATTGAAAGCATCACCAAACGCTCAAAGTAAAAACCGAAGTCAGGTTAAAATCGCAGATTCTCACTCCCGCGTTCCCTGCTCTGGCAGAAAAGGCTAATTTTATAATCGGTGTTTGAACTCTGGCAAACTATATCCCCCTATGCCTTATGGTTGTACTATGCGATAATTTTTTTCGTGGTAGGCAGTTTGTTGCTTGAAAACAAGAACCCACTTAAGACCACCTCATATCTTCTGTTGGTGTTGTTATTACCGATAATCGGTATCATCATATATTTTATTTTTGGTCAGAACCTGCGTAAGCGTAGAATCTTCTCTAAACGACAGTTGATCAACACTGCTTTTGGTCAGCAGTACGTAGATGAGCACCTGAACAGCGAATATAAAAAGGAGCTTCCCGATATCTCTAACATTCAGTATTATACCAAGCTGGTTCGCTTTTTGAACAAAGACCTTTCCCCACTCAGCCACTCCAACGAGGTCACGATTCTTAAAAACGGTGAAGAGAAATTTCCACGGCTGATGGAGGCACTTGAAGCGGCCACCTCCCACATCCATATTGAATACTACATTTACAGCGATGATGAGACAGGCCGGACTTTGTCTGACCTACTGATTAAGAAAGCCGGGGAAGGAGTCGAGGTAAGGCTTATTCTTGATGCAGTGGGTAGTTTTTCACTGAAACGCAGCTTCTATAGTAAGCTCAGAACAGCCGGAGTTCAAATCCATGAGTTTATGCCGGTACTCTTTCCTTCGCTCACCAGTAAGATCAACTACCGAGACCACCGGAAAATCGTGGTAATTGATGGGAAAACCGGGTTTACGGGAGGAATCAACATTGACGACCGGTACAACAATGATCACCCGCAATCTCTCTTTTGGAGAGACACCCACTTGATGATCGAAGGTGAGGCAGTCAAGACCCTTCAGCTACTGTTCATCCTCAACTGGCAGTTTGTTTGTGGCGAAAACTGGCTTCCCACCAAGGAGTACTTCCCGGATGGCCCTGAGAAAAACGGCCACTTCGCCCAGATAAACGCCAGTGGCCCTGATTGGGAACTGGCCAGCATTATGGACTCATTTTTCCTGGCCATCAATGGTGCCAGGGAGACGATTAAAATAGCTACCCCCTACTTTATCCCCAATGAGAGTATTCTGAACGCCATTGTTACTGCTGCCAAAAGTGGTGTACAAGTGGAACTCATGATTCCATACAAATCGGACTCCTGGATAGTTCAGTCTGCTTCACTCTCATTTATGACGGTATTGCTTGAGGCGGGAGTCAAAGTATTTCTCTATCAGAAGGGTTTTCTTCACTCAAAGGTAATGCTGGTAGATGGTAACTTTGCCACCGTGGGCACCGCCAATATGGACTACCGAAGCTTTGACCTTAACTATGAGGTAAACACTTACCTGTATAGTGAAGAATTGGCCACCGTGCTTGACGGGCACTTCGAAGAGGACAAAACAGATTGTATTCAACTCAACCTTGCCCGCTGGCGCAACCGACCTCTTAGGCATAAATTACTGGCCTCGGCCTGTCGTATTCTGGCTCCATTGCTTTAAGCGAATGAAAAAATTTGTAATTGATTAGAGTGTAGATATACATCAAGCTCAGGAGGATTTAAAAAAAATTCCATTTTTTCGTCCCTTTTTCAAGCTTCAGCAGTCTAACTATAAAACGACTTATAAAATCAAAACTTTTAAAAAATGACAACTCAGGAAATAGCAGATCAACTCGTAGCCTTTTGCCGTCAGGGCCAGTACAACGAAGCGCAAAGTGAGCTTTACAGCGAAAATGCCGTCAGTGTAGAACCAGAAGGTTCTCAATGGGGTAAAGCCGAAGGGCTGGATGCCATCAAGGCCAAAGCAGAGCAATGGGCCAGTATGGTAGAAGAGGTACATAGCGTTACCGTTTCCGATCCATTGGTAGCTGCCAACTTCTTCAGCATCAGTATGAGCAATGACGTCAGCTTCAAAGGAATGGGACGCATGACTATGGAAGAAATATGTGTGTACCAGGTAGAAGACGGAAAGATTGTCAAAGAGCAATTCTTCTTCCCCAATCCTCCCGCGGAATAGGATTCTCTCAGCAGTAAGATTCAGAGGTAGGAAGCACAATGTTCCTACCTCTTTTTTTGCTCTAAGTTTTTATTCCTGCTCTTTTTAGCTATGAAAACAGCTCTTAATAATCCATCAGATTCACTATATTCCCCATTGTCAAATCTGAAACTATGGCCAATCAATATACCAACCTCGATACTATCAAATTCCTGATTCATCAGGTGCATCATAGTGAGGCCATTCTGGGGAAGAAGCGTTTTGCCTCCTATGATAAAACTACGGTGGACATGTTTCTGGATTCTGTAAAGGACTTTTCAGACAAGGACCTCTTTCCTTACATCAAAGACATGGACGAAAAACCGTCCTTCTATGCTGATGGTAAAATCACCATACACCCACAGTTCGAAAAAATCTTTAAACAAGCAGCCGAATTAGGGCTGGTGGCCGCCTTTTTCAACGAGGAGGATGGTGGCCTTCAAATGCCGGGTACGCTTTTCCATGCTGCTTATTATATCATGGAGGCAGCCAACAACCATACCTCCGGATATCTGGGACTCACGGCCGGATCTGCCAACCTGATAGCCAGCTTTGGTAGTGATGAGTTGAAAGCCACCTACCTGGAAAAAATGCTCTCTATGGAGTGGAGTGGCAGTATGTGTTTGACAGAACCACAGGCCGGCAGCTCTCTCTCTGACATTGTTTCTACCGCTTCTCCCACCGAAAATGGGAGTTATCGCATCAATGGCCAGAAGATTTTTATCTCTTCAGGAGATCAGCAGTTTGTTGATAATATCATTCACCTGGTACTGGCACGGGTAGATGGCGCACCTGCAGGTACAAAAGGAGTTTCACTATTTGTGGTACCTAAGAAAAGGATTACCCTTGATGGAGGGTTGGAAGATAACCATGTTATTACCGCTGGCGAATTCGAGAAACTGGGTCAACGGGGCTACTGTACCTCACACCTGGTATTTGAAGAGTCAGAAGGCTGGCTGGTAGGAGAAGCCAACCGGGGTCTGAGCTATATGTTTCAGATGATGAATGAAGCCCGCATTGCAACCGGGCGTATGGGAGCCGGCATTGCATCGGCTGCCTATTATGCCTCGTTGGAATATGCCCATGAGCGTCCCCAGGGCCGCAAGCTTACCTCGGCAGGTAAAAAAGACATTGGCAGTGAGCAGACCCTGATTATCAATCATCCGGATGTTAAGCGTATGTTGCTATTTCAAAAGGCCATAGTAGAAGGTTCCTTAAGCCTGATATTGCAGGCATCACATTACCTTGATCAGGAAATGATCACCGAAGGGGAAGAAAAGGAGCGGTACAATGCCCTGCTGGAATTACTGACCCCGGTAACAAAGACCTACCCAGCCGAAAAAGGCATGGAATCGGTAAGTCAGGGGCTCCAGGTACTTGGAGGGTACGGCTTCTGCATGGACTTCATTCTGCAGCAGTACTACCGCGATATCAGAATCATCTCCATTTACGAAGGTACCACCGGTATCCAGTCGCTGGACCTGTTGGGTAGAAAAGTAATGCTGAAAAATGGTAAAGTATTGGAATGGCTGGGCGCAGAAATGCAGGCCACCATAGCCGGAGCTATGAAGCATGAGGCATTGACCCCCTACGCTCAACAGCTTACCATGAATTTAGGCCTTGTTCAACAAACCATCGGAGCTTTGATGCCCCTTGCTCAAAAAGGAGACTTCGAGCGTTTCCTGGCAGACGCCACCACCTTTATGGATTTCTTCGGCACGATAGTCATTGGCTGGCAATGGCTGAAAATGGCTACGACTGCAGCCGAAGCCATGGCTAATGGTTCGGCAGATTACTCTACTGAGTTTTACCAGGCTAAAATTCATACCATGAAGTTCTTTTATAAATATGAAATGAGCCGTACCAGAGGACTTTCAAAAGTCATTATGGATGAGCTGGACCTGACGGTCGATATGGAACTTAGTTACCTGGACTGAGCTATGTGAGTATTTCAAAACAACGGGCAGGGAATAAGCTCAGACTTCTACATTTATTAATACATTCCTAACAGCTGTCAATTAGTTTAAAGCATTTGCTCACATTACCTTTAGGTTTCAAATGTGGTAATCATGAGAAAGTACTTTGAGTTAATCCTGTTTGTATGCGTACTGGGCTTTGTGGCTTTTGCCAACCCCGATGAGCAGGATACACCTCCCCCCTATGTGATTTTGATCTCCTTTGATGGCTTCCGCCACGACTATGTGGAAAAGTTTGATGCACCAAATTTCAAGGAATTTATCAGCAAAGGGGCCGCTGCTGAAAGCATGACTCCCTCCTTTCCCAGTAAGACCTTCCCCAATCATTACACGATAGTTACCGGCCTTTATCCCGGAAATCACGGTCTGGTCGACAATAACTTTTATGACAAACCGCTAGATGCCCGCTACAGCATGGGCAATCGTGAACTGGTTGAAAACCCGGCCTTCTACGGTGGTCTGCCGCTATGGCAACTGGTGCAGGAGCATGGTATGAAATCGGCTTCTTATTTTTGGGTAGGTTCTGAAGTAAAAATCAAAAATCGCTTTCCGGATTACTACCACAAGTATGACGGCAGCGTTGCCAATGAAGACCGCATTACTGAAACAATTAAATGGCTGAACCTGCCTGCGGAAGAGCGCCCCAATTTCATATCCCTCTATTTCTCCCTGGTAGATAGCCAGGGGCACGCCACCGGCCCTGATTCTCCCAAAACAGGTGAAGCAGTTCTGGAAGCAGACAGGCTGTTAGGTCTGCTGATGAATGCCCTGAAGCAGGTAGATTTGCCCGTAAACGTTATTCTCACATCGGATCATGGTATGAAAACCGTTCCCAATACCGATGAAACACTGGTGGCCTATCAAGACATTTTCGAAGGTATTGATAAAGAAAGCTACAGGTTTGTGAGCAATGGTGCTCATGGACATTTGTATATAGAAGATGAGACTAAGCAGGCTGAAATTTTTGAGGTATTAAAATCCAGAGCCGATCATTTCAGGGTATACCGCAAGGGGAATTTCCCCAAAGAATGGCATTATGATCATGACCGCATCGGAGATATTCTCTTCACTATGGAGCCCGGCTATTACATCACCTCAAGAGATCGAAAGGGACGGCAAATATCCTATGGTGGCGTAACGGGTCAGCATGGCTTCGACCCCTATGTAACACCGGAAATGGGCGCTATTTTCTATGCGCAAGGCCCGAATATTAAGGCAGGTGCCAGGCTTGGGGCTTTTGAAAATGTCAATGTATACCCCTTTGTCGCCCATATTCTGGGTATAAGAGATTATCCCAAAGTTGATGGCGATTTGTCCACACTGTTACCCGCCTATCAGAGATAATTCGCATCTGTCACTTCCAGTCATATAATAGTCATTCTTCCCTGATTACATTGGAACTATTATGACTCCAACGGAATTCCTATACTTGTCTCCTAAAAGTGGGCAAATTAATGACTAGAATCTCAGAAATGATCAAAGACAAGAAACCAGCCCTGATTCTCATAGATTTACAAAAAGGATGGGAAGATACAGCCCATTGGGGTGGCAATCGTAATAACCCTGATGCTGAGCAGAAGGCGGTCAAACTACTGGAGTTATGGAGAGAACAGGGTCTACCGGTTTTCCATGTCATTCACTCTTCCAGAGAAGAAGGTTCGCGTTTACATCCGGATCATCCGGGCTTTGCCATGATAGATGAGATTACCCCGACAGCCGATGAGCCAGTAATTGTCAAGGAGGTCAATAGTGGCTTTATCGGTACCGATTTGAAAGAACGTTTAGAGGCTCAGGAAATCACCACCCTCGTCATAGCCGGCCTTACGACAAATCATTGCGTGTCTACCACCACGCGCATGGCCGGTAATTTTGGTTTCCAGGTGTACCTGATTTCAGATGCCACTGCTACTTTTGACCGCAAAGGGCTTAATGGTGAACTATTTGAGGCTGAGTTAGTCCATCAAACGGCACTGGCCAGTCTCAATGAAGAGTTTGCCAGGGTGATAGATTACGGAAAGCTCATGAAGCTGTTTTGACAGCAATGAGCTTCTCCCGGTCTGGAGAAACTACCTTTAAGATCAACTCAATTAATGTATAAACGTATATTTTACCGTTTATCAATATTTTGTAAAGCTCTTCTTTAATAGCAACACTATTCTGAGCTTACTTTTTAAATATTTAAGCCTGCTATTATTCAAAGTTCCACTTTCCTTCCTTTTACATAATCAATCCGTATTTCTTTTTGAATATCAGACACTTCATTGCGTTACCAAACAGTCGTTAGGTATATGACTTTTTATTTTTAGTTTAAATCGCTATTCACCTAAAAACACATATTTCTGATGCAAATCAAGCAGCTCGCTCTTGAGCATGGCTCATGGTCAAGCCAGGTTGAGAACCAGTTTGAAAAGCCTCCGGCACTTGTACTCAATTTTGGTCATAAAGATCTTATAGAAGATCGTTCTACTTTCGATTATCTAAGAAAGGAATTCCCTTCCTCTACTATTATTTCCTGCTCTACCTCCGGAGAAATTCATAATACCAGTATCAAAGACAAAACTTGTGTAGCTACGGCAATAGCCTTTCAGCACACGAAAACTGTTCCCATTCTTATTAACATTAAAGATTATGCCGGGAGCCTGGCAGCCGGCAAAGCATTGGTTTCTCAGTTCAAAAGGGAGGGGCTGAAATTTATACTGGTTTTATCAGATGGGCACCTTGTCAACGGCAGCGATCTGGTAAATGGAATGAACGAAGAGCTTGACAATGAAATACCCATTTCAGGTGGACTGGCGGGAGATGGCCCTGATTTTATCAGCACCTTTGTAGGAATGGACGAAAATATCGCACAGGGTAATGTTGTGGCCATAGGCTTTTACGGTGATCGGATAAAGATAAATCACGGCTCTGAGGGAGGCTGGCGTCAGTTCGGGCCAACCCGTACCATCACCCTGTCAGACAAAAATGTACTCTATGAAATTGATGGTGAAAACGCCCTGGCTCTCTATAAAAAGTATCTGGGAGAGCATGCCAAAAATCTACCCGGATCAGCTTTGTTTTTTCCGCTGGCCATCGAAACAGACGGCAGGGAGATAGTGCGCACCATTTTGAACATCGATGAGAAGAATAACTCGATGATCTTTGCCGGCAACGTACCCGAGGGAGCCAAAGCCAGGCTGATGAAAGCCAACTTCGACAGGCTCGTAGATGCAGCCGGTACTGCCGCGGAAATGAGTCATACAAATGTGGAAGGAGACAAGCTTTCGATCCTTATCAGTTGCGTGGGTAGAAAATTGATTTTCGGCAACCGTATTGAGGAGGAACTTGAGGCTGCCAGGGAAGTGCTGGGCGATGAGACCATCATCGCAGGATTTTATTCTTATGGCGAAATAGCTCCTTTTTCCGACTTCATGAAATGTGAGCTACACAATCAAACCATGACCATTACGACCATTAGCGAGTACTGACAATGGAAAGGCATAAACTGCTCAGACGACAGATTAAAAAGTACCTCCCTGCCAACTGGGAAGAAAATGAACAGCTGGTACATTTCATTGCTGCCATAAACGAGTCTTATACCAACTACGACCAGGATCAGGCACTTTCTCAGCATGCCTTTGACATTGCAGACCAGGAATACAATGAGATCACTCAAAAACTGATCAATGAAAAAGAGCTCAGAGATAAAAGTATCGAAACACTGCTCAATTCTGTTTCTCAGCTACATGAAGGAGAAAATACAGATTGGATTTCAGAATCAAATGACCTGCTGAACATCGCTCAGTACCTGAATGTCCAGGTAAGCAAAAGAAAGGAGATTGAAGGACAATTGAAAAGAGCCATCAGGGATGCCCGCAATGCATCGAAGGCCAAGTCTCAGTTTCTCTCTACCATGAGCCATGAAATCAGATCTCCGCTCAATGTGATTATAGGTATGTCTCACCTCTTACAGCTGGAAGATCACCTGCCCGAACAGGTAGAAAACCTGGAGATTCTGAACATAGCCTCTCAGAACCTCATGTTGTTGATCAATGACATTCTTGATTATAACAAGATTGAGTCAGGCAAACTCGAGCTGGACCTTAAGCCTTTCAGCCTGACAGAGCTGATAACCAACATTAAAAAGGCCAATAGCGTAAATGCGCAGGAAAAAGGGAATCAACTCAAGCTCATACTTGATTCAGACATTCCCGAGCGTCTGATTGGCGATGGAGGTCGCCTGGGACAAATCATCACCAACCTGGTAAGCAATGCCATTAAATTTACCAATGAGGGTACTATCAGAATGACTGTTTCTGTAAAGAAGCAGGAAGGAATTAACCATCTGATCAGTATCAGGGTCAAAGACAGTGGCATAGGTATTTCAAAAGAAAAGCAGCAAACCATTTTCGAGCAATTCACCCAGGCCAGCAGCAACATTACCCGCCAATATGGGGGCACAGGTTTGGGATTGGCTATTTCCAAACGCCTGCTTGAGCTCATGAACAGCAGTATTGAGATTGAATCTGAAGAAGGCGAAGGCTCTACCTTCTCATTCGACCTGTGGCTTAAAGAAGGACCCTCAGTGGGTAAAGCCAAGTTTGAAGAGTCGGATAAACGTGACCTTTCCGGCTCATACATTCTGGTGGTGGATGACCTGGAATATAACCTCGTGATGATCCGCAAGATTTTAGGTGAGTGGAATGTAAAAATGGACCTTTGCTATAATGGAGAGGAAGCCCTGCAACGGGTAAAAGAGCATAGCTACGACATGGTGCTTATGGATATGCAAATGCCCGTGATGGATGGCAAAGAGGCTACGAGGGAAATACGCAAATTCAATCGCAAGCTACCAATCATCGCCTTTACGGCTCTTAACGACCAGGCCTCACTCGATGAGCTTTATTCAGCTGGCATGAACGGCTATCTCACCAAACCCTTTAATCCTGATGAGATGTATAATAAGCTGCGGGAACTGCTCAATCGTTTTGATAAAGCAGAGCTGGAATAGTCAGATTCGCTGACTTAGATCATTTTCTGTACAACCTGTTTATGCGTATGTTTGCAGGGCAATTGGCACTAAATGAGTACATCAAAAAGTAAGAACCTCCGGAACATCTGGTATGTGGCCTGCCACAGTAGCCTGCTTCAAAAAGGACAAACCTTTGAAAAGGAGATTGACAGTGAGAAAATTTTGCTGGGGCGTGATGAGAACGGAAAGGTATTTGCGCTGCGCAATCAATGCCCCCACCGCGGAATCCCTTTGACATATGGGAATTTTGATGGCTGTGAAATAGAATGCTGTTATCATGGTTGGCGTTTTGGCACCGATGGTACCTGTACCAAAATCCCCGCACTGCCCCCAAATTCTAAACTTGATGTATCCAAGGTAAGAGCACCTTATTACCCACTTAGAGAAATGTACGGGCTTATCCTGATCTACCTGCCCAGAGATATGCGCAAGCCTGAAGAAATTGACGAAAGCCTTTTCCCAAAATTTCCCATGCCCGAGGGAGGCTCCTTTGATTTTGTAACTGCCGGCTATATGGACTGCAGCCTGGACCACTCTGTCATCGGATTGATTGACCCGGCACACGTACCTTTTGTGCACCAATCGTGGTTTTTCAGAAAAAAGAACAACCTGAAACTCAAAACCAAGAAATTCGCTCCCTCACACCTCGGTTTTACTATGGTGAGACACGAGCCTTCGAAGAACTCTGCAGCCTATAAACTGCTGAAAAAAGAACAGACCACGGAGATCAGCTTTCAGATTCCCGGCATTCGCATCGAGCACATCAAGGTGGGTACCGATGATATCCTGGTCATGACCTGTCTTACCCCTGTCAATGAGGACAAAACGGAGCTGATTCAATTTATTTATACCAACATCCGCTGGATCAAAGTTTTCAAACCCATCTTCTACAGGTTTGCCAAGACGTTCATTCAACAGGACATTGATGTGTTCAAAAAGCTCAAAGAGGGCCTGCTCAATCAGCCCCCGCTTATGCTCATGGGCGACCCCGATATGCAGGCCAAATGGTACAATGCCGTACGCACCCGCTATGAGAAATCACAGGCCGAAAAAATTCCCTTTGAAAATCCTGTGAAGGAAGAAACGCTGAACTGGCAGACATAGCATTTTATACATATATTAGCCCCATGAGGAGATATCAATGGATTTTAGGTCTGGTTCTGTTGACTGTGGCTGTACTATCTTGTGGCAGTGATGATGGTGATGGAGGTATTACTGATGAGCAACGTCAGCTGATCATGGGACAAGAAACCGGAATCGGATTATTCTACTCAAACTTATCTACTCCCCTGGTACTTGCCAGGGATGAAGTACACAGCAATGTGCGCGAACTCGACATCAATAATGATGGTGTGGTGGACATTGAACTCAGGGCTTACCAGGAGTTTTCCGGTAACCGTGGCTTGACGGTGACTACTCCCAGCGACAGCACCAGAATTTCCCTCGATGGACAAATGGCTGTGAAGGCTTTGGAAGATGGCGATATTATCACGGTATCTACCGAAACCTGGGGTTCTGCAGATGCCCTGGCCCTGGCGGTTACTGAGGCCGGAGCTGTTAGCGGTAACTGGGTTGGTGCCGGAACGAGGTTTATCGCCTTTCGCATGGATATCGGGATCAGCCGTTTTTTAGGTTATATTGAAATCAGTGTAGAAGACTTTGACAACTATAGTCTACATAACTTCGCGTTTAGAGCTGTGCCTTAAACTACAATTATGCAATAGCGCTATTGCATAATCTAACCATCAATCCTTCATTTTTCTAATGAGCAATTCGGATTTAATCCCGTTTAGTTAATTCTTTTAGAACCCTTTAATTCCCTAAAGGGGGTCACCCTTCAGGATATGGAGTGGAATTTAGGTTAAAGCTGAGCCCACTCATCCTTCACTTTTTTCGGTAAGCTTTGAATGATCAGGTCGTATGAATGATCCGTCAGTTCTTTGATCATTGGATCACTGATAGAACCATCGCACATGACTGAGTTCCAGTGCTTTTTATTCATGTGCCATCCAGGCTTAATTCCCTCATACTGCTCTCTTAATTCTGCTGCTCTTTCCGGGTCACACTTCAGGTTCACAAATTCGAAGGTATCAATACCCGTTATAGCAAAAATCTTATTCATAGCCCGTAAAACAAGCGTATCTGGTCCAAACGGAGTGCTTTCCGTTACTCCTTTTTTTGCGAGGCAATAATCTCTGAATTCGTCTATATACATAGGGAAAAGTGCTAATTTGATTTGGTAATACTAAACTATGAAGCTCGGGTCAGGAATTACACTATTGCTAGTTGTTTTATTTATGACGGTCTCCTGCTCGGGAGATGATGCACCCTCACAGGATACAATCATTACAGGCAATACCGAATTTGTTGATTTATTTGAAGTCTTCAATCCCCCCAGAAGAGGCACCTTATCGGAAGAGTTCCGAAGTTCTCAGCGAAACACTAAAGTCTTTGCAGATTCACTCGATCTGGACGGGAATGGAATCTACGACCTGAAGACAGAATACATATTTGCGAAATCAATTAGTGGAGACACAACCGTGGTAACTCGCATGATACAACTTCATGAGAATATGTTTTTCCTTGGAGATACGGTCCGGTTCGGAGGCCAGATTTACTGGGAACAACGCATTTATGAAGAAGGGAAAACGGTCGGTTCCGGTACTGACTTCTGGGAGTCTCGGCCCGAAAGCGGGCATCCTTATGACTTTGATTACTGGCTGAAGTTTGAAAGTTCGGGGTTTATCGATGACCTGACCAAATTCCCTGAAAGTCGTCAAGGCTATCTCGTTTTCAAATTGCTAAGTGGTAACGAAACCCTGATTGGTTGGCTCAAAATAAAACTGGCCTTGCCCGGAAGGGTACCCGAGATCGAAGAAATAGGCTACAGGTTATTCTGAGCATTTTGCTTAGCGTGAAAGAGCTCTCACAATTATCACAACGAGTGCGATGAGAAACATGATGATGGAAATTTTATTGATACCATGCATCACCTTCAGGTTGAAGTTTTTAGGACGATTCGGATCTTTTTTTCTGAAGAAATAGCCAAGTACTTCGCCAAAACCAAAGTAATCCCTCAACTTCATTTTCTCTTCCTGCTTATTCTCTTGCTCTCCCATATCAATTCATTTCTTCTGTTGCAAATTCAGGTTCCAGCCACTGGCCACTGTCCCGGATGATTTCAATAAGCTCATCTACTGCATTTTCTGAGGGAACTCCCCTCTTTACCACATCCTGACCTTTGTACAGGGTGATTTTACCCTTACCAGAGCCCACATAGCCAAAGTCGGCATCAGCCATTTCTCCCGGCCCGTTAACGATACAGCCCATGATTCCGATCTTCACTCCTTTGAGGTGATCCGTACGCTTTCGAATCATCGCGGTAGTTTCCTGCAGGTCAAACAGGGTTCGTCCACAGGAAGGACAGGATATATACTCAGTCTTGGTCATGCGGGTTCGTGCTGCCTGCAAAATACCAAAGGCGGTTTCGTTCTTTACTTTCAGATCTGCCAGATATTCTGGCTTATCGGTCAGCTCAGAAGCCGCAAGCATGACACCATCGCCAAAACCATCGATCAGTAAACCTCCCACATCGGTGCTGGCATGTATCAGAAATTCTTCCTGATCCTTAACCTCATAGTTTCGCATCACGATCACCGGGGCGGTCAGCTTGCGCCTTTCCAGCTCGAAAAAGAACCTTCTCAAAGCAGACATGGCATGAGCGTTGTCTGTTTCCAGCAAAACCACCACATTCGAGGCTTCCAATACCATCAGGGCCTCATCCCCAAGGTCGGTGGCATTGAGCTTAAGAAAATTGAGCTGATCATCGCATTGTTCAGCCACAGCCAATTCATCCAGGGTGTATACAGGATGGCGATTGAGCTTTGAATCAAGTGTCTTCCAAACCTCATAGTCTACCAACTCGCGGAGTCCATTGGGAAGCATAAAAGCAGCCGTATTGGTTCCGGTATATACAAAATCACAGCCCTGATCATTCATACGCCATTTGTCCGGTTCCGGCAGGTAGAAATGTCCGATGGCTTTCAGGTCCTTATATTCCGGCTGGCTCAAAAGGCGCAGGTCTGCTATCACCCTGGGTACATTACTGCCTCCTACCGTGAGTACCTCTGCGCTTTTCCGTTTGTGATACTGAAACGGATCGATGGGTGATTCATCAAGCTGAGGTACAGGCTCATGTCCCGACCTCCTTTTATATCTTCTGATTAGTTTCTCTGCTACCGGGGCTTCAAACTCAGGTTCTTCCGTAAGTGACACGCGCACGGTATCCCCCAAACCATCTTCCAGTAGTGCTCCAATGCCCACTGCAGATTTTATGCGTCCGTCTTCTGCTTCTCCGGCTTCGGTCACTCCCAGGTGTAAAGGATAAGGTTTTAGTCCCTCCTCTTCCAGCTTTTGCACCAAAAGCCTGTAAGCCTGTACCATGATCTGCGTATTGCTGGCTTTCATTGACAGCACAATCTGATAGTAACCCAGGTCTTCGCAAATTCTCAGAAACTCCAGGGCCGACTCCACCATTCCGAGAGGAGTATCACCATAACGGCTCATAATCCTGTCTGATAGTGAGCCGTGATTGGTACCAATGCGCATGGCCGTCCCATGTTCTTTGCAGATTTCTACCAGAGGGGTAAATCTCTGTCTGATACGATCCAGCTCCGCATTGTAGGTCTCGTCTGTATATTCAATGTTTTCGAAGCGCTTTTTATCGGCATAGTTTCCGGGATTTACCCTAACCTTCTCTACTATACGTGCTGCCAGTTCTGCAGCATTGGGAGTAAAATGGATATCGGCAACCAATGGCACCTCACAACCACGTTTCCTCAGCTCATCTTTGATGTTACGAAGGTTCTCAGCTTCCTTAATGCTGGGTGCAGTAATCCGCACCAATTCACAGCCCGATTCAACCATTCGCAGGCTCTGTTCTACCGAGCCCATGGTATCCATGGTGTCAACAGTCGTCATAGACTGTACCACGATGGGGTTGTCTCCCCCAATGACCACATCTCCCACCCTTACCGGAATGGTTTCTCTTCTGTTGTAAGAAAAAAGGTCATTACAGTATTTTTTCACCCTGTCGACTGCCTGGTCCATAGCTATACTTCTAGTGGTTCAAAGGTAACCGGAAATCAAGAAAAATGTTATTTTAAGAGTGCTAAAACATAAAGGTATGAAAGTGAATTTTCTGGATCATGTAGCCATTCGGGTAGCAGACCCTGAAGTATCGGCTCAATGGTATGAAACAGTTCTGGGACTAACCCGTTTTGACGATCAGGACCGTGGGGGCTACCCAATCATGATGCAGGCCGGAGAAACAGGTATCGCCTTGTTCCCTGCACTAAAAAAAGACGATCTCGACTATGTCAGGACCCGAATGCATATCGCCTTTAATGTAGACAGGGAAAGCTTCAGGGCCTTTCAACACACTTTTGAGCAAAAGGGTATTGGATTTTCATTCGAAGACCATCATTTTTTTCACTCTATATATATGGAAGATTCGGATGGCTATAAAGTGGAGTTGACCACACCAGCAGTAGCCTCGACCCCAACATCATAGTCTAAGCTCCCTTGACATCGACCTAAGAGGTCTAAATATCTCCCAATTGTGGTCGGAGAATGATCTCCTCCACTACTGTATGAGGCGATAAGGCATGCGCTCCATAAATGGCGTCAGCAATATCACTGGCTTTCATAAAACGATCTCGCGGCAGGTCCACACCTTCCCAACTGGCAGTATAAGTGGCCCCTGCCAAAATGGAGGTTACACGCACACCATGAGGCTTCATATCTTCTCTCAGGGCTTTTGTAAACCCCAGTAAAGCGAATTTGGAAATAGAGTAGCTTCCACCTCCGGCATAAGCTTGAATACCTGCTATAGAGCCTGTGGTAAATACGTGACCTGACTTGCGCTCTACCATGCCAGGTACAAGGGCCCGTGTTAAATAATAGGCGCTGTAAAGGTTGGTCTCGATCATAAGCTCCAGGTTCCCCTCTTCTTCATCGTGTACGGCTCCGGGAATGAAAACGCCTGTATTGTTCAATAACATATCTATCGGTCTGTTAAGGGATTTCACAACCTCGGCAAAGTTTTTTACTTCCTCTTTCTTTGAAAGGTCGGCCTGCTCTGCCCGAACCTCTGCCTCAGGATGAGTTTTTTTCAATTCAAGAACCAGTGTATCCAAATCCTGTCGATTTCTGGCGCAGGTCACTACATCGAAGCCTTCCTTAATGAATTTCTCTACAGTGGCGCGACCGATGCCCTTGGTTCCTCCGGTTATTACTGCCAGTTTTCGCATATTATACTAATTGATGTTTTTGCCGTTATTCATTCGATTTGAAATTAACCCCGGAATATGCATTAGAAAATCTATTCCGTAGCTAACTTACGTTGAATCAGTAAAACAAGGGAGGTTTTTAATTTAACCATAGCGCTGCTATGCATAAATCAATAAAACTCCCTGATTCGTTGTAATTTATCTACTCATCGCGAAGTTCCAACACATAATCAGGGGTAATGGAAATAATTGAACTTTGGATTGCCAGCCGGGGAATGATTTCGAACAAGTTTTGTTATTTTAACGCCTTGCCTCAGCAAACGCACTTTTCAGAAGGGCACATCGCATATGTTTAGAGTTGGTCAGTACGTATTATTTCTTGGAGCTCTGTTTAAAAACAGGGAATCTTTCAGAACCTACGTGAATCTTGTTCTGGACGAATGCATCTACATTGGCATCAACTCCATTGTTTTGGTAGGGCTGGTGGCTGTGTTTATGGGAGCTGTATCTACCCTGCAAACAGCCTACAACCTGGTAAATCCCCTGATACCCGACAGTGTAATCGGTCTGGTAGTACGTGATTTGACCATTCTGGAATTGGCACCTACTATTACCGCAATCATTTTTGCCGGTAAGGTTGGTTCCAGCATTGCGGGCAACCTGGGTACCATGCGCATTACAGAGCAAATAGATGCGCTGGAAGTGATGGGAATCAATCCTGTCTCTTACCTGGTATTACCCAAAATTATTGCCACGCTGTTCATGTATCCCTTGTTAGTGATACTGGCTGGCTCACTGGCTATCAGTGGTGGCTACCTGGCAGCAGAGTATGGCGGTGTTTTAGCCACGGCCGATTTCTTTGTCGGGCTCAAACAGGAGTTCAATCCTTTCTCTGTACAATTTGCCCTGATCAAATCTATTGTTTTCGCCTTCCTGGTCGCCTCTATTTCAGCATATATGGGCTTCTATACCAAAGGTGGAGCACTTGAAGTAGGCCAGGCGAGTACCCGGGCAGTTACGGTAAGTTGTATTTCCATTTTGCTGGCCGATTTTGTTTTAGCTCAACTACTACTCGTCTGATGATAGAGATTAAGAACTTGTACAAATCGTTTGACGATAAAAAGGTGCTTCAGGACATCAACGGCACCTTTATGCAAGGAAAGACCAACCTCATCATAGGAGCCAGTGGATCAGGAAAAAGCGTTTTGCTTAAAAATACGGTGGGCTTGCTCAAGCCTGATTCTGGTCAGATCCTGTACAACGGCAGGAGCTTTGTAGATGCGGATCGTGACACAAAAACAGAAATCAGAAGGGAGATTGGCATGCTCTTTCAGGGTGGGGCTCTTTTTGACTCTAAGAATGTAGAGCAAAATGTAAAATTTCCCCTGGATGTGCTGACCAAAATGCCAGAGGACGAAAAAATGGACCGGGTAAACTTTTGCCTGAAAAGGGTAAGCCTGGAAAACACCAATAAACGGATGCCTTCAGAAATAAGCGGAGGTATGCAAAAGCGTGTAGGTATTGCCAGGGCCATTGTGAACAACTCTAAATACCTGTTTTGTGATGAACCCAACTCAGGGCTTGATCCGCAAACTTCTATTCAGATAGACCGACTGCTGCAGGAGATTACCGATGAGTATCAGATTACCACTGTGATTGTGACGCATGACATGAATTCGGTAATGGAGATTGGTGAATACATTATTTTTATCTGTAACAGTCGCAAGCTGTGGGAAGGTGACAACAAGGATATCATCCACTCGGGTGTGAAAGAGCTGGACGATTTTGTTTTTGCTAATAATATGATGCGCAAGTTCAGAGAGGTAAGCTTCTGATTCTCCAAAGCCTACAATTCCCCTTTTCTATTATTCGCCTTTGCCGCCTCCTTTGTGAAAGCAGCAAAAGCAATAGTTCGTGCTACTTCGACTCCTTACCCTTCTTTGTAGGGTATTCTTCGCTGAGCGTGTCCCACTCATTGTAGGAGCCATCATAAAGCCGAACTTTATAGCCCAGACCTTTAGCCACTGTATAAATCACAGACGCTCTGAGACCTACGTGACAGTAAGCAACCACCTCTTCCTTCTTCTCTGCACCAGCCTCTTCATAATAGGCCTTTAGCGTATCGAAGTCCTTCATAAAGAGGTTTTCGTCCACAATATCGAGCCAGCAGATATTCTCCGCACCGGGTATATGGCCCGATCTGGTATAGCTGTCATGAGAACCTCCGTTTCCTTCATAGTAGGCAGCTCTGCGGGCATCAATCACATTGATCTCATCCTTGAGTGAATTGGCATTGACATAGTCTTTATCTACTTTGATTGAAGTGTTCGACCTGAAAATCAATTGGTTTTCAGCTTTTGCTTTCACTTCAGGTACCTCGGTGGTTACGGCAAGATTATTGGCCTTCCAGCCCTTAAGTCCACCATCCAGAATCACTACGTTTTTGCTTAAGCCGAAATAATCCAGTGTGAAATAGAGGCGAAAGGTAGCCGCATGGCCATTGCCACCGTGTACCAGTACTATCTTAGATTTCTTGTCCACTCCCCTGTCCCGCAGGTTTTTGTTCAATACCTCAGCCTCCGGAAGTTCCCAATAAAGATCTCCAACCACCCTGGTAAAGTGAGGCGCGTTGATGTAACGGGAATTTTTGATATGCCCTTCAGCATATTTGGTCGTATCACCCACATGAAGGATCACTACATTTTCGTCATCGATATGCTTTTGCATCCAATCCTGATCGACAATGATTTTCTTAAAGCCTTTCTGGGCAAAGGCAGGTGTTACAAAAAGTGCTAGTGCTAAAACGAATAATATTGATCTGACTTTCATGACAATTATGGTTTGACCTTAGGCCCAATATTAGGGATATCGGTCAAGAATATGGGTTAATGAAATGTTAAGGCTGTTAACAGTTGACCAGTGTCAGAACAAGGCACTTACCTGTACACGGCCTACATGTACTGCATTGTTGTCACCCGATTTACGGCCGTCATAGCGCAGACTGAGTTGCAAGCCATTGCCAAGACGCTGCTGAATGTTGAGGTTCCAGGTATAGTTTTTACCGGGTTGCAGGGCTTCGAGTAGCTCATAGCCTATGGCTGAATTTTCATCTCCGGTAAAGTCGATGTTGATCAGTTTGAAGGTTCCGTTCAGTGTGGTTTTGGCAGCCTTGGAATAGCGTACATCCATCAGAATCTCCCTGATTTCTGAACGTTCTGTAGAGGTTTCAGTAAAACCGTTCCTTCTTTCTCTCAGCGATAGTCCTCCGGTCAATCGCAAAGAATTCATGGGCTGCCAACTGATTGTGGGTTTATATACATCCCCCAACACCAGGTAATTGCGTTGCAACAATACATCAGAGCTACTGGCACGCTGCTGATCTATATAGGTCAGGTCCAGGTTGGTTCTACGATTGATCTTCCATCTTACATGTGCTCTCAGGTCTTCATTGTTAATGCTTTCGAAACCATTGGTAAGCAGCTGTTTGTTCAAGGACTGGGCGATTCCAAAATCAGCAGCGAATGCAGACCTGGATTTGTTATAGAAAATGGTTGACCTCAGATTTTCTCTTGACGAGAGCAGGGCATCATCACTTACATTAAAGGGTAATAACCGGGTGGTCAGATCATCATCGGTGATCTTGGAATTCAGGGTCCAGGAGGTGTTGTTGGACAGTTGACTCAGAAATTTCTTTACTCCCTTTGCCTCTTTCCATTTTGCAGGAGACTGTACCCTTAGCCGGTAGCTGATATTTGTATTGAAGGCTTCTTCATAGGTATCGGTAGGCACAAAAATCTTGGCATAATTTCTTTCATCAGCGTTGACCGCCAGATAAAATTCGCTCAGGTCCTGCACACCATCTCCGTTATCGTCACGCCAGGTGTGGGTACCCTCACCGGTAGGCACCTGTAGAAAGATGAACTCTCTTCTCAACTCCCGGCTGTTGGACAGGTTATAGGATAACTCTGATTGAATGGCCCGCTCAAAGAACTGGCCTGTCCAGTCAATTCGCCCCATAATGGTCTCATCGTTTCGGCCTTCTCCTTCCACATTCAGATTTTCCAGATTACGATAGGTAAAAAGGATATTAAGGTTTTGTGTTTCGCCAATCTGCGTTTTGAAAAAAGCATTCCAGGTTTCAGAACGATTGTTATCGATGAGCTCTCCATTGAATGGTAAACGGTCTTCTCTCAGCCTGTAGTCGATGCCATAAGTAGTCCTGAGCGTGTCACTGTTTTTAATATAAAAGCTATGCTCGCTAAAATTCATAGCAGTTCGCAATACCGTATTATCAAGATTGTTCCTGACCGCATTGCGATCCAGTCTATAGCGATAGCCAGGAATAAACCATTTGGTACGTAAGGCAAAATCTGTATTGAAGCGGGTCCATTCAGAGCTTACATTGAGCTGGTCGTTGTTCATTACAAAGAGGCTGGTCCTGATCAGAAAAGGCCCGAGTTCTTTATTACCTGAAAGCACATGCTGAAAACCGTCCACAGCCGTTCCCCGCTTTCTTCTTACCAATCGGTAATCAATCCCATTCAGGCCATTCTTCTGCAATGATAACCCCCCATTCAGGATGTTCTCCGCAGACGGTTCCGCCAGGTCCTGGGGGTTGAAACTCCAGTCTCTGTCAAATTCTATGTAACGTACCCGATCGATGAAGGAGAAGTATTTATTATTGAATTCATAGGAAAGCAGCGCATTGAACTTATAGTTCTCCAATCCCTTTAGAGGTCTGTTCTTGCTCTCATAGATGGCTTTGTAGGCAAAGCCCTTGTCATCTTCTGTGTCAAGCTCTGAAAAAAGGTTCAGGTCATTGACAGAGGTAGCCACCTCGATATTGATGGCATCATATTCATTGAGCTTCATGCCTGCGGCTGTTGTAAACATCTGCCGCTGATTGGGAGCATTCAGTTGACTTACGGGTTCGTAGCTCCCCTGAAGTACTCCATTGATCGGTGCTACCCACTCAAAAATGCGACCATTGGCCGTAGTGTTCAACAGGATGTAATTACCCTGATTGAGACCAAGCTCTGAAAACTGCACCGTAAAATGGGCACTGTCGGGATTGGTGGAATATTGAAAAATATCAAAGGTGTTTCCCAGGTTATCCATGCCTTCCGTCTTCCGATAAAGTACCAGATCGGGGGTAAAACCCAGGCTATCTACCCGGGAGGTAACTGCCTGGCTCAGGTTATCACCGGCATTGCTCAAAATGATCTGCTCCTGCTGGCTCAGTTCAAAGGAAAGTGGTTGATTTCGATTATCCTTCTCCCGGTAAAAGTTTAGTGCAAAGTTGAATTTGTCGTTGTACTGATAGTGGCTGGCTTGTAGAATAGAACGGGTATAGTTCTGATCTGAAAACTCGAAGTCTACCCTGATTCTGGAGAATTGAGTTATCAGCACCCTGTTCGTAAAGGTGATTTCCCCCAGGTTATAGTCAATCACATAGTCGTTGTTGAACCCCCGTGTGAGCTGCCTGCCATCCAGGAATACTTTTTCTGAACCCGCGATGATAATAATGAAGCGTTCGTTGTTTGGTCCTCTAACCCGATAGGGGCCCAATACACCTTCAATCGGCTCAATGATATCTGAGTTAAAACGGCCCTTGGCAACCGAAGCGGCCAGTGTAGTTTCGGCCTTAAAACCGTTGGCCATTTCATAGCTGGTTCTCAGCTGAGCTCCCTGTACATTTTTGTAGTAACGCAAAAAGTTAGAGGCACCATTTCTGAGCACTACATCACCGGCTTTTAGCGACCAATTGTCATTGTAGAGCTGGATATAGATATTATCAAAATCCTGTATTTGTTGTGTATTCCCTTCTGGCTGAAAGGGCACATTACGATCAGTAATAACCGCCCGGAGGTTGACATTTTCTGTAAGCTGCCCCTCCATTTGCAGATTCAGACTCGAGTTAACAAATACATCCTGCCTGTTACCGAATGAGATTCCACGGGTAATACTGCCCGTCTTTTGAATACCGTCTGTCTGAAAAACTTCTTCCCTTTTAGGAATGGCCAGGGATTGCTGATATAGCACCGCATCTTTAAACAAGGCTGTACTGTCATAAATCTCCAGTGTTCTGTTGGCCCTTGCCGCATGTAAATCAAAAGGTAAGGTGCGATAGCAAACCAACACAGAGTCAACTCCGGTGGAAGCAATGGTAATTGCGTTCTCAGCCAGATTAAACTCAAACCTGATCCCTTCATTCAGCTTAATGCTTTCAGGAATCACGGTCAGAGAATCGAGTATTACGGGCTTATCAAAGGTGCTGATCCATTTACAATCAGGAGGGGTTTCCTGAGCGAAAAGGCTCAGGTGGAAAAGAAGTAGTAGGAGTGAAATACAATAGCCACGCAGCACAATCAATCCATTAATGGAAACTCGATGAAAAAGGTAGTACCCTGACCTGTCTCAGACTCAAACCAGATACTGCCTCCCGCGTGCTCTACTCCGCGTTTGGCAATGGCCAGACCGATACCTGACCCCTTTTCCTTAGTGCTAAATTTAGGTATAAATATTTTTTCCTTGATGTCTTCGGCAATACCTCCACCATTATCCTTTACGCTGATTCGCGCCCGTGTAGAGGTAAGCTCCAGTTCTACCTCAAGTTTCGCCTTTTCCCCATTGGGTACGGATTGTATAGCGTTCAAGATGAGGTTATTGAAGATTCGACCAAGCAGGTTTTTGTCACCTTCAACCCAAACAGGATTACGGGGAATGTTGGCATTAATCTCTACCTCATCAGCACTAAACAGGCGAGTTGCCTTCTTCAATACATCAGCTACATCCAGCCGTTCGCTCAAAGGGATGGGCATTTTGGCAAAGGACGAGAATGAGGTGGCAATATCGCTCAGTATTTCCACCTGTCCCAGCAAACTGTCAATCGGCTTATTATGGTCCTGCCCCAGCTCTTGCCCTGCAGCGAGCACTCTTTTCAGATGCTGAAGTTTAAGCTTCATCGGAGTCAGGGGGTTCTTGATTTCATGAGCTACCTGCTGGGCCATTTCCCGCCATGCACTTTCTTTTTCGCTCAGTGCCAATGCCTTTTTACTCTTCTCCAGGTTGACAAGCATGCGATTGTATTCTTTTACCATCAGACCAATCTCGTCATCAGCCGTCCACTCCAGAGGCTCATTAAACCTGGAGAGCGTTGTGGTTTTGATCTTTTGCGTCAGGTACTTAAATGGGTAAGTAAGAATGCGCGAAGCCAGAAATGAGAGGATTACAAACACTATGAAAATGAACGTAAAGGCATTGAGGATATTGGAGAGAATATCCGTTTGCTGTCGTTTCAATTGCTCCTGTGATTCAAAGAATGGAATACTGAGTATGCCTATCAGCCTGTTGTCTTCGTTGGATCGAATACCATAATAGGTGGCCTGATAGGCCAGGTCTCCTACATACTCTTCAAGGATACTTTTGTTGTTACCTCGCTCTACGATTGAGGCCATTGCCCCCGGGTTGGTATAAGAGGACAAAATCTGGTTCTCGAAAATCAAGCGCTGATTGGTGGCCACCAAACGACCATTGGTATTAAAGATGTTGATATCTGCCCGTGAATACTGGCTGATCTCGGACACTCTGTTTTCCAGGGTTTCATTGTTCGAACTCTGACTTGCCAGAAAGTTTTCCAGGGTGGATGAAAGGTTCAGTCCGGCACTCTCTGTAATATCCAGGTATTCTGTTTCTATGTTTCTCCGCACTGTGTCATTCACCAGGCGCAGCACCACGATACTCACAATAATCAGCGGTAGGAAAAACGCAAAGTTCAGGAGGATTTGAATCTTGGCAGAAATAGAAACTCCCTTGTTGCGGGTATTGTAGAATATGGCACTGATCAGAAAGATGAGGATGATCATCACAACCAGTGAAAGGAAAAAGATCGCGAAATTGGTAATGATATAACGGATGGGATAAACATGACTGCTAATCACAAAGAACTCTCCCGTACTCCTGCCGGGCACGGCCAGATGTCGGTAGTTGTCTTCCATTACACCTTCGTCAAAAAGCAAGGTGCTGTCATGTGTGGCAAGCGCAAAATCTCTCCTGTAATTATAGTCACCCACACTGCTCACCAGTTGTCCATCCCGATAGATCGCATAATCAAAGTGGCCTGTTAAAGGGTTAAATGAGGGATCTTCATAAAGCAACCTTGGCAGAATGCTGTTATTCAGCTGCTCCTTTCTGTCGAGTTTTACCACCACATAGCCAATGGTATTGCCGTAGCGCTTCACTTCGCTGAAGAGGTAGTATTGGTTTATAAAACGGTCGTTTACAAAAAACAGGTTGTCATATTCAGTGCTGTGCTCTTCTGTGGCATAAACCTCTCTTAGCGCCTCGTAGTCAAGCGTATTCGGGTTACTGATGGCCTTCCCATAGCCGTTGTAGAGTAGTATTTCTATGTCGTATTTATCGAAGTAATCACCGAGGTATGTACCTCTGATGATCAGCCTGATATTGCCCTTGGGAGCAAAAGGGTTTGAGATACTGGTTTGAATGACTACATCTCCTCCTATGCCTTCTCCCGCTCGTGACAATAAAAACTCTGCAGTCAAATCGTTCTCTGTAAGCAGTTCGGTTGCCAGGCTCAGTTTCTCCTGACGGTCTAGCCCACCAATATGCCTCATGAGCACAAAGTCGCTAATGGCGGCAATCAGGAATGAGGCCAGGAAGAAATAAAGGAAGGTATTATAGCTCACGCTGTTGATCTGATCGGCCAGCTTCATCCGATAAACAATCAGCAGGTATAAACTCCATAAAAGCAAAATGAAGCTCAGAGAGTTCTCTATCCATAAGAACCAAGCCAAGGCCATTGCCGCTATGGTCAGCAGCGCGGCAATGACAGCTCCCGGTTTCGGAACCAGCAATATCTCTTTAGAGGCTAGCTGGGCCACCAGAAAACACATCACGCCATTAATAAACAGCAGTAGGTAGCTGATGATTTTAAAGGGGCTCAGGCTTATATCCTGAGAGATGTCCATAGACCACTGTGAATTGTGAAGCAACGACTCAACCTCCAGCTCAAAATAAATCAGCGAGCCCAGGGACAGTACCAATAAAATGCCCAGGTCTAATGCACTGGCTACCTTCTTTAGCTTTTGTCTTTTGCTATAGCTACGATAACCAAAGGTAACTACTACCATAAGGCATAGTTGGTTGATCACAAAGTCGCCAAGAGAGGGCTGCCAGATACTGGAAGCAAAAAACTCAGGTTCGAACAAGTCGAGCTCCATCACACTTAACGGAAACTCATAGCGGATCATAACCCAGCGGAGCACAAAGAAGAAGCCCGACAAGACAATTACCCCAAGGTAAGCCCTGCCTGCTTTCTCAAGCTGCCGTGCATAGCGATAGCCGGCCAGAATAAAGAACAGGATGACCATGCAAAAGAGTAGCAGTATAAAAATGCTATAAGTGGGGTACCCAATCTTCATGGCCTCTGCTCCAGAGAAGCTAAAAAGGTAGATTCCTTCGCGGGAATAAACCCGGTTCTTTTCGTCCTTGGCCTTTGTACTGGAGAGCTTATATTCCGTTTTGCCAAAAACCCTGGAGTTCAGTCCATTTCTTCTGAAATTATCGCTGATGGGGATATCAGAGTAAAGCGGAAGCAGCTCGTAGACTTCTACAATCCGGTTTTGTCCGCTGTTGAGTACCCTGCGTTTTACAATGTACTCACCACTTTTCAGCTTTAGGTACTTGTAGAGGTAGGTTCCCTCAAAGGTGCCGTATTTCGGCACAAAACGATCCGTTGACCAATAGATGAGATCGCCATCCTCAAAGATAAAGTAGGGAAATACATCATCTTCATTGAAGCGATTAAATACGCGATTCAGGTCTACAATGGCACGGTTGCTTATATCATCCAGCCGCTCATCCAAAACATCCAACTCCGTCCATAGACTGGAGGTAATAGTTTCTTTAGGGTCGACCCTCCGCTTATTATCTGCAAAGATCACCTCATCTATTACCAGCGTAATCACCAGTAGCAGCAGGCAACTGATCAGGTAAAAGTGTGACTTGAATGCGTTTTGTATCGCAGGCAAATTTGTTATCCCTCTTTTTAGCGTCTTTAGTATCCCTCCCGATTCTGATTTACGATTCTCCCTCAGCATCGAGCGCGAGTACAGATTTCGGTAACAGCTCAGGAAAAGACCCGGACTTTCAATAAAATACTAACTATTTCCTTTAGTATCCAAGGTGGGGTTATACTTCAAACCTCCGAAGGTATAGAGGTATAAAACCCTGGAATACCGGAACATCAAAGGATACAGCAAAATTACTTCCAAAATGATCGCGATCAGGTAAGTATTCGGAGATTTTGGTTCAAATAACTGATAAATGATAAAAGCACTGGCTAAAAACAGCCCGACATTCATGGCATAGCTGATGTACATGGCTCCGTCAAAGAAGCGGGGCTCCCTTGCAAACTTGACCTCGCAGTGAGGGCACTGTTTGTTCATGCGAGCGAAACGTTTGAGACGGTAAGGCCCTGTTTCGAAGAGGTTACCCTTGTGACACTGTGGACACTTAGCCTGCAGTATGGCCAGTGGCCTGGACTTTGCGCGCATTGCGTTTGCTCGTTCTATACCAAAAGTATGCTAAGGCTCCCAACAATACATAAGGGGCAAAAAAGAGATACATAATACCTGTATTCAGATTAGCGGCCATGGTGGTGTCGCCTGCGCTCACTGAGGATTCCATAGCACCGCGACACATAGCACATTGGGCAAAAATGGATTGTGTTCCCAACAGGAGCAGACATCCACTTAAGATTATCCGGTTCATCCATTTTTTCATAGCACAAATTTAAGGTACAACGGCCACTAATTCTACTAAAATTGGTAATAAGGGCTAATGAGCATATAAACAGCTACTCCTGAAACAGAGACATAGAGCCAGATGGGAAAGGTGTATTTCACCAGTTTCTTATGTTTTTCAAAGTCTTTGGTCCAGGCATGATAAAAGGCCAGAAATACCAAGGGTACTACGCTAATAGAAAGCACGATATGCGAAATCAACAAAGTATAATAAACATACTTGAGCGCACCATCACCTCCGTAGGGAGTAGAATCTGCTGAAGCATGGTAAGTAACATAGCATACCAGAAAAACAGCACCCAAAACCAGAGCGGCTGTATTCATCTTTTGATGCAGAGCTACATTCTTCTTCTTGATTGCCGCCAATGCCATGATGAGGCAGAAAGCGGTAAGGGAATTGAGCACGCCAATAACATGGGGCAGGTTATACACCCATTGTCCAAGGTCCAGTTTTTGGCGCATTCCTAATAGTGCAGCCACCAACAAGGGGATCGCAACAGACAGGATTCTTATCCAGCGTAATGATTTCTTTGACTTAGCAATTTCCATATTTATTGCAGCTCTTTGTTTGTTAACAAAATACCCAACTCATCGATTAAGCGATCTGTTTCGGCTCTTTCCATAATATTGTAATAGCCGCGGATTCTGTCTTTCGAATCGATCAATACCACCCTGTTGTCCAGCTTACTCATCACCATGTCACAGTATTTCAGGTCTGACCAGGTGGCAGAATCCAGCTCGTTGATTCTCCAGACTCCATCCATAAATTGAATACGCTGGCTATAATCCGTCACATCTTTTGCCCTCATACTGGATGCATTGACATAGGAAGTGATTACTACCTTCGGCTGATCATAGAACCTATCCTGCACCCTCTCCAGCTCTTCCAGCCTCGTTTTCAGTACTGGCCCATCCAATCTCTCAAAATGGACCACCCTGTGCATAGCTACCGGTAGGTTACCATTCTGCACATAATACTGTTCAGCAGATCTTTCAATGCATGGCATATTGAGTAGAGTGTCTTGCTTTACACCACTTTCATAGTAGACAGGTATGTCAAGCCTGGGTTCAGACAGCAATTGAAAGAAGGCTATAAGGGCAATCGGAAAACCAATGATGGCTGTGATGAAAATGGCTTTTTTATTCATGCTAGAAATCCCTAAATCAAAAAAATCAGGTCAACTGTGTCAACCTGATTTCATATTCAATATCTCTTAATAGAAGGGTCAGTGACCCGGTTCAACTTTTTCAGTTCCGGTAGGTTCGTAATCAACGATACCTCTGGCATCTTTAATAGCGGCACCTTCCAGATTTACCAATGCTACGATCAACCAGATGATAAAAATCATCGGCAGAATAATAGAGTACATAAGCCCTTTGATTTCGTGCCCTAAGTGCATGAATTCGCTGACAATGTAAAATGCTTTTACAATAGTCAAAGTCACAAAGATCACACTTCTGATCATGCCTGCATCCATAGTAAATGCGAAGACATATTCTACTGCAGTTATAAGAAACATATACAATGCTACTTTCCAGATACCGAGTATCTTCTTTCTATCAGCAGGTTGTACGTGTATTGTAGTTGCTTGTTCCATAATAATGTCTCTGTCAGATCAAGTAGAAAAATGTAAAAACGAATACCCATACGAGGTCTACAAAGTGCCAATAGAGTCCTGTTTTCTCTATCATCTCGTAATGGCCTCTCTTCTCATACATGCCGTTGGCCGAATTGAAGAAGATGATGATATTGATTACTACTCCGGAGAATACGTGGAATCCGTGGAATCCAGTAATAAAGAAGAATAGTGCTGCGAAAGCCGGAGGTCCGTATTGGTTGAAGGTAAGACCAGCACCAAAGATTTTATAATTCTCGTTCCACTGCCCGTTAACGAAAACATCCGCCACGGTTGCCGTATCAGTTCCTGTGATAAAGTGTGACCACTCCCAAGCCTGACAGCTTAAGAAACAGATACCACCGATAATGGTCCAGAGCATCCATTTAACCACATTCTTTTTATCCATTCTATGACCTGCTTCCACAGCAAGTACCATAGTAACACTACTCATGATCAGGATGAAGGTCATCAAACCTACAAAGACCAATGGAAGTTCTACACCATGGAAACCTGGAAAAGCCTCATAGACTTTTTCGGGAATAGGCCAGTATTCTGTTGAAAAAACGAAATCCGCAGGATCTCCGTTATACGCTGGTGCACTCCACCTTAAAAAGGCATAGGTGATCAGCAGGCCTGAGAAGGTAAAAGCATCTGAAACCAGGAAAAACCACATCATGAGTTTTCCATAGCTGGCTTTGAATGGTGCCATTCCACCTCTCCATAAGCTCTTTTCGTTGCCGACTGTAGCAGTAGTAGCCATAGACTAGGTTCTAATTAATGATTCAATAATAAAAATATATACAAGTATACCCAAAGTCCTCCGAGAAAGTGCCAGAACGTAGTACACATTTCCATGTTTAACATGTTCTTGGAATGCACTTTATACCTGAAAGACGCAATTAATATATACAGCAGATAAATCACACCACCTATTAAGTGGGCCGCGTGAACTCCGGTAATTACATATAAGAATGAAGGGGCCACATTGCCACCTACAAAATGATTGCCAGCTGACACCAGATCTCCCCAGGCTGCCCACTGACCAGCCAGGAAGCCAAAGCCCAGAATGGTAGCCATCAACACCATTGGCTTTAACAGCTTCATGTTATCCTTTTTAGCCGCTCTAAATGCCAAATGAAGGAAGATACTGCTCAGCGCGATAATGCCAGTATTGATCAGGAACTGCTGTGGCAAGTCGTAAATAAGCCATTCTCCCTGCGCCTGACGTACAATATGAGCAGACGTAAAGGCGGCAAAAATCATTACCACTGTGACCATGAAAAGCCATAAGGCAAATTTCTTAGGGTGCATTGATAAAGGCCCCTCTGGTACACGATCGATTAATTGATAATTCTCCGCCATCAGTTCACCATGTCAAGTAAATACGCGATCTGCACAATCGGCAGGTACAAGAAAGAACCAAACATAATCTGCAGTGCCGATTTATGCGATTGGTCTTTCATAAGCTTAATGGTAGATGCCAGAAACAGCACACCACATATTGTTACCACTACTGCAGAAGCCTGTCCTGTTACGCCAAAAGTCATAGGTAACAAGCCCATAGGAATCAGAAATAGTGTATAAATCATGATCTGAAAGGCCGTCTTCATATCCTTCTCACCTTTAACAGGTAACAGTTTGAAACCGGCTTTCTTATAATCTTCATCTGCCACCCAGGCAATGGCCCAAAAATGAGGGAATTGCCAGATAAACTGAATACCAAAGATGATCATGGCTGCGTGATTGATATCACCGGTAGCAGCTGTCCATCCCAAAAGCGGAGGCAGTGCACCGGGAATAGCTCCCACAAAGACAGCAATAGGCCCTACTCTCTTTAATGGAGTATAGACGAAGCTGTATAGAATCATTGAAAGGACGGCCAGACTGGTCGTTAGCATGTTGGTCCATTGAAAAATCAGGAAGATACCAGCAAAACCTACAATGGTCGCAAACCACAAAGACTCCGACACAGTGAGTCTGTCGGTAGGCAGCGGCCTGGACTTTGTACGTTTCATCAGCTTGTCGTAGTCCTTTTCCAATACCTGGTTAAAGGCACAAGAACCTCCGGAGATCAACCAACCACCCAGGAAGAGCATCATTAGCTGTGTCCAGTTTACGTTACCTCCCATGCCTAAGGCATAACCAAAGGCGCATGACAAAGCCACTGTAAAAGACAGCCTCATCTTCATCAGCTCCATGAAGGTTCTCACCTTTTGAACCAAGGCAAGGGGTGCGTTAATATTTGTAGTGTTTCCAGAAATCATCGAGCCAAACTCAATCTTTCGTTTTTGTTTTTTATCAGTAGCAATAAATAGTATTGCAAACCAGTAATCATTGTTCCTAACAACAAATGCAATGGTTGTATAAAAGCCGGTACGCCAAAGTAGGCCATCACCGCTCCGCTTATTGCCTCAACCGCAACAATCAATAGAAGCAGACCTGCCCCTCGTTTGAGCAACATCTGTCCTTCATTTTTGATATACAGTAATCTGGCAAGGTAGATATGAATCGCCAATAATAAGATTGAGTAAGAACGGTGAATTTTGAACCTGATTCCCAGATTTTCAATCCACTCGGTTCGTACTAACCGCTCAGCAATTACATCTATGGCTTCTCTTACCTGCGTACCCAGTACAATTTGTACCAGTGTGGCTGCCATACAGATTATGATAATGATCACAAGCTTATTAGCACCCTCAACTTTCAGATTTAATACTGATCTTTTAGATCGATAGTAAACATAGATGAGCAGACAGACGATCAACAGAGCCAGTAGCATATGTACTGTAATGAGCCATTGTAATAAATTGGTACTTACTACAATAGATCCGATCCAGCCCTGAAAGCCAACCAAAACAAATGCAAGAAATGAAAGAACAACGATCGTTTTATCCGTTTTCCAGTATCTGACCGACAAGACAAAAGTCCCGAAGATCAGGATACCGATCACCGCCCCGATCAGACGGTTCACGTATTCAGTCCAGGTCTTTACCACATTGAAATCTTCTTCCACCAAAATGGAAGGATCATTCTGAATCTGGTAAGCTTCCTCTTCAAAGCCAAGGGCTAAGAGGTACCTGACAAATTTCCCATTCTTCTCAGCCCTCTGCTGAGCGTATACTTCTTTATAATCTTCGGGTAGCTGGCTTACCTCTGTAGGAGGAACCCAATTCCCGAAGCATTTAGGCCAGTCAGGGCATCCCATTCCCGACCCGGTACTTCTTACGATCCCGCCTACTAAAATCAATAAGTAAACGGCTATGATCGTGACGGCACTAAACCGTCTGAAGAGCCTACCGTCAGTGGTCGTTTTCTCCGAGGAATTCTCCTGTTTCATCCACTACCAGTTCATCTATCTCTGTCTCCAAAGCAATCATATCATTCTCATGTGGAAGGTTAGATTCCATCGTTTGAGAGAAAGGAACTGTCTGCGGAATAAAGTCATCCTCAGCACCAGGCTTACTGTAATCGTAAGGCCATCTGTAAACCGCAGGAATCTCTCCGGGCCAGTTGCCGTGACCAGGGTTGCGTGGAGTTGTCCACTCCAGCGTATTTGATTTCCATGGGTTGGCAGGTGCCTTTCTTCCTCTGAACATACTGTGGAAGAAGTTGAAAATAAAGATGAACTGTGCAAACAAAGTCACAATAGCCGCCACACTTATAAAAGCGTTCAGGTCAGTAAATCCACTGAATGCATCAAAGTTGGTGAACGAGTAGTACCTTCTTGGGAAGCCCGCAATACCAATGTAGTGCATTGGGAAGAACACAAGGTAAACACCTACAAAGGTGAACCAGAAGTGAATATATCCCAGCTTCGAATCCATCATACGGCCAAACATCTTAGGGAACCAGTGATACACCCCAGCTACCATTCCGAAGAATGAAGCCGACCCCATTACAAGGTGGAAGTGAGCCACTACGAAATAGGTATCGTGCAACTGAATATCAATGGCCGAGTTACCCAGGGCAATACCCGTGATACCTCCGGAGATGAATACCGACACCAACCCAATTGAAAACAACATGGCTGGTGTAAAGACTATGTTACCCCGCCACAGTGTAGTGAGATAGTTAAATACTTTTACAGCTGACGGAATTGCAATGATCAGCGTCAGGAACATAAAGATAGATCCGAGAAAAGGGTTCAGACCTGATACAAACATGTGGTGTGCCCATACTACAAAAGAGAGTACGGTAATACCCATCATGGAAATGATCATGGCCTTATAACCAAAGATCGGCTTCCTCGAATTAGTAGCAATGATCTCGGAAGTAATACCCAATGCCGGTAGCAGTACGATGTATACCTCAGGATGCCCCAGGAACCAGAACAAATGCTGATAGAGAATAGGGCTACCGCCAACATTGGGCAGCGCTTCCCCTCCTATATAAATCTCTGATAGGTAGAAACTTGTTCCGAAGCTACGGTCAAATACCAGCAACAAGGCGGCAGCGAACAGCACAGGGAACGATAAAATACCAATGATAGCCGTCAGGAAGAACGCCCAGATAGTCAGTGGCATTTTGGACATTGACATGCCCTTGGTTCTGAGGTTAATGATGGTAGTTACATAATTGATACCTCCTAGCAATGACGATACGATAAAGAACACCATCGCAATCAGCCACATGGACATTCCGAGCCCAGAGCCTGGCATAGCCTGGGGTAATGCACTCAGTGGCGGATAAACGACCCATCCACCGGATGCGGGCCCTGTTTCCAGAAAGAGAGAGATAAACATTACTACTCCTGACAGGAAGAAGAACCAGTAGGAAAGCATGTTCATAAAGCCTGAAGCCATATCTCTGGCTCCAATCTGCAATGGAATCAGGAAGTTTGAGAAAGTACCACTCAGACCAGCTGTCAATACAAAGAATACCATGATGGTACCATGCATTGTTACCAGTGCGAGGTAAAACTCAGGATCCAATTTGCCACTGGCATCGATCCATTTTCCCAAAAGTGGCTGTAACCAACCCAGGTCAGCATCCGGAAAACCCAGCTGCAAACGGAAGATTGATGACATAGCTCCTCCTATGATCGCCCAAAACATACCGGTCAGCAGAAACTGCTTCGCGATCATTTTGTGATCTGTAGTGAAGATATACTTGGTTATGAAGGTTTCGTGATGCTCGTGATCATGGTGATCATCGTGACCGTGATTTTGTACTTCTGTTGCCATGTTTATAATCTCTTAGTCGGTCGAATTATTCGTTAATGCCAGCGGTAACCACTGCCAGTTCTTTCAAATCTTCTGGTACTGAAGACATGTAGTCAGGGTTTTTAGATAACCATGACTTCTGTTCAGCCTTCCATTTAGCATATTCTGCAGGTTCCAATACCTTTACTACTTTTCTCATTGAGAAGTGACCACCGCCACAAATCTCAGTACAAGCCAGCTCATACTCGAAGTCCGGATCACCAGTTTCCTCTTTCATTTCGGCTGTGGTCTTAGTAGCCGTAAACTTAAACTGGGTTGGCATGCCCGGCACGGCATCCATTTTCACCCTGAAGTGAGGAATAAATACACTATGCAGTACATCACGTGCTCTGATCTTCAATACCACCTCTTGTCCCTTAGGAACTACCAGATCTCGGTATTGGAAATCGTCAAAACCGGCTCGATCCGTAAAATCCTGTCCGAGATTGTTGATTCCATCGATCAGACGGTAATCGTAATCACCCAGGTCATTGTCCATTCCACCATAGCGTATTACCCAGGCAAACTGGTGCCCGAATACCTCAATCTGCTCGGCATCGTCAGACGCATCGCTCATGATATCAGACCAGGCCATCCAGCCTGAGATTACCAACCAGGTAAGAACAATGGCAGGAACACCCGTCCATAATAGTTCGAGTTTATGGTTGTCCGGATAGAAAAGTGCTTTCTGATCGGCTTTGTACCTGTACTTCCAGCCAAAGTAAAACAACAGGATGTGCGTGATGATGAAAACAATTCCGGTGATGTACATCGTTCTCCAGAAAAGTTTATCGGTCAGCTCACCATGTATAGTAGCTACTGGTGGATCGTAAAGATCAAAGTAGGCGACAGAGTACCAGATCATCAGACCAAAACCTACAATCAGGAATGCCATCATAAGCATACCATTTACATTGTTGCTGGCTGTGGTTCTCTTATCGTAAGATCCTTTTACAACGTTAACCAATCGGCTAATCCTGAAGATCAACAACAGAATCGCTAAGATCAGAAATACCGCTAATAACAAATAAAACCCGAACATATCTCCTATTTAGAATTCCTTATTAGATGTGGTGATGTTTTGCTTCTTCTAACATTGGGTGGTTTTTGGCCACCAATGCCTGCTTAGACAGGGCATTCAATGTTACATATATAAATGCTGCTCCGAAGAACATGTACATTCCGATTTCAGTCAATCCGAATCCACCGCTCTCGCCCAAAGTACCCGGAGTTGCCATGAGGTAGAAATCCAGCCAGTGACCGGCAATTACGACAATACAGGCGATCTTCAGGAATACAAACAGTCTCTTCGCATCTCTGGTCATCAGACACAGGAAGGGGAAAAAGAAGTTCATGATCAGGTTCACGAAGAAGTATGGTGAATAGTGATCGCTTTTCAATCTTTCGATGAAGTATACTGACTCTTCAGGAATGTTGGCATAGTAGATCAACAGGAACTGAGAGAACCAGATGTAGGTCCAGAAAATACTGAAGGCAAATACAAACTTACCAAGGTCATGCAGGTGATCGATAGTCACCTGTGACAGGTAACCAGCTTCTTTCAGCAAGACTACGATGAGCGTGATTAAAGCTAAACCAGACACCCACCAGCTGGCAAATACATACCAACCAAACATAGTACTGAACCAGTGTGTGTCAATAGACATTACCCAGTCCCATGCGGAAACAGATGAGCTCACTGCAAATACACCTAAGAATATAGCTGAGAACTTACGAATCTTATACCAGTAGGTAGTTCCGCCCAGTTCATCTTCAGCATAAGCCAGGTTTCTCATTTTAGTAAATAACCAAATCCACAGGCCAAAGAATACTACCATCCTCAACACGTAGAATATTGGAAACCCACCACCTTCACCGCCAGGCATAAAGAAATAGCTCTTCTTGCCATCGATGATTGAATCAAAGTGTGCCCCGCCCACCTCATATAAATCTGAGTGAGTCCAGTGGAAAATATTATGATTAAATGCCAGGAAAGTACCCAGCATTAAAATACCTGCAATTGGCGTCCAGTGAGCCATTGAAAGGGGAATTCTTAATACAGTAGTGGACCAACCTGCCTGAGATGCATACTGAATAGCAAAAAAGAATATACCTATCAGTGCCAGACCTGTAAAATAAACATTGTTGATCCAGAGGTCTATGATTACACGATCCCACCAGCTTTTTTCATGCTCAGCTCCGGCATCGGCACCACCTGAAGATTCCATCGCCAGGGCTCCACCATGACCTTCTCCTTCTTCTCCACCTTCTTTAGCATGACCGGCATCATCGCCTGCGTCATGTCCCTGCTCTGTTGGAGCCGCACCATGATCTTCTTCATGACCACCTCCTGTACTGGAGAGCACTCCACCTAAAGCAAACAACAGCAGGCCAATCAAGCCCACAACGAGGACTTTTCTTTTAATGCCAGCGTGAAAATCAAATTTCTCTTTTGTCATCTCGAAAAAATTTATGCGTTACTGTTGCTGTAATGTTTTAACATACTTCACAATCTTCCAGCGTTTCTCTTCGCTGATCTGTGAGCCATGAGCACCCATTCTGCGAATACCATGGGTAATCACATGAAAAACATGCCCTTCTGATAAGTTCTTTTGTGCCGCGGCAGTATAAGATGGTACTCCTGCGAACACCTCTCCCACTTTACCCGGTTCTTTACCATTGGTACCATGACAATGATCACAGTAAAGCTCATAAAGTCTTTTACCTTCTGCCAGAATCTCCGGTGTGTCAGGCAGCGGGTTTGTAAGTTCGGCCGCCAAGGCAACGTCACCTTTACCTAAGCGATAAGGAAGTACATTATTTGACGTTCTTCTTACAGTTCCTGCCACTGGTACTCGTACATTTTGTTCGTACTCATTGTTTGGATTCGAGTTGTAAAACTCTCCCAGACCATCTTCCCTGTTACTCAACCACTCACCGCGGTCTTTGTCTTTGATCTGAGTCAAAGGCTCGTAAGGAATAGAGTGGTACATCTGAGGTGCATATTCCAGTCCCGGATCGTCACCTTTGGCAGTACAACTGGCCAGTACAGCCAGTGTGAATATGGTTAAAGCCGCTTTTAATCTGTTGGTCATGATCATTATTAGCTTAATCTTCTACTTCTTTATCATTTACCTCTACAGCTCCTGAGTCTTTCAGGATAGTGCTGAGAGAGTCAGCTACCGCCTTGTTCTTACCAAGGTCAATCGCCATCACGTGCTTGTCATCTGTAATTCTCAGGTCAAGCATCTTCGGATCTTTCCATGGTTTCAGATCACTTGCCACCAGGAAGGTAAATACCATTCCGAAAGCAGCCAGCAGTACAGTAAGCTCAAAGGTTACCGGTACAAAGTCGGGCATTGGAGTAAAGTTCTTACCACCAATGATCATCGGCCAGTCAACACCAAGCATCCAAAATTGCATGGTCAGTGCCAGAGAAGTACCTAAAGCACCAAACATAAAGGCAGCAATCGGTAGTCTCGACTTCTTATAGCCCAATTCATCATCCAGTCCGTGAACCGGAAACGGAGAATACACCTCATCGATCTTAACTCCTGCTTCACGCACCGTTCTTACTGCTTTGAGCAGTACGTCCTCGTCATCATAGACACCGAGTACAAAACTTCTTGAATCACTCATAATCAGGCAGTTGTTTTTTCAGATGATGATTTAACAATACTTTTTACTTCGGCCATGTTGATTACCGGGAAGAACTTGGCAAAGAGCAAGAAGGCGGTAAAGAACAATCCGAAAGTGAAGAGATACACTCCCATATCGTAGATGGTCGGAGAGAACATGGCCCATGAAGATGGCAGGTAATCTCTGTGAAGCGAGGTAACGATAATTACGAAACGCTCGAACCACATACCGATGTTTACGATAATAGAAAGGATGAATGTCGCTGCGATACTCGTTCTGATTTTCTTAGACCAGAAGAGTTGTGGTGAGATTACGTTACAAGTCATCATAGACCAGTAAGCCCACCAGTAAGGTCCCTGCATCCTGTTGTAGAAAGCATATTGCTCTGCCTCTACACCTGAATACCAGGAGATGAAGAACTCAGTGATATAAGCGATACCTACGATAGAACCTGTAATGATGATTACAATGTTCATCAGCTCGATATGCTCAATAGTAATATAATCCTGAAGTTTAAATACCGCTCTGGTTACCAACATTAGTGTTAATACCATGGCAAAACCAGAGAAGATCGCCCCCGCTACGAAGTAGGGAGGGAAAATCGTGGTATGCCAACCAGGTATTACCGAGGTAGCAAAGTCAAAGGATACAATAGTGTGTACAGAAAGTACGAGAGGGGTTGCCAAACCGGCCAGAATCAACGATACACTTTCATATCTGGACCATGTTTTAGCGGCTCCGTTCCAGCCAAGGCTGAGACCACCATAAATTTTTCTTCTGATGCCTGTAGCTCTGTCGCGAATGGTAGCAAAATCAGGAACAAGCCCTAAGTACCAGAACACTAACGATACAGAGAAATAAGTCGAGATCGCAAACACATCCCAAAGGAGAGGTGAGTTAAAGTTTACCCACAGCGAACCGAATGTGTTAGGCAATGGTAAAGCCCAGTAGGCTCCTAACCAGGGACGTCCCATGTGTAATACAGGGAACATAGCCGCACAAATTACGGCAAAGATGGTCATCGCCTCTGCAGCTCTGTTAATCGCCATTCTCCACTTCTGACGGAAGAGGAGTAATACGGCAGAAATCAGGGTGCCTGCGTGACCAATACCTACCCACCAAACGAAGTTGGTAATATCCCAGGCCCAGCCAACAGTCTTATTCAGTCCCCACATGCCTATACCTTCCCACAAAGTGGCCGCTACAGCGATGAATCCGATGCCGAAAGTAAGGACGGCTGCGGTGAAAGCCATTTTCCAGCCCCTTGTCGGCTTACCTTCTACCTGCTTGCAGATATCCTCGGTAACGTCATGGACCGTTTTACCTCCGGTTATTAAAGGTTTTCTTACGGGTGAAGTAACCTGCATAATGTATCGTTTTAAAAATTAAGCTTCAGTTGATGATTTATCCTTATTTCTGATCTTAGTCATGTACCAGATGTTAGGGTTGACATTGATCTCCTCTAACACATGGTAAGCCCTGTCTTCGTGAATTACTCGCTCAGTAGCTCCCTGACCATCTTCTTTCTCCTCAATGTGAAGAGATTTAGAAATCTGAGAGTTGATATCGTTCAAATCACCGAAAGTAATTGCATCAGCAGGACAAGCAGAAGCACAGGCGGTGGTGATATCACCATCCACTGGTCTTCTCCCTTCTTTTTTGGCAGTAAGCTTTCCAGCCTGGATTCTCTGCACACACATGGTACATTTCTCCATCACCCCTCTGGCTCTCACGGTCACGTCAGGGTTCAATACCATCTTACCAAGATCATTGTTCATGGCAAGGTTTTTATCGAACTGTGTATTATCGTGGTATTTGAACCAGTTGAATCTTCTTACTTTATAAGGACAGTTGTTAGCACAATACCTTGTACCTATACATCTGTTGTAAGTCATTTGGTTAAGACCTTCAGTACTGTGTGTAGTCGCAGCCACCGGACAAACCGTCTCACATGGTGCGTTATTACAGTGCTGACACATCATAGGCTGGAAAGTAACCTCCGGATTAGCCGCAGCTTTCTCCAGTGCTTTCTTATCACTTACATCCGCATCTGAGCTATAGTAGCGATCGATTCTGATCCAGGCCATTTCACGCCTGTTCAAAACTTCCTCCTTACCAACTACAGGAATGTTATTCTCAGCCTGACATGCCACCGTACATGCTGAACAGCCTGTACATGAGTTCATGTCTATGGTCATACCCCAGTGGTGGTTCTTGTATTCGTGACCTTTCCACAGAGTAACCTTAGACGGCTTAAGGAACTTACCTTCTTTATAAATCTTCGGATATACTCTGCCCGCCTTGGTATCCTTTTTGTATTCTCCTAAAACAGACTCCTGAATCACGTTGCTACGATTCATATAAGTCTGGTGCGTTTGCGTTCTGGCAATTTTATAAGAATCACCAGTGGCCGTTACCGTAACACCGGCAAACACATCATAAACATTGGCTCCATTCAACTTGGTAATCAATGGATAAGCATTTACTCCTACCTCATTTCCTACACGACCAGCTTTGGTTCTACCATAACCGAGTGCTAAACCTACAGTGCCTGGTGCCTGACCTGGTTGTACCAATACCGGTACGGTCATAGTTTCTGTATTACCGTTTGTCTCTACAGTAAGAGTAACTGATTGAGTGTTTTCCTCCACCATATCAATATCCATGGCTGTTGCCATTTCCTGAGAAATGGTCAGGTAGTTATCCCAGGTAGCTTTTGAGATTGGATCAGAAGCTTCCTGCAACCAGGGGTTATTGGCCTGGCTACCATTACCGATCATGATTTTCTCATACAGCGCCAGCTCTATATCACCACCAGATTTGTAGTTCTGTGCGATGCTGGTACCAGCCGAAGCGGCAGCGGCTGCATTGAATGTATAGCTACTGGTATTTCCGGTTGTCTGGAAAACCCCGTCAAACAAGGTCTTGTCCCAAAACATCTGGAAGCTTGAGGTATCAGATTGTTGTGTAAAGAAGTTTTCTCTCCAATTGTCCTGCAGATACTTATAGTATTCCACGACATTACCAGACCAGGCCAGGAATGACTCCGGTGCTTGTCTTGTATCAAACAATGGTGCGATGGTAGGCTGCACAAGGCTAAAATGTCCTTGTTTCAGTTCAGCATCATTCCACTGCTCCAGGTAATGGTGATCAGGCGCGATGTAATCTACCAGTGAGGTAGTTTCATCGTTTCTGTCAGAAGTAGAAATCTTAAGCTTGGCTTTCGACAGTGCTGCTTCCAGTGATTTACCTTCCGCTGAATCGTAAACCGGGTTACAGTTAAGGAAGATAACAGCGTCAACCGAACCTGCATTCAATTCGCGTACGAAAGAAGCCATAGCCTGATCATTACCCTGACGGGCATGCATTGGGTTGGCCGTATTGATCGTAGTACCATAGTTGCCCAGCATACTGTTGATACCGTTAACCAGTACCTGTACAGCAGGGTCGTTAGAACCGGAAACTACCAGGGTAGTACCAGCCTGCGCAGACAAGAGCTCTCTGGTTGCCTGTTGCATGTTATCTATATTACCAGCAGAAGGAGCGTTTACTCCAGCCTGACCTTTCTGAGCGGCAATGGCATTGTACATAGCGGCTACTACCGGACCCACTTGCGAAGGTTTGATAGGCGTTCTGTAATCTGCATTAGAGCCAGTCAGAGACAGGTTAGTCTCAAACTGATAATGGCGAGACATCTCGCGATGCTTACTATTGATTTTTCTTGTTTTACTGTACTGCTTAGTGAACTCGATTGGTGACAACCAGGTACCTAAGAAGTCAGCACCTACACTCACAATGGTCTTGGCCTTGCTGAAATCGTAAGAAGGAATCATTGCCTCTCCGAAAGACTGCCTGTTGGCTTCGGTAAGACCGTAAGCCGACACAGGGTCGTAAGAGATGTGCTGAGTACTTGGAAATTTTGTTACAAATTCTCCCACCGCCTTTTTAGTAGTAGGGCTCAATACAGAATTACTTACAATTCTGATTTGGCTTGAACCTGCCAGCTTCGATCTGATTTCGTTATCCATCGCCAGCCATTCCATAGGCTGCCCTGCTTTCATCGGGCTTTTCAGGCGTTCTTTGTCATACAATGAAAGTACAGAAGCCTCTACCTGGGCGTTGGTACCGCCATGAGAGATCGGAGAATATTTATTACCCTCAACCTTAATAGGTCTGCCTTCTCTTGTTTTCACCACAACTGAAACACCATCACCACCATTGATATAGGTAGATGCGTAGTAGTTAGGTATAGAAGGGTCAACATCAACAGGTTTGTTCAGATAAGGAATAGCCTTTCTGATAGGTGCTTCACAAGCCGCCAAAGAAGCAGCTGCAATACCAAAGCCCATCATTTTCAGGAAATCCCTACGATTACTTCCTTCTCCCTCGTTCTCGTTGATAGGAAGGTATTCTGGAAATTCGCCCTCAGCATGCTTCACAAATGAAGGATCATTCTTCAGCTGCTCTATGCCTTTCCAGTATGTTTTTTGATTTTCTTTCATTGTATATAAATCAGAAATCGATAATGCTTTATTAATAGTGACACTTAGAACATTCGAGGCCACCAATGTCCTCAACTCTCATCTTGTTCTTCTCACCGTTTACCTTGTTGTGCATTTCTACCAGCTTATCGTAGTAGGCATTGCCATCGGTATTCAGTTCAGTGTTTCTGTGACAGTCGATACACCACCCCATGGTAAGCGGAGCAAATTGCTTCACTACTTCCATTTCCTGGACTTCACCATGACAGGTCTGACACTCAATTTGCCCCACATTCACGTGTTGAGAGTGATTGAAGTAAGCCAGATCAGGCAGGTTATGTACCCTTACCCATTCAATAGGCTTACCGCTCTCCTGAGCAGCATATAGTTTTTGAATCTCTTTAGAATCTGTTTTGATACTGCTGTGGCAGTTCATACAGATGTTTACAGAAGGAATGTTTGCGTTCTTGGCAATCTCTACACCGGTATGGCAGTACTGACAGTCAATTTCATAGTCACCAGCGTGAATTTTGTGAGAGAACGCGATTGGCTGCTCTGGCTGATAGTTCTGCTGAACCCCCACCATATAAAGACCGTCAATTACATTCTTTGCCGCCAATGCAATTACCAGAAAAGTGACGATTCCGATCACTGTAGGGCTTTTCATAAAAGCCATCAGATCGAATTTCTCTTCTACAATCTCAATATCATCTTCAGAAAGCTCCTTTTTGTCTCTCAGGTAGCGTTGCATAAAGCGGATCATGATGGCCAAAACCAACAGAATCAACAAAAGCACTACGATGAGGCCGATGATGATGATATTCACATACTCCGATGGAATAGCACCGTCTCCCCCGGTGGTAGCCGTATCAACATTTGGACCGGGAACCGGATCCGGCTCAGGATTATCCTCTACATTTTTGACATAAGCCATAATCGCAAGGATATCGTCATCCTCCAGATCATGGTTAGGCATCTGAAGCTGATTGAACTCGTTGTAAACCGCTACCGCCTGCGCATCGCCAGAGGCGATCACCTTGGAGGAGTTTTTAACGAATTCGTAAATCCATGGCAAAGTCCTGCGATCGTAAACACCGGCTAACGCTGGACCTACTACCTTTCGGTCGACCGCGTGACAGGTATTACAACCCCAATCTTTAAAAAGGGATTCTCCATTTTTTATAATCGCTTCATCAGTCGGAACCTGGTCTTTTTGTGCAAAAGCCTCAGCCCCTGAAAACAGAAAACAGCATACAAGCATGCATGCTGTCATGAAGCGGGTGAACGCATTTTTTGATATCATGAAATAATTCTTTTGAATCACTGAATGTCTCTTCTCGCAAAATCTGGACAAAGGTAGTATCCGAATGATTTATAACCAACAAAAACAGAAGCCCATTTTAAGCATGGTTGCGTTCGATTTTATTTTTTCATCTTACTGAAAATCAACTACTTGTGTGCATTACTTAATGCATTCAAACAATTTAGAATCATTATAAATAAGAAGAATAGCATGCATCAATGAAACCTTGTCACTCAGTGGGTTTTTGATAAAAATTATGATCACTACCGGACAGGTCTGAGTAGGTTTCCGAAACTGTCTTCAATCACATCATGACTGTTTTCCGGCCGGACAAAACAACACTTTTTCGAATATTTTTCTATCCAGGACCAAATTGATCAGTCAAGGTCAAGCACTCCTGTCGGTTCGAAATGGAAAAGTGACAAGTATACCAGAAAGTGAAATGAAGTATTAAGCTTATTACCAGGGGTTCTCAAACGACTTTTGGTCGAATTGTTTCTCGTTCACCTTAAAAACGGTATCGTTAGGATTCTTAAGATGCAGAGGGTCCTTTTTCCCTATAATTCTGGAAAACAATGCAAACGGAGACAATACCAGGTAAAACACAAGGCTCATAAGGACATTTGGCACAATCATGCTCAAAACCCAGGTAAGTTTCATCCAAAGCCAATTGATCTTACTAGCTACAAAACCAGAAAGAAAACCTCCCAACCCAACAAACGCAGCCACATATAAAAGCCATTCATGCTGCTCGCCACTGCGTTTCCAAAGCACAAGGTAAACCATAAGAAACCCCACTGTAATAATCAGAACGGTCTTTGTTGGCTCGAATTTGAGGTCTTTGTCCTTCATCAAAATAGCGTGTATATAAACGGAGCCGCGGCACTACCACCACCAAATATGATGAGGATTCCGAGTAAAAGGAGCACAAGAATTACCGGAGCCAACCAGAATTTCTTACGTTCTTTCATAAAACTCCAGAGGTCTTTCAAGAAGTCCATGTTAGTTCGTTTGGTAGTTTAAAAAGATAGTTCACAATTCGAAATTACTAATAAACGGCCTTCTTTAATTAAATGCACGGTATCCTCAATCATTTTTGCAATCGACAAGAGATCTCCGCCAACGCTCTTCTCTTTAGTCCATTTTAAACTTAATGCGCCACTTTTCTCTATTCTGCCAATCGGGCTGCTCAGTTTTGCAATAGAGATAGTCATTAATGACCAGGTAGTCCATTTCGGTACTCATAAAGCAACGATAGGCATCATAAGGAGTACACACAATAGGCTCGCCCCGAACATTGAAGCTCGTATTTACCACCAGACCGTAACCTGTTTGCTGCTTAAAAGCATCAATCAAACCCCAATATCTTGGGTTCGTTTCTTTGTGCACAGTCTGTACCCTGGCAGAGAAGTCCAAATGCGTAACGGACTGTATATCACTGCGCTCAAAATAGAGTTTATCCCATAAAGGCATATCGTAAAAACCTTTCGGCAGGGTCTTTCTTCTTTCACCCTTAACCGGAGCAACCATCAACATATAAGGGGAGTCACCGTCCAGGTCAAAATACTGCCCCTTGTCCTCACTTAATACTGAGGGAGCAAAAGGCCTGAACCCCTCTCTGTATTTGATCTGAAGATTTAGTTTTTTCTGCATTTCAGGGTTTCGCGCGTCTCCCAGAATACTTCGATTTCCAAGGGCACGAGGCCCGAATTCCATCCTACCCTGAAACCAACCGACCACACTCCCCTCTGCAATCTTTGAAGCCACTTCTTTGGCTAAATCATCAAAAACATCATACCGTTCCCATACCGCTTTGGCTTTCTTGCTCATCATCAGCACCTCCTTGTCGGAGTAATCAGGCCCCAGGTAGGAGCCATACATATGATCAGGAACCTGAAGCCCGCGTGGCTTCTTAAAGTACATATAATGGACAGCCAGGGCAGCGCCCAAGGCTCCTCCCGCATCCCCTGCTGCAGGTTGTATATAGATATCCTTAAAAATACCAGATCTCAAAAGCTTACCATTAGCCACACAGTTCAGGGCTACCCCTCCTGCCATACATAGGTAGTCGGCTCCGGTGAGCTCTCTGGCATGCTGTGCCATCTTCAACACGATTTCTTCCGTTACCCACTGAACAGCCAGTGCCAGATCACAGTGGTATTGTTCCAATTGGTTTTCATCGACTCTTCTTGGGAAACCAAAGAGTTTCTCCCATTTCTTATCACGTGCCATTCGGAGCCCGGTGGCGTAGTTAAAATAGGATTGATCCAGCCAAATAGAACCATCATTCTTGATACTGACCAAATGAGACATAATGATCTCCCGAAACTTCTCTGTTTGATCCGACTCCGGGTTTCCATAAGGAGCCAAACCCATCAGCTTATACTCCCCTGAATTGACTTTAAAACCCAAAAAGTAGGTGAACGCACTATAGAGCAAACCAACGGAATGCGGAAAATGCATCTCTTTCAGAATACTGATATCATTACCGTTACCCAAACCTATTGAAGCAGTACTCCACTCACCTACACCATCAATAGTGAGTATGGCAGCTTTTTCGAAGGGAGAAGGCAGAAAAGCACTGGCTGCATGAGACAAATGATGCTCTGGAAACAATAGCTTAACCCCTTTTTTATTATAAGGTCCCACCTCTTTGAGACCGTCATAAATCTGCTTTTTCAGAAACATCTTCTCTCTGAGCCATACCGGAATGGCCTTTACAAAAGAGACAAGACCTTTGGGAGAAAACGCATAGTAGGTTTCGAGCAGGCGCTCAAACTTTAGCAGGGGCTTATCATAGAAAACAATCGCATCAAGATCGTCAATCATCAGCCCTGCCTCATCGAGACAATACTTTATGGCCTCCAGGGGAAAATCAGCAGTTTGCTTTTCTCTGGTAAATCGCTCCTCTTGGGCAGCCGCCACAACCTTTCCACCAACAGTAATGGCAGCAGCGGAATCATGATAAAAGGCTGAAATCCCTAAAATTCGTTTCATTGAAATGTAGTACCAGGCTTAAGGGCTTGTGGTCACGCAAACTGCAAAAGTATTCGAGAGATTCCCAAAAAATGACCGAACTTCATTTTTTCTCTGCCTGTCTTAATTATTCAGAATGAATACGGAAGTACAGCAGCTAAAGCTGCGTTGTGATCCACCTTTAATGCCCATGCCCCCCCTTGATTAAGCGGTACCTCATACCTCACTTTCATATCATCGAAGGTCTTTACGAGAATCACATCAAGTCACCCTGAACTTGTTTCAGGGCCTATGAGTAATCTCTCCCAGAAGAGATGCTGAAACCTACTTGCAGCCAGGCAGGCAATAAAAAAGCATCCACTTTTGGTGAATGCTTTAACTCGGAGGCGTTGAGCGGATTGCTCGTACCCGCAAGCCACACCGCACAAGACCCTCGTGAAACAAGCTTCATGCTTGTTTTCTAACTATTTGATTGATCAGCGGTTCTCATCCGCTCTGAACCATAAAAAAAGCATCCACTTTTGGTGAATGCTTTAATTCAGAGGCGTTGAGCGGATTGCTCGTACCAGCAAGCCACACCGCACAAGACCCTCGCGAAACAAGCTTCATGCTTGTTTTCGAACTATTTGATTGATCAGCGGTTCTCATCCGCTCTGAACCATAAAAAAAAGCATCCACTTTTAGTGAATGCTTTAATTCAGAGGCGTTGAGCGGATTCGAACCGCTGTACGAGCTTTTGCAGAGCTCTGCCTAGCCACTCGGCCACAACGCCTTTTTCAAGGTTGGCAAATTTATCAATTATGCCTGATGCTGCAAACCGATTGAGCATAATAATCACATAAAAAAGAGTCTTAAAGCGATAAAACTTTAAGACCCTGATCAATGGTAAATCTATACCTGTAAGTATCAGTTAAAACCGTATCGTGGAGGATTGATTCCATTCAACCTCAAATAAAGCACCGTTTTCGCTCTATGATTTGTAATATGATCAAACATAAATAACATAGACTGCTCCTTGTTCAGAGGCGGAGTCCCAAAGGACTTACCAGACTTGCTCAGATCATCTTCACTCAGCCCTCTGATAGTGACAATTACAGCATCGAAGCTTTTCTCCAACAGATCAACAATCTGAGCCTTAGTCATATTTCCTGCATTGGGCTCTCTCTGGCTCCACGACTCCCCCTTCAGGAATCGCATTTCCATAGACCGCATGCTATTGGCGATATGCGCCATCTGTTGACCGAAAGACATCACATCAGCCGTAGGTTTATAACTGTACTTTGCCTCAGGCATGGCCTTCGCTACGGCAATGGTTCGGGATTTAGCATTTTGCCAGATGGGTAGATTAGCTTTGGCAAATGAGTTTTGTTGCCCCATGAGTCCTGCCGAAATCCAAAGCAGACTGAGGGTAATTAATATCCTGTTTTTCATGATTTGTGTTTTTGATCTCACGAATCAGGACAAAAAAAAAGCGCCTCACAAATGAGACGCTTTCTGAATTATAATTCGATTAGCAATTAAGCTTCTTCTTCCGGAGCATCCTCTGCTGCGGCCTCAGGGGCCGCAGGAGCTTCCTCTGCCTCTTTCTTGGCAGCAGCTCTTTTCTCGTTTGCTTTCTTAGTATTGTCCTCCATCTGAGACTTCAGTGCAGACAGCGCATCCAAATCACCCAAAGTAGAAACTTCAGATTCTTTGTTAAGCTTATTGACAGCACTTTTCTGTCCGCCACCAGAAGATTTCTTCTTAGGAGCAGCTGGTCTCTCAGCAGGTTTAGTATGAGTATTGGTGTGTGACAATACAATTCTCTTATCATCTTTAGAGAATTCAATCACAACAAAATCCAGGGTCTCACCCACTTCTACGTTAGATCCATCTTCTTTCTTCAAATGTCTGTTGGTAGTTACACCTTCAAGGCCGTAAGGCAATTCGAGTGTAGCACCTTTGTCATTCTTAGAAATCACAGAACATTTATGCAGAGAACCTAAGCTAAACACTGACTGGAAAGTATCCCATGGATTCTCTTCCAGTTGTTTGTGTCCGAGCGCCAGTCTTCTGTTATCGATATCCAGTTCGAGCACTTGTACTTCCAGCTCTTCACCTACTTTCACAAACTCAGAAGGATGTTTGATCTTCTTAGTCCATGACAGGTCAGAAACGTGTACAAGACCATCGATACCTTCTTCAAGCTCGATGAACAAACCAAAGTTGGTGAGGTTTCTTACAATACCGCTGTGGTTAGTACCTACACCGTATTTAGTAAGGACATCCTGCTTAGTCCATGGATCTTCAGTCAATTGCTTGATACCAAGAGACATTTTTCTCTCTTCTCTGTCGAGCGTAAGCACTACAGCTTCGAGTGAATCTCCCACGCTGATGAAATCCTGTGGATTTCTCAGGTGCTGAGACCATGACATTTCAGATACGTGAATCAGACCTTCAACACCTGGCAGTAATTCGAGGAATGCACCGTAATCGGCAACATTAACGATATTACCTTTCACTTTAGAACCTACTTCAATGGCAGAATCCAATTGATCCCATGGGTGCTCGGTAAGTTGCTTCATACCCAATGAGATACGTTTCTTATCATCATCAAAGTCGAGTACAACTACATTCACCTTCTCATCCAGGTTAAGAACCTCAGCTGGATCGTTGATACGACCCCATGAGATATCAGTAATGTGAAGCAGACCATCAACACCACCCAAATCGATGAATACACCAAAGTTGGTCATGTTCTTAATCACACCTTCCAGTACCTGACCTTTCTCAAGGTTCTCAAGGATTTGTGCTTTTTGTTTCTCAAGATCCTTCTCGATGAGGACTTTATGAGATACTACTACGTTATCGTTAGAGTAGTTAATCTTAACTACTTTCACTTCCATTTTCTTACCTACAAAAACATCAAAGTCTCTGATAGGCTTCACATCAATTTGAGAACCGGGCAAGAATGACTCAATACCGTAAACATCTACGATCAAACCACCTTTAGTTCTTCTCTTCACCATACCCTCGATCACGTTATCGTCATCAAGTGCACTTTGAATAAGCTCCCAGGCTCTTACGATTTTGGCTTTTCTTCTTGAAAGCACCAATTGACCCTGACTGTTCTCCTGCTCTTCAATGTAAACTTCTACCTGGTCACCTACTTTGAGGTCAGGCGTGTCACGGAATTCAGATGAGCTTACCAAACCATCAGATTTAAAACCGATGTTCAGTACTACATCACGATCGCTCATAGATACAACCGTACCGTGTACAACTTTCTTCTCTTCTACAGTAGTGAGGGTTTCTTCGTAGATTTTGGCCAGGTCTTCTTTCTCTTTGTTAGAGTAACCTTCTCCAAATCCTTTTTTGTCGAATGCATCCCAATCGAAATCTTCATCGGGTGCTACAGCGGCCTTAGGGGCTTCTTCTGCGGGTGTCTCAGGAGCAGCAGTTGCTTCTACCGTCTCCTCCACTTCAACAACAGCTTCTGCTTTCACTTCTTCTGCTGCCTCGTTGGCTTTAGTTTCTTCAGACATAATATATCAAAGCTCTGAAAAATGTACTCCTATCGGCAACCAGAGCATTTACCGATGGATTTTCTTTTGAAAAATCCCGCATAGCAGGACCGCTTCTTTTGAAACGGACTGCAAAGGTAAGAAAAGTATTCGAAAAAATATTGCCGATGAAAGAAATAGAGGCTGTTTCAGATCATTTTGTATCAAACCAGATCTCTTCTCCCAGGATTTGCTCTACTTCAGCATTGGGACTGGCCTTAAAGTCGACAAAGGCACAAAAAGCAACTTCTTTTTCGGAAGGAAAATCGTCTTTGAAAATCTTATAAGGGCCGCGAAAGAACCCCTTGCCTACGGTTAATTTCTTAATGTCTCGTTCAGTAGTACCGTTGTCTACGAACCACATAAAACCCCAAACAAGCTCCTGATCAAGTTTATCTACATCTACCTCAATTGCAGCCTTAAGGATAACCTCCTTATCATTCACCTCAGGTGACAGAGTCAATACCGAAATATCCGCACTCGTCAGGCCAGGTTCCGGCTCTTCAGTAGTTTCAAGGCCACCACAGGCATTCATTAAAAAAAACACTCCTACAGTCAGCAGGAGTGTTAAATATCCTGGCTTTTTCATCAGTCGTATGTAAAGTCTATCTCTTCACCGATGGCGTTAATCACTTGTTGCGTAGCGTCTTTATAGTCCACAAAAGCGCAAACCACCAGACTAACACCTTTAGGCAAGTTAGCCACCACTTTCGTAAAATCCCCGTTGATATCTCCGTTTCCAACGACCAGTCGATGAACAACAGCTTCCTCTTGACCAGAAGGCTGAACATACCACATAAAACCGTATTCAATGGTGGAATTAGCATTTTTAAGGTTCCCGTTAAAAGTAACGTTATCACCTTCTATCGTAGGACTGTACGTACTAATAGCATTCAGATCAGCAGGTGCGACAGTTTCTCCCGTTTCTTCACAAGCACTAAACAGGACAAACGTACCCGCAAGAAGCAGGTACAGGTAGTTTTTGATAGTTTTCATCTTTTTGTTGGTTTAAAAGTGAGCCCAGCTTGAAAAGATAACGCCATTCCTTATTAAAAGTAACGAAATTTTCCCATCCAATCCAGACAGAGTATTAATCAAAAACCAAGCCGGAACACACCAAAAGCAGCGCTATCCTCATTGATTATCATGTTGTTATGGAAATAAAGCAGAAACCCTGACCAGGTAAGGTTAGTTAGTACCCAGGTACCTGAGCCACTCGTCTGAGGTAAAGCCGGAGAAATTTCTCACAAACATGACGTAGGATGGTTTGAAGGGCTGGTTCATAAGGGACATCTCTGCCTCTTCAGGCGTCCGGTCTCCTTTATAGGAGTTACATTTCTTACAGGCGGTGGTCAGATTGGTCCATGACGATTTCCCTCCTCTGGAGCCGGGCAACACATGATCGAGGGTGAGGTCGCGCTGACTACCACAGTACTGACATTGCTGTCTGTCTCGTTTAAAAATATTCTGACGGGAAAGCAAAACACTTTTATAAGGCACAAAGATATAATCCTGAAGGCGTATTACAGATGGCATAGGATACTCCGTAGAGACCGTTCTTAATTTAAGCTCAGGATCGTCATGCACGCGTTCCGCTTTTCGGGCATAAATCAGGAGAAAGGCGCGCTCGGCAGAGCAAACCGTCAAAGGGCTGTAATCCTGATTCAACACGAGTACTCTTCTCATGCCTTCTCTCTGAATATCCGCCTGACTTTGAAAAGCTGGTGGGTGTAAGAATTGATTTCCTGGTTAAAGATTCCCTGACCGTCTAACTGGTCAATTCGTACTTTGCCTGAGGAATGAATGATTTCTCCCTCTTTGAGAATGATGCCTACATGATTCATTTTACCAGCCTTATTGGTGAAAAAGGCCAAATCTCCAGGTCCTGCTTCTTCCGGAGAAATTTCTTTACCCTGCATGATCTGATCTTTAGAGTCTCTGGCCAGTTTGTAACCGGCCACTCTGAAAACCACCTGGGTAAAACCTGAGCAGTCTATACCAAATGGACTTCTGCCGCCCCACAGGTAAGGAGCATTCAGGTACTTTTTGGCCAATGTGACCATGAGTTCAGCACTCCATTTCTGATGAAGACTCTTGGCTTCCCCGTTAAATGCCAGTTGCTCTTCATGTTGAAAAAGCGGGTTATTGAGCAGTGGTAGTACCGAACCCAGTACCACATGGACTACCTGCTTTTTATATAGCATCCGTGCAAAAAGATCGGTGGCTATTTTATATTCAGAATCGCTGATTTGGTTAAAATAGGCTTCTGATATCTCATTGTGCTGTTTTAGGTCAACCCAACCCTCATAATTGTCAAAAGCATTCTGGATACGACACCACATTCCATTGTCTGATTTTTCAAGAACCCGATAGTGCTCGCCAAAAAGCAGCTGAGAAATCATCTCTGAGCTGTCTGCCGCATCTCTGCGAACAGGCACCACGCTTAAGCGGCAAATACCATATTCAGGCTGGTTCATCAAACTCTCATTCTATCGAGCTCTCTCTGAGTATCCCGATCTTTAATTGAATCTCTTTTGTCGTGTAATTTCTTTCCTTTGGCCAGCGCTATATCCAGCTTGGCAAAACCTCTGTCATTGATAAAAAGACGGGTAGGTATAATAGCCAGTCCCTTCTCTTTACTCTTTGTATTAAGTTTTTCCAGCTCCTTTTTGTTGAGCAGCAGCTTGCGCTCCCGGTCGCTTACATGATTGTAATGTGTTCCCTGTGCATAGGGCGAAATGTGCATTTGCTTTACAAAAAGCTCGTCCTTCACAAAATAGCAAAAAGCGTCCTGCATGTTGACCTGACCCTCGCGAATGGATTTGATCTCGGTACCCTGCAGTTGCATACCGGCCGTATATTTATCAATGAAAGCAAACTCATAGCTGGCCTTACGGTTATTGATATTTATACTTGTTGAAAAACGTTGCTTTTTCTTCGCCATCTATTTTTCTAATCTAGTGAAAATTTGATTGATCTTATCCTTCTTTAGTATTTTCTGGCCGGTCCTTCCGGTCGCAACGGGCCTCCCTGCCGCACTGACGGCAATCTGACAGATGAGTTCATTGCCCGAGAGACTTTCGAAAGTGGCCGTTGCCACTAGTTCTTCTCCCTCAAATGCCGGGCCAACATGAGCGATCTCCAGCATGGTACCTATCCCCTCTTCATCCTTCTCAATCATTTCCAACACAAACAGACGAGAGGACCATTCCATTTCTCTGCCTAGCGTAAAAGTACTACACACAGGGTGCACCACACCCGACTGAAAACTTGCAAAGTCGTCATCGGTAACTACATAGGTATGTATTTTGACATCTCCGTGTGTGAATTGATTTTTCACCAGATCCAGGTTTATTAAAACTTATTGCCTGACTTAAGCCGAATAACTTGTTCAATCAGTTTCTTATTATCGTCTGTGGCCGTTTTCAGTTTAGTCCTCAGGTTATTGATGGTATCCCGCATTTGCTGCACGTACAAGTCCCCTTTGATCTTCAGCTTCTCATCAGGTGTCATCTTTTCTTTACGACCCTGCTCGTCCTTTAGCGCCTTACGGGCATCGAGGGTCAATTGGTGCTCAGATTCAACCTCTTTCTTCAACAGCTCATTTTCTTTCTGCAGCATCTCAATGTACCTGCGGGCTATTACCAGTTTCTCAAAGTCCGATTTCACACTCTTAAAATTTCATTCTGGGCAGGGCGCTCACCTTCTGATCAACAAACTCACCAGCCAGGTATTTGTAGTAACCGGCTATACCAATCATGCCTGCGTTATCTGTGCAATACTGAAAATCGGGCACATAGGTTGTCCATCGCTCAGCTTCAGCCATTTTTTGTAGGGTCATTCTTAGTCCACTGTTAGCCGATACCCCTCCTGCAATGGCAATATGTTTGATTTTATGCTGCCTGGCGGCCTTGCGGAGTTTCTGCAAAAGCATGTTCACCAGGGTATGCTGAATACTGGCACAAATATCATTAAGATTTTCCTCAATAAACCGGTCGTTCTTCTTTAACTCATCCCTTAGAAAATATAGTATCCCCGTTTTGATACCGCTAAACGAATAGCTCAAACCCGGCATTGAGGTTTCAGGAAAGGCAAACTTTGTCGGGTCACCCTGCTTTGCATATTTATCGATCAGTGGCCCTCCAGGGTATGGTAAACCAAGCAGCTTGGCCGACTTATCAAAGGCCTCCCCGACTGCATCATCACGCGTTTCTCCGATAATCGCCATTTTGAGGTGACTTTCCACGAGCACAATCTGGGTATGACCACCACTTACTGTCAGGCATAGAAAGGGAAACTCTGGTTTCGGGTCATCAATAAAATGGGCAAGAATATGTGCCTGCATGTGGTTTACCTCTATGAGCGGAATATCCAGGGCCAGGGCCATCGACTTCGCAAAGGAAGTACCTACTAACAAAGCTCCTAAAAGTCCCGGGCCTCGTGTAAACGAAATCGCAGATAGTTCGTTCTTATCTATGGCAGCATTTTTGAGTGCTTGATCAACAACAGGAACTATATTCTGCTGATGAGCGCGGGAAGCCAGTTCAGGCACCACGCCTCCATAATTTTCATGCACTGATTGCGTTGCGATGATATTATTGAGTACTTTGCCGTTGACCACTACAGCGGCCGAAGTTTCATCACAGGATGATTCTATAGCCAGTATTTTGATTTCGGAGGTGGGCATTGAGTGAGAATAATAACAGATCGCAAGTTATCAAAAAACGTATTGTTAAATCAATACCCTGGATAATACTCACTCCATTGATTTTACTCGGCCTTGTCATAGGCCTTATTCATCTTCCCCCTGTTCAGAATTATATCGTTGACGAAGTTACTACCTACCTGACCGAAGGTACCGGATATCAGTCGGAGATTGACTACACGAATATCCGGTGGTTTAACTCTATTGTAGTGGAAGGCACGCGCATCTACGATCATGATGACCGTAAAATGATTGAGATTGACGAGTTGGTGCTCACCTTCGATTTGCAGGCGCTTATTGGTAAAAAAGACATACAGCTTGACGAGGCATGGATAGACGGAGCATCCGTTAACCTGAGAGAAGAAGGGAAATCGGCCCTCAATATAGATTATTGGGTAATCGCTCTGGATGATTTTCTGGCTCCGGAGCCTTCTGATCCACCCAAACCCTTTGAGCCGGGCATTTTCGGAATCAGCAAAATAACGATGAGCAACTCTGAGTTCAGTCTTTCTGATGGCAGGATTGATTCTCTTACCACAGGCTTTGACCAAAATCATTTCAGGCTGACCTCGCTGAGTGCGGATTTACTGAACCTTAAATCCGTTCGGGACACTTTCCAGATTGATGTGAAATATCTCACAGCAAAAGATACCATTTCAGGGCTGGAGATTGACGAGCTACATACTTTCTTCAGAACCTCTCAGAAGGGTATGGCCTTCTACGACCTGGACCTGAAACTGGGCCAAAGCCACATAAAAGACTCTGTGGTGTTCAGACATGAGAAAGCTTCAGACATGAGCGATTTCATCAACAAAGTAAACATCAGTGCCAATTTCGATGAGTCCATCATTCATACAAAAGACCTTTCGCTCTTTGCACCGGAGCTCGCCTCGTATGATGAGCAGGTGGAACTATCAGGCTATTTCACCGGTACCGTCAGAAGTTTCTTTTCAGAGAATTTCAAGATCGCCTTTAGCGATAATACACGACTTCAGGGCAGCATGGACATTGAAGGCCTGCCCTTGATTGATGAGACTATCTTCGATATTACCCTGAATGACTCCCGGCTTAAATCGACCGATTTACAAAACTATATAAGCCCTCAGGCTTTTAGCATTACTGATAAGCTGGGGTTGGTCAGACTGGACGGTGACTTTGAGGGAGCTGTGTACAATTTCGTTGCACAGGGAGAATTCAGGACGGACATAGGTGACTTTGATTCCAATACTCAAATTGAAATAGAGGAAGGTAAGAACGCAAAATATGATGGAGAGCTCACCATGCGCGAGTTCGATCTTGGACTTTTTACCGAAGACAGCATCTTTCAAAAAGTAAATATGACGGGTACCATTGAGGGTTCGGGCTTTAAGCTGGAGGATGCAGATTTTGATCTGGATGCGACCATATTTAAAGTGGGTATCAATGGCTATGACTATAAGGACATCAAAACGGATGGACACTTTGCGCAGTCCTTCTTTAAAGGAGACATCAATGTAAACGACCCGAACTTCACCATGCAGGCCAGTGGTTCTGTAGACCTCAGAGATAAGAAGAACCTTTTTGAGATCAATGGCACCCTTACCAATGCCGATATGGACGAAATTCAGGTCACCTCTCAACAGGTTAATCTGTCAACTGACTTTGATATAGATATACAGGGGTTAAAACTGGATAGCATCCTTGGGGACCTGACCCTGAGGCAGACCTATCTGAGCTATGAGACCGAAGACATCACAATAGACTCACTATACTTTTCATCCGAACGTAGTGAAACAGAAAGGTCAGTGGAATTCTCTTCTGAGTATTTCAAAATGAATATGGATGGAAACTTTGAGTTTACCACCCTACTGAATGAACTCAGCAATATCAATGAACAATATCGTTTGATGTTTTCCAGTAACATGAAGGGCCTGAACTCATTCCTGGAGCAGAACGGCCCCAGCGATCTGCCTTTTGACATTGACTACACTGTAGAACTAAAGGATGTCACGCCTATCATCAATCTTTTTGATACGGCCATTTATGTGGCAAAAAATGGCTTGATCGAGGGAACTTTCACCAATAATGGTCAGCAACATTTTATACTCAATACCAAAGTAGATACGGTCACCTATGCTAACATCAATTTTCTGGACAATGAGTTTGATATCAATGCTGACAACCTGAGAGATACCTCCAACATTTTGACCATTGGCTATTTTTACTCCAAAAAACAGGTTTACGCCAATACTTCAGAAACAGATGACCTTACCCTGGAAGCGGTATGGGATGGCAAGCACATAGATTTGAGGCAGAACCTGGGGCAGATAAGCAGCGGCAACTATGCTGAAATAGGAGCTGATCTGGATTTTTACCCCGATCGCACTGAAATGAGATTCGATGCCTCGAATATTCTGGCCCTTAACGAGACCTGGCAGATTGCTGAGGATAACATTGTAGTCTTTGGAGAAGAGAAAATCACTATTGAGAACCTGGATATCTATAACAACAACCAATCCATCAATTTTGATGGAGAAATCTCTGTGTTGAAAGACACTGCAAAAACACTCCAGGTGAAATTCCGGGAGGTAGAGGTCCAGAATTTCAACCCTATCACATTAAAAGAATACACGGGGAAGATTAACGGCACCCTGAATGCACAAAACATCTATTACAATCCGCTTTTCTTTGGTGATTTGAAAATTGACGATTTCAGAATCAACAACTTCCTGGTTGGTGACATTAATGGTGAACTGGCCTGGAAAGATCTGAGCCGAAAATTTGACCTCGATTTCACAGTCAACAGGCTGGGTAAGGAGATCATCACCCTCAACGGTGACTTTTTCCCTTCAAATAAGAGCAATCAGCTAGACCTTGACCTTGTATTCAATGATGCCAACCTGAAAATTGCCGAGCCTTATATAGAAGACTATTTCACTGAAATTGGAGGTACACTTGATGGCAGACTAAGTGTGAAAGGCAAGCTCAAAAAACCGGTATTGGAAGGAAAAGGCTTTATCGAGGAGGCTGGTATTAAAGTCAACTACCTGAATACCAACTATCTGTTTGATGGAGATTTTGAATTTGAAGAAAACAACATCAAACTGAGTAATATACTTTTTGCTGACAATCAGGATAACAAGGCAGATTTCAATGGCTCAATTCAACACAACTATTTCAAAAATTTCGTACTCGATCTGGATGGCGATTTAAATCAATTCCAGGTATTAAATATCCCCTTTTCCGAAGAGGTACTTTATTATGGCGAGGCCTATGCATCAGGCACTGTGGATATTACAGGAGCTGCAAACAATTTGAGTATCTCAGCCAATGCCTCTACCCAGCCTAATACAAAGGTTTACATCCCTATAAGCAAGGGCAATGAAACGAACAATAACAGTTTTATCAAATTCATAGACCGGACGGATACCACCGAGGTTAAGGCAGCAATTGAAGATGAGGTAGACAAAATTAAGATTGAAGGGCTTAACCTTGATCTCGACATAGAAGTAACCCCTGATGCCTATACAGAGATCATTATAGATGCGAAAACCGGAGATATCATCCGCGGCCGGGGTAACGGACAGTTGAGGTTGCAGATCGATTCACAGGGAGAGTTCAACATGTCCGGAGGACTTGATATTGTACAGGGTTCGTACAACTTCTCTCTCTATAATATCATTACCAAGGAATTTGACATTGAACAGCCCAGCCGTATTACCTGGTATGGTGACCCTTACGAAGGGGTTATGGACATCAATGCATCTAAAAGGCAAATCACATCGCTAGACCCGATACTTACCACTGCCGGGCTTATTGACAACAGCTCGGGAGGGGTCAGCAGGCGATACCCCACCAAGGTAAAGCTCAACCTGCAGGGAGCTCTGCTTTCTCCTAAAATTGCCTTCGATATAGATTTCAGTGAGGTCAATACCCAGGATTTTCAGCTACAAACTGCACTCAATGCCTTTAAGAATAAAATTCAGAGTGATGAGCAGGAGCTTAACAGGCAGGTATTGAGTCTGATTGTATTCAACCGATTCAGTGAAGAAGGCATCGTCAATATCGGGGGGCGCACCGCTTCTCAAAATGTAAGTCAGTTGCTCTCCAATCAATTTAGTCAGCTGGCAGCACAACTGGACGAAAACCTGGAAATAGACCTTGACCTGGCCGACCTGACGGAAGAGGCTTTCAACACATTTCAGCTGAGGCTTTCCTATACCTTTTTGGGAGGAAGACTGCGCGTAACGCGAGAAGGAGGCGTCACCAACCTGGTGGATGTAAACAGCATTGCCGGTGACTGGACAGCAGAATATCTATTGACTCCGGATGGCAGGTACAAAGTAAAAGTATACTCCCGTAACAACTATGATTTTACCCAGTCGCTGATCTCACAAGGCACAACCAGCACCACTACCGGGGCAAGTGTAACCCAAACCACCAGTTTCAACAGCCTCAAAGAGTTTTTTGGAGGAGTGAACCGAAACCGCAAAAAGCGCAGAAAACAAAACACTCCCACGACCACTCCCCCATCAGGGTCAAACTAATCCACCTGCTTTGGGTTATCCTTCTGAGCGATCATGAAGTATGACTAAGATTTCTATTTTCTGGTTCAGAAGAGACCTGCGCCTGACTGACAATACCGCATTGTATTATGCTTTGAAAGAAGGTTTGCCTGTGCTACCCATCTTTATTTTTGACAGGAACATTTTGGACAAGCTGGAGGATAAAAAAGATGCCCGGGTTCAGTTTATCCATGAAACACTGATTTCTCTGAATAACCAGCTTCAGGCAAAGGGGTCGGGGATTAAAACCTTCTACTGCACTCCGCTCGAAGCTTATAAATCACTCAGTAGTGAATACGAGATTGCCTCAGTCTATACTAATCGTGATTATGAGCCCTATGCCAACCAAAGGGACCAGGAAATCGAGGCATTTCTTTCCGAAAAAGACATTGGCTTTTACACTTTCAAAGATCATGTAATCTTCGAGAAAGAAGAGATCGTTTCCGGTACGGGCAGCTTTTACAAAGTTTTTACCCCCTACAGCAAAGTATGGCGGGCCAAATACGAAGCAAATAAACCTCAAATTTTACCTGATCATGCTAAGGCCGCCAATTGGCATCAATGGCAAGCAGAGCAGATCCATAGCCTGACCCCAATGGGTTTTAAACCTTCACCCATCGCCATCCCGGCTCTTCAGGTTGATGAAGAGCTCATTCGCAAATACCATCAACAGAGAGACTTTCCTGCCCTGGATGCCACCTCCAGATTGGGTATCCATCTCAGATTTGGGACCATAAGCATTCGTCAGCTGGCAGAAAAAACTAAAAAACTCAACTGGACCTACCTGAACGAGCTGATCTGGAGAGATTTCTACGCCATGATACTGGCCAACAATCCACATGTAGCAGAAAGGGCATTCAAGCCACAATACGATCATATTCCCTGGCGGCATGACGAAGAGGATTTTGAGAAATGGTGCGAGGGCATGACCGGTTATCCCATTGTAGACGCAGGTATGCGAGAGCTGAATCAAACAGGTTTTATGCATAACAGGGTACGCATGATTGTTGCCAGCTTTCTGACCAAACACCTGTTGATAGACTGGCGCTGGGGTGAAGCCTACTTTGCCACCAAACTACTGGACTTTGACCTGGCCTCGAACAATGGTGGCTGGCAGTGGGCCGCAGGTACAGGCACCGATGCCCAACCCTATTTCAGGGTTTTCAATCCTCAATCCCAAACTGAAAAATTTGATCCGCAACTAATCTATATCAAAAAGTGGATTCCAGAATATGGTACTGAAGACTACCCTCAGCCTATGGTAGAACATAAATTTGCACGCCTGCGAGCCATCGATACTTACAAAGCAGCACTCAACCCTGGCTAAGGATAGAATCCGACATAAAACTTAGATGAGGAATCAAACCTTCTCGCACAAATGCCTTTCTTTGAAGCAGGATGCGAAAATTGGTAACTCTCCTTCTTATAACCGTTTTGGTAAACCCCTGCCTTCAGGCGCAAACCGATTCTCTGCGCAATAAGCGGTTGAATAAAATGCTTGTTTATGGAGGTGTTGGCTATGGCATTACTTTGTTTGCCCTCAGTCAGGCCTGGTATTCTGAGCAGGGCCTGAGTCACTTCCGTTTTTTTAATGACAACCCTCAGTGGAAGCAGGTCGACAAAGTCGGCCATTTCTATTCCACTTATCAATTCTCCCGTGTCACAGACGGATTTCTGACCAAGGCCGGCTTGGAAGAAAAGAAATCTGCCTTCTGGAGTAGCGCCATTGGTGTCGGTCTATTGTTGCCCGTGGAAATCCTCGATGGTTTTTCTCCGGAGTTTGGCTTTTCCTATGGAGATATGATTGCCAATGCTGCAGGTTCGGGTTTTTTCCTGGGCCAATACCTGCTCTGGAAAGAACAACGGATTAAGCCCAAATTCTCCTTTCATCAAACCTCACTTGCCAGCCTGAGGCCCGAGGTTTTAGGCAATGGCCTGGCAGAAGAAATACTTAAAGATTACAATGGTCAGAGCTATTGGTTTTCGTTTAACATTTATGCCTTTGCCAAACAATCCAATTTCCCCAAATGGCTTAATCTCGGCATGGGCTATGGTGCACAAAACATGGTTTTCGCTCGTGATGGACAAAATGAACTGGCGGGCTTTGAGAATTACAGACAGTACTACCTCGGCCTCGACTTTGACCTCTCCTATATCAAAACTGACAAAAGATGGCTGAAGACCCTTCTCTTTATTTTGGATGGCTTTCGACTGCCGGCTCCCGCTTTCGAAATCAACAAAAACGGGAGCAAATTCCATTTGTTTTATTATTGAGTTTCATTCAGTTCGATTAAACCCCAGCCGGCCTGGTCTATCTAAAAGCCAATAGAATACAGGGGATAGTTCTCTGTTTTTTAATTTGGTTGGATTAAGCCCCTGGCAAAAGGTCCGGGGCTCTTTTTATATCATCTTAAACCTGGCCATCAGCTCTTTCTTATAGATAGGACTAAGACTTACGGTTTCATCCGTATCTTTCAAAATCAGCGTTTTCTTGGCAGATAGGTTTCTGAAATCATCTTTAATCTCGATGATCTTACGGATGTTCACCGCATTGGAACGGCTGACCCTGAGCATATCTTTTGACATGGCCGAAAGCTTTTCCATAAAGCCTTTGAGGTGGGTACTCACAACAATCGGATGCGCCTGGGTAGCAGCATATACCTTCGTAGTATCTCCATCTGCCTCCAGAAAAACCAGGTCCTTTATATCCACGGATTGCACCCCGGTATTACTGCGTAGCAAGACACGATCGCTTAGTACATCCATAGGAGAACCCTCTTCTTCTGGTAGCTCATTTCCTGAAAGATTCTCCAGGGCTTTGAAGGCGTTGTTCAGATTAATTTTCAGCTCAGTATTCGAAACCGGTTTGGAAACAAAAAACACCGGGAATTCTGCGGACGAAATCCTTTCAAAAATACTTTGATCGTCCTGAATTTTAGTAAGGTAAATAATGGGGATGACCTTGGTCTTATTGATTCTTTCTGCGACATCTATCCCGTTGAGTTCTCCTTTCAACTCTATATCGAAGACACCCACTGTAGGTAATTCATCTTCGGCAGCCTCCAATGCCTCCTCTCCACTGGCAAAGGGTCCCATTAATTCATAATCAGACAAGCGATCAACCAAATCTTCGGCTAAAAAGCGCTTATCTTCCAGAATCATCAGTTTCACGGGGGCAGTCATAGGTAAAAGGTTCACTCCGGCAGAGTGTCATCATCAAGTAACAATGCAAAATAACTAATTAAGCACTAACCCCGCCAACCAATTATCAAACTAAGCCTTCAGAGGAATCTCCACTTCGATGAGCGTCAGGTCGTCCTCTCGCTTAACAGCAATCTTGCCATCCATATCTTCTACCAGGTTGGCCATCATCTGCATGCCAAAGCCAGTACTGCTGTGGAACTCAAAATCTTCAGGAAAACCCGGACCATTGTCGGTAAAGTTCAGGTGTAGCCTTTCTCCTTCTTTGTTGATTCTAATCAGCAAGGTATCAGCACCGGCCGATTCAGCGTACTTGGAGAAGTTGGTCACCGCTTCGTTCGTGATAAGCCCGATATTCAGGGCTTCTGTGGAAGTGGTTTCAATATCATCTACCGACAAATCCAGCTCTGCCCGGCTGGCTACGGAGGAGAAAGTATCATCCACCAGCTCTTCCAGGTAGCTCTTAAGCCGCACCCTGGCCGCCACCGCAGTATTGTCCTCAATTCTTCTTTGAAACAGAGATTTGGCCACACCACCCAGGGCTTCAATTTTACTTTCTACATCCTTCAATACCTCCAGTTCTTTCTCATGCTGAGACTGCCTGGCCTTGGAGCGCAGTAGTGCTGAGATCAACCCCAGGGCGTTCTTCTGGCTGTGAAAGGCGTTATCGGTAATCAGTTTGATGCGGGAATTGAGCGTAATCAGGGCAGCATTGCGTTTTCTGATCTGCAACAGCTGCCAGGCAATTACGACTATGCCGAGCATAGCAATAATGATTAAAATCAAGCGAAACTCTGACCTCTGAGTCGTTGCCTGAAGCTCTAAGCTGGTTAACTGAACATTCTGCTCAGCCAACAGGGTTTTCTGTTGCTCACGCTGCAGACTGGCAGCAGACTGGGCTTCTTGTACTTTGAGCTTCTCTTCTCTGTAGAGGCTATCGGTCATTATATCGTAGGACTCATCTACCACAGCTAATTTGGCCAACTTGCCCCAGGCTTTATACAGTGCCCTTTGATCTTCAAAGGCATCACGCAGCAGGTCTGCTTTATTGTAATCTGTGGCAATTTGCTCTACTTCCTTTAATTGGGATTCGGCCTTGCGGTATTGCTTTTTGGCTGCCGAGACCCTGGAGAGAATCAGAAGTGATTCTGCATAGCTGGATTTGTTTCTCGATTTACTTCGGATTTCCAGGGCCTCTTTAAGGACTTCTTCTGCCTCATCGATACTATCAAGTAGTATATAAGTTCTCCCCAGTCCCGTCAAACTGTAAGCAGCAGAACTAGATCGATTTAAATCTCTCTTAATCCTTAACGCATCTTTATATTTCTTTAAAGCATCTTTAAACTCTCCCATTCCTCGAAGAACATCTCCTTTGTTATGAAGGGCTATCGAGTAACTGGACATTCTATTTTTGGACTCCCAGACTTTCAATGCCAAATCGTAATAGGAAAGAGCTTTTTCATATTCCAAAAGTTCCAAGTAGACATTACCCAAGTTGTTGGAAGTCGAAGCCATGCTTATGCTATCCCCTACTTTCAAAGACAAATCAAAAGCTCGTTCATGAATTATCGCTGATTCGCTATATCGGGCTTGATCTCTAACTATTCTTGCCAGTGAGTTAAGATTACTTATCAATGAGAGGGTATCCCCAATTTCTCTATCAATGCTGATCGCTTTGTCATAAAAAACCATTGCTGAGTCGAGATTTCCAATTCTTCTTGAAATCCAACCATAGTTTGATTGGACACTTGACTCTTTCGGTTTGTTCTTATAGAATCTCGCAAGCGAATCCAAGAGGTTCAAGTGGATCATGGCAGAATCATACTGAGAATCTAGCATAAGTTCAACCGCAACATCGAGTATTTCTTGTAAGGTTTCATTCTCTGAATTATCATGATCAATCGGGTTAGTGTTTGAACAAGATGCACTAAAAAGCAAAGTTAGGACAAGCAGAGTTAGTAGATGTATGACTTCGGAAATTCTGACTGAGGCTTTCAAGATATACGAACATAAACTTTTAGGAATTAAAATAATAGAATGTACCCCTTAAATGGATGAAGGCTACTCCTGAATCACGGGAATAGCCTTGGTATTCATATGTGAATTTTATCCACCTGTACCCGTAGTTCCATTATCTGGATCGTCATCGTTCTCAGGGTCTTCACTTTTTACATCTATATCCGTTGCATCCACATCCACTGATTCTATCAGGGTTGGATTTATATCTTCACTTACATCACTACAAGAAGTGAAACCTACACACAAAACTGCGAGCATTATGCCCACGAAAATTAGCCTAACCTTTTTCATACTATTTTGGTTTTAAGGCTCGTATTCGTAGGTCGCATTCAGGTCATTCCGGTGCGACTCCTTCCTGACCTTACTCAACTCCTACAAGCGGGTTGAATATTTATTACATAACAAAGATGCTACAAACGCCACCCAGCTGCTGTAAAGGGAACTAAACGGAACGGTTCTTTTTGATTATTTTCAGGACTGAAATAAAAAATGCACTTTTTTGCGTGTAAGTGACGACTTTTCAGTTTTTCCGGTACTAATACATATCAGCATATAATATTAGTGAGGCTGCAGTCGCGGAACGTAACGGAACGATTCCCGAATGCAAAAGAGGAATAAATATGAGAACGAAGGAAAAAATTTACCTGGGGCATCCGAACCTGAAACGTCTTCTGAGCTCGGTACCCTTTAATAACTTCTTATCAGACAAATATCAGACCAGACGTGGTTTGGAATGGTATGACGCTATATCTGAAGCCCTCAGTAAACTCTTAAGAGCCGATACCGGGGCAGATAAAATCAAGGGGGCTTTTCAACAGTCTAAGCTTTGTTCTCTGGAAGTGGCCAGGCAAATCGTAACCCTGGTCGAAATCTATGAAGGGACTGAAGCATCCAAACAAGTAAGCTGGAAAAACTATAATGTCTTTTATAAACCAGAAGGTCGTGCCTTCAGAAAACACTTTCGACAATACAAAATAGAGCGATCGAAAGAGCAACTACCTGAAGAATCCCTTAAAGGACTCTGGACTGTATATAGTATCAGGCATGGTGCGGTATTTCGCTCCTTTCTGGAAATTGACTTTAAAAAAGAGTTGCACATCTATCATTTGATGAGCAAAAAAGGCAGGCTTACCTATTGTGATGTTGATTCCCGAAAAAACAACCGCAGCATCACCATCAAAGGAGATCTGGAAGGCACGCTTTGGCATTATGAAGTAAACGGTCGCTTTGACCAAATTCTTGATGGCCGGGTCAATCTCATTCGTGGTATGGTCACCATCACCCATGAAGGAGAACTTGGCATCTGCCCGATAATTATGTGGCGTGATAACGAGTCGACCAAAGAGATTAGCGATCTGGATGACAAGACATGGGGTAAAATCAGAGATTTCGAAAACCTGGTACCAGGTGCAGAATCATTTGAGAAGTCACTTATGATTTACTATCGCTATCTTATAGAGAATGCCGAAAACATGTATGATCCGCGGCCGGCAGAGAATCTCAACGGCTGGATCAAAGACTATCTTCGTAAAAGAGGTCGCACGAAATACGACAGCTATTTAAAAGCCCTGAAAATCAGAAAATGGGTTTCTCTCTCCCGACAGTCCAATGACAACAATACCATCAGGGTTTTCTATTGGTCTTTCGACTTCCATCCTTTGAAGCAGGCGATTATTGTAAAAAGGGTGCTTAAAGAAGGTGATTATTCAGAAATCGTGTTTATGGGTGAAATGAAGTTTCACAACGACCGGTTCTGGATTGAATTCGACTCCGGTGATCGTCATAAGGTGATGATGCTTCAGTCTACAGGAAATGCTTATCCAGGAAACCTTTATTTCCTGGCAATGGGTTCGGCCGGTTTTATCAATTTCGTGAACGATCCGGGCGATATGCTCACGGAAATTGTAGTACCCATGGACCATTTACCTAAGGAGTATCACGGAAGGTATGCGCTGACTTATGATGAGTTCAAACACCTGAATCATATCCCTATTGACCTGAGACTTTACCTCAATCACAGAGATCATTCAATCCTGAGTTTTGATAACCCTAATTCGATTAAATCCAGTCTTCAAAAACAAATAGAGGCCAGCGCCTATCAGGGAAAGTATCATGTATACGCGTATCACAGGCATCTCAATGAATCCTACCGACTGATCCGGTTCACACTGGAAATAGATCAGCTGGCCGTAGCCACACTTAAGAAGGTTCATGCCGATGAGCCAGACAGTGTTTATCAATATAACGGCCTGGCAGAGGAAAGTCATAGCAACTTGCACATAGCTCTCGAGTACATAGAAATGGCGAGGTCACACAAAAAACAAACCCGCCAGGAAGCCCGGTTGATGATAGATACCAGCCAGGGGCACAGAGACAGGGCCGTAATGACCGGAATCGTATCAGATGCTGATCGTGAGGGTAACCCCATGAGTTTACCATGTGTTTTAGTGAGAATGGATAACTATGAGGAGGACTTTTACGAATATGAGAAACGTTTCAAGTCCCTTGTCAACCCCGATCAGACAGAAAAACACCATAGCCCAAAGGCCCATTGCTTTTCAGACAGCGAGGAATATCAGCTGCTTGAAGAATTGCTCTGGACCCGACAGAGGGCCTTCCTGAAAAAACGCTTCCCTAATCTCTTTCATCAGCAAAATCCAGAGAGGGAACGCTTTTTGGAAACCTATTTTGACATGATAGGCGGTGTTTTTTACACAGATTATTCAAAGGAAAACAGAAGGATCCAGCAGGTTCTGAATCAACAACTAGATGAGCTGATGCTCGACTAGCGACCATTTCGCTTTGCGAAGGAATGTTAGTTTAATGAATGGGATTTAACTCCCAGTAAGGTGTAACAAGGTTTGCATTAATATCTTCAGGTAGCTACACCATAGTATAATTTAACCCGAATAATGCAATAGACTTTCTATTCCAGGCATAACTTACTTTGAATCAGTCGCTAAGCTTCGTTTGGCCTCTCACCATAGCGGTGCTATGCCATCAATGCCAAACTTCCTGATTCTTTGTGATTTATGCCTTCATCACGATTTCTATTGCATCATCCGGGTTTAAAAAGCCCCGGGATTTCAAAGAACTTGTCTGGCCGCTGGCTCTTGCTTCAATCCGCACTACACAGATCGAAACAATAGCCATGGCCTCATTCATCAGTCAATTAAAGGTTAGGCATAAGAAGGAACCCCATGGCTGTCGCATAGTCCATTGACTTTCTTCAGAAAATTGGCTGATTAATTATTTTTGGGATTGCCACCAGTGCAGATGACTATTTCAGAAATTATAGAGACCATCATAGTCTAAAAACACTGGCGGCCGACACTCCCACTCTTTAACAATTCAACTTTATTAAAAGCGAAATTTTTTATGTCTGTATGCTAATTGTATTCCATTTGGTTTCCCCAGAGTTTGAGGAAGTCCGAAGGGATCACATTTGAGCCCCCCGGACATAAGGAAGGAAGATTTTGAATTTCTTTGTTGATACCTGTTCGCTGACAAGGTTTCTGTAGTTATTCTTCCTTCTGAATAGAAAGGGCTCAAGTAATTCCCACTTTCCTGCTTTTGCCCTTTTGGTATATTCAAAGGTGGCAAGAGGTGAGCAGAGAAAGGAGAGAAAATTTATTTATCCGATAAAAGCCCTTTTTTAACCAACAAGACATAGGAATCTACCGACAAGATTTTTGGACCAAAACCTAAAATCAGAGCATCCCTCAAATAGCTCCAACCATATTGGCAGTTTTTCGTTTTGTTTTACAAATGGGTAAAAATTAACTATATGAAATCACAAGATAGAAAACCACCCCGTTTGGCCAGAAAATTCTTTCACTGGTACTGCAGTGCTGATTTGAAAGAATCAATTGATGGAGACCTGGAGGAACGCTTTTATGAGAATCTTAGGGACAAAGGGCCCTTCCGAGCCCAAACGGCTTATTGGATGGACGTGGTCCGGCTTATGAACAGGTATACCTTAAAGAACAAGTCCGGCTCAGGAAAAGCTGCCGCTTTGCACACTTTACGCAACAATCTGATTCATTCTTACAGATTTTTGCAGCGACACAAACACTATGCCTTTATAAATCTCTGCGGATTGTCACTGGGCCTGGCGGTTACACTGATTATCTCATTCTTTATTCAAAAAGAGCTTTCCTACGACCGGTTTTTCGAGCAAAGCGAACGTGTGCTCCGCATCAATAATATATATACAGACGAGCAGGGCAATGTCTTTTCCCTGGCAAACTCCTCTCCTGCCTTTGCGAGAGAATTTCAAAAATCTATACCGGCTTATCAGAAAACAACACGCATGCGCTATACCATGCGTGCTCATCTGACCCACGGTGACGCCAGCTTTTATGAGGACAAGGGTTACTATGCCGACTCGCTTTTCTTAGAGGTGCTTCCTTATGAGCTACTGGCAGGTGATCCATCCCGGGCGCTCGATGAACCCAACTCCATTCTGATTACCGAAGCAATGGCGCTCAAATATTTCAAATCATCAAAGCCCATCGGAAAACTACTCACTTTCAACGGGGACCACCCCCTGAGGGTGACCGGGATTTTGGCACCCTTACCTGATAACTCTCACCTCGACTTCGATTTCCTGATTTCATTCAGCACCTACCAGGTACCGGCAGACTATGCTTCAGACCTCACCAGTTGGAGCTGGGCGGGTTTTCTCACCTATGCCCTGGTAGCTCCCGACACGGATATTCCCGACCTAACCGATCAAACGAATCAGCTTATCGCAGCCCAATTTGGTCCCGGTGGCATGCAGATTACAGCTCATTTACAACCTTTGCACGACATCTATCTCGGTTCCTCGCGTTTTCCTGATGACCTGAACAGCGGTTTGCGAAGTGGTAGTCAATTTTCGGTGTATATCCTTACCATCATCGCAGTACTTATTCTGGCTATCTCAGGTTTTAACTATGCCAATCTATCTGCCTCCCTTTCACTGCAAAGGGGAAAAGAAATGGGCATCAGAAAGGTGATGGGGGCAAATAATCATTCTATCAGGTGGCAGCTATTTACGGATGCGCTTATGATTACCACAGCCAGTCTTGCCTTCGCTTACTTTCTTATTTGGGTTGCGAAAGACTTGCCACTGCTGGCAGATTGGGGCATGAGTTATGAATTCCCTCAGGCGCTTCGCCTCTTGCCACAGGTTTTTGTGGCCAGCATTGGCTTTGCCTTACTGATAAGTACTTATCCGGCACTACTCTTTTCCAAAATGCCCACTGCCAGTGCCATTAAAAACAAGCTTAAAAACTTTAAGGGTGGTAACCTCACCAGAAGAGCCCTGGTATCCATACAATTCTGTATTACGCTGGGTTTGATTTCAGCGGCACTGGTAATCAAAGATCAGCTACACTTTATTTCGCAGCAAAATCTCGGCATTGACAAGGAGAGCGTGCTCACGGTACGGATATTACCAGAAGACATGAACCGGCACTACAGTACCCTTAAAAGTGCTTTAGAGCAGAATGCCAACATTGTACAGGTAACCAGAAATGAAAGACTTATCGGAGATCCCTGGCCTGTAAATATGGTTCAGCTTGCCGGACAGACTGCTGCTCAGGCCAAACAGGTGGTGGGCAACCAGGTGGGGCTCGGCTATCTCGAAACAATAGGGGGATCCATGAAGTCAGGGCGCTTTTTTTCACCTGACTTACCGGCAGACCTGACCAACTCCATTGTCATCAATCAAGCCACAGCTGACCTGTTGGAACTGGAAGACCCCGTTGGCAAAGAGGTACTGTTTTTCTCAAACAATGGTCCCAGACGCATCATTGGAGTTATGGAAGACTTTCACTTCTCATCATTACATCAGGAAATTTCACCCATGGTGCTGATCATGCCATTTATCGACCTGGATAATATTACCATAAGGGTTTCAAAAGGCAATTTATCAGAAAAAGTAGCCACCATAGAACAAGTATGGAATGAAGTAACTCAGGGACTTCCGTTGGATATAAAATTTATGAATGACCAGATTGAAGGACTCTACCGTACAGATCAACAACTGAGCTCGCAGATTTCATACTTCTCTGCCCTTGCTGTATTCCTCGCCTGCCTGGGTCTCTATGGATTGATTAGCTTCAATACAAAAAGACGATTGAAAGAAATCAGCATCAGAAAGGTCATTGGTGCCAACCCACTCTCACTGCTCCGACTACTTACGCAGGAGTACTTTCTGCTGCTCGTAGTCGCAGCGGCCCTGGCCATTCCGGTAAGTTATCTGGCACTAAGAAGTTGGCTCGACACATTCGCCTACAGCATCAAGCTAGATCCATTATACTTTCTTGGCGCCTTTCTGGCATTTGGTGCTATTTGCTTTGCTACCATTTCCCGGCAGGTGTTGCTTGTTGTTCGTCAAAACCCTGTTAAACATCTTATGGAAGATTGAACTGTCTAAGTCAGATTATAGTACCTTTGCCACTGATACAAGCCACCTTATCGCTCCTGACATTAATCGTCAGGAGAGGAAAGTCCGGGCACCATAGGGAAGCATAGCGGTTAACGGCCGTCACACTGACTAAAACGTCAGCGTAGGACAAGTGCAACAGAAAGAATGTACAGGTAATGCTGTAGTGAAATCAGGTAAACTCTATGCGGTGAAATGCCACGTACACTCGCTTTTGAGGGTTCCCGCCCGATGTGGGAGGGTAGGCAGCTAGATCGTGTCGGTAACGGCAGGGCCAGATAAATGATAAGGGTCATGACGATTTTGTCATGATACAGAACCCGGCTTATCGGCTTGTATCTTTTTTTCTTTCTGGAATAGTTTAAGCTCTAAAAAACAGGGCATTCCTCCGCTGTTTCGTCATTATCCCTTATTTTCGAAACTCTTTGGACATGTGCCAATAACCCATTCACTCATAACCTAATTATCAGTCTATGCCCCGCATTCTAATCATCGATGACGAACAAAGTATCAGAAGCACTTTAAGAGAAATTCTTGAATACGAGAAATACACCATTGAAGAGGCCAAAGATGGTGAGGAAGGCTTGCATAAGCTGATTGCTGATAAATATGACATCGCCCTCTGCGATGTACGCATGCCCAAAATGGATGGTATTGAGCTATTGGAACGCGTACAAATGGCGGGGATTGATACACAGTTTATCATGATCTCGGCCCATGGCACCATTGAAACTGCGGTGGATGCTACCAAAATGGGTGCATTTGATTTTGTACCCAAACCACCGGATTTGAACAGGCTCTTGTTGACGGTAAAAAATGCCCTGGAAAAGTCTTCGTTGGTCACCGAAACAAAGGTGCTTAAGAAGCAGCTTTCGAAGAAGTATGAGATGGTGGGTCAAACTGAATCTCTGCTGGAGGTAAAAGAAATGATGGACAAGGTAGGCCCTACCGATGCACGTGTATTAATTACCGGCCCCAATGGCACTGGTAAGGAGTTGGTGGCTCACGGGATTCATGAGCGAAGCAACCGGGCCAAAGCACCTTTTATTGAGGTGAATTGTGCGGCCATTCCCGCAGAGCTGATAGAAAGTGAGCTCTTTGGCCATGAGAAAGGAGCCTTTACCTCCGCTCACAAGCAGCGCATCGGTAAGTTTGAGCAGGCCAATGAGGGTACGCTCTTTCTTGATGAGATTGGTGACATGAGCCTCTCTGCCCAGGCAAAGGTACTTCGTGCACTACAGGAGCACCGCATCAACCGTGTGGGTGGTGATAAGGACATCAATGTGAATGTAAGAGTGCTTGCTGCTACAAATAAAGACCTTAAGAAGGAAATTGAAGAAAGTCGCTTCAGAGAAGACCTGTACCACCGACTGGGTGTAATTCTAATTCAGGTACCTGCCCTGAAAGATCGCAAGGAGGATATACCACTGTTAGTAGACAAATTTCTACAAGACATTGCCAATGAATACGGTACTAAAAAGAAGGAGGTAAACGAAAGTGCTATTGAAGCCTTACAAGCTTACGATTGGTCGGGTAATATCAGGGAATTGCGCAACGTTACCGAGCGACTTGTTATCATGTGCGGTGATGAAATTAATGCAGAGGATGTGAAAAAATACCTTATTTAAAGTCTGTCTATAAAGTCCCCTGGCTGTGTTACGCTTGATTCAAAAATGCTCATTTCCAACAGGAAACCTGCCTATGTCGGCAGACAGGCTGTGCTTTTTGAAACTTCACAAGCCTTTCCAGCTAACTTTCTAACTCAGACTCGGACTCTGTGAACAATCACTATTTAGGACTTAAGGCTTGGCCTTGTGCTCAGTCTTGTCTTTCTGGTATTCAAAATCTGCTTTGGTGTAAGCCGGACATGGCCTTTGAGCACAAGATGATAATGCCAGAAAGCCAATTCCTAAGAGTAGAGCGAGAATTTTTACTTTTTTCATGTTTTTTCTCAATTCGAAGGCTAAAGTTAGAAAAATTAGTATTGGCTCAGCCGGGAAAGCCTAAATAATCTTTCAGAAAACGTGGTGTTTCAAATATTATTTTAGACTACCATGAGATTACATCCGCGAATATCGGAGTTATCCATTCGGCCCAATACTTCAAAATCACCATTTTCATACACTTTACCAATATCTTTGGTTTCGATAAAACAGCAGCTGTGTATATTGGCCAAATCAACAATATTCAATCCTCCACTTCTCAGTCTGACTGATATATGCAGAGGGTCGTTAATATCCCTGGTAAGTACCCTCATAGTACTCCCTGGAGTAAAAATACCCTGCCCTTTGGAGTAGGCTTGCGAAAACAACTCAGTCATACCATACTCAGAATGGATCGAATTGACACCAAGGGCATAAGTCAAAACTTCGTGCACCTCTGATCTGAGCATTTCCTTTCTCCTTCCTTTCATCCCCCCTGTTTCCATGATGATGACATTATCGAGGGCTAAATTGAAGCTCTCAGCCAGATCAAGCAGACCAAAGGTCACCCCGAGCAAAAGTGTAGGTTTTCCTTCCTTCTGCAGCCTAGTCAGCAACTGAGCCAAACCTGCCTGATCGTTAAGGAAAAAATCTGAACGCGCATCATTGGACTTACAGATAAAGTCTCTCGCCATGTATACCAGACTGGAATTTTCTCTTTCGAGGTATGAGGGAAGCAGTGCCAGCACAGTATAATCCGATACTTTGCCATAAAACTGCTCGAAAATCAGTTGACAGTTGTGTAAGTATTGGTTGCCACTAAAAACATGATGCTTACTGGTAATAGCACCTGTGGTGCCACTACTCTCAAAAACCGACTCGCTATTCCAACTACCCGTCTTGATCTCGTGTCTTTTAAATAGTTCAATGGGTAAAAAGGGGATTTGGGTCATTTTTGTGACCAATTGCGGTTTTACCGTTAAATTGTCAACATAAGCCTTATACGTGGTGTTATGGGTATACTGGAAGTTGAAAAGCTCCAGGGCCAGCGGTTCGAATGTCTCTGGAGTCAGAGAAAAAACACGTTGGTATAAACTTTTAAAAATTTCCATTCGTTAATAAAACAGCCCCATACAGATAGGGCAAATATTGCTATAATTGTATTGATTTTCATAAACAGATGAGACTGAATCACGCTAAATATTATTCTCTGGCAGCTTTGACACTGGTCTTTGGCTTGCTTGGTTGTAATCGTCCTCCGGATTTGCCGGATGCACCGGTTATCAGTTTCAATGATATCGCCTTTGAGGTTACTACCATATTTATTGGCAGTGTACCTATTGAAACCACCACACTCAAGCTTACTTTCAATGTTGCCGATGGTGATGGAGATATTGGTCTGGATGGTGCAGAATCGGGCAAACCCTTTAATGAATTCGAGTTTGTCAGAAACCCGGATGATTCCATTGTAGAATTTGGTGAACGTCCGGAAGACCCACCATTTACCTGTATCGATTATATCATTGAAGCTCCTCAGGGAGTGCCGGATGATGCTATTTTTGACTACAATCAGGATGAAGACTTTAATGATACGTTGCGGGTAGAGTTCAACGAAGACAGATTTAACATCTTTGTCGATTTTCTGGTAAAGCAGCCTGATGGTACTTTTGTAGAATCTGATGTACGAGCCTGGCCTCCCGGCAGCGATAACGAACAAACCTTCTGTAATTCAGAGACTTTTGATGGTCGTATCCCCTGCCTGTCAGCTGAGGATGAGCCTTGTGACTTTATACGCTCTACTAACCGCCCTATTGAAGGTACCATCACTTACGATATGCTCTCTTCTGGTTTTCTACCGGTTTTCAGAGCTGAGACGATTAAGCTGTCTTTTCAGATACAGGACAGAGCCCTGAATAAAAGTAACATTGTTGAAACTCCGGAATTTACCCTACAGGACATTCGCGTTGACGTGGGGGGTTAAGCTAAAAAGAGCATTGACATAAAACAAAAATGGCTGGAGTTGATACTCCGGCCATTTTTGTTTTATCAGCTCTTTGTAATATTAATAAAGCGCAGGGAAACGAGTCGGTTCGGCTTCGCTCATCAACCCATAAATCTTATCGAAAACCGTCTCAGGGTTTGGCTTAGAGAAGTAATCTCCATCTGAAGCATAGGCTGGTCTGTGTTCTTTAGCTGCAATGGTTACAGGCTGCGAGTCAAGGTGGTAATAGCCTTCCTGCTCTTCAAGCACTTGTTGCATCATGTAAGCAGATGCCCCACCGGGTACATCCTCATCTGCAAATACCACACGGTTGGTCTTCTTCAAAGACTCAACTATACTTGAGTGAACATCAAAAGGTAACAGTGTTTGTACATCAATGATCTCTACAGAGATTCCTATTTCCTCCAACTCTTCAGCTGCCTGGGCCACAATACGGCACATAGAGCCATAAGTAACGACCGTAACGTCTGTTCCTTGTCTGATCACTTCGGGCACACCTAATGGTACAGTAAACTCCCCTACATTATCAGGAATTCGCTCTTTCAAACGGTAACCATTCAAACACTCGATAATCAGTGCGGGGTCATCAGACTTCAGCATGGTGTTGTAAAAACCGGCAGCCTGTGTCATATTCCTAGGCACCAGTACATGGATTCCTCTGAGACTGTTCAGGATCATGCCTATAGGCGAGCCTGAATGCCAGACGCCTTCCAGGCGGTGTCCGCGTGTTCTTATAATCAACGGGGCCTTTTGACCACCTTTGGTTCTGTATTGTAGTGTTGCCAGATCATCGGACAACACCTGTAAAGCATATAACAGGTAATCGAGGTACTGAATTTCGGTAATAGGGCGTAAGCCGCGCAAGGCTGCTCCTATCCCCTGCCCTATGATTGTATTTTCACGAATTCCGGTATCTGTTACCCTAAGTTCACCGTATTTGTCTTGTAATCCGGCAAAAGCCTGGTTTACATCTCCGATTTTCCCTACATCTTCTCCAATGGCAAACACGCGGGGATCGCGACTTAACGCTGCATCAAAGCAGGCCTGAAGTACTTCTCTACCATCTACCTTAGGGGACTCAGGAGAAAACTCGGCTTTAATTTCTTTTACCTTCACAGCAGCCTCATCCGATTCACTCGTTACATGCGAGCTATAGCGATCGGCATTAGCTTCAAGGGTCTTATTCAACCAGTCAATCAGTTGTCTTCTGGTATCGGAATTCTCGTTTCTTGTAATTCTTAATACCTTTTTGATCGCCTTGATAGAATCCAGACGAATCGGATTCATTGTTTTCTTCAGTTCGGCTATCACCTGGGCAATGCTCGCTGCCTCATTAGAGTTTTCAGCAAGGGCTTCAAGTTTCAGCACCGCTTCTTCCTGATCCTTTTTGATATCAGCTATAAAGGCTTTCCATGCTGCTTCTTTGGCAGATTTTGCCGCCAGGCGAGCATCTTTCTCTATGGCTTTCAGGTCATCGTCAGAGGCGAGTTCATTCTCCAGAATGTATTGTCTGAGTTTTTTAATACAATCAAAATCTGCTTCCCATTGTAAGCGGTCTTTACTCTTGTAGCGCTCGTGAGAACCTGAAGTAGAATGTCCCTGAGGCTGCGTCATTTCCTGAACGTGGATGAAAGTAGGAATATGATCTTTTCTTGATATAGACGTGGCTTTGGCAAATGTTTCTACCAGTGCGGGGTAATCCCAACCTCTCACAGTAAAAACTTCATAGCCTTTTTTTCCTTTGGTTAACTGCATACCGGCCAGAAACTCAGAAATACTGCCTTTGGTGGTATGATATTCTTTAGGTACGGAAATACCATAGTCATCATCCCAAACAGACATGACCATGGGCACCTGCAAAACTCCTGCCGCATTAATCGCTTCGAAGAAAGGTCCTTCAGAGGTAGACGCATTACCGATAGTGCCAAATGCAACCTCATTGCCATTGATCGAGAAGTCTTCAAAGCCTTTCAAATCCGGGTTTTCACGATAGAGCTTGGAAGCGTATGCCAACCCTACTAATCTCGGCATCTGACCAGCAGTAGGAGAAATATCGGCACTTGAATTTTTCATGGCCGTCTGTGACTTCCATTTGCCCTCATTGTCGAGCAAGCGGTTGCCAAAATGGCCATTCATAGATCTACCACCTGAAGCAGGTTCAGCCTCTATATCGGTATGGGCATATAATTGCGCGAAGTATTCCTGAAGGGTAAGCTGACCAATGGCCAGCATGAAGGTTTGGTCTCTGTAATAACCAGACCTGAAGTCTCCGTTTTTAAAGACTTTGGCCATGGCCAGTTGAGCTACTTCCTTACCGTCACCGAATATACCAAACTTGGCTTTGCCCATGAAAACCTCTTTGCGACCCATAAGGCTCGCTTCACGGCTTTCACATGCCAGTCTGAAATCATTCAGAACTTCTGCCACATTCAATTCAGTTTTTTTAACGGTTTTAGTAGCTCCCATATATTTTAAATTTTGGTTATGATAAGCCCCATCCTTCCAATGGACTACAAAAGTAGTGATTTTTCAGGGCAAATCAAATTTGGTTTAGCTCATGAATTCTATGCTTTCAAGAAATTTTATCAAATAATAAAACGATTTATAAATACAAAATTCCAATATTAATTCTTTTACCAAATTAAATTTTTTCCAAATCTTTAAGTAACGAACATAATTCGCTCAGCCTTAATGAGGTAAACAGCATTTCCAGCCAATTATCTAACGTATTTTTTTATTTCCATTGCAAACGATTGTTGTAACGCTTGCTATATTTGCGCTCGCGAATTTTTAAATCACAGAGAATCATGATCATTGGCGTACCCAAAGAGATTAAAAACAACGAGAACAGAGTAGCAGCTACTCCTTCTGGTGTTGCTGAACTGACCAAGAGAGGCCACACCGTTTATGTACAGTCAACCGCAGGTTTAGGCAGCGGTTTTTCAGATGAATCTTATGAATCAGCTGGTGCTAAAATTCTTCCCACCATAGAAGAAACTTATGCGATTGCTGAAATGATCATGAAGGTGAAAGAACCGATTGAGCCGGAATATAAGCTTATCAAGGAAGATCAGCTCCTCTTTACCTACTTCCACTTTGCTTCGCACGAACCTCTGACTACAGCCATGATCGAAAACAAGTCAGTTTGCCTGGCTTACGAAACGGTTGAGAAGGCTGACAGGAGCCTGCCTTTATTGGTACCTATGTCGGAAGTAGCAGGTAGAATGGCAACACAGAAAGGCGCCAACTATCTGGAAAAACCTCTGGGCGGCCTTGGTATACTTCTGGGAGGAGTACCTGGTGTATTGCCTGCCAAAGTACTTGTACTCGGGGGTGGTATTGTGGGTACACAAGCAGCTAAAATGGCAGCTGGTCTGGGTGCCAATGTCACCATTATGGACATCAACCTGAACAGACTGCGTGAGCTCGATGACATTATGTCTGCCAATGTAAACACGATGATGTCAAATGAGTACAACATCCGTGAGATGATCCCTAACATGGACCTGATTATTGGAGCTGTGTTGATCCCCGGAGCCAAGGCTCCACACCTGATCACCAGAGACATGTTGAAAGACATGAGACCAGGAACGGTATTAGTAGATGTAGCGGTAGATCAGGGAGGTTGTATCGAGACCTGTAAACCTACTACTCACCAGGACCCTACTTTTGTAATTGATAATGTACTGCACTATTGTGTGGCTAACATGCCGGGTGCTGTACCTTTCACCTCAACCCTTGCCCTGACCAACGCAACACTGCCTTACGCCATTCAGCTAGCCAATAAAGGCTGGAAGCAAGCTTGTAAGGATAACAAGGAATTAGAACTTGGACTGAATGTAATCAAAGGAGATGTAGTATACGAAGCAGTAGCTGAGGCCTTTGACCTGCCTTATACCTCTGTAGACAATTACCTTAACTAATAACAAACAATTTAGACTAAGCCTTCCTGACCTAATCAGGAGGGCTTTTTTATTTCTATTACACGACTTCGTGGAAAATGATAACTTTGACCATTATTTGGGCTTATTGAAGTAAAATGAAAAATGTGGCATTAATTACCGGTGGAGCTAATGGCATCGGTTTTGAATTTGCGAAGATTGCCTTCAGAGATGGCTATGACCTCGCGCTTATCGATATCAATAAGGACGGCCTTGAAGCCCGTAAAAATGAATTAGCCGAACTGGGAAACGGTGCAATCAACTGCCTGGCCATTAATCTGGCAGACAATGATGCCGCCCGGCAAATCTTTGACTGGCTTACCGAAGAAGACCTTATAGTATCCATACTATTCAACAATGCCGGTTTTGGCAATTTCGGCTACTTCAAAGAAACCTGTTGGGAAAAGGACGAGGCCATGCTCAAGGTGCATATGCTTACCACCACGCACTTAACAAAGCTTTTACTCCCTGGTATGCTGTCGCGAAAAAGTGGAAGAATCTTAAACAATGCCTCTGTCGCGGCTTTCGTACCAGGCCCATTAATGTCTACCTATCATGCCTCAAAAGCATACCTGCTGTCATTTACACAGTCTCTGGCCAACGAACTGAAAGGGACCGGCCTCAGTGCTACTGTCCTCTGTCCAGGCATGACTAAGACCGGTTTTGCCAAAGCCAATGGTAATGATGACCCCAATATTAAATTCAATATAGCCACACCTGAAACCGTAGCGCTCTTCGCTTACCAGGCCATGATGCGCGGGAAATCCGTGGCAGTACCTGGCTTCTTCAATAAGCTGAGTGCTTTTTTACCGAGACTGCTCTCGAGAGACAGGGTGACCAGAATGGTAGGCAATATTCAGCGCAAGAACCACGCAAAACGAACGGACGGAGCCTTGGAACCCAGACACATGCAATATGCTACCCAGCCTGGTACACAGCCTCTTCCCATTCGCGAAGCTTCGGATTCATCCACTTAAACCAGAGTGGCGGAATGGAGGCCATCATAATCATGGCAGGATAACCGGATGGCAGTTGGGGAGATTCTTCATAGTGCTTTAGCACCTGATAACGCTTAATAGCATTGGCATGATGGTCTGAATGCCTCTGAAGTTGAAAGAGAAAGAAATTACTGAGTCGGTGATTCGAGTTCCATGAATGCATAGGGTTGACCCGCTCATATTTACCGGGTGAGATTTCCTTTCGCACGATGCCATAATGCTCTATGTAGTTGACGATTTCCAATAAGCTAAATGCCAGAAAGCTTTGTACAAAAAAGAACAAAGGCACCTGCCACATGAAAACACTTTGCCATAGGCTGACTACCGCTGTAAGCAGCGCACAAAACAAAACAGGCAGGACCGTATACCAGATCATTTCATTACCGATACTCCAAAATGCTTTACCCTTCCTCTCTAAGCGGGCACGTTCCAGCTTCCAGGCACTGCGATAACCTCCCACCACGGAACGCAGCCAAAAAGCGTAAAAATGTTCTCCCTTCCTGCTTGTCGCAGGGTCGCGCGGAGTGGCCACATAAACGTGATGTCCTTTGTTATGCTCTATATAAAAGTGCATATAGGAAACGGTCATGAGAATGAGCCTCGAGTAAAACCGTTCGATTGTTGATTTCTTATGCCCCAGCTCGTGGGCCACAGTAATACCTATCCCACCTGTTACCAGTGCGAAACTGACGACAAAACCAATCCAGGCCAAGATAGATAAGGCAGAGGTACTGATCACCCAAAAACCCCAGCAGATAAAAAAGAGCTGGAATATAGCCCAGATATAAGTAATGAGTCGATAATAGAATTTCTCAGCAATCACTCTTGCCTCTCTTTCTTCCATATTCTCAGGATCTTCCCCGATGAGGAAATCTGCCAAAGGAATCAGAAAGAACACGAAAAACACGGTCAGGTAATTCCAGGCACCTCCAAGATAAAAGCCTAGTACGACCAATGCAGGGATGATAAAGGCAGTGAAAAATCCGATGCGTTTGAGCGCGCTCATGTATGGAATTTACAAAAAAGCGCTTAGGTCTTCAAATCACTGTAGTGAGGAATCTGATCAAGAAAACTCACTGATTCGTTTCCGGCATCATAGCGGCAGGCATAGTGCACCATGCCGTTGGAGCAGATCAATACCTTTGCCTTTAAGGTTTTGTTATAAACGCTGATCTGATTGAAGGTAGACTGATTGACTGCCACATGAGCGGCCTTGCACTCCACCAGAACCAATGGCTCCAATTCGTCATTATAGATAAGAATATCTGTCCTCTTGGCTCTTTTGTTATACGAAGTACCACTCTCTACCCTGATGCGTGAAGCAGGGTAGCCAAGGTGCTGAGTGAGGTAATTGATAAAGTGTTGGCGCACCCACTCTTCGGGGGTGAGGATGATGAACTTCTTTCTTATCGGATCAAAAATCGCTAACTTGCCGCCATTTTGCTCGATACGGTATTTATATGCGGGCAGATTGAGAGAGTTCATTGAACAAAAATAGATATAAACTTATAACAGAAACACTTGCCTATGAAAACCAAACAAGAAATCGTAAACAACTGGCTGCCGAGATACACAGGCGTAGCAAATGAAGACTTCGGAGAGTACATTTTATTGACCAACTTCATTGGATACGTCAAAATGTTTGCAGAAAAGTTTGACGTACCCATGCAGGGAGCGGACAGACCTATGCAATCGGCAACGGCCGAAAATATTACGATTATCAACTTTGGTATGGGCAGTGCAATGGCGGCCACGATTATGGATTTGCTATCCTCTATTCACCCCAAAGCAGTACTCTTTTTGGGTAAGTGCGGGGGATTGAAAAGAAAAACTCAGTTGGGTGATTTGATTCTGCCTATAGCCGCCATACGCGGAGAAGGAACGAGCGATGATTACCTGCCTGCAGAGGTACCCGCCCTACCATCCTTCCGTCTGCAACGCGCTGTTTCATCCATGATCAAGAAGCACGAACGTGACTATTGGACCGGAACCTGTTACACTACTAACCGCAGGGTATGGGAGCACGACAAGGCTTTTAAAAAGTACCTGAGAAAAATCAGGGCCATGGCAGTGGATATGGAAACAGCTACACTTTTCACCGTGGCCTTTGTTAACGAGATACCTCATGGAGCCTTACTGCTCGTTTCTGACAATCCAATGACTCCGGAAGGGGTTAAGACCGAAGCAAGCGATCAGAAAGTAACGGGGGATTACGTTACCGCTCATCTGGAAATTGGTATTGATTCTCTCCGGGAACTCAGAGATTCGGGCGATTCTGTAAAACACCTCCGATTTGAGGGATAAACTAAACTAACATGCTAAAAAGACTGCCTGCTCTTTTGCTCTTCACGGCTCTGCTATGGTCTTGCGGTGGTAAGCAAGAGGCTGACATTATTGTTCATAATGCCACAGTTTATACCGTAGATGATAACTTTTCAGTTGCTACGGCCTTCGCAATTAAAGACGGCAAATTCATAGGCGTAGGATCTGACTCAGAAATTCTGGAAGGGTTTGAGTCTGCTGAAATACTGAATATGGAGGGAGCTCCGGTCTACCCGGGCCTGATTGATGCACATGCTCATTTCTATCGCTATGGACTTGGACTGAAAAATGCCAATCTCGTAGGTACCAGGTCTTTTGATGAGATATTAGAGCTTCTTCAGGCACATCGCAAAAATTACCCCGATGAAGAATGGGTACTTGGTGGCGGCTGGGACCAGAATGACTGGGAGAATAAGGAGTTCCCTACCAAAGAAAAGCTGGATGAGGTTTTCCCGGATGTACCGGTGCTCATCACCAGAATAGACGGGCATGCGGCCCTTACCAACTCAGCGGCCATGGGGCAAAGCGAAATCTTTTCAAAAACCAAAGAGGTTGATGGTGGCAAAATCTACTTTGACAAAAATGGCGAACCCACCGGCCTGCTGGTGGACAATGCCATACAAATGATAGCTAGGTATATTCCTGAGCAAACCGAAGCTGATCGTATTGATGCTTTGATCAGGGCGCAGGAAAACTGCTTTGCTGTAGGGCTCACAGGTATTGTAGATGCCGGCCTTGATGTTAACACCATCAATTTGATAGATTCTTTGAATACGTCAGGCGAGCTACAAATGCGCCTGTATGTGATGGTAACGCCCAGTGAGGAAAGCCTGGAATACTTTACCCAAAAGGGCAAGATCAAGACTGACTACCTGAATGTCCGCTCCTTCAAAGTGTATGGAGATGGTGCACTGGGCTCACGTGGAGCCAGTCTTTTATCACCCTACACTGATGATCCCCACAACTCGGGCTTCCTACTGCAAAGCCCTGAGTTTTATGATGAGCTGGCAAAGAAGATTTATGATCTGGGTTTTCAAATGAATACGCACGCGATTGGTGACTCGACCAACCGGACTATGCTGGATATTTATGCAAAATACCTGAGTGAAGGCAATGACCTACGTTGGAAAATAGAACACGCCCAGGTAGTAAGTCTCCCAGATGTAAACAAGTTCGGCAAATACAACATTGTACCTTCTGTACAGCCTACCCATGCTACCTCAGACATGTACTGGGCTGGTGAGCGACTGGGTGAGCCAAGGATAAAAACTGCCTATACCTTCAAAGATTTACTGGACCAGAATGGCTATGTAGCCCTTGGCAGTGACTTCCCTGTAGAGAACATCAACCCGATGTATACTTTCCATGCCGCAGTGGCAAGACAGGATGCAGAGAACTGGCCTGAAGGTGGCTGGCAACCGGAGAACAAACTGAGTCGGGAAGAAGCCCTCAAAGGCATGACCATCTGGGCTGCCTACTCTAACTTTGAAGAAGCTGAAAAAGGGAGTATAGAGGTAGGTAAAATGGCCGATTTCATTTTTACTGAGAAAGACATGATGAAGGCTCCCGAAAATGAGCTAAGAAACCTGAAAGTAACGGCTACTTACCTGAACGGGAAAAGGGTCTACTGATATTAGCAATGAGCAGGAGATGCTCACAACCTCTTCACGATAATGCATGAAAAAGGAGCCTCTTTCGAAGCTCCTTTTGCTTACACTCTACAAGATATCTGAATTAATTTTCTACCATCAGCTTCAGCGTATATCGGTTATCATCCGTATAAATACGCATCAGATAAAGGCCATTTTTCATGCCGGAGACATCTACTGGTTCAAGTCTTCCATTGTTCAAATCCTGCCTTTGAATTTCATTACCATTGATATCATAGATTTGGATACTGCGCGGAGTCCCGGGAATTTCTCCCTTGAAATTGATAATTCCTGAAGACGGATTAGGGTAATATGAAAATCCGGGTATCTCATCTTCAATACCCGTAACTAACTGATTGTAAACATTGATGATATCACCAAAACCTTCTGATTTACGTTCGGAAGTATAGACTCTGAACTCCCCTGCTCGCAGCGCTACGGTATAATTCACATCGGTAATGCTTATCGTCTCTCCGGTTATGTAATCGTGCCAATCTCCCGTCTGGGTCAAATCAGCATTAATGTTCCGATCCTGCAAACCATAGTTACCAATGACAACCACATCAAAGTCGTCTCCATCAATCTCTATTCTACGGGTATCTCCGCTCAGGTTGGAAGTGACAACTGCATTGGAGAAATTGGCCACATTATCCGTTCTCAGGTTTATAATGGCAGAAAAGGCATCATAGACCTTCTTTCTCTCCGTATCCGTATAATAGTCGAGGCTTCCAGCTCCCCAAACGAGAGGCTTATTCCCTGTACGACCATTGGTTTCTATGTCAATATCATAGCCAAGCTCACCAAACTGCCAGAGCATTTTGGCACCGGGTAGTAGGTAGATGAAAGCAGCATTCATTTTTAATCGATCAAGTGCTGTGCCCAGGTCTCTCGTATTATAGCTTCCTCTGTTCTGTCCGTGAATTTTCACTTCGAAGATCTGCCGCTGTTCATCATGACTCTCCATATAGCTCACATGTGAGGTAGCTCTTGCTCCAAAGAAATCTTGGTTACTATCTCCCCCTAGTGATTGGTAATAAGGGAATACCATATTTCGCCAGGGTATCATTCCTTTATCTGAGAGTATGGTTTCTTCGGTATTATCCGCAAAGTGCTCAAGGATGACATAGGCCTCATTATCAACTTCCCAGAGCATGTTCGCCATACGCTCCAGTAGGGCCACACGAGAAGGATCATAATTACCCCAGGCACCCACATTGTTAGGGTTATTGGTTTGAGTAAAACCTTTGGACAGGTCAAAACGATAGCCATCGAAATGATACTCAGATACCCAATAGGCATTCACAGAATCGACAAGATCTTGTGTATAGGTACTTTCATGATTGAAGTCGAAGCCTACATTAAAAGGGTGGGTGGCATCCTGATTAAACCAGGGATTATCTGCCGAGGGCTTGTTGTTTGCCGCATCCCAGTACATTCTTACATTCGGGTTCAGACCAAATGCATGGTTAAGCACCATATCAAGGATCACGGCTATTCCATTCTGATGACAGGCCTGGATGAAGGTCTTGAGATCGTCTTTGGTACCATAGTATTTATCCGGGGCAAAGAAATACATAGGGTTATATCCCCAGGACTCGTTTCCTTCAAACTCCATTATGGGCATTAGCTCTATAGCATTAACCCCCAGATTGGTCAGATAACTCAGGGTATCTACCATATCTTTGTAATCATGGGTACCAATAAAATCCCTGACCAGAAGCTCATAAATTACGAGGTCTTCCTTAGCCGGTCGCTGCCAGCTGTCCTCTGAAGCATCCCAGGTAAAAGCCGTCTGACCTGTCTGGAAAGTAGTGGCTATGGCCAAATCCTGACGATTATACACCGGCACAGCATTATGGACGGAGGAAGGGATAAACTCATCATTCCAGGGGTCTGCTACCTTATCAGCATATGGGTCACCAATGGTAATGATGCCATCTACCCAATATTGAAATACGTACTCCTGATTGGCCGTAAGACCTGAAAGTTCAAGCCAAAAGAGCTCTCCATCAGGGGTTACATTCATCAGGTAATCTGAATCAATCTGCCAATCGTTAAAATCGCCTACGACATATACAAAGTCCTTCCCCGGAGCTTCCAGTACCAGCGTTACCTTGGTCAGGTCTTCGTGATAATTAATGCCTTTGACCACACCTGCCGGCAGGGCTTGTGCCTGGGTAGTTCCAACCAGGCGAAGATTAAAGGGTTGCGTATTTTCTACATCCTGCCCGTTAATGGTAGCAGTCACTTTCACATCTCCGGTAATGTCCATTGCCGGAGTGAACTGGTAACTAATCGTTGTCCCGGAATTGACCGTAGCTTTTTCTTCAAACCCGTTTCCTTCATCGAGCAAAATACTCATGGTGGTTACGGCAGCGGAGGCTGTGGCATTGATCGTATATGGCTGTCCTGCTTCTGTAAAAAAAGTTTCCTGTGAAGGCGTGTCAATATTGACAAATTCTCCAAAATTGAGGTCCATGTAAATGTCACCGTTACTGGTTACCACTCCCCCATTGATATTGCCTGGAGTACCCGCTCCCTTTGATGAGCCATCAGCATTACGGAAAACCATGGATAAGCGGAACATATTAGTTCCCTCGGGAACTGTGTAATAAGCCCTGGCACTGGGGTTCAGTGTTATCTCCCACTTATTGGCTTCACCACTTACCTTCGTCATCAGGCCGACACCATCATCCATCCCCCAATTCCCCACTACATTGGTCCATTCAGTACCCGTAGGAGAATCAATGACTACTCCGCCATGCATGTACACCTTTGTCGCACCTACAAGCCCCCCATCACCCTGGGTAGCATCAAATATGATTTTGATTTCGTCATCTCCACTGGCTGTTGCCGGATCGAGTGTTATAATCTGCGCACTAAGGCTCAGACTGATGAACAGGAGTAAAAAGGTTAAGACAATATTTCTCATAACTCGAGGTTAATTTGAAGATAAAAAAAGCCCATTGTTCATGGGCTTTTAAAATGTTTCCTGATTGCTTACTGCTTTTCGAAATTGTAAGCAGCTGTCTTCGTATCAAAGGTTACTTTGTACGTAGCGGCTTCCGGGATTGGAATGTTCGGGCTTCCACCCGTCACATCACCTGTTCCTGAAGGAAAGTCAGTACTTCCCCAGGCAACATCCCAGGCATCATCAGCTCTGAACTTAGCTGAAAGTGCTTGCAGCACAATCGTAATTTCGTACACCCCGTCTCCTACAGGAGTCATGTCCGTATCGGCTCCCCATCCACCTGGAGTAGCATCACCAATAATGCCAATGGTTGAGAAACCCTTGAACATAGAAAAGGTGATTTCAGCTGAATCGCTGTTTCCATTAGAATCCACAGCCGTAACAATTACTTTGTAATTAGCTGGTGATAGTGCACCTGCGGCAAAATCAATGGTAGTAGTAGCCAAAGTCCCTGTAGCTGTAACCGAGCCAGTGGTCACTTCGTTTTCTGTATTTTCATCTACTACCTCATTCACCACATAGGTCACAGAACCAATGGTACTTTGAGAAAAACCTTCATTACCATCTTTTACGGTAATGGAAATGCTGTTTGCGGCATTATCGAAGAAAGCTCCGACATCGCCAAACGTAATACTTGGGGCAACATCGATAATCTCGAAATCCGAGTTACCGTTGTCGCAAGCGGTAAAGGCGCACATCATCGCCAATGCACCGCTTAGGGTGTAAATTAATTTTTTCATGCTCTTTTAATATTTTGATTCTAAAGTTTCAATCCGGTAAATCGTTCCATCACAAACGACTCATCACTACCAGATTTTATTCTTATAACAATCAATAATAGGTAATAAAAGATGGTTCTCATGCATTTGCAGAAGGATAATTGATTGCAAACGTTTGCGAAAAATGAGGTTGGTAGCTGATAGCGATCAATGGATAATGATCACCTTAATGCTGCACTCTTATCACTACTTTTCTCAGAAGTAATATGCCTAGCACAAAAAAGACTCCCAATGCGAGTGCGCTATTGCGCATGCTACCTGTCAAATGATCTACAAAACCATAGGCGAAGGTTCCCATAACCAGAGACACATTATAGGTAACGTCATAGAAGCTAAAATAGGAAGCATGGTCTATGGTGTTTTGCGGTATCAACTTGGAATAGGTAGCCCTGGAGAGTGACTGAATACCCCCCATTATCAAACCCACCACAAAAGCCAATGCAAAAAACTGATACTGGGTATTGACAAAGTATGCCGCGACACAGACAACAATCCAGATGATAATCATGACGGACAAAGAGAAAATATTTCCCTTTTGTTCAGAGATACGCGCAAAAACGTACGCCCCGCCAATCGCTACAATCTGAATGATCAATACTGTGATGATGAGAGCCCCAGCTTCCATCTCCAGCTCTTTAGTACCAAATAATGTCGCCAGATACATAACGGCCTGTACACCGGCATTGTAAAACAGAAATGCCACCAGGTATCTTTTCAGGTCAGGCAAATCCTTCAGGCTACGATACACTTTCCTGATCTCTTCGTAACCCTTGCTAAAATACTTACCCTGAACCTTGCGGTCGTAGACATTGCCGGGGAGCCTCTTGAAAGGAATCTGGGAAAAAGCAACCCACCATACTGCCACCGTAATGAAGGATATTTTGGCAGGCAGTGAGGAGTTTTCGGGAAGCCCGAATATACCCGGCATCTGAATCATAACAAGGTTGAAGATTAGGAGGATTACACTACCGATATAACCAAATGAATAACCACGGGCACTCAAGCGGTCATATTGATCCGGTGAGGCGATTTCGGGTAAGTATGCATCGTAGAACACCAAACTACCAGAGTAGCCAATACTGGCCAGAATAACCATCAACATACCGTATTCGATATTATCACCCTCAAAGAAAAAGAGACCAGCACAGGCCAGAGAACCTAAATAAGCAAAGCCCTTGAGAAAGGTTTTTTTCTTACCACTATAGTCCGCCATGCCTGTAAGCAAAGGCAACATCAGGGCTGTGAGCAGAAAGGACAAAGAAAGAGCATAGGAATAGAGTGCTGTATTAGGCAAGACCCAGCCAAAAAAATCAACCGTGGTATTCCCATCCTCCGAAGTGGTGACAGCCTCATAGTACATAGGAAAAACGGCTGTGATAATGGTAAGCGAGTATACTGAGTTAGCCCAGTCGTACATACACCAGGCATTGGTGATGCGTTTGTTATTCATTTTGGGTAGTGTCATGCAATCCTCTGGTTAGAAGGAGCTGAAGATAAGAAAATTATACCCACCCAATCAATCCTCCTTTTTTTGCGGACTTTGATAGATAATTTTTCTGGCATTAACCTTTCTCAGTTCTGTCTGAATATCTACGATCAGTCCCATTTGTACCTCTTTGTCAACCTTGAGTGAAACAGTCAATTGATCTCGCTCAGCTTCGGGTAAACCTGCGCGAACCTCTTCCACCCAGACTCCTACCTTATTAATATCAATAAAGGCGCCATCAGCCTGAATCACGGGTTCTTTTCCGAAAGTGCTTTTTATGGGTGCTCCTACATAAATATGCGCGATAATGTCTTTGCGTTGCAACTTCACAAGTTGCTCGGCTCTGGGAATCTTCTGCTCTACTTTCACTTCCGTTTCTCTCATAATGGTAGAGACCATAAAGAAAAACAGTAACATGAAAATAATATCCGGCAGGGCGGCAGTGGGTATCTCTTGCTGTGTTTGTGATTTTGCTGCAAACTTCATTAACTAATATATTAGTTAATTATCAACTAAGCAAATAGTTAACAGGTGTTGGTTATAAAAAAACCCTGACGGTAACCGTCAGGGCTTCTATATCACTAGAAAAGTTATTCTATTAATTGTCTTCAGCTTTTGTCGGAGCAGAGTACATGATCTTCCTGGCATTCGCCTCTCTCAATTCAGTCTGGATATCCACGATAATTCCCATTTTCGTTTCCTTATCCACCTTCATTGAAATGGTGATCTGATCTCTCTCAACTTCACTAAGCTGATCTTTTTCTGTATTTACCCACTGTACAATACCGTCAATGCCAATAAACACATCATTGGTCTGAATAAGTGGTTCATCCCCCAAAGCTTTATCTTTTGGCTTACCTACATAGATGTAAGAAACCAGCTTTTTCTTTTCAAGCTTCACCAATTGCTCGGCTCGGGGGATTCGTTGCTCAACTTTCAGTTCTGTTTCCCTCAATACGGTAGTTACCATAAAGAAGAACAACAGCATGAAGATAATGTCTGGCAATGCAGCCGTAGGGATATCCTGACTGGATTCGCTCTTTTTCTTAAACTTAGACATATTACTCTCCTGATTTAGTTGGTTCTGCTATAGAGATCGCCTTAGGAATCCCTAATCTCGCTTCATCATACAACGCTTTCTCTCGCGGATCATTCCTGTTAAGCTTTCTGAACTCTTCGTCCGTCAACCCCACTCTTTCACCGTAGATTTTGTTATATGCCGCATTCAATTCATCGAGAATTGAGATAAAGATTTCGTAGCTACTACCACGGTCAGCCTTTACAGAAACAATTGCCGAGGCAGGTCCATCAGAAGACTCTGAAGATCCAAGGCTTCTGCTGATGTAGGATTTCATGGATGCCGGCAGAGAATTATAAGTCTCTACCTCGCTCACTTCCTTCCCTTTCTTACCCTTCTTTACCTGGCTTGGGGAACCGAAGTTCAGTACAAAATCATAAACCATGTCACGAATTTGTGACACATCGTCAAGTGGCTCATCTTCCACCAATAATCTATCCAGGGAGTTAACCTGAATTTTAAAGATATTACGTTGCTGCTGTTTGATTTCAATCGGCTCATCCTCCTCTTGTTTCGGAGGAAGTAACAGCGTAAGTCCTTTATTGGTGGCAATTTGAGTAGTCACAAGGAAGAAGATCAGGAGCAGAAATGCGATATCGGCCATAGAGCCTGCATTCACCTCTTCACTTCCTCTGTTTTTACTTTTTGCCATAATGTTATCCTATTAGTTTAGCTATAGAAGAGTATACCAAGCCTACAACGGCTATCACTACAAGTACGAGTGTTGTTGTCATAGCTCCGCCCACCAATTTGAACATGCGTCCTGTTGATTCAGCATCCACATCCATTTTAGCATTTTCTACAGCGGTTCTTGATATTGAGTCCAACACGTCTGGAGCCATTGAGTATCCGATTAAGAACACTATTCCAAGCACAGCGATTCCTGCAGCACTCTTAATCAGTGTTTTAGGATCTTTAAGCGCATTGGCAAAATTCATTACGATGGCCGCTAACACTGCTATACCCACCAGGATATAGGAAGCGTACAGCCCTAAGTCTATCCATTGATCTTGATTCATAATCTAGCTCTTTAGATGAATTACTTAGACAGATTGTGCTTTACTAACAGGTCAACCAAAGAGATTGAAGCATCTTCCATTGAGTTAACAATAGAGTCAATTTTAGATACACAATAGTTATAGAACAGTTGGAGGATAATCGCAACAACCAGACCAGCAACTGTAGTCAAAAGTGCTTGCTTAATACCACCTGCTACCAGAGAAGGAGAGATATCACCTGCTGCCTGAATAGCATCAAAGGCCGCGATCATACCAATTACGGTACCCATGAAACCAAGCATTGGTGCCAGAGAGATAAACAGTGAAATCCAAACCAGACCTCTTTCCAAACGGCCCATTTCAACAGAACCGTAAGCAATCACTGATTTTTCAACCATTTCGATACCTTCAGACATTCTCATTAAGCCCTGAGTAAAGATTGAAGCTACAGGACCTCTGGTGCTTTTAGTTACTTCTTTAGCACCTTCTACTCCACCTGACTCCAAAGCGTCTTCCACTTTAGCTAATAATTTGCGGGTGTTGGTAGTAGAAAGGTTCAGTGTGATGATTCTTTCGATTGCAATAGCAAGTCCGAGGATAAGACACAACAATGGAAGCGCCATAAAGCCAGGATCACCTTCGATGAACTTAGCCTTGATTTGCTGAGTAAAAGTAGCTGGCTCTTCTTCCTGCTCATATACTGGACTTTCAGGAATCTGATCGGGGGTAGAAGCCACTTGTGTTGTATCAGAAGCAGTACCTGTAGTATCTGCATCCTGCGCATTAATATTGAATCCGAGTGCCATAACACCCAAGATCATCAATAAGGAGAATAACTTTTTCATAGTCTAGTTTTGATTAATAAAGGTTAAAACGGTTTCTAAATTATTAATAATTGTCGTGAAAAGAAATTAATACTTAAGTTTTTAGTTGATGGTTTAAAAGCACATTTTCCGAATGGCCCTGACTCTGCACAATCGCTAAGTCTTTCAAAATCTGACCATTATCACTTCTCTTCCTTTTCGTATGCGGAGAGAGAGGGATTCGAACCCTCGATACCCTTTCGGGGTATACACACTTTCCAGGCGTGCTCCTTCAACCACTCGGACACCTCTCCAATCCATAATGCGCTTCTCGCAGTCTGGCAAATAAATCAATAAAAATACCTTTATGCAAGCCCATTAAGCTTTTTGTGACAGGCGCAAAATCAGTTTATTTCGCCCGAAACTGATGTGGTAAGACAGTTTTTTATATCTGACATATCAGTATAGCGGCCAAGTGCATACATCATTTTTGTAGTAGCTGCTTCAGTAGTGAGATCACCACCGCTCACTACCCCTATTTTATCAAGCGAGCTACTCGCTTCATACTTACCCTGAACCACTCTGCCTCCGTTACATTGGGATACATTAAGCACCACCACACCCGATTCAATCGTTTGTTTAAGCAATTCCAAAAACCAGGATTGGTGCGGCACATTACCTGAACCATAGCTTTCCATAATGATACCCTTTACATTGGCAGCACCTAGGATACTGGCCGCTGTGGATCTATTGATTCCGGGGAAGAGTTTCAGAATGAGCACCTCCTCGCTCAACTGAGTATAAAGCCTCAACTTTGAAGCAGGCTCGTAAGGTTTGATAGACGGTAAATTATAGTCGATAATGATACCTGCCTCAGCTAAAACAGGGTAGTTCTCAGATTCGAAAGCATCAAAATGCTGACTCTCTACCTTCTTGGAACGATTACCTCTTAGTAACAGATGATTAAAAAAGATGCACACCTCTGATACACTGGGCACTCCATCCTGCAGGTCTGCTGCTATTTCCAGAGCGGTTACAAAATTCTCATGACCATCTGATCTGGGCGAGGCAATGGGCAGTTGCGCACCTGTGAAGATGATAGGCTTGTTTACCCCCTGCAGTATAAAACTTAAAGCAGAAGCAGAATAAGCCATAGTATCAGTGCCATGTAATACGATAAAACCATCAAAAGCTTCATAATGGTCCTTTATAATCTGGCCTATCTGAATCCAATGAGAGGCATTTACATTGGATGAATCCAGAGGAGGATCGAAAGAAGACACCGAGAGATTGATATTCAGTTCCTTTAAAACCGGGACCCGCTTCAATACCTGATCGAAACCGCAGGGAACCAACGACCCGTTTTGGTCATAGTCCATACCCAATGTACCACCAGTATACACAATCAAAATAGAGGCACGTGGTTTTTCCGCCAAATTAAAGTCAATCGTTGAGGTCATCGGCTTTTACTTTAAAGAGTTTATTCGCATTGCGCGTAGTTATCTCGATCAGTTCGCTCAGACCCATTTCTCTGAGATCAGCAATTCGCTGAGCGACCAGGGCAATATATGCCGGTTCATTCCTTTTACCCCTATGCGGTACAGGAGACAGGTATGGGCTATCGGTCTCCAAAACAACATGATCCAGATCCAATTCCGGTATTACTTTGTCCATACCGCTGTTTTTAAAGGTGGTTACCCCACCCAGACCGATAAAGAACCCTAGCTCCTTAATTCTTTTGGCCTGCTCGGGAGTACCTCCAAAACAGTGGAATACGCCTGTCAGGCGGTCGTCTTTAAGCTCCTCTACCAGCTTAATCGTCATCTCCAGTGATTCCCGGCAATGGATGATGATTGGTTTTTCCAGGCCCTTTGCCCAGTCTACCTGTATTTTGAAAGCTTCAACCTGTTGATCAATGAAGGTCTTGTCCCAGTAAAGATCAGTCCCCATCTCCCCTATGGCTACAAACTCACGTTTATTCAACCAGCTCTCTACCTCGTAAAGCTCCTTTTCGAAGTCTTTCTTAACCGAACAAGGGTGCAGTCCCATCGTGGCGATGCAATAATCTGGATATACAGCTTCAACCTCCATCATAGCATCAATGCTCGTATGATCTATATTGGGCATATAGATGCGTTTCACTCCCGCTATTTGTGATCTTTCCAGCGTATCCGCCAGGTCGTCTTTAAACTGCTCCAGGTAAACATGAGCATGTGTTTCAATCATCCTATTTTAGTTTTCGACCCTTCCAGATTACTCCTTTATTCCATGGAAAAGTCAGGAGCGTAAATGTATCTAAAAGTGAGTTAAAAACAGGAGCAAAAATGGCAATGTGGACTGGAACGTTCCTTTTGATTTTCCTGGACATACCCCAAAACGAACTCAGATCCACCCAACTGAACAAAAATAGCACCCCCACAGCAGACACCGGGTCGATAACGAGGGCCAATGCAACGAAGAGTATATAAACCCGGGTAAGTAATAACGGAATGAGACGTATGAAAGGCTGTTTAAAAGCACCTTGCATCCAACGATTTCTTTGTCTGTAAAGATCGGACCAGGTAACCATGGGTAGAGTCCTTGCACCACCAGGCACAACCAATTGAAACACTAAAAATCCTTTTTTCACAGCAGCAAGCGTAAGGTCATTATCTTCGGTAAAAGTGGGACCAATTTGTTCATAACCACCTACCGCATCATAGGCTTTACGGCTCACCAGCATATTATTACCCAGGGCTGTTCCAGGCTTGTAAATATCGGCCCCCGCCTTTAGCAAGACAATCACGCTCATCCAGTCAACTTTCTGAAACTGAGCTAACCAGCCACTTCCCTCAACCTCAGTATAACCGCTGACGATGTTATAGCCATACTTAGTTGGCGCCACCATTTCCCTCAACCAGTTGAAATTCACTGTCATATCTGCATCTAAAAACACTAACAACTTGTGGCTCGACTTTTTCGCTAACTGTGCCAGCACATTGGATCGAGCTTTTAAGCCGTGATATTGCGGTTGAACATTAACCAGCTTTATTTGTACAAATTGTTGGCCATATCCCTTCACTATGTCAGCCGTGGCATCAACTGACTGATCATTACCTACCAGAATCTCTATTTTGTCTAACGGATAATTCAATTGCAGCAATGAATCCAGGCAAGCAGGTAGATTTCCGGCTTCATTTCTGGCGGGAATGAGGATAGACACAGTCGGCAATACTTCTTCAGCAATGTTTGGTGCCGACCTAAATCGCCCATGGAAGACTACCAAGACTACTATCTTTTGCAGGACGATTGTGACAATCACCAGAATAAAAATAAGGTCCATCCATTCAGAAATTGTCATAGAGCCTTGAATGAATATCCTAATTCAATAAAGTGAGCAAGGTATGCAGGCAATGCATATTTCAGGTTTTGCGTAGCCTTCAGATTATCGTGAAAAACGACAATAGACCCGGAAGAGGTATACCTTATACTTTTACTAAGCACACGCTCAGGGTTAAGTTTGGCAGAAAAGTCACCACTGAGCACATCCCACATAATCATGCGTTTGTGCCCTAGCTGCTTCATCTGTTGTCTGCCTATTCGCCCATAAGGTGGCCTGAATAAATCAGTTTTAGTGTACTTTCTTATTTCTTCATCGGCCCGCAGCGTATTTCTGAGGTAGTCAATATCAGGGGTTTTCCAGCCGTTGAGATGATTGAAGGTATGATTGCCAACTGCATGTCCTTCTTCTATTATTTGCTGAAATATCTCAGGGTGTTTCTGCACATTCTCTCCAACACAGAAAAAAGTGGCTTTGGCATTGAATTCCCGAAGTACATCGAGCACCCAGGGGGTTAAATTTGGAATTGGTCCATCATCGAATGTAAGGTAAATTACCTTTTCTTTCGTAGGCTTTCTCCAAATCAGAGAAGGATAGAGTTTAAAGAGAAAAGAAGGAGTTTTATGCAGGAACATTGTTTACCCTGCAAGATAAGAAAGTCAAATCATCCGAGAAGGGTCGCCCGCTTCCAAACTCATTGAGTTCCTTGATAAGGTTGGTATGCATTTCCTCCAGGGGTACCGTCTGATGCTCCTTTAAAAAAGCCTCCAGTCGTTCAGGCCCATATTCATCTCCTTCATCGTTAAAGGTTTCGGTAACCCCATCGGTAAAAAGGAAAAGTGAAAAAGCATCGACATCTTCAACCGAACCTGTGCTAAGAAATGGAAGTGGTTCAAAAGCCCCCAGAATGGTAGTACCTTCTGTAAGCTGCTGTGCCTTACCAGTCACGTTGAGCATAACCGGTGGATTGTGCCCGGCATTGACGTACCGAAGCTCTTTGGTATCGTAATCGTACACAGCCATAAAGAAGGTGATGAAGTTTTCACCATTCGCATTGGCCACGAGCTGATAATTTAGCTCATGAACGACTTCCTTGAGGTTTTGTCCTTTACGGGAGAGTGTCCTTAAAACTGCCTGAAAGTTAGACATCAGCAAAGCTGCAGGAATACCTTTACCTGACACATCAGCAATACAAACCATAAACTGATTTTGATCTGGTATTTCGATGTAATCGTAATAATCCCCTCCTACTGTCTGACTGGGCTGATAGAATGCCTTGACCTCCAGTTTTTCTGTGTCCGGTAAGTTCTTTGGAAACAGATTGTGTTGCACATTCTTAGCAATCTCCATATCCCGCAAAAACGCCTGCTGCTCCAGCTGCCTTCTGGCCAGTCGCTTATTTTCTATGGCCACCAGAATGATGTTACTCAGAGCCTGAACAAACGTAGTTTCAGCCTCATGATCATCTACCTTAACTGACTTAAGAAAAACAAAAGCCAGCAGCCTTTCTTTGTGTAGGATGGGAATGATTATATCGAACTCAGAAAAGCAGCTGATACTTAAATCCACAGAATCCAGCTGAGTGATGCTTTTGATATTAAGGCATCCTGTGTCCATGGGTAGCTCGGTAAAATCCTTAATGGTACCAAACTGAACCTTGCATTCCCAGTCGTCTTCCTTGACATAGAGAGCCATACGATCAAGCTGAAGATTGGCCCTGAGCGTAAACTCAAAAATTTTATAGAGATCTTCCTCCGGCAGGTTATTGTTCACTGCCTGGGTGATTTCCAGTAGTGCATTTACCTCAAGTTCCTTTCGGAAGAATCTATTTCTAATTTTTTCTATTGGCATAATCAGCGACCATTGTGGGCCATGAGTCCTGCTTTTGTAGCAAGGTAAAAATACTCTTTATACTTTTCCTCCAACTTCACATCCTGAGTGAGTTCTTCTTCCTGCATACTCAAAAAGCATTTGACCCACCCCTTGTCGATAAGCCCGGAAAGAACTCCTCTCAAATCAAGCTCATCCATCTCGAGTTCATCGACCAGATAAGCGAAAGGTTGTACAAAGTACAACTCGTCCAAAACATCAAACTCAATATCACTCATATTTATTGTACCTGCGCCTTATAAGTTCTCCCCTTCCATCGGAAGCTTCCAAAGTTAGCGGCCACACCAAAATAAATGGCATAGAAGGGATATAAAATCTGGTGCAGCAGAAAAGGAATCATCAATATTTTACTTCGAAAGAAACGGCTTAAAAAAAGCACCAGCCCCAACTCTGCCAGCAACCTGACAAGAACGAAAGTCAGCACCTGTCGCCAGGCTAAACTACCGGTAAAACCCAACACAGGAAGTAATAAAACAGACAAGTTGAAGATAAATACAGCCAGGGCCCCGACTACCGAGGACTTTCTGTTGCCATACCTCCACTTGCCCGCCCATCTCAATCTTTGATTTCTAAAATCCTTCCAACTGGCCATAGCCTCCGTAGTTACCAACGCATCGGTGTGTTTAACAAACTTTATACTTCCCGGATACTTTTCGTGGACCTTCATCATCAGCAGTTCATCATCCCCAGAAGCAATGGCGTCTACCCCCCTAAACCCATATAATGACTCAAATACTGACTTGCGATAGGCCAGATTGGCTCCATTTGCCATAGAGGGTTTTTCCCAGGCAATACCCGTTGCCCCTGTAGCAATGAGTACCGAAAACTCCATCTGCTGCCATTTTTGGAACAGTGACTTTCCCGTCAGCTTCACAGGACCTGAGGCCATCAAAATTGACTCGTCAATAAATGGACTGGTCATCCTGCTTATCCAGTTCTTTTCAAAAACACAATCCGCATCGGTTGTAAGTATCACCTCTCCTTTTGCCATGCTAACCCCCCTACTGAGGGCCGCCTTTTTTCCTGAGGTATCGGTGAGACTGAGAAGCTGATAGTTAAAACCTACGGAGCTTAGGAGATTATTCAACAATTGTTCAGATGGATCCGTGGAATGATCGTTGATAAAGACGACTTCAAAATCCTGATACAGTTGCCTGTTAAGTGCTTCAACCAACCTTTCAAGGTGCTGCTCTTCATTTCTAAAGGGCACCAATACCGAAACAGGCAAGGTTACTTCAACCACTTGTTGATGATTCAGACTAGCCCATGCCCTTACGATCAGTAAAAGCCCGAGTAGGTAAGACAGCCAAACCATAAGGAAGAACCAGGACATGCACGAATAACGCGCAATCAAAAGAAAAAGAAAAACGCGTAGCTAACTGATACTACAAGGGCTCTTCATTCAAGCTTCTTAAAATAGGGCTTGCTGAAAAAGTCTTAGTTATGTCAGATATAAGGCGGCCGAAGGAAGATGTATGCCTATACTTCGATCTGAGGCCAATGCAGTAGATGACATGACCAAGACTAGTATCGAAAAATGAGATTTCGAGATTTTCAAATGCATAAGAAACCTGCTATGAGTAATAAAAATTTTGCACTCGCTAAAAAACCTGCCACTTAAAATATAGGCTGAACCTATCAGGCGGACCTTTTTCACCTTGGCACGTTTTTCAGCAGACCTTAAATACTATATTGCAGGCATGGCAGTGGTTGAGAAGATCATTTTGGGAATAGACCCCGGCACCAGCGAGATGGGCTATGGCATTATCAGGATTACCGGCAAAAAAATGACACTGCTGCAATTGGGCATCATACATCTTAAAAAATACAGCGGTCACGAGCTAAAGCTTAAAAAGATTTTTGAGCGGGTCACCTCTATTATTGAAGAGTTTCACCCCGATGAGGTTGCGCTTGAGGCCCCTTTCTATGGCAAAAACATTCAATCGATGCTGAAGCTTGGTCGCGCCCAGGGAGTAGCCATGTCAGCCGCCCTGGCCAGAGACATCCCTATTACCGAATACGCACCCAAAAAGGTAAAACAGTCGGTAACAGGTAATGGAAATGCCTCGAAAGAACAGGTAGCATCTATGCTACAGACCCTGCTGAATATGAAAGAAATCCCGGCACTACTGGATGCCACTGATGCGGTGGGTGTAGCAGTATGCCACCATTTTCAGGGAGGTTCTCAGCAAAGTGGTAATAAAAGCTGGAAGTCGTTTCTGGCAGATAATCCGGGCAGGCTAAAAAAGTAGACCGGGCTTATAAATTTTTAAACTGTTTCTGAATCCTCTCAGAAATTTCTCCAAACTCCTCCTGACTCAGCTTTAGCTTAGGTCTGCTGAAATCTATGTCATGCATACCGTGTAGGGGAATGAGATGGATATGGGCGTGAGGTACCTCCAGCCCGATCACAGCCACCCCAACTCTGAGACATGGAACAGCTGCTTCGATGGCTCTGGCTACTTTATGGGCAAATGCCTGTAGTTTTAAGTAAGTACCCTCATCCAGTTCAAAGAGTCTGTCCACCTCTTGCTTGGGCACCACCAGAGTATGCCCTTCGTTGAGTGGGTTTATATCCAGAAAGGCAATGTTATGATCGTCTTCAGCGACAATATGCCCGGGGATTTCCCGATTAATGATGCGGGTAAAAATAGAAGGCATTACTCCAGGGTTATATCGAGTACTTCAAATTCTATGATGCCAGCAGGAGCCTTTACCTCTGCAATCTCGCCTACCTTTTTGTTGAGCAGGCCTTTGCCAATGGGAGATTCGTAAGAAATCTTACCGGCTTTCAGGTCGGCTTCCTTCTCTGATACCAAGGTATACTTTACCTCCATACCATTTTTCTTGTTCTTTATTTTCACGGTAGAAAGAATAGAAACCTTAGACAGGTCTACATTCTCTTCTTTCATAACACGGGCATTTCCAACGATCACCTCCAGCTGCGAAATTCGCATCTCCAGCATTCCCTGGGCATCCTTTGCCGCATCATACTCGGCATTCTCACTCAAATCCCCTTTATCTCTTGCGTCAGCAATCTCTTTTGAGATCCTGGCTCGTTCTTTAGTCTGAAGTTCCAAAAGCTCATCTTTCAACTTCTTCAACCCTTCTTCTGTGTAATATGAAATTCCGGCCATAATTCTATCTTATTGTATTCTGATATAAAACAAAAGAAACGGCTCGTCTGGAAACCGTTGCTCGTATAAATGAAAAATCGCCTTTGCAGGCGATTGTATTACAAAAGTAACTAAAAATTGCGAAGAGAAAAAAGTCAGAAATCGGATTCTATGCGATAATGAGCCCCAATTTTCCCGACTAAAACCTCATTTATTCTCTTGTATGAGGCAAAGGTCCATCCGCCTACATGAGGTGAAAGCACTACATTGCGTCTTTGAAAGAGGTCAGTAAAAAGATCCTTTTCTTCGGAGGTAAGTTTATCGAATTTCTCCTTTTCCAGCACATCCAGCGCAGCCGCTATCACCTTACCGCTATCCAGCAGGCTAAGCAAATCTTTCACAGGTAAAATCTCGCCCCGGGCACTGTTTATAAGGAATATGTCCTTCCTGAATTTTTCTATAAATTCATGGTTGACCCAGCCCCTGGTTTCTTCAGAAAGCGGAACGTGCAGACTTAAAATGTCGGCCTTGGCATAGATTTTCTCCAGGCTTACCTCTTCAACTTTTTTTGTACCGAAGCCCTTCTTGTATTTATCATAGACCAATATCCGGCAATCGAAAGCCCTTAGCCTTTGCACAAAGGCCTGCCCCATATTACCATAGCCTATGATGCCGATGGTTTTATCACTCAGCTCTATACCACGATTGGCCTCCCGGTTCCATATCCATTGACGAACTTCTGCATCTGCAGAAACCACATTGTTCAGCATGGCCAGCAGCATACCCATTACATGCTCAGCCAGGGCATCGCGATTACCCTCAGGGGCATTCACAATCTCAATCCCCTTAGATTCTACGTACTCAACATCAATCTTATCAAGCCCCGCTCCAGCCCGTCCGATTACCTCGAGTTGCGTTGCCGCATCAACCATATCAACATCTATCTGTGTCTTGCTTCTTATCAGCAGCACCTGATAATCGCCAATAATGGCCATGAGCTCTTCCCGGCTTATCTTAGGGCGATAATCCGTTTTAAACCCAATTCCTTCCAACAGCGGCAAGATGCTTTCGTGCATCTCATCAGCAATAAGACATCTCTTCATCATTAATGGGGTAATAGTAGATTGGCCATGGCCAGGTAAACGATAATTCCTAAAATATCGTTGGTGGTGGTTATAAAAGGCCCTGAGGCAAGGGCCGGATTGATACCGAACTTGTCCAGCACAATGGGAGTCGTGGTGCCCATAAATGAAGACAGCATCACAACCCCAATCAGCGATATCCCAACTACCTGTCCCAGCGACTCATCGCCTTTCCACAGATATACAATCAGGAAGCTTATCAGTGCAAGTACTATACCTGTCAGCAGGGCAACTAATAGCATTTTGGCTACCCTTTTACCAAAGGAGTCATCAAATGCGGACTTATTGGCAAGACTCTGCACGACCAGGGTGGAAGACTGAATGCCTACATTTCCTCCGGTAGCCATTACCAAGGGTATGAAAAATGCAAGTGAGGCATTGCGATCCAGATCGCCTTCAAAAAAGCCGATCGCCCAGGCACCCAATGTACCTCCTACAAGACCAATCAGCAGCCAGGGCAGGCGAGCCTTCGACAGAGCCCAAATGCTGTCATCCTCTTCCACATCAGCAGCAATACCCGACATCAACTGCATATCTTCCTCTGCCTGCTCCGTGATTACATCCACCACATCATCGATGGTAATTCTTCCTACCAACTTTCCTTGCAGGTTGACCACCGGTACAGCCACCAGGTCGTACTTCTGCATAACATCCGCGACATCCTCTTCGTCCATGTAGGTTTCTACCGACTCAATGTCCTTGTCATAAATATCTTTGATATGGGTATTGTCATTGGCCAGAATGATCTTCTTGACAGACACCTTACCCAGGAGTTTATAGCGGTCGTCTACCACATAGATAGAGTAGATCTTCTCTACATTTTCGCCCTGCCTTCTGATCTCATCAATCGTTTGTAGAATAGTCCAGTTAACATTGGCCACGATCATCTCCTTGGCCATGAGTCCACCGGCACAGTCCTCATCATAACGCATCAGCTCCAGAATATGCGCGGCCATTTCAGCGTCCTCAATCTGAGAGATGACCTCTTCCCGCTTGCGGACCGGGAGCTCGTTGATGATATCTACCGCATCATCGGACTCCATTTCAGAGAGGTAGTTTGCCAGCTCGCCTGATTCAAACATTTCCAGAAACTTATTTCTGGTGTCATCCTCCAGATCTTCTATGATCTCAGCCCCCACTTCATCGTTGAGCACATCGATCACATACTTGGCCACCTCACTACCCACCTCGTCCAGCAAAGCTGAGATATCGGCAGAATTCACCCCCGCCATGGTCTCTTTTACAAAGCCCGTATCTTCCCGCTCTACTGCTTGCTCCAGTAGCTCCCGGAATTCTTTTGATAGCTCAAAAGTGGGTTTTAGCTCAGACACGAGGTGATTTGATTTGTTAATGCGATATATTCTTCAACTGAGAGCGTTTCTGCGCGTCTGTCCAGCACAGGGGCGTCTCTCATTTGCTCCGGCAAATTTATCGGTTTTAATGCATTGCGCAACGTTTTCCTACGCATTTGAAACCCGGCCTTGACTACCCTTCTGAATAGTTTTTCATCACAGCCCAATTCTGCCCGATCATTTCTTTTTAAGCGAATCACAGCAGAATTCACTTTTGGTGGAGGGTTGAAAACCTGCGGCCCGACTGTAAAGAGATATTCCAGATCATAATAAGCCTGCAAAAGCACACTCAAAATCCCATAGCTTTTATTTCCGGGTGGAGACACCAGTCGGTCGGCTACTTCTTTTTGAATCATACAAACCACTTCGGGCACTTCATTGCGCAAGTTAAGTACCTTGAAAAAAATCTGAGAGGATATATTATATGGGAAATTCCCAATAATAGCGAATGGCGGTTGCAGCTTAGTTTCAACAGATTCCTTTAAGAAATCTCCTTTAAAAATACGTTCGCCCAGGTCTGGGAAATTATTATGTAAATACTCAATAGACTCTCCGTCAATGTCGATAAGGTGAGTATCCCAATCCTGCTTTAGCAAAAACTGTGTCAATACTCCCGTACCCGGTCCTATTTCCAGAATTTGGTGGTAACCCCCATGACCGGAAAGGGAAAGCGCAATGCGTTCAGCGATCGAGAGATCGGTCAAAAAATGTTGTCCTAAATGTTTCTTGGGCCTGACATATGACATGCGGGCAACTTATTGAAAATAACACTAATTTGCGCACAAATAAGGGATATTTAAGTTCAGACAACGGCCATCATAAAAGACATTTCAGAGGGATCATGGAAGAAACCAGGCAAAAACATAACTACAAACCCACTCTGGGCATTACCATAGGTGATATTAACGGCATCGGCCCCGAAGTCATCATCAAATGCTTGCTTGATCAGAAGTTATATCAATATGCCAACATTGTGATTTATGCGCATGGGAAGGTGCTCTCGCATTATAAAAGAGTATTGGATATTGAAGATTTCTCTTTCTACCAGTTTAAACCGGGCGACCATCTCAATCAGCGCAAACCTAATGTTATTAACTGCTGGGAAGAACATGTAGAGATACAGCCGGGAGAAGAAAACGAGGCAGGAGGAAAATGTGCTCTCCTTTCAATTCAACGAGCCGTAGAAGACCTCAAAAGCGGCTTTATTCAGGGGGTAGTTACTGCCCCCATCAGTAAACACAATATCCAGAGCAGCGAATTCAACTTTCCGGGTCATACCGAGTTCTTCACTGAAGAATTTGAGGCCAAAGACAGCCTGATGTTTCTGTGCAGTGAACGATTGAAGATTGGTGTGGCTACCGGCCATATTCCATTAATGAAGGTAGGCGAAGCCCTGACCCCCGACTTGTTGAGAAGTAAAATTCAGCTCATGCTCAATTCACTCAAGAAGGATTTTGGCAGCCAGAAGCCCAAAATGGCTGTACTGGGTCTCAACCCCCACGCGGGGGAGGACGGACTCCTGGGATCGGAAGAGAAAGAAAAAATATCTCCTATAATCAGTGAGTTCAGAGAAAAAGGCCACCTGGTTTTTGGCCCCTACCCTGCTGATGGTTTCTTCGGAAATAACAGTCATAGTAAATTCGATGGTATTCTGGCCATGTATCACGACCAGGGACTGGTACCTTTTAAGGCCCTGGCCTTTGAGGAAGGCGTCAACTTCACTGCGGGATTATCAATCGTGAGAACCTCTCCCGATCATGGCACTGCCTTTAATATAGCTGGCAAGGGTATTGCGAATGAATCAAGCATGAGATACTCCATATTCATGGCCATAGACGTACTCAGAGAAAGGAACGGTACAAACTTTTGACTGTTTTTCTGAACCGTTTGGATGATAAAATAGTTAAGTTGTCGAAACGCAGAACCATGTTCGGATGACTGCGTATGATGAAACATATTCAACCAAAGACTTGAAACGCCACGATAATTCATATCTAAAGCACTTGAGAAACGCCACGGTGGCACTGTTTCTTTTGCTTTTCACAAGCAGTTTTGTGATTGAATCGCTGGCTTATAATCTCAACGATATCTACCAGTCTGAGCTGGTTGATTTTGAAGGCGACCCTGACTCAGAGGAAGACTCAAAAAACGAAAAAGAAAAGGAGAAGGAAAACAAGCTGCTTACCAGCATTGGATTGCTTCTCTCAGCAAATACACAAAGAATTTATCTGGGCCATCTCATTCTTTCCGGTCCGAATGAAGAAATAGAAGAGGTACTGTCTCCCCCTCCGGAGCTTAGCTAAAGACCACTCGTACTATAATACATTATTGTTTCTCTCACATTACAACAATTGACTTAGCTATTCATGGCTAAGTACTAAACACTATATATAAATGAACTCAGGTTTATTAAAAAACATAAAACAGGACGCCCCGGCAGGGCTGGTGGTATTCCTGGTGGCCGTCCCTTTGTGTCTGGGCATTGCGCTGGCATCTGGTGCTCCACTATTCTCCGGTATTATCGCTGGTATGGTTGGCGGCATTGTGGTGACCGCTTTTAGCGGCTCACAGCTCGGTGTAAGCGGGCCTGCCGCAGGTCTGGCAACCATCGTTTTGGCTGCTATTAATGATTTTGGTGCTTTCGATATTTTCCTGGCGTCTGTAGTAGTGGCCGGTGCCATTCAAATGGCTCTGGGCTTTGCGAGAGCCGGTATTATCGCCTACTTCTTTCCCACTTCTGTGATCAAGGGAATGCTTGCCGGTATCGGTATCATCATTTTCATGAAACAGATTCCTCATGCCTTTGGCTATGACCGCGACCCAGAAGGAGAGCTGGCATTCATCCAGAAAGATGGCCAAAACACCTTTTCCGAGCTATTCAATATGCTCGATTTCATCACTCCAGGAGCCGTACTGGTAGCTGCTGTATCGCTTTTTGTACTGATTCTATGGGAAAGACCTTTTATGAAAAGGATCAAAATTTTCCAGGTGGTACAAGGCCCTCTCGTGGTGGTAGCAGGTGGTATCATATTGGGAAAGGTACTCGCTGGCACCAGCATGGAAATCACTGCAGAACATATGGTATCCATTCCTGTAGCTTCAGATTTCAATGGCTTTATCAGCCAGTTCACCCTGCCCGATTTCACAGCACTTGGCAGATGGGATGTATGGCTCACAGGAGGTATTATTGCCCTGGTGGCCAGTATGGAAACCCTGCTTTGTGTGGAAGCCACTGATAAACTAGATCCTGAAAAACGCGTTACCCCTACTAATAAAGAGTTGATTGCTCAAGGCATTGGTAATTTCACCTCGGGACTTATCGGAGGGCTGCCTGTAACACAGGTGATTGTGCGAAGTTCTGCCAACATTCAGTCTGGTGGAAAGTCAAGAGCTTCAGCGTTGTTCCATGGTATTCTTATCCTATTGTCTGCCATGCTCATTCCCGGGGTTCTCAACATGATTCCGCTGGCAAGTTTGGCCGGTATTCTGTTTGTGGTAGGTTATAAGCTCGCCAAGCCGGCACTCTTCAGACAAATGTACCGAGAAGGCATGCAGCAGTTTGTACCTTTTGTGGTTACTGTTGTAGCGATCTACTTCACCGACCTGCTCATTGGTATTGGTATTGGTATGGCTGTAGGCATTTTCTACATCCTGCGAAGAAACTACCTGAGCCCTTATATAGTGGAGACGAAGCAGGAAGAGGATGATCATCACTTCAGAATCAAGCTGGCTCAGAACGTCACCTTCCTGAACAAAGCCTCTATTTTAAAAACGCTGAACAAAATGCCGGAGGACAGCTACGTGCTCATCGATGCGTCTGACTCCAATTTCATAGAGCATGACGTTCTTGAAATCATTCATGACTTTAAAGAGGCAGCACGTCATAAAAACATTAAATTGTCCATGTGCTGTATGAAACACCTGAATCTCAATGGCTTTGAAGAATCTCTTAACGAATTGATTGTCAATGCCAATGTAGACCAGTCGGATGCCGGTAAAAACACAGAATCAGAACTCTCACACGTTTAATTTTTTAGCAAAAAATGGAAACCATAGATAATAGTGTTGCTCAAACTAAAGCAACACAAAATAAAATCAGTCCCGCAATGGCGCAAGACCTGCTCATGGCTGGTAATGCACGGTACGTTAACAACTCGGCATTAAATCGCAATGTGCAACAACAGGTAAAAGACACCCAAAAGACCCAAGCTCCCTTTGCGGCAGTACTTTGCTGTATTGACTCAAGGGCAGCAGCCGAAGTCATTTTTGACCAGAGCATAGGCGATATCTTTACTGCCAGAGTTGCGGGTAATTTTGTGAATACTGACATTCTCGGAAGTCTGGAATATGCTACGGAAGTAGTCGAATCTAAATTGATCATGGTAGTGGGTCACACCGGTTGTGGTGCTGTAAAAAGTGCCTGTATTGGTATTCCGGACATGGGTAACATCAGCCCTATGCTCGATAAAATCACCCCGGCAGTAAGGGAAGTGGAAAAAGACATGACCAATGATCCCGAAGATGCTGCTTTCACCAACAAGGTATCTGCAGTCAACGTAAGAATGACCATTGAGAACATGATCAAAGACAGTGACATCATTGCTGCACGGGCTGCCAACCCTACTGTATTAAGGGTTGTAGGGGCGATATATAATGTGACTACGGGAGAAGTTACTCCCACACATATATTCAATCCAAAGACGGGAAAAGTAGATGAAACAGCCTGATAAAGAGGCTTTATAAGTGATTTAAGATTGAGTCCACCCAGAAATGAGGTGGATTCTTTTTTTTAGACTCAATTTCTTTTGTCACTACCTTTCTCTATTCAAACAGAATTCCTTACCTTTGCAGACCTGATTTTGAGGAGGAGAGTTTGAAAGCGTTCAGACAATATGACATTCACATTTTTAAGCTGGCCATCGGTCTTCATGACTACCAGTTTGAAATCAAGGATGAGTTCTTTGAACTATTTGACAATGAACTAGTTAGCAAGGGCAATCTTACTATCGATGTTTCATTGACCAAATCCGAAACCATGATAGAAATGGTTTTACACATACAAGGCTCTGTAGAGCTGGAATGTGATCGGAGCTTGGATCATTTCGACTACCCGATCAACAGTCATCGAAAGATGATTTATCGATTGGGAGAAGAAATGGAGGAATTATCGGATGAACTCATGGTCATCCCCAAGGACAGTCAGATAATCAATATAGCGTCACTGCTATTTGAATTTATTGGCCTGGAGGTACCCATGAAAAAGTTACATCCGCGTTTCCAAACCGAAGAAGAAGATGATGATGAAGAGTTTTTAGAAATCTACTCATCGACTACTGAAACGGAAGAGGAGCAAAATCAGGAAGAGCAAGTGGACCCAAGGTGGGAGGCACTTAAGAAATTGAAAAAATAACTCATAGCAAGAGCTATCATTAAAGTATAAGAACATGGCGCATCCTAAGAGGAAAATATCAAGAACCAGGAGAGACAAGAGAAGAACTCACAAGAAAGGTACAGCCAAGCAATTGGTAGTATGCCCTACTACTGGTGAAATGCACATGCCTCACAGAGCTTTCTGGCACGAAGGCAAACTATACTACAAAGGAAAAGTAGTTATAGAAAAAGAAGTATTAGCCTAAGTGTAGCGCTTATGGCTTTAGATTATTTGCTCCTGAGTATCTCATTCAGGGGCAATCTTTGTTTATGGCCATCCCCAATTTGTAAGCCTGTCTTGCTGATTTATAGATAATTATGAATCTCTTGGACTATGCCTTATATTGGCAGCTTGATTTCAAAGAACAGGGCCATCTCAACAGCGCCCATCCTTAGCTAAAAGGGACTTGATGAACAAAACAAGAGCGAAAATTACCGGTGTCCAGGGCTATGTTCCTGACTACGTATTGACCAATAAAGAATTGGAAACAATGGTAGACACCAACGATGAGTGGATCACCTCACGCACAGGAATAAAAACAAGACATATACTTAAAGGAGAGGATCAGGGTACTTCCGTGATAGGCATAGCAGCTGTGAACGGATTACTGAAAAAAACCAACACTGATGCGGCAGACATTGACCTGCTCATCTGTGCCACCACTACTCCTGATATGCCCTTTCCTGCTACGGCTAACATCATAGCCAATGCAGTTGGCGCCAAAAATGCTTTCAATTACGACTTGCAAGCAGCCTGCTCGGGTTTTTTGTATGCACTGGCCACGGGCTCTCAGTTTATTGAGACCGGCAAGTACAAAAAAGTGGTAATTGTGGGGGCAGATAAAATGTCTTCGATCATAGACTACACCGACCGGACTACCTGCATCATTTTTGGAGACGGTGGAGGAGCGGTAATGCTCGAACCTACCGAAGAGGGAGAAGAGCTGGGTATCATGGATTCTATTCTGAAATCTGACGGTTCTGGTGAAGAGCACCTGCATATGAAAGCGGGTGGTAGTCGCAGACCTGCCAGCCCGGAGACGCTTGATCGCAGAGAGCATTTCGTATATCAAGCTGGTTCGGCTGTATTCAAATTTGCCGTGACTAATATGGCAGATGTTTCAGCCCAGATCATGGAGAAAAACAATTTGACGGGTGAAGATGTTTCATGGCTTGTACCTCACCAGGCAAACAAGCGCATTATTGACGCAACCGCTCGTAGAATGGGTGTAGGTGAAGAGAAAGTCATGCTCAACATTCACAAATACGGTAATACCACCAGCGGCACTATTCCGCTTTGCCTGTGGGATTATGAAAGTCAGCTTAAAAAAGGTGACAATATCATTCTGGCGGCTTTTGGTGGAGGTTTCACCTGGGGCTCCATTTGGATAAAATGGGCTTACGACCCCTCGTAAATCAATAGAACACATTCAACTGATAATTTGTAATTTAGCTACCTTATGGCAAGTACCGCAGATTTCAAAAATGGCTTATGCCTGGAATACAACAACGGCCTCTACATGATTACTGAATTTCAGCATGTAAAGCCGGGCAAAGGCCCCGCATTTGTGCGGACCAAACTTAAAAATGTAAAAACCGGTAAAGTAATCGACAACACCTTTACAGCAGGTCACAAAATTGTGACTGCTCGGGTGGAAAAGAGAGCACACCAGTTCTTATATAAAGATGACATGGGCTATCACTTTATGAACAGTGAGACCTATGAGCAGGTAATGATTCAGGAAGAGCTCATCAATGCGCCTACCCTGATGAAAGATGGTCAGGAAGTGGATATTCTGTTTCATGCAGAAACGGAGAGTCCATTGACTTGCGAACTGCCTGCTTACGTAGAACTTCAAATCACCTATACCGAGCCCGGTATTAAAGGGGATACGGCTACCAATGCTACAAAAGCAGCCACCCTTGAAACAGGTGCAGAAATACAAGTACCCCTGTTTATCAATCAGGATGACAGAATCAAAGTAGACACCAGAACACATTCATACGGTGAACGTGTGAAATGATCTAATTCAACCCACTATGAATCCAAAAGAAATCAAAAACATGATCGACTTCATATCCAAGTCCGGCTTGGCTGAAGTCAATATTGAAACCGAAGCGTTTAAGATTCAGGTAAAAAGAAACACTGAAGGCACGGTAGTAGCTACTCCGGCTGCAATGCCAGTAGCGCCTGCTCCGGCACCCGCGGCAGCACCTGCCCAACCAGCAGCGCCAGCGCCTGAGGCCGCTCCGGCAGCCGACACCAATAACTATGTAGAGATCAAGTCGCCAATGATTGGTACTTTCTACCGCTCTCCTACTCCCAATGATCCTGTATTTGTCAGCGTGGGAGATAAAGTGAGCGTAGGTGATAAAGTATGTATCGTAGAGGCCATGAAGCTATTCAATGAAATTGAATGTGAAGTTTCAGGAACCATCGTACAGGTATTGGTAGAAAATGCTACGCCAATCGAATATGATCAACCACTCTTTTTGGTAGATCCTTCATAAATCATTCGGGGAGTTATACCTCCCCTATCCTTACATTTCTAAACGCATAAGCTGTGTTCAAGAAGATATTAATTGCCAACCGAGGAGAGATTGCATTGCGCGTAATCCGTACATGCAAGGAAATGGGCATCAAAACAGTGGCTGTTTATTCCAAAGCAGATGCAGACAGTCTGCATGTTCGCTTTGCAGATGAAGCCGTATGTATAGGACCTGCTCCTTCTACAGACTCCTATCTGAAAATACCTCATATCATTTCAGCAGCAGAAATCACCAATGCCGATGCCATCCATCCGGGTTACGGTTTCCTGTCTGAAAATGCTGAATTCTCCCGCGTATGCGAAGAGTACGGTATCAAGTTTATTGGTGCCAGTGCAGATATGATCGATAGAATGGGTGATAAGGCTACAGCCAAAGACACCATGAAGAAGGCAGGGGTACCTACCATTCCCGGTTCTGATGGACTGCTCGATACAGTAGAGCAGGGTATCGGACTGGCCAATGAGGTAAAATACCCTGTAATTCTTAAGGCAACTGCCGGTGGTGGTGGCCGTGGCATGCGTATTGTCCATGACGATAGTGGCTTTCAAAAAGCCTGGGATGATGCCAAGCAGGAATCAGGCGCAGCCTTCGGTAATGATGGTCTGTACCTTGAAAAATTCATTGAAGAACCACGCCATGTAGAAATACAGGTAGTAGGTGATAGTCAGGGCAATGCCTGCCACCTCTCTGAAAGAGATTGCTCTATTCAGCGCAGGCACCAGAAACTGGTAGAAGAGACTCCTTCTCCGGCCATGACAGACGATCTGCGTTCTCGCATGGGAGCTGCTGCCATACTTGCTGCTGAATCTATTAATTACGAAGGTGCCGGTACAGTAGAATTTCTGCTGGACAAAAACGGGGACTTCTACTTCATGGAAATGAATACCCGTATCCAGGTAGAGCATCCCATCACAGAAGAGGTAACAGACTTTGATTTGATCAAAGAGCAAATAAAAGTAGCTGCCGGTGAGCCGGTGACAGGCAAGGAGTACTTCCCCAAGCTTTATGCTATGGAGTGTCGTATTAATGCGGAAGACCCTAAGCATGGTTTCCGCCCTAGCCCTGGTAAAATCACCAACCTGCACCTTCCCGGAGGTCATGGTGTGCGTGTAGATAGCCACGTATATGCCGGCTACAGCATTCCACCGAACTATGACTCTATGATTGCCAAGCTTATTGTAAGCGCACAATCGAGAGAAGAAGTGCTGGTGAGAATGAAACGTGCACTGGAAGAGTTTGTAATTGAAGGAATAAAAACGACCATTCCTTTTCACATAAAGCTGATGGACGATCCTGGTTTCCAGTCAGGTCAGTTCACAACCGCTTTTCTTGAAAGTTTTGATTTCTCGGAGCTATAAACTGAGGAATCCACCAATTGGTGAACCTGTAGAAGCCTGTTGAGTAATCAGCGGGCTTTTTTTATTGAGGGGTAGGGTGATTCCGGTCTGGCAGTATTCAATACCAAAACATGAATGCTCAAGACTTATGAAACGCTTACAAATCTTTAAGACTCTCTTCCTACTCTTACTCTCCTTTGCCATTTTCTCTTGCGAAATCGAAGATGAAGATGATGACGAATACGGCCCGACTACAGATGCAGATCTCACCAACGGTGGTACCCGATACCAGAACACCATCTTTCAGGCTGTATCTACTGACAACAATGTAATATTTGGCAGTAGCCCAAAGACGGCAGGAGGCACACAAGAACTGTCCATGAGCATTTATGAACCCCAGGGAGATACAGAGGCTAATCGTCCACTGGCCATTCTGGCCCCTGGAGGAGGGTTCAGCACATTAGATTTTGACACCATGACGGCCTATGCCGAACTTCTGGCCAAAGCCGGCTACGTATCAGCAGTAATCAACTACAGACTGAATGAAAGCAATGACAGGTCAGAAGCCCGAATGTTTCTGGCGGTAGTACAGGCAGCGCAGGATCAGAAGGCAGCCATACGTTTTTTCAGAAAAGACGCAGACACCAACAACCAATACAAAATCAATCCGGACAAGATATTTATCGGTGGACACTCTGCCGGTGCCGTAACCTCTCTTCATACAGCTTATATTGAAAATGTAGACGAGGCAAATGCCACACTGGCCTCTGTGATCAATGCCAATGGTGGATGGGAAGGCGATAGTGGCAACCCGGGATACTCTTCTGCTGTGGCGGGAGTAATCAATCTGGCGGGAGGCATATTGGATGTGAACTATATCGATGCTGGTGAACCAGCTCTCTATAATGTACATGGCACGGCAGATGCAGTAGTGGCATACAGCAGTGGACCCGCGGATGGTACCGAGGTGGTGCTTTTCGGATCACAGCCTATCCATACCCGAGCACAAAGTGCCGGTGTTACCTCTGAGCTTCTCGCCATCACAGATGGTGACCATGGGGCACCCGTTGATATTAGCTGTGGCAGCTGTAATGTAAGACTTTTAGGATTTCTCTACTCTCAAGTAAGGTAGAGGGCGTTTTGGTAGAACGACAGAGGCCGGGGGACGCCTGGTCTCTTTTTTAAACAACAGGGTTGGGTAAACCCGCAGCTTAGCGTCATTAATACAAAGCACTGACAAACGAAGTATGAAAAGCATCAGACTGATTAAAATCATGGCCACCCACAGCACTCAAGCCATCAGTGATTTTTTTGAGGTCGCTGATCCGAAACTAACAGTAAACAAACTGCAGGAGATTCCAACAAAAGATGGTCTACAGATACTATCACCGGAAATGGCCCTGCTACAAGACATTTAACCACGATTATGCAATAGTTGGCTATTGCATAATCTGACGATTTGAAAATCAATCAGCTAGCTACAACATATTAAAACCTGGAAGGCGATTTTCAAATATCAGGGTTGACCCTGGCAAAATACTGACAGTCAGCATTTTTGTCAATTATTCATTTTTCTAATGAATAATTCGGGTTAAAATCTCTTTATATCATATTACGTTTTGGTTGAACGAAAAAGGACCGGGAGACGCCCGGTCCCTTTGCCTTTATAGACTTCTCCAAACAAGAAGTTCAGCCCCTCTTCCAGAACTTATCTCCAACGATTTGCTCCAGTACTTCAACTCTGAGGTTGGTGGCAATCGGGATTTCCTGACCTGCCATGTGAATGATATTGCCCTCTATGCTCTCTACCTTACTCTTGGAAACAATAAACGAGCGATGGACACGCACAAATCTTTCAGAGGGCAACAGTGCTTCTACCTGCTTGAGGGAGAGCAAAGTAATCAACCTGCTCTCGTCATTCAGGTAAATCTTGATATAGTCTTTCATCCCCTCGATATACAGAACGTCCTCCATATTTACTTTGGTGATCACACCATCTACTTTTACATAGAAATGGTCCAGACCAGAACTGGTGGCACTGTCAAAATACTGGTAGGCCTTGTTTACGGCTTTATAAAATCGTTCGAAAGTGATGGGCTTTACCAGATAATCCAGAGCATCAAGATCGTAGCTCTCTGAGGCAAATTCGCGATAGGCGGTGGTAAAAATTACCAGTGGTGGCTGCCGAAGTGATTTCACAAAATCCAACCCGTTGACTCCCGGCATATTGATATCCAGAAACATCAAATTTACGGGATGCTCTTCCAGAAAGGCTCCGGCATCTGTAGCACTTTTGAACTCTCCCACTACATCCAGAAAACCTACCTTCTCACAGTAGTCTTTCACACCGGCCCTGGCTAGTGGCTCATCATCAATTATAATACAGCTAATTTTCATCCAGATTCAATTCCAGGTTGACGCTATATGTACCTGTTCGGTTTTCAATCTCCAGTTTATGCTTGCCAGGATAGAGTATCTCCAGCCTTCTGCGTACATTGGCAATACCTACCCCGAGCTTCCCATCGCCCTGCTGGTCATCGTTCACTGAGTTTACACAGCTGAAAGCTATCAGGTTATCAGAGGCTTTCAACAGAATATCAATACTCACCGGCTGACCATCAGTTGCTCCTCCGTACTTAAAAGCATTTTCCACAAAGTTTAAAAAGAGCATTGGTGCTATTCGTTGACCATTTAAGTCACCCTTGACCTGCCAGTTGATCAGCGCATGATCCTCAAATCGCATTTTTTGAAGCTCTATGAAATTTGAGAGGTTATCTACCTCTCCATTCAGGCTCACCTTCTCTTTATTCACTTCATAAATCTGATGGCTTAGTAAGTCCGAGAATTTTTCAAGTGTGGTCTGAGCTTCTTCCGGATCTTTCCTGATCAGCACGTGCACATTGTTCAGAGCATTGAAAAGAAAATGAGGATTGATTTGCCCTTTTAGTAAATCAAGTTCGGCTTTCAGGTTCTGTGTTTCCAGCTCCCGCAACTTTCGTTCTTTGACATACCATTCATTGATAAAGTAGAGGCAGGTAGCCAGCCCGTATACGACCATAAAATCACCTGCGGTAGCGGCTACTCCGGCAAAAGAGGCAAAGAACTCGCTGGTTCCGGCATGTACATTGGTGTAATAAACCGCAAATAGCTGAGCGGCCAGGTAGGCTATAATCAACACCAGCCCGAGTATGGCAAATGCATAGGTTACCTTTTTATTCTTTAACAGCAGTTGAGGGATGAGTATATACATATTGAAATATACCCCAAAAGCAAAGACAAGGCTACCGATGACATTGCCATCCACCGTGTCTAAAAAAGTGGGAGCATAAGCCATATCTCTTATGCCCCAAATGACAATGTACAAAGCCCAAAAGAGCAGATGTAATAATATGAGTCTCCAGTTAAATTTCATTCATAGCGCAAGGCTTCCACAGGATTGCTGTTGGCGGCCTTGAAAGATTTAAAGCTCATGGTTACAAAAGCAATGATCCCCAGTAAGATCCCGGCCGAAAGAAAGTACCAAATCTCCATGCGGATATGATAGGCAAAATTTTCAAGCCACTTTTCCATAACAATGTATGTGATAAAACAGGCGATCACAAACGACACTGCTATGAGCTGCATATAGCCCCTGGACATAAGCAAAACCAGACTGGCCACCGTAGCCCCCAGTACCTTGCGGATGCCAATCTCCTTTCGTAGCTGGGCCGCCAACAGAGTACTCATGGCAAACAAACCAAGACAAGCCAGACCAATGCTAATGGAGGAGAAAGTTATAAAGACCTTTCCTAGCTGCTTCTCTGCACGATACATTTTGTCCAGCGTATCATCCAGAAAGAAATATTCAAAATCGGTGGTTGGGCCGAATTTTCTCCATTCTTCTTCAAGAATACCCATGGTCGTCATCAGGTTGCCGGCTGCCAGCTTTACTGATAGCTTAGATTGCATATAAGGCTGGCTTTTGGGAATGATGCTGATCACCACAGGATCGACCTCATTGTGTAGTGAGACAAAGTTAAAGTCCCTGACCACCCCGATAACGGTGCCCTGATGCAGTGTTTTGAAACTTCCATCTTTATTCAGGCTACCCATATTGAGCTTTTTATTGAGGGCATCCCCGGTCCAGCCCAGCTTCGCCACGGCTGTTTCATTGAGCAAATAGGCCAGCGAGTCAGTAGCCAGTCTGTTATCAAAAGAGCGCCCTTCTACAATCTCAAAATCATAGAGGTTTGAAAAATCCAGATCCGTTTCGAGCCTCATAAAAAGCAGATTATTCTCAACAGATTCTCCATCAGGAAGAACGTTGTAATCATAAAAGCCCTGACCGGAGGGCACCCTGGCTGATACGGCAGCTCCCAATACCTGGGGCAGGGCATTGATACGATCTTTCAGTGCTTTGATGCGGGTTTGCTCTGGATAGCCGCGTACCTCCAATACCACCATCTGTTCTTCATCAAAGCCCAGGGCCATATTACGCATATACTGCAGTTGGAAATAGATAATGAAGGTGGCAATGATCAAAGCCGCTGAGATTACAAACTGAAAGGTGATCAAGCCCTTTTTAAAGAAAGCAGCAAACTTACTTTGCTTGGCAAACTTGCCCTTAAGAATGGTTGCAGGTGAAAATCCTGAAAGAAAAAGGGCTGGGTAGATCCCCGATAACACCCCTACTATGATGGCCATGAGGATGAGTCCTACCAATACCAGTGGCATATCGGTAGCATTGATTACCAAAACCATATCGGTGAGGTCGTTGAATGCGGGAATAGCAAGGAGGAAAAGCCCAAAACCTAACACAGCGGCCAGCAGCGTAATTAAAACTGACTCGCTCAGGTACTGCCATACAATTTGCTGACGTGCTGCTCCGAATACTTTTCTTACGCCTACCTCGCCAGAGCGGCTGATAGACCTGGCCAGCGACAGGTTCATAAAATTTACGCTGGCAATAGCAAGAATCAGAAAAGCCGTGGTTGTAAGCACATAGAGATACGTCTTATTCGTACTCTTTCCTATTTCATTGGAATACTCCGTAGATGTATGAATATCTGCCAGAGGCTGGAGGCGGTAGCCCCTTTGTTCAGCGACTCTTTTACCCAGGTACTTTTCCATCATTGCCGGAAATTTGGCCTCAATGTTTTCAGGGTTCACCTGAGCGGGTACTTTGGCATAAGTATACATTGGTGGCCAATACCAGTTATTAAACATCCAGCCCCCTTGTACCTGGCGGAGGCTGATAAATGAAGCTAAAAAGTCGAACTGAAGGTGCGAATTACGGGGAAGGTCTGCCAATACTCCGGTTACCTGAAAGTCATATTGCCCTTCTATTTTGAGCAGCTTACCCATGGCCTCTTCTTCTCCAAAGTATTTGCGAGCCATTGACTCGGTGATAACCAGGGAAAAGGGGCCACTAAGTGCCGTTTTAGAGTCACCTTCAATCAGTTTAAAATCCAGTACCTGCCAGAAAGTAGAATCTGTATAAGCAAAACGGGGCTCCTGGAATTTCTTCTCCGGGCCATTACTAACAGAAAGCTCTTCAATGTGCACACGGGTAAATGATTCAAATTCCGGAAAATCACTTTGCAGTGCCGGACCAATGGCACTGTAAGCATTAGCCAGTAGTGTTTCTCCACCGTCACCGTAATTTACCTCGGTCACCCGGTAGATGCTTTGATAATCTTTATGAAACTTATCGTAAGAGGATTCATCCTTTACGTAAAAGAGAATGAGCAGGAAGCAAGCCATACCTACAGCCAGCCCCACAATGTTAATTGCTGAATGCCCTTTGTGTTTCAGCATGTTTCTCCAGGCGATTTTAAAATAGTTTTTAACCATGGTTCTGTTGTTTAAGACCTTAACACGACTGAGGCAACAGACTTTCCATCCCCTGAGTCACGTGTATTTTAATAATCGATTCCGGCTTCACAGGCTTTGCTATACCGAACCGGTGTGTTTTTAAAGTATTCATCAGCAAGACCTTCAGCACCTTCATAGGCATGGTAGCGCTTGCGGAGATCATTCTCCCAGTCGCTCACCAATTCACCAAAGGGCTTGTCCCAATGCTCAGGGTAAGCATCAACATGGCCCACATTGGCAGCATAGGCAAAGGCCATCAGCTTTTTCATACCATAGGTCTCTGCCAGGTAATTGAAAAAATCCTCGCGCATGACATAGGTTTGAAAAGAGCACTTCAGGTTCAGTCGGTTATGCTGTACCCGCATCGTTTCAAGGGGGATTCCCTTGCCTGAAACCAGCCAATAGCCAGCCACCACATCCAATGGATAACCGTACCTCGCAAATGCTTTTGTATTAGGGTAGAGGTGATAAGCGATGGCAGAAGCCAACCCCTCTTCGAAAAACCGCTCCCAGCGTGGCAAGGTGTTTACCCGAACAGCATGCACCATTTCGTGAGCCACAGCCCCCAGGTAACCTCCACTATCAAAGCGATAGAGATGTATTCTTCCCTGTCCGTCTACATGGGGTACACTTTTCTTATAAGTTTCAGGATCAACCCCTTCTCCTCTGAATGTCATAATGAGCTTGACCGTGGGCATGTTTTCCTTCCCCAGCAGATCAGAAAGTTTTGAATAGGCTTCTTCCGCAAAGGCAGCAGCCTCATCAATCTCTTTTTCGGAAGATTGGCCCGCGTTCCATTGAAGCACAAAATGCTCGCTTTCCCTCTTTTTATCGAACCTGTCTGATAGCTCTCCTTTGGTCTGTGTAAAAACTATACCCGAGGAAAACATCAAGATGACCATAATGATTGTTTTCATGATTTTGAATTTTAACCAGATTAATCAATTCAGAGCCCCAACTAAAATCAAATAGAAAAACTCCGGATAATAGTAGACAAAGACCGGCCTCCTATCGACAAGCCATTGACGATGAGTTTGACCAATGTCTGATTGGTTCATTTTATCGGCTCTAAATAAGCAACACTACAATTAGGAATTAACTAACTCATAGCATAAATTCGCAATACTACATTTAAGAAAAAACCTGTTAATATGAGAAAGTATCAGCTCGGTGAGTTTGAGGAAGTGGTGTTACTTACAGTCGGCATTTTACACGGTAATGCTTATGGGGTATCCATCAAACTGGAAATGGAAAGCAGACTTCAGCGCTCCGTCAGTGTGGGAGCTTTGCAAACAGCTCTCAGAAGAATGGAGGCCAAAGGTTATCTCACTTCAAAACAAGGTGAGACTAATGCTATCAGAGGTGGTAGGCCAAAACTCTTTTTTACGGTAACCCTGGAAGGAAAAAGAGCACTGGAGCATACCCGGCAAACCCGCAATGAACTTTGGGAGGCGCTCCCGCTCCCTATTATAAATCTCGATTAGCATGGGCAAAGAACAACCTCGCCCACCCCGTTTCGCTATCCTTTTACTCAAATGGTTTTGCAGGTCAGCATACCACCCGGATATCGAAGGCGATTTACTGGAGCTCTTCGACTTAAATGTAGCTCAAAAAGGTAGTGCCAAAGCGCGCTGGATTTTTGTAAAAGAGGTGTTACTCCTTTTTAGAAGGGGCATCATCCGGTCACTCACAAACACTCAAAAACTCAACGCAATGGACATGATCAAACACACAGTTCTTTTTTCAATAAGAAGCTTTAAGCGATATAAAAGCTCATTTTTTATAAACCTCATTGGTTTGTCTTCCGGGCTGGCCTGCGCCTTTCTTATTTACCTTTGGATCAGTGATGAGCGGAACGTAGATCAGTTTCATGAAAATAAATCACTGCTCTACCAGGTGCTGACTAACGAGCAAAGTCCGGCTGGTATTGCTACAGGAGAAGCAACCCCACACCTGCTTGCGGATGCCCTTGCCGAAGAAGTACCGGAGATCGAAAGCTCCATTTCCTTCTCTCCTACTGCCAATGACCTGATTTTTTCTATAGAGGATTTGAAGATCAAAGCGCAAGGACACTTTGCCGGGTCAGACTTTTTCACCATGTTCTCCTTTCCACTGCTTCAGGGCAATAAGAGCACTGTGCTTTCAGACAAAAGTCACATCACCATCTCAGAAAGTCTCGCACTAAGAATGTTCAATACGACAGAAGGCCTGACAGGAAAAACACTCAACTGGAAGATACAGGGCTTTAGTTCTTTCGGAATTATCAATGGTATTTTCAAAGACCCTCCTCCTCAATCTACCCATCAGTTTGACTACATCATCCATTTTGAACAGTTTGAAGACCTGGTCAAAACTTTCGTGGGTGAGCTGACCTGGGAAACCTCTCAACCCTTTACCTATGTGCAAATTGTTGAGGGCACCACAGCCAGCCATGTAAACGACAAAATATCTGATTTCATTCAACAAAAGACCGGTAAGGACCGACCTGACCTGTTTCTGAGACCTTTTGCAGACAAGTATCTTTATGGCAACTATAAGAATGGTATTCAGGCAGGAGGCAGAATAGAGTATGTGAGAATTTTCTCGATCATTGCCATTTTCATCCTCGTAGTTGCCTGCATCAACTTTATGAACCTGTCCACCGCACGTGCCTCCAGGCGACTCAAAGAGGTTGGTGTGAAAAAGGCCATTGGTGCTCAACGTCAATCTCTGATGTTTCAATTTATAGGAGAATCCATGATTCTGTCCTTCCTCTCTATGATGGTGGCAGTCGCATTAATACTAGTGGCTCTCCCATACTTCAATACTATCACCGGCAAACAACTGCTACTTCAATGGGACGCAAACTTGATCCTGACAGGCCTTAGTATCACCTTCATTACGGGGCTGATCTCAGGGAGCTATCCGGCATTCTTTTTAAGCGGCATGCGGTCTGTGGAAATACTTAAAGGCAAACTTCGAAACACAAAAAATGCCTCTTTGGCAAGAAAGGGTCTGGTGACTTTTCAGTTCATCGTTTCTGTTCTTCTGATTGTATCTGTAACAGTGATATACAAGCAGGTAGATTTTATTCAGTCCAAAAACCTGGGTTACAACAAGACAAAGCTCGTCAGCTTCCCCAAGGAAGGAAAAACGGCAGAGAATCTTGACCTATTTTTGGAGCAAGCAGCCCAGCTGCCGGGCATCAGCAACATCTCAGCCATTTCGAACAATATGACCCAAAGCGGCAATACGATAGGCGCCATCGATTGGGCTGGAAAATCTCCTGAAGTGGAGGTTATTTTTCAGTTCATTGCCCTGGACTTCGGTATGTTGGAGACACTGGAAACGGAGGTGTTTCTGGGACGAGGCTTTTCCAAAAGCTATGGTAGTGATGGCTCGAAGGTGATTATCAATGAAGCAGCCATGAAGACCATGGATATGGTTGACCCAATAGGCAAAACGGTCAGCCTTGCCGGACAAGACCGACAAATTATCGGAGTGACCAGAGATTTCCACTTCGAATCACTACACAGGAAGGTGCAACCGGCCGTGATGATCATCTTACCCCAGTGGACCAATGTGCTTATGGCCCGCCTTGAAGGTGATGACACCCGAGAAGTCATCAATAGACTGAGCAGCTTCTATGAGGAATTCAACGAGGGATTACCACTTGAGCTAAGCTTTGTAGATGACCAATACCAGTCGCTCTATCAGGCCGAGTTGCAAATCTCAACACTCTCCAGGTACTTTGCGCTTTTTGCCATTCTTATCTCCTGCCTTGGACTGCTCGGGCTGGTGGCCTTTATTGCGGAGCGTAGAAAAAAAGAAATCGGGATCCGAAAGATTCTCGGCTCCCGGGCCGGAAGTATTGCCCTGATGCTCTCCAAAGAATTTACACTCACGGTCCTAACCTCACTCATCATTGCACTCCCGATCAGCTATTGGGTTACCAGTGACTGGCTCAACGGTTTTGAATACCATATCAGGCTGGAATGGTGGTTTTTCGCTATTTCAGGCCTGGTTACGACTGCCATTACCTGGCTTACTGTAGGGGTTCAAATGATCAGGGCTTCACTGAGCAACCCTGTAGCAAGTTTGAGAAGCGACTAATATTGATATATTAGTACTCAGACAGTCACTCGATTATTGGATGAAATACAAAAAGGCTATTTGGATATTCTTTGCCACTATTATTGGTATTCAAATAGTCTTCTGGCTTTCTCCTTTACAATTTAAGTACAGCATATACTCCTTCGAAATCAATGCTGTAGCGATTTTACTGTTTTCCATTTCGCTGACTTTTTTATTTAAGCCACTCCGTGCTCGCATTCTCGCACCTATTCTGTCATTGGTTGTATTAGGTGGGATCTGGTCAGTGCTTCTTTTTACAACAGCTTTTGGTTGTGGAGAATACGATGTTAACTCTATTGAAATTGACAAATACATGATACACAAAGGAGTCATAGGCTGTTGGGCCGGGTCTTCTACTCACAGTTTCATACAGCTGGAAAGAAAATTGGTAGGCGATTTCATTACTTACATAGTTGAACGCAACGAGATCAAAAATTCCGAACGAAACTATGAAGACCAACCTCGTTTCAATTGTGACATTACATTCGAGAAATCAAACCTGACCTTTGACCAATGTAATAGGGTACTGAAAGAAAGAGAGGATAACGGATAATTCTTATCCAATCTTAGAAACACTTTCACAGAAGCTATTCATAGCGCAAGGCATCTACCGGATTGCCCCTTGCGGCTTTAAAAGACTTGAAGCTCATGGTCATAAAGGCTATAAAAGCGAGCAGAATTCCGGCCATTAGAAAATACCAGATTTCCATCCTGATCTGGTAAGCGAAATTTTCGAGCCAACGTTGCATCATGAAATAGGTGATGGAACAGGCGATCAAAAACGACAGGCCAATCAGCTGCATATAGCCTTTGGACATAAGGAGTACAATATTCGATATAGAAGCACCCAATACTTTTCTGATGCCTATCTCCTTTCTTAGCTGTGATGCGAGCAGGGTGGTCATCGCAAACAGACCGAGACATGCCAATATTATGCTCACAAATGAGAAGGTGATAAACACCTTGCCCAGCTGTTTTTCAGATTGATAAAGTCGGTCTACCGCATCATCCAAAAAGAAGTATTCAAAATCCACAGAGGGAGCAAAGCCCCTCCACTCCGATTCGATCACTTTCATAGATTCCACCAGATTGCCTGACTGTAATCTGATAGACAGGAGGCTTTGTAGAAAGGGCTCTCTGGGAGGAATAATACTGAGCACTACTGGGTCAACCTGGTTATGCAAAGAAGCAAAGTTAAAATCCTTGACCACCCCAATGATATTCCCCTGGTACATGGTATTGAAGGTTCCGTCTGACTTTAAACTCCCGATATTCAGCTTTTTATTGAGCGGATCTTCAGACCAACCCAACTTTGCTGCAGCAGTCTCATTCAGCAGGTATTTTAGCGAATCCGTTGACAACTGCTCATCGTGCAGTCTGCCTTTGCTGATCTCAAAACCGTAGAGTTTGGCAAAATCGAGATCCATCTCCAGCCGCATAAAAACCTGATTATTCTCTACCACTTCTCCATCGGCCAATACATTGTAATCGTAAAAATTCTTATAGCCCGGCACCCTGGATGATACAGCGGTACCGATGACCTGAGGCAGCTGATTCAACCGGTCTTTCAGGGTTTTGATCCGTGACTTTTCTGTCATGTTTCTTATTTGAACCACCACCATCTGCTCTTTGTCAAAACCAAGGGCCTTATTACGAACATACTCCAACTGAAAGTAAATGATGAATGTGGCTATAATCAGAGCAGCAGAAATAACAAACTGGAAAGTGATCAGCCCTTTTTTAAACAGGCTGGTAAACTTCCCTTGCTTAGCCAGTTTTCCTTTGAGTATCGAAGCCGGAGAAAGCCCTGATAAAAACAAAGCCGGATAAATGCCGGACAGCAAACCCACCAAAACGGCCACCATCAATAATCCACCAACAATCAACGGTATATCCGCCAGCTGTAGTGACAATGCCTTTTCAGAGAGATCGTTAAAAGCAGGAATGGCCAATACAAATAGTCCGAAGCCCAAAACAGATGAGATCGTGGTAATGATCACTGTCTCGCTCAGGTATTGGAACATGATCTGCTTGCGCACGGCACCAAACACTTTCCGGACACCAACCTCCCCTGACCTGCTCATAGATCTCGCAAGCGAGAGGTTCATAAAGTTGACACAGGCAATGGCCAAAATGAGAAATGCCGTAGTCGTCAGAACATAGAGATAGGTAACATTGGTCGATTTCCCTATTTCGTTGGTATAATTGGTGGATGTATGAATATCTTCCAAAGGCTGCAGTGCAAACCCACGTTGCTCGGCAACCAATTTGCCCAGGTACTTTTCTACCATACCCGGAAATTTCCCTTCTACAGCACTTATACTCCCTACAGAGGGGATTCTGGCATAGGTATACATAGGAGGATAATGCCAGTTGTTGTACATATAGCCTCCTATCAACTGTTGTAAGCTGGTAAAGGAAGCCAGGAGATCGAACTGAAGGTGTGAATTATCAGGAGTATCTTCCACAATGCCTGTTACCTGATAGCTGAATTTTTCATCCACCTTCAGTACTTTCCCTATCGCATTCTCAGTTCCGAAATATTTGGTAGCGGTAGATTCAGTAAGCACTACGGAAAAAGGACTGCTCAATGCGGTTTTGGGATCACCCTGTAGCAATTCAAAATCAAATATCTCCCAAAAGGTAGAATCGGCATAAGTAAACCGACTTTCCATAAACTTCTTAGTTGCACCATCACTTACCGACAGTTCGGCAACATAGAGCCTTACAAAGGTTTCTACTTCCGGAAAATCGTTATGAAGAGCCGGACCTATACCACTGTAAGTATTCGCCAATTTAGTTTCTCCACTCTCAGTGTAGTTTACCTCGGTTACCCGATAAATGCTCTCATAGTCATTGTGAAATTTATCGAAAGAAGATTCATCCTGCACGTAGAACAGAATCAGGAGGAAACTGGCCATCCCCACAGCGAGCCCCATAATATTAATGGCTGAGTGGCTCTTGTTTTTCAGGAGGTTCCTTCGGGCAATTTTCAAATAGTTCCTAAGCATTTCTATCGAGATTAAGAGACAGCAACCTTAAAAATCGCTGTACTCATCAATAAAAGCAATGGTTGACTCAATAAGAACGGGAACAAGGATAAGTGGTGGAGTCAAAAGAAGTTGTCAGCCTTCAATCTCCGCACAGAGCTCCTGGTACCAGGCCTCTCCGTACTTTCGAATCAACGCGTCTTTCAAAAACTTATACACGGGTACCCCAAGCTTATCACCGAGGGTACAGGCAGCCGAGCAAATGTCCCAACGATCGTAGTTCAGGGCATCATAGTGATCGTATTTGGTGATACGAATGGGATAGAGATGGCAGGAAATCGGTTTTCTGAAAGTGGTTTTCCCATCGAAGAAAGCCTGCTCTATACCACATTTCAGTACTCTTTTTTCGTCATAGATCGCAAAAGCACATTCCTTATTACCAATGGTGGTGGTAGAATAGTCACCCTCGAAGTCCATGATATAAGTACCCTCCTTTTCAATGGCCTTTATTCCTTCTTCGGAGAGATATGGTTTGACAGACTCGTAGGCATCTTTCAGTTCCTGCAGTTCTGATTCTTCCAGCGGAGCTCCGAGGTCTCCCTCTACACAGCAGGCTCCCTTACAGGCACTGAGATCACACACAAAGAACTGCTCTTTGACATCATCGCTGATGACAGCATTATCTACTAAGATCATGGCTTTTGTTTTGCGGCTGTAAATATAATCATCGCCTTAGTGATTCGAATCAAAATGCTAACTTTGCGTGCAATTTTGATCTATGAGTCAATTGGTTAAGGTTTCCGGGCTGATTATCACCTACAACGAAGAGGAAAACATCAAAAGATGTCTCGAATCTCTGCATGATGTTTGTGACGAGATTGTGGTGGTAGATTCGTTTTCAACAGACAAGACTGAGGATATCTGCAGACAGTTCAACGTGCGTTTCATCCAAAATGCCTGGAAGGGCTTTCTCGATCAAAAGAATTTTGCGCAAAGCCAGGCGAGCTACGACCATGTATTGCAGCTTGATGCAGATGAGGCCTTGTCCGATGAGTTAAAGCAACAAATCATTGCTGTGAAATCTGACTGGAAAAAGGGTGGCTATCACTTTAAACGCTTCACCAACTACTGCGGCAAGTGGATTCGGCATTCCGGGTGGTACCCCGACAGCAAGCTCCGCTTGTATGATCGGAGAATTGGAAACTGGCAGGGGCTTGACCCACACCCTGAAGTAATTATGCAGGTCGGTGAGTCTTATGATGTTCTAAAAGGTGACCTGCTGCATTACTCCTATGTAAGCTATGAAGATCACATCAACCGTTCTGCAAAATATGCTAAGCAGGCAGCCATGGCCATGAAGCAAATGGGCAGAAACCCTAGTACAATCAAGCTGATTGTTAGCCCTTTTTACAGGTTTATCAATGACTACTTTTTCAGAGGTGGATTTCGGGACGGCTTTGAAGGACTGATCATTTGTCGTACGGCTGCTTATTACACTTTTCTCAAGTACATGTATCTGAGACTCATTTATAAAGGCAAATCAATATAATGAGCAAGTTTTTGAAGTTAGTATCCCTCGAAGGTAACCATCAGCTTCAGGTCCGTTTCCTTATGTTTGTCATAACAGGGCTATACCTGTTCAATTTTCATGTCAACGATATCTGGACCCCCAACGAGAGCTTCTATGCAGAGGCAGTGAGAGAAATGTTTGAGTCGGGAAATTTCCTTGAGATTTTTTACAATTATGAACCCCGCTATAATAAACCCCCACTGACCTATTGGGTGATTGCCGCTTCTTCAGCTGTTTTCGGGCTAAACGAGTTCGGCATACGATTTCCTATCGTTTTGATGGCCCTGGGCAGTATTTGGTTTACCTACCTGCTCGGAAAACAACTATATGGTGAGAAGGGTGGAATTTATGCCATGGTAATGATGGCCTTTAGTGTACAACTGTTGGCTGTGAAACAGTATGCTTCTCCGGAAATCCCACTGACCTTCTTCTTTACCCTTACCATGTACTACTTCATCAAGGGCTATCAGATCAGAAGCACGAAATACCTGATGCTAAGTTATGTGATGCTTGGCCTTACTGTACTCACCAAAGGCTTCCCATATATCATTGTCATAAGTGGTACTATTGGTCTCTTCATTTTACTCAACAATCAGTTCAAATGGTCTCAGATCTGGAAAGACATCAAATTAATGAAGCTCCACCTGGGTATTCCTCTTGTGCTGCTCATAGGGCTCAGCTGGGTAATATTTATGTATCTGAAAAACGGCAACGAGTTCTGGGAGGTCTACTATCGCGAAACTTTCGGAAGAGCCTTAAGCAAGAAAACGAACGGACCCAAACCCTTTTTTTATCTTGAGGTCATCTCCTGGAGCATACTCCCGTATTCGTTAGCATTTTTCTTCGCTCTTATAAAAGTAATCCGCAACAGAGTCGACTTCAGGAAAGTACTGTTCCCCTTCTGCTGGTTTATCGTGATGCTGGTCATTTTCACCATCGCCAAGGGGAAAATCCCTACTTATATGATTCAGGCTCATCCGGCTATGTTACTGATGATAGTGCCCCTGTTACTCTCTTACAATCCCGAAAAAAGGCTCTGGAAAGGCCTGTGGTCCTTTGTGTTTCTATTTCCCACTATTCTTATCGTTGGAGCCAATTTTGTCATCGTGCATCAGCTCAAACTTCCGGTAGCGCTATACCTGATTCCGGTAGCTTCCATTGCTTTGCTCGTCTGGTTTCACTTTCAAAAGGCAGTGAACAAAAATCACATGCTGGCTGCCGCTCCGTTTTGGGTAATGCTGGGTGTGTTGATTTGCTTCGGAAGTGTGATGCCCCGACTTGAAAAATTCAGGCCATATGATAAAATGGGAATCGCCCTGGCCCAAAGGGAAGAGATTGATACCAAGACACCGGTACTCATTGAGGCGACTCTGATACACAACGTCCCCTACTATACAAAGAGGTTTGCCAAACGCGATGCCACTGTGGACTCAATCAACACCGTACGACCTGAAGCACTGGCACTGGTAAGGGAAGAAAGCCTTTCAAAACTCGATAACTTTGAATCAATTTGGTCAGGTTTGATTTATGATTTCCCAAGTGAATCTCAATTTGCCAAGTTCATAATGGCATGTATAGCCGCGGAAGACGGTGATTTATCTAAGTTTGCCAAATATCATCTCGTTTACCGAAAACCGTAAGTTCCATGTCAAAAACAAAGTCAAGCTTCTCTAAAACCAAGTTTCTGTACCGGGCCTATAAGTATCGTTTCAGAGATGACGTGGACGAGTTGAAGTACATCGTCAGGTCTATTAAAGAAGGTGACCTGGCGCTAGACGTAGGAGCCCATAAGGGAGGCTATTTACACTGGATCAGAAAAGCAGCAGGTACCACTGGTAAGGTTGTGGCCTTCGAACCACAACCGAGCCTGTACGAGTACCTTAACAATATGATCTCTACTTACAGGTTGAACAACATTACCCTTCACCATGCCGGGCTGTCTTCGAAGGAAGGTGAACTCAGATTATTTGTGCCAAAAGCCGAAGGACTTACCTCACCGGGCGCCACCTTTGAACATAGGCAAGACACCTCCAAAGGCCACTCCATCAGTGTTCCGGTACTTCAGTTGGACAAGACATTAAAAGACCGAAAGGGTCCGGTTCGTTTTATCAAAATGGATGTAGAAGGACATGAGTTGGAGGTGTTTAAGGGTGGTGAGAATATCCTGAAGCAGGACAGGCCCAGGTTGATTTTTGAATGTGAAAACAGGCATTTGAACAACCTCACAGTAGAAGATGTATTCGCATACCTTAAGGGCCTTGGTTACAAGGGTTTTTTCTTCTGGAAAGGAGAATTAAGACCTGTAGATCAATTTGAAGCTAAACAACACCAGGCCCTGGCAGGCTCAGAGATAGTGGACAAAAAGGCGTATGCCAATAATTTCGTGTTTGAACCAATCAACAGCTGAAATGGGAATTGTAAGAGGAATTAAGAACATCGTAAACGCAGCCTACGCTCCTATCCAGTCAAAGCTCAAGCTGTATTATCGCCCCAAGCAATATACCCGCAAGTTTGGTAAAGAAAAAGGATTGGCTCTCTATCATAAATTCTATACAGATACCACCCCTGAAAACGAGGTATCCTTTACTGTAGATGGTTATGAACATGACCTTTACCTGCGACAAGAAACTTCAGATGTACCCACGTTTCAGCAGATTTTTCTCAATACCAGGTATGATATGGACCTGCCCAGCCTACCCAAAACCATTATTGACGGTGGTGCCAATGTAGGCTTCGCATCTGTATATTTTGCCAATAAATACCCGCAGGCACAGGTGTTGGCAGTAGAACCTGACAGCTCAAATTTTGCCTTGACTGAAAAGAACACTGCCCCGTATTCCAATATAAAAACGATTCAATCTGCTATTTGGGGCAAGACCACTTCGCTCAGAATCAAAAACCCTGACTTCGAAAAGTGGGCATTTGAAGTAGAAGAAACCGATTCGTCAACGCCAGACTCATTCCAGGCATTCTCTGTGTCTTCCCTGATTGAAAAAATGGGATGGGATTCAGTGGACTTTCTTAAACTTGATATTGAGGGCTCTGAAATGAGCGTATTCGAGTCTGGCTACGAATCCTGGCTCCCTAAGGTCAAAGTGCTGATCGTTGAGCTACACGAGAAAATGCGTCCCGGCTGTACTGAAGTGTTTGAAAATGCCGTTTCAAAATACCCTTTCAAAAAGACCATAAGTGGGGAAAACCTTATTTACTATCAGTAATCAGTCAAATGAGAGTAATCATATTATAAAAAAAGC
>JAAWWF010000044.1 GCA_021404565.1 Roseivirga sp. | reverse complement strand
ACTTCATTCGACTGTAATGATGCTGGAGACAATACAGTTACTCTGACTGTAACCGATGCTTCTGGTAATACATCTACTGCTACTGCGAACGTGACTGTGATTGAAGCAATTGCACCAACAGCCATTACACAGGACCTGACTATTCAACTAGATGCCAACGGACAAGCCAGTATCACCGCAGCACAAATTGATAATGGCAGCTCTGACAACTGCGACATTGAGACGATAACAATTGATACTCCGGATTTTGATTGCAACAACCTTGGCCCTAACACGGTAACCATGACGGTTACAGATGTGAATGGAAATGCGTCTACTGCCACAGCCATTGTTACAGTTCAGGACCAGATTGCCCCGGTAATTATTCCACAAAACATCACTGTTGATTTAGACGCAAACGGGCAGGTGACCATCTCAGAAAGTCAGGTATACTCAAGTATTACAGACAACTGTACTGTTACAGAAATCTTTGTTGGCCCACTGAGCTTCGATTGCTCGAATATCGGAGACAATACTGTAACCATTCAAGCTGCCGATGCAGGGGGTAATATCAGCTCAACCACAGCGATCGTTACCGTAAGAGACGTCACCGCGCCATCAGTAATTGCTCAGGACATTACTGTCAGCCTGGATGCCAACGGAAATGCTTCCGTTACTACTGCACAAATTGACAATGGGTCTTCTGACAATTGTGACCTGACATTGAGTCTTAATCAACTTGACTTCGATTGTTCCGACATCGGAACCAATAGCGTAATACTCACAGGTACCGATGCCAGTGGCAATGTAGCAACAGCCAATGCAGTTGTAACGGTAGTTGACAATACCGTCCCGGTTATTTCAGCGCAAAATATCAGCATCAATCTTAATGCTAATGGGAATGCCGTGATTACCGAATCACAGGTAGCAACCGCGGTTGATAATTGTGGTACTCCTAACATTACCATCAGTCAGGCCAGTTTCGATTGTACTGATATTGGTGACAACACCATCACGGTAACAGCCACCGATGCGAATGGTAATCAATCTACCGCAAGTGTAGTCGTAACCATCGTTGACACCATCGCTCCTACAGTTGTAACACAAAATGTAAGTGTTAATCTGGATGGTACAGGCAACGCTTCGATTACTGTTTCTCAAATCGACAACGGTTCTTATGACAATTGTGATCTGACCCTTACACTTGATCAACTGGACTTTGACTGCACGCATGTAGGCGACAATACCGTGACTTTAACAGGAACAGATGCCAGTGGAAATTCCACATCAGCTACTGCCGTTGTTACCGTTATCGACAATAACGCTGTAAGCATCTCTCCTACTGACATTACAGTGGCGCTCGATGCAAACGGAATGGCGAGTATCGATGCCAGTGACATACTCGACAACGTGACTACTGAATGTACTGTCGCCAGGTACGGCAGCAATAATTCTCACGCCATATGGTTGAGCAAATACACCGCTACCAATCAAAACGTAAAATTCCATTTTGACAGCAACGGTGGAACACTTACTCAAAACGCTGACGGAACTGCAACGATAACAGGAACTATCGTCAACAAGGATGATGCGAATGATAGCTGGTCTGTCCAGCTAAACCTTTCTGATAAGAGAGACTGGAATGATTGGTCAGCACTTGGTAGAAGCTGGAAAGGAAATGCCAACACTGTAGGCACGAATTACCTGAACTGGGACTACTATGAAATGGATACCCATCCTTCTAGTCCTTCCACACTTACAGGTATCGGTAGCAATACCGGCAAAGTAAAAACACTGAGTCATCGTCCTGCCAACCTGAATTATGGATTCCAGGTAGGCCAAGCTGCTAATGATAAAGATTCTGACCTTGGAATGTCGGGATGGTTTACTTATCAAAATGATCAGGGTAATTATGTACAAGGTGACTTTAACCTGGACATCACAAACTGTATTACCACCATTGGTTCCGGTTCTTGTGGAGAAGCTACCATAGAGCTCAGTCAAACTGATTTCGATTGTTCTGACGCTGGTGAGAACACCATAACAATCACGGCTACCACTCCAAACAATGTAGTGACGACAGAAACAGTTACAGTAACCATTATTGATGACATAACTCCTACAGTGCTGGCGCAAAACATCACTGTAAACCTTGATAATAACGGACAGGTATCCATCACAACAGCTCAAATCGACAACGGTTCTTCTGACAACTGCGACCTTACGCTGAATCTTGATCAACTCGACTTTGATTGCTCTGACCTGGGAGCTAATACAGTAACACTGACTGGTACTGACGGAAGTGGAAACACCACTTCTGCCACGGCCACCGTTACCATAGTTGACAACATTGCCCCTACGGTAATTACTCAGAATGCAACGGTTACACTTGATGCCAATGGAAACGCTTCACTGACTGTAGCTCAAATTGACAATGGATCGTCTGACAACTGTGATCTGACTCTGAGCCTTGATGAACTGAACTTCGATTGTTCTGATCTGGGAGCGAATACTGTAACCTTGACTGGTACCGATGCCAGCGGCAACACCGCTTCTGCCACCGCCACGGTAACGGTAGTTGACAACACTGATCCCGTCATCGTTACCCAAAACATTACGGTTGACCTGGATGCTGACGGACAGGCTACCATTACAGAAAATCAGGTAATCACAAGTATTACCGATAACTGCTCAATTACTGAAATTGTAGTGGTACAAACAGTATTCGATTGCTCCGACATTGGTGACAATATAGTCACCGTTCAGGCCGCAGATGCCGCAGGTAATATTACTACCACATCAGTCACTGTAACTGTAAGAGATAACACTGCTCCTACCATAATCACTCAGGATGTAAGCGTTACACTTGATTCGAATGGAAACGCTTCAGTAACTATAGCTCAAATTGACAACGGTTCTTCTGACAACTGTAATCTGACGTTGAGTCTCGATCAACTCGACTTCGATTGTTCTGATCTGGGAGCGAATACTGTAACATTGACTGGTACCGATGCCAGCGGCAACACAGCTTCTGCCACCGCCACAGTAACAGTTGTTGACAACATTGATCCCCTCATCGTTACCCAAAACATCACGGTTGACCTTGATGCCAACGGACAAGCTACGATCACTGAAAGTCAGGTAATCACAAGCGTTACCGATAACTGCTCTATCACTGAGACGGTGGTTACCCAAACTGCATTTGATTGCTCAGATATTGGCGACAACACAGTGACCGTTCAAGCCGCTGATGCTGCCGGTAACATCACTACTACATCAATTATTGTAACGGTAAGAGATAACACTGCCCCTACTGTCATCACTCAGAATGTGACGGTTACGCTTGATGCCAATGGAAATACTTCTGTAACAGTAGCTCAGGTTGACAACGGTTCTTCTGACAATTGTGACCTGACGCTGAGCCTTGATCAACTCGACTTTGATTGTAGTCATACAGGAGAAAACACGGTAACCTTGACAGGAACAGACGCAAGTGGCAACACAGCTTCCGCTACCGCAGTCGTGACTGTGGTTGACAACAGTGCCGTTGCTATCACTCCTTCTGACATTACAGTAGCTCTTGATGAGAATGGAATGGCCAGCATTAATGCCACCGACCTTATCGAAGGTGCCAATAAGGAATGTACTCTTTCTAAATTTGGTGGAAGTGGTAGTCATGCCATCTGGTTAAGCCAATACACTGCATCTAACCAGAACGCACTGTTCCATTTCGATAGTAACGGAGGTAAGCTTACACAGCTTGCTGATGGTACAGCCACCGTGAGAGGTACAATCGTCAACAGACTCGATGCCAATGACAGCTGGGCCGTTGAGCTTAACCTGACGGACAGAAAATCATGGGATGAATGGTCTGCTCTCGGAAGAGGCTGGAAAGGAAATGCCGGTAATGTAGGAACCAACTATCAAGACTGGGATTACTATGTAATGGATACCAATCCTTCCAACCCTACTACTCTTACAGGTCTTGGAAGCAATGCGGGTAAGGTGAAGACACTTACTCATATGCCTGCCAGCTTGTACTACGGTTTCCAGGTAGGTCAGGCTGCCAATGACAAAGACACTGACTTTGGCCTTTCCGGATGGTTCACTTACCAAAACGATCAAGGGAACCAGGTACAGGGAGATTTCAACATGGATATCACAGATTGCAGCAGCACCATCAGTTCAGGTGCCTGCGGTGATGCAACCATTGAAATCAGTCAGACTAAGTTTGATTGTACTGATCTTGGTGCCAATACTATCACCATCACGGCCACCAACCATAATAATGTGGTGACCACCGAAACTGTTACGGTTACCATTACTGATGATATTGCTCCTACCATCATCACTCAGGATGCAACCATTACTCTTGATGCAAATGGAAACGCTTCAGTGACTGTAGCTCAGGTTGACAACGGTTCTTACGACAACTGTAATCTGACCTTAAGTCTCGATCAACTGAACTTCGATTGTTCTGACCTTGGAGCGAATACTGTAACCTTAACCGGAACAGACGCCAGTGGTAATATGGCCTCTGCTACAGCCATTGTGACGGTAACGGATAACATTGCACCTGCCGCAATCGCACAGAGTGTTACTGTACAACTCAATGCCAATGGTCAGGCAAGCATTACTGCCAGTCAGGTCAATAATGGAAGCAGCGACAACTGTGGAATCAGCACAGTAACCCTAAGCAGCACATCATTTGACTGCACCAATCTTGGTACCAACACAGTCACATTAACTGTGACCGATGTAAGTGGCAACAGCTCTACTACAAGTGCTACAGTAACGGTACTAGACAACATTCTACCAGTAATTACCAACGTACCAGCCGACATAGTATATCAGGAGCAGGATGCCAATTGTGGAGAAAGCATTTCCTGGAATGTACCTACCGCTACTGACAACTGTCAGGTAAGTATTGCAGGTTCTCATAACCCGGGTGATGTCTTCCCTATCGGAACCACTACCGTGACTTACACTGCTACGGACAATGCAGGCAATACAACTTCCGATTCATTCGATGTTACGGTGGTAGCCGCACCGGTGACAGTCGCTCTCAACATCACTCAGCAGCTTACCTGCTCTGACGATGAAATCGGGGCAATTGATGCAACAGTTAACGGAGGTTGTGGTAATTACTCTTACCTCTGGAGCAATGGTGCCACTACGGCTCACATCAGCAACCTTGAGGCAGGTACATATTCTGTAACAGTTACTGCCGGCAATGGCGGTACTGCCACGGCCTCTATAGAGCTTCATCCATCGAGCACACTGGAGATAACAGGTACAGTTAGTCCTGAATACCCGGTAGCCAATGGAGGTGCACAAAACACCATCTACCTGGGTTACGGTGAGCAGGCAGTTACATTGACGGCTGATGCCACTGGCGGAAACGGTCCTTATACTTACGAATGGTTCCCTGAAAATGCCATCGCCTGTACCTCTGGTAATAGTGTAGTGGTAGCCCCGCAGGTTAACACTACTTACACGGTAATTGTGACGGATGCCAATGGATGTACCGCTACTGAGAGTTTCGATATCAACGTAGTCGACACACGTTGCGGAGATACCAACAGTCAGTATGGCACTACGACTAACTACTACGGACGCAATCACTACAATGGAGGCCACGGTGATTGTCGTCATGATGGTGATAACGGCTCAGATGCTGGTGACGATTGCCAGTGTGAGGGTAGAATGCGAAACTTCACCTTTGTATACAATGGTGTATCTGGCGTAACGATCAAAGCCTACAACAAAAGATACACGGTACTCATAGAGAGGTTCAATAACGTTCAGAATGGAGACGTGCTTACAGTAGAAGGATATGACAGAGGTGGAAGACTGGATTCCAAGACTCACCTGAGAATTGGCTCTTCCTTCTACGAAATCCATACCTCCTGTTCTATCAACATTCTTGGAGAAACTTATGGTCCGTTCACTATCACTGGCTATACCGATGGTGAAGGAAGCTCTTGTACGCTTGATGAACACGATGACGATGATGAAACCAACCTGTCATGCGATGCCAGCGCTGCTGTAGGGGGTGGACATGCCCTTTGGTTAAGCGCTTATAATGCTTACGGTAACGGACAGTTCTTCTTCGATACCAACAGCGGTTCATTCACCACTCTAAGTGATGGAAAAGCCAAGCTTACAGGAATTGTCTCTAACAGAAGAAATGCCAACGATAAGTGGCAGATAGAATTCTATCTCAGTGATGCTATGAACTGGTCAGAATGGTCGGGTCTTGGAAGAAGCTACAAGGATGAAGTTGGGCTTGCAGGGAATAAATATCTCGACTGGAGCTATTACATAATGGATCAGAGTCAGGCCACCAGATTGGTTGGTTTAGGTGACAATGCAGGACAGGTGAAAACACTCTCTCATATGCCATCAAACTTCTACTTCGGATTCCAGGTGGGTGAAGCTGCCAATAATAAGAACAGCAACTATGGAATCTCAGGATGGTTCTCTTACATGAACTACAGAGGTCAATGGGTACAGGGAGATATTAACATGGACCTGAACAACTGTCAGGAGACTACTGACGGCTGTGATACCGGAGTAACTCCTTACAATGGAGATATCAAGATATGTCTCAACGGACAATCCTACTGCGTAGATCAGGATGATGTAGACTATTACCTGGGACTTGGTGCCACCCTCGGTACCTGCAGTACTACGCAGGCACCACTTAGTGGAGGTACCGTAGGAAACGGTGAGGCCAATGATGAAAATGAGTTAACAAAATCACCTGACATCTCCATCTCGGCTTATCCTAACCCAACCAAGGCTGTTGCCAACATTACATTCAGTGTGAGTGAAGACGGCCCTGTATCCCTGGGCATTTACAGCACCAAAGGATTACTAATAGGTACCCTTTATAAAGGCATTGCCGAAGCCAACACCGAATACAAAGTTGTCTACGATGGTTCTAATGTGACTGAAGGAGTCTACCTGATCAGGTTAAGAACGGCCGGTTATCTGGAGACCAAAAAACTGATGATCAAAAAATAACCCTATTATACACTGCGAATAAAGAATGGGCTGGTTGATTGACCGGCCCTTCTTAATTTAAACCCATACACTTTCCCGGCTTACCTTCTCTGCTATATTTGCAGGACTACTGACCTACTCATTGGCACAGCCAACATGGGTTTCAGAAAAAAACGCATTTTCAAGTCATGGAATTAACAGCAGATAACAAGTTTAAAAAGCTGATAGTAGTGGGCGATCGTGTATTGATTAGACCCAAGAAGAGTCCTGAAAAAACAGATAGCGGCCTGTACCTCCCTCCCGGAGTTCAGGAAAAAGAAAAAATTCAAAGTGGGTATATCATTAAGGTTGGTCCCGGACATCCCATCCCCATGATCAGCGAAGAAGATGAGTCCTGGAAGGGTAGCGAAGACAAGGTTAAATACATACCACTTCAGGCGCTGGAAGGAGATCTGGCCCTCTTTCTTCAAAAAGGCGCTGTGGAGGTGATCTATGAAGGCGAAAAGCTATTCATTGTACCTCAGTCTTCTATACTTATGCTGGAGAGAGAAGAAGATATTTAAGTACAACTCCTGTATAATCAGGTCGCCTTAACGGCTTGACTGACCTTGTTTGATCGAAACATACGCCTTTCGAGTAACAATTCTTTTTTTTGCTGGTTTCTGCAACCTACCTTTGCGCACCAGAGTCAAACAAAGAAGCTGTTCGCATCGTTCTTACATTGCTCATAAAGGAAGGTCAAATATGAATTATAAGGCAATCAAATTCTCCCGAAGTACTCAGAGTGACTTTATCTCTGTATTAAGGAAAAGAGTAAAATCGCATTTTGAGACGCAGAAAACATCCACTTACGGCAATGCCAATATGGTGATCAAAACCGTATTCATGCTCTCTCTCTACTTAGTACCATATTTTCTGATGATCACGGGTGTTGTTTCCAATACCTGGGCGATACTAGGCATGTGGGCACTTATGGGTTTCGGCATGTCAGGCATAGGCCTTTCGGTAATGCATGATGCCAACCATGGATCTTATTCCAAAAACAAAAACGTCAATAAGTACCTGGGCTATGTAATGAACCTTATTGGAGCCAGCTCTTTTAACTGGAAGGTTCAGCACAATGTACTCCACCACTCTTTCACCAATATAGAGGGAGTAGACGAAGATATTGATCCGGGGATATTGATGAGATTATCACCCCACGCCAAGCATTACAAGCTTCATAAATTCCAGCATATTTATGGTTGGTTTCTGTATTCCATCATGACCTTCCTCTGGCTCACTACCAAAGACTTTGTGCAGCTTCACAGGTACAAGAAAATGGATCTGATCAAAGGTCAGAAAAGAACTTACAGAGGTGTATTGATAGAAACCATCATCTCTAAAATTGGCTACTATGCCTACGCTTTGGTAATACCATTGCTCTTTATCAATGCCTCCTGGTGGATCGTCCTTATTGGCTTTTTTGTAATGCATATGATTACAGGCTTATGGCTGGGGCTCATCTTTCAGCCGGCACACGTTATGCCTACCTCTGAGTATCCGATACCAGACGATACGGGTAACATCGAAAACACCTGGGCAGTGCATCAGCTCTTTACCACTACCAATTTTTCTCCAAAAAGCAGGTTATTCTCATGGTATGTAGGTGGGCTCAACTATCAGGTAGAACACCATCTGTTTCCTAATATCTGTCACGTTCACTACAAGCGTATTTCGAAAATTGTAAGAGAGACGGCCAAGGAATTCGACTTGCCTTACTATTCACAAAAGAACTTTGTCAAGGCCATTTATGAGCACGGAAAAATGCTCAAGCAGCTCGGGCGCAGCGAGGCTTACTAACAGAGGGCCTGTCACTTAAAAGTAATTACTTCCATTTATCGAAATCATTGTTGAGCTTTAAAATAAAGCTTAACAATGATTTTATGTTTAAGAGCATTCTCCTCAGTTTCGTATTCACAGTCCTCATCTCCTGTGCTCCCGGTTCAGGTACTTCTGAGCCTGTCGAAGTTTCACTTATCCAGCACACGGTATCCTCAGATAATCACCCAATGGCCGTTTGGGAAAAGTCTCACCCCGATGCTACAGAAACTATTCTACTCGTGCATGGACGTACCTGGAGTGCTGTTCCGGACTTTGACCTGCAGGTAGAGGGCGAAGAGCTTTCATTGATGGATGGCCTGGTAGAAAAAGGCTATTCGGTATATGCCATAGACCTCAGAGGATACGGATCAACCCCTCGCGACAGCTCAGGCTGGCTCACACCCGATCGCTCTGCGAAAGACCTGACCAATGTGCTCAAATGGATCGCTCAACAAAAAGAATGGGCCCGACCTCCTCACCTTTTCGGATGGTCAATGGGCTCTACCCTCTCTCACCTGACAGCACAAAGAAACCCGGAACTGGTCTCATCACTCACCCTGTTTGGGTACTGGAGAGACAGCGATCAGCAGTTTCCTGCAGAAACCGATGCTCACCCCGAGCCTGCAAGAACTGCTACGACTGCAGAAGGAGCTGCCAGCGATTTTATCACCCCGGGATCAATCAGCCAAAAAGCGATTGATGCCTATGTAGAAGCCTGCCTGAAAGCCGACCCCATCCGTACCGACCTAAGACGCTATGATCAATTCAATGAGCTGGACCCCGCCAAGGTAACCGTGCCAACTTTAATCCTACAGGGTGAATTTGACCCCATAGGCCCCACGGCAACTCAGGCCAAGCTCTTTACCCGGCTGGGCACCTCGCACAAAGAATGGATTGTGCTGAAGGGCGGAGATCATGCAGCCTTTATGGAAACACCCAGAAACTACTTTATTCACAGCCTTGTGAACTTTCTGGAAGGTGTATCCATTGACTAATACATGACTGAGGTGATCATTATAGGTGCAGGGCTGGCTGGCCTCACTGCTGCCTATCGGCTAAAAAAATCGGAAATTCCATTCAGGGTAGTCGAGGCGAGAGACAGAATCGGAGGAAGAATTCATACCCTTTCCGGCCCCATTGAAATGGGAGCCACATGGTTTGGCAGTCAACATATTCACCTGCGGCAATTCCTTACTGAATTAGAAGTAGAAAACTTTGAGCAATTCACAAAAGGAAAAATCAGCTATGACCTCCACCCTCAGGCACCTGCACAATACATGGAAATGCCGGCAGGACAAGCACCCAGCTATCGAATCAAAGGAGGAACAACAAGTCTGATCAACAGATTAGTCTCAGAACTTGACCCGAAACAAATACAGCTTAATACGAGCATTGAAAGCATTCATGATAAGGGTGGAGTGCTACTGATCAAAGACAAAGGCAACCAAGAATACCAGGCCTCGCTGATCATCAGCACCATACCACCGCAGCTAATGGCAAATGTCATTACATTCGAACCAGCCCTGCCAGCGGCTACACAAAAGCTTATGTCAGAGACACATACCTGGATGGGGGAATCTATCAAGTTTGCTCTTTCCTATACGCGCCCCTTCTGGAAAGAAAATGGCTTTTCAGGAATGGGTTTTGCACAGACCGGTGTGATAGAAGAAATACATGACCACTCCAATGCCGAGGAGACCTTCTTCAGCCTTAAGGGCTTTCTCAGAACCGACCTAAGTGAACTAACACGATCAGAGCGCGAGCAACTTGTAAAAGCACAGGTAGTAAAACTCTTTGGACCTGAAGCGGCAGATTACATTGGCTATCAGGACCGGGTTTGGATTGATGAAGAATATACCTCCGTAAAAAGTGTGACCCCACTCATGCCCCATCAGAATAACGGACACCCGGAGCTAAACCAACCACTGATGAATCAGAAACTATTGATAGCTGGTACAGAAAGCTCTCCTGTATATGGTGGTTATATGGAAGGGGCCGTTTATGCTGGTACGAAAGCTGCCCAACAGGTTGAAAGATTGCTAAAAACTACTCAGAGCAGTTGAGCAAATTCTTTGGCATGATACGTCAGAATAGCATCTGCCCCTGCCCTTTTAATACTAAGCAATGTCTCTGCCATCACCCTGTCATAGTCCAACCAGCCACGCTCACCCGCAGCTTTCAGCATAGCATACTCTCCACTTACATTGTAAGCCGTAATGGGCTGTGAATAATTATCCTTCAGCAGCTTGATCACATCAAGGTAAGCCAACGCAGGTTTCACCATCAGAAAATCAGCTCCCTCTTCCACATCCAGGTCGGCCTCAATAAGTGCCTCTCTTTGATTGGCAGGATTCATTTGGTAACTCTTTTTATCTCCTGATTTAGGCGCTGAGTCCAGTGCATCACGAAAAGGCCCGTAAAAAGCACTGGCGTACTTGGCAGTATACGACATGATGGACACATTCTTATATCCGTTTTCATCCAGCACATTGCGGATATAGCCTACACGGCCATCCATCATATCTGAAGGACCTATAATATCGATACCTGTAGCAGCCTGCGCGAGAGCCATCTTTCCCAATACCTCAAGGGTCTCATCGTTCAGAATCTCACCATTCTCAACAATGCCGTCATGTCCATCTGAACTATATGGATCCATGGCAACATCCGTCATGATCGCCACCTCAGGAAATCTCGTTTTGACCTCCTCAAGAGCCTTCAGATAAAAGAACTCCGGGTCATAGCTTCGTGTGCCCATCTTATCCTTGTAGTGTTCTGCCACTACCGGAAAAACATCAAAGGTGGTGATGCCCAGGTTGGCACAAGCTTCTATCTCTCTAAGCATGTGATCAAGTCCCAATCTGAAAATGCCTGGCATAGATTCTACCTCAATCTTTGCGTCCCTTTCTTCCAGTAAAAACAAGGGGAAAATGAGGTCGTCAGTAGTCACTTTTGTTTCCTCTACAAGGGCTCTGATCGCAGCAGATTTTCTATTTCTTCTCGGACGTATATTCATTGAAAATATTGGGATGACAGTTTATTGGTCTCAATCTGACCATTCATTCACAAAGATCGGTTTTACTTGATAAACTCAATAGTCACAGGGTATTTGTACAGCCCTCCTTTATCGGCCTCTATGGTAGCCAGAATAACACAAACCACATTCGTGATGGCGATAACGATCAGTATAGGAATACCTATTAGGAAAAGAACCATAATGCCCGCAATTACCCCATATAGTAGCATAGAAAGCTGAAAGTTCAGTGAAGCTTTGGCATGCCGGGCGATCATTTCTGACTCATCTCTTTTGGAGAGCCATATAAACAGGGGAACCAAAAAGCTACCAAACGCAATAGCATATCCTAACAATGTACCAATATGGGCACCTAACACCCAGGGTCTTTCTTTAGCCGTCATAATAGTCAAATTTACAAAGTTTTATTACCATTCAACAGTTTGCCCGCCAGACCTCTAAAGCTCATCATCCGGTCGAAACTCCAATATATCTGCGGGTTGGCAGTCGAGGGCAGTACAAATGGCATTAAGTGTACTAAACCTGATGGCCTTTGCCTTGCCCGTTTTCAAAATCGACAAATTGGCCATGGTAATTCCCACCTTTTCTGCCAGCTCTTTCGACTGCATTTTACGCCTGGCCAGCATTACATCAAGGTTCACAATTATTGCCATATCAAATGGTAAGTTCCTGCTCTTTTTCCAGTTTCAAACCATGGTCAAAAGCCTGTGCCATAATAAGCACAATCAAGCCGATAACAAACGTATTGCCAAATAGATCAGGCACAAAGGGAATACTGATTCTGGTGTTTTCAAGGTAAACCGAGTCCAGGTACTTATCTGCAATATAAGTGCGGTACCAGGTGAAAACGTAATCTACTATAGCCCATCCTGCCAAACCAAAGCCTATGAGTCTGATTCTTCTGACGTTTTTACTGCTGAAGAACTCTTTCCTTTCAGCAGATTTCACAATCTGAAGCAGCAGTTGTAAAAAAGCAAAAACTCCGGCCACTAAAATCAGCGTATGAATGCCTACTCCTGTAAAAACACCTTCGTGCATTTTTGCATTGATCAGCCTGCTGCCACCTAATGATTCCACCGACTCCACCTTGTCGGAAAATTCAGGTTTAATGGATAATACCTCTTTCAACGGCTCAAACGTTCCCTCAGACACATCCAATTTGATCTCCAGACTATTTGGGTAATCAAACCCCGGCCCAAATGCAAAATGATATACCACAACGAAAAGCAAAATGAATCGCGACAGTATCAGCACCCATTTTGAATAGACAATCAATATTTTATTCCAATTCATAATTTGTTATCCGTTATACCCAAAGTGTCTAATACATAGGCCCTGTCCACCTTCCTGATCATATACCAGGCTCCTACGATCATAAAAGCAAAAAAGGCCAAGGTAATCAGGCTACCCAGGTCCAATTCATTTGCAGCCGACTCCGTATCAACCACCTCCTCTACCTGTTCTTTAAGTTTACCATTGCCAAATGAAAAATTGACGAAGAAATGAATAAAGACAGGAAACAGTATGTGTCTGGTTCTGAGTAACAGTCCTCCCAAAAACACGCCAATGGAGAAGGCAAAAAGTACCTGCGAGGTTATTCCCCAAAAGTTATCAGGCTCTTTGAAAAGGTTGACATAGTGTAATAGTCCAAAGATACCTGAGGCCAAACATACACTAACAAACAGCACTGATTTTTTCCGCCTCCTGCCCTTCATAATGAGCGGTAGTATCAACCCGCGAAAAGTAAGCTCTTCTATCAGAGCTACAAGTAGTGTATTGACTATAAAGAGGCTCAGTAGCCAAGCACCTGCGTCCATATATACCTGCAGGCTACCCAAAAATCCCATAGAGATGATGACCGCGGGAATCAGCACCGCCTGAACCTGCTGTATATTTCCCCAATAGCCAATACCTGCAAATCGCTGAAAGCCTGACTTTTTCAGGAAATATAAAGCCATGACCAGTATAGGCAATCGCGTAAGAATACCACTGATCAGATCACGTTCATTTTCTCTCAGAATTTGTTCTTCAAGTAACCAGCCCCATAATCTCCCAAAAGCAAGCAACGCCACAAAACCCAGGCTGATCGCCAGGGTCAAATACACTTCCCTATTTCTAGTTACAGAGGTTTTCAAATTGCTTACTTATTTCTCGAAAGGTAACATATATTTATCGATAAACAATAATTATTAGTTCTTTATCAGAAACAATAAACCTTTGAACCCATGCCGAGTCTAAAACGATGTAAAGTCATTAGGATGAAAAAAATAATAGTAGTGCTGTGCTTAATCCTTGCCTCACAAGGGCTTAGTGCGCAATTCTGGGTCGTCAAAGGGGCGGTAGCCGACAGTACAGATCAGGTGCCTCTTTTTGCAGCCACGGTAGTACTTAAAAACCAGGCTGATTCTACCGTTAAGGTGAAAGCCACCGACCAAAAGGGTGCCTTCAGGCTCACCGGAGTTTTGAATGGCAACTATGAACTATCAATTTCATTTGTAGGCTACACTACTTATAAAAAGACTTTCGAAGTAAAGGACAAAACTGTTGATTTTGGCAATATCAACCTCTCGGTAGATGCCAAGGCACTAGCAGGAGTAACGGTGGAAGGCATTAACCAAAGAGTGGTGCAGAACGGAGATACAGTAGAGATGAATGCTATTGCCTATAAGGTAAACCCGGATGCAACCGCCCAGGATTTATTGGAGAAAATGCCTGGCGTAGTGATTCAAAACGGCCAAGTACAGGCCCAGGGAGAAAACGTCACCAAAGTTTTGGTCGATGGCCGGGAATTCTTTGGCCAGGACCCGAGTGCAGCGCTGACCAATCTGCCTGCCGAAATAATTGAGAAAATTCAGGTTTATGATGAAGCCAGTGACCAGGCTCAGTTCACCGGATTTAACGATGGAGAAACGACCAAGACGCTGAACATCATCACAAAAGCCAGCATGCGCAACGGTACCTTCGGCAAGGTGTATGCGGGTGCCGGTAGTGACAACACTTATAATACCGGAGGAAGCGTCAACCTGTTTAGGGAGAAAACACGCCTTTCTATTATTGGGCAAATGAACAACATCAATATTCAGAATTTCTCTACCAGCGACCTGCTGGGTGTGACCAGTGGCGGTGGACGCAGGGGTCGCGGTGGTGCCAGAGGGGGAGGTGGGGGTCGTGCCGGAGGCGGAGGCTTCACCAGAGGCGGAGGTGGTGGCGGCCGTTTTGGCAATGGTGGCAATACCAGCGACTTTCTGGTTGGCCAGCAGGGAGGCATCTCAGAAACGAAAGCTTTTGGGCTGAATTACAGTATCAAACCCAACGACAAGCTCGATATCCAGGCTAGCTACTTCTTCAACACCGCCCAAAATCAAGCCAACGAATCAATATTCAGGCAGTTTGTACTGCCGGGAAGCGAAGGACAGACCTATCAGGAAGACAGCAACGTACCCAGCACCAATACCAATCACAGGTTCAGCGCCAGAATAGAATACACCATTAACGAAAGGAATTCTATTCAAATCAGGCCGCGACTTACCCTACAGGAAAATGACGGATCTTCATTGATCACTGGGGCTACCTTAAATAATGGTGAAACCCTGAATACTACCAATACACTGAATTCTTCAGAATTGCTGGCCTACAATGTATCCAACAACATTCTCTGGAGACATAGGTTTGAGAAACGAGGCAGAACGCTCTCTTTAAATCTGAGTACCGCTTACAATCAAAATACCGGGGAGAGTTTTTTGGATTCTGAAAACTCGTTCTTCAGAAATGGCTTGGAAACTTCAGAAGATCTGGATCAATTCTCTGACCTGGACAACCCTGGCTATAATATAGGAGCCAACCTTACCTATACTGAGCCTATCACAGAAAAAAGCCAGCTGGCCATAAGCTACAGGCTGGGCTATCAAAAAACTGACTCCGACAAAAAGACTTTTGATTTTAATGAAGCTACGGGAGATTATACGGACTTGAATGTACCCCTCAGCAATACTTTTGAGAGCATTTACAAAACCAACAGGGCAGGAATAGGCTATAATGTGAGGGGAACAAAAGCAAACTTCAACCTCAACCTCGCCTATCAATTTGCTCAACTCGATAATGACCAGACTTTCCCTTTCCAGGACGATATTAAAAGGAGCTTTGAAAACTTCGTTCCCAGTGTAAACTATCGCTACCGTTTTTCACGTACGAAGAACCTGAGCATTAGTTATCGCACCAACACCAGTGCCCCTTCTATTACCCAGCTACAGGATGTTATCGACAACTCCAACCCGCTGTTTGTAAGTGCAGGTAACCCCAATCTGGACCAGAATTTTACCCATACCACTATAGCCCGCTTTGTGTCCACCAATGTGGATAAATCCACCACCTTCTTTGCCATGCTAAGAGGATCTTTTTCAGACAACTATATTGGTAACAGCACTACCATTGCAGGTCGCGGTAACGCCAATGTAGGAGGTGTACAACTACAGCCCGGGGCACAATTGACCCAGCCTGTAAACCTGGAAGGCTATCGCACGCTAAGAAGCTTTGTATCGTACGGAGTACCACTCGGAGCGATTAAATCGAACCTGAATTTTACCGCAAATTTCAACTATACAAGAACTCCTGAGCTAATCAACGATGCTCTGAATTTTTCTACGAGCCCCACAGTGGGACTCGGCTGGGTACTGAGTAGTAATATCAGCGAAAAAGTTGACTTTACACTGGCCAGTAACTCATCTTACAATACAGTAAGCAATACGCTCCAAACCGTCAGCAACACCGACTATTTCTCACAAGGCACCAGACTGAGGCTCAACTGGATTTTCTCGGATGGCATCGTCTTCAGATCTACTGTAAATCATACTTATAACAGCGGCTTGACAGATGGCTTCAATCAGAATTTTGCCCTGTGGAACATGGAAATCGGCAAGAAGCTTTTCAAACAAAAGGGAGAATTGAAGCTTACCGTATTCGATTTGCTTAAGGAAAATCAGAGCATTTCAAGAACCGTGAACGGATCTTATATCGAGGATGTACAATCGCAGATACTTACGCAGTATTTCATGCTGACCTTCACCTTCAACATCCGAAGCTTCGGACTTGATCAAGCACTACCGACAGACGACAGAATGAAGCGCATGCAGGAAATGAGAAAGCGGTTTGGAAGAGGAGATGAATGAGAGAATCAATCGGGCTCAGCTACGAGTGCGTCAAGATCAATAATATCATCAGAAAACCTTACGAATTCATCCTCAGGTAGTCCTTCTTCTTCAGGAGACAACTCTGCTCCCACTGATAATAGTTCATCGGATTTATCTGAATACCTGAGGACCATGCCGTAGGTCACAGATGAGATGGCTAGCACCACAAAAAGTATATTTATTCTCTTTCGCATTAAGGGCTGAAGTTGCATTGAATACCCTCCCGTTTACAAATACCCTACCAAGTAGGTATTTTGGTTTAAAAAACATTGACACTCCTTCCTTATTGTCCAAAATTCGACAATTCTGACGGACATTTTAATTCTAAGACTCATTTTCTATGCAAACGTTTAGCGGGGCTTAACTCATTGACATGACCGCATGATAATAGGTTGGATTGATCTGGAAAATATTTCGTCCCTCTACAATCCAGCCATAAGGGCTGAATAGTGATTGACTAACCTTTCTGCACTCTCCTCTTTTCCTGCTGGCACCGGTATAAAAAACTGCGAATGTGATTTTCTGTTGGCATAACCTGTCTCGACTTTAAATAAGAGCACCTTCATTCCAAATCGCTCTTCTGCCTGAAAGGCTTTTAAGCTGACACCGAAATCTTCCAGCATGATGAGCTGCCCATTCAATACAACGAGTTTTTCAGCAAAATGCACCTGACCCTCATCAAAAGCTAACTGCCTTTTGAACTTACTTCTGGCATTTACCAGCGCTCCCCATTTGCCCAATGCAAAGAAAAGGAGGAAGATCCCTATCAGCACAGGAATCAATAGCTGAATTTCCAAACGAGCAAAACCTATGAGCGCGACAAGGAATGTAAGCATGCCACCGAGTGCATATCCATAACCCTTCGATTCGCCTTTGTCAAAGTCTAAACGAGCCCGGAGGAACTCCTTCCACTGTACCGACTCTATCGTCCATTTATCCATAAACTCGTGATAATCATCAACCGCATCGCCAATCCTTGATTTGACCTCTGTGCGATTCAATTGAATCATTTTAAACAAGCACCAGCTTGCAAGTCCCAGGCAAATCAACATGACCAGGACGAGTGAAACACTAAACTCATCAAGGAACAAAAACATACCACTCATAAAAGCCCCGGTCAGGGCTCCTATTAAAACAACGGTAAGAACGACAATGCTCAGCTGAAAGCGGGTTTTCGAATGCATGAGGCTATTATTTGTAAACCCTCAGGGTTTCGAAGGTATTGTCACAAGCCTCCAGCTCTACCGGTGCATTGTCAAAAACATTGGCAGAAAGTGTCCATGCCATAGCCATAAAGGTGATGTCATTGGTACTGTCTTTAGTTACCCCATCCATCACCACCATTCTGAATAGATACACCGAATCCCGCTTACTCAGTTGCACGGATTTTTCGTTGCCATCAGCAAACTCAGAAGACACCAGGTAGGTCCCCAGTTTTTGTGCTTCTGCTTCGCTGACCAGCTCGGTGTAATAGACATCCGTGCCATTGAACTCAATTTTTTTTCCATAACCATCTATAAAGAAGGCCAGGTAACCTATAATAACGACCGCGAGTACTCCCACCAGCTTAAATACAACTTTCATATAGATTCATTTTTTTCAGTACAGTCCGATTTTAAAAAAGGTGTCTGGAGTCTTAATATTGACTGACCGGACCCCGTGTCAAACAAAATATCTTCGCGCCCTATTTCCCTGCCGTCAGAAATCCCGATAGTGACTCCTTTACAAAGCGATTGACAACCTCTTTGACTCCATTCAAATACTTATCAGGCTCACAGGGAATGGCCTGGGTTCTGCTCACCTCCTTATCACTGAAATGAAACACGCGCAGATGGCCGGCATCGGTACCCCAGATATCAGAATCAGCTGACTCAACGGCTTTGTATTTTTTCTCCTCAAACACACCGTCAATCTTTACCGCTTTCTTAAGGTCGTAGTTCACCTGGCCCTGATTTTTGAGGCTCTCAAAATAAATATAACTGCTCTTGGTAATGGCTGAAGCACTACCTGTCTTGCTTATCTGTACCGACTCCATGGGAGACAATCTGAAGTTGGGTTTAACCACCACCTTGGCCACCCCTCCGAATGTCTTTCGCAAGGCCCTGCTGCCCTGCCCTTCGGCCTGCTCTACAAAAGGAATGGCGAGGTTTACCTTAGCAATAATAGCTCCGTCCAGTTGTCGTGACAGCTTATTCGCATACTCAAAAATGCCATTCTTCGCCCTCCCCTTCTTGGTGATTTTTCTTACGAAATACCCGAAACCGGTAGGAGTTGTCGCGAGATAACCCGGAAATTGGGCCTGGCTAATCGTGCCACCCTCCAGCTTTTCCCAGTCGCTGAAAATATCCGTATTACCGGCATCGTCAGGGTTGACGATTTCGTAGCCCTGGGCCTTCAGCTCCCCAAGATACTCCTGATAAACCTGATCGGTAATCTTCTGCAATTCCGCAGGGTCCACTCCCGGTATGGCCACGCTCAACGATGCTTTAGCATCACCACGATAACCTCCCCCTATCTCTCTGCCTCCTCTGGCGATGGAGGTTTGACTATAGGCCAGCTGGTAATTCACTGAAAACTCAGAGATATAAATTCTCTTAGGAGCTTTGGCCAGTTTCTTTTCACCGAAGCCTGACTCCTTTAACTCCATTTTGCCAATGGTTTGGCCCTGAACCAGCAGTGCTCCCGTAAAAAACAATAGTGTCAACAGTACCCTTTTCATAATTTTAAAGCTTTTGTTCAGATCAAATTTCATCAGATCAGCAGCATAAAAACATACACACTTGCATGGGTTTATTACTCCGTGCTGGCACTGACTATTGCCTCATAAAAAGAGTAAGTCTGGGTTTAAGATCCTGCCAACCCCATTCTGTTACAGGGTACTGATCAAACTGTTCAAAGAAGCCTCGCTGGCTGTGGATTCTAAAAGTCACCCTCGGATAGTTCTTGCCATGACCATATGACGCCAGGTTGATGTCAAAGACATAATTGGAGTACTGGCTTCTGATCTTTAAGCTGACAGCTTTCAGCAGCGCATCCCAGTCAGTAAAGGGCGCCCTGCCAGAAAAATTAGGGTTGGGCAGGCTGATAAAGAAATAGCCATCATAGTGTTCCCACAGGGCTTCATCAATGAAAACCACTTCGGCATTCTTTCTTGCCTCCTCCAAGGCACGCCTGGCAGTTGACAGGTCATCATATATTGAATCACTCTGTACAGCCACCCTCATATCGGAGGTCGGTATGAGACTAGCAAACTTATTGACATGCCAATAATCTCTTCCCGAAACAAAGGCGCTACACCTCATTCGTAAATAGTAATTGGCCTGAGTCCTTTTATTTTTGCTCAGCACAATTCTGAAACCGTCATTGCAAGCAAAAGGATAGGTCACGGCTTCCTTTTCGAATACCCAAATCTCCTGATATGCCTGCAAGACGTCCTGTTGTTCTGTATAGTACACTATGTCTTTCTCATCCCTGATTCTGGCCGGAATTAAAAGAAGGGCATACCCGGACTCTGAGAAGTTATAGTGCTTAAGAGGCTCAAAACGCTCAGGCTTTGGCATTTGTGCAAAAAATACACATGACCACAAGGTCCACAAACTCAAAAGAAAAGCCTTTAGCATTAGTTTCCTTCCGACTTCTTCAGGGCCTCACCTGCCTTTGTCCAAAGCGCTGTCAGTTGTGATGACGAGATGATCTCAGCTCCGATCAATTCCATCATGGGTGCCTTTTTATAACCTTTAAAGAGATAGCCTTTTTTCGTTCCCTTTTCTTCTACCATCCTGATCAAATCATCTCCCAATACCCTCGAGCGTATTGACTTATTTTTAATCAGGGCCCCTCTCGCAATCCCGATAAAATTCTCCTCGTTAGTTCTGAAGATATAGGTATGGTCATCGCTTACCGGAGTCGGCTCGGCTTTAAGCACGTAGGAACTGCTGTCAGCGGGATAACTGATGAGATATGACTGTTCAGCCGATTTGTCAAAGAAAACTTCTTTCCAAGTCTCATCTTCTGCATTCTGTGTCATAAACACCCTGGAAACATCTCCCTGGTATTCCCCTTTTACAAATAGGAAAATATTGTTCTTCTGGGTTTTGAGCGCTTTTGCCTCGCTGGGGCCAATCAGGATCTCAATCCCTTTTTCAACAACATCTCCCCCCTTATAGTAGTCGTTGAGTCGATAGGTTATCCTGGCTACAGAATCATAGGCGATAAGATGATCTCCAAATCCATAATTACCAAACCAGGCCAGATCACTCTGTATATAATTGCCTGAAGCATCTCTCAGGTAAAAAAGCTCCCCCTCCTTATCATAGGTACTTGCCTTACGCCCAGGAGCATCATCTGCTTCGCTCTTTTTCAATGCCGGGTCCACCCTGAGTTCAATAAGTAACTTTTTCATCTCACTGTCCTGCAAATCGCTGGCATAAATGAATCCTCCCGGTTTAATTTCATCAAACCCTGAAAATAGAAAGGCTCCGACACGTCCTTTTGGGTCCTTATAGAAATGAACCACCTCATTACTATTTCGGGACTTACTAAAGGTATAATCAGACAGTTTCTGACCTCCCTGGAAAACCACCCACCGGTTTCCTTCCAGCTTGAGCAGATAGGCTCTTTTACTGTTCACCGGTAACTTCCTCATTGACCCTAAACCTTTGTCCACAGAGGTATCATAACTCATGCCGTAACTCACATTACTGGTTGAATCATATAACACGGCCCCATAGGCCGTCTGCTTGTTTAGCTTATGCGAATTAAAGCTGAATCGAGAAAAGCGCTGACCATGCGAATAGAATACAATACTTTGGCCTTCATTGTATATGTAATAAGCATAGGCACTGCTATCCAATGTGATGGTGACCTTCTGGTTCTCCCACTCTTTACCATCTTCCAGTTTATAGTAATTTTCCATCCTCAGGTATTGGTTGGTCAATGGAAAGTAGGCAATCAGTTCATCATCGGGAGTTCTTGCGCTCTGAGAGGCAATGGCCGTTATTTTGACTCCGTTTTTTGAGCGGAGGCTGTAGCGTCTGTCCTTTAATTTGTTATAGTAGAAGCCGCTAAAATCTGCCTCAAAAGGAAACTTCGTTCCGATGTCCTCAAGGGGCTTCAGCAGGTTGCTGGCAGGATGGACACTCCCCACTTCCCCCTCATCAAAGTGCTTCCTGAAATTCGGCAGGCCATACCAAAGGTAGACGCCACCTAATTTCTGCATGGCCAGCTTGTTGCCATTTTCATCTTCCAACTGATCTTGCAGATTGACAGACTTTCCATAGCCCGTCACAACATAGGTGGTATCAGAGGCTTTGCCCCAGTAATAATCAATGTTTGACAGCTCGGCTTTAATAACCTTACCGGCATGCTTGGCAGGGAGTTCTGCTACAAAACTCTGATGCAAATTTCCACGCACATAGGCCATGAAGCTTCCTCCCACTTCATGAGCGGAATAACCGGACTGGGAAGTTCCTCTAAGCAACTCTTTGCCGTTATGAAAAACATCGATTCCACCACTGCTGGCAGCCCAAAGCACTACCTCTTTACCCCCGGCCATGATCTCACCTTCTCCCCATTTGGTCATATTGGAGCTGTCGTCATAGCCCTTTAGCAATACCCAGGCATTCATACCTGAGACGTAAGTCAGGCGGTCAGTGGTGTATTCCAGATTGATCGGAGAACTCGCATACTCTACCTTCCCGTTTACCGCAAGCTGTTGTTGATTGTACTTGCGAATGTATTGTGCCCGATAGTCGTCAGGGAAGAGCATTTCGCCTCGCCCTGTAACCGTACCATCTGCATAGGTTATTTTCCGCAAAACCATTTGGGCCCTGCCAAACTGTTCATCCAATACCTCTCCTTTAATCCAGTTGCCCTGCTCATCATCCAGAAATAGCTGTCGGTTTATCCCTTGCTGATTTGTTCCAACCTTTTGCGTGGTTTCGCTGAGATCGCGCCTGGTCTCCAAATCTGTCAATTTGCTAATCTTGAACTCCCCTTGTTCTGTAAAGCGATGCTCGATACTCGTACGTTTACCGTCCTTCTCTTCATAGGTGAAAATTGAAGAAACCTTTGCCTCTGTATCAGCTGCCAGCTTTCGGCTGATCTTGGTTCTTAATCCACCCTCATTCAACACATAGTATTCAGTGAGGCTCAGGGTTCCATTTTGTTGCACCTCCACCTGAATGAGTCGGTCTTTCTTATCGTAGGTATAGCTCTTAACTACCGTGTTAGGGCCTTGCACCTGCGTGGTCTTTATCAGGAGTCCCTTTTTATACACATAGCTGGTGGTTTGCAGTGCCAGGTTGTTATTGGGGTTGACTATTTGGATCTGCTCCAACAGTCCCTTTTTACTCAGCTGATATACTGTTTTGTAGAGCTGGTTATTCTTCAGGTTTTGGGTAGCAGTAGAAACAAGCCTTCCCTGATCATCATAGGTTTCAAGGTCCTTTTTGTTGAGTACCAGACCTTTTTCAGCCACAAAACCATATTGGTACCATTCGACCGTCTTTATCTTACCTTCAATTCCTTTGGTTTGGAGGGTTGGCACCTCCAATACCTGTGCTTGTAAAGCCAGACATGACAGAAAAAAGAAACATACTAATAGCTTTTTCATGATTTAACGATTAAAGTGTTTCAATACTTCTTCAGGGATTATGCCCGTCAGGAACATGCGCATTCCTTCTTCAAAATCCAGTATTTTCCATCCCTCGAAAGCCGGACTCTCTACAGCAAACATTTCTCTCTGGATAGCTATCACGTAGGTTCCGGGAGTTTCAGAACTAACATTTTCCTTCCCGAATTTGGATTGATAGGAGCTCAAAAGTACTCCTGGTAACAGACCACTGTCATCATCAGAAACATCTACCACAAAAGTCATGGTGAAGGAGTAGTCTACCAGATAATATTTTTTGCCGTCAGCTTCGTGCACATCACTGACAGAGTCTGTAGCAAAGCCTTCCATAGTGACCTCAATGCCGGGCGAGTTGAAAAGCTGATGATACTGGGCTTCAAATGTCTCCTTACCCAACATATTGATCAGGTCGGGGTGCACATAATCCAGTGCCTCAGAGACCTCTTTATTCCCTATAAGCTCATAATACTTACTGAGGGTTTCGCGAAGCAAATTGTCTTGAGCGCAAACTCCGAAGGTGAGTGTCAGTAGGAATAAAAAACATATACTTCTCATGGCCATACCTTTTATTCAAAGGTATCGTCTGCACTCAGTGGAGGGTATACTGTCTGTTGGGGGTTTGCTTATCCGTACTGGCACGGATAAGCCAGTCAGGTAAATGTTTCGAAAGACGCTACTCCGTCACTAAGCAAGAAAGATAAAGATCAGCACTACGCCCAGGCATATAGCTCCCATAGATATGATGAAGTAGTAGAGGCCCTTGTTCGAAACCTTTTTTTGTTCTTCGGCTGAAAGTGATTCGAACTCGGCAATCAGGGCGTTGTAATTAGACTCTTTACCCAGAGTATATCGGATAAGTGGCAGAGAGATGAGAAAAGGAATCAGAGCCACAACTTTCCCTACAGACCTGCCTGATCTTCGACCAAAGATGTCCGTGATTAAGTCGCCAAAAGCATCGGTAAAGTCTTCAGAAAAGACCATCATAAAAATCACCACAGTGATAATATTGAGTGCTATCCCTACTGCCAGCAAACGGGTACCATTGGTACGCGCTGCAGCTTCCTTTCCCTTAGGTTTCAGCTCATAGTATTGGTTGCAATAAAGGGCTTTAAAGACATTCATATTAAATCAGATTATTGGCATAGGCAAACTTGATCAGGCCTACCAAAGACCCTGTTTTGGTCTTTCTGAAGATGTTTTTACGATGGGTCTCTACCGTACGCTCACTGATAAAGAGCTCTTCCGCTATCATTTTATTGGAATACTCCTGAGCGATTAGTTTGAGAATTTCACGCTCTCTGGAGGTGAGCAACTTACCTTCATCCGGCTCATAAAGGCTCTTAACCAGCATGGCGTTGATCTCGGTCGACATGTACATTTTGCCACCACGCACCGCATAAATGGCCTCAAGTAATTCCTCCTTGGTGTCTTTCTTCAATACATAACCATTGACACCTTCTTTCAGAATTTCTTTCACCAAATGCGCCTCATCATGCATGCTCAAAACAATGAACTTCATGTCAGGAAACAGTCGCCTGGTTTTCTGAACAAGACTTAATCCATCATCATCTCCCAGGTTATAATCGGTGATGACCAATTCTGGTTTGTGCTTATCAATTGCCCTGATAGCATCCGGCACATTGCCCACCGCATCTACAACTGATAGCATATCATCTTCCTCGATCAGCTTTTTAAGGCCATCGAGCAGAATAGAATGGTCGTCTACTAATAGAATCTTCACTGTCCGGGTCAATTTTTCTCTCCCTGCCACATTAACAAACCACTTCTTCATCATCTGGGGCAAGGTATGTTTACTAAGCTATTAAAAATATCCGATTAGGCCGTGATTTGCTCCTCCGTACTAGTGGGTACCGCGGCTGTTTTCATGGCTATATTAAGGGTCACCATCGTTCCTCTGGTATTAGGACTGGAATCCAGATCGAATTCACCGTCTAAAAGATTAAGCCTGCTACTGATGTTCCTCCATCCATTTCCCTTTCCATTGTAAAAGAGCTGAGGGTCAAAGCCTTTACCATCGTCCTCAATGGTGAGAGTCAGTTCATCTTCATCTTTAATAATCTGAAGGGTAATAGCCTCGGCATCAGAATACTTAAGAATGTTATTCACCCATTCCTGAGAAATCCTATAGAGCGACACCTCCTGTAATTCAGTCAGGCGCTCGTCCATTCCAAAAATCATCACCTCCATCACTTTGTCACCAGTTTGGTTGATTCGTTCGGCAAACTCCTGAACCGCCAGGGGCAGCCCTCGCTTTACCAGGGTTTGAGGCATCAGGTCGAAACAAATATTTCGAAGCTCAGCATACATATCATTGATCACTCCCTCACTTTGCTCATAGACTGCCTGTCGTAGCTCGATATTCCTGGCATTGTTACTAGTAAGGCGACCCAGGTTAAGTTTTAAGACAGAGATCAGTTGCCCGAAACCGTCATGTAAATCTGTCGCAAAGCGCTTTCGCTCTTTCTCTTGTGAATAAATAATAGCATTCAATTCTGCATCGCGTAGTTTGATTTCGTGCTCCCTTTTGACCAATGCTCTCTGCTTCTTTTGTCTGACTCTAAAAGACCAAAACAGACCAATACTCAATAGAGCTATGAGAATCAGTGCCGTAATAATGGCCTGGTTTCTCAGGATGATTGAAGCCTGCTGTCTGAGCTCTGCCTCCTGAAACAGAATTTGCTGCTCTTTCTTTTCTGTTTCATAGCGGGTTTGCAGCTCTTCTGAAGCTTTCACCTGTTCCATACGATACACCGAATCGCGATACTGCAAGGCCAGTATAGCACTTTGATGTGCCTTTTGATATTGTGCCGTATGAGCATAGGCTTCCTGGAGATTGCTGTTGATCTCCATCATTTGCCCGTAAGACTGCGTTTTCTTCGTCAGTTCGAGGGCTTTAAGGTTATATTCTATGCACAAATGGGAGTCGCCCTGATCAAAGGCCAGGCTTCCCAGGCTTTGATAAGTGTCACCAACATGGTCTTTATCGCCCATTTTTTGAGCAATACTGAGCGCTGATTGAAGATATTCCTCCGCAGCTTTGAAGTCGCCCTTCCGCTTAAAGAGATTCCCCAGGTTCGTTTGATTAACATAGTGAAGGTCCTCCTCATCAGGATAAAACCTGAGGATGTCATTGCTCAGCCCAATCAGATTAATAGCACTATCGTATCGCAATTGATTCTTATGAATCACGGCCATATTAGCATAGGTTCGGGCAATACCCAGACTATCTCCCGCTTTGGATTTATAAGTTATAGCTCGACCATAAAAGGTCAGTGATTCCTCTGGCTTCTGAAGGAAATCCAGTACCAGCCCTATGTTAAGCAGAGAACTTGAAATACTGCGATCCGAGCCTTCATAGTCTTCTTTAAGCTCCAGTGACCTGTATAAAGCTGTGAGCGCCTTTTGATATTCACCAAGGTCCTTTAGTACCAGGCCCAGATTGTTGTAGTAAAACCCCACACTCAGAGAATCACCAATCGATCTACTCGCGGCTATTGCCTTTTCATATTCCTCAATCGCCTCCCGGTTCATACCCAGGCCTGACATATGGTTTCCTAGTTGGTTGGTAGCCATCGCGAGTTGCGGGATACTATCCAATTGGCTAAAGAGATCGATTGCCTGACTATCAGCCACCAGCGTAAGGGAATCCTGATAGCTGGAGTAGTACATTCTGGCCAGGTTGTAATAAGCTACTCCTGCTTTGTACCTGGCCTCAATTGACAGGTATAATTCGATGGCCTGCTGATAATGTGCTTCTGACACATCATATTCTCCGGAGCTACGGGCATCGCTGGCAGCCGAGATCAAACTATCCGCTTTATCTTCCTGTGTCTCCTGTGGATATGACGAGAGCAACGTGCCACTGAGGCTAAGGCTAATCAGGACAATATAGAAAGCGCGGCAGATCATTTTATACTGCCAAAACTATGGGCTATCCGGTAGGCAGAGAATCCCTTAATCCACTCATTCGCGTATCCGTGCTGGTGGGTATACCGGCCATCGACAGCGGTACATTGATGCTAACAAACACTCCACGGCTATCAGGACGAGCATCAATATCAAAATCACCTCCGATCAGGTTCAGACGACTGCTGATATTCCTCCATCCATTCCCTTTGCCCTCATAGAACACTGCCGGATCAAAACCTCTGCCGTTGTCCTCAATGGTCAAAGTGAGTTCAGAATTATCATTGGTGAGCTGCAAAGTGACATGGTCGGCATCCGAGTATTTTAATATATTATTGATCCACTCTTGTGAGATTCGGAAAAGAGAAACCTCAATTACTTCAGGTACACGCTCATCAAGATCAAATACCTGCACCTCCATTACTTTACGCCCTGAAGCGGAAACACGATTACCGAATTCTTTCAATGCAGCTTCAAGTCCGTTTTTCACCAGGGTCTGTGGCATCAGATCAAAACAAATATTGCGCAACTCCTCGTACATATCAGCTATAACCGTCTTGCTTTGATCAAAAACCTCCACCCGGGTTTCATTGTCCTTTTTATCGGTTTCAACCAAACGGGCGAGATTGAGCTTAAGCACGGAGATGAGCTGTCCAAACCCGTCATGCAGATCACGGGCAAACCTGTTTCGCTCTTTTTCCTGAGAATTGATCACAGCTGTAATCTCAGCTTCTCTCAGCTTTAGTTCCGTCTCTTTTTCAATCAGCTCTCGTTTTTTACGAGCCCTGTTTCTTACCACCAAGACCAGAGCAGTCAACAGAACCGTCACAGCAACAAGTGCAAATATCAATGTCTGATTTCGGGCGAGCATGCTTTGTTGTATCTCAATCTGTTGCTGCTTTTTTTCGGTTTCATATACAGTAGTCAACTCAAATATCTGCCTCGTCTTATCTGCTTCAAACAGACTGTCTTTCCCTACAGCATGGGCCTTATAGTTTTCAAAAGCCTCAGCAAATCTCCCTGTCCTGGCATTGGCCTCAGCCAGATACTTAAGTGCATTCACCTCAAATTCCATCGATCTGGCTTCCTTAGCAGCATCTACTGCTTCCAGAGCCAATGTCCTTGCCTGGTCGCTTTTTCCTTGTTTCAAACAGTTATTGGCATAAGCCGAGAGCGTATTGGCCAACTCATAAGCGTTTTGATGTGCTCTGTGTCCTGCTATTGATTTGACGTACCAGTCTTCTGCCACTTTTAATTGCCCAAGACTATCCCTGGCTACCGCTATGTTATGCTGCATGTACGGCACATAGCGCAGGTAACCCAGTTCTTCGTAGCCGGTAAGAGCTTCCGTGGCTGAGCTCACAGACTCTTCGTAGCGCTCCAAATTTATCAGTACAGAGCCAATGTTGCCTTGCATCACCACCTGACCAAACTTGCTGCCGATCTCCTTATAAAGATCCAGAGCCTGTTGATAATATTCCAACACCTGATCATAAGCCCTTTGCTTCTTATACACGATTCCAATGTTCCCAAGAACCATAGCCCGGTCATAAGGGTCATCCGAATAATCTTCGAAAAGGCGAAGTGACCTGAAGTAGTTTTTAAGTGAGATGCTAAACAAGCCCCTTTCGTCATAAATGATCCCCAGGTTGTTGAGTGTTTTAGCCACGCGCAGGCTATCACCCGACTGTACTCGCCTCTCCAGTGATTGCCTGAAATAATATTCAGCACTATCAAGGTCTCCCAAGGATTCAAAACTATTGGCCACACTATTAAAGGCAGCAGCCAGTGTTGAGTCAGCTCCCTGTAAGCGGGCGTTGCTTAAAGCCATTCTGGAGAAAATTAAGGCACTGTCCACATCGAAATTTCGATAATACCAGGACAGCTCGTTGTAAGATGCCACAACGTCATAACCCTTCTGAGAGGGCAAGATGCTTTTAATACTGTCGATGGCATGCGCCTGGTCGTCCTGTGCGCTGAGACTGGCACAGTTGAAAAGGAAAAAGAGGACTGAGAAGAGGATACCGTATTTCAAAAAATGTTCTGGCTGGTTATAGCAATATAACCAGCTATTCCCTTTTGCCCAAGAGAGCGGCAGATCATAAAACCTGAAATAAAAAAGGTCCTGCTTTCACAGGACCTTCAAGTCTATATCTCTACAGCGCTATTTAAGCTTTCTCTTCGTAAGCCCTGATTGTCTTTTCGATAATGTCGCAGCAATCATGTAATTGCTCTTCCGTCATCACCAATGGTGGAGCAAAACGAATGATGTTACCATGTGTTGGTTTGGCTAGAAGACCATTTTCTTTCAGTGCCACACAAATGTCCCAGGCAGTTGAACTGTCCTCAGTATCATTGATTACAATGGCATTGAGTAGCCCCTTACCTCTCACAAGCGTTACAAGATCAGTTTTTGCAATAAAAGCATTCATGCGCTCTCTGAAAATATCTCCCAATTTCTGAGCGTTCTCTGCCAGCTTCTCATCCCTTACCACTTCCAGCGCAGCCATTGCTACTTTTGCAGCAAGAGGGTTTCCTCCAAAGGTACTACCATGCTGGCCGGGCTTAATTACACTCATCACTTTGTCGTCAGCCAGTACAGCAGACACAGGATATACCCCTCCGGATACAGCTTTACCCAGAATAAGGATGTCAGCTTTTACCTCTTCATAATCACAAGCCAGGAGTTTTCCTGTACGGGCAATTCCTGTCTGTACCTCATCAGCTATGAAGAGCACATCACTTTCTTTGCACAACCTGTCAGCTTCAGCCAGGAATCCATCATCAGGTACAAATACGCCCGCCTCTCCCTGGATAGGCTCAATAAGGAATCCGGCCACGTTTTCCTCACTCAATGCAGCTTTGAGTGCATCAATATCGTTATGTGGAATTTTAATAAACCCATCGGTATAAGGTCCGAAGTTTTTTCTTGCATCAGGGTCGTTTGAAAACGAAATAATGGTCGTGGTGCGGCCATGGAAGTTGTTTTCACAAACGATGATCTTTGCCTCATTTTCAGCAATACCCTTCTTCTCGTAAGCCCACTTTCTGCAAAGCTTAATGGCTGTCTCCACTGCCTCAGCACCCGTATTCATCGGTAGTATCTTGTCAAAGCCAAAATACTCGCACATATACTTTTCATAAGACCCCAGCACATCATTATAAAACGCCCTTGAGGTCAGGGTCAGGGTGGCCGCCTGCTCACTCAGTGCCCCCACTATACGCGGATGGCAATGTCCTTGATTTACTGCGCTATAGGCCGACAGGAAATCATAATACTTTACACCCTCAACATCCCATACATGTACTCCCTCTCCACGGGCGAGTACTACCGGTAGCGGATGATAGTTATGGGCTCCATACTTGTCCTCCAATGCTATAGCATCTTTGCTCGATTGTACTGTTTCTATCATAGTTTTAATTTTTATTTTTGCCTCCCGAAACAATTTCTATAAACCAAAGGTATCAAAACTATTCCAGCCTGAAAAGATGCCAAAAACAACCAAACCCAAAGCTCCGTTTGCCAGCCAAACCGAAGATTACTACCTTGACGAGCAAGGCAGACTGGTTTTCACTGAGCATTACCTTTTAAAGCGAGGTTACTGCTGCCAAAACGGATGCCGGCACTGCCCTTATAGCTTTAAAAAATGACAACAATTTTCGAGAATCTCCCTGTAGATGCTGAGTCGCTTCCCAAGGTGGAGGACATAAATTTTAAGTCTATAGAAAAAAAATATTTACGGGTAACCCTCATTGCCAGTGGTATATTCTGGTTTGTACTCATACTGGGCTACCTGGCCATCGCGCATTTTTCCGACATGGAAAAAACCCCGTTTAATTACCTGATTGGTTCCGGAGGTGTTTTTTTACTGGGCACCTTCAACTTTATCATGACCATACTGGGCTTTAAAAAGAAAAAGTATGCCCTGCGTCAGCGTGATATTCTCTATACCAAAGGTCTCCTATGGCATGTACGTACCTCCATTCCATTTAATAGAATCCAGCATGCCGAACTAAAACAAGGCCCTCTTGAGCGTATGTATGGGCTGCACAGTCTGAAAGTCTATACGGCAGGTGGGCAGACGAGTGATCTGGTAATTCCCGGCTTGCTGGAAGAGACGGCCCTGGCGATTAAAGATTTTATTTTAGGAAAAACGGCTGCGGATGGAGACGACACTGAATCCTGACTTCTCCAGCCCCAGGCGACAGTCAAAAGTAGCCATGGGTATCATCCTTATCAAATTCATAAGGATGACCATTCGCTCGTTTTGGCCTGTACTGCTTAGTTTTTTTATTGGCGGGCGTAACAATTCCTCATTTGACGAGTGGCTGGGCTATCTGGCCATTGGCTTTGCGGCATTCAACCTGATAGGCTCTATTCTTACCTACTTCAGGTTCTATTTTCACATAGAAAAGGACGCCATTGTTATTGATAAAGGTTTGCTGAAAAGAACCCATACCAACATCCCTTTCGAGCGTATCCAGACTATTAACTTCAAGCAAAACATTCTTCATCAGATTTTTAATGTGGTGAGTGTTGAAATTGACACGGCAGGAGCTAAAAAATCGGAGATCAGCATCGATGCTCTGAAAAAAGACGAAGCTGAAGCTTTTCGGGCTTTCATATTGGCGGAAAAGGATCAGATTATAGCTGAAAATGCTCCTGATCTGGAAATAGCTGAAGAGACTGTACCTGAAAAGGAAGAGCGTATTCTCCACCTCACACCGCAAGACCTCTTAAAGGTGGGGGTAAGTCAGAATCACTTAAGGTCCATGGGCATCATCTTTGCCTTTGTATTCACAACCATTCAGCAGTTTACAGACGATTTTACTGACACTGTTACTGACCAGGTAACACAGTATGATAGCCTGCTCCCTGACAATAACTTTGTGCTTTTCCTGATTTCGGCTATCATCGTTCTGATCATTTCCTTTCTCTTTTCTTTGATCAATACCGTTCTGAAATACTATGATCTTTCGCTGTCGATCAATAAAAACGGTCTCAAAATAGTCAGAGGGCTCTTTAACCGGGAAGAAATTTCTATTAACAAGAATAAGGTACAGATCATATCCTGGTCAGAGAACCCCATTCGAAGAATCTTTGAGCTTTTTACCCTGCAGATAGAGCAGGCAAGTAGTGCTGAAGCCAGCCAACTCAAGTCAAAGATCAGGGTGCCAGGCAGCTATATGGAGCAGGTAACCAGGGTGGTTACCACAGTTTTCCCGGCAGAGTTCTTCAGAGATGAGCCTCAGTTTGGTGTGAGCAAACACCTGAAACATCGCCTGTTCTTTTACCTGGGTATAGTCCCTACCATCATTTTAGGTACTATTCTTTATTTTAATGTGGAGTGGCAGGCCCTCTACGCACTATTGCTACTACCTGCTGTTTGGTACATGACTACGCTATACCAGCGCAAACGATCCTTTGAACTGAACGAAGAACTACTGCGCAACAACTCCGGAGTTTTTGGAAATGCCCACGACCTGATGCAAATACATAAGGTACAGGCAGTACGTATAAAACAGAGCTGGTATCAGCGCAGAAAATCACTTGCTACCGTTCAACTATTTACGGCTGCAGGCCATCTCTCCATTCCCTTTATAGACCTGGAACTGGCGCAGGAGCTGGAAAACTATATACTCTACAGAGCAGAAAGTGATAGCAGAGAGTGGATGTAAAATCAAAATTCCATCATACCGCTTTTTAGCTTGGTATATTTTCTATCAATGTTGGTCTATTCCAAAATTATTTCGATATTTGCAGTCCGTTTGAAAAAACGCCCAAAATTATAAGTCATGGCAAGAGTTTGTGATATCACAGGAAAGAGAGCACGCAGCGGAAACAATGTTTCTCATGCTAACAATAGAACTAAAAGAAAATTCTACCCAAACCTTCAGAAGAAGAGATTCTATCTTCCTGAAGAGGACAAGTGGATTACTTTGAAAGTATCTACATCAGCGCTGAGAACCATCAATAAAAATGGAATCACCGCTGTACTAAAAAAAGCAGCACAAAACGGTAACATTTTAGTATAATCGCGTTCGCAGAACGTTATTATGCTATCATGAGACTACCGAAGACATTTATACTTACAATCCTGATAACTGCACTGTTATCAGGATTTTCTTTTTCTCAGGCCCAGGAAACCCCAGCAGATTACCTGAAACCTGAATTCCATCAAAAGAGAAGAGAGGCGCTCCGGGCCAAACTCCCCGACAATAGCGTGGCCGTATTTTTTGCCAACCCGGTAAGAAACAGAGCCAACGATGTAGACTTTATCTATCACCAGGACCCCAATCTCTTTTACCTGACAGGCTACAAAGAACCTCATGCCGTCTTACTTGTTTTCAAAGACAAGCAGACCAACCCAGACGGCAAGAGCTATAATGAAATCTTCTTTGTACAAGAACGTAATGCCCGTGCAGAAATGTGGACTGGCAGAAGACTCGGTGACAAAGGCGCCCAGGAAAAGCTGGGTATACTAAACAGCTTCAACAACTCAGAATTCAAAGAATACGATGTAGATTTCACCGGGTTCGACAAGATTCTGTTTTACGACTTTAACAATGATGTTCGCGACACGGGCAGCCCCAGTGACCTCTTCGACCTGATTTCGCAATTCAAAACCAAGGTGGGTTACGATACCGAAAACACTACCCTGGGAACAGAGCCACAAAAAAACAACTTGAATGTAAGAGAACTGAATAGCATCATGGCCTCCCTGAGAGGCATCAAAACACCAGAAGAACTTGAGCTTTTAAGAAAAGCCGTATTCATTTCTACCGTTGGCCAGGTAGAAGTAATGAAAGCCATGAAACCCGGACTTTCGGAAACCGAGATTCAGGGCATTCACGAGTTTGTCTTCAAAAAATATGGATCAGAATATGAGGGCTATCCATCCATTGTAGGAGCCGGCAACAACGGCTGCATTTTGCACTATGTCGAAAACCACAAGCCCCATATTGAGAGCAAAGAAATGGTGCTGATGGACCTTGGAGCCGAATACCATGGCTACACGGCTGATGTAACGCGCACCATACCCGTAGACGGTAAATTCTCGCCCGAAGAAAAAGCCATTTACGACCTGGTGTATAAAGCACAGGAAGAAGCCATTCAAATGATCAAACCCGGAGTGACTTTTCAGGAGATTGGGGCACATGCCAAAAATGTAATCAACGAAGGGCTTGCCGAGTTGGGAATAATTGAAAGTAAAGATGCAAGACACCTCTATTATCCGCACGGCCTTTCTCACCACATTGGCCTGGACGTTCATGATCTGGGCACCAGAGGGGCATTAAAAGAAAACATGGTTATTACCGTGGAACCTGGCATCTATATTCCATCTAACAGCAAGTGTAACCCTAAGTGGTGGGGTATCGCAGTAAGAATAGAAGATGACGTACTGATCACCAAAGATGGCTTTGAGCTACTTTCAGCTTTTGCCCCCAGAACTACTGAGGAAATTGAAAAGATGATGAAGCAGAAAAGTCCATTGGATAAATTTGACCTTCCCGCACTTAAAAAAGGGCAGGAATAAGTCCAAAAAAGAGTGTTCAGCTCATGGCTAAATCTCGCGCTGGCTATGAGCTGCTTTGGCCACTTAAAGTCATCGCTGATCCGTCATATTTATTGACTTCATTGTCAGTAAGATAGGGCCATAAAAAAGCTTAAATATTTTTATAGTAAAGATTTCAAAAACCACTTCACTTCCCTATATTTGCAGTCCGAATTTTAGAAGCGAAGAAAAATGGCTAAGAGCAAAGGCAATAGAGTTCAAGTGATTATGGAGTGTACTGAGCATAAGAGCAGTGGAATGCCAGGTACCTCACGCTACATCACTACTAAGAACCGTAAGAATACAACTGAAAGATTGGAGCTGAAGAAATACAACCCAATCCTGAAAAAACAAACTGTACACAAAGAAATTAAATAATCATGGCTAAGAAAGTAGTAGCAACGCTGAAAAAACAAGGCGGTATCAAATACGCCAAAGTAATCAAGGCTGTAAAGTCTCCAAAAACCGGAGCTTACACTTTCAAGGAAGAAATGGTTACTGAGGACATGGTTAAATCTGTCCTGTCCGATAAGTAAGAATTCGGATTATAACTAATAAATTAAGGTCCCTTCCTTGCTTTACAGAAGCGATGAAGGGACTTTTCTATTTCACAACCCAATAAGACACCTCCTCCATGGCGTTATTCGGATTATTCTCAAAAGAGAAAAAAGAGACACTTGATAAAGGGCTTGAAAAAACCAAAGAAAGTTTCTTCACTAAGCTCGGCAAGGCCGTAGCCGGAAAGTCAAAGGTGGATGATGAGGTATTGGATGAGCTGGAAGAAGTACTTATCACATCGGATGTTGGCGTACAGACGACCATCAAGATCATTGAGCGAATTGAAGAACGTGTAGCCAAAGACAAATACATGGGCACTACCGAGCTCGACCGTATTTTAAGAGAAGAGATTGCTGCCCTTCTTTCTGAAAACAACACGGTAGACCTCTCTGATTTTGAGCTACCCAACCATAGACCACATGTTATACTGGTAGTTGGTGTAAATGGTGTAGGAAAAACCACTACAATCGGAAAGCTTGCCGCTCAGTTCAAAGCCAAAGGCAAGTCAGTAGTGCTGGGTGCAGCCGATACCTTCAGAGCCGCTGCTGTTGATCAGTTGAAGCTTTGGGGAGAGCGTGTTGGCGTGCCTGTTGTCGCACACGGAATGAATACCGATCCTTCTGCCGTAGCCTATGATGCCATAAAATACGGTGTAGAAAATAAAGCCGACCTGGTAATAGTAGACACCGCAGGTAGACTACACACCAAGGTAAACCTGATGAACGAACTCTCTAAGATCAAGAGGGTGATGCAAAAATTTATTCCGGAAGCCCCTCATGAGATTATGCTGGTGCTGGATGGTTCTACAGGACAAAATGCCTTTATTCAGGCTCAGGAATTCACAAAAGCGACCGAGGTTTCGGCCCTGGCCATCACCAAACTGGACGGCACCGCAAAAGGAGGAGTAGTGATTGGCATCTCAGATCAGTTCAAAATACCCGTAAAATATATCGGGGTTGGAGAACAGGTGAACGACCTGCAGGTCTTTAACAAAGCAGAATTCGTAGATTCTCTCTTTAATAAATAATCCCGGACTCCACCTTGTTTCAATACACATCAGAGGCAGGTGGGTAAGCACACTTCGCCCTTGGGCCAAACCTTTGACCCGCCCCAAAACCACGCCCATCTCTGGAAACAACCACTGATCACCTAAAGGCAACTTTGGACAAAACATGGACGGTTACGGACATTCTTATGCGCTATATCGCGCATATTTGTCTGTACATATTTTCTAAACACCTAACTGACAGTCACTTACAAGAATGGCACTCATATTGTTAATAAAAAGGCGGATAGAAAACATTTGTACAATAACGCACACTACCTATGGGAGCAATAGCTATACAAATACCGCAGATCACTGGGGAACAAGACATCGAGATTGAAGTAAAAATCAACGGTGAGAAAAAATCATACAACTACCGCGTGGAAGTGTTCCACTGGGCAGACTGTGAAAACCCCAGCGAAGACCGCGTTGACTGTATTCGCCAGATTCTTTCAAAATACGATGCTGAATGGGAGCTCTACCAAATCGGTATGCCCACTGACGAAGTAGTGCCAATTACTTTCCGTAAGAAGAGAGGGTAGCACCGTTCTGACGACACTTCTGCCGTCTTCCACTTCATATTTCCATCAATACAAAATCGCTAAAACGTCACTTTCATAGCAAGTGGCGTTAATGATTGGTAAATAGCCATAAATATATTGTCTGATTTGTATATTTTAGACAATCTGAATTATTGACCTTTTACCATTAAGCTACTGTATATGAAGAGGCCCGTGTCGTTACTTATTGCCGCTATCATTCTGGTAGGCTTGGGATTATTGTTAATCCCACAAGCTGACCAAAAAGAATCTAAAAAACTCGCCTCACTCGATTTCTTACCCCCCAATGAGGTTGCGCAAGATGATGGAAAGGATAATAAACTGATCGGCCCACATCAGGCTGCGCTCCAGAACTTTGAAATGACCATGGACCCGGCTCTCGGGTATCCTCCAACCCAACGCAAGGTTAACACATTTCTCAGAATGCAGGAAGAGGCTCAAAAAACCCGCTTTGCATCGGAATCAGCTATACCAGGAGTAGAGTGGGTTGAGAGAGGTTCCGACAATATAGGCGGAAGGACCCGTGCTCTTATGTTTGACCCACAGGATCAGACCGCAAAAAAGGTTTGGGCGGGCTCCACCGGAGGAGGTTTATGGTTTAACAATGACATCACCGACATTAGAAGCTCATGGCAAAATGTCCCTGGTCTGATGGACAACTTGACAATCAGTTCCATAACCTACGACCCCACCGACAATAGTATTTTTTATATTGGAACAGGACTGGCCTTTTCAGGTATTTCCGATGGTGACGGTATTTGGAAATCCACTGATAGCGGTGTTAGTTGGAGTCAGCTAAACAGCACCGCCAATGGTGCCTTTGGTGCGATTCAGGATATTAAAATCACTTCTGCCGGCACCGTACTTGCCGCAACCATGGAGGGCTTCATTCGCTCCACAGATGGCGGCACTTCCTGGACTACAATCACCAATGGCGAATTTGCAGACATTGAGATTGCGGCCAATGGAGACATTTATACTGCGACCAGCGTGAACGGATCGGGCAATCTCTTTAAAAGCACGGATGATGGCCAAAATCTTACTGACATCACCCCCCAATCCGGAGGAGAAAGAATAGAGATAGCAGTAGCGCCTAGCAATGCCAATGTCATCTATGCGGTTGCCGAAGGCGGAAGCGGTAATCAGGATGTAGAATGGTTCAAGAGGTCTGATGACGGAGGAGAAACCTGGACGGATTTAACCATTCCACTCCAGATAACTATTAACCAACAAACAGGAGATTGTGAATCAGGACCGAGTCACTTCACCAGAGGACAGGCTTTCTTTGACTTAATTCTCGCAGTCCATCCTACAGATGAGAATATTATCATTGCCGGAGGTGTAGATTTACATAAATCCAGCAATGCGGGAGAAGACTGGGAAGCGGTAAGTTATTGGACCGGCTCCAATTGTCAGGACTATGTACATGCTGACCAGCATGCGATTGTTTTCAGACCAGGCTTTCCAAATCAGGCCATATTTGGCAATGATGGAGGAATAGATTACTCTGCCGATATAGGAAGTGCTGCAAACCCGGATTTTGAGCGTAGGATCAAGGGATACAATACAGTTATGTTTTACTCTGTAGCCATGGTCAACCAACCTGGCTCTAACGTAATGATTGCAGGAGCACAGGACAATGGCACCCAAAGATTCACTACACCTGGAATGAATAGCACCAGAGACGTTTTCGGAGGAGATGGAACCCTCACCTTTATCGATCAAACCAACGCTGGTATTCAGATCACCAGTTTTGTTTTCAACTTTATTGGCTGGTCGAATAACGGTGGACTTTCATTTACCACGATTGAAAACGATCAAAACTCAGGACGTTTTGTGAACCCGGCAGACTACGACCCGAATCAAGGTATCTACTATTCTGCAGGAGCAAGTAATCAAATCAAGCGGATTCAAGGACTCAAACAAAGTCCTGAGGATCAGGAGACGCTGACACTTGCACTTAACGGAGGTCAAATATCATCCATTAAGGTATCACCCCATACGGCTAACAGGGTTTTTATTGGCACAGGAAGTGGAAGCATTTTCAGGTTAGACAACGCTAATATGGCAATCCCTACAGTGACAGCCATTACAGGCTCATCTGATGGAAATCCTGGTAATTTCGTATCAGGTATAGACATTGGAGCCAGTGATGAGCAAATCATGATTACCTATTCCAACTTTGGTGTCACTTCTGTATATGAAACTACAAATGGAGGAACTAACTGGACCAGTAAAGAAGGGGATCTCCCGGATATTCCAGTCAGAGATGCTCTTTATAATCCAGACAACAGAAGCCAGGTATTGCTTGCTACAGAATTGGGAGTATGGTCAACCACTGAATTTGATACGGCAAATCCTAACTGGGAGGCTACCAATTCGGGACTCGCCTCAGTTAGAGTTGACAAACTTGAATACCGCGGAACAGACAAACTTGTCGCAGCCGCCACACACGGTCGTGGAATTTTCACCAGCAATGTATTTGCACAAACCAGCATTGCAGACTTCCGAAGTTCCGCGATAGTAGGCTACGCTGGCGTACCTATTGACTTTATTGACGCCTCTTCGGCCAATGGAGGGGATTTTTCATGGGATTTTGGAGATGGTAATACATCCACCGATCAACACCCGACACACACGTTCACAAACCCCGGCACATATGATGTGTCCTTATCTGTGAATAGTGGAGCGGCTACAGAAACCAAGACAGACTACATTACCATCCTGCCTGTTAAACCAGTTCCTTATACCTTAGTAGATGGAGGAGACTTTGAATCAAACCCCGATGATTTCACATCAACAGCGTTTATAAATGGCATAAATATTTGGGAACGAGGAGTACCGGGGGGCACATTGAACACCCCAAACTCCGGTACTAACGCATGGAAGACACGCCTTACCACAAACCTCACGGACTTAGGGTACGACTATGGTTCGGCACTTTACACCCCTGCTTTTGATCTGAGCGACCCGGCCAAAGATTATACACTAAAGTTCAGAAGAAGTGGAAGCACACGATTTTGCAATGCACCGATGGGCTTGTATGTCGAGTATAGCCTCGATGGTGGGAAATCATGGAAAGCATTAGGCACTTCGATGGAGGAGGCCGGACAAGTCAACTGGTACAATAGAGGACCAAATTTCGGTTGCTTCCTCGATAGAGACATCAGCCCCACACTCGAGGGTTGGTCAGAAGGCAATGGCACCAACGTGAATGTAGATACCCAGATAAAGCTGAATAACCTCATAGGCAGTGCTAATGTTTCATTTAGATTTGTGGCAACTGTAGTTGGTGCAATTGGTGGTGGATATGACCAGGACGGATTCATGATTGACGATTTTGAAGTAGAGGCAGTGGACGCTACTGCCGACTTTACTGCAAGCCCTACAGTGGTAGGCATTAACAAAGAAGTTCAGTTTCAGTATGCCTCAAATGGTGCCGAAACCTTCGTCTGGGATTTTGGGGATGGCAGCACGTCTAACGAAGAAAATCCCTCACACAGTTATGCCAGCTCCGGCTCATTCACAGTAGCATTAACCATTACATCCAATGGCAATTCTGTGACTGAGACTAAGACAGATTTCATCAAAGTAATTAACTCCATCAACACTCCTTACTTACTTACTGATGGAGGAGACTTTGAATCAAATCAATCTGATTTCACTGCAATAAACGAAGCGGGTACGCCATTTGAGCTGGGGTCTTCGAGCGTTGCAGGTAAAAACGGCACTGCCAGCGGTAGCTCAGCCTGGGTTACGGGAATTAATGAGACCGTTTATGCCAATGACTCACGAGCATCTTTGGTAAGCCCGGCATTTATATTTGATCAGGCCAAAGAATACACTCTTGAGTTTAAAGCAAATTTTAGCTTCGAGTCGGAATGGGATGGCTTTATTGTCGAATACTCGACCGATTTGGGAGAAACTTATACTAAACTCAACAACAATGTTGAGTCAGATTGGTATACCCAAACCAGCAATGCTCAATCAGTACTAGGCGGCAGCACCCCTATATTCAGCGGTAATACGGGAGGCAGTTACCAGACCTTTAGTACAGATGTAAGCTTCTTATATCCAAACGATAACGTCTTGTTCCGTTTCCTCTTTCTCAGTGATGTGAATATACAAGACGCAGGTGTCGCCATTGATGACTTTCAGATTCTGGTGCAAGACCCAGTCCCTCCTACGGCAGATTTCACGGCTTCGGCTACCATAGGTTGTTCAGGACAGACGATCACTTTTACCAATACCTCAACCGGTTCGGTAAAAACCTATGAGTGGGATTTTGGAGCAAACGCCAGCCCGGCCACCGCCACTGGTGTAGGACCACATGATGTTACCTATACCGGTGCAGGTACAAGCACAGTTTCATTAAGAACCATTAACGATTTCGGAGGAGAAGACACCGAAACGAAGACCGATTTGATAACCACTTCTGCCACACACACACCGACTATTGTACGAGGAGAGACCAACGATCCCGAAGTAATAAGCTTAACTGCCTCTACAGGCGATAGTTATCAGTGGTTCAGGAATAGCACCGTCATAGACGGAGCCACCAATCAGGTACTTGAAACTGATGAAAATGGCCTTTACACGGTAGAGGTTACCATAAACGGTTGTGCAGTGCGGGCCACAGCCCTCAATGTAGTCATCCTGGTCACCGGGCTGGAAGATGACATCGTATTCTCGAAGACCGTGAACATATTCCCCAACCCCGTCAAGAATGAGTTGAACATCGGTATTTCCAATGAGGTCATGGGCCAGCATGGAATCAACTTTTATAATGCTGCCGGCCTACTCATCAGACAGGAAAATGAACTGAAAGATGAAACGGATGAGACCTTCACCTTTGACATTGCCAACATGCCTGAGGGTAACTACCTGGTTCAAATCATCTCTCCTAAGGGAGTAACTGTTAAAAAAGTAATTAAACAATAAGCCGATTATGCAGACTCAATCTCTATCAAAAAAAATCAATCGGTCTTATTGGGCTCTCATGCTGAGCATGTGCTTTCTCGTCAGTTGCAGTGTGGCCCAAAAAACACAGGCAGTATCAGAAAGTACTGCCTACCTTGCAGTGGCCAAAGAGAAACTAGGTGACAAGGTTAAGTTTGACTTCAATGAGGACCGCTCCTATGTCCTCTGCCAAAGTGAAATACCTGCCACATCAAACAGCAAATCTTTCGGCTTCATAGTATTTGATATGAAAAACGAGAAGGTAGTCTTAGAGCAGAATGTGAGCTCGGGCTTTGTACAATGGCTGAGTAACCTGGAAATCGAAGTATTCACCACTCCCGGCTTTATGCGGAATGACCAATCGCGTGATGATTTTACGCAGGTATACCATGTAATCTCTGGAAAATCTACCCCTAAAACTGACTGGACAAAGTAAATCCCATTGCATTGATTTAAAATAAGGTGTTCATTAGTGGTTTATAACTATCTATATAGTTATACTTGTGAGCACTTACACTTACAGCCATGAGACCAAGATACGTTTTGTCATTTTCCCTTCTGATTCTTATCACTTCTTTCAAGCTACAGGCGCAGGAAGCAGATACTGTATTGATCGAAAAGACGGTTTTGAACTACATTGAAAATTTCTTTGAGAATAAATTTGAGGCCATGAACGAGTCCCTACATCCCAGACTTGCAAAGAGAGGCCTCAACATTGACCGAACTATGAGTGATGATTTTCCTCCCTCAGGCCTTAAAAAATTGATGGAAAGTAAACAAGCCTTTCCGGTAAGTGCTCAAAAGAACAAGGTTACCCAAATCAAGGTATTTCGCAATGTTGCTACAGCCACATTGGTCACAGGCTACCCCAGAACACGTTGGGTGGAGTTCATTCACCTTACTAAAATCGATGGCAAGTGGAAGATCATAAATGTTTTCTGGGAGTTCTTTGACAAGTAACCTTACGCTTTGAATAGAACAGGTCCTCATGCAAAACCTGACATAATTCCTTACCTTTGCGCATCAAAATTTTAGTGATATGAAGGCGCGGGGACTGAAAAAAGATAAGGTGAATATCGTAACACTGGGTTGCTCTAAAAACCTGGTAGACTCTGAAGTGATGCTCACTCAACTAAAGGGTAATGACATTGACACCACACACGAGTCTAAGAAAGATGATGCCAACGTGATCATAGTCAACACCTGCGGTTTTATAGATAATGCCAAACAGGAGTCTGTTGAGACCATACTACGCTATGCTGACGCCAAGGAAGATGGCGTTATTGACAAACTCTATGTCACCGGCTGCCTATCTCAACGCTACAAAGACGACCTGGAAGAGGAAATACCCCAGGTAGATGCCTTTTTTGGTACAATGGAGCTGCCGGCACTCCTTAAAAAATTTAAAGCAGATTACAAGCAGGAATTGGTGGGAGAACGCATCACTACCACCTCCAATCATTACGCTTATATGAAAATATCCGAAGGTTGTGATCGCCCCTGCTCCTTCTGCGCCATACCGCTGATGCGAGGCAAACACGTTAGTCGCCCGATTGAAGAGTTAGTAACTGAAGCTAAAAACCTGGCCCGCAACGGCACCAAAGAGCTCCTGTTGATTGCGCAGGATTCTACCTATTATGGCCTCGATTTATATAAGGAAAGAAAACTGGCAGATTTGCTGAGAAGCTTGTCTGATGTCGATGGTATTGAATGGATCAGATTGCATTATGCTTTCCCTACGGGCTTCCCTATGGATGCCCTACAGGTAATGGCTGAAAGGGACAACATCTGCAGTTACCTGGACATTCCGCTACAGCATGGATCCAGCAAAGTGCTGAAACTGATGAGGAGAGGTACCACGAGGGAGAAGACTGAAGCACTCATTAAACAAATCAGAGAGCAGGTCCCAGGTATTGCCATCAGAACAACCCTTATAGCTGGTCACCCCGGAGAAACTGAAGAAGACTTCCAGGAAATGCTACAGTTTGTGGAAGATATGCGCTTCGACAGACTGGGAGTATTTACCTATTCGCATGAGGAAAACACCCACGCACATAGCATGGAAGATGATGTACCTGAGGAAGTGAAACAAGAGCGGGCTAATCACGTAATGGAGGTACAGGAACAAATTTCGTATGAAATTAACCAGGGCAAAGTAGGCCAGACCCTCAAGGTACTGATTGACAGAAAAGAAGGAGGTAACTTCATAGGACGGACTGAGTTTGACTCACCCGAAGTAGACAATGAAGTAATCATTGATGCAACTAAGCACTACCTGAGAATTGGAGATTTTGCCCATATTAAAATAGATGACGCCACAGAATTTGACCTCTACGGATCACCGGTTCATAATTGAACCTATCACCCTGTTACAGAGTTTAGATTTTGATGCTCATCAAAAAAACGTTTTTCATTAGGGGCTAATCCCGTTAATTGAGCCAATCATTATTCTCTGCTGTAACTAAGTATTTATGACCGTTCAGGAAAAGGAGTCTGCACTACTTTCTAAAATTCCATTTGCATCAACCAATAGCTTTTCACAGTCTTTTCTGGACTATATCGGAGGAAAAGAATCGCTAACCCCCTTTTACAAGGAACTGCCTGAAATAGAAAACTTCAAAGGCCAGCTTGAAAACAGGAACTTCCCTTCAGGTCACCGGACCGTTGTAGCAGAGGTTTTGGAGAAACAATATGAGGGTTTTGATCTTTCTGAGAGCACCAAGAGGAACATCGACCTTATCCGAGATCAAAAGACCTTCACCATTACCACCGGTCACCAGCTGAATATCTTTACCGGCCCACTGTATTTTATTTATAAAATAGTGACGGTGATCAGAGCTTGCGAAAGCCTCAAAGAAAAATACCCGCAATACAATTTTGTCCCTGTCTATTGGATGGCCTCAGAAGATCATGATTTCGATGAGATCAGTCATTTCAGGTTCAATGGCAAGAAGTTTTCGTGGAACACTGATCAGACAGGAGCAGTGGGGCGTTTTAACACCAAAGAGCTCAAGTCAATTTTCGAAGAGATCATCAGCATTCCCGGCTTTTTTCAAGAAGCATACCTAAAGAGAAAAACACTGGCGGAGGCCGGAAGGCACTATGTAAACGCCCTTTTCGGAGATAAGGGGCTGGTAGTCATTGATGCAGATGATCATAACCTGAAGACCTTGTTAAAGCCGGTAATTACGGACGACATTTTCAAGGGTTCTCCCAAAAAACTGGTTGAAGCCACCTCCCAGCAACTCGAAAACCTTGGTTACAAGACACAGGTTTTCCCGAGGGAGATCAACTTCTTTTACCTGAAGGACAATGTTCGTTCGCGCATTGTGTCCTCAGAAGGGATGTATGAAGTGCTCGATACAGACATTCGTTTTAGCGAATCAGCCCTGCAAGCAGAGATTGAAGAATTTCCAGAGCGGTTCAGTCCTAACGTGGTGCTCAGGCCACTCTATCAGGAGTTATTGCTACCCAATCTTGCTTACGTAGGAGGCCCCTCCGAATTGGTTTACTGGCTGCAATTAAAAGATGTGTTCCAGCACTTTGAAACCACCTTCCCTCTATTGATGCCCAGAAATTTTGCCGGAGTCGTCACCCCCAATATCTTATCAAAGATCAAGAAAGAAGGCTTAAGCTTTGAGGAGATATTTTCAGATGAAAATGAGCTGATCAAGACAAAGGTTTCTGAAAACTCATCGCATGAGCTGGCATTGGGTTCAGAACTGGAAAGACTTGACAGCGTGTTCAATGAAGTAATGACTCAGGCGATGGGCATTGACCCGACACTGGAGAAGCTGGTAGCGGCAGAGCGCAAGAAGACCGAGAATTGTATTCATAAAATTGAAAAGAAACTGCTCAAGGCTGAAAAGAGAAATCAGGAGACGCTGGTCAACCGCATCTACTCCATCAAAGAAGCACTCTTTCCCGGAGGAAGCCCTCAGGAGAGAAAAGACAATTTCCTCAATTTTTATATCCCTGATCCGAATTTTATAGATTCGTGTATGGAATGTTTCGATGCTTTCGACTACAGGTTCCATTTGATCACGGCCTATGAATAAAGAGGCAATTCGGAAACGGTTTTTAAAAGAACGAAAAGAGCTTTCAGACACGGAATACCAGCAACGCTGCACGTTGGTATCCGATCAGGCTATCGATCTGATTAAAGGCACTATATCTCAAAAAACCCACTTGTTTCTTCCCATTATAAAGAACAAAGAAGTAAATACCTGGCCCATCTACCATTGGCTTATTGATTCACCACAGCATACTCCTGTAATCAGCAAAACCCATTTCAAAAAGAACATACTCAGTCATCACTCCATGACCCGGGAAGACGATATACAGGAAAGCAACTACGGGATTCCTGAGCCCCTTCATAGCATAACAGTTGACCCTGAACAGCTCGATTTAGTTTTTGTGCCCTTGTTAGCCTTCGATACTTTTGGAAACAGGGTTGGTTATGGAGCTGGTTTCTATGACCGCTTTCTCGCCCAATGTCAAAAAGACACACTTAAGGTTGGCCTGGCAATCTCACCTCCCATTGAAGAAACCATCGAAACCAATGACTTTGATGTGCCCCTGGATCTCTGTATTACACACAAGGGTTTGTACGATTTCAGAATTTAATTTCTGCTGATCAATTCGACTTCTTCAGCAGCTTCACTACATCTCTACGATCTGCATTGGCAGTATTGAGCAAATAGACACCATCAGGTAGCCTGGTCAGGTCTATTTCGAGCTCTTCACCCGATCGATAACGATCCTGCTGAGCTGAATAGATTTGTGCACCATTGCTGTTGACCACTTTCATGGTAAAGCCTCCCAAATAGGTATCTCCGAGTACCACTTTAAAAAGTCCGGCTGTGGGGTTTTGCTGAACCTTTATTTGTTTCGCATCAAATTGACCATTGTCTATTGAGGTGATCAGTAGGTTTTCTATGGTAAAGGTTTCTTCGCTGGTGATTTCACCCGCAAAGTCATTACCGGCCTGGTCTGTGATACCATGATTGCTAACCAGGTCAAGATCAATAAGGCCATTCTCGGTAATACCGGATATGGCGACAGTATAGACTCTTCCGCCTGCCTCTGAGTTCACTGATTCAATCGCTGCCGAAGGAACACTTGTGCTTGAAAAGGTAAAGTCAGCTGCATCCACATTTTCAACAATTTCGCTGAATGAAATGCTAAAACTCACTTCCGATCGGTTGGTAATTTCGGTGGCAGGATCCAGCCGGCTTATGACAGCTGTAGGTATGGCATTATCGGTAACAGTATAGGTTTCGCCCAAAGGAAAGCCAGCCACAAATGCATTCTCGGCTACATCCACAATATCCGTATTGGAAGCCACGCCCAAACCGAGCGTACCCGAACCTCCTAAATTGCTCACGGTAACATTAAATACTTCTGTTGATACAATGGGTGTTACTGCCGAAATAAGCCCTGAGACTTCCCCGGTGGTTTCGAAGTCACTTACACCCACATTATTCACCGGCTCACTGAAGGCTACCTGAAAAGTGACCTCAGTAGCTTCCGTTTCCTCTGTAATAGGATTAAGCCTGGTGATTGAACTCAGTACCGGAGCAACTCCATCCAGTAGAAATACCAACTCATTCGATTCTGCAACAGAATCGTCAATTTCATCTATGATTCTGAGCGTATAAGTGCCCGGCTCCGTCACCGTATACTCTGAAGAAGTAGCTCCGGGAATATCCGCACCATCCTTTCTCCACTGATAGATAAATCCGGCTCCTGCTATAATCGAGGTAGGACCTCTTAAAATCACCTCTTCATCTGGCACCACAATGGAATAGCTGATAGTAGGACTGTTCCGTACATCATAAGTCCCGACAAAAACTCCGTTACCGTGCGTAGAGACTGCCACCTGCCCGTCAACAGGCCTTACTTTGATCATATTGGTAAGATTACGACCAACCAGATCATCACTCTGGGCTGTCCAAACAGTGTTGTCGCCATTCAAGGTGGTGGTCATAAAAAGCCCCACAGATGTTGCCACAAAATATAGGTTTCCTCCATTTCCATCGGGTAGCAATTCTATCCAGCGAATGGAAGGCCCTGACCCGGAACCATTGGCATTTTCTTCCAGATTCCCTGAAATGGAAGTCCAGCTCCCCCCAGCATCGTCAGACATCCAGATGCTTATCACATTATAGTTTGAGAAAGTGGCGAATACCCGGTCGGCATTGGCCGGATCGACCGCGATGGAGCTTACGGTAGCATCTTCAGGCATATTTTCACCCGTGATTGCCAAACCCGTACTTTCTTTACGGGTATTATTCACCCTGTAAAGAGAGCCATTGCGCGTACCAAAGTACAACACTCCTTCAGGCTGAATGGAAGCTGCCAGGGCACTGACATTTTCCGAACTAAGCCCGGTGGCCGTGATAGATTGCCAGCCTCCTGTTCCCGGATTTTGTGTAACATCCCTCGTAAAATAAACACGCCCCTGTGCCCCTACAAAAAGCTTTTCTCTATGCACGGGATCAACGATAAAAGGATTGACAAACAGAAACTCGGAAAGGTTACCGCTCGGCTGAATATTGGCCACCTGCACAAATTCATTGGTGCTGCTATTCAACTCAAATCTCCTCAACTGGCCCTCCTGAGCCGACATATACAGGGAGTTATGTGTAATGGCGGTATATGAACCATCTCCCCTTAACTCTCTTGTCCAGTCTCCTGCCGGATCATTGGTATAATTGATCCAACTACCGTTGTCCTGCATTCCTCCGGGAATTCGCATATCTCCCCGGGCGTCCCTCAGCATGTCAATAGCATAGAACTGGGTGGTATGGTAGCCGTTGTTCAGCGACTGCCAATTCACAGGGTTAGGACCTGAGAAATCCTGAAGATTATTCTCTGTTCTGTGAAGTCCGCCATCGCTGCCGGTAATCATTACATTCGGATCTGAAGGCAGAAATACGGCAGTATGCTGATCGGGATGATGCCCGATATAATCTCCAAAGGAATTAGGGTTGCCATCAGGCTGGTAGCCTCCAATCTGATCTCTGTTGCCTGCACTTCCGAAACCATCGGTGGACCTCAACAGGTTAGTCCCACCTGTAAAAACTGTATTCGACTGACCGGGATGTACTCTTACATACAGATTATACCCTTGCTGAAAGTGATGCCCTTCTCCTATGTCAGAAGATGAGCCCATGTTATCGCTTAGATCAGTCCAATTGCTGGTAGTTCTGTTATACCGGAATAAAAAATCTTCAGTAACACTCCCTGCCTGGTTACCCCCTATGAGGTATAGTGTGTTCTCATCACTGGGGTCCAGTGCCAGCTCAGCACGTCTGTAAATGGCAGGCAGACCAGTAGGAGGATCAATATTGGTCCAATTGGTACCGTCAGCAGACATGAAGATTCCTTCTTCTGCATTGGCACCATTGTCGTCTGAGGTAGCGATTACGGCATATACCACACCAGTAGGCGAAACAACCACGTCAGAAACATTTAATCCGCTATTACCCTGGCCAAGCACTACAGTCGCATTGGCAAAGTTATCTGTAGTTCGGATGATTTGACCAGGCCCGGCTACGTAGATTTCTGTGGCTGATGTATTTGACGGATCGATGGCAATTTCATTGACGACACTGTACTGGGCAAAATCCACATTATTACCTCGTTCGGTAGCTGCAATCACATTCCAACTAAGTCCTCCATCAGTCGAACGATAGATACCATCACCATAATAAAAGGCGCTGGGGGCAGCAGCTGAGTTACCTACAATCTCTCCTCCTCCAAAGTACCAATCAGTGGTATGGCCGGCTCTCAGGTCTTGTACGAGCGTACTTACCGGTGGAAAATCTCTTGGGCTGCTGGTTTTGATCCAGGACTCGCCTCCATTGGTACTACGCCAGATACCTCCACTGACACCTCCGGCAAGAATTATGTTTTCATTATTTACATCCAGGGCGAGTGCCCGTGTCCGGCCTCCAAGATTAAAAGGGCCATGACTGACAAAGCTATTATTTTCAGCTCCGTCTGCACTTTCACTTTGAAAACCGGCAGCATCACCAGTGGTTTTGAGCAAAACATCAAGTGTATAATCCAGTTCTTTCTTACGTATCCCTTCAGGTATCTTACCTGTAGCGGGATCCTTAAGCATATTCAACTCGTAGAGCCATCTGCCTTCAGGGCTTTCACTGGCAGGGTCTTCGTCTATTTCGAAATCCTCAACCAAAGCAGCGGACTCTGTCTTCTGAGTGCTGACATTCAACAGTCCGCTATAAACAACGGCCATTATGGCCACACAGAGGCCAAGTAAAACAGAGATGGATTGATATTTCCTTTTATTGCTCATTCCAGACTAGTCCAGGGTTAACCCATACGCACCCTGACGGGTTTTTCACCTTTATCAATTCTCGGAGTTATAATATCTATCAAGATAACATCTCCTTCATTGAAAGAAACATCAACTGGTGTGGACAGTATTACAGTCGTTCCCACTTTGGGTTCCATTGAAGAAAATGTAGCCCCGTATTTCACTATCTTTTCTAAAGTCAAATTAAAGCTACCCCGCTTATCGTCAGCGTCATTAACCTTCTCTATCTTACCCACAACCCTGACGGCATCTTTATCCATGGAAGAAGGGTTGGTCATATCGATAGTACCATCGGTCAACACCTTTCCCGAGCTAAGCTGTACAGCATTGCAACCTGAGCATAGCAGGAGACATGTAATAGCAAGCAAACCAATCCATGTTTTCATAGAACCCATATTTATGGCTGTGATGAATTTACAATTATTAACATGATCTCTCCCCAAAAGGGTAAGTCATTATATTATAATTTAACAGCCCTCACCATTTCCTTTTTTCCAGGCGGACCCGGCAAAGTCTCTACCCTAAGACCCAATGCAGCAAGATCGCGTTTGAATTGTCCTCTGGCACAATAGGTAACTAATACAGCCGATGAACCCATAAGCCCTACCGTTTTTTCCAGTATTTCATAAGTCCAGAGCTCTTCCTGTTTGCTGGGAGCAAAGGCATCAAAAAAGATCAAATCGAAATCAGTATCATCAGAGAAGTCTTCAAGCCGCTGCTCTTTCTTCTGCAATACAAAAAAGTCGCTTATACTCACTTCAGTTTCCCATTCAGCCTCATGCAAAGCCAGAAACTGTGCATTAGCATGCTCATCAGTAAACAGACTGGCATAGTTCAAAACCCCATAGACATCTTCCTGTAAGGGAAAAGGCTCCAGGCTAACAAAATGAATGCTCACCTGATGTTCAAGGGCATACCTTAGAGTAAGAAGTGCATTGAGCCCCGTTCCGAAACCTATTTCCAGAATTTTCAGTGGTTTGCGGGGATGTTCATTCAGGTATGACTGCAGGCCCGCTTCAATAAAGATATGCTGTGATTCTGTAAGTGCTCCATGAGACGAATGATAAGTCTCGTTCATATCCGGCAGATACAGAGAATGTGAGCCATCACTCGTTGTTATAAGCTCTATTTTTCTTTTCAAGTCACTTTTGAATTAATACCGTGGCATAGGCAGCAACTCCCTCTTCCTTTCCTACAAAGCCCAGGCGCTCAGTAGTGGTTGCCTTAATAGAAACATCTTCTTCCTCCAATCCCATTACCTCTGCCAGGCAGGTTTTCATGGCGGGCACATGTGGATTTATTTTAGGCCGTTGCAAGCAGATGGTCGCATCAATGTTACCAATGGAGAAGCCATTATCTGTAATGAGCTTCACTACGTCTTGCAACAAAATCTTGCTATCAATGCCTTTAAACTGTGGATCCTGATCTGAAAAGTGATAGCCGATATCTCTCAGGTTTGCAGCGCCAAGCAAGGCATCACAAATTACATGTATGAGTACATCTGCATCTGAATGGCCTACCGCGCCATGTGTATGTGGTACTTTGATTCCTCCCAGCCAAAAGTCTTCTCCTGCCTCCAGCTTGTGCACATCATAGCCAAAACCTACTCTGATTTTCATCTCTTTTGTTATTTGTTATTCAAAACTCAAACAGCAGCATACTTGAGCACAGAAACGTTGGACTCTCTTAAAATGCTATCAGCCTGCTGCAGCACTTCTTCTTTGGTAACACGCTGTAGCTGTTCTACCTCCTGATTGACCAGGTCGGCATTGCCCAAATTGGTGGCAAAAGCCAGGTTCATAGCACGATTCAATAGCTCTACCTCAGAAAAAACCAGTGTAGACTCTGCTTTGTTTTTCACCTTGTCCAACTCCCCTGCCGAGAAAGATTCCGATCGGAATTTCTCAATCACCCGCCATACGGCATTTTCGGCTTCTTCCAGATTTATACCATCCGAGGTTTTCCCTTCAATCATCAGCAAACCCGGGTCAACGGAACCCGTAACATAGGCATTCAGATTATGGAAAATCTTTTCACCCTCAACCAGCTCGTTATACAACCTGGAAGATTTCCCTCTCCCAAGCATGTCGCTCAGGAGATCGCTGGCATAATAGGCACTATCTAAGCGACCTGGCATATGAAAGGCCATGTATAGGCCATCAGATGGCACCTTAGCCTCCACATCCAATACACGCCTGGCGCTCTGGACCGGCTCAACAGGTAAGGCTCTTTCTGGTTTGTGACCGGCAGCAATGCCACCAAACCACTTCTTAGCCAGTCGTTCCACCTCTTTTACCGTAACATTACCGGCTACTACCATGGTGGCATTATTGGGCAGGTAGTGCTTTGCAAAGAATGACTTCACGTCATCCATGGTTGCCTGCTCTATATGGCTGATCTCTTTACCGATTGTGGGCCAGCGATAGGGATGCTTCTCATAGGCCAATGGCCTCAGCTTGAGCATCACATCGCCATACGGTTGGTTGAGATAACGCTGCTTGAACTCTTCAATAACCACACTACGCTGCACCTCAAGCACCCTCGGATCAAACGAAAGACTTAGCATACGGTCAGACTCCAGCCAAAAGGCCGTTTCCAGATTCACCGCAGGAACCGTGATGTAATAGTTGGTAATGTCAGGGCTGGTGAAAGCATTGTTATCTCCCCCGACCCGTTGAAGCGGCTCATCGTAGCTGGGAATGTGTTTTGAGCCACCAAACATAAGATGCTCAAAAAGGTGGGCAAAACCCGTCTTATCTTCCTGCTCATCGCGCGAACCAACATCATATAAGATGTTGAGTACCGCCATTGGTGTGGTGTGGTCTTCATGCACGATAACCCGCAGGCCGTTGCTTAGTTCAAAGCTTTCGAAGTTGATCATAATCAAAGGTAGGAGGGCAAAAATAAAAATATTGGCTGCAATTTTTTGCAATCACCCCATTACTTTAGATTTGTCGCGCACACCTATGCTATATGAGATTTAAAAGAGAAGGTTATTCCGATCAGGAGCTTGTACACTTATACGAGCAGATATTATGCCCACGGATGATCGAAGAAAAAATGCTGATTCTTCTGAGACAGGGGAAAATCAGTAAGTGGTTTTCAGGAATCGGTCAGGAAGCCATTTCTGTCGGGGCTGTAAACGCCATTGAACAGGATGAATTCATTCTTCCCATGCATCGAAATCTGGGGGTTTTTACGGGAAGACAAATCCCTTATCACAGACTTTTTGCACAGTTTCAGGGAAAAAACAGCGGCTTTACCAAGGGGCGTGATCGCTCTTTTCATTTTGGCACCCGTGAGCACCACATTGTTGGTATGATCTCTCATCTTGGCCCACAGTTGGCACTGGCAGATGGCATAGCCCTGGCCCATAAACTGAAAGAAAATAAAAAGGCCACACTTGTATTTACCGGTGACGGTGCGAGTTCAGAGGGTGATTTTCACGAAGCACTTAATGTGGCTGCCGTGTGGGATTTGCCAGTGATCTTTGTAATAGAGAACAATGGCTATGGGCTCTCGACTCCCAGCAACGAGCAGTTCAGGTTTAAATACTTCACCGACAAGGGCCCCGGTTACGGCATCAAAGCCGTGAGGGTAGATGGCAACAACCTGCTCGAGGTGCACAGGACTATCAAAGGGCTGGCAGAAGAGATGCGTGAGGACCCTAAGCCCGTCATAGTAGAAGCGATGACCTTCCGCATGCGGGGACATGAAGAGGCCAGTGGCACCAAATATGTGCCGCAGGAGCTCTTTGTAGAATGGGCAAAGAAAGACCCCGTAGAAAACTTTGAACGCTATCTGAAAAGACAGAAAGTACTGGATGATCAGAAAATCCAGGAAATCAGGGCAGCCATTAAACAAGACATTGAACAAGGACTTGAAGTAGCCTTTGCAGAAGCACTGCCAGAAGTTACAGAAGCAGAAACGCTGGATATTCACGCTCCTCATGAACAAAAAGTTGTTGATCCGGCAAGTGAAGCCACATCTGACCGCAGGCTTGTCGATGCCATCTCCGATAGCTTAAAGCAAAGCATGGAGAAATACGACAATCTGGTGATTATGGGGCAAGATATTGCCGAGTATGGCGGTGCCTTTAAAATCACTCAGGGCTTTATCGAGCAGTTTGGCAAGGATCGTGTGCGGAATACACCTCTTTGTGAGTCAGCCATTATTGGTACAGGACTGGGCCTTTCCATCAATGGACACAAAGCCGTGGTAGAAATGCAGTTTGCCGACTTTGTGACCTGCGGCTTCAATCAGATTGTGAACAACCTGGCCAAAAGCCATTATCGTTGGGGGCAAAACGCAGATGTTGTAGTGCGTATGCCTACCGGGGCAGGTGTAGGTGCCGGACCCTTCCATTCGCAGTCAAATGAGGCCTGGTTCTTTCATACACCAGGTCTGAAAATTCTATATCCATCAAATCCAAGAGACGCCAAGGGGCTCCTCAATGCGGCAATCGAAGATCCGAACCCACACCTGTTCTTTGAGCACAAGTTTCTCTATCGTTCATTATCTGAATCTATTCCGGATGATTACTATACAGTGGAGATTGGTAAAGCCGCTCTGGCCAGCGAGGGAGATGACATTTCAATTATCACATACGGTATGGGGGTGCATTGGGCCAAACAAGCCCTGGAATCTATGAAAGGCGTTAGTGCTGATATTGTAGATCTGAGAACATTACTTCCCTGGGATAAGGAAGCTGTGGAAGCCTCTGTGCGCAAGACCAACAAAGTATTGGTACTTCATGAAGATACTTTGACCGGAGGCGTGGGAGCAGAAATTGCTGCCTGGATCAGCGAACATTGCTTTGAATATCTCGATGCTCCAGTCTCAAGAGAGGCAAGTCTTGATACCCCAGTGCCGTTCAGCCGACCTTTGGAGGAAAACTTTCTGCCACAAAATCGGTTTTTGAACAAGTTGAAACGATTATTGGAGTATTAAATAATAAAGCACTCGGATTATGTTCTGGAAGAAGAAAGAAACAAACACGGTTGAGATAGGCTGGGAGAACCTGACCCAAACGACTCAGCTGGAAAAAATTATTGAGGAGAGCAAAGAACAGCCGGTTCTGATTTACAAACACAGTACACGCTGCGGTATCAGCAGTATGGCCCTCGACAGACTGGAGAGGTCCTGGGATGAAGACGGAAATGCTATCAAACCTTATTTTCTGGATCTGATTGCAAACAGGAACATTTCCAACATTGTGGCTGAAATGTTCAATGTCTACCACCAGTCACCTCAGATCATCGTCATCAAAAATGGCAAAGCCGTGTTTGACGATTCTCATATGGGTGTTTCATTCCAGGCAGTAAAAAATGCCATTTGACGGAGTAGCGAAAAAAGAGATTAAAGAGCAAAAGGTCGACCCAATATCAGGGTCGACCTTTTTTATCTAAAATTAATCTGATTGTATGTTCTTCTCTTAGTAGATGATTGTCCAGCAGCCTGGCACCCAGGTTCTTCTGCCACGGAATCTTTCATAGTGACCATCGGTCCATCGGTGATTTCTCGTCTGAACAGCCCAGCTACCGCCTACCCAAACATCGCGCTGCAGTCTTCTGCTGAATCTCCAGTGACCGTTGACCCAGATATGACGAACAGAAGGTCTCGCTCTTCTTTGCAAACGAAAACGTCTTCCGTTTCTGTAGTCATAGTCATAGATTACTGTGAGACCACCTCTTCTTCCTGAACCGTAGTTACGGTACCCGTCATATCTCACTCTACGTTGGCTGACCACACGTTCGCTTCTTCCATTTCTATTGCGGTAACCATTGTTCCCTCTATAGGTTCCACGATTATCTCTATACGTTCCACGGTTGTTTCTGCGATCGTTATTGCGATACCCATCTCGGTTCTGACCATTCCTGTCTCTCTGACCTCGCTCTTCCCTTCTATCTCTATCTCCACTGCCTCGGTCTTGAGACCTGCCCCTCTGAGCGGCTAAATCCCCTGCACTTAACAAGGCGATCATTGCTATTCCAAATATTAGTACACTTCTTTTCATAACCCTGTTTTTAAGTTTTCAACTTCCTTCAAGGTCCGGACCATTTATTATTAATGCATTGACTACCCACTTTCCATTACCGTGCCAAAAATGAAAATACCCGCTAAAGAACTATAGATCATTAGTTGTTTACAATGGATAAATCGCTCAATATCAATATCTTTGGATAGGCATATTTTTTAATAACGCAATGCCTGAACCGATTACCAAGATGAACAGACAACCAAAACTGAAGCTGGTATTGTTGGCTTTTGCCTTTTTTTTCAACTTCACCCTCCAAGCCCAATCCTCTTACGAGGATTACTCTTATTCTGAGAAGACTTATAAGTATCGCGAAGACTTCGATGGCTCATCAGTTTATTGGGACACAGATGAGCCGGGAAGGAGAACTGCAAAGATTGTAGACGGCTATCTGGATTTCAGATCACTCAACGACAAAACACAGGTAAAATATAGAACTATTGACGTTGACTGGAGCGGTAACTGGGAACTGGAAATAGGCGTAACCTGGGCTGGAGGAAAGGAAACCAGTGCGGTAGATTTTATTTGGGACAAGGAATCTGGCAACAGCAATAAATTCCACTTTGGCTTTACCGGGAGCGGAAAGTACGTTATTGCTGAATACAAGAATTCTGCTTTCAATCACATCGCCAAGTTTATTCCATCAAGCTATGTCTATAAAAGCTCACGGAATATACTGACCGTGCGAAAAGTAGGGCAGACCTATTACCTGTTTTTCAACAGGCGACTGGTCAAAACTATGAACTATAAGCCTGTAAAAGGTGATATGATCGGGTTTACCGTGCCTCCGGGGTCCAGAATCAAAGTAGATCACCTCTATGCTTTCGAGCTCGAAAATAAGTCAACAAGTACCAGATCGACCAACACAAGGTCGGCCAGTAGCAGTGCGAGTGGTAGCTATAGTAGTTACGGTTCATCAGACAAAACACAGATATACAGAGAGGATTTCAACAATAGTTCTGAAAAGTGGGAGGTGTACAGAAGCGGTAGCCGAATGGGCAAAATTCAAAACGGCTTCTTCGACTGGATTTCTATGAACAATAATGCCCAATTGATCTGGCACACCCTCTCAGATATGGATTGGGATCGCGATTGGCAGATAGAAACCCGCGTTAAGTTTGTGACTGGTAAGCCCAACTCGTCAAACGACCTGGTATGGAATATCGATGAAAACGGTACCGACAAGTTTCATTTTGGCTTTACCGGTGAGGGCAAATATGTGTTTTCAAAAAAAGTTGGGAGCGATTACAATTCAATCGTCCCTTTCACCGCTTCCAGTACGGTAAACAAGTCAAGCTTTAATAAAATAACCGTCAGGAAAGTAGGGAGTGTTTATTATTACTTCTTCAACGAGAAACTGCTGACCACAAAATACAACCACAAAGTTACCAGCAACAAGGTTGGCTTTATGGTAGCTCCAAACACTACCATTCAGATCGATTACCTTGACATATCCTATCTGAAATCGCGAAGTACTACCACTAACAACACCAAATCAGGCACACTGCCGGCAGGTAAGAATTTTGTAGGGGTAATGACCAAGTACAATGGCTATTCGGTACAGAGATGGAGAACCCGTGACAACTTCCCGAAAGATGAGGTCAAAAAAGAGTGGGACAATGGATACTACATCTCCGATGTAAGCTACGACAATAGCAAGTGGAGCCTGGTAATGTCTAAAGGAACCGGCTACACAAACCAGCGCTGGATTACACGAAAAGAATGGCCAAAAGACGAGATTAAGGAAAAATGGAATGAAGACTACTACATCACTGAACTCAACTATGGCAATGGGGTTTGGGCTATCGTTTTTTCAAAGGGAAGCGGCTATTCCCGGCAGCGCTGGTCTACCAGGAGCTCTTTTCCCAGTGAGAAAATCAAGGAGTTTGGTGACGAAGGTCAGTACATTACCGAGATTGTTTATGGCAACGATCGTTGGGCGCTCGTTTCGTCCAAAGATTCAGATATCAGAGGCCAGAAATGGTTTAAGCGAAATGAATTTCCAGAAAGTGAAATCAACACATACCTAAACCAGGGATACTCGATTACTCAGCTCTCTTATGAAAAAGACTTGTGGATACTGGTCATGACCAAGTACATCAGTAATCAACCCCAGCAATGGTTTACCTCCAAAACCTTCCCTAAAGATCAGATCAGAGAGTATTGGGATGAGGGCTATTACCTGACCGATATCACCTACGGAACCACAGGCGTTACCAGTGGACTTCAAAGAGTGCCTGAATCACAGCCCAGAGAGTTTTCTAACCTGGACCAACTGCTGGTTGGCAGATGGTTTGGCGGCAGCGAGGGCGATACAGAGGCCGAAAAGGGTTATATGATTTTTGACGGAAATCATACAACCACCATGATCGCAAATGGAGAAACTATCGGGGGTAATGATTATGAAGTAGAAGGTACAAAGGTTTCCCTGACTTATGCTGTAGATGAGACGACTTCACCCAAGAACTTTGACCTGATTTTTAAGATAGCGGGTACTGAATTTGGTCGTATGAAAGGTATCATCAAATTTATAGACGAGGACACCTTTCAGCTACATATTGCCTCAGAGATCCAGGATCCCAGACCAACCCGATTAGATTCGGGTTCTAAAGATGTGGCTACATTTAAGCGGGTTAAATGACTTATTGATTCTGTCTGGTCCAGATTTCACGAATCGGATTCCCGGAGGAACTCATACCCGAATGATCCCACTTGTCACCATCTACTTTGTAGTCAAAGCTAAGGCTGGCCCCAACCCTTTCTGCATTACGCGAAAAGAATTCGATATGCTCAGTATAAACTCCGCCTTTTAATGTCACGGAGCCTCCTCCTGTACCCGAAAACTGTTTTGTCTCCGGGTTGAAGGCCGCCCACTGAAAACGACTGCCTGTAATCATTTTAATAGTCTTTCTGGGTCCCTGTCTCATCGCCTGCATCGTTCCGTTCCGCATGCGATCAGTAATGCGCCAAGCCCCGGCCAAATCCCCAGTACCATCGTCAATCTGAGAATACACCATTACACTCGTTTCTGTCCCTATGGTTTGTTCCACGGTCATCTCCTTACCCTTGAAGCTCACTTTCGCCTTAACCTCCTGCCCTATCCGTTCGGGTGACCAGGTATCGAATTCTATCGTATAGGTGAAAACTCCGTTTTCATATCCATACTGACCACCCAGACTTCCGGCAAAATGCTTAGTGGCAATGTCATACTCTGTATAAAAGATGTACCCGTCTTCAATTAACAATGCACCCGTATAAGTGGCGGCCTGGCCATTTTGGCTCTCCAGCTCCCAGGCACCTGTTATGTCTGACAAGTTACTTTCAGAGGCACCTTCCTGGGGCAGTACAAGGAAAAATGACGAAACGAACATGACGATCAAAGCATAAGTCTTCATAACAGCATATATTTAGTGGTCGATTTTCTGTTTATTATGAAACATAGTAAAAAACCCAGCATAATGCTTTTAAAATCATTCGAGCGGTTACCGAAAACCCCACTACTTCTGGGACTACTAATTTGCGTTGGTTTCAGTGCTCAGGGGCAAAATTCTATGCGTAAGCTTAAAAACTACGTTCCGATTTCTGAAAACCTACATACCTGCGGACAGATAACCGGAGAGGCACTTGATATGCTAAAAAAAGAAGGTGTCGGGGCTATCATCAGTGTTAATGCAGAAGACTTCGGAGCAATAGAAAACCTGAAAAGGCAAGCCCGCGGTATGGGTATAAGCTTTATGAACGTACCGGTATCCTGGGAAGAGCCCACCATAAAGTCACTGGAAGACTTCTTTGACGCAATGGACCAGAACAAGGATGCTGAAATTTTAGTACACTGCCAGCTCAACTGGCGTGCCTCCGCTTTCGTATATTTGTACCGGACCATTCGCCTCAAGGAGCCCAAAAAAGAAGCTTCGAAAGCTTTGAAAAAAATCTGGAATCCAGAAAAGTACGAGGCCTGGGATGCTTTTTTTAAAACTGCCGAAAAACACTTTAGTGATATTGGTAAGTAATTTTTCTAAAGACCCTTGCAAATAGAAATATTAGACCTATCTTTGCATCCCCAAATCAGGGAATTGAAAGGATTTTATAAGATATGGCAAATCATAAGTCAGCACTAAAAAGAATCAGATCTAACGAAGCGAAAAGATTGAGAAATCGCTATCAGCACAAGACTACGCGTACTTTTGTAAAAAGACTGCGTAATACTACTGATAAAAATGAAGCTCAGGAACTTCTGAAAACAGTTATCAGCATGCTTGATAAACTGGCCAAAAGAAATATCATCCATAAGAACAAAGCGGCTAACAACAAATCTAAGTTGACCAGAATGGTGAATAGCCTTTAAGATAATTCTCCTTCGGAGATGAAAAGCCAATGCATATGCATTGGCTTTTTTTGTATACCTTTCTTATTATTTAATAAAAATAATATAATTTTTATATCTTAAAGATATGAAAAAAGGGTTGGGTATATTACAGTGGGCAGAAGAAGATCGCCCAAGAGAGAAACTTCTTTCAAAAGGTAAATCATCGCTTTCGGAAGCAGAACTAATCGCCATTATGATTGGCTCAGGATCAAGAGAACTCAGCGCTGTTGATTTGTCCAAAGTAATTCTCTCTTACGTAGACAACGACTTGAATTTACTTGCCAAACTATCTGTCAACGAACTACAAAGCTTTAAAGGAATAGGAGAAGCCAAAGCAGTGTCTATTGTAAGCGCCCTGGAGCTAGGCAGAAGAAGAAAAGAAAGCACCCCAGGTAAACATCAATACCTAAGGAAGTCCAAAGACGCCTATAAAGCGATGATCCCTATTTTGATGGATCAACCCATTGAGCAGTTTTGGGTAATCATGCTTACGCGAAACAACAAAGTGCTTCAAAAAAGATGTGTGAGTCAAGGGGGCTTCTCAGGTACCATTGCAGATCCCAAGGTCATTTTTAAAAGAGCACTGGAAGATATGGCCAATGGCATTATCCTGGTACATAATCATCCATCGGGTAACAAAAAACCCAGCAGTGCCGATTTACGCCTCACCAAGAAAATAGTAGAAGCAGGCAAACTGCTTGAAATCCCCGTTTTAGACCACATTATCTTTACTGATGAGGATTTTTACAGCTTCTCTGATGAAGGCGTACTCTAATCAAAGAAGCCAACATTTTATTCTTCTAAATGGCTCCTATAACTTAAATTTGCCCAAAAGATATCGGTATGGGAAGACAAAAGATATTTGTGGTACTGATCGTGGCAATAGTAGGAATTACCATTGTCAACTTTCTAAGCGTTGGTGAGGGAACTGACGAGTATATTGCCAGAATCGAAGAAGATCGCAAGACACGAAATGGCTACATGAAATCATCCAGCTCTCCTTTTACAGAAGAAGACAAGCGAACCTTTACCAACCTCAAATACTACCCCGTTAAAGAGGAGTTAAAAATTCTGGCAAAATTCACACCCATACAGCGTACACAACCCATATTTATTCCCACCACCACCGGAGAATCCAAAAAATATATACCTTTTGGCTATGCAGAATTCGAGTTGGAAGGCAAACCTCAAAAGCTGCTGCTCTACCAGGACTGGGAAGAAAACAACCCAAATAAGCTCTCATTGATGTTTGCCGATAACACCAGTGGAGATGCTACCTATGGTGGTGGCCGGTACATAGATGTACCCAGAACCAACACGAATGCTATCACCATTGATTTCAATATGGCCTACAATCCCTTTTGCCATTTCAATGATGAATTCAGCTGCCCTATTCCACCACAGCAAAATCTCCTGACAGTAGCCATTGAGGCAGGTGAAAAACTGTATAAAGAGCTCTAAGACACTAAATCCAATACTTAAATCCCTATTTTTGCCCTCACGCTCAAAATAACGGTGCAAACGCCTACGAAGAGATGAAGATTTCCCTGAACTGGTTAAAAGAATATATAAGCCTGAACGAGTCGACAGACGAGATTTCAACCCTATTGACAGCCTCTGGTTTGGAGGTGGAAGGACTCGAGGAAGTAGATACCGTACCAGGAGGACTGCGAGGCCTGGTGATTGGTGAAGTGCTTACCAGTGAGAAGCACCCCAACGCTGATAAACTCAGCCTAACCACTGTAGATATCGGTACCGAAGAAGCCTCTCCTATCGTCTGTGGCGCTCCAAATGTAGCTGCAGGACAAAAGGTAGTAGTGGCTACTGTAGGGGCCAGGCTTTACCCGGCCGGACACGAACCCTTCGTGATCAAAAAAGCGAAGATCAGAGGAGAAGCTTCGCGCGGAATGATTTGCGCTGAAGATGAAATAGGTCTGGGAAATACTCATGAAGGCATCATGGTGCTTGACACTGATCTGCCCAATGGAACTCCTGCAGCAAAATACTTCGATATGGAGTCAGATCAGGTAATTGAAATCGGGCTGACCCCCAATCGTGCAGATGGCGCCTCACATGTGGGAGTTGCACGAGATTTAAAGGTATTGCTTAACCGCCCCTTGACTTTACCTTCTGTTGATAGTTTTGTCATAGACAATCATGACAGGGAAATTAAGGTTAGCGTAGAGAATACTGAGGCCTGCCCGCGATACTCTTCACTGACGATGACTAATGTTGAGGTAAAAGAGTCTCCTGACTGGCTCAAGCAGCGACTCCAGGCCATTGGTATCAACCCCACAAACAATGTTGTAGACATTACCAACTATGTGCTGCATAGTCTGGGTCAACCTATGCACGCTTTCGATGCTGATGCGATTACGGCTGATCAGGTAATTGTCAAAACGATGCCGGAAGGGAGCAAATTCACAACCCTTGATGAAAAAGAAAGAAATCTGGCTGCCAGAGATTTGATGATCTGCAATGCTGAAGAAGGCATGTGTATAGCCGGAGTTTTTGGCGGAACCAAATCGGGCGTAAAGAATAACACTACGAATGTATTTCTTGAAAGCGCCTACTTCTCTCCAGCCTATATCAGAAAAACGGCCCAGGTGCATCAGCTTAAAACTGATGCATCATTCCGCTATGAGCGAGGCACTGACCCTAACATCACGGTCTATGCGCTCAAATATGCAGCGCTTCTTATCAAAGAACTTGCAGGCGGCCAAATCTCTTCCGAAATCAGCGATATCTATCCTGAACCTATTGCAGACTTTGAGGTGAATGTGAAATACGCCAATGTTACCAGACTGATAGGTCAGGAAATCGGAAAGGACAGAATATCAGAGATCCTTACCGGACTTGATATTCAGCTTGAAAATGTAACTGAGGAAGGATTTAAGGCCATTGTACCTCCATACAGAGTAGATGTACAGCGTGAGGCCGATATTGTGGAGGAAATTCTGCGCATCTATGGACTCAATAACATCACCATTGATGAGCATTTGAGCAGCAGCTTCCTTTCGGAGTTCACTCAGAAAGACCCTGACAATATTCAGAAAGAAACTACGCGTTTGCTGGCCGGTGCAGGCTTTAATGAGATAGTCACCAACTCTTTGACTAAGGATGGTTACACTAAGGAGATCAACGCGATTGACGAAGGACAGAATGTTCACATTCTCAATTACCTCAGCGAAGACCTGAATGTAATGCGGCAGGACCTGCTGTTTCATGGTCTGGAAGTGATTGACAGAAATATCAAACGAAGACAACAAAATCTTTCACTCTTTGAGTTTGGTTCTACCTACCACCTTATCAACCAGAAGTACGTGGAACGCTCACGACTCGCGCTGTTCATTACAGGAGAAAACAGGAGCGAACACTGGCTGGAACCTAAAAGGGCTATCCACTTTCATGACCTTTCGGCCATTGTCTTAAGGCTGCTTAATAAGTTTGGCATCGATCAATATGACACCGCTGATATAGAAAGTGACTTATTCAGCTATGGCATTACCATCCGTGTCAACAAAAAACCATTGGTACAGCTTGGCAAAGTGAATGCAAATCAAAGCCAGAAAGCAGACGTCAAGGCAGAAGTTTTCTACGCTGACATAGACTGGGCCTATCTGTGCAAATTGTATCAAACCGAATTTACTTATAAACCTCTCTCTAAATTCCCCGAAGTGAAACGGGATTTATCATTGGTTATTGATAAATCCATCAAATTTGAGGACATTAGGAAATTGTCACTTAAGTACGAGCGCAATCTCGTCAATCGCATCAACGTTTTTGATGTATATGAGGGAGACAAAATAGACGAGAACAAGAAAGCTTACGCGATCAGTTTTTACCTGCAGGATCAGGAAAAGACCCTGACTGATAAAGTCATTGACAAAACAATGAAACGATTGATGGGAGGCTTTGAAAGAGAATTGGGCGCAATTATCCGTAAGTAATGGAAAAACTCAGACTGGCTGAAAAATTAAAAGGGCTCCAAAAGCAATCGATGGCTTTAGTGAATGCCCATCAGCAGTTGAAGCGCGAAAACGAAGATCTTGTCTCTCAAAATTCACAGTTAAAAGCTGAAGTTGAGTCATTGGGAGGCCAGTTGACTGATTTTCAAAATCAGGACAAAATCACTAAAATTGTATCAAACACAACAGTGGAGAAGGAAGAGTCCGCTGAGCTGAAATATAAATTAAACGAGTACATTAAGGAAATAGATAGATGTATCGCTCATTTGAGCCAATAAGAATTTTTTATGGTTGACATTCTATCAATAAAAATAAAAATAGGAGACAGAGAGTACCCCATGAAAGTGAAGCCTGAGGAGGAACAACGGGTGCGTAATGCAAGTAAGCAGATTAATGAAAAAATAAAAACCTATAGAGAGCAATTTGGGATAGACGATAAAGAAGATTTACTGGCCATGGTAGCCTTTGATTGCCTTGTTTCGAAGATGAAGTCGGAAGAAAACTTTGACGCAATCGATAGCACAGCCGAAGATCAACTGGATCAGCTCACCAATCTCATTGCCTCTGCCCTCTCCTGAACACCCCCTTAAATCGTTTCAGTTTCGCTTTTCTTCCTCATCTGCGCATATATACTTATGGGAGATTATATCGTGACACTCGGGGTTGGAGTCGCAGCACTTGCAGCCGGAGTATTCATAGGGCGGATTATGCTACAAAAGCTTAATAAGAAAACCGTCCAGGAACAGGAGGAAAAAGCTAAACTAATCATCAAAGAGGCAGAGCTCACTGCCGAAACAGTCAAAAAAGATCGCATTCTGGAGGCGAAAGAGAAATTCCTCAAACTAAAATCAGAATTTGAAGAGGAGAGCAATCGCAAAAAGAATCAAATCATCACCAATGAGAATAAGCTAAGACAGCGTGAATCGAATCTTTCCAAGCAAATGGAACAATCCAAACGCAAGGAAGCAGAGCTTGACAGCCTCAAAGAAAATGTAGAAGCCCAGCTGGAAATTGTGCGAAAGCGCAAGGACGATCTGGAAGCCAAGGTACACGAGAAGGTAAAGGCACTGGAAAAAGTCGCACAGCTTTCGGCTGATGAAGCCAGAGAACAACTGATAGAGACCCTCAAAGACGAGGCTTCATCGAAGGCATCTGCACTCATCAAAGACATCATTGATGAAGCCAAGCTGACAGGAGCCAAGGAAGCTAAAAAGATTGTGATAGAGTCCATACAAAGGACAGCAACCGAGCATGCCATAGAGAACTGTGTATCGATTTTTAATATTGAAAGCGATGACGTAAAGGGTAAAATCATTGGCCGTGAGGGCCGAAACATCAGAGCCCTGGAAGCTGCCACAGGTGTTGAAATTGTGGTTGACGACACGCCTGAGGCAATCATTATCTCAGGCTTTGATCCGGTAAGACGAGAGATAGCCCGACTTTCCCTGCACCGGCTGGTAGCGGATGGCCGAATCCACCCGGCCCGTATTGAGGAGATTGTGACCAAAACCACCAAAAACATTGAGGAGGAGATCTCTGAAATTGGCGAAAGAACAGTGATTGACCTTGGCATTCATGGTCTTCACCCGGAGCTGATTAAGATGGTAGGCCGTATGCGCTTCCGGTCTTCTTACGGGCAGAACCTACTGCAACACTCCCGAGAGGTGGCCAGACTGTGCGCAACTATGGCTTCAGAATTGGGACTCAACCCCAAAAGAGCTAAGAGGGCGGCCCTGCTACACGACATTGGAAAGGTGTGGCCTGAAGAACCTGAGATGCCTCACGCACTTTTAGGTATGGAACTAGCTAAGAAATACAAGGAGCACCCTGAGGTATGCAATGCCATTGGTGCCCACCACGATGAGATCGAGATGACCTCTATGATCTCTGCCCTGGTACAGGCTTGTGATGCCATCTCAGGTGCCCGACCAGGGGCCAGAAGAGAGGTGATGGAATCGTATATCAAGCGACTGAAAGAACTTGAAGCACTTGCCCTGGACTTTGATGGCGTGAACAAGTGTTACGCCATTCAGGCAGGCCGTGAGCTGCGTGTATTAGTCGATGCTGAACACGTTACCGATATTCAGGCTGGTCAGCTCTCCTTTGATATCTCGCAGAAGATTGAGAAAGACATGCAATATCCCGGACAGATCAAGGTGACTGTTATCAGGGAGATGCGGGCGGTGAACTACGCGAAGTAGAAAGCCAGGATTCAACACACAAAAAGGCCAGCTTCAAAAATGAAGCTGGCCTTTTTGTTTTCAGGTCTGAAACCTGTTAAGGTTAAGCCTCCCGAACTCTTTGTGCAGACCTTTGGTACATCTGATAAAACGAGAAGGGCAACACACTGATAGCAAGTGTAAGAATACCCGCCATGGCTAAAAGGCCTGACACTTCGGCATTCAGAATACCCGAGATATACATGGAAAACGCCAACAGCAGGTTTAATACCCCGATAAACCCAAATACATATACAACTTTACGTAACATGATTTTTTTCTTTATGGTTAATAAATAATCTAAGTCTTCTTCAATTTCTTTTGCCCCATCCGGGGTGATCCGCTGCTGTGCCAGCTTAAAGGCATCATCAAAATCCAGGTCCTCACCTTCCATGCATTGCTCTATCACGCAACAGAAGTGATCTGCCAGGTCTTCCTGCAGTCCTACATTTGAAACACCTTCGCTCATCAGAAAACCTTGAATCTGAAAGAGCTGATCGTCAGTCACCATCATGTTGTTGAAAGTTTAGGCCCGAATAATACCTGCAAAGTTTCTGCAAAGTCCAACAGTTCTGTCAATGCCGGCTGCACTTGCCCCTTGCCATCACTGGTAAGCTTATAATACTTGCGCGTTCTCTTACCAATCATAACCGACTCAGTACTGAGATAGCCCTCAGCAGCCAAGGCATGCAGTGTTGGGTACAATGAGCCCTCTTTGATCAAAATTTTATCTCCCGAGAGACGCTTCACCTCCTGCACTATTTCATAGCCGTACATGCGGCTCTGATCGGAGAGTAGTTTCAAAATGATAGGCTTCAAAATGCCCTTTAATAGTTCTCTTGAATACATATTTAACTTTTTTGAAGCTTTAAAATTGATTTCTGATAAGCCTTGTAGAACCAGAAGGGTACAACGGTCAACAGGAACACTGCAAAGCCAGACCCCCAAAGAAGTTCGCTGAGCGAAGGCCTGGAGGGTGTAGTACTAAGACTGAATAATGATTGTAGCTTAGGAGTACCGTTTACTGACATACCACTAAGGGCAATCAGTTCGTCCATCCTCTCTGAGGGGTGCACAGATGCGCTTTGAAAAAATGGAACAAATAAAATCCCTGAGATTACCAGTATCAACGATATATACCCAAATACATAAGCGCTTTTTTTAAACATGATCTTCCGTTTAATAGTCAACAAATAGATAAGGTCCTTTTCTATCTCTTTAGGACCATCAGGTGAGATTCTTTTAAAAGCAATATCAAAGGCTTCATTAAATGTATTCCCCTCTGACATTTGCTCCTCAACAATACAGCAAAAGTGATCAACCAGATCATTTGTCAAATCGGCCCCTTCCAACTGATGAAGGTCCAACTGCCTTCTTATAAAATAGAGCTCTTCATCACTTATCATCCTTCCAAATGTCAATACTTCATTAATCTATACATCATAATACGATGTATCAATAAAAAAGGTTATGATTCTGCTTCCATAATTCAGAGGACAGAAAATACCCTAAAGCGGGTATGGACTAGTATACCCATAAACACGAACTTTAAACCACATAATAAAAAGTAGCTTAAGTGGTTCATAGTTTGAGTTCAGTGATTGCTGGATTTGTGTAGTGGAGCCCCGTGAATACGGGGTCGATTTATTTGGAAAGGCGTTGCAGATGGCAGCGCCTTAATTTTAATTTCCCCCTCTTATTTTCACTCAACCCAAACCTTTACATCCTCTTTCTCACCTAACCCTTGTCTTCCCACTACACCCAAGACCTGCCAAAATTCACATCATAAAAGACTCTTTTAAGCTTCTACTCAATAAAATAAATAACTGATAATCAAGTATTTAAAAAAATACTTTGGAGAGATTATAATTAGCACTAAAAACCATTTGAAAAAATTTAAAAAGTGCTTTTTCCTACTTACTACTTAATTAAACATAACATTTTATCATAATTGTCGTATAAAAGAGAGTCACATTAAACTAACAATAAGATGAAGAAAACCCTAATATTACTTTTTCTAGCCACACCTATGTTTTTTTCTACATTTTCAGCATCATCACAAGACCACTGCCTCTTAC
>JAAWWF010000010.1 GCA_021404565.1 Roseivirga sp. | reverse complement strand
TTTTTTGAGGAGAAGGCGGCAAACGATGTTTAAGAAGGTTGCGTGGGCTCGGAGATGTGTATAAGGAACAGCTTATACGAAGTTTTTATACAGCAGTTCAGTGAATGAATCATCGTTAAAATATTTACTCTCTTTTTAGGAAACAAATTTAAAAAGATTGAGTTTATTTGTTTAGCTAAACAGTAGAAAACATGAAAAAGGTAGTGCTTGGTGCTTTTGAAGAAATGGTTTTGCTCTCGGTTGGGGCCCTGGCTGAGAATGCTTATGGGGTGACGATCAAAAAAGAGCTGGAGGCACAGTTAAAGAAAAATCTGAGTATCGGAGCACTGTATGCTGCCTTGCAAAGGTTGGAAGAAAAAGGCTGGGTAGATACCCGGGTTGGTGGTATTACTGAAAAGCAGGGAGGCCGCAGAAAACAATATTACGATATCACCAGGGCGGGAGTGGAAGCCCTCAATGCAGTCAGGTCCATGCGCAACGAATTGTTTGACCGCATGCCTGAAGCTAAAATCAAGTGGCTTGATTCATGAGTTCTGATAGCCCCGAATATACACCCCCTAAGCTGGGAGAGTGGTTACTCCAAAGCTTCTGCTCTTATGACTACCTGGAAACAGCCCTCTGGGATCTGGACGAAATCTACACCGAGAACAGGAAGAAGAAAGGGAAATTGTGGGCGGACCTGCTATACCTCAAAGAGGCCCTCAGTGTTGTGTACTACCTCTATTTCAAAGGGAAAAGTCAATACTCATTTAATAGAATCGCCATGCTCAAAAACAACATCATTATCTCGCTCAGAGGCTTTCGAAAAGACAAAGCCTACAGTCTGCTCAATATGCTTGGTATCAGCTCAGGATTGGTCATCTTTCTGCTTATTAGCCTCTACACGGCCTACGAATTCAGCTATGACAGTCACCATGAAAAAGGCGACCGGATTTACCGGGTCTACAAGACTGTAAACGGCCTGGAAGAACTGTACATCGATACAGGCACTCCCGGTCCCTTTGGCCCTGCCGTAAAGCAGGAATTTCCTGAGGTGACACATGCGGCTCGTTTTTCGAGCTACCGAAACATACTGATGGAGGCCAATGGGGAGAAGTTCATAGAGCCCAAGGTTTTTCCGACTGACCCCGATGTCTTTGAGATTTTCTCATTAGCCCCTGTGAACGGCCAGCTGGCTGATTTCCTGGCCGGGCCCAATACCGTTGCTATCTCTGAGTCGGTGGCGCTCAAGTATTTTGACAAAACCGATGTGGTGGGAGAGATGGTCATGTTTGCCGAGGAGCTTCCCATGCGTATCTCAGGCGTGTTTGAAGATCAACCAGACAATGCACATTTCGATATGGATGTGCTGGTGCATTTTGAAAGCGTAAACAAGGCTTTTAACCAGAACCTCGCTAACTGGAATAACAATCCCTATGTCACTTATCTCCTGACGGAGAAAGGTACGGATGCCCTGGCACTGGAGGCCAAGCTACCTGCCTTGCGCGAGAAGTTTGCCAATGATCCCCTTGATGAAGACGGCCAGCAGTATACCTATTTTCTGGAGCCACTGAGGGATGTGCATTTCTCAGAATTCGGAAGAGGTTTGGGTACCACCACGGTGGATGCCAATCGGCTACATCTGTTCATCGTTATTGCTATTGCCGTGCTGCTGATGGCGGGCATCAACTATGTAAACCTGGCCACGGCCCGGGCCATTGTACGCATGAAAGAATCAGGGTTAAGAAAGATAATTGGTGCACGAAGGGTTGACCTGATCAGGCAGTTTCTGGTTGAATCGGGGCTATTGGTTTTCTTTTCACTGGGCCTGGCCATTTTAGGAGTGGTATTGATACTGCCTGCGTTCGCATCCTTTGTGGAAAGACCTCTGGCCATCAATTTTGGTTCTGCTACTTCGTGGTCTGGGCTTATAGCACTTTGGCTGATACTCACCTTTCTTTCCGGTATTTATCCGGCTCTGATATCTACCTCATTCAAACCCATTGTAGCCCTTAATGGCCGGGGGCTTGCAGGAAAACGAGGTGACCTCTTCAGAAATGTCCTGGTCGTTTTTCAGTTTACACTCTCTGCCGTTCTCATCATTTCTGCACTGGTATTGGGCCAGCAGCTTTCCTTTATCGACAATCTGGATACCGGCTACACGCGCGATCAGGTATTGGTACTGAGTACGAGAGACCCGGCTGTTGACGATCAATTGCCCGTATACATGGATGCTTTAAGAAAGGTATCAGGAGTATCAGCGGTAGCCACCTCCTGGTCACTGCCCACAAATGTGACATCAAATGCCGAGGCCAATTGGGAGGGCATTGAAGATGCGCAGCGGATTCCCATGTATATGGTAGGGGTGACTCATGATTTTTTCGATCTGTATGAAATTGAAGTGATTGAGGGCAGAAGTTTTGACCCTGAGAGAAAAGGAGACAGAAGAGGTATGCTGCTCAACCAGACGGCCGTAAAAGCCTTTGGTTGGGAGAATCCGATAGGCAGAGAAATGATCGTCCAGGGCGGTTTGAAAAGAGAGGTCATAGGGGTGGTAAAAGACTTTCATATTAAGTCACTACGCGAAGAAATTGAGCCCTTACAAATTCTGCTTGACAAGCGATATGCTACACTTTCTGTGCGCGTGGTGGGCGATATAAATAAAGCACTGAAGGGCATAGAAGAAGTGTATGAGAGTTTTTCTCCTGTCCATCCTTTTTCTTATCGCTACTTCGAAGATATTTATGATCGGGCCTATGAAGATGAAACCAAAACAGCTCAAATAACCCTTTGTTTTACCGTATTGACCATTGTGATTGCCTGCCTTGGCTTGTATGGACTGGCAGCCCATTCTGTTCAGCAAAAGGTGAAAGAGCTGGGGGTAAGAAAAGTCATGGGAGCCTCGGCACTCAACCTGATGAAGCTTCTGTCAAAAGACTTTTTGAAGCTGCTGATCATCGCCTTTGTGATTGCTGCTCCATTGGCCTATTGCATGATGGACGGATGGCTTGGTGACTTTGCTTACCATATTGAAATAGGCCCTTTGACCTTTATCATCACCCTGGGGTTGATGATAAGTGCGGCCATGATTTCAGTAGGCTATCGCACCTGGCGTGCCGCCATAAGCAATCCGGTCGATTCGCTCAGGATGGAGTGAGTGGAGTTTAGAGAGAATAATTTCATCCGGTAACTCCTGTAACGAATTTGAGATTCCGGATTGACAGGCATAATTGCCGTTGGGGGATGTGGGAAATGTCTTATCCCGAGTTCACCCTCGTCTCAGTTATACACCTTCCCGCTTTTAATTACGGTTTTCTCATCCAACAGCGCTTTGGAGTTTTCAAAGGGATTGTTTTTGAATAGAATGAGATCGGCTTTTTTACCTGCCGTAATTGAACCAGAGTCAGCATCGATTTGCAATGCCTCGGCACCATTCAGAGTGGCAATTCTAAGGATGTCGCTCATAGGAAAACCCGCCTCACTTAAGAGGAGCATTTCAGAGAGTGCCGCTTGTCCTCCCTCTTTACAGTCGGTGCCGATACGCAGCTTCAGGCCCTGATCATGAGCCGCCTTGATATAGGCCATAAAGGTATCGAAGGCTTTGTTCAGACGTTCGAGCTGGGCTTCATTCAGATCGGGGTTCTGGTCAGCATAGTAATTGGTAATGTAGGAGTTGAAGAATGTTCTTTTTACCACAGTGCCAAACAGGTGGATGGTCGTGGAAAGCGTGGCCTCTTTTTCTATCATGTTTTGTATGAGCCCATCTCGTTTGTCGCGGAGTTCTGGTGTGTCCTCTACCATTTGCATCTGCTCCAATAAATAAGGGAAATAAGCCTCAATACCAGGGTAGTGCTCTTCCATAAGGTTGTTAAGCTGACCGTAGTATTGAGACATACCAAAAGCATCGTTACTCACAGTCATGACGTGCTCAAAGTGCTTCACTCCTAAATCCATGACTGCCGGTATACCTACCAGGTTGAAATCAATATGACCGAAGATATTAAGCCCCAGGGTCTGTGCTTCATCCACGGCAGCTTCCATTTCAGGTAATCGCAATCTCCAATAGAGCTTGATATGCTTAACACCCTTTTCATGATACTTCCTGACCAGTTTTCTGGCATCTTCCGGGTTCATCACCTCCACATGTCCACCATAAGGAGGACGTTCCTCATCAGAGATAATAGCTCCCCCGGTGACCAATACATTAGGCATATCCGCTTTCGCGTTCTTTTGCCAATGGATAGTTTCTTCCAGCCACTTTTCCGGCTGTCCCATTACGGCTACCGTGGTGGTGCCATACTTCAAAAAGGTATCACTGAGTTTTTGCTGATATAGCTCAACAGAGTCACTTACCAGATATTCCGGGGCCTCGTCATAGTCGCCATATAGGTCCCCAAAGTGGATGTGCGTATCGATAAAACCGGGCGAGACCAGCCGACCTTTCCCCTCAATCGTTTCTCTGGTTTTAAAGCCATCATTTTTATCGATGATAGCAGCGATCTCATCGCCTGAAATAAGTATGGTTTTATCAGTATTGACTTCTCCGGTATAGGCATCAAATACCTGTACATCAGTGATGGCCAGGTCGTAGGTCACGACCTCTTTACAACTCACAACAATAATGGTCAGAATGATTGATAGAACACTGACAATTTGAAGACGCCTGATGTTTTTCATGACCGAAAATCATCAAATAAGGGTTCTCTGCCAATTAATTTACCTTAAGGCGGGTGGTGTGTCTTTACTGAAATCTGATTCTTTCTGAGCCATATCTTCAAACTTTTCTGTTAGAGAGGCCAGGCGGTTTTTATTTTTCTCAAGCTCTTCCTGGTAGTCTTTATCCAACTTTTTCAGTAGCAGTTTTTCTGAGTAAAGAAAACCGAGAATTATTCCGGCCACCATTCCTCCCAGGTGCGCGGCATTGTCAATCGCCTCCCATGTGGAGAAGCCAAGAGTAGCGGCTATGCCTGTATAGAACAAAAGCCTTAAAGTGAATTTTTGAGGAATAAATGTTCGGGATTTGATGGAAATCGCTAGGACAAAACCAAGTAATCCAATGGAGCCTCCGGAGGCTCCTACAGAAGTGCCTGATGGTATCAACAAAACACTGAAGAGACTACTGACGAGAACAGCAGTGAAAAATACCACTAACAACCTCTTATATGAGGCAAAGCGCAAAAAGAGATTACTTAAAAGAGAGAGAAGAATCAGGTTCAGAATCACATGCGGAAAGTTGGCATGAACCAGCACCACTGTGAAAAGCTTGTAGTAGGATGATAGATCCTCAAAAGGCTTGGTTAGCCCGAACAATTCTATGGGGTTATCCCCGCTGCCGTATTGCCAGCAATAGAAAATACCAATCACTAAAGGCAGGTAAAAGTGAGATATATATTCCCCCTGGCGCAACCAGTTCTTGAATCTGCGATACTCGAACCGTCTGGATATATCTTCAAGTTTGATCTTCCTGATTTCTATAAGGGAAATGAGTGCGTTCAAAAGGGGGATCAATATCAAGGCAATGAGTAGAAGTTGAACATCAGTGGTATAGATTCCAAATTCATGGCTGGTATTATCCATGAGTTGGATCCCGAGGTAGGCCCAAAAGAATATCTGTTTGCTGTAGACCCTGAATAGCGATTTCCTTATTACTCTTTTTAATGACTTTTTTAGAAGGGATAATTCTGAGGACATGGTGCCAAAGAGGTGATAGCCATCTTCTCCCGGGGTAGACAGGTACTGGATATCTGTCACCAGGTCATCCACTGACTTTTCATCCAGGTCTTCCAGGACCAACTCCTGTTCATTCAAATCATTATAGCGTATATAAGAGTAGCTTTCCTTATCATGCTTTGAAGGGCGTGTCAGGTAGTGTCCCCAGAAATTCCGCTCTGTCCGGTCCATTTCGAAAAAGGCTTTCCCCTTAGTTACTCCACAATATCATAAAGTGAGCGGTTTTCCCGAAAGAATTTGTGTATTAAAGAATCCAGGATTCTGAAAGACCGGTATTCGGATGTTCAGGCTTCCTTTCATCTCAAAACATCCGAGGCCAGCTCTCTAAACTCCCGGTTTTGACAAAAAGCTACCTGACTAGAAGTTGATTTCCTGGTTTTCGATATCCTTGTCCATCAGCAATAAATTAGGGTCCAGTACTACTTTGAAAGGTTTTTGATCCAGCGATAAAGTCAGTTTATTTTCTGTCTCTATTACCCTTTCGGCATGCAGATAAATCAACTTATCGTCTTTGTCAAAGAAACCGATTTGCACATAATCGGCCAGTGGAGGGCTGATGGTTTCTTTGCCTTTCAACTCCTGCTTGGTGATGGTGAAAGCCAGGCTCGCCTCATATTGACCATTGTTCGCATCAGCTATTTTGGCTTCGGTGAGCTCATTATCATAGATTACTACCTTCTCAAACATGTCTTCGATCAGGTACCGCAGAGAGTCGGGAGTGGCCTCCTTCATGTGGCTTACAAAGTTGAGTGAGGTGGGGTAGGGAGCCTCCTGATATTTGTATTTCTCCAGAAATGACCTGAGAATCGCGTTCAACTCTTCTTCCCCCAGGTAGTGCATCAGCGCATTAAAGGTGAAGGCACCCTTACCATAGGATATATACTGTTGGGCCTGTGCTACCAGTTGTAGAGGAGGCTCCTCTTCTTGCTCCGTAGTACGACCGCGTAGGTAGCGTTCACGCTGTAGTCTTAAGAACTTATCTGCCTTTGGCTTACCAAAATGAGCCTCATAAATCCTCAGACTAAAATACTCTGTGATGCTTTCAGAAATCATCACGGCCCCAAGCGCATCTGCCGGAGCTACCTGGTTGCCCCACCACTGATGGGTAAGCTCATGAGCTGCCACATAGAAAGACTGGTCCACACGCCCCTCATCATCATTGGTATTAGCGATAAATCTCATTTCAGAGGTAGGGATACTATTGGCCATGGTCGTGGCATATGAGCCCTCTGTCATAGGAAACTCTATAATGCGGGATTCCTTGTGCTGGTATGGCCCCAGGTATTTGCTATTATAACTCAGAGCTCCTTTCAGCCCATCAAGCATACGGTTGATATTATGATCGTGCCCCTTATGGTAATACACTTCCAGGTTGATGTCTTCCCATTGGTCCTGAGCCCTGGCATATCGGGCTGAGTTGAACCCCAAGACAAACTTGATCCTCTGATCTGTTTTATACCGAAAGTAATGGCGGCCTTTCTCTGACCAGTCTTTTTCCAGGTAGCCCGGAGCTAAGGCGGTTTGTCCCTCCACGGTACTGATTGTCGTTTCAAAGCTCACCAGATCCGCATCCTCGGCAGCGTAGCTGTTTTTAGTGCTGCTACTGTCTGAAGGATGTTTTTTATCCCGGCCAAAAGCGTAACCCAGTCTCGGCAAAATATCGCTGCCCAGAAAAGTGCCATTGGCAAGCACATTGGAGTTCCTTTCAAAAAACGAATTAGGCTTATTCCTGATCTGAAAACTCATGATAAGACTATCTCCAGGGCTTAACCTATCACTGAGCTGCCAAACCGAAAACTGCATAATGCTGTCCAGTGCCATTTGCCGGGCCGGGAGACTGAATTGAAAATCAGTGATCTCATCAAAACCTGTCTTTACTAGCAACTGATTGATCGGCTCTGCGGTTTTGTTTACCAGGGTGTAGCGCCCTTCTGCCTCAAAGTCATTTCGTTTTGGATATAGGTCTAGCTGTAGGTTCACATCGGTAATTCTGGGTTGCGGCTCATTCGCATATTGAGCAAACTCCTGCTCAAATGCCTTGAAAATGCGGTCCTGATCGCTGTTGGTAAGGTTCATGGCCTCCGATTTGTGTATGTAGATGCTGAAACCCATAATACCGAATAACAATACCAGGGCTACTCCCAATCCTGCGACTGTCTTGGTCAGTTGGGTCCGGGCAATCGCCAGTCTTTCTCTGATGTTTTCAGGGAGTCCGCGAGTCCAGAGCAAAAAGGACACTAAGAGCAGTATAGCCCCAAATGCAAACCAATAGCCCTCTATCAGGAAATATGGTGCCAGGGTATTGCCATAGCCATCAAGGTCAGAGCCCAGAAGATCGGGGGGCAGGTTGAATAGTAGCAATTTGGAGTCTATTCCTGCTTGTGGAAGGCCGCCAAAACCAATCCAGCCCAGCACCAGTATGAAGAGGCCCATATAGAGATTGGGCACTATGGTATGAACAAACACTGAGGTGAAGGCCCAGATGATCAGCACGATGAAAGTAACCACAAACAAGTGGAAGAAATACATGTCCAGCTCCAACTGATAGTAACCATTGTAAAGCTGTATGCTAATACCTGCAATGGCCATAATCAGCAGCAGCATAGCTTGCATTTTCACCAGGGCCAGTACCTTGGAGAGCATCAGCACCCAGTTGGAAACAGGAGTACTATCTACCAACTGATTCATGCCGGCTGCTCTTTCGCGCTGCATCAGCATACCCGCATAAATAAACGTGATCATAATGGCGATACCGGTGAAGAAAAAGGCCGGAACACTTAACACAATCCTGGTCACGGGCAGCATGGCCATCTCCTCAAAATTGATCACCTTAGCCAGGGTAAACAGCACCGCCAGTATGCCCAGAAATGCCATACCCAGAAAAACCCAGCTCTTTGCGATATAGCCCAGATGAATGTTGGATAAGCGCCAGCAATTTTTCCATTGTGCTGATAAACTAAACCTATAGCTCACCGGACTAAGCGAGATATTTCGCATGCTTTGAAAATTATTTTTCACTACCCGCTGTCCCTTTGTTTTCAGCCTAAAGCTGGCAGGCGCATCTTCGTTAAAAGCAAACTTTCGGTAGGTGACTGTGAAAGTGATAACGCTTAATGTCAGCCAGAAAAGGCGGTTGTAAAGTACCGGACCCATCAGGGGAATCATGTTGGTGTTTTGTTCTTCCAATGTCCACAGGTGGGTAATGTACTGGGTAGTGTTTTGTGCAAAAGGATCGAAAAGCGCAATTAAGGCACCATTGCCATCAAAGGCATTTTGCGTAATAGTCTGGATAAAAAAGAGCAGTACAATGGTGACAAAACCTGTGTAGATGCTTCTGAACCAGGCCACCACAGAAAAGACGATAGCGCCATAGATGAGCATATTGGGGATGGTGAATACCAGGTAAGTTTGTAAGTAGCCGTTGATGTTGAAGTCTCCCAGTTTTTTCGGATCCATACCCGGCAGGCTCTCTGCTAAAAATATGGCCAGTCCTGAGGAAAAACTTATTATTACTACCAGGGTAAAGGCACTTAGAAATTTGCCCATCAGGTAGTCTCTCTTTCTTACCGGAAAGCTGTACAGGATACTATGTACTTTGTACTTGTAGTCTTTGTACAGTGTGGCTCCAATGATGGCCGGTAGCAAAAACAAGAAGAACTTATTAAAGTACTGCATCATGAAATTGATCTCATGAGGAGAGTTGATTAGCCTCTGAAGCTTGTCTCCCTCCGTAGGTGGATCAAAGAAGCCTGCATTGCCGGCAAAGGCCACAAAAGTGATGGAGAAAAAAACGAAGAAGTATATGTAGGGAGAGGGACTCTTAAGCCACTGTTTAAACTCGTATGTATAAATGCTCGAAAACATAGAATGAGAAATTTGAGATGAGAAATCAGGAAGTACTATCAGACTTGAGCGCTATGAAATAGGCATCTTCCAGGTTGGGGGCCGTGTTGACAAAATCTTCTTCTGGTTGCTGCTCCGCGTAGACCCGAATCTCCAGAGAGTTGTCAGCATTAAAGCCAGAGGAGAGCACCGTATGTAGCTTTTCGTGGGCATTGAGCTCGGTACGACTGATCTTCTTGACCCAGATTTTGTTTGTCAGTCGGTCAGTCGCTTCGGTAGGCGTGAGCTGCTGTAATATTCTGCCACCATTCATAATGGCCATGTCAGTGCACAGTTCCTTCACATCGTCTACGATATGCGTTGAGAAAATCACGGTGTTGGTGGCGCCCACCTCACGAATTACATTCAGAAAGCGGTTGCGTTCCGCAGGATCAAGACCGGCAGTGGGTTCATCTACAATAATCAGCCTGGGATTGTTCAGCAGTAGTTGTGCAATGCCAAAACGTTGCTTCATGCCCCCGGAGTAGCCGCTCACACTTTTCTTTCGCACCTCATGCAGGTTGGTAAGCTCCAGTACCTCTCCAATCACCGTGTTTCTGTCTTTTTTCGAATCGATCCCCTTCAGGATGGCAAAATAATCCAGCAGTTTTTCAGCCGACATTTTCGGATACACTCCAAAACTCTGAGGCAAATAACCCAGCACCCTGCGCAGGGCCATGGGGTCTTTCAGCACGGAAATATCACCAAAGGAAATTTCACCCGAATCCGGTTGTTGTAGCGTAGCAATGGTACGCATCAGGGTAGACTTGCCTGCTCCATTGGGACCGAGCAGACCAAACATGCCGGTGCTGATTTCTAAATTGAGTTGATCCAGGGCATGCACCCCGTTAGCGTAGGTTTTACTGAGTTGTTGTATTTTGAGTTTCATGTCCTCAAAGTATAAGGCTCAGCTAGCATTGAGAAGTGAAATCCCCTCACCTGGGGTGAAAATCCGGTGAGTCGGACCATATTGTCTTTGACTTTAAAAAGACTGATTTGAGGCTTTTTGGGCTGCTTTTAATCATTTTTCATACACTCAAAAAGAGATTGCCCCAGCTCACAGAGACTTTAACCCAGTTCAGCGATATTAACCACAGGACTAAGCTGGTTTTTGTAGTTTGCGAAAACATCGACTTACCATCAGGGTGCCAGAGCTTCCAGTGGAAGAAAGAGAATTCCCGTCAGACCGGAGGTCAGACGGAGGTAAAGAAAGTCTACTCACCATCAGGGTCTCACACAGTGGACCCTGAATGAACATAACAAATGAACAAAGAAGCATTGAAGCGATTCATCAGGAATAGAGAGGTCTGGGGGCATCTGCTGCTCTGGGTACTGCTGTTTAGCTCGCTTAATGTTTCATGGACTACTAACTGGCTTTATCGGGGTGAAAGCTATGAAAGTCTGGGACCCCTTTCTGTTATTTACTTCGTACTGTTTTTCTATGGCAACTCCCTTTGGCTTTTACCACGCTATTTCAAGCGCAAAACGTGGTACAAGTACTTTCTGATGCTGGGCATGGTGGTGGCCATACCCGAACTGATACGATCATCCATTGTGGTGCTTTTTTACACTCCCAAAGAGGATGTTCTGATGGGTATTTACTGGGAGATATTTGCCAGAGATAGTTTTGTTTTCGGAATGATCAGCCCGGTGTGGGTAGGCTTTTTCAGCTCATCAGCTTACTACTTTATCAAAAACTGGAATTCCAGCAATCGTAAAATTGAGCAGCTGGAAATGGAGAAGCTCAGCATGGAACTCAACCTGCTTAAGTCTCAGATCAACCCGCATTTTCTTTTTAACAACCTCAATGCGCTGGACGATCTGATTGACCGGGATAAACAAATGGCCAGGGAGTATTTGCACCGTCTTTCGAAAATACTCCGCTACTCCATCTCCAGCATGGAAAATGATGTGGTAACCCTGCAGGAAGAATGGGACTTTATTGATGATTACATCTACCTGATCGAAGAACGCTTTGGCAAAGCATACCAATTCGAGAAAATACAGGAAATCGACCGTCTTGATCATTACCTGATTCCTCCTGCTTCTTTGCAAAACCTGGTAGAAAATGTAGTAAAGCACAATCAGGGTAGTATTCAGGACCCCTTGAAAACGACCATTACACTCAATGAAAAGGGGGTGGAAGTAAACAATCCTAAAAGACTAAAGCAGAGAGGAGTCAGCAGCCTGGGTACTGGCCTGAAAAATGTGACCTCGCGATATAGACTACTCACCAATAAAGAAATTGAAATTGTGGATGGAGATGCTTTCTCTGTTACCCTGCCACTAATCTCTGAAGTAGTATGAAGGACTTGAAAATACTGGTGCTGGAAGATGAGCAACGGGCTGGGGAGAAACTGCTCGACCTGATCGATGAAATGGCAGGTGATGCCCTCACCGATTGGAAGAGATCTGTAGCTGAAGGTATCGATTACCTGAAGACTCATCAGCCCGACCTGATCTTTTCAGACATAGAACTGCTGGACGGCAGCTCCTTCGAGATTTACGACAGAATAAAGCCCCGCTGTCCTATCATTTTTTGTACGGCCTATGATAAGTTTTACCTGGAAGCTTTCAATACCAATGGCATCGCTTATCTGCTAAAACCCTATACCCGCGAGCAGGTAATGGAGGCCTGGCAAAAGTATCAGTTGCTCTTTGAACAAAATATAGCCCCTGAGCCTGCCATTTCTCCTGCGCTCCTCAGAGAGTTCAAGACATTGATTAACCGGGAGCAGCAGTATAAGCGCACCTTTACTGTAAAAAAGCGGGATGGCGTATTCCTGCTCAAGGTAGATGAAATCGCTTATTTTCAAGCGCAGGGTGACTTTGTGGTGGGGATTGATCGTTTAGGCAAGAAACATATCCTCAACTACTCGCTTAGCGCCATTGAGGAGGCCATAGACCCGAAGCAGTTTTTCAGAATCAACCGCAGCGAGATTGTCAATATCGACAGCATTTTGAAGTACGATGCTTATACCAAAAACCGCCTGGTAATCACCTTGGGCAGACCCGCTGTCAACCTTTATACGACTAATAGCCGTACCCCTGAATTCAGAAGTTGGGTAGAGAATCAGTAATTAATCAAGGGCAAATTGGTAGAGGAAGGCCGGAGTATAAGAGATGTAAAACCCGGAGAGTCAACCCCGGGTTAATTGTTTTACCAAGGCCTCAAAGGTGAACGAGGCCCATCGGGTCGGAATTGGAAACTACCTGATTAATCAGGCTGTATTCAAACCAGTTGTAAGGCCAGTTCTCCCGTCACATATTCATCAATATCATCTGTGCCCGAAGTATTGAATATCAGAATTCCACCTATGATCAATGCAGCAATGGTGGCAACAATAGTAATGGCAAGACCTAACAGCACAATTACGATCACCGCAACAGCACAAATGACCAGCGCAATGGCAGCAGCTCCCACGATAATTGCTGATGCACCGACTACAAGGCCGATGACGCCAAGTACAATGCCCAAAACGGTAGCGGCTGCGGCACCGATAGCTCCGGAAATCACCCCGATAGCGATAAGAACTTCAACGATAAACTTCATGACTTTTTCATTGCTGGAACCAATGTTTTCAGGAGCAGCTAATGGGCCACCTGCATCTTCTCCTCCGGCCACTCTGCACAGTTTGGCAGCATTTGGGTAAAGCGTTTTAAATTCCTGGTGTTGGCCGAGTCCACTGAAAAACTCTCTCATTTTGTCGAAACTGGCCAGGCCACGAACCTTATTCAGGTTTTCAGAACTGGTATGACCTGTGTTTAAGCTGTCTATAAGTCCCTTTGCCAAATGTGGAAATCTGCCTACCTCACGCAGAAAATCCTTCGGAGCAGAAACGGCAAATCTGGCAATATCCCAGGGCCATACCCAGCTCCAGGCCATAGCATCTGCACTGTTTCCCAGTGAAGATATAGTCTGATCCAGATTGTGCACAAGCGTTTCGTGCGGAATAGCTACAAAGTGGTTTAAGGCTTCAGGAAATTGAAAAACAGTAATGAGTCTTTCATGATTTTTGGCAGTTCGCACTTGTGCTGCTGTAATAGATAATTCTTTGAGCATGGGATGCGCCAGCACCAATGAAGGATGAGCATCAATTCCTGACTGTTCTTGTGTTTGATTGTTTGACATGATCTGTTCTTTTAAAAAATGGTTTGTGAATTGTTTTTGATGAGCTAAAGGTCTGAAGCCGAAAGGTCCTGTAGAAGCTGGAAAAACAGGGTAATCCAAACCGGGGGAATTCCCCTGGTCTGGCAAGGGGATAGGTTTGGTTTTTACAGAAAATGAAATATTACTGAGTAACTTCTTCTCGATTTATCTTTAATTGTCAGTGAAAATCATATCAAATTACCATTGAGTGAAAACTTGCTGGTTTGGTTTTTACCACTAAAACAGGTTTAGTATGGATAAGAAAATGATCTCAGATCACATCGAAAACTGGCAGTGCTGTGATATCGCACAACTTGTCAATCACTTTCATTTTATGGAGAAAGATAAGTCGGGCGATCTTCAGCAGATGCGCCTTGGGGCTTTGGTTTTAGAGGGGGAGGCCTTAAGTCTGTTGAAGTCGGACTCCCTGAAGTCGTTAACCTTGCACATGGCCTTGACTAAAAAAGAAGCGGTAAATGGAGAGGCTACTTTTGCGCCCATATTAGAGGTGTGTAAAGAAGGAGGGCTTGAAGGTTCTGCCACATTTAAACCTTATTCATCAGATGCCCCCTATTCGGGCCTGGTGCCCGGAGTTTTCAAAGAGGCAGTCAACCGAAACTGGCTCCTGATTGATTCTACCCTGGTGGATGACCTGTTCCTGGCTTATAAACCTACAGAGAAGAATCAGATACCGCAGTTGCAACGACTCCTGCGTTATCATATCAGCAAAAAGACCAATACACTGCTCTTCGATGTGCTGACCATGAAAGGAGTCCAGGATAACCTGAAGGCCATTGATCTGTATATGGGGGCTGATATGAATAAACTGGATGATAAGGGCGCGTTCACCTTTACACCGGTGATAGTGCTCAGGACAAAAAAGCTGGATGACGAAACCCTGTTGGCAATTGCCAAAAAAGGATTGAGATCATTTGGCGGCTTGACTGATGATGACGATGATGAGGTTCTTTTTGAATATCTGAAACCCTGCCCTTCCACTTGTAACTGAATGATCAATCGTCATTAATGAATAACAAAGACCTGTTTATAGTACTCGCATATGTACCTCAGGGACTGATCCTTTTGTGTGTCATGACGGGATTATTCAGGTTGAAAAGCCTGGGCAAACTTCAGAAGTTATTATTGACTATTTTGCTCATCACCGGAGTCAGCGAAGTAGTTTCGGAAGTGCTCTGGCAGCAGAGTAACAACAACTTTCCTGTCTTTCATATTTACGCCATCCTGGAGTTTTGTGTATTGGCCATGATTTACCGAAGCACTTTTGAAAACAAAACCATTGAGAGCGTTTTTAAATGGAGCATTTTGGTTTTTATAACCTTTGGTATTGCCAATGCCCTTTTCTTTCAATCTGTTTTTGAACCCAATACCAATGTCACCACTGTTTCGAGCGTACTCCTGATCGGGCTCTCTGTGTCCTTCCTCTTTCGGGTATTAAATGATATGCGTTACGACAGGCTGGAGAAAAGCGCCATGTTCTGGATCAATATTGGTGTCCTTACCTACTTTTCGAGCAGTTTTGCTCTGTTTACTTTTGGCGAGAAGCTGGTCCCGTTTTCTATAGAGAGTACCATCAATATCTGGACCCTCCATATATTCTTTAATGTATTACACTATATCGCCTTTTGCATTGCCTTATGGATGAAGCCGGAATAAGTGGAGATTTCAGTGGCCTGATGGTGGGCATGATCGGAATGTTTGTTCTGACCATGATTATCATCGTTTTTGTGCTTGTATATCAGCGTAAACTCCTCAGGCAGAAACGTCAACAAGAGGAGACAGAAGCGGACTACCAATTGGCGTTGCTCGAAGCAAATGTTAAAAACCAGGAAATTGAACGCCAACGCATCGCCAGAGATTTACACGATGGAGTAGGAGTAATGCTTTCTACTACACAGCTCTATTTCGATCAGTTATGTGCCGATGAACCTGCTGAGAACGAAGACACCCGGAAGAAAATCAATGAATTGCTGGAAGACACCATTCAATCGGTGCGACATATTTCCGCTGACCTGCGGCCTGTGGTACTCGACAACCTTGGGCTTTCCGAAGCATTGGCAGAATTAACCGAAAAAGTGGGTAAGGCTGCCAGGCTGGAATTTGAATTCAGCAGTGAGTATCACCACAAACTTACTAAAGATCAGGAGTTGCTTGTTTACCGGGTAGTGCAGGAGCTCCTTACCAACACCATCAGGCATGCGCAGGCTTCAGCAGTAAGTGTAGAGTTGGAGTCCGACCCCGGACATTTCAGGCTTGACTATCGGGACAACGGTGTAGGCTTTCACCGAAACCAGTCGGTAAATGCTGGTCTTGGTATGAAAAATATCGAAAGCAGGATAAAAATTCTCGGAGGAAAGCTTACCGTTCATGATACGAATGAGGCAGGCGTTTTTATAAGTATTACAGTTTTAAAAGGAGCCGATTTATGAGCAAGATAAAGGTGGCGTTGGCCGATGATCACGCCTTATTCAGAGAAGGCCTGAAAGCGATTCTGTCTCGATTGGAGGGAATAGAAGTGGTGATAGAAGTGGGTGACGGTAAAGAGTTGCTCAAAGCCATGGCCATACATGAGGTGGATGTTGTCTTGCTCGATCTGGAAATGCCTGAGATGGATGGTATGGAGGCCTGCAAGGAGATAAAGAAACTTTATCCTAACGTGAATGTGCTGATTCTAACTATGCATGAAGAAGAACGCATGACGGCCTACCTGATGGAGATGGGCGCCAATGGCTATCTGCTTAAGAACACCAAGAGAGACGTACTATTAGAGGCTATCCATACCGTGCATGAAACAGGTATGTACTCATCAGACAGGGTAACCAATGCCTTACTGAAAAGTCTCAGGCAGCGATCAAAAAAAACACCTGGCTTAGGAGCGATGGAGCTTACCCGCAGGGAACAAGAGGTGTTGGCCTTAATTGCAGAGGAACTGACAAATACGGAGATAGGGGAGCGGCTCTTTATCAGTGAGAAGACGGTAGATGGACACCGCATGAATTTACTTTCAAAATTTGGAGTCAGGAATACGGCCGGCCTTATTCTAAAGGCAGTAAGGCAGGGGTTTATTTCCGTGTAGCCCAGATTTTAGTGACTCCCCTCTTTTTCATTCTGAGAGTAGCGAAGAATCTCTGAGAAAGCACAGGCATTCGAGATGTGCTATTCGGAGTGGGGATATTAGGGTTACGCTGAGTCTCTTGTTTATAAGAGTAATCCGTTCCCTCAGCTTTAGATCCTTCCTTCGTCAGGATTGGAAAGCGGAGGTGTGAGATTCGGGATTAGTTTCGAAGTGTGGAATTGAAACGAGAACCTAACCATTCCCCTTTTTATTCTCAGCGCAGCGAAGAATCTATTTTTTATTACTCATAGAAATCGTTTCTATGAAAAGGGTCAATGGGAGGCCATTCCATAATCTCCTCATTTAAAAACTTCCATTCGGGGTTGAATTCGGTGATAAGCGCTTCCTTTTTAGCGCGTGTCCAACCCTTAATCTCCTTTTCTCTCTCGATCGCATTGAGCACATAACGCGTGTCTTCAAAGTAAACCAAATAATGACAATGGTATCTTCCGGCAAAAGTTCGGGGTTTCCCTCTTTCCAGCCAGTGTTCAATAACTCTTTGAGGAAGGTCATCAGTTCTCCCTGTATAAAGAACAGACTTAGTCTTGTTTGTGACTATATATATGTGGTATACAGGTGCGGCCATAATTCTATTTGGCAGATTCTCTATCTAAAATATTAATAGAATGACCTAACTAAAATAATGTAATTAAATTCTTACTACCTGCAGATATGAAAGTAGATGGAACGTCCTTTAGAAAGCTCTCTGCACTTCTGTTTTTTTATCCTGAGGAACGAAGAGTCTCCAGAGTATTTTGGTTTCCCTGCTTTAGATCCTTCATACTTCAGGATTGGAAAGCAGGAGGTGGATTTGAAATTTAGCCTCGAAATCTGTTACAGAAAAGAAACCCCATCCACCCCTCTTTTTTATTCTGAGTTCAGCGAAGAATCTCTGAGAATGTGATACCATTCGGGTTGTGCAGTTTGGGTTCGCGGTTTTTGAATTATGCCGGGTCGTCCTGTTCACAAGAGTATCTGTTTACTCCTGCAGATCCTTCATACTTCAGGATAGGAAAGCAGGATAAGGGATTTGAGAAGTAACCTCCGGGTTTGTAATGGAAACTAAAACCTAACCACCCCTCTTTTTTATTCTGAGTGTAGCGAAGAATCTCTGCTTAATTGACTCGGTGACATCTGAGCGGGGTTTCTCAAGACCGTGAAAATCTAATCTTGTCCCAGTCCTTTTTTTTACAGCTTAATTCTTATCTTAATGATTCAGTACGTCATATGAAAGTTTTATTATCCTACCCTATTTTTCCTACCAGCTTCTGGTCTTTTGAAAAGGCCGTTGAAGGTATAGGTAAGAAGGCATTTATGCCTCCTTTAAGTTTGATCACCGTAGCTGCCCTGATGCCCCAGGAATGGGAATTCAGGCTGAAGGATCGAAATATCGAGCCTGTCACCGAAGATGACTGGGAATGGGCCGACCTGGTGATGATGTCAGGGATGATTGCCCAAAAGGAAGATTTCATGGGCCAGATCAGGGAGGCCAAACGCAGGGGTAAGATAGTCGTAGTAGGAGGACCCTACGCCACCTCGCTGCCCAATGATATGCTCAATGCAGGTGCAGATTTTTTAGTGCTCGATGAAGGCGAAGATACCATTCCATTATTCGTTGAGGCGATTGAGAGAGGTGAAACATCTGGAATTTTCAGATCGAAAGAAAAACCCAATGTGGCACTTAGTCCCGTACCCCGTTTCGATTTACTGGACATGGATGCTTACTTCATCATGGCTGTTCAATATTCCAGGGGCTGCCCGTTCCGATGTGAGTTTTGCGATATCATTATCCTCTATGGTCGCGTGCCCAGAACAAAAACGGCCACCCAGGTTCAGGCTGAGCTTGATCGCCTGAAGGAGCTTGGTTGGTCTGGCGGAGTGTTTTTTGTAGACGACAATTTTATCGGTAACAAACGCACTGTCAAGCCCTTTTTAAAGGAGCTTATATCCTGGCAGGAGGCCAATGGTTATCCTTTCAGCTTTACTACAGAAGCCTCTATCGATATGGCGCATGACGATGAGCTGCTGGAACTGATGGTGATGAGCAAATTCTCTACCGTGTTTATTGGTATAGAAACTCCGGATACGGAGAGCCTGGCTTTGACCTTGAAGCACCAGAATAATCGCCAGCCCATGAATGAATCTCTGGAAAAGATCGCCAGGATGGGGCTACGGATTTTTGCCGGTTTTATTATCGGCTTTGACGATGAGAAAACAGGAGCAGGCAAACGGGTCTTCGACTTTGTAACGGAAAATAACCTACCTGGAGTCACCTTTAGTATGCTTCAGGCTTTACCCGGAACCGGGTTGTGGGACAGGTTGAAAAAAGAAGGCAGACTTCTCGATGATGCCAACCTGACTCAGACAACTCTGATCAACTTTGTGCCCAGCCGCCCAGTGGAAGAAGTTGCTACCGAATATATGGAGACCTTCTGGGATCTTTACGACCCTAAGAATTACCTCAAACGAACCTATGAGCACTTCCGGATGGTGGGCACGGCCAAAGTGCATAGCGATCCGGTACTAAGAAAAAAACTGGCGAACAAGCATAAGACAGATATCGATTGGAGAGGACTGATTTTCCTTCTTAAAATTATTTGGAAGCAGGGCATGCTCAGAAGTACCCGCTTCGTTTTCTGGAAATACCTTTGGGGTATGTGGAGGCACAACCGCGGTGGTATTGGTAATTATCTGTCATTTTCCCTCTTTATCGAGCATTTTCTGCCGTACCGAAAAGCGGTGAAAAAAGAGATTGAAGAACAATTGAGGTTAAGAGCGGAAGGCAAGGTACCTGTGAAAGACCCCGAAATTGAGCTGAAGCAAGATCTGGCCGATGAGGTAAAATGGTATAAGGCGAGTTAGAGCCAGGTAAGTTGCGTTACTTGTAGTCTACAAAACCGCTTCCGTTCTTTTTGCTTAGTCTATGTTTTGCTTTTTCATAACAAATGGAGCCACAGACGGATGGATTACATCTTTCCACTGGCCGAGGATAATGTTTTGGTAGGCTTTTAACATCTGATGAGCCGATTGCACAAAAGGCATTCTGCCGACCCCTGTACAAAGACTCGGAACTACAATATGTTGAATCTTTGGAGGTGTTCTTTCATTGTGCTTGAACACTGCCACTAAAATCGCTCTCATGGCCAAATAGGCATTGATAGTTCCACTTACATTGCCCGGGATTCTCATAGTAGGGGCGACTATTAAATGTGCTAACCTTCTGTTATCCATGCGTAGTATTATTGCGCTACCAACCGGGAGTTCACCCAAAAAGTCTCTTCTAATGTTCTCTATCGCATTCTTTTGAGCTTTACCTTTGTAAAAGTCATCAATTGCTTTGTCTATCCCACCGCCCATATCTCCGAAACTATTGGCAGGACTTACAATGGCATCGGCCTTGAGTTTCAGCGCATTCCCCTGAATGATTCTTACCTGAGGAATAGATTGAAATTCTTCGAACAATACCTGACACGCTGTTGGACTCTTGTCACAAAAGGTGATATAGAGGTTTTCTGAATTTCTTTTATAATCAAAGGGCTTGAGACACTTACCAGGAGTAGGGTTGAGAAGATTGTGAAACATTGAGAAAGACTCGTTAAATACCAATCCCGGATTGGTTACAAAAAAGAAGCCAGAGTCAGGGTGCGCATCAACTCTTTCTGTCTACATCCACCAGCACTAGTATATCTTCTGTGCTGCTAGAATGGTGAATTCCAACAATGCGCATATGATGGGAAACCACCCTGACGGCCCTGACTCGCTCATGAGCAAGTTCCAGTGCATCGACTATAGCAGCATAATCAGAGCTTGGCTTATCTATAAATTGATCAAAGATTCGTTTTTGCATTTCGTTAGCAGGCCTGAAGTTCCGGTCAAGTAGGTAAACACCATCACGCCCACCTTTTGACTTAGTGCTGTTCTGGTCCAGGCCATACTTGACATTGCGAAGCGTTAAGCAAAACTCGTTTGTCTTCCAGACCCTGGCTTTACGGGCATGTTTTTTCAGTGAGCCACTTAGGTAAACTTTGAAGGGTTTTCCGTTCACTACAAAATCCTCGTAGGATACTATTAATGATTTGCTCAGCTCATTGTCCAAAGCTGTAAGCCTTCGTTTTATATCTTCTATTTGCAAAAGTAATGTCTGTTTTGTGACGAATTTCTGATATATGGAACATCTGAATAGACAGGCACCCCTGCTCTTCTTTCAGATATTGAATGATGGTATTTTTTTCCAGAGGCATTATTTTTTAGTCAAAAGAGAGATTTAGTTGTACTCTTCAGTATGTGCTGAGTGCTGATTGTGGGGAATTTGGGCTGATTTAGCTGTTTTCCGTTTACATAAAAGCTTGAGATTTGTTGAATTCATGTGAGGATATCACTAATTTGATTGGATAAACACTATTCGTAACCACACAAAAAAATGGCGTTAAGTAAACTTTTTGAAATTCCTCCGCATATCACTGAAGATAATTTTGAGGAAGTAATGCACCAGGCAATCGCCCTGGAGCTAGCAACAATTCCGACTTATTTGTCGACCTACTATTCTATTAAGCGTGCGCAGGATCAGGACACTGTATATGCCCGGGTCTTATCACAGCTTCCTGCCGGCTCGGAAGCTTTGGCCGAGCAAATGACTCTGGATATATTGGTTTATGCCAATAAATCTGCGGCTTATATCATGAGTGTAGTGATTGAAGAAATGCTGCACCTTGCCCTTTCTTCAAACGTGAAAACTGCGATTTGTCAGAAGGCTCCGGAGCTTGTTAAAATTGCAACCAAAGTGAAATTCCCCACACAACTGGACGGGCACAGACCGGAATTCCCTATTAATATTGATAAACTCTCCTTGGAGCAGTTGACGGTGTTTTTACAAATTGAGAGCCCGAATACATTTGTTGATCCGGGGCAGCCTGATGAGCCGGATACACCCGGGACTCCTCTTGATTATACTACCATAGGGGCTTTTTATGATATGATCATAGCTTTTGTGAAGAAGCATTACCCGGGCCCATACGAACCAAGGCCACAACTATTGCCTGATCAGCCTTTCTACGGCCAGAATTCAATCAATACGGTGTACTATGATCGCAATCACAAACCACAATTTGGCAGTGAGGATGATAGTGGCGTGTTGAGACATGTAGTCGATGCCCCTACAGCCGTGGCGGCCATGGAAGAAATAATTCACCAGGGAGAAGGACGTGTCAACGATGATGAAGCTTATGATAAGCTTGAATTCGACAAGAACGGACTACCTGTTCCGCTGCCTGTTAAAAATGGGAAAGTGCAGTTCAAACCAGGTGACTATGACGATAATACCAAGGATCACAAGGGCAAAAAAGAGCTTTCACACTTTGGTAAATTTATGGAGATTTATAGCCTTGGGGTTCACTATCAAGAGAAGTTTAAGGGGTATAACATGAAATTCTTCGATGAGCTGGTATACAATCAGACCGTCAACCCAAAGCAGTCGGAATATCCTGAGGACACTGCCCTGTCTATGGCTTCAAAGATGGGTAATGCCCTGTTTACCTACATCATATTAATGGTGGAGACCTGCTATTACAAGGACGAGGATACTCAGTTTAAGGTATTCATGTATGGCATTCATAAATCAATGATCTGGTTGCTCAGTGAATTTGGTAATGGTATGAATGCGTACACCTTTAAGAGAGATGATACGGTTTATGAAGCCTCTCTCACTTTTGAGTATTACGACTTCTCAAAAGACAGTGCAAGTCCTAAAGAGCAGATGATTAGAATGGCCAATGAGTTGGCACAGCTTGATAGTAATTGGGAATGGTTGCTGACGGATAAGACCTACCTGCTGGCACTACCCGATGTTGGACTGGATCACTCTGTGAAACCAAATGTTCCTGAAGTTCCTGCCAGTTAATTCCTGGCAGCACTTACTTTTTTGTCTTAATCATTAAAAGAATTTACAATGTCTGATACAACAAATAAAATCATACCTCAATTTTTACCTCCCAAGGAGCTACATACCTGTATGGGATTGAACTCATGCGAGAACAAGGGATTTTCTGGAAATAATGACTGTGCGGGTCAGGGCGATTGCTCTACGGTAAGTCACCCCTGTCATGTACTTAATGAATGTAAGGGCCAGGGAGGCTGTGGTCTTTTTGGTACCACCAAAGAATTCTGTCACCCGGGAGAAAACGCCTGTAAGTACCAGGGCAGTTGTGGTGCCCCAATTCTGGCATCCAGGTTTATTGTTCAGGGTCCTAATAAGGGGCGCAGCGTATGGCAACTGGCACGTGAGCTTTTCCTGAAGAGAATGGAAAACCAGGGGATTGTGGTACATAAAGATAAGCTTCCTGTAGGCCAGGAGTATGGCCCGACTGATGAGTTTGTCGCTGCCAGGGGAGGCAGTTCGTCCTGTGGACAGAGTGGTGATCGTTACTGCTCGTACGCCTTTGACAATCGTGATGTCAGTAGATATAAAAAACGCCAGCGCTTTGTAAAACGCAGTGCCCGCAAAATGAAAAATACCGAGAAGAATTGCGGTTGTGACGACAAATAAGCTGAACCTGCCCGATTTGGGTTTGGGTTTAGGGCTCAGAAGTCAGCACTTCAACCATATTTTAGAGCAACAGCCTGAAGTGGATTGGTTTGAAGTGATTTCTGAAAACTTTATGGACTCTTTCGGGCGACCCCGTCATGTACTTAAACAAATTGTAGAAAGATACCCTGTGGTAATGCACGGGGTATCTCTTTCTATAGGGAACACCGACCCCCTGGATTTCGATTATCTCAAAAAGCTGAAAGCATTGGCTGACGAGATGAATCCTGCCTGGGTAAGTGATCACCTTTGCTGGACGGGTGTTTTGACAACAAATTCACATGATCTTTTACCGGTACCACTCAATGAGGAATCGCTGAAGCATGTTTGTGATCGGATTAACATTGTTCAAGATTACCTTCAAAGACCGCTTGTCATCGAAAACCCCAGTACCTATGCCTCTTTCAGGCACTCCACTATTCCCGAATGGGAGTTTTTGAGCAGCATGACAGAAGAAACAGACTGTGGACTCTTACTGGATGTAAACAATGTTTATGTCTCCTCCTTCAATAATGACTTCGATCCGGTGGAGTATCTGGAGGGCATACCTTTTGACAGGGTGGTTCAAATGCACCTGGCAGGACATCAGAACTGTGGCAACTATATCATTGATACACATGACAGGGAAGTGACCAAACATGTTTGGGAGCTTTTCAGGCTGGCATGGCAAAGGACAGGAGGCACCTCAACATTATTGGAGTGGGATGGCAACATTCCGGCTTTTGATGTATATCATGCGGAGCTATTGAAGGCGAAGGAGTTTATGTCGGGGGACTTTAATGGTATTAAGTCCGTGGAAGAAGAAGATCAGGTAGTGGAGGCAGTTTCTAACCCTATCCACTTTATGGTATCAGAAACCAGAGATCAGCTGGAAGTATAAAGATGGCAGAATCGACCAACATACCCTTGTCCAGCTTTCAGCAATGGATGCAGCAAATGCTGTTGGACCCACATGGTCAGACAGAGGTTGATCCTATGCAGGTATTACCTGGCGCATTTCAGGGAGGTGGTTTAGAATCTGTGATCAATGATTCTAAGAGACTACCGGCCAGAGAGCACCTCGCGATTTACCAGCGAAGCTATATCGCCCGTTTGCGCGATTGTATGGCCAAGCAGTTCAGCGCATTGGAATATGCCCTTGGTGAAGAGCTTTTCTGTGGGTTTGCCGATAACTACCTGGAATTATACCCCTCCAGTAGCTACAATCTGATGAACCTGGGCGCACATTTTGCGGATTATCTGGAAGACACAAGACCAGATAAGGATGACCCCCTAAAGGAAGAATGGCCCGACTTTATGATTGAGCTGGCACGTTTTGAGTATGCCACTTTGATCATTTTTGAAGAACAGGCCGATGAGGACTTTGTGCTGGCGGGGGACCAAACCCCGGAAGAGGAGCTAAGACTTATTCCTGTTTTTTACGCCTTCTATTTTCAATTCCCTATTCGCTGGTTTTACAGTGAATTTGTGAATGGAAACAAGCCGGGAATGCCCTATGCACAGGATACCTTTTGCGCGGTGGTCAGACGGAATTATAAACTAGCCCTATTTGACCTGAATCCAGGTCAATACTACTTTTTGAATTATCTCAAAGAGGGGGGGAGTGTGTCTGAGGCAAAACAATTGTTATGTAAAAACCAGGGTTTTGACTCAGGAAAGCTCGAGGAGGTTTGGCCTGTATGGAAAGAGAAATGGATTGAGCAGGGTTTTTTTCGGGTTGATTCCTGATCGGATATTACTTTTTGCGTAAGGTTATTTCAGGCTGGGATACCTACAAAGAAATAAGTCCTGCCACTCGCTATGAGGGCAGGACTTATTTTTTGATTCTATAAAACTTTTTAGTGTTTCATAAATGTACTGTCAACAGACTTATGTTGCAGGTACCATAGATGCCGCATCAATGTGGTAGAAAGTAACACCAGGGTTGGCATGAAATTCCATTTCCATGGTCTGCGAATACTGGAGCATTGTACTGTCATCCTCCAGTGTGAGCAGCCAAAATGTAGTATGGAAGGCCGATACGTTGGCTTTTTTCTGCTCAAATATGATGTTTGTTACGGCTCCACCTTCATTCGCGGTAGACACGGTAAAGGCTGTAGTAGACTTTACTGTTTTACCTTCAAGTGCATTCCATAATATAATGTTGGGATTCAGCATTGGGTTGGTCCTGTCATAGTTGCCATCGTTATAGATTGACAAGAGTGCCGGAGTCACAGATCCTGTAGGGATTGTACTTACATCCGGGATATGTGGAGGTCCGGGATGTGTTGTGGAAATACCGGGAGCCAGTATGGAATTACCATGAGGTACAGACACCTGCTTTACAATCGGGAAAGTAGGTTGTGTGATAGGGTTTGGATCCGGAATAGGATCGGCAGGGTCCTCAATGGCACCTCTGTCCTGAGCCACATTCACAAGGTGCAGCCAATCACCGTTTTCGGCATGTACCAGTGTGTTTTCCTGTGATCCTGCATCGCTGCCAAAGTAAACACGTTGCTCATAGAACAATACCCAGCAATTCTGCTGATAATCACCTCCACGATTCGCGGCATCACCGGGAATGGCTGAAAAGGTCATCTCTTCATAATAGTGGAAGTCCTTGAGTATCACATTGTCACTAGCCGGGGTGTCATTCTGCGGCAAGGGCATAACGTTGTAGCCTAATTGTGGCCCCTGTGTAGGGTTTGGGTTGTTCCAGGTTCCGACCAGGCCAAGAAGTGGACCGAGGCCTGCTTCTACTGCTGGCACATGTTCTCCGCCACCATCAATGATAATTGGAGTACTGGTATCCGGTGGAGGTGGTATAGAATCTTTCATAATTAAAAAATTTGATGAGATAAGTGTGTGTTTTGTTAAGTACTCAATATAGTAAAAATCGGACTCTTGTTTGTGTTATTTTATTTTTAACAATTTATATGGTAGCGCTTTGTTGTGAAATGAAACTATTTGTTGTAGATGAGAGAGGGGGATCGGAAGTGTTTTGTTCCAGAGAGGAAAAAAATCTGCGGTACAGTAACGAGATTGACCTGTTCCTCACACTAAAGCCCAGGTGTTATATGACTATTTAGTCATTGGAAACATACTGAAACTCTGCTGGTCAAAGTACTTGATTCTGTTCGGAATAGTCTTTAAAATGATCTCTTTCAGTTGGTCTGAAATACGATCTGGCTTAAAGCGTAAAGCCATATAGAGCAGGTAGGTCTCAGAGATGTCCTCTCTTTGAGGATTGTCTCGTGCATATGTCGATATAAAACTTATATCTGATGTCTGTGCTTTCACCCAATCTTCATTACGGGCATGATAGCTATCTAATGAGGTATGCGATGCTTCGTGTACCAGGGTTTCTTCAAGAATTCCATCCTTTTCATAGGCCAGAGCCTGCTCTGTATGGATAAGGATATTATTATTTCCCCCACCAAAAAGCTTCAGACCTTTGTGAATCCATATGGTTTGGACATCCTTTCTCAGTTCAGTGGTAAGAAATCCGACAGCCCGCGCATACTTTCTGGCGTATGGCAGTGCTTTTGAAACGGATTCAAACTCCTGATTCACCTGTACCTCAATAGTAAGGTCATCGGCATAGGTCGCTTCAAACAAAAAAGCTTTAGTCTGGATAAATTTTTCAACCCTGCGGTCATACATGGTTCGCATTTCCATGCCGGCAGGCGCAATCGAGATAAAAGCATTTGGGTCTGAATCCACAATAATGTTTTGCTCAAGAAAAATAGTACCGTAAAAGGGAGGTTCGGAACCAGGTTGATATACAGGAGGTTTTTGCCCGGTATGTTCGCTTATTTCTACCATCAATTGAGTTTCAAAGGGGTTTTTATATATGCCAAGGCAGGAGCCATCAGAGGTTTTTGCTATCCAATAGTGATGAGTAAAGGTAGGTTGCACCTGTGATTTACCAGGAGCGAGGCTTAAATACTTTTGGTGAGTTCCTTCCTGCTCAATCCAGTATATATCCACAGTTTCTGTACGGGGGTTAACAAAATTGATTGTGGTATTCTGTCCTGATTGATCATGTACGAGACCGGTTAGTTGCGTACATGGAAAGGTTCGTATGTGTAGTTGATCTGTTTTTGTCTCTGTATTGTTAAGTAGCTGGCTACAGCCGGAGAGACTCATAAACAGGGCTATACAAAGTGTCTGAACCCCAATCTGGTTTACTTCTTTGCCAAGGCTCCACATAATAGCCTAAGATACACAATTATGAGGCGAAACAGTAGGTGGGTTGTTGTTAGCAGCTAGCTCTTGTCGCAGGTTGTCTGAGCTTTTTTCTGATCGTTAAAAAGCGCTATACCAATCAATGCGGCAGATGGAAAAAGGGTGCCCATGCCTGACAAAGACCAGTCGTGAATCATATTGAAAACAGAGGCAGCCACTCCAAGGATACCGATAACGAGAAGAATGTAAGTGATGGACTTCATGGCTTTTTGTTTATGATAAATCGAAATGTTTGACGCTGCATGAAAGGCAATATTTGTCGGTTGGCTATAAGCTTCTGAGTCAATGGGTGTGTGCCTGGCTGAACGGCCTTGGGGCATGGTAGCTATCTGAATTTGTTATAACTTTAATTGCTGCAATGAGCTCGGGAACCAATATTATTAACCTTAGAAAGAACAAAGGCTACTCCCAGGAGAGACTGGCTGAGGAAGCTGGTGTATCCATCAGAACGGTGCAGCGGATCGAATCCGGGGCTACTTCTCCTACAGGCCATACGCTGGCACTTCTGGCCGGTGTGCTGGACACAAGTGTCGAAAACCTGATAAACGAGAAAACAGCAAGTGAGAGTCCCTTTGAGTTAGTGAACAAGATGAACCTCAGTGCTTTGCCGGGGCTGGTACTTCCCTACGGCAATCTGATCATACCTTTTCTGCAATGGAGGAAGCATCAGCAGAACACTGAGATCAAAGAAATGGGGAAGAGAATCCTCAACTTTCAACTTCTCTGGTCTATCGCTGCTACGCTTTGTTTCATCCTGGTACCTATGCTTCACTATGTGTTAATAGAACAATTTGACACAGGCAGAGCTCCTTTGACCTGGATTGTATTTGCTTTTCTTGTGATCTATAATGTCTACAAAACCCTGAAGACCTCTCTCTTGCTGAAGCAGGAAATCAGCGAAATATACCCTCGTATCCCCTCATTTATCTAGATGTCATAAAGATGTCGCCATGATGTCCGAGGGATGTCGGAAGCACCCAGGCCGCACTGAGCCTAATTTTGACAGCATAAACAGCGCATTTTCTCATGGCTGTTCGCAATGCTTTAAAAATTAAAAATCATGAATTCTAAAAGAATCAAATCAGTGCTGACAGACAACCGGGCAGGTCAGATCGGGTCTTCCATTTTTATCATACTTTCCGGATTAGGAGTCGCTATTGTTGGTGCCGGTTTAGTCCTCTGGTGGAGGAAGCTTACAAAAAGTACTTTCAAATCACTCGGTCTCTATAAACCTGAAAGCCTTATCAGAACCATTATGCTAGGAGTGTTCCTGGGCCTGCTGATCAAGTTTGTTTTTGTCAGTCTGGTAATGCCGGCACTGGGTTCCGTGCCTGCTGCCAACTCACCCTTCAGTTTTTTAAAGGGCAACCTGACTAATGCCCTCTTATTCTCCATATATGTAATTGTGGTAGGAGGCTTTAGTGAAGAATTAATTTTCAGAGGCTTTCTATACCGGCAGGCAGAAGGCTGGTTTGGTAGTAGTAAAACCTCCCTGGTGTTGATGGTCATCATCGGGAGTCTGATTTTTGGTCTCCCACATATTTACCAGGGCGGGTTTGGTGTAGTACAATCCATCCTTGTGGGTATGATTTACGGCACCATGTACCTGGTGAACAAGCGAAATTTATGGATGGTGATGATTGCTCATGCAGTATTCGATTTGTTTTCCATCTATATCATCTACAATGATTTGTCCACAGTAATGAACAGCATGTTTTTCTGATCAAGCAGACTGGTAGGGCAATGATTGAGCAGATAGGTAGATTCACAGTTAATGATAAGGATGGGGCAGGTGATACTGTTCCTGTCCTTGCCTATTGGTTAAATGACTTTCTGATAAGTCTGGATGTTTCCTCAATAGTCCCCATGCCATTAAAAGTATCTACCCTCAGTTTTTCTTTCATATAGGCTATAGCAGGTTTTGTCGTGGCCTCAAATATCTCTATGCGCTTGATGTGAGTGGCCGGGGCTTTATCATCTTCCCGGTCAGATGTGCTGGCTCTCTCCATGGCCCGTTTCATAAGTTCAGCTCTGGGCACTTCGATGTTTAACACTCTTTTAATCCTGAGCCCTTTTTCTCTTACGAGTTCCAGAAGAGTATCTACCTGAGCAGTTGTTCTTGGGTATCCATCCAGAATAATTCCGATTTCCTCAATGTTTTCATCCAGAATCTGTCCGAATAGCGATTTCATTATACTATCAGGTACCAGATCGCCTTTCCTATGGTATTCGGCCATAACAAGCCCGATTGCTGTTTGTTGCTCCTGTTCCAGTCTGCAGCGATCGCCTGTTGAAATATGCTTTAGTTGAAGTTCCCGTGTTAAAATCTCCGATTGGGTTCCCTTGCCTGAGTAGGGTGGTCCGGTGATGATATAGATATCCATGATGATTTCTCTAAAACAATAGATACGCGGACTTCATAAGAAAGATCAGTGATCTAAGTCTTTTTATCCATTGCTATGGTCTGAAATCTATCATCTGACCACTCGTTAACAGATTTCCTGATATGGCTGGTTGTTGTTTGATGTTAGTCTTTACTTCTCCACAGTTGTGTTCAACCTATATCAGAGACATACATCTCGTCTAAAATCTAAAATCTACCGTCTTAAGTCTTACAATAGCTAATTAGACCACACAGCATACCTTTTCCTCCTCAACTCCAGGGTCAGCTGCTTTTCCATTTTTAGTGCAGCAGCCCGCGTGATAAATGGATCAATATGGTTATACAAGCTTGGGCGTAAATACAGGCCATACTTCTCCACAATGTTCGCTGAGATTTTATGCCCTTTTTTGCTCAATGCTCCTGTTTTATGCTGCTTAAATCGTTCCTGGGGCGTTTTGCTGGTCATACCCACATAGAGGCATTCCAGCACCCCGTTAAACTGAGGATTCGCCTCCCGGAACTTACGGTTTTCAGAGTATACTCTCTTAGAAAGCTCTATAACATATACATGGTAGGTGGGGCGGGGCATCGGTGATTAAGTTAAGGGCTTGGCTGCTTTAAAACAACGACTCTCGCTCGTCTTTTGTCTAATATCTATGGTCTGATTTATTGTTTTAGAACCCCGCTAATTCACCTGTTTGCACCCGCTGATTATCTCCTTGTTCTGGTTTATTTATTTAAACCTGACTAATAATTTATTAATTCATTTGTCATGAGATAAAAATATAAGTAGAAGTAATGGTGCTTTTACTGTGAGATAAACCTTTAATCTATTAAATTATTTGTTATGAGTGATGAATCATATGAACCTAATTGGGAAAAAGCATCATATAGTCAGTTGAATGAAGCTTTCTATATAAGAAACAAAAATCTAGAAATTGATAAAAGAAGGCGTGTTCAGTTTTTGAGCATTGACTCTAAACTTATTAATGAACAGATCCCATCCGGGGAAAGCATTAGCGCTTTTTTCTTAACGATGGCTTTAAGGCAGGAGAGAGAACCAGATAAATCAGATTTTCGTCCTGTTTTGAGGGTATTGATAAAAGGAAGCGAGAACCATTATGATTTTCCAATAGAAGCTACAACGCTTAAGGTTAGTGCATTGGCTCTTCTATCCGAGAAAATTGTTACACTAGTCGAGAGGAAGGGGTTTATGAGAGACTGGACCGATTACCCTCATCCTGACTTATATCAAGTCTTCATGAAGAATCATGTGGACCCGCCAATATTAGAAGGTTATTATTTTAGTAGCACTATAAGTTCTAATTTCATCACCTTTAATATGTTAATTGAGAACGGCAGGTTTAAAAGCGGAGCGCTCGACATTTATCTAGGCGTTAAACCACAAGGTTTGAGAAACTATTACCCTTATATATTTGCTCCCACGTTTGTACTGCGGCCTAGTTCAGGTATAACATCGATCATTCGCTGGATTAAATTAGTCTTTGGAGGCGTAGAATACATCCATCCATGTCCGACTAATTGCCCGGACTGAGAGCCATTTAATTGGAAATGATTAATCAAGAAGTTGTCCAATTAATATCCTGGATTCCAATTGGATTGATATTCATAGGGGGCTTTTCAGGTATATGGAGATATGCTAGTTTGGGGCGTATACAAAAGCTATTAACCTGGCTATTAGTAATTGCCTTCTTGACTGAAATAGCCCCTTACTTCGTTGAAATTCTTAGCGAAAACACATATCCAACCTTCCATGTTTATGCTGTACTGGAGTATTGCCTTTTGGCATTGATCTTCTCCAATGCCAATGCCAAAACTAGGTTAGCCCCGTTTCTTAAAATCAGTATTCCAGTCATGGCAATCTATGCCTTGATGAATGTGCTTTTTTGGCAACCTCTAACAACTCCAAACACCAATGTGATCATCGTTTCTTGTATCATCATGATAACCTTGTCTGTTGGGTTTTTCTTCATAGCCTTGAATCGGATGGCGTATCAGCGAATTGAACGGAGTGCTATGTTTTGGATTAGCATAGGAGTGTTGATTTACTTTTCCAGCATCTTTGTAATGTTCACTTTCCTTGATTGGTTGATATCGTTGCATTTTGAGAATGCATCAAGTCTATTCACACTGAATACTCTCTTAAATATCATTCACTATCTCTGCTTTAATATAGCCTTATGGATGAAGCCGGAGTAGCAGCAGATATCAATGCCTTGGTGGTGGGAATGATCGGGATGTTTTTTCTTACCCTGGTCATTGTGCTCTTTGTGGTGGTATATCAGCGAAAGCTCCTAAGGCAGGAACGTAAGCATAAGCAAGCGGAAGAAGCTCATCAGTTGGAATTACTACAGGCTACGATCGAAAGCCAGGAAGTAGAGCGGGACCGTATCGGTCGTGAGCTGCATGATGGGGTAGGTGTGATGCTTTCTACCACGCGGCTCTATGTACGGTACTGGCAGGAGGAGGATGAGGAGGGTAAGGTCATTGCCAGCCAAAAGATTGATCAGCTTTTGGGAGATACAGTGGAGTCGGTAAGGCGGGTAAGTGCTGACCTGAGGCCCGTGGTGTTGGAAACCCTGGGGCTTGCAGAAGCCATAGCAGACCTGGCGCACAAGCTGGAGGAAACTGGCGAGTTAAAGGTCAATGTTAATACTGCTTATGACTATCGACTGGCACAGCAGGATGAATTGAATATCTACCGCGTGGTGCAGGAGTTACTAACCAACACCATTCGTCATGCAAAGGCCACTGAAGCAGCCCTGGAAATGAGTTCCCTGCCACATCGCTTTTTCCTGTCATACCAGGATAACGGCCGGGGATTGCCTGAAAATGGTGATACTCCCAAAGGCCTCGGCTTAAAGAATATGGAAAGCCGAATTAATGCTCTGAACGGGCATTTTACTATCGAAAGTCCTTCCAGAGGAGGGATACAGGTAACCATTGACATAAACAAAAGATGAAAATTATAACAACAGCCCTGGTGGACGATCATGCATTGTTCAGAGAAGGCATAGATTTACTACTCTCCCGGGTAGAAGAAATAGAACTGATTTTTGATGTAGGTAGTGGTGCGGCACTATTGGAAAGGCTAAAAACCCAAATGCCGGATGTACTCCTACTGGATCTGGATATGCCGGATATGAACGGCATTGAAACTTATCAACGAGTGCATGATCTCTATCCTGAGCTTCGGGTATTGGTACTGACCATGCACAAAGAAGAGCGTATGATCGCCTACCTGATGGAATTGGGCGTGAATGGCTATCTGCTAAAGGATACCAACCGGGAGGAACTCAAGAAGGCCATTATCACTGTCTACCAGTACGGAATGTATTATAATGACCGTACCTCCCAGGCATTGCTCGGAGGACTGAAGCGTAAGACCAAAACTCCTCCCAAACTGGGGCAGGAGATTGTGCTCAGTCGTAGAGAGCAGCAGGTGTTGGAGCTGATCGCAGAGGGACTCTCGAATAAGGAGATCGGAGAGAAGCTTTTTATCAGCACCCGTACAGTAGATGGGCATCGCACCAGCCTCTTACAGAAGTTTAATGTACATAATACCGCCAAGCTGATTATGGAAGCGGTACGCAAGGGTTTTTTGCCGGAGTAAGAAATGTCACTCCCGGCCTGACCGGGAGTCTCTTTAGTTTGTCCGAAACTCTTGGAAAAGACGGTAGTGTTTCACTACGGTCTTTTTGTTTTTATATCAAAATCTGAAAGAGCGATTTAGCCCTATTCACTTTTAGGGTGATCTACCTCTAACAATACTCTTATCCCTTGCTCAAATTAGTATCAGAAAAACTAATAGAGGTGGAGCAGAACCCACTTGAAAAAAACGGGACTGACTTTTTAATCATGCCTGTGTAGAGCATTAGCCCTTTGCCGCTGGCTATTGAAAAGAGCAGAGATTTAAAAACAATAACCCTGAATAAAAATGGAAAATAATGCCCGTAAAGCAATTGTTGGGAGAGTAGGAAGGGATGGTAACCCTGTCAACGGTGAAAATTTTAAGAGTAGTTATAAAGAGGGGAAAAAAACCTATTCCGTAGAGTGCAGAAGTGGTTTTTTTAAGTCAGCACCTATTGTCCTCCTGAGCTGTGATTCCTCTGAGAAAGAGTGTAGTCCGCCCATTATTTCATTGAGCAAGCGAAGCAAAAATTCATTTGAGGTGTCTATTCAAAATGTTGCCGGATGCCATCTGAAAAGGCCCTTTTGCTTTGTTGCTCTAAGTACAGGACCATGGCGTGAGTAACTGCTATGGCTTCGGCCAGAGGCCGAACGAAAGACTTTGAAAGTGGAGCAGAACCCACTTAAATAAACGACCTTTCCCGAGAGGTTATCCTCGGGAGGCGGAAACCGACCGCGTTCGCTAAAAGCTTTAGCGGTTGCGAAAAAGCCTTAGAGAGTAGGAAATTAAAAATTCAAACATGTCTAAAAAAGAAAACAAAAATGATGTGAACCAGGGACCCTCGTTTCCGAGTGCGATCTGTTGGGAGAAACAATTAGAGTTTAATGCAAAGCCTCTAAAACTGACTATTGGTAAGATTCAATGGATTATAACACCTGGCATACACTTTTTGAATGTTCAGTATGAGGGTGAAAATTGGTATTGTCCATTCAAACTTTGCGAAGACTTTCATACCCAAATCGAGATTCCTGGAAATCTTGGAGAGGATTCAGGCCTTATGATCTCCCTGAGTAAATGGGATTGTGCTGGTATTAAACCTACGGCAAAGCTAAAGGTCGATGGTTTTACTATTCTGACACTTCAACACCTTTTCAATGGGCGTATCGACCTTGGCTGTTTATGGAAATAAACACTGGACATACATCTATAAATTCAATGTGAAATTCAGTTCGGAATTAAGCAATTATGTCTAACCCGGCTTGAAAAGTGGAGCAGAACCCACTTAAAAAAACGGCCTTTCCCGAGAGGTTATCCTCGGGAGGCGGAAATCGACCGCGTTCGCTAAAAGCTTTAGCGGTTGCGAAAAAGCCTTAGAGAGTAGGGGATGAAAAACAAATATCATGGACAGATTATTACCTGGGCAGCTACTTGAGAGAGGTAAGCAGCTCAAATCACAGAATGGAAAGTACCGACTTATCTTGCAAGACGATGGAAACCTGGTGCTTTATAATAGTGAAGGATATCTATGGGCAACAAACACGGCAGGACGTGCTGCGAAAGAGTGTGTGATGCAAGAGGATGGCAACTGTGTACTTTATGGTTATAACGATCGTGAAGTATTATGGGCTAGTAATACGGCTGGAAAGAACGGTGCCTATCTGATTGTACAAGACGATGGTAATGTGGTTATTTACCAACCTGTTGCCGTTTGGGCGACCAATACAAACAGTTGATTAGAAAAAGCCCGCAAAGATCATTCTCTGCGGGCTTTGTTGTTTCTAAATCTGCTTATTCACATCCCAATAAGCACTTACCTGGCCGTATTGAAAATGGATAGGGTTATGCGAGGGGTCTTTCTTCCATAAGTAGAGATGCGGGTTTTTCTGGAAGAGCAGGATAATATCAGATCCTCCAAACATAAACTTCCCGAACTCGTCACCCTTCTGAACATGCTTTCCTTCCAGCTTTTTAGTGTACATGTCTACGCCAGAAACCTGGGCCATACCTATGGGAATAGCCGCTACCATACCCAAAGGTTTACCGGCATCTACCACAAATACGCCACGTGCCTGTTGAAATTCATAGCCTCCCTCAGAGCTGTCGGGTGCATCAAATTGCCCATCGCCAGTAAGGTTTACATCCAGGTATACTTTGCCTCTCACTTTACGGCATTCCATTACCTTACCATCTACCGGAGAGTGAAATCTATGGTAATCAAAAGGGCTGAGGAAGTAATGTACAAAGGTGCCGCCATGAAAGTGCTTTGCCAGCTTCTTGTCATCTAATAGCTCTGCTACGGTATATACCGAGTGGGTATTCTTAAGTTTCAGGCTCGTGGGCTTACCGTTGATGCCCAGCACATCTCCCTTTTCATTGATCGGGTATTCCATTTTGTAGGTACAATCTGCCGGAGATACAATGGCATTGTTATTCCCAGGTTCTCCAATGGGCCGGAGAGGACTACGCCCTGTCTTTTTATCAGCTCCATTGAATTCACGGTAAAAGAATTGATTAAATGATTTCCAGTGTTTGGCACCATCAATATACCAGTCCATGTTATACATGGGGTCGGCAATAAAGGAGGCCAATGTTCTGGTGGTAAGTGATTCATCGGTGTTAAGGAATTTCCCCCAAGCTATGGCAAACTGGTCCAGCCAATCTGAGAACTTAAAGTTGCCGTTTTTGTAATTCTGCAGTGTTCCTTCAATGGTGGGTGCCGGCTGATCTACCAGGAAATAGAATTGGCATAGTAAATCATAGACTTTTTGATTATAGCCGTTTTGTTCGTCATTGCTGGTCCAGGCTTCAGGGTAGTCAGGATCGTCTTCCTCATTGGGTACCAGCACCAGGTACTTTTCTACGTAGTCCAGATAGGCCTGGGGAGAGTCGGGCCAGCCCTGACCACCACCACCAAATTCATCATCCAGGGCATGGTATAAATCCGGATTCAGCTGGCTCCAGGCTTTTTGCTGTGCTACCAGCAAGGACACTTCCAGTGCCCTGGCAAATTTTTCATCTTTTTCTATCTGTTTTTTGAGCTGTTTGTAGGCCTTGGTAGTTTTGGGCCATTTTGGGTTTGATGGTCTCATTTTTACTGTGTTTGGTTATAGGTTGTCTCAGACTTAAATTTTCTAAGATCAGACTGAAGTTAAGGAATAAGCTGTAAAAGTTGCTGGGGTAATTTCTTCTTGATTGTGAGTATTTCTACCTGTTTTTTGATTTGGGCATTTCAGCTCATAAATCTGTTCATTGTATCCCTCAACTTAGCCTTATCAAAGTTCTTTGAGACCGAAGAAGGGCCCGTAATCTTTGGTCAATTTTTTAATTGATGGAGGGAAGGTAATTACACCTCTCATCCTGCATTTACTCACCAAAATCTAAGAACACGATGAAGACGATTACTAAAACCTGCGGCCTGATTATGGTCGCTCTATTATGCCTTTATGGCTGTCAAGACAATGAAGGAAATCCGGATGAGCAGGTACCCGGAGCAGTACAATTTAGCCTCAATGATCCTGATGAGGGAAACCGGGGTAATGCCGCTGGAGCTGAAGCATACGAAGATGCACGAAGCCTGATAGTGACTATTGAGGATGATCAGGGGAATGTAGTTTATGACCAGGAGCAAATTGAACTCTTCAATTTCTCCGGTACACTGGCAGGAGAGCCATTGTCGCTGAACCCGGGTAACTATCAGCTAACCGAATTTTTGGTGTTGAACGATCAGGGTGAGGTGATTTATGCAACCCCCATAGAGGGTTCAGAATATGCTCACCTTGTAAATGATCCGCTGCCCATTGATTTTATTATTACAACTGACCAGACCACACAGGTGGTGCCAGAGGTAATTGATACGGAGGAATTTACGCCAGACGCCTTTGGTTACGCTACTTTCCAATTTAATATTGTTGAGCATTTCAGCTTTTTGATCACTGCTTTTGCTTACGATGAAACGGCTCAAAAGCTCGTACCCACCACGGCTGCACTGACTATTTATGAACAGGGTACACAGAATGACCTCTATAATGGCCAATTGGGTGACTCTACGAATGCTATTGCGGTGGAAGACGGAGTTGACTACAGGCTCGTGATAGAAAAAGCTGGTTTTAGCGTATCTGAGGACTATACCAATGCAGGCTTAAAGGCATTTGCTAATGATCCGTTGGAGGTTGTGCTTCAGAGTGTAGTTCCGATGCCCAGCCTCAGTTTTATAAATAGTGGTGAAGTCTTCAGTAACCTTAGTGCGGCCAGCGTTAAATCCGGTGATTTGAACGGTGACGGGTATGACGACCTTTTTATTACCAGAACTAACAGCCAGGTGACGGAAGTACTGATCAATGACGGTACGGGAAGTTACCCTGAGATAAAACCTGTAGGTACATTTCCCTCCACTGATGTGGAACTGGGGGATTTTGACGGTGATGGTGATCTGGATGCATTTATTACAAACTGGAGTGAACAGCCCAACACAGTTTGGTTGAATGATGGAGCTGGAAATTTCACCGACTCCGGTCAGGCCTTTGGTAACGTAGCCACTAATGGTGTGGAATTGGGAGATCTCGACAACGATGGTGATTTGGATGCCATTATAGTGGATTACTACAACCTGCCAATTCTATTGAATGATGGAAATGGTGTATTTACGGAAGTAGCACAAATAACGGGAAGCCTGGAAGCCTCCGATGTATCCCTCGGAGATTTGAACGGTGATGGAAATCTGGATGTTTTCGTTGCTAACTCAGGGCCTACTGTAGGAAGACCAGATCTGGTATTCTTTAATGATGGTGCTGCGAACTTTACTGATGGTGGACAATCAGTTGGTAATGACAAAAGTTTGGAAGTCGTTTTAGCCGACCTGGATGGAGATTCAGACTTAGATGCTTTTGTAGGAACCGATCAGGAGCCTATCAAAATCTGGTTCAACGATGGAACCGGAACCTTTACAGTAAGCGGGCAGGGCCTGGGGAATAGCAAGATTAACGATGTAATTCTGGTGGACTTTGACCTTGACGGAGATCTTGATGCACTTACCGTAACAGGAAACGGTCAACCTCATACACTATGGTGGAATGGGGGGAATGGTAACTTCACCCATAGTAGTCAGCCTTTTGGGAGTTCCAATAGCGGAGGACTTACCTCTGGTGACTTTGATAGGGATGGAGATATTGATGTCTACATAGCAATTGGTGGGGCTCCGGATGTGCTTTGGCTTGGGCAGCAGAATTAGTTTTGCCCCTTCGTCTATAAACGTAGCTATACAAAACACCTCTTGGCTCATAGCCGGGAGGTGTTTTCGTTTATAGCATTTCAAATTTTCGGATTTGGTTATGGCCCTCCTAAATACAATGGCTACTACCGACAGTCATACAGAGTCGCTCTATGCGACATTTGGTTAGTCACTAGCCGATCTCATACAATTTTCCAGAGTCGATACGAGTCAAATTGAAATGTAATTTATTAGTAATCAATATTGTTAATTTTATTTAAAAATATTGAATTACAGATAAAAGGAAATGAAAATAATATTAATCCTTTCTATCAGGAAAAGATAGAGGCGGCAGCTGAAAAGCCAAGAGAGTAGGCAAAACTACATTTCATATAGTATGTCTGCCAAAACAAAGAGAACTCTGATATCTGAACCTTCAAAGGGTCGAAAACTTAACAACTCCCCGTACTTGCCAAGACGCCTTGCTTTTCAGGACCAGTACGATGTACCAAAACTCCGGAAAGCCATTGATAACAATGAACCTTCGCTGATTACATGGGAAAATCATACTCTGAACTCTCAAAACTTTGATGAACCGGGGGCTTGTCCTCCTGATTGGATTTCGGTTTTTGAGATCTATGAAGAGATTGAGGAATGGTCTTATTCCTGGCTCTAAGAAGCCGATTCTGATAAGAATCAGGGATATATCCCAATAGTAAATTTCAACCTGCGACCCTGGTCTACCGCACTAAGGTTCAATTTCTCCTTAAAATCAGTCTGCACCTCATCTCTCACCCTTACTGATTTAGTCAGGCGATTCTCAGGCAGGATTTTGCCCTACTTGACTATTGCCCCCTTTTAAATGAGGAATTGGAATAGAACAGCCTGCCCGGGTCGCTTCAAAACCTCAATCCATGTTACCAATTCAAACAGCACCAAATTTGGTGATCAGAGCCGTATGCTCGAGTGCTGATAAAGATTTTCTTGAAAAGCTGGAAGTTACGGTCTTAAGAAGATTGAACGATCCTCAGTTTGACGTAGCGGTATTGGCGAATGTGTTAAAGCTAAGCCGGGCACAACTTACACGTAAATCAACCTACCTTCTTGGGCGTTCTCCTGGTAAGTATATCCTTTATAAACGACTCAGTCTTGCACTGGAATTGCTAAGGAAGGGTGGTCAACCTGTAAAGAACATTGCCATTATGACAGGCTTTCAAAACTATCCTTCATTTTGGAGGGCATTTAATAAAGAGTTCAAATGTAGTCCTTCCGACTATGCTCCGGCAGGATCGAATTTCGAAAATACCAGAGTCTCCTGGACCATGCCTCCTACACCTCTAATGGTACAGGGACTGGAACGAATGCTGCCTCAGCACCCAAGAATTACCAGCCTTTTCCAAATTGTATTAGCCGATATCGGAAATGAAGACCTATCCCTGAACTATTTGGCAGACAGGCTTTGTATTGGCCCTTCACAGTTACTGCGCGATCTTAAAACACATTTGCAAGTGACTCCCATGAGGCTATTACTATACTTACGTCTATTGTATGCGGCCGAGCTATTAAGTAGTACCTGTCGACTAATTGGAGAGATCGCCCATAAGGCTGGTTTTTTTGACCAGGCTCATCTAAGTCGTGCCTTTAAGCTGATATTTCATACCTCTCCCTCCGCTTACAGGCACCAAAATCGTAAAGAAGAATTCCTGTCTTGGTTACGAAATCACCTTATGCATCAAGATGCAATGCTATAGCTGATTCTATACGATTTATTGGGTTTTAAATAAGACAATTTTGGTATGTCAATAAGGTATATCAACGACCGGAGTTTCTCGAAAATCCGATAAAGAGTAGAGCAAGTGGAGCAGAACCCACTTTAAAAAACGAATCCTTCTGTGGGGTCGATCGCAGAGGCGGAAACCGAAAAGCCTTAAGAGTAGGTGATAAAACTGATTTAATATTATGTCTAAGTATTATTCATTTGATGAAAAAGCAATTTCTGATGCATTAGAGGCTGCTGAAAGAAACAGACAACGCACTTCTGCAATCGCAAAAAGCACAGAATTTGATTTAACACATGGTGGTGAAATTAGCCTTTTTGCTCAATGTGTTTCTGTTACGGTAGAGAATAACCATGTATGTGTCAATTTACCTCTTGGCCTTGGTTCAAAGTGCATTAGCATTCCTCTTTCTATTCCCAATGGTACTGCAGGAAAAGCATGTCTCAATATTTGCACTACCTGGGGTATTCCTACGGGTGTTCGTGTATCTGTCGAGATTGGAGGAGTTACAGTGGTCAATCAGACTTTTGGCAAGTGCTAATCGAATGCCTGGAAAGCATAATCGCTTAAAGAAATCGATAGTTAAGTGGAGCAGGACCCACTTTAAAAAACGAGCCATTTTGTGGGGTTAATCACAGAGGCGGAAACCGAAAAGCCTTAAGAGTAGGTGAAGCATAACAAATATTAAGAAATGACAGATAATTTTGAATGGTCTCTAGAGGCCTACGAAAACCACGGTAATTTATGGCTTAAATGGAGTACAAATTCTCCTTTTCGCGATCAGCAAGGACAGATTTTTGTATACAATGGAAACAGTTTTCCTGAAAAACCCGCTAATACTGATTTGGCAAAATGGACTTGGGACACTAACGGTAATGAGTGGGACACAGGGCTTCCATGGGGTACTGGTTGGCATTGTGCCCGTGGTGCTGAAGCACCCGTTAATGGCCCTTACGTAAGTTTTTGCAGGTTAGTTACAAATTCTAGCATGGGGCCAAATGTAGCGAAGAATACAAAATAAATACTTTTGAATTTAAGAAATGTCGCAGCACCCGCTGCGACATTTTTTTTTATCTAAAATCTGCATATTCATACCCTCTTTGCCTCTCATCCGTAAAAACCGGGACCCATTGTATTGCTGCAGCTGTCTCATCATCAGCAGATTAACAATTCAAAATCTTACCTAAGTATTTCTACGCCTTTTTCTTTTTTCCGCATTTCTGCTCTCAAATTCTAGTGGTCTGATTATCAACTTAGTGCTATCGAATATTTGAAGTGGAGCAGAACTCACTATAAAAAACGAACTTTTTTCGCGAGTTATGCGAAAGGCGGAAACCGAAAAGCCTTTTAGAGTAGGTAGATTAAAAGTAAAATCAAATGGCACAAGTCAATATTCTAGTCGCAGTTAACGTTTCAGCAGCGATTAACAACAACAATTTACCTCCATATGTTTTCATGATGGATAGCAATGATAGTAGTGGTACTCAGAATCATTCTGAAGGTACCAATGAACTCGTGACCCATGTTACCAATGGTGACACGATTGTTTGGCGGGTTGTTTCAATTGATCCGACTCAGGATGTAGCAATTCATTCATTCACAAGCATTGGTACAACTATTCCTGATCTTATCAACCCGGCACCATATCCTCAGTTTGATGGAAGTGTTTGGGGAGGCCATGTCAATCAAGCAGCTACTAATGCACAATATAGCATGGTATTGTTGCTGAATGGGAAACACCTTATGACATTCGATCCATTCATTGTTTCAGTTAACCCGTCTTAGGATTAGTAGCTATCAATTTACATCTTAGACCGGTCTGAACGAAATGCTAAGGCTAGTCAATTAGTACCAATAAACTTCCAAACTGGTCGCGGCATCCGCTGCGACCTTTCTTTTGTCTGATATCTAAGATCTAAAGTCTCAAAAATCAAACCCTCTCAGCCACCCAATCCCGTGCATTCACAAAGGCTTTGACCCAGGGGCTCAGCACATCTGCTTTGTGCTCAGCAGGGTAATTACCCCAGTTCCATGGGAAGACTGAACGCTCAAAGTGAGGCATAATGGCCAGATGGCGACCGTCCTTGCTGGCAAGGCCTGCTACATGGTAGTCAGAGCCATTGGGAGATGCCGGGTAAGCCTCATGGCTGTACTTGGCAATTACATGGTACTCACCCTCAGCTTCAGGCAGTCTGAAACGACCTTCACCATGGGCTACCCAAATTCCAAGTCGGGTACCGGCCAATCCGCTAAGCATAACCGAGCTGTTTTCAGGGATGGTCACATTTACAAAGCCTGATTCAAACTTATGGGCAACATTATGATCCAGTTTTGGGTGCGTGTCGTGCTCAGGATAGAGCAACCCTAATTCACCCATCAGCTGACAACCATTACAAATACCCAAAGAGATAGTATCCTCACGGGCATAGAAGTTATCAAGTGCCGCTTTGGCTTTTTCATTGTAAAGGAAAGCGCCTGCCCAGCCTTTGGCAGAGCCTAATACATCAGAGTTAGAGAAACCGCCAACAAAGGCGATAAAGTTGACATCGCTGAGATCTTCCGCTCCGGAGATCAGGTCAGTCATATGTATGTCTTTTACATCAAAGCCAGCGAGGTGCATGGCATAGGCCATCTCCCTGTCGCCATTCACACCTTTCTCACGAATAATGGCTCCTTTGATACCCGTAGCGGTCTTGCGATCCGGGTCGAGGCCCAGGGCGGCATATTGTCCTTTGAAACCTTCAGGGAAGGTGAAAGACAAAGGCTGATGTTTGTAGTTATCAAAACGCTCCTGCGCCAGCGCCTCACCTGACTGTTTTTGATCAAGCAGGTAAGAGGTTTTGTACCAGGTATCTCTCAGGCTGGCGATATCCAGCAGATAGCTCTGGGTATTGGTGCGAATAGAGAGTATGGACTCTCCTATAGGGTTGCCTATCTCAGCAAAGCGTGCACCGGCAATGGTGAGTCTGCTTTTTACATCTTCCAGTGCCTCAGCGTTTACTTGTAGTACCAGGGCTGGCTGTTCGGAGAAGAATGTAGCCACATCGTCCTCTACATTAAAACCTTTGAGGTTGGCGGCTATGCCCAACTCAGGCTGAGAGAAGGTCATTTCCAGTAAAGCTGTAATCAAACCACCGGCAGATACATCATGGCCTGCCAGAATCTTTCCTTCTTCAATGAGTGCTTGTACCAGATCAAAAGACTTAGCGAAGCGGTCGCTATCGTCAATGGTCGGAGCACTGGTTCCTACCTTACCGATTATCTGAGCGAAGGAGCTGCCGCCCAGGTTAAAAGCACCGTCAGACAGGTCAATATATAGGAGTGTAGAGTCAAAATCTGGTTGAAGTACGGGTTCTACGACTTTTTTGAGGTCTGTCACTTCACCCACGGCAGAAATAATTACCGTACCCGGAGAGTATACCACGTCATCCTCATATTTCTGGGTCATTGACATGGAGTCTTTACCCGTAGGAATGTTGATACCCAGAGCACAGGCGAAGTCACTTACTGCCTCTACCGCTTTGTAAAGTCTTGCGTTCTCACCTTCATTTTTCGCAGGCCACATCCAGTTGGCACTGAGTGAAATACCTTTGATACCGCCTTCAACAGGAGCAAAGACAATGTTCGTCAACGACTCGGCTATCGAAAGTTGAGAGCCGGCCACGGGGTCGGCCAGGGCTGATACAGGAGCATGGCCAATGGTGGTGGCAATGCCTTTTTCGCCCCTGTAGTCGAGGGCCATCACCCCCACATTGTTGAGCGGTAGCTGCAGAGGACCTGCGCATTGCTGCTTGGCAACACGACCGGTTACGCAGCGATCTACCTTATTGGTAAGCCAGTCTTTACAGGCCACGGCTTCCAGTTGTAAAACAGCATTGAGGTAGTGTTGCAATTTGGTGAGATCATAGCCAATCTCCGAGAATTGATTCTCTTTGGATTTGTCTTCTAAAACGGTTTTTGGAGAAGAACCGAACATATGGGCCAGTTCCCAATTGATGGGGTGTTCCTCTGTTTTGGCATTCTCAAACTTGAAGTGATGATCTCCAGTGGTTTCACCAACTACATAGATGGGAGCCCTCTCGCGTTGGGCTACTCTTTTAAGAAACTCAATGTCTTTTTCCTTCATCACCATGCCCATGCGTTCTTGAGACTCGTTACCGATAATCTCTTTGTCAGACAGCGTAGGGTCGCCTACAGGGAGTTGATTCACATCTATAGTGCCGCCAGTTTCTTCCACCAGCTCTGAGAGGCAGTTAAGGTGACCACCTGCTCCATGGTCGTGAATGGAAACAACCGGATTGTTTTCAGATTCAGCCATGGCCCTTACGGCATTGTACACCCGCTTTTGCATTTCGGGATTGGAACGCTGAATGGCATTGAGTTCTATACCTGAGGAGAATTCTCCGGTAGCCACAGAAGATACGGCTCCACCACCCATACCAATGCGATAGTTATCACCACCCATCACCACAATTTTGTCACCGGTGTCAGGCGTATCTTTCAGGGCATCGGTTTTCTTGGCATAACCGATACCGCCTGCCATCATAATTACCTTATCAAAGCCATGTTTCTTGCCTGCTTCTTCATGCTCAAAGGTGAGTACGGATCCACTGATAAGCGGCTGACCGAATTTATTCCCAAAGTCACTGGCTCCATTCGAAGCTTTGATCAGAATGTCCATTGGCGTCTGATAGAGCCATTTACGCTCAGGCATATTCTCTTCCCAGCTACGGCTTTCTTCCAGTCTGGAATAAGAGGTCATATAAACAGCGGTACCTGCGAGCGGCATGGAGCCTTTTCCTCCCGCCATTCTATCGCGAATTTCACCACCCGAACCGGTAGCTGCTCCGTTAAATGGCTCAACCGTAGTAGGGAAGTTGTGGGTCTCCGCTTTCAGAGAAATAACTGAGTCAAAGTCTTTGGTCTCAAACCAGTCCGCTTTGTCCTGAGTCTTTTGGGCGAACTGTTCCACTCTGGGGCCATCTACAAAGGCTACATTGTCTTTGTAAGCAGAAACAAGTCTGTTGGGGTGCTCCTGCGAAGTCTTCTTAATCAGCTTAAAAAGTGAGGAGGGCATTTCCTGTCCGTCAATGATAAAAATACCGTTGAAGATCTTGTGTCGACAGTGCTCAGAGTTTACCTGAGAAAAGCCGAATACCTCTCCATCCGTGAGCTTGCGGCCGAGCTGCTTGCTCACATCATTCAGATAGTCGATTTCTTCGTCACTCAGGGCCAGGCCTTCCTGCTTATTGTAGCTGGCCAGGTCATCCAGATAGAGCACTGCATCAGGTGTTTTTTCTATGGTAAAAATGTCCTGATCCAATCCCGTGTAAAGCACCTGAAGCATGGGATCATAGGCAACGTTTTCGGAAGCTACCTTTTCAAATTCTTCGATGCGCTCAATGCCAGTCACACTCATGTTCTGAGTGATTTCGACAGCGTTGGTGCTCCAGGGAGTGATCATTTCTTTACGCGGACCTACAAAGAAACCTTCCAGTTGTTCAGCTTCTAACAGGGACGCGTTTCCAAAGAGCCATTCAAGCTTGGGGAGGTCTTGCGACTGGATGGAAGATTGGAGGCCTACAGCGAATATTTTGCCTGCTCCTGCATCGAAAAATCGGATCATTGAAATATAGGGTATCGGGTGTACGTTTTACACCGGCAAAAATAGCAAAAGATTCCGTTTAAGCTGCCTTTAACCTGTTGACTTATAACAGGAATCAGTATCAGCTAAGAGGGCTTTTGAGAGCCCGGCTATCGGCTAAAACCCGGTAAGGCCTTTTTACCGGAGATAGCTGTGATTTGGCAAGTCAGAGCCCTATATGTTGTTACATTTTTTCTTTTCTGATTCTACTCGTCTTTCAGTGTTTTGGCTGGGTTCACCATAACGGCTTTCCATGTTTTTCGTCCCACGGTGGTCATCAGAATAAAAACCAGACCAGCTATGGGAGCCAGAAACCATATTGGGTTAAGGTTTACCCTGATCAAAAAAGTATCGAGCCAGTTGTTGGTAAGCAGATAGGCGACCGGGATGGAGATGAGCGTAGAGGCGGTTACCAACAGCACATATTCTTTTGTCAGAACCCGGATGACCTGTGAGAGATTGGCCCCGAGCACTTTCCTGATACTCACTTCCTTCACCTTTTGATTGATAAGGAAGGAGGAGAGGCCAAAAATACCCAGGCAGGAGATAAAAATTGCGATGACAGCGAAAAACTCCAGAATAGCGCTGAACTTCCTATCCTCCTCGTAAATCTGATTAAAGGTCTGGTCGAGAAAGAAGCTATCGAAAGGAGCACTCGGAAAAAACTCATTGTAAGTACGCTCCAACTGACGGACCGTCTCTGATACGTTCGTAGCGCTGATCTTAATGTTGATGAAGGGACTGCTTCGGGCTGTATCAAGGTTCATGGCCATGGGGTCAACTTTGAATTTCATTCCCATCTGATTGAAATCTTTGACAACACCCACAATCTGTCTTCTTTCACCAGTGGGGTATACAAGGCGTTTACCCAGAGCATCTTCCGGAGATTCAAAGTCAAGTGCCCTTACCGATTCTTCATTAATCAGCACGACATTGCCATCGCCCTTCAGGGACTCATCGAATTGACGACCGGCAATCAGTTCAATTTCAAAGAGAGACAGAAAGTGAGGATCTATGGCATTGAGGTAAAGAAATTCTGACTCGTTTGAAGGACGATCAGTGCGATAGATTGTTTGGCCAAAGGTGTTTCTGATGCCGGGTACAGAGGCGGCAATGCTGGTGGCTCTGATAGAAGGAAACTGCTCAATGGCATCACGATACGTTTCAATCTTGCTTGTATAAGTAGAGTCTCTGATATAGGTAGGTGGTGCATTGACAACAAGGGTCTGATTGATGTTCATACCCATTTGTTGATTCATCATAAAACCAATCTGTGACTTGATGACCAGAATGCCTGAGAGCATTACGAGTACAAGGCCAAATTGCAGGAACATCAGGACTCTGCGCAACCAGATGCTGTTATTGGAATTCTGAAAATTGCCCCTAAGCACCTTGATAGGCTCAAAGCGTGTGAGCACCAAGGCGGGGTAAAATCCTGAAATGAGCGCACCTACCACAAATACGCCAAGGTAGATACCCCAAAATGGGAGGAAATCAGTGAAATAATCAAAAACCGGAGCGTCTACAAACTGGTGGAAAGCGGGAATAATGATCAGGATAATACCAATGGCCAGAAGCAGAGCCAGGGTATTGATAAAAATGGTTTCAATCAGGAATTGATCGATCAACTGCTTTTTGAAGGCACCCAAGGCTTTTCTCACCCCTACTTCCTTGGCGCGTTTTACCGCCCTGGCAGTGGCCAGGTTCACAAAGTTGATCCAGGCAATCAGTATGATCAGCACGCCTATGAACTTGAACATGGTGATAGTTCCTTCATCATTTGAGGGCTCCAGCTGAGCATTGACGCCTTTTGCAAAATGAAGCTCGCTGAGTTCGTGGGGAATGATTACTGGTCTTCTACCCTGAGCTTCATCGTAATGTGCCCGGTACTTGTTAATAAACGTGTTCAGCTTTCGAGTCAGTCCCTTTTTATCCGCTCCGCGTACAGCCTTGATATAAGTGTGGTAGCCCACCCAGCGCCAGGTGACCTCATTCAGCCGCATCGTGCCAAACCAGCCATTGTCGGCAAAGGTGTTGAGGTCTGCCATAGACAACAGCACTTCAGCTTTGATATGTGAGTTGTCTGGAAAATCTTTAAAAACGCCTTTTACCTGCACTTCAACGTCTACATTTGAAAAGTTGTCATTGTAATGAATCAGCTGTCCCATGGGGTCTGCATTGCCAAAGATCCTTCGACTTACCGATTCGGAAATAAAAACCGTACCCGGTTGGTCGAGGTCCTGATTATTGCCCGAGATGAGGGGAAAGGAGAACACATCGAAAAACGCTCCGGTGGAGAAGTAAGTGTCAGGTACGTTGTGCCCGGTGTTGTCTGAGGTCAGTACCCCATTGGCCTGAAACAGCTGGGTAGAACTGGCAACCTCAGGCAATTCATCCGCCACGGTCGGGTGAAAGCCATGAAAGTTGGTGGCATTGATACTGATTTGTTCACCGGTTTCTATGCTCACCGTTTGGCGCGACATGCGGTAAATCCTGCCATCAGACTCATCGTGCATAGCATCATAGCTGCTTTCAAAATTGGTGTACTGGAAGATGAGCACACTGGCAATGATTCCGGCTGCAAGGCCGATAATACTGACAAGTGAATGCTCTTTATCTCTCCAGAGATTGCGAATAGAAAGCTTGAGGTAGTTACTAAACATGTCGAATGTGTTGTTTGATCGATAAAAATGAAATGGTCTGATAACAGAAGGACGTAGCATTTTAAGCACCTCTTTTTTATAGGTGGCTTTGGCGCTGTTGAGGCCATGCTGCTCGTAGTTTTCTGCAAAGGCTTCTTCTAGGTCTCCTGCCAGTTCATGGTAGAGATCCGGCCTGCAGAGCCTGCGAAAAAGGGCTTTATAAAAGCGTGGTATCAACAGATATGGGTCCATGCTTATAAGAGCTTGAAGCCCAGAATTGCCTTATGAAATGTCTGTCGGATGGTTTCGGCTTCTTCCAGGGCGGTACGACCACGCTGGGTTACCTCATAGTATTTTTTACTTTTTCCTCCACGTACTTTAGTAGCCTCGCCAAGACGCGATGAAAGAAAGCCCTTATCTTCAAGTCGGGAGAGAGCACTGTGTAGCGCTCCCCGGCTGATGGAGCGACCGGATTTTTCAGCAATCTCCTTTTGAATCTTCATTCCATAAGCTTCAGCACCCAAGGCCAGAATGGAGAGCATTACAATTTCCTGAAACTCCCCCAGATATGATCCTTTCATGATTTTTATATTGTATTCATTTGCGAAAAATATATAATGCCTCCATTTACGAAAAATATAAATGGAGGTTTTGATAAAAGACAAAAAGTCTTGTTTCGGGAGGAGGGGAGAAAAAAAGGTGCTGACTTTATAGCCCGCACCCTAGTTTGTTCAATCAATCTAAAAGCTATTTCTCAATTAACAGCCTTTTGGTTTCAACCACCTTGCCATCACGAAGGTATCTGACAAAGTAGACTCCTTTGAGCATATCTGAAGTATTGATTTCGGCAGACTTGGATCCGTTTCCGGCAATACGTTGCACTACTTCCCCATTCAGGTTAACTACTTCCAGGCTGATATTGCCTCGGGTATTTCCTTTCAATGTAATGTTGGCTACTCTGCTGGACGGATTCGGGAAAATGGTCATCCTTTCTCCTTCTATGCCCAGTGCTTCTGCGAGTTCATTATTCTCAGTGATTTTAGACTTCAACTGTGCCAATTCGTCCTGTAGATTGTCAATGGTTTGTTTCTGATCCTGAACCGCTCTGATTAACAGAGGGATCATGGCAGTATAGTTGACGGCATAGCCATCTTCATCATTACCTGCAACCAAATTAGGGTAGATGTCTTTTATCTCCTGGGCCATTACACCAAATTGCATTTTGTTGGTAGCATCGTCCTTATACTTGTAATCATAGGTCTTGATGCCATACAGCTTGTTATGATGCGAGAAATCTTCATGAATTTCCTTCTTTAAACGTCTGTCTGACAGGGTATACCAACCACCGGATGCAGCATATCCACTTACATTCAGTCTGTAGTAATTGGTAGACGGGTTATGTCCCAGAGCAGTAACACCATTTCCTTTTACAATTAAAAATCCACCGGAATGATTGTTGAGCCCTCCAACCCTCAGTGGGTCATTCGCGGCACTCACAATCATACCATTTCCGAATTGGCTGATGTTTTCGAAAAGTGCTACATGATCGCTGTTATTGGCTCTAACATAGAGCTGTTTTGTGGTAAAAGGGGCATTTGTGCCGATTCTTACATAGCCGTTAGTGGCAGGGTTACAACTCCAGCACCAATGGTCCTGTGATTGTGCATCGATGGTCACGAGCATCATCGCGGCCAGTGAAAACAATAGTGTAAATTTTCTCATAATGATTTTGATTAAGGTAAAACATAGGTTTATGTATTAGTTGCCTAAATAACCTATGGGTCATCATTTTTTGTAGAAAAAATCAATAATAATCTGAGAAAAATATATTTATTATATTTTCATATTAGTCATTGTTATTGAAAAATGTCTGTTAATACACAATGTGTTACTACATGATCTTGTTTCGCTCATGAGATATATCCGCGACTTAAAATCAGCATGGATTGAAAAATGGAATTTATGCAGGAAGTACTTCTGTCAGATGGTTATTCCAGACTATGTAAGTCAGCCTCAGCGGCAATGTACCCAAAAGATGCCCAACCCTTTTTAGCCAGAATCGTTTCATAAACCTCTTTGGCCCTGGCCTGATCTCCATTGTACAGGTACCAGTTGCCAATGCCGTAGTTTACAGCATCGTTACTGCTAAGTGTACCCTCCCCGGATTTGGTGAGTTCTTCCATAGATAGCTCTCCCTTATAAAAGAGACTAAGCTCATGATAGGCGAAATTTTCTATGATCTCCATCTCCTTATGAATGGGTTCAAGGGCCTTGATGGCTTCTTCTTCTCTGCCCATTTTGCGAAGAATCATATATACCCAGTGGGTACCCGATACCACATTGTCGTCCATGCGTGAAGCTGCTATGGCACTTTGATAAGCCGCCAGAGCGGGTTCTAGTTCTCCCTTGAGGTAGTGAGCCAGTCCCAGGTGGTAGTAGATGTTGCCATGAAGAGAACTCACAGGTATGTTTTGTGCGTTGGGTGCACCATCCGGCTCAATTTCATTTTCCATGCCTTCTCTCAGGGAGGCAGCTTTGGTAAAGTCAGCAATCGCTTTATCAAACTCCCTGATAGAGATGTACCTGTGGCCACGGTGGCGATAAAAACGAGCATCTTGCGGAAACTTTTCTATGCCCTCAGTATACACCTCAATAGCTTCGTTATACTTGCCCTGATAAGCGATAAATCTACCATACCAGATCCAGTTATCAGCGGAAGGGTCTGCCTCATAGTTTGCCTTACGTTCTTCGAATTTGGCAACGGCTGTTGCACTCGGTGGATTTGACCTCAGGGTATCTCCCAATAGGGAAATGGCTTCATAATCTTTGTGGGGTTCGCTTTCAGTGGCTTCCTTTTTTTCAGTCATGCAGGAGATTAAGAGCGAGGAGGAGAGCAGTAATAAAAGAAGATGCTTGTTCATGTTACTAAGGTTGGTAAGGGATGGTACCCAGGTCAATTTAATAATTTCGACCGGTTTAGACATCATATCGTTGTCTGCAGTCTCAGACACTGATGCTGCAAAATCTGGTAGGGCTCCTGCATTTCACCTGTCGGTTGCCTGCGGCTGACTTACTTTCATGCTGACATCTTTTAGCTATACATATGAAAGCACACAGCATTCTTAGTTTTCTCTTCCTGCTTACACTCGCTCCTCAGCTACTGTCAGGACAAACCGAAGCAGATCCTGGCCTCACCACGCTATCCTCCAGGCCAATTGAATTTGGACAGCGCATCGCATTTCGCTCCGAAATTCTGGGCGAGACCCGCGACATGAACATTTTGATTCCCGAAAGCTTTTATGAAGCCTCAGATGATCATGTGTATCCTGTACTTTTTATTGATGGCAGCCATGGTGATCAGTTTTTCTCGGCTGTAGGTGGTATGGTCAGACATATGAGCTCTGTGAGCCGGATGCCCGAAACCATTGTGATCAGCTTCCATAACGCTACTATTTACGCACCGCATGTCCATTCCAATGGTATGTGGTCCGCACGAGACTATCTCGACTATGGAGCTGATCCTGAAAAATTTGAGAGGCACCTGAGAGAAGAGCTCTTTCCCTATCTGAAAGAGAATTTTCGGGCTGCAGACTATCATATGATCATGGGCGTTTCCGGAAGCAGCCTTTTCTCCCTCCACAGCTTTGCTAAGATGCCAGACCTTTTTGATGCACAATTCTTGTATGCATCCGCTGATATGATCGGTATGGGTTATGAGCAGGGTAAAACATTTGTCGATGCATTTGAAGAGCGCATGAAAGCTGCGCCAGATAGCAAAGGACAGCTATATGTAAGTGTGGCAGAGGATGATGTTTTGAAGGATACACATGGTGGCGCTTACCAAAGAAATCTTGATGCTCTGAAAAACAGATTGAGCCCTTATACTTCCGAAAATTTCAAATTGAAGGTAGAAGTTATACCGCAGGAAGGACATTATGATTCTGTTTTGAAGGGCCTCTTGTCGGCACTGGAAATGGTATTTCCCCATGACATTTGGTCTCCCAAATTTCGTGATATGATCAAAGAACCGGGAGATGCTATGGACAATATTGACGCATACCACCAAAATCTGTCAGAGATTTATGGTTTTCCGATACTGCCCAAGGCCGAACGATGGAACAGTGTGAACTGTCTGAGGTTTATAGGGCGTAAGTTGCGGCAGGATGGCCGTGTTAAGGAGGCTGTAAAGGTATTTGAGAGGAGAGTTGCCTACCGGCCAAGGTTAGTAGCGGCATGGACGAGTCTGGCCGGTGCACTGGAGGCTGATGGCCAGGCGGAAAGGGCCGCGGAGGCCAGGGAAAAAGCTGAGTTACTAAGTCAGGCCGATGCAGAACCTGCTACCGAAGAAGAGGTGACTGTACCGAAGGAAGTACTGGAGGATATTTTTGAACGATATACAGCTGCTCAGAACAACGTATTTCGAAAAGGCTCAACCGTGGAAGACGCCAATGCCCTTTTTGACTTCTACACTGCCGATTTTGAGTACAATCACCCAAAATACGGAGGTATCTATTCCCGCGAACTGCTGTATAACAATACCGTGGGGTACCTCTCGAAAGGAGGCTATGACGATAACAGGGAAAGAAAAACACTTCAAACGATTTATGGCCTCAATGCGGTAGTGGTTGAACAACAATATGTGGGAGATGACAAGACTACCATGACTCTCATTAAGTTCAGAGGAAATAAAATTCACTATATAGAGGAGTATTGGTAGCATGCTGTCTACTTACTCTATCACCAATCCCAATTGAACATGAAAAGACTTTCTTTTTTAACAAGCTTTCTTCTGCTCTGCCTGACAGTCAGCCAAGGACTTGCTCAGGGTGAATCTTCATCCCTGGTAGATCGTAGGGGTGAGGACCTGTCCATAGCTAAAACCTATACCTTTGAGACTGATAGGCTGGCTGGAAGCTGGCAGGTACAGGTGTCATTGCCTCCCTCATACGAACAGACTGACGATGCTTATCCGGTGGTGTACTCTCTGCATGGAGATTTCTATTTCAAATTTGCGGTAGGTGGCTTACAACGGTTGATGGAGTTTGGCAATATGCCTGAGGTAATCATTGTGGGAATTTCCAATGAGTCCAATGCCTACTTTGCCTTTGGTTCTGAGGGGGCTGATCAGTTTCTTGATTTTATGGAAGCTGATATCTTTCCATTCGTTGAGCAAAATTACAGAACTCACCCGGACCGAACCGCGATGGGCTGGCATTATACCTCGGGCTTTATCTTTCATGCACTTTCCAGGCGGCCTTATCTGTTTCAAAACTATATACCAGCCAGCCCTTATCTGGGAGGTTATGATATAAGCCTGATAGATTTTCAGGCTTTGGTAGAACTGGCCTTTGTTCATCCCGAAACCAAAAAGCACCTGTACTTTGGTGTACTTAATAATGAGCGTACGGTTACGACTGCTGCTTTGAGCCTCGATTCTTTGCTAAGGAAAAAGGCTCCGGCAAGCCTCGAATGGAAATTCAATCCGATTGAGCCGGATTATGAAAAGTTTATTGAAATCTCTGTTTACAGACTCTGGCAAGCAGGTCTGAAGACCGTATATGCAGCCTATAGAGCAGATCAGCTTGAATATAAGGACCTCGAAGACTTTGAGTCAAAAGGAGGGCTTCCGGCCATGAAAAAGCACTATGTTGAGCGTGCCATCGAATATGGTGGTACCTCCAAACCTCCCGGACTTATTTCTCTGATGAGAATGGCCGAAAGAGCAGATGACTTTTCACTGTTTGAGGACTTGATGACTATCTTTGGCGAAAACTTTGAAGGTGTAAATCTCAACAGGGTGCTGGGCTTTGCTGCCTTCTACCTTAAGCACGATAAACCAGAAAAAGCTATCCGTATTTATGATAGAGTTAACCAGTTTTACCCAAACTCAGTGACTGTGCATATAGCCTTGGCCGAGGCTTACAGTACCATGAATAACAGCGCAAAGGCAAAGAAGGCATATAAGAAAGCCATTGTGCTGGCTATTGCTCAGGGGGATGAAAGGCGCGAGGCAATAGAAAAAAAGCTTGCGCAACTGAAGTAGCAGACCAGGCAAAAGGCTGGAAAGAAGATTTCCCCCTATTTTAGCAGTAATATATGGAAAGGCGAGATCAGACAAGGCAGTTCTTTAAGAAATACTGGAAGGTGTTCGCGGCTTTTTTGGTATTGCAGATTTTGTTTGAAATGGCCAGGTCCTGGTCATATTTCATAACAGGTAAAAACGATGGTGTCCAGTGGGATATTCGCATTACCGATTCTGTCATTAACTATGCTTTATGGGCGGTAGCGCTGGTTTTTCTTTACAAAGCCTATATGCGTATCAGACCTGTATCGGGCATCAAAGCCTGGCTAAGGGTACTTTTACTCGTGGTGGCAGCTGGGTTCTTACAGTCATTGGTACAACACTTTTTGTATCTGACCATATATGAGTTCTTGTTTGGCTTTAAAGAACAAAGGCCTTATTGGACACTGCTGTCCGAGCAGATGAAATTCTTCTTTCCATTTTCATTCATTGCCATGGGACAGGGCTTTTTCTTTGTAAGCATGATTGCCGCCCTTGACTACTATGAAAAGCATCGGAACGAAAAACTCAGAAGTCTTGATCTCCAGTCGCAACTATCAAAATCAAAACTCGATGCGCTGCAGGCTCAGCTTAATCCACATTTTCTGTTCAATGCCCTCAATACTATTTCTATGATGGTAAGGGCCAAAAAAGAAGAAAAGGCTACAGCCATGATCTCCTCTCTGAGCGACCTGCTCAGAACCAGCCTGCAAATGGAAGCCACCGAGATGATAACTTTGGAACAAGAGCTGATGGTGATCACCAAATACCTGGAGATCGAGAAAGAACGTTTTAGCGACAGACTGACCGTAGAATTGGATATACCGGAGGCCCTTAAAAGCTGTGGGGTACCCAGTTTAATCCTGCAGCCCATTATTGAAAATGCGTTTAAGTACGGGGTAACGGAAAACCTGAATGCCGCCCTGATCAAGGTTAAAGCTCATGCTGCCGGAACTAAACTTACACTTACGGTGAGCAACAATGGCACCCCCTTACCAGCTGATTGGGCAATGGATGAAAACAAGGGGATAGGCCTTAGCAATGTGCAAAAGCGGCTTTCTTATATGTTTGAAGATTATGCCTTTGAGCTCAGAAATGATACAAACACCGATGAGGTCATAGCCACCATTGTCATCCCTAAAACTGAAGTGGTATAATATGGCTATCAGAACCATTATAGTGGATGACGAACCACAGGCACGTGAGGGGCTGGAGCTTTTACTGAGCAAAGAACCTGACTTTGCCGTAGTGGCGATTTGTAAAAACGGGATTGAGGCAATTGAGCAAATAGATTTGCTCAAACCCGATCTGGTCTTTCTGGATGTACAGATGCCGAAAGTCAATGGTTTTGAGGTGCTCAACAGCATTTCATGGCAGATACCCTATGTCATTTTTGCCACAGCTTATGATCAGTATGCGGTAAAAGCCTTTGAAATGAATGCTCAGGACTACCTGTTAAAACCCTTTAGCAATGAACGTTTTGCGGAGGTACTGGCTTTGGCAAAGAACAGCCTTGCCCAAGAGCCGTCTGGTCAGGCGCAGATATTGGAACAGCTGGTGAGTGCTTACCTTGCCGGCAAGGATCAGAGCCCGGAGGGAGAAATTCTGACACAACAAGACAGCCTGCCCTCATGGAACAAACTGACCATTAAAAACTCAGGGAAAATCTCCTTTGTCGACTATGCTGAAATCCACTGGATCGAGGGCTATGACTATTGCATCAAGGTGCATACTCAGGAGAAATCTCATGTAGTCCGGGCTTCCCTTAAAGAAATGGAAACGAAGCTCCAGGCCTATCGCTTTGTCAGGGTAAGCAAGTCAGCCATCGTGAATATGATCATGGTGAAAGAGATAGAGCCCTATTTCAATAATGAACTGATGCTTACGCTCAGCAATCAGGAGAAGGTCAAAGTTTCCCGTTCCTATCGCCCCAATTTGAAGAGCTACCTGTAGTCAGGGAATTAGAGAATCAGTATATCAGGAATCAGGACTAGGCAGTCCCGTCAGTACCGATACGACCTTGAAGCCAACTCTCAAATTTTGAGAAGAGCTAAGTTGTGAAAGTAACATGAGACTCCTTAGAATCAAATTCGGACGGAGTTGATACTTGTGGGCCTGTCTCTGAAAAAAAACCTTAAAGAACTTCGATAAGTACTTCTTCCTGTTATTTGGTATATCAACCTAGCTTACTAAAACCATCATTTCTGCGCTCAAATTTCCCTGAGCTATGTCTCACCTTTGAAGAGTAAATCAAGCGCTTAATTATTTACAAGCCGGGAGCCGACCGCGTTCGCTGATAGCTTTAGCGGTTGCGAAAAAGCCAGAAGAGAGTAGGTCTAATTAAATCAACAATAGTATGTCAAATATGCAATCAGTAGTGATTACGCCTGGTGCAGCCAGCAGGAACACCCTTTATCTTAATGTTTTTTCCTTTTTTGCCCAAGACGCACAAGAAGTCAAAGTTTCTTGTAGCCAGATAGGGTACGAGGGTAGTTTTGTGAAAGAAGCCGGATCCGAAAATAACATTCGCTTCGGGGAAGCGAGTATTGACATCTCGCAGCACAAGACCCGGGAACTTACGTTTGAAGTAGAAATTAATCATAATAACGGTGAACCGAGCAAAGTCAACGCACCCATATATTGTGAAGCCGGTGGACACCTGCATGTTTCTGTAGATAGTGAAGATGGCACAGATAATGACTTTGACGATGCGGTGGTGTTCTTTGACCTTTTTACTCCGGTGTCAGCGGGTTAAGTACCAGAATTACCCTGATTTATGGGCCAAATGAGTACGAAAACCATCCCAAAATCTGAGATGGTTTTTGATTGTTTAGAGTATAGGTATTTCTACCTGTTTGGGTAAAAAGACAATTTATGCTCTAAAATACTTTTGAACGAATGATCAATTTTAAGAAAACAAAACTTAAATAAATGGAACGTTTAAATTTAGATCTTTCGTCAACGGACAGACTCAAGAGTTTAAAAACAAATTGGTCAAACTGCAGTGCTCCAGAGATTGATGCTTGCTTTGAGTCAAATACGCGTGAATTCAGAAGTGGTTTAATCTTGGGGAAATTTAAAGAAGGAACTGATGGTAAAGAGACTACCGAATATAAGAACTTCAAGGGTAATCTTGAGACGTACGGAAACCCTGATAAAGAGCCAACATGGCGTCTGTATTTGACACTTGGGGTTGACAAGGTCGATCAAGGTGATTTTGTCAATATCTTTTTTGAGCTTGTCAATGTTACCAAAGATGGAACTAACAAAGAGTCAGAAGCAATAATGGCTTGTTATGGGATCAGTAAGGTGTTAAATGACAGTTATGAGTATGGGGCACCCGAGTTGATACCCAATGAGGGCAAAGCAGGTATGGGCGTGTCCAATGATCTGGTGCGCTTACTGTCAAATAATTGGCTCAGGGTACCACCTGCTGCCAGGTCGATATTATTCTATAGTACTCAGACTGAAAAAGGGCCTGAAAATCTTGATAAGAGATACGTTGTTCGCACTAAGAGATATTTTATAAATAAGGAGCATGCCAAAATTATGCATGATTTTATAAAGCCAGATAGTGAATTCAGGATATTATTTGGAGCAAACCCAGCTGATTTTTTGATGGATGAGGATATTTTTACACCTATTATTGAAATTAATAATTCAGAATCTGCAGAGCGTGACCATACTCGCAAGCAAGTTGAATATCTGGAGTTTGTTCAGGCGTGTCCTCCATTTTGCGGAGGAGGAGATGGATAACCATGGCAATATCTGCATGACTAATTTGGACTATTCTGTACTTTTTGGGTTACATTTAATTAATTGGAACCTAAGAGTGAATAGTATATGGATGGTTCAAATCCCTTTATCAAGTTGGAGGTCTGGTTGAAGGTTTCTTACTTTCTAATATATATACCTCTATTAATTGGCCTTTTCAGGTTGAAGAAGTTATCTCCCCTTCAGGTTAGAATTTTGGTAATAGTAGGCTTGTCTTTTCTTAATGACACTTTAACCTATGTTTTACGTATCCGGGTCGAACCTAACTTATGGGTTTATCACGTTTTCGTTCCAGTGCTGATATGGGCAATGTATAGAGTATATGTGATGTCTCTTACTTCCTTTTCTATTAATCTGATGAGATGGATATTGGGGCTTGTAGTGCTTTTTTCGATTTTAAACACTCTCTTTTTGCAGAGTATGGACATATTCAACTCAAATGCAATAGTCGCATCAGGAATTCTATTCATTCTTTTGTCTCTTTTGTACTTCTATGAGCTCATTGGCCAAAAAAAGGCGCAGGATTATCGAATTACACCTATGATGTGGTTTAATATCGGTGTACTTCTTCATTATTCAGGAACTATGGTTTTATTCTTTTTTGTGAATAGTCTTCGTGAACAATCTGTAGACATTATGCTGGCGAGTTGGGTATTGAATATGGTTTTTACAGGTGTTTTGATAGGTTTCTACTCGACAGCTCTATGGGTGAAACAGCAGACATAACGAATATCGAACTGCTCCTCGCAGGCATGCTCGGCATGTTTCTCCTTGCTCTGGGAGTAGTCTTCTTCTTCCTCGCCTACCAGCGAAGAATTATCAAACAGCAAAAAGAACATCAGGCTAAGGAGGCAGAATATCAGCAGCAGCTAATGCGGGCCAACCTGCTGAGTCAGGAGAAGGAGCGAAATAGAATCGGTAAGGATTTGCATGATGGGGTAGGAGCCATGTTGAGCACCTCTAAGCTTTATTTTCGACACCTGGAGCAGGACGGAAACCCGGAGAAATTTCAGGAGCTAAAAGAGAAAGCGATGGACTTACTGGAAGAGACCATGACCAGCGTACGCAGGGTTTCCCATGATCTGAAACCAGTGGTGCTGGAGCGCCTGGGCCTGGTAGAGGCCATCGCTAATATGGCCGATCAGCTCAGTGAAAGCGGAGCCATCAAAGTCTGTTTCAAAAATAGCTGGAGAGGGCAAATGGACAAAGAATATGAGTTGAACTGGTTCCGGATTGTGCAGGAGCTTCTGAACAACACTATAAAGCATTCCGGAGCCACTGAGGTGTATATGGAGCTGTTTGGCGATCAGGAGCAGGTACAATTCAGCTATCATGACAACGGGGTAGGACTGACCAATAAGTCAACAGCGAAAGCAGGTTTGGGTATGCAGAATATTGTAAGCAGACTAAGCTTGATGCAGGGAGAGCTCCGGTATGGTGAAAACCAGGAAAACGGAATCTCTCTTACTATGAAGGCGGCCACGGGGCCGACCAATAATGATCGGGAAGAATGATTTCCTGTGATTAATAAAAGATTTAAAAGACCAATAAAATGATAAAAGTAGCTATAGTTGACGACCACAAACTTTTCAGAGAGGGAATACACTTTCTGATAGAGCAAATGGAAGATGTGGAGCTGGTATTTGAGGCTTCAAATGGAAAAGAGCTCCTGAGTAAACTCGAGGACATCCAGACAGATGTACTCTTGCTGGACCTGGATATGCCTGATATGGACGGTATTGAGGCTCTGAAAATCCTAAGGCCTCAATATCCTGAGTTGGGAGTAATCATTCTCACTACCTATAGCGATACCAAAATGATTGCTTATCTGATGGAGCTTGGTGCCAACAGTTATCTGCTTAAGGATACCGACCCGGAAACTCTGCAGAGAGCCATTGAATCGGTATATCGTGAAGGTTATTACTTTACCAAAAGCGTATCGCAAGCCATGCTCACCGGACTGAAGGGCCATGCCCGAAAAAAACCTGTATTGAAGAACAACATCTCACTTTCTCCTCGGGAGATTGAGGTGCTGGAGCTGATTTGTCAGGAGTACACGGCCAAAGAAATAGCCGAAAAGCTCTTTATCAGCCCGCGTACAGCGGAGGGGCATCGCAGGCACCTGATTGAAAAACTGGGGGTAAAGAATACCGCAGGACTCATCGTAAAAGCGATCAAAGAGGGGATAGTGAATATCTGATTTATGTGATTAAGTGGTGTTTTATTGGTAATATTAGGTTTGATTAAGCACTGATAATATGACTACACTACCGAACTTCAATCACAATACTCAACCTACTGGAACGGTTGCACATTTTGCTGGAGGCATTGCTCAATCAGCCGGCTCTGATCCGGGAACCACACAAATAGAAGCCTTCGGCTGGATGGTTTGTGATGGTCGTCTGCTGAATGCAGATCAGTATCCTGAATTATTTGCTGCCCTGGGCCATGCTTACGGAGGAGAAGGCACTCAGTTTAATATTCCTAAATTATCTAATGTACCGGCAGGGGGTTCAAATACGCTGAAGTATATTATCAAGTTTACTTTTTAGTTATTGTTAATTGACCTGAAGTAGGTAGGGCTTATCTCCTTCGGGAAAGACTATGCCTTCTAAAGCGCCCTCTGCAGTCATTATACTTCCGATATTCATCTTTACTTTCCATTCACCTCGCCCAAAGCGGTCCTTGCTAAGCTGAATCTCCCTGGCCAGTGGGTTTCTCCAGTTAGGACTGGTGTTTTCCTCTGTTCGGTTGAGCCCATTGAGCCATACGGCATTGGCCGTCCAGCCATTGTGGTTCCACCATTTTTCGCTGGTGGAATTCTCGGGTTGCAGTTCGGGCTTGTTGAGGGGCCACTCGCCCAACTGAGCGGAAACGTGGAGGTTAAGCGGCCCATCAAGCTGCGAGGTTTCCAGCTTCATATCCAGTATACCGAAGCTGCCTTCCCGATAACAGTAGCAGAGCCAAACATAATGCTGATCCTGGTAAATATGCAATTTTACACCATGAGCCAAAGAGATGGTCTTGGCATTCAGCCTTTCATACTCAGTACATTGCCCGTCTATAAGCGGTGGGGCTTTTTGTGCTGTTTGCCGACATGATGAAAATAGGACGATCGAAAAGATAAAGAAGGATAAGGTCTGCTTCATAGATTCAATATAGTCTTTAACGTCTTCATTCATAGGGGCTTATCTATGAGTTTATGTAGAAAACAAGATAAGAGCGTTGAGTGACTTTTTTCGAAGGACGGACGGACGTTTACCGGCCTTTTCGCATGACAAATGAAGTCTCGTGTTTGTCTGACTCAATCTGTTAAATCTTGCTTGTTTGTATTCAATGGTTGTTTCATTGCGCTGAGTGATGCAACGTGTATTACCTTCACTCGTCTTTAGATCAGTCAAAATTCATTTTTTATGTTTAAGAAAATTGATAGCCAGACTTTGATGGCAGTAGGGGTATTGCTGGTCAGCTTTATCGCTTTGTTTATTTCAGTGCGTCAGACAGCCATTATGGGTGAACAAACCCGGCTATTGGTAGAACAAAACAAAGCCAGCGCCTGGCCCTATCTCGAAATCGACCTGAACCGTGGTTTTACGAGAGATCAATACGGTAAACTGGATATTACCGACTACAAAATCGTGATTACCAATAAGGGTACGGGGCCGGCTATTGTAGAAGCTGTAAGAATCTCATATGATGGAGAATCATCACGCAACTGGCACGATCTTTATAAAATTACGGGTATACCTGATAGCATCTCCAGTGCACATTCCAACAGCAGTGTGATGAACAAGGTAATAGCCACGAATGAAGAGGTTCGGATGTTAACCCTGAGCAATAACTCCGAATTGATGAATTGGGTTTTTGAACGGGGAGACAAGATCGTGATGGAGATATGTTATCGATCTGTATATGACGATCATTGGGTGGTCAGAAGAGATGGCTTTAAGAGTAATTTTGAAATGACTACCTCAGAAAAGACAGATGCCTGTCAGGTAGCTGCCGAAGACATATTCATTGAGTAGCTCCCATTCGGGCTTTTCTCCATTGAATTTTTACAGTAGACAAGGCACCTTTTTCTAACCGGGTATCGGTGAGCACTTCAAATCCATTTTTAAGGTAAAAGCCAATGGGAGAGGGGTAAGGTCTCCCGTCTGCCCTGACATCACGGTTGTGGTCTGTGGCCCAACCGTTCAGTTCGGTCTCGCTTTTTTTTGCTTCATCCAGCAACCTGCTGCCAATGCCCTGACCCTGAAGTGACTGGTCGATAATCATGGCAAACCAGCGAGAGGCGTCTCTGGTGAAAGTGATGAGCCACGCCATTATCTGCTCATGCTGATCACTGATGGTCAGGTGAAGCGGATTCGAAAGTCCAGCAAGGTAGCTATCAAATTCAGAGTCGGTCCCATAGCTGAGATGGGCAGGATACTCTTTATTCCATAATCGAATAATGTCCTGCTTTTGCGATTGACTGAGAGTGTTGGTTCGGGTAATTTCCATGTTACAGGCCAGATTGCCAGTCTCTGAATAAAAGTCTCACTTACTTCGGTTTGGCAGGCTCTTGAGGGGCATACCATTTAACATTTGATTTTAGCCAACTGCTATTCCAGGCATCACCCGTGGTTTTGACCATTACATAGCCATTTTCCTTTGCCTCTGACTCATTCCATACTAAGGGAATTGATTCGCTATTGTATTTTGAGTCAAAATCATTGTAAAAGCGCATGATGCCCAATTTGGCCGTAGGTATTACTGCCTCTGTCTCGGAATTATATCCCTCGCTGGCACCAAAGGTCCAGGTGTTAAAGTGGTCGTCACCTTCTTTATCAAATTGCATTACAGGCACAAACCGGGCTTTATCGGAAAAATACATGGTGGTTTTGATTGCCTCTTTATGACTATCCGAATAGTAGGTGCTTATTTTTACTTCTGCACCTCCATACATGAGGCCTGTGGTATTTCTTAAATTGCGCTCATCTTCGCTGATCGCAGCATGATAGGCATGAAAATCGTTCAGAGGCGAGATCAGTGTATTAAAGAGGGTGTCCACAGATTGCTTGTGTACCTGAAGCTGATAATCGAGAAGATCTACACGGAGGGGAGCCGTTTTTGCTTCCATCTTCTTTCGTTCTTTTTTGTTAGCGTCAACGCTTTTATCAATTTTAGCACCCACATCAGGGTTATAATCATCATGCCAATTGAAATTGAAGTGATAATAACTATATGTCTTAGTTCCTCCAGTGGAAGTCGGATATTGATCGGTATGCTTTTTCATTGCATCTACGACCTTAATCATAGACATTCTGTCTGAATACGAGTCCGTAATTAGCAACTTAAGAGCTTTGTTATAAGGTGTGAGTATTTGTTCGACTACTTGCTCTATGCGACCACTCATATTCGGGATATTTCCACGTTTAACCAGGTTGGTCATTTCTATGGTTATGGTGATGCTCAGCGCCAATATGACGGAGGCAGGATTACTTACCTGCCAGGGAGAGCTTTTCCAAACTCCTGAATCTTCATAAAAGTCAGAACCATATCCTTCAAGTTGTAACAAGGTTTTGTTAACATCGTTGGCCTTGTCCCACATAGTTTCCAATTGATCCCATCGATCAGTATCCGGGTAACCCTCCATTTTGTCAGCGTACTCAGCATAGGAGTCAAGGTCTAGTCTGAGCGATGATATCTGGTTCTGAATATTTCTGATCCGTTCCTTGATCTTCTCTTCCTCAATCTTTGCGTCAACGTAATTTTTTATATCATCCCAGGTGATCACATCTTCACCCTTTTTAAAATAAGTTATGGTCACGGCTGCACAGCCTCCTACATAGGGTATGCTGCCGGCCATGGCAGCTCCCATATCAAGCATTAGATTGTTTACCTGATCTTCTTCGGTCATATTATATAGCGTTTAGTAGAATGTGAAATATGAGACATTTAAGTTAATAATTAATTTTTTACAGATGATAACTGCAGTATTATATCATGTTGTTGGTAGTTATTACCCTGTAGCCACCTGGGGTTTTAATCAGGGTTCTCTAACGGACAAATCGGAGCTCTTTTTTCAGTGTTTCTGAATGATTTTTCAAAATCACTAGTACTAGCTATTGATGAGCCTCAGCTCTGCCCTTACATTTGTGTTGTTTATAATTAATCTAAATAAGAATAAGAAAGAAAAAGCTTATGAACAGGCTCAAAAATACATATTTACTGATCGCTCTTGTGGTAGTAACCCTTTTTTCAGGATGTGGTGATGACGATTTGCCCAGTGGTGGAATAGACACTCCTTTGACCTATGATTTTACGAGAAATGGTCAAACTACCGTTGCGTTTTCCGGACAGACACAACGCATTCAAATGGCTACTGAATTAATCAATGCCATGGTAGATTTTGATAATGCCACGGCTGTGTCACTCCTTGAAATGTACCGCAATGAAACCGAAACGGGAGGAGATGCCAACCCCTTTGCGCTCGCTGACCTAAATGCCAGTACCAAGAGTATTAAGAGTAAAGTGGCGGCTTCCAGAGATTACTTTTCTGCGAATACGGCAGAATCCAGTGTGATCAAAACAGATTTTGAAAATTGGATCAACGAGCAAATAAATGAGGTGTTTCCAAACGAAAACATGCTGGCAGCAGCCGGTTTGGCTGGTCAGATCGCGGATGGGAACTCAGTGAGATACATAAATGCTAAAGGCCTTGAGCTTAACCAGGCAGTTAACAAGGGCTTGATAGGTGCCTTGATGTTGGATCAGATCGCCAATAACTACCTCAGCACTGCCGTACTGGATGAAGGGAGTAATGTAACTGATAATGACAATGACGTGTTGGCTGATGGACAGAATTACACCACCATGGAGCATAAATGGGACGAGGCTTATGGCTATTTATTTGCTGCTGCATCTAACACAGCCAATCCCATAGCCTCGCTTGCCAATAATGATAGTTTTCTGGGGAAATACATAACACGTGTTGAGGGCGATCCTGACTTTACCGGAATTGCTGGTGAAATATTCAGTGCGATTAAACTGGGGCGAGCGGCAATTGTGGCTAAGAACTATACCGCACGTGATTTGCAGGCAGACCTGATTAAAACACGGCTTTCTGAGATTGTGGCTATCAGGGCTGTGTATTATATGCAGCAGGGAAAAAACGGCATAGACCAAAGTACTCCTGATTATGGGGCCGCTTTTCATGATCTTTCCGAAGGTTTTGGTTTTCTCTATAGCCTCAGGTTTACCAGAGACTTTGAGACCAACCAGCCGTACTTCACTAAGAGCGAAGTAGATGGTTTTATCAGTGATCTCATGGGAGGCACCAATGGCTTGTGGGATGTAAGCCCTGCTACCTTGGATGCAATTTCTGATGCCATTGCCGCTAAGTTCAATTTTACAGTGGCGCAGGCAGGAAGTACTAATTAAGAAGGAGAGACATTAGCTACGGAAATTAATGGTATTGTGGAAGATTGATATGGTGCGGAGCCTGAGAACCCCAGGCTAACCGAGAAAGGCCAAGTGAAATTAGATGATTCCTCAGTCTATACCATATTTTAAAAGAACTACAGAGGCCGCCCCACTGGCGGTCTTCCGTATTTTCTTTGGTTTGATGATGCTGGCCAGTATCATTCGCTTTTGGTCTTACGGATGGATTGATAAGCTGTATATCCAACCTGAGTTCTTCTTCTCCTACTATGGCTTTGAATTTATCAAACCTTTGGGCGTATACACCTACGTTCTCTTTGTGGTTTGCGGATTGTCCGCACTTATGGTAGCCCTGGGCTTTCGTTACAGGTTGTCCATTACCTTGTTTTTCCTGAGCTTCACCTATATCGAGCTGATGGATAAGACTACATACCTCAATCACTACTACTTCATCAGCCTGGTCAGTTTTGTGATGATTTTTCTGCCAGCCAATGCTTACTTTTCTGTGGATGCTCAGAGAAGACCGCGTCTGGCATTTCAGGAAGTACCACAATGGACCATCGATGCGCTGAAGTTACTTTTAGCCATTGTCTATTTCTACGCGGGCCTGGCCAAGCTGAATTACGACTGGCTGCTCTCTGCAATGCCTCTGAAAATCTGGTTGCCCTCCAAATATGATATTCCTGTGCTTGGCAATCTGCTTCAGAAAGAATGGGTGCACTATGCTTTTAGCTGGTCGGGTACCTTTTATGATTTACTCATTCCTTTTTTGCTGCTCTACAGACGTACCCGGGTACCTGCCTTCGTGGCCGTGGTTGTGTTTCATTTGCTCACACGGGCCCTGTTTCCCATTGGTATGTTTCCCTATATCATGATTGTAAGTGCGTTGATCTTTTTCGACAGTTCGTTACATAAAAGAATACTGAGTTGGCTGTCAAAAGTCCTGAAATTTTCTACCAGTCAATTTAACAATGGCAGGGTGCTGGTAACCAGTCCGTCTACTTCTGGCAAGATGAAACTCTATGGATTCGCCTTGTTCTTTACTTTACAATTGTTGCTACCTTTCAGGCATCTGTTGTACGAAGGGGAGCTCTTCTGGTCAGAGGAAGGTTACAGGTTTTCCTGGCGCGTAATGCTGATGGAAAAGGCCGGTTATGCCAACTTTAAAATAGTAGACAAAGTATCAGGAAAGCGCTTTTATGTTGATAATAGTGACTTTCTTACCCCCTTTCAGGAAAAGCAAATGGCCACTCAGCCGGATTTTATCCTGGAATACGCCCATTACCTCAAGCGGCATTTCGAAGCACAGGGACATAAAAACCTTCAGGTATTTGTGGAAAGCTACGTTGCTCTTAATGGCAGAAGAAGCAGGCCTTATATCGACCCTGATATTGACTTGACGCAATTCAGGGAATCTTTCAAACACAAAACCTGGATACTTCCTTTTAACGATGAGATCAAAGGCCTTTAATCTTGTTCTCAGGAGAGGCAGGTTGGAATAAGCCACTAGCCAGATTGGCTAAATCTCAAAATGAATACCCTGTGAGACTAGCTGTTTATATCGAGATTCATTGAACTGAAAAAGGTTACCCGGTCGGCCCGATCCTGTCGATTTTGCTTTCTCCTCCAGCTTATCGAGTATCCCCAGATGCATTACTTTTTTCTTGAAATTCCTTCGGTCGATTGGTCTGTCCAGCAGGGTGGAATAGAGGTTCTCGAAATCAGAGAAGGGGAATTTCTTATCCAGCAGCTCAAAGCCTACGGGTTGATACACAATCTTTCCACGTAGACGCTCAATAGCCACGTCAAGTAGCTCCTGATGATCGAAAGCCAGCTTCGGCAGCTCTTTGATATTGAACCATTGGGCAGCGACCGCATCAGTATCGGCATGAAGGCGCTTGAATTCGCTTGTTTTGACTATGCCAAAGTAGGCCACAGAAATGATTCTCTTTCTGGGGTCTCGCTTTGGCTGACCAAAGGTATAGAGCTGTTCCAGGTAGTTGATCTGGATGCCGGTCTCTTCCTGCAGTTCTCGCTCCACGGCATGCTCAAGAGATTCAGTTTCTTCTACAAAACCACCGGGTATGGCCCAGTCTCCCTCAAAGGGAGGGTATTTTCGTTTAATAAGAACCACCATTACGCCTTCTTCTTTACTATAGCCAAAGACGATGGCATCTACCGTTACATGAATGTTTTGTGTCCTGCTCACGCAATAAAGATAATGCATCCGCTCAAAGGTGGATGAAATGAAGGAAGTTAATTATAATAAATCTATTTAACTTATTGATTAATAGGTTGTTAAATATATTTGTGTAAAAAGAACACAAATATATTTGGAAACAATCAAATGGTTGATTTATATTTGTGTATAAAATACGCAAATAGGATATGAAACACCTTAACCTCGACCCTCATTTTACCCCTTTTGGCAATGGTATTGATTTTGAGAAATTCACTTTTTCAGGAGGAGAGCCTCACATCAGGATTGTCGATAGGTTGACTTCAGCCGATGAACTGATGATTACCCAGCGGATTAATAGTTTTAATGACATGGGCCTGGTACTTCTGGCGGTTGATGCGCTTAGAAGAATAGGTGTTCGATATATCAGCCTTTTCATTCCTTATTTTCCGGGTGCCCGTCAAGACCGCCTGATGACCTTTGGCGAACCTCTGACTGTCAAGGTATATGCTGACCTGATTAACGCGCTGAACTTTGAAAAGGTAATCATTCTCGATCCACACAGCGAAGTGACTCCGGCCCTGATCAATAATGTTCAGGTAATAACCAATCATCATTTTGTTGGTCAGGTACTCACTGGCCGCAAAGATTTTCATTTGGTAGCACCAGACGCAGGTGCTGTCAAAAAGATATACGGCCTGGCGAAATTTCTTGAAACTGGTAGTGTAGTGACCTGTGGTAAGAGGAGAGATGTGAGAACCGGATCACTGACAGGCTTTGAGGTATATGCTGAAGACCTGAAAGGCAAAACCTGTATTGTGGTGGATGACATTTGCGATGGAGGCGGGACCTTCCTTGGCCTGGCAAAGGAACTCAAAAGCAAGAATGCAGGCCGTCTCATAATGATTGTTACTCACGGCATTTTCGGCAATGGCAGTGCAGCACTTGCAGTGCTCTATGACGAAATCATTTGTACCGATTCATTTCAGACACACAGCGATAGTAACATCCGACAAATTGAACTTAATCTGAACCATTTAAACTAACCGACTATGAACAGTTTACACTTAGCAGACGGATATAAAGTAGATCATAGAAATCAATACCCCAAAGGCACAGAAATGGTCTATAGTAACTGGACCCCCAGAAAAAGCCGGATTCCACAAATTGACAAAGTGGTGTTTTTCGGGTTGCAGTATTTCATCAAAGAGTACCTGCAAAAAGACTTTGACCAGAACTTCTTTGACAGACCTAAGGCCGAGGTGGTGAATGAATACAGAAGAAGAATCGGAGCCTACCTGGGCCCCGATGCAGTGAGCTATGAACATATAGCGGCATTGCATGAATTGGGCTACCTGCCGGTAGAGATTAAGGCACTGCCGGAAGGAACCAAAGTTCCTCTCAGAACAGCCATGTTTACCATTAAAAATACCCTTCCTGAGTTCTTTTGGCTTACCAACTTTCTGGAAACTATTCTGAGCTGTATTATCTGGTTGCCTTGTACCAGTGCCACCATCAGCCATCAGTATCGCAGTATTCTAGGCAGGTATGCTGGTATCACCGGAGGAGATGCAGGGTTTGTGCCCTTTCAGGCTCATGACTTTAGTTTCAGAGGTATGGCCGGACTTGAAGCCGCTATGATGAGCGGAGCAGCACACCTGCTCAACTTCAGCGGCACTGATACCATTCCTGCCATTGACTTTCTTGAAAAATACTATGGAGCCAATGCCGAGCAAGAACTGATAGGGGCCAGTGTACCGGCTACCGAGCACAGTGTGATGTGTATGGGTACCGAACTGAACGAAATTGGCACTTTCAAGAGACTGATCAATGAAGTCTATCCTAAAGGCATTGTGAGTATCGTCAGCGATACCTGGGATTTCTGGAAAGTGATAACAGAGTACATGCCGGCATTGAGAGAACTCATCATGAATCGTGAGGGTAAAGTGGTGATCCGCCCCGATAGTGGAGATCCAGTAAAAATCATCTGTGGTGACCCGGATGCTCAACCCGGTAGTCCAGAGTATAAGGGAGCCGTAGCCTGTCTCTATGAAGTTTTTGGAGGTACTGTGACCGACAAGGGCTATAAACAGCTGGATGAGCACATAGGATTAATCTATGGGGATAGTATCACCCTGGAGCGTTGTGAGGAGATATGTAGAAGACTCGAGACAAAAGGCTTTGCCAGCACCAATGTGGTATTCGGCATTGGCAGTTACACCTATCAGTATGTAACCCGTGATACCTTCGGTTTTGCAATGAAAGCGACCTACGGTGAAGTAAATGGCGAGGGACGAGAAATATTCAAAGACCCGAAGACTGATGATGGTACTAAAAAGAGCGCCCGGGGCTTGCTTCAATTATGCGTGAATGAAGCAGGTGAGCTGGTGATGATTGACAGGGCCAGTTATGAGCAAGAGGAGCAGAGTGAGTTGAAAACAGTCTATCGAAATGGCCTTTTGATTCGCGAAACTAATCTTGCGCAGATAAGAAAACAGTTAGGTTAGGCAACCTTCCTACAGGCTGGTAGTTCTCTTTCATGAGCCCTGTTCAGGGTTAGAGACTACCGGCCTTCCTCATTTTTTCTGTTTAACGTACTATGTTCCTGATATTTACTTTGGGTTAACTTTTAATCGCAATTTGGTAACCTCTTTCGATTTACTGAGATCATTCAGGTCGATTTTATAAAGTACCGCAGTGTCGTTGTTATTGAATTTGCCATCTTGGTTTTCATCATAGGTAAGAGTGGCGAGGATAATGTTGGATCTCTCTATATAGCGGTAGGTTTGTAAATCATAAGATTCGGGTGTGAGGCGTATAAGCCCGGTTCCATCAAACCGAGACATGTACAGGTAGCTGGGGTCATTTGAATCCAGTTTTTTGTCTTCGTTATAGTCTTGATTAATGACCGAATAGTATATGTGCTCTTTGTTCAAAGGTCGTTTGCTGGTATCTCCTTTGTACCTCGAATTGAGCAGGTGACCTTTATAGCCTTCAATGATTTGCATTCTGCCGTCAAATAGAAACCTATTTTCTTCGGTTTCAGGATCGTAGAAAAAGATATTTTGTTTCCTTCCGGCACCGGCCACTTTTATTTCACCCACCCTCGGGCTATTATCCCATTCTATAGGGATGAGTAAATAGGAAGTACTGTCCAGCTCTCGGTAGCTGTCAAAACTCTGTCTTCTGATTTTGGAGTCCTGAGCGAAAGAAGGTAGGCTCAGACTGATTAATAAGAGAATAAGGAATGATCGTTTCATGGTCAATGAGGTTTGATTACTGTGATTATGTTCTGGAACGTATTACCGCTTTATTTTTGTGCGGGTAACGATGTTTATTGATACCCGGTTGTTTACTGATAGTTCGGTTAATCAGCTATTAGGTGAGCAGAGTAGAAGGAATAGTTTTCGGAGACCGTATTACACCGGGTCCGGTGTGTATCTTTTTAAGACAGAATTCTCTTCATGCCCCCCTTTTGTATCTACTTTGAATCCTGTCAGGCGATGTTCATAGCAGGCTCCCACATCAATGTTCCGTGAATTAACCTACCTGGGCCTGAGCTAAGCATATTTTTCGGATAATTTATCTGCAAGCCCGATAATGTCGTTCTTCCTGGCCAATTCACCTAGCCAGGCTTCCGGAATGCTTTCATAACCATAGAAGAGCCCAGCGAGACCACCGGTAATGGCTCCGGTCGTATCAGTATCTTCTCCCAGATTGACGGCTTTGAGTACCGCTTCTTCATAATGGGCAGAGTTGAGAAGGCACCATATACTGGACTCCAACGAATGAATAACATAGCCTGAGCCCCGTATGGAGCTCTTACTGGCTTTGGCAAATTGACCATCCAAAACTCTGTCAAAGCAACCCAGTTCCTTATAATCATAGTCTTTGCCCTGAAAGAACCCTTTGGCGGTTTTAATCAGCGCAAGATGCGCTTCTTTCGGGCTTGCTCCTTTGATTAGTTCATGTGCAAACTCCAGATAAAGAAAGCAACTCATTACAGAGCGAAAATGTGCATGGGTCATAGAGGAGACCTCTTTTGCCCGGGCGAAACGCTCCTCAATGGGGAGATTGATCGTATAAAGGGCGAGTGGCAGGATCCTCATCAGAGAGCCGTTGCCGTTGTCAAACTCAGAGAAACCTCCCGCCAGCTCAGGGGACATGCCCTGGATGCCCAGCCGTTCCAGGGCATCATAGGTAGTGTTACCTATATCAAAGGCAGACCCGTGGGCCGTCCAGTGGCCCTGAAAATACCATTGCCTAAAGCTTTGACCAATGGCATGCAAATCGTAGTCCTTGCAAAGCTCTTCTGCCAGGCAAAAGGCCATAGAGCTATCATCGGACCAGGTGCCGGGAGGCTGGTTATGTGAACCATAGCCCGTCATTCCTTTAACCGGAAATACTTCCAGTTCGGTTCGGGACTTAAACTCTACCGGTACCCCAAGGGCATCGCCTACAGATATACCAAGCAGCATATCCCTTCCCGGACTCTTGGGTTTACTTGTTTTCTTCTTTTTCCAAAATGGCATTTGATGCTTTCCAGCTATTGATTATTGGAATGAAACGTTTCCTGTCGATGGAGTGGTTTTATTTTTGATAAAATCAAACTTAAATCAATTACTCACTCAGCAGCTTTAGCAATACCCCATTCGTCCAGCCAAAGCCATCCTGAACCGGGTATTCGCCACCACCACTGGGTAGATTGGTGTCTACCACATTATACTTTTCCATCAGCTTACCGGTGTCCTTAAACACCTTGGTATTCAGGTCAACCCAGCGGGCTTTGATTTTATCGGCCAGATCGGAGAAACCATAATTCCTCAATCCCTGAATGGCCATCCATTGTAGCGGAGCCCAGCCATTGGGTGCATCCCATTGCTGACCGGATTCAAAGGTGGTGGTCAGCAGTCCTCCGTCTTTCAGTAGTTCTGCTTCCACAAGTTTTGCGACAGCGTTGGCTTGTTTCTGAGTGCTGATATTGAAAAAGAGCGGGAAGACGGCCGCAGAGGAAATCGAGTCGGTCTGTTCTCCTTTTATAAAGTTGTAGTCATGATAGAATTGAGTGTCCTCATTCCAGAAGAAGTGTTGGATACTCTCTTTTCTGGATTGTGCCTGCTGCTGATAGATAGAAGCTCGCTCTGTCTCTCCCAGGTTTTTAAAAACACCTGCCAACAGATCTTCCAGGTGGTAGAGCAGACAGTTCAGATCTGTCTGAACAATTTCATCAGTACAAATGGTTTCCAACTGAGCAGGGTCAGCACACCAGCGGGAGCTGAAATCCCAGCCCGATTCACAGGCCGACCGTATGGCCAATAGTGTTTTTCTACCTTCATCTCCTCTGGTGGCAATCAACTCTACATCATCCTGATACATCTCAGCCCGTGGGTTATGAAAGTTATCATAGTATCGGTTCATGATACCACCTCCCGGCAGTCGCACACTTCTTTTGGCTGCCTGGTTATCTTGTTCCAGCGTTTCAGACTCAGCCATCCAGAAGAAGTATTCCTTTTCCATCGCTGAGGCATAGGTGGCATATATATCCTCTCCCTTTTCATCAGCCAGTAGCTTCACCATAAGCGAAAAGAAAGGAGGCTGCGAACGACCCAGATAATAGGATCGATTACCATTGGGTATAAAACCAAACTCATCAATCAGCCAGGCAAAATTGTCGATCATATCTTCGATCATATCCAGCCTGCCGCTCTCCGCAAGCCCCAGCATGGTAAAGTAGCTGTCCCAATAGTAAATTTCATTGAAACGACCGCCCGGCACTATATAAGGGTGGGGCAGCTGTATTAAGGAAGAATGAAAATCTACCTGCTCAGGTTGTCTGGCCAGGATATCCCAAAGCCGGTTGATATGGTCCTCTACAGGCCTGGAGGTATCACTCTGGTAGTCAATCTCAGGGGTAGGGGCCTTCCTGAAATGAGCATAGAAAAAGGCTTTCAGATTAAAATCCGGATTGTCTTTTTGAGCCCGGTAAAGGGAGAGGATTTCGGAAGGGCTCTTGTCAGATACTACATCGGAAATTTCCTTGCCATCGTGCCACAAACCAGAGGCATGCAGGTCGGTAAATAATTCCTGATAGTCTTTTTCAAGGTGTACGAGTTGAGACATGTTTTTCTCAGTTAGAGCGATACAGTAAAGGACAAAATTGAATATCCGAAATTCTGACTAATTCTTAGGTAGATGGATGGGAACTTGTCTACCTAAAGCGAACTATCAAGCCGGTAGTGTTCAATTATCTTCAAAGAATTGCTCCCAGGTCATAGTTTCCCTTTCAGTACCGTCCTCAGTGGTTATAGCCATTTGAAGGCCGTTTTTAGTCATTTCCAGGTGGATGGCAATGTCTGCCTGTCCAATCAATTCATCCAGGTCTTTAAAGCCGACATCATCGATACTTACGCCTGCCTCACCCAATATGGCAACCACCATAAAAATACCCACTGAGCTATAAATGGCAACGAACTGGTCACGGCTGATTGCTTATACCGGGCCAGTAGCTGATGTTTTGAGTTCCAGGGTTGCTGTAGTTTTGAGTTGCAGGGTTGCGTCATTTGCGAAAGTGAGCAGTTGAAAATCTTCGATTTGATATTTATTGTCAGCAATAGTCACCAGCTCTTCTTTGAGTTTGGCGCTGACATCTGTTTGTGCCTGAGCAACGGATAAGCCGATAAGCAGGAGTACGAGGGTAGTAATAGTTCTCTTCATAGTTTTAAAAAGGTTGATACTCAAGATAATCAAAAAGCACCTTCTTTTATTCCCGGCAGCCTGATATCGAAGAGAATTCCCTGATTCTGCTATTCAATAATCCCCACTACTCTGGCCGGGGCTGCGGAGGCTCCTTTGATTTTTAAGGGGAATACAGCCACTTTAAACCCGTGAGAGGGTAGGGCTTTAAGGTTGGTCAGTTGCTCCATGTGCAGATATTCCTTCTCTCTGCCTACCAAATGCGCCTGCCAGAAGAGATCAGGGTTATTCGTGGCTTTGGCTTGCTGCACCATGTATTTCAAGGGTAAATCCCAGCCCCATTGGTCAATCCCCATGACTTTTATTCCCTGGTCGACCAGCCATTCCGTAGCGGCTTTACTCATGCCTGTGCCTTTCTCTACAAAGTCGTTGCCAGTGAGCTGGTCTCTGTCGGTACGAATCAGCACAATGGTACCCGGAGATAAAGAGGCTCCTGTTTTTTCCAGGTCATCCTGCAGGTCTCTTACGGTGATTTCTTCATAGTCCGGTTTGTGCGACATATCAATCACTACCCCCGGCCCATAGAGCCATTCGAGAGGTACCTGATCTATGGTTTTGGCGGGCTTCCCTTCAACGATGGGGCTGTAGTGCCAGGGGGCATCGATATGGGTTGTCGAATGTACCCCCATGCCGTAAATCTTATCATCAGCCCAGCCTTCAAAGTTTTTCGGAAAGAGCTTCTTCGGCAGCTTCAGAAAGTATTTGATCAACATGCCACCCTTCTTATGTGCCTTGTTCTTCACCTTGATACGCATAAACCAAGGGTCTTCCTTTTTGTATTCGATGGTTTTGGAGAGGTCTATGATTTGCATGTGAGTTGAGGTTTGGGAATATCTTTAATTTATCATCAAGCAGTCAGATTTCCAATCTGACTGGGGAGCCTTGAAAGAAGTTTTAATTCTGATATAGACGGGACGGTATGGGAAACAACTCTGGATTTTTTATTTTGATCTATGGGGCTTCGCAATCGAACGCAGTATCTAGATAAGAAGTGCTTTTTTGTTACTACTACCTGTAATAGTTGGAAACCTTTGATCAATCAAACTGATTCTTATCACTTGCTTGAACAAAGTCTGACTTTTGTAAATAGCAAGTACGATAGTGATACTCTGGGTTATGTTATTATGCCCAACCATTTGCATTTACTTCTCTATTTCAAAAAGGATAATCGCCTTTCTGATTATATGCGAGACTTCAAGAAATTCACTTCACTGAAGATAAGGCAAGAGCTTAAAATCCGCAATTTGATTTTTATGTTGGATAGTATCAGGACAGAATCTCGTAAGAGAGTTTTTCAAGTTTGGGAAGAGCGTTTCGATGATCAGTATATTAGAAGCAGGGCTATGCTTGAGCACAAACTTGACTATATCCATGAAAACCCGCTTCAAGATCATTGGAATTTGGTAGAGTACCCAGAAGACTACACATACTCTAGTGCGTCATTTTATCACAGTGGTAAACAGCCAGGTTTAAATGTGGTTCATTACAAAGAGTATTATTGAAATTTGACAAGCCTCTGGTCAGGTCGGAAGATCTGACCGCTTGGCGGAAACAAAAACATCCCTCATTTCCTCAACCACCTGATCAACATTGGCTTTGGTAAAGCAGAGTGGGGGCTTAGATTTGATCACAGAGTCATAAGGTCCATCGGTGCTCACCAGAATATGTCGACTGCGCAGCTCGTTTTTAATCAAAGCGGCCAATTCCGTATCGGGTGTCAGGTTTTCGTCTTTGATAAATTCAATGCCGATAAAGAGCCCTGAACCGCGTACATCACCAATACAGGAGAATTCTGATTGGAGAGTCTTTACCGATTCCATAAAGTAGTTGCCGGTCGCCAAAGAGTTTTCCTGAAGCTTCTCTTCCTCTATCACATCCAGTACCGCTGAGCCAATGGCACAGGAGACCGGGTTTCCACCAAAAGAGCTGAAGAACTCCATGCCATTGTCAAAGGCTTCGGCAATGGCATCTGTGGTCACTATGGCTCCCATAGGGTGTCCATTGCCCATAGGCTTACCCAGGACCACTATATCCGGTACCACAGCATTCATTTCAAAACCCCAGAAGTGACTGCCCATTCGGCCAAACCCTGTCTGTACTTCGTCTGAAATACAAAGCCCTCCTTGAGCACGAATGGCCGGATACATGGCCTGCAAATAGCCTGGAGCCAGGGGTACCTGTCCACCACAGCCCACAATGGGTTCGGCAATAAGTCCGGCTACGGGATTTCCCGAGGCCTTTAATCTTTCAATAGCCTGAGCGGCATATTTTGCTCCGGCACCTTCCCCCTTAAACTCCCCTCGGTAGGTGCCTGGTATGGGAGCTTCAATTATATGAGTTGGCTGCCCTTTACCTCCCCGGCTGGTGTATTTGTAGTGGCTGATATCGATCCCCATGCGTGTATTGCCGTGATACCCATGCTCCATTACCATCATGGCCTTGTGTCCGGTGAAGTTCTGTGCCAGCCTTACCGCCAAATCGCTGGCGGCACTGCCTGAGTTGACGAAGTATACCTTGTTGAGAGGAGAGGGGAACTTGGCTAACAACTGAGCCGCGTAAGCTTCCAGTTGATCATATAAATACCGGGTATTGGTATTCAGTGTTGCCATTTGTCTTTGCCCGGAAGCTACCACCTTGGGGTGTTGATGGCCCACATGCGGAATGTTGTTGTAGGCATCGAGAAAGCTGTTGCCATGCGCATCGTACATATACTGAAAAGCTGCACTGGCCATGTGGATAGGCTGCTTATAACTTACGGATAGAATTGGACTGACTACCTGATATCGTTTTTTCAGTACTTCTTCTTCTGAGGGGGGCATTTCCACCGGAAAGCCCGCGGCTTTGTAGAAGGTGTTTTTTGCCTTTACCGGACCTATCGCCAGCCATTGTCTTAAAAGTGCCAGGGCCGGACGCTGACTTACGGTGATGTAGTCATTGTCGGGTTGTAAAGTTTTGTCATAAGAAGAAAAACAAAGGGAGGTAACGAGCCTGCCGGCAACGATATAATAGAGCAGGTCCAGCTCTTCTTCAAGCAAAGGATACGCGCTGTGGTAGCCGTCTATAATATGGGCGGCCCATTCCAGTGGCTCTTCTTTATCAAAGAGGGCATAGGCCATGGTAATTCCCAATTCGTTGATCAGCGGGGTATGTACGGCATCTCCGAAGTCAATGACTCCTTTTACCTCACCATCACGAATCAGCACATTCCAGTCATTGCCATCATTGTGGATGATGGACTTCCTGAGCTGCTCCAGCCTGGGGTAGACATGCTGATCCCATTGAAGGATAAAGTGCTCTATCAGTTTTCGATCTTCAGGGTTCTCTACATATTTGGTAAGCGGATGCACCCGCTGAAAATACTGCAAGTCCCAGTCGAGCTTGCGTGCCTCAATAGGAGAACTTCTGAAGCCTTTGAGCTTGACATCCATCTTACCCATAAACCGACCGAGCGAGGTATAAATTTTTGGTGTGGGCTCTACCTCTTTTAAAAACAGACCTTCTACAAAAGACATCAACCTGTAGATTTTACCATCCATTATGGTGATGAATTCTCCTTTGGTATTGGGAATTACCGTGGAAACAGACTGGGCATCGAGGTGATCGAGGCATCGAATCATTTCTATTTCTGCCAGAATTTGTTCTTTGTCTTCCGGGCTGTCCTTGTAGACTTTTAGCAGGTAAGTTCCCTGATCGCTTTTGATGCGGTAGTTGGTACTGATATAGCCTACCAGCTTTTTAAAGTGGCATCCACTGAGCCCATAGTATTCGGCAAGTATTCCTTCCATCTGCTTAAAAAATGATGGTGAAGATAGGATGCTTATTTCCAGTAATCAATGAGATGTGGACGCTTATTCTCCAGTATCCATCACGGACAGAATAGCCTTGATCAATTCCTTGCGTCTTCTCAGGTCAATGTCATTGGTTTCCAGGTATTGCTCAATGTTGGGATCATATTCTTTGAGAATCTTGATAAGCTTTTTCCTTTTAATAGTGGACTTCAACTGTCCCCTGCTATTGTTTCGGGTGATAACAATGGTGCCGATTTCATCAATCTTTCCGGTATTTCTGATGATGAAGAAAGACTCAGCTTTCCTGCTCACCGTATAGGTACGGGTTCCCGGTGTACCTGGGGTGGGCGGCAGTGCGTTGTACCGGTATCGGGGGTTATAAAATCCAAGGTTGGTGTACTCGGTTTGGGCTTCTCTGTCGATGACAGTGGTAACCAGCAAGGCTTTTTCTGCATCCTCACCTACCACTTCGTAGATTTTATGGCCAATGGGCAGATTCAGAGATTTGTAGTAGACAATGCGATCTTCTTCCTCTTTAAATACCTGAAACTCCAGAATCTGCTTATGATTGAAGGTATTAAGCTGACCATCGCTCTGCACTCTGATCATATCAATCACATAATTAAAGTTAATTTTGCCTTTAACCACCCGGCCGTCTTGCAGGGTCACCTCTCCGGGATGCCACAGATTCAACTCGAGTCTGTTTTCATCCAGTCTTTGAGCCCGGGCATTGAGTGCTAATATGGCAAATACCAATAACAGAAGTTTCTTCATAGAATTAGCTTGGAAATCTTACCCTAAAGAAACGAAATAAAACCTATAAGATTATTCTTCCTAAGTATTCAAATAGACAAGAAAGTATCTATGAGTGATTGCCCTTTGTTTACAATCTTCCCTGCTATAAGAGGAGGGAAGAAGCCCCATAAGCTATATTAATTATACAATGCTTCCCTCTGGTTGATGAAGTTTTCATTCTCGACATACTCATCATAGGTATTGAGCTTGTCAAGGTGCCCGTTGGGTCCAATCTCTACAATACGATTGGCCACGGTTTGAGTAAACTCATGGTCATGTGATGTGAAGAGGATGGTACCCGGGAAGTCTTTCAGGGCATTGTTAAAGGCCTGAATAGATTCCAGATCAAGGTGATTGGTGGGTTCATCCAGAATAAGCAGATTGCCCTGGGCCAGCATCATACGAGAGATCATGCAGCGCACTTTTTCTCCTCCTGAGAGTACACTCGATTTCTTGAATACCTCTTCTCCCGAAAACAGCATTTTGCCCAGGAAGCCACGGATATACACTTCGTCTTTCTCACCCTCTGAATATTCTCTCAGCCAGTCAACAAGATTGTCGTCAGAGTTGAAATAATGCTCATTTTCATTGGGCAGGTAAGAGGTGGTAATGGTCTGACCAAATTTGAATTCACCAGAGTCGGCCTTTTGCTCTCCCATCAGAATCTGGAAGAGGGCTGTTACTGCCATGCTGTCCTTGCTCAGGAAGGCAATTTTATCGCCTTTGTTCACGAAAAGCTCGAAGTTGTTGAGCAGTGTTTTTTCCGGTGTGGCCTTATTCAGTCCTTTGACTTCCAAAATCTGATCACCGGCAGTTCTTACCTGCGTATAGATTATGGCAGGGTATCTCCTGGTCGAAGGTTGAATGTCTTCTACATTGATTTTATCGAGCAGCTTTCTTCTACTGGTGGCCTGCTTCGATTTGGAGGCATTGGCAGAGAATCGGGCAATGAATTCCTGGAGCTCTTTCTTCTTTTCTTCTGCTTTTTTGTTAGCAGCACCGCGTTGGCTCAATGCCAGCTGGCTTGAATGATACCAGAAGCTGTAGTTACCGGTATAAAGCTTAACCTGGCTGAAGTCGATATCGACAATATTGGTACAAACCGTATCGAGAAAGTGACGGTCGTGAGATACCACAATTACCGTGTTTTTAAATTCCAGCAAGAAATCTTCCAGCCACGAAATGGTATGAATATCCAGGTCGTTGGTAGGCTCATCGAGAATAAGGATGTCAGGATTACCGAACAGCGCCTGGGCCAGCAACACACGCACCTTTTGGCTACCATTCAGGTCTTTCATCAGGCTGTGGTGCAGGTCTTCTTTGATACCCAGGCCACTCAGCAGGGCAGCTGCATCAGACTCAGCATTCCAGCCATCCATCTCAGCAAATTTTTCTTCCAGCTCTGAAGCTTTTATACCGTCTTCGTCATTGAAGTCGGGCTTCATATAGATGGCATCTTTTTCCTGCATGATGTTCCACAATTGGGTGTGACCCATCATTACCGTATTCAACACGGAGGTATCATCAAATTCAAAGTGATTCTGCTTGAGAACCGCCATGCGTTTTCCCGGTTCAATAATTACCTGACCTGAGTTAGGATCCACTTCTCCTGAAAGAATTTTGAGGAAGGTAGATTTACCGGCACCATTGGCACCAATAACACCGTAACAATTGTTGCCGGTGAACTTGATATTAACTTCGTCAAAGAGTACCCTTTTGCCATAAGCGAGGGAAACGTTTTGTGCTGAGATCATAGCCTTTACTGTTCTGGCCGCAAAGGTAAGGTTATTAAGTGGTAATGAGAAGTTGACCGCCCAAATTCAGACTCTTTTTACCTACATCGAAGAAAACATATAGACAGGGGGCATGTTGAGCTTATAAAACTGTTCCGCTTTGCGTCATCGATCTGTTTCGTTTCGGAACAGTAAACTGGGAGAATGAAGTTATAAATGATTGTGTGCCAGGTTTTTATGTTTTTGGCAGGCTTTTGGAAAAGAAGACAACCAAAATAATTATCATGAAAACTTTAGCAGCAGCCATTCTATTAAGTATCGGATTTCTGATTGATGCCAACCTTACCAACGATCATCTGAAAGTATTTAAGGGAGACTGGGAAGGAAACCTGACCTACCTCAACTATGGAGATGATAAAACACTGGTCACCCTGCCTGTAAAACTGGTGGCCACCTATAGTGAAAAGGGGCTGAGCTTTGAGTATTTCTATACAGAACCGGGAGGGGCCATCGAAAAACGAAAGGGCAAGTTTGAGCTTCGCGGAGAGAAGGTTTACTATAACGGGAGATGGGACTTAGTATCTACCGAAATTGATGATATGGAAAACTGGACCATGGAGTTGAAAAGCACCGGAAAGGACAATAACCGGAAGGCTGATTTCCAGAAAACTATAGTAGTGAGTACCTCAAAAATCACCGTTACTAAAAAGGTGAAATATGAAGGGACGGATGAGTTCTTTATGCGGAATCAGCACATCTTTAAGCGCTAAGCCTTAATTTTTAAGGTAAGTCACAAAATCAAAGGCGTACTGATGCCGCTCGTCAGCAGGGTGATGTACCCGCTGTGCTTCTGTCCACTCTGATCTGTCAAACTCGGGAAAGAAGGTGTCGGCACCCTCAACCTCTGCGGCTATCTCGGTAATGTACATTTTGTCTACCAGGCCTTTGTCAAGCGACTCTTTATAGATTTTGCCACCACCGATGATCATGATCTCTTCCAATCCGGCCTCTTCGCCAATGCTCAGGGCAGCCTCTAAACTGCTCACCACATGGTGGCCTTCCGGTAATGAAAACTCAGGATTTCGGGTAATCACGATAGAGACCCTTTTGGGTAATGGTTTGCCAAGCGATTCATAAGTCTTGCGGCCCATCAGAATGTGATGGTTCCGTGTGGTCTCTTTAAAAAACCTGAAATCATCGGGCAGGTGCCAGAGGAGGTCGTTGTCTTTTCCTATGGCCCTGTTATGTGAGGTGGCAACTACAATGGTTCTGATCATAGCTTGGTGCCTCTTAAAAATGATTCAATATCCATTCTCTTTTTTCCTTCCATCTGTAGCTCAGTGATAGACAGTGGGCTGCCACCAGTCTGAATATGCAAGTAGGTTTTGTTGTCGGTGTCAAAATCTCCCGGGTTTTCTCCGGCAGACTGGAAGCTCGTTTTTTTAGCTCCGTAGATCTTAAATTTCTTCCCGGCCAAATGGGTCCAGGCGGCAGGGTACGGAGACAAACCCCTGATAAAGTTATAAATCTCTTCAGACGATTTGGTCCAGTCAATCTCGCAGGTCTCCTTGAAGATTTTAGGAGCATGTTTGATCTCCTGATCTTCATCCTGTGGTAGTTGTGGGTAGTCTCCTTCAGCAATGGCCCTGACCGTTTTGAGTACCAGGTTGGCACCTCTTTCCATCAAGCGCCCATATAGGGTGCCGACTGTATCGTCTTCCTCGATGATCTCTTTTTCCTGGAAAATGATATTGCCTGTGTCTATCTCATGCTTTAGAAAAAAAGTAGTTACACCCGTTTCTTTTTCTCCATTGATAATGGCCCAGTTGATCGGAGCGGCACCACGGTACTGAGGTAGCAGTGAACCATGAAGGTTGAAAGTACCGATTTCGGGCATATCCCAGACCACCACAGGCAGCATACGAAAGGCCACCACAATCTGTAAGTTGGCATTATAGCTCTTGAGTTCCTGCAGAAATTCGGGTGACTTCAGGTTTCGGGGTTGGAGCACCGGTATGTTTTGAGATACCGCGTAATCTTTAACCGGAGAGGTAGCCAGCTTTTGTCCCCGGCCCTTAGGCTTGTCGGGAGCAGTAATGACCGCCACCACATTCATTCCGTTTTCCACCAGAATTTGCAAGCTCGGTACCGCAAATTCCGGGGTACCCATGTATATGATTCTTAACTCCTGCATCTACTTCTTTATGGACTTAATTAAATATCTTTTTCCTGACCCCGATTACAAAACACATTTAAGCGATTGTCATTACCCTGCAGCAATAAAGGGGCGAAATACACTTAATATGATCACTATTCAAAATCGGTGTAAAGCAGATACTTTTTTCTCATGGCCTTGTACTGGTCCAGACCGGGTTGCCATGTGGCTTTGATTTCCGCTTCGGTCCAACCTTGCTCCACCTGGGTTTTAAAGTCTTTCGTACCTGACAATAGATTGATATATGACCTGAAAAAGGTGGTGTCATCCTTGATGTCAGCATGGTAATCGAGCAAGTATTTAAGGGTCAATTCATGTTTGGCCTCTGTATCACCAAAGTACTGCCCTTTACAATCCTTGCCTTCCATAGGTGGATACTTAGAGCCCTGGTTAGGGGCGGGTGTGAAGCTGAAGGTTCCTTTGGAGTAGTCGGGGTGACCGATGACCTCGAAGGGGAAATCTGTGCCTCTGCCCACGCTTACCACAGTCCCTTCAAAAAGCCCCAGAGAAGGGTAGAGGGTAACTGAATTATTGGTTGGCAGGTTGGGAGACGGTTTTATGGGCAAATTGTAGGTGCTGTTATGGTCCCATCCATCCATTTCAATAATAGTCAGATCACAGGCCTCTCCACTCTCAAGCCAGTTTTCTCCATTGATCATTTGGGCCAGCTCACCGACCGTAAGTCCGTGCACGATCGGAATGGGGTGTTTGGCAACAAATGCCTCGATGTCATCTTCCTTTACCGGGCCATCTATATACATGCCATTGGGGTTTGGTCGATCCAGGATGATTACCTGCTTGTTATTTTCTACAGCAGCCTCCATTACATAGTGCATGGTGCTGATATAGGTGTAGAAACGAATACCTACATCCTGAATATCAAAAATGAGTATATCCACATCTTCCAGCATATCAGGAGTCGGTTTTTTGGTCTTGCCATAAATGGAGATGATGGGGATACCCGTTCTTGAATCTTTTGAGTTATCAATAGTTTCCCCATCCGGTGCTTCTCCCCGGAAACCATGCTCAGGAGCCATTACCTTGGTGATTTGTACACCTCGGTCGAAGAGGGTATCCACGAGATGTGTTTCACCTATAACGGAAGTCTGGTTGACTACCAGTGCCACCCGTTTTCCCTCAAGCAGAGGTAGGTATTCGTCCATTTTTTCAGCGCCTAGCTTCAGGTCCTGAGACTGACAACTGAACAATGAAAATAAAATTAGGAATGTAAACAGGATTCTAATCATTCTGTTCGTTTATCTTTGGCCGATGCGTAAGTCTCAAAATTAAGTATATTCTTGAACCTCCCTTATTTCATAGCCAAAAGAATCAGTAGTCCCGGTAGGAATAGTTTCTCTGCCGTGATCCACAAGATTGCCATTGCCAGCGTGGCCCTGGGCATTGCGATCATGCTGGTGACCTTTATGATTCTGGGTGGTTTTCAGGAGAATATCAAGGATAAGATTTTTAGTTTTTCCGGCCATATCCAGGTTAAGAAATTCTCTCTGGCCAATTCCTTTGAAGAAAAGCCTATTACACTCGAAGACTCGCGAAGAAAGGCCATCGAAGCCGACCCTTACGTAGACTTTATCCAGGAGTATGCACATAAGCCAGGTCTGCTCACCAAAGACGATGAGGTTTTTGGTATGCTTTACAAGGGTATCTCAGAGTCGTTTAAAAAGGAAGTTTTTGAGCCATACCTGGTACAAGGCGAGTTTCTGAATTTTAGCGATACTACCAAGGCCAACCAGGTGCTGATAAGCCAGCGAATGGCGAATGATATAGGAATAAGTGTGGGTGACAGGGTAGTGGGGTACTTTATCATGGAGCCACCGCGTATAAGGAGATTTACCGTGGTTGGCATTTTCAATACCGCTCTCGATAACTTTGATGAAAACATTATTATTGGTGATATCAATCTGGTAAGAACCCTGAATAAATGGAAAGCAGAGGAAGTAGGAGGCTTTGAGGTTTTTATCAATGATGTGGATGATCTGGAGGCGGCTGATAACGCTTTGGTGAATAAACTGAGTATTGATCAATACTCAGAACGGGTGGATGAGAAGTTTATTCAGATTTTCGATTGGCTCAATCTGCTCAGCCAGAATGTATCCATTTTTATCTGGCTTATTCTTATTGTGGCTTGTTTTAATATGGTTTCGGTCATCTTCATTCTTGTTATGGAACGCACCCAAATGATTGGTGTATTCAAGGCATTAGGAGCCACCGATCGCCAGATTCGAAGAATCTTCTCTTACAATGGCATCCGGCTGGTGGTAAAAGGACTCGTATATGGTAACCTGATCGCGATTGTATTCGGCCTTATTCAACATTACCTGCACATAATTCCACTTGACCCGCAAAACTACTATATGGAGTATGTGCCCATCGATTGGGATTTTGGCATTACCATAGGTCTGAACCTGTTGGCGCTACTGATTATTTCCCTGGTGCTTTTTCTACCCACGGCCATCATTGCCCGTATAAGGCCGGTTAAGGCGATTAGATTCGACTAGGTTGGTTAATGTACTGGCACATTCCACTTGCTGAAGCGTCTCGCTTCGAGGATTTTCTTACCTCTGACCAGGTTTAGTTGCTAATTACTCCTCCCCGGTTGCCAGACTTGGGCTCAATTCCATATCTCTGCGATAGGTTTTGAAAAGACTACCGATCTTGATTTGCAGCACACCAATGACGGCTTCCTTCACGATACCACCACTCATTTTAGACTTGCCTTTAGTGCGATCGGTAAAGATGATCGGTACTTCCTTGATCTTAAAACCGTATTTCCAGGTCAGAAATTTCATTTCAATCTGGAAGGCATATCCCATAAATCTCACCTTGGCCAGATCTATCGTCTCCAATACCTTTCTGCTGTAGCATTTAAAGCCCGCAGTAGTATCGGTAATGGGCAGGCCTGTGATAAAGCGTACATAATAGCTGGCAAAATAAGAGAGCATTACGCGGCTCATTGGCCAGTTGACCACATTAACTCCTGTAACATAACGGGAGCCAATAGACATATCGCTACCCTCATCATGACAGGCATGGTAGAGCTTATTCAGGTCGGCCGGATTATGAGAAAAATCGGCATCCATTTCGAAGATAAACTCATAGTGTCTTTTCAGGGCCCAGCGAAAGCCATGGATATAGGCCGTGCCCAGTCCTAGTTTTCCCTCGCGCTCTTCCATATGAAGCCTGCCTTCATATTTTCCTTGCAATGACCTGACAATATCAGCAGTACCATCTGGTGAGGCATCATCCACAATCAAAAGATCGAATGGTGTAGGCTGTTGCATGACAGCTTCTACAATCTCTTCGATGTTTTCCTTCTCATTGTAGGTCGGTATGATTACTAAACTATGACTCATTTTCAGGGACTGCCCAAAGGTAATATAATAATGTATATTCGCTGATTAAGGTTTCTTCATTAACCCTATTTAACAGCTTTAGATACAGGTTTGAGTATCAAATTAACGGAGGAATGAAGGATTTGTTAGTAATGAATTGATAAACGATAGTTGTGATTAAAGAGAAGTGTGTGTTTTTGGACAGGGATGGTGTGTTGAATGAAGAGATAGGGCGGCATATCATGCATGTAGATGAGTTTGTGATTCCGGCTGATGTACCGGATGGATTGAAGCGATTGAAAGCTGCTGGATACCGACTGGTGGTAGTAACCAATCAGAGTGGTATTGCCCGAGGGTATTATGATGAGCAGGTGGTGGTCGATTGCCACGAGATTCTGCAAAAAGCCTGTGATAACTCGCTCGATCACTTATACTATGCCCCGCTGGTAGATCATATCAGCAAGTCGCTTATGCGCAAACCCGATTCGCTTATGCTTGAGAAAGGCATGGCCCGCTTTAATGTCGATCCGGCTCAGTCCTGGATGATAGGCGACAAGGAAAGAGACCTGGTGCCTGCCAAAAAACTGGGTGTAAAAGCCATGCAGATAATGGCCCTGGTACCTGAAACTGAGCTGGCAGATGTGAGAGTGCATAGTTTTGCAGAGGCTGTGGAGGTCATTTTAAGCGAGCAATAGTCCATTGATCGGAGCTGCTGAGTCTGTCTCTTTTGAGTTTATTACCGGGTAAACAGGATGAATTTTCTTGTTCATCGGGAGTTTTGTCTCGTTCACCGAGATTTTTTTGAGGCCGATGGTTCAATCTACACCTTTGAATCATCAAAACAACAAAACGAGCCCAAGGGCAAAAAAACTCAAAAAAACGAATATCATGAAAACAAAAGCAAAATCAATCGCAGTACTGGCCATCTTAATGATGTGCATGAGCTCATGTGTATATTCACTTTTTCCCATTTATACAGAAGACACCCTGGTGTACTTGCCGGATCTTGTAGGTAAATGGAAAGTAGGTGACGGCCCTGACGACTACATAATTTTCGAACCGGGCTTTAATGTAGATGCCACAATTACCGTGGGGCAGCCACAGGCGAAATTGTCTAAAGGAACTACTCCGAAAATAAGCCAAAATTTCAGCATAGAGTTTGACGGTGATGAATACATTATAGAAGATGGTGACACCATTCGCGATCGGGAAAGAATCAAGGCTTACTATGAAAAGGAGTTAGAGGCTACGATGGATGAATTTGGCGATAAGATGGCCGAGAAACTTGAAGAAATGGCCACAGCTATTGTCAAATTAGGAAGTCCGGGAAAAAAGCTGAGCTACTCAAATGACGATCAATCGTATATCATGACGACCGTGCACGAAGGGGAGGAGCTCAAGTACGTTGTTCATCTGGCACAGATCGGGGAAGATATTTTTATGGACTTGTACCCCACTGACAGCGAAATGTCCAACAAGGCTTTCGAATCGATGGTGTGGTTTCCTGTACATATGTTTATGAAAATGGAATTAGACGGAGATCGCCTGGTGCTGACCCAATTCGACCTGGATAAAATGAACAAGCTCTTCGAAAGTAATCTGATCAGAATTGATCATGAGAAGATCGATGGCACAGTGCTCATCACAGCCAAGCCAAAAGAGATTCAGAAATTCTTTGATAAGTACTCAAATGACGAGTCCGTATTCGATGGAGTTGAAGAGTATTCAAGAGTAAGTCAATGATCAAAAAGAGATTGTATCAGCTTATCAACGCTAAATGGTTTCAGCACCCGGTCTTCTGGGTGTTGTCCATTTATGGTATCGGCAGCTATTTCTCTATCTCCAACACTGTTAAGTTCATAGACTTCTTCTATGCCGGGCTGTTTCATATACCACTGTTTTTTCTGGTCTATGTAAACCTGGGCCTGCTTATTCCCAGGTTTTTGCAAAAGGGGCGCTATGTTTCTTATGTCTTTACGGGAGTGCTTTCCATTGCAGCAGCATATGGCGTTCATGAACTGACCTTTGAAATACTGCTACCGCTGCTCCCCACAGAATACTATATGGTTTCCTTCACTGATTGGGAGGTGCCGGTCACTATTTTTACTATTTATTTTGTGCTAACCGCTCTTTTAAAGCTCTCCAAGTCCTGGTATGTGCTTCAGAGGGTAGAGAAAGAAAAGCTGGCGATTGAGCTCAACTCCCTGAAGTCGCAGGTAAACCCACATTTCTTATTCAATAGCCTCAACAGTATCTATTCTCAGGCACTGGCCAAAAGTGAGCAAACCCCTGATACGGTACTTGAACTCTCCAACCTGCTCCGTTATATGCTTTACGAGGTAGGAGAGTCTACCGTGGAGCTGGCAAAAGAGGTAGAGATGATGGAGAACTATATTGGGCTTCAAAAACTGCGGGCCGATGCAAGCTCAGAGATAAGTTTCCAGATTAAGGGAGATCCGCTCAAATATAAGATTGCCCCGCTTTTGTTTTTTCCCCTGATCGAGAACAGCTTTAAACATGGGGTAAAGGGAGTATCAGACAAAGCTTATGTGAAGATGCTGCTTGAGTGTAATGAAAACCAGATCAACTTTGAGATAGAAAATAATAAGGGAGAGGTTGACGATATGGAAAAGGGTAAATACGGGGGGATAGGGTTGGAAAATGTAAAAAGGAGACTCACACTTATTTACCCTGGAAAACACGAATTTACCATTGAAGACCGGGAGAACCTGTACAGGGTTAATTTAAAAATTCAATTATGAGTATCAATTGTCTGATCATCGATGATGAGCCTTTGTCGAGAGATGTACTGAGGAAATATGTGGAGGACCACCCCGATCTCAGCTTGCTGGCTGAATGCAAGGATGCTTTTGAGGCCATGACCCGTCTTGAGGAGAGTACGATCGATCTCATCTTTCTCGACATCAACATGCCCAAGCTTTCAGGTATTAACTTTTACAAGTCGCTCAACCAGAAACCCATGGTGGTTTTTACCACAGCCTATCCTGAATTCGCTGTAGAGGGTTTTGAGTTGGATGCGATTGACTATCTGCTCAAACCTTTTTCCTTTGAGCGTTTCGTCAAGGCAATCAACAAAGTAAAGGGAAAGAATGGTGGCCAGGAAAAGGAGGTCAGCGATTTTATAATGCTCAAAGCGGACAAAAAGATGTACCGTACTGCCTACGATGATATCCTCTTTTTTGAAGCCCTTGGCGACTATGTGAAGGTGCATACCAGGGATCGTGTGTTGATTATTGCCAGTACCCTGAAAAGGCTCCTGGCCGAGCTGCCCGAGGCGCAGTTTATCAGAACACATAAGTCCTTCATCATATCTAAGAGCAAGGTAGAATATATTGAGGGCAATCAGATCAAGATTGGTGAGCAAATGGTGTCTATTGGGCAGGCCTTTAGGGAAAGTGTTTTACAAGGGCTTGGCTATTAACAGGTGAATATCCAGGCTACTTCTAACACTCAGAAATAGCCTGGTTCTGAGATCATTACTCCACCTTTAATGATTTTACAGGGTTGCTGAGTGCTGCCCTCACACTTTGCTGGCTCACGGTAAGGATGGAAATGGCTACAGCAAGCAGGGCCGATAAGGCAAAAATCCACCAGGAAATCTCTATGCGGTAAGAAAAGTCCTGCAGCCACTGATTCATGGCGTACCAGGCCAGCGGAATGGATAGGACGATCGCGAAACCCACTAATTTTAAAAAGTCAATGGAAAGCCTATAGGTGATTTGACCTACCGAGGCACCCAATACTTTTCTGATACCAATCTCTTTCGATCTTTTCTCAGCATTGAAAGCTGCCAGTCCAAATAAGCCAAGGCAGGCGATAAACAGGGAAAGTACGGTGAAGGTAATGAAGATACTGCCAAGGCGTTGCTCCGCTTCATAGGTTTCATTAAAAGAGTCGTCCATGAAGTAGTAATTAAAAAGCTGACCGGGAGCTACCTTGGCCCAAAGCTCCTCAATCTGTGCAATACTACCGCTGAAATCACCTGGGTTTAGCTTGATGATTGCTTTGTTGGCACCCTTGCCCAGGGTCAGACTCAATGCATCAATATCATTGCGAAGCGATTCAAAATGGAAGTTCCGCACTACACCGATTACGGTCATAAAGTGAGCATTCTCTTTATCCTCACGCCTGAAATCACTTGTCATCTGTCTGCCTATGGCTTCTTCTGCCGTACCACCCAGCATCTGTAAGGTAGACTCGTTGATGATCAGGCTGCTGGAATCCGACTTCAATTGTGGATTGAAGTTTCTACCGGCAATCAGTTCGAGTCCGATGGTCGGTAGATAATCATGGTCTATATCCCAGTTGCCAATGATAATGGCATTGTCTGTGTTTGTGGCATCGTCAACAAAGAAGGTAATGCCATTTCGGTCAGAAGGAGTGGGTAAGTAGCTACTGAGTGATACGCTTTCTACCAGGGACAAGCGTTCTACCTCAGTTTTAAAGGATTCAAGTTGTTCTCCCGCAGCATCGGCATCATCAATGATTAATACCTGGTCTTTTTTGAACCCGAGATTCTTGTTTTGTATAAAGCTCAGTTGCTGAAAAACCACCAGGGTACTGGCTATGAGAAAAATGGAAACTGCAAATTGGAAGACAACCAGCAGGTTTCTGACTTTGCCTCCCTTCAGGCTGTTTTCCCCACCTGCTTTAAGTGCATTGTGGGGAGCAAATTTGGACATAAGAAAGGCCGGGTAACTGCCGGAAATCAGCCCCAGGATCAAAGTCGTAAGCAATAGAGCTAACCAGAAGCCTGGCTGAGCTAAGGGGATGGTAATGCTCTTGCCCGAAAGCTCATTGAAGTAGGGCAGGGCCAGAGCCGCTGCAGCGACTGCCAATAGTAGCGAGATAAACGATACCAGGCCGGCCTCCGTTAAAAACTGTTTGATAAGTCCAGGTCTGCTCGATCCCAGTGTTTTGCGAATGCCTACTTCCTTAGCTCTTTTCATTGACCGGGCAGTAGAAAGATTCATGAAATTGACCGAAGCCAGTAAAATCAGAAAAAGTCCTATAAATGAAAGGATATAGACATTCTGTATATCGCTGTTGGCATTGAGTTCCCCTTCAATGTTGGGAGAGTGAAGATGAATGTCAGTCATGGCAATCGCTCCGAATCTCATGTAGTTGCCGGTTTCTTTCTCATCCTGTCGCGAGCTTTCTACAGTAAGCCCGGGTATGAAAGTCATGGCCCATGGAATCAGGTAGTTGTCTTTTACTCCGCTGAGGAAGGTATGCAAGGTCTCAGGGTCGGCACCGGGCACCAGCTTTACAAAGGTGGGGTAGCTCCAGTTGTTCCAGGCAATGCTCTTGGCATCTTCGTAGGTTGAAAGAGAAATAAAAACCTGATAATCTCTCAGGAAGGAGCTTTTAGGCATATCCTCCACAATGCCAGTTACCAGATAGGCCTGACCATTGTCTATGGTCAGGCTTTTGCCAACCGCGTCACCATCCGGAAAGTGCTTTTCGACAGCTGTGGAGGTAAGTACAATGGACCTTGGTTCTAATAGTGCCGTGGCTTCATTGCCCTGGAGGAGTCGTATTCCGAACATTTCGAAGAAGGTTTCATCCACCCCCACTACCTTTTCCTCTTTTACATTCTTTTGGCTGTCATCCTTACGTAAAAGGACACTGTTTGACTCTTTAAACCGGGTGATCAGCTCGGCCTGAGGGAAGTCTGCCCGCATCACATTGGCCAAAGGACCTGATACTGAGGCATAGTCGCTGGTTTCTCCTGCAGTCCTGTTGTTGATGTTTACCCTGTAGATGCGATCCGCATCGGAGAACATACGATCGAAGCGAAGCTCATCATGAATGAACAGGGCTATCAGCAAGGTACCGGCCATGCCGACCGCCAGACCAAATGTGTTGAGAAAGGTGAAGAAAGGCTGTCTTTTCAGGTTTCTCCAGGCAATTTTAATGTTGTTTTTGAACATGGTTGTTGTGTTTGAGTTAGTGAGGGGGCTGAATGACCTTATAAACCCCGGTCTGAAATAGCGTAGCACGCTCCAGGTAAATCTTCGCCTGGCACGACCAGGTGATGTTTCATATTGTTTTTCGAAAAGCTCTACCAGGTCACCCTCGATTTCTTCGAGGTAATCTTTCCGGCAAAACCATCGAAAGAATTTCCAGATAAGCTTGGGTGGTTGCACTTTCATTGACCAAATGAAATCTTGGGAATCTCTTTATAAATGCTTGTTCTCAGCTCATACTGTCTATCCAGCATTTTCTTTCCGGTTGCTGTAATGCTATAGTATTTCTTTCTGCGTCCACCTCGCTCATTTGTGATACCGCCATAGTTCGATTCAACGAAGCCTTTATTCTCCATCCGCTTCAGAGCCACATGCACTGCGCTGATGTTTACCTTTTTTTCAAGCTTCTTTTCAAGGTTTTCCAGAATCAATACGCCATAGGCTTCATTGTTGAATGCTGCTACAAAGAGAAGTACCAACTCCTCAAATTCTCCCAGTGAATGTTCGCCCATCGATCGATTTATTTACTTAACAAAAGTAAAACTAATAAATTATTTTCACATTTGTTAAGTAAATAGTTTTTGTTTGAAGAAACCCTGGGAGGGACAGTGCCCTTTGGGGTTGTTTCGTTACATCAGGGACGGTGTCCATATAAGGAACTTAAAGAGGGTATGAGTACTAATTAGCCTAACAGGGTTGATAAAAAAGGAAATGGACACCGTCCGTTAAGTTCCCTGTTGTTTAGCCCAACTGAGGTCGCAGTTAACCACTGGTTTTAAAACAATGGACCAGGGATACCGCGCTTTAGATAGCCCCTCACAGATTGGCGAGTGGTTTTCTCATACTGATTTTCTATCTTGGATTTTGGCCCATGATTCAAAATCCACTTTACATCCTCGCTTTCCTGTGTTTTCTGATTGCTGCCTCTGAGTGGCTGTGCAGAAAAACTGTTTTAAAACACCTGAGTAGCTCCCTGCTCGTGATCATTCTTGGAGCCATCTTTGCCAATCTGGGGCTGATTCCTTCAGCTTCCAATGCCAGTCCCGTGTATGATGGTATTTTCAAATATGTCGCTCCCATGTGTATTTTCTTTTTGCTTTTGGGTGTCAGTCTTAAAAAACTGAAGAAGGCAGGTGTCCCTATGCTTGTTATGTTTTTTGTAGGTGCTCTGGGAACCATTGTTGGCGTGCTGGTAGCATTGCAACTGGTATCTATAGAAACAGTTTTTGGCGATTCTTACAATGCCATTGCCGGTATGATGACCGGAACCTACATTGGGGGGTCTGTCAACTTTAACGCAGTGGCGCTGCACTATGATGTGGTCAGGGAAGGGGCCACCTATACGGGGGTGGTAGTGGCTGATAATATCGTAACGGCCATCTGGATGATGGTAACATTGAGCATTCCTAAAATCATGGGACGTTTCAGGCCCAACCCTGAATTGCGGGTAGTCGGTGGAGAAGATATTTCTACTGACGAACATGATCACGAAAAGGTAGATCCCCTGCAGCTATCCATTCTGCTGGCGCTGGGTTTGTCGACTTTACTTGTCTCCGATCAGATCAGTGGCTGGCTGGGAGAGCTAGGTGTATCCTTTCCCTCAATCTTGTTGCTGACCACCTTTGCCCTGGTAATGGCACAATTCAAGGCAATTCAGAGACTATCCGGAGCCAAATTGCTGGGTATGTTTTCAGTCTACCTTTTCCTGACTGTGGTAGGTGCTTTTTGTGAAGTAACAGCGCTGGTAGATGTTGGAGAGCATGCCTTGGGTATTTTGGTTTTTACTACCGCCATTGTGGTGATTCATGGCCTTTTTATGCTCCTCGTAGGCTGGTTTTTTAAGACGGACTGGGCACTGGTGGCAATCGCCTCCCAGGCCAATATCGGTGGTGGCTCTACTGCCCTGGCATTGGCCAAAAGCTTTAAGCGTGACGACCTGTTGCTACCTGCTATCCTGGCCGGATCGATTGGTTCAGGAGTGGGTACTTACTTTGGCTTTGTGGTAGCGGGGATGCTATAGGCCGGGAAGAAAATCTTATTTCAGTATTTCAAAAATACATCTGAACCCCAGCCAGGCCTCTGGTTCATCATACTTAAACTGTCGCTCGAAACGGTTATCGGCATTCTGCCCTTGCCAACTTCCTCCCATAGCGATACCTTCTTCTGCTGTCATTTCCGCCACGTTATTGAAGAGATTGTACATAGCAAGCTTAGTGTCTAACTGATTATAAATATGGCTGAGTTTTGGGTGGGTATTGAGCAATGGGTTTCTTTTGAGCTTATAAGCTTTGGTGGTACCAGATGTGATCTTCTGAATGTTCTTTACCATTCCCTTGGGTTGAGTCATAAAGCGAATTCTGCCCCACTCTTTGGCAGTAGGCAGTCTGAACCTGAAGTCTTTAGGGAACTGAGCCCTGTCTTCTTTACTCATTCTACTGAGTTCTTTTTTGAATTGCTCCGTTCGCCAGTCACAGAATTTGACGGCTTGCGCATAAGACACCGCCATCATAGGTGCCAGGGCAAAATCATCAGTGTCAAAGTATTTTGCCGAGATTTCGGAGGTGGTCAAACCCGGGAAGAGGGCTTCCCATTTCTTAAAATCGGGTAGGTTGCTCTTATACTCTTCAGAGCTTTCTCCATGAGCAGATTTCAGGTCTTCCAGAAAGGTTTTATACATCAGTCCGGATACTTCGGAGATATCCATACAAAGCCTGAAGTTCATGGAGAGTGTGTTGCCTGCACAGTTATATTCCCAGTCCTGCTTATTGCAGGTATTGCAGTTTTCCTTCTCATTGGGGATAAAACCGGCAATGAGAAACAGGCCTATGGATAAGAAGTACCTCATAAAGTCGAGACTTAAAAGTACGAATATTTGCCAATGAGATTTGTACAGGGCATTCACAGGGTCATGAACGCCCTTTGAAAATGATTAGACTGCAGGCTCAAAGAGTGCAAAAGCTGCTCCGGCCGGATCTTCAATGAAACAATAGCGCCCCATACTTCCCGCACTTTTAATATCAGTCAATAACTTGCCTCCACCTGCTTCACATTTTGCTCTGCTCTCTTCCAGATTAGGTACATTAATGTAAATCATCCATTGGGAAGGGATGTTACTGTTGGTTCCTTTTTTATGGCAAACTCCTGCCTTGGCCTCACCATTGGCCAGCATGCTATAGTCTTCATAGTCTCCCATGTTGACAGGTTCAGCTTTCCAGCCTGCTACATCTACATAGAAATCTTTGACCTCGGTGGCATTGGGAACGGTAAGGTCCATCCAGCCTATGGTACCATATACAGATTCGTTTTTATCGCTCATAATCTTTTTGTTTGCTTCAAAGCACTAAAAATAGCCGGAATGGCCACTCATACCAAAGTATGATTTACAGTAATGAGTACCTCGTATTGAGTAATGCGTATTGAGTTGAGTGTTGAGAGAAACGAATTAAACCTACTCAATACATCCGAGACGATACCCATCACAAGATACCCAATACAGAATACCCTCACACTACATCTACCAACCCATTCTTTCCCTCAGTGCCAGGATATGGCCTATGTGATGATCTCCATGCCAGCCATAAACCAGAATTGCTTTTTTGACAGAGTAGGTTTGCCCGTCCTCGGGATGGCGATAGCTGCAGGCCATATCCTCTTCTGTGAGGTTGTCTATCAGAACCATCCAGCGATCGTGAATGGCTTTTAGCAGGTTGAGCGAAACAGCCACCGGTACAGATTGATGGTAGTCCATAGTAGCCCAGCTTTTTTCATCATAAGGTTTGATCATAGGACTGTCTTCGGTGAGCGCCCAATGAAAGCGAAGGTAACTGTGCAAGTGACTGTCAGGCACGTGATGTGCGAGTTGCCTTACTGTCCAGCCTCCCGGACGATAGGGGGTATCCAACTGTTCATCGGTGAGGCCGCTCAGGGCTTTGGTCATTCTTTCAGGAGTACTACGAATGGCTTCTATGTTTGCTTTGAGGTGATCCTCAGAAATCACGTCTGGAAAACTCAATTCGCCAATAGGGTAACGCAGGTCAGTCATATCAGGTGCTTTTATTCAATTTAGAATGATATATGTGATGATGAATACCCCGGGTAATTAAAAATTAGGGTGCCAGATAGTTCGTTTTAATAATCGAGATACTGGATTGTGATGTCGGTCAAGTCTGCCAGTTCATAAATATCTTTAAAAGCAGCATCTATTTCCCTCTCTATATCTTCAGGTGTCTTGCCAATCTCTTTTATGAAATTGTGATTTCCCTTAGGTTCTTCAAAATGATAGTATAGATCTCCAAAATCCAGATACTGGAATTTCGACAACTTGTCAAACGTGAGTGTTTTGTTCTTGTTAAAGAAATGGAGGGCCGCGAAATTATTCGGGCTATGGGCTTGAAAGTTGTACTGTTCGAAAACCTTTGCCTCCATGATCTGAAACAATATCTGATCTTTGATATAAATGTCAATTTGAAGATTTGTCGGGTTCTGTTTGAAAATGCTTTCTAATTCACTTGCTACAGACCTCTGTAAGCCTTTCTTTCTTTTAAATAGATTTGCCAGCATTAGGTTTTCGAGTCTAATATTTGAGAGCTCATGAATAGGCTACAACCAATAACGATTCATCAATTAACCAATCACCAGACTAAGGCACATTCTTACCCTGAGAAGCCACCCAGATTTCGAACCACTGCTGTGTGCTGAGTTCGATGTCCAGAGAGTCAACAGCCTTCCTTACCCGGTCGATTTTTCCTGAGCCCACCAGCGGGACCATCTTTGCAGGGTGATTCAGTAACCAGGCGTACATCACCTGATCAATGGATACATCCAGTCGTTTGGCAATTCTGTACAGTACATTCTTTATAGTAAGAAAGCGATGCGTTTCTGCAGTAAATACGGAGCCACCAGCCAGAGGAGACCAGGCCATAGGCGAAAACCTTTTTTCCAGACACTGATCGATTACACCATTCTCAAACTCCTGGAGGGCAGCAACGGAAACTTCGACCTGGTTGGTAACCAATGAGAAATCAAGGTAAGATTGGAGAGTATTGAATTGTGAAGGAAGAAAGTTACTGACACCAAACTCTTTCACTTTGCCTTCTTCCCGCAGTTTGGTAAAAGCGCGGGCTACCACAGCGGGGTTCATAAAAGGGTCGGGGCGATGGATCAGCAGTACATCAATGTTATCCCGTTGCAACTGCTTGAGCGAATTTTCTGCCGACCAGATAATATGATCAAAGCTGGTGTCGTAATGTTGGATATAGTGTTCGGGCCTGTTGGGAGTTACTAGTTTAATACCGCACTTGGTAACGACTTTGAGCTTGTTGTTCAGTGATGGATGAGTGGATAAAGCATTGCCAAAGAGTGTCTCACAGGTATAACCACCATATATATCCGCATGATCAAAGGTGTCGATTCCCATTTCCAGACATTCCTCTACAAATCTTACGATTTGCTCATTGCTGAAATTCCATTCAGTCAGTCGCCACATGCCGTGTACAATGCGGCTGATGTCTACCTGCTCACTAAGTTTTATTCTTTCCATATGCTTTAAATCAATATTCCGGGTCAACAGTTCCAGCCAATATCTGATGTCCAGACTTACCAAAGTAATTATGAACGATTCCAAAGGCCCTTGTTTCGAAGATCAAAATAAGTTCTTGAAATGCTAAGGAATGATCGCTTATTTTTGCGCAAACGATAGACCTAATAACCTATGCTCACGATTTATCACAACCCCCGCTGTAGCAAAAGCCGCCAGACACTTGACATTATCAAAGAGGCCGGTGCCGAAGTAGAAATAGTTGAGTACCTGAAAGAAGTCCCCACGGCTGAAGAGCTTAAAGCGCTTTTGAATAAATTGAACCTGGAGGCTAAGGATATCCTGAGGAAAGGAGAACCTGTTTTTAAAGAGCAGTTTAAAGGAAAAGAACTCTCTGAAGATGAATGGATTGCTGCCATGGTAGCCTACCCCAAACTTATCGAGAGACCCATTGTGGTAAAGGGGAATAAGGCCGTATTGGGCAGACCTCCGGAGAATGTAAAAACCCTATTCTGATTAGTTGAAGGACGCTATTGCGGCTTCCAATATCGTATCTACACCAGAGTTTCGATCTGCTTCAGTTATATACACAACCTGATCCGGAGCAATACCCTGGTCCTCCACATAGTTGCCGTCAGGGTCAGTTACCTGCCAGCGCGATACATACAGCTCCCAACCATTGGGCAGCTGAAAGGCTCCGGGGTTACCTGTTGAGCCGGCTGTGGTATCTCCCATAAGAGTCACATTGAACAGCGCCTTGAGCATTAATGTGAAACCCTCGGCCGAGCTGACTACCCTGCGGTTGGTCAGTACTACAATGGGCTTTTCGAAATTGATGGTGTTTTCAGGTGTAATTAAGCTTTCCTGCCAGGGGGTAAAAGCATTTCTGCTGCTTTGCTCCCTGAACCTGAATCGTCTGAACACAACACTTTGGCTGGCAAAACTTTGCACAAACCTTTGGGCAATCGCATCATTGCCCCCGCCATTATTCCTTAAGTCAATAATGAGTCCATCATAGGAGCTAAAAGATGAAACAGATGCATACAGTGCCTGATATTCAGGGCCGTCAATATTGCCTGATAGGGAATGTACTGCGATATAGCCTACATTTTTATCCTTCAACCTGCCAATGGTAAAGCGATTATTCTGCTCTGTGATGTTGACATATTGCTGAGGATTGACAGCGCTGTTATCGACCTCTCCGGGCTCCAGTCTGTAGAAGCTGTTGCCCTGACTGGATTGTAATCTCACGTGCCCGTCCTTTAATTTCCAGATGATTTCTGAAAACGTATCGAAAAGCTGTCTGTCAGTGATATTGTCGGTAATCTGCGGTGCATACTCTGTTTTAATCGCATCCCAGTCTATATTCTTTAGTTCGAAATACGAATACTGCTGATCGAAGGTATTCCAGAAAGCCTCGAAGTTGGCCGTAGGTGTATTGGTTGGCTCATCGTCACTGCCACATGAAAAGGACAATAGCCCGAGAGTGATCAGGGAAAAAATAAAATACTGTAGCCTCATATCATTAATAAGACGTTCGGGAAGTTCAGTACACTTATTTAGGAAGATAAGGATGTCAGTACCCCAGTACCTTCAGCATGCTTTCCTCTTTTTGTTCCTCTTCAAAAAGCCTGGTAGTCAACTCACCATTTTCATCCCGATCGATCAATACGTGCTTAGGTGCGGGAATCAGGCAGTGCTGAATGCCTCCATAACCTCCCAGAGACTCCTGGTAAGCTCCGGTATGAAAGAAACCGATGTACAGGTTTTCGTCCTCTTCGATCAGTGGTAAAAACACTTCTGAGCTATGGGCTTCGGAGTTGTAATAGTCCATGCTGTCGCAAGTCAGGCCTCCGATATTCACCTTATGGTAAGGGTGATCCCATTTATTCACAGCCATCAGAATGTATTTCTGATTAAGCGCCCAGGTATCAGGAATGTGGGTGATAAATGACCCATCGATCATATACCATAGCTCCTTATCGTTTTGCAGCTTTTGATCCAGTATGGAGTAAATAAAGGCCCCACTCTCACTTACCGTAAAACTGCCGAATTCAGTGAGGATATTGGGAACCGGTACGTCACTTTTATCACAAATCCATTTGATGTTCTCAATGATCTGATCAGTCATGTACTGGTAGTCGTACTCAAAACCCAGAGAGCTTTTAAAAGGGAATCCTCCACCTATATCAACAGTATCTAAGTCGGGGCATTTCTTTTTCAGATCACAGTACTTGTACATAAATCTGCTGAGCTCACTCCAGTAGTAGGCACTGTCTCTGATGCCCGTATTGATGAAGAAGTGAAGCATTTTTAATTTAGCCCTGCTGGGTTTGATTTGCTCCTCATAGAGGTCGTCAATATCTCTGTATCGAATGCCCAGGCGTGAGGTATAAAATTCAAAGCTTGGTTCTTCATCGGCCGCTACTCTGATGCCCACCTGATAGCTGTCTTTTTTCACCTGTTCTTCATACAAAGCCAGCTCGTTGAGGTTGTCAAGTATGGGGGTACAATTTGTAAACCCTTCGTTGATGGTCTCCGCTATATATTTTACGTAAGCAGGCCTTTTAAACCCATTACAGACAATCAACAGATCTTTATCGATCTTCTTTTCTTTGTACAGGCTGCGAATAATGGCCATATCAAAGGCCGAGGAAGTTTCTATCTGCGAACCCTTTTCCAAAACCTTATCTATTACAAAGCTGAAGTGATTGGACTTGGTACAGTAGCAGTAGTTATAGCTACCCTGGTAATTGTATTTCTTAATAGAGTTATTGAACCAGGTATTTGCCTCTTCAATTTTCTCCCCGATTTTTGGTAAGTACGTAAGCCTCAGAGGTGTACCATATTCTTTAACAATGTCAATCAATGGTATGTCATTGAATGACAGATAGTTTCCATTAACCGCAAATTCCTTTGTCGGAAAATCGAAGGTTTGCTCAATCAGGTCAATATATTTTCTCATTTCTGGTGACTGAAATAGTCTGGCAATTTTCATATAAAAAACGCAGGAATCCAATACCCCTTTTCAGATTGTATATGCTTCTCATCAACAGGTGGATATTAGGACTGAAATAGGAATGTTGTTTTGACAAAAAACGTAGCTTTGTACCTGTTATGAGAAAGATCAGGTTAGTCGAGGTCAAGTCAGAATTAGCAGCCGGAACCAGGGGTGCCAGTTTGGGCATTGATGCCATGAAAGTGGCAAGTCTGGGAAAGAAATCTAATTTCTTTACACGTTTTGAGCCAGTAAGAGTCAAGACTGAGAACAGTCTTCTTTTTGAAGATCCTCAGTATAACTTCGCCAAATATGGTGAGGGCGTGTATACAGTACTGGGCCGGGTAAGCGACCATATTGCCGAATTGAGGTCAGAAGAGCTTTTTCCTATTGTTTTGGCAGGAGACCATTCTACAGCAGCGGGAACAATTTGCGGCATTAAGAAAGCACATCCCAACAAACGACTGGGAGTTGTCTGGATCGATGCCCATGCAGACTTTCATTCTCCTTATACCACACCCTCGGGTAATATGCATGGTATGCCTTTGGCAATGGTCACAGGTATCGACAACGAAGAGTGTGAGGTAAATGATGTAGAGGAAGAAACCGAGGCTTTATGGGAACGCATCAAAGAAATAGGAGGGAATGGCGCCAAGATCAATCCTTCAGATGTGGTTTTTATCGGGGTTCGCGATACCGAAAAGGCTGAGGATCACATTATGGAGAAACACGGAATCCGCAACTTCAAAACCGAAGAAGTACATAAAAAGGGAGTGAAGGCCATTGCCGCTGAAGTGCTTGAGGTACTGAAAGACTGCGATCAAATCTATATCTCATTTGATGTAGACAGTCTGGATACTTCTGTTTCTGTGGGTACCGGTACTCCCGTACCCAATGGCCTTTTTAAAGATCAGGCCGCTGAATTAAATATTGAATTGATTAAAGACACACGAGTCTGCTGCTGGGAGCTGGTAGAGGTAAACCCTACCCTGGATGCCGGGAATAAAATGGCTGAAAATGCCTTTGATATTCTTGAGGCCACCACAGAATCCCTGATAGACAACTTCTGATAAATGGAATCACAAATTAAAGAAGGGATCTCGGCCGCTTTTCAGGCCTTGTATACCCACGATTTAGCCGCAGATGACGTGGCACTCCAACCCACCCGTAAAGATTTTGAGGGTACCTATACCTTCCTGACTTTCCCTTTTGCCAGAGTGAGTAAGAAAGGCCCTGAAGACACAGGCAATGAGCTTGGCGAATACCTGAAGCAAAACTTAGCCGCAGTTGCTGATTACAATACGGTAAAGGGCTTTTTGAACCTGGTGCTCTCAGAAAATTCTCAGGTAGACCAGTTTGCCGCCATGTTCAATGGGACCGATATCGCCAGCTCTCCGGTATTTAAGGTAGAAAGAAAGAATAAAACGGTAGTAGTGGAGTACTCCTCACCTAACACCAATAAACCACTACACCTAGGCCACCTCAGAAATAACTTTTTGGGCAATTCTGTGGCGCGTATCCTTGAAGCATCCGGGCATAAAGTGGTAAAAGTGCAGATCATCAATGACCGAGGCATCCACATTTGCAAGTCTATGCTGGCCTGGCAGCGATTTGGCAATGGTGAAACACCTGAATCTACCGGCATCAAGGGCGATCACCTGGTGGGGAAATACTATGTTGCTTTTGACAAGGCCTATAAAAAGGAAATCGCTGAATTGGTAGCTGAGGGTATGTCTTCAGAGCTGGCCGAGAAGGAAGCCCCTATTCTGAAAGCTGCTCAGGAGATGTTGAAAAAGTGGGAAGCCAAAGATCCTGAAGTCTATAGTTTATGGGAGACCATGAACAGCTGGGTATATGCCGGCTTTGAGACCACCTATAAGCGTATGGGGGTTGACTTTGACAAGCTTTACTATGAGAGTAATACCTACCTCATTGGTCGCGACCGTGTGATGGAAGGGCTTGAAAAAGGTGTCTTCTTTAAAAAGGAGGATGGCTCTGTATGGGTGGACCTTACCGATGAAAAACTCGATCAGAAGCTACTGCTTAGAAAAGACGGAACTTCTGTTTATATGACGCAGGATATTGGTACCGCCATCATGCGCTACGAAGATTATCCCGAACTATCTCAGCTGATTTATACAGTGGGCAATGAACAAGAACATCACTTTAGAGTGCTGTTTGCCATTTTGAAAAAACTGGGTTACAGCTGGGCAGAGGCCTGTTATCACCTCTCATATGGTATGGTAGACTTGCCCGAGGGTAAAATGAAGTCACGTGAAGGCACGGTAGTAGATGCCGATGACCTGATGCGCGAAATGGCTGCGACTGCAAAGGATCGTACCATGGAGCTGGGCAAGATTGACGGATTTACCGAAGAACAGGCAGAGAAACTTTACAGTGTGCTGGGGCTTGGAGCCTTAAAATATTTCCTCCTTAAGGTAGATCCCCTTAGACGCATGCTCTTTAATCCTCATGAATCGATCGAGTTTCAGGGGAATACAGGCCCCTTTGTACAGTACACTTATGCAAGGATTCGTTCTATTGTCCGCAAAGCAGACCAGTTGAATATTGATTTGGTAACCATTCAGTACGAACAAATTGAGACCTTGCATGAAACAGAAAAGGACTTGATCCATGGTATAGGGTTATATTCTGAAAAGCTTCACCTGGCCGCTGAGAAGAGTTCTCCTGCGGTTATTGCACAATATGTTTACGACCTGGCCAAGGGCTATAATCGTTTTTATGCCGAGGTGAAGATTTTTGATGAGGGTGATACTGAAAAACGCAATTTTCATATTGCCCTGTCGGCCTTAACAGCTCAAACAATCAAGTTGTGCATGGGTCTATTGGGCATAGATGTGCCTGAAAGGATGTAATACGGGTGAATTAGTTTTCGAAAAACACAACCGAAATCACTATGGGGTTTTATGATTTTACCATGAAAGGAATTGATGGTACACCTATTGATTTTTCTCAATACAAGGGCAAAAAAGTATTAATTGTTAACACGGCCTCCGAATGCGGTTTTACACCACAGTACGAAGATCTCCAAAACCTGCATGAAGCTCATGGCGATAAGGTGGTGGTACTTGGTTTTCCTGCCAATAACTTTGGTGGGCAGGAGCCCGATAGTAATAGCAACATTGCGCAGTTTTGCCAGGTAAACTATGGTGTGAACTTTCAGCTTTTTGAAAAGATATCCGTTACCGGAAGCGACCGTCATGGGCTATATGCATGGCTGGAGGATGAAAACGGCAATAAACCCAACTGGAATTTCTGCAAATATCTGCTGGATGAAGGAGGGAAGATATTGGGCTTTTTCCCTTCCTCAGTCAACCCTATGGAAGAAACCATCACCGATCTGCTTTAATATGAAGCATTGGATCAAAGCATTTCGGTTAAGAACCCTGCCTCTGGCACTCGCCAGTATTGGCATGGGTACCTTTCTGGCAGCTGCTTCAGGTAGCTTCCAGGCCGATATCTTCACACTCTGTGCTTTGACTACCATTTTCTTACAGGTACTTTCCAATCTGGCCAATGACTATGGCGATTCTATTCATGGCGCAGATGGAGCCCAAAGAGTAGGGCCTTCCAGGGCCATTCAGTCCGGTGTGATTACCCCCGCAGCTATGAAGAAGGCCATTGCCATTTTTGTGCTGCTATCTCTGGCCAGCGGCATTGGTTTGATCTACCTGGCCTTCGGTTGGTCTATGAAAGTATTTACCATTTTTATGGGGCTTGGTGTGCTCGCCATCATTGCTGCGATCACCTACACTTCAGGTAGCAGGCCTTATGGTTATGCTGGTTTGGGTGATATCAGTGTGCTGATCTTTTTTGGCTTCATAGCTGTAATGGGCAGTGCCTTTCTGTATGAAAAAGAACTCAGGTGGGAGTATGTGCTGCCCGCGATTTCTACCGGCCTGTTTTCAGTGGCCGTACTCAATGTTAACAACATCCGTGATATCGAATCTGACCGGGTAGCTGGTAAGTATTCAATTCCTGTCCGACTGGGGAGGGATAAGGCGGTTATTTACCATTGGATGATACTGTCCATAGGTTACCTTGCTACATTGACCTATATAGGGCTAAACTACAGCTCACCCTTTCAGTTTCTGGTGCTTTTGGCCCTTCCGCTGCTGGTAAAAAATGCCCGTGCGGTCAAAATACATGAAGAGGCTGTTGCCCTCGATCCCTTTCTGAAGCAAATGGCGCTTTCTACTTTATTCTTTGTCATCCTGTTTGGGGTAGGGCAGTTGCTGGGTTGAATTCCTTTTGACCTTTTTTCGGAGTATATTGAACCCGGATAATGCAATAGACTATCTATTACGGTCATAATTCGCTTTGAATCAGTCGCTAAGCTTGTCGAAGACAAGCTGGCTTCATTTGTTTTCTCACCATAGTGATGCTATGCTTTCAAAACCAAATTTCCTGATTCGTTGCCACTTACTACCTCATTACAATCTATTGCATAAACCGGGTTGACCTGTAAACCAGTATGCTATGATGCCTTCCAGTATTTTCAACGATGTCATTGGTCCTGTAATGAGGGGACCTTCCAGTTCGCACTGTGCTGCCTCCTTACGGATTGGCAGAATGTGCCTGGACCTGATGGGAGGCGCCATTACTGATGTACTGATAGAATATGACCCTACGGGTTCGCTGGCCACCACCCACAAAAGCCAGGGCAGTGATATGGGCTTATTCGGAGGTTTTTTGGGTTGGGAAGCTGATGACCCTAGACTGGAAAACTATCAGGCCGAAATTTCGGCTGCAGGCATCTATCCTGTGATTGAGATCAAAGATATAGGTGCTGATCACCCCAATACCTACCAGATCAACCTTAAGAATGGAGAGGAAGCACATCAATTGATTGCACTGTCCATTGGTGGAGGCATGATCGAGGTTATCAGCATAGACGGAGCAGGAGTCAATATGACCGGAGGTTACTTTGAAAACCTGATCTTTACCAGTAACCCCGAATCGGTGACAGCACTCCTTAATACCTACAAGGACTATGACCATTTGCAGGTCTGTGAAGGAGATAAGTCTTTTGTGAACCTGAAATCACAAGGTCCTCTCCCGGGTACCATGCTGGATGAGCTGAGTAGCATAGAAGGGGTTAATGTAATCCGAACGCTTCGACCTGTATTACCAGTTAAATCAAGAAAAAACCTGTCGGTACCCTTCAGTACCTGTGAAGAAATGCTGGTCTATAACGAAGGCAAGAACCTTGACCTTTGGGAGCTGGCAGTTGATTATGAAAGCGCCAGGGGTAACATCTCCAAAGAGCAGGTTTATGAGCAGATGAGAGGCATTGTGCAGATCATGAGCGACTCGATAAAATCTGGTCTAAAGGGCACTGAATACAAAGACCGAATCCTGGGTTACCAGTCCGGAAATTTTAAAACTCAAATGGATGAGGGTAAACTGGTGGCGGGAGATTCGCTAAACAGAATTATCTTATTTGTTACCGCCATGATGGAGGTGAAAAGCTCCATGGGCGTGATTGTAGCCGCACCCACGGCCGGTTCCTGTGGTGCCTTACCAGGTGCACTGCTCGGTGTTTGCTCGGCCCTTGATTTAGATGAGGACGCTGCGGTAAAAGCCATGCTGGCAGCGGGTATGATTGGGGTCTTTATCTCCGAACGAGCCACTTTTGCTGCAGAGGTTGGCGGTTGCCAGGCGGAATGTGGTTCCGGCTCAGGCATGGCCGCTGCAGGTATCGTGGGCATAATGGGAGGTAGCCTGGATCAGGCACTTGCCGCTTCATCTATGGCACTGCAAAACTCCCTGGGAATGATTTGCGATCCGGTAGCCAACAGGGTAGAAGCTCCTTGTCTTGGCAGAAATGTAATGGCCGCATCCAATGCCCTGTCTACGGCCAATATGGCTCTTGCAGACTACGACCACCTGGTACCACTTGATCAGGTAATTGAGGCGATGGACGAGGTAGGACATGCCATGGCGCATGAGCTTCGCTGTACCGGTTTGGGTGGGTTAAGTATCAGCAAGGCCTCCAGAGAAATAGAAGCGAAACTGGCCATCATGTCCGGTGAAGAGCCTCTGAATAGTGCTGCTCAAAAGTTCAAATTCTGTTAGTCAGCAAGCTCTGATAGCAGGTCGTATAAACTCATATTCATTATAGGATTTGACCGATTAGGTACATAACTTCGTTAGTGTAACAGTAAGGCTATGGCTCGTAGAAGTAATCAACTTGATGTACAATGTCAATTTTGTCAGGCCAAGGGCAGCTCTCATTTTGCTGACCTGAATGAAGAAGAATTAACCGTTCTCTCCTCTCATAAATCATGCGTGGGCTACAAAAAAGGACAAACTCTGTTTTATGAAGGTACCCGGCCTATGGGTATTTTCTGTATTAACCGGGGTAAGGTCAAGGTCTATAAAATGGGTTCGAATGGCAGGGAACAAATTCTCTTCATCGCCCAGCCTGGTGACTTTTTGGGTTACCGTTCTATGCTGAGCGAAGAGTTTTATGGTGCCTCTGCCACCGTGATCGAACCCGCAGCTATTTGCTTTATTCCCAAGAGTGATTTCCTGAGTATCCTTAATTCCAATCCTTCTTTTTTCAGAAAGCTAATGCAGGCTGTATGTCATGAGTTGGGTGTAATGGAAGATAAGCTGGCTCAGATTGCACAAAAGTCTGTACGTGAGCGGCTTGCATCTACCATTCTGATGCTCAAAGAGACCTATGGTATGGAAGGAGAGGGCAGTGATGTAATTGACATTGCTTTGTCCAGAGAAGACCTTGCCAATATTGTGGGTACCGCCACGGAAACGGTCATTCGCTTGCTCTCCGAATTTAAGTCAGACGGCATGATTGCACTGGAGGGAAAACGCATAAAAGTACTGGACGTAAACGCTCTGATCCACGAGGCAGATTTCTACGCCTGATCAAAAACATGATTTTTATCATGTTTTTCTCTGATACCCATCAACCGGCCTGATCCGCTGCTAAGGTAATTTTGATCTTAAGATTACTGAGCAGATTGTGAAACACAAGATTCTTATAGCACTGGACGAACGCTCCTGGGAAATGAATGTCTTCAGCGACCTTCAGGAGCTTTTGAATGAATCTCATAAAAAATACCTTACCGGGGTAAGACTATCGCAGTACCTGGAACAAAAATTGGTGCTGGCGAGTGGGGAAACTACCGAAGATAAGGAGGTGAGCAAACTACTGACCATTCTGGAGCATAGCCTGGAAATGGAGCACCTGGCCAGTCAGCATAACATGGAATTTGATATGTTCCAGGGCCGTCTTGATGACAATGCTCTGAAGCACATGAGTGCCGTGGCAGACCTGATGGTCATAGACAGAAAGGTGCTGGCCCCCTATTGTGGAGAAGGAATTCTCGAAGACCTTGTCAAAAGTGTTTATTGTCCGGTACTGGTGCTACCGGAAGACAAGGAGATTAAGAGTCTGCTCATGGTCTATGATGGCTCCTTTTCGTCCATTCAAACCTTAAAAGGCTTTCTTTCGCTTTTTCACCCTCGTCTCAGAAAACTCCCCTTTAGTGTTTTGGTACAAGACCCGGATAGCAAAAAGGACATGGAGCAGGAACGTGTTTTTATCGATTACATTAAGCTCTTTTTTGATGATATAGGGGTTCAGCTGATGTCAGATGATACGGTAAACTGCCTGGTTAAGTCCATTGAAACTACCGCGGATAAACCCATGCTGCTTTTCGGGGGCAAAGCCGGCTCTGAAATCATGAATTGTAATACCCAAAACCGACAGATCACGGACGGTTCTCCTTCCTTTATCTACAAAGGCAACCCCGAATGAGCATTATCAGGGAACCAAAATCCATTGACAACACCAGCAAATGTTACCACTGTGGTGATGCCTGTATTTCAGATAAAATCGTATCTGATGAGAAGGATTTTTGTTGCCAGGGCTGTAAAACGGTTTATGAGATTCTGAATGAAAATGAGCTTTGCGCTTATTATGATCTGGAAGAATCCCCGGGACTTACCCTGAAAGATGCTGATGAGAAATCCATCTACGATTTTCTGGACAATCAGGCCATTAAGTCAAAGATGTTGGATTTTTCTGGCGACCATCATGAAAAGGTGACCTTCAGCGTACCATCCATCCATTGCAGTTCCTGCATCTGGTTACTGGAAAACCTGGACCGACTGAATGATGCAGTGATTGATTCGAAAGTGGATTTTTCGCACAAAACTGTAACAGTCCATTATAACCCTGAAGTGCTGAGCCTGAGAACTCTCGCAGAAATACTCGATAGTATTGGTTATGCCCCTTTGATCAACCTGGATGATAACGGGGATAAGAAGCGCGAGGAAGAAACTTATGACCGTCAGCTGATCATCAAGATGGGAGTTGCCGGTTTTTGCTTTGGCAATATCATGCTACTCAGCTTCCCCGATTACCTGGGCCTGACCGGTATCGAGCAAACCTATCAGTCTTTTTTTCGCTATCTGAACGTACTGCTGGCTTTACCTGTGGTGTTCTATGCAGGAGCAGATTATTTTGTATCAGCTTTCAAAAGTATTCGCCAACGTTATGCCAACATTGATATTCCCATTGCCCTGGGCGTATCTGTACTTTTTCTGAGAAGCTTTTATGAAGTCGCCTGGGGTATAGGTCCCGGCTATTTTGATTCTTTGGTAGGTTTGATTTTCTATTTGCTCATAGGCAAATGGTTTCAGAACAAGACCTATCGCAGCATGTCTTTTGACCGTGATTATAAATCATACTTTCCTCTGGCCGTGCTCAAGAGTGAAGCCGCAGATCTGGTTTCTACCCAGGTGACGGAGCTGAAGAGGGGGGACGAGATAGCCATGAGAAATGGAGAGATCATTCCGGCCGATGCCATTCTTATAGACAATGAAGCCGCTATAGATTACAGTTTCATTACCGGAGAATCTGAGGCCGTACAACAGACAAAGGGAGATTATCTCTATGCAGGTGGTTGTCATACCGGGCCTATGGCCAGAATGATCGTACAAAAAGAAGTATCGCAGAGCTACCTTACCCGACTTTGGAATGACGAGGCTTTTAATGATGGAGCTGAAAGTCGCAGCATCATCGATCGCATCAGCAAGTATTTCACGCTTATCATTATTGGTATTGCTGTTTTAGCCGGTGTCTATTGGCAGCTGACCGATCCCGCCAATACCTGGCTGGTTTTTACTGCAGTATTGATCGTGGCCTGTCCTTGTGCCCTGGCCCTGGTGACTCCTTTTACCAGTGGTAGTGTGATGCGGGTATTGGGCAGGAATAGGTTTTACCTGAAGAATGCTGCCGTGGTAGAAAAATTCAGCAGCATTGATTCCGTAGTCTTTGATAAAACCGGTACTATTACCCATACCACAAACAAGGCCGTAAGCTTTTCCGGTGAGGCATTGACGGATCAGGAAAAAGCCCTGGTACTACCAATAGTGACGGGCAGCACGCATCCGCTCAGCCGTTTGATCAAGAACTTTTTAGGAGAAACCAGAGAAAAATATCAGCCGGAATCCTATACGGAACTGCCCGGTAAAGGCATTGAAGCTACAGTGGCGGGGGTGAGAATTCTGCTGGGTTCTTCAAGCTTTGTGGGTGAGAACAGCAGCCAGGTCCCCGGGCTTACCAAGGTATACCTGAAAATAGGGGAGAGACTTCGTGGCAGCTTCAGCATCAAATCGCAGTACCGGCCTGGAATCGAAACCTGTATTCAGGAGCTTGGACGGGAGTATGGGCTGGCTGTTTTATCAGGAGATAACAACAATGAGGCCGGTGCCCTTAAGCAATTTTTCCCTGCAGACACCAGCATGAAATTCAATCAGAGTCCGGAAAGCAAGCTGCAGGAGGTAAAAGGCATGCAGGAGCAAGGGCATGCGGTGGTCATGTTGGGGGACGGACTGAACGATGCCGGGGCCTTGAAACAGAGTGACATAGGCATTGCGGTAACTGAAGATATTGCAGCTTTTTCTCCTGCCAGTGACGCTATTCTGGAAGCTTCAGCTTTGTCGAAACTCAATCAGCTGCTCAGTTTTGGTAAGAGCAGCAGAAAAGTGATATGGGCCAGTTTTGTTCTGTCATTTTTATACAATGTGGTGGGTATATCCCTGGCTGTCATCGGAGTGTTTACGCCCTTGATAGCTGCCATTCTTATGCCTTTAAGCAGTATTTCGGTGGTGTTCTTTACCACCTTCGGAGTCCATCTCTTAGCTAAAAAATTTAAACTAAGCTGATATGTCAGTCATTCTTATACTCATTATCACCAGTATCATTGTCGCTCTCCTTTTTCTGGGAGCCTTTTACTGGGCCGTAAAATCCGGTCAGTATGACGATACCTATTCGCCCTCGGTGCGCATGCTGTTTGAAGAAAAGAAAAGCAAGAAATCTAAAAGTGAAACCCATGGAGTTTGAGCCGCTGGTAAAGAAGTATGACAAGCCGGTGCCCCGCTATACCAGCTTTCCGGCCATGCCCCATTGGCGTATTGAAGATTTTGAGTCCAAAGACTGGCCTAAACAAGTAAAAGCAGGCTTTCAGGCTACTACCGAAGAGGGTATTAGTCTGTATATCCATTTGCCTTACTGTGAATCGCTGTGCACCTATTGTGGTTGCAATACCCGTATTACGGTCAACCATGCTGTGGAATTGCCTTATATCCATGGCCTTTTGGCCGAATGGAAACTCTATCTCAAAGCATTGGGGAGCAAGCCAGTGATCAGGGAGATTCACTTGGGGGGAGGAACCCCAACTTTCTTCTCCGCTGAAAACCTGGAATTTCTAATCAGGTCCATTCTCAATACAGCTGGTCTGCACCCTGATCATGCCTTTAGTCTGGAGGGGCACCCTGGCAACACCAGCTATGAGCACCTGCAAGCTTTATACAGAGTTGGGTTTAGAAGGGTGAGCTATGGCATTCAGGATTTTGACCTGAAAGTTCAGAAGGCAATCAACCGTATACAGACCTACGATGAGGTGAAGCGCGTTACCGATTGGGCCAGAAAAATTGGTTATGAATCGGTGAATTTTGACCTGATCTACGGTTTGCCCTTTCAAACGGAAGAAAGTATCCGGAAAACAGTCAGTCATGTTGCGGAGTTGATGCCTGATAGAATCGCCTATTATAGTTATGCTCATGTACCCTGGTTTAAGCCGGGTCAACGGGCCTATTCAGAAGATGATCTGCCAAAGGGTGAAGCCAAACGCAGACTGAATGCACTTGGGCGGGATGAACTGCTCAAGCTGGGCTACAAGGATATTGGTATGGATCACTTTGCCTTGCCGGGTGATGCCCTTTATCTGGCTATGCAGTCAGGTCAGCTCCATCGTAATTTCATGGGCTATACTGAGCACAACAGCAGCTTTATGATTGGTTTGGGTACCTCCGCCATTTCGGACCTGGGGATTGCCTATGGTCAGAATGTAAAAACAGTAGAGAATTATATTGACCTGGTTGACTCAGGTCAGCTACCGGTATTTAAAGGACATATGATGTCAGCTTTCGAGCAGGATTCGCGTGCGATGATCCTTAATATTATCTGCAACCGATGGATGAACAAAGCAGACGTGGAAGCCTTGCCTGAGGATAGAAAACTTATCTTTAAGGAAATGATTTCAGAAGGTCTGATTATTGGTGAATGGGATGACTACAAGGTGTCTGAAAAAGGCATTCAGTTTCTCAGAAACATATGCTCGGTTTTTGACCCGAATTTTGGAAATCAACCTTCAAAAAAACTGTTCAGCCAGGCCGTTTGACTGAATCCGGATTGCCTGATCTTTGCATTTTTTCGGTAGGATATTTCTCTTGTTCCAATTCCCCTAAAGACTTTTCACAAGGCTGATAATCAGCGCTTTTAAGAGCATGATCTCTGTCTCTGATTTGCTGTATGGAATTGATACAGCGCTGTCCGAATATGCACAATCATTATTTGCTCTACCTGCCTCCATTGCCCGTATTCAAAGGTTTTTAGTAAGGCATTATAATTGAGTAGCAGAGGGTGGATCAAAAACTATTTAACCATGAAGAAGATTTGGATGTCCGCCCTCATGCTATTGCTCCCCGTAATGGCCTGGTCGCAGAAGGTGGAAATTAACAGGGTATACCCACAGGAAATTGAGGCAGAGGGATTCACTCTTTCTCAAGATGCCTCAGTCAATGTAAAAGGCACCGCAGCCGTGTTTAGTGATGATTGGCGAACGCTGGTTTTTTACGGATGGATTGTCAACTCTGATACTCGCGAAGTAGTCTGGCATTTATTTGATGAAAGAAAGGACCGTGATCGTGACAGAGATCGTGAAGGTACTTACGATTTCGATGTAAATGTAGACCTGAAACAAGGCAACTATGAGCTTTACTTTACCGGGGGTAACGGAAACGGAAGTGGATGGAATAATGGCCGTAACTTTAGCGCCAGCAGCCTTGGCGATATCGTAGATGCCGTATTCGATTCGCGGAAAAGGTCAAAATACAGAGATCGCTATGCCGATGATTTGTTTATCTCTGTAGAATCGGCAGGTCTTAAATCTGCAAATATTGATGCGCTCATCAAAAACAAACTGGAAGGAGCCATTGTGTCTTTCAACAGGGTAAGAGAAGATGAAGATTTAGAAAAGGGCTTTACTCTTACGGCCGAAACCAGCCTGGATATTTATGCAGTAGGAGAAGGCCGGAAACGTGAAATCTTCGATTACGTCTGGATTCGCAATGCTGCCAATCGCGAAAGAGTATTCGAAATGAACTATCGCAATACAGAATTTGGAGGTGGAGCGGATAAGAACATCACGTTGAATGAAACCATCAAATTACCTGCCGGTAGCTATATTTTGAGCTATGTCACAGACGATTCTCACTCCTATGGTGATTGGAATGCTTTACCACCGGATGACCCTGAATTCTGGGGTGTTACTGTATGGGCTTCTTCCGAAGCCGACAGAAGGAATGTTACCGATTTTGTCCAACCCAAAACTGCCACACCATTAGTTGACCTTACTCAGATAAGGGATGATGAATTGGTATCTGAAGGACTTAAGGTTGACAGCGAAGTGGAAGTACGCGTTTTGTGTCTGGGTGAAGCCAGCGGCAATGACGAAATGGTTGACTATGGCTGGATGATCAATGCGGCAACACGTGAAAAGGTTTGGGAAATGGATGCCTGGGATGCTGAACATGCCGGTGGCGCAGACAAAAACCGAATGCAGGAAGAAAAAATCAAATTGGCACCAGGTGAGTATATCGTCTATTATGTTACGGACGATTCACATTCTTACAGAGATTGGAATGCTACGAGACCACAAGAAGCTGACCTTTGGGGAATCAGCATTTGGGCAACTAATGATGCCGATATCAATAAAATATCAACCTTCGAACCAAGAGCGTATAAGAGCGCGAATGTAATTGCTGAAATCACCATGGTAGGCAATGATGAGTACATCAAAAGAACTTTTGACCTGGATCAGGACACCAAGGTGCGGGTCATTGGTCTTGGTGAAGGTACGGATGACGAAATGCATGACTTTGGCTATATCAAAAACATGGATACCGGTAAAATTGTATGGGAGATGCGTTACCGCAATTCCGACTATGCAGGTGGTGCTCGGAAAAATCGTGAGTTCAACGAAACCATCACACTGGAAAAAGGAAGCTACAGAATCGTATACGAATCAGATGGCTCTCATTCTTACAGACGATGGAATGCCGATGCTCCGCGTGACGCTGAAAGATGGGGGATCACCATTATGAAGAACTGATTGCGAGAATCAAAGTATTAAAGATAAACCCGGCAGGCTTCAGGCTTGTCGGGTTTTGTTTGTATCAGTAGGTAAGCTCATGCCTTACCTCATAATGCTGAGAGGTAGCATCGAACCTTTTTAAGACTGCCCGGGCCACGTCAGGTACAAAGGCCCTCTCATAATCCTCTCCTGCAAACTTCCTGATATCTTCGAGGCGCTCGAACTGCATAATGGTGATGAATTCCACCTCAGTTTCGTGGGCCCTTCTGAGAAGCCTGATCTCTTTAAACCCTTCTACCTCCTTGCCTTCTATTTCGTGCATTACTTCTGTTTTGAGAATGTGCTCGTAGCGGTCTGCATTCTCGTGGCTTGTCCAGCCGTGCCATATTCTGGAAATCATTAATTTTATAATTTGATTTTTAAATTGTAATTTATTTATTTCATTATGTGAATAGAAAATACTTTTATGCTATTTCAGTATTAGTTGTGCTTCTGATTGGTGGCATTTTTTTAGCTTACCATCAGGGTGAAGATCATGGATTGACAGTTGGTTTTCAAGCAGGCTTTGATGAAGGTGAGGAAATGGGGTATAAAACCGGCAGCAATGACGGGTTCAATAGGGGATTCAATAAGAAATTTGATGATATCTATAAAATTGATTCCGCATTCAAGGATATAAGCGGCCAATTCAAGCCCAGTGTAGATAAGGTAGCTATTGTCAATTCGCTTGCAGAGATCACATCGGATGGCCCTGGTCGTGATAGCCCTGGTCTTGAAGATAATTTTAAGAAGATCAATAAGCAGTTCATTAGTTATCTGGCCAATACATATTACCTCAGTAACCAGGAGAGAGAACTCCTGTTACAGCGTTATGATGCGAGTCATACTGATATTTACAGAGCCTCGTTTGAAGATTTTGTGGATTTGAATAACGAGACTTTTATAGAGGATGAGGAGGTGTTGTTTACTCAGAATAATTTTACAAGCGTCAGCAATTTTGAAGGAGTTTTAGGCAAGGGTGCTTGTTTGGCCATGGGACTTTTTACAGGGAGTGTCGTTGACGTTCCTGTGAATTCACTATTTCTTTCAGTGGCTAAGGAAAATTTCTGTGAAACTATCGCCACTGCTGCTTTTTTGCCACTTATAGAAGAGTTAAAGAGACAAGCGATTATAAAGGATTATGAGCAGTCGACAATCAGAATCAAAAGTCAGATACAAAGATTAGTGGCCGAATTGGCTACTTCCGAGGTAAAGAAACAGACTACGGTAGAAAAGGATTTTGTCACGAAAGTGGATTGGTTGATCACCACAACTACATCATGGGCTGATGTTGACATTGATGCTACAAGTGTGACAAAAGCCGGCTTTAAGCTTCAGGAATACTTTGAACTGGTCTTTGATCATGAGCATAAAGTGATTGAAGTCCATTTAGGAAAACCTCAAATCCTTTCGCATGAAGTAAACTACCAGGCTAGAAATTTGGACGATGGATGGGCTGTTTCTATCAAACCTGAAATGGTTAATCAGGTTATAAACGAAGCGAGAGACATTCTCTATGATCATGCGTTGAACAACTCTAATTTGCTGGATAAATCCTGGGAAAATGCTCAGGTTGTGATAAAAACGATTTTTCAACCTATTGTTCTATCCACTCCTGAACCTTACATCGTTAAGCTGTATGCTGATGGGTATGGTGAAAAGGTTATTTTCAGTCCAGAGTCCCAGGGGATAAGGAAGCATTTGTTTTAGCAATGGTCTTATCGGGAGCAAGTTTTCTGAGCTCTGGTAGCACACAAAGCCTTTAAAGGTTTTGAGATGTCAGTCAATGAGCCTTTAACCGGCAACGCCAATTTCAGGCTTTTCGGATCGCACGATTCGGTTGATGCGTGGTTGTAAAATCCAGTAGCCTATCAGTGAGAACCAGATGAGGAAGAATTCACCGATATAGTCAGAGAAACGTGCATTCTTACCCATTTCGATCGATTTGATAGTCTTGGCAGCAATGGCCATACCATAAAAGAGGGCTATGATCGACCCAATATGCAGAATGACAATCAGAAAAATAAAAAGTCCTTCCGGCAGCAGATTCTCTCGATACGGACCGTTGATTTGCCGGTAAAGCAACAATGCCATGATAGCCACATAAAAGACAGGGATTCTGAATGCCTTTTTAAAATAATCGACATTAATGGGAGAGGACACCGGAAGTTTTTCATGAAGATGCGTAACGATGGCCCACATCCAGCCTATCGTACCAAGGGCAAAAAGGCCCGCAACCAATGGGAAAAAGCGTAGCAGTAAACCCGGCTCCGAAATTGAAAGCAGGTTAATGGTGATACCAATTCCCCAGGCCAGGGCAAAGAGCTGGTAGTGCTTAAGCTTTAAAAGAAACTTCATACATCCCTATTACGACCCGCAAAGTAAGGTTTTTTTGAAAAAATGCCTGATTTGAGCTAGTCAAATAGCCATGGTCGTATTGGGATGAAGTTTTTACCACCATTTAAATAAAAAACCTGCTTGAGTCACCGATTTCACTCAGTAACCAAAGCAGGTCTTAAAGCTTGTGGGCTTATCTACAAAAAGAAGCTTGCTCCGAAATTTACGTTAGCAAGGTTAAACGTCAGACCGTAATTATCAATGCTCACCTCGTTACCACCTGTAGTTTCCTTCACCTGCTCGTAAAAGACTGACCCCACCCTCATTTCCAGGGCAATCTTAGGAGTGGCAAAGTACAACAAACCAGGACTTACCCGGATGGCAGTAGTGCTCAGGTCGCTAGGCCCTCCAACAATATTATCATTTTCACCGGAACCAAAGCTCAGTGAGGGCTGAATGTACATATAGAGCTTGTCAGCTACAGACTTGTGGAAACGAGCAAAGACACCAAATTCAAACAGGTTGCGGTCAAGATCTGCCGTAGGGCTTTTGAAATTGTTGTTTGAGATATTAAGCAAGACTCCCAGGCTTGTGAGGTCAGAGACAAAATACCCGGCTTGTGGTATGAAATTGAAGTTGTTATTTTCATTCTGTGAGATTTCCTGCTTGCTGAAGTTAAAGACCCCACCTAGCTGGACCTGCCCTTTTTGAGTCTGGGCAAAAGCGAATGTACAGACCAGTAACATTACGCTGAGTAGTATTGATTTTCTCATGTGTTGTTGTTTTTAAGTTTGTGAATTATTTACAGTTTGTTCTCCAACAAGTATGCCTGTTGGCCATGAGTTAATAAAACTGCCGAAATTTTATGTAGAAGGCGGTTTTCTCATTGAACCGGTACAGGTAAAACATTGATAAGCCTCATAATGAACAGTTTTTGTGCGGAAATGTACATTGTACGTTCTGGGGATTCCCGGCTTTTCCATTTTCACAAAGCCATGGAAAAACCTGATTTATATCATGTTTTTGGCTAATCCTCATCACCCTGCATCCCTGGAGGCACCGCTACCTTCGAATCGAAGATTTGATCAACCATAAGACCGACTATGGAACTCCAACAATTTAAGTACGATAACAAAATCACGAAGTACTTTATCATCGCTACCGTCATTTTTGGACTGGTAGGTATGCTCGTGGGGCTATTAATAGCCACCCAATTAGTTTTTCCCGAAATGAATATGGGCCTTCAGTATACCTCTTTCGGGAGGCTGAGACCGTTACACACCAATGCCATCATCTTTGCCTTTGTAGGTAATGCCATGTTTGCGGGGGTGTATTACTCCATGCAGCGCCTGCTGAAAACGCGCATGTTCAGTGATATGCTTAGCTGGATCCATTTTTGGGGCTGGCAACTTATTATTTTGGCCGCGGCCATTACGCTACCTCTTGGGCTTACCAGCTCTAAAGAGTATGCCGAGCTGGAATGGCCGATTGATATCGCTATTACACTGATTTGGATCGTCTTTGGTATCAATATGATCGGAACAATTCTGAAAAGAAGGGAACGACATATGTATGTGGCCATCTGGTTTTATATAGCCACGTTCGTCACCGTAGCGGTACTCCATGTAGTCAACTCGTTTGCGATTCCGGTCGATTTCTTTAAGAGTTACTCATGGTATGCCGGAGTGCAGGACGCCCTGGTACAGTGGTGGTATGGACACAATGCTGTGGCCTTCTTCCTTACTACGCCCTTTCTGGGGCTGATGTATTACTATCTGCCCAAGGCCGCCAACCGGCCAGTATACTCATATAAACTTTCGATTATTCACTTCTGGTCACTCATATTTATCTATATCTGGGCAGGCCCACACCACTTGCTGTATACCTCATTACCCGACTGGGCCCAATCGCTCGGTGTGGTGTTTTCCGTCATGTTGATCGCTCCTTCATGGGGTGGTATGCTTAACGGACTGTTGACGCTTCGTGGTGCCTGGGACAGAGTACGGGAAGATCCGGTACTGAAATTCATGGTGGTAGCCGTTACGGCCTATGGTATGTCAACCCTGGAGGGGCCTTTGCTTTCAATTAAGAGCATCAACGCCATCGCCCACTTTACTGACTGGATCATTGCCCACGTACACATAGGCGGTCTTGGCTGGAATGGTTTCATGATATTTGGTATGCTCTACTGGTTGATCCCAAAAATGTGGGGCACCAAGCTGCACTCTACCAAACTGGCCAATGTACACTTCTGGCTGGGAACACTCGGTATCATCGTATATGCGCTGCCGCTCTATGCTGCGGGTGTCACTCAAAGCCTTATGTGGAAAGACTTCGATGCAGAAGGCTTCCTGGAGTACCCTAACTTCTTGCAGACTGTTACTCAGATTATACCCATGTATATGATGCGGGCCATAGGTGGGTTGCTCTACCTCTCAGGTGCCATTATCATGACTTATAACCTGATCAAAACAGCTTCCAGCGGATACTTTATAGCCAACGAAGATGCTGAAGCTCCTGCATTGGAGAAAAAGAAAATTGTGGGTGGTCACTGGCATAGCGCCTGGGAACGCAAGCCTGTATTCTTCACTGTACTCGTACTGGTAGCTATTCTTATAGGAGGTATTGTGGAAATGGTGCCAACCTTTCTGATCGACTCTAACATAAAAACGATTGAGACGGTACAGCCCTATACTCCATTGGAGCTGCATGGTAGAGATCTCTATATAAAAGAAGGTTGTGTGAGCTGTCATACCCAAATGGTAAGGCCTTTCAGGTCAGAAACAGAGCGTTATCGGGGGGAGTATTCCAAAGCGGGTGAATTCGTTTATGATCACCCATTCCTGTGGGGCTCTAAACGAACAGGCCCCGACCTGCATAGGATAGGAGGCCGATACAATGATGCCTGGCATTACTCGCACATGTACGACCCTCAAATTACCTCTAAAGGCTCTATTATGCCTCCGTATCCATGGTTGTTTACACAGTCTATCGATCCGGAAAAGACAGCAGGCAAGATCAGAGCACTGCGTAAGGTGGGAGTACCATACCCTGAAGGCTATGAAGATACAGCCAATGAGGAGCTGAAGGCACAGGCACAGAAGATTGTAGCAAGTCTGAAGGCTGATGGCATAGAAGCCTCTGAAGGGGCTGAGATCATAGCACTGATTGCTTACCTGCAGCGATTGGGTACCGATATCAAAGTAGAAACAGCACAAAAGTAGAGGATCATGTTTAAGCACTATTTCGAACAAGTTCATAATGTGGCCATCTGGCCGATTATCTCCCTGTCCATCTTCTTTGTCTTCTTCCTGGGACTGATGATTTATGTATGGAAGATCAAGAAGTCCTATGTCGATCAGATGGGTGAAATGCCCTTGAAAGACGATAGTCCTGAAATCAGAACCCATTCCATCAACTTAAATAACCACTAGCCTTATGAAACAGCTTATTTCAAATCTTAAACCGTTTCGCAGACTGATCATGACCTTGACACTGATGTTTGCCGGTGGAGGGCTGATGGCCCAGGATACTACTGGTAGCGGTACTTTCTGGACTCAGGAGGTCATCTTTTATTCATTGCTCACGCTTGTCTTTATCACAGCAGTATTAGTACTCTTAGTGGCTCTGTATGTACTTCAGATGCTCAAAACCTTCGTGCTTAAAGATATGTCCGAAGAGCAACGTGTAGCCTATGAGGCTGAGCCGGGCCTTTTCGATAAGCTCTGGAATAAATGGAACAATCTCAGACCTATGGAAGAGGAGGAAGCTTTGATCCTCGATCATGACTACGATGGTATCAAGGAACTCGACAATCACCTGCCTCCCTGGTGGAAGGGGCTCTTTTATCTCACCATAGTTTATGGGGTTATCTATATCATGGTTTTCCATGTATTTAAAACAGCGCCCTTACAAGCAGAGCAGTACAAACTGGAAATGGCAGCGGCCGAAGATCTCAAAAACAACATACCTCAGCCTGAGGTAGACTTCGATGAAAACACGGTCACCTTTACTGATGATACAGCTGAACTGTTGGCAGGGAAAGGCATATTTGAAAGTCAGTGTGCCATTTGCCATAAAGCTGATGGTGGAGGTGTGGCAGGACCTAACCTTACCGACCAATACTGGAAAAATGGTGGAGGCATGCAGAATATTTACAAGGTTGTTAAAAACGGGGTATCCAACACTGCCATGATTTCCTGGGAGACTATATTGAATCCTGTAAAAATGCGTCAGGTGTCTTCCTATGTACTTACACTGGAGGGGACTAACCCTCCGGGAGCCAAAGCACCTGAGGGTGACCTTTGGGAACCTGAATCTGATAGCACCGCTGTGAATCAGTGATGGGTTAGTGGTTGTCAATCAATAGTAAAATACTTATGATTTTGCTATTGGCAGATAACCCATAACTTGAGTTAGATAAAGATAAGGATGGGGTAACCAAAGATGTAGGTGAAACAGAACATGCAACCAGATAACCTATACGAGTACGATGAGGAGTATCGCGATAGCATTGCTACCGTAGATGAGCAGGGCAGGAGAATCTGGGTCTACCCCAAAAAACCAAAGGGTAAGTATCACAGGGCGCGGATAGCGGTTTCCGTTATTCTGCTCTCCATTCTTTTTGCAGGCCCCTTTATCAAGATTGGGGGGGAACCCTTTCTGCTGCTGAATGTTTTTGAGCGAAAATTCTCAATTCTCGGAATAGTGTTCTGGCCTCAGGATTTCTTTATCCTGGCTTTGATGCTGATCTCCTTCTTTGTGTTCATTATCCTGTTTACGGTAGTTTTTGGTCGGGTTTGGTGTGGCTGGGCCTGCCCGCAGACCTTGTTTATGGAAATGGTATTCAGAAAGATTGAATACCTCATTGACGGGGATGCCAACCAGCAGCGTAAGCTCGCACGTGGGCCCTGGAATGCGGAGAAAATCAGAAAACGTGGCCTGAAGCATTTCATTTTTGCCATCATAGCCGTACTCATTGGTCATGTGGCCATGGCCTATCTTATTGGTATTGAACAGGTTCAGGAGATAGTGACCGAGTCCCCGGCAGAGAACCTGGCGGGCTTTTTAGGTCTGGTAGCCTTTAGTGCAGTGTTCTATGCAGTATTTGCCTTTTTCAGAGAGCAGGCCTGTATCGCTGTTTGTCCTTATGGTCGCCTGCAAGGGGTACTCCTTGTAAAAGACTCTATGGCTGTGATGTATGACTGGATCAGGGGAGAACCCCGAGGCAAGCTCAGGAAGAAGGAGGTACAGGCCGAAAAGGGCGACTGCATTGATTGCAAGCTCTGTGTACATGTTTGCCCAACGGGTATCGACATTAGAAATGGTACGCAGCTGGAATGTGTGAATTGTACAGCCTGTATTGATGCCTGCGATGATGTGATGACCAAAATAGGTAAGCCTACGGGACTGATCCGGCCAACCTCTCACAGTGCGATTGAAAGTGGGAACAAAAGAATTTTCACACCTCGCGTGGCGGGTTACTCTGTGGTGTTGACGTTGCTTATGGTATTGCTTACCGTATTTATATCAGGTAGGGCCGATGTAGAGGCTACCGTACTCCGCGTTCCAGGAATGCTCTACCAGCGGGTAGATGATGATCAGATTCAAAACCTGTACAATGTCCAGTTTATCAATAAGACCACCGAGCCCATAGAGCTTACCTTAAAGGTGCTGAACCTGGAGGGTACTAGCCTGGAAAAGGTAGGCGGGCCGGAAATACTTGTACCGGCCAAAGGAAAGCTGGATGCTGTTTTTACCTTCCTGATTCCGGAAGACCAACTTACCGGAGCCAAAACCCGGGTGAAGCTCGGACTCTACAACGGGGATGTGCTGATAGACGAGATTAAAACGAATTTTCTAGGACCTATAATCTTAAAACCATGAATTGGGGAAAAGGAATCATATTGGCATTCGTAGGCTTTTTCGGAGTGATTTTCACACTGGCCTACATTTCAATGCAGCAGGACATCAGCCTGGTAGCAGATAACTACTATGAGCAGGAACTGGCCTATGAAGACCAGATAGAAAGAATTAAGAATACGGATGGACTTCTGGAGAAACCAGCTGTTTCGCTGGACAAAAAACGAGGGCAGGCGAGGCTCCAATTCCCGACTGATCTCAAAGGCTCCATCTACGAGGGAAGCATTCAGTTTTTCAGACCTTCCAGTGCAGCCCTGGATCAGACCTTCGATATTCGATTAGACGATGAGGGGCTTCAAACCTTCGATGTTTCCCGCTTCCCCAAAGGACTGTGGAAGGTGAAGATTTCCTGGAAGTCGAAAAACCGCGAATATTACAATGAAACGACCATGATACTTTGATGCTACTCTCCACAGCCATATTGGTCGGTTTGCTTGGCAGTTTTCATTGCCTGGGCATGTGTGCGCCCATTACCTGGGCCGTACCCGGCAATCGGCAGGAGAAATGGCGATGGCTGGGCGGTAGAATGATCTATAACTCCGGTCGGGTAGTTACATATGCAGGCCTCGGTATTATAGCAGGCTTACTTGGGAGTACCTTCTCTATGGCCGGCTGGCAGCAGGGGCTTTCTATAGGAGCAGGTGCACTGATGCTCTTGGGAGTGCTGTTTTTTGGCATGGAGGTACCTGATAAAGCTTTACTGAGGCCGCTGAGCAAAGTGGTGCTTTGGGTAAAGAAACGGATAGGGGGCCTGCTGGCAAAAAAAGGATTCAAAGCTCAGTTGGCCCTGGGGATGCTCAACGGTCTTTTACCCTGCGGGCTGGTGTATGCGGCCCTGATTGCAGCCCTTTCCATGGGCTCTGTGCAGGGAGGAGCACTGTACATGGCGTTGTTCGGCCTGGGTACCTTTCCTATGATGTTGGCAGCGGCACTGTTTGGCAAAGTAATCAGCCAGCGCTTTAAGCAGCGTATCTGGAGTTTAGCTCCGAAATTGGTAGCCATAGTAGGGATTCTGTTTATTCTCAGAGGGCTTAACCTGGGTATTCCCTATGTCAGTCCGGCACTCTCCTCTGAGCATCAGATTACAGACTGTATCGGGAACGAGACAGTAACAACTTTTGTTTCTATAACAAAGGAGAAGTAGTTGTCGATAAGGTCGGCAACATAGTAAGTGAATCAAGCTTTTAACTTTAACCCACAAGACGATGAAAACCATTTTAGTACCAACCGATTTTTCAGAGCAGGCCGCCAACGCCCTGCGATTTGCAGCTCAGATAGCTCGTAAATCAGGAGAAACAGAAATTATGGTCTTACATATCCTGGAAGGCCTGGGACAGCATTCGTTCAACACGGTGGGAGAGGTGAATGCGGGAAGTGGTGAGAATGCAGTGCTGATGGCTCACTTGCTTGAAAGAGCCAAAGAGGAATTGAACAACCTGATCAATCAGGATGAGTTTGACGGAGTGTCTATGACAGGCACTGTGGAAGTTGGTAATCCTTATAAGGGTATTGCCAAAGAAATTGCCCGTTGTGGGGCAGAGCTGGTGGTGATGGGGACCAAGGGCAGCTCCGGGCTGGAGGAAGTGTTGATAGGCTCTAATACGGAAAAGGTGGTACGCTACTCCAAATGTCCTGTCATCACTGTGAAAGCAGCTGTAGGGCTGGATAGCATCAAAAACATCGTTTTTGCGACCAACCTGGTGGAGGATCAAACCCGTATGGTGGCGGAATTGAAAAAGATTCAAAAACTGACCGGTGCTACTTTACATCTGGTGAAGGTAAATACTCCGAATCATTTCCATACCGACAGACAAATCAGAGACGAATTCGCAAAATTCATAGATAAGTATGAATTCACTGACTATACTACCAACATCTACAATGACGCCACTGAAGAAGATGGCATCATTTACTTCGCCCAGGATATTAAAGCCTGCCTGATTGCCATCGGTACTCACGGCAGAACAGGCCTGTTACACCTGCTCAGCGGTAGTATTGCTGAAGATCTGGTGAACCACTCTCAGGTTCCGGTCTGGACGCTGTCTATGAGAAAGTAAGAAGATTAAATAGAGGAGGAATTATGAAGGAGACAGCCCTGAACGCTGGCTCCTTTTTTATAGGCTATCTTTTTGCCCCTTGTTGCTTTAGGTAAGAAATCACTCTTCTGTGACCTTCCATTTCGGCCATACGCAGTGCTGACCTTACTCTACCCCTTTCTACGGTAGTTTTGTTCACGTCAGCTCCGTTTTCCACCAGGTACTGTACCACATCCAGGTGACCTGACCAGGCTGCGGCAATCAAAGGTGTTTCATCACCTCTTACCTCTTTATCCACATCAGCTCCCTCAGCTACCAGAAATTCTACCACCTCTAGCTCACCATTGCTGGCAGCTGCGATCAATGGACTGCCATCTCCGCGCACTCCTTTGTCAGCATCCGCACCATATTTCACCAGTAGTTTAACCAGAGCCAGGTTGCCATTACCACTCGCATGGATTAAAGGACTACCATCTCCCTGAGTCGGTTGATTGGCATCGGCACCAGCGGCCAATAGCTTTTCTACGAGCCTTAAATTGTTACTCTGAGTGGCAGAGATCAAAGCATTACCATCCCCTGGTACACCTTCGTCAACATCCGCTCCTGCCTCCAGCAGTAAATCAAGGATGTCTGTATCTCTTAAATTGGTGGCAGCGATTATGGGGCTGCCATCTCCTCTTACTTTCTTATCAGGATCAGCTCCATATTCCAAAAGCAATTCTACGATGCGTTTATTCCCGCTGTGTACAGCTGAAATCAGGGGAGATCCATCACCTCTTACAGTCTTATCAGCATCAGCCTGATTTTTCAGGAGCAGGGTGACCATTGCCAAATCTCCTTCGCGACTGGCCGCAATCAAAGGCGTAGCATCTCCCTTGGCATGAAAGTTCACGTTTGCCCCTTTGTCTATCAGTAGCCTGGCAACCTCGATTTCTCCATATCTGGCAGCTGCATTGAGGGCGGTTCTCGGGCCGTTTCTGACACTGTAAGAGCAGTTAGGATCCGCACCATCTTCCAGTAGTGAGTTGACAAGGTCATAATCTCCATCTCTGGCGGCCTTTACCAATTCACTACAATCCTGAATATCTATGCTAAGGCTTTCTATTCGCCAACTCCGGTTTTCAAATTCTGAACTCAGGCTTAAACTTAAAATGCCGATCATAGCGAAGATGACCGGTTTCATGGTAGTGAATGTTTTCATGAGTTTTTTTGACTGTTGTATCAACGAAGCATCAGAAACTATGCCTGTTAAGAAAAATGACTCATACCCGGTAAACTGGCTGGTTTTGTCGAGCGTTTAACTTCAAGAATGTTCTGAAAATGGACAGATGGGGTGCGAGGCTGAACGCATATCAATCCGATCGCAGGCCTCTAACCTGTCTTAACGTCTTGCTAAGACTATCAACGCATTGCAACACCTCCCCGATCTTAACGTCTCGCTAAGACCAGCTCTTACCGGTCTATTCTCCTTTTTAATTAACAGAATTATAGTTCAGTAAGTGTTTTAATCCCCTTCGCACATCCATGGGGACGAAGTTGCGTACATTCTGCTTAGGAAAATCAAAAACCGATATGATCTCAGAAGTATACACCCCACCTATAAGTGAATCCATTGAAAGACGCACTTTTCTCAAGCTCGGAACCTTCAGTGTCACCGGGTTGGTGCTCAGTCTGGCTTCTGTAAATAGGCTGGTAGGGCAGGAGGCCGAAGAATATGTTGAGACCTTTGCGCCTAATGTGCATATAGTGATAGAGAAGAGCGGAAAGGTGAAGCTAATTGTTTCAAGATCTGAGATGGGGCAGGGCTCTAAATCTACCATGGCTGGAATCATTGCCGATGAGCTGGAGGCCGATTGGCAGCAGGTAGAAGTAATCCAGGCAGAAGGAGACCGTAAGTATGGAGACCAGAGTACGGATGGATCCAAAAGTGTGCGCACCTTCTATATGAGCATGCGTAGAATGGGTGCTACGGCCAGGCAGATGCTGGAGACCGCAGCAGCTCAAAAATGGGGAGTGAGTGTGGCCAGCGTATCGGCTGAACAAGGCCTGGTCAAAGAAAAAAACACCCAGAGAGAAATTGGCTTTGGTGATCTGGTCGAGACAGCTTCCACCCTGAAGGTGCCCGCTGGGGCTGCGGTGAAGCTCAAGAAAACGGCTGATTTCAACATGATAGGCAAGAAGATTCCATCTGCTGATATAGAAGATATTGTCAGCGGCAAGGCAGGCTATGGCATTGATCAGAAAATAGAAGGGATGCGATATGCTGTAATAGCCCGTTGCCCGGTATATGGTGGTAAGGTAAAGTCCTTTGATGATACGGAGGCCTTGAAAATTCCCGGAGTGGAAAAGACGGTGAAACTGAATTCTCCCGGTGCTCCGGGAGGCTTTGCCCGACCTCTTGGAGGAATTGCCGTGGTAGCTACGAGCACCTGGGCTGCCATAAAAGGAAGAGAGAAGCTCAAGATAGAATGGGATGAGGGAGTAAACGGCAATTACAATGCAGTAAAAAGCCAGGAACAAATGTTGGCGGGTTTTGATGACACGACTAACGTGAGAATCAACGTGGGAGACATACCGACTGACCAAACGAAGGTAGAGGCCAGCTATTTTATTCCGCACTATGCGCATACTCCTATGGAACCTCCCGTGGCATTGGCAGATGTACGGGCGGATAGTTGTGAGGTTTGGGCACCTACCCAATCTCCTCAATGGGCCAGGGGTACAGTAGCCGGTATTGTGGGCATGAGCCCCGATAAGGTAAAGCTGAACGTTACACTGCTGGGTGGTGGCTTCGGGCGTAAAGCCAAGCCGGATTTTGTGGCAGAGGCGGCTGTCGTATCGAAAGCCTGTGGCTGTCCTGTAAAACTCACCTGGACCCGTGAAGACGACATTCACCATAGCTTCTATCATGCTCAGAGTGCTCAAAGACTCAGGGCTACGATTGACTCCAATAACAAAGTGACTTCCTGGAACCATCAGTCTGCTTTTCCGAGCATTTCAGGCACTGACAACCTGGAAGCCAAACAAATGTCAGGAGCGGAAGCCGGACAGGGCTTCGAAGATTTTCCCTATGATATTCCCAACCTTAAAATGGAAGTGGGTACGGCCGAACCTGCCGGGGTAAGAATTGGCTGGCTGCGTTCTGTTGCCAATATCAACCATGGCTTCGGTGTTGGCTCTTTCCTCGATGAAATTGCCCATGCTCGTAAAATGGACCCCAAAGACAACCTGCTGGATTTACTGGGGGCGGATCGGACGATAGACTTCACCAAACGTTCTCCTCAGTTTTGGAATTACGGAGAAGCGACCGACAGTTACACTTGTCAAACGGGACGTTTACGCAATGTAATTGAGCTCGCTGCGGAAAAGAGTGGTTGGGGCAAAAGACTTCCTGCCGGAGAGGGTATGGGCATTGCTGCCCACAGAAGCTTCCTTACCTATGTAGCCTGTGTGGTGAGGGTAAAAGTAGAATCAGATGGCAGGGTGACTATTCCTGAGGTACACTATGCAGTGGATTGTGGTGTGGCTGTAAATCCTGAGAGAATCAGAGCACAATTTGAAGGGGGAGCTGTTTTTGGTACCAGTCTGGCTTTGTATACGAAATTGAGCATAGAAAAGGGCAAGGTAAAAGAGAGCAACTTCAACGACTATAAGCTCACCAGAATGAATCAGTCTCCGAAGGACGTACAGGTGCATATTGTTAAAAGTGAGGCAGCGCCTACAGGAGTGGGGGAGCCGCCAGTGCCGCCTTTTGCACCCGCTATCTGCAACGCTATTTTTGCTGCTACCGGCAAGCGCATGCGCAGACTGCCTGTGGATCGGGTATAGGTGATCAAGTATTGAAATATTTGAGTGTTGAGGTGTTGAGGCGCTTGATACATTCTTAAAAAGATGATCGGGTCATAGATAGCATTTGACTGGTCTTTCTTAGCTTTGGCTAATGGCAAAGAAGAACAAAAGAGATCGAGGCAGATCGGGAGTGGTCTATTCTACCAACAACGACTACAGCTACCAAAACGATGATGATTTTGAAGAAGAAACGCTGCCCGCCTCAGAACAGCGACTGAAAGTAATGCTCGATAAAAAGAGCCGCGGAGGCAAACAGGTGACCTTGATCGAAGGGTTCGTTGGTGCAGAAGATGACCTCAAAGGCTTGGGGAAACTGCTGAAGTCGAAGTGTGGTGTAGGAGGCTCTGCCAAGAATGGAGAGATTCTGATCCAGGGTGATTTCAGGGATAAAATCTTACAGCTACTTACTGCCGAAGGCTATAATGCAAAAAGAGTTGGTGGCTAGAACATCACGCTTTGGTCTATGCCTTTGGGGGCTGGTGTGTTTGCTGACAGCATGCCAAAGTGAACCAGATAAGCTGTTTACCATTGATGGCAGTATTGAAGTCAATGGCTCTGAGTTGTATTACAAGCGCTATGCGCTGGGCAAAGATTCACTCTCTGTCTGGCAGAGAAAAGCCATTGTTATGGTACATGGTGGACCGGTCATGGATCATTCCTACTTTATTCCCCACCTCGATGAGCTGGCCAAAGAATATCAGCTCTTCTTCTACGATCAACGCGCTGCCGGCAGATCTTCCATAGAAGTTGATTCGGCATTTATGAACCTTGCCGGTTTTGTTGAGGATATTGAACAGCTCAGGAAGAAATTCGGATTTAAGAAAATCAATCTCCTTGGCCATAGTTGGGGTGGTTTGATCAGTATGAAGTATGCCATCAAATACGCAGGAAATCTCGACCACTTGATTTTGAGCGGCTCTATGGCACCCAGTGTGAAGGACTGGGAAACGGAAACATCCGAGATTGGTAAGCGCGTAACTCCGGAAGAAACCAGGGAGCGGGAAGCACTGCTGGCCTCCGGGGCATTGGGTGCTGAAGATCCACGGGAGGCTGTCAGGAAGTTGTTATTACAATCCTTCAGGCCCCAGATGTATGATAGGGCCAACCTGGATAGTCTCAAGCTTTATGTACCGATAGATTTTATGAAACGCAATCAGGTGTATGCAATGCTACGACCTGATATGGCCAGCTTTAATCTTTACCCCGAGATGGAGAGAATCACCTGTCCCACATTGATGATCTATGGTGAAACCGAACCGGCCAATACCATATATACCGACAAAATCGTGGGTCGGGTCAAGTCTTCAGAATTGGTTGTGATCAAAAAGGCCGGCCATTTTCCCTTTATCGAACAGAGAGCAGCCTATTCAAAAGCTGTATTAGACTTTTTAGTGCGTTAAGTTGATAGGCAGGGTGACCTTAAAAGCTTGCAAAGCTTCCTCAAACTGAACTTTTAGTGTTTGATCAGTGATACCACTTTCGCTATCGAAGTTCTTATGGAAAGAAGGTAGAGAGAATTCTGAAGCTACATCTGCTCCCATAAAAGGGAAGGAGACAACTGCCTGCTTGAGCACAGTCTGCCCGCCACGTCCTCCGGGAGAGGTGGCCATAAGGAGTACAGGTTTGCCTTGCCAGACTTTACCTTCAAGTCGACTGACCCAATCGTACAGATTTTTGAAAGCTGCAGTGTAGCTACCATTGTGTTCGGCAAAAGAGATCACAATGCCATCTGCCTGGGTAATCAGATTTTTGAATTGACTGGCCAGTTGGGGAATACCTCCTGCCTTTTCTCGATCAGAACTGTAGATCGGCATCTCGAAATCGTTGAGATCGGCCACGGTTACAGTGCTGTTTTCAATTTGCTGTGCAGTATAAACTGCCAGTTTTTGGTTGATGGAGGTGCTGCTTGAGCTGGCTCCAAATGCTAGTATATTCATTGTTGTTTGTTATTTTCTCAATTTCCTGATGAGTCGTGTCAGTGTTTGAAGCTCCTCATCGGTAAGTTTATTAAGCAAGGGACTATGCCATTGTGCGAGTTTTACATCCAACTCTCTTAGAAAGTTGCGACCCTCCGGAGTAATCATGATATCCATTTTTCTCCTGTTGCTGGGGCATTCCTTACGGCTCACCAGACCTTTGCCGAGCAACTTATCTATTATCCGGGTTACGTTACTCGACCTCTGAATCATTTGCTTCCCTATCTGTTCTACAGTCAGCGGCTGGTGTTGCTGACTATTCAGAGTGCGAAGTACATTGTACTGAGGTTCTGATATATCAAAAGGTTTGAGCTCCGAAGAGACACTATCGGTAATCCAATGACCCGTCTTAATGATCTGATGAATCGTGCTGAAATAAATCTTCTTGCTCATAATTGTGTTAACAACATTTGTATATACAATAATAGTTCAAAAAAAATACCCTTTTTTTGAAAGGGCCGTTTTTTTCAGTTTCAAGGGAGAATTTGAGCCAACGCTCTATGTGATTGAGGCTTGATTGGAAACTAGAGTATTTCTTTCTTAAGCGTCTTGATGTCGGCTATTAATTGACTTACCGATGCTTTATTGAGTCCATTGTAAATCCCTCGGATATGCCGGTTCTGGTCAATCAGAACAAAGTTTTCGGTATGCAGAAATTCATCTTCTGTTTTATCTACGCCCTGGTCCTCTTCTACAAAGTAGGACTTGCGGCCCAGGTCGTAGATCGTTTTACGATCACCTGTAAGCAAGTGCCATTTCTCTGCCTTGACACCCTTGGCTTCCGCATAGTTTTGCAGCATGATCACATTGTCAATCTCAGGAGTCACCGAGTGGGAGAGCAGCATGATATCGTCATCTTCCAGAAACTCCTCCTGCAAGAGTCCCATATTCGTTGTCATTTTGGGGCAAATGCCCGGACAGGTGGTAAAGAAGAAATCGGATACGTAAATCTTTCCGGTCAGGCTCGCCTCAGTTACCGTATCTCCCAACTGATTGATCAGATTAAAAGCCGGTATTTTATGATAGTCTTGCAGTTCTTCACTGTCCGGCTCCAGCCAGTCAGGTGTAAAGGTAGCTTCCTTATAAAAGGGTAGGGTCTCCACCCGGCTGTTTTGCGCTTGATTTTCTCCTGGTTTGCTGCAGGAAACAACCAGTAGCAATAGTAATGGGGTAAGGTATTTAGTCCGCATATTGTACCTCCTCTTCGCTTAATTCAAAACAAAGTTTTGATCGTTTGAGTCCGAAAATTCCGCCATTTTTGGCCTCGTAATTGTTGTAGATTTTTCCGTTTTCGCGCCAGGCTCTTTGCAGACCCTGTTCTTTACCGTCAATCAGGTTGATTTCTTTAAACAGTACACCGCTCTGATACCACTGTAACTGTTTGCCATGTGTAGTGCCCTCTACATAGTTAGAGGCCGTTCTCATTTGTCCATTCGGCCACCAGGTATTACCTGTTCCATGCAGTCTGCCATTCTTGTAGCTGGCCTGATAGCTCTGCTGACCATCGGCATACCATTTTTTCAGCAAGCCGTTTCGTTTTCCGTTAACAAAGCTCTCCCTCTCAATGATGCGACCATCTGTCATATAGGATAAGGCAGTGCCGGTGAAGGGACTTTCCTTATAGTAGAAAAGCCCTTCATTGGCTCTGAGTGTAAGCTCAGATTTGTTTATCTCAATGGCAGACTGCGAAGCCTCCTTAACCAAGGACCCACAGCTGCACAGAGAGAAAAAAAACAGAATCGTTATTAGGTGCCTCATCGGGATTTAATTGATGGAATTGGGTGTTCCCTGGTAATCTCCCGGGAAAAGAATGTAATACGTGTTCAGGTACAGCTCATTTTGAATGTGGTAGTGATAAACAGCATCCGTATGATACTGTGTAGTGCTGCTATGTCCTCCCGATACATCCAGATCTGTTGGGTAAGTGCCTGTAGCGTTACATTTTCTGCCAAATAGAAAGAATCCATCTGAAATTACACCAATCAGCACATCGTCATCATTTGACCAGGCCTTTGGCTCCAGGTGGTAGTGATAACTTTGGGGTCCGGTATGAGCTCCGGTATAGTCCAGCGAAGGTGCAGCATTATCGAGCGGCACATTGGGACCTTCCTCATCATTATAAATTACAGAGCCACTCACGGCAATACCGATGGCACCCAATCCCGTGCGTGAGCTGCTGGATGCCTTTGTGGGGTTGGCAGGAATACGTAGTGTATACGAGCCATTAAAGTTGTCTATGTTACCGGGAGCCAGACCAGTAGCCACGGTTGGTGCTACGTATAAAGGGTGTGTGCTCGACCAATAGGGCGAGGTGTGATTGGGTAGCCCGTTGGTTTCAATGACTACCTCATCTCCATCGAGATAGATAGTAGTGTTGTCAGTGTCAAATGCTTCAAAAGCGATAGACAGCTCAGCAGTTGTTGTGGTCCCGTCATCTCCGCTGTCATCGCTTCCACAGCCAGTAAATGCGATCATCGCAAGTACGGCTGAAAATAAGGTAAAATGAGTTTTTAAGGTTTTCATAATAAGTCTGTTTACAGGCTTAGATGACAGCCTTTATGAAAACTTGCGGGATAACATGATTTTTATCAAAAAACCATGTCGTCCCGCTAAACAATTCCTGCGGAGTTTACGGGCTTAGTGCACGACCGTTGGGCTAGATTCGGGTATTTTCAATCAAGTGCTTTAAGCGTTCCAGATCGGATTGATTTCTCTTTTTCATAGCGCCCTTCATAAAAAACATCATCAGCTTAAAACCGAAACTCTGGGCTTTAAAATCCACTATCTGACAGAGCTCTGTAGCACCATTCTTTGCTTTCAGGCTCACTTTGTTTTTACTGGTCATCATGTCGTTCGACAAGTTGAAACTGTACTCTTGTGCGGGAACCACCTGGGTAACAGTTTCCAGAAAAGTCATTTCCTTTCCCCGTTCCAGAAAGGTCATTTCATGCTTGCTGCCCACCTGTAATGGCTCTCCCGAGATGGTCTTTGATTGTTTGAAGCCGGTAAGCCACTTGTCTATTTTAGAATCGTCTGTAAATACCTCCCAAACCAGCTCTGGTGTGGCCTGAATAGTGATGTGGTTTTCGATTTTCATTGTATGCTCGTTTTTGTTTCGTTGAGCAATAATCAGAGGATTTCAGGGCTTAGAGGTACTATTTTAGAAAGTGAGACCTGTTTTTTTACCCACCGACATTGGCTGTCTTGAACTGAGAAGGGGTAAGGCCGGTATTCTTTTTAAATACCCGATTGAAAGTGGCCTTATTGCCGAAACCTGCATCAAAGGCTACTGCCAGGATTTTCAGATTACTATACTGTGGGTTGCCGAGCAATCGTTTTGCCTCTTCCACCCGATAGCTGTTGGTGAACTCAAAGAAATTTTTGCCAAACGATTCATTAATCACTTCTGAAAGCTGGTAGGCAGGAATGCTCAGGGCAGTTGCGATGTCATCCAGTCTGAGTTCTTCGTTGAGATAGGGTTTCTCAGATTGAAAGTAGCTTTCCAGCCGGCTTTTGATCTCCTGTTGACTCTCTGTCTTCAGGTTGGTCTTTTGACGCCCATTGGTCAATATCAGGGCATTGAAAAGAACTGGTTGACGCATGGCGGTATAACCAATGGCATATACGGAAAGGGAGGTAAGCAAAAGCATTACATAATCTATTTCTACCCGGTAATACTTTGTAGAGAGTAGGATAATCAAGAGTAATAGGTAAAGCCCCAGGTAGATCATATACGCCCTCGTAAGCTTACCAATCCATCCGTATTGCTGAATGGCAGTAGAAGCACTGATCCGTTCCAGTTCTTTTTGTTTTTTGCGGAGTACGGCCTGGGCTAATATTACATAGATCAAGGTTTGCAACAGGTGGGCACCCATAAATGCAAACTGACCTGTGGGTATTTCCATCGTGCCACTTGACCCGAGCTCTTGCATAAGTGCGATTTTTTCAACTCCGCTTAACAGATAGAAAGGCATAAAGAGCAGCAGCACAATCAGCGATGGGATAAGGTGAAGTAGCTGTTTCTTATCAAAATCTCGGTCAGGCTCAAAGAGTGATTGGGTATAGAGGTAGAAGGCCGGGCCCATTAAAAATATAATGGGATAGCTGGCAGTAAACACATGGGGGATATCAAGCACCAGACCAGAGATGTCTATGCCATATTCCATCAGGTGCAGGGAGAGGGCAATCAGAAATACTGCCAGATAGCGATTGGCTTTCGGCCGCTGTTTGCCGGTAATTGCCCTGGCCATTACAAAGCCCTGTATGGCTCCTACAAAAACCAGTACTGACCAGATATTAAGCTGAATGCCTTCCATCGGCTCCTAAATTATCATTTTTGCAGCTAAAACCTCAATAGGCTGAAAGAGGTGAAGCCCGTAGATTAAACGAGTTTTTCCTTAAAGAATCCGATGGTTCTTTCCCAGGCCAGGGTAGCGGCTTCTTCATCATACCGTGGAGTGGTATTGTTATGAAAACCATGCTTTGCTCCTTCGTAAACAAAGGCCTGATGTTCTACATTATTGGCCTTCAATGCTTTTTCATAGGCTGGCCATCCTTTGTTTACACGTTCATCAAGACCACCGTACTGTAGCATCAATGGTGATTTGATTTTTGCGGTGTCTTCCGCATTGGGTTGACTGCCATAGAAGGGTACCGCAGCAGAGAGCGTTGGGATTTTTACCGCCATCATGTTCGAAATCCAACCACCGAAACAAAAGCCCACCACGCCAATCTTTCCATTACAATCAGGGTGGCTTTTCAAGTAATTATATGCTGCTATAAAGTCTTCCAGCATCTCGTTGCGGTCGCGCTTGCGTTGCATTGTTCTGCCTTCATCATCGGTACCTGGATAGCCACCCAGAGGAGTCAACGCATCGGGTGCCAGGGAGATAAAACCGTCTACAGCCGTTCTTCTTCCTACATCCTCAATATAAGGGTTGAGCCCTCTGTTTTCATGCACTACTACCACTCCGGATACTTTTCCAGAGGCGCCTGTCGGCTTGGAAAGTAGTCCTTTGATGCTTCCTCCTCCTTTGGGAGAGTCGTAATTAATATAATCTGAAGTCAGTCGCTTGTCGCCTTCCTTGATGGTGCGGGTGGTCTTATAATCGGGAAGCATGCTGCTCATCAAAGTGGAGACAGTAAGGCCGCCTACTGCATAGAGAGAAATCTTTTCTACAAATTTCCTCCTGTCGATCTTATTGTGGGCATATTGATCATACAACTCGAATACTTCAGGATGGATTTCTTCTTTGGATAGCTTTTTCATGAGCAGATGGATTTGATTTAACTCAATATAACAATCCGTTGGCGGTTTTGCACAGGGCTTTTTGATCAGCGTCCGTTACCATTGATTCCGATCCTGATGCGACAGTAAATGAGGCTATCTCAAAAGTAGTTCCATCATTCCTGCGAAAGTGTGGAATCCCCTCTCCATCAGGGCTTCTACCAGTCCCTACGGAGACCCTGAGCGAGGAGGCAACTGTTGCTTTGTCATTTTCAGGCTTTCAAATCCGGGATACTTTCCATTCGGCCCAGATAATATTCGGAACCCAACAGAGCCAGGCAATAATGACATAAGCTGAGATAAAATCCATTCCAAAACCAAACTGAAACATCGGTAACCAGATTCTTAAGGTAACCGCTGCGAAAGTGAGCGCGTAGCTTCGGATCATCCACTTTTTATGTGGGTTGATTTGGCCTCGTCTTACAGCTATGTAGGCCTTTGAGGTAGTGAAGAGCCATGAAAGTGCCAGGCCGGCAAAGCCTGCCTTAGCCACAATGCCTCCTTCTGCATACAGAGCGATGTATAAACCCGACAAACCACTGAGCATTACGGCAATCATATAGACCTTACCAAGAAGCCTGTGTGTACCCAGGTTCTTACTCCGAAACCTTTTGAGAAACTGCGACCATCCGGTCAATAAGGCAACTCCGCCAAGTATGATGTGCACGTAAAACTGAACATACCAGATTTGATCAGTCCTGATCCCTTCCGGCTTTTGTGATAGCAGACCATTCTCAGTTAGTGTATCGCTAATAACATAGCCAAAGGGGTAAAGGCCTATGACTATTGCAAGTAGGATGAAAAAGAACCAGCCGAGTATGTTGATGAATTTCATTAAAGGAGCATTTGGATTTGAGTAAAGATGGTGCAAAGACGAAAAAAGTTGCTTTCGAATATGCCCGAAAAAGAGGCTTTTACCCAATTCAGGGTCAAATTAAACTTTAACCGCTCATCTATTCTGTTTTCGTTCTCACAGTTTATACAAATAACTTGATTTTAATTGATTGAAAATCGTAAGTTGCTGTTTTGGAAATCGATTGCATAACCCTTAAACCCAAGCAATGAGTGTGAAATCTGACCTGGAAATTGCCCAGGAAGCCAAACTTCTCCATATCAACAAGATAGCTACCAAACTAGGAATCTCTGAAGAAGACCTGGAACACTATGGTAAGCACAAAGCCAAGCTCCCTATCAACCTGATAGATGATGAGGCTGTTGAGAAAAACAACCTGATTTTAGTTACCGCCATCACCCCGACTCCATCGGGGGAAGGAAAGACCACTACCTCTATTGGTTTGACGGAAGGCCTGAATAAAATTGGGAAGAATGCTACTGTAGTATTGCGAGAGCCTTCTCTGGGACCCGTTTTTGGAATGAAAGGTGGAGCTGCCGGAGGTGGTTATTCACAGGTAGTGCCAATGGAAGACATCAACCTGCACTTTACGGGTGATTTTGGTGCCATTGAAAAAGCAAACAACCTGCTGTCAGCACTCATCGATAATAACATTCAGAACAAGAAATACAGCTTGGGTATCGATCCGAGAACGGTCTCCTGGAAACGCGTAATGGACATGAACGACCGTGCTTTGCGAAGTATCGTCAGTGGTATGGGCGGTTCTGCAGGAGGTATCATGCGTGAGGCTGGTTTTAACATTACTGCTGCTTCTGAGATCATGGCGATCCTGTGTATGGCCAAAGATTTAGCCGACCTGAAAGAAAAAATGGGCAATATCTATGTAGGTGATACCTACGACAAGAAGGCCATTTATGCCAGAGATATCAAAGCCAATGGCGCCATGGCCTCTTTGATGAAAGATGCCATCAAACCGAACCTGGTACAAACACTGGAAGGCAATCCGGCCATTATCCATGGCGGACCTTTTGCCAATATAGCCCAGGGTACCAATTCCATTATTGCAACTAAAATGGGACTTTCCCATAGTGAATATGTGGTGACCGAAGCTGGCTTTGGTGCCGACCTTGGTGCAGAGAAATTCCTGGATATCAAGTGCCGCTATGCCGGACTGTCTCCAAAAGCAGTGGTGATTGTAGCCACCGTACGTGCCCTTAAATACCATGGAGGTCAAGACCTGAAAGAACTGAAAACACCTAATGTTGATGCGCTTGCCAATGGCTTCAGCAACCTGGAAAAGCATATTGAAAATATGCAGGCTTTTGGCGTACCTGTAGTCGTGTCAATTAATAAATTCATTACTGATTCGGACGAGGAAATCGCCTATATCAATGATCGTTGCGCTGCTATGGACAATGTGCGGGTAGCTCTTTGTGAAGGTTGGGAACATGGCGGAGACGGTGCGACAGACCTTGCACAAGAAGTGGTTGATGCTGTAGATAGCTGTACAGGTAAATTCATACCAGCCTATGATCTGGAAATGTCAGTTAAGGAAAAGATTGAAGCAGTAGCTACCAAGGTATATGGAGCGGCCTCCGTGAAGTTTGCGAACAAGGCACTTTTGAACCTGAAACGCATTGAGCGTCTCGGACTTCAGAACTTACCGATTTGTATGGCCAAGACGCAGAATTCGATCTCTGACAATCCCAAACTCAAGGGAAGACCAGAAGGCTTCGAACTCAATGTAAGAGAGATTGAAATTGCGGCCGGAGCAGGCTTTGTAATTCCTATTACTGGTGCCATGCTCAGAATGCCTGGCTTGCCTATGATTCCAGCGGCCGAAGGTATTGATATTGATGCTGACGGTAATATTTCCGGGCTTTCGTAGAGGGTTGAAGTAGCTAAACGATTTGATAATTAGAAAGTGATTTGCAGATAGAACGAGGTAGGAAGTAGGAGGTAAGAGGTAGGACGTTATCGAAAGACATCTTATCTCCTACCTCATAGTCGCCAACATAAGGAAAAAATGACAACCCCGATCCAGCCCATAGAGATACTCAGAGTGGGTGCCGAGCAGAGCGAACGGCTCCCTGACCTCCTGGTGACGGAAGAACCCCTGGAAATTCGGGTGGGACATGGGCCTGAGGCTGATCGAGAACAATTCAGTCTGTCGGTGACTATGCGTACCCCTGGAAATGACGAAGCCCTGTGTATTGGCTTTCTTTTTACCGAGGCGGTCATCAATTCAATGGATCAGGTACTGAGTGTGAAATATTGCGAAGATCTGGGTAGGACTGAGGGAATGGAAAACCTCATGCGCGTGGAGTTGAAACCTGATGTGGAAATCAGCGATGAGCAGTTCAAACGAAATTTTTATACCACCTCCAGCTGTGGTGTTTGTGGTAAGGCATCGATCGATTCTATTAAGGTAGATTGCGCTCCGCTGAAGCCGATGGGGGTAAAGCTTGATAAAACAGTGCTGTTTGCATTGCCAGACAAGTTGAGGGAAGCCCAGCAGGTATTTAAGCATACAGGTGGGTTGCACGCATCCGCCTTATTTACTACAGGTGGGGAATTACTAATCTATCAGGAAGATGTAGGGCGCCACAATGCTCTGGATAAACTGATAGGAATGAGACTATTAGAAGGCAAAAACAACTTTGAACAGCTGATACTGATGCTTAGTGGACGCATTAGCTTTGAGTTGGTTCAAAAAGCATTGAGGGCGGGTATTTCTATCATTGCCGCGGTAGGGGCACCTTCCAGCCTGGCCGTCAACCTGGCCAAGGAGTTTGGAATGACCCTGATCGGCTTTTTGAAAGCAGATCGCTTCAATGTATATTCAGGAAGGGAGGAATTACTATGAAAATCAGAATAAATGGAAACAGCATCAGACTGAGGCTTTCCAAATCTGAAGTGGAAAGCTTTGGTAAGACGGGTAAGTGGGCTCAGATACTCCATTTTCCAAATGGTAGTGCACTGGTATACCGACTTCGTGAAGGAACCGACACACTGGTCAGCTATGCCCAGGATACCTTAACGGTGGTACTCTGTGAAGAAGAAGCTGAAACCTGGGTAAATACAGATCAGGTGGGTGTAAAAGCCGAGTTGGGTCTGCCTAATGGCGATAAATTGAGTATTTTAGTAGAAAAAGATTTTCAGTGTCTTACCAATCGGGAAGAAGATCAAAGCGATATGTTTCCCAACCCGAAGGATAGTCACTGATACAAGGTTGGACAGCATGTCAGACCTTTATTTATAAAGATAAAGACGATCCGGTAGCAGGATTTAGCCCGCACTGGATATGACGATAACAATAGATAAACTATGTCAGATAACCTGAGTGCATTATCGGGAAGAAAAGGTTTGGAGGATAACCTCTTCGAGCAGCTGGTTGAAAAATCAAAGGTGGCAGGAGCCCCGGATAATGAGGAATTAAAGCAGTTGGCGGAGAAATACCTGATGGGTGATGCCATCACCTACGGTACGGCTTCCTTTTACGATTTTTTGAAAAAAGAACATGAAGGCGTCAAAGTACACGTCTGCAATGGTAGTGCCTGCCTGGTGGCCGGTACCCAGGATAAAGTAAAGGGTAAGCTTTCCAGACACTTCAAAGACGCTGAGGTAGGCCATATGTGCTGTCTTGGGCGTTGTCATGAAAACAGTGCCTTTAACTACGATGGGGTCAATTACTCAGGTGATGCCATTAATCAGATAGAAGAAATCGTCAAAGAGACGGAAGAGGATTTATCGGATAACTATAAAGTAGATGCCACCTGTGAGCGTGTACTAACCGGTGATGCGATGACAGCCGAAAGCTTCAAGGTGCAGTTTCAAGCCGTGCTCGATCAGGGCTCCGACTGGGCACTCGATCAGATCAAAGCCTCCAATATCAGGGGTCGTGGCGGAGCAGGTTTTCCCATGGGCTTCAAGTTCGAAGCGTGCCGTAACGAACCTGGTGATCAGAAATTCATTGTTTGTAATGCAGATGAAGGTGATCCCGGAGCCTATTCCGATAGATATCTCTTGGAAGAGCAGCCCATGCTGGTACTCTTTGGTATGATGACCGCTGGTTATGTTACCGGTGCCGATCGTGGTGCAGTATATATTCGTGGAGAATACCCTGAGTCGGTGAGAGCGATGTCTGAGGCTGTAGCACAATTGGAAGCCATAGGCATGCACGGTGAGGGCATAGCGGGTACTGATTTCAATTTCACGTTCAAAGTGATCGAAGGAGCCGGTGCCTATATCTGTGGAGAAGAAACAGCTTTGCTTTCCTCATTGGAAGGTCAAAGACCTGAAGTTCGGGTAAGACCACCTTTCCCAACCCAAAAAGGGCTATTTAACAAACCTACCATCGTCAACAATGTAGAAACCCTGGCTGCGGTACCCTGGATCATTAAAAATGGAGGAGATACTTATGCCAAACTCGGTACCGAGCGATCTACCGGAACCAAACTAGTTTGCCTCGATTCCTTCTTTGTGAACCCTGGAATGTATGAAGTAGAAATGGGCTCTTCTTTCAAAGAACTCGTTTATGACATTGGAGGAGGATTCAAGGAACCTGTGAAAGCAGTTCATGTGGGCGGACCTTTAGGAGGCATCGTTCCGACTCATAAAATCGACAGCCTGAACATAGACTTTGAAAGCTTTGCCAATGGCGGCTTTTTATTGGGACATGCCGGTATCGTTTCGGTACCGGAGAAATTCCCGATGATAGAATATTTAGAGCATCTCTTCGAGTTTACAGCTGATGAGTCGTGCGGAAAATGTTTCCCCTGTAGCATCGGTTCAGTACGTGGTAAAGAGATGATAGAAAAGTCCAGGAATGGCGGTCCGAAGATGGACCGACAACTAATGGACGATTTACTGGAAACGCTGGAAATAGGCTCACTCTGTGCCCTGGGTGGAGGTTTGCCATTAGGTATTAAGAATGCTCTCCAGTATTTTGATGAAGAATTAAAAGCATATTTTAGCTAAAAGCGCATATCATGAGCGAGTCAAAAAACACCGTTTATATCAATGATGAGCAGGTAAACTTCGAGAGTGGAGAAACGATCCTGACGCTGCTAAGAAGAACTTTGGGGCCAGACCCCGTTCCTACCTTGTGCGATGCACCCAACCTCGATCCCTTTGGCTCTTGCAGGGTGTGTAGCGTAGAGGTAGCCCTTAAGAAAGACGGACCTACCCGGGTACAGGCTTCCTGCCATACTCCGGTAATGGCCGATTCTTATATCTATACCCATACCAATAAGATTGAGCGACTGCGTAAGAATATTGTTGAGCTGGTACTGACAGACTATCCAAAAGAGAAATTCGAAACGGATAACCCCAATCAGAACGAGCTGAAGAAGGTAGCGCTGGATGTAGGCCTCACTATGGACGAGGTACGCTATGAGCCTGGACGCAACCACATGGATAGGGTAGAAGACACAAGTCACCCCTATATGCGGGCCAATCTCTCTTCCTGTATCAACTGCTTTCGTTGTGTAAGAGCTTGCGATGAAGTGCAGGGCGAAATGGTACTGACCATGGAAGGCCGTGGTTTCGATAGCAAGATTGTCATGGGCATGAACGAAGGCTTTATGGAGTCTGACTGCGTGTCATGCGGAGCCTGTAGTCAGGCTTGTCCCACGGGAGCCATTACCGATGTATTTGATTCCAAAACCAACGATGCTACTGAAAGTACCCGTACCGTTTGCACCTACTGTGGTGTAGGCTGTAACCTGGATGTGGCTACCAAAGACGAAGAAATTATCAGTATCACTGCTCCTTACGATGCTGAGGTAAATCAAGGGCATACCTGCCTTAAAGGGCGTTATGCCTTTAAATTTTACGATCACCCGGAGCGTTTACGTTCCCCAATGGTGCGTAAGAACGGCCAGCTGGAAAATGTAAGTTGGGATGAGGCTTATGACTATATCGTCAATAAGATCACTCATATCAGGGAAGAACACGGACCGGATTCAATTGCTGGTATCTCCTCTGCCCGCTGTACCAACGAGGAAAATTACCTCATGCAGAAGTTTATCCGTGCGGTGGTTGGTACCAATAACATAGACTGCTGTGCCAGGGTATGTCACTCACCTACTGCATTGGGTATGCAACGCTCATTCGGAACTGGTGCAGCCACCAACTCGGTGATTGATATCCAGTACACCGACTGTATGATGGTGATTGGGGCCAACCCAACTGCTGCTCACCCGGTGACAGGGGCTAAGATCAAGCAGGCCGCCATGAAAGGTACTAAGCTGATTGTGATTGATCCGAGAGAAATTGAACTGGCAAAATATGCCGATCACTTCCTGCAACTGAGACCTGGTACTAATGTGGCTCTACTCAATATGATGCTCTACTACATAGTGGAAGAAGGAGTGGCAGATAATACCTTTATCGCTAACCGTACAGAAGGTTATGATGACTTTGTGGCCCATATCAAAGAACTCGATATCAACGCCATGGAAGCCATTACCGGTGTGGATAGAGAAGAAGTAAGAGCTGCGGCCATTACTTATGCTTCTGCACCAAATGCCATGTCTTTCCATGGTCTGGGAGTTACGGAACACTCACAGGGTACTTTCACGGTGCAGCAAATTGCTGACCTCGCTATGATTACCGGAAACATCGGTAGAAGAGGCGTGGGGGTAAATCCGCTCCGTGGGCAAAATAATGTACAGGGTGCTGCCGATATGGGAGCACAGCCTCACCAGGGTGCGGGATATCTCGATGTTACCAACCCTGATGTCAACAGAAAGTATATAGATTTTTATAACATAGATAAGCTGCCACTGCATATCGGGTACAAGATCCCGGAGATGTTCGATGCCGCCATTGCCGGTGACCTCAAAGTCATGTGGATTATAGGGGAGGATGTGGTACAAACTGACCCGAACACGAGTAAGGTGAAGAAAGCCCTCACGAGTCTGGACCTCTTTATCGTACAGGAGCTCTTTATGACAGAAACAGCTCTGCTGGCCGATGTGGTTTTACCGGGAGCTTCCTTCCTGGAAAAATCAGGCACTTTCACCAATGGTGAGCGTAGGGTACAGCGAGTCAACAAAGTGGTAGAGCCTGTGCCGGGCACCAAAGCGGACGGACAGATCATTGTAGACGTCATGCAGCGTATGGGCTATGATCAGCCTGACTATGCACCGGATACCATGCTGGAAGAAATCTCTCAGATAGTGCCCTTCTTCAAAGGTATCAAATGGGAAGAACTGGCCGAGAATGGCAAGCAATGGCCTGTACCAGAAGATGGTTCCAGCACAGAGATCATCCACCTGGAAGAATTCAAAAGAGGCAAAGGTCTGTTCACCTATTTCGATTGGAGAGAATCTGCCGAGATAGAAGAGCATGGGGAAGAATATCCCTATATTATTACCACCAACCGCGAGCTGGAGCACTACAACTGTGGTGCGATGACCCGCAGAACCGGTAATGGCGAAATCCTCAAAGAAGATGTACTCCTGATCAATGAAAAGGATGCTTCTGATAACGGGATCAAAGATGGTGATATGGTTTGTGTCACCTCAGCCCGTGGCAAGGTAGATATCAAGGCCCGTGTGACGGAAGAAGTAAAGCCCGGTGTGATGAGCACCACTTTCCACTTCCCGGAAATCATGGTCAACCTGATTACCTCAGACGTCCATGACTCAGAAGCCAAGTGCCCTGAGTACAAGGTGGTTGCTGTAAAAATCCGTAAGTCTAAAGGCGCCAATAAGCTGATGAAAGCTTCCCAAAGCGCAAGTGCTGGTATGGAAGCCGTACCGCAGGATAAGATCAGGGGGTAAGTTTAAAATAGCTAACTTTGAAATTGACTCCTTCGGCATATTGATGGAAGTGAGCCAAATGCTCCCCTAAAAGGGGAGCCCGCCTGCTGCGGGCAGGCTGTCCCTACGGAAATTAAGAAATTGAAACCAGTCTTAATGGACCGAGGGGTATCCACCACCCCTAACCCCACCTATCCATGAGGGGAATAGTACACGAACTCCTCCAGGAGATTGCCACGTCAGACTTCACCGCGTTTCGTCTTTCTCGCAATGACATTACAGTTCGTCATCGCGAGCGACCTATGGAGCGGGGCAATCTCTTAGTAGCGTTCGAGTACCAACTGCTCCCTTCTAAGGAGAGCCCGCCTGCTGCTGGCAGGTTGTCCGATGAGGGATATACCCCCTGAAAAATTAATTCTAACCTCAACGAGCAGTCCTTTAAAAATATATCCTCTCTTTTTAGAAACTAATTTCTCGAATCAGAGTATATTACCAAAAAGAGGAGAAATGAAAAAGATGACGCTCGGGGCTTTTGAGGAACTGGTCCTGCTTACCGTGGGAGTACTGAAAGACAATGCCTATGGGGTGACCATTCGCGAGGAGCTGGAGGAGAACCTGCAGAAGGACATCAGTCTGGGCGCTTTGTATGCAGCCCTGCAGCGACTGGAAGACAAAGGTTGGGTGGATTCCAGGGTAGGGGGCATTACTGAAAAACAGGGTGGTAGAAGAAAACAGTACTATGACATTACGGAGGCCGGGGTCAGGGCCCTGCATGAGGTAAAGTCGCTGCGCAACCAGCTTTTTGATCGCCTGCCATTACCGAAGGTTAAATTCCTCGACTTATGAAGCCCGAAGCTAAACCCTCACCTCCCAGACTGGCCCAAAAACTTCTGGAATGGTTCTGCTCCTATGACTTCTTACAGACAGCCCTTTGGGACCTGGAAGAGACTTATGAAAAGGATCTTCTGAAAAGGGGCAGGAGGCCTGCGGTACTCCGCTATTGGAAGGACACGATCAGCATTCTATTTCATCTCTACTTCAAAGGCAAGTCACATTACTCATCAAATCGCATCGCCATGTTCAAGAACAACTTTGTTATCTCAGTCCGCAATTTCAGAAAGGACAGGGCCTATAGCCTGATGAATATACTAGGCCTGACTGCAGGCTTAAGTGCCTTTATTCTCATTTCCATGTTTGTGAGTCATGAGCTGAGCTACGATAGATTTCATAATGATTATGAGTCCATCCATCGCATGTCACATGAGCGAAATGTGCCCATGGGTTCTTTCGAATTTACCAGGGTTTCTATGAGTATCGGGCCCATGGTAAAGGAGAAAATCCCGGAGGTGGAATCTTATACGCGTCTGGGTACCAAAGGGCAGGTGATTGTCAAAGCTGGTGATAAGGTCTTTTATGAGAGTAATGGTTATTACGCTGAAAAGTCTTTCTTTGATTTTTTCAACTTTCCGGTATTGGCAGGTGACGTAGAAAGTGCCTTGAATGACCCGGGCGCGATCATTATTACCGAAAGCCTTGCAAACAAGTATTTCGGGGACACCAACCCATTGGGAGAGGTATTGATCCTCAATAAAAATGACCCGAAAAGGGTGGCTGCCATTGTGAAAGACCCTCCTGCCAATACACAGCTACAGTTTCAATTTCTGGTTTCGTTGGTCCCTTTGGAGAGAAGAGGTAATGCGGCCTTTTCACAGACTCCATGTATTACTTACCTGAAGATAAGACCAGCAGATTATGCTACCGTAGTAGCCAAGATTGACGATTTAAAAAACGAGCACTTTCCTTCCAACTATGGTGATGCCTGGTCGGAAAAGCGGAATTTGAAACCCAGTGTTTTTAACCTGCAGCCCATAGCAGAAATACACCTGGAATCCCGGATTGATACCGAGGCTTCAGAGACGGGTGACCTTCGCTATATGTACATTTTCAGTGCGATTGGACTGGTGATACTCATTATTGCCTGTGTAAATTACACCAATGCTGCGGTGGCTCGGTCTATTAACAGAACCAGGGAAGTAGGGGTAAGAAAGGCGATTGGAGCGACTAAAGGAGCCTTGGTCAGACTTTACCTGGCAGAGACTTTTTTGTATGTGCTCATATCACTCGTTTTATCGCTTATCGCCATCAGTGGTCTATTGCCGGGTTTTAACCAGTTTCTCGACAAGGAGCTCTCTTTTTCAGGCTTACCACCTGCCTTTGTGCTGCTGATAGCCGGTATTGTTTTGGTTATTACTTTCTTGTCGGGGTTCTATCCGGCCCTTTTTCTAAGCAGATTTTCTACAGTCAACGCTTTAAAGGGTAAGTCTCCGAGGGGCAGGGGGAGGTTGTTGAAAAAAGGCCTGATCACCTTTCAGTTCCTGATTGCCCAGATTCTGGTAATAGTGACCATTATTATTCAATCTCAACTCAGCTTTCTTCTCAATAAAGACATTGGTTATGATCGGGAGCAGCTTATTTACATCCCAGCCAAAGGTGAACTGGATGAGCATTATGCTGCTTTTAAGAATGACATCAATGCTATTCCATCAGTCACTTCCAGTACCTACGTGTCAAATCTGCTGAATAACGGAGATATGACAGCTTATCCTATCAATCATTTTGAAGGGCTGGAGGACAGAAGTGATGAACAGTTCTGGGCTAATTTTTATCGGGTGGGGGAGAGCTTTATCGAAACCATGGGTATGGAAATCGTGGAGGGCACTGACTTTCAAAGTGATGGACAAAAAGGATTTATCATCAACGAGCAACTCTCCAGACAATTGGGTTGGGACGACCCTGTCGGTAAGATAGTAAAACCTCAAAAGGGAGGTCCTGCGCATCTCACGGACAACACGATTGTAGGAGTCGTTCGAGACTTTAATGATCAATCGCTTAAGTCAGAGATAAAACCCATGATGATGGTGATATCTCCTGATTCTATCATTCCGAGCTACCTGGTGGCCAGGCTGAGCCCTCAGGAAATGAGTCGGACCATTTCATCCATTGAGACCGTTTGGGAACGCTATGTTGATGATCGCCCTTTTGATTTCACCTTCTACGATGACAAGTTTAACAAGGAGTATAACACTGAAATACGTCTGGGTAAAATGCTTTCTGTTTTTGCTGCCATGGCCATTGGTATTTCCATTCTGGGCATTTTGGGTCTCAGTGCTTTTATGGTCGAGGAACGAATGAAGGAATTTAGCATTCGCAAGGTGCTGGGGGCTACCATAGGACAGTTGGTATTTATCGTGAATAAAGGTTTCGCTCTGCCTATTCTTATGTCGTTCGCATTGGCTGCTCCGCTTGCCTACTATTGGGCGGTTGATAGCTGGTTGCAGTCCTTTGCCTATCGAATTGAGGTTGACCCCTGGGTTTTCGCAGTGGCCGTTTTGGGCTCTCTGTTGCTCACTTTCCTTACTATCAGCTATCACTCGGCAAAACTGAAAAGGGCCAATCCTTCCAGGTATTTGGCGAGTGACTAGTCTGTGGATTGGTAAGTTCGTACCGTTTGAATGATTTAAGTGCCCTCTGCGCGATTTAATGACGCACTTGTCTCAAGCCTTCATATACTACAATACTGACAGCATTGGCCAGATTAAGGCTTCTTACGTGGGTGGTGTCAATCGGTATTTTGTACAGGCGCTCAGCATTTGCTTCAGTGATTTCCGCAGACAGCCCCACCGACTCCTTTCCGAAAATCAGAAACATATCATCCTGATAGTCGATGGACCAGTGGTTCTGGGTTCCATGGCTTGAGAAAAAGACCATGGGTTTGTTTTTGTGGGTTTCGAAAAACTCATCCGTGCTCTCGTAAATATGAAGTGAGATATGCTTCCAGTAATCCAGTCCCGCACGTTTCACTCTTTTATCATCCAACTCAAAACCCAGTGGTTTTACCAGGTGCAGGTGAGAGCCGGAGGCCAGGCTAAGCCTACCTATATTACCGGTGTTTGTGGGAATTTCCGGTTCTATCAGTACAATATTAAAAGGCACGCTGCTTAGTATTTTGCTTTTGACGGTTCTACAGGCACAGGTATAAGTCCCCGCTTGTCAAGATCATAAAATTCTCTGAAAGAGATCATCCGCTGTTGTGTTTCGTCCCAAAGCTTGTGAGAGGCCAGTTTCAGGCTATCCTTAAAGCTGATGATGGTAGAGAACTGGTTGAGCCAGGGATTTTCCTGAATACATTTTTTGAGGTTGTAATTGGGAATGGCGGGGTTCAGGTGATGTATATGGTGTAAACCAATATGGCCGGTGAGCCAGTTGAAAAGCCTGGGGATTTTGTAATAGGTGCTGCCCTTCAGAGCAGAAGTCACATAGTCCCAGTTCTTTTTCCATTGCTTATAGCCATACTCATGCTGGTGTTGTACATAGAAAAACCACATGGCCACAATAGAAAACAGCACCAGGATAGTGAGGTGGACTAGTAGAAAATCTGCCCAGCCAAGAGTGAAACCGAGAATGGTAAATACCGCGAGGATCAGGAGGTTATTCAGAAGCAGGCCTTTCTTTTCTTTCTTAAATGATGGCAATTTTACTTTGACCAACCTGATCTGCACAAACAGATAGTAGATGGGCATTAGCAGAAACATTACCAGCGGAGACCTGTAAATACGATAAATAAGCCGCTGAAACTTGCTGAACCCTTTGAACTCGAGCACGGTGAAGGTGGGTACATCGCCAATATCTCTCAGCTCTAGCTGACCATTTACTTTATGATGCACATTATGCGACTTTGCCCAGTACTTAAAAGGAATGGTAGAAAAATAGCTGCAGATATGCCCTATGACCTTTTGAGCTTTGCGGTTTTTCACAAAAGACTGATGTCCGCAGTCATGTTGAATGATAAAGATTCTGACAAGGAAGAAGGTGTTGATCACTCCCAGGCCCAGCGTGAGCCAATAGCTGACATCCAGTGAAAAGTACATGGCTATCCAGAGACCAATAAAGGGTAAAAAAGAATTGATAATCTGGATGGTTGCCTTGGATTTATGTTCCCTGGCATAGCGGGTAAGAGATTGGATTCTGCCTTTGTCCAGCACAATTTTCTCAGCTGTTGTTTCTTGCATCAAAGATGGGTCGAGGTCTGTGTGTCGCCAAGTTAGTAAAAGCCTCGCCCGTTTCCATCAATATGGTCAGGCGTATTATCGCTTTACTCCCAGTTCTTCCATATTAGCTCTTTCTACCATAGAGGTATTGTCTGGTTTTCCGCCAATGCGCTGGCCCGGGGCATAAGAGAATTTGCTGAAGCTGGATCCCTGCTTGGTGATTACATCCACCCAGCCGGAGTCATACATAACCATAATACGGTTTTGCTCAAAACGCCAGATTCCCTTTTCGCCAAACAGGCCATTGGCCCCATCGCTGTAGGTAGAGCGGGCGGAATGGTCTTCCTGTATATGGAGATAGAAAACTTTTTTGTTTTCATCCAGTAATTTCCAATAACCCGTAAAGTGGGCTTCAGAGGTACTCCCCCAAATGGTTTTTCGACCGGTTTTAAAGGCTACACTGGTTTTTCCTCCTTTTTTCTCAGCTGTTTCACCGGGTTTATAGGCTGTTTTCGAGTAGCCGTTTTTGGTACTGCGCAGTATGTCCATCCAGCCATTATTGTAAAGTATATGCAGTTCATTACCGCTCAGATGCCAATAGCCCTCTTCGGGTATGATGGCATTGTCTCCCTTGGCGTAATTGCTGATGACACGGTTATCTTCGGCTATTTGTACCAGAAAGGTATCCCCGTCTTCATCGGAGAATTCCCAGATACCGGTAAAGCTGTTTTGAAAGGAGAAGAGAGAAACAGGAGAGAGGAGGCACATGATCAGGGCCCCTATGAAGTGTGTGAGTTTCATGGTTTTGATTGATTGGTGCATTTATAAGTTACTGAAAATCAGGGCTAAAAACAATTTTTGTACATGGGTGTACACTGATTGTCTACTGTGCTGATTGCAGAACTTCTCTCAGCGCCTCAAACCAAACCTTTCTCTGATCCAGGCTCTGATCTGATTCTCGGTGAGGGAGTCCAGCGTATGACAGCCCATCAGGCGGTAGCTTCTTTGCTTGTCAGAGAGTATGGCTTTCTCAAGGCCCGATTTTGTTTCTCCCGGACCACAAACCAACACCTCATCACTGAGAGCAATGGCTTCAAGAACCTGGGTAAAGAATTTTTGGAATTGTAAGGTGCGTCTGTTCAGAATCTGTTTTTCTTTGATCGCATCGCGGACTACAAAAGGAGATGCCGATTTACCCTCACTGTGCACATGGTATTCTTCAACCTCAGAAACGATTCGTTCGAAGTGTTCTGAGTCCTTTCTCATTGCAAAAATGAGTGCTTCTCGTGAGTCAATCCATATCCCTGTTTGCACTTTGCCCATGTTCCAAAGATCATGATCAGGCGGCAAACGGGAGCTGACTCAAATCAATCAAAAGGCTGATTTGGATCATGCTTATTTGATAAGATTTTGAAGTAATTCAATCTCAATAAAGTTTCTCAAAAACCCTGTAACCATGAAAAAGATACTCCTACCTACAGATTTTTCAGATTGTGCTACCAAGGCAGTGAAAGTCGCCATGGATATAGCGAAGGCTCAGGATGCTGAACTGCATTTTCTGCATATTATAGATATCCCTGCCGATTGGATTACCATCGTTAGCAAGGCAGAAACTACTCTCTATGCCGATATAACAAAAAAGGTAAATGATCACCAGCAGCAACTTTCGCAGCTCGTGTCAGAAGCAAAAAAAGAAGGCCTGAATGCCCAAAAGCACTTACTCTACAATCAGGATTATAAAGGGATTCTGGCCTATGCCAGTGACCAAAAGGTAGATATGATTGTAATGGGCTCACATGGGGCTTCGGGCTTTCGTGAATGGCTCATCGGTAGCAACGCCCAACGAGTAGTGAGAAATGCTGAGGTACCCGTGCTGGTGGTAAAAGGAGAGCTGGCCGAGGTAAAAGCGAATCGACTGCTGGTGCACAATGACTTTGAAATAGATGAGCTGGAATCTTTTGTGCCTGTGGTAAACCTGGCCAAAGAACTGGATGCCAAAATGGACTTGCTTTTGGTCTGTACCCCGAACGACTTTTATCCCAGCCCGGAAGCGGATGCCAGGTTGAGCCTTTATAAGTCTGCTGCTCCCAAACTGGTAGAAGATACTCATTTGTACAATGCCCTGACAGAAGAAGAGGGCCTGATCAGCTGGTGTAAGCAGGAGAGTCCTGGCTTACTCACCATGCTATACAACAAGAAAAAGACTAAAAACAGGTATGTGCGCAGGCATGTAGAGGAGCTGATCAATCATCTTGAGGTTTCCTTTCTAAGTATTCCGGTAGATTGAGAACTGAAGGCCTGATATCCGGAACATCAGTATTTCCAGGCTAAGTGACTGATTTAGTGGATTAAATCAGCCTCCTTTAGCAATTCTATCAGCTTTCCCTACCTTTGCAGTCCCTTGGAGATCAGGGGTATTATCAATTTTGAAAGGAAAGTAAGATGTCGACAGCAAAAGCAGGAGATAAAGTAAAAGTACATTACACTGGTAAATTAACGGATGGTACACAATTCGATTCATCAGCAGGCAGAGAGCCGCTTGAATTTGAGGTGGGAGCAGGCATGATGATCAAGGGATTTGATGCAGCTGTGAATGGTATGGCAGTAGGCGATAAGGTAACCACCGAAATCCCGGCTGCTGAGGCCTATGGCGCTGAGAACCCTGAGTTGATTATTGATGTGCCAAGAACAAACCTGCCACCGGATTTGAATCCTGAGGTAGGCCAGCAACTGGGTATGAGTCAGCCAAATGGCCAGCAGGTACCGGTAAGAATCAGAGAGGTACACGAAGATAAAGTAGTGATTGATGCCAACCATGACCTGGCAGGAAAAGACCTGATCTTTGATATCGAGCTGGTAGAGATCGCTTAAGATTTTATTACGAAATAGTGAAGCTGTAGGGGAGACCCTATGGCTTTTTTTGTATCCGGTTACAGCTGTTTTTTTATTCAAGGTGCTGTGTGAACTCAGCGTCCTTATACTTTTCCAGAAACTCCCTTGCACGGTCCTGTAACTCCTGAGACCTGAAAATAATGCCGTCTAATTGCCGGTAACGGTGAATAGCTTTGTCTACAGCAGGCATCGATGGGTCACTTTTCATGCCGAATTCGCGGTTATAAGCGAGTATTTTCTCCAGTCGGTCGAATTCAACATAGATCTCAGTGATATCCACAAAGATTTGTCTTTCGAAGTCAGAGGCTATGCCACTTGCCCGTGAAGTTTCCCAGGCCAATGACCTCACTTCTGGTCTGGCTACCCCCGATACAAAATGCACTTCCTGGCCTGCTCTGTGTCTTTTGATCATAGCTTCCAGAGAGTCCATTTGAACAGTATTGAATTCAATGGTTTCATCCATACCGATGAAAGTATCAATCTCTGACACGATGTCTTCAAGTGCATTTTGCACCTTTTGCTCAATCTTGATCCTTTCGCGCCATGCGTCAAGCATCAGGGCTAGTAAGACTGCAAAAACGATTGAGAAAATTTCTAAACTGACCCATTTAAGCGCGAATGGTTTTTTCTGCATTGTCAAATAAAGGTTAGGTTTTTACCATCAAAGCTACCCATTGTAAATGAGGCCCTGTCGGTGCTTCTTGCGTTTTTGTATACGGAACAAGGAGCACTCAAGGCTACCATAAAAAACAAGGTGGGCTGCTTTTTCATTTTTAGCCTGTCAACAAAGTACTCAAAGTAATAGAGAGAACCTCCTTTGCCAAACATAATGGGATGGACGAATTTTTATTTGATAAAAACCCCTTTTTAAAGCTTTCGAAGTGGTTTTGTAATAAACAGACAGAGGCTTGTAACGTTTCCGTACCTTTATTCATCCTTTTATTGAGTGACCTTAATACCGCTGGCGGAACTAACGATTGCCGGCATAGAATAAACTAACAGCGTGCAAGAGCAAAACGAGGACAGACTTGTTAAGGAATGCCTGAATGGGAGCCGAAAGGCCCATTCCGAACTCTATGGTCTTTATAAAGACAAGATGTTCGGCATATGCCTGCGCTATGCCAGCTCTGAAGCTGAAGCCAGCGACATGCTGCAGGAAGGTTTTATCAAGGTGTTCGAAGGGCTTCATCAGTTCAAGCAAAACAGCCCTCTTTTTTACTGGGTAAAAAGGGTGGTAATCAATGCCGCACTGGGACAGCTTCGGAAAAATAAAAACCGAACAGAGCGCGAAGAACCACTCAATGATAATGTGTCTCAGGTAAAAATAGAGCCTGAAGATTCAGAAGGTACAGACGAGTTGCTTTGGTTGATCCAGAAACTACCCACGGAATATCGGACTGTTTTTAACCTCTACACTATAGAGGGTTATGCACACAAGGAAATTGCCGAAATGTTGAATATCAGCGAGGCTAATTCAAAGGTGAGACTGATGAGAGGACGACAAATCCTTCAGCAAACACTTAAAAAGCAGATGATCGCATAATGAGAAGGGAAGAAGACTATATGGATCAATTGTTCAAAGATCATTTTGAAGACTTTGCGAAAAGTCCAGGCGATGAGGTTTGGAAGGGAGTTGTAGCCAATGGTGCTATGGCTAACGGCAAAAAACTGAGTCGGGCTCCATACTGGAAGTTAGGAATGCTGTTAGTGCTTGGTGTGATCTTTACCTTCGGGGTTTTGCAGGGCTATCAAATGCTCAACCCGAAAGTGCCCTTTCAGGAACTGGCCTTACAACAAAGCCCAGACAAAGCTTTGGTGAAAGAAGCAAGTCCGGAAAGTCCATCAGAAGTAATGTCAGCTCCGGATAATGGGTTTGATATAGGGAGTGGTTTTGCTGAGGATGACGATAAAGAACGATCGCCTGAAGCGAACGAGCCAGAACTGGGTATGCCAGGGAGCACAGAATACCAAAAAGACAATACCGAGACTCAATCTTCAGAAAAAAAGGATGTGCCAAAAGAAGAATTATTAGGTGTATCCTCTGAAAATAAGAGTACTGACTATCCCCCTGAGAACCAGGTAGGAGATGATGGTATTTACAATGCTTTCAGTGTCAATTCGTTTGATCTGGCTCTGGATATGCGCAATCTGGATCATCTGAAAATTGACTCCGAGATGCCTTCCTGGGCTTCACTGAATGATCCTCTTCCAGTAAAGGTACGCAGAGATATGGCACGAAGCTGGATGGAAAAAGCGCAGGGCGATGAGAAAATAAAGGGAGGTCACTGGTTTGTTTCCGGTGCTTTTGTAGCGGATGCCAGCCTGCAATCTGACAGAAAATTTATACTCGGGCTTGACGGCCTTGCCTTTGGCGCGGGTAAATACCTTACTCCTGACTCCTTCATTGAAATAAGCCTCAGAGGTGCCTGGGACCATGGATTTAACATGAGGGCTACTTATGCCAGGCTGCTTTTACCCGGCAGGCTCAGGCCATATGCACAAGGCGGAGTGGCCTGGGGCGAGAATGTTAATCTGAGAATGGGGCTGGGGCTTTTATATATTCCTGAAAACCTCAAAAACTGGCGCTTCTATTTTGCTGCCAATTATGAGAGCGGGATCAACTTTGGTGAACAAAGAGGAGGGGAAACGGGTGTGTTTGAGTTTGGAGCCCAAATAAGGCTGAGTGGAACCGAGCGCGTACTTAGCGACAATAACTGGATGAATACCGTTCCTCTTTATGAGTTGCCCACTAACTGGTATGCAGAGGCTTCCGCTACTTTCTCGTTTGATGCGAAAACCAAAGTGGTCGACTATAGTGCTTACATAGGCCGATACTTAAAGCGCAGACTTTTTATCAGAGGAGGGCTTAGGGTAGATCGCGATGAGATAGCACTTCCCGTCCAGGCTCAATATCATTTTCTTCTCAGAAAACAATTGAGGTTTGGTGCTTACACCGGGGCTTCTATCAACCTAAATAATGCCCGTTTAGGAGCCGAGTTGGGCTTGATAGCATATTACGAAGTCAAGCCGGGCTGGAGTCTGTTTGTGGCACCAGTTATTCTGGAGGGATCCTCTTATACAGAAAGACTGTTTGAAACGGGTATTCAACTGAAGCTCTCTAAAAAGAAATAATTCGATTATCCTCCTTTCCTCAGAGTATCTGCCAATTGTGCACGGCAGAACTCTGGGGATTCCCACTATTCATCGAGTTCTGTATTAATATCTTGTATTAGTTTGATGATTTTTTCCTCTGTCTGTTCGTAAGAGGCAATATTGAAGAGTCGCCATTGCTTAATCTCTCTCAGAATGAGTAGCATTTTAGGGTCAGGTTTCCCCTGATGGGGTTTAATAAACCTAATGTCATCTCCTTCAATCTCCATATACTTCTTGTAGTACTCCGATATATCATTGAAGTAGTTTCTGTGAAACTGTGCCGGATAGTAGTCCTCCTCCAGCTTCTGGATAATCTCATAGGCAAAATCGTAAAGCTCCACAATATCAGCTCTAAGCTGATCATTGGAGATGATTTCGATTCCTCTGGACCTCAGGGTCTCATAGGCAGTGGTATTGGTGATAGAGATATAGTCGCGATAAAGCCTGTCAAAATAGATATTGAGGGAATCATAGGCTACTACTTCACCGTGGTTATACCGCTGAAATACGTTGACAGCTTCAATGGCTAGTTTGTGACCCATTATATTACCCCTGATATCACGTATGTCTGACTTTAGTTCAATACTGATTTCCTTTAAGGTTTTTCTTTCTATTATCCGTTCTTTTCGTTGCTCATTCCAGTGATTGGCCAAAAAGGCAATGGTAACACCCAGGAAGATGGAGAAGATTTCAAGAACGAAGCGAGAAACAGACCTACGTGATTTTGCCATACCAGAGCGAATAAGTTCCCAATCTATATATTTTTAAGCTCTCCGAATTTCTGATCGAGTACTTCCAGTAAATAAATTAGTGTTCCCTCCTGGCCTACAATCTCGTTCATCACCAGCTGCAATTGAATAAGAGTCGATTCAAGATTGGCAGGTTCATGGCTGGCTCTGTCGAAATAAACGTCCGAAAACTTTTCAACTGTGTTGTTCATAATGATCTTTTGCAGACCATAAATTCGGGTAAGGTCCTCAACGAGATTAAAGTCAAATTCAGAAATGATCTGGGTGGATTTAGCCGCTTCCCAGGCCGTGTCTCCCAGCAAGGCATCAATGAAAGTGGACGTGATTACTCCAAAGTCCAGGCGAGGGCTTTGTGTTAATACTAATCTCATGCTATCGTTCGGATCTTCAATCATTCGGCTGATGTCGCTTTCAATTTTGCCATGCTTGGCGATCCACCTTTCCAGGGTACCCTTGTTCGTCTCCAGTTCTTTGAATATATGGTCGAGAGCCTGATCCTTCTGTCTCCTGGTCTTATTGTCATCCACCAATTGGCTTATAAACAAAGCAAAGAGGACACTGAATACAATCATGAGCCCTTCCCTGGTAAGTCTTTTTAATTCCGGTTTTTTCATAGCTGTAATCAGTAACCGAAGTTAAAAAGAAAATGACTTTGGCACACCTTCAATAATTCATGTCCCGAATTTTTCTTTTCATGCCTGTTATGATCCATTTGACGAGTAAGGAATGGACTCTGTACTATGAATATCATTTCTTTGCAGGATGAGATGGTTGCTAATAATAAACGGATTGTTGTTGTTCGGTTTTGTGAACGCCCAGGAAGCTGATGTGCTGGCAAATTTTACTCTCGAATATCATGAGAGTTACAGACTCTCGATGAAAAGTATCAATACTACCATGGATGAGATGGAAGCAGAAGAGGAGGGTAAGGACCGGGTAATTAATGCTTTTATCAACGAATTCTACCGCATTTTCCATGAAGAATATGCCGCTTCGCTAAACCTGAACCCGCTACCGTTGACAAACTATCCTGAGGGTTTCAATATGAATGCCTATGAGCTGCCCGAAATGTCGCCAAAAAGGGCCGCGAAAGGACTAATGGGAAATTCATTATACACTGTGCAGATACGCATGGAAAGAGGTGGACTGGGAGGTTCTGATACCGGAGGTTTAACAATCAAAGAGATTGGTATCAAAGGAGACAAGAAAAAGTTTAAGCCAAGACTGGTTGTGCGAGTAATGATATTCAATGACAAGGGAAAAAGGACCAAAAATGTAAAAGGGGCTGCGACTTCCAAGGAGAGGATTGTGCTGAAACAGAACTCATTTTTACGGATTGCTACGGTGGGTAAAAACAGTACCATAGAAGACAGTCAACAAGTAATCCTCGATACTTTCAGAAAGGCCCTTGACGAGCTCGTAGAGAAATTCTAATACCTGTATAGGTCACCTTTTTAGTCTGGCTGAATATCCATCCTTGCCTACTGCCCAAACATAGTTCCGGCTAAGGGCAAGTCTGTGTATATCCGGGTATTTGAGTGAATCTCTCTGCCAGGTCAGGCCATCGTCATGGCTCCAGTATACATTACCCGACTCTTTATTCAAATCACCCACTGCCAGCCAGTCTTCATCGGCATACCGGATAATGCTACGAACCCTGTTTTTGGTAATGGCCTGAGTCGTCCAGGTTTTCCCATGGTCCTTGCTGATATGGAGCTTACCTGTACTGAATTCCGCGGCTATCACATGACCTTTTTCCATACCGAAATCCAGGGAGCGGATGTCGGCTATTCTTCTCAGGCTATCACTTTGCAAAACAGTTTTCCAGGGAGCGTCCATGTTTTCTTTTACAAGCACCATCCCTGAGCCCATTCCCCAAAGTTCGCTTTCAGGGCCTTTTACAATGTTCATCAGCATTGTAGGCACTTCCTTTTCAGTCCAGTTGCGACCGCCATTCTTTGTTTGGTAGAGCCTCACTTTCCTCTTTCGGGTTTCAAAGTTGGCAGACATACCTGCCACGATTCCATGCAGCTCATCGTCAAAGTAGAGTGCATATAATAGGAGATTTCCTTCATGCTCAGGCAGGTTTATCGAAATGTCTTCCCAGTCAATTCCTCCATTTACGGTACGGTATATTTTACCCTGCTCTCCACAAATCCAACCTGTCTTAGTATCTATGAATTGTATTTGTTCAAAATATACCGAATCAAGATGTGCTAATCTGTTCCATCCCCGGCCACCATCATTGCTGTGATAGATGTTTCCGGTGCCATAAGAGTAGGCAAAAGCCTCCTTGTTACTAATTGCTTCTACATCATGTAGGTGGTCCGTGCCAATTGATACACCTATGACAAACCCATCAGACTGTTGGCAGGATAAACATGCAAGAAAGGCTAAGATGAGGTAAGATTTCGAATGAGGCATGGCTAAAACTAATAGTCTGGAAGGTAAAAATAACCCTCTTATCATAAGACCTTCTAAAGTACGGGTAAACACAATTGGTCCTTACCGGAAACAAGCTTTGTTGATTGAATGCAAGTGGTAAAAACAGCGGTCAGAATAATGAGATAATTCCAACAATCTTCCCAAACGCCCTGTTTCCTTCGTATTATTGCACCCAAATTGAGCGAGATGGCCGTAGTACCCTACAAAGAGCAACAGGCAGGAAAAAAAGAGCAGGTAGCGGAAATGTTCAACAACATTTCTCATCGCTATGATTTTCTAAACCATTTTTTAAGCCTCGGAATTGATATTCTGTGGAGAAAGAAGGCGATTCGTCTGCTCAAAAAAGACCAGCCTAAACAAATTCTGGATATCGCTACCGGTACCGGTGATTTTGCTATAGAAGCACTGGCACTCAACCCTGATAAGGTGATTGGGGTAGATATCTCTGAAGGTATGCTGGAGCAGGGTAAGCAGAAGATGAAACGTAAGGGGCTTGACCATATCATTGATATGCAGATGGGGGATTCTGAAAAGCTGCTCTTTGAGAGTAATACTTTCGATGCTGTCATCGTTTCCTTTGGTGTAAGGAACTTTGAAAATCTGGAGAAAGGTCTGAGCGATATGTTCAGGGTGCTGAAACCCGGAGGGAAAACCGTGATTATTGAATTTTCAAGACCACGCAGATTCCCGATGAAGCAGCTCTACAACTTTTATTTTAAATCCATTCTCCCGATTATTGGAAAGCTGGTGTCCAAAGATCAATCAGCATATACTTATCTGCCTGAATCGGTGGAGGCTTTTCCTGACGGAAAGGATTTTCTGACGATTTTGGAAAAAGTAGGTTTTAAAAGTACAGAATGCAGACCGCTCACATTTGGCATAAGCTCTATTTACATAGGGCAAAAATAATTGTCCTGACAGGGCTATTTTTAGGTAACATGGCACTGGCTCAAAAGGCCCCTGTTACTCAGCACAGGCTGAATAGCGATAAGAAAATACTCAAGTACGGTTTCTTTCTGGGTTCTCATCAGAACTCCTTTGGTATCAAGTATTCTCAAGCCTTCGAAACCTCTCCCGATCTGGAGAATTTGCTTGCCATCAACTCAAAGCAGAAGGCCGGCTTCAATTTGGGCTTTATGGTAGATTTTCGACTGGCAGATCAGTTCTCTTTGAGAATTGTCCCAGTGAAAATAGGCCTCTATCAGCATGAAGTAGATTATCTCCTAATGGATGGTACGGTAGATACTCAGTTAATTGAGACGACAAGAATTGAACCCGGGGCTTTTTTAAGGTACCGATCTATTCGCAGGGGAAATACACGCATGTACGTGGTGGGAGGCCTGAGTGGATCACTCAGGACGGGCAAGGCCAAAGAAACCGATACAGGAGGTTTGGTAATCAGAAAATTGGATATCCGGGCAGAAGTAGGTATTGGCCTTGAGAAGTATTTCAAATTCTTTAAGTTCTCGCCAGAACTACGTTACTCCAGAGGGTTGATCAATGTGCTCAATGATGGTGAAGCATTCTATAGCCTGGGTATTGACCGGCTTGTGACGCATAATTTCACTTTGTACTTCCATTTTTCCGACTAAAGCGCTTCGTCAGAATTCAGCTTTTCCCCTTAAGAAAATCTCCTAAATTGGTGCTCATAATATTGATACTATGAGCAAAATCGCATTTGTAACGGGCGCCAGTTCAGGAATTGGCTGGTCTACTGCAGAATACCTTGCCCAGGAGGGCTATGATCTGGTAATTTGTGGGAGAAGGGCAGGCCGCTTAAAAGAATTGGCAGATAAAGTTTCTGTAAAAACCCACTCCCTTGTTTTTGATGTAAGAGATAAGAAGGCAGCCTTTGATGCGATAGAGAGCTTGCCTGCTGAGTGGAAAGCCATAGATGTTTTAATCAACAATGCCGGAAATGCGCACGGCCTGTCGAACTTTCAAAATGGAGATATTGACGATTGGGATGCCATGATCGATATTAATGTAAAGGGACTGCTTTACATATCAAAGGCCATTATCCCTGGTATGATCGATCGTGGTCGTGGTCATGTGGTAAATGTAGGCTCAGTGGCAGGTAAAGAGGTATATGCCAATGGTAATGTTTACTGCGCTTCTAAATTTGCTGTAGATGCCCTGAACAACGGCATGAGACTCGACCTGAATGGAACAGGAGTCAAAGTATCTCAGGTCTGTCCTGGATTGGTGGAAACCGAGTTTTCGATGGTGCGCTTTAAGGGCGATGAACAGCGTTCAAAATCTGTTTATGAGGGTTTTGACGCACTTACCGCTGGAGATATTGCCGACCTCATTCGTTTTATTGTCACCAGACCGGCCCATGTGAATATCAGCGATACCATAGTACTGGCAGCCGCACAGGCAAGCGCTACTATTGTTGATCGCAGTCAAAAGTCGTAAGTTCAGTTTTTTAAACCTCCGACATGGAAGATCAAGAAGAGAAGGAAGGCTTACCCATTCCAGATATATTTTTAAACTCCGATACGAAAGCACCCCTGTCGCATTGCATTCAATGCGATCATGACCTTATGCAGGGAGATCGCTTTTATATGATCGAGAAGGTATTTAAACGATATCTGCAACTCGATTCGACCCAGGTGCTCTTTGAATATGCCGTATGCAGCGAATGTTATGAGCGCATGCGCGGAGCCCTTTCAAAAGAAAGTATGACCAACCTGTCGGCCTATATGATGACCAATACGGACTTTCAGGCCATGCAACTGCGCATGCAGGAACACCCGGAAGATCCTGAAAAATGGCTTTCCCATTGTATGATCAAAGGAATGCCCAAGGAAGACCTTACGGAGTTTCAGATGGGAGCCTGCTTTAAGGGAGATAAACTGGTGACCAGCTTCATGCCTCCCTTTATGATTGGAAATGTGGCCATGGAAGAAATGAATGAGCTGCTTTCCAAAGAAACAAAAGACGAAATGGATGGGTTTATGGACGACAATTTTGGCATCCCCCCTGAATTAAGAAAAGACCTTGTGTTAATATAAATGAAGTACTTACTGCCTTTGTTATCGTTGCTGTTTCTTATATCAGCATGTAACACTCCTGTAACCGAAGATATAGCTCTTGAAGACGGTGTTTCGCTGGAACTCGCTCAATACCGTAAAAGCGTGATCTCGGATGTGAACTACAAGCTGGAATTCAGGGTACCCAATGCCTTTGATCAGAAGGTCCAGTCGCTGGAAACACTCACATTTAATCTTACCAATGATTCTCAGGACATCTTGCTCGACTTCAGGGAGTCGGCAGAAATGCTCCAGTATCTGGAAGTCAATGGTAAAACACAGGAGATCGTTTTTGACAAAGAGCACATTGTATTACCGGCAGAGTCGCTTCAAAAAGGAAGGAATACCGTTGAGATCAATTTCTTTGCTGGTGAGACCTCTCTGAACCGAAAAGAAGAATTTTTATATACCCTGTTTGTTCCGGATAGAGCGAGAACGGCCTTTCCCTGCTTCGACCAGCCCAACCTGAAAGCGACTTATGAACTAATCCTTGATTTGCCGGCCAGTTGGACGGCCATTGCCAATGCACCGGTGGCTATATCCATCTCCAAAGATGGCAGAAAGAATATGGAGTTCCAGAAGTCCGATCTGATCAGTACCTACCTGTTTTCATTTGTGGCAGGTGAGTTTGAGCGAGTGACTGAAAATGTGGGCGGCAGAGAAATGACCATGCTGCACCGCGAAACTGACAAAGAGAAGGTGGAGCGCAACAAGGAGTTTATCTTCTACCTGCATGGGGCTTCCATTCAGTGGCTGGAAGAATATACCGGAATCAAATACCCTTTCAAGAAGTTTGATTTTGCGCTGATTCCAAGCTTTCAGTATGGAGGTATGGAGCATGTGGGAGCGATTCAGTACAGAGCGAACAGTTTGTTTCTGGATGAAAACCCATCTCAAAATCAACTCCTGGGCAGGGCCAGTCTTATCGCTCATGAAACAGCACATATGTGGTTTGGCGATTTGGTAACGATGGATTGGTTCAACGATGTGTGGACCAAAGAGGTGTTCGCCAATTTTATGGCAGCCAAAATGGTCAACCCCAGCTTTCCGGACATCAATCATGAGCTTAGCTTCCTTGTAAGACATTATCCTTCGGCTTACTCGGTAGATCGCACAGAGGGCGCTAACCCAATTCGTCAGGAGTTGGGCAACCTCAATGAAGCAGGACAGATGTATGGTGCCATTATATATAACAAGGCGCCTATCATGATGAGACAATTGGAAATGCTCTTAGGAGAAGGGCCTTTTCAGGAAGGAATGCAGGAATATCTGAAGACCTTTGCCAACCGCAATGCCACCTGGCCTGATCTGATCAATATTCTGGATAAGAAAACAACGCAGGACCTTAAGGTGTGGAGTGAGGTGTGGGTAAATACACCTGGCAGGCCCAATTTTGACCTGGCTTATTCGCAGGACCCTGATTGCAAGCTTTGTGTGTCGCTCCATCAGAGTGACCCTAGCGGCAAGAACCGGCTGTGGCAACAATCCTTCGGCATTGCCCGCTTTGATGGCTCAGATGGAAAACGTATCACGATGGAGGCAACCGAAACTGATGTGAGCGACTACTTTAAGCGAGATATGAAGGGTGAAGACTATCATGGCTTGATGAATGCTGATGGAAGAGGTTATGGTGTATTTAATCTCGCTCAGCTAAAGGTCATGCAGAATTGGACTCAGCTGGGGAACCTTCAGAAGGGAGTGGCCATGATTGACTTTTATGAGCAGCTGCTGGATGGTAAAGTAGCTGCCGATGAGTATGTTGAACTGATCAAGTGGATCATGGTGAGAGAGAAAAATCAGCTCCTGCTCAATCTGGTACTTGGGCAGCTTAACCGTGTCTATTGGTCTTTTCTTTCACCTGATGAGCGAAATGCGTTGGCACCCGATCTGGAAAGAACGCTCTACCATTGCATGGATGATATTGCCGAAACCCCAAGCCAGAAAAAGATATTCTTCAATGCCTTTCGCAATGTCACCATCACACAAACTAATATTGACCGCCTTTACAGCATTTGGACAGATGCTTCTCATACAAGAGTGAAGGGGCTCAGGCTCTCCGAAAATGATCGCACGAGCCTTGCCGCCAATATTGCCATAAAAGATCCTCAACGGGCTGAGGCCATGCTGGAGAAACAATTGGCTGCCATTGAGAACCCTGACAGAAAAAAGCGCTTCCAATTCTTATTGCCGGCCCTTTCTGATAACGAGGAGGAGAGAGATACCTTCTTTGCATCATTGAAGGATGAGACCAACAGACAAACCGAATCCTGGGTATTGGGCGCATTGAGTTATCTGCATCATCCCTTGAGAACGCAGCAATCGCAGAAGTACATTCCCGAAAGTCTCGAGTTGCTGGCAGAGATTCAGAAAACGGGTGATATTTTCTTTCCGAAGCGCTGGCTGGATCAGACTCTTGGAAATCATAATTCCGCAGCTGCTGCCAGGGCGGTCAGAGAGTTCCTGGAGCAGCGACCTGAGTACAATGCTCAGCTTAGGATGAAAATTCTGCAGGCTGCCGATATGCTTTTCAGATCTGAAAGAACCCTGAGTCCGGCTTTGTAATCTATATCCCCGTCAGACCGCAGATCAGACGGTTGTTCTGATTGGTTTAATCTGCTTTCCAATGCTGAAGCATGAAGCATCTAATGCAGTCTATCTGTATTCAATTTGCGAAGAAGAGTAGATGCCTATATTGTTAGAAATTAAGACTCTTCGTTCCTCAGAGTAAAAGAGAATGGGGCTTAGAGAAGGAAGGGTAGATAGAATGTGGTTCCCCGTCAGACGGTATTCTATATCCGGGAGGAACAGAGATTAACAGACCAAAGGGCAAAAAAATAACCCTTTCGGGCTTTTCTTTCTTTGTCCTTTTTTTCTGGCGACTTAGGAATGTCTTCTGTTATTCACTTACTCTTTTTATCGACTTGAGGATGTCACTTAATAATACTAACGCTGATAAGAAGTTTTAGTTCCAACATGCGAAAATAAAGATGCCATCACCTCAGGTGATGGCATCTTTTGCATAAGGTCTTTAAATCAAAGCCTTCCTTATCCGATTCTTTCAATCAGGTCAGCAGCTCTGTTAGAGTAACCAGCTTCATTGTCGTACCAGCCAACAACTTTTACCAGTGTACCCTGGGCAGAAGTCAACAGAGAATCAAAGATATTTGAGTGTGGGTTGCCTACGATATCGATAGATACGATAGGGTCTTCAGTGTACTCAAGAATACCTTTCATTGGGCCGTCAGCAGCAGCTTTCATAGCAGCGTTCACTTCCTCTTTCGTTACTTCTTTTTTCAGAACAACGGTGAGGTCAGTCAATGAGCCATCAGGAATCGGAACTCTCATAGCGATACCGTCCAGTTTGCCTGCAAGGTGAGGCAATACCAAACCAACAGCTTTGGCAGCACCTGTAGATGTAGGAATGATAGAGTAGGCACCAGCTCTGGCTCTTCTCAAATCTTTGTGAGGTGCATCCTGCAATCTCTGATCAGAAGTGTAAGCGTGAACTGTAGTGATATAACCTTTTTCAATGCCAAAAGCATCGTCCAATACCTTAGCCATAGGGGCCAGGCAGTTGGTCGTACAAGAAGCGTTCGACATGATGGTCTCTTCGCCAGTCATGGTGTCATCGTTTACACCTAGTACTACTGTTGGAATACCTCCTTTAGCAGGAGCAGAGATTACTACTTTTTTGGCTCCGGCTTCAATGTGTTGTCCGGCACCTGCCTGATCCAGAAAGAATCCGGTAGACTCCAATACCACATCAACACTCAGGTCGCCCCAAGGAAGGTTTCTGGGCTCTCTTTCGGCATAAATCTTAATTTCTGTACCATTCACCTCGATACCATCTGCCGTAGAAGCTACCGTACCGTTGAATTTTCCATGTACTGAATCGTACTTTAAAAGGTGGGCCAATGTTTTGGTATCCGTCAGATCATTGATGGCAACAATCTCGATATTTTCTTTTTGCAGTAATGCTTTGAAAGTCAGTCTTCCGATCCTTCCGAAGCCGTTAATTGCTACTCTGGTTTTAGCCATGTTATTTGCGGTTTTGTTCGTTCGATTTCGCGGGCGTAAAGCTAAGAAAGCCCGACACTATATCCAATACAATGGGATGAACTAAATCTTAGTTCCTGTGGAAACGATTGAAATGAATATGTGCGGAAAAATTTTTGTAAATATTAAACACACTTCTATATTTGCAAACCGAAAATTGACAATCAGGCTCGGCTGGATAGTCAAAATTCAAATGGTCCGTTCGTCTCTGCCTGCGGTAAACCTCCGGCAGACGCGCAAAGATCGTTTTTAAATAGTATTTGGTCCGTTCGTCTAGGGGTTAGGACGCCAGGTTTTCATCCTGGTAACAGGGGTTCGATTCCCCTACGGACTACTTTCAAAAAGCTCAGCTTCTGCTGGGCTTTTTTTATTTCGCTCTGAATGGAACCAGTTGGCATGCTGGCTGCTCACATAAACCTTCTATTGGAAGAATTCTTTTCGCTTGGCCCTCCCAGAGACAGCCTGTTTATCAATTTTTGTACAATAACTTTCGTTCTTCTCGGGGCTTAAAATACCCGAGCTAGATTGATACTATTGCATTGAATCTTGCTGAGTGAAAGTGATAAAGGCTGTTGTTTTTTGGTTAAATTATATCATCAATATCACGCGAGTATTATGATGAAAGAGGAAACGAAATGGCAAAGATACATCCCCTGGTTTTTGACCATCGCTAGTAGCATGGTATTATTGGCCATCGGGTTGTTTTTAATCACCAATGTCAACTGGTTCAAAGACGGGGTTTTTGAACACGAAGCAGCCAAAAATTTAGAATACAGGGTCTATGCCTATCAGATGCATTTGAGCATGATCAAGCGTTCAGTAGGTTTGTTTTCCGGTTTTGCTATCATGTTTTTAGGCACGGGAGTAGCATTTTATACCTTAAAAAAACAAAGTAGCGTGAGTTTAGGAGGTGCAGGTGTAACAGCCAGTGTTATTTCAGCCTCTCCGGGTATCATTGCTATGGTGCTTGGGGCATTCCTCATTGCCCACACTATAAGTAGCAAGGATGATTTTCCAAATTTTCAAGAATCGAAGAAACAAGTTGAAATTAAGGGCCCAAAGAGTGGACCAGGACGTGTAAAATAGTTTGTTATGAAAAAAAAAATAATGTCGTTTTTGCTGCTAATCATATGGGTGTCCAATGTAAATGCTCAGGACATTCGACAATCTGAGATCGATGCCACCTGTTATGTACTCTCCGAATTGTTGGCAGAAGCAAAAGACAAAGGAGATGTTGAATGCGTGATTATTTATGCCAATGCTTTTGATAAGATTAAAAGCAAATACTCGGTAAATAAAATATACCGAGATTATTTCGACTCTGTCAAAGTAGCAAATGGCGACCTCAAAGGTATTCTAATCTCTTTGAATAATCCACCAAAGTCACCGGGGTTTTCGAATAAGGAAATTGATAATATTTTACAATTGAAGGAGATAGGAATATCATTTGCCGACTTCAATGATTTTTTGATCATTAAAAGACTTATGGAAGGAAAGATCAAAACGGAAAACCTCTTTGATTTTGAGCGAAACAAACTGTTGAAATACAAGAAAGCCCTAGAGGGTGTCAAGGGTAATGATTGAGTCTTATGTAAAGCACTTTGGCCTCAAGAAAAACCAAACAAGATGAATGAATTAGTCTTTCCATTGATAATTGCTGTAGTAACAGGTATCATTACCTATTTGGTGACCATTAGGACAGAACTTTGGAGAAGAGATTCGGAAATCAGGAGAGAACAGGCTTCTAAGTATTTTCTGCCATTAAAGTTTAGTTCGGAAGAGCTTTATCATAGGCTGGCCCACATTGAAAAGAAGATTCATATTTATAAGGATATCAATTTTCAGTTACCAAATACATTCGAAGGCAAGCCCTTCTCATGGTATTTTCAGGACTGGAATAACCCTGAAGCACCGGAAGAAGGCGCAGGAGGGTATTTTCTAACCACCACCATTTACAATCACTTGCAGGTTTATCATCGGATCAATAGAATCATTAAGGAATATCCATTTTTAAATGCTAGGCTGAATTACAGCCTGTTAGATTTTATAGAAGCTGGTGATGATGCGCAAGTGAAACGGTGTTATCAGCAAGTGATTAATAACGAGCATAGCATGCAATGGACGAACCTCGAAACATTAGCCTTGAAACAAGGGAGTGTTAAATTAGAATCAATCATTAGGGTGATCAGACTAGCAGCCGTTATGAAGGGAGGGATTCCGTATGGCCTACAACCTAGCTTTGGCCAATTTATAGATGATAATGGGGAACAACTTGAGTATGACAAGTTCGTGAAGTTGTTAATGGATAAAGAACAAAGGGTCCGGATTAACCCTTTGATAAATTTCTACGCCACGCTGATTGACGAAGAGTTTGAGTTGGATGACGAAAAACTCATCAAACTGAAAGCTTTAATGGTCTCCTTACTTTTGCTTCACAATGCAGAACTCAATTATCGTTGATTGGCCCTTCTTTGATCACCTTTGGGGCCTAGATAAACCTTTCGAAAACTTACTATAACCAACAAAGTCTTCCGTGTCTGGGGTGCAGGAAACCTACAATTCTAAATTAATTGTGAGCATGGCCCAATTGAATTAAAAGAGGCTCTTAATGAATACTATTGGGTTTGCCTTTGTATTATCTAGCAAAAAATAGGTAAGCATGACCGATTAATTTTATAAAATCAACAGATTCATCTTCAATAAGTCCATTCGTAGCAATGGATTTTTCTAGGGCTTGATTACTCTGACCTAACCGGAATTTATCGAACCCACTAAATCTGCCAATCGAGCCAATTTAGACCAAAAAGGGTTAGATATTGTCCCACTCAGGACTACAATCAAAACCCTGACCTTTGCGTCAGGCTTTTTTCATTTCGTCCGTAGGGGAGCCTCCCGGAGGTTTATCTGCTGAAACGAAGTGAAGAAAGGCTGGCCCTCTCAGATAAAGGTCCTCAGAATCTATACGGATCCTCCTTTGGACTATCCATAAATGCACAATAGAAACTCAGCTCTTTTTTACTTCATCCCAAGCGTAATCAACGGGCAATTCCAGCTCCCCAAACTATGCGTCCATTTCCGGTTCGTCAAATTTTGTTTAATTTACAGATTGGTAAGTCAGTAACTGGTCGACCAATTTTATTTTTTTGAGTTGTAAATCCCCGGTCGAGGTCAAGCCTATTGGTTTGAATCAAAGCGACCGATCTCCTACGGTTTACGACTTCGATTAAAACCACACATATGAAAAAGCTATTGAAGTTTCTCCTCTCTTTCGGGCCAGGCATATTTGCCATTGGCTATACTATTGGTACCGGTAGCGTCACTTCCATGATTGTAGCGGGTAACAACTTTGGAATGGGCCTGCTCTGGGTCCTTTTTCTCAGCTGTCTGTTTTCAGGGGTGCTGATTTATGTCTCGGGTACTTATTATTTGTCTACAGGGGAGACGGCACTTTTGGCGGTACGGAAACATCTGCCTTTGGGCAAAGTCATCGCTCTGTTTATTATAGTGACAGTGGGTATTGGGCAGTGGAACTCTCTTGTAGGTATCCTGGGTATAACCTCCAATGTGATTTTTGAGATTCTGGTGATCAATTTCCCAGATCTGGCAGACCAAAAGTATTGGGTTGTGCTTGGTCTGGCGATACTCATAATAGGTATTTTCTATTTCTTACTGACAAGGGGCAATTATTCTCTATTTGAGAAAGTGCTGGCCCTCTTTGTGAGTCTGATGGGCCTTTCATTTGTGTTTACGCTCATTTTTGTATTTCCACAACCCTCCGAGGTTATCATGGGCCTGGTACCTGAAATTCCGGAGGTAGACGGGGCTGGTATACTCATAGCAGCCTTTGTAGGGACAACCATGGCTGCGGCTACCTTCTTGTCCCGCCCACTATTCATCCAAGGGAAGGGTTGGACCAAAAGCGATTTTAAGGTGCAAAGAAATGATTCCATCATTGCAGCCATTTTGATATTCACCATTAGCGGAGCCATTATGGCGGTAGCTAGCGGAAGCCTGTATGGAAAAGGAACCGAAATAACGCATGTGCTGGATATGTCTGGTGCATTGGAGCCGTCAGTGGGTAGGGTCGCTGTGAGTATCTTCTTTGCCGGTACCCTGAGTGCAGGCTTATCTTCCATTTTTCCATGTCTGATGATTGTACCCTTAATGCTGGGGGATTTTAGTTCCGGAAAACTGGACGTAAAATCCAGACGATTTAAGCTCATTACCGGAATCGCCAGTGTGCTGGCCCTGAGCGTTCCGGTTTTTGGGTTCAACCCAATTCAGGGTCAGATTTTTACACAGGTGTTTAATGTCTTCGCGCTGCCCCTCGTAGTGCTGAGTTTTCTGGTTTTATGGAACCGAAAAAATACAGGATTACCGGCAAAGCGCCTTCCTGCCAATGTTGTAATGATAGCGGCTTTTGTGTTTTCCCTGATCATTTCATGGAATGGGCTCTCCGATATTTTCAACTGGTGAACCTGGAGGACTGGCGGTCCCTCTACATCTTCTGCTTTCAGGGCGGTTTTAGGCAATTCCAGCCAGTATGGACTTGTAGAGTTTGTTTTACAATATCATAAAACCTTATAAATAACAGCATATAGCCCAAAAAGCAGGTGTTTATTCTGAGGTTTTAGAAATGAAATCGTTTGCATTTTTTCTGAAAATGCTTTGACAGAATAAAATTTCTCTCCAAATTGGTCGACCAGTTGTTGGTAAACTAGTTAAATATGGCAATCGACTTACTAAATAATTTTACAGAAATCGTGGTGGAGAAGCCGGCTGATAAGATTATCAATCAGATAAAGCAGCTGATCTCATCGGGACAATTAAAGCCGGGAGATAAACTCCCTTCGGAACGTATGTTGAGCGAGCGTTTTGGGATTGGACGTACCAATGTCAGAGATGCCATCAGAAAGCTCGAGTTCTATGGCATATTAAGAACGCTTCCGCAAAGCGGCACTATTGTAGCCGGCATGGGAGTGGCAGCCCTGGAAGGACTTATCTCAGATGTACTGCATCTTGAGGGAGCAGATTTCCATTCTCTGGTAGAGACTCGCTACATTCTGGAATGTAACTCAGCAAAATTTGCGGCTCTCAGAAGAACTGATGAGGACATTGCTGCACTGGAATCTTCTCTGGTTTCTTACAAAAGAGCAGTGGACAGCGGAGGGGAGGCTATTGAAGAAGATTTGATGTTTCACCTGAAAATTGCAGAAGCAGGCAAAAACTCAGCATTGAAATCAATGATGCTGATCATAATACCCGATATACTTAACTATTTCAAACAACACCATGTATGTGGTGATGGCAGATCAGGGAAAGCGGTACAGGAGCATGAACTGATAATCTCCAGGATCAAAGATCGGGATACGGCTGGTGTGGAAGAAGCCATGCAGGCACATCTTGAAGATGTGATGAACTACGCTAAAAAGCTAAGACCTTAACGTACAAGATTTTATATCAAAAAATGAACAATATGAATACTTGCTAGAAAAAAAAACGATGGATCAGCCATTGGCCAATCCATCTTCAGTAGGAGTGACTCAGGACTTTATTCATAATATCAATTTGGCCATCGGTATCAGAGCAAAGTAAAGGTCTTCCAGGCCCCAATATAGAGAAGTTTGCCCGGATTCCCCTGAAAGATTCATTCCTGCGAATACTGACTTCCAACATTTTTAGAATCTAATGACTACAAAATGAAACAAATTTTTACAACAACATCGTGGGTTGCTTTAATGCTCATGATGGTAATGTCGGTCACACTGACAGCGCAAGACGGAGCGACTGTGAGTGGCAAGGTGGTTACTGGTGATACCGGTGAATCCCTTCCAGGTGTGTCCATTAGAATTAAGGGAAAAAATCAGGGCGATATTACCGATGCGGATGGAAACTATTCGCTTCGAGTAGCTCCTGAGGATGTGCTGATATATTCGTTTATCGGCTATGTCACACTAGAAGAAGCGGTGGGTGCCAGGACTGTAATTAATATTACGCTAAGACCTGATGTACAGCAGCTGGGTGAGCTGGTGGTGATAGGATACGGTACAGAGAAGAAATCTCACCTGACCGGAGCTATCTCGAAGGTTACCAATGAAAAGCTTGATGAAATGCCTGTGGCACGTATCGATGATGCGCTGGTGGGGCAGGTTTCAGGTGTGAATATTAGTAGTACGGAAGGAGAAGCAGGTTCTGCTCCTACCATCAGAATCAGAGGTACGGGCTCCATTAGTGGTAGTTCTGCTCCTCTTATAGTAGTAGATGGATTGGTCGTTGATAACGACTTTCTGAGTGCCCTGGATATGAACACAGTGGAGTCATTCGAGGTGTTAAAGGATGCTGCATCCTCCGCCATTTATGGATCAAGAGGTGCTAACGGGGTGATTTTAGTAACCACCAAGCAAGGAAAATCCGGTGAGACAAAATTTAGCTACAACGGCTATTATGGTATAAAGGAGGCACATCAAAGCGATTCGTACTACTTTTCAATTGCTGAAACCGCTGCTGCTGAATTAGAGGCAAATGGTGAGCTGTCTGACAGAACACTGTACAAACAGCTGATCGGCATTGACCGCGACTGGCAGGATGTGATTTTTGACGGAGGTACTATCCAAAGTCACTCGGTAAGTGCCCGAGGTGGGAATGATCGTACGAAATTCAATGCCACCATGAGTTACCTGCATGACGAAGGTGTGTTACTGACGGATGATTTCAAACGTTATGTGTTCAGCCTTAACGTTGACACCAAAATCACTGATAAGCTTAAGATTGGTGCTCGTTTTTCACCTTCCTACTCCGATCGTAGAAGATTTGACGGTTCTACTCATGATATTCTCAGACAAACTCCATGGTTGCCGGTTTACCACAATGACCGTACGATCCAGTTTGTTGATCGAAATATCTACCCTAATGTGCAAGTGGGCGATTACGCAACACAAAGGCATTTTGATAATTATGATCTCTACGGAGATGGCAGTGCGCTGGTGGATATTAGTAATACATCTAATACAAACCCTGCTGCTAAAGTACTGGAGCGTGACAGGAATGACTTCAAATTCAAAGCATATGGCCGATTCTTCGCTGAATATAAAATAGCAGATGGCCTGAAGTTCAGAACGGTACTGGCCGGAGATTTTCAGAATACCAAGCAAGACAGGTGGCAGGGAGTTTTAGCTCACAGAAATGGAGCTGCCAACACCCAATACGATGTTTCTACCCTCAACAGGATTCACCTGGTTACTGAAAACTACTTTACCTATAGCAAGACTATAGGAGACCATGAGATCAACGCGGTAGCTGGTTATTCTGCTGAAAGCTGGGATACCGAATCCGAAAGCATTTCAGGTACAGGTTATGATTCTGATCTTCTGCGCAACATTGCGGCCGCTACCACTATTGCGAATGCTACTTCTATACAATATGATGAAGCCTTTCAGTCAGTTTTCGGAAGAGTAAACTATGCTTACAAAGACAAATACCTGGCTTCTATGAGTATCAGAAGAGACGGTAGCTCGGTTTTTGGCCCGAATAACAAGTTTGGTAATTTCCCGGCCATCTCATTGGGATGGAGAGTTTCAGAAGAAGACTTTTTGCTGAACAACCCTGTTATTGATCACTTGAAAATCAGGGCCAGCTATGGCTTTACAGGAAACAAAGACCTGAGCACCGGCAGTAGCCTGATCGATAACTATCCTTACTTATCGCTGCTTTCTCCCAATACGGCCATCATCAACGGAAACATTGTTGCGGCTTTTCAGGCCATTAACATTGCCAACCCTGATTTGCAGTGGGAGCGTTCACGTGAGATCAACCCCGGTTTGGATTTCGGATTGTTCGATGGCGTGGTTTCCGGTTCAGTAGACTATTATGAAAGAACCAGTGACCAGTTGCTGTTGAATAACCCTGTTTCTTCTACAACTGGTTTTAACAACGCCCTGGTAAATCTTGGTGAAGTAAAGAACAGAGGGGTAGAGGTTGAAATTCAGACACGAAACATCAGAGGTAATACATTTGAATGGTCTACCTCATTACTGCTTTCCAGAAACAAGAATGAGCTGGTAGATTTTGGTGATGCCAATGGTCAGATCCAAAACGTAGATTCTAAAAGAGCTGCCGAATGGATTAACCTCCAGGGAAATCCGATTTCATCATTTTATGGCTGGGTTGTAGACCGTGATATTCCACTGGAGTATCTCAGCAATCCTTTTCATCCGGTAGGAGGAGAGGCTCAGGACGTGTACGTCAAAGACCTTAACGGTGACGGTTTGATCGATGATGATGACAAGACCATACTGGGTGATCCATATCCCGATTTGATCTGGAGTATGACGAATAGCTTTAAATACAAAGAGTTCGACTTCAGCATTCTTGTACAGGGTAACCACGGAGCAGAGGTGAGAAATATGGGAGACCAATATCTTTTCAACCAGTTCAACAGTGCACAGGATTTTATTAGCTCTACTCCTGATCAGGGGTTCATCCGACAAAAAATCTTCACGAATGATATCATTCAGGATGCGTCTTACATCGCTGTCAGAAACATAAGCCTTGGCTACAACCTGCCGGGTGCTAAACTGGGCAATATGGGAATCAATAGCCTGAGGGTTTATTTGTCTGCCCAAAACCTGTTCTACTTCACAGCAGATGGTTATACAGGATTCAATCCTGAGTCCATCAACAATACCAGCCCTACAACCTGGGGTTACCAGAGAGCAGGATCACCTGTTTTCCGCACATTCTCCCTTGGTTTAAACATGGAATTTTAAAGCAACAGACATGAAGAAATTAATCTATATATCAGCTTTATTAGTCATTGTCTTAGCAGCTTGCGAAGACGCGCTTGACCTGGCTCCATCAGCGGCTATCAGTAGTGTAACCTACTTTACCAACGATCAGCAGTTGGAGACCGGTGTGATTGCCATGTACGATGCCATTCAGGGAGTGAACTCCACTTCTACCAATGACAATCATGGAATTCAGTATGAGTTTTACCTCACTGAAATGCGTAGCGATAATACACGTACCAAAGCCAGTGAGGGAGAAGCCGCTCAGTTCGAAAGCTTCAATATCCGCTCTACCAACGGTATTGTGTTGGACTACTACCGTAGTATGTACAATGTTATTTTCAGAGCCAATACGGTTTTGGAAAACATCGATGTGGCATCTGATGCCAACCGCGCACAGTTTGAAGGAGAGGCCAGGTTTGTAAGAGCTTATGCCTATTTCAATCTGGTGAGGCTGTATGGTGCCATTCCATTGGTTGACAGGATCATAGGGCCTCAGGAAGAAGATGTTTCTTTCACCAGAGCCAGTGAGGCAGATATCTACAGCTTAATTACCAGTGATCTGGAAATGGCAGTAACAGCCCTTGACAATACCCATGTAAACAGAGCCTCTCAAGCTGCGGCTCAGGCCATGCTGGCCAAAGTTTACCTAACAACTGGTTCTAACTATGTTGGGGCACAACAACTGCTGGAATCGATTATCAATGGTGGTAACTATTCGCTGGAAGGTGATTTCAAAGATGTATTCTATAATGAGTCCAACAATGAGGTTATCTTCTCTATAGGCTATGTGCCGGACCTTGCCAGTGACAGTCAGAATTTCTCAGCCGAATGGTTGAATGCGGTAGGTCGTACCAGTGGTGTGAATTATGTCACGGCAGATGCCCGCGAAGCCCTTGACAATATAGGAGGGGATCGTACAGCGCTGTCTTATAGACAAGATGCCCTGCAGCCAACGCAATTCCAGGTGGTAAAATATTTACCAAACGGAGATAGCAATCTGGGAATTAGTCCCACATCTACAGACCCCACTCAAGCCGGAAACGACTGGATTGTACTTCGTTATGCCGATGTATTGCTCATGCATGTTGAGTCTATTCTCGCAGGAGGTACGGATACTTCAGTTGCGTCAGCACTCCAGTCTTTCCAACAGGTAAGAGACCGGGCAGGTTTGACTGATGCGGTAACGAGTATTACCAAAGATGAACTGCTTGCCGAAAGAAGGGTAGAGCTCGCTTTTGAAAATCACCGATGGTTTGATTTAGCCAGATTGGGAGTGGCTCAGCAGGTGCTTACCGCATTTTCTGACGCAAATAGTTATTCATTTAGTGCTACAGATGTGTTGCTTCCTATTCCTCAGGCAGAGATCAATCTTAGCAAGGGTGCGTTGACACAGAACCCTGGTTACTAATCAGCTAATTATTAGAGAAATGAAAACAACAAAAAATAAAAATAACAGCCTTTTGAAAGCTGCGGCTTTGGTCGTGATGATTTCAATATTGGCTTCATGTGACTTTGAATTTGATCTGCCGGAGGCAGGTTCTATTGCGGATGAAACACCACCTGAGGCAAACTTTTCTGCTGCCCAGAGTGCAGAAGATTGGATGAGGTTCGATTTCGCCAACCTTTCAGTAAGTGCTACCACCTATGCATGGAATTTTGGTGACGGCAATACTTCTACTGATCTGGATGGAGTGAACACCTTTCCGGGAGAAGGCACCTATACAGTAAGCCTGACTGTGTCAGACAAACTGGGTATTTCGGACACTTTCACAATGCAGCTGGAAGTAGTAGAGCCGGAGGCACCAGCAGCGATTGTTCCGGTGATACTGGAAGCGAGTTTTGAAGATAACAGCCTGCCTGATGGCACAGGTGATGGCAGAGACTCCTGGCGAAACAGCTTTGGTGGTGTGATCCAGATTACCTCCAGCCCGGTGCAGGACGGTTCTCAGGCATCAAAATATCCATCAGCTGGCGATAGAATAGCCTACCAGGAAATGGAAGCTACTCCGAACACAGATTATATTCTGACCTACTATTATACCTTAAAGACTGGTAGCCCTGGTTCTATTACCGTTACGGTATTAGGCGGAGGCATTACCGATCTGGCCGATGTTCCGGGAGCTACACTGGCTGCTTTTGAAGGAACAGATCAGACTAGTTCAAGCACTTATGTCCGTGTAGATCTACCTTTCAATTCAGGAGCCAATGCTACTATCGCTCTTTTGGTTACAAACCAGGGGGTAGAGGCAAGACTGGATGATTTCTCAATCAAAGTAGCAGAATAAGGTGCAGATGAGGTTTTTACTATTATCAGTTTGTGCCCTTATTCTCAGCGCTGCATCATGCAAAGAGGATAATGCCGAACCGGAAATTCCTGTAATCGAACGGAGGTTTACATTGCCTGAAATTGATCTCAGCAACTGGAAAGTAACACTGCCAGTGCCACGGTCTGACGGCAAGCCACTTGAAGTGGAGCCTCCGGAGATTCTGGATTATGCAACGGATGATACCTTGCTTCCATTTATGTACAATGATTCTACCGATGGTTCGCTGGTTTTTTATGCCTATCCGGAATCTTCAACCACTAATTCATCCTATTCAAGGACTGAGCTGCGTGAGCAAATGGAGCCGGGAAGCAACAATGCCAACTGGACCTTCGGACAGGGTGGAAACATGAAAGGAACCCTCTCCGTACCCGAAATTTCCTCCGATTCTGATGGTGACCGTCATCGTACGATCATCATGCAGATTCATGGCAGACTGACCAATGAGCAAAGAGACCTCATACAGGAAGATGATAACAATGCGCCACCGATACTGAAAATCTATTGGCAGGATGGAAGAATACGGGTGAAGACCAAGGTGCTCAAAGACCTCAATGCTTCCGATACTGAAATTCTCAGGACTTCCGCATGGGAAGACGATGAGGGCAGGTACTTCTCCGAAGTAGTGGGAACTGAGCAGTTCACGCTGGAGGTGATTGTTTCAGCTGGCAGATTGGAGGTCAAAATGAATGACAGTGAAAGCTTCGTTTACGATGGCATTCATATGGAAAAATGGGGCGTGTTCGAGAATTACTTCAAAGCGGGTAATTACTTGCAGACCTCCGATGCCAATGCCTTTGCCAGGGTGAAGTACTACGACCTTGATATCTCTCACGATTGAAGGTGAATAAAAGACAGTAAATACTCTTCATACATCAGACAGGGGGCCGGGGAGCAGCCCAGGCCCTCTTTTTTATACACATAAGATGAGATTTAACCTAGTAAGATTTATTTCGCTACTCAGCCTGGTGCTGATCATAAGCTCTTGCGAAAGTGGAGCCGGCCATACGGTGAAAAACCTGCAAGAACTTCAGCAAGCCCTGGCAGATGCCCAACCAGGTACTGAAGTTGTGATGGCCAACGGAGTTTGGCAAGATGTGGAGATCAAGTTTAAGGCAAAAGGAACTGAAGATCAGAACGTAGTATTGAGGGCTGAAACGGCTGGCAAGGTGATTATCTCCGGTCAATCCAACCTGTCTTTTTCAGGTGAGTATATTGAAATCTCAGGTTTGGTCTTCAAAAATGGGTATACCCCCACCAGTGAGGTGATATCCTTTAAAACCAGCAAAGATGAGCTGGCTAATAACTCGAGGGTTACCAATTGTGTAATCGATAATTTCACCAATCCCGAAAGATTTGATGGTGACACCTGGGTGGCCATTTATGGAAAGAACAATCACTTTGACCATAATTCACTTCTTGGAAAAGGCAATAGAGGTGTTACCCTGGCTGTCAAGCTTACCACAGAAGCCAGCAGGGAAAATGGCCATATAATTGAAAACAATTATTTCGGTCCGAGGCAGGTGTTAGGCTCTAACGGAGGGGAAACACTCCGTGTAGGTACCAGCCATTACTCCAGAACCTATTCCAATACGATTGTCAGAAAGAACTATTTCGATCGCGTGAATGGCGAACATGAGATTATCTCTAACAAGGCATGCGGCAATGAGTTCAAAGACAATGTTTTCTATGAAAGCCAGGGCACGTTGACCATGCGTCACGGACACCATACCCTCGTAGAGAATAACTATTTTCTGGGGAACAGAAAGCCCAATACAGGTGGTGTGCGCATCATCAACGAATACCAGACCGTAAGAAAAAACTATATGTCCGGGCTTACCGGCCACCGCTTCCGCGGAGCACTGGTTATCATGAATGGCGTACCCAATTCTCCTATCAACCGCTACAACCAGGTGATAGACTCTTACATGGATAATAATATAGTAGTCAACTCAGACTACATACAATTGTGTGCCGGCAGTGACGAAGAACGCTCGGCCATACCCATAGGATCTACTTTTAAGAATAACCTCATTTTGGGAAATACTAACCCGGAACCCTTTACGATTTACGATGATGTATCGGGGATTGAGTTTTCTGGAAATGTGATGAATGATGAAGCCAAAGCTCCCTTTACAAAAGGCTTTGAGAAAGTGTCTCTCGACCTTTCGAGAAATGAAAATGGACTTCTGGTTCCCGCTCAGGAACTCATCGATCAAATAGCATTTGGTGAAGTAAAGCTGCCGGTATCCAAAGCAGAGGCAGGTGCGGATTACTATAGCAAAGACGGTGATGTGAAACCATTTGGCTCAGGAGAAACGATAGCAGTTGCTCCGGGTGAGAATACTATTTTAGAAGCCCTGGAAAAGAGTAATCCTGGTGATGTATTGGAATTGCAGGGGGGTGAAGAATACCTGATGACAAAATATGCCTTCGTTCATCATCCTGTATCTATCATTACAGCACAAGGGAACAAGGCCACAGTACGCTCTGAAAAGCAAAGCTTTTTCAAGATAGAAAACGGAGGCGCCCTTCATTTTGCCAACATCCATTTCGATGGTGCCGAATCTCCCGACCAGGCAGGTAATAATGTGATCAGTACTAGCAAGTACTCCATGAATCAGAATTACGCTTTGGTTGTTGAGAATTGTGAGATCACCGACCTGGATAAAAACCACTCTTTCGATTTTCTAAAGTCATACAAGCACACCTTTGCCGACTCCATTAATATTATCAATTCCATCTTCAACAATGTTACCGGAGCCATCATGACCCTGGATATGGAGGTGGAGGATTTGGGTATTTACAATGTCGAGAATGTTCGCATTGAAAATTCCCAATTCACTGATGTACAGGGCGCTATCGCCAATATCTATCGCGGTGGTACTGATGAAAGCACATTCGGTCCTATTGTGACAGTTTCAGGTGTTGAGATCAATAACTCCGGCAAGGGTTCACGGAATAAAGTGGACGCTGCCCTCCGATTCCACGGGGTACAGAAGTTGAAAGTAGATAAGGTTGATTTTACCGGGAGTGCCGGAGTCGATCTTTTCATGACCAATGGAGAACCCATTACCAGGATATCCAATGTCAATTTCAGAAACTCCCAAGGGCTCAAAACCAATGGAGAGCCTTACCAATCTGAAAATATTGTGAGCACCAAAAAATGAGGATACTCATCGTCATATTGATCTCTCTAAGCTCTTGTGCAGCCATTGCGCAGGATCATCCCAGCCTGATTCTGACAGCTGAGGGTGTAAAATCTGTGCAGGCAAATATGGGGCAGGTACCCTTATTTGATCAGACAGTAGCCACGGTACGTACTCAGGTGGATGCGGAAATTGCTGCCGGCATTGACGTGCCGGTGCCTAAAGATCTGGCAGGAGGCTATACCCACGAGCGTCACAAGCAGAACTTTTTTATGATGCAAAAGGCCGGTGTTCTCTTTCAGATTACCGGGGAGGAAAAGTATGCCATTTATATCCGGGAGATGCTGCTTGAGTATGCTGACCTTTATCCGACACTTGGAAAACACCCCGCTGAGCGATCTTATGCCAGGGGAAAAATGTTCTGGCAGTGCCTGAACGATGCCAATTGGCTGGTGTACACAAGCCAGGCCTATGATTGCATTTATGACTGGCTGGATGCCAAAACGGTAAAGAAATTAAATACTGAACTATTCAGACCCTACGCAGAATATATATCTGTAGAAAACCCACAGTTCTTCAATCGTATTCATAATCATAGCACCTGGGGCAATGCCGGGGTGGGAATGATTGGCCTGGTGATGGGAGATGCAGAATTGGTGAATTGGGCACTATATGGTCTGGATCAGCAAGTGCCGGGGGATATTGTGAAAGATAATGACGGTGGTGCTATACAATTGAAAGGTCAGAAGGAAGCCGGCTTTTTGGCCCAGCTCGATCATGCCTTTTCATCCGATGGATATTATACGGAAGGTCCATATTACCAGCGCTATGCCATGTATCCCTTCCTGATTTTCGCGCAAGGACTGGCCAACAAGAAGCCTGAGTTGGGCATACTGGATTACAGGAACGGACTCCTGATCAAAGCCGTGGATGCCCTGATCAATCAGACTAATGCCGCGGGAGAGTTTTTCCCAATCAATGATGCGCAAAAAGGAATGTCGCTTGGTTCCAGAGAGCTGGTGAATGCAGTTAGCATGGCCTATTTCTATGGAGGGAATGCCCCGCAACTCCTTTCGATCATTGAAAACCAGGGACGCGTACCATTAAACGATTCAGGTTTGGCAGCTGCCAAGGCCATCGCCAAAGGAGAGGCTCGGCCTTACCAATATAAAAGCATGGAACTGACCGATGGTGCTAAGGGTGACGAGGGAGCGATTGGTATTTTGAGAAGTAAGGACCTGACGCTTATGATGAAGTATGCCAAACATGGCATGGGTCATGGACACTTTGATCGTCTGGGGTTTCTGCTATACAATGGAGCCGATGAGGTAATCCAGGATTATGGCTCTGCGAGATGGGTGAATATTGAGCACAAAGATGGCGGTGGCTACCTGAAAGAAAATACCTCCTGGGCCAAGCAAAGCATTGCCCACAATACCCTGGTGATCGACAAAGATTCTCACTTTGATGGCAAGGTGAACAAAGCCGAAGAATCGTCCGGTACTCCTTATTTCTTTTCATCATCTGACAATATTCAGGTAGTCAGTGCCAAAGAACTGAATGCTTACGAGGGAATTCAGATGCAAAGAACCATGGCCCTCGTGAAAATTGATGAAGTAGAAAACCCGTTGGTTATCGACCTTTTTTCAGTGCAGGCACCGGAAGGTACCCGATATGACTTACCACTCTACTATATGGGCGAGCTCATGTCGTCCAATCAGGAGTTTCAAATGCGGAACGACCTGAGCCCGATGGGAAAAGAATCTGGCTATCAGCATTTATGGCTTGAGGGCCAGACAGCGATCAAGGGTAAATCCTTCAGAATGACCTGGTTTAACCAAAAGAATTTCTATACGGTTACTTCTGCTGTTCGGGAGGGAGATGAGGCCCTTTTGACAAGGATAGGTGCCAATGACCCGAATTTCAATCTGCGCAGAGATGCCGGATTGATTGTGAGAAGAACGGATGGGAATACCCTGTTTGCCAATCTCTATGAAACACATGGCAGATACAGCTACGCTGATGAGATTCCGGTGAATTCATTTACCTCAGTGTCAGAGCTTAGCATCCTGCACGAATCTGCCGACTATGTGGTCTTGTCTTTCGAGCTGAAAAATGGAAGTAGCTATCTGTTTGCCATCAGCCAGAATGATGCAGCGGAGAGCCATAAGCATAAGCTCCAGATCGGCTCAGAGAAGCTGGAATGGACAGGGCCGGTTTATTTTTCGAAAAGAACAAACGATTAAAGGATGAAGCGTCAAAGCGATAAATATATCATTACCAAAGGCATGGATTGGGAAGAACTCGGAGGAGGCGTTTCGAGAAAGTTTCTGGGGTTTGACAATCAAATCATGATGGTGCAGGTAAAATTTGAAAAAGGAGCACTGGGAGCACCCCATCATCATTTTCACACCCAGGCCACCTACTGTGCCGAAGGAAAATTCGAATTCGAAATCGATGGTGAAAAGCAAATCGTGTCTGCAGGAGACGGTGTTTATATTCAGCCCAATCTGCTGCACAGTGCCAAATGCCTGGAGCCGGGTATACTGATCGATGTCTTCAGTCCTGTCCGGGAAGACTTCCTTGACGGATCTGGGGTGGCTTATTTCAGCGATAAAAACAAAGAATCATGAAAGTTAAAGGACTACGCTGGTGGGTAATTGCCTTGATTGGCCTGGCTACTGTTATCAATTATATAGATCGTCAGACCTTAAGTGTATTGTGGCCTCAGATAGCCGATGACCTTTTTCCTGAAAAATCTATAGATCAACGAAAAGAGATCTATGCCAATATCACGATCATTTTCATGTTCTCATATGCATTCGGGCAGGCGATTTTCGGTAAGATTTTCGACTGGATTGGTACCAGGCTCGGCTTTGCCCTATCCATAGGAGTATGGTCTGTAGCCACTGCGCTTCATGCCCTTGCCAATTCGTTTTTGAGCTTTTCCTTGTTTCGTGCCCTGCTAGGTGTATCGGAAGCAGGAAACTGGCCTGGAGCAGCAAAAGGAAACGCTGAATGGTTTCCGACAAAAGAAAGAGCCTTTGCTCAAGGCCTGTTTAACTCCGGTGCAGCGATTGGCGGGATTGTATCGATTCCGATTATTTCCGCTTTGGCCATTGCACTGGATAGCTGGCAGGCCATCTTTATCATCGTTTCGGTCCTTGGGTTTGTTTGGTTAATACCCTGGTTGGTCATTGTAAAGGCCCCACCTGAGAAGCACTCATGGATTACAGATGAAGAAAAAGAATACATACTCAGTGGTCAAAAAACCAGTGATGACGGCTCTTCAAATACCGATGATGGTTATAATCCATCTACCGGGCAATTATTATCACATAAACAGAGCTGGGGTGTGATCATAGCATCTGCTGCTATTGATCCTATCTGGTGGCTGTTTATTTCCTGGATTCCTATTTACCTCTTCGAAGTCTTTGGGATGGATGTGAAAGGGCTCTTGATCTATGGCTGGGTGCCCTATGTTGGCGCCATGTTAGGAGCCTGGTTTGGAGGACTACTGGCCCAAAACCGACTGAAGGCTGGCTGGTCAGTAGACAGAGCCAGAAAGCTTGTCATTACCATTGGTTGTTTGATCATGCTGCCCTCACTTTTAGCCCTGGCGAGCCCGGGCGGACCGACAACGGCCGTTTTGATCATGGCCACCATCCTGTTTGGCTTTCAAACGGCTATCGGGAATATTCAAACACTGCCCAGTGATCTGTTCAGTGGAAAAACGGTTGGATCCCTGGCTGGATTTGCCGGGATGGCCGCAAAATTAGCCGCAGCAGGTCTGACCTTTTTCGTCCCATGGCTCACAAGCGGAGGAAACTATCAACCGGTGTTTTTCATCGGGTCGGCTTTGGCTTTGGTGGCACTGGTAGGTGTGTGGGTGCTGTGTGGAAAAATAGAACCGGTACAAGCAAAAAATCAGAACTGAACTTGATAAAGCAATTAATAAAACGTGGAGAAGAAACTTCAAAATAGCATAGTAATAATAAAAGGTGCAACCGACTTGTTTGGCTTCCGATCCATGGTTTCAAACTTGAAAATCATTCCAAATGAGCTTTTTAGTTCGAAATCATGTGATTCGCCTGACCGGTTAGGAGCATTAGATGGCCAAATATATTAACCCTATTACCTAAAGATTTAAAAGAAGATTAACATTAATTTTTTCCGATATGATACTAAAGAATAAAGTAGCAATAGTCACTGGTGGAGCCAGAGATATAGGACGCGCGGTTTCCGTTAAGTTAGCAGAAGAAGGAGCCCGTGTTGTGATTAATTATTACAATAACAAAGAACAGGCAGAAGATACGCTGGCCCAGATTGAGGCTTTTGGAGGAACTGCCATGATTGTTCAGGGCGATATGACCAAGCAAAGCGATGTCAATACAGTAGTAGCTGAAGCGCTTAACGCCTATGGCGATGACATACATGTATTGGTGAATGTAGCCGGTGGACTCGTAGCCAGAAAGGCCATAGACGAAATGGATGAAGACTTTTTCAATTTGGTAATGCGATTGAATGTCAACACCGTGTTTCTCATGACCAAGGCCGTGGTACCCCATATGAAGTCAGGATCTTCCATTGTCAACTTCGCTTCACAGGCGGGCAGAGATGGTGGAGGCCCCGGAGCTACAGCCTATGCAACTGCTAAAGGAGCTGTAATGACTTTTACCCGTTCAATGTCAAAAGAACTTGGGCCAAAGAACATTCGCGTAAATGCATTGTGTCCCGGAATGATTGCTACTACATTCCACGATACTTTTACCAAAGATCAGGTACGTATGAACGTAGCGAACGGTACCCCTTTAAGAAGAGAGGGTGAAGCAGTGGAAGTGGCCAATTTGGTAGCTTGCCTGGCTTCAGCAGAAACCTCTTTCGTTACGGGAACCAATATCGATATCAACGGAGGCCTGGCCTTTTCTTAAACAACCACTATGAAAATACTGAGCATAGGAGAACTCCTGATGCGACTAACGGTACCGGACAATCTCCGGTTTGCCCAGGCTGAACAGTTTCGTTTAGATGTAGGGGGGTCTGAAGCTAATGTAGCGATGACCCTGTCTCAACTAGGCTGGGGGGCTCGTATGCTGAGTGCTCTGCCCGACAATGATTTGGGAGATCGTATTTGCAGAGAGCTTAGCCGATGCCAGGTCGATATTTCCCATATCGGGCGCATGGGCAAGCGGGTTGGAATCTACTTTTTAGAAGAGGGTAACTCGCTTCGGAGCAGCAGGATCATTTACGACCGGGCTGATTCGGCTGTCAATGAGCTGAGCCCTGAAGATGTCAACTGGGAATCAGTTTTTCAGGGTGTTACTCATTTGCATTGGTCAGCGATTACTCCGGCCTTATCTCAAAATGCGGCTGATATCTGTCAGGAAGCAGTGGATAGGGCAAGTGAACTGGGGGTTACGGTTTCATGTGATCTTCATTTTCGTAAAAATCTGTGGGCATATGGAAAAGAACCCGGACAAATTATCCCCGCACTTTTGGAGAAATCATCCATTGTGTTGGGAGACCCCTCTACCATTCAGGCGCTGACAGGAATTGAAATGGAGTCAAGGAAATTGGGCTCTATCGAAAGAGTAAGTCAACTTACTCCCGATTATAGAAAGCTCATGGATCGTTTTACCGGGGTTAAGTGTGTATCAATGTTGTTGAGGACTGTCCATAGTGCCAATCACCATGAACTAAAATCGGTAATGGTCACCAATGATCATGAGTACGAGTCATCATCGATTGACGTGGACAACATGAAAGAGAGAATAGGAGGTGGTGATGCCTATATGGCCGGACTCCTCTTTGGGCTTGAACATCATGAGGACAGGCAAAAGAGTATAGAGTTTGCCCTGACCCTTTCAGCCTTAAAACATACCATCCTGGGCGATTATTTCAGGGGTAACCTCCAGGATGTGGAACGAGTAATGAATTCTAATCAGCAAGGAAAAATCATCAGGTGATGGCAAGGTTTAGCAGAATTGAAGTTGCGCTGAAAATGCGTAAAAATGGTATCGTGCCTATATATTATAATAGTGATGTCGACACCTGTAAAGAAGTGTTAAGGGCATGTTATTCCGGTGGGGTTCGTGTATTCGAATTCACCAATCGCGGTGATCAGGCACACGAAATCTTTGCTGAGCTGTATAGGTTTTGCTGTGAAGAACTACCGGAAATGATGCTTGGAGCCGGTTCTGTCGTGGATGGAGCTACAGCCGCACTATACATTCAGCTGGGTGCTGACTTTATCGTTTCGCCCATTCTGAATCACGAAATCGCGAAGATTTGCAATCGGAGAAAAATCCTTTGGTCTGCCGGCTGTGGTACCCTGACTGAAATAAATCAGGCGGAAGAATGGGGGGCAGAGATCGTGAAGCTTTTTCCTGCTCAGGAATCAGGAGGCTCCAGCTTTATCAAAGCCATTGCCGGTCCTTGTTCCTGGACATCTATCATGCCAACTGGTGGGGTAGAACCTACAAAGGATAGCTTAAAAGAATGGTTCGATGCCGGAGCGTATTGTGTGGGCATGGGCTCTAAGCTTTTGAAAAACTCACTGATTGCCAGTCAGGAATATAAACAGCTAGCTGAATTTGTTAAGAGTGCCTTGAGCCTTGCCGAAAATGTTCGCTCATAGCTTGAGACAATAATGAGGTAAAACTTCAACCTTTTTTCATATAGTTCTATTACTTAAAAGACCCGGCTTTTGTCGGGCTTTTTTGTTTCGGCCTCTTGCGAACTACCTGAAAAACCATGTTTTGTGAATTTTCCGCAACAAGCTACGATTGTATTCGTAATTTAACTATAGTTCAAGTTTAAAGCCAACTCCTATGACCCGCCTATTGCTCCTTTCTGTTTTTATCTGTTTCTTCGGCAATGCTCAGTTTGCTCAGGACAGCACTTTTGATCTTTTTGACTTTTTGGAAAAGTATACTGAGAGTATGAAGAAATTACGGTCTATTGAATTTCTGTTAGAAGTGAAGAGTGAAACAGTCCAGGTAAAGGGGAGGGTGCTGTTCGACAAGGGGCTTAGCTATGTCAACCATCGTTTTTCGTTTGTTGGAGAAATAAGTACTCCTCAGGCCAGCCAAAAAATCGGCTATAGTGATAACAACGAGCATTTTATGACCTACCGGGAAACGCAGAATACAATGTCTGAAGTAGAACCTCCGAAAGTCAGGGTCTATGAGAAATTTGGCCCTGCGCTTATGTCTGCCGGACCTCCACTGATCGGCAGTGTCGTTAATAGTCCTTTCACCAATAGCCCCCACTATGGTAAAATTCGGGAGGGTGATAAGGTTGATTTCAAAGGCTTCGAAGAAGTTGAAGGCGTCTCCTGTGTAAAGCTCCTGGTTAGCAATGACAAAAGGCAGCATACCTATTTCATAGGGAGGGAAGATCATCTTTTAAGACGAGTTGTTACACGAAGGTCGATGTATAGTAAAAGTGAAACCACTACGAGCTACAACATAATAAGCACGAATAGAAAATTTACAGATGAGCAATTTGATTTAGGCCTTAGTACTGGCAAGGGCTCCGAAAAGGGCGGTGTCCTGGCATTGGGCACAGAGGCTCCGGATTTCCGTCTTAAAAATCTGAAAGGAGAATGGGTTTCGCTTTCAGATTATGAAGGAATGACCGTTCTGATCGATTTTTGGGGTACCTGGTGCAAACCTTGCATTAGAGATATTCCTGAGCTCAATGCTCTTCATGAAAGTATGTCGGACGAAGATTTTGTGATTTTGGCAGTCTCTGCTCATGAGAAGAATGAGGATGCAGTTCGCCTGATGGCCGAGAAGAAAGATATGCGTTATACTGTCCTGGAAAATGGCGAAGAGGTGTCAAAGAAATATCATATTGACTCTTATCCTACGCTCGTGCTTGTCGATTCTTCCGGAAAAGTTATTCTGACCAAAGGCTCCGGAGGTAATAAGGATGAGATTGGCTGGGAAGCTTTGGCTGAGTTTATTCGCACAAACTATTAGCTTATTCAAGCCTTGTTGATACTGATTTTCGAGCAAACAAGCGTGCTGATTTCTTAAAGACTATATCTCAGACTTACTTGTTTGGTGCTTTCAGGTCAAAATCCTTGAATACCGCGGCTCTTCCCACTTGAGAGCAAATGGGGCATTCGTGCGGATTGTGTCCCCGGGCAGGGCAGTATTCCCGACCAAAGAAGATGATCTGTAGGTGTAGCTTATTCCAAAGCTCTTTGCCAAAGAGTCTTTTACAATCTTTCTCAGTTTGTACCACATTCTTGCCGGTAGAAAGTCCCCAGCGATAAATCAACCGATGAATATGGGTGTCTACCGGAAAAGAGGGCACCCCGAAAGCCTGTGACATGACTACAGAAGCCGTTTTATGCCCGACAGCGGGAAGAGCTTCCAGGGCCTCCATATCCTGAGGTACTTTACCATTGTATTCCTTAACCAGTATTTTGGAAAGACCGGCAATGCCTTTCGACTTCATAGGACTCAGCCCACAGGGGCGGATGATTTCCTTGATTTCCTCTACAGAAAGCTTCATCATATCAAAAGGGTTATCTGCCTGGGCAAAGAGATAAGGAGTGATCTTATTCACCCTCACATCAGTACATTGGGCAGAAAGCAACACCGCTACTAAAAGTGTGTAAGGGTCGGTGTGGTCCAGGGGAACCGGTACTTCAGGATAGAGCGATTCCAGCGTATTGACAATAAAGTCGACTTTTTCTGATTTGGTCATAGCGCAGTAAAAATGAGGTCTTAGCGTTCACGACCAAAATAGAGGTTTTGCTGCACAAGTCAGTCAGCTTTGCTAGAACTTCACACCCAGGGTGAGATAGAAGGTTCTGGGGTCTGAGGGAATAATACCTGGTCCCGGGTAACCGGTAGCACGTCTCGTAAAATAGGCATTGTCCAAAAGGTTATTGATACCTGTTTCTATCCGCCACTTTTTATAGCTGTAGGAGAGTGAGAAGTCGATAATGCCGTAGGCCGGAATTTCACCAATAACGCCATTTCGGATATCACCATCTGCCGGTACCGATGAATTCTCCACATCAGTAAATTGCTCTGACAGATAGGTGAATTGAATACTAGCAAGGAGGTTTCGATAACCGGCATTGATGCCTGTTTTCAGGTTTACAGTGGGAATAAACTCTACCTTTTTGCCTTTCACGTTGTTTTCTTCAGAGTCTATGTACTCAGAACTTGTTAAGGCACCATTGACAAACCAGTTTAGCTTAAATTGAGAATTATCAGCTTTGAAAGTACTGATCAGATTCCAGTCAAAGAATGCTTCCAGCCCATAAATAAAGGCCTTGCCGATATTCTTTCGTACCCGGTTGGCGCGATCGTCCAGAATGATGCCGATACGATCGTCATAAAGCAAACCAAAACCTCCTATATCGTACGAGATTTGGTCATTCCATTTTCCTCTGAAGCCGAGGTCCGTGGTAAAGCCTTCCTCGTCAGAAATGTCCGGATCAATGATAAAGGTAGGGCTCACCACCCGGATATCACTAAAGGTGACTGAGCGGTAGTTCAGTGAGAAATTAGCATAGGCTTCGAGATTATCAGAATGGTCATAGCTGGCCCCTAAACCAGCCAACAGAAATGATCGGATCAGACTTCGGTTGTCTTCCAACTGCTGATTGAATATAGGATTGCCCGCATTGTCGAAGTTTACCTGTCGGTAATTGCCACTGCTTTCGGTGCGAATATGTTCGAAGCGGAACCCCGGGGTGAGTGAAAGCTTATCTGACAAAAAGAAGATGTTCTCTCCAAAGAATGCCAGATTTCTGTTAGGGAACCTGAAATCAGACTGGCTGGAGTAGTCTGGGAATCTGTCAGCAGCAAAGCTGAAATCAGCATCCGTACCCAGCGAACCGGGGCCCTGACGAGAAGTGTTATTGGCATGATAGTACTTGCTGCCCAGGAGGAAGGCTGCGCTCTTATTGCCGATGTTATAGCGTGTAAGAATGCGCGCTTCGGCACCCCAGTTGTTAAACTCTCCTTTGATAAGATCTCTTGGGTTAACAAAAGTACCATCTACCTCCTGTTCATCTATTTGAGTGACGGGGTTTGAATTGAGCAGAATGGGGTTGCCTCTGAAGCCAACGGCATTCCTCTCAGCATCCAGCCCGAAAACGTTAAGGCTGAAATCTGTTTTTGAAGAGAACTTATGTGTGAATTTAAGGGCGGCCAGTGCCCATTTTACCTGGAACCAATTTCGGGCCCTGTTACTGAAATCAGGGTTGGTTCTGAACTGGCTGTCAGAAAGTCCCCCGGCTTGCTGGGCCAGGTAGTTCAGGTAACTGAATTCAAGTTGCAGTTTGGTCTTCGCATTAAATGCATAGTTGACACTACCAAAGAAGTTTTTTGAGTCAAATTCTGAGTTAGCCCGGTAACCATCACCTCTTTTATAATTGAAATACGTGTAATAGCTGAATTTACCAGAGGTACCGCTGAGGCTGTTAAAGCTGGTGTAGAGGTTGAAGGAACCTACTGATTGCCTCGAAACCAATTCCAGTTTTTGAGTAGGGTTTGGCTGCTTCATTTTGAAGTTGATAAGCCCGCCAAACTGAGTGCCATATTGAAGCGATGCTGCTCCCCGAATTACCTGTATCTCACTGAGCGCTTCCGCGGGGGGCGTATAATAGCTCTCAGGGTAACCCAGTACGTCAGCACTGATGTCGTATCCATTTTGTCGGGTGTTGAAGTTGGCCGTACGATTTGGGTCCAGACCGCGGCCTCCTACGTTTAACTGTAAACCTGCGTCTACATTGTCGTATATGTTTAGCCCTACTACCTGGGCGTATACTTGTCGCGCATTGTTGGCTGCAAGATTACCGACTGACTGATCCAGCAGTATTACTTCTGTTTTCTTTCCGGCAAAGATGGAAGTACCTTCTACAGGTTTTAAACGACTGATACCAAAGATTTCTTCCCTTCGCTGACTGATCACGACCTCGGTCAGCTCCCCACCCAGTACTTCAAGCTTGATTTTGAGATTGAAATCAGTTTCGAGTTTTACCGTTTGCTCCCAAACCTCATACTCGTAGGAGAATACCAAAAGGTCATAGCTACCTTCTTCCAGGTCGGTCATTTCAAAATCACCTTCAGCATTGGTGTATACCAGGGCCTTGGTGGTCTTATTATAAACCTGGGCCAGTTCTATGGGTTCGCCTGTCTCGGCTCCTAAAACCTTACCGGTAATTCTGTATTGTGCCAAAGCCGGTAGAGCGAGGCATAACAGTAAGAGTATGAGATAACCTTTACGAAGCATCTGATTAATCACCATCGGCATCTACAAAGTCGACCTTTACGCTGAGTGCCTGCAGCATATCTACTTTCAGGAGCACAACGTTTTTCTGTAGCTCATCATAGGTGGCCAGAAAACGTGTATTGTCATCCGCGATTTGTTGTACAAAACTTTCGTTAAGTCCTTCAGCGGATGCCCTGGCTGCGTTGAGTTGTGTGTTTATCAATCCACTCAGGTTTTCCCCTTCCTTGATTGTATTCAGGAAGTCAAGGTACGATTTCAGACTTTCTCCGGTTGAGGTACCATTGAATTGCTTGCCATTGAAAAAGTCCTGAAAAGCATTAAGCGCATCCACCAGAAGCATTTTGGAAATGTCTTCTTTGTAAAAAGCCTCCACCGTGGTGTTCAGCGGATTACCGGAAAACACACCAGCAGGAATACCCACTTTCCCAGCCCTGAATGACTTCTCGTAGTAGAACAGATAGTCGTTAATAAGCTTGTTGACTGAGCTGGTAGCGGAGGAGCCGTTATTATTTACAAAATCATCCCGATAGCCGGAAGTCCAGTCGTCAAGCACCTGTGATGTCAGATTTTGTAGCCTGTCTACCAGGTCGGAGAGGTATGTACGATGTGCCTGACCATTCAAGGTATCAGTGTACTTGGCGATGATGTCTGCATCGGAAGCACCAAGCCCGTTGATCAGATAATCCAGGGCAGGAAACCCCTGCTCATCGTTGGTCGAAGGCAGAGTGAGATTGTAAGAACCGGAGTTGATACTACCGTCTATTTCAGAAGCATCAGCGGGAAATATATTTGTAAAATTCCTGAGGGTCAGGGTTTCGGCCTTGCCAATTTCAAACATAGATACACTTTGCCAGGCACGATAAGCAGAAAGCCACTGGGCTCTTAAGTCCTCAAGGCTCGTTTGGTCCGGTGTGGTGATGAAATTGGTGGTACTTGTTTTCAGATTGGCCAGCTGGCCTGAGTATGCCTGGTAGGCAGGAATGATGATGTTGTCTGCCCAGTTTGCCAGCATAGCCGACCGGTCAAAGTTATCTGTTTCCGGGCCATCGTCACCATCAGAGCCACATGAGAAGCTTAACGCAAGAATCAAAGTGAGTGCAAATAAGCTTCGGGTTTTTAAATTTTTCATTGCTGCGCGTATCAATGTTAAGGCGTCAAAAAGGGGCCTTGTCAAATGCCTTCTTTAAGAATTTTCTCTTATTCTTATTTAGACTGATTATAAACAGCGCAAAGGTAAGTTCGGGTAGAAGAACCCGCAATCACTAGAAGTAGTGAATTTGAAGCATCGGCAACAGCGATTGTCTGATTTATGACACATCGAGTTCGATGATTTCTTATCGTGTCGAAAACAACGATTAAAGTCAGTAAAGGCCTTTGTATCCATTAAGATCATATCAACTTTCACCTATACAATGGCTTTTGAATTTCGTCAATTACAGAAATCAGAAATTGATATTTCAATCAAATCAAACCGTTCCGGTCAACGAGTTTCAACAGCCCTGCTTTTAGGTTTTTGCTTATCGGAACCTTTGCCCTGGAGGAAAGCACCACCAGGTTTCCTTCTATACTCTCTATTTTATTCAGATTGATGATGAAAGATTTCTGGCACCTGAAGAATTGCTTTTGGGGTAAGATTTCCTGCAATGAACTAATGCTCATCAGGGAAATGACCATTTTATCACTGAGGTGAAACTTGACGTATTTTTGCATGCTTTCGACATAAAGAATATCATCGAATGTAATCTTAACGGCCTTGTATTCAGACTTTACAAAGATGTATTCATTCGAAGTTTTCTCAGCACTGGGTTCAGTGGTCTGCGGTTCTTTTTCTTTCAGGAGCTCCAGAACTTTAGACATGGCTTTAAAGAATCGGTCGAACCGAATGGGTTTGAGCAAATAGTCAACCACATTGAGCTCATATCCTTCCATGGCGTACTCAGAATATGCCGTGGTAAAAATGGTATGGGGAGGTTTTTCGAGGGCTTTCAGAAATTCAACCCCGGTCAAGTCAGGCATTTCAATGTCCAAAAACATGATGTCCACCGATTGTTGGTTGAGCACCGACATAGCCTCCATGGCCGTATGACATTTAGCAATGATCTCGATGTTCGGGATTTTTTTCAGATGGGTTTCTATCAAATCCTGGGCAAGGGCCTCATCGTCAACGATTATACAGGTATAGGTTTTCATGGGCTCAGGTCTGCTTGCAGGCTTACTTTAAAAATATCAGCCGTTTTCTCAATGTTAAACTTATGTTTGTCAGGGTAGTAATGAGCCAGCTGCTGTTGCACATTTTTCAATCCAATCCCGTCCTTTTTATTGGAAGGATTGAATGAGTTTTCAGTATTAAAGTGTAGCTGGTTATCCTTGATTTCGAGATCTATTTTGAGCACTGCATGCTCGTTGTAAGCGATATCACCATGCTTAAAACAATTCTCAACAATATTGACGAGTAGCAAAGGAGTAATGTGCTGTGTACCATTTACTCCATTAGTGGTCACCTTCATATTCTTTCCACCCTTAAGCTTTTTGAGGAGCTGTAAATTTGTGTAATTCTTCAGCAATTCTACTTCTCTTTCCAATGGAACAAGTTCGCGTTCTCCTTCATAAATAATATAACGCAACAGGTCCGACAGCTTTTCAATCATTACTGGGGCATTGTCATCTTTTATGACACTCAATGAATAGATATTATTCAGAGAGTTGAACAGGAAGTGGGGGCTTATCTGAGACTTCAGTAAGAGCAGTTCTGCCTGCAGCTTTTCATTACTCAAGGAGAGGCTGTGCTGGCGTTCCTGTTGAAAGAGGATCATGTACCAATACAAAAAAGAGATCAGGATAAAGAGTGTGTAATTCAGCATGAAAGACAGTATGTCCTGATCAAAATCGCTGTATGTATCAGGACTTAAGGCCAGATAATAGTAGACCGCATAGAATAATATGAGGAAAAGGAACAATGACAAAATGTAAATCCCTCGTCCTTTCTTTTCCAGAAATTTAGGGATGAGCAGATGCAGATTTACATAAAAGATGCAGGCGTATATCGCTACTTCGAAAAGGGTATAAGCAAGGGCAGTGCTTGTTTCACTGACAGACAGAAAGTAATCCAGGATAAAGAAGAATATGAATATCCATAGCAGCACATGATGATATGGTTTTACTTTTTGCATAGATCAAATGTATAACGGTTCAGCTATAAAAGCATATGCATGTAATGAAATGCCAATTTTTGGGAACAAGAGCTCGTATTTTGTCCATATTCCTGAAAATGATCATTTCATTACCATCCAGCTTCAGTTGGTTGATTTAATTTTTTCGCAGATAGTATTCCCTACATCTTAGCCTCAAGCCAGTCTGTATAACGGCTCGCTACCTGTAAAAAGTGATAAAGCAAATACGCGAATAATGAAGCAATTAAAACTAGTAGTCATGTCAGTCCTGTTGATCCTTTCAGCCTGCAAGACAGATGATACCGACAGTCAGCCAAGTCCAAGTGTAGAAGAAGCCTACATCAATGGAAGAATCTATACGGTAAATGGTGATCAGCCTTGGGCAGAGGCCATGCTCGTGCGACAGGGAATCATTGTGGCCCTGGGTTCTGATGAAGAGATACAAAATGAAGCCACGGAGAATGCTCAGATTATCAATCTGAATGGACAAATGGTTATGCCGGGAATTCATGATGTACATACACACCCTTTGGAGGCAGGCTCTTTAAATGTGCATTTTTCCCTTTCACCGGAGGAAATGAATCCTGAAAACTACGCGTCAGAAATACGAAGAGCAGTGAATCAAAACTCAGGCTCAGACTGGGTGATCGGTGGTGGATTCCAGACTTTCATCTTTTACGATGAAAATGTAAGGTCTCCCATTGAAATCTTAGATGAAATATCGACTACCAGGGCTATTGCGATTTTGGCCATCTCAGGACATACCGTCTGGGCCAATTCAAAGGCACTGGAACTGGCCGGGATTGATGCCAGTACACCCAACCCGGTTGGTGGTATCATATGGAAGGATGAGAACGGACAGCCTAACGGGCTACTGATGGACAATGCCGGTGATTTGCTGTTAGACATGGCATTCCAGACCTTCGAAAACAATGAAGACAATGACTACTTTGGACTGTTAGAATATGGGCTTCCCGAGCTTGCCAAGAATGGAATTACCTCTATTTGCGATGCCAGGGCTTTTTGGAAACGCAATCAGCATTTGACATGGAAACGGGTAGCAGACAACAATCAGTTGACAGCGCGGGTCAATCTCGGATTATGGATATACCCTGAAGAAGATGATGACTTTCAAATAAGTACTTTCCGGTCGCTATATTCAAACGACCCCAGCAGCCTACTGAGAATTAACCAGATAAAGCTTTATTCAGATGGTATTACGTCCAATACAACGGCTGCCATGCATGATGATTACCTGATCGATTTCTTCGGTTTCCCTACCAATAACGGGTTGAATTATATTAGCCAGGAAAGGATTGCCCAGTACATTTCAGCTTTGGAACCAGTGGGCTATGACTTTCATATGCATACCATTGGTGATCGCGGTGTGACTGAGGCCTTAAATGCGATTGAACAAAGTGGATCTGGCAGTGGAAGGCATCGATTGACTCATGTAGAATATGTGACTCAAGCCGACTTTCCGCGATTCAACCAACTTAACGTTACAGCAGATGTGCAGGTAGCCGGAGATTATGCAAAACCCGAATACTGGCACGATAGTGACCCATTGGTCACTCCATCTCTCAATAATAATTTTATACCAGTCAAAACGCTGAAAGAAGCCAACGCCAGGATAACGCTTAGTAGTGATTGGGACGTAAGCGCTTTGAATCCCTTTGTGGGACTTCAGAATGCGGTGACCAGAGTACCACAGGAGTTAAGACTGGAAGAGGCAGTTAAAGCTTATACAATCAATGCGGCCTATGTCATGAGGCAGGAAGATAAGGTGGGCTCTTTAGAGGTTGGCAAAGAAGCCGATTTTATAGTGCTAAGTCAGAATATTTTTGAGATTCAGCCAAACCAGATTAATCAGACTCAGGTGCTCCAAACCTATTTGCAGGGAAGACGGATCTACAAGCGGTAGGACACTTTTTACTTCGTGTTTTGAAAACAAGTCTCGCGATCTTTCGAAAAATACAACAGTAAACAGACCTGTTTACTTGCCTGGATATTGTGACTATTAAGCTCTGAGATGGAGACTTTTTAACGGCTATTTAGAATAGTAATTTTAGAAATTATATAATAATGAAAAGTTTATTCTTGGCAGGTGTATATAAATATCACTGAAAATAGTGATGCTCTTTTTTCTTAAATTCATGTATTTGAAAGCGTTATTAACTCAATGATAAGGACATGGATGGTAATCAAAAACAGACACTACAATTAATTGGTGAAGAACACTTTATAGACTCAAAAAAACTTCTGGCATCGGATTTTCGGCAAATAGTAAAACGAAGAGCTCTCAATGCTCTTTCACATGCCGGGAAGATGGAAAAGGATAACGAAGTTGTTGTAGGCTTTTCTGAAAACCTCACAGATTGGCAGGGTAACGATGAGGTTTCACGAAAGAATAATGAGCAAATAATTGAATGGGTCAACGAAAAGATTCATAAAAAGAACAACCTTTTGCCGATAAGTTTTCTTTATGATGCAGTAGACAGGAGTAAAGCTATTTGTCGGATATCTACATCTACGAGTTGGGGTACAGGTACGCTCATAGGAGATGGATTAATACTTACGAACAACCACGTTCTGGAATCTAAAAGCGTAGCGGAAGATAGTGTGGCCGAGTTTTTTTACGAGCAAGGCAGACAGAAGGTGATTGTAGATATTCTACCAGATAAGCTGTTCATTACGAACAAGTCTTTGGATTTTACGATAGTGGGTTGTGAGACCAGGGGCATTGAAGAGGTACCACCCGTCAGTTTATCAAGAAACCCGGCTACTGTTAGTCGATATGATCGGGTTAATATAATTCAACATCCAAGGGGAAGAAAAAAAGAAGTGGCCCTCCACGATAACAAAGTTCAATATGTATATGACAGGACGATACAGTATCACACTGATACAGACCCTGGTACCTCAGGAGCAACGGTGTATAACAATGAATGGGAGGTAGTTGCCTTACATCATGCGGGTCAGTATATTCAAGGTGATGCTACTAAAGGAGCGCTTAATCAGGGCATCCGGATATCAGCTATAGTAGATTATCTCATCAGACGTCAGCATACATCAAATGAGAGTGATGCCATCTCAACAGTATTGGCAAACATTGAGGATACATCTCCTATGCTGGGATTTTTTGATTTGGCCGGATTATTTCCTCTGGGTGATACAAATCTGGAGGTTGAAGTTCCGGATTATACCGGTAACCGGAGGTTTGCAGATATTGGGTTCTGGAATATTCGTCACTTTAATAATGAAGTCTCACAAACGAGGATATCCAAGGTCGCAGATTTGGTTGGCAAGCTGTCTATGGACGTACTTGGGCTTACCGAAGTTCAGGACAAAGCTCTGGACGGTGTAGTAAAGCGTTTACAGCAAAAAGGCATTAACATGGACTATGTCTACTATGATGCTCGGATGGGGGATGGAGAAGATGAAGATACTACACAAGACCTGGCGGTACTTTATGATATTGAGACAACTAAGGTCGAAAAACTTGACAGTGTGTACACGACATATGAGCGATTACTCAGTAGGAAAACGAGACGAGGCAGTAAGGCCTGGGCGGGAGGTCGTTTGCCGCTCTTTGTCAAGTGCTCTGTCAGAGAAGATGAGGGTGATACTGAGTTTATTATGATTGTGGCTCATTTGAAAGCTCGTTTTGGCTTTGATAATGAAGAACGAAGAAGACTCGCAGCAAGTATATTGGCTATTATAACAGAGAAACTCAGAGCGGAATATGACCTGCCGGTAATTCTTGGCGGTGATCTGAATGAGCTCATAGATAGCGGTGTACTCGATGATCTGACAGACTCTCCCGATCTCTTTGCCTTGACTACTGATGATGCGAGTAATGACGCAATCTCCTATGTAGGTAGGAGGCATCGCTCTCTGATCGATCATATCATTGTGAGTAATGACGCTCAACTGGGACAAATACAGAATGATGACAATGCCATAATAAGGTTTGATAAATCTATAAGAGACTATGTTCGCGATTATTCTGATCATGCTCCGGTTGTAATGCGTTTGGTGTACAATCAAACTGACGAACCGACCGATATTACCAGATCCTTACCTTCAGGTTCAAACTGTTGTGCACCTCAGATCAACCCTGTAAATAACGCAGATAGGGCCTTGGCGAGAGCGGATGCCAATGTGACTGCCTTCATGGCTTCAAATCTCAATTATTATAATCCCGAAAAAGACGAAAAGGATAGAGAAGTATATTATGAAGGCATAAACTTAGAAGGAGGGGACGGAGATCAACTTTATAATAGGCTGGGGCTCCTTTTAAAGGACACCCATGTGAGACCTTATAGTTATAGACGAGCAAAGGGACAGTTCCTTTATCCGCTTATTGATCTCAAAGCTAATGGACAACTCAATAGTATCTATAGCGATAAAGCATTTGAGGTTGAAGAAATTATCAGAGCTGATCTGGAAACCGAATTAAGGCATGCCAAATATCTTGAGGAAAGAAGTCGCTTTGAAAGTTTCACTTCAGAGCAACAACGTTTGATGGTCATTGAGGAGCTTGAGGCTCAGGCTCCTTACAATTGTGAACATGTAGTTTGTCAGTCATGGTTTGGAAGGTCTGAGCCAATGAAAGGAGATTTACACCACTTGTTTACATGTGAACCGAGGTGTAATTCGTCAAGGAGCAACCACCCCTACAAGGATTTTTCAGATTATGACCCCGAATTGAATGATCTGGAAGCCATTATTGCTGATTGTGGTAAGTCTGCTGAGAGTCGTTTCGAACCTGAGAACCACAAAGGAATTGTGGCCAGAGCCACTCTATACTTTTTAGTACGTTATCCCGGTGAGATTAGTGCTTACACTGCTGACGATATTGATCTGCTAAGAAGATGGGACGAAGAATTTCCTGTAAATCGGGAGGACGACCTTTACGAGTTACATAGAAATCAGACTATTCATGAGGTACAGGGCAACAGGAACCCCTTTATAGATTTTGATGGCCTGTCAGCACGTGTCAACTTTAATATTTGATTCGTTTAAGGCGTGGTTTTTCATGATCAAAGCTCTAATAGTAGAGAGGTTATAGATATAGGCCAAACCTGCTACGTAAATACCCAAATCATTGTCAAACTGAGAGATATCGAAATACACTTATGGCAAAATAACATGTCGGGTTTATGCTTAAGTTGTTATTTGGCACTGTGTATCATACAATCAGAAAAGATAGCAGTTGAATTCTATCACATGGTGTGACTTTGTGTATTGTGAAGGTATTGGCTATGATTACTCATAAACCTCCACCACCAGCTCTATCTCTACCGCCTGAGCCCTGGGAAGTGAGGCCATGCCTACTGCTGCCCTGGCATGACGGCCACGATCACCAAAAACCTCGACCATAAGATCAGAAAAGCCATTGATTACGGCAGGCTGCTCTACAAATGAGGGATCACAGTTGACCATACCCAATACCTTCACAATGCGCTTTACTTTCTTCAAATCCCCCAGCATGGCTTTTAATACCGCCATTTGATTGATAGCGGTAAGTCTTGCCCCTTCGTAACCCTGCTCAATGGTAATGTCTACGCCCAGCTTGCCGGTCAGCTCAGAACCATCGGCTCTTTTGGGTCCCTTGCCTGCCAGAAAGATCAGGTTGCCAGTTCGCACTCCATTTACATAGTTGGCTACAGGTTGTGGGGGAGAAGGGAGAGTAATCCCCAATTCTGCGAGTCGGGCCTCCGGATCATACCCTGCCTCGGGGGTCTCAGGTGCTTCTTTATTTTGTTGAGATTGTTGAGCACAACCTGTGAGTAAAATGGCAATAAGCAGGTATGTGAAATGACGAGGGATAACTTTGTTCATGAGGTTGGTTTTTGGTTAGGGTAAAATTTATAATCCATATTTCTCAGCAGGTCAATCCTCCCGGGCTTTGAAGTCAGCGGCCTTCCATAGCGGGGTGCTTTTGTAGTAATTTCCATTGGTAACCACTGCCGAAACGGTCCTTAAATATTCAATATTTAACAGAGGATTTTTCTCCAGAATCGCAATATCAGCTTCCTTACCAACTTCCAGAGTTCCGGTTTCTGAATCGAGACCCATCGCTCTGGCGGGTATGATAGTAGCCGTTTTTATGGCTTCCAAAGGAGTGAGTCCACCCAGTTTGTGATAGGTTTCTATTTCCAGGTAGAGGCTGTATACGGGAACCACGTTATCTGTTCCTGCTACGATGGGCACACCTGCTCTATACATGTCTCCAATAATTTTCATGGCGATGGTATAATCTTCCTGAGCTCGTTTTGCGCGGGCAGGACTCAGACCGGCTCGAAATCTTTTGCCTTCAAATAATTCATAGGCGATTCTTCCGGCATCTGGCTCTACGGTTTCTACAGGCAGCCCCCTGGATAGACCCCTTACCACATTCAGGGCTATGGTCGGGTCTAAAACTGTATTGTGCTTTAGGAAAAAGGCTGTCGCCCTATCAATCTGATCCGTGCTTAACTCGCTGTCTGCCAGGTAAGTTCTCCCCAGTTCTGTGGTAGTTTTATCCGGGAATAAAAGTGATAGAAATAAGGCCCGGTGACTTAATTGGTTCATTCCGCTTTCTACTGCTGCGATGGTATTCCCTACTGCTCTTGGCACATGTCCTGTAAGGGTAATGCCCCTTTTATGAGCTTCTTCGGCAAGCACCTTCAAAACATCCGGTTCTATAGAAGTGTAAATCTTGATTTGTTTATAGCCCTTGTCACAATACATGGCGACCACCTCACGTGCTTCCTCCGGGGTAGTGGCTCTGATCACGCCATTTCCCATTATGCCGGCACCATCCGTCATTCCGGCAAGTAAAATATCGGGACCCAGGGCACCCTCCATAGCGATAGCATCTCTAAAGGCAGTGGCAAATTCAATTTCGTTACCATTATCGCGGATGGTAGTTACCCCTCCTGCCAGATAGGCCGGTGCCCATTGCACCTGATTGGAATGTGCATGCATATCCCACAGACCGGGCATCAGGGTTTTGCCACTCACATCTATGACGCGTGCATTCTCGGGTATCCCTGTTTGCAGACGGCTTTTGATACTCTTGATTCTACCATCCTCAATAATGACGGTCATGTCTTTTTGGGTGATGTCGCTTAATCCGTCAATCACATCGCCTCCTACCAAAGCCGTAAGCTCAGGTTGATCTCCCTTAAGATCTCTTGTGTAATCAGAGAGGGCATTCATTTGTTCGGTTACATTACCGGCTATGAAAATCGGCAGCGCTTCTTCATAGCCCTTTCTCACCAACTCTCTGATTTGAGTATTGGCTTTTACCAGGGCGATCAGATTTTTGTCTTCATCAAGCCAGATGGTGCGACCACCCCAGTTGATACCTTCGACCACGTAGCGATCAAGCGTAATTTTCTCGCCTTTGATCTCTACTATATCCTGTCCTTTGTGAACAATCGAAACTTCACCCCTGGGTAAGGTGGTGATGCCAGTCGGTTGGCCTTGCCTGAAATAGTAGTGATACAGCATCATTTCCATAGCAGCAGGGATATTGCTATGTACCGGAAAAAATGTCGGGGGAGTGGCTGAGGTGCTAACCTCAAAGTGTTTTTCCCATACCGAAACCTGATCAGGTCTTACTTCCAGTTTGAAAATATTGGTCGTATCGTCATTGGCAATGCGCTGGTTTACATAGTAGGTAGGCGACAGGTCCATGTCCAGGTGTAATTCAGCCTGAACGCCCGTGATTCGACCTCGCTCGTTTTCACCTTGTAGAGACCGGACAATAATGGAGTCTTTGGTTGAGGTAATGCTAAAGCTTTCTTCTCCTATCTGCGATTGCCTTCGGTATACCAGAAAGGCACCCTCTTCATTGATATCTTCCCAGCTTGGGGAAGGAGAAGAGCAGCCGTACATCATCAGTACGAGAATCAAAAAAACGCCATGCTTCATAGGTCGAACAATAAGGGTTGATATATTTTTTTTAGGATTTCAGTGTTTCTCTGAAATACCTAAGCCAGTTCTGACCCAGAATTTTTTCAATATCTCCTGAGCTATAACCTCGCTTCTGTAACAATCTGGCAACAGACCTGTAGCGATTGGGTTTGTCCAGCTCAGGAATCCAGGGAGGCCAGCGTACCTGATAGGAAGGCTTGAATCGGGTGAGGCGCGGCACATACCAGTTTTCACGGGTAGCTCCGTCTGCTTCCAGGCCCTGTATGGCAAAGTCAGCCGCTACACCCACATGATCGATGCCGGCTATTTTCACAGCATGGTCTATATGGTCAACATAGGAATCTAAAGTAGTCTCTCCTCCGGGGTCGGGGCCGATCATATAGCCCAGACAAATAATGCCGATGACCCCACCTTTGTCTGCCATGGCCTTGATCTGTGCATCTGTTTTGGCTCTTGGGTGATTTTTGTAGAGGGCCTCACACATGGTATGGTTCAGACTGGCTCCGGTCTTGCTGAATTTTATCCCATCATTCGTGGTCTGCCTGCCACAGTGCGAGAGATCCACCACAATGCCCAGCTCGTTCATCCGCTCTACGGCCTCAATACCAAAGTCAGAAAGTCCGGCATTGGTCCGTTCAGTACAGCCATCGCCCAGCAGGTTTCTTTGATTGTAGGTCAACTGTATCCAACGAGTACCGGCATCATAGAGGGTATTAATGTTATCAATTGACTTTTCAATCATGGTGGCATTCTGAAAGCCAAACATAACGGCAGTCTTGTTTTCTTTCTTTGCCTCTACAAAATGCCGGGCAGTTGTGGCATGAATAAGCTTATCCGAATTTTCTTTCACCCGTTTTCTCCAGTCGGCCAGTGCCGCCAATGCTACTTTTAGATTTCCGGAGGCCAGGGAAGCATTGAAGCCTGTATAACCAGACTTGGTCAGTGCCTTGAACGAATCCTCATCCCAGCCGCGTGGGATGACCAGTCCATCAATGATCATTGCCTTTTTGTAGAGCTGTTCAAGGTCTTGCTTTAGTCCGGGATTGGGTTGATTGGTGCCATCGACCAGGTCGTTCATAAGCTGCCAGGGGAAGGCTGCCCCCAAAGGCAATAACTTCAATAGATCTCTGCGCTTGGTATCCATGTTTATTTCGGTCGGCTGTTTATAAAAATGGCGATTTTATCTTGCTTAACCGAATGCCGAATATTCTACGATTCGGTACTGCTTTCCGATTAGACTGGTACAGGGGCTTTCAGGTGATGAGTTAAAATTAAGCCATAAATGCGGGCCAAAAGCCCTGATCATTATCAATGCGTTCGTTGACCCGGGTCATGTATAATGTCAATATGCTATGTGAACTTAGAAGAGCGGGGTTTCTCTGGGAACCTTCATTGTTTCTTACTGGCGTGGATAGTCGAATTCAGCCCTGTTTGGCAGAAGCTAAAAGATAGTTCTGAAAAAGTGTAGTTATCGGAGGTAGTATGAGTCTAACTAAATGAGGCACAAAAAATAACATGTTACAAGGAGTATCAGATCGGGATTTTGAGAGATTGATTTATGAAAATCAATCTCTGATTATCAGCGTCTGTAATGTTTACGCTAGTACCCAGGCAGACCGTGATGATCTCTTTCAGGAAATAACCCTCAATCTATGGAAGGGTCTGGCATCCTTTAAGGGCAAAGCCAAAGTTTCTACCTGGATTTACAGGGTTAGCCTCAACACGGCAATATCCAGGGTCAGGAAGCACAAAAAAAGTCGTGTACTCTATACCGAGGATGTTCCAGAGCCGGCTCAAAGCGATTTGACTGATAAGGGTTTGGAGAGTCAATTCGTGGCTTTGTATAGGGGGATCAATAAGCTCAAGCCGGTAGAAAGGGCGATTGTATTGCTATATCTGGAAGAGAAATCCTATGAGGAGATTTCTGAGATTATGGGAATTACCAAATCAAATGTGAGTGTGAGGCTGGTGCGTTTGAAAAGAAAACTGGAAAAGATGATTAAGGCTTCTGAAAAAGAAGGCATTCAATAAGATGGAATCAGTAGATCTAAAACATATCTGGAAAAACGGGCAGGAAAACATGCCGAACAGGACTGTCTATACCCTTGCTGATATCCAGGCTTATAGAAAGAAGAAGTCCAGGGAAACCTCAAGAACAGGGCGCTTGTCTATGATCTTTGATATTGGCTACAAAACTATTGTGGCCATGGGGCTGGGTTTTTTGCTTTCGTTGGTTGAAGAGCCTCTGCACCTGTTGGTTGTGAGTCTTATGCTGGCTTTCACCATGGTCCTGATTTGGGTAGAACTTAGATTCGTGAAAAGGCTTGCCCGGATCAAGGAAATCGATGCCGTGATCGACAACCTGAAGCATCAGCTTTCATTCCTCAGAGAGACCTATAAAAAATTTCTCTATTTCGGGGCGCTGTCAAATCCCTTGTTTGTGCTAACGGGTTTTTTGCTGTACCACTATTTTAAATATGATGGCATTCAGGCTCAAAACCCACTTAATGATCCACTGACTTACGCTTTTCTGGCCGTGGCTTATGGGGTGTCAATCATAGGTCAGTGGCCATTTTACAAGAAACAAGTCAGTGAACTAGGTGCCAGTATTCAGTTTATTGATGATGAGTATATGGCAGCGGTTCAGATAGAAGATGAGCGAAAGAGTAAACTAAAATATACCATTATGTTCTTCATGCTAATGCTAATCGGGATACTGATCTTATTGCTGTTGCTGTACAGGTAAAAGAGGATCAGGTGATAATTAGGGCCAGGCAAGTGCCTGATGCCATGAGAACTTAAAACAAAAAGACAATGAAAAAACCTAAGATGATCTGGACGATTATTCGAATGCTCACCTTTATAATAGTGGGCTTGCTAAACACCGTACTGATAAGACCGGAGGATATCGGGAGTTGGAAATACTACGTAGGCTATGCGTTTTTGGTCTTTGTACTTATCGACCTGTATTTGACCTTTAGAAGCTATAGAGCGCAAAGGAAATGAGTTCACTATTGCTTTACCGGATATACTACCTGTTGGGTTTCCTGGCCTTGCTGATTTCACTCTATCAATTCGTTGATGGAAGGTGGATTGACGGCTTACTTAGCCTGGTATTTACCATGATATTCTTGGGAGCTGGCTTATACCGTCAGCAGAAAGGGAAATAGGGCTTTACAGAGGTAATAGTAAGCGCAATCTGATTGTAAGGAATAGTCAGTCGCTCTTCTTTCGCATTAGCTTGGTAGAAGGAATCGAAATATTTAAAGAGTCAGTTCTCTGCCGAGGGTAAGTCCGGGTAGGTAACAAAAACATTAAAATGATGATTACAGAGAAAAAACATAAGGAAGGCTATTATGTGGGTTTGGGTATTGCCATGGGTTTGCCCATTAGTGTTCCATTGGGTTTCATATTAGGCAATATAGCGTTTGGCTTCCTTGTAGGCTTGCCAATAGGGATGGCCGTAGGGTTGTATCTGGAAAAGAAATGAAATAGGAACTCTATGCCGCTTACCGACCTTGAACGAACCAGACAGAAACGCTGGTCAGGCATTGGTGTTTTGATTGGGCTAGTATTGCTGCTCTTGCTCACCATCACCTATTTCCTCGTAAGAAACCAGATGAGCAACGTATGACGCGGCATTGAATTGAGAAACTATCTGGACTTGTAGAGTAATTTCTTCCGGATATGAATTTCCTGTCACATGGACGTCCCTGTACAAGCTAATGTGTTTCAAATCCTCTGAAAATGATTCTTAGGTAGTCTCTTTACCACTACCTTTATAAATCACAAAGGTGGGAGGTATCTTCCGAATTGAGTTGTAACCCTGCCCATGGTATGACAGAGTATTTAGTCATTAAGACTCACAGATTTTAGAGACATGTTTGAGAATAAGAGAACCATTATCACCGGAGCTACCAGCGGTATAGGAGAGTGTATAGCGAAGACACTCTATAAGAAAGGAGCAAAGCTCATATTGGGTGGACGCAGCCCTGAACGAGGAGGGGCTTTGGTCAGTGAATTAGGAGCTAATGCCCATTTTGTATCAGGTGATATCAAATCTCCGGACGCTAACGAAGCGCTCGTAAATCAGGCTTTAGAGCAATTTGGTGAGTTAAATCAGGTAGTGATGTGTGCGGGTCAGCTGGGAATTGGTAAGCTGGACCAGCTTTCACTGGTCGACTGGGAGGATACCATTGCCACCAACCTGAGTGCTGTATTCTATCTGCTCAAATATGCCCTTCCCCAAATGATAAAAAGCGGAGGTGGTAGTGTTGTCATCATTGGTAGTGTGGCTGCTTCTCACGCTTTCCCCAATCATCCGGCCTATACAGCCTCAAAAGGAGCATTGCCCTCACTGGTCAGGCAGGTATCCCTTGATTATGGACCTGAGATACGAATCAACATGGTTTCTCCGGCTCAGATTGAAACGCCTTTGCTTCATAATTCGGTACAGGCTTTTGACAATCCAGATGAAATCCTGAAAGAAACTGCCGCAAAGTTACCCATGAAACGTATCGGTGCTCCGGATGATATTGCGGCAGCAGTTATGTACCTCCTGAGCGATTCCGCTTCCTGGGTAACCGGAACAAACCTCACCGTTGACGGAGGTTTTCTGGCAACCTGAACGTTCAAATTCTGAGCCTTAGGAGAATCAAAAAGAAGCTATGGTTGCTTGTTTTGATTATGACCCCCGTAGGTTATTCAATAACTTTTAGGCTACTTTCTAGTACAAATGTGTTGTAAGCAATTTGACAAAATGATTGGACATAAAATTAAGGGCTTAGGAGAAATTGTGCTGCGGGTAAATGATATGGAATTAATGAAAAACTTCTATTTGAAAGCTATAGGGTTTGAATTAATGAATGAATCTGAGGATTTTACTTTTTTCAAAATTGCAGATGGTACCAGTGGCCATACTCAGGTCTTAGCCTTATTTGCAAGGAATAACCTAACTGCCTTTAATGAGGAGTTGAAGGCTATAATGCCTGAGAATACCACATTACATCATTTCGCCCTCGAAATCGAAAAGTCAGATTATGAAGAAATACTGATGCTGTGTAAGAAGAATAAATTTGAGTATGTAACCAGGGTATTCGAATGGGTTAAATGGAGATCGATATTTATCAAAGATCCAGAATCAAATATTGTCGAATTTGTTTGTTATGATTCCGGGATTTGATTTGGTGATCTAATAAATAAATATGAGTATCACTTATGTAAAGCTGCCTGATACTGCGGATGCATCAGGTTTTGAACACTGAGAATACGATCCAATTCTTCTTCAGAAAGCAGCTCTTTTTCCAGTACCAGCTCACGAATGGTTTTTCCGGTGGCTACGGCCTCTTTGCCCAAAACATCACCCATATGGTGGCCGATAAAAGGATTCAGAAAGGTGATCAAGCCTACTGAGTTATAGACCATGTTTTGGGTATGCTCTGCATTGGCAGTAATACCGCGAATACATTTATCGGCCAGGGTGGTACAGGCATTGGAGAGCAGCTCCACCGATTCGAACAGGCATTGGGCGATCACAGGTTCCATTACATTTAGCTGTAGCTGACCGGCCTCTGCGGCAAAAGAGATGGTCACGTCATTGCCGATGATCTTATAACAAACCTGATTGACTACCTCGGGAATCACCGGGTTTACCTTGGCTGGCATAATGGAAGAACCCGCCTGCATCTCCGGCAGATTAATCTCATTCAATCCGCACCTGGGGCCGGAAGACAGCAATCGCAGATCATTGCAGATTTTTGACAGCTTTACAGCCGTGCGCTTCAAAGCCCCGGAAATCATTACATAAGCTCCTGTATCGGAGGTTGCCTCAATCAGGTTGGGTGCTTTGATAAAATCAGCACCGGTAAGTTTTGCCAGGAAGGCAATGGAGATGTCTGTAAATCCCTTCGGAGCATTCACCCCGGTACCAATGGCCGTGGCACCCAGGTTTACTTCCAGGATTAAATCTCTCGTTCTGGTCAGGCTCTTGATCTCTTCATTCAGATTAGCCGACCAGGCGGCAAACTCATCTCCCATAGACATGGGTACGGCATCCTGCAGCTGAGTACGCCCCATTTTCAGCACCTCACTAAACTCATCGGCCTTTTTATCCAGGTCAGCATTCAGGTAGTCGATCTGCTCAAGCAAATGGCTGATGTAATAATACACGGCTACCCGAAAACCGGTGGGGTAGGCATCGTTGGTGGACTGCGATTTGTTAATGTGGTCGTTGGGGTGGAGGATATCATAACGTCCTTTTTGATAACCCTTGATTTCCAGGGCTACATTGGCGATCACCTCATTGGTATTCATATTTACCGAAGTACCCGCACCGCCCTGAAAAACATCAGAAGGAAAATAAACCGAATACTTATCAATGTCCGCCAGGATCAGGTCGCAGGCTTCAATGATCATATCTGCCTTGTCTGCCTCAATGGTGCCGATTTCCTTGTTGGCCAGGGCACATGCTTTTTTCGTGATCACCATGCCTTTCACGAAAAAGGGGAAGTCACCAATTTTAGCGTTTGAAATCTGAAAATTGTCAACGGCTCTTTGGGTGTGAATACCGTAGTAATGACTATTGTCAATTTCCAATTCTCCCAGTAAATCGACCTCTTTTCTTGTGCTCATCTGGCTTGCTTTTCTGATGCGCGAAGTTAGAGAATCTCTGAGGCGAAAAACAAGCTGTCGCAGTCTTTTTGAGCCCTTTTTCTGACTTTTTTGTCGGTTTTGGCAAACGATTGCAAAAGAGGCTTTCAACTGCGGAAAATACAGTCGGATATACGACCCATTTGAAAAGTGTTAAGGTTGTCTGGGGGGACTGTATATGCTAAATTTTGTATGTTTGAGACTTACCAAAACTCAAAGTCAGGCGATAGATTTTTTGAATATCCTTAAAGGATTTTACTATCGATAAATATTAAATTTCAACATGTCTAGGAAAGGTTTTACACCAACAGTTCTGGGTATTATGATGTTTGTGTCAACAGTGACTTTCAGTCAGACTGTCGATATCTCAGAAGCTTTTGGTGAGACATTGAATATTTCAGCCAATATGGAGGTACTGGAGGATCCTTCCGGAGTGCTTGGGCTAAGCGATCTTGATAACCTTGACTTCCGGCAGAATGGAAAAGACGAATTTGTTTTTCCCTTTACCAACAGTGTGTTCTGGGTAAGGTTAAACCTGGTCAATGAAAGGTCGGATAATAGCGACTGGGTTTTGCATTGGGATAATCCCGTCCTGGAGGAGCTGAGCTTTTATTCTCTTGATGCAGAGACAGGTCAGATCAGAGGCGAGGAGCATTATAATATGGCTGAGGAAAAAGATACCCGCCTTTATTCTCAGGAACCGGTTTTTCACTTCGGTCTGCCAAAGGGAAGGGGCAGAACTATCTACTTCAGGCTAAAAAGTCGTAGAGGACATTTCGGTTTTTTAAGAGCCTATTCTCTGTCTGGTTTCAAAAAATCAGAAATAGGAGACCATGATACCCAGGCCTTAGTCAATGGTATGTTGATTTTCAGGCTGCTACTCATCGGGATTCTCAGTTTCTCTATCATCAGTGACAAACTGTTCAGATCTTATTCAGCCATTATTTTCATGAAAACCATTGGTTTCTGGAGTCTTGGCAATGTGACCGGGCCACTCTTTTCAGATGATCCGGAAGTGATCGCCAGAATCAATCATATCTTCTATACGATCATGCCTCTGTGTCTGCTACTTTTTGCACTGAAGACACTTGCTTTGGATCAGGTAAAGCGTTGGATAGGCAGACTTGGTTATGCGATTCTTATAGGCGCCTTTGTACTGATTATGATCAGTACCTACGACTATCAGTGGTATTGGGTCAAAGCTTCTATGTCGTTTTCGGTAATATCCGGAGCCTATGCTCTGGCGCTCTATGGTTATTTCGGCTATAAAAAACTCAACATTCACAAGTACTATTCGATTCCCCTGCTTTTGGGGCTTGTGAGTAATCTGCTGATTATGGTGAGGGTGCTGACACACTTTAGCTTCAATGGTATTTTTGCGCTGGCTTTTGCCTTTTTTGTGGCCGAAATACTGGTATTCATTATTTTCCTCGGGAAGATCTTCAGACAAACAGAACGCAGGAAGTTTGAGGCTGAACAGGCACTGTTAACGGAAGCAGATCAGAACCGAAGACTGCAGGAGCTCGATGATCTGAAGACAAGCTTCTTCACAGATATCTCTCATGAGATCCGCACTCCTTTGACCCTGATGTATGGGCCTGCACAAGAGCTACTCAAAAAGTATCCTGATGAGAAAATGACTGGTTTGCTGGCAGATAACCTGTCCAAACTAAGAGGCCTGGTAGACGAACTTCTGGATATCCAGAAATTAGAGGCGGGTAAAATGACTCCTGTCATCATTAAAGGAGATGTGGGGAGTCAACTGAGATTGCTTATTTCATCCTTTGATTCTCTGGCTGAGTCAAAAGGAGTAAGCTTGTCGCTGAAGCAGAGTCACGACCATTTTAAGGGTTGCTATGATGAGCAAATGCTGAGCAAAATTGTCAATAACCTGCTTTCCAATGCTATTAAATTTACACCAAAAGGAGGCGAAATCAGGTGTTTAGTTGACTTTAATGAAAAATCACAGCAACTCGTTTTTACTGTCAGTAATACCGGAAGCAGGATTTCCGGGGATCAGCTACTTCGGGTTTTTGATAGGTTTTATCAGGTAGAACAGACAGGTCATTCCGGTAGCGGAGTAGGCCTGGCTTTGGTCAGAGAACTGGTTACGCTCCTGAAAGGAGATATTAAGGTTTCCAGTAATGATCTTGAAACCAGCTTTAGCCTTGAATTGCCATTGAACGCGGGGCTTTGGCCCACGCAAGAGATAAATGAAACCGAAATATCTGATGAGATATCTTTAGAGACGGCCAATAAAGAGACTCCTGCTACGGAAACAACTCATAGAGAGGGGCGTGAGTTGTTACTGCTCGTGGAAGACAATGACGACATGCGGTCTTATATCCGAACCTTGCTGGCTGCTGAATACAATCTGATCGAGGCGGAAAACGGTAAAGAAGGGTTTAAACTGGCAAAAAAGGAGGTGCCGGATATCATTATTTGTGACGCCATGATGCCGGTAATGGATGGCTACGAGTTTAGTAAACGTATTAAAAGCACATTGCAGACCAGTCATATTCCAATTGTCATGCTCACGGCCAAGACCTCCCGTGCCAGCCGTATAGAGAGCTACGAACAGGGAGTGGACAACTATCTGACCAAGCCTTTCGATACAGATGAATTGAAAACGGTATTGAATGCGTTGAGGGCGAACAGAAAGAAACTTCGTGAGATTTATGCCAAAGAGGTGATAGACCTGAAACCTGAAGAGATTAAGGTGAGTTCAAGAGAAAAGCAGTTTCTGGATGGCCTGAAGCAATGCCTCGAAGCCAATTATAGGGAATCAGGGCTTACGGTTACCGACCTGGCCAATGCTTTGAGGGTAAGCGATACCCAATTGCGCAGAAAACTCAAGAGTATCAGCGGCTATTCTCCCAACGAGTATTTGAGAAAATTCAGATTGGATAAGGCAGCCCAGTTGCTCTCATCTCAGGCAAGGTCGGTCAGTGAAGTAGCCTATGATGTAGGGTTCGAAAACCTGTCGTACTTTTCGAAAGCATTTTTTAATGAATACAACTGCCTCCCTTCAGAATACGGTATTAAGAAGGTTGGATAAAGTATTGATTTGAGATAATCACAGATTTTTAAGAGCTAAGCAGGATGAAGGCGTGGTGAAAAATGTATACTTAAAATACCTTGACCATAAGGGGTTACTCTTCCTCTGTTTTACTTTCTGCTGCTTAAATCTTATGGCTCAAACTCGCGAAGATGGCTATGATGCTCTGATGTACCCGAAACCCTGGCTACAGATAGCGCTAACAAAGTTTTACAAGCCCTTGATCGGCTTTTAGTGCGGGAAGAGGAAGATTTGTCCAGGAGAATCTCAGGCGTATTTTCTGAGGGCTATACCCGCCATGGCCAAAATCGGTAATGAGCAGGGGGTAGGTATATGTCATTCAAATTTGGTGTATGTCTATTTAAGAAATGGTGAGTATGCCAAATCGGAAGCTTCAGCCAATCTCGCCCTTCGCATTCTCAAAGAAACTGACTATGAAGAACTCTATGCGGCTACCTTGCTTGTAAAGGCCAGATTGTATATGGAAACCGATAGGTGGGACAGGGTGAACCCAATGATCCTGGAAGGGTTGGAGATAGTAAAACATCTGGAGTCCGGTGCATATATTCAAGAAGGCTACGAGCTTCTGGCCAGGTACTACGTCCATGAAAATGATGCTGAGCAAGTCAGCCTGTACTATGATAGCCTGCATCAGAGCATCGAAAACTATTTCGAAAAAGAACGCCTTGAGATTTCCGAGAATCTGAAAGCTCGCTATGAGACAGAAAAGAAGGAAGCTCAGCTAACACTTCAGCGGGCCCAAAACCAGTCACTCACTCTTGAAAATGAAGCCCAACGAACACAGCGAAACATTCTCTTATTTTTGGCACTGGTATTTGTCGTTTTGCTTGTTCTCATGTACAACAGGTTTCAATTGCGAAAAAAACTGTCGGCAGAACAGGAGGCGCGATTAGAAGATCAGGTGAAACTGCCGGAGCTTGAAAAGGGCAAAAAAGAGGCAGAGAATGACCGCCTCGAAGAGCAGGTGCATCATAAGCAGAGAGAACTGGCCTCCCTGACCCTTCAGATGACTCAGAAAAATGATGCGCTGCAGGAACTTGAGCAAAAAATTCAGAAAAGCCTCCACGGAAGCAAAGAATTCCCTAAAGAGAGTGTCAGAGAAATCCTTAATCTCATTGGAAATCAGAAAACGATAGATAAGGCTTGGAACACTTTTAAAGCTCACTTTGAGCAAGTACATACCTCGTTTTTTGATAAGCTTCGAACCAAACATCCCGACCTGTCTCAAACCGAGGAAAAACACAGTGCTTATATAAGAATGGGCTTGTCTACCAAAGAGATTGCCCGCCTCATGAACATTAGTCCCTCCAGTGTTCAGGTAGCCCGCTATCGGTTGAAAAAGAAACTGGGGCCAGGTAAGAACACTGACATCTACCAGTATATCAATAGCATTTAATAGCTCTTTTTCATATAAATCTCTTCGTGATAAGGTTTGTATGACCCTCAAAATTGGATGCAGACCCTCTCTGTACCTAATCTTACCCATCTCGCTAACGAGAGGATATCGAAGCTTTTTACGATAGGAAAAAGCCTAATCGGTTTAATGAAATCAGGTAGTCTTCGGGATGACTTATACAGAAGTCATCCGGTACCGACATCCAGAGAAAAGTGGTTGAGATGGCCTAATAAGCTGTTTTGCCTGAAATCTGTCAAAGAATGTCAATTCTGAGTTAAGGCTGGAGCAGGTCCCTCATCTAATTTCACTGAACAGGAGTAACCTTCTTTGCTGTGAAGGTATTAACGGTCAATTGGTAATAAGAAATATCAAAAACTGCTATTGGAACCTATTAAGAAATCTCATAAGAAAAGACTCCCTCTTGTTCGTTTTCTTGGCTGGTTGGGGGTGCTTGCCTTAAACCTGATCTCTGTGAGTAATGAGGGTAAAACCCTATCGGCTGAAGGGATAAGAGCAAGTGAAACAGAAGTCTATCATCCTGCCATAGTTCATGAGGAGACAAGCACTAGAGTACTGAATCTGACGGATGTTGCAATGGACATCCCGGTGAATCTTGCACTAATGGGTACTTCTGCTGCTCCCACCATGCATGCCGGAACTCTCCTTTTTTCAGAAACCTTTGACGAGGCCGAAGATGCTACCACCGGACTGGATAATACAGGAGGAGTCTCCTGGACAGCCTTAACGCCTGGTGCATTGGCCACTACGGATTACTTCAAAGTAGTCGGAGGGCTCCTGGAAGCCCAGGATCCGAATAGTCCTGCTGCCAACTGGACCACCGGGACCATCAATACTACCGGTTATAGCAGCATTGATTTTACCATGGACTTATCCGAAGATGGCACCATGGAAGCCTGTGACGATTGTAGTGGATCGGGCAGCACATGTATCGACTGGGTAAAGCTGGAATACAGAATCGATGGGGGGGGCTGGCAGGAAGTTTCTGAAGAAAGCTGTGTGGCCACGATAACTGAAGCGCCTGGAAGTATGATCCAGATAGGTGATATAGCCGGAGGAACAGAGAGTTATGCTACTACCATTTCATCCGGGATAGGCAACACAATAGAGTGGAGAATATCCTGTGTGAGCTGGACGGCAACTGAACTCTGGAGATTTGATAACATTCAGGTAATGGGGAGTGCAGGTGGTTCGAACCCTGAAGTAGACTTAAGTGTTTCAGCCACTGCGGGTACTGAAGCGGATGGTACAGCGATTACAGTAACCGCCACTGCTTCTGCTGCAGTATCCGGAGATCAGACTGTTGACCTGGGAGTAAGCGGAACAGGGATTGCGGGTACAGATTATACTTTAAGCAATGCTACTATTACCATTTTGAATGGTCAGACTACAGGCTCCGTTACTTTTACGATTCAGGATGATGCTGATGCAGAAGGAGTGGAAACCGCCACACTCACTATCAGTAATCCTTCAACAGGATTGACATTAGGTACGGCCACACAAAATGTGACAATTACGGACAATGATTTGCAAGTCTGCGGACCTACTAATCAGGCTTACCCAGGTAGCCTTACTTCAGTAGTTATCGGTGATGAGACCGAAGGGTTGACCTCTTCTGCTACCATGCACTTTGGTGAGGCTACCTCAGGTGATCGAAGAGGTCGTGTTCAGTTTTTATACACGGCAGCCGAACTTAATGCAGCGGGGTTTACAGGAGGTGGTAAAATTTCATCCCTTTGGTTTAAGTACACATTCGGGACTAACCCGGCCAATACCGTTACTAATCTTACCATGAAAATGGGCTGTACGGGATTGACTTCTCTGGGGGAGGGGGCACCCACTCAAACTGTTCCTGAAGATCGTTGGGATTTTGAAACAGGTCTTACACAAGTAGCAACCTATGCAACGGTTGCCCCACCTGCAGCATTTATGTTTCCCCCTAGTTTTGCCTGGGTAGAGTTTCCTATCAATGAGCCTGGGATGGATGGATTCCTTTGGGATGGTGTAAGCAATATACTCGTGGAGTTCTGTACCCCTGATTTGCAAACTGACAAACCATTCTTTATGTCTTCTTCAACAACAGGTTCTGATACTCGGGCACTGTATCTTTATGATTTTGCTGCTGGTGAAGCTGATGGATGCTCCTATGTTGCAGGAGTAAAATCCACTACCCGACCTATCGTGAGAATGGATTTTCAATCTTCACCCGAGGTAAGCCTATCAGTAAGTGCTAATTCAGGTACCGAAGCCGATCAAACCGCAATTACGGTAACCGCTACTGCCGATGCTGCTGTTTTGGGTGACCAAACCATTGACCTGGGAGTGAGCGGAACCGGGATTACAGGTACAGACTATACACTGAGCAACAGTACGATTACTATTCTCAATGGACAAACTACCGGTTCAGTCACTTTTACCATACAGGACGATGCGGACTCGGAAGGAACTGAGACGGCTACTCTAACCATCAGCAACCCCTCTGCCGGTTTGACTTTGGGTACAGCGACTACACAAATGGTTACCATTACCGATAATGACTTCCCATCGGTTGATGTGAGTGTCTCAGCCACAACCGGCACTGAAGCAGATCAAACCATAGTTACAGTGACTGCTACGGCTTCGGCAGCAGTATCTGGCGACCAAACCGTTGACCTGAGTATCTCTGGCACTGGTATCTCTGGTACGGATTATTCCCTAAGCAATACTTCCATCACAATTCTTGATGGTGCCACCACTGGCTCAGTCACTTTTACCGTTCAGGATGATTCGGATAATGAGGGTACTGAAACAGCAACACTTACCATCAGCAACCCTTCAGTGGGATTGACTCTTGGGACAACGGTTTCACAATCAGTGAGCATCACTGATAATGATAGCGGAGGGTCAGGAACCGCTTATACCGATCTGCCCAGTACAGCGAGTTCTCCAAATAACAATCAGCGGGGTATCATGTTCAATATTACGACTACGAATGAAATTACAATCAATAGTTTTGATCATACACTAGCCGGCTCAACACCATTAACCTTTGAAATTTACTACAAAGCCGGAGGTTTCGTGGGGTCCGAAACTACTTCTGGAGATTGGACCTTAGTGGGGAGTGTCTCAGGGCTGAACCCGAATAACAATAACCCTACTTCGACTGAGCTTACTTCTATTCCTATCCCCATAGATCTTACTATTCCGGCAAGTCAGACCTATGGATTTTATCTCACTTTTACTACAACGCTAGGGTTTGTTACCTATTCAAATGGAAGTTCTAACAATGACTTACTGGCTAGTGATGCTAATTTAGAAATCAGAGGGGGGACAGCAATCGACTATCCTTTTATTCTTTCTGCTAATAATAGATTAAGTAGTGTTGTGGTACATTACAATACAGAAGAGGCTTCAGCAGTACTTTCAAGCCTGACTACGGCAGATGCTGCTAATATCATGGATACTTCTGCAGACCTGGGAGGGGAGGTGACTTCTGGTGGTGGCTTTTTGGTGAGCGAAAGAGGAGTAGTATATGCCCCAAATGCTACCAATGCCAATCCACAGATAAACGGTACGGGTGTGACCAAAGACGCCAACGGCACTGCTACTGGTAGCTTTAGCAAAACTATTTCTGGCTTAACAGGGGGTACGCAGTACTCTTTTGCAGCTTATGCCATCAATGGAGTTGGTACCAGCTATGGAACTGTTAAAACCTTTACTACAACAACTTCTGCACAGGAAGTGAATTTGAGTGTGTCTGCTAATACCGGAACAGAAGTAGATCAGACCGTCATTACGGTAAGCGCCACTGCTTCAGCGGCAGTGTCAGGAGATCAGACGGTGGATCTTGGTGTATCTGGAACCGGTATTACCGGGGCTGACTATACGCTGAGCACTTCCACCATCACCATTCTGGACGGGCAGACTACCGGCACAGCAACCTTTACCATTCAAAGCGATGCTGATAATGAAGTAGCAGAAACGGCTACAATTACCATGAGCAACCCTTCGGTAGGTTTGACGCTGGGAACCAACACTACGGAAGACATTCTTATTACTGATGAGGACTGTAGTGCATCCGGAGTCTATACAAGAGGCACCGCAGAAGGGCAAAATAATGGATCGGGTCCTTATTGGATTACCTTTTTTGGGAATCGAAGTAATCGAAAACAGTATATAGTCACAGCTGCTGAGCTCAATGAGATTGGAGTCACTGGAGCCGGGTTGATCACAGCACTTGACCTCAATTTCGCGAGTGCAAATACAAGTCCTGTAGATGGGTTGGTTATGAAAATGGGAACTACTACACAAAATTTCTACACTGCAGGAACTGCTGCAGCAAATAATGAACCCTACATCACCGGACTTACCACTGTGATTGAAGCCGGCAATATACCTAATACAGCAACGGTAGGTTGGCAGACCTTTACATTGGACAATCCATTCGTCTGGGATGGTAGCAGTAATATCGTCATTGAATTTGTCACGGATACCTTCAACACACCCGGAACCGCTTCTAACGTCAATTATGAATTTACCGATAATACGATGTCAATAGGTGCTCAAAGTACTACTACCCCTGGTACGGGGTTGACTATCGGTCAGGCTAATAACCAAAGACCCATTATGCGTTTTACACTCTGTGGGGCAACTGATGTTAATTTGTCAGTATCGGCCAATACAGGAACTGAAGTAGATGGTACAGTGATTACAGTGACTGCTACTGCCTCGGGCGGAGTTTCAGGTGACCAGACGATTGACTTAGGAGTGAGCGGAACTGGTATTACCAATACGGATTATAACCTCAGTGCGACCACGATTACCATCCTGAACGGAGAAACTACAGGTACGGCTACTTTTACCATTCTTAATGACTCAGATGTTGAAGGTGATGAGACGGCCACACTTACCATCAGTAACCCGTCTACCGGTTTGATACTGGGAACAACTACTACCCGGAGCATTGTAATAACAGATGCCAATGCAGCTCCTGTAATCAACATTCAGGATGCGACTTTATCTTCCGATAACGCCACAGACATTACCTTCAATTCGGGTAATAGTAATCTGATCAGTATAACGGATACAGATGGTGATAGCCAGTCCGTCACTATTGCCGTGGCAGGTGGTGGGAATTTCACCCTTTCCGGAACGACTAACCTTACAGTTTCAGGAGATGGAACTTCAAATCTCACACTTAGCGGGCCATTGGTGGATGTAAATAATGCTTTGAATAATGCTGTCTTCAGTGCTTCATCAACGGTAGGTCAGCATGTCATAGCCATTAGTACCGATGATGGAGAGGGAGTCATAGGCCCTTCAAACATTACCCTTGGTATTTACCCGTCAACCTCTACGCTCACTACTGAGACTTTCGAGTCATTTACCAATAATGATCCGGATTTCACCAACACAGCGACCAATCAGACTTTCACTTTTACAGCCTCGACTTTCGGAGTCACTGAATTTACAGGCCTTGGTTTAGGGGGCAGCGATTTTATTGTAGATAATCTGGGGAATTGCAATAGCTCAAACAACCTTACCGGTAGTTTTCTTGTAGCCAACAGCCAGATAGTTTATATAAAGAGTCTTTGGTTATTCCCTTCAGAAGATTGCTCTATTGTGGGTACCAATGGTACTATTACTATTCGGGGTAAGAACGCTTCAACCACCTTGTTTACAAAGGTTATTGCTTCAGGAGATTTAAATACGCAGCAATCTGTTAACCAGGGTTTCACTTTTGTCAAGCTGGATGAAAACGCAGGTTTTGCCATTGATGAACTGGAGTTTGAAACATCTGGTAGCATTAGCTATGTAGCTGTCGATGACTTTGAATTTGTTGCTGACAGTTTTGCGCCTACAGTTGATTTGAGTGTGAGCGCCAATGCCGGTACAGAAGCAGCCCAAACCGCCATAACAGTAACTGCTACTGCTGCACAAGCTGTTAGTGGCAATCAAACAGTCGATCTGGGAGTAAGCGGCACAGGTATAGCCAATACAGATTATGCCCTAAGCAATACCACCATCACCATTTTGGATGGCCAGACCACCGGCACAGTTACTTTTACTGTTCAGGATGATGTAGATATTGAAGGCTCGGAGACAGCTATCTTAACGATCAGCAATCCTTCAGCGGGTGTGATTCTGGGCACCACCACTACTCAGAATGTAACTATTACTGATAATGATTTTCCAACGGTTGATTTGAGTGTGAGCGCCAATGCTGGTACAGAAGCAGCTCAAACGGTAATTACAGTAACTGCCACTGCTTCTCAGGCGGTGGATGGAGGCCAGACCGTTGACCTTGGAGTCAGCGGGACCGGCATCGCAGGTACGGATTATACCCTGAGCAATGCTACCATTACCATTTTGGACGGAGCGACCATGGGAACAGTGACTTTTACCATTCAGGATGATGCGGATATTGAAGGAGCTGAAACAGCCACATTAACCATCAGCAATCCTTCTGCAGGTGTAATTCTGGGCACTACCACTACCCAGAATGTAACCATTACTGACAATGACTTCCCAACGGTCGATCTGAGTGTTTCAGCCAATGTCGGAACTGAAGCAGCTCAAACGGTGATTACAGTAACCGGCACCGTATCTCAGGCAGTGGATGGAGATCAAACGGTTGACCTTGGAATCAGCGGCACAGGTATAGCCAATACCGACTATACCCTAAGCAATGCTACCATTACCATTCTGGATGGTGCTACTACAGGTACAGTCACCTTTACCATTCAGGATGATGCGGATATTGAAGGAGACGAGACCGCTACTTTGACGCTCAGCAATCCATCAGCAGGTGTGACCTTAGGAACTACGACAACTCAGAACGTTGCGATTACCGATAATGACTTTCCATCTGTTGACCTAAGCGTATCAGCCAATACAGGTACGGAAGCTGCTCAGACGGTTATTACAGTAGCGGCCACAGCCTCACAGGCAGTGGATGGTGACCAGACCGTTGACTTGGGAGTAAGTGGAACAGGCATTGCGGGCACAGATTATACACTTAGCAATACTACTATCACTATTCTGGATGGCCAGACCACCGGCACAGTCACCTTCACTATTCAGGATGATGTAGATATTG
>JAAWWF010000005.1 GCA_021404565.1 Roseivirga sp. | reverse complement strand
TCATAATTGTCGTATAAAAGAGAGTCACATTAAACTAACAATAAGATGAAGAAAACCCTAATATTACTTTTTCTAGCCACACCTATGTTTTTTTCTACATTTTCAGCATCATCACAAGACCACTGCACCTTACTTATATTAGAAGAAGGTGAAACACATGCGGGATGGTGTAATTGGAGGCCTGAAGGCTATCAATGTGAACCTTGGGGTCCTTTTGGAGAAGAAGCCAATTGCGATTAAGTGGCAGAAGCTTATTACATCTCTACCGGAGAAGAGAAGTTGTCTGGCAAATTATAGACTCTTCATTAACAAGTTTGGTCATTACGGATACTTTCCCTTACCAAGGTTTTATCTGATTCTTTAGTTTCAAATAGAGGCTGAGTGAGTATTAAGGAACTACTCTCTTATTTTTTCCAAACTAGTAGTTCGCCCATCTTTTATTCCCTTCTCCCAATATTTTAGATACAATTTTTTAGTTGTATACATGTCATATTTATTAAACAAAACAATTAATTACATGAGAAAGTTAATTTTCAGCATCATGGCAGTTGCCATGTTAGGAATCTCCTACTCTTCTTATTCATCCTGCTATACAATGGGGGAACTAGAAGAAGGAGAGACAAGAGATGGTTGGTGCAATTGGAGACCCGAAGGGTACCAATGTGAATCTTGGGGAGCAATTGGTGCGGAACCAGATTGCGATGGTTAAACTTAGTCTTAGCAGCCGCTTAACGGTGGCTGCCAATTTCTTGAAAATGAAAAATAGTCTCATAATTACATTTTTGGCAATCGTGTGTTTGAGTTGTCAGGAAAATACAGGGAGTCAAAACACAGAACTGAATCCTCTTAAGGTTCGGGAATTCAATTTAGAATTAGATAGTGTCACAGGTTTCGTATCGCCTTTTCTTCAATATTCTTTAGAAAATAAAACTCCTTCTCTGTATACCATAAACACCAACTCACAACACATATATCGTTATAATCTCAATAATGGGAAGATTCTCGAGAGATACCCTTACTTTCTGGAAGGGCCTAACGGGATTGGTCGCAGAATTGACGCCTTTTTTGTCCATAGCCGAGATTCAATTTTTGTCCTTGACGGCTGGAAAGGAGTCATCTCTATAATTGACCATAATGGTAATGTTTTGAATAAATTCAATATGGCACCAAAGGGAGTAAACAAAGGTTTCCCTTTTCCGACTGGAAGCTCAAAGACGCCTCTTACCATTGTCGATGACAAAATAGTAGTCGCGAGTATGATCATCAAAATTCCTCAAATTGAAAATATAGAAAGCCCCTTCATTGAGTACGACATGAACACCGATAGTATTGAATATAGGTTACAGAGGCCGGAAATCAATAACCTGGTTCACTGGGGGGGTACAGCAATGAACCTTATCTATTACGACTATGATCCAGAGCATAATTTGTATTATATCAGTTATAGCAACTATGATAAGCTAATCATTAGTGACCTTAAAGATGTCAAGATTGAACTTCCCACCCCTAGTAGGCATTTCTCTGAACTGACTCCCTACTCAAAAGACCCAAATGCTTCACCCACAAAAGAAGAAGTTTTTAAATACTATGCCACTTCACCACGCTACTATGGAGTATACCATGATCCTTACCGGAACTATATATATCGCCTTGCAGAGTACCCAAATCAAGCGACAGACTATAAACCGGGCGTTATGGATTCGAAAATGTCAGTAATTGTAATAGACAAGACATCAAAAAAGATAGTCGGTGAATTTGACTTCAACAAGGAAGATTATGACTTCAGAATGATATTCGTTAGTAAGGAAGGTCTCAACTTAGCTTCTAAAACTGACTTTTCTGAAAATGAAGATGTCCTTTCATTTCACACTTTTATCATCGAGAATGAAGTCCCTTAAATTCGTGTTCTTGTTATTTGTCTTTGCTCTCCAATCCTGTACCAGCAAAGAGGAGTTTATTTCATTTCAGAATAATCTTGAGCAGATTGGCTTTGCAAAAGAGTCATTCTCGTTAACTGGCGATCAATACTTTATCATTGTACCAGGTAATGGCTGTCCTCCCTGCATCTACAAAGCTGAACAGTTTTTGAAAGAACATTATGAGAGTCAAACAAAATATATCTTCGTATTTACTAATTATGACTCTGAAAAGCTTCTGAGAATCAAGTTGGGTGATTATATTATGGAAAGTCCAAATGTCTTTTTTGACCGTAAAGACAGCATGTATAAGTCTGGTTTTAACAGCATATATCCGGTAATAGTAAAAATTAATGGCAACAGATTAAATAAGGAGTATGGCTCGCCACAAAACCAAGGTATTTGGGAAACTATCACTTTGTAAGTTACGCTATCGATTAGCCCTTTACTTTATTTCCTCATTCTTGTGTTCACTACATGGTCAAACTGCCCCTGTAACGGGCTCTGATCCGTTTGTGAAATCGGGTAGTTTCACACTTCAATACAATGGACATCTACAGCTAATGGACATCTCAGAGTCTGACGGAAAGCTTAGCTTTCTGGCTTTTGATGGTGAGAGCAAAACAATTCTTGAGTTTAACCATCATGGTGAACTGGTCAATCAAGTCGACTCCAAGGATCCAAAACTTCGCCTTCAGGGCAAGTCAGTAGCATCACTTGCTATTATCGGAAACAATCTCAGATTTATAAAGTCCGAGATTAGCTACAACCTCTATGACAGCAATTGGAGATTCCTTAAATCAACCCCCCGGGTTAACACTTGGAAAGGGCCATACCTGAGAACCATCGAAAGAAAGCCCTTGGTATTTGACTTTAACGGGCATCATATCCTCATAGAGGCAAAGGCGGAACTCAAACCAGATGAGGTCTACTCTCATGACTTTTTTATGAGTTCAAAAATATTGTATTGGGTTGATCTCAGCGTCAGCAAACTTGACAGTATCATCTCTTTTCCCAAACAGAGCATGTATCTTTCTGAAACTCATTTTTACCCAAGATTCACACCTTTTGCCTCTATTAATGAGCACAAAGGGATACTTAATGTCCTGCTCCCCCTTGAGCGAACACTTTATCGATATGACTACCAAAACAAGCTGAGGCCCCAAGAAAGTTTCGATTTGAACTTTGGTTTGCCAAAAAGTGAAGGATTGTTATTCGAAGATCAGAGAAAAGACTTTAATCCAGCCTTCGGTATGGGAAAAGAAGTTCTGAACATTCTAAGGAAAGGACTCGGCATTAACTACTCTTTTGCCATGGGTGACCATATTTTCATTGAATATTCTACCATTTCTCCTGGTGGGAAAAAACAAAACCGAATGGTTGTAACCTCACAAGGCAAGCTCTCGTCTAACTTCATCCTACCAAAATCCTCAGGAAGAAGCAAAACGATTTATCTAAAAGGAGGCAGATTTGTACGATGTGCAGCAAAGGATGATCAACATGCAAAAAATGGTATCACATTTAACCTCTATAGTATTCAAAATTTCTAAGTTTACCAGACAACCTGGTTCTTCTCACCAACCACCGTATAAACGTTTATTTCAAGGACATAAAACTAGCGGATTCAAGCCTGGAGGTGAGACTTCATATTCTTTCGATCAAGAGTCAATAAAAAGAAGGTTTTAACTGACCTAACTCAATTTTTGCATGAGCTCCGTATACAAGGTCGATTTAACTTGAAAGACGCTGTAGATGAGAACATCTTATTTTTTTTGCATAAAAAAAGACCGGCAAGCCGGTCTCTGTAATTTTTATGGAAAACGGCTATTACCCGTTCAATACTTTTGCCATAGTCTCTCCGATATCGGCCGGGGACTGTACTACGTGTATGCCACACTCAGCCATAATCTTCATCTTGGCTTCAGCCGTATCTTCAGCTCCACCAATAATGGCTCCTGCATGTCCCATTCTTCTACCAGGAGGCGCTGTTTGGCCGGCAATAAAGCCTACTACAGGTTTTGCATTACCAGTACTTTTGATGTAGTCAGCAGCAAGCGCTTCGTAGTTTCCACCAATCTCACCGATCATTACGATGGCATCAGTTTCAGGATCTTCCATCAGTAGCTGAACTGCTTGTTTTGTAGGTGTACCAATGATTGGGTCACCACCAATACCGATTGCGGTAGAGATACCCAAACCAGCCTTAGCCAACTGATCTGCTGCTTCGTAAGTCAAAGTCCCTGATTTAGATACTAAACCTACCCGACCTTTTTTGAAAACGAAGCCTGGCATGATACCCACTTTAGCCTCATCAGGTGTGATAACACCAGGACAGTTAGGTCCAACGAGCGTAACAGACTTACCCTTGATATATTCTTTAGCCATTACCATATCCTTAACAGGAATACCTTCCGTAATAGCGATAATTACTTTAATACCTGCATCAGCAGCTTCCATAATAGCATCAGCAGCAAAAGCCGGTGGTACAAAAATGATCGAAACATCCGCTCCGGTTTGCACAACAGCTTCCTCAACAGAGTTAAAAACTGGTTTCCCCAGGTGCTCTTTCCCACCTTTTCCGGGAGTAACTCCCCCCACCACATTGGTTCCGTAATCAATCATCTGACCAGCGTGAAAAGTACCTTCGGTGCCGGTAAAACCCTGAACTATAATTTTGGAATCCTTATTAACTAGAACGCTCATTTCAACAGGTTTAAATTCGTGGCAAAAATAGAACAATAAATGTCTCCGCCAAAGGAATGACAGCACTTGATTGTCGTTTGCAAGCCACCTTATTTGCCATACATCAGCCTTCTATTCCTTTTAACCCAAGACTGAAAAAAATTAACCGATTTTATGAAACTAATCGCCCCTTTTCACTGTATAGTAGAGCAGAAGTTAATTCTAAAAAGAAACGAAAAGAGGAGGCTTTCAGAATAAAATTCTTTGAGAATCCGTTTTAAGATATAGTTAGTTAGTTTTTAGTATTTTAAGGTTGAAGTGGAAAGGGTGTCTCTAGGCACCCTTTTCTAATTTAAAACACTCCCAAATCCCTCAAAAACACTCAAATTCCGAAGCTATTTACTCCTCAGTGTCATTCTACGCAGAATACAGGCATTCTCTCATAATGACAGGCCCATACGCAGACTTTACCCTCTCTCTACGCAATGCTTTTAGGACAGGCGGCCGACAATTTTGACAGGTGTCATCTAATCCTATTGTGAAACTCTTAATTTCGTAGCTTGTCAATCTTCTTAAGCTTTGAAACAACCGCAGTTTACTGGTGCTAAAGTCTTTGGCCTTCTTTTCGGCCCATTTCTCTTTTTTCTTATTCCGCTTGTAGTTCCCTCAGGCCTGCTGAGTCCTGAGGCCTGGAAAGTCATCGGCATTGCTTCCTGGATGATTACCTGGTGGATTACAGAAGCAGCCCCTATTCCGGTTACTTCCATGCTTCCTATGGTGCTTTTTCCCCTGACAGGGATTTTCACGATCAACGAAGCTACGGCTCCTTACGCTCATCCCACCATTTACCTGTTTATGGGGGGCTTTATGCTCGGGCTGGCCATGGAGGAGCATAACCTCCATAAACGCATTGCACTAAACCTCATAAAGCTTACAGGTACCAATCCCAATGGCATCATTCTGGGATTTATGCTCACCACTGCCTTTATCAGCATGTGGATCAGTAATACAGCCACCACGGTAATGATGCTTCCCATTGCACTTTCCATAACCAGTCTGCTCGGCACTGATTCCGGTACGGAGGATAAAGGCAGAAAAAGGTTTGCCTTGTCATTGATGATAGGGATTGCCTATGCTGCTAACATTGGCGGTACGGCCACCATTATTGGTACTCCACCGAATGTAGCCTGGGTGGGTTTCATGAGTGATCTCGCGGATTACGAAGTTGGTTTCTCCAAATACCTGGCAGTGGGCTTGCCGATCTGTGCCATTATGCTTTTCATCGCCTATTTTCTTTTGACCAGGGTGCTTTACCCAAGCAAAGTCAACCAACTCTCAGCATCGGCTCAGGTAATTGATGACCAAATAGATGAGCTTGGCCCCGTATCAAAAGCGGAAAAGCTCGTAGGCGTAATCTTTATACTTACGGCCAGCGCATGGATTCTTCGCGGTAGTATTAACAACTGGCTGGACACCAAAGTGCTTAACGATACCGTCATAGCAATTGCAGGTGGTATTCTTATGTTTATTACCCCTCTGAAATTGAAGGAGGGCAAATTCCTTATGGAATGGAAAGCTACCCAAAGGTTGCCCTGGGGTATCCTGCTCCTGTTTGGAGGGGGTATGGCGTTGGCCAGGGCCATGGAAAGTGTTAACATTGTGCAGACGGTGGGTGACGCCATAGCAGGCAATGGAGAAATGAATGAGCTTCTGCTCATCATCGGACTATGTTCCTTTATGCTCTTTATGACCGAGGTCATGAGTAATATTGCACTTGCCGTTATCTTTATCCCGGTAGTGCTGGGCATTGCCAACAGCATGGGGGTCGATCCCGTTCATCTTTCGCTGCCTGTAACACTGGCGGCCAGCTATGCTTTCATGATGCCTATTTCCACACCTCCTAATGCCATTGTTTTCTCCAGTGGTATGATTCGTATGAAAGAGATGATCAGGGCAGGCTTCCTCCTCAATATCATCGCCATTATCCTACTGGCGATTCTATCTCAAACCCTGATTCCATTGGTATACTAGTATGAAACCGAGTGCTGAAGTATTCAATGAAATTGTAGAAGCAAGAAGATCCGTGAGGGTATATGATGCTGAAGCTGATTTTGATCATGAGGCCGTGAAGCGGAGCATCGAACGGGCCATACTGGCTCCAAACAGTAGCAATATGCAATTGTGGGAGTTTTACAGGATCAAAACACCCGCTATGCTCGAGAAAATGGTTCCGATTTGTATGGGACAGAATGCAGCCAGAACAGCCAGGGAGATGGTGGTATTTGTTGCCCGACCTGATCTTTGGCGCCAACGCCAACGGGCCCTGGTGGCTGAAATGAAAAATGTTTATGGCGACAGAACTGATAAGCAGGCGAAACGAGCTTTCCATTACTACAAAAGTCTGATTCCCAAATATTACTTCAATGATCCCTTCAGGGTATGGGGATTTATGAAAAAAGTGCTCTTCTTTTTTATAGGGCTGAAAAGGCCGATGGTCCGCCATGGCAATGGTACCGATGTACGGATCAGTGTGCATAAAAGTGCAGCCCTGGCAGCACAGACCTTTATGCTGAGCATGAAGGCTGAAGGCTATGACACCTGCCCTATGGAAGGAATGGACTCTATTCGGATTAAAAGATTGCTAAAACTACCCCTCAAAGCTGAGGTAGTCATGGTAATTGGTTGTGGTCCTGCTTCAGAAAAAGGGATTTACTCTGACCGTTTTCGTATTCCGAATGAGGAGGTTATTTTTAGTCTTTGATCATATCTGCCGTAATGGTAGCTGTAGCACTATAATCTTGTATAACCGGTGTAGCTACTGCTTCCATTCTTTTTGAGCAAGACATTTCTGGATAAGAATGGAGGGAGCCTCAAGGCTTTACTTCTTATGAAGGATCCTCAGGCAGAATCAACCATTGAATTTGAAGGGACTATCAAGGGACACTCGAACAGCGACTACAAGGTTGTAGACAGGCACAATCTCTATTGGAAGAAGTACCTATATACGAAGCGTCATGAGGACAAGGAGATTGGGCTGTCTGTGAGAATTAAGTAGCCCATACTATTTCCTGCCTGCTACCCTTTTTACCGACACAAAACCCTGTAGCAGTGTCTAATAGCCTGAAAATCGCTATTGTGTTTAAAATACTATCTTTGAGCCTCAAACCTTAAGCGCATGTTAAAAAGAAGAATCCTTATCAACCTTCTGGTCATTGTTATGGCCTTTTCCTTTACCTCCTGCATCAACATCGTTGAAAAGGTGTTTTTCAAGAAAAACGGAAGCGGTACCTATACCATGACGCTTGACATGAGCAAGGTAGCCAATATGTTGACGATGTTTGGGGAGGACGAAATGACCGAGATGGAAGATGCCATGAATGGCATGAATGAGGGATTTGAGCAAGCTAAGGCGAAACTTGAAGGCGTCACAGGCATCAGCAACATCAACCAGGAAATGGATAAGAAGACCCTGACCTATACCATGGCATTTGACTTCAGGGATGTGGATGCATTGAATGATGGCCTCAACCGTTACTTTGCCAATGAAGACGATAACGGAGAGTACACCTATTTCACCAGCAAGAAAAAACAGTTTACACGCACCAGCATGGACCGTTTTTCAAAGGCTTTGAATGAAGAAATGGCCAGTAGCGAAGACTCTCATTTTGACCCGGCTATCCTTATGGGAGATGCCTACTTTGAATCGATATTGATTTTTGAAAAAGACATTAAATCGCATTCAAATACTGACTACAAAAAGGATGGAAATCGCAAAATCAGCCTTAAAAAGTTCTTCTTCAATAAGATTAGTGAAGGCAAGAGTCTGGCTGTGACCGTGAAGACTAAATAGCTTCTTACTTTGTAAACAGAAATTAATCAGGCCTACAGGTTCATCCTTTTGAAGATAAACCTGTAGGGTTTATGGCTTACTCCTCTTCTTCTACCCTTTTTACATTATCAGAATAGATTCTCTCGATCAGAATTCTTCGTGGATCAATGGCTGCTTTTACCGGCTGCTGATCGACATCAAAGGATAGCTGAATGTCCTTTCCGTCAAATTTCACACGCTTTTCAAAAATTAGCTCCGATTCGTCAGCATCAGCATAAAGACCAATATCAATCCAGTCGTTAACCTGTACCTGCACCTCAGTCCCAATAGTATCAGCCTTGATCTTATAAGCTTCTATATCCAGTGTGACACGGAACTTGCCATTTTCCAGAGTTTTTACACGAGCCTCCTTCAGGCGGTTGTCGTAGAGGGTGATTTCCTTGAACCAATCCGTCAGCAGATATTGAAGCGAATCAGGTACTTCTGGCTCCAGATGTTTAAGAAAATCGAGCGAGGTAGGATACGGGGTGCTGTACCTGAACTCTTCCAGGAAATTACGCATCGCGTTATTCACCCTGTCCTCCCCTATATAGTCCTGCAGTGCGTAGAGTATCACACTTCCCTTACCATAGTGGATATACTGTTGATTTTCCACCTTGTACAGCGGTAGTTCCTTCAGCGTTTCACCACTTCTACCCGCTAGGTAGCGGTTCATATCGTACTTCAGAAAATCTTTCATCTTTAAAGGATCGGTCTCCTGTTTCATCACCATCAGCGAAGAGTACTCAGAAAAGCTTTCTGTGAGCATCGTACCTCCCTGCATATTGGCAGATACTTCCTGATGTGCCCACCACTGATGCCCCATTTCGTGAGCAATCACCGCATCAATCACATTGTTATCATCTTCGTTTTCAAGGTTGATGATAAAGCCGAAACCTTCAGAATATGGCATGGTACCCGGAAATGCCTGGGCGAAAGTAGCGTAGCGAGGAAACTCTATGATTCGCGCCTGCTTGTGATAGTAAGGACCGAAATTCTCGGTATAGTATTTCAGGGATTTTTCTATCGCATCAAGCATTTTATCAATGTTCACATCATGTTTGCGGTCATAATAGACCTCCATATCAATACCATTCCACTTGCGCGTGGCTACTTCATATCTAGCAGATATAAAGGAATAGAAATTTTGGGAGGGATGATCTACCCTGTAACGATAGTAATTACGACCGTCTTTCTGCCATTCTTCAACCAGTGAGCCCGGAGCAATGGCCAGTTGATCTCCGGCTGTCGATATCACCGTTTCCACATTAATCCAGTCAGATTTACCGTCAGAGAGGTAGTTAATTTCACATTCCGGACCACAGTCGGCCAACAGTTTGGGCACACGGTCCTTCTCTGGCAGATCATAGTCTGCACGTGTATCCTTATCGCCCAGCTCAAAATTAGTGCTATAACCAAGGGTTGGCATCAAACCGAAGTTGTTCAGAAAAGTACCATTGGCGATGACACTACTATTGCTCACCTCGTTTTCAAAGCCTTCGGTGATATATTCAGCGCTTACCTCTATCCCCAGGGTATCTCCCGGCATCATCGCATCAGACAACCTGAAGATCTGGTAACCAATCTCTTCGTCATTATAGACCAACTCAGATCCGGGGATTTCGATTTTATGCCCCCAATTCTCATTTATGATAAAGTGAACTGAGTCAATGGCCTCGTTAGTCTGGTTGATTAAGGAAGCACCGATTTTGGCCTTTACGTCACGATCATAAGGGAATATGTCAATCTCATAGCTGGCCGCCAATAATTTAGGCTGTGCAATGTGTTGGTACTTCTTGTATTTCTTCTCGTACTCAGCGGCCTGTTCTTCCTGGCTGTCACCTGAAGGCACCTTATTGAGCACGTGAACATTGTAGACTATAAAGCTTACCACAGCCAGCCATATCATACAAACGGTCATGAATCCCCTTGCATAGGTTCTGGTAAAGTTCTTAAAGGCCACTTGCCTTCGCTCTCTGGCACCACTGGTAATCCCCCGTTTTACATACAAACCGGCTACCAAGAGAAGCAAGGTACCGAACAGGAGCCAGTGGGCATTAAACCAAACCACAGCCTTAGCAGCCGGCCCGAAGCCATTCATATCTGAATAGATCATAGTCGGAGTTGCTCCCAGACTTAGCAAATTGGAATTAACCTCCAGTAAAATCAGCAGCAGATCCGCCAGAAATAGATAGAGGATGGACACGAAATAGGCCAGGTACTTATTATTCATAATTACCTGAATGAAAATAAGGAAAGTACTGGTCACTGCGTAGAGTGCCAGGGAACTATACCAGAAAGATCCGAAGTACACATCTAGTTCAATATTTGAGTAGCCATCCAGTAGTTGATAAATGACCCCGACAAACACACCAAATGCATAAATTAAAGTGGTAACGATAAACAGGGAAAGTGCTTTGGCAATAAGTGACGGAAGAGAACTAAAAGGGGAGGCATCTATTACCTCGTTAATCTTATTTTCCCGATCTCGCCAAACCAGTTCTCCGCTAAAGAAGACCAGAACTATGACTGAGAAGATGGCCGTATTACCGTTAATGATATCCACCATCTTGTAGGTCACGGGATAAGACTGCAACCCAAAGTACTCGAACCCGCCTAAAAGACTTGCGATGATCAAAAGAAACATCAAAAAGAACTTAATCTTGAAGGTAGTACTCTTTACTACGCTCAAAAAGTCAATTCTGAAAAAGCTCTTAAACTGTAGCCATGATGTACGCATGTCAAAAACCCGATGCAATACAGGTTTCGGAAGTGTTAATACCGGTGCTACTTTCGATTTATCCTTCTTTCCCTTACCTCCCAGTTTCGCCCTGAACGAAAAGCTGAAATATGAAGCCAGAAGCACCAGTAAAGAAACACCTGAAAACAGGAGCCTGTTCTGCCTTAAGATACCAGTAAAGGAAGGGCTGATGGTGTTCTTTTCAACCGGGGTAAAATATTTGGTAGCTACCGAATAAGCTGTCGTACCAAAGGGATCCGTTAAGGCTGCAATGGTCTCATTATCAATATCTGAAAGCAGTGTACTGGAGATAATATAGCCTACCATCACCACGATAATGCCTACAAAGGAAATTACAGTACTCTTCCACTTGTTGGCCAGCGCATAAGTAATAGCACCTGCCAAAAACATATTAGGAAGTATGAAGATGAGAAAGTTATTGACAAACATCTCCATGTAAAAAGGGCCAACTTTGTCTGCATCAATCCAGCCCATCGGCACTCCAATGAAGGTTCCGACTACCATACCAAAAAATACTCCCAAGAGTGGAATACAGGCCAAAATAAGCGCACCACAGAAGCGCCCGAAAAAATAGCCACTTTTACTTAAGGGCGTACTGAATAGAATTTCGTTAAAGTTGTAGTTATAGTCCCGCAGTGCCGCATTGTTGAAAAATGCTGCTGCGATAAGCAACCCGAATACCGTAAGAACCGACACAAAGGTGGTCATGACATATGGTGCATTTTTATGCACATTACCAATTGAACCTCCTATCTGTACATTTTCACTCACCACAGCAAAAAAGACCAGTAGTGCCATTACCACAAAGAAGATATAGACCATGGGTCGCTTCAACCCCGTACTCAGCTCTTTTAAAAAGAATGTTTTAAACATGATTTCAATTTTAAATTAAGCTGGTACTTCAGATTGACCGATTTTCGCGAAGAAGACATCTTCGAGACTTGGAGCGACTGATTCAAAACCATCTCCCGGGTTGTCATCACTCAATACATGAATTTGTGGCTTACCTGCCACCATCTTATTGGAGATGACCATAAAATCATTGCTATAAGACTCCATTTCGGATCGCTCAATCTGCTTACGCCAAACCTGCCCCTCCAGGTCGTCAAGTACGGTTAAAGGGGAGCCGTTATAGACAATTTTACCAAGGTTCATAATGGCCATATCAGTACATAGCTCCTGCACATCATCTACGATATGCGTTGAAAGGATTACCACAACTTCCTCTCCTACTTCGGCCAGAAGGTTATGAAAACGGTTTCTTTCACCAGGATCAAGACCTGCCGTTGGCTCATCTACAATGATCAGCTGAGGGTTGCCTATCAATGCCTGCGCAATGCCCACACGCTGCTTCATACCGCCTGAGAAACTCTTCACGCTTTTATCCCGCTGCCTGTACAGGTTTACCTTATTGAGCAGGTATTTGACAAGCTCTTTGCGTTCACGTCCGTTAGTCACACCTTTCAGAATGGCCATATGGTCTAAAAGCTGAGCTGCTGTAATACGAGGGTAAACACCAAACTCCTGTGGCAGATAGCCGAGTATTTTTCTGAGTTCTACCGGGTTATTAATAATATCAAGGTTATTCAGGAAAACCGACCCTGAATCTGCCTCCTGCAGGGTGGCGATGGTTCGCATCAGGGAAGACTTGCCGGCACCGTTTGGCCCCAGAAGTCCAAACATACCATTCCCAATTTCAAGGGAGACATCGTCCAGTGCCTTGACACCATTGGGATAGGTTTTCGATAGGTTTGAAATTCTTAGTTGAGCCATAAGTGTGTTTTTTTAATCAATTAAATCTGTTTTCATGAGACTGCCTTCGCTTAAAACAAGAACGGTCATCAACCAAGATAATCGTGCCTTACTGCTTGCAAAGTCAGCTACTTCTGACGCAGACTCATATCTGCGTCTCGCTTAGCCTTAAACTCTGAACCCTCTGACCATTGCGGAAAGTAAGTCTCATTGGCCAGACGATTGCCAACATTAAAAAGTAACAAAGCATCCTGAGCGATTCCTTTCAGGTCCCACTCTTCAGGAATGTAGTTATCGGCTTGTCTGTGATAGCGAACGGCCAGATACTCCTGCGTTTTTTCTTCAATGAACTCCACTCCCTTTTCTTTGGACTCAAAAGAGCCGGATGCATAGAGTGCCGGTATGCCTACTTTAGCAAAGTTGAAGTGATCTGAGCGAAAGAAGTATCCCTTTCCCGGGTCCGGGTCGGGAATGACGTAACGGTCTTGTTTTTTGGCTTCAGCCTCTGCGTATTCATCGAGTTCGGATTGACCATAGCCTGTAATGGTCAGGTCTTTCATTTCGCCATATGCCGGCAGGCCGTCAATATTGATATTGGCCACAGTTTGGTTTGGTGGATAGATAGGGTTTTGCCCATAATAGGCAGAGCCCAATAGCCCTTGTTCTTCTGCTGTTACGAAGAGGAAGATCAGTGATCTCTCTGGCTTTTTCTCCATTTTGGCGAAGATCTCGGCAATGGTGAGCATCCCTACCATACCACTGGCATTGTCATGAGCACCATTGTAGATTGAATCTCCATCCACCGGCTCGCCAACTCCCAGGTGGTCCCAGTGCGCAGAATAAATGATATACTCGTCAGGGCGTTCACTTCCCTTGAGCATGGCCACTACATTGCGCGACATGTCTTTCTTAATCTGGTTCTTCACCGATACTGAAGCCCTCATTCCCAGGGCAACCGGTTTGAAATCTTTACTTCTGGCCATGGCCGAATAGTCTCCGATACCCGCTGCCCCGAAAATTCTGGTAGCCGTTTTACGAGTGATCCAACCCTGAATCGCACATTTATAAGGAGGGTTTTCGTCATCCAGATTCAGCTTAGCGCCTGTCCAGGAGCTCTGTACCACCAACCAGGGATAACCGGCCGGTACGGTTTCATGTACAATCAGTACTCCTGCCGCTCCTTGTCTTGCGGCCTCTTCATACTTATAGGTCCAGCGCCCATAATAGGTCATCTGATCTCCTTTAAACAAGGTACTGTCTCCTGATCCAAAACCGGGATCATTTACCAATACAATGACGGTTTTTCCTTTTACGTCCAGTCCTTCATAGTCATTCCATCCATACTCAGGAGCCACAATACCATAGCCGGCATATACCAGTTCGGAGTTTTCAATACTGGCTTCTTCCTCTACCAGTTCTGTATAGACTACCACATCTTCCAGGGTTTTGAACGACTCATTCAGTCCTCTTCCTTGTACAGTCATTTCAGGTGACTGTGTTCCGGTAATTTCCACCAGGGGTACCTCCTGAAAATAGCTATCTCCATTTCCCGGAGCCAGCCCCATTCTCTTCAGTTCAGACTGCAGGTAATTTATGGTTTTCTCCTCCCCTTCAGTAAAAGGCTTCCTGCCCATAAAATCATCAGAAGCCAGCACACTCAGGTGTCTGTCTATGGTAAGAGTATCCATAATTACCGGCTGCTCAGCGGTAGATTCACCAGCAGATTGGCAACTGAAAATGGTTGCGATCAGCCCCACGGTCAACAGGTACTGTAGTTGTTTCATAGCGTTTGGATGATTAATTATAAGCAGTGAAAATACATAAAAAATAAAGGGCTATAAACGGGATTAAAACTAAATCATTAGTTTTACAGCTACTATGGCATCTCTAAGACCTTTACTCTTCCTACTCTTCTTCCTACTCTTCTTCCTACAAGGACTGGAACTATCCGCACAGGATCATTCTGAAATAGCAGGGTTTAAAACCGGTGAGTTCCCTCAGGAAAAACTGGCGATTCCCGGTCTTTGGAAAGTGGATAAAGTAACTGTAGGAGATGAATTTCTGACCCCAACGGCCAAATGGTTTCTGTTTGAATCCAATGGAGCACAAACCGGTGGTAATGGCGGGGTTCAAAACAGCCTGGGCACCTGGACTTTCAATGCTACCAGCAAGGAGTTCCTGACCTATGATCAAAATGGCAAGGCTGATGAATACGGAGCTTTTCAATTGTCTTTTGAGGAAGAAAAAATGATCTGGAAGCGAACCGAAGACGGGATGAATGTTAAAGTTACCCTGAGCCCTGTAGATGAAAAACCCCTGGCCCCCTGGGATAAGATTACCGGAAGCTGGACCTTTTATAAATTTGAATCGATCGATGAAGCTGAGAATGTATCTGATTCAACTATAGTACCCTTCACCTATTATTTTGGCTGGGACAGGGTGTATCGAAAATTTGACTCAACCGGTAAAAGAATAGCCCGAGGCATCTGGCATATTGAACCACACAGTCCATGGCTATGGATGATACCTTATAATGACAGTTCAAAAACAGGACAATCCCTCAAATTTGAGGGTAACCTACTCATTCTGACTCAGAAAAGAGGGAAGGTCACTGAGAAATCATATTTCCGAAAGGAATAGCATCCCTTAATTCTGATGATTAAAAAATTCATCGCTCTTTTTATTCTTGTGGCTTATTGACATTGCAGGAAGCGCCAGGGAACCTTCCTGGTTTAGCTACAAATTGGTGACAGGCTTGTGATTCAAAAGGTGTTGAAATAAATGGGCTGGATTTATTAAATTGAGGCTGTGATGGTTGACGAAAAGCAAAGACAAAAGCTAATTGATGAGATAGGAAAGATCCGTGATCAATCTATTATTGACGATATCTACAGACTACTTGCTGTCAATTTCGATGACCAAATCTACATAACAAATGAAGAACAGCAGCATGCTGTCAGGGAAGGTCGTACACAAATAAATAAGGGGTTAGGGCTATCTGAAGAGGCAGCTAATGATGAAATAGATCAATGGTTAAGCGAGTAACCTGGACACCCAGAGCTCAGAATGAGAGAAAAGAAGTTCTTAAATACTGGATCAGGAGAACTAAGTCAAAAACCTACAGCCAAAAACTCAATTTGCTAATCAAACAAGCAATCAGACTGATCCGGGAATACCCCAAAATTGGCAAGCCCACGGATATTGATAATGTCAGAATCAAGATCGTAAGGGACTACCTTATATTTTATGAATTGGTTGAAGATGAACTTCATATTCTGGCATTTTGGGATAGCAGACAAAATCCAGAAAAGCTAAAACTCAAATAGCTCCAAAAACCACTATTTTGTTCAAGAGGAGGGCAAAGTGAATTACTGCAAATGCTCGACTATTCAAAATTCGACATTCATCAGTACCCATACTTATCACGCCACATAGCTTTCAGTCGCTTGCGCATATCGTCTTCCCGGGCATTTCTACCCGGATCATAAAGCTTCATGCCTTTGATTTCCTCTGGCATAAATTCCTGATTGACAAAGTTGCCGGGAAAGTCATGCGAGTATTTATATCCCTTGCCATAGCCTTCTTCTTTCATAAGCTTGGTGGGAGCATTGCGAATAGGAAGCGGGACCGATAAATCTCCTGTCTTTCTGACCAGGCTTTGGGCTTGGTTTATTGCCATATAAGCTGCATTGCTTTTGGGTGAAGAGGCCAGATAAGTAACAGCCTGCGAAAGCACAATGCGGCCCTCAGGGTATCCGATCATACTTACCGCCTGAAAAGCATTGGTAGCAATTACCAGGGCAGTGGGGTTGGCATTGCCTATATCTTCAGAAGCGAGTATTACCAGCCTACGGGCGATGAACTTGATATCCTCGCCCCCCTCAATCATCCGAGCAAGGTAGTAAACCGCTGCGTTCGGGTCGCTGCCCCTGATAGACTTAATAAATGCAGAAATAATATCGTAATGCTGCTCACCGGACTTGTCATAAATGGCCACCCTTTGCTGCGCAATGTCGAGTACTACATCATCTGTAATGGTTACTTTATCTCCTCCCAGGTTTTCTACTACCAAATCCAGCAAATTCAGTAGTTTCCTTGCATCTCCCCCAGAGATACTGAAAAGGGCCTGGGTTTCTTTCAGCACTACTTTCTTTTTCTGAAGTATCAGGTCTTTCTCAAGTGCCAGTTCCACCAAACGCGTCAGGTCTTCTTTGGACAAAGCCTTCAAAGTATATACCTGCGATCGGGATAAAAGGGCTGAGTTTACCTCGAAAGATGGATTTTCTGTGGTAGCACCGATGAGTGTGATATCTCCCTTTTCAACTGCTCCCAAAAGTGCATCCTGCTGAGATTTGCTGAAGCGATGAATCTCATCGATAAACAAAATGGTATTGGACTGAAATTTAGCCCTCTGGATAACTTCCCGTACCTCCTTCACGCCTGAGCTTACGGCACTGAGGCTAAAGAAAGGTGCCTTTACCTCATTGGCAATAATGTTCGCAATCGTGGTCTTCCCCACCCCCGGAGGGCCCCATAATATCATGGAAGGAATACTACCCGATTCGATGGCCCTGCGCAGGACGCCTTGCTTACCCACCAAATGCTCCTGACCAATGAGGTCATCCAGCGTTTGAGGGCGAATACGTTCGGCAAGCGGCTTAGAGGAAAAGTCCATTCTGTGAAATTAGGAATGTTGGATTTTAAATGAATATTTAGATTGATAAAATACGCTTCCTCTCATGAAAAGACTTTTGGCACTCATCTTCCTGCTGACGATCTCAGGTACCATAAGTGGACAAATAAATAAGTCAAAAGAACTGATCACAGGCCGCTGGGACCTGATAGAAACGATAGAGGACACCACTCATGGATTCGAGCCGCTGCTTGACCTTACTACAGAAGATCCGGAAACAACTGAGCTAAGCGATACTAGGAAAGATGAGGTTTCCTTTTTCTTCACCTCAAAAGGAGAATTTCAGGAGCTGCGATTCGGGCATCAATACCGAAGCTCCTACAGGTTTCTCACCAATAAAGTTGTGATCATTGGTATTACTACTTTTCAAATTTTCGAGATTACGGAAGAACGACTGAAGATTCAACGCTATGACGATGACGGTTTTCAGGTAGCAGAGCCGGACATTCTGATCTTTGAGAAATCAGACAAGCCCTTTAAACTCATCAAAGAATACGAACCTTATCTGACCTATCACCAAAGTGGACAAAAAAAGGAAGAGGGCACCTATCATAACGGTTATCTGCACGGGACCTGGAAAGAATGGCACCCTAACGGCCTGCTCAAAAGCAGTAAAAATTTCACAGAGGGTCGTCCCACGGGCATCTGGAAAACCTGGAATGAGGCGGGTAAGTTGATAAAAGAAACCAACCATGGCGGTTAGATTGATCTGACTTATACCGATCTGGTGTTTTTGATCCCTTACTTTGTACTACACACAAAGGTATTTCTCTTCCGTTTTTTGTACCGAATAATCCCGCATTTGCTCTTAACTTCGAAGAATGTAAGCCCCACTACATAGCCGTCTGATTCGCATACCGGACCGTTGGTAAAAGTCCTGACCGGATGATTTGAACGCTCGTCATTTACGCTACCTTCGCGCCATGAAGAGACAGCTTCAGGTCCATGGTGCCCTCACCTTTGTGAGCCTGATTTATGGAGCAAATTACAGCATTGCCAAAATTGCCACACCGGAATACATCGGCCCATTCGGCTTTATTACGGTACGCGTCATTATCAGCACCGCCTTGTTCTGGCTGATTGCTTCCTTCTTTCCGGCCGATCCCATCAAACACAAACGGGATTACTGGCAGCTGGCCAAATGTGCGCTTTTTGGTGTTGCTACCAACCAGCTGTTCTTTTTCAAAGGGCTCAGCCTGACCAGCCCAATTCACGGTTCACTGATCATCACCACAGTCCCTATTATCGTGCTGGTCGTTTCCAGACTACTCTTGAAAGAGACGATCACCCGGTCTAAAATCACAGGAATTGCTCTAGGTTTTTCAGGAGCCATTGCACTCATTCTGAATGAGGGGATTTCTCTTGAAAACGATATCTTTCTCGGGGACGTTTTCATCTTTTTGAATGCCATCGCTTATGGTACCTACCTGGTAATTGTGCGTCCGCTGATGCAGCGATACAGTGCACTCACCCTGAGTAAATGGGTTTTCTTTTTCGGCATATTTATGGTTACACCCTTTGGTTATAATGAAGCTATGACGGTGAGTTGGAATACACTTCCACAAGAGGCATGGTTCAGTATTGCTTTTGTGATTGTAGGCACCACCCTTATCGTGTATGCCCTCAATGCCTGGACCTTAAAGTATGTAAAGTCGGCCACCGTAGGCTCTTACATATACCTACAGCCGGTGTTCGCTACCATCATTGCCATACTCCTGGAGCAAGATGAATTCGACCCTCAGAAGTTAATTTTTGCCTTGTTTATTTTCTGTGGAGTATACCTGGTATCAAAGGGAAAATAAGCGATTGGTCAAACTTTTATTCGTATCGCAATGACTTCACAGGGTTCATTACCGACACCTTAATAATCTGCTGAGCTGTAGCTAGTAAGGTGATGGTCAATACACCCAATAATGGTAGTACAAAAAGCAATCCTCCTATTTCCATACGATAAGCGAAATTTGACAGCCAGCTATCAATACCAAAATACGCCATGGGCAGTGCAATTAAGAAACCTATCGCCACTAGCAGAAACACTTCTTTGAACAGTAGTAAAAAAAGATTAGGAACGTTGGCACCCAATACTTTCCTTACTCCCACTTCTTTGGTTCGTTGTGTGGCAGCATATGCTGACAAGCCATAGAGCCCCAGGCAGGCCACAATGATAGCCATCAAAGCAAAAGCGCTAAACACTTTGCTGTTTACTTCATCCTGCTTGTATTGTCGGGCAAAAAACTCATCCAGAAAGTAGTACTCTGCCGGGTTACCGGGATAGGATGTTATGTATTGTTCTTCAATGCGATCGAGTGTGGTGCTAACCTTACTGCTATTTAACCGAATCGCATAATAGGTATCAAGACCTTCATTCCTAACAAAATACATTGGATCAATTGCCCTGTTCAATGACTCATGATGATAATCTTCTATCACCCCTACAACCCTTCTCTCATAGCGGTTAGATTCATATAGAATCTGACCAATAGCATCTGCAGGATCAGCGAAATCAAGCTCCCTGGCTGCCGATGCGTTAATTATGATAGGTATATATCCCTCCATGGTCTTATCAAAGTCTTTCCCGATAAGAAAATTCGCTTTTATTGTCGACAGAAAATCATTGCTCGTTACCACTCTTTCTATAGATTTCATATCGGAATCGCTTTCTCTAACATGCGATATGACATTACCACGTAGTATTCCATGACCTGGAATAACAGTAGAAGTACCAATTTGACTGACACCGGGAATGGCAAGTACTTGCTCTTTGAAAGCTTCTATGTTAGGTATGTTTTCCTGACCTCTGGTCTCACTAACGACAGGTCCACGGAGAATCAACACCTGCTCCATATCAATACCCATGTCCTGACTGTTCATGTACTTCAATTGCTCGTTGATCGTCAGAGTTGCTATGATAAGTAAGAAACTGAAGAGAAGTTGAAAAACGATAAGGCCTCGCCTTAAGAAAAGGCCAGAATCAATTTTTGATTTACCTTTCAGTGCATTGATGGTTTGATGCGAAGACAAAACCAGTGCCGGATAGAAACCTGAGAGTGCTGTTCCCAATAAGAATATGATTACTCCCAACAAACCAAAACGGTCTAAATCAATACTTTGAAGGGAGAGACTCTTTTCCACAAAGAGATTGAACAAAGGCTGGCCCAAATTAACAAAAGCCAAAGCCAGTAATACTGCCATACAATTAATGAGTACAGCCTCGGTAAAAAATTGCTGTATCAACTCATTTTTACGAGCTCCCATGACCTTTCTCACCCCCACTTCGCGAATTCTGTCAACCGATTTAGCCGTACTCAAGTTGATAAAGTTGATCCAGGCAATAACCACAATAAACAAAGCGATTGCCTGTAATACTCTTATGGTATTCGCATCCCCTATAGGGCCTACTTCATTTTGAAACTTAGAGTTCAGGTGGATGTCGGTGACTTTGGTTAGAAAATACCGATTGACCCTGTCGTACTCTCCTTGCTCATTTCTCTCTGCATAGCCTGGCTTATAGCGAAGAGTGAGCTCACTCATCGCTTGTTCAATGGCACGGGGAGCAGCTTGTTCGGTCACCTTCACAAATGTGACAAAGGAATTCCCACCCCAATCATTTACAAAAAAATCAGGATTTTCCCTCTCCATTGTAATATAAGAAACCAGAATATCGGCATCTATTTGTAATTTAAACCCCGGCCTTTCAAATACACCAGTAATCAACAAATCAAGATTTACGCTGACGTCATTGTACTTTAACCTTTTCCCTAGTGCATCTTCCACACTCCCAAAGTATTCTTTGGCTAACTCAGGAGTGAGCATTGCCGTATTTGGTTTATCAAGGTTATTCACACCATGGGTAATCATTAAATCAAAAAAATTTACATAACCTGGTTCTGCAAAGAATAGCTTTTGCTCTTTAAACTTAATCTGTGGCTTATCAGGCCTGGTAACGACTACATCTCTTTCCACACCTATACCGGGGCCGAATAATCTGACAGACTCTATAACTTCCGGTAAATCCTGCTCCATAGCCGGTCCTACCCCTGAGAATGTCATACTACTCTCATAAATCATATTGCCAAAACGATTGTAGTCATTAGACACACGATAAAGCTGATCGGCACCTGAACTATTATTATAGCTTAACTCCTCTGAGACATACTGCAGAATAAAAAGAGCGGCTGACAGGCCTAACGCAAGTCCAAGAATATTAAGGGAAGTATAACCAAGATGACGTTTGAAATTTCGAAAAGAACTTTTCAGAAAACTGAAGAGCATAGCACCTGAACTACTGTAATCAGTTTTAACTGGTTGATAAAACCTGACGGCACTAAGCGCATCGAAAAGATACCTGAGCCGCGCAATCCAGAGACCACTTTTTTCTGCTCTCCAATCAAATATTTCCTGCAGGTCTCCTTGTATTTCTTCTCTATAATCTTCGCGACAAAAAACCTTCAGAAGCCATTGTACAAAACCAGGTGTTTTATGGTTCTCAGACATATCTTTTGATTAACTACTTCTGATTACTCCCTTCTCAGCAAATTGACAGGACTGATGCGAGACGCAGCCACCGTCTTAATACTCACACTTAGCAGACTGATGCCCAAAATAGCAAGCCCCGGGCCAATAAAGAATAATAGCCCCAGTGAAATCCTGTAGGGAAAAGCAGTCAACCAACCGTCCAGAGCCCACAGCGAAAGTGGTGTGGCGATAAGTGAGGCCAGCAAAATCAGTACGATAAAATCCTTGTTCAGATGATTTACGATGGTCATAGCGCCAGCCCCCAGCACCTTTCTGACACCAATCTCCTTGCTACGTGACATGGTAATGAAAGATGACAAGCTGTAAAGGCCAATGGCGGCAATCAGGATTGCAATCAGCGCGAAGAACCCAAAAGACCTGCCGAAACGCTGCTCCTGCTCATAGTTTTTGACAAAGTGATTATCCAGAAACAAATACTCGAAAGGATTGCCGGGAAAAACAGAAGTAAATACCTCTTCCATTTCTGCCAGGTTGCTTTCATTGGTTCCACCTTCCATTTTAATCAGGTAATAGTCAAGTCCTCTGTTTCGGGTTCTTGCCATCATGGGTACTACTTCAGTTTTAAGGCTGGTATGATGATAATCCGCTATCACTCCAATGATCGTCACCCACTCATCTCCTTCATAAAGTCGTTTGCTGATGGCTTCCTCAGGCTTGGTTAAACCCAGGGCAGCCACGGCCGATTCGTTGAGAATAACTGCCTTCTCATCTACCTCAGTAGTTCTGAAATCTCTTCCCGCTACAAGGGGGATGTTCAACACATCGAGATAGTCATACTCCACATAAATCACTCTGGATTTCACTTCATTGGCCTCTTCTTCCGTAAGGTTAATATCTGCGCCTTTGCGGAGTCGGTTGCCGGGCAATGCATCAGTAACGGCATAGCCTTTTACAAAAGGTTTATCTGCCAGACGTGCTTTGAACAGTGCTTTTACATCTTGCGTCTGCTCCTTTTGCATATTGAGATTACCGGGTTTTGAAATCACAAGCACTTGCTCCGGCTCCATCCCCAAATCATTATCAATCATGAAATCTACCTGCTTCACAATCCCCAACAACCCCGTAATGAGAAAGACAGAAATACCCGCCTGAAGTACCACGAGTGTTTTTCTCACAAGCAGTCCGTTTTTGGAAGTACTGAAAGTACCCTTCAGCACAGCTACCGGCTTAAATCCCGAGAGCACAAGGGCCGGATAAATACCCGCCACAATACCTGAAACCAGGACGATAGAAAGAATCATGGCAGTCGGAGCAATGTTGTGCCAGATGTACCATTTCTCAGCTACCGGCAAAAAGTCATTGAAATAGGGAAAGCTGAAACTGAACAGGAATAAACCAAGCGCAAAGGACAGCAGTCCGGTAAATACAGACTCAAATAAAAACTGCCAAACCAGCTGCTTTCGGGTACCTCCCAGCACCTTGCGCATGCCACTCTCCTTGGCCCTTCCCATAGCTGTAGCAGTTGTAAGGTTGATGAAGTTCACCCAGGCCAGCAGCAGCACAAATCCCCCCAGCAACAACAATGTATTCAGTCTTGACACATCAGCATGTGATTTGACCTCGCTTCGCAGTTCTGCCGAAGTGTAGATAGTCGACAAAGGCATTAAATCATAGGCATAATGGTAGCCCGGATAATTGACCAGTGCGTTAGTCTTTTCTTCGAGAATGGAAGTGACGTCACTATGAACTGTATTAGGCGCCAGTTTCAGGTAAGTGTGATAGTCAGGTCTGCCCTCCCAAACTTCATCGTGAAGTTGCCTGGCTGTCAGATCCCCTCTTCCATCTCTGGTAAAAAGGGTTTTGAACGAAACCAGAATATCAAATTCCAGGTGCGAATTGCCTGGGTAATCTTCAAAGACACCACTGACGGTCAGCACCTCATGATTCTCTTCATCATCGTCCAGAATGAGCATTTTGCCCAAAGCGGATGCCCCCTGGAAATACTTGTCCTGCATTGACCTGGAAATAATCACCTCAAAAGGCTGATCCAGTACATGATCAGGAGTGCCCTCCAGAAAGTTCAAAGTAAACAGGCCGGGGAAGTCCTCGGTAGCAAAGTAAATCTTCTTCTCATTAAATGAGCTGGCAAGATCATGTCCGAGTGTTATGACACAGGTATTGGTACCGGCAGCATGGTGGAGCTTGGCAGATGCAAGCACATGAGGTGCATACTCCAAAGCCCCTGCTGCAATTGCAGAAGGACTTTCTGCCGATTGATAAACAATGGTAGAATCTCGGAGCAAAGTATTATTTACCCTAAAAACATCTGCTGCCTGCGGATTAAAAGCCTCATAGTGCTTTTCATAATATACATACTGGAAAATAGCCAGGAAGACCATAAACCCACATGCCAGTCCAAAAACATTGGTGGCATTTTGAAATTTGTTGCGCATAAAAGAGCGCAGGGTGACCTTGAATGAAATCATTGCTAAAAAGTTGAATTTGACCGTTGTGTTATTTTGAATTCTCATCAGACGAATGGCTGATAGAGCGTCCAGCAGTGAGCGTAATTTTGCTTTGCGAAGTCCTGCTGTTTGCACCCGCCAATCGTAAATCTCCAGAAAATCGCCCATGACTTCATCCTGATAGCCTCCACGACAGAACAGTCGGATCAGCCAGCAGATCAGCCTGGGTGGGTTATGAGGTGACTTTGCACTCATTATTTTGAAAATTTTGGCACCATATCCCAGATTTGAGTCTTCGCCTTAATGGCCTCCTCGGCTGTTTGGTATCCCAACTCCGTGGCTTCATACATCACCTTACGCCTACCACCACGCTCTGCAGAAGGCTCTCCCATTCTGGATTTAAGCATCCCCTTTTTCTCCAGCCTTTTGAGCACCATCACCACGGCAGGTAGTGTAATCTCTTTTTTCATGTGCTCCACATAGAGCTTTACCAACTGTGCTCCATAAGATTCTTCCTCCCGCAACACCAAGAGAATAATTACCTCTTCCAAAGCCCCCAATGTATGATTCATCGCCATAGTCTTTTCATTACCTAAACTTAAATATAGAAAACATTCGTTTAGGTAATACGCATTAAGTAAATATTTGTTTAGGTAATCTCGGATTTCTCAGGTCCTGGTGTTTATCAGCTCGTTAGTCTCTACCGACCCTGATCAGACTTGGATCAATGTCCAAGCCCCTCAATGTTTTTCCGGTCATGCAGGACTAATAACCAATCACTATTCAACCAATCGCCCCTTTCGCCACACGAAGCCACTCCCGAGGATTTTCTTCCGCTCCCTTAAAAAGCAGTCTTTGAGGCACATACAGGGCGTATGTTTGAACAGAACTAAAAATCAAAGTCATGTTAAAACTTAAAACAACCCTCTTAATCGCTCTGCTCCTACTCGGTTTGGTCACCAATAAGGCAGCAGCCAGCGAAGGCCCCGGCCTTATTACCAAAGTAACCGGCAAAGGACAACCTATGGTACTTATACCAGGCCTGACCTGCCCTGGTGCCGTATGGGATGAAACCATAGCACAGCTGGGTGACGGTTATGAATTCCATACAGTCACACTGCCTGGTTTTGCGGGCAACAGCCCTCTGAAAGATCACGAAGGCAAGTACCTGGAGAAAATGCGAGACCTGGTGCTCGATTATATCCACGAACAAAAGCTAAAAAAACCAATCATCATGGGACACAGCCTGGGAGGCTTCCTGGCATTGACCATCACCATTGCCGAACCAGACCTGCCATCCAAACTGGTCATTGTAGATTCTCTCCCCTACTTACCTGCTATTCAAATGAGAGGAATGAGTAAGAGTGATGTTGACAACATGGCCAAAACCATGAAAACGCAAATGGCGGGTTCGGCCAATCAGTCCGAAGAAACCCGTAAATCTTTTCAGCGCATGATGCTCAAAAGTATGATCATGGATTCTGCTAAAATCGAACGCGCCTTACAGTGGGGCATTGAGAGTGACACGGAAACTACTGCTCAGGCCATGTACGAACTCTACACGATCGATATCCGTGAAGACATCGCCAAGATTAAAGTACCAACCCTGGTCCTGGGTGCCTGGATCGCCTATAAAAACTACGGTGCTACCCGGGAGAATACGCTCCAAAACTACAAGGATCAGTATGCCAAACTGGATGGTGCTATTGTAGACCTGACAGATAATGGCAACCACTTTATCATGTGGGATGATCCGGAGTTTCTTATGAATTGGGTAAAGAAGTTCCTGTAAAATGAAGACCTCAACCTCACAGTATTCATACCTACTCATGTTGTCAAGCGCCTCTTTTAATGGAATCTTAGGCATAGCCTTTACTTTCTTTCCTGAAGAGGTACTTGCACAGTTTGGAGAGGCAATCAGTCCACTGACAACCCTTGCCCTCCAGATTCTGGGAGCCTTTTATGTAGGACTTGCTCTGATGAACTACACAGGCAAGAAGGTTGTATTGGGAGGAATTTACAACCGTCCTTTGCAAATGGGCAATACAGTATATTGCTCGATTGCAGCAATTACGCTTTTGAAGTACATGGCAGGTCAATCTTTTATAATTGCTCCTGCTATAATGGTGGTTTCATTAACTTACGTTCTACTCGCAGTAAGCTTTCTAAAGCTACTGTTCTCATCACCTGTAAAAGAAGCCAATGCCTAGAACTTCGCTATACTGGATTTGTCAGATTTTTGGATGGGGTATTTACACTGTAGTCCTGCTCGCACTGATATATGTTTTCGGTGGAGCCGATGTCATCACCACAGATATTTTATTGGTGCAGGCTATCATTTATATCGCACTGCTGCTGTTCTCTCATTTCTATAAAATCTATATCCAACGCAAAAAATGGCGTGAGCTCAGGCTTGGCAAAGCTGTACCACGTGCCATATTGGGGGCCTTTATCACAACACTGGCGGCTCAGACTTTCATCCACATTGTTCTTCATGTGATAGCCCCCCTGTTTGAACCTTTAGGTATTCAATCTTTTAACTGGATGAGCTTTTTGGGTTATGTCTTTAATGTATTTGTCATTATGTCTTTATGGACAGCTATTTATTTGGGAGTGGTTTTCAGCAGAAAAAACAGAAAAGACGAGATAGAAAAACTAGAGCTGAGAGCTGCCTTGCAAGAGGCAGAGTTGGCGATCTTAAAAAACCAGGTCAATCCGCACTTCCTCTTCAATGCCCTCAATAATATTCGTTCCCTGATTCTCAGCGACCCTGATCGGGCCAGAACCATGGTGACGCATATCTCAGAATTGCTGCGCTACTCCATTCAATTCAATGCTGCTGAGAAAGTGTCGTTGCAACAAGAGCTCGATATAGTAAAAGACTATCTGCAGCTGGAATCAATTCAGTTTAACGATCGACTGAGCTACGAATTTGAGATTGAAGAAGAGGCACTGAATGTTAAAATCCCTCCTATGGCCATACAGCTATTGGTAGAAAATGCGATCAAGCATGGCATTTCTCAGCTAGCCACGGGAGGTAATATCGACATCAAAGCCAACCTGATCGAGGGGCATTTAAAAATACAGGTCTCGAATGAGGGTCAATTGAAAAAAACAACCAAGCGCGAAGGCATAGGGCTTAAAAACCTGATAGAAAGACTTCAGATCCTCTTCGGCCAGTTTGCTGAGCTTAAGGTTGAAAACTCAAACCCCGAAACTGTTACGGCCACCCTCAAAATTCCACTTTCATGAAAGCGTTGATCGTAGACGATTCACAACTAGCACGGCAAGAGCTAAGGCACTTGCTTAAGACCGCTAACGACATACAAATTGTAGGCGAAGCGGAAAGCGCAGAAGAGGCACTGGAAAAGACACTCGACTTAAAGCCAGAACTGCTTTTTCTGGATATTCAGATGCCGGGCAAGGATGGTTTCGAACTGCTGCAAGACCTGGAAGAAGTGCCTGAGGTGATTTTCACTACAGCCTATGATCATTATGCCATGAAGGCTTTCGATCACAATGCGCTCGACTATCTGCAGAAGCCTATAAAGGAAGACAGGTTACTCCTGGCCATTGAAAAAGCAGCCGCAAGGCTTCGGGAGCGTGGAACCCAGTCTGAATCCAAAAACATACTAAGTCTGCACAATCAGGTATTCGTCAAAGATGGAGAGCAATGCTGGTTCGTAAGCCTGTCAGATATTCGGGTCCTGGAAATTATGGGCAGCTATACGCGCATCTATTTCAAGGAGCAAAAACCTATGATTCCACGCTCATTGAATTACATGGAAAAACGACTGGACCCGGAAGTATTTTTTCGTGCCAACCGTCAACAGGTGATAAACCTGAAATATGTAGAACGCATTGAGCCCTGGTTCAGTGGCACACTCAAGGTCTACCTGAAAGATGGTGAAGAAATTGAGGTCTCACGCAGGCAAAGCATCCGCTTCAGAGAAATTATGAGCTTTTAGTATTATGCAAAACGAACTGTCTTTTCCCCAGCTACGCCATCAGGTCATTACAGAAAACAAAAACGGCATCAATTTTATAATTGCCGCGAGTATTTGCTGGCTGCTTATCAGCACCAACTGGCTTATGCCATACTCCATGCAAAACAAGGCACTCTACACCTTCTTTTGTACTGCACCCATGATGCCGCTGGCCTTTCTTCTTTCGAAAACCTTCAAAACCTCATGGAAAATTCCGAACAATCCTTTGAATGAACTTGGCCTTTGGCTCAATTTTGCCCAGCTCTTCTACTTCCCTTTTGTGTTTATATTCTTTGCACAATACCCTGAGCAATTCGTGATGGCCTTTGCCATCATTAGAGGAGCTCATTTTTTTCCCTATGCCTGGTTTTACAACACCAAATCTTATGCGGTAATGGCCGGGGTTATCTCTCTTGGTTCTGCCCTTATTGGTACCATGGTAAAAGAAAACCCTTCTGCTATGGTAGCTGGCTTCATCACACTTTGTCTATGGGTACTTTCATTCTGGATTTTTGCAGACTATAAAAAAGCTGCCCGAAAAAGCATTTAGGAGAATGACTAAATCAGTATTTTCATTAGGTCAAAGCGATCTACATGAAAAAACACCTGATTTTAGCCCTCTTTCTAATCTTCACTTTTAGCTGTGCAGGCCCCGAACGAAAGAAACAAAAGGAACTTGGCCAGTTAGAGGCTAGTATTGACCTATTCAATACAGCATTTGAGCAAGGTGATCTGAGCACATTGGATAGCCTGACCACAGATAACTATATTCACACCAATGGCAGTGACAGGGCTTTTTCAAAGGAGCGCTGGTTCAACTACCTGGAAAGCCGCAGAAAAAACCTGGTCTCTGGCCAACTCAAAATAGACAAGTATCAATTGCTGGAAAAAGAAATACAACTCTATGAAAAATCCGCCATTGTGACTGGTCTTATTATCACTTCAGGTTTCTCCAAAGGCGCTGAATTCAGTAATCAAATCAGGGTTTCCAACCTATGGATAAAGGAAAAAGAGACCTGGAAAAGAGCAGCTTTCCATGATACACGAATTCAGTAAACGTGAAAAATCACCTGTTTTTCTTTGCTTTCGGACAAGCAACAGATTAAAACAGAAACATTTTGTGAAAAAATAACAAAATCTCAATTTCATACGCAGCCATTTTCTTATCTTGCACATATAGGTAAATGACATTGAAAGCTATTATAAGATAAAATGTCAAATAGTATACATTGATTGGATCACAGCGTCAGAAGGAAGCTGTGATTTTTTTTGCCCCTTCTTTTTGGCTTGCGATGAAAGAGCCATAAATTTCTATGAAGGTAGATAGAAGATGAAAAGAGAAGAGATCGTTCAAAAACTCAGTAGTGCTTATCAAAGCTACAACTCGTATGTAAAAGATCTCACGGGAGACGAGTTCGAATACGCCCCTGATGGTAAATGGTCTGCAGGCCAACAGACCGAGCATCTCATTAAAAGCACCAAACCACTCCTCAATGGGCTGGGATTCCCCAAATTCGTTCTCAAATCAAAGTTCGGCAAAGCCAACAGACCCTCTCGCAGTTATGAGCAGGTAGTGGACCGATATAAAGAAAAACTGGAACAGGGCGGTAAGGCTACCAGCCCTTACGTACCAGGTAAAGTGCCTGCTGCCGTACAGGAAAAGCTTTGCACAGAGCTGACGGATATCATTGAGAAAATGGGTAAAAAAATTGAAAAATGGTCTGAAGAACAACTGGACGAATTCATATTGCCACATCCCCTACTCGGAAAAATAACCGTCCGTGAAATGCTCTACTTTACGACTCATCATGCCGCTCATCACCAGCTTTTGATCAAACTCTATCTTAAAGGGGTTTAACCCCGGTAGTTCAACTGACTTTCTATTTCTTAAACCGGGTTAATCTTGCAAATAAATATCAAAAAACTCGATACGGTATCCCTGTTACTCGAGATAGACAATCCACAATCCGATTATCAGACCAGTCAGCTCGAAGTAGAGTTAAAAAACCGGAATCTTAATAAGGATCAATTACAAAGAGCTTATAACCAAAAGGACTACGTACAAAAACAGCGTGCACAAAAAGCCGAAGCTCCCCTGAGTTTGATGTACAAGATATTCATCATTGCCTTTCCCTTTACCGATTCAAAAAAAATGATGCACAAGGATAGCACCATGGTTGGTGAATACGAGGAATTTATAGAGCAGGCGGGTTACGAAAATAAGGCTCGGCAAATTAAGAAGTACAGAAGGATCAGCTTTCTCCTCTGGATACTGATCTTTTTGGCACTCAATATTTATGTGATCCTGACACGTTAACCTCAAGACTGCTTATTCCATCACTATCTGCTTGAACTCATTCCTGTAAGCAGATGGGCTCTTAGCCGTAAACTCCTTAAAGATTTTATTAAAGTGGGAGAAGTTATTGAACCCACTCTCAAAGCTCACTTCCGTGACACTCATTGAAGTCTCTGCCAATAGCTTAGAGGCGTGCACGACCCGATACTCATTTACAAACTTTGTAAAGGTTTTTCGGGAGATTTTCTTGAAGTAACGGGCAAAGGCCGGGGGGGTCATGCTTACATGGTCAGCAATTTCATCCAGGGTAATATGGTTCTTAAAGTGATCGCGGATATAGCTATATACCTTATTCATCCGGTCATTGTCCTTGGGGTCAATGGCCAGAGCCACTCCCTCTGCATTCAATACAGTGTATTCTTCAGATATTGCCAGCTCTCTCAGAACCCCCAATAGCCCTAACAGACGATCGTACTGATCGGCAAAGGCCAGGGACTCAATTTTTTTCCCAACTACCTCTTTCGTGTCACCGTGAAAAGCCAGACCTTTTTTGGCTATATCCAGCATTCGCTTAATCGGAGCCATTTCCGGAAGATCAAAAAAATGCTCTCCTAAAAAGTCCTCCCTCATCTGAATCACCGTCTCTGAGCTATTGCCGGTCAATCTGTTTGTAAAACCATAATGAGGCAGGTTGGAGCCCATAAGCACCAAATCTCCATCATTGAAATAAGAAAGGTGCTTACCTATATGGCGCTTCCCCGTTCCACCATTGACATGAATCAGTTCAATTTCAGGGTGAAAATGCCAGTTGGCCAAATCCTTCTTACAGGAGTCTATATATCTTCTCACCAGAAATGAGCTCCCGAAGGCCGGGCTGATCCTTTCCAATGAAGGTTTGTTCTTTTTAATCTGTTCTTCCATTACACTTAATTCAACACACACAATCAGCGAGCCTCTCAGCACCCGCTTCAGGCGCCTGTTCCGGAAACTCTACACACAGCTAAAGCGAATTTAGACAGAACAAATCTCGGGAGTCTTATGCTATTTTAACCGAAATGTGTGGAAAATTGACACAACCGTATGCACAACCCCCGACCCGGGATAAAATAGCATTGATAGTGGCCAAAAGTGAGGTAGTACAGGTTAGGCCGCCCCCATACCTTTGTTATCATAATTGGTCAAGAACCTAAACAATTAAGCAAATGAGAACTTTTAGAAAAAGTGTGCTGATCGCCATGATGGTCATGGTAGCAGCGATGAGTTTTGCAAATGGTAACAAACCAAATGTAAAAGTTGAAAAAGTGGGAGCAAAAACGATTGCTCTTTATGCCAGCCATTTAGGAGCTAGCAAGACACAGGTACAGCTTAGAGATGAAAACGGATTAGTATTACACCAATTGGTGTCTGATAACAATGAAAAAGTATCTAAACGATTCGATCTGAACGCTCTTCCAGCTGGTAATTACTCTATTGAAATAGAGAACGAGACAAGTTTCAGCTCAACTACAGTACAGTTGACTGACCTTGAAGCTACTGTTAATATTGCCGATCAGGTGATGATTGTAAAGCCGGTTGTTCGTCAAAATGGCAATATACTTGATATCATCATGCCAAGTGAAGACACTACTTCGGTAAGTGTCATTATCTACGACTGCAATTTTGATCAGGTGTATAAAGAGACTGTGGATGGTACTACTGAGCTGAGAAGATATGATCTTTCAAAACTCGGTAAAGGTGGCTATACAGTCAAAATGATCTCACAAGGACAAAAATTCATACAGTTCGTTGCACTAAAATAAACAGAGGTTAGTGTGATCGTAAATGAGGGGCTTCGGCCCCTTTTTTTATGAATAACAATCAGTTCGAGATTGACAGAAGTCTTAAACCGACTTCATGCGCATTTTCTTCTTCAGTTCAGCGATGTTATCATTGAACTTACTGTCGAGATCCATCATATCACTAACAGATTGTACAGCATGGATAACGGTAGAATGATCTCGCCCTCCGAAATGGTAGCCGATGGACTTTAAGGAATGATTGGTGTACTCCTTACACAGGTACATGGACACCTGCCTGGCAATCACGATCTCTTTTTTCCTGGTTTTGGCTTTCAGGTCTTCCACGCTAATCTGAAAATATTCGCCTACTGATTTCTGGATATAGTCGATACCTACCTCAGACTCGATATCATGAACGATATTTTTGAGGGTCTGCTTGGCGAGTTCCAGGTTTATATCCGTTTTGTTCAGTGTGGCGTGAGCTATCAGAGAGATCAGCACCCCTTCCAGTTCACGTACATTCGTATCCACGCTATAAGCAAGGTACTCCACCACATCATCGGGAATATAGATACCATCAGACTGCATTTTTCGCATAATGATGGCCATACGGGTTTCAAAATCCGGCATCTGCAAATCTGCTGTCAGCCCCCATTTAAAACGCGATAAGAGACGATCCTGAAGGCCCTTTAAATCACGCGGAGCACGATCACTCGACATGACAATTTGCTTGCCGTTTTGATGCAGATGATTGAAAATGTGAAAAAACATCTCCTGAGTCTTCTCCTTACCAGAAAAGAACTGCACATCATCAATGATGAGTGTATCTACCTGCAGGTAAAAATTCGTAAAGCTCTGGATACTGTTATTCTTGATGGCATCAGTAAACTGAGTGGTGAATTTCTCTGATGACACATAGAGCACAAAATTGCTCTTATCGTCCGTTCCGATTCTGTTACCTATAGCCTGTACCAGGTGTGTTTTTCCGAGCCCCACACCACCGTAAATCATCAGTGGGTTAAAGGAGGTAATACCAGGTTTTTCAGCCACTGCCAAACCAGCGGATCGGGCCAGTCTGTTACAATCACCCTCTATGTAATTATCAAAGTCGTAATTCGGATTCAGGTTTGAGTAGCGATCATTTTCTTCCAGGGAAGGCATTTCAAAAGGATTGCGTACCTCCGGGCTGCGTGATCTGTTCTTATCCCACTGATTGTTATGCTTCTGATTAGGCAGCGTTACTACATAGGGTTGATTCTGGTTGCTGCCACTGTCAACAATGACAGAGTACTCCAGTCTTCCATTCGGACCTAATTCACTGATAATCACCTGTCTTAGCACATGAAGATAGTGCTCTTCGAGGTATTCATAAAAAAACTGACTCGGAACCTGAATTGTCAGGACCTGATCGCTCAGACTAATCGGTTTTATGGGTTCGAACCATGTACGGAAGCTTTGCTCTCCCACTTGCCCTCTGATGAATTTAAGGCAATCTTCCCACACCGATACACTGTCTTTCACCATTCAATAAGATCAAGCTGATTGGAAAAAAAATCCCTCAATAGTTTTTCGAGGGAAGACAAAAATGAGAAAAATAAAACGAACAAAAAAGGTGAATGCCTGCCAGAGCAGAATATTTTTCTGATAGGTCAACTTTCCTTTAGAAGAACCATACTATCATCTGAAAATAATCCATTCTACGCTCCATTAAAGTACCTGGCCTACTCTATCCAATTATCAAAATTCTGAGCTCAACAGAGACAAAAAAGCTTAATTTTGCGGCAGGAACATCAGGTACCTATGGAGGAAAAACTATTTAAAGATTTTGACGGTGTCAGTCGTGACGAATGGCAAAATAAGATCATCGCAGACCTTAAGGGCAAGGAAATCGGTTCACTCAATTGGGAAGCAGCCGGGCTCAGCGGAGGCCCCATCTATACCAAAGAAGACCTACCCGAACAGCTCCCCAATATAGCTAATGTTCATGATCAGCCTGCTATTTTCGGGGCTCGGAACTGGGTCAATTATCAGTTGATCGATGTTGACAGCGACAAAACGGCCAACCAACAGGCGCTTGAAGCATTAAATGCAGGAGCTGACGGGGTTATCTTCAATCTGAATACAAAACCAGAGCTCACTGTTTTACTCGCTGACATCAAAACTGATTATTGCCATATTAGCTTTACAGATCAATTAGAAGACTCCGATTTACCGGATAGTTTTTCCGGTTATCTGGTATCAATACAGGCCGATCTTTCAAAAGTCAAAGGTTATTACTCAGGTTCTGCCTCGGTTCAAAAAGCTTCCGGCATGCTCCCGCATTACCAGTTTTTTAACATTGAAGCAGATCAATATCATAACAACCCGGTACAGGAGCTGGCACTAGTACTTTGTAAAGCAGCCGAAGTATTTGATAAGCAAACAGGGGCGGGCATTCAGCCGAAAACTCTTCTGACTCAGACGCAATTTGAGCTCTCTTTGGGCACCAGTTATTTCACAGAAATAGCCAAGTATCGTGCTATGCGTGCACTGGGAATACGCTTTGCAAATGCCTATAACATTAACATTTCGGCCTGTGACCTGAATGTACTTGCCAGAACGGGTAGCTGGACAGAAGCTATTGATGATGCCCATAGTTATATGCTCAGGGCGACCACCGAAGCCATGGCGGCCATATTAGGAGGTACCGATGCGCTCTGCATTCAGCCCTTCTATAATGTCTTCGAAAAGCAACAGAAAGACCTGGCAGAAAGATCGGCCAGAAACATTTCCAATGTGTTAAAGGAAGAGTCCTACTTCAACAAAGTAGTAGATCCGGCATCTGGCTCATACTTTGTGGAATCACTGACCAGGGAAATTATGAACAAAAGCTGGCAGCTCTTTCTCGACATGGAAGCAGCGGGTGGTTATAGCAGTCTTTCTGCAGATAAAATGGAGTCTCTTTACCAAAACCTGATTGCCTGATGAAACCTGATTTCAGTAAAGTCCAAGTCATCGAAAGCGTAGTTCAACTCCCTGAAGGCCAGGTTTGGGAGACCGCAGAAGGAATAGCCGTAAAGCCTGATTTTGGCAAAGAAGATCTCGAAGGTCTGGAACACCTGGATTTTGTAGCCGGCATTGCGCCCAACCTGCGGGGCCCTTATAGCTCAATGTATACGCAGCGCCCCTGGACCATCAGACAGTATGCAGGGTTTTCAACAGCTGAAGCTTCAAACGCCTTCTATCGCAGAAATCTTGAAGCAGGGCAAAAAGGGCTTTCAGTAGCCTTCGATTTAGCCACCCATCGGGGTTATGACTCTGACCATCCCCGCGTATTCGGAGATGTGGGTAAGGCAGGAGTTGCTATCGATTCAGTACTGGACATGAAGGTGCTTTTCGATCAGATCCCTTTAGACCAGATGTCTGTTTCCATGACCATGAATGGAGCCGTAATCCCTATTATGGCTTTTTATATCGTGGCAGCCGAAGAGCAGGGCGTGCCCATGGAAAAACTGAGTGGCACCATTCAGAATGACATTCTGAAAGAGTTTATGGTGCGCAACACCTATATCTACCCTCCTGCCGCTTCAATGAAGATCATCGGAGATATTTTCGAGTTCACAGCTCAAAATATGCCCAAATTCAACTCAATCAGTATATCAGGCTACCACATGCAGGAAGCCGGTGCCACTGCTGACATCGAGCTCGCTTATACACTGGCCGATGGCCTCGAGTATCTGCGCACCGGTATTAGTGCCGGCCTAGATATTGATGCCTTTGCTCCCCGTCTTTCTTTCTTCTGGGCGATTGGCATGAATCACTTTATGGAAATCGCAAAGATGCGGGCTGGCAGACTCCTTTGGGCGAAAATGGTAAAACAGTTCAACCCAAAAAACCCTAAGTCCATGGCACTGCGCACGCATTGCCAGACATCGGGCTGGAGCCTTACAGAGCAGGATCCGTTTAATAATGTAGCCCGTACCTGTGTAGAAGCCATGGCAGCTGCCCTGGGCCATACACAGTCGCTCCACACCAATGCCCTGGATGAAGCGATTGCCTTACCGACTGATTTCTCTGCGAAAATCGCCAGGAACACGCAGATTTACCTGCAAAAAGAGACCGACATCACCAAAGTAGTAGACCCCTGGGGAGGTTCATACTATGTAGAATACCTTACAGATCAACTCGTGAAAAAGGCATGGTCACTGATTGAAGAAGTAGAAGAATTGGGAGGCATGGCCAAAGCGATTGAGGCCGGCTTACCGAAAATGAGAATAGAGGAAGCAGCGGCCAGAAAGCAGGCGCGAATTGATTCGGGTAAAGATGTAATTGTAGGGGTAAACCGCTACCAAACAGATGAGAAACTCGACATAGAACTTCTTGAGGTAGATAATACTGCTGTACGCAATGCCCAGATAGTGGGACTCGAAAAACTAAAGGAGGAAAGAGATACTGATAAAGTAACACAATCGCTTAAAGCCCTGGAAGAAGCTGCCCAAAGTGGTGAAGGCAATTTGCTTGCCCTGGCCGTAAACGCAGCACGCGATCGTGCCACACTGGGAGAAATCTCCATGGCCATGGAAAAGGCCTTCGGAAGGCATAAGGCTGTGATCAGATCGATTTCGGGCGTATATTCGAGCGAAGTGAGGGACAACGAAGACTTTAAAAAGGCACTGGCCATGGCCGATCAGTTTGCTGAACTGGACGGACGCAGACCCAGAATCATGGTAGCCAAGATGGGCCAGGATGGCCACGATCGTGGAGCCAAGGTAATCGCCACCAGCTTTGCCGATCTGGGCTTTGATGTAGACATAGGCCCACTTTTTCAGACTCCGGAAGAGGCAGCACTACAAGCAGCGGAAAATGATGTACATATCATAGGGGCCTCCAGCCTGGCCGCAGGACATAAAACACTGGTACCTCAACTCATTGCTGAGTTGAAAAAACTAGGCAGGGAAGACATTATGGTGATAGCCGGTGGCGTTATTCCCCCTAATGACTACGACTATCTGTACGAAAGTGGAGTCAGCGGAATCTTTGGTCCGGGTACGGTCATAGCCAAAGCCGCACAGGAAATACTTCAAAAACTGATAGACAGCTAAGTGGATAACAAACTCATCGATAAGCTCGCCTGGATTGAGATTCAGGACGGAAAAATACTGGTAGCCCGCTCTAAGGGCAAAGACGCCTTTTACATTCCAGGCGGCAAAAGAGAGGCCGGAGAATCTGATGCTGAAGCACTAATACGTGAAATTCAGGAGGAGCTCACCGTAACGGTGCATGAACAAAGCCTGGACTACTACGGTACTTTCAGTGCACAGGCGCACGGCAGGGCCGAAGGCGTAATTGTACAGATGACCTGCTACCAGGGTGCTTATGTAGGCCAAATTGCTCCGGCATCAGAAATAGAGGAAATCCGCTGGCTCAACTACAGCCAAAACGACATTGTCGCCCCGGTTGATAAAATCATCTTTCTGGACCTGCTCGAAAAAGGGCTGCTGAAATAGGTTAAACGACAAAAAAAATCCGGCTCCTGATCGGATTGTTAGAAATTATCAGATTTCTTTGTCGGACGGTTCCACTAAACAACGAATGCAGCTTACTGAGGTCAAAACCAAAAAAGATCAAAAGGCCTTTCTGGACATCTCCAGAGAGCTTTATAAGAATGATTCTGCCTGGGTCTGTCCTCTCGACAAAGACATAGAAGCCACATTTGACCCTAAGGAAAACATATTTCATTCACATGGTGAAGCCACCCGCTGGATTCTTCGTGATGACCAGGGAAAGCTCATAGGCAGAATTGCCGCATTCATCAACGAGAACAAAGCCGACCATGAAGGAAAACGTATGGGAGGGCTTGGGTTTTTTGAATCCATCAACGATCGCAAAACGGCTCACTTTCTACTCGATACTGCCAAAGACTGGTTGGTACAACGGGGTGTTGAATTCATCCTGGGGCCTATCAACTTTGGAGAAAATGACAATTTCTGGGGACTCCTGGTGGAAGGATTCACGCACCCCTCATACGGCATGAACTATAATCATCCGTACTACCGCGAGTTCTTTGAATCTTATGGTTTCAAGACCAAGATGGAACAGATGACCAATCATCTGGATATCCGTGACGGTTTAAGCCCGAGGTTTGTCAAAATTGCCAACTACGTACTCGAAAGGCGTAAAAACGTAACCGTAAAGGAGTTTGACATGACCAAATTTGATCAGTTTGCTGATGACTTTATGCTCATTTATAACAAGGCCTGGTCTGGACACGAGAACTTCACACCCATCAAAAAGGAGTACGTAATTGAAACCTTCAAGAAGATCAAACCCATTCATGACCCTAAGCTGATACAGTTTGCTTATGTAGGTGGTGAGCCCGCCAGTTTTCTGATGGCCTTACCAGATGTCAACCAGATTTTCAAACACTTCAATGGCAAGCTTAACCTTTGGAATAAGCTCAGGTTTGTCTGGTACCAAAAGAAAAAGGTCATCAGCCGTATCAGGGTAGTGGTAATGGGTACTTCACCACAATTTCAGGGGCTTGGTTTGGAATCAGTCCTTACCTACAAGGCTTTTCTTGGTGCTATGGAACGAGGCCACTACGAAGAGGGTGAACTTTCCTGGGTAGGTGATTTCAATGATAAAATGATCGCTATCCACAAGGGCCTTGGAGCGGTGCCAGGTAAAAAGCACATCACCTATAGCCTGGAGCTATAGAATCCGTTTCTGATCAGGTACCGATTCCAGAAGTTCTTCATCAACGCATTACGCTCCTTTCTCAGTTTCGATAGTACTGTAATCGCATCGGCAAACAACCATTGATTTTCAAAAAAAGCAACCTTTGTGAGTATCATGGCAAAATCCTCATCCTGAAAATGATCCTTGATCAAACGGTCCAGTTTTTCGTAATCAGGGGGTGCCAGTCGATCCAGACTATGCAGCGGAGTGACTACCCCAGTACCGGGCTGTCTTACCCTCACGGTAACTTCATCTTTCCAAACCAGCTTGCTACTACCAAGATCCAGTAACAGCTCAGGCTTGTCCACCTGGGTGGTCTCAAAAATTTCTCCAAATTCATTAATTAACTCTACAGAATAATTGGGTTCCTGACCTGCCGGCCATTGAAGCATCACCTCGTTGCTATAAAACTGAGAAGAGCTCGGAATCCAAAGCTCGAAAGGGGCTTGAGAAGATTCTCTGATTTGTATAGGTGCCGATTTGCCACCTGCAGCTTCTGCATCGGTGTTATAATAAGTTTCCCAAACAGATTTGACAAAATCTGAAGAATCGCCCACCTGGCGTATATCGAGCTGCTCCAATTCATATTTTCCTGAGAGGGTGAGTGTGGTGAGTCTGCCGGCATTGTCCATCAGCACGACCAGCGCATCTCCTACCAACTCTATTTGAGATGCACCATCTATCAGCTGTCCGTTCTTTACGCGGGAGAATTTATTATCGTCTGAAAGGTATACGCGACCACCTGAAAACACCGCACGATACGGCTGCTGAGCAATTCCATCGAATATCAGCAACAGGAATAATATCAACAACACGACCCGGTTCCACATGAAATGCAATTTAAAAACTAAGAACTTCAAGTCTCGACCAATCAAAGAAGTTTTCGGCTCTTTGTCAGAGATTTTCGCCTGATCGGTTTTTGTGGCTAGGTAGTTCTGAAAAACCTCTCCCTGAAAGAACGTCCGGAAGTTTCGTAGAGTGCCACCAGTATAACAATCGTATACTCTACAGTCACAATCTCCAGTCTTTCAAAGTACCCATCGAGTTGATAATTGGCATAGGTGAAAAACACCAGAATGGTCCAGATATATGGAAATTGCTTCAGGCTGAAAATACTCATTACTAAAAGCGGTATGGTGTACCAGGGGTGTACCGTGGTGGCAAAAAGAACATAGAGAGCCCATACCCACATCATTTGTTCAGGTAGACGTCTTTTCTTACCCAAAAAGGAATAGAGCAGTATACTACCGAGTGTCGCAAGCATCATCCACTTACCAGATTCTGCAATGATATTATGACCAGCGACCTGAAAGCCATACCATCTTGTCAGATAATAGATACTGGCATTGAACTCAAATTTTTGAAAATAAAGCTCCATACTGTCCCTGATAGCCCAGATATGAGCCGTATTGATAAGTGGCAAAAATGAGATCACCAAAATGGCCATAACGATGGAACTGTAAATGGCCGTTTTCTTAAAACCAATCTTTCTGAACAGCAAGGGAAGGAATATGAGGGGCAAAAACTTTGTAGCCACAGAAAGCCCGAAGAAAACAGCAGACCAATGGAGCTTATTCCGCTCATAGTACCAGATAGCAAGCAGTAAAAAGAAAACCATGATGGCTTCAAAATGGAGGTTTCCGGTAAGTTCCAGAATGATCATTGGGTTTAAAGCATAGAGCAAACCATACTTCTGTGGAAGCTGATAATGCTTCAGCAGTTTTCTGATCAGGCGGATATTGCCCAGTTCGAATACAAGTATCACCACCCTTAAGATCACGGCTGACCAAAACTCTGAATCGGGAGACAACAGTACAGAAAGGAAGAAGAAAACCTGATTAAAGGGGGGGTAAACCGAGAAGTACTCCTGTGAATTGAGTTTAAGATAAAGTGCCTGATTAACACCTTCAATACCCTGATTCACATATTCTGAAGGTAATTGCTTATAGGGGTCGGTAAGATTGAAAAGCAATCTGCCATCCCAGATAAAGCGATAAATATCGTCAGACAATGCCGGAAAGGAGAAAAGCAGCAGCAATCTCATCAGAACACCCCAGTAATAGGGTAAGTCCTCCTCTCCCTCTGCGGTGTCACGCATCACCACCAGGCTGGCAATGAACATAAGACCAAAGCTACCGAGTAACAGCCAGGCCTCAGTGCGCTGTACATAGTAGCCCATCACAATAGTGAAAACGGCCAGGATGATATAAGCTAGTGATACTCTCGGGTTTTGCTTAAGCATGTCGTGTATGCCGTATGGTATAATAGAATACCAACAGGAAACCTAAACTAAGCAAAATATGGAATGGAAGAAGGGCAAAATCATTGAAATAGAACGCCAGACCCAAACCTCCGATAAAATAAAGAGACAGGAACCCTTCCAACATGGTCAAGGGGTTGATCTTGCGGCTGAAGTATTTATTGCCTTTCCAGCCACCCTCCTTTTTTGTGATGTTGAACTTGGGAGTCCTTACAAAGGGAGTCTTCTTTCCAATCAATCCCTCCATTACTGCCACCGCGTTATGCACACTTAGCCCCAGGAAAACGGACAGGAGCATAAACATCTGCGGCACAAAATCTTTTAGTGTCTGCCAGAAACTTTGCTTTTCTTCCTTAAAGCCATTCCAATAGAAAATAACCAGGAAAACATAGCCAAGCAGGAAGATTGTAGAAATGTTGAGCAGAGTTTGCCAGCCCGAAGACAGGTTTCGGATGAACAGCACCGGTACGCTTAAAAAGGCCGTCAGCACGATACAGATAAAGATCGCGGAGTTTAACAAATGAAAGGTAGCATGAAACTTAGTGCCAATGGGCAATTTAGCCTTGAGCACTTTCGGCAGCAGTTTGCGACTCGTTTCAGCCGCTCCTTTAGTCCAGCGATACTGCTGGGATTTGATGGCTCCCATAGCAGCCGGAAGTTCAGCCGGTGCTACGGTATTAGACACGTAAAATATCTCCCAGCCCTTTAGCTGAGCCCTATAGCTCAAATCAAGATCTTCAGTAAGTGTATCGGCCTTCCAGCCACCGGCATCCAGAATACAAGACTTTCTCCATACCCCGGCTGTGCCGTTAAAGTTGAGGAAGTGCTTGCCGCTGGAACGCCCGTTTTGCTCAACAAAGAAGTGCGTATTCAAACCAAAAGCCTGCAGCCTGGTAAGCATAGAGTACTCCTTATTCAGATGCCCCCAGCGTGACTGGACCACGCCAATTTTTTCATCCTTTTCAAAGTGAGGAACGGTCTTTTTCAGGAAATCCTTCTCGGGAACAAAGTCAGCATCAAATATGGCGAAATACTCCCCCTTGGAGATCTCTATACCATACTGCAATGCCCCGGCTTTAAAGCCTTTTCTTTCAGGTCTTCTCACCTGTTGTATATCAAGCCCCTTTTGCTGCCATTCTTCTACCTTAGCTGCAATAAGCTGAACCGTTTCATCATTGGAGTCATCCAGCACCTGAATTTCCAGGCGGTCTTTAGGCCAGTCGAAAGCTGCCACGGCATCAATCAGTCGCTCTACCACATACAATTCATTGTATACCGGTAGTTGCACGGTAACCATGGGGTGATCATAGCTTTCAGGAACCTGAGGCTCATCAGGGAGCAAGCCCTTGCGCTTCGCCTTTCTGAAAAGGTAAACAAGGTTTAACTGAGACAGGCTGTACAGAAAAATGAAGGACAGCGCCCCGGTATATAAAGTCAATACGATTAATTCTAACCAGTACATTACAAGTATTTAAAAATGGTCCAGATAATCTTGTAACCCGCTAAAAAGGTTCCCTTGATTGTTCCGGACACCTTGCTAACCCCAATGCGCCTTTTATAGTTTACCGGCACCTCAGCAGTTTTCAGTTTATGTCGGGCAGCTTTCACCTGCATCTCTACGGTCCAGCCGTAAGTCTTATCCACCATATTGATTTCCAGTAGCTTATCAAACCGAATAGCCCTGAAGGGTCCCAGGTCGGTAAACCTGACCCGATAAAACAAACGAATCAGGTTTGTGGCCAGCCAGTTGCCAAAAACCTGGGGGAAGGTCATAGAACCACCTTCTCTCTTTCCTAAAGCCCTGCTTCCAATCACCATATCCACTCCATCATTCAAAATGGGTGCTACGACATCACTGAGTTCTTCAGGATAATCTGAATAATCACCATCCAGAAAAACCAGGATATCTGGCTGTTTACCTGGCTCTGAAAGATACGATATTCCCTTGAGGCAGGCACGACCATAGCCGGGAATGGGCTCATCGAGCACCGTAGCACCCGCCTCACGGGCTACAGCCACTGTGTTGTCAGTAGAGGCATTGTTAACCACCACAACCTCACTTACAATGTCTTTTGGAATATCCCGAACTACCAGCCCAATGGACTGCTCTTCGTTATTAGCCGGAATCACCACTTTAATCTTAGTCATCTATGACGCACTCTTCATTTTTTAAGACGCACAAAAGTAGAAAATCCACCAAATGTCTGCGTCTCCCTTAGGACGAAAGGTAATGAGTGAACACAGGAAGCCTCAAGGAAGTTTAAAAAGTACATAAAACATTGCGCCTGCCTCAAATGAACTATTTAAAGGGTGAGTAAGTTATTTACATGTATGTACATGTAAATTCAATTAAACAAGAAAGGAACATCAAAATGAATACTGTAGTACATAAATCAGACAGCAGGGGCTTTGCAGATCATGGATGGTTGCGTAGCCGACACAGTTTTAGTTTTGCCGGATATTATAACCCTGAAAGAGTCCACTTTGGTGCTTTAAGGGTATTAAATGATGATAAGGTGGCAGGGGGCCAGGGCTTTGGTACTCATCCTCATGACAATATGGAAATTATATCCATTCCCCTGGCAGGAGATCTCGAGCATAAAGACAGCACCGGGCAGAGTGAAGTAATCAGAGAAGGTGATGTACAAATTATGTCAGCTGGCAGTGGCATTCGCCACTCAGAGTACAATCATAATCAGCACCAACCAGTGGAGTTTCTGCAGATCTGGGTTTTTCCGAAAGAGCGTGATATCACACCCAGGTATGAACAGAAAAGTTACAAGGCTGCAGACAGGCTCAACCGGATTCAGACAGTGGTATCGCCTGAGGGAGGCGAAGCCCTGACCATCAATCAGGATGCCTGGTTTAGTCTGGGAAACCTGGTAAAAGGCACCTCGCTCGACTATGGCCTGAATAGAGAAGGTAATGGGCTTTACGCATTCGTATTGAAGGGAGAAGCCACTATTGCCGGTGAGTCATTGCTTCAGCGTGATGCCGCAGGTGTTACGGATACCCGGAATGTAAAAATTACGGCCGACACTGATACGGAAATACTATTGATGGAAGTGCCCATGGAGTTTTAACAGGCAAACTACATCTGCATCAAAAGCGCAAAGCTCCTTCCCTGAAGCTTTGCGCTTTTTTTTCTAATGACCTGATTTTTAACCAAATAGAGTCAGTCAACATTAAACTAAAACTATGATTGTTTACGGATGGAACTCCAAAGTTCTCAAAGAATCCCCCTTTCCAGGTCAAAATGTATCTCCTGTAACGTTGAGAATACACATGTGGTCGTCTCCGCTTCCTACGCCCACATTTTCTGGGTTCCTCTCTTTCCCTACAAAAAGAAGCTGACCATTGTATGTGCCAACTGTGGTATGGATACGAAACCAAAAGAGGTTTCACTCGAAGTAAAACAAATGGCAGATCAACTCAAGTCATCTGTCAGAATACCGTTTTACATGTTTTCCGGTACCGGCATCATAGCCCTGCTGATTGGCATCTTTGCTGTGATCGGGTTTATGGATGATAAAAAAATTGAAGGGTATTTGGATGAACCCCAGGTAAACGACATCTACTACCTGTACGATGATGAAGAGACTTCAGAATACAAATTTTATCTGGGGAAAGTGATAGATGTAAGGGCCGACTCGGTTGATATTCAACCCAACACCTTCCATTACAATTACAAATCAACTCGCCTGGAGCCTGAAGATGGTTTTTATGGCTTCTACTATACGGTGCATAAGAGCAGGTTTTCAGAACTTTTTGACGAAAATGTGATCAGGCATGTAATGCGTGGTTTTGACAGCGGTGCCGGATTTGAAAGGGAAATAGAATACACCGAGGAAGGCTTACCGGACCCAGAAGGGAAGTAGCCCGGGAGTGGTTAATGGTGTCATTGAAAATCGGTTCAAAAATTCATCAAAGCTTAACTGAAATAAATTCAATTATTAGAAAGCTCCGTATCACGGGGCTTTCTTACTTTTGTGGCATGCCTGCATATATCCAAGACCTGAAAGACAGCGTGCTAGACGCTTTTCAAAACCTGACCCTGATAGAAGAAGATAAAGTAGCCGCCAAACCCGCTCCGGGCAAGTGGTCAGTGAAAGAAATCATAGGGCACCTGATTGACTCAGCCTCTAACAACCATCAGCGTTTTGTAAGAGCACAGTTTACCGATGATCTGGTATTTGATGGATACAGCCAGGATGGCTGGGTAGAAGCACAGAACTACCAGGAAGCCAACTGGCATGAGTTGCTGATTCTCTGGAGAGGATATAATCTTCATTTGGCCCACCTAATGGAAAAAATGCCAGATGAAGTGCGTACCCTGGCAAGGACAAAGCATAATCTGCACAAAGTGGCCTTCCATACAGTACCAGAGGACTTACCCACGAGCCTGGACTATTTTATGGGTGACTATGTGATGCATCTCAAGCATCATCTAAAGCAGATTGAAGAGATTTTGAATAGCTAAGAGGTTAGGTTACTTCTCCACTTTATATTCTGCACTAGCCCGTAACGGAACACCTCCGGCCCAGATACCTTCGAGGTTGATATGAATGTTGGTTTCAAGGTCGGCATTGAACCAGGTAATTATCGCTTCTCCATTCTCATCTGTTACAATCATGGGTTCCCAATGAATCAGGCCCCTGCGATCGGGCTTGACCTCGTTCTTCAAATCCCCCCTGTAGTCAACCTTATAGAATTGGCGGCTTTTATAGTAGCCACTTTGAATGCTCATGGTGCTCTTATCCAGAATGATCTTGTTCTCAGCCAGCCTGGTAAGGTAATCATTGTATTCTTCCTGGGTCTTTGTATAAAAAAGTAACGCACCACCATTGGCAGACGGGCCGAAAATACTGGTAGCCCTCATCCCTTTTAGCACATCAACGCGTTCAATCCTCTCGGCCGGCAGGGAAGTAACGGCAGCAAGGCTGGCTGGTGCATCATCAATATAGTATTGAATGGGCGGGTCCGGATTGCGTATCGACCACACTTTTCTTGTCATTTGCACATTGGGCTCTCCGGCATCTCCCAGTGTGATATTAAAACCTGGTAGTCTGCCCTGAAGAATGAAGAGAGCATTAACGAACTTCTGTCCTTTGACCATCAGATCTGTAGCGTTTACTCCATACTCTCCCCTGTTGAACACAAGTCCCCGTTGCATGTCTGTGAACTTCTGTTGATGGGCATCCGCCTCAACCACCACCGTGCCCAAGTCCGTATAGCTACTATCCAGGCTATAAGCCCTTTCTATTTGCTCACGTTCTTTAATGCCCGTAAGGTATTCCTGATCAACATTTGAAGTGGCAGTGCCGATGCCTGATCTGACTGGTACCATCAGCTGTCTTTCAAAATCCAAAGTTGTGTCGAGCCGCACAGCCACATTGTCTCTGTTTTTTCTGTCTTTAGCCTTCAAAGCACCATCTCCCGCATAATAGTGCAGGTTTTTCATCTCAAACTCTCCATTACGGTTGGCTATGGCTTCTGCAAAAATGGGAATCCCCTCAAACACGCCTACCTGCTTTACAGTAGCCCTTGGTGCCGGTTTTTTACTGTCCCTCAGGGTTACCTTGCCCTTGATGTTAAAGCCCTGCTCCACCTGATGACCCAGGGTGGAGAACTTGTCGTTTAGCAAGTCTTTCCAGGTAAAACGACTCCAGCCTCGGCACATAAGCAACAAATCCAGCTGGCTGGCCGCCTGTTCATTTTCCGTATTGAAATACTGTGCAGCATTATCAATTTCTCCTTTGATATCTGAGCTCAATAGAAGTGATGACTCAATATGCTCCTTGAAAGCTTCAGGCTTCAGCTGATTTGTATCGAAGACATTAAGTGAGAAAAAGCCTTGTATCGGCTCATTCAAGGAATTCGTAACCTTTAGCTTAAGGGTGGTAGAGTCGCGTGGGCCATAGCTAGCCTTGTCTGTAGATATGCTGACTTTGAATGAACTCAGGTCTTGTTTTTGAAAGATGACCCGCTCCGCCTCCGGCATCCATTCTTTATTGAACAAGGTAGCATGCACCACTCCAGCCACCAGACTTTTTCTTGGCACCTTCACATTAGCCGTACTTCCCTTCCATTCCAGTTTGGAGGCAAAACCTACCAGACCACGTGTATGAATGACAAGGTAGGCCTCATTTTTCATAAAAGTATTTGCTGTTTGGGCCTTCACCAGTATGTTGTCCTGATCAGACAGGTTATCTACAGATAAGGCTAATCCCTCCTGTTTTATCGGGGGTAGCGCAAAGCGAGTGCCATCCTCCAGTTGTGCATAGTACTTTTCATCCTTTTCGGGTATGATTTTAAACAGGCCGCGTCCGTTGTGACTGGTATAAAAGGACAACACCTCACCTCCCCGACCGTTGACTATCCTGCCTGCCAGCTCTTTATGAGCATTTAATTCAAAGGCTACTCGCACAGGTACTCCCGCCAGCAAATCACCTCCTTCAGGAAAGAACTGCATTTCCAGAGGTGGGGGCTCTCCAGGAGTATTGGAGTTATTACCAGCCAATGGGTCTAAAATCTTAATTTGCTTTTTGAAATAGAAGCCTTCGTCAAAATTGCGCATCCAATTGGTATAGGCCCTTAAGGTATAAGTACCTGCCTTCAGAGAATCTGCTATGGCAAAGTCTCCTTTTCCCATGCCCTTGTCCAAGTAAACCGTATGTCGCCTGACTACCCTCATTTCCGGATTGATCAATTCTACATGCAAATTATGGCTGAGCGGAGTTGGGGTATGATTAGGTCCGGCTACGGTATAGGCCTTAAACCACAGATCTTCTCCCAATGCATAATCAGATTTATCCAGATGGAGATATACCTTCTCCTGCACATAGTCGTAGGTTTGTTTTTCAAGATTAGCAAGCAAGTCTTCAAAATCTCCGGGGGAGTCGGAAACAAAAAGAAACGGTACCGCCAGAATCAGGCTGACCAACAGGCCCTGTAGTTTTGTTCTCATATTCGGTTGCATCAAAGCACTACTCATTAGTGCTGTTTGCCACAGTCTGGTAAGCATCACCACAACTGCGTATTCATAGACCAGTATACTACAAAAAAGTTTAAGCGTCTACCTCCACTTACAATCCCAAAAAGACTTAGCTATTCCAGTGAGGAAAGATCACTCATTTATCAACTTTCCGCTTAATTATCACAAAAGTATCACAGCTGACTAACAGGCAGTTAACATTTCGCCAATTATGATAAAAACCTTCTTTTCCGGTGAACTTCTATAGTCCGATTCACATTGGAAAGTTGTGTATTGCAAGGGAAATCCTGGAAGACACAAAAATAAAACTAATAACGACAACCATGAAAAACCTTAAAAAACTACAATCAATGTTGCTGCTCAGTGCCACGCTGTTTCTGGTAGCAGCCTGTAGTCTGGTAGACCTTGACGAGCCTGGGCCTACCGCACCTGTAGATGCTCCTGATGGTATTCCTGCTACCGCAGCCACATTTATGTCAGAGCTTGCAGGCGACAACAGTCGGGTATGGAAAGCCCTGACCTTTGAGTTGGAAGGCCTTAGCGGATTTCAGCTTTGCCGACTGGACGATACCTTCACCTTCTTTGCAGATGGCACCTACCGCTACGATGGTGGTGAGGTACTTTGCGGAGGAGCTGATGATCAACGAATAAAAACCGGCATCTGGGAACTTGATTTTGACAACCGTCAACTCATCTTTGATCGGGGCACAAGCATCGCCTATGTTTCAACCGTAGCAGGGCTGGAGAACAACAGAATTCAACTTACCGGTGAGGTAGACATCTTTGGACAGCTAATGGACATAGAGGGTATCTACGAAACCGATGCCAATTAATACAACACATCAAAATCTAGTATTGAAATGAAAAAGTTAATATTGATAGGAGCTGTGATGCTTGCCGGTTTGGCAGCACAGGCTCAGTCGCTTGATGCTTTTCTGAATGAGGCTGATGCCTTTTTCAAAGCACAGGTAACAGAAGGGAGGGTCAACTATAAGGGCCTTAGTAAAAACGGAGAGTCGCTGAATTCTCTGGTTCAGCAGGTAGCTGCAATGAACACCAACAGCCTGAGTGGTGTAGAGAAAAAAGCATTCTTTATCAATGCTTATAACATCTCGGTGATTAACGGTATTCTGAAAGATTACCCTACCGAGTCTCCGCTCAAAATCAGCGGATTCTTTGAAGGGAAAAAGCACAACATAGCCGGCAAAAACATCACACTGAACGACCTGGAAAAGGAGTACCTGCTTAAGGTAACAGGAGATGAGAAATTGCATTTCGTACTGGTATGTGCCGCAATAAGCTGTCCTCCGATCGCTTCATTCGCCTACCGTCCTGAAAAGCTGGAGGCACAGATTCTGGAGCGCACGAAGCTCGCCCTGAACAATGATGAATTCATCCAGGTAAACAAGCGCAAGAAAATTGTTGAGCTTTCTGAGATCTTCAAGTGGTATCCTGGTGATTTTAAAGACAAAGCACCCTCGATCATAGAGTACCTGAACAAGTACCGCGATGAGGCTATTCCTACCAGTTACAAAACTGGTTACTACACCTATGACTGGGCTTTGAACGGCCAGAAAGGAAACGCGCAATCGTCAAAAAAGGCCGTTGAGCCTACTTCAAACCTTCAGAGTTTCACGCCTTCGGTACTCTTGAGAAAAGGACAAGTAGAGCTCAATTCCTTCTACAATATCTATACACAAAATAGAATAAGAAACAGAGAAGGCGATAAGGTGTCATTGGCACAGCGACAGAGTTTTTTCAACGCTGCTTACCAAGTGACATTTGGAGTATCAGAGTCATCCCGGTTGAATTTGGGTTTTGATGTGACGGTGAGTTCCTTTTCAAACGGGAGCTCACCCTTTTCCCCGGTTTTTCAATCAGGAGACATCAACGAAATTGCAGTGGCCAACTTTGGGCCGAGCATACGATTTACTCCTTTTAAAAAGTTGAATAACCTTTCCGTTAGGTCAGCATTTTGGTTTCCGGGTGGTAAAAATCTGGAAAACAGAAATGGAGCATTTGTGGCACATGATCGCTATACCTGGGTAAACCAGGTGTTCTTTGATCAGGAGCTGAACGATCAGTGGAGGCTTTTTCTGGAAACAGATCTTATTTACAGATTTGCCAGAAGAGATGATCAGGAAAATTTCTTCAGAACTCCTGTCACCGGAATTCTAAGCTACTTCCCATCCAGCAAGGTTTCACTGTTTGCCCTTTACCAGTACTCTCCAAGATTTGAGCGAGTGTCTAACGGTTTTGATGAGCAATTCGGATTGTCGCAATGGTTTCAGCAGGCCGGAGCGGGCATTAAAGTCCAGCTCACCGATAAGCTGGGCATAGAGGCTTCTACCACGAGCTTTTTTGCCTCACGAAATGACGGTGGTGGCACTACCTTCAACCTTGGATTCAGGTATATTAAATGAATAAGACAGGAGACATTAGATGATAGATATCAGACAATGGTCTCAGAAGAAATGACTAAGTGAGAATAGTTAATAGTTGAGTTGTTGATTGAGTAAACAGCGGGTCGGAGGGCTCGCTGTTTTTTTGCTTTATACCTAATTTACTATTTTAGGAAAAGCGATATACCCTGCTTTTGAAGACAACCGAAATGCAACGACTCTTATTTACCCTCTTTTTTATCAGTCTTAGCTTATCTGTAAGTGCCCAGTTTGATGCTGAAACACAAATCAAGAAAAAGCTGATCCAGGACAAATATGTGTCCTTTCTTGGTAACAAGGGCTATAGCCCCGAAGTAGACGATGATGGCGATGTTAAGTTTACTTACAACGACAGGACCTACTATATCACTATTGATATGAAAGACGAGAACTTCTTTCGTATTGCACGACTGGCCAACCTTAAACTCAGCAATGAGGCCGATATCACAAAGGCCAAGGAAATATGCCACAACGTAACACAGAATGTGAAAGTAGCCAAAGTCTATTGGCTCAAAGGTGTTATCTGGACCTCTTCAGAGTTGCTTATGTCTGATAAGGATGGATATGAAGCAATTTTGGACCGCTGCCTGAGGCTTACAGAGAGTGCGTATCTCAAATTTGTGAAGGAGTGGAAGGAGCGGTAATTCTTATCTATCCCCAACTACAAGCCCTTTGATTTAAATCTATAGATACTCCATCTAACTGAATTTCTAAAAGACAAAAATCCGATTATCCTATGACAATAATCTGTTGTCGCTTTTTACAGTCAAATCTCACGTAACTACCCAATAAAAAACGAGAGAGCCTGCCCTGGGGGACAGACTCTCACAACCAAAATAGACTTGAATAATCAAGTTCTCTCTTTATGAATAAAGCACATGGTGCTTAAATACAATACTGCGTTGGGGAAATACCAACCATAGCTAACACTCTGTACTATCGGCTTTGGTTAAGGCATCTCAATTTAGCCATTATTTACGTTAAATCTATTTATTAAATCATTTTTTGTTCATTTTCTAGGAAATCATAGTTTTATATTATTTATTTTAATACACCTGGCTATTGCAATACTCACCACATTCCACACCAATAAGCCACAGAAAGCTGTTGACGGCTTACCGGGAAGTGGAGATACCGTACATCAAGGGAGGAACGGGCGATTAGAAAAGGAATCAAGCCCTATTTTAGAGCTTTCTTAAATGAAGACCTCACCTCCAGATCATTGATAAGGTTACCTTCTATGAGAATACCATTCTCATTGTCTAAAACCGCCATTTGATCAAGATAAGTTTTATCGGGATTTATCTGCTCAAAGTAGCCCAGGCTGTCAATTTGAATACAGGATATGATTTTTGCGTTCAATGCATTCTGCCGAAACATATCTGTTTTTGATGTTCTGGCAATAAAAACAAGCTTGACATGACCAAGTTCCTCTGCCGCCAGCCTTTCGATAGTTTTGACCTTACCAAAGCACAAGGCACAATCACCATCGAAGTAATAGAGTAATCTTTTATCAGTTCCCTCATCCGAGTCAATCCCACAACCTTGTTCGTAAATCCCTTTAGGAAAGGTAAGGACTGTCATTTGTTGCGATGACTTTGTGCTTCTCTGGTCACTACAGGCCAGGAGGCTTGCAAAAAGTAAACTTGCCAAACACAGGTACAGCCTCATTAGTCGAGTTTATAGGTTATTACTGCCAGTTCATTATCTCCATCTTTGTACTCGTCTGTAACACCATATACCACCCTCGATTCCCAGTCTACATCAAAATGGAGGATCGGTATATCCAGATTATAGCTCTTTAGAGGTTCTCCGCTGGAAGAAAATAAAACAAAACGTCTCTTATTGTTCTGTGATTTGCTATTCAGTTCACCGCTGTAAAAAGACAGTATTTCGTCATTTCCCACGCTCACAAAGGAGTAAGCTCTTCTGGTTTCAGATGTGGGAGCAATCATTACTCCTCCTCCTGATTCTCTTGGTTTCATTAATGGTTCGAAGTTATCAGGCCCATTTACAACTTCCAGTAGATTGCCCTGCTCATCATATATTTCCATAAGATCAGTATACGCGTTTGTCAGTACTACCTTACCGGCATTTACTCCCACAAAACACCGATACGCCTCTGTGAGATGGACTGGACCCAAATCCGCAGAAGCATCAGGAAAACCACCTGAAATACTCACTAATTCTCCCTCTCCATTGTAGAAATTCAGCCTGGCAATACTGTCTTCTTTGAAGTTAAAACGTGTATCTACTATCAGGTTGTTATTAATCATATAGGGAGATCTAACTGAATTGGCCTTAATGGTGATAACCTGTTTTGGCATGGGCAAACCTTCCGCTCTGATCCCCTGAAGATCATAAATCAACAGTTTCTTCTCTAAGGTGCCGAAAACCACAAGTTCCTGATCAAGTATTTGCAAATGACCAACATGGAGTAACTCTCCCGGTCCGGCACCACTCCTCAGAAAAGATTTGAGAAAGTTTCCTGAGACGAGATCGAAAACCCATATGTAACCATTGTTATTTCCCTGCCTGTTAACAACAAATAGAAGTTTCTCTTCTGTGGAAATAGTTATGCGATAAGGCAAAGGCAATGAATCGGTTTCCATCACCTGTCCAGTCAAATCAATAAAATCTAAGCTACCCCAGACGGGATCAGTGTTGTCAGGTGTTGAGTTGCATGAACCAAGGGAAAGGAAGAGAAGGGCTAAGGCCAGAATATTTTCTTTGATCATATAAAAATATAGTAAATGCACTCCAAAAAAGAGTGCATTTCAAAATTACATAGTTAAAAAATAAGAAATATCATTAATTATGAGTGATATCTCCCGGAGTTGTCCCTTTTACCTGCATATTGACACAAATCACCTGTGACCCGTCACCATAGGTGAGCAGGCAGTGAAATTCGGTGGAGGACTCACAATTGTCATCGCAATCTTTGTTGCCTACTGCCATTGCTCCAAAAAGCCCTGGAGCAGTCATTGTAAAAGTTCCGGCTACCATCAGTACAACGGCAGCAATTTTCATTACTCTTTTCTTCATAATAATGTTTGTTATGTTAAAAATTCGGTTGATCAAGTCTATCTAATCAAAATATAAATAACAAGTTATATCAATATATTTTTTTAATTATTTCCTATCTAATAATTTTAAATACATTAAAATGAAATTTACACATACTGAATTTCCATATGACAAATCCTAACACTTAAAGGTATCCCCCAACAATAGCCCTCTCTTTGATACTCCTGAGAAAAAATGAAAGCCACCCGTGAGCAACAGGTGGCTTTCCAAATTGAATATTAATACGAGGTTTCTATCCCGAAACCTTGATACTCTTATTACCGATAATGATCGGTGGCAGGTCTACTCTTCCTTCTTCAGGACCATTCTCCAGCTTTAATACACCTCTGGGGCATACTGCGGAGCAGATACCACAACCTACACAAGAGGCACGTACAATGTTCTGTCCCTTCTGCGCATAGGCCCTTACATCAATACCCTGTTCGCAGTAAGTAGAGCAGTTGCCGCAAGAGATACACTGACCACCGTTGGTTGTGATTCTGAATTTGGATTTGAAGCGTTGAATGATCCCCATGTAACCTGCCATAGGGCAGCCAAAGCGACACCATACCCTGTTACCCAGCATCGGGTAGAAGCCTACACCAATGACACCGGAAAACATGGCTCCGATAGCAAAGCCATAAGGCTTTTGAAAGTTGTTGTAGATATTGAGTCCGAAGATTTCGCCCGTATTATAGAAGTAACCATATAGCGTGGCGGCTGTCATTACAAAGATGAAAATCATCACCCCATGGATAAGCCATCGCTCCAGCTTCCAGGCACTTAGTTTCTTTGATGACAGATGGCGAAATGGATCACCGGCAGTTTCAGCAAGGCCTCCACAGCCACAAATCCAGGAGCAATACCAGCGCTTACCAACATAGTAAGTAATAATAGGTGTGACCACCAGGAACATAGCAATACCAATAATCAGATACAGAATGCCTACCGGCTGATAAGCCTCCTGCTGCATGGCGTCCAGGTGCCAGTCATAAAAGAAATCATAGTCGAGAGGCCAGGTATTTTTGATATCTGTATCAAAGTAGCCCACATAAGAACCATCTGCGAGGGTTACATCATTGTAATTCAAACCAGCGAGTATCTCAGGGATCAGATAGGCCAGGAACAACTGAGAAGCAATCACCACCAGGGTTCTGATAAACTGATAGCGGTTATGGCGGTACTTCAACAGGAACTTGATACCCAATGAAAAGATTGAAACGGTATAAAGCGTACCATACACAAACCATTGACTGGCTGGCTTCCCCTTGAAAAACATACTCAAAGGATCGAAAAGAGCAACTAGTCCCTGGTTGGCTGCTCCGTTTTGGCCAAAGCCGATATAACCGGGAAACCAATAGAGAATGACATAAAAGCCTGTCAGAATCAAACCGACAATCCAGCCGGCAACTCCACGATTGGTCAGGCTCTTGTGCCAGACGCCATTATTCTTTATGCCCTCAGGCACATTCATGTAGGTTCTGACGGCATATACAGTGGTTCCTATGATGATCGAAAGCAGCGAAACCGGCAGCATTATACTTGCTCTGACTGGTACATTGCCCCACGCCATAAATAGTATGAGTACACCTATACAGGCTACAGCCAAACTGATTTTTTGTATTACATCCGTATCCTTGGGATGCGGGTTAGCAATAGACAAACTTGGGTCTGCGGTTGACATTATATATGATTTAATTTTTTAGGATACTAATTCAAGGATGCGCTTCCAGCTCTTCTTCTTAAGGCTGACAGAGGCGCTAAAATCTTTATTAAACTGAGCCACAATTTCATGCTCATATTTTTTGTAGAGCTCCGGATCAAAGTTGGCATCGGCCAGGTGCTCCAGCACATACTCTACTTTTTTCTCTTGCTCAAACCACTTGTCAAAAGCATGATGCCTGAGACGAATACCGAAGTTATTCACTCCTAAAAGCTTGTGAGAATTCCTGTCGAAGACCAGTCTGAGGCAAATTTTACCAGAAACATCTTCCCAGTAAAAGCTCGCTTCATTTTCTTTAGGCTGTGCCCAAACCCAGCCATAAGTCTGGTATTCTATATCAAAAAACTTGGCAGAGTTAAACCAGTGCCCGGGTTCGTATTTGGTAGGCTTATCACATAGGGTATTGGCGAGCGCCTCCCCCATCATTCTGCCGGTATACCAAACCTGCTCAATAGGTCTTCGCTCTCCGTTCGGCTCTTTAAACTCAGCACAGTCGCCAATGGCGAACACATCCTTTACAGAGGTCTCCAGATAGGGATCAACCTTCACTCCTCTTTCGGTTTCTATGCCTGATCCTTCGAGAAAACCAATATTGGGTGAAACTCCGGCCGTGAGCCCTACAAACTGACAGGCTATTTCTTCTCCATCTCCGGTAACCACTGCACGTGCACGTCCATTATCGTCAGACAGAATCTCCTTAAGCTCAGTACCCAATCTTAAATCCACGTGATGCTCCCGGATATGCCGGTTGATCATTTCAGACTCTTCTTTCGGCAGTACATTGTTCCAAAAGCTATCTTCTCTTACCAGAAAGGTGACGGGGATATTTCTTGAAAGCAGCATTTCGGCCATTTCAATGCCTATCAGCCCTCCGCCAACAACCACTGCCCGCGAAATGCCCTGTGTATCTCTCTCCATGCTTTCCAGGTCTTGGTAGCTATAGAGGCCCTGTACAGCCTTTAAATCCTGACCTGGCCAGCCAAACTTGTTGGACTTTGACCCAGTGGCAATCACCAGCTTGTCATAGTCCATTTGCTCTCCTCCGCTTAACTGCAGTTTCCTGGCTTCAGTATCTACCGATTCCACATAGGCCCTCTTGAGCTCAATGCGATTTTTAGCCCAAAACCAATCCTCATAAGGCTTAGTATGTTCATACTTCATATGCCCCATGTAGATATACATGAGTGCCGTGCGGGAAAAAAAATGATCCGTCTCAGCAGAAATCACCGTAATGCGGTGGTCGCTTTTCTTGCGGATGTGTCTGGCCGTGGTTATTCCCGAAATCCCATTGCCGATAATTACGATGTGTTGCATAACAGGAGATATAATGCGAAAAGTCCGGTTTTTAGTTGCACCTCAATGTCGGTGCAGCGACCTGCCCTTAAAAAAGAAAAACTAACAGGCCTGAAACGTCACTCATAAGATAAGTATTTACTCACAGAATCGATTGTGGATAAAACCTTTCCGAATCATTTTTGCAGTCCGGTGCAACCTTAGGTGAATCCCTTTATCTTTAGTACAGAAATTAACCTATAAGAAAATGAAAAAGCAATTGAGTCACTACCGCAGCATATGGATCGCTATGATCATGATGGTTACGGTGGTTTCTATGAGTTGGGCACAAGACCGGGAGAAACGTGATGTTTCGGGTTTTGACGAGTTGAGCATTAGCAGTGCATTTGTAGTAGAAATAAGCGTAGGCAATACTGAGTCGTTGGAAATTGAAGCGGACGACAGATATATGGATGACGTAATCACCGAAGTACGAGGAGGTAAGCTGGTGATTAAAATGCGGGATGGCCGTGGCCGAAGACGCATGAACTCATCTCCCCGAGCCTACCTGACGGTAAAGAGCCTGAACAGCATACATGCAAGTGGTGCCGTGAAAGTAGAAAGCCGTGATGAACTGAAGGCTGACCGCATGGAAATAGTTTTATCTGGTGCTTCTGTACTTGACTTACAGCTGGATGTTAAGGAGTTATACCTTCAGGCTTCAGGTGCTTGTGTAATAAATGTTGAAGGCACGGCCACTGAGCAAACTGTAAAAACCAACGGAGCCACGACTTATCGTGCCTATGACCTCGAGAGCGAAATAGCTGACATCCGCGTAACAGGTGCGGGTAGTGCCCGGGTAAGTGTTTCTGAAAAACTGGACGTTCGTGCCTCTGGTGCTTCAAGCATCCGCTACAAAGGCCGCCCTAGTGTTAACTCTGACACCTCAGGTGCCTCAAGCGTAAAAAGAGCGAATTAAAGATTCTCTTAAGAATCCATAATCATGACCGATTATGCCCTCATGAAGAAAGGATGAAAATCCCGGAAGCGTGAGGGATTTTTATGTTAGTCACTGCTTTCTTTGCCTTAATGAATACGTAGTATCTGATAGACATGAAAAGACCATTCTTCAATGAAGAATGGTCTTTTCATTAAGTAAGGACAATACTAATTCCTACTATTTCCAGCCTCCACCAAGTGCCTGATAAACATTGACCATAGCACTCATTTGTTTCCTCTTGATTTCGATCAGTTCAAACTTCGACTCCAAAGCATCACGCTGAGTCAGTAACACTTCCATATAGTCGGCTCTGGCCGAGCTAAAAAGCTTGTTAGCTATATTAACTGACTTCGTAAGAGCCTCTACCTGACCATTTCTAAGGGCGTAACTTTTTTCAAGGTTATCAATCATTGACAGCTGGTTAGCCACCTCTATATAGGCATTGAGTACAGTTTGATCGAAGCTGTAAACTGCCTTTATTTGTTTTGCATTGGCGGTACTGAAAGCAGCCTTTATAGCCCTCTTATTGATCAGAGGTCCACTAAGCTCTCCTGCCATAGAATAAAGCATAGATTGTGGGGCTTTTATCAGTTTTGAAAGACTAAACGCCTGGAAACCCAAACCAGCTGATAACCCCAAAGAGGGATAGAACCGGGCCCTGGCAACTTTAACATCAAGCCTGGCCGATACAAGGTTCATCTCAGCCCTTTTTATATCTGTTCGGTTAAGTAACAGTTGGGAGGGCACTCCCTCATGAATAACCTGAGGTATGAGTTCGTCAAAAGGGGATAAAGTTCTTTCCACCGGAGCAGGAAATCTACCTACCAGGAAGTTAATCCGGTTCTCCGTTTCAATAATTCTCTGCCCGATATCGAATTGCAGGCTCTGTGTACCTAAAACTTCGGCCTCAAATTTACGCACGGCCAGTTCGGTTACCCTGGCAGCTTCTTTTTGCAACTTTACTATTTCAAAGGCATTTTTCTGAATCTCAATATTTCTGTTCAGAATTTCGAGTTGACTGTCTAAAGCCAGCAGTTCAAAATAGGCATTAGCGATTTCGGCTATGAGATTGGTCACCATGAAATTCTTACCCTCAATAGAAGACAGATATCTACTCAGAGCCGCTTTTTTCGCGTTCCGTAGTTTATGCCAAACATCGAGTTCCCAACTGGCATAAGCCCCAAATGCAAAATCTGAAAGAGGTTCGGGAAATTCTTTCCCTGGTGCTATATCCGTATTCGCCTCCAAGGCCCCATTACGGGTAAATCTCCCTACCTTATCGAAACCCATTCCACTCCTCAGCCCTACAAAAGGTAGATATTCTCCTTTTCTCGACTTTATCTCATTTCTGGAAATTGCAATTTCCTGCAGAGTAATGTTCAGCTCCTGATTGTGTAATAAAGCGGAATCAATGAGTGCTATTAAGTATGGATCTTTAAAATAATCCTGCCATTTGATTGCCGCTATGTTGGTAGTGTCCTTTGACCCCATATAGCTGGCCGGAACATTAGTATTCGCCGCTTTGTCAACCAGAGATGGAGCAGTACAGGCGCCAAAGCTCATAGCAATGGCTATCCCCAGTATATAGTTATAAATTATTCGCTTATACATTGTCAATGTGTTCTTCGGTTAATGGTCTGTCCTGCTCATCTTTTATCAGTTGTTTTCGGGAAGCCAATGAGCCAAAAATGTAGTATAATCCGGGGACAATTATTACACCGAAGAGGGTTCCGAATAGCATCCCCCCCAATGCTGAAGCTCCAATTGTTCTGTTGCCAATTGAACCCGCTCCTGAAGCCAGCACCAAGGGAATTAGTCCGGCAATAAAAGCGAATGAAGTCATAAGAATCGGACGAAATCTTACTTTTGCTCCTTCTATAGCTGCTTCAAATATCGTGGCCCCATGCCTGTGCTTCTGAACAGCAAACTCTACTATGAGCACCGCATTTTTACCCAGCAGGCCGATGAGCATGATGAGCCCGATCTGGGCATAAATATCATTATCCAGCCCCATGATTTTGAGCAACATGAAAGAACCAAAAACGCCAATCGGAAGCGAGAAAATCACTACCAGCGGAATGATAAAGCTCTCATATTGAGCTGCAAGGACGAAATAGACAAAAGCCAGGACAATTATGAATACATACACTGACTCGTTTCCCCGGTTCGATTCATCATAGGACAGGCCTTCCCAGGCAATATTGTAGCCATTGGGCAGGGTAGCAGCAGCCACCTCCCGTATGGTCTGTATGGCATCAGCGGTAGTATACCCTTCTGCCGGGAGTCCACGAATTGCCGCAGAGTTATACATATTATAGCGTGTCACTTCGTTTGGACCCTGTTTCTTCTCAATCTTCATAAAAGAGGAGTAGGGAACCATTTCTCCATGATCATTTTTGACAAAGAGGTTCAGCACATCCGAGGGCAGCCTTCTGAATTCGGGGGCAGACTGGACATAAACCTTGAAGAAACGTCCAAACCGAATAAATCCCTGCTCATAGGTACTACCTATTAAAATATTAAGGTTCTCCATCGCCTTGCCTATCGACACCCCTTTCTGCATGGCTCGCTCGTTGTCAATGATCAATTCATATTGAGGATAGTTAGCAGCAAAAAAGGTAAACATACCTGTCAACTCTTTCCGCCTGCCCAGGTCCTCCATGAACTGCTTATTTATTTCGTCAAATTCGCTATAGTTTGTATTAGTGGTCTTATCCAACAAACGAAGGGAAAACCCTCCGGAAGAACCGAAGCCGGGAATAGCCGGTGGTTCAAAGAATTCTACGATGGCTCCCAACCCTCCGGATTTTTCCTCAAGTTCCTCCATAATTTCTTTGACAGAGTGCTTCCGTTCTGACCAGGGCTTAAGGTTGATAAGACATGTGCCAGCATTCGATCCTCTGCCTTCAGTCATTATCTCGTAGCCGGCCAACGAAGAAACAGACTCAACACCTTCAACCTCTTCACAAATCTTCTGAAGCTTTTGTGAAACTCTATTTGTTCTTTCCAGTGTAGCCCCGGGAGGGGTTTGAATAATGGCATAGATTGTCCCCTGATCTTCACTGGGAATAAACCCTGCAGGGAGAATACGACTTTGATAAAAGATGCCTAGCCCGAAAAAAAGTAGCAAAGCAAAAGTAAGAGCTCTCCTGTTCACAATTACCTTTAACATGTTTGCGTACCTACCCGTCAACTTGTCAAAACCTCTGTTAAAGGCATCGAGTGACCTGTTTAGCAAATGTTTCTTGCGTGGCAAACCATGATTATTTTTCAAAAGCATGGCACATAAAACGGGCGTAAGTGTTAATGCCACGACAGCCGAAATCACAATAGATCCGGCCATGGTTATGGAGAATTGTCTGTAGAAAGTACCAACCGGACCTGTCATAAAAGAGATTGGAAGGAACACCGACACCATCACCATTGTAATAGCTATTATCGCTCCGCTGATCTCACCCATAACCTTTTTCACTGCATTATAAGGTCCGAGGTGTTCCTCTTCCATTTTGGCATGAACAGCTTCCACCACCACAATCGCATCATCTACCACAATACCTATAGCAAGGACAAGGGCAAATAATGTGACCAGATTGATTGAAAGCCCAAAAATCTGCATAACAAAAAATGCCCCAACCAATGATACCGGAACCGCAAGAATCGGAATCAGGGTTGAACGCCAATCACCCAGGAACACAAAAACTACCAGGGCCACTAACACAAATGCATCACGCAAAGTGTGAGTAACCTGTTCTATGGATGCATCGAGAAATTGTGAAACATCATAGCTTATTTTATAGTCCATTCCCGGAGGAAAATTAACTTTCATTTCTTCCAGTTTAGCCTTAACCTCAGCTATGACATCACTGGCATTACTACCATAGTTTTGCTTTAATACAATGGCCGCTGAAGGGTGTCCGTCAAGATTCGAATAGATATCAAAGAATTCACTCCCAAGTTCCACCCTTGCAATATCTCTCAGGTGCACACTCTCACCGGCAGCATTGGCTCTGACAATAATGCCTTCATATTCCTTCGCCTTATTGAATCGCCCCTTGTAGGTAAGCACGTATTCCAGCGATTGTGCCTGAATACCAGAACTTCTGCCCAGTCGCCCCGGACGCCCCACAATACTTTGCTCATCCAGAGATTCCATTACTTCATCAATCGATATATTATAAGCTCGCATTCGGTCAGGGTTCAGCCAGACGCGCATGGCATATCTGCGACTGCCTAATATCTGTGACCTTGCTACTCCTTTAATTCTGTTCAGTTCAGGAATCATCTGAACATTGGCATAGTTGTACAAGAATTTTTCATCGAGATTTTCTGCTGTACCATAAAGATTGACATACATGAGCATACTTGGCTGGATGGGGGTAATGATTACCCCTTCTCTTTGCACAAGTTCCGGCAAGAGTGGCATCACCTGATCCACTCTCGTTTTCACCCTGATTACTGCCTGGTTCGGATCTGTTCCGGGTTCGAAAATCACCCTCAAGGTAGCTTCCCCTGCACTGGTAGCATCCGTTGCCATATATCTCATCCCTTGTACACCGTTAATGGAGTTTTCAAGAGTAATGAGTGTAGATTTTACCAGTACATCAGCACTGGCACCTGGGTAGGCAATAAAGATATTGACTGTAGTAGGAGCAATTTGAGGGAACTGCGATATAGGCAGTTGTTTGATGGCCAATGAGCCCACAAAAGCAATCATGACCGAAATCACAATGGCGAACACAGGCCTGTGTATCATTTTACTAAACATAGCTGTTGTTTTTGGTAAACCCGATTATTCAGCGTAGAGCTTCAGGCCTGAAATCACTTCCTTCGGATCCATTAAGTCATAGCTAATGGTGTCGTTTTCTCTTACAAGCCTCAGCCCTTCCAGAAGAACTTTATCGTTTTCTGTAAGTCCGGCCTGCACAACATATATGTGAGGCATCTCCTCTGCGATAGTAATTTCTCTTGACTTGATCGTGTTGTTCTTGTCGACAACAAAAACATAGTTCTTATCCAGAATTTCGAAGGTCGCCTTTTGAGGTATCAACAATGCCCCTTTGAGTGGTATATTCAATACCACATTGCCCGTTTCACCATGCCTTAGCAAACCTTTTGGGTTAAGGAATGTGGCCCTGAAAGGTATGTTACCTGTTTCATTATTGAAGTCAGCCTCAATGGTTTCTACCACTCCTGCATAATCAAACACTTTGTTATTTGCCAGGACCAAACTCACCTGTGCGCTACGATCACCCTTCATCTCAGATTGGTAGTCGAGATATGTCGCTTCGGGCACATTATAATAAACCCACATTCTCGAATTATCTGAAAGATGAGTCAGTAAATCTCCCTCATCTAAAAGGCTACCAAGTCTTACATGAAACCGATCAATGATACCATCGAAGGGGGCTCTTATTTCTGTAAAATCCAGATGTACCTGGGCCAGTGCTTGCTCTGCTTTGGCCTTTTCCAGTTTGGCCTCGGCCATGGCCAGTTCATTCGGGGCTACAATGTTACCTTCAGAGAGTCTTTTAGTGTTTTCATATTCAATTTCTGCAAACCTGACTTCAGCTGCTGCACTCCTCAGCTCTGCTTCATATAACCGTGGCATGATTTTAAATAACAATTGACCCGCTCTCACAAACTGGCCTTCGTCAACAAAAATCTGCTGTAAATACCCTCTTTCAAGGGCTCGGAGTTCAATATGTTGTATAGAACGGATTTGACTTACATAACTTTCTGTAATGATGGTATCCATCTTCACAGGATTGGTAACCAGGAATCTGGTTTCTTCCTTATTTTCTTCTTTTGTGTGCTCACAGCTTGTATAACATAGTATAGCAAACAAGCTCGTGAGCATGATTGTCTTCTTCATGATGACTTAATTTCAAAAACGATACGCTTTAATAATGTTTAGTTTTTTGCATTCAAGTGAATACAAAGACAGCGCTCAGATTGGTTAGGAGAGCGATATCGATCTGTTTTAAACAGTAGAGAGGAGGGGCAGTAGCCCTCAGACGCATCGTATCATATGAGAAAGACCTCGAATATGATATGTCTTTTAGGGGTTAGACTTGATGGGAAGTATTGAAAAAGTGGTAAACGCTTCTTTTTATTCTCAAAGAAAAAAGACTTTAGCAGTTGGTCTCTTAAGAAGGCCGCGAGATAGCTTCTGCTTTCAAAAGACCTCTTCAGGGCTTTCTTTTCATCTTCACTTTCTTCGACTTCGGTAATCTCAAACAGTCGACTTCTCCGCTGGGTATTTTGAGAAGGTGTATGAATCAGAAAATCCTGGTTGACTTCGAAGATGTCCTGAACCGATTCTGACGTACAGAATTCTTCATTTCTGGCAGAGTTTCCATAAAGCACAGCAACACTGCCCGAAAGCAGCAGATATACTGTTAAAAAGTATTTAAAAAACGTTCTTACCATTGAAGGCACAAAATTAGCCACGCAGTTCATTCAAACAAACGTAGCAAAACAAAAAAATGTTAAACAAACATTGAAGAACTATTAACCTTGTTTGTCTCCGAGAAATTGATTGAGCAGGTGATGTGCTGCATTGAGGGCCGGCAGATTCCCTGATGCTACTTTTTCTATCAACTCAGGAAGTTCGCTTCGCACAGCCGTGTGTTGATAAAATTGATCTTCGAGCATAGCCCCGATGCGTTCTTTCATCCACTGTATATTCTGTTGCTTTCGGTTATGCTCAAAAAAGCCGTTAGCAGATAGCTGTCTTTGATGCCGCTTTACCATCTCCCAGATATTGTCAAGCCCCATATTCATAAGGCTTGAACAGGTCTTTACCTCAGGAATCCAGCCAGAATCACCTACCGGAAATAAATGCAGTGCATTTTTGTATTCGGCACTGGCCCTTTTCGCAGCCTTTATATTGTCCCCGTCAGCCTTGTTAATCACTACAGCATCGGCCATTTCCATAATACCTTTCTTAATACCCTGCAGTTCATCTCCGGCCCCGGCCAACATCAGCAGCAAGAAAAAATCCACCATGCCGTGAACCAGGGTTTCCGACTGACCTACCCCCACCGTTTCGATAAAAATCACCTCGTAGCCTGCCGCTTCGCAAAGCAGCATGACCTCGCGGGTACGGTTGTTCACTCCACCCAGAGCAGTACCCGAAGCAGAAGGTCTGATAAAGGCATTCGGGTTGCGAGACAGCTCCTCCATCCTTGTCTTATCGCCCAGGATACTTCCCCGGGTTCTTTGGCTGGAAGGGTCAATGGTGAGCACGGCTATTTTATGCCCTTCGTCAGTCACGTATTTACCAAAAGCTTCGAGAAAAGTGCTTTTACCTACTCCGGGAACTCCGGTAACCCCTATGCGGATGGATTTGCCAGCCCTGTCCAGTACTGCCTGAAGTACTTCCTCAGCCTGCCTGGTATCATCCGGTCTTGCGCTTTCTATGAGGGTAATGGCCCTGCTAAGTACCAAACGGTCACCCGCCAGTACTCCCTCAATATAAGCCGAAGTGGTAAGTCGCTGTCTTGCCATAGAAACTGATCGAAGGTAATAATTATTTGCTTTGTCAGATAAACTATATCTTCGCATGTCAACCATGAACTAATCAGAGCAAAAAACAATTTGCGTACTGAGAGGCTTTTCTCTTTAGCAATGACAATTACATCCCGCTTTCAACTCAGATATATCCTGCCAACAGGTCTGTTGATGATAGTGATTACCATGGTGATTTTCGGCAGCAATATCATCAACAGTTTCGGAGCTTATCACGGTGTAAAAAACTGCACCAGCCAGGAAGCAACCAGTTTGCTGAATGATCAGGCACTGCTCATTCTCGATGTAAGACAGCGGGAAGAATATGAGGTGAGTCACCTCAAAGGGGCTGTATTAGCCGATGATGTGGATTTTGAAAGCCTGGAGACAGATCAGCGAATTTTGGTTTATTGTACCGTTGGATTTCGCAGTACTGAATTGGGGACGACATTAACTAATAACGGCTTTTCTCATATTTATAATCTGGATGGCGGGCTTATAGGCTGGAAAAACCAGGGACAACCCGTTTATAATCAAAGAGAGCAACCCACAGACAGTGTACACGTTTATAGTGGCCTGTTTGGATTTTTATTAAAGAATGGCCTGGCGGTCAGATAATACATGAATAAGTCTTTACTCATCATATTCGCAAAAAACCCTGAGCTGGGAAAGGTCAAAACACGCCTGGCCGCAACTGTTGGTAACGAGGTAGCCTTGGCCATCTACTTTCAACTACTCCAAAAAACAAAAGAGGTAACCCAAGGTCTTATCGAAGACAAAGTTGTCTATTACAGCAGCTACATGGAGGAAGGCGACTTGTGGAACGAAGAGAATTTCCGCAAAGCGGTACAATCTGAGGGCGACCTGGGAGAGCGGATGAAAAATGCCTTTACAGATGCCTTTGCACAGGGCTATGAAAGAGTATGCATCATCGGCAGCGACTGCATGGATATATCCACAAAAATTCTTGAAGAAGCGTTCGGAAAACTACACAATCGCGATGTGGTCATTGGTGCATCGCAAGATGGTGGTTACTACCTGCTGGGTATGAGCAAAATGATTCCGGAGTTTTTTGAAAACAAGGCCTGGAGTACCGATGAAGTATTTATCTCTACCCTGGACGATGTTATCAAGCTTGATCTGGACCATGCTGAACTTCCAGTACTCAACGATATCGATACCGAAAAAGACCTGGGTGACTGGGCTTCGGTGATGTCACGCAGATATCAGGTGGATTGAAAATTTAAAAACACAAAGTGGCGTACTTTCAAAGGATGTCATCTTGTGTTTTCCTTTTAACTTTACCGTCAAACACAGGCCCTATGCAGTTAACGGTAACGCAACTCAACATCTATCCTATAAAATCTCTTGCCGGCATTGCTCTTGCCAAATCGAAGGTTGAAGCTCGTGGTCTGCAATACGATCGCAGGTGGATGCTGATTGATGAACAAAACCTGTTTATCAGCCAACGTAAGTTCCCGGAAATGGCATTGCTCCAGCCCTCGATTGCTGTAGATACCATGACAATCCACCATCGAAACGACCGGGTACCTCCCTTCTCTTTTAAGCTTAGTGAAACTAGCGGAGAATCCATAGCTGTAACCACCTGGGACGACACCTGCCCTGCCCTGGAGGTTTCAGTTGCAGCCTCTGTCTGGTTCAGCGAGGTACTGGGCACATCCTGCAAATTGGTGCAAATGCCGGAAGACTCCGTCAGGCCGGCTGACCCCCGTTATGCCATTTCGGAAGACGACAAAGTGAGCTTTGCGGACGGTTACCCCATTCTGATGTTTGACGAAGCCTCTATTGAGCTTTTGGCTGAAAAATCAGGAGTCGCCATTCCTTTAAACCGCTTCAGGGGTAATATCATTTTCAAGGGAGGGTCTGCCCATATTGAAGATGAGTTGAAAGTCTTTGAAATCAACGGACTTACCTACCATGGCGTAAAACCTTGTGCACGCTGTATTATGACCACTATTGACCAGGAAAAAGGTCAGACAGCAGGTAAGGAACCACTCAAAACTTTGGCGACTTACCGCAAGGTGGGGCATAAAATTCTATTCGGCCAAAACCTGATTCCGGCCGGCAAAGGTTCGATAGCAGTGGGCGACACAATCCACATCAAAGAAATGACTGAGCCTATCGCTTTCTGACAATCGTGATGTACCTTTGCGCCCATGGCTGACCCCTATATCAAGGCACTCCATATTATCTTTATTATCACCTGGTTTGCCGGCCTGTTTTACATTGTCCGGCTCTTTATTTACCAGGCTGAGGCACTTGAAAAGCCTGAACCGGAAAGGTCTATTCTCAGCAAACAGCTGGCCCTTATGGCTAATCGGCTTTGGTTTATCATTACCTGGCCATCGGCTGTGCTGACGCTCTTTTTTGGTAGCTGGATGATCATCAGCCTGCCTGCTATGCTGGAGCTGCCTTTTATGCAAATCAAGCTTGGCTTTGTAGTCTTACTCTATGGCTACCATTTTATGTGCCACAGGCTCTATAAAGAGCTGCAACAGGGAGTGTCAAGGTACAACTCTGCCCAACTACGGATATTCAACGAAATAGCTACCCTCATACTCATTTCGGTGGTGTTTATCATTGTACTCAAAAATGAGTTGAACTGGATCAAAGGCACACTGGGATTTGTATTGGTATCAGTTGCCCTGATGATGGGCATCAGGCTTTATAAAAGAATCAGACTGAAAAAAGGAGAAAAGAAATGAGCAGTTTCAAACAGGTTTTAGCCCTTCTTACGATCGTAGTTTCAATTGCCGCCTGCGATGTGGCAGTCACTCAAAAGCTACCGATCATTGGTCGTACCCAATATGTGGAGGTAAATGGTAAGATTGATACGGTGTATCATACCATCCCCGCCTTCAAGCTGGTAGATCAGGAGGGAGACACTGTGACTGAGAAAACGGTGGAGGGTAAAATTTACGTGGCTGATTTCTTTTTTGGAACCTGCCCTTCTATTTGCCCAACTATGGCACAGCAAATGCTCAGGGTACATGACAAATTCAAAGAGGTAGATGATTTTGCCATTCTTTCTCACACCATAGATCCTGATCACGATACCGTAGCCTACCTCAAAGGCTATGCGGAGAAACTTGGTATTGAGAACAATGATACCTGGCATTTCCTGACCGGGCCTCAGGAAGAGATTTATGAACTTGGAGAGAAGGACTATATGGTAACGGTAGGTCAGGATGAGAATGCTCCTGGCGGTTTTATCCATAGCGGGCACTTTTGGCTGGTTGATAAAGAAAGAAGACTGAGGGGCTTCTACGATGGCACCATTGCCTCACAGGTTGACCGACTGATAAACGATATAAAGAAACTACAGGCCGAGTATGAGTAAGCTTCTTCGCTTTTTAGCCCTTCTACTTGTTTCGATTATCTGGCTCTCTTCCTGCGGAGGGGGGTCAGAAAAAACAGTAGTGAAAAACAATCTCAGCGCCCTTTCCAACAAAGACCGACAATACTTCACCAATGGCAGAACACTCTATCAGAGCCTTTGCATCAGCTGTCATATGGACTCAGGTGAGGGTCTCGGAAAACTCATCCCCCCCCTCAAAGCATCTGATTATCTGCTAGGCAATGTACCGGCCGTTTCGAGGGTAATAAAGTACGGACTCAAGGGCCCCGTAACAGTAAATGAAACTGAGTACAATCAACCCATGCCGGGTAATCCCAGGTTGACCAATCTCGAAATTGCCGAAATTCTCACCTATATCAGCAATAGTTGGGGTAATGAACACGGGCCGGTTAGCATAGCGCAGGTGGCTGAGAGTCTGAAGGAGAAAAACAACTAATTAGAGTCTGTCTATAAAGTCCCCTGGCTGCGTTACGCTTTTTCAAAAAATACTCGATTACACTATAGTAAACTCCGTTTTTTTGAACTTTGCGAGCCTTGCCGGAGAACTTTCTTGCCCAGACTCTGACTTTATGAAGAGACACTAGTTAGTATCCGATAAGGAAGGAAAGCGCAGCTCAAGCAGCTTTTTATAGGCGTAGTCCAGTGTTTTGTCAAGACCGTTGGTGTTCCTGACATCACATCTATACTTCATGAAATCGGCATAGGTAGTCTTACGCGTGGCGTTGTCAATCACAAAGAGGTAGAGTATATTTTCATTTCCGGTAACCCGGTCGAACCCAACGTTGCCATCGATAAACAAGAACAATGAATAGCCGGGAATTTGTGGCTGAATCAGCTCATTCGGCACTTTCCAGTCACCATAATTGATCGTATCGAGCCTGATCACATTAGAGACCATCATATTTACGACACTGTCGCGGACACCAGTATCAAACCGATCGAGATCAAAGGGAACAACATCTTCGATCCATTTTTCTCTTATAAATTTACTCTCGATCCTGTCCACGAGAAATCCATTCATGGTATTGATGTAGTCCAGGTCTTCTTCAGAGTTGGCATATTCCGGACCATCTAGGGCCAGGTATGGAGTCAGGAGCCAGATTCCTTTAGATTGATTGATGAACTGACCATAGATTACATTAGCATCAGGGTCATTCACCTGAACCTTGGCACCGCAACGGGTAATGGGAAATCTCTGTTCAAAGGAGTTGGAGCTTAAGCCCGATATATTGCTACATGCGCTGGCAAAAAATAAGCAAAGCCCAAGCAGGTAAAATGATTGGATTCTCTTCATAGCTCGATTGTGCTATGAATATAAGGGCTAATTGCCTAAGAGTCTTGATTTTTGGAATATTTATAGCATCCGGGTCAGTCGAAACACCTCCTAATTTTGCGCATTGAGGTCATCTGGGAAACGTACATCCAGCAGTTTGCGATAGGCATGGTCCAGTATTTTCTCAAGACCATCGACATTTCTGACATCACATTCATAGACCAGAAAGTCTGAATAGGTAATCTTCTTCTTTTCGTTATCGATCAAAAAGAGTGACAGCGTATTTGAGTTCCCGGTTACTTTATTGATCCCAATATGTCCTTCAATCATCAAAAAAAGCGAATAGCCCGGAAGTCCTTCTTTTAAGAGCTGGTCGGGTGCGGTCCAGTTCTCATAGTTCACAGTGTCAGGTCTTACGACTTTCGGGATCAGGTTGTCCAACAACTTATCCTGCTCCGAAATATCAAGCTCATTGATTTTTAGAGGCAACACCTCCACAATCCACCTGTCTTGTAAAAATTTATTTTCAATCCGATCCTCTACCAAGCCGCTCATCTTACCAATATAATCGAGGTCTTGCTGCGCCTTCATAAACTTGGGAGGGGCTAACCTCACCAGCGGGGTCATCAGCCGGATACCCTTGGAGGGGTCAATGTACCGGCCAATGGTATAAACGGGATCGGGGTCGGCAATCTGAACTTTTGAAGCGCATTTGATTACCGGATACCTTAGCTCAAAGGGGTTTGAGTTCACTCCCATGAACTTACCACAGGCCGTTGTAACCAACAAACACAGCAAGGTCAGGTAAAGGAGTTTCATGTTTTTCATAGCACTAACGTGGTATGGATATAACTCCAAAAATTGAAATGGGTTCGTTTTTTTAAGAATTAATACGCTTACTGTCAGTCAGATGCTACAGAAGGGCCGCTTCTGCTGCTGCCGATGCTTTTAGAATTTGCTCTTTCATCTTATCCACACGCTCCTGCTCCGATTTAAAGAAGGCGAGGGTTTCTTCCTTACCGGCCTCACCACTCTCATAGGTTTTCGCGTTTTTCTGCCAGTCACGCATCCAGGTGCTCATTACCTCATGTGCGGCATCCAGATCAATGGCAATATCCCTGAGTTCGGCTATTTTGCTATCTGTACTATCTGCAGCTTCAAGCTCCGCAGCCTTATCCAGTATCTGCTTTTTCATAAGCTTGAGCCTTCCCCACTTTGGCATCACTTCATCGTGTACTGCCATTACCTTCTCTCTCAAGGCTTCCCGGTCCAGGCCATCTCCACAGGCCATCAGGAATAAAGCTAAACTCAATATTGCCAACAACTTTTTCATACCCATTGAATTTTGGGTGCAAAGATAAACAAGGAATTAATAAGAGCTATCTGCCAGCCCCGCAAAAACTCCATCTTCGAGCATATACATGAGCTTATCGGGGTTATCTCTATTGAGCTTTAGCTTGCCTTTGATTTTTACACGTTTGGTCGTGTATTTGATTTTCTCTTTCATGGTGATTTCCATCACCGTTTCAGGCCCACCCGAACCACAGAAAAAGCACTCGCTGATAGGCAAGGCAGAAAGAATTAGCTGGGTAGGTTTAAACATCCCTTCAAAGGGAATGATAAAGCCCTCTACTTCTACCTCCTGTCCCTGTATTTTCTTAATGTCATCACTGAATACAGGCACATACAGGTCTCCGTATTGATCTTTGGTCACCTCATACGTCACTGCTTCCAGGGTTTTCCAGAGCTTGGCTCCAGAAGCCTTTACTTCCTGGGCTTTTGCCGAAACGGTCAAAACGACCAGGGCGCATACTGTCAATAATTTCTTCATATCAATCTTGTGCTAACACTTTAGATATATCTGTTCTATAAGCATTGAAGGCCGGCAATAAGGCCGACAACACTCCCACACCTATACTTAATAACAAAACGATTAATTCCTGGTTCACAAAAACCAATCCGGTAATCCCTACTTCTTCCGATTTCTCATAATAACCGGCCAGTATCTCCACCAGAGCATGCCCCAATACAAAGCCGAAAAGCCCCCCCAACAGGGTGATGATCACGCCTTCAATAATCACATGCACAAAGAGTTTGGATCGCGAAGCACCCAGGGAGCGCATAATCGCCAAATCATACTTTCTGTCTTTCAAGGCATTGTAGAGAGAGATAAAAATGCTCAACCCTGCAATGACAATGATGATATACGCAAAGCTCCTGATCATGTTGACACCAATACCCAATAAAGAGAAAAGCCGCTGGGTTTCAAAAGCAGGTGAAGCAGCCTGCATATTGGTATTGGCGTTGATCATACGAGGTAGCTGAACGGCTCCCATGGCTGAACGAAACTGTATGAGCATGGAAGTAATTTCCGCATCCTCATCCCCATCCGGAAAACCTGTTTCATAAGCTGAGCCAAGTACCGGATCTTCTTCATGTCCATGCTCCTCCTCTTCTTCATGCGCATGTACCTTCCATACGCTTTCGATATTGGTGAGTATCAGATTGTCGAGCACGCTGTTTCCAGCTGCCAGAACACCGACTACCTCATATCGGGCTTCGTCATGTTCAAGGTCTGATACGCTCATACCGTGAGCCCCGAAAAAATCATCACCAACCTTGAGCCCCAGTCTTTTGGCCACGTTAGCCCCAACAGTCACCTCCAGGTTATTTTTCCATAAAGCACCCTGATCCACCTCTCCCTGATAGAGCTTCACATAATCGTGATTGGTGCCTACAATTCTGAAGCTCCTGTAGTTGTCTCCCAAAGCGAGAGGTATGGCAGATTTGATCAGGCGATTGCGCGTGAGTGCTTTGGCCTCCGTCAGCTTGATGTTGCCGGTAGGAAAATCGATGTGATACACATTGGCCAGAATAAGCTGTAGCGGACTTCCCTTAGCACCTACTACCAAATCCACTCCTCTTTTATTTTTACCCAGATTTTCTTCCAACTGGCTGTTGAGCAGGAGTAAAACGAGGATAATGGCTATCCCCAGAGACATCAACAGGATATTTAAAACCGTATTGAGTGGTTTAGATCTGATATAGTTCCAGCTCAGTGAAAACAGATTCATAAAGCGTGGAGGTTTAGCTGTAAATCAAACTGATCTTTGACCCGCTGGTCGTGTGTGGCTATGATCAATGAAGCCTGGTATTTTTCTGCCTGTGCTTTCAGCATGTTCAATACAACCGCAGCGTTATTATCATCCAGGCTGGCTGTGGGTTCATCGGCAAGAATAACTCTTGGTCGATTGAGTAAAGCCCTTGCAATGGTAACCCGCTGCTGCTCACCCTGACTGAGCTGACGAACACGTTTATTGAGTTTATCCCCCAGGTTCAGCTCTTTGAGCACCTCGTGTACCCGACCTTTGTCCTGGGCTGCTCCTGATAGATACTGAGCGAGCAACAGATTATCCTGTACCGACAGGGCTGAAATCAGATGTGCTTTTTGAAAAACGAGACCAATGTTCTGTCCCCTATATTTATCTCGCTGACTTCCCGATAGTCCATAGAGATCCGTTTCTCCAATAATCACCCTACCTTCTTTGGGAGAAAGCAGGCCCCCAAGAATGTGGAGCAAGGTGGTTTTACCGCTGCCAGAGTTACCCAGGATCAGCAAATGCTCTGACTCCTTCACTTCCATTCGGGAAATGGACAGAATCCGCTGCTCAGAGTATCCAAAATTCAACTTATCAATCAGGATCATGCAAATGCCTTGTAAGGGCCAAAATAAACGAAGTTCGATGACTTATCGAAACCGGTTATGGATTAAAACCTTGCCGGCCAGTTCACCGTTATTAATGCGGTCAGAACCACTTACCTCACTCTCGGTTTTTGCATAATTAATAATATCTTTGCGACTTACTCAATTTTAAAAGAGACAATGTTGGATTTCTTGAAATGGAAGAAAAAAGACAAGAAGCCCCGAGAAAAAAAGGGCTTTTTCAGGGAATTACTCAATGATATTCTGTTTGCCTTAGTGGCAGTTACCATCATACGCGGATTGTTCATTGAGGCTTATGCCATCCCTACCGGATCTATGGAAAACTCCATGCTCATAGGCGATCACCTCTTTGTGAGTAAGCTTCATTATGGTGCCAGAACTCCCAGAACACTCATTCAGTTTCCCTTGGCTCACCAAACCTTCTGGGGAATTAAAGTGGGTGGTAAAGAAATACCATCTTACTCTGATGCCGTTCAGCTACCGACTTACCGACTCCCAGGACTGAGAAGCGTTAGACGTGGAGAACCTGTTGTTTTCAACTACCCTCCCGAGCTCAACTTTCCGGTGGATATCAAGACATTCTATGTAAAACGCTGTATGGCCGTACCCGGTGACACGCTGGAGTTGCGCAATAAGCAAATATATATAGATGGTGAGGCGGTGGAAAACCCACCTAATATGCAAACAAGCTACTTTGTAGAAACCGCAACGGGAGTACACAAAAGGACGATGCAACAAGTGGGAATCACAGACTTTTCTCCAAGAGACCCCCGTGGAAATGCAGTGTCGGGCCGAACCCGTCATTCCGAAAAACCTGGCTTCGTCATTCATGCCAGTGCTGACAGGGCGGCAGAGCTTGCCAAGGTAAATACGGTAAATAATGTGACGGAAATCTTCTATGAGAAGGGCGGAGACAGACAGGCCTTTCCCGAATACACAGGCTACCTTTCAGGCCACCTGACGGGATACAGGCCTACTACGAGATTTGGATGGAGCACAGATAATTTCGGCCCTTTGGTGATGCCAGAAGAGGACATGACCATTCCCCTGACCCAGAAAAACATCGATCTCTATCGCACCATCATCGAGCACTATGAAGAGAATGACAATGTGGTAATCGATGGTAGTACCGTAAGCATCGATGGAGAAGTGATCACAGAATATACCTTCAAGCAGGGCTATTACTATATGATTGGTGATAACCGTCACAACTCAGAAGACTCACGTTCATGGGGGTTTGTACCTGCCAATCACATTGTAGGCAAACCACTGTTTATCTTCTGGTCTGTAGATAGAACGGATCCTGAAGCCGGGTTTTTCTCAAGAATTCGATTCAACCGTATTTTCGACCTAATCAGATAAATATGCGTATCATCATTGCCCTGCTTTTTTGTTTTGGAAGCTCCATGGCAATGGCCCAGAGTACCAATGCCTGGAAAACACTCTCCAGAGTACATTACAAAACGCGTTTTGATGAGCTCACTCAGTTTGAGGAAGAATATCCGATTTTCAGCGAGGAAGTGAAAGCCCTAGATTGCACAGAAATTACCCTTGAGGGGTGGATGATCCCCCTGGATGAGCTCAGAGGTGAAAACTATTTCGTACTCTCTTCCCTCCCTTTTGCCAACTGTTTTTTCTGTGGAGGGGCCGGCCCAGAAACAGTAATGGAGATTTTCAGCAAAAAACAGATTGACTTTACTGAAAAAAAGATCAAAGTTACGGGCAAATTGAAGATTAACGCGGATGACCCGCTGAGGTTGATGTATATCCTCAACGAGGCTCGCCTGATCGACTAGCATACCAAATCAATTGTAATTTGAGTTCTAATTACACCATATTATAGTTGATTTGGTATAAAACCTAATCTTATGAAAAAGCTTCTTCTGATCCTCTTAATGGGGCTCACTCTTCCTGTTTTGTCTCAAAACCAGACCGATCAGGCTATGATCAAAAAAATCTTTGATGAAGCCCTGGAAAACGGGGAAAGCTATGATATGCTCAGGTATTTGACCAAACGTATCGGAGGCAGACTCAGCGGTTCGCCTGAAGCTGCAGCTGCAGTGGAATGGAGCAGGCAACAGATGGAGGCTTATGGCTTTGATCGGGTCTTTTTACAAGAGGTAATGGTGCCCCATTGGATACGAGGCGAAAAAGAAATTGGCAGAATTGTCAATTCTCGAAAACTGGGAAGTCAGTCAGTGAACATCACTGCATTAGGCAACTCCGTAGGTACAGGACCTGCCGGCACTGTAGGACAGGTAGTAGAGGTACAGGACTTTCAGGAGCTTGCCAAATTGGGAAGGGCTAATATCGAGGGTAAAATTGTCTTCTTTAATCGCCCCATGGATCCTAAGCTGATAGACACCTTCAGTGCTTATGGCGGTGCTTCAGGCCAGCGCGGGTCTGGTCCGTCAGAAGCCGCCAAATATGGAGCAATCGGGGCAGTGGTTAGGTCTTTAGGCTCCTTTCAAGATGACATACCCCACACCGGTGGTACACGCTATGCACTTAATACGCCCAAAATTCCCGCTGTCGCGATCAGTACCAATGATGCCGATCTGCTAAGTAACTTGCTCAAAGACGACCCTGAGCTTGGCTTTTACTTTGAAACACATGCCCAAATGCTACCAGACGTACTCTCTTACAATGTGGTGGGAGAAATCAAGGGTTCGGAATTTCCGGATGAAATTATCGTAGTGGGTGGTCACCTCGATTCGTGGGATCTTGCCGAAGGTGCCCATGACGATGGAGCAGGATGTGTTCAGTCAATAGAGGTTTTACGAATCATGAAATCACTTGGCTATAAACCCAAAAGAACCATTCGTGCGGTCATGTTTATGAACGAAGAAAACGGACTAAGGGGAGGACGCAAATATGCTGCACTGGCCGAAGAGAACGGAGAGAATCATATTGCAGCGATGGAGTCAGATCGGGGTGGTTTTTTACCGATCGGCTTTGGTATTAGCGGCACTCCGGCACAGCAAGAAAAACTGATCGGCTGGAAAAACCTGTTCGAACCATACGGTATCTATCAGTTTAAAAAAGGAGGCGGGGGTGCTGATATCAGCCCACTTCGTACTCAGGATGTACCTTTGATTGGTTACCTCCCGGACAGCCAGCGGTACTTCAAGTATCACCATACCGGTATCGACAACTTTGAGGTGGTAAATCAACGTGAACTGGAGCTGGGAGCGGCTGCCATGGCGTCTGTCATTTACCTGATAGATCAGCATGGTCTATAAGGTTTAATAGCAATTTCTTTTGCTGATGAAGCACATTATTTAATTCTTGCCTGCCTGTATCAAACCGTAACTGCTTACGTTTCAAGAAGCAAATTACTAAACCGCATTTATGGATCTACTGCAGGTACGTCCGATTGATATTTACCTGATTATAGCACTGCTGGCTGTATTCATGATGCTTTTCTGCATTGCGATACTGCCTAAAACCCGAAGACCGGAGAATTCACTACTGGCTGTTATCATTGGTTTGTTCGCCAGCCACCTCCTACTCATTGTTTTGAACCACGAGGGCTTGATAAGCAACCCCATTGCTCTCAGGGCAGGCTACGCTATCAACCTGACTTACGGTCCCTTATTTTATACCTACTTCAAAAAATGTTTATCTCAACAGTCCAATAGTTGGACTAACATAATTACCTGGTTATTGGCAGGGGTCAGTCTACCCTTTTTTAAGCTGGGTCCGGGATTCTACATTACACTGATGATAGTGTCATTTTTTGCTAATCTGGTCATGACTTTTGCTTTGGCAACTAAGTTCAGGAAAAAGAATAAACTGACGGACTGGAACAAATTTGCTCTTGCCTTCTTCACACTGTTGGCGCTGACATACGCATATGAAATGGTCATTGCTCCGTTTACTCAGGAAATGGCCTGGAAAATGAGGTTTGTCTATTTCAGCGAATTGGTTCTGCTATCAGGAGGTTTTCTCTTATTTTCTTTCCGCAATCCCTCTCATTTTCTTCACATCAAGGTCATTAAATCTCAAAAAGACTCAGGTTCAGCTGACCCGACCATCAATACCGAAGTTTCTCTTATTATAAGTGAGATGGAGAACAGGCACCTTTATAGAGATCCGGCCCTTACCAGAACCACGTTAACTGATCTCACAGGTATTTCGCCAAACCGCATTTCAGAATTGATCAACGGACACTTTGGCATCAACTTCTCCGAATGGATCAACACTTACCGCATCAATGAAGCTCGTGAATTGTTGGTTGCTGATAACGATGGCATGACGGTGAAGGAGATCTATTACCAGGTAGGCTTCAATTCCAAGTCGGCCTTCTACGGGGCCTTCAAGAAAACCACCGGACTCACCCCTTCAGGTTACCGCCTGAGCAATAACCTAGTTCAGGTGAAACCTATTCGTTGATATCACTCCTTTTGAGTTCTCTTTTGCATTGACGAACTGTCAAAACTTAAAAACAGCACTTCTTGAGGCATGTTTTACTTAGTCAATCAATGCAAAACTCACATGAGGAAACCAGCAAACATCCTGATAGCCGTCATCTTTACTGTCATTACATTAAGTTGTTCAGGAGATGAAGGGGGCGAATCAACACCTCAAATAGATATACCTTCTGTCTCCCAGCTTTTGATAATCGACAATGGAAATCACGGAGACTCCAGAGACCTTTTCATTTCATTCATTCCCCCAACTGATGAGACACACATCAGTGAGTACAACCTCATTTTGATCAAACCATCCAGCAGCACTCAAGTTAATGATGAGCTTGCCAAAACACTTAGTGCCGATCGGTACTACCAACTGGACAAAACGGGGGTAAATATGAAAGAACAAGTCTTGTCCGCATTTCTTGATGTTGATGGTGACCCCATAGTGAGTGATCAGATCTACAATACCTTTGTGTATAGTCGGCCAATAGATGAAACAGCAGCTGGCAAGCTCAGTTCCCGGGCCTTTTTTGAGTTAAAAGACGAGCCTTATTATGAGGTAAAAACTTTCATTACATTCCAGGGAATGGAGGCCATTTCATACTACGAGCAAGGTAATCACTTCGTAGGGCCAAGCGCCAACGGCACATTGGTAAAAGTAGATGTAGCTTCCGGGGCTTCCAGCCAGTTTGCCAGCGGACTGGCAACTCCCTACGGTGGAGGGTTTGACCAATCCAATGGCATCTACTACGCCTCAAACTTTGACACAGGAGAGGTCTGGGCTTTTGACGAAAATGGTACCAGAACTGCCACCAGAAGAGGTCTGAATGGCCCCACGGGCATTGCAGTGGACAAGCAGGGCAACATATATGTAAACAACTACTGGAGTAGTACTATTAGTAAAATTACGCCAGAGGGTCAGAAGAGCACTTTTTCCAACAATGCCAGCGGCCTTATCAGAGGTCCAGATGGCATTATCTTCGTAGGAGAGCAGCTTTACTGTATCAATTATGACAATTCTGACATACTTAAAATCAGTGGTAGCGGAGAAGTGTCTCTGTTCGCCCGACTACCGGGTGCTGAAATGGGCTACCTGGCTTATGACAATGGCAGTTTCTTTGCGGCCAGTATTAGTGAGAAAAAAATCTTTAGAATTACTCAAAACGGACAACACGAGGTAATTGCCGGCAATGGTCTGGCAGCAATTACTGACGGCCCGGGTCCACTGGCCAGTTTCTCAGGGCCCAATGGGATTGCTGCAGTGAACGGGATTGTCTACGTAAGTGATGGTTCGACACTTCGTATGATTATCAAACATGATTAAGCCAGGTTTAATCGCCACATCGTCATTTTTTGCCATAGCGTCAGAAAATGACAGTTTTTCGGTATCAAATGTAAGCACTAACGTTTACTGTTTGTCATCACGAAAAACTGTCATTTATGGCCTTAATGGAAGTCCGGTTTATAGATATATATTTAATCATCACTCTTTTTGCTGTGTCATTGGTACTCTTTTCGATTGCAGCATTCCCGAAAGAAAAAAAAGAAGGGACCAGGTATCTTGGATTTGCATTAGGAGTTTTCATCACTCATCTCACCATTATCTGGCTGAATAATGCGGGCTACCTGACTGCTAACGCCACCAGTAATCTCACCTTTTTACTCAACCTGAGCTATGGCCCTCTCTTCCTGGCCTACTTCAAAAGAGTCATTAAATCAGAGGGGTATAATTGGAGATATTTTGGACTATGGATGGTTGCTGGTCTTGTCATTCCCATTACACAGTATCCTTATGTTATCTATGAAAAACTGATTATTATCTCATTAATCGGCCATCTCTTTTTAATAATCGATCTACTCTTCAGAAGCAAAGCCAATGAAATCCAGAAATGGCATAGGCTCACATTTATTTTCTTTGTGGCCCTATGCTTCACCTACCTATTCGAAACTACCCTTATCACAGAGCATACAGAAGATACTGTCTGGCATATGCGATTCTTCTATTTCACTGAACTTCTGTGTTTAGTATTCGGTTTTTTCTACTTCTCTTTGCGATACCCTGAAAGTTTTTCAGTACCTAAAAATTCCGATTTATATCGTCTGCTGACTTCTGAGCCCGACCCAACGGCTCCTACCGAGATTTCACTCTTGATAAGGGCTACTAAAGAAAACAGACTGTACAAACAACCCAATATGAATCGTGCTACTTTGACTGATCAAACGGGTATATCTATCAACAGAATTTCGGAACTTATCAATAAACATTTTGGAATTAATTTCTCCGAATGGGTCAACTCTTACCGCATAGAGGAGGCCAAATCATTACTCCGGGACCAGCAATTTGAAGGCTCGATTAAAGAAATCTATTTCGATGTCGGCTTCAACTCAAAGTCGGCCTTCAACAAGGCCTTTAAGAAACATACCGGGCTTACTCCCTCAGCTTATCGAGCTTCCAAAAATCATACATCCCGATAGTTCCGGGGTACTTTCTGGTCCTCATTTATAAAAAGCTACCCTCTCTTTCCTTCAATTTGACTCCTTTGGGACTGTAAATCCGCCCTCCCAAATCCGGGCATGAAATCAATCAAATTGAGAGTCGATGAAGAATCAAACTGTACTTATCTATACATTATTAACCATTATTCCTTTCCTGAGTTGCTCAGGTGATGACGGTCCTGTAGCACCTGAACAACTTCCTGTACCCGGGGGCATACAGATACTTGATTATGGCAACCGGGGAGACGGCAGGGATCTGTTCATATCTTTCCTGAGAGTTCCTGAAGAAGATAAAGTTAAAAGCTATCACCTCATTCTTGTCAAAGAAGGAAGCACTGCCCCGGACATTGAAACAGCCCCATCGCTGAATGCTGACAAAATGTTTACCATTACCAAAACCGGGTTTGCTATAGAAGAGCAGGTCTCCCGCCAGTTTTCGGACCTGGATGGGGATCCTGTAAGAAATGACCAGCCCTATACTGCCTATCTGTATACCGAGTCGAATACCGATGCTTTCCAGGGAAGCCTCAGCTCGGGTACTCAGGTAACACTCAAAGACACTGATTACTATGAGGTACGGACGCTGATCACACTACCAGGGCTTGAGGCTATTTCGTACAGCCCGGAAGGTTTTCTAATGATGCCCGGCTCCCGGACCTCCCTCTATAGAGTAGATTTGTCAACAAGCACTTATCGTGTCTTCGATTCGAACCTGAACTGGCCACTGGGAGGCGGTTATGATATAAACGATGGAGTCTACTATGCCTCCCTGTACGGAGGTGGCCAGATATTAAAGTATACACATGATGGAGAAAGCACAGTCATTGCCACCGGCCTTCAGGGCCCCACAGGAATTGTATCTGATGGTAATGGCAACCTGTTTGTCGCCAATTATGATGGCGGTTATATCAGTAAAATTGATTCAGATGGACAAAAGACCATCTTTGCCAATAATAGCTCAGGTCTCATCAATGGTCCTGACGGACTCGTTTTGGTAGGAAATCAGCTGTATTCTATCAATTTTCTGGATGGCAGAATTTTAAAGATCAGCAGTACAGGGGAAGTTTCACTTTTTACCACGCTTCCGGGGACTACAACAGGCTATATTGGCTATGCCGGTGGATATTTCTATGTGCCCAGCCTGAGTGAAAGAAAGCTATTCAAAATCGACATGAATGGAAACTTTGAGTCTATTGCAGGTTTAGGAGCAGATGGATTCATTGACGGACCTGCCCCGCTCGCCAGGTTTTCAACCCCCAATGGTGTTGCCATCAAAGGAGATACCGTTTTTGTAGGAGATAACGGGAGAATCAGAATGGTGATCAGGCACGATTGATATAAAACAGAAGAAAAAGCTGCCTTTAACTTTATATATTAAGACAGTTTTTTTGTTTTAATCAACCGATATGACACGCTTTTTCGCTGCCTGCATCTGTCTGGCAATCTTCGCCTCCTGTGACAAATCTTATGAACCACATAAGCTCACTGAGTTTGAATACACCAGTAAGGTAGATACCAACGACCACCCGATAGTAGCGAAGGAAGACCGGCAGTATACGGTACAGGGCTTCACTATTGACAACCTGTTTGATGCGGCCCGTATGAACGGTTTTAAAGAGCTGGGTACCAACCAATTCGAGATTCAGGTCAACCCTGAGAATAGCCCCATCAATATGAGTCCCTGGTATGCCTTTCGCCTTGTAGGTACCGAATCAAAAACCATTGACATCACACTGAATTACGCAAACGGACGACATCGCTATTGGCCCAAAACAAGTGCGGATAGAAATAATTGGCAGCTCGTGGATAGCAGCCGTTTTTCGATTGGGGCGGATTCTCTGAGTGCCACCATGACGATCGACATCAGTCAGGACACGTTGTATATAGCCGCACAGGAGATTATTAATTCTACAGACATGAAGCACTGGACGCAGAGCCTTAATTCTGCTAAAGTAAAGCATGGCTCTCCCGGTAAAACGCGCCTGGGCAGAGATATACTGAGTATGGACATAACCAATGGCAGTGCTGTCGGGAAAGATGTTTTGGTAGTATTGAGCAGGCAGCATCCACCGGAGGTCACAGGTAACCTGGCGATGATGCACTTTCTGGAAGAGATTGTCAGAGACAATGACTTGAGCAATAAGTTTCTGGACAAGTACCGTGTACTCGTATACCCCATGATGAACCCTGACGGTGTGGACCTGGGACATTGGCGGCATAACGAAGGAGGAATTGACCTCAACCGCGACTGGGCCTACTACCGACAACCTGAGGTAAGGCAGGTATGTGAAGACGTGATTGCCAAGGTAAATGCCTCAGAGGGAGAAGTAAAACTAGGTCTCGACTTTCATTCTACCTGGTCAGACATCTACTATATCTATGATGATACGGTGAAGTCTGTAATACCCGGCTTTGCGCGCGAATGGATTGGAAATATATTTGAAGAAATTCCGGAAGATCAGGGAATTATCAGCCCATTTGCTGTGAACTCTCCCGTTTCGAAAAACTGGTTCTACAGCGAATTTAAAGCTGAAGGAATTACCTATGAAATTGGTGATGGTACCCCGCGCGATCTGATCAAAAAGAAGGGTCAGGTAGGCGCACAGGAGATGATGAAAATATTGCTGGAAAAGTAGCCGCCATAAAGCCCTGAAACAGCGAACTCCACAGCCCGAGGAGACTGTAGAGAACGCAAAGGAAGGAAGATGAAAATTTTCAAATGACCAGAAACCTATTGTTTCTTTGTAGAGAAAGCTATTTCTCTAAGACTCGCAACTATACCGCGTAAATGTCAGTATCTATCTGCTTGCCTGTGATTGTAGGTGGATGACCTGAATCGGTCGTTTTTCTCAGAATGGGCATCCCGGCCTGAAGGTATGGCCATGGTACTCTGGTCCGACAATTGTCAGAGTTTTACTCTTCATAGTGGTGTAACTTTAGTTTATTTCTCGGTTATACATACAGATATTTTCAGACTGTAAACACCCTTATTCATTATTTAACAAAATTTTATTTTTTAATCCTTCAATTTTAAGAAATAAAATTCTATTCCTATAAGACAACACATCCTTGCAAAACCACTACTATGCATAAAAAGGTACTGGTTAACACAACATAATGGCCCGGACTGCGTTTCCAATATCACAACACCACCTTTGAAACCTCATTCCCCTTTCTGTTGTCAAATTGATTTTGACTGTCAGTGAGTGTTTTCATTGGCATAACTCAAAATACCATGACCACACTCAAAGAATTCTTTTGGTTCTGTGCAGGAGCCAATCAATCGCTACTGAAACGCTGTCCAACTGAAGCCTCTAAATTCACAGGAATGGGCGCAGCCGTATTCTTTACGGGGCTTCTGGCGGCCCTTTCCGGAGGCTATGCTTTCTATACCGTGTTCGACAATATTTGGTGGGCCATGGGTTTTGGCCTACTCTGGGGTACGGTAATTTTCAACCTCGACCGCTTCATAGTCTCCACTATGAGGAAAAAGAAAAACGATTGGCTGAAAGAGTTCGTCATTGCAAGCCCCAGGATTCTGCTTGCCATTGTATTGGCGATTGTTATCTCAAAACCACTTGAGCTGAAAATATTCTCTAAGGAGATAGACAGAAAACTCGTTACCCTCGAAGAGCAAATTTATCAAAGAGAAATTTCAGCAGTAGAGTCACGTTACACGGCTCAGCTGGCTACCATTCAGGGTCAGATTGATCAGTTGAAGCAGGAAATCAGCACACAAGCTACCAAGAGAGACCAGCTGGTGAGCCTGGCACAGCAGGAAGCCGATGGTACCGGTGGCTCCATGAAACGGGATATGGGTCCCATCTATAGAGCTAAAAAAGCCGATGCCGATCGTGCACAACATGAGCTGGAAGCACTTAAAGTTACCAACGAGCCCATGATAGCACAAAAACAGGCCGAATGGGACAAGCTGTTTGACACCAAACAAGCTGAGGTAGTAGATTTAAAAAGAAATCCCTGGGATGGCATGGCAGCTCAGCTGGAAGCACTTAGAATCCTGGGAGAGGAAAACAATGCGATTTATGTGGCGAATATCTTTATCATCTTTCTTTTTATTCTATTGGAATGCACTCCCATTTTTGCAAAGCTCATCTCACCCAGAGGCCCCTATGATGAGCTACTGGAGATTCGAGAGCACTTCTTTAAGAACCTCAACCTGGAGAAGATTGCCGAGATGGACCATGCCACTTACGAGAAGTTGAAGTATTACTCGAATTGAACCTTTTCACAGCACAGCAGACTCCTTAGCAAGACACTGTAGCTGAGTAAAAAACTGTTATCCATTTTATACTAACCTTTTCATCAAGTATCGGATAACAAAAAAGTCCCGGGCCAGGCCCGGGATTTTTTGATTTGGAGTAAATCGTCTCCTTATCTTTTGACCATATACACTTCCTGTCGTTTCAATCTGCCACGATACCCCTTCTCATAGGAGACAAGCTTATCTCCTTTCATCAGCCATACGTCATCATCGTCTCCGATGTTAATGCGCCTGTCTCTTCTCCTCCTGTTGTCATCATCCTCTATCACAAGCTCACCGTCCCGATTGATGTACCATTCCGCATACTCTGTTTCTCTGGCACCAAAAGCATTTACTGAGATTTTGACCTCTCCATCTTCCCTGAAATCCATCCTGATATCAATTTCTCCTACAATATCCAATGCGAAGTTGCTGATAGATTTAGCGAAGCGAGCTGCGAGCCAGTTTTCATCCTCAAGATCTCTTTCAATTTCATCTTCAATCTCATCAAGATCGATGATAAGGTCCCATTGACCTATGATGTCCTTTTCTTTTACTTCTGATTGAGAAAAGGCTGATACACTGACTGTTGCTGCCAGCATTAGCGTAAAAAGTGTTTTCATTTTGACCTGGTTTTTGTGAGTGATTAATTTTAAGACTCTTCAAATTAACAAAAGTTACCACGCTCCCCGGAATTACTGTGCCGAGCGGGTTTCATTACGACTGACCGGTTGTCACGCTCCGTGCCTCCGAGTTTTAATCAAGCTAATTAACTGATTCTTAACCCATAGGTGACGTTCAGTTGATTTTAGAAGCTTAGCTTTCATTGATCTTAATCACCATGAAAGTCCAACTCGTTAAGGCTAAATCACCCAGGCGCTGGTATGCTAAGAAAAACGGGAGCGTCATTGGCAAAACCTTCAAGGTGATCTTCTCGGAAGAAAAATCTCAGAAGCTGGAACGCAATGTTTTCGAGATACTCTCTGGCAAATACAAGGGGAAATTCCTGGATGTTAAAGACACCAAGATTGTCGTGAAGCTAAAAGCGGATGACTAGCTCTTGTAAGCAGGAAGGCTCGTCAGCGGTTTAGGTCCTTTAACGAAGATACCCTCTCCCTGTGCCACCAGCTTACCGGCACTGTTGAAAATGCTTGATTTAGCGATGAATTCTCCATTCTCAACAGACACTACCTCCCCCAGAGCTCTTAGGCTATCTGCCTCAACAGGTCTGCGAAAATGAATGGTATAAGACTTGGTCAGTATGAAGCACTCGGTTTCAAGAGAAGCTGCGGCAAAATAGGCAGCATCGTCCAGCAACTTAAAGTAAATGGCCCCGTGCATGGCATTGGCGGCATGGAAGTAGTCTTCCTCGATTTGCAATGAATATTCCGCCTTGCCCTCAGATACTTTCATGCTTGCACCCGGCAACATACCCTGAATTGGAGCTTTGTGAAACATTTGCTCAAGCCGCTGGTAATGCTCATTCATAATCGGCAAGCAGGTTAAACTGGATCAGGTGATGCTTGATATGCTTTCGGTGAAAGCACAGCCATTCGTCAGCACGCATAGGCCCGCCATAAGGGTGATCTGCAATAAATTCAGGTTGCTCTTTTACGAAGTTTAGAAAGTGGTTCGTTTCCTTCAGCACCTTGTCAACAGCTTCTTCCAGAGAAGAAGACCGGAGCGGCTGTGGCTCATTCTTGCCCGTGGGGGAAGGAACAGACCTGCGCATGGGGCTATCTTTCATCAGATAGGCTTTCAATCGTGGATGATCTTCCACAGCCGATATTACAGGAATCTTTATTCGCCCTATAGACATCTTATAAGTAACGATCAGGTGCTCTACCATATGCTGAGGAGTCATAAGACCCCAGACCGGCTTGGCATCAGCCGGTAACTTTTTGATTAGCTGAGGAAATTCATGAGATAAAAACTGCGCTACTTCCTCTTTTTGATCTTCCATGCTCCAAAGATAAAAAGCGCGGATCAAGATGCTATAGCAGCCATGATCTTAATCCTCCGTACAGCAGAGATAGTTATGTACAGAGGTCTTCCTAACAGCATATGATGAAACTAATTATGGGTTAGAGAGGCTTGAACCTGACAAAGACCAGGACTGGATTCTCTGACTCGACAATATCTTCGACCGAACATCCACCTCTGACCTTGAAAGGCTTGCCATCCAGCTTGTTAATAAATCTTTCCAGCTGGTCTGAATCGAGAGAGTGAAGCAGCAGATCACCTTGCCATTCAATGGGAATAAGCTTGAACTTCTCTTTGCGGTTCATTCTCAGATCATACCGAAAAAACTGACCAGTTTTACGATTGATGTAACCTCTGTTTGGATTTCGACTCAGTCCTTTATAGTAAGCAATATCGATTAGCTCATCGCCTACTTTGACAATCATTTCAAAAACGCTCTTACCACTAAAAGCCTCTTCTGCTGCATTATCCACGCTCAACATGGTCCCGGGTTTTGACCAGGTCCACTCTTTGCCAAAATCAAATTTCATAAAAGGAATCATTTGATAACCGACCACCCTGAACAGTGAGTCGCTTACCATCTTTTTGTGAAGCAGCTCAGCTCCTGCCTGCATATAGTAACCTCCCAGTCCCATGGGAAAGGGATGGGACCTTTCGTAAGGAAAAGCCCCGTCTACAATCTCTAAGCGTTCATTTAAAAAAAGGATGCTATGCCCGGCAGTGGTGTCGGGAGCCATACCAGCGGGTACCCGGCTCATCATATACCCGTTTTTATAGGGGTAGGTATGTAGCACTTTGAAAGGGAAACGCACTGTGATAGACTCCAGAAATTTTCCTTCAAAACTGTATTTAATAAGCTTTCGGGTGGCCCAGTCAAAAATCTCCAAATGACCATCTCTCACCCAGGGCATGGCAAGGTGCTGATACTCCTTTGGCCCCCAGCCATTGCCGGAAAAGCTGCTGACTACATCTCCCTTGTCATTAAAGACATGGATCATGTGGCTCTTGTTGTCAGCTATACCAAACCCACCAGGAGTTTTGAAGTACAATGCAGCACTACTGATCAGTGAAGATTCCGTCTCTTCTATCCTCCCAATCTCCACCGACTCTATCAGCTCAAAGTAATCAACTTTCTCAGATTTGAGATCGATTTTATAATGGTGAAACTCTTCTTCTCCCGATTGTGCGGCAACTTCGATCACCAAATAGAAACAGCAGAGAACAATAAGAAATCTTCTCATAACGATAGATTCAATACACTCAGTTTGACCCGGAACAAGTTAGGGATCAGCTAAAGAATCAGACGTTAAACGAGATTAATTAAACTTAATGAGTCGATTAAAAAATCTTAATGTCAATGAAGTTCAAGAACACCAGGACATAAAAAAACCCCGACAAGTCGGGGTCATTTCTGTTTTATTTAATCCTCTCCGAGGAATGGATATCTGTAATCGGTCGGAGGAACGAAAGTCTCCTTGATAGTACGTGGTGACACCCAACGCAACAGGTTGATCATAGAACCGGCCTTGTCATTAGTACCAGAACCTCTGGCCCCACCAAATGGCTGCTGCCCTACTACGGCTCCCGTAGGCTTATCATTGATATAGAAATTACCCGCAGATTGCTCCAGGCGTTTTGTGGCCAGCTCAGCCGCATAACGATCTCTTGAGAAGATTGAACCTGTCAACGCATAAATAGAGGTAGCGTCTACCAGATCAAGCGTCTCCTCAAACTTATCTTCATCATAAACATAGATAGTCAGTACCGGGCCGAAAATTTCCTCACACATAGTCGTGTACTTAGCATCATCTGCTCTTAGCACAGTTGGCTGAACGAAATAGCCTTTTGACTTGTCGTAGTTACCACCGGCAATTACCTCTACATTCGGATCTGCTTTGGCGCCATCGATGTATCTGGCGATTTTGTCAAAAGATTTTTCATCGATCACCGCGTTGACGAAGTTGGTAAAATCTTCTGTACCGCCCATTTTGAAAGATTCAAGATCAGCCTGAACATATCGTTTCACATCTTCCCAGAGGTTGGAAGGAATGTAAGCACGAGATGCTGCTGAACACTTCTGTCCCTGGAACTCAAAAGCCCCCCTGGAAATAGCGGTAGCCACTTCTTTGGCATCAGATGACCTGTGCACCATGATAAAGTCCTTACCACCTGTTTCACCCACAATTCTTGGGTATGAGCGATACTTATAAATATTCTCACCAATGGTTTTCCAGATATGCTGGAATACCCCTGTGCTTCCCGTAAAGTGAATACCTCCAAAATCTGAGTGATTGAAAATCACTTCACCGGCAGTAGGTCCGTCTACATATACCAGATTGATCACCCCGGCAGGTACACCTGCTTCAATGAATACCTCCATCAGTACATTAGCCGAATAAATCTGGGTATTAGAAGGTTTCCAAACGATGGTATTACCCATCATGGCAGCAGAAGTAGGCAGGTTACCGGCAATAGCTGTAAAGTTGAAAGGAGTCAGTGCAAATACAAACCCCTCCAAAGGCCTTTGCTCCAGCCTGTTCCAGATGCCCGGAGAAGACTGTGGCTGCTGTGCATAAATCTCGGTCATATACTGCACATTGAAGCGCAGAAAGTCGATGAATTCGCAAGCCGCATCAATTTCTGCCTGATAAGCATTTTTAGACTGAGCCAGCATAGTAGCCGCATTCAACTTTGCGCGGTAAGGTCCGGCAATCAGCTCAGCAGCTTTCAGAAAAATACTGGCTCTGTGCTCCCATCCCAGGTTAGCCCAATCGGCCTTGGCAGCCATAGCCGCATCAATAGCCGCTTTTACATGTGAGGCATCCCCCTCAGAGTAGTGGCCTAATACATGTTGATGATCATGAGGTGGTGTCATGGCAAACTTACTATCAGTGTGCACTTCTTCACCACCTATGTACATAGGTACATCTATCTGCTTAGCGCGCGCCTCAGCGAGGGCCGCCTGTAATGCTTTTCTTTCCGGGGAACCGGGAGCGTAGCTCTTTACCGGCTCATTTACGGGTGTGGGTACATTGAAAAATCCAGTAGCCATAGGTCAATTTTTTTTCTTAATTTCTATTATAGTGGGGCAAATATAGCCCTTTCACGCAGTGATTAAAAGGCGAACATAAAACCCGGATAATTCAATAGATTATCTATTACGTCCGAAGCTGACTTCTAATCATTCGCCATGCATCGTTTGTCTTTTCACCATAGCTCTGCTATGCTCTCAAAACCAAAACCCTGATTAATCGCCATCTTCAGACTCATTACGATTTCTATCAAATAAACCGGGTTAAAGCAGCGAAATGAGTTCTTTCAGGCCCCTGATTTCGTAGGTAACGCGCTCGGTATGTGACTTCCTGCCGGGGTTGAAAAACACCTGATCCATACCAAAATCTCTGGCACCTCCAATATCTGCCCTGAGGTTATCGCCCACCATCAGGCTATGACCGGCTTCGGCACCGCTTTTATCCAGAGCGAGTTGAAAAATGCGCGGGTCAGGTTTTCTGAATCCTGCCGTTTCGGAAGTAATAATAACTTTGAAATAATGATCAAGGCGGGAACTGGACATCTTAGTGCCTTGTATATCATCAAAGCCATTGGTGATGATATGAAGGTCGTACTTTGGATTTAGGTAGTCCAGCAACTCATGAGCATGGTCAAACACCTTATCTTTAGTAGGACTCAGGGCGATATACTCTAACTCAATGTTTTTGGGTCTTAATTCGATAGGTAGACCCAGCCTCTTAAAAATGGTAGGAAACCTTCTCTCACGCAGATCTTTTCTCTGGATGCGATGATGATTATAAGCATCCCACAGCATATCGTTCACTTCAAAAAAAGTAGTCACCAGCTCAGCCTTGGAAAACATTCCCTTCTCTCCCAGTCGGTGATGATCGTAAAGTTCACGAAGTGCCTCACCCGCATTACCCTCATAATCCCAAAGGGTATGATCCAGGTCAAAAAAAATATGTTTGTAAGTTTTCAAGAGCAATACTTTTTGTCAAAATCAGCTTCAGCGGTAAAAGTTCAGGAAATCCAACCTCTGTTTTGCACCCGGTTCTCAGCCAGCTCACGGTTCGACTTCAGTATCTCATAAAGCTCCTGATCTTTCTGCAATACGCTGTCTTTATTCAGAAAGGTGAATATCTGGCTTATGATGTCCTCTACCTCCTCCCGAATGCCATAAAAAACCCACTGATCTACCTTACGTGCGTTGACAATATTGGAATTTTTGAGGTAGGTTATATGGCGGGAAGTTTTGGTTTGAGTGAAATCGAGAATATGCTCCAGCTCCAGGTCAGAAATGGTCAATTCCTTGTTTCTATAAAGCAAATGCATGATCCTGATACGGGCTTCGTCAGAAAGCGCCTTAAAAATCTGACCACCAAAAGGAAGGCTGAAGTTCTTTAGTCTCATTGCGGTTAATAATTGTTAAATTGAAAATAATAATGACCAGTGGCAACAATTTTCCTCCTTTTGGTTGTTAATATTGCAAACACGAGCTTTTTCAGTTAATTCGGTTAATCCTTATTTCCTCAGGTTCGTCTATTAAAGTGGAAACAAAAGCTCTGATTTTGAATAAGCTCATTAGAAAACTCCTTCCGGTTGCATGTATCATCGTCATGATGTACGCGCTTTCTTTGAACAGTGCCAATGCGCAGCAGGGAGATGAGCCTCAGATCGTACAGCTTTCCGGTTTGGTAATGAGTGCCGACAGTACCGGTATTCCTTTTGTGAACATCTATAACCCGAGAACTGGCAGAGGTACTGCCTCAAACCTGAAAGGCTGGTTCAGTCATCCTTTTATTGCGGGTGATGAGGTGGTTTTTTCGGTAATTGGCTTTAAAAACCGTGCTGTCGTCATTCCTGGCGATGTAGGCGAGAAGTTCACCCTGATTATGGTGCTGGAAGAAGAGGTAACAGAGCTTGCTGCTGTGGAGATTAACCCCTTCCCCACAGAAGAAATTTTTAAGGAAGCCATTATGGCCATGAACCTGAGTGAGCAACAAGAATCTGTATTAAGAAACTTTGAGCCGAGTGTGGTGCAGGAGCTGATACGAACCATGCCCATTGAGGGTAGTGCGGACCTGAATTATCGCTATATGATGAATCAGCAGTTTCAGAATTTACAGAACAGTGCAGGCCCGCGGACCAATCCGCTCCTAAATCCCTTTGCCTGGGGTCAGTTCATCAAATCCCTGAAGAAAAAGAAGAAATAGCCATTACTTCTCCTAATCCCAGTAGCGCTTTACTTCCATATTCACCAGAAAGTCTGTACCCAAAAGTCTGTCATCAGCATTGACATACCATGCCCGGTCTTTAGGAATTCGCATACCATTTTTAATACTCATACCACTTAGTACAATGTATTCTCCGTCATTCGCGGCTTCATCGTGATAAAAACGGTAGCCTACCATGGCATAGGTATTTGGGTTAAAATAGAAGTACCAGGTATCAGCCCCAACTTCAGCATCATAGGTAACTTTCAGCGCCAGTACCGCCTGGCCTTGAAATGTGGTATTGATTACCCCTTCAGCAATATTAGTCCCGGAGTCTTTGAGCTTCATGGGCAGCCCGTATAGGTAACCGTAGTAGTCTCTCCACCTTCTGGCACGATCAGGATTGAGATCGAAGGAGTCAGCCTGGGCTACGGAAGGAGTTCTAAAATCAAACATTACCTCTGTAGAGTCAAGGCCGTCTACCATATACTGTAGCATATGCCCACCACGCAGTATAGCCAACTCAAAGGTACCCTTCTCATTATCAATCGTTACCTGACTCGACCGCATCGGCCTGTTGGGTATATCCATGTCAATCACCAGGGTAAACTTACAGTCCATCCATTGTCCGTCCGGGTCATGAAATGCAATACTCCTGTCGAGTAATTCGCTCTTAGTAAGGCTTTCCTGGGCACATACAGTGTGCAATGCAAGACAGGTAAGGAGAAGGGTCAGCAACGATTTCATAGGGTCTGTTTATAAACGTAATTTAACGTCTAATCTACCCAAATCTACCAGATGTTCTTATTTTTGCACTCCATTTTAGAAACGAGTATATGAACGTACCTTCCTGGGATGCCTCTTATCTGGAATCTGTTCTGACAATCGCGCTGGTAACGGCAGGATTCAGCGTATATCATTTTATCTCCATTTCGGATAAGGTGAAGAATCGCTTCTATTCAAAGTATGGAGAGGAGAAGGGTAATACAAGAATGATCCTTTTCACAAGGTATCTCGGAGCCATGACCATTGGTATTATTCCGGCCATCCTTCTTGTGCTTATATCAGGCAAATCCTTTGGCGACTATGGTCTCAAATTCCAAAACGGACTGACTTCTTTGTACTGGATTGCGGGTATTGCCTGTATAGTGGTCCCAATGAATTTCTTCAATTCAAAGAAGGAAAAAAACCTGGCCTTTTATCCGAATGTGCGTGAAAAGATTTGGAGTAAAAAACTGGTTGCCAGTACGGCTTTTAGCTGGTGCGCCTACTTGTTTGGTTATGAATTTATGTTTCGTGGGTTACTCCTGTTTTCGACAGCTCCGCTGATCGGTGACTGGCCTGCCATAGCACTCAATACTGCCTTTTATGCCTTGGTGCACGTACCCAAAAATCTGGCCGAGACCATCGGTGCAGTACCTTTAGGAATCTTACTCTGTTTGATTACGCTTACAACCGGCACCATTTGGGTTGCCTTCTTTGTACATATCACCCTGGCACTTTCCAACTTCTTTTTCTCCTTGAGACATCACCCTGAAATGAGCGTTCGCTAATGAATAAACGCATTTTCATTACTGGTGCAACCGGCTTTATTGGTCGGAAACTTGCGCATAAACTGGCCGATGAAGGTCATGAAATTGTAGCCCTGATCAGGTCAAAGTCGAAGGCTGCTGCCCTGACCCATGAGCGTATTTCTTTTGTTGAGGGAGACCTTTTCAGCATTGAGGCCTTGGAAGCCGGCATGGAAAACTGTCATGAGGTTTATCATCTGGCAGCATTCGCCAGTGTGTGGGCCAAAGGCGATACCTTTAAGGAGGTAAACATTGATGGTACGCTCAACATTCTGGATGCTGCTAAAAAACAAGGGGTCGATAAAATTGTAGTTACCTCTACCGCAGGTGTTATTGGCCCTGCCGTAGATGGGCCTGTCAATGAAGAAACACCGAGGCAAGTCGATTTTTTCACTGACTATGAAAGCACCAAGTACGAATCTGAGCTAAAGATTAAAGAGCGTGTTACAGAAGGGCAGCATGTGGTGATAGTCAACCCTACCCGTGTTTATGGCCCGGGTCCTTTGAATGTGAGCAATTCGGTCACCAAGCTTGTAAAGCAGTACATAGCCGGTAAATGGAAATTTATTCCCGGTGACGGCATGTCCACGGGTAACTATGTATTTGTGGATGACGTCATCAATGGACATGTGCTGGCCATGAAGAACGGCCGGGCAGGTGAACGCTATTTACTGGGCGGAGATGATGCTACCTACTGGGAGCTATTTGACCTGATAGCTGAAATTGGCGGACAGAAGTATAAGCTTTACAAGATGCCCTTAGGTGTACTACTCGCCTTCGGCAAATTTCAGCTATTTTTGGCCGAGAATTTTGGCAGACAACCCATGATTACTCCGGGATGGGTCAGAAAATACCTCTATAAATGGAGCGTTTCCAGTGATAAGGCAAAACAGGAGCTCGGCTATGAAATCACCTCGCTTGAAGCAGGGATTCAGAAGACTGTAGACTGGTTGAGAAAAGAAGAATAATGGCTGAACAAAGGATATTTACATTGGTAACCGGTGCCAGCAATGGCATAGGTCAGGCCCTGGCAGAGGATAGTGCTTTAAGGGGTGACAATGTACTACTAGTGGCACTGCCCGAACCTAAGCTGGAAGAAGTGACCAATGCCCTGAAGGCTCAGTACCCGAATCAGGAATTTCACTGCCTGGGCAAAGACCTGATGCAAAAAGAGGCACCCCAGGAGATTTACGACTGGTGCCGGGAAAAAGGCTTTGTGATAGACAAGCTGATGAACAATGCCGGCCTGGGTAACTCTGGAGCTTTCGACACCAAGACTTCCCAATTCTATTATGGGCAGATGCAGTTGAACATGGTCAACCTGGTAATGCTCACTCACCTGTTTCTGAAAGATCTGAAGACGCTGCCTCAGGCTTATATTCTGAATGTGGCGAGTATGGCAGCTTTCTATGATATTCCCTATAAGGGCATTTACTCAGCCAGCAAAAGGTTTGTATACTCCTTTTCCCGGTCTTTGAGAAAAGAGCTGGAAGCCAGTAATGTGGAAGTAACCGTACTTTGTCCGGCAGCTGTACTCACCAATCCTGATGTATTGGCGCGTAATGAGCAAATGGGCTTTTTCTCAAAGCTCACGCAAGCCACACCTCAAGAAGTAGCGGAATATACCATTGACCGCATGCTAAAAGGAAAAGCTGTAGCCATTCCCAAAGCAGTTCCCCGCTTTTACAAGGCCCTGGGCAGAATCATTCCTTACAATATGAAGATGAATATTCTGGCCAAACAATTTATCAAACAGCAGCAATAGCAAAGGCTGACCAATGGCCAGCCTTCTTACCTGAAAATAAAATTCACAGGTAGTTTAGTTTCTTAATTGATTAAGCGGACTGCTTAATTATCCAACATGTACTTAGAGAATCCGCGACCATTGATCTTGGTGTACTTGGTGTCGATGTCCCAGCGAACATAAAGACCTTTGATATCGAAATCACCTCTAACCTGGGTATACTTCATATCCAGTGATCTTTCAAAGCGAGCTTCTTCAAAAGAAACACCTCTTCTGAACTTGGTATACTTGAAGATGGCATCTTCATCAAATCGGGTACTGGCGAAGTTCACCTTCTCTTCAAATTGTGCATACTTAAAAGTGGTGTCATCGGAAAATTCAGACCCTTCAAATGAGGCATCACGCTCAAATTCAGAATACTTGAACATGGCATCTCTCTCGAATTTGCAGTTCTTGAAAACCACATCGTTCTCAAAGTCGGCCGTGAAGGTATACTCCGAACGGTCATCATGGTAATAAGCGATGACATCCTGCGCAAAAGTCACATTGGTAAACGTAATTTTACTCTCGATAATTTCATTTACAGTATTGTCGCCTCCGTTTCTCCACCACCTTCTTTTGGTCGGCAGATCCGGCATCTTCTCATCCATAAAGGTGAAATCGAGTACGCCTGTGACCGTTACGTTCTCATAGCTGACTTCTTTTCCTTTTTTGAGCGCATCCATGATATCGGAAGCTTTTACAGTATTTGATTGGGCTTGTACTCCTATTGTGAAGAGAGTGAGGAGTACCATAGCTAACCCGAAGCGGGTAAGATTATTAAATTGACTTTTCATGATTTGAGTTTTTGACGTCTTCTTTGAAGACTGCCGTTTTTCGGAAACGTTACAATCTTCTTATATATAGATGGGGAAAAGGCTAAAAAGGTTGCCTGAAACTTCTTTCACCTCACCGGGCTTACTCCCAAAGAGAAAAAGAAAAGGCCTCGGGCGTATCCCTCGGCCTTTTGCACCAACCAAATAATAAAGTCTTAAAACCTTATCGTGACTCCTGTTTCAACTCTTGAGTTGAAATATTCGCGAAAACCACGTGTCAGTAAATCATTGCTGGAAGCCCGGTTAACCACACTGGTTCTCACATAGAAATTGATATTCTTTCGTAGTGGAATCTCGGCTTTTATGTTTGCCCGGATGTACTTGTACTGAAGTGGAAGCTCTTCTTCCCCCACTTCCCTTTCCGAATAATTTCGATATACATAACTCAGGTCTGTACTGAGTGTCCAGTTTTTCATCTTCCATTCACCAGAAAGCCCGGGAGTGAATTCTTTGTAGCTGTTTTCTTCCTCACTATCCAATCTGACGGTGGTATATAAGCCCATGGTTAGTTTAAATCGATCATTGACAGGTTTGAGACTATACTCCAGGTCGTTACTGATATAGGTCCAGATTCGTGAGCTCTCTTCTACTTCTTCCTGCTCTGTCGGATCTCCTGCTTCGGCTGGTTCAGCCAGAAAAAATTCCAGATTCTTATAAAGCCTCAGCTCTACTCTGTTTGAATAAGTAAGCTTTGCCTCACCTCTCTTGTTCTTCCATTTCTTGCTAAGGCTGGCACTCGCAAAGCCTGCATGATAAAAGAGCTCTCGGTCGTTTGTCCGGTCATAGCTCTTGTATAGGTAACCTCCGGTTGTTTTTAACCAAACCTTATTTCTGAGATAAAAATCGAAGCTTACAGGTATCGTCAGCTTAAGGTAAGAAAAGGGCGTAGACAGGATGGCGTCCTGATCATTAGTCCCTACCCTGTTAATTCTATAGAGCCCCGGGGCTATCTCAAAATACTTTCGCTCAGCATATTTTATACGGTATGAGGCATTGAGTCTGAAAGAATGCCTGTTGGCATTGATCCGGGAGTTATAGTTAGCTCCCGATAGGTAGGCCCCTATCTTCCATCTTCCCTGAGCCGTTTTCCGGTTAAGATCAGCACTAAAGAAGCCTCCCTGGTAGGGTGCACTGATCCAAAGATCGTCTCTGAAGAGCATCTCATTTTCCCCTGAAATGGTCGATGGATTTAAGAAGATATTCCACTCATATCCACCATTAAGGCCAGCCCTGAATTTATTTTTCCACTGGGCGTTGACCTGAAAACTAGTCAAGACCAAAATCAGGGCTATTGTTGCTGTTTTCATGGGGTTCTTCTGTTTGGGTTGTAAGATTAGTTTTTGGCACATATTGCAAACCAGTAATTTGTACAGTGGCTCCTGTGGCTTCGGTCGAGGGTTCTATGCTCACGTGGATGAGTTTTCTATCCGGCTGAGTGTGAGTAATACCCGCTATCAGGGCCATGGCGGCCATAATGCTCAGGTAAGGTGTTTTTGATTGTTTGTAATCCATATTAACTGATATCTATTTTGTTGAGTGCTTCTTTCATTCCCTGCTGATTGGCCAGTTGAATACCCAGGCCCGGCCTTACATTTACTTCCATGACCATCGGGCCCTTTGCCTTGTCCATCACCAGATCTACTCCCAGGTAGTCAAGTGGAAATTCTAATGCTGTTTGAATCGACAGTGCAAGGAGTTCTTTCCAGTGTGGGACGGGTTTATTCAGAATATCCCTGCCACTATCAGGATGTACAGCCAGGTGTTGTTTTCCATCGTAAGCATATTTCAGCCTTCCTGTTTGCATGTCTACCCCTATGCCCAAGCCTCCCTGATGTAGGTTGGCTTTACCTCCAGACCTGGCAGTAGGCATTCTGAGCATGCCCATCACCGGCACTCCTTTGAGTAATATGATTCTGAAGTCAGGAACTCCTGAAGCGTAAATCTCTGCGAAGAATTCATGGGGCACGACATATTCCTCAATCAGGGCACGGTCGTCATCTCCGAAAGAGAAAACTCCAAAGATGATATTGGCGATATGAGTGAAAATATGAGATTCAGAAATAGGCTTATCACCCTTCATCCATTGCTCGCCTTCTCTTTTCAGGATCAAAATCCCCTTTCCTCCTGCACCCTTGGCTGGTTTTACTACAAGCATGGGCCATTGACTTACCATCTGCCATACGGCTTCGATTTCGCCAATCTTCTCCACCACCCCGTAGGTCTTGGGGCATTTCACTCCCTTGCCCTCCATGATTTCTTTGGCCAGGCATTTGTCATCAGCGTACTTATAATACCTCCTGGCATTGTTGGGATAGATCAGCTCAAGGTTTCTCTGATTCATACCCATTACCTGCTGATCGGTGTTTCTGATCGTTTTAATTATTCTTTTCCACATAACTCAGGCGTTAGTAACTTGATAAAAGCGATGATATTCCGTCAGTCTCAGTCCGATCCATTTACCAAGAAGCAGGTTTAAACCGGCCAGTGTAAGGATGCTCTCCGGAAAAGTCATGACAAAATGCTGGATGATAGCAGAAGAAAGAATAAAGTAGATAAACAGGGTCACCGCAATGGTCTGTATGTAGAGGTTCATAGCCATTTTCACTCCTTCTTCCTCCACTTTTTTGGCAAAGCGTTCGGAAATAATGGTGAGGATGATGATGGGAAAGAAAAGCGGAGCCGAAGCATCCAGCCACTGTGTGCTGTGTAGCAGGTTGATACCAAAAAGGGAAGTCAGTACAACGGCTATCAACATCAGAGCTATTTTGGAGGTGTATTGAATTCCCCATTTCTCGAGAGGGAAGCTAAACAAGGCTACCACTATAACAATAGAGGTAAAAAGGACTAACCCCGAGACAAGGCCTGTCTGAATCAGCGCCAGGCTTACCAACACAGGCAGGAAAACCCCAAAGGTCTTTACACCAATCACATTCTTACACACCGATACCAAAAAAGCACCCAGAGGCAACAGTAACAGCATTTGCAACATGTCATGAGGAATATCTGCTTCATCAATCACCGACCACAAATCGAGCACGGCAAGCTCCGGATAATGATTTACCCGCTCCCTCTGAATATCGTAGATATAGTCAAATTCAATCCCGCCCCTTCTGGTAATAAGGAATTCATCTCCCCGATACAACTCCAGATAATGGGCCGGCAGACTGGCAAAATGTCCGTTAAGGGCATCCATAGGAACCCACAGTCCCTCTACGTACACCTCGGTCCAAAGGTGAGATGTTTTTTTACGGCCTTCCTCTAGAATCAACCCACCCACTAAACGGGTGGGAATTCGCTGATTCCTACACAAAGCTGCCAAAAGACGACTCTTTCCATTGCATGATGCCTCATACTGCTCCAGGGTAGTAAGTGCATCGGTTAGCTCACTCGTAGCAATGGCGGGAATCTCATATACAAAGTCATAGAGGGCCCGAAGCCTGGTAAGCAAGGATTCCTTCCCCTGAGTGAGCTCGGCAGACAGTCTGGTAATTTTCGGGTGATCTGTCTGGATGTACTCAGTAGCCTTCAGTTCGGGGCCCAGGGCCAGATCAAATACCGGTAGGTACTGAAGGGTAGAATCAATACTGAATTCAATATCTCTGCCTTCATGCGTAAAGCTGTGATGGATAGTACTCACTCCAAAGAGACTTCCTGCCCATCTCATTATTTTGTTTTCACCATGTAGAGACATTACCCCATGGACAGGACCGGTTGAAGAAATGACCTCCACGGTCTGACGAGGACTGGTAATAGGTAAGTAGGTATTTACCCAATAGTCTCCCTCACCTCGCATTTCAAATTCGTAGGTCACCTGGTATTTATGACCGGGAGTGAGATCCACACCTCCCTTATTCACATAGAACCTGACGGCTATCCAGATCACTGACAAAAGGATCAGTGCGTAGGCTACAATTCTTACAACACGATTTTGATTCTGCATTTCCTAAACTTTGAATCTGAAACCGGATATTGACCCTTTACCCTACCCTTACTGTCAGAAAATCAACCTAAAAAGTGAGCAGGAAGCCATTGCTGATAACAAAAAACATCGTCAGTTATCAAACATAGACAAAGTGTAACAAGCTCAGAAAGAAGGCGGTTGTCAGTAATTGTTGACTTGCCAAGAAGTTGTATTTTAGCGTTTAGAACTAACTCGCATTGACCACCGAAGAACAAGATGTATGTAGAGAATCAGTTTACGAAAAACTGTTTCTTTCCCTGGCTCCCCTTCTCAGAAATTTTCTGTTGTTCAAGTTCAAAGATCTTGAAAGAGCGGAGGATATGGTGCAGGAAGCCTTCTTCATTATGTGGAAGAATTGCAAAAAAGTGACCCCGGCCCTAGCAAAAGCTTACCTTTTCAGAGTAGCCCAAAACCAGTTTCTAAAACTACTGGATAGAGACAAAGTGAGGCAGAAGCATCTGGACTTTCAGACGACTCAGCAAAATGAGGAGAATCCTGAGTTTCAGATGGAATACAACGAGTTTGAGTCAACCATTTCACAAGCCATAAATCAGCTACCTGAGGGACAAAGAGAAGTTTTTTTACTTAACAGAATTGAGAAGAAGACTTATGTGGAAATAGCTGAAATGCTGGAGGTAAGTGTAAAAGCGGTAGAAAAGCGCATGCACAAGGCCCTGGTGAAGCTTAGAAAAGTTTGTAAAGAAATTTAGTTGGAGGGGGTAGGGTTAAATATTTTGCAACGTATATAGGGTTGATTAATTGTTGAAAAATGAATCTCTGGGAAGAAAATGATGATTTCCTCGCTCGGTGGCTGAATGACGACCTTAGCCCCGAAGAAAAGGCTGAATTTGAGAATTCAGACGAGGGGAAAGCTTATGCCCAAATGATTCAGGCTGCAGATCGACTGACCGTTCCACCTTATGATGTAAATGCCGGTCTGGCTCAGTTTAAAGGACGAATCAGGGAAGCTTCTGCTGTTAAAGAAACAAAGACGGTATGGATGCAGCCCATATTCCGTTATGCGGTAGCGGCTTGTGTCACCGCCATTGTGGTCACAGCTTATTTTCTACTGCAGTCTCCACTCACCAAGGTTAACACCGCTCCCGGTCAGCAAGAGATTGTGATGCTGCCCGATGGTTCTGAAGTAAAGATGAATGGTACCTCAACGCTCTCCTTCAACGAAAAAACCTGGGCAGAAAATCGCGCTGTCAATATCAGCGGTGAAGCTTTCTTTGAGGTTAAGAAGGGCAGCAGCTTTGTGGTGAATACTGATTTTGGCTCAGTAACCGTTTTAGGAACAAGTTTTAACGTAAAAACCAGAAATCAAAAGCTGGAGGTGGTGTGCTATACAGGCAAAGTGAATGTGGCCAGCACCAATACTGACCATGACCTTTTACCAGGTGATGGGGTACGTGTAGAGCAGGGCACCATTACCAGTAGCTGGAAAAAAGATACAGATACAAGTGGGCCTTCCTGGCTCAACGGACTAACCGTTTTTGAGGGCGAGGTGCCGCTACGCGAAGCTGTGGATGAGCTTGTTAATGTATTTGGCATTGAGGTCTTAGAATTCAATGTGGCAGACACCATTAAATATGATGGAGGCTTCCCTCATGCCGATGCTTCCAATGCCGTTAGCCTGGTGTTGGGAACTCTGAAACTAGAATACGAATTTGATTCTACCAAAAACACCTTACGGATTCTCGGGATAAATCCATGATAAAAAAGACTGTAGTCCTGCTACTATTTCTGGGGCTTACCAACCAATTATGCTCCCAGGAAATTCAGATCACTTATACCGCCAATGATAAACCATTGAGCCAGGTATTCAGGGATTTGGAAAGAGATTATGATGTCTACTTTGCTTTTTCACCCGCACAGATAAAGGGCAAAAAAGCCTCCATTCAAGCTGCTAACAAGGATCTTACAGATTTCCTTGCAGAACTGCTAAGACCTCTCAAACTGGTCCACGAGCTGATTGAAAAAAAGTTTATTTCTGTAAAAACTCCGGAGTCTGTTTATCTGAGGGCCCAGGTATTTGATGGTGAAACCGGTGAAACCCTACCCTTTGCCACTGCAAGATTAAAGGATTCATATCTCGGTGGCGTATCCGATGCAGATGGCAGATTTAAGCTCTTTATAGACGAACCACTTGATGCTACTCTTGAATTCTCTTTTTTAGGTTATGACCCGCAAGATCTCGACCTGAATTCCTACGAATCGGGCCGTGAACTTAAAATCACATTACAACCAGAAGCTACCACCTTACAACAAGTCGTGATTAAAGAATACGTTAACAGCGGAATTGCCTCTGATGAAAAGGCCAGTAGCTTTAAAATATTACCTCAGGAAATGGAGGTACTTCCGGGGCTTTCGGAAAGGGATGTCCTTCTTTCCGCTCAAATCATTGCGGGTATTAATTCCAATGACGAAACGGCCTCGGGTCTTAATATCAGGGGTAGTTCAAGAGACAACACGTTCATTTATTGGAATGACATCCCTATGTATCAATCGGCCCATTACTTCGGCAATATTTCCAGCTTCATTCCCGCCTCTATTGGGGAGGTCAACATTTACAAGAATTATGTACCTGTAAAGTACGGAGGATCCAGTGCCGGTTTGCTCTCGATGGAGTCCAGGATGAAGCTCGACAGCGCTTCAGAGTTTGAGGGCAGCATTAACATGACCCATGCTGATGTTTATGCCAAGCTCCCATTTAAGGGAGACTATGGAGGCATCATGATTGCGGCAAGAAGGTCTTACAACGACCTGTTTGCTACGCCCACCTTTAAGGCCATAAGCGATAAGCTGTTTGAAGGCACCCTCACCCAGGACATACAACAGAACCCCGATTCAAAGCCCTTTAGCTACAATAGCCATATCAACTTCAGCGATCTCAACCTTTCCTGGCACTATGAACCAGATACACGGAATACATGGAAGTTCAGCTTTCTAAGATCGGGAAGCGTGCTGGACTATAGCTCCACTTTTGATACCGATAACATTGTTCAGACTCATGATATCAGCAACCTGGGAATGAATCTCAAATGGGAGCACCGGATTTCCGAAGATTTCGCTACCCAATTGAGTACCAGCTTTACGAACTTCTCTCTTGATTACCGGCTATTCAATGAGCGTACTGAGGACGACCTGGAGGATGACGATATACTTATCAGGAATAACACCCTCAGAAACTTTGAGATCAGATCAACCAATGACTGGAAAATAGACAACAGGAGATTTCTGAGATTTGGCTACCAGCTAAACCACTATGATGTAGTTAACAATACCCAGCAAATCAGTCTATTTGAAGAGGATGATGAAGAGGCGCTTGAGGCGGTTGGCTTTGTGCATGCCCTGTTCGGAGAATACAACTGGGATATTACTGATAGATTAGAGTTGATCTTAGGCGCTCGTTTGAATCAATACGGTCCGCTGGAAGATATATCACTCGATCATCAGGTAAGACTAAACTACCAGCTGACAGACCACCTTGTATTCAAGTCGGCTTATGGTCAGTACAACCAGTTTCTGAGTGCTGTGAAGGAGTCTGATTTCAACTTTTCAAATACCATTGAGCAGCAATGGGTATTAGCTGATGATGACGACTTTATACCACTCATTACCAACAAACAACTTTCACTTGGGTTTTTATACAACAAAAACGGATGGCTGGTGGACCTGGACCTTTACAGAAAAGTGACAGACGGGCTTATCTCTTTGAACCTTGGCTTTACCCATGGTGAGGGAGGTGGTTTTGATGCCGGATCTGAGGAGCTAAACGGGCTGGATCTGACCGTATTGAAACGATGGAGCAACTTCAGAGTCTGGTCGAGCTACAATTTCCAGGATTCGGAAGTATATATGCCCGAGCTTACCGACATCGTATTTCCATCTTCACTGAACACCAAACACCAGCTACAAGTCTCTTCCAGCTATACCTCCGGAGCATTTGAGTTTTCACTCGGCTATACTTTTAAAACAGGGCTCCCCTGGACTCTGGAAACCGATCCACAGCTGGTTACCCGTATAATCGAACTAGAAGAGGAGGAGGAAGAGGAGGAAACCACCGAGACCATCACCTTTTACGAATCGACCTATGGCCCGTTAAATGGCCAGCGGCTTCGAAACTATCACCGGGTAGATGCTTCGGTTTGGTATAAATTCGGAGCTAAGATAAATCGAAAATGGTCAGGAGAAATTGGTCTTTCGCTAATTAACCTGCTCAATCACAGCAATGTGAACAACCGGACTTTTGAGAAGATTGAGATTGTAGAAGATGCCGCTCCCATTCTTGAATCCCGGGACAGAATTCTGCTCGGCTTTACTCCCAACCTCTCGATAAGAATCCGCTTCTGATCAGGCTTCTGTTCTTTACCTCTCCAGCTCACCCGAAAATAATTCGTATTTTTTTCAAAGGGATACAACCATTTTTCTCTCCCGCGCCACCTATACGCGACTGATGACAAAACCAATCAGTTAACTAATAGGAAAGGAAATAAGAATAGAATTGGAAAATTGACGCATGCCGAGCGATCAGGAATTGGTAAGAGATTTTTTAGACTCACAGAGTGAGGCAGCCTTTCGCAGATTATACCGCGATAAGACTCCTCATTTGTACCAAATGGCTTTACGACTCACTGCTTTCAATGAGTTTGAAGCTGATGAGTTAGTACAGAAAATGTGGATCATTGCCATCAGAAAACTGAATGGCTTTACCTGGAAATCGACACTCAAAACCTGGCTGACCGGTATTCTTATTAACCTCAACAGGGACGAGCTAAAGAAAGAAGCATCGAAAAAAAAAGTGACTGATGCCTTGTCAGCCCAAAAGGCCGCGAGCAGTACTACCATTTCAGGGTACGACCTTGAAAAAGCACTTTCGAATATCCCCATAGGCTATAGGAAAGTGATCATACTTCATGACATAGAAGGGTATCAGCACAAAGAGATTGCAGCCCTTTTGAATATCAATGAAGGCACGAGTAAGAGCCAGCTTTTTCAGGCAAGAAAGGCCCTGAGGCAACAATTGACTTCCAAAGACCAACAATGATGGATCAAGACGAACTGACCCCGGAAGAACAAGCAGCTTTTGAAGAATTGGCAGCAGTTAAGCATCCACCTTCAGTATTGGAGGACAGGATTGTGGCTGAACTAAAAAAAGAAGGACTGATTAAAAAGACACGAACTATGAATAACTATATAAAATACGCAGCAGGTCTTGCGGCATCTGTGATTATTTTCTTTGCCGGCAACTTTGTTGGCAGGCAATCAGGCGACACAGTAGAAATAGACCCGCTTAAAGGCTATATTATGATATTGAAAGAAGATGCCAGCTTTCAACCGGGAGACCCCATGCAGATGTTTGAAGAATATGCAAGCTGGATGAACGGGCTCTATAGCAAAGGGGTGAAGATCACTGGTCAGGAGCTTAAGAACGAGGCCCTGGAAGTAACCGCTGCTACCACTACCGAGCTTGATGGTGACGATGGAAGAAGAACGACTGGTTACTTTGTAATTGAGACAAAAACCAAGGAAGAAGCCCTGGCCGTGGTGAAAGACAATCCTCATCTGAAATACGGAGGCATTATAGAGTTGAAGGCATTTATGAACAGATAATTGAAAACAATGAAAAAGTTTAAATGGGCCCTGGCCCTAACAGGCATCATAATAGCCTCCAGCAGCATGGTATTGCTGAGCAAAGAAGAAGCCCCGGAGGCTATTGAATTTAATATCAACAATTACAGCTGGCTGGCCGGGCACTGGACTGGCGATGGCTTTGGAGGTATTTCGGATGAAGTATGGAGCCTGCCTGCAGATGGCGTAATGATGGGTGTTTATCGGAACATACAAGATGGGAAGGTATCGTTTTACGAGTTCATTACCCTGGACGATACTGGCATGAAGCTTAAGCACTTTACCCCTGAGATGAAATCCTGGGAAGAGAAGGAGGACTTCGTGCATTTTGAGCTGGTAGAGGCCACCGCCAATAAGCTTACTTTCAAAGGGTTGGTAATGGAGCTTAAATCAGAGACGGAGATGGACATATCTCTAAGGATGAGGGAGAAGGACGAGGTGAGGACAGAGGTCTTTCATATGAAGCGGGTGAAACCGTGAAACGGGCACTTAGCCTTCTGTTGTTCTTATGCATTCAATTGACCTGTGCACAAAAACCTCAGCTTCCGAATCTGAGGTTAGAAGGAGTAAGAATATGGGTAGATGACCTGAGTGCAGCAAAGAGATTTTATACTGAAATACTCGGTTTCGAAGCGGACAGTAGAGGCACTGACCCCATGAGCATCCTCATCCATACAGGTTCTACCCCTATCTATCTTAGCAAGGCAAAGTTAAGCAGCAAAGCAATTTACGGACAACATATCAGAACCGGTCTGACCTTACAGGTACCTAAGCTTCTTCCGGCCATTGATCAATTGAGAGAAGCAGGCATCAGGGTTGAAGAAACACAACTGCAGCGCAATGGAGTAGGTATATCCATCCCGTTCAGAGATGCCTCCGGAAACTTGTTGAGCCTTATGGAGGTGCAGATCAGACCGGTAGCTCCGTTTACAGGCTTCAAGGTGTACAATTCAGGTATCACTACCTCAGATATGGAAAAAGCCATTGCATTTTACGAGCATAAGCTGGGTTTTAAAGAATGGTCCGGAGATTACCTGCCGGCAGCTTTGCCCTTAAAGCATAGTGATAACAGTTTTGCATTTATGCTCCATGAAAAACCCGGGCTTGAACGGCTCGAACTGAGATATGGAGTAGATAGTAATTTGAATCTGGTGTTCTCCATCAGTGATCTAAGCCTGGTAAAGAATCACCTGAATACTTTGGGAATTAAGGTTCACCCATCCATCAGTTCAGACGGATTGGTCTTTGAAGACCCTTTTGGTAATCACTGCGAGGTTATCCGAAAGTAGCCGCTCTTTTGCTCGTGACAGCCCTTTATAGCCAGGGTAGAAAGTCAGCTATTATCACGGCTCAAAGCTTGTGGTAACTCCATAAAAAAGGGAAGTCGATTTGTCGACCTCCCTTTCGCAGGAATCAATATTCCTTATTCTGTTTCTGCATAGATGATAACACCTGAGGCTTCAAAGGTATATTCCTTTTTAGGCTCAGTAATGGCATCGATCTCAATTTGAGGTTTACCGGCATCTTCAGCGAAGTGCTTCAGCGTAGCCACATCTGTCATGGTTCTGCTTACCACACCTTCAATCACCGCTTTATTACCTTCCATTCCTTCTTTGGGTACAAAGAATGCATAGTCTTTGAAGGTCACGCGCATTTCTTCTCCATCTTCCAGTTTCAGGTTCATCCAGCAACCTTTCATGGCACAAGTTGCTGTGATTTCGGCTTGCACCTTTACGTTAATTGTGTCGGCCTTTGCAAGCTGCGACATCATTTCCCTTGGGCTTATTGCTCCTTTGGCATCTATCGTCTCACCGTAGTTACCTATCAATTTGGCATTAGCCAGTGAGTTTTTGGAATCATTTGCAGGGCCACTACAGGCCACAAACAAACCCAACAGGGCAAAAAGTAATAGCTTCTTCATCATTTCAAAATTCGTTTACCTCCGCAAATTTAAAAAATGCAGGTCAGAATTCTTACGGAAACAGTCGATGATTAACGTCTTGAGCGAACGAGAAGTTCTCTCACATCCACGCCAAGGATATCGGCTATTTGATAAAGTACGGGTATACTGGGTTGGGTTTTATTATTCACGTAATTGGTAGTAACTACATAGCTTTTACCTATTCGACTGGCCAGCCAGGCTTGGGTACGTCCTTGCTCTAGCAAAACCTCCTTTATTCTATTCATCATATCATCCTTTTTTAAACTTCTCAAAGCCCTCCCTCAGCCTCGATACCGTTTCTGTCAATTGCTCAATAGTCTCTTCAATCTCATCTGTACCTACGGAAAAAACACCTTCAGCTTCTAAAAACATATTGCCCTCACCTCTCATAAGCCATTCTGCCGACACTCTGTTACCATCTTTTTCAATTGACAGTATTTTCTCCAAAACCGGACCGCTCGGATAGCTCCTGCGCCCTTTCGGATTTACCACATTAAAGACTACGGATGTTGAAACATCTATCCGTTTGGCAAAGAGGTTTTCATTATCATGTAAAACCCTGATCAAGTCGGCAATACGGCCATTAATACTCATTTCTGGGATACCTTTTCTTTTAAGCCAATTTTGTTCACTCTTAGAAACCGAAGCCCGTCAATTGATAATCAACTATTGTGCTTGTTAAAATAATCAAAAAGCATCAAATCTGTTACTTTTTGAAGACATTATAAAACTATCTTTTCAAAAGAATGAATCTTATTAAAATTCATACATAATTAAGATATGATTTTATAATGAAAAAGGATAATACAAGAAATCAGCCCTCTTAATAAAAGCCTAACCCTCAGCAGCATAGTAGAGGGCAACAAATTTTAAACAGAAAAGCCCGCGCAGTCTGCATGTTAGAAGTAGCTGGGGCGAGTGTAAGAACTACCAGGCAATGCTTGACAGTCAAGACATTGAGGAGCCACAATGCCCTCATCAATAAGGCACTGCCGACAGCCCAATGGGACGCTAAAGAGTTCGAAATATTCTTCTCCTCTCTTGACGCATTCATCGTAGAAAAAAAGCGGCACGTCATTTCTGGTAACCGCAAGTCTGGTTGTATCCACTGATACTACCTCAAAATAGCCAAGCACTTCTTCCCCTGTCTCTGATATAATATTGCCCCTGACAGCCGCGGGAGCTGTGTCGAAAATCGACCCTTGCCGATTGACGACTCTATCAAGTTGAGACCAATATCTGTGTGTTTCACTGGACAATGATGATCGGATAACATTAAAATAGTGCAATGCCTGAAAGCTTTTATCAATGGGTCGGCTGAATAGATGCTGACCGGGAATGGCTTGCGCTCTGTTTTTCCTGCCATTATGCAGAAACACTTTTTGCTGATTAAGCCTGTTGGTGACAAAGCACTGTACCTGCCCTCCACTGGGTGGAAAATGGTTGGCTGGCAAATAGGTACCCAGATAAGTATAAGCCTCTTCCAGGTCCCAGCGAATATAAAACTCCTCTTCCAACTGGTCAAAATGCGTATCCATATAGAGTTCCAATACGTCATCTTCTACCAATACCCCCTGGGTCGATATCCTCACCGATTTGCTGAGTTCAAAGTATAGGGAGTCCCTTCCGTAAAGCGTGGGCATTCGCTGGGTATGAGCATAGTATCTCTGCCCGTTGAGTTGAATTTTCAGACTGTATTCCTGGCCAGGCTCTCCCCTGAAGTCTGAAGCCCTGAACTTATAAAACCCTGAATCGGCAGCGATCAATCTCTGTACATCTCCGTTTCCACTGATTACCCTTACCTCTGCATTGAGTACAGGCTCTGGAGGCCTGCCCAGTACTCCCGTCCGATGTACACTTACATAATTGCCTTCTGTACTGTTGCTGACACGGCCTGAGATGACCAGCTGACCGCCAGATTCAATCACGGGAATATCAATCACCTCTGAGCAGGACAGTATCAGCAGCAACAGGCTGATAGTTAGAAAGCTGAGAAGTTTCTTTACATCACTCATCTAGAAATAACTGGGTCTCGTACCTGAACTACCTGGGAGTACATCGCACAAAAGGCAGCTCGGAGCTACAATTCCTTCATCTATCAGACATTGACGGCAATCTCTTGGCACCCTGAACAGCTCCAGAAATGCCTCACCCCGCTTTTCGCATTCATCGAATATGAAAAGGGGGATATCCCTTCGGGTAAGGGCCAAACGGGTGGTATCAACCGAAATAACTTCGAAAAAGCCAAGCACCGTCTCATCTCCGGCCTGCGCCAGTACATTCCCGGGTACGGCTGCAGGCGGCACATCAAAAATGGAGCCTTGCCTGTTTACAATACCATCCAGCTTCGACCAATACTCATAAGCTTCTTTTGACAAGGAAGAGCGGATAAGATTGAAATAATGAAGTGTCTGAAAGCTTCTATCTACTCTTCTGTTCGCAAAGAGCTGATTCGGAATACTGGTAGCCTTGTTTTCTTTGCCATTGTGCAGGAATATTCTTTGCTCGTTCAAATCTCCTACCACAAAGCATTGTACCTGACCGCCAGACAGTGGAAAATGATTCAGGGGCAGGAAGGTACCCAGGTAGGTATAAGCTTCTTCAATGTCCCAGCGGAGGTAGAACTCATCTGGCAGGTCGCCAAACTCAGTTCTTCCATATACGTTTACCACATCTTCTTCTATGGCTATACCGGCAGATGAGATATCAGTATTGACTGCGAGTTCCCAGGAAAGGAAGTCCTGACCATAGTTTTCCGGCATTACCTGGGCTGCAGTGCTATACGTCTTTTCAGCTACCCTTATATCCAACACGTAGCTTTGGCCCGGTTCACGGACCAGAATATCACCCGGTAGCTCATAAATACCGGAGTCTCCTTCTATGAGTAATTCAGTGGTTCCCTGTCCATTGGTAATACTCACCTCTGCCCCAAAAACCGGCAGGGGTTGCTTGCCTAATACTCCGGTTCGTTGCACACTTACATAATTTCCCACATTGCTATTACTCAGTCGCCCAAACACGATCAGCTGTCCTCCCTCCTGGTTGATATCGAGATTTATGACCTCTGAACAGGCCACCAAGCTGAGCAAAGCCAACAGATAACATAGGTGAGTTTTTAGTCTCTTCATGCAAGTGGTCATTAAAAATAACTTGGTCTTGTCAATGTACTGTTGGGGAGTTTACTACAAAAAACACAGGTTTCTTCCACTATTTTCTCTTCTATCAGGCAAATAACGCATTCAAAAGGCACGGTAAATACAGGTAGCCATTCTTCGCCATTGAGCTCGCAGGGATCGTCCCAGAAAACACGAATGTCATTATTGGTCATAAAGATTCTGGCAGTGTCAATCGATACTACCTCGAAGAACCCGAGCACCTCTTCTTCTGGATCATTGCTCTTGATATTACCCGGTACAGGGGCAGGTGGCGTATCGAAGATCGACCCAACCCGTGTAGTCAGATCGTTTATTTTTGACCAGTAATCGTAGGTTTCTTTGTTGATAGCAGAATGTATCAGGTTAAAGTAGTGCTTGACACCAAAGCTCCGGTCTATGGGCCGGGTGGCAAAAAGCTGTCTGCCCAACTCAAGGCTTCGAATCTTTGTTCCGTCAAGTAAGAAAGTTTCCTGCTCGCTAAGGTCGTTGATAATATAGCACTGCTCGGGTGTGTAGCGTGGAAAATGTGAACGTGGTAATACCAGCCCAAAAACCGTGTAAGACTCCTCAATTCCCCACCGAACATAGAACTCATCTGGCAGTTCTCTGAACGAAGTTTGACCATACACCTTGATCACATGATCGGTAGTAGTTGTTCCCGTTTCTGAGATGTCCTCTTCCTCTACCAACTCCCAATCCAGTCGGTCTTCGCCAATTACCTCTGGCATTACCTGAAGGCTGGTACCATACACCTGTCCCAGCACCTCCACCTCCAGACGATAACCAACACCCACGGTTCCCTTAAAATCACTTTGCTCTGGTTTATAAATACCTGGTTCACGGGGTAGTTCGTGCATGAGCTGTTCCTGTCCGTTTTCGCTTATAATACGAACAATCGCACCGCTTAAGGGGATAGGGGCCTGCCCCAGATTGCCTGTTCGTGCTACTGCTATTTGATTAAATGAGGTTCCATTCGTCACTCTTCCAAAAATCACCACCTGCCCCCCTGTTTCATTGGTTTCCAGATCAATTACCTGGCTGCAGGCCAGGGCTACAAAGAGCAAGGTAATACCTATTACAGCATTCCGTTTCACCCTATGTCGTTGACCTTTATGCATGATCAGTCAAAATAAACAGGTCTGTTCAAAGTACTTTTAGGTATAAGAAGGCAATCCAGACATTCTGGTTCAAATAATCTTTCTATACAACGAAAACACATAAATCGAGCAAAATCTACCTCTGGAGGTGAAACACAAGGCACCGGAAAAAAACGATCAACGATGGCATTGGTTATCTTAAGTCTGACCGTATCGGCAGCAGTTGCCTCAAAGTAACCCAGCACATCTTCTGAGGGATCATTTACATTGAACAGGTTGGTTGAAAGCGCACCCGGAGGCTGATCAAAAATTGACCCTACTCTGTTGACATTTCTATCGAGGCCCTGCCAGAAGTTATAGGCTCCGGTCGTGAGACTTTGCTGAATATAATTGAAGTAGTGCACCCCTCTGAAATCATCATCAATGGTTCTGTCAACGACCCGTTGATCCGATATGCTGTTTGCCCGGAGTTGACTCCCATCATAAAGCAAAACTCGCTGTTGTTCCAATTCTTCCTTTACATAACAGGTATTTCTGGTATAGAAAGGAAAATTGTGCATGGGTAGAAAAGCCTGTTGAAAAGAATAAACTTCTTCTATATCCCACTTGAGAAAAAGATCAGGTCTTGGGTCCAGAATTTCAGTATCAGCAAATATGCTGATTACAAACCGCGAGGTAGCTACACCCTGATTCGAAATTTCTTCTATTTCCTGTAACACATATTTTAAGGTATCACGAGCGCTCAGTTCAGGCATTATTTCTGGTACTGACTCGTACACCGTGCCATCAGCCAATTGAATCCTCACATGATAGGCTTGCCCGGGAACACCGATCAAAGAACCATCGAAGATATAAGTACCCTCCTCACCCTCAATATACCTGCCTGAATTACCCTGATTGCCCAGCAGCTCTATCGAGGCCCCTGATACAGCCCGGGGAGGTAAACCAGATCTGGTACTGCGTGAAAGAGAAATTTCATTTCCCAACGTACCGTTGGTTATCCGTCCATACACCACCAACGCACCTTCCTCGTTTTCTGTTTTGAGATCTACAACTTCTGAGCAGGCTGCAGTGATAAAAGCCAGGGCTGTCAGGCATAAAACTCTATATATTGTTTTGTTTCTCTTTTTCATCCCGTTACAAAGTAAGGTTTGACTTTTGCGCTGTTATCTAATAGAAGGCAGTTATCGCATTCATCGGAAATGGGTCCAAAGAGAGGACATGGGGTGCTGATGGAAAAGGGGGTATCGTTTTCCCTGATCAACAGACGTGTGGTATCAACATTTGACACCTCAAAGTAGCCGAGGATTTCTTCATCAGGATCATCTATGTTGTAGATGTTGCTTTGGACCGCTGCCAGTGGGCGGTCGAAAATCGAGCCCTGCGCATTGGCTACCTGGTTAACCTCATCCCAATAGCGGTAGGCACCCTTTGTCAATGAGGACCTGACCACCTGAAAGTAATAGGAGGAAACGAAGGCATTATCTGCTAATCTTCGCGTCATCAACCTTCTTGAAATCACCGGGTTTTTTAACACCCTACCATCATGCAGAAAGACCGATTGTCCTTCCAGGTCATTGGTAATATAACACCACTGGGGAGGATAATCAGGGCTGTTCACCATTTTCGGCCTTTCGGGAAAGAGGTAGGTCTCGATTAAATTCCACCTTATATAAAAATCCTGATCTACATCGAGAAATTCTGAGCGCATAAACAGACTGACCATATTACGGCTGATCTCTGCGTTGTTCTCAATTGGGATTCTGATAGGTCCAGCTTCAAAATCCAATATGTCCACCGTGTTATTTTCCGGCATTATTTCAGGAGTCGACCTGTACGTTTTTCCACCGGGTACATCAATCTCAAGATAGTAGCTCATGCCAGGCTGGCCTGTGAGGCTTTCATTGGCAAGCTCATATTCACCAGATTCAACCTCAAGATAGTGCTCTGTGTTGCCATCTTCGGCAACTACCTTCACCACGGCCCCGGTAACAGGTTCCTGCTCTCCATTAAATGTGGAGGTGCGTGATAACTGGATGATATTTCCTTCCAGACCATCCGTAATGCGCCCAAAAACCAACAATTGACTGGGACCCAGCTCGGTTTTCAGGTTGACCACTTCTGAGCAGCCCTGTACCAACAGCACCGGAAGGAGCAGAGATATGACCAGCTTCAACCTGCTCATCAGAATTTAAAGTTGTAGGTGATAGTAGGAAATGCCGAACCCAGCACCGTAAGCCTGTGTGCTCTTGGTAATACCCCAAAATCATCGGGTCTTTTGAAGAACACAGAAAAGGCATTCTTTCTTGACAGGATATTGTAAACCCCAATGGTCAGGGTGCCCACATACTTTCTGTCTTTGAGCTTATTTCTCAGCTCTGGTTTTAAAATATCTCTGTCAAAGGTAAAAGAGAGGTCCAACCTGAAATAGTCTGGTATTCTGAATTGATTTCTTTCCGAGAAATGAGGTACCGCAGTACTACCAATTCTGTAGTTACTTACAATGGCACTTATCGGTCGTCCTGTGCTATAGGTAAGGTTCCAGTTAAAACTACTATTACCTCTCAGGGTAACAGTAGAGACAAAAGCCAGATTGTGTGTACGGTCAAAGCTGGCAGGGTACCACTCTCCGTTGTTAATGGTCAGTTCCTCGGTATCACCCTGGATCTGTATTTCAGTTCTGGACAATGTATAAGAGAGCCATCCCGTAAGGTTTCCGGCTGTTTTCTTTATGTACAGTTCCAGACCATAAGCCCGCCCTTTCCCACTGAGTACATCGGTTTCCAGATGATTGTTGAGCAACAGGTCTACGAAATCTTTATAGTCCAGCAGGTTTTCCATATCGCGATAGTATACCTCCAGAGAGGTTTCGAATTTGGAGTCAGCAAAGTTTTTGAAATATCCAAAGGAAGCGTTGTTAGACACCAGTGGTTCAAAATAAGTATTGCTCAGCTGAAGGATATCCGTGGGTGTGGCTGCTGTGCTGTTCGACAATGTGTGTACATATTGACGGGTTCGGTTGACACTGGCCTTAATCGAACTGGTTTCGTTGAGCTTATATCGGATTCCTATCCTGGGTTCAAGTCCTGAATATTGTTTGATCAGGTCTCCATCGGCATAAGACACCGTATCCGTGATATTTTCCAGTGTTCTGTTGCTGCTCTCAGCATACTGAAACACATCATAGCCTCCCACATTTTGAAAGAGCGTATAGCGCAGGCCTACGGAAAGGGCAAGCCTTGAATTGAGGCCTATCTGGTCGTTGATATAAAAGCCAATCTCGTTCCCCTGCTCCTTGTTCACTATTTCCGGTACTACTCCTGACTCAGCCGTAGTCGGTACGGAAGTTTCATCTTTCCCCAGGTACTTCACAACATCCACGCCCATGTTCAAAGAGTTTTTATCATTCAACTGATAAGAGAAGTTCTGTCGCAACTGAAAGTATTTCATCCCGTTCTCAACCTCTGCGGCATCTACACCGCTGGGATCGAATAGGGTACTGCCATAATTGCCATAAATCAGATTTGTGTTACTCACCACCTTATCGGATATGCTGGTAGCATAGGAAAGGTTCAGGATATCAGTATCCCAGGAGAAGCCAAAATCCTGGGCGAAACGGAAGAAATCTCCGCTACGGTAATAGCTCAACGCTACCTTGTTCTTACTGTCAAAATTGTGTGTGAGCTTGACATTGGCATCGTGAAAACGTGCTGAGCTATTCACTACATCAATATTTTTGGCCCTGGAGAGTACCCAATCGGAGTAAGAGTTTCTTCCCGCCACCATAAAGCGGGTTTTACCATTATTCAAAGGACCATCTACCACCAGGCGGCTCGCCACCAGCCCAAGGCCTCCCTGTACTTTTACCTTTTCGTTGTTCCCTTCCCGCATACGCACATCAAGCACCGAAGAGATCCTGCCACCATATTGAGCAGGCATATTTCCTTTGTACAGTGTGAAGGTTTCGGTAGCATCGGGGTTGAATGAGCTGAAGAAGCCCAATACGTGAGAAGCATTAAACATGATGGCACCATCTTGTAGAATCAGATTTTGATCAGTTCTACCACCCCTGACATTGAAGCCGCTGGCGCCCTCTCCCACCGTAGAAACTCCAGGCAGGGTTTGTAAGCTTTTTACAACATCCACCTCTCCCAAAAAGGTAGGCAGGCTCTCAATTTCTTTAATGCTCAGCCGCTGTACACCTGCGCTGATCTGCGTCACATTCCGGTCTTTTCCTTCTGCCTCAATGAGCACCTCGTCCAGTTTGGTCACGTCATCTTCCAGGGCCACATTAAAAGTTCCGCCACTCACTACCTGCACATCAAAGGCCTGGGTGACCTTTCCTACGTACTGAACAATGAATACATAGAAGCCGGGAGTCACATTGAAGCGGTAGTTCCCGTCCTCATCGGTAACATCTCCCGTGTTTTGCCCCCTGATACCAATAGTAGCAGAAAAGAGAGGCTTACCATCTTCTTTAGAAGTAATCTTACCAGTAACCCGGACCCTGCCGGTGGCTGTCTTATTAGGATCACCAATAATCGTCCTTTGCTGAGCATTGAGACCGATTGACAAGCAAATAAAGAAAAGAAAGTATACGAGCCTGACCAGACCCGGCCGGTAAATGGCTGAGGTAGATAGATTGAGATTCATAATTGTTGCGCGTTACCAACCAAAATAGGACGTAAACTTTAATTAACTACCCTAAAAACAAGTTTTCTCCGCTTTAACCCTACTTTTTTACATGTACGGAGATGAGTATTTCAAAAAGCCATATAGATATCAGCCATACTTGACATCAAACTTAAAAATTGAGCTTTCGTTTGTTATTTTTGGCAGTTCAATACGTTATTCGTTAGAAGTGAGGGCAAAGGCAATATTGTTGGTGGCAATTACGGTTGGATCATTCTGGTTCAACGTTGAAATTCCTAAGCGCGCTTTCAGGTTTTACGACAAGGGCGACCTGATAAAAACAGTAGATGCCCTGGACAAATCACTCGCCAAGGACTCCATCAACCCGGCCGGCAACTACCTCTATGCACGGCTCTATACGGACACAGCTTTTTCTCGCTATAACGTAGACACGGCTTATCTCTATGTCAACGAAGCCATCCGGGATTTTCAATATGTTTCAGAGCTGAAGGATCTGGATGCTCTGCAGGATGTGGGTGTTGATTCGGTCAGCCTGGAAAAGCATAAGGATTTGATTGACAGCCTTCAGTTTGAGCTGATGAAAGGCCGACATACCATAGCCGACTACAACTGGTTTATGGAAGCTCACGATGACGCCATACAAATACCTGAAGCGATAGCCCTTAGAAATCGCATTGCCTATGAAGATGCCAGCAATGCCAATACATGGCAAAGTTACTTCAGCTTTATGCGAATTTACCCGGCTGCTACCGATTTTTCCGAGGCCGAAGACAAATACAAGAAGCTGATTTTTGAGGAACGCACGGCTGATGGCAAGTATCAGAGCTATGTCGGTTTTCTGGAAGAGTTTCCCGGCACCCCATATCGCGAAATATGTGAGCAGCAAATCTTCCTGACCAGCACCACCCTGAACACCATTGAGGCCTATACAGATTTTTTAAAGAACTACCCAAATGAGAAACTGGCGTCCAAGATTCTGCCTCGTCTCTATCACCTTTATAAGCAAGATTTTCCGTCCAACACCTTTTTCGAGCATTTCGAACTACCTTCCCTCAAAGATTCCCTTGATAAGGTTATAGCACTTGAAGACGGGTTCTGGCTTCCCAAACTGGAGAATGCCAAGTTCTCTTTCTTCGATGCCAATGGTCAGGTAAAGTTTGAGAGTCCTTTTACGGCCATCACCGATGACTACAAGTGCGATCCAGTCTTCACCGACTTTATTACAGGTACGAAAGATGGTAAACAACAGCTGCTTGGCAGAAACGGAGACCTTATATATGAGGGTATTTTTGACAGGGCAGTTGATCAGGGCTTTGGTTTTATCACCGTAGAAAACCTGGAAGGTGTAAGACTCCTGCATAAATCCGGTGAGGTAATCATCGATATGCCCCAACCATCCATTGATGTATTGAACAGGCATTTCATTCGTACCCAGCAGGGTGATAAGTTCGGGCTTACCACCATCAATGGTAAAAAAGTACTGCCCTATGAGTTTGACAAGATTGATACCTTTCAGAACTATCTGTGGTTGGAACAATCAGGGCTCATAGCCCTGGTCAAATCCGAGGCACTCTTTCCGGCTGTATTTGAAAAGACGATTGAGATCGATTTTCAATTTGAAGAGCTGGAGCTGCTGGACAATGGTACCCTATTGACCATCAAGGATGGTAAAGAAGGGATATTGAATCTGGACCTGGAAGAGCTGATCCCTTTTGACAACCACAACCCCTATGACAAAAGCTATGGTTGGTTGATAGAAAAAGGAGATAAACGACAGCTCATCCACAAGCATTACCCCTTTCTTCGTGATTCGGTGTATGACAAATTAGTCGAAAACCATAACTGGATAGGGGTTAAGAAAGATTCAACCTGGACCCTGCTGGACCAGGAAGGGCAAATGGCCATAGCCGAAGGTTATGACTCGCTGCAGTTTTGGGGTGAGAACATGGTAATGCTCTACAAAAATGATAGCGTGCTGGCACAATTCAGAAACGGTAAGCAGCTACTAATGGACAAAGCCTGGGAGCCTAAGCTGCTCGTTCCACAAAACTATATTAAAACCGGAGAGCCAGCCCTTTTTGACTTCTTTATGCTGACAGGGGCAAAAGACTACCGGAAAGTGTACAATAGCCAGGGCAAGGAGATACTGAGCGCTACCTACAAAGAAGTAACAGCCATGGGACCGGATCTGCTCAGGTTGCAAAAGCGCAATACAGCATTGGTAGATAGCACGGGCAACTTTGTACTCAGGTTTATCTACGATGGGGTAGGCTCTTATGACAAAGGCTATGTGAGCATTCTTAAGGGAGGCAAAGTGGGCATTCTGAATATTGAAAAAGGGCTTACCATCCCCCCCACTTATGATAACCTGATTACGCCTTATGCCGACACGGTATTGCTCGCCAGGGAAGATGACTTCTTTGGTTTTATCAATCCAGCCAATGAGCCTTTGAGCGGGTTTGACTTTGATGAGGTACGCTACTGGAATGATACCATCGCCATGGCGAGAATCGAGGACGAATGGTTACTTCATGATATTGCCACGGAAGAAGCTGTATATGAAGGCATCAATGAATATGAATACCTCATAGACAGTCCGGAAGAAAAACGCATTTTGATTAGCACCGAAAAGGGCCAGGGGATTTACTCCAGCCTGACTGGAGAGCTGATAGAACCTACTTTCAACGAAATAAAACAGCTCGGAACTGAAGAAAAACCTATCTATTTTGCTGTTAAAATTGTGGCAGAGGCCAATATCTATGTGGCCATTTACTTTGATGCAAATGGTAACAAACTTTTTACACTGACCTATCAGCAGGACAACTATTTAGATATAGCTTGCCCAGGTCAATAATAACAACACCATGAAAAAGTACACCTTCCTCATTTTACTTTTTGCCTGTACATGCTTTATATCTCAGGCTCAGACGATCACTGAAAAGCCCAAACTTATTGTGGGGATTATGGTAGATCAGATGAAGCAGGAATACCTGCTCAGGTTCTATGATCAGTTTGGCGAGGGAGGTTTTAAAAGGCTGGTAGAAGAGGGCTTTATGGCGCGAAACGGGCACTACAACTATGCCGGTACCAGTACAGGACCAGGGCATGCTTCAGTCTATACAGGTACTACCCCTTCCGTACATGGTATTGTGGGCAACAGCTGGTACAGTCGCCTGCTCAAAAGAAGCGTCTACTGTGCCGAAGATACTACCGCCCGGTCGGTAGGTGGCTCAATCCGCAACGGTCGTATTTCTCCCGCAAACCTATACGCTTCTACCATTACTGATGAGCTAAAACTCTTCACCCAAAAGAGAGGCAAAGTGATCGCCATGTCCATCAAAGACCGCGGTTCAGCCCTTCCAGGTGGGCACCTTTCGGATGGTTCATACTGGTATGATTCATCCACAGGTAATTTTATGACCTCGACCTACTACATGAAGGAGCTTCCGCAATGGATGAAGGATTTTAATGGTCAGAATAAAGCAGCCTCATACCTGCAAAACACCTGGAATACCTTGCTCCCCATAGCGCAGTATACAGCTAGCGGACCGGATGACTCTCCTTATGAAAGGGGTTTCAGAGGCAAGGACACACCAACCTTCCCCTATGACCTCAGCACGCTCAAAGAGAGCAATGGTAAATTCGGAATGCTGCCAAGCACACCTTATGGCAACACCATATTAGCTGACCTCGCACTGGCTGCATTGGCTGGTGAATCACTGGGAGAAGATGCCATTACAGATTTTCTGGCTGTAAGTTTTTCAAGCCCTGACTATATCGGACATAACTTCGGTCCTCAATCCAAAGAAGTACAGGATACTTACCTGAGGCTCGACCGAGAATTGGCAAGACTTTTTTCAGCCCTGGATGCCAAGCTGGGCAAAGGCAACTACACCGCATTTCTTACTGCAGACCATGCCGTAGCAGAGAATTCTGTACGCATGAAAAATGATGGTTTCAGAGCCGATAATTTTGCAGGCCGTGACTTTGGAAAATTCCTCACCGAGGCCCTGAATGCCCAATTTGGTGAAGGAGAATGGTTGGAACGTCCTGGCACCAATGTATTTATCAGCCATGACCTGATTGCTGAGAAAGGGATTGATCTCTACGAAATGCAAATCTTTATTGCAGAAACTGCCATGAAATATCCTGGTGTACATATGGCACTCACGGCCCGCGATCTGGTACGCAACTCTTATGAACGCGGAGCTAAAAAACTGATTCAGAACAACTTCCACACAAAAGAATCTGGTGATGTGTTTATCATTCTCGACCCGGCCTGGCAGTGGGGTGGTGCTAAAGGTACCGGCCATGGCAATCCCTGGACCTACGATACCCATGTACCCATTCTTATGTATGGCTGGGGTGTAAAATCTGGTAGCTCAGTGAGGGAGATGCATATTACTGATATTGCCCCTACCCTGAGCATGCTGATGAATATGCGTTTGCCAAATGGCACTACCGGACAGCCTATCAAAGAGGTATTTAAGTAGGGGGAGAAAATCTCAACACCTACTCCACCACTAGCATATAACCTTTACCATGCTGGTTGGTGATTTTGGCCTTAATTGATGCCTTCCCGCTTTGACAGGTCACTATCCAATAGGCACCTAAAGTTCAAGATAAAGCAGCCCTCTGTAAAAGGTAGTATAAGGGATTAGCTACTCTGAATTTGGTTCCTGGCTGGTGTGTATGACATTGAGAATATCAATAGTAGTTTCGTTTACCTGATAAACGATCCTATAACTCCAGCGAAAGAACCTTCTGATATTCCCCGGGTTATTGGGGTAGTATTCGTCTACTTGATATTTCTCAGCGTAGGGAGGTATTTCTTTGGCAGCTCTGAGTATTTCTGCCTTTACTTTTTTGGCTGCTGTTCTGGAATCAACTGCGATTAGGTCATGATGGTCTTTCAATGAATTGATAGCCCTCTCAGACCAAATGACTTTCCTAAGTTTCTTTACCAATTTTCAGCTTCTTTTTCAAGTTCGTCCTGTGTAAGGGATTGGCCCTTCTTGATTTGATTTATGGATTCATCAATGGCATTTACATATTCTTCAGTGGTCATGCGTTGCATAGGCGAACTCACGCCTTTAATCAGTGTATAAATGGCCTCCAGCTGTTCTTTACTAGATAATGTATCTATTGCCTGATGAAGTTGTAACCTTAACTCTGCTATACTCATGAATCTGGTCTTTCCCTCAAATTAACGAATTACAGGCAAGAAAGTATAACTACCATTGACTATAACATACTCTGCGCCTCGTTGCCATTCTTCACTGAAAGGACTTTAAATACTGTTTCTCGCTGAATCAGCGATGTTAGACTATTCGAAGTTTACTGAGCTTCTTTAGCTTTCATTACTCGTGATGCACTCGGGCAGAGGATCTCCCAAAAAAACATTTTATCGGGAAATGACATTATTGCTTCAAGTGTTTCTTTCAGAGAATCTATTCCACCACCAGCATATAGCCTTTGCCATGCTGGTTGGTGATTTTTACTTTAGGATTTACCGAAAGTTTTTTGCGCAGGCGGGAGATAAACATGTCAAGGCTACGACCGGTAATTACCCCTTCTTTAGACCAGATCTGCTCAGTGAGGTATTCTCTTGAGAGGAGTTTGCCGGCATTGGCAAACAGAATACTAATAAGGCTCAGTTCTTTCTTTGTCAGCTGAATCTCCTTATTTTCAAAACGCAGGGAGCTTCGGTCCTCGTCAATGGTAAAACCGCCCACAACGGACTTCACTACCGGGTCAGCTTCATCTTTTTTTCTGTCTGCAAAACCCTGAAGTGCCAGAAAAAGCAAGGCAAAACCGGTAACACTCATCATAGAAAGCTGATAGTTGCTCGCTGCCTGAGCTGGGCGCTGAAATACAAAGTCAATGCTGTAATTACTCGTATATAAGTCCCTGCCCAAACAAGGGATAACATTTTCACCTTCCCGATTGATTTCAAGGGCATAGGCCACTTTTTGAGAGGCTTCCTCTCTTACATTTACCATCACCTGAGTGGCCAGCTCTTCAGTAATTTTGTCCAGTACCAGTTGGGCCAGACTATCCGGTTGTATGGCTACCGGGTTTTTAAAGCTTAGGCGCAGGGTAGAATTCTCTAATCGATCTACCGGTAGCACAGGGGTTTTAGTGTCACCTACCTGCCGTAAGAGCTGATCACCAATGCTTCTTACCGCCAACTCAGCTCGTTGATTCAGCAAAGGAGTATCAGAGGACCGGTCTTGTATCAGTTCCAGGCCCGTAAGCACCAATACTGTGAACAAGGTAAGTGACACCACGACACTCCTCTTTTTGAGCGATTTAAGCTGATTCAATGCTTTTTTTACAATCATGTTACAGACATTTTACGAACAAATTGAGCAAGATCACCGACCCTGCCCGTAGGTTAGTCAAAGTGTATTCACCGACAAAATTATGATTAAAAAATTAATAGAACCAAACGAAACATTAGCCACAGGGTTGGTCATTGTTCGTGTTTTAACCGGAGGGATCATCATCTCCTTCGGCTTTGAAATGTTCACTATAGAAAACATGGAGGGCTATACACAATGGCTCTCCGATCTGAAAGTACCGGCTCCCCAATTTATGGCATACCTAGGGAAGATAGCCGAGCTGGTTTGTGGCACCATGCTATTGCTGGGGCTCTTTACCAGGCTGGCCAGCATACCGTTGATGATCACCATGGTAGTGATTAATTTTGTAATGTCGGAAGGTCATCTCAGGGCAGGTCCTTTCTACCTGTTATTGCTTTTTGCTGTCTTCTTTTTTGTGGGGGGAGGCAGATACAGCGTTGATGCATTGATTAGAAAAAGAAAGGAAAGCCGTGATAGTAAAACCTGAGGACATACATCTGAAATGCAAAGCGCAAATAATAAGCATTTTGGTTTTCCACCTTCACCTCTCTCCTTGAGGAGAGATTGAGTGAGGCCGGGTAAAGAACAGAAAACCAAACTGCGACACTAAACCTAATCGAATGAAATCAGAGAGGTTAACGATATTCTTACTTTCGATTTTAACAGTAACGGTCACCGCTTGCCTACAACAAAAGCAGGAGAACCATCACCTGGATGAAGTTCTCTGGACAGCTGCATGGAGTCCTGATGGCAGTACTATTGTCATGGGTGGCGACCAGGACTCTCTGAGGTTCTTCTCAGGAGCTAAATTGGAGCTGACCCAAAACCAACCCATCCCAGGTACAGTGACCCAACTTAAATGGCATCCGACTGAGGAACTACTGGCTATTGGAATACAAATTTCCGATCAAAAACCAGGGGTTCTCAATCTCGAAACAGGAGAGATAACCGGCCTTAAAGGTGTATCTGAAGCAGGTGCCCGTGCCATTGGTTGGAATCATGACGGGTCGTTATTGGCAGTGGGTGACCTTGATGCCATACTCCATATCTTTGACAATACGGGAAAAGTATTACGAACCGTAGATATGGAGCAAAAAGGGCTCACCGGGTTGAGCTGGCATCCGGAAAAGAACCTGATTGCCCTGGTAGGCGAATTTATAACGCTTTACGACTATGCATCTGGCAGCATCAAAGCCATACCCTCACGGACCGAAGAAGTTTTGATGCTCAGCGTGGCATGGCATCCATCGGGTGAGTTTTTTGTAACCGGAGACTATGGTGATAATGTGAAGGACTATCCTCCTCTACTCCAGTTCTGGAATAGTGACGGTAAGAAGATTCGCAGCACCGACCTGAGCAAGGGAGAGTATCGCAATATCTGCTGGAGCAAAGATGGCAACTTTCTGGCCACCGCTAGCGATGCACTAAGAATCTGGACAAAGGAGGGAGAGCTTTTGCATACCGGTGTATCAGAGAACTATCTCTGGGGTATTGACTGGAGCCCCGATGACCAACGTATCGTTACATCTGACATAAATGGACATGCTTTTGTGTGGAGCAGAGAGGCACAGATTATTCAGGAGTTGATTTATTGAGCACAAAACAATATGCAAGATATTTCGCATTCATAAGCGATAAATTTTGCATACCCGTATGCGATTCACGACTGGTTGAGCTCTCAGGATGGCTTAAGATCATGTTGATACAAACAGGTCATGCTGAACTTGTTTCAGCATCTCTTCCTGACCACATGAACCATATCCCCTGGAATATCGGGCAAGTATCATCTGGTCGTAGCTCCGATTGGAATGCCGGTAAGGCCGTTTAGACAGCTGGTTCAACCTCGAATTTTTCAAAAAATCGCCTGCGAACTTTCCCATCCAAATCGCCTATATCCAGGTCTATTTTCTCTCCATTACTCTTCTCAAAAAAAAACGAAGTTCCTGGACCTTTTAGCTACTCCGATTATTTCATGTTTTTGCACAACATGGGTTTTGAGCAAGGTATTGATGGTCAGTTGATCACCGTTCAAAATCACCAGGTCTCTTCTGAACGCTTTCACCAATAAGATTGATAAAAAGATAAGATCAATCCCTACGATAGTAATATAGAGCATGGTTCCATGATAGACTGACGGACTAAACCACAACCAGTTGATGTAGATAACAGGGAAGAGAAAGGGAATAAGTGTCTGTAAGGATCTTTTAAAAATCTCCATCACTACTTCAGTTCAAAGCCTACCCTCACCACCCATGGGCTGTTATAAGGGCTTTTGGCATCGTGCAGAAAGTTATATAGGGTAGTAAAGGTGCCCTGTATTTTATTAGCGATAGAGAAACGATTACCCAGCCCCAGCATACCACTTTGTACCCACTGTTTGCCTTGTGAGATATCATTCTGGTCTATGACTTCCAGGCTACTCGATTCATAGAGTGCCTCTGCATAAAGAGATCTGAAAATGGTATAATCAAAAAAGGCCCTCGTAGTCAATACCTGATCATCAAAATCGAGATTGGTGATACGCTTTTGCGTGGCAATACGGTAAGAGAAACCTGTACCAACTCGGGCATTCTGGTTAATGATATAAGAAAGTTGCAAGGCCGCATCTATGGAGGTCGGCTGCTGACGATTGACCTGGAAGTTTCCTCCCAGCTTTATACGCTTCAAAAAGGGCTCTCCTTTATAGGGATTGGGCTTACGTTTAGGGGCATCATCGAGGCTATTGAGTGAGCCATATTTCTTTTTGGCCTCCGTTATCTTGCTCTGTGCCTTGTCAAACTTTTCCTGCAGGCTTTTACCACCTACCTTTTTAATTTCCTCTGCCTTAGCCTGAAGCTTTTCTTTTACAAAGTCATTGGTCTGGAAGCCTTCCATTTTCTCGCGGTAGCCTTCCGGTAAGGGCTTGTAGGCATCCATTCTTTCCTTCTGCTCCTGTAATAGCTTGACCTCCTCGAGGTTCGTCACTTTGGCAAGCAACTTCTCTTCCCATCCATCAAATTCACTTTTATACTGGTCCATCAGGCCACTGTATTCCGTAAGCTTACCTTCCAGGCCCTGGATGTCTTTGGGTAATAGCGTTTTCACATCCGGTACTTCTGGCAGGGCTGGTATTTTCAAGTCAGGTAGCTCGGGAAAGTCAGGTGTCTTCAGAGATTTCATCAGCTCCTCAGTTTTACCCAATTTGGCCATGGTTTCTCCCATCTCCTGATGCAGGTCAAGTCCTCTAGGCGTTAAGTTCATGTCCGCCATCAGCTCTTCCCTGAGCTTTTGAATGGCCGTGATGGTAGAATCTGGTAGGTCCAGGGAGTTGATTTGCTCAGTTCCCAGGCCATTGACATCAGGTATTTTTGGATTCAGCGTATCTCCAGGTATATCTAATTGAGCATCCTTCAGCTTCGCCAGTTTGTCCTGCTGATACACTCGTTCGTCCATCAGAGAATCCAGGTTCACCCCTTTCAATTGAGGATACAGCTTGACCAGTCTCTTTTCAAGCTTCTTGTTGATCTTATCCAGTTTTTTAGAGAGCGCGCTGTTTACCTTGTCCAGCTGCTTGGAAATGATATTGACTGAGGCAGATTCTTGCTTTTCCTGAGCGAGAGCACCCAGGGCTAAAAAACTACAGAAGAAAAGAATCAGAAGCTTCTTCATTAATCGAATTTGAATGAATATGACCAACTATACAAGATACCATTACCTGAGTGGCATAAATTTTATCCACCTGCGTTAAAACTCCGGTGGATAAACCACCGAACTCATAACCAAGGTCCATCTTCGTCAAGACTTCAGTGGACGCAGACCACCCTAGCCAACCGCTTGTCGCCTATGGCTTTAGCGCTGGTTCAAGCCACCGTGTACACAGGTTTGTTATGGTTTTGAGGCAAAGGTCATCAGCGGATCACGGGAAATATGAGAAATAAAAAACCAGCAAGATTTCTCAAGTTGGCTTTCTGTTTTTCTATTTCCGCATTGCAAATGCTCTGTCTCAAACGACCTCGTCACAGACGAGGACGAGGGGGCGAGTGTCTTCTCATCATGTCGGCAGCTGGATCCACTGAACTAAAGCGACCTAGTTGTGGATCATACTGTCTGGCGGAATAATCATACCATCCCAGGTCAAACCCGATTTCCTCTTCAAAGCCGTTATACTTAAATCTGTTGGGTTTAGCCAAAGGCGCACTAGAACTCAAAGCCGCCATATTCATACCAAATGGATAATAGTGATCTTCCTGCAGGAGTTTGGCTTAACATTATTGGGAGAGGCATTACCCCCTTTTCATTTAGTATTTAGTAGTAGATAAATGGATTCCTCTTTAAAAAAGCATATACCATCAATAAATGGCGATTTAAAGAACCCAGTGGCTTCATAAACCATTGATTTAACCTTATATGCTCCTTGCTCTTGCTTCTCAATTGAGAATGATTTAATTGAATTCAGGAACCACCCCCCAATAAATTGCTTTCTTAGAGCTACTTCACTGCCAATATCTTCAGATTCAAGATACTGCGTTTTTAGTTTTTCGAGTTCATTTCCCTTGAGACTAAATGATGCCATCAAGATATACTCCGTTGGGCCGAATGATGATACTTCACCGATTGGCCTTACCTCCCACTTTAAATCATTTGGATGATATTCCAGCTTGATAACTGCCCGCAAGCCAGCAATGTCTGTTCTCATAACACTTTTATGTTGGCTCTTACAGGAAAGTAGCGTTGAAACCAAAAATATATATAGCAATGTTATTCTCATCATATGATTATTCGTCCTTATCTGGGTCTTGCAGCGAAGACCAGGTAATTGTTGTTGTGTAAGTACCATAATGCATAAACTGTTTTCCTAACCCTGTGACTTCAAAAACTCCGTTTCTCGAATCAGGAATACCAGTAGCTATATCACCAGACTTGGGATTGAAGTTGTACCTATCTTCAGCATGTATGGTTAAAGTCATTGTATAATGCAATTCCCCGTCATCCTCAGGTAGTGTATCGTCATCACCAAAAACAAAAAGATCGGTAAAAACCGGTCTTTATTTGCGTTATTCTTATGTTGGCAGCTCCATCAACTATTTGGAGGCACTACCGATACTACCCTCTTTGTCAATTTTATAATAGAAATCAATCTCATTCTTGATTACTGCACCCTCACCATTCTCCAGAGAATCGACATCGTATATATAACCGATAAGTTCAATCGACTCCCTGCCTTCTGGCCATATGATTGGGTATTTTATCAAACTTTCAACTGAAAAAAATTCATCCTGAACATTAAGAACAGAGTCTGAGGGTATATCGATGTAGTCAAATATCTCAATTAGCAGTATGTCAAACTGTGGGTTGTGCACCTCTATATATAATTCCACTTCTCCGGTGTCCGAAATGTCGTGACCAATAGAGAATTTCAACATTTCAAGTTCTAATTTACCAGCGGAACCATATTCCTTAAAGTCCTCAATATCTCCATTTTTATATCTTGCAGTGTATATGGTACTCCCCTGATCGTTATACCTTAAGAGTTCCCCATCCAATTGCCCATCGGTATACATCGCTTTCGTCTTGATAGTGCCATCTTTGTAATACTCATAATTTACTCCATCCAGTTGGTTGTCTTTGACCTGAGCACTTTGGTATTTAACACCCATGGAATCATAGTAATCAATTTTCCCATTTTTGATTCCGTTTTCAAAACTAGCACTCCAATGCTTGACACCGTTTGGATGAAAGAAATCGGACACTCCGTGTCGCTCTCCTTGGGTATATCTGCTGTAAAACTCAACTTGACCATTTTCGTAAAAAGAAACACATACGCCCTCAATCAGGCCATCACTTTTTTGACACTTTAACTTTATTTGCCCTGATGGGTACGACTCAATTATTTCGTAACTATCGCAAGACGAAAGTAAAAAACAGATGAGCGCAATACTCGGGAATAGTCTATTCTTCATCTAATTTAGGTTTAGGCATTATTCTTAAGTATATGTTAGTTTTCAGGGACAATGTATCCCCCCACTGGTCTTAGCGTCTCGCTGAGACCAATAGCGGCACTAAACACTACCATAAAAAATATAGGTCTATAATACCCGGCCTGTCCTCGTAATCTCGCGCACTGCTGAATACCCAGTCGGCTGGTTCATCTACAAAACCTTCCACTACCGGGTTGTTATGAATATAATCTACACGCTGTTGCGTGATGGCAAGGCTATCCAATTCAATCGGATGATTATGCTGCTGCCAAAACTGAAAATCTTTGTTATTCGATTTAGCTTGACCTGCCTGTTTCATTAATGGGAGCATCCACGCTTGTCTGCTTTCATAAGGGCTGTTTTCCAGAAATTTTCTTAGATGCCTTGAAGTATAGCTTTTCAAATCTCTGATAATGTCTTCAAGCTTGTGAGTACCAGTAGTACCCAGCACTAAATGAATATGGCTGGTCATAATGCACCATGCACCTTCTAAGAGCCCTTTTTCCCGCTGACAATACTTAACAGAATCAATAAATATATTTCTGTATTCTGCCCGGATAAAAACGTCTATCCAATCCACGACCGTGAAGGTCACAAAGTAAAACTCATCTTGATTGCGTATGGCATATTTGCGGCCCATGATAGAATTATTGTGTTGTAACAAATATTATCAATATCTGACCTAAATACCATCAAATCATAAAGTCTAAAATTAAAGATATATTCGATTGGCTTTTATTCTTAAAGGTCTTAGCGAGACGCTAAGACCAGGAGGGGCAGCCAGCAAGATTTCTCAAGCTGGCTTTATATTTTATCATTCCCGCATTGCAAATGCTCGAGTTCACACGACCTCGTTACAAACGAGGCCGAGGGGTGTAAATTGGTACATTACAATCCACGACTATATCAATTCATTCTTGAAAGATAAGTCCAAATCATGTGATTGACTTTTTGATTGCACCAGGAGCAGTTCTTATATTCTCGTAGAAACGTCAATTGCTTTTGATATAGTTTGTTTTTTAAGAGAAAGTTCAAACACAATTCTGACCAATAGTTAGATTGCATTGAAAAACAAGTTTTGACAATACCAACAATTGGGAAAAAGTCCAGAAACTCCATTTTTTCATTGGCTAGCTGCTTAACTCTGTCAGATATTGAAGTGAATACTTCAATAGAGTTTAATTCAAGTATTCTTAAGAAACCAAGAAAATTTAATCCATTCCATTTTATTAGAGCGTGATTGTTCTCATCATCAAAAACAACCCATCCAATCAGACAATAACCATAACGAAAGTTGGTACCTGAATCGCGAAAAAGCTCTACATATTCATAACTTAAATTATCGATCAAGATACGATCGTCACTATCGTTCAAATAATCTGTAATAACCATTAGTCAGAAGCCTAGCCCATTATTGTGTATAACACTCTGTCCAGTTTGAGTTTCCAAGAACTGTGTGAACTGCTGTCGTATATCATCAGTCCAATTTTGCCAATAGTGGCCCGAAAACTCATTTGTCATTATAGCACCATTTTTACCTCTTTTAAACATCCCTCCTACTACATTTTTATTCTGGCTTCCGATCGCCCATGTTAGTTTTTGATGAGGTGACAATCCAGCAGCTACCCCTTTCTTGACATTGCCTACAACGAAGGTATTTGTTTTAAAGTCAAAAAGAAATTCAATTGGATTCTTGGGGTTATAGTTTTTGAATTGAGCCACAGATTTAACCTCTGTACTCACTTCTAAAACACCAGCTGATGGGCCTGAACCCTTTTTTAAAGGAGGAGCACCTTTTGCCGCCCCAAAAAGAAATAGACTTGTCAAATTATTTACTCCTGAGTCAATAATATCGCTGGGTGAAGCTACATCTCCTTCGAGGTTACGAGCAGGCAAATCCGATAAGCCCAAATCATTGGCCGTATCAGTAATAGTGGTAGTGGCGTCATTTGCCAAACCCCATATCCCATCCATTATCAATCCTCCTAAAAGCCCTCTGTTTGGACTGTTATTCATTATGCCCCGGATAGCCTGAAAGAAATTGCCAGGAGTTTGATAGAGAGTCTCTTTCGGGCCATTTGGTACCGTTAGAGCCATAAAGACTTGTTGGTTTGACGAAATGGCCCAATCACTAGACTGTAAGACCTTTCCGTTTTTCTCTCCTCGAACGACTCCGCGAGCCTGAAACAGTTCTAACCCTTCAAACTCAATACCTAGGCCTAATTTATTTTCTGCAAAGGCATAGGGACTATTATAAAAAAACTTGTCTGTTAGAGGGTCAATGTTAAAGAACCTACCAGTTTGAGGATCATGATTTCTAAATCTGTATTGATACCAGTTTAGATCAAATTCATGCTGTAGCTCTTGACTCCCAAACTTGAACCTATTAGGCTTACTCAGTGCCGCAGAGCTACTCAAGGCATTTATGTTCATCCCAAAAGGATAATAATGATCTTCCTGCAGTATAGCACCCTTGGTATGAACAATCTCCAAATCATCAAAATATACGTTAAAGTCCGTCTGACTTTCGTTGGATAAATATACGTAAACATAACCTCCCTCGGCCATTGTTTTGTTGATGGTCAGTGTTTTATAGCCGCTTAACTGGTCAGTTTGCTGATATTCACCGCCCTCGTAATTGAAATCCTGATCGAAGATAAGTACGTTTAAATAAGCCTTGGGCCTGTTCTGGGTACCATCTCCACCCACAAACACAGCCGTGGATGATGGAGATAAGCCGTTCACAATGGTGCTGATTCCGTTGGCCTCAGTGGCATTAACGGCACCGGTACCCAGCACGGTAGACAAGGCAGACTTAATTGTGGTCTGATTATGATAACCGGTGTCATTGTAAGCACCTGCGTGATAAGAATCGACAGATACATTGATCTGATCTCCTGCGGAAACAACCATCATTTTCGCAGGCCCTATGCGTGTGCCGGAATAATAACCATTTAAACGAGCCGATTTATCATCTACTATATCGGGAACGTCAGTAGTATTGCCCAAAGGCTCTAAGCTGCTCCTGACAGCCGGTAGGTTGAGGAAAATGGATTCTTCGTAGCTTTGCATGTCTACTCCCTGGCTGGAACCTGTTTCCATACTGGCCCGGTATTCTACTACCTCTGTTGCCTCTGTGAGGGTCATACGAGTATTACCCAGGTGATCTTTGATAAAGTAGTCATGGACCAGGTTACCGGCATTGTTCTTTCTTACCCGGCCCTCTTCATGCGCAAAATGCTGGAGATCATTGTCCTCATAAATAAAGCCCCCCGCATAATCTGTAGTGGTCAGGCTGCCATTATCATTTACCAGCTTGCTCAGCTTGATACCAGCCGCATCGTAGGTATAAGTAATGCTCTTAGTACTCCCGAAACTCACCACCACCGGCAGGTTGAGGTGATTATAGGTAATATTGGTAATGCCCTTGTTCATATCGTCCTTCATGTTGCCATTCAGGTCGTATTCATAGTCCGTAGCATTAACCACATCCTTAAAATCACCCTGGCCCAGGTCACCCATAGCATCAGCTACTGCTACCAGCTGGTTGCTGTTTCCAGCCAGGTTATAACCGGCCCCGTAGTTATAAGTCAGCTGGTCTATGGTGGTAATGGTACCTGCCACTACGCCCTGTCTGTTCAGGTTCAGGATATTGCCATTGGCATCATATCCATAGCTGGTGCTAAAGTCAGCCGTGGCCTGGCTCCATGCATTGGAAACTCCGTCATTCTGGTGGTAGTCTGCCATCAATAGGCGGTTGGTATTGTCATAGTCAAAACCATAAGCCCTTGTCTTAGTGCTGCTCTTCGATCGCCAGGTGATCCCGGCTATATTGCCGTTGAGCTGATTTTGTTCAAAGCCAAATTCATAAGAGAGGTCCATACCAAAGAAGTGGGTATTGTTGGTGCCTGCTACATAGTCACCATTGATGCTTTTGAGCCAGCCTCTCACATTGTATTTATAGTCCAGGCTCTCCAGGTTATCGCCCAGCACCTTGCTTTCAAGCTCGCCCAGGGCATTATAGGCATGGGCTGTCAGGGTGTTTAAGCTTCCGGTATCATTGAGCTTTTCCTGTATGGTTTCGAGCCTGCCCGCATGATCATAGCTAAAACGCTTTAGAATACGCGTGGTGTTATTTGCTAATGCCTGCGGATTGTTGTGAATGGTATAGGTATGCAGTACCCTGCCTGCAAAATCATACTGAGTAGTGCTGATATCCGTACCCCCCATTTGGTTTTCACCCTGGGTCTGTACCACCCGACCGCGATTGTCATAAAACATTACGGATGTCAGCCAGTCGTCAGTGCCTAAAATGCGCACTTTACTACCTGTCGCCAGGCCCTGGCTGTCTTCAAACTGCTCGGGGGCTACATAATTGTAATCTGTTTTCTCCTGCGGAGTGGTATAGAAACCTTTGCCATCGAACCCATTGTCCCATGTCTTAGCCGTAAAGTCATAGTCGTCATAGTAGTTGACCGTATTCATCTCAAAACTGCTGGTAGCCAGCAGGGGGAAGGTAGCGTCATGATAGCCCTCATAAGCCGTATACTCATGACTTAAGGAAGCTACCAGTTCGGTATCAAAATCAGCATTAGTTTCAGAGGTAAATCCCGGTAAATAATCAACATAACCTGTGTTTTTAGCACGATAGGTACCAATCTCCGTATCACGCACGCTGGTGGTGATGGTAGCACCTTCCAATACATTGTTGGTGCTGAGTTCCTGACGTTTTACGTGCAGATCTCCTGACCATCCACTGGTGATACTTTGCAATTGGGACCTGTTGGAGGTGAGGGTGACAAAGCCGGTCAAAACAGGCCTGTTTAAGGCATCGTACTTGGTAAAGGTCCACTGATTGATTGCCCTTTGGTTAGCATCCTGTGTGGCTACCAGGCGATCGAGTTTGTCATACACCATATCCACACGGCCGCTACCCGGTACTTGTTTGGTGATCATGCGGTTACGGCCGTCATAGATATAGCTAAAAATCAGTTCGTATACATCAGCATTGATCCAATTCCAGTTATGAGCTTCCAGCAGTTCCACTGCCCGGGGGGGCAACACGAAAGCCAGCTGGTTGTAGGTGTTGTAAATGTAATAGGTATTGAACCAGTCGCTATGACCAGGGGCACCAGCATCTGCTGATTGCACCTGTTTTAAGACCTGCTGCCCTTTGGCATTGGCAAATTCTTTTACCTGGCTGCCATTCTCATCGGTGGTTACCGTTACATAAAGCTCCCCCGCAGCATAAGTGGAAGTGGTTTGCGGATTGGTGGCAATGGTCCATCGCCTGATGCCCTCTGTGGCAGTGTTAATACGCCAGTCAGCCATGGCACCCACCCGGTTGCCGGTCCAGGCATCTCCGGGGGCGCTGGTTAGCTTAGCACGATTGAGGGGTGATTTTTCCATAAGGGATTCACCATAGAGTACCTGCTCATTAGGAAAGTGAGCAGTTATGCCCGTGGCTCCCTGATAAAAATCTTCCTGGTCGCCAAATGGATCCAGTCTCAATTCACCTGTCGCGTCCTGTGCGGTATAAGGCAGATACTGACGGGTCGGACGTCCGTATTCATCATAGGTGATAGCCTGAATCATGTCTTTGTTTCCGGGGCTGGCTTTACGCGAGACAGTCTGTAGAGGTCTGCCGAGTCCGTCAACATACTGGGTCGCCTGCTGTACCTTGCTGTGATCAGTTTCATTCAATATCGCATTTTCAGCAGCTGTTTCGGTGAGCTGCTGATCAGTCTCTGTGAATACATCATAAGAACGCACATAATTATAGGTGCCACTGGTGTAAGCGCCCGGCTCATCAGCCACCTGCATGGCGGTAATGTCGCTGCAACTGGTGGGTTTGATTGTGGTGGGGTCCGTTAGATTAACACTGATCGACATGGGCTGATCGGCCCAAACACCTGCCAGCTCATTGAAGCTTCTCAGGTAATAGGTGCCACTGGTTGCTACTCTGTAATCATAGAGCTCAGCATCAATCAGCTGTTCTTTGCCCTCCGGGTTTTTACCCTGCCAGTACCATGTATGGTTAGCAGCCGGACTGCCCGACTTTTGCAGGTAATAATGACCACAGGCAGCGGTAAGCTGAGGGTTTACCGTAGGACTTTGTACCACTACGTAACCCGCTGTGATTTTCGCTGAGATACTGCACCCTCCATTGTCAGCTACCACTACCAGCTCTATCACGTCATCCATATTGCTTAATGTAAGGCTGCTGCCTGTACCTACGGACTTACCATTCAAATCGTACCAGGTGTAGTTAACGCCCGTCTCGGCCTGGGTAGAAAGGGTGACAGAACCATTGAGTGTTGTGGTATAGTTGCCGGTTACTACCGGAGTGGCTGGCGTACCTATCTCCACGATAGGGTCAGACAGGTTATTCATGTCCCTGTAGTTACAGGTGCCCTGCTTGGCGACTACTGTATAGGTACCTTCCACATCAATGCTACACCATTCCAGCGGATAGCCATTGCCGTCTTTTTCAGAGGAAAGCAATACGGTACTCCCCAGTTTCAGGTAGTATTTAGCGCCTGTATCAGAGCCGGACAGCGAGATGTCTGAAGTAATACCCGGACAAATATTCCCACCACCGGTGACATCATAAATGACCGGGACATTGACTACAAGATTGGCGGTACCCGTCATGGCTATGGGACCACAAGCCGTATTATTCACAGCCATCACCGTATAGGCTCCTCCGGTCGTCACATTCCAGGTAAGTGCTGCACCCGCTCCGGCCTGAATGCTGCCTGTAGGGCTTCCATCCAGATAAAGCTCGTAATCTACCAATGATTGAGAGGTGTTTAGCTTCACAAAAGGCTGTTCTTCATAGCAGAATACCTCCTGGCTCAGGTCAAGGCTCTGGTTTTGGATCAGATCCTGTGGTTTGACCTCTATTTCGGTAGAGGGTAAAGATTCTCCACAGGTTCCCGAACTGGCAAGCCTTCTGAACTCTGTTGGTACGCTTAAGCTGGTAATTGAAGTTGACGCAGTAGTCCATGATCCTCCCGAAGAGGGCTTGCTTTGCCAAACATAGGTATAAGAAGAGGTTGTATTACCCCCGGTGGCATCGGTAGCGGAAAGGCTTGCTGTGCCGCTGTTACAATCAAAATTCACGGAAATGGTACCCGGATTCAGCTGATCATAGACCTCTACAAATACTGCAGCACTGTATACTGTGGTATTGCAAACCGTAGCACCTCTTCTATAATATTTAGAAGCGGTAAGGGGCGCAGGAGGTGTATAATCCTTGTCAAAGGGGCCTGACTGGCTGATGGTTTGCCATGAAATGGCCGAGGGGTGTTCCGAGCCTGTCACCATACCAACACTGTGCTGCCAGATATAAGTAGGCGCAGAACCTGTAGGGCCGGGTAGCGTTGCACTGGTGATCGTAGGTGTAGTATTGTAACAGATGGGAGTTACCGTATTAAGACTTCCGGGAGTGGGAGGGTCAATGGTAACATTTACCTGACCAGTAACAATGGTAGCTCCGCCAACACCTCCAGCATCTAAGTAGGTGGCTTTGATCCATCCTGTGCTAAACCCAAGATCCCAGGTGACTTTGGCAGTAGTACTGCCAGCTGTACCACCTTGTGTGATTGTTCCTCCTGAAACCTGCCATGCACTCTGCGAAGCATAAGGGATTGTATATGTAAATTCTGAATGACAATCCAGCACATTTTGACTTGCCGGAGGGTCGGTAAGGGTAGTTTGTCCTTTCAATACATTACCCACTGATAAAGCACAAAGCATGATGATCAACATGGCAAGTCTGCTTAGCATTTTTTGGATGGTGTGCACTTCATTTACCGGAAAAGCACCTGCGAATATTTTTCTTATCGTTTGCATACTTTTCTTAGTTATTGATGGATTGTTTGTACACGTAGTCTACCATTTTTACAATGTTGCGGTCATGGTCGAGTACCTTGTAGAGTCTGCCGAAATCGTCATAATGGTAATAGGTAAACAGGTTGTTGGCAGAGCCCATGGTGGTGACACCCCGATGAGGGTCGTAGGTATAGGTGGTCATTTGGGCATCGAAGGGGTATAGTCTGAGTTCGTCTAATTTAGAGGTTCCGGTTCCACTAATCGTGATAGAAAGCGCCTCACTCACCTCCAGTCTATAGTAGTGCCAGTCGTCTCCAGTAGGTGCAGTAGTGGTACTCACAGTTGCTGAGCAGGGGCTTTGTCCTGTACAGTCAGTGGTATCCTTTTCAACAGTGACCTGTCCATCCTTAGCCCAAAAGCTCAATACATAGGTTTTTGTATCACTGAGAGAGGTTTTTGTAATGTCATTATTCAGGAGAGTATAGTATTTGTCACCGGATGGTAGTTTCGAACCTGTTGAAGGTGTGCCATTAAAACTCCAATTGCCCTTTCCATCAGCCTCAAAGCTGGTATAAGCTATGCTACTTTGTGAGTCGACATTGGCTACCTGGGCGATAGGCAGCAGGTTATTGTAGTCCCAGATATAAGCCATATGCTGTGCACCGTCTTTGGATACCACCTTGTAATTGCCCGACCCGTCATAAGAATAGGTGAGTCTTTCCTCAAAAGCACTGGTTTCCCTGTTCCATATTTTAAGTGACTTTGGCTGATAAAGCCCTGAAACACCCTGATATACCGTCAGGCTCTTTGAGTCGGGGGTGGCTTCAGAGTCAATAAAGGTTTCGGTAAGCACCGGAGCCAGTATATTGTCGGCAACCATATTGGTGAGCACTGTCTTCTCGTTGCTTGTCAGCTCTGAACCGAAGCTATCATCGGTATATTTTATTTTACTGATGGTCTTTTGTCCATCACTATGGCTTACTGTTGATTTGTCAGGACGTAGAAAATGATTGGTATAGCTGTGCGCACTATTTTCTATAATGGTACCGTTTGATTGCACTTGTGTGGTGCGACTGTTGATAATATGGTGATTACCGGTAACCACTTCGTAGAAGGCCCAGACTCCTACTTCTCCACGCTGATCAGCACGCATGGCCGGAATGGCATCGTACATTACATCTCCCAGGCAGTCGCTGTTGCTATACTGATTTTCCTGTTTGTTGATCAGTTCGGAGAAGCGCCCTGTGCTTTTGTAAGTTGAACTGCTCAACATATTGCCACGTTGCCAGGTTTTGTGTCTGAAGGGGGCATATGGGAATTCCGAAGAGCTGGGTCTGGTATGGGCAGAACCAAAGATGAGTTCATAAGCCGGGTCGGTTCCTGCCGCATAGCTCTGATTGGGTTCGCTCAGGGTGTAGTCGAACTCATAGGAGGTATAGCCGTTTGGGTACTCTGTTCCTGAAGCTCCGGTATGGGCCACATTTCCCGGGAGCTGCGCTTCCCGCACGGCAGTGTAGCCAATATGACCACCACCGGTACCCATGCTTACAGCAGAGGACTGAGAGCTTTGCATCCGTGAAGAGGAAGGACCACTGCTACAGACAGTAACATCTTCTTCATTAAAGGTCCATTGATTGTTTTCAAGAAAGCCACTGGCGGTATTGATATCCGTTACGTAGCTGTATTCCCTTACTATCTTCCTATCGATGGCATCGTCAAGTGTTGTGCGCAAAATACGGAGGCCGCCCACATTATACTCTGAGCGATCTTTGTAGGCATTGGGGTTGATAAACGAAGAAAGCAAAGCAGTAGCTGAGGTCGGACTATCATCTTCGTCTTCTGTCACGGTCACTACTAATTTGTAATCTCCCGGTGCTACATTAAAATATATGTCACTTCCTACTGATAGATCTCTGGTATAAGAGTGACCTACACCTTCAAGTACTACAGACATTCCGCATACAGTAAGTCCACTTGGACAGCCTATTACTTCTCCATGAAAAAAAAGTGTGCCACTTAAATCGTTTTCATCTACGCTAAAGTTGATTGTTGCCGTCTTGGGCATGACTGGAGTTACGCTGTCATCAAAATTAAAATAGGCTTTGTCGCTCTTCTCCGTCTGAAAATAGGTGTTAGGAATACGGGTTTGATTATCGGCCAGGTAGGCTCCGTTCGATTCATATTCAAAAGAGGCAGAGCCACCTGTGGGGTAGGTAATTTTCTTAAGCGTATTAGCCTTGGCGTAGTCAAAGTCAACCCGCCTGTCTGCTCCGCTAGTAATGGAATAGGCTGCATTGTTAGTGGTAGAATGCACAATGGCATCGTTGTTAAAGTGTGAGGGGATGAGGTGTGGGTTGCTGCCTTTACCATTGTAGAAACCCCATACATCCTGAGCGGTTGAAAACCTGTCGGGCAGATTTAACTCAATCGATGTTTCATATTCCAGATCATATACTTTAGCTGTGCTACCGGGGGTGCCGGTTTCCAATACCTGGCCCAGGTAAAGTCGCTTTTTCAGATGGTCTGAGAAGATGTTGGTATTGGGTGATGCAGGAGTGCCAGCACTTACAAAATAATCATGTACCAGATCAAAGGCTCTGACCTGATTTCCGGCTTCATCTTTCAAAATTACTTTATCAAGCGCTTTGCCCCCTTGCAGGTCTTCTCTGTCACCTGTTTCATATACAAAGTCAATTTTACCGTTACCAAAATCAATCTCGTTCAGCACCATTTCGTCATTTTCAGAATAGATGTAGGTAGTAATGAAGCTTGGCACGGAGCAGCTGCCGCTGGATACCAGCTTCTGGTTTTGTGATGCTCTGTTAAGCGATTTGGTCTCTTGCAAAGTATAGTCAAAGGTGACTTTTGCACTTGATACGGGACTTTCAATTGCCAGCAGGTGCCATGAAGTAAAGTGTGTGGCACTTTTGGTAGGGGGAATACCAACAGGTGTATTGTCATTTATATCAGCAAAAGAAGTGGTTACTGCCGACTCTTCACGGGCAGTCTCTATGTTTGGAGAGATTCCGTATTGTCCAAAGAAGTACTTATAGCCAGAAGGGTCTGTAATGGTGAAAGACTGAATATCATTTCCACCGGAGCCCAGGGTGTATTCTATCTTGTGTTCGGTATTAGGCACCAGCATCACATCACCATTTTGTTTGAGGTAGAACTTGCCTCCCCCACCGGGATAACTGAAGTTAAAAACATCCGGTTCAAAGTCGTTATTCAGATCTATGGCATCTCTGAGCATGGTTTCGCGGTCTATATTGCCACCGATGTCATAGGGGGCGTTTTTGAAGTCTTGTACGCTCACGGTTGTATTTAACCAACCATTGGCTTTGTCGTCTGCAACTCCTCGAACTGATCGGGTTACGCTTCCCCCAGCCTGTAGGTTCCAGCCAAGGCCGACCCGGGAGGCAATTTCTTCTACCCTGATACCCCCGGCATGATAGCTGAGTGAAACAGGTACAGAAATATCACGGCCGCTGGCTGTAAACATGGGGATACTGATTTGTGGTAGGCCACTGGAGTAATTGACCGGCATATCGGTATACTTACCCAGACTGGCCGCCTCCGGAGCAGGGGGGACTACAGTGGGCATTTCCTGACTCCTTAGAGTTACTACTGAGGTAGTAAGGAGCAAAACGAGTAAGATCCTTTTCATAGATATTATGATCTGGTTGATTTAATACTTTGCTTGTGAACGACAGGGTATTTCTGCCCTTTTATAAATTACTAGTGGAAGGATCACCGAGAAGGTCATCGCAGTTTTGGAAAATTGACTAATCTTTTTTCTTCAAAGCCTTCAGCTCCTTTTTCAGTGCCTCTATCTCCTTTTGCTGTTCAATCGTGTAGAGCATTAGCTCCTCTACTTTTTCCAGAAGTCTGGCTTGAATATCTCCCAGGTCCTGGCCTTCCTTTTCCACAACCTCAGCTTTAGGTACATTGGGTAAGTGACCATTTTTGTTGATAAATGATTCTACCTGATTGAGCGATAAGAGGTTGTAACCCGGCTTGAAGACATAGTCTGGCCAGTTACCCGGAGTTTGGGTGACTGTTACGCGCGTTGATTCAATCTTACCATCCACGGCCATGTCTCCGGTAAATTTAGAAGTACCAGCAACTTCAAGTTTGGCGGAGGGAGACTCTGAGCCTATCCCCACATTACCCGAGTCAAAGACAATATCATTCCCCTCCGCAGTCCAAAGCCCTGCCTGCAGGGGCTGACCATTGACCAGGTATTCCGTGGCATTTACCGCACCGGCAACATCCAGCTTATGATCAGGGGCAAAGTTGCCAACACCTACATTGCCATTTAAAGGAGAAAAGATCATATCGGAACCATCTTCACTTTCAAATACCAACTGGTCTTCTGCTCCACTCCAGACAATTGAAGCAGCAATTCCAACATTCTTTTCTCTGAAACTGTATACAGCCTCACCATTTTGAGCCCCTTCCACTGACATTGCTGTAAGTCCCGTAGAACCAGTCACAACAAATCTTTCGAAATCGTATGTAGTGGATGCCAAAGAGCCTACTGTCACCTGACCATTATCACCCACAGAAAAAGTCTCTGCATTACCGGCATCCAGCACTCTAAGGGCTTTACTGGTAGCTGCGCTGCCCGATTGAGATCCTTTTACACTCAACCTTGCATTAGGGTTAGAATCCCCGATCCCTACGGCTCCGCCATTTCTGATGACCATCCTCTCATTCAGTGAACCGTCTTTGAAAGCCAGGTAATCGTCCGAACCCAAGCGATTATATTCCATCAAGAATCCATTATTGGACGTACCGTTCCCAGCTTGAAACTTGAGTGTGGACTTTCCTCCTGTATCGGTGTTTGAAGCCCCTATGGCCAAAGTAGGATTATTGTCTGAGGTGATCTCAAGCAATTCACCTGGTGTATCAGTACCTATACCCACTTTGTCTTCAACCAGTGCCATCTGCAGGGTATTATTGTAAAAGAAGGAGTGTCCCAATTCAGAAAAGTGCTTATTCCTGAATACTCCCAGTTTCATTCTAAGGCTATCACTTTGATATAAACTAAGTCTACCAGAAGTGCCATCGGCAAGTATTTCTGTGCCCAATTGAAGCTGCCCGGTAAGGCTCAGGTCATTGCTCAAATCAAGTTGACCAGTACCGGCATTCCAGGCCAGGCCATTGCCGGCAAGGGTTGATCCGAAGTTGTTTCCATTTATCAGGAACTGCTGTGCACTGACTTGCCCGGCTACATCGAGTGTGTGATTTGGGGCAGCAGTACCAATACCAACTTTATAATCGGTAGTCATGGTCATTAGGCTCGTATTATCTAATTGAGACCCTATTCCTATTTTGAATTTATCTTCATCATCATTATCAAGTCCTACACTCCACTTTGTATTTGTATAAAGACTGTAAGTAGTCCATGCATCTCCTGCATCTACACCACCAGACTCTACTACTGCCTGAGCTCCGCCACTGCCATAGTTTCTGACCGACCCTATAACTCTACCAGCAGCATGAATATTACTGTTAAACAGGTTGACATCTCCTGTTACATTTCCAGAACCTAAAAAAAGGTGGTCATTATTCTTATTTGAGGTTACCCTCACTCCTACCGAGTTTCGTGTGCCATTGACATCGACTCTGCCATTTGGAAAAATGGACCCTAAACCAATACTTCCTGTAGGCAGTAAGGCATGTACACTGTTATACTCCCATTGGCTGTCTTCGCTAGTAGCATCCAATTTTCCGGTAGTCGCATTCCAGGCCAAGCCATTACCGGCAATGGCAGAACCTCTTTCCACAATGGCAGAATCAAGGCTTGAAGTTGACAGATAAGGTTCCAACCCGCCATCTGAATTAACCTGAACCAACCTGTTCCCGGTGTCAGCCATTGAATGTATTTTTAAGTCCCCAGTGAGTATTTCTAAACTGTGATCGAAGACGTGCCGGTTACCTGCACTGGTTGTATACCTTAAGGCATCTTGATCAAAATCCAGGTATATCATAGCATTTTCCCCTTGCGAAATATCATTGAAAACCAATGCACCTGCTTTTGGATCGGGATTTAAATCATAGTCATATCGAATTTCCAGTGGTTCGTTTATGGCTGAGCCTGATGTCAAATCCAGCTTGCCTGTAGCAGCATTCCAGGTGAGGCCGTTTCCGGCTATGACACTTCCTCTCTGGTCATATGCCATCCCCCAGTTGGCAGAACTATATCCTCCCTCAACACTTATTTCACCGCCACCCATAAATTTCCAGCCCAGGCCATATTCATCATTAAAGATCACACCCGCTAAGCCTTCTCTTTCACCTGTTGGATCGAAATAAATATTGGTTGAAACATCGTAGGTTGTATCTTTTAGAACTATTTCACCCGTAAGAACTTCCAAAGAGCCTTTAACTGACAGACCTGAGCCTCCTATGTCCAGCTTGCCAGTAGTAGCATTCCAGGACAAGCCATTACCGGCAATGACAGAACCTAAGGTTGTGCCATTCACCAGATATTCTGAAGCATCGGCAGTACCCAAGACCTTCAGGTGATAATTTCCTGTACCGTTGTTTTCAAGTGTCAAAGAATGATCAAATCCGGAGGTAGTTATAATTTTCCCCCCTCTGAATGTGGAAGCCCTTCCAGGTTCAAAAATCAAACCGTAACTATCGCCCGGATAATTCAATCTCAAACTGGTAGTTTCTATATGAAAATCCTTCAAAGCCAGTGATTTAAGCCTCAAGGCAGCTCCCGCCTGTTCAAATACCCAGTCACGACCTTGTTCCAGATTAAATCGCAATAGCTCCTGACTATTGGCCCAATCTCCCTGGAGGGTCAAAAGACTCCCGGGATTGGTTGTACCAATGCCCACTTTCCCGTTGGTCGTCATAGTCATTAACGATCCATCAGAAGGTGACAAATAGGGTCCAATTTTGAATTTGTCATCATCAGAGTTATCCAAACCCACCATCCAATTTGTAGATCCACTTACTGCATAAACCGACCACGCATCTCCGGCAGATGGGCCCGCTACATTCATTTCAGAAAGTGCACCCCCTGTTCCATAATTTCTAACATAAGCAGCAACATTACCCGTAGCATTGATTATGCTACTGAGGAGTTGGACATCTCCTGTGACATTACCAGAGCCCATAAAGTACTTAGAATTCGCATCGTTAGCATTGACTCTGATTCCTACAGCATTATACGTACCATTTACATCAAGCTTATAATTCGGAGCATCTGTACCTATACCCACATTGCGCGTTGAACCTTGAACAAAAAGCCCATCACTATTCAATTGAATGTCATTCGTACCTCCATCGATTATCAACTGATCAGCCGTGTCATTTGCTCTAAGTTTCAGTTGATCACCCACGTGCAGTATTCTGGAAGCACCTGCATTGTCTTTGATGTAAATATTAGCGATACCGTCAGTGCTTTCAAAGGTGGCTACATCATTCCCGCCATTTCCTGCAACTACGTGCAGAGGTCTTGTCGGACTTTGAGTTCCAATACCTATATAACCTGAAGGGTTAATCCACAATCGGTATGCACTGTTGTTTACATCGTAAACACCCAGTGAGTTCTCTGATGCGTGCGGCACAAACTTAAAACTAGCTCCTCCCGACATCTCCATTCTGAGATAACCTCCGGAGAGATGAAGCAGGTCTGCAGGAACGCTTACACCAATACCAACACTTCCTCCGTTGAAGTGAATTTTCGTGGTGTCCGAGTTCGGGGTCCATTGTGCTACGAGAGAAAATGACGTAAGCGTCAGTACAATAGAAAAAGCTAATCTTTTCATAATTGAGAGTTGGTTAACGAAGAATTATGGTTGAAATGCATTTGAAAATGTAGGCTCTCATTGAGCCATTCACACTTTCAATAGTGTTCAAAGATTTAGTACTGCAAATTCACCCAGAGGTCATCAGTAATAGTTACTTTTTTTTAAAAAAAACTAATTGAGCCGGGGAAGAAACCGCCTATTTTGATTAGTACATCGCTGGTCCTTCCTTCTCCAACATCTCAGTTTTAGGTACATAGGGCAAATGACCATTTGCCTTGATAAAGGATTCTACCTGATTGAGCGATAAGAGATTGTATCCCGGGTGGAATACAGAGCCAGACCAGGTCCCGGGAGGGCTTGCATTAATATAGGTGAATGGTCTTTATTATGGTATGCTAATCTCTCCTCTAAATTATAGCTGCTATCTGGTTAGTAACTGTCACGCAGTTCGGAATAGACGATATAAACAGTAAAATCAGATATAAACAAAAAAGGCCAGCATTTGCTGACCTTTCAATTAGTGGAGAATACCGGAGTCGAACCGGTGACCTTCCCGAGTGCAACCTCGGGACACTCTAGCCAACTGAGCTAATCAGGTATTCAATATATTTTCGACTTTTCTTCTTCTTAATCTCATTCTCCCGTTGCCGGGCTTCTGACCTGGAAGGATAAATCTCATGATATTTCAATTCCCAGGGCTTACCGGTTCGGGTATAGGTAGATCTGCCTGTATTGTGATCTGCAAGCCGTCTTTCCAGATCATCACAACTACCTACATAATATTTGTCTCTTGAATGGGAGAAGAGTATGTAAACGTAGAATTCTTGCATAACAAAAAAGGCCAGCATTTGCTGACCTTTCAATTAGTGGAGAATACCGGAGTCGAACCGGTGACCTCTACACTGCCAGTGTAGCGCTCTAGCCAGCTGAGCTAATCCCCCAAACGGAGGGCAAATATAGAAGAGTGTTTGAATAAATCAAAGCACTCTGCGAGCCCTCTTGAATCTTTGAATGTAATAGGTTGAATATAAATTGCTCTCGGTTACACCAAGCTTGGTAGAGGCATGAATAAAGCGTACATCTTTTTTGCCTCTTACAGCGGTTACGATTCCGGCATGCGTAATCTGATTTTTCTTTTTACCCGTTGCGAAAAACACCAGATCACCCACAATTAAATCGCGCAGAGCAACTTTCTCACCTTTTTTTGCCTGATCCCTTGAAACCCTGGGCAGGGTGATATTAATGCTCCGGTAGGAATGATAGAGCAATGCCGAACAATCAATGCCTGAACGGGTAGTGCCTCCATACTTGTAGGTCACCCCTGTATAAGAACGTGCCGTTTGTATCACTGTATTGATCTTATTCATTCTGCCTTTGCCTCCACCAGCACAGGAGGTGAGGAAAAAAATTGTCAGGAGAAAAGTAAAAAGGGTACGGGTTTTGTATCTGGTAGCTTTCAATACTATAGGGGTTTTTAACCTGAAATATGCATTAGACTATCTATCACATGCTTAATACGCTTCAATTCAGTCATTTAGCATAAATTTGTCGAATCACCATAGCGATGCTATGCCAAATCAACATAAATACCTGAATTATTGCTTTTTAAGCCTTCATTACGATCTCTAACACATAGTTCGGATTTGACAAATTTAGAAGTTTTGAACATAAAGCAACATTCCAAAACCTACACAGTTTTATAATCGGTAACTTCCGTCTTTCTATGAATCGAAGTTTTGTTTTAAGAACCATACTGCTGTCTGTCTCCTGTTTACTCATAAGTCACCAGGCTGTCGCCCAGAGAAAATGGAATGATAAATACTACGAAACACTCACTGATAACGACTTCAGAGACTTTAAACTGTTTCACCAGCCAATTAATTTGAAGAAGATTGATTACAAAGTGTTGAATGCAGCCGTCTTTTTCGTGTCGAACGAGGCGAGACTGGAACGTGGTCTGGAAGCACTACCCTATAACCCTCATTTGGAGATAATGGCCTGGAATCATTCCAAAGCCATGGGACAAAGAGACTTCTTTGATCACATTAACAAAAAGGATAAAAAGAGAAAAGAACCTAAACACAGGGCCGGACTGGCAGGTATTACGAATCCCCTGATTGCTGAAAACATATCGTCCATCGGGGGCTATCGTTTCAGAAGCTATCTGGAACTGGCAGACTACCTGATCGATGGTTGGATCGATTCGCCACCGCACCGAAAGACCTTGTATGGTACAGATGCCGTGCAACTGGGATGTGGGGTGTACTATTATACCGGGGTTTGGCAAAAGAATAAAGACATATATAAACAAGGAAATGGCTTCTGGCTGGCAACACAGAACTTTCAGCTTTATGAAAGAGTAAAAGGTAAGGAAGCAAAAGATAAAGGACCTAACTAGAGTCCGATTAGAAAGCCCACTGGCTGCGTTACGCCTGCCTAGCGGCAAGCAGGCTTATTCAAAAAATGCTCATTTACAATTGTAAACTGTGCTTTTTGGAACTTCGCAAGCCTTGCCAGAAAACTTTCTATCTCAGACTCGCAATTTTATAAGAGACTTTAAATAAACGGAATGAAAAAACTAATGATCATAACCATGTGCACCCTTCTTTCTACAGGAGCCATGGCACAGAAACTGAATAACAAAGACAGCAAGGCCATAGATGGAAAAGTAAACACCTTTCTCGGTCTGATGGAGGCGAAAAGCTATACCAAGGTGCTGGACCTAATTTATCCGAAATTCTTTGAGCATTCGCCTAAAAAAGATCTTTTTCAGATGTTTCAGCTACTGGAGATGTCAGGGATAGAGTTGAAATTTAACGATCTGGAAATTCTTGACAAAGAATCACTAGGCAGTGAGAAGGGTGTCGATTATGCGCTGATTAAGTACAGCCTGAACATGGAGCTTCCGCTGACTACTGATGATTTAAAAGGGATTGCGGGTTTTATTGTTCCGAGACTGGAAAGCAATTTTGGAAAGGAAAACGTAGAGTACAATAAGGAGAAGAGCTATATCAAAGTGCAGGGAGAAAAGTACCTGGTGGGTGTAAAAGATCCTGAGTACAAAGACTGGCTGTTTCTGATCTACGACCAGAGTTTCAGAAGTGAACTGGAAAAAACCCTGCCGGCCAAGGTAAATGCAGCAGCCTCGGCCAGCGCCTTTTAGCAATAAAAACATCAAGAGTATAGAAAAGGGTTGTCTGGCGACAACCCTTTTCTTTTAGCCAAACTTTAACCCCGTATGGGTGTGAAGTTTTTTCTTTGGCGCTTAGCAGCAAATTGCCTCGCTCTTTCTTATATCCTTAGACAGCTGTTTAGCCCGCTCCTCTACCCTGTCTGTAGGCAAACCAATGTGTAACTCCCCAAACATCTTCATCAACTCTTCTGTGTGAGCTACGGCCTTGCCAAGACTAAAATCGAAGTGGAAAAATTTGGTCCATAACACCGCCTTTACATGGGTCTTCTTAGCATCGTACATCACCATTTCTGCCTGTACATAGCGCTCAGTAAAATCGATCAGCCGCGTCTGGATAATTACCTTTTCCATGACCTGTGAAGGTTTGAGATAGGCGATTTCATTTTGCCCGACTATCCATGAGCGTTTGTCGCGATGGGCCATCAAAAAAACATTGAGATCATATTCTTCAACCAAATGATCTTCACGCACATTGATCATATAGTCGATATACTTTGAATTATTGAGGTGACCGAAGGGGTCACAATCCTGAAAACGGATCAACCTCTCACTTTCCGGGTTTTTGTTAGATGTGTTCATAAGTTTTCATTTACCAGACCGGTCTGTCTAATTATGGATAAATTTTTTTTAACTATTCAATATCATGGCTACCAGCTTTTTCTGCTGTTCCAGGTACTTCACATCGCGGTGTGCCTTGCTCAGGATAAAGCCCCCCTCAAGCACAGCATAAAACTGCTCAGATTTTTCGAGGCTATTACTGATGTTCCTTTTCTCCAGCCATTGGGCAAGACCAACCTGCCAGCCCTTAAACATCTCGTCACAGGCTTTTCGAATATCCTCCGTACTCTCCGAAGCCTCCAGTGCCACAATCGCAATGGGACAAGCCTCTTCAAAATTGGTACGCTCCAGGTCATCAATCATCACATCAATGATGGCCAACAGGCCTTCTTCAGCACCTTTTCCCTTTAAAGCTTTCGCATATCGATACATCTGAGACATACCTCCATACTTCACAGCTTCGCATACCAGGCTCTCTTTTCCCTTGGGAAAATGATGGTACAATGAGCCCTTGGGTACCTCTACCAAAGAGAGCACCTCATTGATTCCCATACCTCTAAACCCTTTACGGCTTATCAGGTCGGCAGTAGTAGCAATCAGGCGTTCTTTGGTATTCATGAAAATAAAGGTAACAAATTCTCTAGACAGACTGGTCTATTTTTTGATATTTTTTTAGGCAATTTCAAAAATGGCCTTGAAATAGGTTCTGCCAATGCAGCAGGTCAGCAATTACTTGGTGTAGAATTTCCCCGTAGAAGCGAAAGAAAGTGGAGATTTAGCTATCAACCTCTCTATGTTCTACTTTAACTGCGTGGTGAATTGGTAGAATTTGCAATCCCAGTTTATCACTCATCACTTTTACAAACGAAGCGCCAAGAAATACAATTTGAGAGATGTAATAAACCCATAGCATTATCAGCGCCAGGACACTCGCTGAGCCAAATACTGTACTGGTATGGCTATGCCCTATGTACAGACCTATTAAGATCTTTCCTCCAAAGAACATCAGGGTAGTAAACACGCCTCCTGAGAGAGCCGCTTTCCAGTTTACTTTGGCATCACCAAGAGACTTAAACATAAGAAAGAATATCAAAGCAATCATGACGAAAGACACTATGTGCTCATAGACATTCAAAAGCATGTAATCTGTATGCAGATCTTTTGAATATTTGATTAGCAGACTATTTATTGATGTACTGATCAGAATCAGTGAAAAGAGCAGCATCAGAATCAGAATAGATGAGAGATTCTTGGTCAGGTATCGGATAACTCCATTTTTTGGCCTCTCTTTTATATTCCAAATACCGTTAAACGAGGTATGTACCTGATTAAACATACCGGATGCGCTAAAGAAAAGAGTCACAAACCCTATGATGCATGTAATGCTGCTGTTATAATGAACATGTTGATTCTTGACAACTTCCTGAATCTGCAGTGAGGCAGTATCACCCAGTATATCTTTCAACTGTAAATAGATTTCTCCTGCAACAGCCTGTTTGCCCCAAAAAGCTCCCAGAACGGAGATAATGATCACAATCATTGGTAGCATAGAAAAAACAGTATAGTACGCCAATGCAGCAGCCTTCTGGGAAGCTTCACTTTCAGAGAAATGACTGAATGTATTCTTAAGGACTTGCAGCATTGTAGGTTATCAGCTTAATCCATCATCTAAAATTACCAAAAACAAACCATTCGGAATCTGCCATCGCTCAAGCCAAGCAACACGGTACCCGGGCATAAAAAAGCCCCAACGTTTCCGTCAGGGCTTTCACATCTATATTTAAATCGAGTACTACTTAACTTCTTCGTACTCTACGTCTGATACGTCATCTCCTCCGGCAGCATCTGCACCTGCATCAGTTCCTCCGGCATCAGCACCGGGTTGTGCACCTGCCGCGCCACCTTCAGCACCTTGGGTAGCAGCATACATTTCCTGTGCTGCACCTTCCCAGGCTTTGTTCAGGCCTTCCATAGCCGCATCGATTGAATCAATATCCTGACTCTGGTGAGCCGTCTTCAGGTTAGCCAAGGCTTCTTCGATAGGTTTCTTGTTGTCATCAGACAATTTGTCACCATATTCTTTCAGTTGCTTTTCAGTCTGGAAGATCAGCGCATCTGCGCCATTCAGTTTTTCAACCTTCTCCTTCTCAGCCTTATCAGCATCAGCATTCGCCTGAGCTTCCTGCTTCATCTTTTCGATTTCTTCATCAGTCAGTCCTGAAGAAGCCTCGATACGGATGTTTTGCTCTTTACCTGTGCCTTTGTCTTTGGCAGATACATTCATGATACCATTCGCATCAATATCGAAGGTCACCTCAATCTGAGGCACTCCTCTTTGTGCTGGCGGAATATCACTGAGGTGGAATCGACCAATCGTCCTGTTGTCTTTCGCCATTGGACGCTCACCCTGCAGTACATGAATCTCTACAGAAGGCTGGTTGTCAGCCGCTGTTGAGAACACTTCCGATTTCTTGGAAGGAATGGTTGTGTTAGACTCAATCAGTCTGGTGAATACACCGCCCATGGTTTCGATACCCAATGAAAGTGGTGTTACATCCAGCAGAAGTACATCTTTTACCTCTCCAGTCAGAACACCACCCTGAATGGCAGCACCAACGGCTACTACTTCGTCAGGGTTTACACCTTTAGAAGGCTTCTTACCGAAGAATGCTTCAACTTCTTCCTGAATTTTAGGGATTCTTGTAGAACCACCTACCAGGATTACTTCATCAATATCTGAAGTAGAATATCCGGCATCATCCAATGCTTTTTTCACAGGCTCCATTGATCTGCGTACCAGGCTATCAGCCAGTTGCTCAAACTTAGACCTTGACAGAGACCGCACTAAGTGCTTTGGCACACCATCAACCGGCATGATATATGGCAGATTCACCTCAGTAGCTGCTGAAGAAGAAAGCTCAATCTTCGCTTTTTCAGCTGCTTCTTTCAAACGCTGCAAAGCCATTGGGTCTTTTCTCAGGTCGATGCCTTCATCGCTCATAAACTCCTCAGCTAACCAGTCGATAATCACCTGATCGAAGTCATCACCACCCAGATGAACATCACCATTGGTAGACTTCACTTCAAAGACACCATCGCCCAGTTCCAGAATAGAGATATCGAAAGTACCTCCACCTAAATCATACACAGCGATCTTTTGATCAGTATCTTTTTTATCCAATCCGTAAGCCAGGGCAGCTGCTGTAGGCTCATTGATAATTCTTTTTACTTCCAGTCCTGCAATCTGACCTGCCTCTTTAGTCGCCTGTCTTTCAGCATCATTGAAGTAAGCTGGTACTGTTACTACAGCTTCAGTCACTTCAGTACCCAGGTAATCTTCAGCAGTAGATTTCATTTTTTGCAAAATGATAGCCGAAAGCTCCTGTGGCGTATAGTTTCTGTCACCGATCTTTACACGAACCGTGTCATTATTTCCTTTTTCCACCTGGTAAGAAATGCCCCTCAGTTCTTCTGACACGTTAGCATACTTCTTGCCCATGAAGCGTTTTACCGAGCTAATGGTATTCTGTGGGTTGGTGATCGCCTGACGTTTGGCAGGGTCTCCTACTTTTCTCTCACCGTTGCCATTATCAAGGAATGCCACAATAGAAGGCGTAGTACGCTTACCCTCACTGTTAGGGATTACCTCAGGCTCGTTACCCTCCATTACAGCAACACACGAGTTGGTAGTTCCTAAATCAATTCCAATAATTTTTCCCATGATCTATTTATAAATTCTTTTAATAATTTCTTTCAAACAGCTCCCAATCAACAAGGGCTGTGCCAAAGGAATATATCTGACATTTGATGACACTTTGACAGAATAGAGGGAGGCAGGTTCGCCATTCTGCCTGAAACTGGTTTGACGAACTGACGCAAATCGATATTTTACGTCAGTATAGCAACCACAACATGAGCCTTAACAAAAACTACAACGGCTATCAATCTTTCCAATACCTGGAAAAAGATGTCGACTATGAGTCCTTTTCACTTTCACGACAAGACGACAGAGTTCCTGCCTACAAAGTACCCCTGGATGAAGGGCAGGAAGAACGAGTCCGAAAGCTGATTGACAACAATATCAATATCTCTCTGCATGAGCATCTTGGAGTATTTCCTGATGATGTGAACGATACCCCTCATTATATGCGAGAAGGAAGAATGGCCACTGCATTTGAAGGGCTGGCCAGATCCAACTGGGATTGTGTTTTCGACAACCTTATGAATGGTCTTTGTCGCATTCACTCAAAAAGCGGCTGGAAATGGTCAGAAGTCATACACGACCTGGGTATGCGCCTTTGCGATATTGCACATCAGGATTTTCTGATTCACTGTAAAGGAGTAGAGGATATTGAACGGGCACATCGCGAAGGCAAAATGGCTTGGGTGGCCTCTATGGAAGGTGCTGCCATGATAGAAAATGAGCTCGACCGAATAGACCTGCTCTATGGGTTTGGAGTAAGAGCCCTGGGTATTACCTACAGTGAATCAAATGCACTGGGTAATGGACTCAAAGAAATTAGAGATGGCGGGCTAACCGCTTTTGGCAGAAAGGCCGTGGAGCGTATGAATAAGGTGGGTATGCTCATAGATTGCTCCCATACGGGGGATCAAACCGCACTGGACACGATAGAAGTAAGCGAGAAGCCTATCATTCTCAGTCATATTGGCGCACAGGCCTTATGGAACACCAAAAGACTGGCTCCTGATGAGGTGATGACCGCCTGTGCTGCTAAAGGAGGGCTCATTGGCGTGGAAGCCGCCCCACACACTACCCTCACCCCTACCAAACGCGAGCATAACCTGGATGCCTACATGGAGCACTTTGAGTATATCAAAGACCTGGTAGGAATAGATCACGTTGGCTTTGGCCCTGATACCATTTATGGCGACCATGTTGGCCTGCATCATTATTATACAAAGGCACTTTCTCTTAAAGCCAGTAAAACCCAGCAGGCGGGTATGGAATATGATGAAGTTGAATATGTGAAGGGGCTTGAGAATCCGACAGAGGGCTCTTACAACATCATTCGCTGGCTGGTAAAACATGACTATAAAGACGAAGACATCATTAAAGTAATAGGCGGTAATGCGATGAGGCTGCTAAGAGAGGTGTGGTGATAATGAGGGGCTATTGTCTGATCATATTATTACTCTCAGGAAGCTTGCATGTACAGGCACAAACGAAAGAGAACAGCGTCACAAAAGCAACGCTGGACTTTTATGTGGAAGAGACAGCCAAATCGGCTTCATTCAACCTGAGTATTACTTACCAGTTTGCCAAGCCTCTAGGCTCAAATATCACATTAAAAGTGTTGAATTTTGATACTCCTATTGCTAATTCCGTCTATTTTAAAACCGGGCAGGGAGGTGTTCAACGAATAGCTTTTAAGGGGAGTAACAAAATCATGTCTGGCAAATTGACAGAAGTCAGAGGCATGCCAACCGGCTCGGAGCTGACGGTGTTTTATCGCGTACCCTTTCTCTCTTCTGAAGACAGGTTCAAGCTGACCATTCCGATCGTTTATCCTGACATCCCATCGGCCTCTGATATCAACAACCTTTTCACTGCCGCTATTGAAATAGATACGAAATGGCAGATTCACGAAAATTTCCCTGCTCAAACCTGGTCTGTTGAAAACACCGAACAATCAACAGTACATCGCTTATCGTTACAGGCAATCCCCTCTGTCATTACCTTGAAGGGAGGCACTGGAGCCAAACCGGTTTTCAGCATGATGAATTTTGTAGACGGAGCTGTCATTCTGGTGCTGCTGGTACTCCTCTTTTTCGGTTGGAAAAAAATCAAACAAGTATGATCATAGCAGTCGGTTTTGCATTCTGGGGATTGTTTGCTGTTTTTGGCACTATCGCAATCGGCTATGTGATCTGGATGAAGTATGTAGAACGCAAAGAGAAGAATCGCTGAGCGTATGCAGCTGACCATATTCACATGTTACTTCCTTATTATCTTCGGCATAGGCTGGTATAGCCTGAAGCGTACTAAAAGCGAGTCGGACTATTGGATTGCTGGTGGCAAACTGGGATGGCTCGTAGGGGGTGCCACCATGGCAGCTACTCATACGAGTGCAGGAACATTTATCGGCACCATCGGAGTCATCTACTCAGTAGGCTGGTCATTTGGCTGGGTCGTGCTTTCCATTCCCCTCGCCTATTGGTTTATGGCGGCAGTGCTGGCTCCTCGTTTCACCAAAGTAAAACAGCTTACCTTACCCGCCTTTCTGGAGGCTCGCTATGAAAGCAAAAAGGCCCGGGCGGTAGCCGCAGTCATTATTCTGATCGCCACCATCGTATATATCCAGGCGCAAATCATTGCCGGAGGCCTGGTTGCCAATATCGTTTTCGGTATTCCCAAACTAAACGGTATGGTGATTTTCACCGTCATATTACTTGCCTATACAGTAGTAGGAGGCATGATAGCCGTAGTATATACCGATTTTCTTCAACTCATCATCATGTGCATCGGAGCTGTGGTATCGGTTCCACTCGCCATAAGGCATTTCGACTCGTTGGGCAATTTACTCTCTTACGTAGAGGCCATTAAGCCTACAGCCTTTACCTGGGAGGGCATGCCGGCAGTGTTGCTCTTTACATTGGGCCTTGCCTTCTTTCTGGGCTCTGTTTCCACCCCCGAAAAGGTCACCCGGCTCTATGCTATGAAAGACATGAAGACTATTCGCAGAGGCATACTGCTCACCGTATTGGTAGTGACCATTATCAATCTGTTGGTCTTTATATTAGGCCTCTCTGGTATGGTACTGTTCCCAACACTGCCTACTGGCGATATGGCCATGCCAATCATTGCCAAGGCTGTCTTACCTACCTTTATTGGCACACTTATGCTGGCAGCCATTACCTCTGCCATGATGTCTACCGTAGATTCCCTGCTCCTCGTAGCAGGATCAGCTTTGTCAGAAGATATCTACCGGTCTGCATTCAAACCCAATGCCACCCGGAAAGAGCGTCTCAAAGTGGCACGCATCGGCATTTTCATTGTGGGTATTATCCCGCTGTTCCTCATCATCAGCGGCATTGGCGAGGGTGAGCTCATTCAGTTTATCGTGGTACTTTTCTCAGCCCTGATGGCAGCCGGGTTCTTTGTACCTGTAGTAATCGGCCTTTGGTGGAGAAGAGCGACAAAACAGGGCGCAATTGCCTCCATGATAGGCGGTGTGTCCATTACCATGCTCTGGAAGGCCTTTGGAGATGCCAGCATTGATCCGGTATTACCCGGCTTTCTGGTCGCCCTACTGCTTTTCTTTGTCATCAGCCTCATGACCAAACCACCGGGAGAAAAAGCCATTTCTCAGTATTTGTCATAACCTATTGTCTGCTTCGGCAGTAGACATAATCATTTAACTGCACCACTGGGCAAATTGAATTTAGCATCTGTCATAAATATTATAGCCATTGGTCAGGCCCTGGTACTGGCGGCCATTTACATCAACCGTGGAAAACTGGCGGGCAGGTCCTCTCCATTCCTGATCGTCTTGCTATTCATCTTCAGCTTCGATCTGTTTCACGACATGCTGATTCATACGCGACTCTTTTACTCCTTCCCTTTTCTGTTGGGGCTGGGCTCGGCCTTTACTTACGTTAAAGGTCCGCTCATCCTCTTTTATGTCATCTTCTACCTAAAGCCTGAAAGCAAACTCAAGCCTGTTCATTTGTTGCACCTGTTACCCTTTGTGATCAAGCAGCTGGAAATGTGGCCGACCTACAGCCAAACCACGGCAGAAAAAACAGCCTTTCTCGACAGCTATTATCAAAGCCTGGATCTCGGACAAGTAATGACTCCCGACCTGGTATCATGGTATGGAGTGATGTGGCATTTGCACCCCTTCATTTATCTTGTCATCAGTATCGCAATCATTCGCAAACAACTCAGCAACCAGTCTTCTTTGAGGCAAAAAGATCAAAAACAGACAAAACGTCTGCTCATCATTATTTGCATCTATCTCACAATCTGGCTCTTCAATGTAACCACCTATTATCTCTCAGGCAGCCTGCCCTGGCTACATCAGTACTATTGGGAGTTTGCCACTACTGCCAGCTCCCTTGCCATTTTGGCACTGGCTTATACCAACCTGAAAGATGCACCCCCGCACCTGGCCGGGCTCAAAAGCCAACCTGCTAAAACAGTCCGTCCTCCTGAGCCGCTGTTGCAGCAATTGAAAGAGGAGCTGATAACCAACAAGGCCTTTCTCAACCCCAACCTTTCTTTACCCATGCTGGCCAAAGCTTTGTCTACCAGCACACATCACCTTTCCTCTGCACTTAATCATGAGTTGAACACAAATTTTCCGGATCATATTAACCGTTACAGGGTCGAAGAGGCCAAGAGGCTTATTTCATCAGCGGAGTCGGCACGTTATACATTGGAAGCCATTGCCGAAGCCGCAGGTTTCAATTCCACAGCTTCATTTTACAGAGCCTTCCGCAAGTTCACGGGGCAAACGCCTAATCAATTCAAAAAAGAGATTCAGGTTAGCTAAGCCACTTCTCTCAAACTATCGGATGAGAGAAAGTCAGGGGTTATGCATGTCAACCGAGCCCTCAACTGAGCGTAGGTTTGAAAAAATCTTCCTGATGAAAAGACACATTCTTTGCCTCGTACTGCTCACTTCGCTCATGCCCGGTTGTACCTGGGTAAAAAATGACCTGACTGCCGAAAGCATCATTGCCAATGCCATAGAGGCCTATGGCGGAGAAGAGGCCTTAAGAGGTATCAGCTCTAAAACCATTCAGGGTACTACCCTCATTTATATCTACGATAGCCTTTTCAGATCCAGCCCCTACCTTTCTTATGAAAAATCTCCTTCTAAAAGTCATTATGTATCGCCTCCGGGGGGTGAAGGCTATGGTGAAAGACTCATTTTTGCAAGCAATGGTTCCAGCTCCTGGACTCAAAACGATGGAGCACTACACCCCTATCGGCAGCCACCAGAAGAACACAGAAATTCTGGTGGTGAAGATTTCCCTTATCTGTTTACCCTGGAAGAACGAGGAGTAGCAGTGCAATACATAGAAACAATCAGTGAAGAGGGTCTGACCCTTCATCGGGTAGATTACATCTCAGAGAATTCCACACAGGAAGTTTATTTCAATGCCAGTACCTGGCTGATTTTCAAGATGCGAAGGTACATCGAGACGAGTCAGGGCAGGGCCGAGAACATCAGATTTTACCGAGACTATAGAGACGTTTCAGGTACCAGGGTTTCCTTTAGAACGGAATCGTTCTTTCCTCCAAGAGAGCTCGATGTACACCTCATCAATAAAATGGAAATCAACACCCCGTTGGATGACAGCCTCTTTGAATTCCCTGAGGCCCCGGAATTGACAGTCACTGAACTGGACAGGTTTACTGGCTCCTATCGGATATCGGCAGAAACAACCATCCAAATTGTCAGAGAAAACAGCACACTTCTGGTATCTGTCAATGACGGCCCGGGAGTAGCTGCTCAAATCGTAGCACCGGATTTTCTGATGTACCGGGATGGTGTTGGGGATGGCAGCCGCGTGGCCAATGTATTCATCAAGACCGACAGCAATAACAAAGACTATTTGGAGCATACCCTGAGAAAAGAGACGGTTGCGGCTTATAAAAATTGAGTAATCTATGCGGGTAGTAGCTCATCCGTCTCAACTGTCACACAGAATACATACCTTGCGGCCTTGTATTAATTGCCATGACCGCATTTCTATTTCATCTCTTCGTCAAGCCCATTTCCCGACTTCCCTTCTCTGCACTTTATATCATCTCTGATCTGGCCTATTTTTTTGGCTATAAGCTGGGAAGGTATCGTGTAAAGGTGGTCAATCGGAACCTGAGAAAGTCTTTTCCTGACAAAACTGAAAAGGAAATCACTCAGCTCAGACGTCAGTTCTATCATCATTTTGCGGATATCATTGTTGAGAGCTTTAAGATTTTCAGCATTACCGAAGAGGAAGCCATGGCAAGGTTTAAGGTCAATAACCCTGAAGTTCTTGACAAGTATGTAAACGAAGGAAGAAGCGTTTTGCTGGTAGGCGGACACTACAACAATTGGGAAATGCTGGCAGTAGGTATTCCGGGTTATATCCAGCACGAAGCAGTAGCCATTTATCACAGGCTGGGCAATAAATTTCTGGATGCCAAATTTCTTTCATCTCGCGGAAAATTTGGCTTGAAGATGATCTCACGACAAGAAGTCAGAGAGTACTTTGCCACTGATGATAAGCTTACCTGCACCATTTTTGGCGCTGACCAATCTCCCAGTATTGCTAAAAAAGTATACTGGATGGATTTCCTCAATCAAGACACTGCCGTCATGTTCGGTGTTGAAAAGTTTGCCAAGGAGAAAAATTCACCTGTCATATTCGGAGGAATCACCAAGGTGAAACGTGGCCATTATGAATTTGACATGGAAGTGCTGTTTGATGATCCATCGCAGTGTGAGTATGGAGAAATCACAAAGGCTCATACTTCGAGACTTGAAAAACAAATACTGGAAGACCCTCAATACTGGTTGTGGACGCATAAAAGATGGAAGCGAAAGCGCAAACCGGGAGAAGAGAATTAGTAGAACAAACAGATTATAATGGTCCTTTCCGGCATTTTCCGATAGTTTTGAAATATGCGCTGCGCACAGGTAAGTTATATTCTTCTGCTTCTTGTCGGTCTCTGTCACAGTGTCCTGTCTCAAAATGACCGTGGCCTGCTTTTTCGTTCTTACGAAAGCCCGATTGCCACACGCTCTTCACTCCATCTAAGCCCTGAAAAACCATTAGCATTCCAAAATACGCTGGAGGTTGATTTTGACATATCTTTCTGGCGGGCATCAGAGCTGGGCTATATACTGCGTTTCTCCTCGGCAGATGCTTCCACCCGAATCGACTTGCTTTATAAGCCGGGAGAAGGGGACGTAACCGGAGGTGTCTTTAAACTTACCATCAACGGCCAGGAGCAGGGTGCCGAGATCATTGTACCAGCGAATCAATTGGTAAGAAACAGCTGGCTCAAAACTACGGTCAGCTTAAACAAAGAAAGCGGAGTTCTTGACTTAACCATTGGCAGCCAGGAAACTAAATTCCAAAGCCCCTTGCTTGAATCTATCGAAGCTCTAAACCCTGTCTTCGGCAGAAGCCCATACAGTTTGCCCTCCTCCGTGGCAACTCCACGCTTTGCCATCAAAGACCTGAAACTTGAGGTTGATGACAATGACTATGCATGGCCTCTCCAAAAAGAACCGGGTCCAGTGCTTTCTTCCGAAAAGGGTAGTTACAAGATAGAGGTGCAGGACCCTGAATGGATCATTGACGGGCACCAACGGTGGCAATCTCAGTATACACAACCTGCCCGGCCCATCCCCGGCATTGCCTTCGATAAGACTAAAGACGAAGTCTATATCGTAGAAGAAAATCTAATAACCATCTACAATCTGGCCAGTCGGAACAAGGTGGAATTCACTCCGAAGAACAGCTTTCCGAAAGATCAGGGTACCCAGGCAGCTATCTACAGCACACAGCAGCAGCAACTTTATGCCTATGATTTGGGACCTGAGCATGGTTATCTGTTCAACAAAACCACCGAAAGCTGGGAGAATACAGGAACACAGGAGGCACCTCCGATTTATATCTGGCAGCACGCACCTCTTGAAAATGCACTCAACGGCAAGCCCATGATCTTTGCGGGATATGGCTTTTTCGAAGCACGCAACAAACTACTGGAATTTGACCCTGAGGCCCGCCAATGGGTTGAAATTCCCCTTAAGGGAGATATACCTGAACCACGTTTTATGCTGGGAGCTACTGCCGGTTACAATTCGGGAGAGTATTACATCTATGGAGGCTACGGAAACGAATCAGGTGAACAGGAATCAGGTTTTGACAACCTCAGTGACCTCTACCTGCTAAACCTCAATGACAGCTCCATGAAGAAGCTATGGGGTCGCGCACCTGGTGAAACCCCTTATCTGCCATCTTCCAGCATGGTACTTCACAAGGAAGATTCGGCCATTTATGCGATTGGTCATGACTACCTGGATGGGGTAAAAACCCTCGAGCTTCTAAAGATAAGCATCAATCGGCCTGAGGTTGGGGTAATTGACCTGGAGGAAAAACTACCCTTTGAAATCAGGAATATCGGGGACTATAATCTTTTCCTATACTATGCCTCCCAAACCAAAGAACTGGTTTCCGTACTCCGAATCAATACTGATCCTGACAATGCAGAGGTAAAAATCCATACCATCTCCTTTCCACCGCTGGCCATTTCGAGTCAGCTATCAGAGGAAGCCGACATTCCCTGGCACTTAATCATTCCAGGAGCGACACTGCTCATCGGCCTGTTGATACTTGGCCTTAAAAAACAGAAAGCAGGACAGCCATTGACATCTCAACCCTTGGCATCAGTACCCGCTAAAGCTTCAACCTATGCCATTTCTGTGATGGGAGAATTTAAGGTCAATGACTCACAAGGGAATAATCTCACTCCCAAGCTCTCCCCAAAGCTGAAAGAGCTATTTCTGTTGATCCTTTTGCATACTCTTACCGACAAGAACGGTATCCCTACCCAACAACTTACAGAAGTACTTTGGCCGGATGCCTCACCTTCAAGTGCCAAAAACAATAGAGGAGTAAACCTGCAAAAGCTGAGGCAGGCACTGAGTCCTATTGCCACGTTAGAAGTGAGCTTTAAGGAAAACCGCTGGTCCATCCTTTTTCAAAGTGTAAATGATTGTGATTTGTATCATGCACGAACGGCTATTCAACAAAACGATCTGGATGCGCTCATTAGCATTGCGGATGCCGGTATGTTACTGCCCAGCACCTCTTACCAATGGCTTGATGCCTTCAAAGTAGACATCCATTTCAAGCTTATTCAATACCTCATGTCAGGAGCTGAAGAGGCGAAAGCTCAAAAGAACTGGACGAAGGTTGTAGAGATTTCCAGGGCCGTACTCAACATCGATCCCGTACATGATGAAGCCCTTCATCAATTACTTCAAAGTCTGGTGAATCTTAAAAAAGTAGGCAACGCCAAGTCGGCCTATGAGCAATTTGCAGAAAGGTATAAAAACCTATACCAGGAGCCCTACCCCATCCAATTCAATGATATTTTGAAATAATTTCAATCAAATATCAGTTATTAACCCATTCATTAACCCCCCTACTAAACCTAACACCCTTCTTTAGATGCTCTTGAATAGATAAACCCGGAATACGCATTAGAAAATATATTCCGTAGCCAATTTGCGGTGAATCCGTGAAATAAATGAGCTTTTTAATTTAACCATAGCCCTGCTATGCATAAATTAATAAAGCACCCTGATTCTTAGCGATTTGACTACTCATTACAAAGTTACAATGCATAATCCGGGTTAAATTCAGAACAGCTATGACAAAAGTCAAAACATCTGGAATTACACTAAAGCATGCCGGCATTGTGGGACTGTTATTCATCGGCCTTGTGATATTAAAAAGCTGCGGACAAAAGGAAGGCAATTCCTTACCCCCGGGAATGACGGCCAAAGCCGGCAATGACTATCTGCCTGCCCAGGTAGACTTCAACCTGCACATCAGACCACTCCTGTCTGATCGCTGCTTTGCCTGCCATGGACCAGACGCTAAAAAGCGTGAATCCGGTTACAGGCTCGACACTGAAGAAGGTGCTTTTAAAGCAATGAAGGACAGGCCTGATGTATTTGGGATCGTACCTGGTAATACTGAAAAATCGGAGGTAGTGCATCGGATTTTCTCCGACAATCCGGATGAAGTCATGCCTCCCCCTGCCTCTAACCTCAGCCTTTCTGAAAATGAGAAAAAGCTAATCTCCAGGTGGATCGTTCAAGGGGCCAAATGGAAAAAGCACTGGTCGTTTATTGCAGTAGAAGAGCCTGAAACTCCTAAACGCACCGACTGGACGCAAAACACGATTGACAGGTTTGTCGCTAAGAAATTCGAGGAGAAAGGTTTTACTCCTGCCACCCCGGCCAGTAAGGAAAGGCTGCTAAGAAGAGCCAGCTTTGATCTGACAGGCTTGCCTCCTGCCGATGACTTAAGGACCTCCTTTATGGCCGACAATTCTGAAAAGGCCTTCGAGAAAGCAGTAGACGCCTTAATGGCCTCCCCTACCTATGGAGAGCATATGGCTACCGCCTGGCTCGACCTGGCCCGCTACTCCGATACGCATGGTTATCAGGACGATCTGGAACGCATTATGTGGCCCTGGCGCGACTGGGTGATCAAAGCCTATAACGAAAACATGCCATACAATACCTTCGTTACCTGGCAGTTAGCCGGAGACCTGCTCCCCAACCCAACCAAGGAACAAATACTGGCTACCGGTTTCAACCGCAATCACAAAATCACCCAGGAAGGTGGCGTTATTTCAGAAGAGTACCGTGTAGAGTATGTGACTGACCGCGCAAATACCTTTGGCAAGGCTTTTTTGGGACTTACCATGGAATGTGCCAAATGCCATGACCATAAGTATGACCCCATCTCTCAGGAAGATTATTTCAGTGTCTTCTCCTTTTTCAACTCAGTACCTGAAAAGGGGAGAATCGAGTACAATGAAATTCCTGAGCCCAAATTGAAAATTTCCCAAGCTGACCTCAAAGGTATTCTCAGCTTCGTGAACGCCTCAGACTTCAATGGAGATGACCTGAGCGTAATGGTGATGAAAGACTCGGTGCGCCCGAGGCCTACTTATATACTCAGTCGGGGACAATATGACGCAAAGGGAGCCCAGGTTTATCCTTCTACACCCGCAGCGATCAGTCCTTTCGGAGATGAGCTCTCCAAAGATCGTATGGGCCTTGCCAGGTGGCTTTTCTCTGAAGACAATCCCCTCACTGCCCGTGTTACCGTCAATCGAATCTGGCAGTCATTCTTTGGCACCGGACTGGTAGATACCCCTGCAGATTTTGGCAATCAGGGAAACCTTCCCTCACACCCCGAATTGCTGGAATACCTCTCCTATGATTTTGTAGCCTCAGGCTGGGATATCAAGAAATTACAGAAGCAAATTCTACTGTCAGCTACCTATCAGCAAAGCTCTAAAGTAACGGAAGAACTGCTGGAGAAAGACCCCACCAATAAATGGCTGACACGTGGGCCTCGCTATCGCATGTCATTTGAGATGATTCGAGACAATGTACTGGCTGCCAGCGGGCTGCTTAATAAAGAAGTAGGAGGCCCCAGTGTAAAACCTTATCAGCCCGAAGGCCTCTGGGCAGAAACAACTTCCGGTCAGGGCCTCACAAGCTACATTACGGACAATGGTGACGCTCTTTATCGCAGAAGTCTCTACACCTTCTGGAAGCGTACCGTACCCCCACCTTCCATGATGACTTTCGATGCCTCTTCCCGAGACCTTTGTGAGGTAGACCGGCAGAAAACCAACACCCCACTTCAGGCATTGGTGATGATGAATGACCCTCAAATACTCGAAGCCTCGCGAGTACTCGCCTATAAAACGCTGTCCGCCAGTCAGAATAATGCCGATCGCCTGATCTTCGCATTCGAGAGAATTTTAGGGAGGAACCCTTCTGAGGAAGAGAAAACAGTACTTGAAAGCTTTCTTAATGCCGAACAAACGCGGTTTACGGGATCCCCGGAGAAAGCCAAAGACTACCTGGATGTAGGTCAGTATCCGCAGGAGATCCAATCCCCTGAAGCGGCCGCTTTCATGTCGGTAATTAATACTATTTTCAATCTGGACGAGGCCATTTCAAAAACCTGATCATGCACAAAGAAGAACAGGATTATCACTACAATCTCAACAGGAGACACTTTCTTTCCAAGGTCAGTTTGGGCCTGGGAGGATTAGGTCTTGCCTCTTTACTCAATCCTACCAGCCTGCTGGCAGGTAAGCGCCCTGGCCCAGAAGATTTCAGGCACATTGCCCCTAAGGCTAAGCGTGTGATTTATCTCTTCCAAAGCGGTGGTCCCTCTCAGCTCGACCTGTTCGACTACAAGCCTAAGCTTCGCGAAATGATGGGGCAGGAATTACCTGAGTCGGTAAGGAATGGGCAACGCCTTACGGGCATGACCTCGGGGCAGAGCTCTTTCCCCCTGGCAGGTTCGGTTTTCGACTTTAAACAGTATGGAGACAGCAGGGCCTGGGTCAGTGACATTATGCCCTATACCTCTAAGGTGGTAGATGAGCTCTGCTTTATCAAGAGTGTGCATACCGAAGCCATAAATCATGATCCTGCCATTACTTTTTTTCAGACGGGTTCTCAGCAACCCGGTCGGCCCAGTATGGGATCATGGCTGAGTTATGGCCTGGGTAGTGACAATGACAACCTTCCGGCTTTCTCGGTGCTATTATCCCGCGGGAGTGGACGCCCTCAGGGACAGCCGCTTTATTCAAGACTTTGGGGAAATGGCTTCTTAAACTCCGTACATCAGGGAGTACAATTTCGCTCTGGCAAGGATCCTGTTCTATACCTAAAAGACCCTAAGGGTATGTCAAAGATGGATCGCAGGAATATGCTGGATCACCTTTCTCAGCTGAACTCCATCCATTCTCAGGAGTTTGGTGACCCTGAAATCAATGCCAGGGTTGCTCAATATGAGCTTGCCTACCGTATGCAAACCAGCGTACCCGAAACCATGGACATTTCCAGTGAGCCTGACCACATCTACCGTATGTATGGTGCAGATGTAGCTCAGCCCGGCACTTTTGCTGCCAACTGCCTGCTAGCCCGCAGACTGGCCGAACGTGATGTACGCTTTATACAACTCTATCACATGGGCTGGGATCAGCACGACAACCTGCCGGGTGCCATACAGAAACAGGCAAAAGATGTAGACCAGGCTTCGGCAGCCCTGATTATGGACCTGAAACAGCGTGGTATGCTGGATGACACCCTCGTTATCTGGGGTGGTGAGTTTGGCCGTACCAACTACTCCCAGGGGGCATTGACAAAAAACAATTACGGAAGAGATCATCACCCAAGAAGCTTTACCATCTGGATGGCCGGTGGCGGTGTTAAGCCGGGTATCTCTTATGGAGAGACCGATGACTTTGGCTATAATATCGCAAAAGACCCTGTTCACGTTCATGACTTTCAGGCTACTATGCTTCACCTGCTGGGCATAGACCATGAAAAACTGACTTATAAATACCAGGGAAGAAGGTTTCGCCTGACTGATGTAAGTGGTAATGTCATACACGATTTACTTGCCTGACAAATGGACAGAAGAACTTTTGTACAAAAGACGCTGATCGCAGCAACGGGCATAGCGGCCATGCCTCCTCTTATCATTCCTGAGAGGACGGATGAGCTGGTGCTCGGACATAATTCACATCAATACAATCTAGATGTAAACTGGGGCAACCTCAACCCAAAACAGTATCCGGTAAAAGACTGTCACGAAATGGTGCAGGATTCTCAAGGGCGAATATTGCTGCTCACCAACGAGACTAAAAACAATGTCCTGGTGTACGATAAGTCAGGAAAACTACTCAAAACCTGGGGTACTGAGTATCCCGGAGCTCACGGGCTCACACTCTCCAAAGAAAATGGAGAAGATTTCCTTTTCATCTCTGACAACAATCGACATCAGGTCATTAAAACTACCATCGATGGCAAAGTGGTGATGGTGCTGGACTACCCTAAAGAATCGGGCCACTACCAAAAACCGGAGCAGTACATCCCAACAGAAGTGGCCATTGGCCCCAATGGTGATATCTATGTAGCAGATGGCTACGGGGAGCAATGGATCAGCCAGTATTCTCACAGTGGCAGCTTTATCAGAAGCTTTGGTGGCAGAGGTAATGGCCCCGCCAACCTCCAAAACGCCCACGGCATTTGCCTTGATACGCGTAACATCAATGATCCCTGTCTGATTGTATCTGCCAGAGAAGAGAATGCTTTCAAGCGTTACTCCCTGACAGGCGAGTATATGGAAACCATTCCCCTGCCGGGAGCTCATGTCTGTCGCCCGGTGATCCACGGTGACTTTCTCTACGCGGCAGTACTGAAGTCGCGGGCCTATGGAGATGACCCCTCAGGTTTTGTCACCATTCTCGATAAAGAAAACAAAGTAGTCTCCAACCTGGCGGGTAGTACTCCTACCTATACCGGTAAGATTCCTGATGAAATGTACCAAACCATGAAGGTTTTTATCTACCCGCATGATGTATGCATAGATGACGATGAAAACATGTACGTAGCCCAGTGGAATTCAGGAAATGTATATCCTTATAAACTGAACAGGATATGAGATTAAAGATTGTTAGCTTCCTATTCCTGCTTCTTTGCACATGCATACTATCCGCCCAGCAATACCAGCTGAGCAAACCACTGATCAGGGTAGATGGAGGAGGTTTCTTTGAAAAAAAGGCAGGTGTTACTGTTGACTTCAGACTTGAAGGCGCGAACCTTTACTATACATTGGATGGAACTGAGCCCACAGAAACGTCAAAGCGCTATAAGAAAGGGCTAAAGCTTAAAAAGAGTGGAGTCGTTAAGGTGAAGGCATTCAAAACCGGTTTCTTACCCTCTGAAACCATCACAACAGCCGTGCACAAGCTTGGCGAGAAAATCCAATCCATCAAGATTACTCCTGAGCCCCCTGCGGCCTATGCCGGAGATGGAGGCAGTACATTGATAGATCAGCAGGCCGGTTCTCTCAACTTTCGCGATGGCAAGTGGCTTGGCTACAACAAAGGTCCCATTACATTAACAATCGATTTAGGTAAGGCAAAAAAAGTAGACGAAATCCTACTCAGCACCCTGACCGCTGCCGGTGCCTGGATCATGCCTCCGACATCGGTAAGTAGCAAGCTCTCAATAGATGGGCAGAGCTTTACTCCCTGCCCTGCCCTGGACATCGCGGCACAAAAACAAATGGATCCATCTGGCAAGGTATATTATCGTATTTCCACCTCGGATGAGAAATGCAGATTTATTCAACTCGTCATTCAACCATTGAAAGAACTTCCTGAATGGCATCCTGGTAAGGGAAATGCAGGATGGATCTTCATGGACGAAATCATTATCAGGTAGCATGAGCATCTCTAAAAAAATATTCGCACGTCTGCTCTGGACCCTCAATGCCATTCTGGTACTGCTCTTTCTACTGCCCATTGCAGAGTTGGCTGCCATATTTCAGTTTTTGGGAAGACTTCACCCCCTGGTACTACACTTTCCTATTGCCTTACTCGTTATCGCCCTACTCTTTGAAATACTGGCAAAAAAAGGGCAAGGAGATTTTTCAAAGGGAGCGCACTTACTGCTCTGGCTGGGGGCATACACAGCTGTTATTTCCGCCATTGCAGGTTATCTTCTTTCAGTAAACGGAGGCTATGCAGGAGACAGCTTCGTCTTCCATAAATGGTTCGGGCTTGCTACTTCCCTCATTGTGGTCTTGCTGATTGACCTGCGCGAACGCTTGAAAAATGCAGTGCTACCGTTGTACAGCGTACTGGTAGTGCTCCTGGTAATTACCGGACATTATGGGGCCTCTCTAACGCACGGAGAAGATTTTCTTACAGAGGTTTTCGAAACACCTGAGACATTATTCCTCAACGCTCAGGAGCCTGTATTCACTCAGGTAGTACAACCAGTGCTGGATGCAAAATGCACGAGTTGTCATAACCCCAACAAGCTTAAGGGCGGTCTGTTGTTGGACACAAGCGAGGGTATGCTCAAAGGGGGTGAGTCAGGTTCCATACTGACACCAGGAGACCTGAAGAACAGCAAACTGATCAGTCACCTGCTGTTACCCATGGAGGAAAAATTGCATATGCCTCCGAAGGGCAAAACCCAGCTGAGCAATGAAGAAGTAAAGTTGCTCTCATGGTGGGTGGAAACAGGAGCCTCCTTTACCTCCCTTGTCAATGAAGTCGACCAAAACGACCCCATTCAGGCAGTATTCGCCAGCTACTTTGCCCCTGAGGAAGAAATCGATATTGATTTTGCCGATCCTGAGTTGCTCACTTTCCTGAATGAAAGTGGCCTGAATGTGAAGCAAATAGAAGCGGACAAGCCATATATCGAGGTGTACCTTGGACAAAAAAAGGGCCTGGAAGCTTCGCAGCTTAAAAAGCTTCGCAAGATCAGTGAGCAGATTTACACGCTCGATCTGGGTGGTAGTCACATAGACAAATCCATTCTGAAAGAAGTAGCCAGGTATGAAAACCTCCACAGGCTCTACCTCGACAATACCGAAACTGATGACGGCATGGTTTCGGCCATCCGCAAATTAAAGCAGTTGGAATACCTCAATCTTTATAGTACAAACATCACGAACAAAGGTGCCTCACAAATGGCCCGGTTATCGGGGCTCAATCAGCTCTACCTGTGGCAAACCGACCTATCCAGCCAGGAACTGACAGCCCTTCAAACCTCCTACCCCGATATTAAAATTGATGGTGGGTTGGCAGAGGATTCTGAGTTTACAAAAGCAGAACTGGCAGCACCAAAACTGGAATATGCGTCTACCTTTTTTAATGAAGAAATATTCGTTGACGTCTCTTATAATCTCTCAGAAACCAGTTTGTTTTATCACGTAGGCAATGAAGAACCACAGCCGCTGGAGAATGGCCATATAAAACTGACGCAAAGTGGAAAACTGAGTGTATTTGCTAAAAAAGAAGGCTGGGAAGACAGCCCGGTGACCGAACAGGTATTTATCAAGGTAGTGGACAATGGCATTAAACAAACGGTGCTCAAACACGGCCCCAAGGGCGGCTACAAGGCCAAAGGGGTTACAACACTTTTCGATTTGAGAAAGGGCAGCGAGAATTTCAGGGATGGCGAATGGCTGGGCTTTGGTGGAGATGACCTGATTGTGGACGTGGAATTAAGACAAAGCAGGGAGATCAGTGCGGTATTCATCAGCACGCTGGATGATATTGGCTCCTGGATTTTTCCACCTACCTCCTTAGAAATCTGGGGTGGTTCAGAAGCCGGGAAGCTCACAAAGCTACAGACGCTCGACCTGGGCCGGCCAGAGGGTCCGGAGCCCAAGCATATGATTATTCACGAGTTGGCTTTCGATACACAAAACCTCAGGCACATTCAGATCAGGGCCAAAAACTATGGTAACCTGCCTGAGTGGCACCCGGGCAAAGACACACCTGCCTGGATGTTTATTGACGAGATCGCTTTTAACTAAGCTCTACCTCTACCAGCAGCCTCAATCATACGCAGCGCTTGTTTATACCTGGCCAACAGTTCCTCCTCCGCATATTGGAAGTCCTGAAATGCCGACTCCCATCGTTTCAAATAGGCTGCTTTGCTGTAGGTATTATTTGAAAACCGCACAAAATAAAGAGCCTGATCTGACAGGAATTTAAGCTTGTCGTATTCTTCGTGCCAGCTATAAACTTCGGAGAAAGCCAGTGACAAGTCATAGTCCAGCAAATGGAGCACATTTGAGCTCTTAGCAGCATCCCAGGCACTTTTGATGATGGGAGCTGTATTTAACTGCAATACCAGATCATCAGTACCAGTTTCAAGAGCTTGTAAAAATTCAACGTGAAAATCCAATGAGCGCTTAACCGTTTGCTCATTCTGTGCAATTTCCCTTTCCAAACCAGCTATTACCTTGTCCACAAGTCGGGCTTCTTTATTCCTTTCAGTGAAATTATTGACAAAAAGCGCCAAAAACACCCCCAACGCTACCGTGAGCAATTCCCACAACAACCTCCAGGATTTTTCTTTCTTCTTCATAACGAATTGACGCCAGCAAGTGTCAGGGGTTGCACACCAGGTTGACGAGACGCAAACTTTGGGCTCGACCGAACGGTTTTCGCAATTTTCAACAGCTACAACAAAATGTCGTTTAACCGTAGCTCATCCCAACTCAAGAGTCAATTTCTTTTATCTTTGCACCTCAAATTGAGTAGCATATGGATTTGACAGCGGAGATAGCAAAGAGAAGGACATTCGGAATCATCAGTCACCCCGATGCGGGTAAGACCACATTGACGGAAAAGCTGTTACTCTTCGGTGGTGCAATTCAAAAAGCGGGAGCGGTAAAGTCCAATAAAATCGATATGCACGCCCGCTCTGACTGGATGGATATTGAGAAGCAGAGAGGTATCTCTGTCGCTACCTCGGTCATGGCCTTTGAATACGAGGGCATGAAAATCAACCTGCTGGATACACCCGGTCACCAGGACTTTGCTGAAGACACCTACCGTACGCTTACGGCTGTGGATTCTGTGGTAATGGTAATCGACTGTGTGAAAGGCGTTGAGATTCAGACTGAAAAGCTGATGGAGGTCTGTCGAATGAGAAAAACCCCGGTGATTTCTTTCATCAACAAGCTGGACCGTGAAGGGCAAGACCCTTATGATCTGCTGGATGAAATTGAGGGCAAGCTGGGGATCAACGTGCATCCGCTGAGCTGGCCCATCGGTATGGGTAAGAGTTTCCAGGGAGTTTACAGTCTTTACGATAAGAGTCTGCGCCTTTTCCAGGCAGGCAAGCAGCAGCTCCATGAGGAGAGTACCAAATTTGAAGATATCAATAGCCCTGAACTTGAGAAGTTTGTTGGAGAAAGTCATGCAGCACAGCTACGAGAAGATGTAGAAATGCTGGATGATCTTTACGGGCCTCTGGATGTAGAGGCTTACCTCAATGGAGATGTTGCGCCTGTATTTTTCGGCTCTGCGGTCAACAACTTTGGTGTAAAGGAGCTTTTAGATTCTTTCCTGCAGTTCTCTCCTGAACCCATAGGCAGAATGCTGGATGAGACTGAGATCCAGCCTGATTATAAGAACTTCACCGGCTTTGTGTTTAAGATCCATGCCAACATGGACCCCAAGCACAGAAACAGAATTGCCTTCCTGAGAATCTGCTCTGGCAAATTTCAAAGAGGCTCCAATTACTACCATACCCGTCAGGATAAGAAATTCAGGATTTCTCAGGCCACGGCCTTTATGGCCCAGGATAAGGAAACCATTGATGAGGCCTATCCGGGTGATATTATCGGTCTTTATGATACCGGCAACTTTAAAATTGGTGACACCCTCACCGATGGTGACAAAGGCATGTACCGGGGCATCCCCAGCTTCTCTCCCGAGATTTTCCGAGAGGTGATCAATAAGGACGCTATGAAAACCAAGCAGTTGGAGAAAGGGCTGAATCAGCTGATGGACGAAGGTGTGGCGCAACTCTTTAACTTTCAGTTGGGAAGCCGCAAAGCTGTGGGTGTTGTAGGGCAGCTACAGTTTGAGGTGATTCAGCACAGACTTAAGAATGAGTATGGTGCCACCTGTGAGTTTGCCGGAATGCAACTTTACAAAGCCTGTTGGATTTCATCTGACGACCCGAAAAAGCTACAGGAGTTTATTGACTCCAAGCAAAGACACATCGCTAAGGATAAGGATGGAAAGCTGGTGTTTATGGCTGAGTCCAAGTCATGGCTGCAAATGGTACAAGACAACTTTCCTGATGTGAACTTCCATTTTACGAGTGAGTTTTGATTCTGACTTCAATACATCTCAACTGCCCTTTTTAAAGACAATGCTTTCGGCCGTCTTTTCCATAATCTTTTTATAGAACTGCAAGAAAGCAGGGAAGGCATCGGGATTTACATCTACCCTATTAATCTTATATCTCATAGCCACCTGGATTTTACCCTCTGCATGGCTCACACGGTAAAAAAACTGCCCCAGGTTTCCTACAAGCTGTAAATTGACAGCTCCGGGTAGTTGTTCCACAGTATAACCCTCGGGTACATCAATGAATGCCGTGTAGTTTGTGTTGATCAGGTGCTCGAAATGGATGGGGTAATGCCTTTCATCGTAGTTGCCAAAAGGTGAGGTTACCCTTTCATCTACCAACAAGGGGTTAAAAATGATCAGATCACCTATTAACTCCAGAGGTTTGCTGTAGTGACAATCGAGGGTTAGTGGTTCGGGAGACCTCTCAGCCGCCTTCAGTTTTAAGGAGTCAATTTTATAATCCTCTCCTCCCGCGACACCAATTCGCTTTAATCGCTGATTCACCTCCTGTTTAAGCACCTGCCCTTTCAGGTAGTCTGCAGCAACCAGGCTGTACCTCACATGAGTCCTTTCTTCTTCAACATTGAGGCTAATATTAGCTACCGAGCGCTCAAACTCTCCTTTCGTTGTTTCAATCTTTCGCCACAATGGCGCAACCGAGTTGTTCATTTCCAGCGCATCAGTACCCAAAAGGTTTGTTGGAGGCAGGTCATAGGCATCTTGGTCTGAGGCAAGGTCAAGCCAAAAAACAGTCCCATCTACTATCACTCTATTCACTACATGATTGAATTTATCGATGATTGGAATTTTATATTTAGCCCGGCCATTGTTAAGCGTAGATGTGATATGGATTTGAGGCTTAAAACCTTTTGCCTCCAACACCCCATACATAAACCGGTTTAAGTCAGCACTTGAGCCAGTTTTAGTTTCAATGAGTTTTCTGAATGTTGTGGATTGAATTAAACGGTGTCGCTTATTCCATTTAAAGTCAGCCCTAAGCTGATTAAATATCTTCCTTAGTCCCTCCTTGCTCACAAGAGCATCACCAAATTTTTCCGCGATATAATTCTTGATTTCTTTCCCTCCGAAACTGTATTCTTTCCAGCGCTCACTGATCAGGTTTTTCGTATCTCTCCAGCTGCCGACCTTAAATATCGGTTCAGTCTGACCGGGAAACTGGGCTGAGATCATGTTAAAAGAAATCCTTGTGATCAGATCTTCACGAGAGGTGATGAACTTCTCATTTTCAAAAGCTGGAACATTTGTAAAACGCCAGTGGGTCGGGGCTATCCGTTGAATCGGAAAGAAGTTTTTAACCAGGAAGTTAAACTTATAATAAGAGTGGAGTACGACACTATATTCACTCCTTTTAACTGGAATCGATTTTTGAAACTCCCAGCTAAAATCGTATAGATAATCTGATTGCAATGTATATTCAATATCAATGATACTTCCCTCCTTCACATTAGGAAATGCCAGTTTTACGACACTGTAGTCATCGGTTATTCTTTCCGTAATCAGGTTCTTTTTGTTGATTTTCTGACGTGACACCTTACCATTTTCCAGGTTGTAGACACTTGCCTTAAAACCTGTCAGACTTTCTGTTCGGTTCTTCGATTTGAACAACCCCAATGACCAATCGGCCCAGGCCAAACCCTCTTTCGAGTATATCTTGATGCGTCTTAACTTATGATGAGAAATCATCACTTTGCTATCACTGGTCTTGGATGTTCCCAAATCATACAAAATGGCAGCATCAGCATCAGGGTCCAACGGATAAGAAGTCTCCGCCAGGTCCTCCACTATCACAGATGGCAGCTTCATTTGTACCTGGGAAAATGAAAACAGGGGTATAGCCAGCGCAGTAATCGCGCAAATAATTCTAAAATACATAACGAACAAACAATCTCTACTCGAATGTATAAATCTCTGATTAATTTACCGAATTAGAGAAAAGAGATATTTCTTTGTACCACTTTAAGCCATGACCATGAATATAGTCCAGCCCATATACGAAGACAATCACCTGCTGATCGTAAATAAACCATCAGGAGTGTTGGTGCAAGGTGATCATACGGGCGACAAACCCCTGGTAGATCATTGTAAAGCCTATATCAAGGAAAAGTACAACAAGCCCGGAGATGTGTTTTTGGGCGTGGTTCACAGGCTTGACAGGCCAACCAGCGGAGCCGTGGTATTTGCCCGCACCTCCAAAGCACTGGAGCGTATGAACAAGCTCTTTAAAAACAGAAAGGTATATAAAACCTACTGGGCTGTGGTAAAAAGAAAGCCGAGACCCACACAGGGAAAACTGGCACACTGGCTCAAAAAAGACCCGGACCGTAATGTCACCACGGCTTATGACACCCAGGTAGAGGGCTCGCTGAGAGCTGAACTGGAGTACAAAACACTAGGCAAGCTGAACGACCACTTTTTGGTAGAGGTAAAACCCCTTACAGGCAGGCCTCATCAAATCAGGGTACAGCTGGCCTCACTGGGCTGCCCCATTCGTGGCGACCTTCGCTATGGCTTTGCCAAACCCAACCCCGACAGAAGTATTAACCTTCATGCAAAAGGCCTCTATTTTGAGCACCCTGTTAAAAAAGAGCCCATCATGATCAGAGCCGGCTTGCCCGAAGAACAGTTTTGGGAGCAGTACCTGACACTGGAGGATATCAAAGTGAAGGATAAAAACATCGACAATATCTACTAGCCATGAGGCAAGACCTGATACGCCCGGGAGCTTCTGAGCTTTCGTATGAAATTCGTGGTATCGTTAAAAAAGCCGAGCAGTTAGAAGCACTCGGCCAGAAGATTTACTGGGAGAACATTGGTGACCCCATTCAGAAAAACTGGCAGATTCCGGCCTGGATCAAAAACATTGTGGCTGACCTTGCACAGAATGACAAAACCTATGGTTATTCCCACTCTATGGGCGATAAGTCAGTAAGAGAGTTTCTGGCCAGTAAGAATAATAAGGAGAGCAATGGTGCTCAAATAGAGGCTGATGACATACTGTTCTTTAACGGACTGGGGGACGGCATTTCCACGCTTTACCAGTTCATCAACCCTACAGCGAGGATCATTGGCCCTTCACCTGCCTATTCAACACATTCCAGCGGAGAGGCTGCTCATGCCAACGCAGCCCCTCTTACTTATACGCTCAATCCGGCCAATCACTGGTACCCGGATATGGAAGACCTGAGAAACCAGGTAAGATATAACCCGAATATCGTGGGCATTCTACTGATCAATCCGGATAACCCTACCGGTATGGTTTATCCGTTGGAAACACTGCGGGAATTCGTCAAACTGGCCAAAGAATTTGACCTCTTTCTGATATCTGATGAGATCTATGGGTCTATCACCTATAATGGGGCTAAACACCATCCCCTGGCGGAAATCATAGAAGATGTGCCGGGCATTGCGCTCAAAGGCATGTCTAAAGATCTGCCCTGGCCAGGGTCACGTTGCGGGTGGATGGAGTTTTACAACCGGGGTGCCGACCAAACCTTCGAAAAGCTCTACCAAACCCTGGTCAATGCAAAAATGCTGGAGGTTTGCTCCACCACCCTACCACAAATGGCCATCCCAAGGGTTTACGGTGATGAGCGCTTTAAAACCTACCGTAATGAAACGAACCTGAAGATCGGAGAACGAAGTGAACTCATTTCTTCTTTTCTCAAAGATGTACCCTATCTGTACTTCAACACTACCAAAGGCGCCTTTTACAATACAATCATTTTCAAGCCCGGCACAGTCAACAATCAACAATCGTTGAATATTAAAGACGAGGCAGCTCAATCACTGCTTGACAACTGGCTGGCAGAACGTAATATGAAGCCGGATAAGCGCTTTGTGTATTACTTACTGGCTGCCAAAGGGGTTTGTGTGGTACCTATTTCCTCTTTTTGTTCCGATCTGCTGGGCTTCAGGGTCACTTTGCTGGAAGAAGATGAAGGTACACTGATCGAGACCTTCTCCCGTATCAGAGATGCCGTGATTGAATATTGCGAATCATAGACTCATTTCGCCACCCTGGTGGATGTAACACTATAGACTTTCCAGTCACCCTTGATCTTTTTAAATCCGGTGGTCCAGGCAAAGTAGGTGGTATCTATGGCCTGGGATGGATCATCAACCCATGTGGATACCGTAATTTTCTTCACAGACATCCAAGCCAGTGTAGCATCTTCGGAAATCTCAATCAACGGCTCTTGTAAGTCATCCCATTGGGAGTATTCGATACTTTTGAAGTAGGCATCCCACCTTTTCATCCTTTCTGATTTGGTCTCAATCCTGATCTCTCCCCTTTGTACGGCCCTTAAGGTATCAGCCATACCCAGGGCCAGAAGTGAAGGGTCGCTGTTCATATGAGCCTCCCTTTGTCGTTCATTGACTTCCAGTAGCAAGGCTCTCTCCTGCTCCAAATCTACAGACTTGCTACACGAAAAGGTCAGTATTGCCAACATGGTGATTAGTGTGATTCTGGTAGTTTCCATCTCAATATAATTTTGTCCTGTAGGTTATGGTAAGCTTTGAGTTTCCCATTAGTATAAGCACTCGTAATCTGTGAGTTAGCCAGGTAGTAGTAATAGCCGTCCCCTCCCAGTTCTCCTGTAGTTGGGCTGTCGAATGCGGGATGATGCGCATCGATAATCTCTTCCCCTATGACCTTGTCTCCATTCGGGCTTAGCAGATAGCGAGTGATACTACCCAGCATCCGCTGATGACAGATCAATGAGTTACGATAATGAGTCATCCCGTCAATCCCCATCAGGGAGATATGGGATGGCTTTTGCAGCTCAATAAATTCACCAGACGACAAATCACGAATCAATACCCCGGTTTCATGGGCTACATATAACCGCCCTGTTTCATTATTTATGGCAATGCCGTTGAGAAATCTATAACCCTCTTTGCTAAAGTCTGACAAGGCCCGAAATTCATCGGTAGACACATCGAATTGGTACAGCTTGGCTCCAATAGTGCCTGTAGCAAACACATCTCCGTTACCGGCAACCGTGATATCATTGAGCAATTCATTACAAACCTTGTAGCTTTGAATGAGCCTGCCAGTATGCAAATTCAGCCTTACCAGCTTGGAACATCCGCTGTTTTGTGAAGACTCCCTATACGGTGAATAAGCCGTGGCTGCCCATAGTACTCCTCTTTCCTCATCCACCTCCATCCCCAGGAAGCTCCAAAGTGAATCGCCAGAATGCGAAAAATCAGAGAAATGTCCATTTACCATAACGGCTACAACCTTCTCTTTATGGGTACTTCCTATAAACTTTCTGCCGGTCAGGCTGTCCACCGCAATACCTTCAAGAATGAGGTCTCTTTCAGTGATGATATTAACAGTATCAGAGTTGACAATGGGTCTTTCCATATCCCTGATTCGTGCTATAAGGCCTACATTGAGCACCGCTTCAAAAAGCTTATTTTCGTACAGCCCATGCACTGTGATGCTCCTTCTGTCAATAAGGTAAGAGAGCTGAATCAGGGCCTCGGTTATCCGATCATTCAGCACCAGGGCCTTCATATGCTCAAAAATGATGAGGTCGTGCTCAGGGTTCTTCTCAAGGGCCAGCGTCATGGCAGAAAGATATTCGCTATAATCACCGGCTTCGTATGCTTTAACTCCTTTCAGATAGGCAGAAGAGTGCTGCTGTGCCGATAATTGCCCTGCGGAAACGAGCAAGCAGAAAAGAATGATGTACCTCATAGTGCGCAACCTCGATAATCAGCGCATTCAACCATTCTTTCCTCAACTTCCCAACTTTATTAGACCAGCCACCTCCTAAGCCATACAGGTGTTATTCGTTCATAAGTCATGAGCAAATTGCAGATGATCAGTTCCTGATCACCGTAACTCGAAGTAATAGCTGATTTAAGCAGTATATCATTTAATTTGTATTCGAAGCATGTCGAAACTCTCCATCAACAGACCGACCAGACATATCATCTTTTGGGTGCTACTCTACGGACTCAATCTGCTTTTTTGGGGTAGCTCGCTGGAGTACCTGGCCTTTGCTTTGGCGGTAAACTTGTTTTTTCTGGCCTTCCGAATTCCCTTCGCCTATTTCAACATCTACTATCTCATTCCAAAATTCTTAAAGCAGGGCAAGCTCTTTACCTACACTTTGATTGTACTCCTGTCCCTGGTGGTGCTCAGCATCTTCTATCGTTTCGTTGTTGGCAACTTTTGGATGGAAGTACTCTATGCCGGACCAGACCAGACCTATGAACTGAACACCTCTTTCTTCAGTCACCTGAAGCAGTTTATGATTGAGGTCTATGTGCAAGGCATTGTACTCTCCGTTAAGCTCGGGCAAGACTGGCTCAATGCTTCCAAAAAGGCTTCAGAATTGGAAAGCAAACAGATAGAAACTGAGCTCAACATGCTCAAAAATCAAATCCAGCCACATTTCTTCTTCAATACACTCAATAGTCTCTATGCACTTTGCATGGATGAACCTAAAAAAGCAGGCCAGTCTATTCTCGGTTTGTCCGATGTCATGGATTACATTCTTTATCGGTCTTCGCGAGCCTTGATTTCGCTGGAGGAGGAAATGACCATTGTCAAAAAATACATTGCGCTGGAATCTCTCCGCTTTGACGACAGAATTGAAGTCAACATCCATATGGATGACGAAGCAGTAAAGGCCGTTATTCCTCCGGTGGTTATCCTTTCTTTGGTAGAAAACAGCTTTAAGCACGGGCTACATGAGGTGAACAGTACGGCCTCACTACAAATTACTATTAAACTGACAGACCATGACTGGCTGGAAGTTGAGGTAACTAATACAGCCCCGGATAGGTTAGAAGAAACAGGAGACAGCACCGGTATTGGTCTTAAAAACATTGAAAGGAGACTAGAACTAATCTTTGATCATTACGTGTTCGAAACTTCTCATGAAAACAGCTTATTCAAGGTACATCTGAAAATACCCGTCAATGCCAATTAAATGCGCCATCATAGATGATGAACCCCTGGCCCGAAAGGTCATTCGCCAGTACCTGGAACAGGTAAGTTGGCTGCAACTGACCTTTGAGGAAGGTAACCCGCTTGAAGCCATCAACCGATTGAGAGATGAGTCGGTGGATCTGATATTTCTGGATGTAAAAATGCCCGGAATCACGGGCCTGGAGTTTCTGAACATTTTACAAAACAGACCGAAGATTATTCTTACAACTGCCTACCGGGACTATGCCCTTGAAGGCTTCGAATATGAGGTGATTGACTACCTGCTAAAGCCAATTTCCTTAGAGCGTTTTCTCAAGGCTGTTCATAAGATACCTCAGGTTCAATTGCCTGAATCCGGTCCTCCCGAAAAGCAAAAGCCTGGCAGGAATTCCATCATCATAAAGCAGGACAAAAAACTCTTCAAGGTATTTCTTGACGAAATCAGCCATATAGAAGGACTGAAGGACTATGTAAAAGTGCATACTCAAGATGCTACCTATATCACTTATTATACCATGCAGGCTATGCTGGAAGATTTGGGTTCAACAGGTTTTATGAGAGTGCATAAGTCCTTTATCATCAACTTGCAGCAGTTTCGCTCCCTGGAAGGGAGCATCATATCGCTCGGGCATCAGAAAGTACCTCTCGGCAGGACCTATCGCGAAAGCTTTGTTCAAAGAATTACCCGGACCTGACATCAATCAGATTTAGCGCTTAAAGAGAAGGAGATTTGAACATAAGCCCCTAAATTGAATGCTATGAAAAAGACGCTTCGCATTCTGGGCATTGTTTTTATCCTGCTTATAGCGGGGCTTTTTACACTTTATCTGGTAAAGAATGAAAGCCTGCCCGAGGGTGAATCGGGTCCCGAGGCGGATGCAATGGCACGGGACATGCTAGCTGCCATGAATCATACCGCCTGGCAAAACACAAAGAACGTGTCATGGACCTTCAGGGGAGCACATGACTATACCTGGGACAGGGAAGCTCATCGCGTGACCGTGAGTTGGGACGACAATACAGTCACACTCAACCCTGAAACCATGGAAGGGTTAGCAGCGACAGAAGGTAAGGCCCTAACTCCAGAAGAAGAGCAAACCCTTATAAAGACTGCCTGGGATTTCTTTAACAATGACAGCTTCTGGCTGGCCGCTCCCTTTAAGGTATTTGACCCGGGAACAGAACGTAGCATTGTTACCTGTTCAGATGGCAGAAAAGGCCTGAAGATTACCTATACCTCAGGTGGCACCACTCCCGGAGATTCATATGTTTGGATACTCGGAGATGACAACAGGCCCGTAGCCTGCAAAATGTGGGTATCCATCATTCCAATTGGAGGTATTGAGTTTACCTGGGAAAATTTTCAACAGCTTCCTTCGGGCGTACCTGTAGCCACAGAGCACATAGCCCTCGGCCTTTTAAACGTAGACCTCAGTAACTTGAAGTAGGTTTTTCATAAATGTCAGCAACCTCTTGAACAGACTCTGGTTGTATGTATTAAAAAACAATACTCATCCGGTTCTTTCCTAAGCATTTTCCTTAAATTATCGGTCGTCTAAAAACAACCGAAATGAATAAATCTTTGAGCCTCCTTTTAAGGAGTATCCTCTACGTGGTGCTTCTGAGCAAGATACAAGTCCTGCTTGGTCAAAACACAGATCTCCTTAAAAATCAGGTTGAACAGGCTGAAGGTTTTTATATCAACGAGCAATTTGACAGTGCCCGGTTTTATGCAGACCTGGCACTAGCAAACTTCAATCAGACCGGTAAAACCTCCGATCTCTATTTAAGGCTGAGAAAAGTGGATATTGAGACTGATTACTCCAGAGCTGACTATGATCTAGCTGCAGGAAAAATAGATGAGTTCCGTGCTTTTCTCAACACAAATTTCCCGGATGAACAGGACGGCCTCGCTAATCTGTTTACTGTTGAAGCTTTAATGGCTACGAGATTGGGGAAATATAGAGAAGGAAATGACCTCTTGCTCAAATCCAACTATTTGAGAGAAAAAGTCAGGCTTAGGGCTGATTTGACCACTGCCGAGAAAAAAGCCGCAACCACTGACCTTGCAAATAACTATCTCTGGCTGGCCAACTTGAAGTTGGAAGTTGACGAGCCTGATTCAGTCGTAATTTATTATAACAAGGCGATTGAATTGTATACCCTTCCCGGAATCTCCCACCCTAAGAACCTCGGTCAGTCCTACAGGGGGCTATCCTTGTTCTATTACCTCAGAAGAGATGCTGGTAAATCTATGGATTATGCTCTCAAAGCCTTAAAGATCTTCGATATCAATAACAAGCTTCAGAAGAACGTAATAGCTAACACTTACCTGATAGTCGCCAACCTGCATCAAACAACTGGCAATTCGGATTCTGCACTATTCTATATGAATGGATCCCTTGAAATTCAGAGAGAGATTTCATCTTCCAATGATCTTGGCATAGCCATTAGTTTACAAAATATCGGCTCAGTTTATAACACTAGGGGCGATCTTTCAAAAGCAGAAAGATTGTTTGAAGAGGCTCTTGATATTGCGCTCAAAAGCGATAAAAGGGACGATATATTCCTAATGTATCTCTACAATAGTCTGTCCATCCTGTCCCTTAAAAAGTATCAAGCTCCTCAAGTTGGGTTAGATTATCAAAATGAGGCCCTTAAACTGATTGCCAACAACGAAAGAAGTCCGCGCGTCATTAGCATAGAGATTGATATTCTGCAGGATGCCGCTACCGCCTATCTGTCCAGAGCTGTTTTCAACTTACGCTCAGGCAGTATGGAGCCAGCCTTGGCAGATTACGAATTAGCTGTGAAAAATCTCGAAAAATCACTGCGACTTGAACTTGAATTGACAAATGGGAAGTTTTATCGCACCACAAAGCTATATGGCATGATCGGTAACGCTCATCGCCTGTTCGAACAGTATGAACTAGCCGAAAAGTGGTATTTAAAAGGACTTGAGTTCTCTATCGGTTTTACCGATGCCCCGCTTATAAAACCATTATTAACAACCCTCAATATGGGGCTCTCGGACACGTATCACAATCAAGGGGATAAACAAAAGTTTGAAAAGCATTGGAAGCTTGCTCTGGACCTTATAGACGATAATTCAGGGCATATCCTTGGCTCACTTAGCGAACATTACACTCAACTAGGCTCCAATTACCGTGATTTGGGGGATTTTGAACAAGCACGTTTCTTTATAAATAAGTCAATTGATGCAAACCTGATCGTAAGCCGGGATTCGGTAGATCAGGAAAATATACGAGAGCAGGCTTTTTCATTTTTCACACACACTGAATCTCTTTTTGAACTGGCCCTGATCTCGGAGGCTGAGTACGCGACTGACAATGATATAAATACACTTAAGAAAGCTCACAGTCAGTACAGAGAGTATGTCGAGTATATTCTTGCCATAGTTTCTTCTACCAGAAATCAAAAAGACATCATAGATCAAACGGGATTCTACAATAATGGCTTTCAGGGGCTTGCCAGAACCAGTTATCAACTATTTCAACAACTTGGCACACAAGCATACATCGAGGAGGCATTTAGAGCTTCACAATTGAGCAGGTCCATTTTGCTAAAAAACTCCGCTTCCAGAAAAGGGAACACGGCATTTGCTAATGTGCCCGACAGTCTGTTACAAGAGGACTATTCTGCTGAAGCTGACATTGATTACTACTCCAGTCGCCTGCAAAGTGCCAGACTCAATAGGGCGAATGATTCAACCATTCAAAGTATCCAAAGTCTTGTTTTTAAGGCTAAGATCAGAAAGCAAAACATTCGAGCGGTTCTTTCAAAGGCATACCCTGGCTACTATGCGTTGCGCTATGATATCAACCTTGCCACATCACAAGAGTTGCAGAACAACTTGTCAGATGATGAAACTTTTATTGAGTACCTCATCGGTCAGGATGAAATACTGACTTTTGTAATTACCAAAAACAATTTCGAAGCCTTACTCATACCCAAGAAAAGCAATTTTGACAGCCTGACCAGAGGATTCTCATCTACATTACAACAATTGGATACAGTCGCCACTGATCAGCTACTAAAGAAGCTCCATACAGAGCTGATACTTCCATTAAAACCACATATACAGGGTAACAGAATCACAATAGTTCCTGATGGCAGCATATGGAATGTCAACTTCGACTTGTTAAAATCAGAGTCTGGCAGGTATTTACTTCAGGATTTTGCCATTAGTTATAGCTATTCCGCTCCTGCCCTGCTTGATACCCAACATAGAATTACCAACAGGAAAGAATTACTTGCCTTCTCATTTGGGGACAAGGACAATATGAGGGTTTCCAACAAAACCGTGAGAAATGACTCCCGGGTAGAATTGCCAGGAAGTGCAAAGGAAATTTTTGACCTTTCAGAGTTTTTGCCGGGCGACTATCACTACAGAAATACAGCCCACGAGTCTACCTTTAAAAAGTTGGCTCCATCCTACAATGTACTACACTTAGCTATCCATGGAGAAATTGATGAGATAAACTACGATGCCTCCAGGTTATACTTTAATACAGACGGACGGGATACACTGAATGATGGGCTTCTTTACCCGTTTGAGCTATACAATATGGAGTTGAATGCAAATCTGGCAGTGTTGAGCGCTTGCAACTCGGGAGGAGGGCGAATAGCCAGAGGAGAAGGTATTATGAGCCTGGGAAGGGCCTTTCAATATGCTGGAGTAAACAGCCTGCTCTTGAGTAAATGGGAAGTTTCAGATGCGGTTGCTCCTGATATAATCACCTCATTTTATAAAAACCTTGATCTCGGCATGTCGAAAGATGAAGCACTTAGGAGGGCTAAACTCACCTTTCTAGAAGGTGCGGACAATATTACAAAATCGCCTTATTATTGGGGGAGTTTCTTTGTGCTTGGAGATTCAAAACCAATTGCGTTGCGGTCAGGAATTAGCTATACCCAAATCGGTATCATCTTTTTCCTCTTTATTTTCAGTGCCATGATAGCCTTCAGAATTAGAATGAAGAAAAAGATATCAGCCAGCTGAGACCATAAAAAGGCTGGACCATAACAAAAAAGCCTCTCCAAATGGAGAGGCTTTCTAATATATGATTGTCAAATCTTAGTCTTCCAATACAGATTCTGCCAGTACAATGATGTGGTTGTTGAGTACTTCTACTACTCCACCGTCAACGGTCATCTCTTCGTTTTTTCCTGAAGCTGCAATGCGCAATGAACCTTTTCCCAATGAGCTGATAAGTGGGGCGTGATTGCTCAACACCTGAAACTCACCATCGCTACCCGGGAAAGTAACTGCGTTTACTTCTCCTTCAAAAACTTTCTTATCTGGTGTTACAATTTCCAGTAACATAAATCTGATGCTTAGTTTGAGGCTGCTTCAGCCAATAGTTTCTCACCTTTCTCGCGTGCTTCCTCGATAGTACCTACCAGGTTGAAAGCAGCTTCAGGAAGATCATCGTGCTTACCATCCATGATTTCGTTGAAACCTTTGATGGTGTCTTTGATATCAACCAGCACACCTTTAAGACCAGTAAACTGCTCTGCTACGTGGAATGGCTGAGAAAGGAATCTCTGAACCCTTCTGGCACGGTGAACAACCTGCTTATCTTCGTCAGAAAGTTCGTCCATACCCAGGATAGCAATGATATCCTGAAGTTCTTTATATCTCTGAAGCGTTTCTTTTACACGTTGTGCACAATCGTAGTGCTCATCGCCCAAAATGTCAGCTGTCAAAATTCTTGAAGTAGAATCCAATGGATCCACCGCAGGGTAAATACCAAGCTCAGCAATTTTCCTTGAAAGTACAGTAGTTGCATCAAGGTGAGCAAAGGTTGTTGCCGGAGCGGGGTCAGTTAAATCATCCGCAGGTACGTAAACGGCCTGTACAGAAGTAATAGAACCATTCTTGGTAGAAGTAATTCTTTCCTGCATGGCTCCCATTTCAGTAGCCAGTGTTGGCTGGTAACCTACCGCTGAAGGCATACGTCCCAGAAGGGCTGATACCTCGGAACCGGCCTGGGTGAAACGGAAGATATTATCGATAAAGAAAAGGATATCTTTTCCTTGTCCTTCACCATCACCATCACGGAAGTACTCGGCAATTGTCAGTCCTGAAAGGGCCACTCTTGCTCTTGCACCCGGAGGTTCGTTCATCTGACCGAATACGAAGGTCGCTTTTGAATCAGCAAGTTTTTCAGAGTTTACAGTAGAAAGGTCCCAACCGCCTTCTTCCATTGAGTGGAGGAATTCGTCACCGTAAGTCACGATACCAGACTCAATCATCTCACGAAGCAAGTCATTTCCTTCTCTTGTTCTTTCACCTACTCCGGCAAATACAGAAAGACCACCGTGACCTTTTGCAATGTTGTTGATAAGCTCCTGAATCAGTACGGTTTTACCTACACCGGCACCACCAAACAATCCAATTTTACCACCCTTTGCATAAGGCTCAATCAGGTCAATTACCTTGATTCCTGTAAACAGTACTTCAGTAGAAGTAGAAAGATCTTCGAATTTAGGAGCTGCTCTGTGAATTGGCAGTCTCTTATCACCCTTAGGCTGAGCAATACCATCGATGGCCTCACCTACTACATTGAACAGACGACCTTTGATATCTTCACCAATCGGCATTGAGATAGCCGTTCCGGTATCCACTACATCCATCCCTCTGGTCAGTCCTTCTGAACTGTCCATCGCAATGGTTCTAACTCTGTCTTCTCCAAGGTGTTGCTGACACTCCAAAACGATTACCTGACCGTTTGGTCTTGTTATTTCGAGTGCATCCAGAATATTAGGCAGCTTAGCTCCTTCAGCGTCAAAGCTAACGTCAACTACGGGGCCAATTACCTGGGTGATTTTACCAATATTTGCCATTTCTTATTGTTTGTCTTAAATAGGAAAAATGCGGTTTATTTTTCTGGGGGCAAAGGTAACCGTAATATCGATTATACCAAAGGGTTAGACTTAAAATAAGGATGGATATAAGGGCGGATTCAGCCGTTCAAAACAATACTGGAAACTCCATGAGAGACCTGCTTCCAGAATGACATCAAATTCACCTATTCGATGCGTTTAAATTTGCTGAAAATCAAAACAGGGTTTTCTGACTCATTGTGCTCCACCATTTCTTTTAAGAACTGGTATTCCGGATAGTTACCCAATGAATCACGCGGCACATTCAGGTCATAAAATCCTTTTCGGTCTTTGAGACTTTCAAAGGGCACTTTAGAAAGATGATAATCACCAGAAACTCCTATTGGTTGAATATTAAGGCGATACTCATCATTACTCCAGAACCTGTATGCAATGGCCATGCCTGTACTCCTATCATGGATTACACGATAATGCCCCCCTTCAGCCATAAACCTGAAAGTGACATGGCCAGACGATTCAAAGAAATCATAGATATAGGATGCATAACCAGAATCATCGAAATATTTCCCAAAATCATTGGGGTTCCTGTTGAAGTTGAGCACAAAATCCCGGGGTATGGCTTTCTCTCCAAAGTCCAGGTAATACTGCAGTTTCAAGCGATCATTTTCAACCCCATATATATGATTATTATACATGGGCACAAGCAGCACTCCACCTTCTCCCCTTTGGTAAATATTTTGCCGAGTCATCAGGTATATTTTTGAGAGACCCGATGCCTTATGAGGTAAATCAACTTTAACAATACGATTCAATGAATCGGTGATATACACCTCGGCCTGAACACTATCAGGCTTAAATGGTTCCTGATTGGCATGTCCAATATAGAATAGACGAGAGCCTCCTGATAAAGGGGAAAATAATCTAGGCCAGAAATCATAGGATTTGGAACCCACAAATTTCCCGGAGTATATGTCATACTGCACCACCTTACGACTAGCACCATCCAGTATTTCAATAACTCCCTCGTCCAAATTGACTCCAACATCCTTCATATTAGCATACTCTTCAGGACCATTACCAAACCGGTTGATATGAAAAAGCATATCACCCTCCATGTCAAATACAAAAACCCGATCCCTGGATTTGTCAGCAATAAATATCTTACTATCAGCCACAAGTAGCTTGGAGATTTTACCAATCAGCAGACTGTCTGTTTTTAAAAAAACGCTCTTATAATCACCTAAAGCTTCTGAAGCATTAAGACGCCTACGGATATCTACCACTCGAATCGTATCTACCTGCTGTTGATAACTACCGCTATCAGTCGTCTTCTGATCCTTTTTACCTTCACAGCTAATGACCAAGTAGGTGAAGACTAAAAGGACAAAACCATAGCGATGGGTTCTGGAGGTCATTAATACAAAGACTTTCAGTACTAATATGATACGCAAATACTCTCTCCTGTCCATACACTTGAAACAGATGGACTGCCAGAACGACCACAAAGATCCCACCCATGATCACAATAAGAACCCGAGATTGTTTCCGTCCTCAAATAAGAGCACAACTCATTCCCTGTATCTATATCAACATAATAGTCCGTAACGATTCTATAGTCCACTCTTAGTCCGAAACTACTTTGAAATGCATAGGCAGAATTCAAGTCAACCGAAGATATCAGGTTTCCTTCACCTGAAAGGTTAACCACAGGGCTTATACCAAAGAGGAAGATACCCACAAAAGCAGTAACGAGTAATTTATTTAACTTTTTCATTATCCTATATTCTTTTTATTTCTAATATACTGAATATAGAATTTAAAATTCAGAAAAACTAAACACTCATCAGAACTATTCGGAAGGTGGTACCCACATCCACCTGGGAAGATTTCACAAAAATACGGCCTGAATGGTAGTTTTGGACGATGCGCTGTACGAGTGTCAGTCCCAGACCCCAACCACGCTTCTTGGTGGTAAAACCGGGACGAAATACTTCTTTAACCTTACCCTTGGCAATTCCTTTTCCATCGTCTGCAATATCGATGAAAACCGTTTTATCGCTGTCTTGCCCGATAGTAATGGTGATATGGCCTATTCCACTCATGGCATCCACGCCATTTTTTACAATATTTTCGACCACCCACTCAAACAGCGGGCGGTTCATTTGAGCCCTCAGTTCAGGAGCCAGAGCCTTGACCTCAAAGGCTACCTTGGAAGATACACGAGGCTTCAGATAAGCCACTGTATTGCTGATTGCCTCTTCCACCAGTTCCTCTTTAAGCACGGGCTCGGAGCCAATATTGGAAAAGCGGGAAGTAATCATCTCCAATCGGTGTACATCCTTTTGTAGCTCAACCACGATATCTTCTCTACCTTCCATTTGCGGAATGGTTTGCAGGTATTCTACCCAGGCCATCAGTGATGAAAGTGGGGTCCCCAGCTGATGGGCCGTCTCTTTGGCCAAGCCCACCCAAACCCTGTTCTGCTCCGATGAGCGGGAATAACTAAAAGCGAGATAGGCGATAAATCCAAAAATACCGATCACCGTCAGCTGTATATAGGGGTAGGTGCTCAGCTGTCTTAAGAGTCGTGAGTTTCGGTAGTAGACGTAGTTGATGCTGGAAATGGTTCCACCAGGGCCGTTACGGGAAATGATCTTAAAGGGCTGATTCTCTGCCCTCATTTTCCGTAGCATCTTTCTCAAGCGGGTTTCTTCACGTTCAGGGCTATCTCCTTCGCTCTTGACGTTTCTGGAATCCCGAATCTCATTGGTGGCTGAGTCCAGCAGAATCACCGGGAGTGTATTTTCCGGAGTGATGATATTACCGGAAATAAAGGTCAATGCTGAAATGTCCACGTTTTCAGTTGCCAGGAACTCGACCGCTTCCGCCCACAGCCGAATCTTTTCCTGCTCACCCTTTTTGAGCTCACTTACCAGGCTATTGGTATAAATAATGGAGCCAACACCAATGACAGCCGCCACGACTACGACTATCCATTTAATGGTAGACTGGCTGGTGTTAAAATCAATATTCAATGATCCTTTGAAAGGATTCTGCATGGTGAAAATTAGCGAAAATTATCCTTTAGGGAACGTATGAACCTCCTAAATGATTTCGTTCAATGACCGGAAAATTGTTTTGCAGTCATAATTAACGATGTGCCATTCTGCTCCCAGGTTTACCAAAGGGAAAAAGGAGCAGCATGCCGGCCCACAGGACGAGAGAAGCCACGAATAATGCCCGGAAGTAGCTGAAAGAACCACCAAGTTGTACCTGGCTAATGATGATAAGCTCGGTAATGATAAACCCAATCAGAAATACAGCCAGCCCAATACGCTTCGGTTTGCTGTCGAGCGGATAGAGCCCTGTCAGGTTAAACCAAGCCAGTAAAAATGGACTTACTAAACCAATAAAGACTAAATGCAGGTAGCCTATGGTATAATATCTCACCTGACTGGCCAGTTCAGCAATAGCCGGAACGGCAGAAATGGCCTGCAACACCACTTTCAACATAAACGCCAGGATCACAACTTTCAATAGAGTGCGGGCAGGACCGGAAACAGGGATAAGCTGCTGTTGAAAGATGGGTTTAATCAGCCTTGCCAATGGAATAATTGCCAGGACCTGAACGAGTCCTCCTATACCAGCAATGACATAAACCACCCAATGAGGCTTCATCCATAAAGCCGAAAGGAGCAAGCCCAGAATACAGCTAATATTCATCAACTTCAGACTGGCCAAGGAGAGTGCCTCATCATATTTGATTTTCAAATCGTCCAGAAACCAGAAAAGCATGGCCAACAGGATGAAAATCACCGCCCCATTATAAAAGAAATGCAGGTAGAAGTAGATGGCCATATAATACCAGTCAGAACCTGTTCCGCCTGTAGCAATAATGGGGCCTAGCGAGAATGGGCCTAAAGTGGAAAGGCATAGATAGAACAAGCCCCATCGTACAAAAGCTCCGGCAGTTTTACTTAAGGCTTTAGACTTCTTCCATGTCCAGACAGCCCAGATATAAGACAGCAAAATATGGAGTGTGGAGAAGGTAATGGAAACCGCTGCATAACCCTGAAAGGGAAAACTCAGCAGCATACCTGTAACTGAAACCTGAAAAAGGATGAATAAGCGAAAGTACTTTTTTCCTTTTTCCTCCCGGAACATCATGTAGTGAACTGCTGCTATCAGGGCATTGAAAATCCAGCCAAGCAGCACCACATGTGAATGCGTATGCAGCAGGTACTGGTAATTTACTTTTATTAAAGGGTCATAAACCTGAAGTCTCATCAGGGCACCTATGACAGCTGAAATAATCAGAAAGAGAAAGGCGGTTTTCCATATGGTAATGGTTTGCTTCACGCAGTCAGCTCAGCATCCAGGTCATTCAGAAAAGCATCAATAGTACCTTGTTTTACATGTTCCATTACTACAATCTTCCACCATTTCACGTCATGGTCATGAGCATCGGGTACTAACAGGTATTTATGCGCCAGCTGGGGAGAAACATACTTTGCCCTGATGGTGATGATGTTCATATCCGGATTACGGAAGTACTCCACTCCTCTGTCATCCAGATTACTGCAGAGCCTGCTTGTCTTGGCCAGCAAACGCTCAATCTTAGCCTTCCAGCCCTCAGAGCCATAAGTACGCATAATCATCCATACGGCAATGGCATTAGCCCCGGATCTGCTGCCTACCAGGGTGTAATCTTTGCCCTTTACATAGTTGGCCTCCTCGGTAAGTGCATATTCCATAAACCCTTTGCGGGTAATGTAGATACCTGTACCATAAGGTGACTGGAGCATCTTGTGCCCATCGAGCGTAAAGGAGGTTATTTTCGGGTTCTGGAAAGTGTGGGAGAGGCTTTTGGTTGAGAAAGGGTAAATGTAACCACCAAAAGCGCCATCAATATGTACCTTGTAATCAACCTTGAGTTCATCAAGCCAGGCAGTAATGTTGTCAATATCATCGACCGAGCCGAACATAGTGGTAGACATATTGATCACCAGGATAAAATGCTCCACACCTGCTTCTCTTGCATCAGCAATACATTGATCAAGACTTTCTTTGGTCACCCGTCTGGTGGTATCCTCCACCTTGGTAACGAAAGACTGCAGCCCAAGAAGCCGTGAGGCTTTAGGCATGGAGTAATGAGCATCTTCTGAATAGATAACAGCCACCTTATCAGCGCTTACTTCAAACTCAGTTTCATAATAGCGTTTCAGAATCCAGATGGCCTGTATATTAGCTTCCGTTCCACCAGATGCTACATAGCCATCAAAATCCTCTTCTCCACCTTCAAATACCTGCTGGGCACACAGGTCAATCAGCTCCTTTTCTATGTTATGAGTTCCTTCGAAAGCAGACTCAGATTCATTGAGGGTATGGCAACCGATATGATTGGGGTTGGCAATCAGGGCAGAAAGAAAAGGGGCATCCTTTAAGAAAGGAGCATCATCATAAAACACTTCTGAATCAAGGTAGGAGGCAGGAAGTCCCAATACAGGTTTATCCCGGTAGTCCAGATTCTTTTCCAAGGCACTAAAAATGGTCTCTTTGATTTTCTTATGCGAATAGCTTTCCCAATACATAGACGAAAAATTTATTTGTCATGACAAATATCTTTGTTTTTGCAAAACTACCATCAATGTAATGAGGAAAAAGATTATCGAAACTCCGCTTAGCATACCCGACCACATTCGCATCTCCATCCACAGTCCAAAATCAGCCAATACCCGACCTATTATAGAAACATTGAGTAAACCAAGCCAAACGAAGAGCAGTTTGTGGAATGGTTGCACGGTCTGCCCAAGGATACCAGGAAATATGATTGGTCCGTGGGCGAATATCATTGAGAAGGTGAAGCCCAGGAAGAAAGTATGTAACAGCGCATCATATGCATAACCCGTAGCAGGGTTGATCAGTACCAAAGCACCTACCATCAACAACCAGCAGTAACCGGAAAACAGTGCTAAACCCGTGTAAAAGAAATGTCCTTGCTTCTTTAACAAAACCCTTACCACATCAAACTTCATTAGCCAAAGTGCAATAGCCAGCAGGCCCGCCCCTGTCATCCAACGTCCGGGACCATGAAAAGGCAGCATGATGCCGGCAAGGGCAACTAGTTGAAAAATTCCTAGCAACTGTTTTTGGAACTTCGTTACAGGCAAAAAACGAGTCAGTTCCAGACGCTCGCCCACAATGGTAGAAAGTACAAAGATCATCCACCATGGAAACACCGAGGGATAAAACCCCGTGCGCAGTAGCAATATATTTCCTGCCAGCCAGCAGATGGCACCGACCAGCAAGTACTCGATATACACTCCTTTCTTTTGATTTATTGCGACCAGATAGATCACAATTAAACCAGCACTGGCTGCTATCAGTAAAACATGAGCCCACTGGTCTTGTCCTATGAAAAAGGCAATCATGCTCAAGCCGGATGTCAACGGAATTGCATAGGCCCAATTGGATTTGAGAACAATGGCTCTTTCGAGCGTAATGAGACTCCCGAGAAACCCGCCTACCATAATGGCCCCGTGATTACCGGAAAGTCCATAGACAGGCAAAGTCCAACCAATACGTAAGAACCCGGTCAGCAAACCTACTATGAGACTCATCATGGCAAGCAGAATGACCGGCAGGCGATATCTCATTATTAAAAATCTTTTCTCCTGGCCGTTCTGATCAGGAGCCTTACTGGTAAAAAAGACCAGAGCGCCAGCATGCTCAGGGAAATGAGCATTCCCCAACCGTTACCAAAGAAGTTTTGAAACAGCGCGCCTGTATAGCCGAGCAAGGCTGAAATATCGAGCTTGAGAAGGATTAGTATTCTGGAAAGATCCACCGGATTCAGTACACTGACCACCAACGAGAATTTATCAAGTGGGTAGTCGTCAAACATCATCAGGGAGATCAGGAATAGCCCGTCATAAATAACGGCCATAAATAGCCAGAGCAGAATCGCATAGCCGAAGCCCTTTACCTTGTTTTCGTTTCTCAGGGCAATATTGACAGAGAGGGCCACGAAGATAAAAGTGAGGAAGGCACCTACTACCAGTAACAAGCCGAAATCCCAGATTTGAGATGAAAGGGCGACTCCATAGACGAGAAAAGGGATCCCCAAACCTACCAGCAGACTGAAAGACAGAGACATCGCAATCCCCAGGTACTGACCGATAAAAATAGTGCTTCTCTTTAAAGGCTGGGCCAGTAACAGTTCGGTAAACTCCCGGGCACTATAGAAATACATAATCCCGAAAATCGTGCCGATCATAGGTGTAAGCACCACAATGATATTCATCAGTGTGATTACTGCCTTGGAGAGATCATTGTTGAGAAAGAGCAACACAAAACCAAGAATGAGATAGAAAGCCAGGTACACATAGCTCCAGCGGCTTCGGATCAGGTCGGCAAAGGTATATTTCAGAATCTTAAGCATGGTTTTCCAGAATTTTAGCGATGGCGTGTTCCAAATTGACCTGATCGGTGCGTTCTAACAGCTGACCGACTGTACCCTGGAAGTAAATCTTTCCTTCCAGTAAAAAGATGATTTCATCTGACAGCTCTTCTACCAGACTCATCATGTGCGTGGTAACCAAAAGGCTCTTCCCCTTTTCTCTTTCCTCTTTGATCAGTTGTTTGAGCTGGATGAGTGATACCGGGTCGAGCCCAGCCGTAGGTTCGTCCAAAATGAGCAGGGGACTGTCAAACATAAAGGTCAACACGATATTCACCTTTTGCTTGGTACCTCCTGAAAGGTTACTCAGCTTCTTATTAAGAGAACCTGTCAACCCGAAACGCTGGATTAATGCCTCTTCATTGGCTTCTACACTCCTGATATTTTTCACCATATCGATCAGTTCCTGCACAGTGAGGTTTTCAGGGAAGCGCGCTATCTGGGGCAGGTAGCCAATGTCGTTGCGATAGTCCCATTGTTTTAAAATGGACTTGTCCTGAAAGCAAGCCTCTCCTTCATCGGGAAGCACCATGCCCAGAATGGTTTTCAGGATCGTGGTTTTGCCTGAACCATTGGGGCCGAGTACTGCTACTACCCCACCGGACTGTACCTGGAAGGTGACACCGTCAAGCACTTTCAGCTTACCAAACTGCTTATGTAAGTTTTCGATTCTAATCATAGCGGAGGCGTTTCATGGCGGGCGTATTGTCTATCAGGTCATCGGGAGTAAATACCGGAGATACCTTCTCAGAAAAGTTGATCATATCGACAAAGAGACTTCTGAGTAAAATGATACTCTCAGGTGTTTTATTGACAATGTATGAGAACAGTTTCACCGGCCTGTAGGGCACATCTCCCACACCGTCCTTGTCTATATCATAACCGCTGTAACTGCTCCAGTAATTGCTCTCAAAACGGTTGTCGTTCATCTTGGTATTGTAGCTCACATCAAATGAATTGCTCATAAAATTGTTGCCGGAAAAGATGTTCAGGTAACAACCACCGCTGACTTTAATGGCCCAGCCATTTCTCCCGAAATCATTGCCTGTGTAGTTGATTCGCGTGGAGCCTTCTATGAAAATACCGATGGTGTTTTCACTGAAAACATTGCCCTCTACCTCCGCATCGTATATTTCTTTCAACAGCAACCCATATGAGGCTGTGCCCCAATTCTGGACAAAGTGGTTCTCTCTCATTTCTATGAACTTGGAAAACATCACGGCTACTCCTGCCCCGTTTTCCCTGAAGGTATTCCGAAGGTATTTGTCGTGATTTGAGAACATAAAGTGCAGGCCGTATCGAATATTGTTGTGGCTATTATTGTCTTCAATACTGCTCTCCTTTACAAACTCAAGATAGATACCATCGCGAAGCCCGCTAAGTTCATTGTTTTGAATAGTAAGGTTAGAGCAGTGCCAGGCATGGACGCCATTCCCTGAATCATCTTCCCTTACCCGATTGCTGATCACCACATTATCTTTTACGATTCCATTGTGAGATTTTTCGATCAGAATGCCGAAAAAGGGATCTTTGATTGTGTTATTGACAATGGAGAAGTGTCTGGTTCTTGATAGGTAAATGGCAGCATAATCTTTGGTATAGCTTCTACCGGCATTGATGAGTGTCAGGCCTGAAATATGTACACTATCACTGAGTACCATCAGGATATAGCTCTCGTTCTGGCCGTCCAGCACAGCTCCGGATTCGCCCATCAGCGTGATAGGTTTTTTGATCTCCAAGGCTATGCTTTCGTGGGTTCCTTCTCTGACAACAATAGTATCGTGGGGAGCCGCCAGGACCAAGGCACGGGAGATGGTCTGGACTTCACAGCTTGTACATACCGGAATGGTAGTAACAGGCGAAGCCCAGACAAAAAATGGTAGTATTAAAAAATGTACGATTGCGAGATATCTTAGTCTCATCAGTGCGAGTATCTGAGCCCAACCTGAACCAGGTAATTTTCATCCATCTGCATGCCTTGTACTTTATTTACTATGGGAGTGCCTACTTCGACTCCCAACTTAAAGTTTTCAAGCCAGCCACTTTGTGCCATCGCGATGTTCGCCCCCACATAGGAGCGTAATCTTTCAAAACCAGAGTTATTGATATTGGCCGTAGGCACCATCATTGGGTTCAATTCAGGGTCAATTCCGTGTATACCATTGAGCTTTGTGCCTTCAAGTCTGAAAGAGAAACTCACATTCTGAAAGAGCCGGTAGGCTATCCAGGCATTGGCCTTAAATTCACTTCCCAGCCGATAGCCTTCGCTGTTTCTGCCACTGCGCAGTGTATTGATTTGTTGAATACCCCAGGAATGCTTCGCAGCTTTTCCCTGAAAGGTAGCCCCCAAGATCAGGTCATAGGTACCACTGCCGAGCTGCATAGGGTAAGGCATTTTCATGTTATCACCCATAGGGGTTGCGCCACGTTCAGCAACACTACCCAGTGGAATACTCACACCGGTATTCAGGTGCAGACTTTTATTATTCCATTCACTTAGCCCGATTAAGGCACTGAGTTTCATATCTCCTAAGCCAGCACTCCGGGTAGAAAAATTCATTCCCATTCGGCTAACCAGATCCATTTCATTCTGCACATAATTCTGCATCAGCATCAGTGTCACCCTGTAAGAAGGGGCATACATAAGACCCAGCATGTACATATCCATGGTCATGTTTTGTGGGGCCACCATATAGTTGCTCAGCACCTGAGCCGATTCTATACTCTGGCTACTCTGCAGATAGTCATCCATATCCATGCGCATATAACGAAAGCTTCCCATGATACCTCCTTTAGGATGCAAATGGTCGCCCATCACTCCTATGGGTGCTTGCCCATCCGGGCGATGGTGGTCATGCCTGTGATCTGAGAGTCCGAAACGTGAGTCTTTGAATTTTCGCTTGATCTCTTCCCAATTGTAAATCGCCCCACCCTTCTTTTTCAAAACCTTTTCGGCATCTGCCTTATCTGCAAAGGCTGATAAAAAGGCACCCATGGGACTGGCTATTTTTTTGGAGATTAAAAATGTAGCGGCTGGAGCATCAGCCCACTCGTCTTTATGAGCATAGTCAGCAACCAATAGTGTTTTAAAGTCCGCTTCGTTATGCTCTTTCAGGAAATTGATCAGCCCCTCTGCTGCATCAAATTTGTAAGTAGTTCCCTGATTGTCCACTGCCAGGGCAGCGTGTAAATGGTCTCTGATCGTCATTCCGCAGAATGCACATTGATCTTTCCCAAACTGAACTTTTTCTTGTGCCATCGCTGAAACTGTGATCAGCATCAGGCAATAGGTGAGTAGCCTTTTCATAGCTTATTTTTTTAAGTCAAAGTTTTTGAGAAGGCTTTCCCACGAGTAGGTTTCGCCTCCATTCTCCGTTCTGATCTTTGCTAACTCCGGTCCCCTTTCAAAAGCGGATAGAAAGGCACCCATTGGGCTGGGGATAGACTCACTGACCAGATAGTGAGCCTGTGTAGCATCAATCAATACTTTTGGGTTATTGTAGTCGGCAACCAAGTGGAATTTTATGGCTGCCTGATCCCAATTGGCTTTGTGATTCAGCATACATTCAATCGCATCGTATTTAAACGCCTTGCCTTTTTCAGTCACCAACTGGGCTGCATGTTGTGTATCCACAATGGTCATTTTACAATAGTGGCAGGCATCAGCACCATAGTGAATTTCCTTAGGGCCCACCTCACAGGAAGTGAAGATTAACACAAGGCTAAACAACAGCAGGCTGGCGCTTCGCATCGGATTTTGGAACTTCATCATGTTGATTTTCTTTTTTGTCTTGTCGGAAGGCGACCAGTGAAAGGCCCATACCCAGAAACATCAGGTAAGCACCCAGTCGCGGCATAGAAATGGCCTTGAAGTTGAGAATCATCTTACTGCCTATGAGTGGGGGCTGATAAGCCATGGGCTCACCATCGGGCGTGGTAAACTTGATGGCGGCTGTCTCTTTGAGGTTATGCCCGTAGTCATACTCCCACTGGTAGAAATCATACATACCAATGGACCCTAGAATGATCATAATCACAAACCAGGCAGCATATAGCTTTCTCTTCCCTGTGAGTCCAAAGAGCACTCCCAGTATGGCCATCCCCAAAATGACTTTCGGAAAAATGGAAAATTCAGGAATCGTTTCAGGAATGTCTTCCATACCCACATAGTGGTTCATGATATTGATATTCTTTATGTCGTTGGGATGGGCATCTTCAAATCTGTCGATGTAAATATCCATACCTATGGCATCGGGATATTGAGGAGCCTCCAATGTGATATTCCACAGAGGCAAGAAGAACAGGCCAAGCAGGAGCAATGCTCCGATGATCATCAGTAGTTTAGATTTTCTCATGATGAGAGGGGTTTTAATTGTATGATGGATTAATCTGGCAGGCAGCCACTAGACAAGGCCGCCTGCCATTGATCAAGGTCATTCACCATCAAGTGTCCACTTCAAAGGCAGGTTAGAGCCCTTGGGTGAAACCCTTACATAACCTTGCATTTCCTGGTGTAGGGCAGAGCAGAAATCGGTGCAATAAAATGGCCAGACGCCTACTTTTTTCGGATACCAGATAAAGGTCTCCGTTTGTCCGGGCATGATAAGCAGCTCAGAGGTTTGTGCTCCGATCATACTAATACCGTGCGGCACATCATAATCTTGCTCAAGGTTAGTCACGTGGAAATACACCTTATCTCCCACTTTGATACCCTCAATATTATCAGGGGCAAAGTGACTCCTGATAGTGGTCATATAGATGTGCACTTCATTGCCTTCTCTTACCACCTTGGTGTCCTTTTCGCTCCTCGCTACAAAGGGGTGATTATTCTCCTCCAGCTTGTAGATTTTGGTTTGCCGTGGCTTGATCAGATCAGCCGGAATACCCGCTGCATAGTGCGGCTCTCCAATGGTTGGAAAGTCCAGCAGCAGCTCCATTTTATCACCGGTGATATCGTATAGCTGTGCCGATTGGGTCAGCTCAGGCCCTGTGGGCAGGTACCGGTCCTTCGTAATCTTATTCATGGCCAGTACATACTTACCAAAAGGTTTTCTGGAGTTACCACCAGGAATCATCAGGTGACCTACGGAGTAATAAGTAGGCTGACGATCGAGCACTTCCCAGGTGCCCAGCTTCCATTTCACTACTTCAGAGCTGATAAAGAAGGTAGTATAAGCATTCCCCTTTCCGTCAAACTCTGTATGCAATGGGCCCAGACCTGCCTGTTGTACTACTCCGGCCACTACGTCATCGTAGTTGAGAATGGGAATACCATAGGCTTCACCGTCAAACTTCTTATTCTCAATGGCATCCAGCATATTGGTAAAGGAGTGCGCAGTCAATGCAGCCGCCAGCTTACCACTACCTATGATGTACTCACCTGTTGGGTCAACATCACAACCGTGAGGTGATTTAGGTGTTGGCAGGAAGTAAACCAAACCTGGATGCTTGGATGGATCAATTACTCTTACCTCTTTCTTAATAGTAGAAGTGGCACTGTGGGTCGACTCATCATATACATTGTGTGCATACTCAGATGGCATGGTAGTAAACTCACCGGCTGCTATCAGCTCTTCTGCTTTCTTCCAGTTGATTGCGGCTATAAAGTCCTTATCATTCTGCGAAGCATTCACCTCAAGCAGTGAGTTGGCCTCTTCCGTATTGTAAGTAGAGAAGAACATCCAGCCATGAGATTTACCTCTACCAGGGTGTGCCAGGTCATAGTTGAAGCCAGGCATCATGATCTGGAATGAAAGGTCCATATGACCAGTCTCCTGATCTACCTTGATAAAGGACATGGCTCCTTTGAACTTGCCTTTGTACTCGTCAATAGAGATATCCTGCTGAGGAACCGGTACTGAGAATCGGGTTCCAGCCACCACATATTCTGTGTTTTCTGTTACAAAAGATGAACTGTGGTTACCCGCACTATTGGGCAGTTCTATGATCTCTTCTGTTTCAAATGTGGAGAGACTGATTCGCGCAATCCGGGGAGTGTTGTTACCATTGATAAATACCCATCGACCATCGAGTTCTCCATTGGTTTGAGAGATATCGGGATGGTGAGCATCATCCCATGGAATAAAACCATGAGAGGTATTCAACATTGGCTTGGTTTCTTCATTGAAACCATATGCTTTTTCAGCATCAACCGAGAAAACGGGTACCACACGGAAGAGCCTTCCGGATGGAAGTCCGTATACGGCCAACTGGCCACTGAATCCACCTGATACGAGGGCATAAAACTCATCATGTTCTCCCGGAGCTACATACACTTTTTGAGCTGCAGTTCCACCAAGGGCTCCTCCCTCACTGGTACTTTGACATCGCACAAAAGCGAGTAGTGAAATCACTACCAGTGCGCCTGTTATAAGTTTAAATTTTCTTTTCATTGGACTATAATTTGGTTGCTAGTTTGATGGTAAAATGACTTTATCGACCACGTTGATGATCCCGTTGGAGGTCTGAATCGTGGCGATTACCTTGGCGCCAGCCACCCAGATTTCATCTCCTTCTACTGTTACTTCCAGGTAGTCTCCCGTGGCCATATAGATCTTCCTGCCCTTTCGTGCCTCTCTTTTCAGGCCCTCTTCGTCAAAGGAACCCGGGGCCGCATGACGGGTAAGTATTGTAGCCAGATCTGCCTTGTTTTCAGGCTTCAGCAGGTTTTCTACAGTACCGGCAGGCAGGGCATCAAAGGCATCGTTGATAGGAGCGAAAACCGTGAGAGGTCCCGCATTTACCAACACATGCTCAATCTGAGCTGCCTGAACGGCTGCCACGAGTGTTGTGTGCATGTCAGAACCTGCTGCTACCTGCAGAATGTTCTTATCAGAGACATCGTCTTCAACAGAAGCCTGTCCTTTAGGGTGAGAAGTGGCCGTGGCCGTCTCTTCACCGCTTTGCTTTTCACTTCCGCTGCTACAGGCACAGATAATGAGTGTGCTTAGTGTCAGCAGAAACAGAGTGTTCAAAATTCTTTTCATAGCTGTTAGTTTAATATTGATGTCAGAGGGTTCTGAAATATTCCAGAATCTTCCTTGCTTGTTCTTCAGTCAGGCTTTGATTGGCCATAGGAGCTCCGTTCGCTTCAATAAGAAGCTGCTTGGCAATGGGGTCCTTCTCTACCATCTCCTGTGGATTGAGAATCATATTCATGATCCATTCTGGGGATCTTCTGTCGAGAATATCCTTGGGAGACGGACCGATAAACTTCTTATCTATTTTGTGGCAGGCAGTACAAAGAGATTCAAACAGTTCTTTGCCCTCCCGGGCCATCACCTCGTCAATCGGTCCGAGTGTCAATGACTTTACCGGTCCAATTCCTTTATTCTGGAGCGGATCCTTTGGAGCCGTCATTTGCGCCTTGATCTTGTCTCTTTTCTCCTTTTCTTCAGCGGAGGGGCCACAACCTACCAGGTGCAAGGCGATTACCAGTAGTATCAGCGACCTTAATGCGTGTTTGATGTTTGATGTGCTCATATCTATTCAAGATTTTCGGATCATTAAGTCCTTATTTATTTCAATTTTTTTTTTACTCTTCAGCCTGAAGTTCCCCGCCAGTAAAGACCGATCACTTACAGATGTAGATATTAGTGTTTGTTTCAAATGGTTGCGAATACCAGAAAACTTATCATGCACCGGACAGGGGGTTTCGTCAGAACAGTGCGTCAAACCCAGTACGCACTCCTCAATCAACTGCTTACCATCAATCACATTCACAACATCGAAGATCAGGATGGGCTTGTTTTGAGGCAGGACGAACCCACCGCTCGGCCCTCTATAGGACTCTAGCAACCCTCCCCGTACGAGCTGCTGAAGAATCTTAGCCGTAAATGCTTCCGGAGAATCCAGAGCAGCAATGATCTCTTTCAAACCTGTGCGGTTTCCCTCCCGCTGATTTGAGGCTATGAAAACCATCACTTTGATTGCATATTGACAGGCCTTTGAGAACATAATCCTACTTTTAGTCGCTGTGGTTGTGACCAATAACAGCCGGGAACAATTCCATCCTCAGCTGACTCAATTACAATACTCCCCTTGCGGCCACAGCCTGTAAATAGTTTCTGGCTGTCTTTTAAGGGTGGTATGTCATTGAACTTTTGCACATGACAAATCTAGATCAGAAGTCGTGGCGAAACGGTGACTGCTGTCAATCGGTGTGATGACCTAAATACATAAAAAAGCATGACATAGGTCATGCTTAAGGCCATAGAATAGAGGCTGAAATATTTAAACTATATGCAGGGGACTTATGGATCGATTCTGGTAAATGATTGTCCTTTATAAACTACTTCATTTACCTGATTACCGGAAGGTTTGAACATCAGCGGTTCACCTCTCAAAGGGATCAACATCACCCTCATGCTGTTGTCTCTGGTGAAGGGCTCAGCAACGGAGTTGAGTCTTCCGAGTGAGACTTTAGGCTTTCCTTCTTCCAGCACCACCTGAATGGTGCCCATATGCTTATTATAATACTTACCCGTGTAAGCTTTCATGGGTAAATCAAGCTTCCATTCCCGTTTCGCACGGTTTTCAGTGTCCCTGGCAAAGCCACCATGCAGCCTGGCCACCATGGCCCGGAGCTGCTCCAGCCCTTTGTCATAGCCTTCAGCCGGTACCAGATTTGTGAGATAATCATACACGTAGGTGGCAATAAGATTGGAGACATTATCACCGAAAAAAGACTCGTTGGCAAAGACGGCTATTCCGATCTTTTCAGAGGGCATAAACGAGATGTGTGAGAAAAATCCGGTATAGCCTCCAAAGTGATAGACAATATCCTTGTCTTTGAACTTTGCATTGATCCAGCCAAGTCCATATCCTTTGTCATGAAAGATTTGCCCCTCCCGATCGTAGGTAGAGAGTGTCTTATGGGTCCTGTCTACCAGGGAGGCAGGATAGATCTGCTTCCCTTTAAGTTTACCTGAGTTGATATTGAATAGCAGCCAGTTAGCGGCATCTTCTGCAGAGCAGATTAGCCCTCCGGCTGCCTGCATCATTGAATCATCTTTCATCAACGGAGCCCTCGGGGTTTCTCCCTGTTTGTATGACATATAAGGCCAGGCCATCTTCCAGTTCTTCCGTTCACCTTCTGAGATATAGGCAGTAGTACGCTTCATACCCAGCGGAGTAAACAGTTTTTCGTCTAGCAACTCTCTCCAATCAAGGTTCAGCTCTTTTTGGAGGAGTACATCTAGTATGTTATAGCCCAGGTTATCATATTCGTAGACTTTACCATCTTCCTTCAGCTCTGTAACTTCTTCCAGCAGCATGCTCATGATATCAGCTGACTTGTCGCCTGTATAGGCATCGCGAAAGGTGAGGAATCCATTCTCTATACCGCTGGTATGATTCAGCAAATCTGTGATGGTAATCTGCTCGAATACAGATTTATTTTTGAGGTACTTGAAGGGTTTGTAGGTAGTGAGCGGAGTATCCAGATCAAGCTTGCCTTCCTGCTCCAGAATCACCGACAACATGCTCATAAAGGATTTAGTGGTAGAGGCTATGTAAAAAGGCGTGCTCTTCTCTGATTTAATGTCTTTTTCGCGATCTGCATATCCATAACCCTTGACGAAAAGGGGACGATTACCCTGGACTACGGCTATGGAAATACCGGGCACTTCGGGAAAAGCCTTGAGTGTCTTCTGTATGAAAGTGTCAATGTCCTTTTGTGCGCCCTTTTGAGCATTTGCAAAAGTCACAACCAGCAAGAGGAGTGCTATAAATCTGTATTTCATTGTTCAGTGTTTTGCCAAATATGACAAGCTCTTTATTCTTAGAATTGAACAAATGAAACCTAACTTTTTGTCAGCGCTCTCAGCTCTGAGGGTGTAATAGCCGTTGCCTTTTTAAAATGCCTGTTAAAATGACTCTGATCTGAGAAGCCATTTTCGAGAGCTATGCGTGTCAGACTTTCTTCATGCATGACTACAGCTCCGGTAGCGTTATGTACCCGAAGCGCATTCAGATATTCTTTTACAGATGCCCCGAAGTACTTTCTAAAGGCCCGGGCCAGGTATACCCGATGCACATTAAACATCTCAGCTAAAAAGTCGCTTCGCACTTCATCATGAAAATGCTGATCGAGGTAGTCTTTCACTTCAAGCAGCCATGGTGGCACCAGCATACCCGTACTTCTTTCCACATTCCCTGACAGATATTGCATCCAGTGGCGCAATATGTCAGCCTGTTGATTTTCATTGCTACACTTGAGCAACCCTGAGAAGAAGCCGATACTTTCCAGGCCAGCAAACCAATCCCATTCTTCGAGCACTTCAAATTTTCTCGTATTCAGAAAATCAGTCTCCTTCAGGGCGAGAGAAAGCACATAGCTGTCTTTCGAAAAGAAGTTTTCATGCATCACCCCTGAGGGCTTGATGATGGTCTGCACACTGCCTCCTACTACAGTTCTGGAGCCTACCTTTTCACTCAGTCTGCCTCCCAAAACAATACTGATGGATGTGAAATTATGCGCATGCGCTGGCATGACCAAACCATCCTGATAGTAGGTTTTAGTCATGCGCAGCGCTCGGTTTTCCAACAACGTGGATTGATAAATCATGAAAACTGATTAATCTATAAATACAACTACCCTATGATACGCCTTCCTTTTTTGTCCGTTGAGCAATAGGGCTATGGATGTATTCAATTGGGGATCAGGCGCAGTGAATGTGACGAAAACAGCTCATGGTTTGCATACAAAAAAAGCCCAGCCGTTGGGGGCTGAGCTTCATTAAAAATCATAGAGGCGAAAGCCTATACTTTCATAGTAAACCAGACTTTCAAAGTCTTCCAGTTTACCTTAACACCGTACATCAAAATACCTATGCGATAAATTCTGCCGGCAATCCAAATCGTACCGATGAACCCCCCTATCAGCAGAATCATAGAGACTATAAGCTGCCAGGTAGGTACACCAAACGGCAGGCGGCCCATCATTACAATAGGGGATGTAAACGGGATCATTGACAACCAAACGGCCATGTTGCTGTGTGGATCCTGAATTACAAACATCAATGCAATGATAGAAACAATAATCGGCAACATGATAGGCAACATGAACTGCTGAGCATCCTGAAGACTGTCTACAGCTGACCCTACAGCCGCATACAAGGCACCATACAGTAAATAGGCACCGATGAAATAGAACAGGAAGGATATGACAATTTTCGCTACCGGGATAGTACCCAACATGTTTTGCACTTCCACAACCTGTGCTTCCGTACCACTCAATTCCATAGCTTCAGGAGACATGCCACTGGCCATCATTTCACCAGAAGGCCCCAGTACATTAAACCCAACCGTTGTCAGTGTCACCATGAGTGTGATCCAGATCAGGAGTTGCGTAAACCCTACTGAACCTACCCCCAATACTTTTCCCATCATCAACTGAAAGGGCCTCACAGAAGAAACAATTACTTCAACAATGCGGCTGGTTTTCTCATCTAGCACAGATTGCATAATCTGGCTACCATAGATAAAGATGAACATGTAAATAAGGAAGCCAAAGACATAGCCGACACCAAAGCTCAGTCCGGAATCAGACTCTTTGGCCTCTCCACTATCAGAAAAATTGAAGGTATTTAAGGAGACACGAGCTTTCAGCGATTCTATAACTTGTGCATTAAGGCCGGATTGCTGAAGCTTTACATCCTCCAGTACCTTACGTATAGCCCCTTCAAATCTGCCCTGCACTTGAGGTCCGGGGTTTGTCTCCGAATAAAAACCAATATTATCATAGCGAGTGGTGGAGGTATCGGCCAGGTTAAGTTCCGGAATATGAAGCAGACCATAAACGCCCGCTTCCTGCACTCCAGCAATGGCTTCATCCAACGTGCCCTCTACAAACTCATAGGAGTAGCTATCATCTGTAAACTTATCAGTGAAGTATCCGCTCTCATCCAATACATGTAGCTCTTTTATATCTCCGGACTCCCGGGTTCCCAGGTAAATGATACCGAAGATCAGAGCAGGGAAAATCAGCGGAATCAGCAGGGTTGCCACCAAAAATGACTTCTTCTTTACCCTCGTCAGGTATTCTCTTTTGAGTACTAAAAATATCTGTTTCATGATTTGCCCTCCTCTACGATGGTGATGAAAATGTCATTGATTGATGGTATGATCTCCATGAATCCATGAACTTCTGTTTTGGTAATAAGCTCACTAAGCAACTCATTCGGGTTCTGTCCTTTTTGCGTTTGAATCACTGCCTGAGAATAATCATCTTCGACAGTAGTGGTATCCAGCACTGAAAACTGACTGCTCAACGGACCTAAGGCACCTTTATAGTCCACCTGATACTTATGACTCTTATATGAATTCTTGATATCTTTTTTAGTACCATCCAGAATCTTCTGAGACTTATTGATCATGGCAATGTCATCGCACAGTTGTTCTACGGATTCCATTCGGTGCGTAGAAAAAATGACCGTAGAACCTTTTTCACGCAGTTCGAAAATCTCATCTTTGATCAGGTTAGCATTTACAGGGTCAAAACCCGAGAAAGGTTCATCGAGGATCAGCAGATCGGGTTCGTGCATTACTGTAGCAATGAACTGAATTTTCTGAGCCATTCCTTTAGATAGGTCCTCCACCTTTTTACCGGCCCATTCATACAGGCCCAGCTTATCAAGCCAATGCTTAATGCGCTTCTTAGCCTCAGACTTCGAAAGTCCCTTGAGCTGCGCCAGGTACATCAGCTGCTCGCCCACCTTCATTTTTTTATAGAGTCCGCGCTCCTCAGGCAGGTAACCGATAATCCGGATATGTTCGGGTTTAAGTTTTTCGCCATTGATCAGAATCTCACCCTGATCAGCCATAATGATCTGATTGATGATTCTGATCAGCGTGGTCTTACCAGCACCATTGGGCCCCAAAAGCCCGAAAATAGACTGTTTGGGGATGGTAATGCTGACATCATCAAGTGCCTTATGAGCCGCATAGCTCTTCGACACATGATTCGCTTCAAGTATATTCACGTTGGTCAAATTTGGTTCCAGTTTAAAAGTAATAGGTGTAGCTCACCTATGAAAGCAACCAAAGATGATAGTTACCAGTTTAGAACCGGGGTAATAAATGGTGAGCGGATGTCAGTAGGCTTTTGCGGATTTTTTTGACAGTCGGAAAAAACTTAGTCCTCTGTAAAGATCACATTCCCCATAGAGAGGTCAATGTTGAATGTCAGCAGGTTTTCCGCATTGGGGTCATAGGCCGAACTCACGTAAACATTGTCACGGATTTTCTCGAAGTGCCCGGGCATTTTCATCTTACGATAGGAAGCATTCTTAACACGCACCATCATAGGAATAGGGTATTGGGGTAATTTAATTGACAAAGTACCCGCGCCTACTCTGGCCCAGATTTCACTACCCGACTCTGGCTCCTCTTCAAAGTCCAGTACCAAAGAACCGATGCCTACCTCGGCCATAATTACCCTGGCACGGGAAAGGTTGAGTCGGTCAATTTCCACATCTCCTAAATCAACGTTTACGAGAAAGGAGTCCATTTCAATGCGGTTTCTCACCTTTGAGTGATACCCCACCTTTACGTGAGCGTTGCCGCTGGTAATGCTCAAGTGCTGCACCGCAATGTCGGATAGGTCCACGTAGGACTTGCCTAGCCCATAAGTCAGATCAAGGTGATAGGGCTTATGGTCGGTGAAATAGATATTCCAATAGTTCTTATTATCAGTCTTTTTAGGACCAAAAAGCTTCGACAGCTTACTACCAAAGTTTTCTTTTCCATTATCCTTCAGATTCAACCAGGCATTGAGTGTCTTTCCGGAATGATTCTGCCCGAACTCAGGATCTACATATTTGAGATCAGCCGTGCCTAGTATATTGATAGGATACTCTCCGTTGCGCGTGCGGATATTACATGTGGCCGTGGCCGATTTAAGCGCAAAGTAGATCTTCTCGCAAGAGTCATCGTCCTTTACAGTAAAGTGGCTTTTTGTCTGGCCCAGCAAATCCAACCCCGCAACCCCTAAAATGGTTACCAGTAAAAGTACTTTTTGCATAGGGTCAGTTACGACTTGTTCAACCCGAAGGTTTCAGTCTTTTTATTTATAACGTGGCGTATGTCTGTTTCTGAACTTATCGGAAGCCTCATTATAGCCATTGATAGCCGCAGTTCTGCCCTTGTTGGTGCTGGCCACTACATTATTATATGTATCAATACCTCCATTATATTTCTTCAGAGCGTTATTATAGCGATCTACATCTTCCTGGGTACGATCAGAAGAACGCTTATTGTCATAAGCCTTCTTTACATTCTCAAATTGCTCTTTGCTCAGAAAGAATTCCTGAAGTTTATCTACATCATTATTGGCATGAGCTTCAAAAAAGCGCAGTGCTTTTCCACAGGCAATGATCAGTCCTTTATCACCGTCAAAGCCTCCAAGCTCCTGTAACTTAACCAGTCCTTCCTGAGAGTATTGTAGCATGGAGTTTTTCCTCTGCTCCATGGCACTAAGATCACCGGCCTTTACAGCCTTCCACAGATGCTTTTCTTCAATGCGGCTTTTCCAATAGATGAGGTATACCTGGTTATTATACTTATTTACTCTCCCTGTCTTCTCCATGGCAATGGAGAGCTTATCCTTCTCGCCATCTACCAGGGTGATATTATTGTCAGAAGCAAACTTTCTCTGCCCCTCTTTGAATTCAAGAAATGCAGCATCAAGCTTTTCATCTACCTTTTCTTTCATCAGCAGGTACGCCTCCATACCATCATAAGACTCCTGCGCCAATTCTTCCATATCCACAATCTGGGCGTAGTCTTCATTCATTACGCGGTACCTTACTTCCAGGTAAGCAATGGCAGCATCTCTGTAAGAACCATCTCCCCGAAAATCGGGCATGCGCTTTATCTTTCTGGCAGCCTGAAATATTGTTCCTACCACCTCCTGGCGTCTTTTGTCAATCTTCTTGGCTCTTTTGCTATGGGCAGCCGCGCTGATATAGCTCATCATATCCTGACTGATCTGACTGGTTTCATGGCTGATCGCCTGCATGTAGTCAAGTGATTTGTTCAGATCAAATTGAGGTTCCTTTTTTCTCTGATAAGCATCGAGTGAAAGCGTCAGGAAAGTGAGGAGCCCCATCAGGGATAGTTGAAGTAGTTTTCTTTTCATGGTCTTAGTCGGTTGTCCTTATCAGGTCCAAAATGACCGCATAAGCGTTTCTAATATAAATATTGTTCTGTAAATTCTTTAAGGTCATCGATTCTATGGCATTTTTTTTCGAATCCATGCTGATTATCGTCTTGTCAAACTCATGATTTTGAGCCTCAAAGGTTTGGGCTCCCACTAAACGCAGTTTCTCCAGGCCTCTTTTCTTCTCTTGTTGTAGTCTTCTGACACCGATAAAATTCTCTTTTTTAAATCCATCGCCAAGTACCTGCTTACCATGGCGCAGGCTGTCCGAAATAAGTCTAAGCTTAGAAAAACCGTTTTTCTCAAGTCGAAGCTCATTTTCAGCCTGTAAGTCTGACAAGGGGAAGTCAGGGTATTTTTTGAAGTAGGTATCACGGTCTACTTGTTGACGGGTGACCGAAAAAGGATCGAATGATTCTTTCTCATCTTCTCCATCGAGCAAATCGGGCACATAAATATGTGGAGCTACCCCCAAGCCCTGATAGCTATCTCCCTTAAGCCTGAACAGGCGGCTGGTAGTAATTTTCATCAATGCTCTTTCAAGCTTATCCGTAGGGTTTTCCTGATCGCCATCATCGGTTTCCGATCCAATCGTCCGGTATAGTTGTCCCACGGCCTTTCCAAAGGTGGTATCCCCTACAATCAATGCCCTGTTATAATCCTTCAGGGTAGAAGCAACAAGCTCTGATGCTGAGGCACTCTGCCCATTGACCAGCACGACCAACGGTCCCAGGTAAATGGCTCCTCGATTCTGATCTCGTAGCAGGGTTATTTTATCCTTCCGCTGAATTAAGGTTAAGGGGCCCTCTTCAATAAAAATACCCAGTAGCTCAACAGCTTCTCTTAACGAACCTCCTCCATTATCCCTCAGGTCAAAGATCAAACCTTCAATCTTTTCTCTCTTTAGCTTGATAAGCTCGCGGGCCACATCTCTGGAACAGCCCCGCTCCTCTTCATCATCGCCATCATCTGTGGAATAAAAGTCGGGCAGAGAGATATAGCCAATCTTCTTTTCCCCATTCAGCACATAACCTCTCACCGCATTTTCGTCTGTAGTTACCTTTTCTTTTCTCAGCTTTATCGTCTTAAGTTCCCTGGAAGTCGTCAAAAGCGTGAGCTCTGCATTTTTGGCGGCCTTCTTACTAATAGATCGTGACACCTCATCCAGGCTGATACAATTGAAGTCCAATTCTGTATCATCGCTGAGTTTCATTTTGAGCAACACATCACCCACGTGAATTTCATTTGAACGCCAGGCAGGACCGCCTGGCAGCAGCTTACTTACAGCAATTTCACCTTGCTCATTTTCTGTCAGTTTAAAGCCGTAGGATTCATCACTTTCCGAAAAGAAGGCACTCAGCATATCCGTCAGGCTAAACCGATAATAGCGAGTATGTGAGTCGTAAGCCATGGCCATGGCATTGAAGAAGGCCTTGGACACAAAATTTGACTCATCATCAAGCAGAGACAGCTTTTTCTGAAGCTTACAATGTTCTTGTTCCAGTAAACGAGTCAATTCCGCACTTTGCGCCTCTGCACTGGTCTCAACTTCGCCTGACTCCAGATAGATATCCTTCATAAAGACCATTCTGATATGGCTGCCCCATCGGTTTCTCAAATCATTTACTGAACCGACATATGCATCCAGAGAAAGTGGCCTGGTATTTCCTTGCTGATAAGCATTCAATTCCTCTACTGTCTTAATCGTATTCAATACGGAGTCCAGCGCGGTCAGGCGGGCGGTCAGCAGATCATTAAAATCATTGAGGAAAGCACAGGCATCTTCCTTTATGACCGATTCCAGCTCATTGAGAGACGAAAGAGGTCCTTTAAAATCTTCCTGGGTAAAGAGCAGTCCCTGAGGATCGAGCCTGAGAATAAAGCTGGTAGCCACTGCCTGTGACCACTGCCCTTCCAGGCTTTCGGGCTCGATATGGCGCTCATCCAGAAATTCCTTGAGCGTTTGGGCGGTACTACAATCATAGTCGGACTGGGCACGCACAGGCATTGCCGATAAGGCAAAGCTCAACAGTATTAAAACCCAACTTGAATTACGACACACACTCATATTGATGACATCACTTTAAGGAGGTGATGATCAATTGTTTAAATTAAAGAACGGAAAAATAAAAAAGCAGCCCTTTAAATAAAAGCTGCTTTACAATTTTATCTGTGTAGAGTCGTTTAGAAAAATTCTCTGATCTTTTCGAAAAAGCCTTTTTCGCCTTTACCGGGTTTCGGTTCAAAGTTATCGGCACTCCTAAGTCGCTCCAGCATTTCTTTTTCTTCCGAATTGAGCTTTTTCGGTGTCCAGACGTTAACATGTATCAGCTGGTCGCCTTTGCCATATCCGTTAATATCACGGACTCCCTTACCTCTCAATCTCAGAATCTTACCACTCTGAGTACCTGGATCAATCTTGATACGTACAGCACCGTCTATCGTGGGTACTTCTATACTTGACCCCAATGCAGCATCTGCAAAGTTAACATAGAGATCGAAAACGATATTATTGCCATCCCGCTTGAGCACATCGTGCTCCGCTTCTTCTATTACAATGAGCAAGTCACCGGGTACGCCTCCACCAGGGGCCATATTTCCCTTACCTGACATGGAGAGTTGCATACCATCAGAAACACCGGCTGGTATTTTGATTGGGATCACCTCTTCCATCATTTCCAGGCCTGTACTATCTACACCTGGAGGACGTTTATCAATGATTTTACCGGATCCCTGGCAGGTATGACAGGTACTGGCAGAAACCATTTGGCCCAACATGGTATTGACTACTTTTTTGGTCTGACCGGAGCCTCCGCAGGTATTACAGGTTTTGAATGTAACTCCCTCAGCATTGATGAGGCGTTTTACCTTGATTTTCTTCTCAACCCCGTTGGCAATCTCGTCCAGTGTAAGTTTGAGTTTTACCCGCAGATTGGTGCCCTTACGCTGACGACTTCTGCCGCCTCCGCCTCCACCAAAAAAACTTTCGAAAGGACTACCACCTCCACCGAAGATATCTCCGAATTGAGAGAATATGTCGTCCATATTCATACCACCGGCTCCACCACCGCCTGCGCGCATGCCATCATGACCGAATCTGTCATAGCGTGCCCGTTTGTCAGGATTGGTGAGCACCTCATAAGCTTCGGCAGCTTCTTTAAACTTCTCCTCCGCTTCGGGGTTATCCGGGTTTTTATCAGGGTGATACTTGATCGCCAACTTGCGATAAGCTTTTTTCATCTCATCGTCACTGGCGCCTTTACTCACACCCAGAATATCATAATAGTCTCGTTTGGCCATATTAAGCTCCTATCACTACTTTGGCAAATCGGATTACCTTCTCACCGAGATAATAACCTTTCTCCACCGTATCTATAATCTTTCCTTTTAAGCCATCTTCATCTGCCGGAAACTGCGTAATTGCTTCGTGCAAATCTGCATCAAAGTCAGTGCCTTTCTCCGTCTCCATCACCTTCAGGCCTTTGGCTTCGAGTGTTTTCAAAAGCTTATTATGAATTAAGCCGAAGCCTTCTTTGATGGCCTCAATGTCTTCCTGAGACTTATTTGCCTCCTGAGCTCTCTCAAAGTCGTCCACAACTGGCAGCAGTTGCTCTACCAAACCAGCCGAAGCAGTTTTTACCAGCTCCAGCTTTTCCTTAGCGTTTCTTCTCCTGAAATTTTCAAATTCAGAATAGAGTCTCAGGTATTTGTCTTTGGCCTCCGCCAGCTCAATCTGAAGTTTTTCCTCTACAGAAAGCTCAATTTCTTCAACCTCTTGTTGTTCTTCAGCCTGCTCTTCGCTGTTCTCGGGTTGTTCTTCTACTGCAGTTTCAGTGTTCTTTACTTCTTCCTGCTCCAGTGTTTCTTTTTTGTCCTTTGCTTTAGCCATTTTTCTATCAAAAAAACCGTCTGCCAACGAGCAATTATACTGCCAAGTAGAAATCAATGTCATAATGACATGATCAGACGGTTGCCAAATTTTTGATTGCCGCTGCATATACCATTCATCACCGAAAAAATAACCTGATCACACCCATTCCCCACTGATAAAGAGTCAGTATTCGATTTTCTTTGACATCGTTGTTAACCGATGACTTTAAAAAGCGTCATTTAGGATAGACATTTTTAACCAAACTCAAACAAACCATGAAGAAACAATTACTAAATCGGCTGATGCTGGCTGTGGCTTTTGTGTTTATCGGAGCGACTACCTATGCTCAGAACACAATCACCACTCCACAGGCGGCCAGTCCTGCGGCTGAGGTTAGTCAGACAATAGGTATTTCAAAAATCACTATCAATTATTCGAGACCTGCGGTAAATAAGCGCGAGGGTAGAATATGGGGTCAAATAGTACCTTATGGCTATACAGTACAGGGCTTCGGCAATGGCAAAGAGATTCCATGGAGGGCCGGTGCCAACGAGAATACCCTCGTTACTTTCAGTCATGATGTGAAAGTAGAAGGTAAAGATCTGAAGGCTGGTACTTATGGATTCCATGTAGCCTACTTCGAAAATGGAGAAGCGGATGTAATCTTTTCAAACAACACAAGTTCCTGGGGAAGCTTCTGGTATGAGGAATCAGAAGATGCCTTAAGAGTAAAAGTGCAGTCAGTAGACAATGCTATGACGGAAAGGCTGACTTTCGATTTTGTTGATATCAACGCTACCTCCGCTGTAGCTGTACTGGATTGGGAAAAGAAACGTATCCCTTTCAAAATTGAGTATGCAGTGCATGACATCGTTGTTCAGAATGCCAAGGATATGCTGAGAGGTACAACCGGTTTTGGCTTCCAGGGTCCGTTGAGTGCTGCTCAATACTGTGTAAACAACAACGTATACCTGGACCAGGCACTGATTTGGGCTGACCAGGCTGTGAATGGTACCAAGAATGCCAATACGCTGAATGTAAAAGGTCAGGTGCTGTTTGCTCTTGAGAAAAATGAAGAGGCCTATGCGATTATGGCTGAGATGGTGGACCACCCTACCGTACAACCTAACAATGTTTATGCTTATGGCAACAGGCTTATTACCCTCGAAGAAGACGAAAAGGCACTGGAGGTATTTAAGAAAATGTACAAAAAGTGGGACACCAACATTTTCGCGCAGCACGGATTGGCCAGAGCCTACTCGGCCAATGGTGATTTTAAGAAGGCCGTGAAGTATGAAAAGGAATGTCTCGAAAATCCTAACCTGCCAGCTAACAACAAGCCGGTACTGGAGGGTTTTCTTAAAAGACTTGAGGCGGGAGACGATATTACGGCTCCGGCAGCAAATTGATTTAACTTAGTTCAAAGCAATAACAGGGCTTGCCGATATGGCAGGCCCTAGCTATTTATAGCCTTCCAGATTTCGTCTTTCAGTTCAGTTATTCCCTGATTTACTACAGACGAAATAAACAATGCTGAGACCCCCTCTGGCAACAGTGCTTTCATTTCCTCTATCATCTCGTCATCCAGCATATCCGATTTTGATATAGCCAGCAGACGCCTTTTATCAAGCAATTCAGGATTGTATTTGCGCAGCTCGGCCAGCAGAATCTCATACTCACCGGCAATGTCATCTGCATCGGCAGGCACCATAAAAAGCAGGATAGAGTTTCGCTCAATATGCCGTAGAAAGCGAAGTCCCAGACCTTTGCCATCAGCGGCTCCTTCAATAATTCCGGGAATGTCGGCCATTACAAAGGACTTGTGATCGCGATAGGAAACCACTCCAAGGTTGGGGACCAAGGTAGTAAAGGGATAGTCGGCAATTTCCGGCTTGGCAGCTGACACTACGGAAAGCAGTGTGGACTTACCGGCATTGGGGAAGCCCACAAGACCTACATCGGCCAGCAGTTTCAGCTCCAGTATATTCTGCTGATCTACTCCCGGCTCACCAGGCTGAGCATATCGTGGGGCCTGATTGGTGGAGGTGGCAAAATTTGAGTTTCCAAGTCCTCCACGCCCCCCTTTGGCAAGGATCCTTTCCTCCCCATCAGCCGTGATTTCAAAAATCACTTCTCCCGTTTCTGTATCCCGGGCCACTGTTCCCAGCGGTACTTCGAGAATGATGTCTTTTCCATCGGAGCCCGAGCTACCATGACCGGAGCCATTCTGGCCGTTATCCGCAAAGACGTGTTTTCGGTAACGCAGATGCAGCAGGGTCCAGAGCTGGCTGCTTCCTTTGAGGATTACATGACCTCCGCGACCTCCATTCCCTCCATCGGGACCTCCCAGAGGTACGTGCTTTTCTCTGCGAAAACTCAGTCCACCGGCACCACCATTGCCAGAGCGACAATACAGCCTTACATGATCAATAAAATTTGAGTTTCCCATTTCCGCCTATTTATCGATGGCCTTTTGAAGCCTTATTAATTCTAATTTGGTCCACGATGGACCACCTACCACAGATCTACCGTTTGGTATCTCACCCATAACTCCCCTTACTTCAATCGCTTTGTTCTTAACAATTAACACAACATGCTTATCGATCAATTGCCTTGTAAACTCCCTCCATAAATCGTAATTCTCTTTTTTGAAAAAGATGTGCAATATGTGAAAGTTCTCATTTTCCCTGTATTCATACTCCGTATGAGAAAATGCTTCAAACCCAATATGCTTTTCCTGGTTCAAAAAGTAATAGTCGGAGTCATTTTCACTGGCAAAAAACATGGGGTTCTTGAAACTGTGTTTATCCGCTCCATAAAATCCGTCTTCTAACACCAATTCACCTTTAATAAAAGTCGAATCGATCTGACCAATGCACGGCATGGCATAGAGCATCATGATGCACAAAAAATAAGAACGGGTAGCATATCTCAGCATGACTTGAAAACAAAAAAGATGACCGGATCACCGATCATCTTCAAATTAATACTTTTTACGAAGGTCTAATAGTGGGTGTCCATCGCCTTAACGATGTCACCAAAGATTCCTTCAACGGAACCAACTCCGTTTATCTTACAATTTTTATCCTGACCGGCATAAAACTTGGCCACCGGCACAGTCTTGGTTAAGTATTCTCCAATACGGACATTGATCTTCTCTTCATTCTGATCGTCTGCCCTGCCTGATGTTTTGCCTCTTTCAAGAAGTCTTTTCTTAAGCTCTTCTTGTGGCACATCCAGCTCGATCATACAGGCAATTCCTGTTTTATGATCGGCCAGCAATTTATCGAGGGCCTCCGCCTGGGCTACTGTTCTGGGAAAACCATCGAAGATGAAACCCGGAGCTTCTTTGTGCTCATTGATTGTTTCATCTACCATACCAATTACCACTTCATCGGGCACCAATTTTCCGTTATCCATGTAAGACCTGGCCTCTTTACCCAACTGAGTGCCTTCACCCAGGTGCTTTCTGAACAGGTCACCGGTAGAGATGTGTTTCAAACCATACTTCTGGATTATATGCTCGCTTTGGGTACCCTTACCAGCTCCCGGAGGGCCAAATAAAACGATGTTTACCATATTATTGATCGGATTTTTGAGGGGTCAAATATAGTGAAGGAATGCTTAGGCCTCCTTTAATTGATAAATATCTTTCAGATTACGCCCGTGACCGTCATAGTCAAGCCCATAACCGACCACAAATTTCTCGGGAATCTCAAAACCTACGTATTTAAGACTAAGATCCTTTTCCAGACTTTCAGGCTTGAAAAGCAGAGTTGAAATTTCTATGGATTTTGGTCCGCGTTCTTCAAAGAAAACCAGCGTTTGTTCCATGGTCAAGCCAGAGTCTACAATATCCTCCAGCAGCACAATGTGCCGGCCAAAAACATTGTCTTGTAAGCCCAACACCTGTTTGACACTGCCCGTGCTTTCCATGCCCGTATAGCTTGACAGTCTGATAAAGGCTATTTCACAATCGATAGAAAGATTTTTCATCAGATCGGCCACAAACATAAATGAGCCATTGAGAACACCTATGAAAAGAGGGTTTTTACCGGCATAGTCAACCTCCAGCTCTGCAGCCAGTTCTGCTATTCTTTGCTGGATTTGGGCTTCGGTGAGATAGGGTACAAACTCCTTATCCCGAACAGTTATTGAATCCACTTAGTTAAATCTTAGGTCGGCAAAGTTAGGAAATCATCCATCTCACAAAAGGATTTTAATGAATGTGATATGCAATCGATGTAGAAGACATGCTTTGGATAGTAATTAACAATCTTGCACAGAAGAAAAATACAGTCAGTTTAATAATATCCTCCTCTCCTTTCTACTGGTCTTCATTCTATTTGCTGGGAGATGACAGTCCTATTTACAAATCGAACGCTACTTTTCAGGCCTGGATGATCTGGTTGTTTTTAGCCTTAATAATTTCCGGAGCATTTGCTCTTAAAATTAAAAGTCAGAAACGGGTATAAAAAGCTATAGCTGTTGCATCAACACCTTATACAAGGCTATCATACAGTCAATATCATGCTTATGCACCCTTTCATCCGGGCTATGCACATGATCTTCAGGGGCACCAACAAAGCACCAGTCAAAGGGATAGGGAGACATTTGCAACTCCCTGCCATCGCTTGAACCGGCACCCTCTACCTCCAGCTGAAAATCAATACCCGATTTCCTGGCAATTGCGATAATTTTCTCCACATAGCTTCTTCTGGGCACGTTACGGTCACGCATCGATATAGCCACACCCTGTCCATGCAAAACGCCTTCGGTTACCCAGGTAATATCAGAAATAAGGGCCTGTTTCACTCCCCACTGCTCATACATGTACCTGGCAAGGTAAGGCACTGATCCACCACCATGCTCTTCCCAGCAGGAGAAGGCGATCACACCATCTTCCAGGGTTTCAGCTACCTTAAGTGCATTGAGTACCCCTAATCGGTTATCCATATAACAGGACTGCACATAATCCGTAGTTTCTCTGAAATCAGGCTTAAAAACAAGCTCAGTACCACGATCAATGCCCCTTGGGAATTTGTAAAAAAGATTTCCCTCATCATTGAAGAGTTCACACTCTATAGGCCCCATGCTATCCTCGCCAACAAGTCTGTAGCCACTTTCTGCCTTGGGTCCGCCAATAGGTACAAGTTGGTCATTGTATCTGACTGTAAATCCAATACTGTCCATATGGGCAAAAATGGCTGTTCGGGGTTTGCCAAATTTAAGTAGAATACTGTCCTGGAATACATCCCCTATGATCACCTCCGGCTTGACTTTCCAATGGGCGCTTTGCTGCTCGACATAGTCAATCAGAAATTCTTTCATCGCCACTTCATTTCCTGATGGAGCATGGATTTGGCAGAGAGTTCTCAGAAGATCAAAATTCATACTTTAATTTTTCTCAAAAATAAGAGGGTGAGGACAAATAATTGAGCATATCGAAGGAAATAACATTTTGACAGTGATTCGTGTTACAGACTCATTGAATCATGTAAATTTGGCGTTTCAAAAGTCCTATATGTTTGCCTTAAACCAGGAAAACTCAGTCGCCAATAATTTTCTGGCAGAACTCCGTGATACTACCATACAACAAGATCGCTTTCGCTTCAGGATGAACCTTAAGCGGTTGGGAAGCTTGCTTGCATATGAAATCTCGAAAACTTTCACTTTTGAAAATAAGGTGATTACCACCCCTCTGAGAGATACTAACATCCCACTCATAAAAGATGAGGTAGTGCTTATTCCTATAATGAGGGCCGCATTACCCTTTTATGAGGGTTTCCTGGACGTACTTGATCAGTCAGGGGCTGGCTTTATAGGTGCCTGGCGGACCGAGGAAGGGGATGAAGTGGAAGCTGTACTCAATTATCAGGCAGCTCCCGACCTTACAGGCAAAACAGTGATTGTGATAGACCCAATGCTGGCAACGGGTAAGTCACTGGTAAAAACTGTGATCTCCCTCTTGAGTAATGGTCAGCCCAAAAGTCTTCATTTAGCATCGGTCATAGCGGCCCCTGAAGGTATTGATCATGTTAAAAAGTCGCTTGGCATGGATTACCACCTATGGACCTGTAGCATAGATGAAAAGTTAAACGACCAGTCTTATATTGTACCGGGACTGGGTGATGCCGGAGACCTGTCGTTCGGTCCCAAACTATAGTTCATGGTGTTAGATATTGTTATTCTGATTATAGGCCTGGCCACTCTTATTCTGGGTGGAGATGTACTGGTTCGCGGGGCCTCCCGAATGGCATTACGATTCAATGTGAGTACACTGGTTGTAGGACTTACCATTGTGGCCTTTAGTACTTCTGCTCCCGAAATGCTGGTAAGCCTGAATGCCGCTTTAAAAGGAGTACCCGATTTTGCCATGGGCAATGTGGTTGGTTCCAATATCTCCAATCTTGCACTCGTGCTGGGGGTTGCTTCTCTGATCGGCTTTATTCCCATCAACAAGATAACGGCACGCAGAGACTGGCCCGTCACTTTCGCGGCCTCTCTTCTGCTCTATTTCTTTATCCTTGACGGTTCACTGGAACGCTGGGAGGGCATCGTACTCTTCTTGCTGCTCATTACCTACCTCACCTTTTTGATCATCTACACCAAAAAAGATCAGATCAAGCTGGACGTTGAAATCCCCAAAGCTCAGGAAGATCGCTTCGCCAAGTTCAAGGATTTGTTTCTGATCGTTCTGGGCGGAGCCTGTCTCTATTTCGGCAGTGACTGGTTTATCGAAAGTGCCGAAAAACTGGCCGTAGGCTTTGGTATTTCCGAGCGGATTATCGGCTTGACGATACTGGCACTGGGCACCAGCCTTCCCGAACTAATTACCTCCATTATAGCCGCCCGCAAAGGAGAAACTGACCTGGCATTAGGCAACCTGCTGGGCTCCAACATTTTTAACATTCTGTCTATACTGGGGGTAACAAGCATTGTAAAAACACTACCGGTCAATGAGGCCATTTTAAAAGGGGATATAATCTGGATGTTAATCCTGACTTTCGGCATCCTTCCCCTTATGATTTTCCGTAAAAGATTGGGAACGGTCTCAGGCGTCATCCTGTTGGCCTTTTACGGATTGTACATGTTTGTCATTTTGAGTTGATGTTGGAAGAGGTTCTGAGTTACCTGGGTATTTTTCTACTTGCTTGTTTAAAATCGATTTTCCCGCCCGTTCTGGGTCCGGCAGCGGGTATGAGTAAGCTTGAGATCATTATTGTGACAGTTGCCGGGCTGATGACAAGCGTTACCCTTTTCACCTTTGTGGGAGAGAAAATCAAAAAAAACATCATCCCCATCTTTGTTAAAAAACCTAAGAAATTCTCGAAGCGCAGCAGACGTATGGTCAGTACCTGGAAAAAGTATGGTATCATTGGTACTTGTTTTCTCACTCCGCTGGTTCTTTCACCGGTGGGAGGCTCGCTGCTGGTATCATCTGTAGGGGCTCCCAGAAAGCAGGTATTCTTCTACATGTTTATCTTCGGGGTCTTCTGGGCAGTCATCTGGACCTTTTCGGTAGACTACCTCATTGAGGTGGGGCTGGTTACTGTAAAGGATCGTTGATACAAATCAATTGCATTTAACGTTATTGCATCCATGGGCCCCACCATCTACATTATAGCAGGCTGCAACGGAGCTGGTAAAACCACGGCTTCTTTTACCATCCTGCCTGAAATTCTGGGTGTGCACGAATTCGTCAATGCCGATGAAATTGCCAGAGGCCTATCCCCTTTTCAGCCGGAGAAGGTAGCCTTTGAAGCCGGCAGAATTATGCTCAACCGCATGGACGAGCTTATTGAGAAAAAGGTGGATTTTGCCTTCGAAACCACACTGGCCACCAGAAGTTATCTCAGTAAAATCAAGATCGCCAGAGAGCAGGGGTATCGTGTGATTCTGGTCTTCTTCTGGCTTGACAGCTTTGACCTGGCCATAGAACGGGTGAAGTTGAGAGTAAGTGAAGGAGGGCATAATATCAAAGAGGATATAATCAGAAGGCGATATACCCGAGGGCTGGAGAACCTTTTCGGGCTATATCTTAAAAATGTAGATGAGTGGATGGTGATAGATAATTCACAGGAAAAGCATGAGCTAATGGCCTCTGGCATAGAAGGTAGCGACCGCTATATATCCAATTGGAGAAAATGGACTAGCTTTGTAGCAGAATATGGCACAGGAGAATAACAAATCAGACTTCGTTAAGAAATTCGAGAAAGGGCTGGAGCTTTCACATGAGCGCCTTGTTCAGTCAAAAACCGCCAAAGGTGGATATCTTGTATATCAGAAAGATGGCAAAGTAGTGAAGGTAAAGGCATCGGAACTCTAAGCCCTATTCCTCATCTGGCAGCATCTCAATATCTTGTATCAGTACTTTTTTTGAAATAGCCTGCCCCGTCAGGGTTGTCGCCAGACCTCCCATAGCAGTTTCTTTATAGCGGGTCTCCATACTCTGACCTACTTCGCCCATGGCCTCAACACATTCGTCTACCGGGATCACGGCACTGACATCCGCCAGGGCAATTTGCGCTGAACTGTTGGCGATGGCTGCAGCACTGGCATTGCGTACCACACAAGGCACCTCTACCAATCCTGCCACCGGGTCGCAAATCAGGCCCAGCATACACTGTACTGTAATGGCCACTGCATTAAAGGCCTGATCGATATTACCTCCCAGACAATAAACTATAGCACCCGCACCCATGGCAGCAGCACTGCCTGTTTCTGCCTGGCATCCACCTACTGCCCCGGCAATGGAGGCTCTTTTTTCCATGATCAGGGCTATACCCGCCCCTACCAGCAGGCCTTCCATAATTTTCTTATCAGACAGGTCATGCAATTCCTGTAGGGTAACCATCACCCCTGGCAGAATCCCTGAAGCTCCTGCTGTGGGAGCCGCCACTACCCTGCCCATACAAGAGTTTACCTCTTTGGCAGCCAGGGCCCTGGAGATCAGTACCTGAAACTCTTTTGAAAGTACCGTCAGGGGGTGGTTATAAACTTTTTTGGCGCCATTATTTACCATACCTGAGCGGGAAGTCATATCCTCAGTCAGGCCGGTTTTCACCGCTTCTTTCATTACCTGATAAGCCCGATCAAGCCCGTCCCAGATTGAGCTTTCGTCATGCTCCTTCTGCACCACCTCATACTCGATCACAGGTTCGTAAAGCTTCATATCATTCGCTTCACAATAGGCCTTCCAACCCTTAAAATCTTCAAAAAGAAAGCTCATCTCTTTACATTTTGTGCAAAGCTAACGCATTTGCGCAAACGTTTGAAAATAGATGAGATCGATTAGTTCTGTCTAGTGCCTGTATCTATCCAAAAAGACTCTGAAAGCCTGTTTATAACTCTGACTTACATTGAGCGTCTCATCGGCAACTGTGACCTGATCGCGGGATAGTGACTGAATGCGGGAAGTATTGATGATGTAAGACTGATGAATTCTCAGAAACTTGTCCTGGGGCAGGTCCCGTTCAAGGTCCTTCATATTCATAAGACTCAGTAGTTTTCTCGATGTGGTTTTAAACAATACGTAGTCTTTCTGCCCTTGTATATAATCGATTTCATCAAACCAAACCTTCACCAGCTCACGACCATCCTTTATAAAAAGAAAGTCGTCTTTCTCATCCTCTGCAATTGTTTTAGGTTGATTTTCCAATAGATAGAGCTCCATCACCTTATTCACTGCCTTTAAAAAACGAGGGAAGTCAAAGGGCTTAAGCAGATAATCTGTCGCATCAAGATTGAACCCCTCCACAGCATACTCCGCGTAGGCTGTGGTGAAGATCACCCTGGGTCGCGAAGACAGTGTTTTCAACAACTCCAGACCTGTAATGTCAGGCATTTGGATGTCCAGAAAAACAAGGTCGATTTTGTGTTGCTGCAGATAAGTAAGCGCCTCCACTCCATTGGAAAATGATGCTACTATTTCCAGAAAAGACACCTTGTCAGCAAAATCCTGCAATAGCTCCCTGGCCAGGGGTTCATCATCTATAATGATCGACCTCAATATCATGACAGTGTAATATTCAGTTCAACCTTAAACTCATCAGATCCTGAATCAATAACAAGGCGGTGATGCTGAGGATAACTCAGCTCTAGACGTTGTTTCACATTTTCCAAACCAAAGCCGGAGGCATCCTTGTTGCTTTGACTCTTTTCGAAAACGCTATTGCTCAGCTTCATAGTCAGCTGTCTGCCTTCAGAGCTCAACTCCATGCTTACACGGCTTTCCGGGTGCTTATCGCTGACACCATGCTTAAAAGCATTCTCCAAAAAGGGAATCAAGATCAACGGCTCAATTTCCAACTGATCGTCTAAACGAGAGGCATCAAGCACAATGCTGAACTGGTTATTCAGTCTGATTTTTTCCAAATCGAGGTAGTCTCTCATATAGGCTATTTCTTTGCTCAACGCTACCCTCTTCTTTTTGGCATCATAAATCATATAGCGCATGATATTGGAGAGCTTGACAATTACTTCGCTCGCCTCGTCTTTCTTGGCCAGGGCAAGGTAGTTGAGATTATGCAGCGTATTGAAGAGAAAATGAGGGTTAATCTGAGCTTTCAGATAATTCAGCTCTGCATTCAGCTTTTGGTTTTCAAGCTCCTTTTTCTTGTTTTCAAGCTCAAACCAGTCGGCAGCAAACTTGATCATGCCCGTAAAAATCATAAAGCTCATTTGATCCCAAAGCGTACTGACAAAGCGCACCCAGCCAAAATGCTCATAGTAATCTGACTGGCTGTATTGACTCAGTACCTGATTTTCGGCCAGTACCTGAAAGAACATAACCACAGCAATGACCGGGATTAACCGTCCAAGGTACTGAAACAGCTTTTTCGTTCTTAACAGAGGAGGCAGTATAAAAAAGTAATGTGTATAGCTCAGAATGATATGAAAGAACATCGGCAATCCGATTCTCGCAAAGGCCACTTCAGGCGCCATGAATACTGTGAAGTCATAGAACTTATAGCTGAAAAAAAGCAGCCAGAAGGAGAAGTTGAGCCAGAAGATTCTATTGCTTAAAAATGTAAACCTCATACCTAACCCGTAATGATACGGTATTCTGCACAATATGATCGAGGCTTGACTGGTAAGTCGACAATCAAGAGGTTTTAGTCGACAGCTAAGACATCTCTGGTAAAACTATCGATCAAGCGATTTAGACGAGCTGCTTGTATATCAGCAGTAATGGACTTCAGTTTATTGCTGATGTTTACTTTGTATGAAGAAGGTCATCATATCAATCCTTATACTATTTTTTGGCTTCTCCCCATTGGTTAAGGGGCAGGATGCCATGGAAATTTTGGACTCTACCATTGAAGCCATGGGCGGCCTTGAAAAGTGGAAAGACATTGCCCAGGTCACCATGAAGTATGCCGGCCATCAGTATTGGCTGGAGCAATCAGAAAATCCAGAGGGGCCCTATTTGGTCTCTTACCTGGTTTCGAAAGAAGTACATGGGGTATGGAGGCAGCTCTTGTTTAAGAAAGACTCAACGCGACATTTCCAGGTAAAAAGGCCCTCAGTTTCAGAAAACGTGATCAACGGAAATGCGGGGCTTATGAACTTCAGAGGCAGGTCTTTTCCCATGCCTTATCAGCTCAAGGGGCCCTTGGTTCAGTGGATGCAACTGGCACCTGAGCGACTCATTCTGGCAGCCAGAAACAGTAACCCGGAACAACAGCGAGAAGAAATCGTGGACGGAACGCCTCACCTGGTGGTAACCTTCCGGAAAAACGAGCTAAACCGTAAACTTTTCATCAATAAAAACACCAGACTCCTAACCAAGGCAGAAATAGAAAGCCATCAACCCAATAACCTGTTTGACAATCCCTGGGGAAAGTACACTGTCACTATCAAGTACAACCTGCAATGGCTTCATAAACGTGGCATCAGATACCCCGCCCAGTGGGATGTTTATAAGATGGGAAAGCCATGGCAGTCCATTACCATTTTCGACATATCCTTCCAGCAGCAGATAGATGAAGCTCTTTTCAAAATCCCTGAAGGAATACCTGAGGCAGCAGAAGCCGTTTCGGCAGATAAAACTCCGTTAAAAACAGAAGGAATCATTGAAGTAGCACCCAATATCTTTACCATTCCCGGCTCCTGGCACCTCGGACATGTGGTACAGGCAGATGGTGTTGTGGTGATAGAGGGAGCCATTTCATCAGGGTACAGCCAACAGCACCTGGGATTTCTGCGAAAGCGCTACCCTGACAAACCCATCAAAGCGGTGATGGCTACCTCAGATGCCTGGCCACACATTGGTGGTATCAGGGAGTTTGCAGCCAATGGAATACCCATCTATACCCATCAACTCAATCAGAAAATTATTTCAGATCTTCTGGCTGCTGATCGATCACTTAACCCTGACAGCCAGGCCACCAGCCCCAAACAGCCAAATTTCAATCTCATTGCTAACAAACTTGTACTCAGTGATCCGGAAACCCCCGTTGAGATCTACTCTGTAAATGGCGAGGCCGGAGAACGAATGATCGCCCTCTATTTCCCCAAACAGAAAGTACTTTATACCAGTGACCTGATACAGATGACGGGTAGAAAACGGGATCGGTTTTTTGCCCCTCAGTATTTGTCTGAAGTAAAAGCCCTGGTAGACAGGCATGACCTTAAGGTAGAGATTGTCTTTGCCATGCACCTCTCTCCCATTCCCTGGTCTCGTGTGACAGAAGCCCTCAAAGCTTATCAAAAATGAAGAAGATACTGTTAATCATATTACTATTACCTCAGCTGGCAACTGCCCAGGACACCATTCGGGTAGGTCATAAATTCAAGAACTTTGACCAACTGGAGATGGGCACTAAGCGAGATGCTGTTTACAATCTTTACAAAGGTGAGATCAAAGGATTGGCCATTAAGACCCGTACTACTGAAAAAGTGATAATCAATGGCAAAGAATATATCTCCATTACCCATACCTGGGTTTCTCCCGGCACTGAGTGGAAAGGAAGTTTTCACTACCTCTGTGAGCCAAAAACCATGAAGCCTGTGCAGCATATCAGAAATACCAAACGAGCCGGCAAGGAAGCCTTCAGTTTTTCAGATGGCAAAGTAATCGGACTAGACTCTGTAAGTGAAAACGTCAAAGCAGGTTTTGAACTGGCCCTTGTGGAACCTACCTATAACTGGGAAGTTGACCTGGAAACCTATTCTCTTCTCCCCATGAAGAAAGGCTACCATGTGGTCATGAACTTCTATCATCCCGGAGGAGGCACTCCTCCCGAGTTCTATCACCTGAAGGTCACGGGTTCAGAAAAACTCAAACTACCTGATGGCAAAACCATGGATTGCTGGGTCATCTTCACCGACTATGGAAGCACCCAGCCTACTCGCTTCTGGTATACCAAAAAGGGGCAGAATTTTGTAAAAATGGAGGGCCAATACAATCAGATGACAATCCGCAAAGAGCGCATTTTTTAGAACGAACAATGCTTATCTTTGCCGCATGGAATTGAAGAATGACCTGATCATCCGTGCTGCCAAAGGCGAACAGACTGAAAGAACTCCGGTATGGCTTATGCGACAGGCGGGTAGGATTTTGCCTGAGTATCGCGCTGTCAGAGCCAGCCTCAGTGGTTTTATCGAGTTGGTAAAAACACCTGACCGGGCGGCAGAAGTAACTATACAACCCGTAGATATTCTGGGTGTAGATGCAGCCATTATCTTCTCCGATATTCTGGTGATTCCTGAAGCCATGGGATTGCCATATGAAATGGTGGAAAAAAAAGGTCCTCTATTTCCTGAGACAGTTGATTCTGCCAGTGACCTTAAAAAGCTTAAGGTAGCCGATGCATCCTCCGACCTGGGTTATGTACTCGATGCCATTAAAGTGACCAAGAGAGAGCTGGACGGGCGCGTACCGTTGATCGGCTTTGCCGGTGCTCCATGGACCATATTCTGCTATATGATCGAAGGTCATGGCAGCAAGACTTTTTCGAAGGCCCGGAAAATGCTTTATAATGAGCCTGTTTTGGCCGATCAGCTCTTACAAATGATCACCGACAGTACCATAGCTTATTTGAAAGCTCAGGTAGCCGCAGGAGCAGACATTATCCAGATATTCGACTCATGGGCCGGTATTTTACCCGCCAACCTTTACGAAAGGTTTTCGCTCAAATACATCAGTCAGATCTGTGATGTGATAGAGGAAGTACCAGTCACGGTTTTTGCCAAGGGTGCTTACTTTGCCCGCAGAGCGATGGGGCAACTCAATTGCCAGACGATCGGCCTTGACTGGAACATGGGCATTCGCGAATCACGGGGATTAATTGGCCCTGAAAAAGTGCTTCAGGGCAACCTTGATCCCTGCGCTTTGTACGGGTCGGAAAGGGAGATTCAGATTGCCACGCAAACCATGCTCGATAGCTTCGGACCTTATAAACACATTGCTAACCTGGGACATGGTGTCTATCCAGATGTTGATCCCGAAAAGGTAAAAGTGTTTGTAAAAACAGTAAAGGAATACAGTGCTGCGCAACGTTGACCATTCAGGTCCAGCCCTGCTTTTGTCTGTATGATGACAATGTAACCATATCCGTTGACAACAATCTCAGCTAACAGCTACTGAGGTACGTGTAATCATTGAGTTTTAATAAATTCATATGAGCATATGATGCCCATAACATGATGCGCTGTCTATTCAATTATCTGGTATTAGCTTCACTGGTACTCGGTAGCTTTCAGCTGTCGGCACAAACCTGTTGTACTGGTGGCGTTCCTCTTACAGGAGCAATCAACCTGGATGCCAATAGCGGTGGAATTCGGTTCGGCCTCACTTATGATATCAATGAGCTAAGCGACTTTATTCAGGGTGACAGAACACTCTCCAATACTTTTCTCAAAAGAGAGACTCACTCAGTTATAGGGCAACTAGATATCAGAATTACAGACAGTCTTTCTGTATCCGTTCTTATTCCATATAGCCGACTTACCGAGCGAAATACCCAAACCCGGGGCACATTTAAGGCTAATGGTCTTTCTGATATCTCTGTCTGGACCAGCTATCTCCTTTACAATAAGAAGCAAACGACTATTTCTATAGCTGCAGGTATAAAGCTCCCGACTGGTGAAACCAACATCAAAGAAAGCCTGGGCATCTTTGACCTCCCCTTATCTCTTCAACCTGGAACTGGTTCTGTTGACTTTATGATTGCTTCAGCGATGAAATCGGCCTTTCGTTTTCGGCCCTCTTTGATTTATTCGTTCTCTGGTATTTATAAGATCAACACGACCGGAAAGCGCTATGCCGCTCATGAAGAATACAAATACAGCAATGAGCTCGATTTGTACGCAGGGCTTTCTGAGGAAGTACTTCTCTTCAACCAGTTAGTGACACCTCAACTCCAGGTCAGGGTTAACCACTTTGGTGAACATCAAATCAGCGGAAATCCAAATCCTAATACTGGTGGTACCTGGATATTTCTGAGCCCTGGTCTGGCCTGGGCACCTACGCCTCAACTCAGCTTCAACTTCAGGGGCCAGTGGCCTCTACACAGAAGTGTTAAAGGATTTCAGTTGACTACCACGAATCGTTATCTCATTTCAGCTTTTTTTGGTTTAGGCTAGCCACTTGCTGCTTTGCCGACCTGTCAGGCACTTCCTCTTTTTCCATTTGCCCATAAAACTGTATTTTCGGTCAAACCACTGACTATGAAGAGAACAAAATCACTCCCCCTCCTGGCCTTACTGCTATTGATAAGCGCTGCATTTACGCTAAAAACTGATCCCAAGCCTTCCCTTAAAGAGAAAGTACTGGAGCTTTCCGAAGCCGTAGAAAGTAAGGTAATTGACTGGAGACATCATATTCACGAAAACCCGGAACTCTCCAACCGTGAGTTTAAAACAGCGGCCTTAGTCGCGGCTCACCTCAAAAGCCTGGGCATGGAAGTCCAGGAAAATGTGGCCAAAACGGGCGTGGTTGGCATTCTCAAAGGTGGAAAACCCGGCCCGACCATTGGGCTGCGAGCCGATATGGATGCACTTCCGGTGAAAGAGCGAGTACAATTACCCTGGGCTTCCAAAGCCAAAGGTGAATACCTCGGAGAAGAAGTTCCTGTTATGCATGCCTGTGGTCATGATACGCATGTCTCCATTCTGATGGGCGTAGCAGAGGTATTGTCTCAGGTGAAAAAAGACCTGCGAGGCACGGTAAAATTCATCTTCCAGCCTGCAGAAGAGGGAGCCCCTCCCGGTGAAGAAGGCGGAGCTGCCCTGATGGTAAAAGAAGGTGTGATTGAAAACATGGATGTGATCTTTGGCCTTCATATCAGCTCGGATATTGAGGTAAAAAACATCGCCTATCGTACTGGTGGAATGATGGCCAGCGCCAATAGCTTTACCGTGAAGATTTATGGAAAGCAATCGCATGGCTCCAAACCCTGGGGAGGCGTAGATCCTATCGTAACGGCCGCTCAGATCATCAACAATGCCCAAACCATTATCAGCCGAAACTCAGAGCTTACCAAGCAGGCCGCTGTACTGACCTTTGGAAAAATGACCGGTGGCGTTCGCAGTAATATCATCCCGGAGTATGCAGAGTTGGTCGGAACCATCCGTACCCTGGACCCTGATATGCAAAAAGTAATCTTTGAGCGCTTCAAGACAGTTGTAGAGCATACCGGTGCGAGCAATGGCGCCAAAGCCGAGCTCATTATTGACGAGGGCTACCCTATTACCTTTAACGATCCCGATCTCACGAAACTAATGACTCCTACTTTTATGGAAGTGGGGGGAGCCGACTTTGTGAATACAGAAATTGAAGCCACTACAGGAGCAGAAGATTTCTCGTTTTTTGCCAATGAAATTCCCGGACTATACTTCAGGTTAGGCGGTATGCCCGAAGGAACAGAAAAAGCAGACGCAGCACCTCATCACACTCCTGATTTCTATGTGGACGATGCAGGCCTTTTACTGGGGATCAAAACCATGAGCCGCCTGGTGGTGGATTATGCCGAGTTGAAGAAGTAATTCGGGGACTTTAGGTTGGGGATAAAAGATTTCAGAGGATAGACAGTAGACACCCAAGTCTAAGGTTTATCCTCTTCTGTCTTTGGCCTATCCCAAATAATCCTCTCTTACCGGACTGAATACATCCAGCACCCGGCAGTCGGTGACGGCCCTGCCACTATGCACGACATTCGATGGAATTACTGCGATATCTCCCGCTTTCATCACCCTGGTTTCTCCTTCCAGGGTCAATTCTAATTCACCAGTAATCACATGTGCCGCTACCTGCTCATGCACATGATGATGTTCAGGCAGAATAGCACCGGCTTTGATATCCCAATAGGCAAGGGTCATGTTTTCTGTATGGACCATTCTACCTATAAAACCAGGGAGTAATTCTTTGGAGGGTACATCTTTCAGGTTGATGAAGGGCATTTCTTTTCTTTTTGAGTTCTGGCAAAGTTAGAAACTATGGACAAAAAGTAAGCAGGGCACTTTTGACAGTACCCTGCTCTCAAACTAAAACACCATGAAATATTTAGTTTGGTTAGGTTTTTTACCAGCCCCCGGAACCAGCAGGTGCTACTCCTTTTATTCTCACATAGGTGATCGCCTTACCATGCTCTCTTTGCAGGTGTGAAGTGAGGATGAGAATGGCCCTCAGGCGACTCGTAGTATTTCCAAAAACCTCCACCTGCTCATCCAGGTCGGCCTGCGTCATTTTGTCAATGCCGTCTTTGATATATTTAAAAGAGGCCTCCATTGTTTTCACAATATCGTCCTTCACCTCATCATCCCAGCTTGGTGGATTTGCAGGTTTTTCCAGACCAAATATCGCAGGGGCAAAACCGTAGTTTGCTTGAATCTGATGGCTTACAAGTCTTCCGAAATAGGAAATCCCCTCAGCCGGAGTCCAGCTATAGTGCTCAGCAGGCATGGCCTTGGCGGTACCTACTACCATCGTTGTCATATCATCCCAGGCCTTTGACAGTTGCGCTTTGGTAACCTGCTGGGCCTGTGCATTCATTCCCAGTACAAACATGAGCACTACCGCCACTGTACTGACTTTTCTTAATCTCTTCATTCTTCAAAAAGTTGGTTTCAATTGATTATACCTGAATGTACGGGCATCAAATGCGAGAGAAACCGAAGATGGGGCTGCTGTCAATTATTGGGTCGAAAAAATGAAGAAGCTCCTTTTGTCAGACCTGCACACTAATCCGATTTAGAAATGAAGATCCAGAAAGCGCGTAATCGTTTCTTTGTATGATTTTGCCGAGGAAAGGGTTTTGCCGTTTTTCATACTAAAAGAAAACTCATTACCACCAGCATATCGCTGACTTTTCACGAATCGCTTGTTCACCAGAAAGGAGCGGTGAATTCTGAGAAATTCATCCGGGTTGAGTACCGCCTCCAGATCATTCATTGTAGAACGGTACAGATGCTGCTTTTCCATGGTCTGGAGGATCACATAGTTGCCGGCTGTTTCCAGATACACCAGGTCATCTACCTTCACATAAATTTCCCTGCCTTTTTCTCTGAGCTTAATGGTGGTCCAATGCTCCTCATCGGCTTGCTGATAGCTGCTCAGCAGATTCATCATCTGTTCGTTGAGGCTGGCAGAGCGTTTCATTTTCAGCTGCTCCTTTGCCAGGTTCACGGCCTCATCAAAGCGATCCTGTTCAAAGGGTTTCAGCAGATAATCTATGGCATGCACCTTAAAAGCATCCAAAGCATATTGATCAAATGCTGTGGTAAAAATAATCACAGGTGCCTTTTTAAGTTGTAAGCGTTCCAGCACAGAAAAGCCATTAGCTCCCGGCATTTGTACGTCCAGAAATACCAGATCCGGTGCTCGTTCTTTGATCACCTCCACTGCCTGATCAGCATTTTTTGCTTCACCCACGAGGCTCACTTCATCATGCTCCTCCAAAAGCTTGATGATCCGCTGACGGGCCAAAAACTCATCGTCTACTATGACTGCTTTTATATTCATACCTTTTTAAATTCTTGATAAGGGAACTCCATACTCACCGCAAAACCATGAGGCTCCTTTTTGCCAAAATCGAACCTGAAATCTTCGGAATAAAATGTTGAGAGACGATTAAGTACATTTTCCAGCCCCAGCCCTTTTCCATGCCTGGCTTTGGCGAGGCCCAATCCATTGTCTTCCACAGTCACCACTACCCGATTGGCCGTCTTCATAATGGCCGAAATTTTAATCGTTCCGGCCTCCTGAACATCCTGCATACCATGCTTAATCGCATTTTCTATCAAGGGTTGCAGAATAAGGTAAGGTAAGGTTGCATTAGACACCGCCTCTTCGATATCATAAGTGATCTCCAGCCGATCCTGAAAACGTACATGCTCAATATCAAGGTAGTTTTTGATATAGCTGATTTCTTCGTGCAGGCTCGCACTGCTCTTATCGTCCTGATCCAAGGTGTTGCGCATAAGCCCACCCAGCTGAGAAACCATTTTCTGAGCTGCTTTCGGTTCGATGTCTATGAGTGCCGCTATTGAATGGAGCGTATTGAAGAGAAAATGAGGGTGCAACTGCATTTTGAGGGCCCTGAGCTGGGCTTCATTCAGCTCTTTCTGTTTTTGTAAATAGCCCTTATAGTATACCACGGCTAAAAAAATCAGGAGAATGATGGTGTACTGGATGATGCTCGTGATCCAGCCCGTCATTAAAAGTGTTTGGTTCTTCTCGCTCAATAATCCCGGCAAAAAGTCTGACTTCAGAAAATAAACGTAATCAAAGAGTCTTATCGCCAGGCCGCGATGAATCAAAGCCACCACCACAGCGACCAGCACTGCCAGGAGCAGCGACTGCCATCTGTTCTCTGTACGTAAACGAATGAGCCGCTGTGCCTGGATATCAATTATCGGTGCCAGCAAGGCCCAACCTCCATAATTGACTAACGCCTTTGCAGGTACTGTATACCAACTATAGGGATATTCGAACTGATTGATGAGATAGCCCGTATAATCCTCCAAAACGACCAACAAACTGATCACACCAGCTGCAATAAGCACCCAGTGATATCCGATGGACATTTTTTTAAAAGGATTTAAAGACATAGATTCAGCCAATTGCTTTTTATACGGTTTGACCAATCAAAAGTAACAGAGTGCATATAAAATCGGGCCTTTGAATTGACAAATAGCATTTTATGTGATAATTCTGTACCCGGAAAAAATCAAAATTCAAATCATGAAACAACTCAGTTCTTGTCTGCTCATCGCCCTGACCTTCATTTCAGTTGCTGCCTGTAATGGAAAAAAGGAACAAAAAGAAGAAGTCACAGAGTTGAGTTACCGTGAATTTTACGAGCTCATGTTTGAAGACTATAAAAACCGTGTAGAATGGCATGAGGATGATTATAATCAGGAGGGGAAGGCCACCATCACCATTTCAAACAGAGAAACCTGTGATGACAAGAATGGTGGTGAAAAAATATTTGTAAAGAACACCAGCACGGACAAATCTATTCGTGTAGTCGTTAAAACAGCATTCTCCATTCCAAACACGCTACCCTATATCGCCAATCAGTTTATGATGGCCCCTGGAGATGAAGTCTATCTTACCTGTAGCAAGTTTAGCTTTAATGACGCTACTTATGACCTTGACCATGAGATTGTGGTAGCCGAATACATTGAAGACTAATGACCTGCTGCGTCAACATAGTTGAATGAGAAAGCAGCTCATTATTGGTCCCATTATAGCATTATTCTGTGCCTGGGGTATTTATTTTCTTTCTGACGAACCCTACAGAAAGCTCGAAATACCCATTAGCCCCACTGATACCAGTCAGGCAGCAACCATCAGTATAGACCTGGAAAGCCTACCCATTTCGAATTTCTCAGATTTAGTAGAGGAGATATTCTACCTGTCTCTTGAAGAGATGGAGCACTCTAAGGTCATTCGCATGGCGGATGTCATTATTGATGATGATCACATTCTGGTTGTAGATGATGAAGGCCAGAAAGTAGTTGGTTTCGATCATCAGGGGAAGTACCTGTTTGATATCTACAGAAAGGGCAAGGGTGATGAGCAATACCGGTATATGGAGTATGCCACTTATGATCATGAGAGAAAGGAAGTACTCATCGTAGATACCTGGAAGTATATCTGGTTCGACCTGAAAGGGAAGTACCTCAGGTCTTATAAAAGTGAATACAATTTCTCAGATAAGATAGCCCTGCTGGAGAATTCAAACCTGGCCTATTTCAGAGAATTTGGGGCCATTGACCGAAGCCTTAGTCCTGCAAGTGTCAATATTCTGGACTCAACAGGCCAACTCACCTCCAGGTTTCTACCTACCACAAAGGATAAAATAAGCTACGCTGCTACCCTTATGAACGGCAAGCCTATCACAGGGAGATACCCCTCAATCTTAATTACACCAAGCTATTCAGACAAAATCTATCAGCTTTCTTCTACCAAAGAATTCAGACTAAAGTACAAAGTGGACTTCGGCCCTCACCAGATTCCAAGGCACTATCGACATGCTGTTTTGACCAATACAGAGCTCACTTTTGGCGAGGTCAGAAGGTTTGAGAAGGATAATTCCTGGGCTAGACTTGTTGGCTCAGTAATGGAAACGGATCGTCTTATATGTGTTCCCTTCTTCTACGAAGGTCGAGCCTTTCAGGCATATTATAGCAAGCAGACCGGCCTGACCCGCTATGTCGAAACAGGCAGTATCAACCAGCAAGGTGAACTAAGAGTTTATCATCAGGAAACCTACAACGACTATTTAGTTTCCTGGGTAAAACCTGAAGACTTAAGAAAGGCCTTAGAGAACAACAAGGTAAAGGACCCTGAAACGATAGAATTTATCAAGCGACTTGATAATGGGAATAACCCTGTAATACGATTTGTCAAACTCAGAGACTTCTAGCTCAAAAGCTCAATCTCTTCAATTTCTCTTCCGAGAGCTTCCTTATCGATCGGTACCACCCCTACATGCTCGCACACCAGACCACCCGCCAGATTGGCAATAGCTGCAGTTGTTTTGGCCATAAGCTTAGCCGCCAGCCCACAAGCCACCACACTGATCACCGTATCACCCGCACCGGAAACATCTGAAATTTGCCTGACATGGGCAGGAATAAGATGAGTATCGCCATTATCCTTCATAAACACACCGTATTCCGAAAGTGTTACCATCACCATTTTTGCTTCCAGGGCTTGCTGTAAAGCAGCTGAAGCTGCTTTGATAGAGTCCATATCTTTGGGATCAACCTCTACCTTCAATCCTTCCCGAAGCTCTTTCAGATTGGGCTTAAAAAGCGTGGCCCCCTTATAATCCATGAAGTTTCGCTTCTTGGGGTCTACTACAGTGGGGATCCCGAGTCGATTTGCCTCTCCTATAGTTTCAGCAATAATGCTCTTGTTAATTACCCCTTTGTCATAGTCCTCAAAAACGACCACGTCACATTCAGGAAGCAGGTTTTTGATATGCTGGAGCATAGTTTTCTGCTCCAGAGCTGTCAGTTCCTTATCGGTTTCAGTATCGATCCGCAACATCTGATTAGAGCCCGAAAGTATCCGCTCCTTCACGGTGGTAGCTCTTTCCCGACTGGTGATTACTCCCTTACTGGGTATTCCCCGTTCCTTCAACCTATTGAGGAAAAACTCTCCGTCAATATCGTCTCCCACAATGGCGCATGGAATGGGTATTGCACCCAGTGCCTGCACATTAAGCGCAACATTGGCTGCACCCCCCAGGCGCTTTTCCTTTTTTCCAGCCAGCACTACCGGTACCGGAGCTTCTGGCGAAATTCTGGTTACGGAGCCCCAGATATAAGAGTCCACCATTACATCACCGATCACCAATACCTTTAGTTTGCTAAAAGCCTCGAAAAGTTCAGTTACGCTGGAATACTGCATTATGATAGTTTTGAAAGTGCTTCTTTAATTCTTCTGATGGCCTCTCTCAAATCGGCCTCCGAAGCGGCATAGGAAAGTCGAATACAATTTGCATCACCAAAAGCCTCACCTGTTACAAGGGATACCTGAGCATTATCCAAAAGATACATGCACAGGTCACTGGCATTGTTGATAGTGCTTTCACCATCTGACTTGCCAAAGTAAGAACTCACATCTGGAAAGAAGTAGAAAGCGCCTGTAGGCAGGTTGGTTTTCACACCGGGAATATCGTCCAATAACTCTTTAACGAGGCCACGTCTTCTTAAATACTCTTTGGCCATTTCGTGCGAAGGTCCCAGGTCTGAAGTCAGGGCAGTCAGTGCGGCTCGTTGGGCAATACCACAGTTTGCTGAAGTAAACTGACCCTGGATTTTATTACAAGCCTTTGCCAGCCAGAGAGGAGCACCGATATAACCAACTCTCCAACCAGTCATGGCAAACCCTTTGGCCATACCATTTATGGTTACTGTTCTGTCCAACATGCCGTCAATGGCTCCCATACTCGCATGCGCCCCCGTAAAGTTGATCAGCTCATATATCTCATCGGCAATCACCACGATGTTATCGTGCCTTTTAATCACCTCAGCCAACGCTGTCAATTCATCCTTTGTAAAAACCGAACCTGTAGGATTACAGGGCGATGAATAGATAATGGCCTTGGTTTTGTCCGTTATAGCTGCTTCAAGCTGCTCAGGCGTTACCTTAAAATCAGATTCAATTCCTCCTTTGACCAAAACAGGAGTTCCACCTGCTATTTCAATCAGCGCAGTATAGCTCACCCAGAAAGGTGAAAATACCACAACTTCATCCCCTTTGTTTAACAGGGCCATCATCACATTGGCAATAGACTGCTTGGCACCATTGGAAATTACCACCTGATCTGCACTGTAGTTAAGCGAATTTTCTCGATTAAACTTATCAGAAATGGCTTGCCTTACATCAGCATAGCCATTCACAGGAGGATAGGCAAAATACTTCTGCTCGTCAATGGCAGCCTTGGCACCTTCCTGAATATGTAATGGGGTTTTAAAGTCCGGCTCACCCAGGCTTAAGCTGATTACTTCGATACCTTTCGCTTTGTACTCGCGCGCCTTGGCCGCCATGGCCAGGGTGGCTGACTCAGCCATATTCTTGATTCGGTCAGATACAATGTTCATGGATGTATCAAAAAATTATTGTTCGTATGTCGTCCTTGTCATGATACTCCGGCCAAGCGTAACTTCATCGGCATATTCGAGTTCGCCTCCTATAGGAATACCACGAGCAATTGAGGTGATTTTCACCCCATACTCCTTCAACTTGCGGGTGATGTAAAATGCCGTTGTATCGCCCTCCATTGTCGGATTGAGGGCCAAAATTACCTCTTCTATTTTAGGCTCACTACTTTTTATCCGATTAATTAGGGAATCGATATTAACGTCAGCCGGACCTATGCCCTCGATGGGTGAAATGACCCCTCCCAGAACATGATAAAGGCCTCTGTACTGTGCTGTATTTTCAATAGCAAGCACATCAGGAGTATCCTCCACAACGCAAATAGTAGTAAGATTACGCTTTACTGTACGACAGGTACAATCAGAAGTATCAGAGATGATATGACAGGTATCACAGTACTTAACACCCGTTCTCAGGTCTTTGAGTGCATCTGTCAGGTTATCAGTGGAAGACTCTTCTTGTCTGAGTAAATGCAGCACCAACCTTAACGCGGTTTTTTTGCCTATACCCGGAAGTTTAGAGATTTCTTCTATCGCGTTTTCAACGAGTTTGGGAGGGAAATTCAAAGATTTTAAGACTTTAGACAGTCAGTAAATCACATAATAGTGGCAGTGATACCAGCATCGAGAATGCCCTCACACATTGGCCTCAGCTCCGGAAAACTACCGTGCTTCACAACACATTTGCCCTTATAGTGGATTAGCATTGCACATTGCTCGGCCTGCTCTGCATTGTGTTTACAAATTTTCATGAGCGTATTGATAACATGCTCAAATGTGTTTACATCATCGTTGAAAACTACCAGATCACATACGTCTTCTTCAACAACATTATCCTGCACTTCCAAGAGCTGTTCTTCCTCGTAACTGAGCTTCATAACACATTAATTTTGTCAAAAATACAAAAGTTTCAGGAGTTGACCGAAATTCATAACCGAATAGAGATCGATTTTGGCAGACTTTCGAAGGTATTGCTGCGGGAATGTGGGATACGCATACTTAGTAGTAAGTATTGAGTACAGGGTATTCCCAATTTGGTTATGCTCCTCTCTTTCTATTTCTTCCCTCTTGTGTCGGGCAACGAAGTCGACCTACCCATGATAAAAATCCATTTGCCTCCAAAGCTTTTCAAATTCCTTCAGGTATTCTCTTACCACCCCTTTGTCTGTGGTCAGCAGAATGTTTTCATGATTGTAGTTGGCAGCGCTTCTGGTCCAGTTATAACTGCCCGTCATCAGGTACTCCTTATCAACTACTGCAAACTTGTGATGCATATGGTTCCGAGTATTGTCCATCTTCACCTCTACCCCGTCCCGTACCAACTCTTCTATGTCGGAGCCCAGGTCCAGAGATTTATCATTGTCCGTTAATACCCTCACTGAAACTCCGCGCCTGTGTGCCGATTTGATTTCATTGGTAATACGATCATCGCTTATGGTAAACACACAAATACGCACTGTTGATATGGCCGACCGAAGCTGCTGACGAATGGCATTCAGGCAATCATCACCAGGACTAAAATAAACCTGCTCTGTACTGGTCGTTCCTACTTTGGGTACCAGGGTTTTGTTAATCTCTTCAAGCCATGCGATCACATGAGCATAATTCTCTGTGTTGGCGCGAGCCATCGCCAGATCGAACACCTTACTTCTCAAAAAATCATAGTCCTGCTTTTGCAGATCACGTTGTCTGAGCATTTCTTTGAATCCGCGTTTCTCACCACGCGAGAAGGCATTGTCTGCTATACTCTCTTCCAGATAAGCGATCAGTTCCTGCATAGGTTCAAGATTAGTCGGTTTCGAGTTTTGCAAGGCGTTCGGTAATACCCTTGATTGCCTTCTCAAGTCTCATCACCTTCTCTCCCAACAGCTTGGGAGGATTGAGGTAAGTACTATATACACCTTTCACTTTCCATATCTCCAGCAGGTCATCATCTATCATCACCTCTATCTCATTATAATTAGGGTCATCGGAAATCATGCTCATTTTTTTAGCATCAGCATCCTTTAACCTTCTCACAATCACCTGATCTTTGGTCACCACCACGTATACCTTGCCGTTTTTTAAGGGATTCTCGGGTGTTACCGTTTCTTTTCGGCAGAGCAAAATGTCTCCATGATGTATACCACTATGGCTGTAATCCATTTCCGGGCCGTACATTTCAAAAGCCCTGACCTCTCCTTTAAAGCTCAGCGGCAAATCAATTGGAGGCAAAGCGTTAAGAAAATCGCGATTCTGGTAGTTTACGATGTATTCCAGAAAGTTGGCCGAGCGCACAAAACCGATCGCATTGGTCTTGATTATCTGCCTTGATGTAGTAGCCCCCCCATGTACCTGATCAAACTTCTCATTGACCATATCCAGTTTATAGAGGTCATTTACCGTTAGTTCTTTCGTTAGCAAAATGTCCACAGATAAGCCAAACTTTTGAGCAATATCCAGCAAAGTCTGGATTTTTGGCTCCGATCTACCCTCTTCATAAGCGCCTACGCTGGGTCTGGCCAGATTAAACAATTTAGCAAAATCGGCCTGACTGAGCTTTCTGACGCTCCTTATGCGCTTAATGTTCTTCCCTACGTATGACATTGAAAAATATTTTGCTACTTTTTTGAGCTATTCTAAAACTTTTAGTAATATTGTTACGTAAACATAGTCAGACAGCGGCAAAAAACAAAAGCTGTAAACAAAACGAAAAGCTGCCGCAGAATGAACCAACAGAATTAACTTAGGGCTAAATTTAAATTTTTAAATTTGATATAACCCGATTAGTTAATCACTACAAACCTTAACAGATTATGAACAATTACTTTGACAAAGTCAAAAGCTACCTACTCGAACTGGACTTAAGCATTCTACTTGAGGATGAAGCCGATGGGGTCATTGTGGTATCCAATGAAGAAGATGGCATTAACAACCTTGTTCTTGGCATCGCAGATCCTCTACTGATTATAGAACAATTCTTGGTAGAACTCAAAGAGCCAAGCGCTGACGATTACAAGCACTTACTTCAGAAAAACAGAGACATTGTTCACGGATCATTCGTCATAGATGACTCTGGTAGCAAAGTGATCTTCAGAGACACCTTGCAACTTGAAAATCTGGATTTAAATGAAGTCGAGGCTTCTTTCAACTCACTATCACTGTTGTTGAATGAGTACTCAGACGAACTAATAAAATTATCGGGAAACTAATAAGGAAAAAACAATGAACATATTTAAAAGAATCTTCAAGATGGGAGAAGCCGAAGCGCACTCCGCCATTGATAAATTGGAGAATCCTATCAAATTAACGGAACAAGGCATCAGAGACTTAAAGAAGGATCTGGATAAAAGCCTTCACGCTCTGGCCGAAGTTAAAGCCATGGCTATCAGATCTAAGAATGATGTTCAAACCTATACAAACAAAGCCAAGGACTATGAGCAAAAAGCCATGCTGCTGCTGAAAAAAGCGCAGGGTGGAAATATGGATGCTGCCGAAGCGGAAAGACTTGCCAGTGAGTCATTGGTAAAAAAAGGTGAGAACATTGAGCAGGCCACCAGAGCCAAAGCAGATCAGGATAAGTTTGATGCAAGTGTATCACAGCTTGACGGCAACGTGAAGAAAATCAGAAGCACCATCAGCAAATATGAAAATGAGCTGAAGACCCTGAAAGCACGCGTAAAAGTGAGCACTGCCACTAAAAACCTGAACAAGCAAATGGCACAAATCGACTCATCCAGCACAGTATCTATGCTCGAAAGAATGAAGGAGAAAGTAGCTCAGGACGAAGCTTTGGCAGAGTCTTATGGTGAAATCGCCAACGAGAGCAAGTCTGTGGATGATGAAATCGACAAGGCCCTGGAAGGTGGTGCTGTAGAAGCACAGGCTTCTGACGACCTGGCGGCCCTGAAGGCCAAGCTGGGAATGTAAGGAACACCCTGACGTACGTCAGTCAATTATATAAAGTCCGGGCATTGGCCGGCCCCTGCCCGGACGAAGATTACCTAAAAGCTGATTTCAAAGAGTGTCGCAAATCAGCTTTCTTTTGCCTCAATCCGTTTTAGGATTATTGTAACATTATATTATCTCTAACCAGAACCAGATGAAAGAACTACTGGAACTCTCTTTTCAAGGAGCCAACGCCATTCCTTCCTTCTTGCTCATATTCGTACTCATCTATTGGGTAGTTGTGATGTTCGGAGCGGTAGACATGGACTTCTTTGATATTGATGTTGACGTAGATGTGGATGGTCCTGAAGTAGATGCCGATGCAGATATCTCTGTGGGTTGGTTAAACTCTGTTTTGATTTTTTTTAACCTGCCCCATATTCCACTAATGATCTTTGTCAGCTTTCTGGCTTTGCCTATGTGGCTGATATCTGTCCAGCTTAACGAGCTGATCGGGAATACCAACCTTTTGTTAGGTATCGTTTTTCTGATCCCCAACCTGCTGGTAAGTTTATTTGTAGCCAAATTTTTGACAATGCCCTTTGTAAAGCTCTTTTCGAAGATGAATGCCGAAGGCGAAACGACCACGACCATGATTGGTAAAATCTGCCACGTAATATTGACGCTGAACAGCGACAGTGTTGGCCAGGTAGAAGTAAATGTAGACGGGTCGAACTATCGCATCAACGCCAAAACGACAGAAGACAGGGTCATGAAAAAAGGAGAGGAAGGATTGGTTATTGAATACCATGAAGATGGTAAGTACTATGTTGTTGAACCCTATACTCATTAAACCGAAACTATATGTTTGAAGACCACACACTCTCAATACTCACCCAATCCACTTTTGGAAATCAGATGCTCGTCATATCTGTGATTTCCGGAATCATTCTAATTGCCATTATCGCATTTGTGTCGAAAATGTGGAAAAAGGCATTGCAAGGCGAAGCTCTTGTGAAAACAGGTGCTGGCGGCACCAAAGTGGCTTTCTCAGGTATGTTTCTGATCCCCGTTTTACATAAAATGGAGGTTATGGACATCACCCTGAAAACCATCGTAATCGCTCGCACAGCGACAGACGGCCTTGTCTGTAAGGATAACATGCGTGCCGATATCAAGGTGACCTTCTTTGTCCGCGTAAACCAAACCCACGAAGACGTAAAACAGGTAGCCCAGTCCATTGGCTGTGCCCGTGCCTCAAATCAGGAAGCCCTGGAAATACTTTTTGATGCCAAATTCTCTGAAGCCCTGAAAACTGTCGGTAAGCAGTTTGACTTTGTTGAGCTGTATAACTCACGAGACGATTTTAAGAGAGAAATTCTGAATATTATTGGTACCGACCTGAATGGTTATGTACTGGATGATTGCGCCATTGACTATCTGGAGCAGACACCTCTGGAGAACATGAATGAAAACAACATTCTGGATTCTGAGGGTATTAAGAAAATTATTGAGCTGACCTCTGAGCAAAAGATCAAGTCGAACTATATCGAGCGTGAGAAACAAAAGACGATCAAGAAGCAGGATGTGGAGGCTCGTGAAACCGTATTAGAACTGGAGAAACAACTGGAAGAAACAGAAGCAAGGCAAAAACGTGAGATTGAAAGCATCCGCGCCAGAGAAGAGGCGGAAACCAATAAGGTAAAAGAAGAAGAACGTCTGAAGGCAGGCAATGCCACTATCTCTACAGATCAGGAATTACTGGTAGCGCAAGAGAACAAACTCAGAGAGATTGTTGTCGCCCAAAAGAATAAGGAGCGCACAGAGGCAGTCGAACAAGAACGTGTAGATCAGGCCAGACTGCTTGAGCTAACAGAGAAAGAAAGGCTGGTAGAGCTGGCGAGAATTGCCAAAGAGAAGGCACTGGAAGAAGAGCGTAAGAATATCCAGGACATCATCCGCGAGAGAATTGCAGTTGAGAAAACTGTGGTGGAGGAAGAAGAGAAGATCAAGGACACCAGGGCTCTTGCAGAGGCGGACAGGATGAAAACTGTAGCCATCACCAATGCCGAACGTGACGCAGAAGAGTCTTTGGTAAAAGAGATCAAGAGTGCCGAGGCTAAGAAGCAGGCTGCTGAACATCATGCCAAGCAGGTAATGATTGATGCACAAGCTGCCGAAAGCTCAGCCGTACACCAGGCACAGGCCACGAAGACGCTAGCTGAAGCACAAGCTGCTGAAGCTGCAGCCATAGGTCTGTCAGAAGCCCAGGTAATGGAAGCCAAAGCGGCTGCCAGAGAGAAACAAGGAGAGTCTGAAGCTGCCGTAATTGAAGCACAAGCTGAAGCTGAAGCCAAGGGCATTAAAATGAAAGGTCTCGCACAAGCTGAAGCCGATCAGAAAATAGGTCTGGCGCAAGCGACAGTGAGTAAGGAACAAGGTGAATCTGATGCCTACGTGATTGAGAAAACTGCCGTGGCAGAAGAAAAACGCGGACTGGTGGAAGCCAAAGTTATGGCAGAGAAGTTTGCTGCCGATGCCAAAGGCATTAAAGAGAAAGCAGATGCCATGAAAGACTTCGATGGACCAGGAAGGTACCATGAGGAATTCAAGCTCAAACTGGCCAAAGAGAAGGAGATCGAGCTGGCTCAGATCAATATCTCGAAAGAGATTGCACAAGCCCAGGCTCAGGTTATCTCCGATGCGCTTAAAGCCGCCAACATTGAGATTGTAGGTGGAGAGACCATGTTCTTTGAACAAATCATGGGTGCCATTTCTAAAGGCAGATCTGCCGACAGACTGGTGAACAACAGTGATGTACTCTCCGATATAAAAGACAGCTTCCTTGGCGGGGAGACAGGCGGAAACTTCAAAGACAGCCTCCGTGGCTTTCTGGACAGGTTCGGCCTGGGGTCCGAAGATGTAAAAAACATGAGCATTGCGGCACTTATGCTAAAGCTGACAGCTGAGGCCGGTGACGAGGATACAAAGGGGATCATCAAGCAACTGAAGTCAGTTGCCGACTCCCTTGGCGTCTCTAACAATGCGGTGAGCACTTTAGGACTCTAGATACAAGGCCTTCCCCGGCCTGTCGCAGGCAGGCCGGAGACAGGTAAGCCCATTCTCTTTCCCTCAAACTTATTGTGACGAGGAGAATCGCAGGTTTACCTGCCCCAAAGTGGCCTGATTCTAAAAACCATTTTCAACCAAAAATCAACACAGATGAAAACTTCTGGTGGAAGAATATTGCTCAAATACTTTAGTACCGTAATCATACTTTTCAGCCTTATGAGCTTCTCGATCTACGCTTCGATAAGAAGGAACCGGATTAGCACCAGGGCCATTTCGACATGCATTACAACCACGGCTGTGATAGCCACTTCTATGAACAAACTGGCCATATTCCTGGCGAATCCGGCCATCAGCGAGGTACAGGAAAAAATAAGTGTCATACAATAGATGACCTATGCGAACTTTAGCGCACTAAAGAGGAGGACAACTAAACTCAACATGCAACACAAGGCAATTTTAACCCAAAAGAAAGCTGGAACTACCTCTCAAAGCTTAGCTAAAACCGCTAAATTAAAACTCGTTGAAACTGTAAGAAACAGTTGGCAGCATGAGCTGAGAAGCAGAATCATTTCGGGACTTCTTACCATGTCACTAGGCGCCATTTGTTATCTTTTTCTAAAAATACTTGTGACCTGAATATTGCTTATAACCTAAAGAATGGCAGAAGATAAACCTAATGAAAATATAGATGACATTACCTTAGAAGGTGGTACTTATGAGATTCTCAGAAACCGCCTGCTAAAAAGCGGAGGAGACCTTCGCACCCGGCTTGACCAACTAAACCATGAGCGTAAAGAAGTTTTCGGTTCCATCGAAACCCAACTGCTCACCACAGAACGTGTCACCACCGATAACAATTGTACCCCCTGGGATATGCTACCCATCGGGGATAAATTCCTTTTTGGCTACAATGTACATATCGGCCTAAAAAACGAAACCGACCTCTCTGATGTATTCAGCATATATGAGTATAAGGACCATAGCTTCCACAGACTGGATCTGAGTCTGATCTCAGATGAGCATTTCGAAAACGACTTTCATAAACTCTATAAGTATTACAAGAAGACACGTTTTATCAAATTTGCGATCATGGGCCCTTACCTGCACATGGTTTTCCGTGTAGGCAAAGAAGTTTCTGATATCAAAACGTTTAAATGGGAAATCAAAGACAAGGGACTCAGCTATGTAGATAACCGCAGCGACCATGAGTTCAAATACCCTTCTCAGCACGAATTTGAGTGGAAACGTACCACCCGTGACGACTATAGAAACGGCACCTTCCCCCATATATCCATAGAAGACAAGGTTTTTGTAGAAACCATTAAGGGTACCCTCACCATCAAGATAGAAGATAATACAGATGTGGGTAAGGGAATTTTTGAAGAAGCCGTGGATGAGGCCGATCAAACGCTGGATGATGCAGAGGTGCATTATTCCGTGCTCGGCAACATCATTATACTGCGCATCAGGCCCTATAAAGAAAACTATCGCTACATCGTCTACAACTCAAAAATTCAGGAGGCGCTTAGAATCGATGAGATCAGGGACTCCTGTATCCTACTCCCGGACGACCACGGCATTATCTTCACAAACGGCTATTATCTGCAGACTGGTGAATTCAAGAAATTTGACAATGACCTGAAGAGCATGGTTTTTGAAAAGCGGGTAGCCTCCCCTAACGGAGAAGATTACCTGTACATTTTCTACAACAGACTCTCTGGCACTTACCTGCTGCTCCACTACAACCTGATAGAGCAGAAGGCGGAGAACCCTACCATATGTCACGGCTACTCCATTTTCGAGAATGGCGAAATGTGCCTTTTCAAAGCCGATGATGAGCCTAAAAAACATCATGCCATACAAATATGGCAAACACCTTATACCGGACCCGACTTTCTGATAGACGGAAAGCATGATTCTTACCTGGACAGAATTGGCAATAAGGAGATTGTAAGGGCCATGGCGGAATGCCATGAAATACTCACCCTGATAGAAAAAGAAGACACCTATGCCAATCTCTACGTAGATCTGATTAAGAGCTCTACGGATGTACTTGACTCTTATCACTGGATCAACCACAAAGAAACCTTCACACTTTCCAGCCCACTTAAAGAGGTTCGGGAGACGGCCACGGCAGCCGTAGATGAATACGAGAAGGTGGTCAATATCAAGGCCAATACCCGGACCACTGTAACAGAAGTAACCGGAATCGCTGACGAACTGATCGGGAGAATCAAAAAGACCACCGCTAAAAGCATTGATGAATTTGTAGGTTTTCTGTCACAGTTGAGAAAAGTACGGGGCGAGGTGATTGGCCTGAAGGAGCTCAGGTATATCGATGGTGCCATGGTGGAGTCTTATGAAAACACCCTCTCAGAGTTTTCGGACAACACCTCTCAAAACTGTGTTAAGTTTCTGCTCAAAGAAAAGGCTCTGCAACCCTATGAAAAGCGGGTAGCTGAACTTTCAAAAGCCATTGAGGCGGTAGAAAAAGTGGTGGATGCCAATGAGTTGGAAAACACCATTAACCAGGTGTCGACAGACCTTGAAATGCTCATAGACATAGTGAGTAACCTGAAAATTGAGGATGCTACCCAAACCACACGGATTATTGACAATATCTCAGGAATTTATGCCCAATTCAATAAGATCAAGGCATCGCTCAAAAAGAAGCGCAAGGAGCTCCTGAACGTTGAAGGAAAAGCAGAATTTAACGCCCAGCTCAAGCTGATCGACCAGGGTGTGGTCAACTTTCTGGATATCTGTGATACCCCCGAAAAGTGTGATGAATACCTTACCAAACTGATGGTACAGCTGGAAGAGCTGGAGGGCAAGTTTTCTGAGTTTGACGAGTTTATCGAAAAAATCAGCATCAAACGCGAGGAAGTTTATGATGCATTTGAAACCCGGAAGGTCAATCTCGTAGAGGCGAGGAACAAACGGGCCTCTACACTTTATCAGGCTGCCGAAAGAATTCTTAAAGCGGTACAGAGTCGCATTGTACGCTTTAAGGAGGTGACTGAGATCAACGGCTATTTTGCTTCGGATGTAATGATCGATAAGATCAGGGGCACTGTGAAAGAGCTGCTTGAGATTGAAGACACCGTTAAAGCAGATGACATACAGAGCAAGCTCAAAACCATTCGCGAAGATGCGGTAAGGCAGCTCAAAGACAAGTCTGAGCTCTATGCGGAAGGGGAGAATATTATCAAGTTTGGTAAGAACCTCTTCTCTGTAAATACACAGCCGCTGGATTTGAGCATTGTCAATCGCAATGACAGTATGTTCTATCATTTGGCTGGCACCAATTTCTTCGAAGAAATCATAGACACCACGTTCAATGAAAGCAAAGACGTATGGGAGCAATCGCTGGTGTCTGAAAACCGGGATGTCTACAGAGCGGAGTACCTGGCTTATCAGGTTTTGAAAGCTGGCCAAACCCCGGACGCTGTCTCCAATGGAGATTTTGAGATCATGTCCCTGAATGATATGTACCTGGCCTCAGAGGCAGAACTCCTCTCCTACGTCCGCAAATTCATGTCCGTACGGTACAACGAAGGCTACACCAAGGGAGTGCACGATGCGGATGCTCTTCTCATCCTATCTGCCTTGCTTAATCTTACTCAGGCAGCTGATTTACTCAGATTTCCTTCCATCTCCAGAGCAGTCGCAGCTCTTTACTGGAAAGTCTACCTGGATGAGGAGCGCAAGGCTGTACTGAACAATCAGCTCAAAGGCGCAGGGCTAATCCTGCAGGTATTTCCTGATACCCATGAGTTCGATGCCCTGATAGCAGATCTGCAGGAAGAGATTCAAGCTTTTGTGACAGAAACAGAATTATTCGACTCTGAAGCGGTTGCGGATGCCGGAGCTTACCTTTTCTATGAGCTTTCCAGGGGAGACAAGTTTGTAATTGACAAGGAGACCGCAGAGCTGCACCAGAGTTTTCTCGCTCATCTGAAAGAAAAGAAAGCCCTCAAAACCTATCAGGAATCAGTAAAAGCCTTACAATCGCAGCCCTACCTGGCGTATCGACAAATTCGAAACTGGCTCAGGGCTTTTGTAAATACCCGGGTCGATGCTGGTTGGGAAGAATACATTGATGAGGCTACGGTAGTATTACTTAAAAATGACTTCCATATCGGTCGTGTGGTACAAGTGAGTCTGAAGACACAAATAGCCGGACTGGCCGGCAGCCATATCAGCCTGGAAGAAGGAGCTTATCAGCTAAACTACAATCAGTTTATGCTTAAGCTCCAGCGATATGATCATGCCATCGTGCCCCTATTCAATCAATTCGTTCAGCTGAAAAAAGACCTGATCGAAAACTTCGAAGCCGAACTCCGATTGAATGAATTCAAGCCCAGGGTAATGTCTTCATTTGTGAGAAACAAGCTGATTGACGAGGTCTACCTTCCTTTGATAGGTTCTAACCTGGCAAAGCAGATCGGCACAGCGGGTGAGAACAAACGTACGGACCTGATGGGGCTGTTGCTGCTGATCTCTCCTCCCGGTTATGGTAAGACCACCCTGATGGAATATATAGCCAACAGGCTGGGCATCATTTTTATGAAAATCAATGGTCCCGCACTCGGTCATCATATCACCTCGCTCGATCCGGCTGAAGCAGAAAATGCCGGAGCCCGTGAAGAGCTGGAAAAGCTCAATCTCGCCTTTGAAATGGGTGATAATGTGATGATTTATCTGGACGATATTCAGCACTGTAACCCTGAGTTCTTGCAAAAATTCATCTCTCTCTGCGATGCTCAGCGAAAGATTGAGGGAACCTATAAAGGAAGAAGCAAGACTTACGATTTCAGGGGCAAAAAGGTCTGCGTAGTAATGGCGGGTAACCCCTATACGGAAAGCGGTGACAAGTTCCAGATCCCAGATATGTTGGCCAACAGAGCTGACATTTACAATCTGGGAGATATTCTGGGCGATACTGAAAAAGCATTTAAGCTCAGTTATGTAGAAAACTGCCTTACCTCCAATCCGGTATTGGCCAAGTTGGGAGGTCGCAGTCATAAAGATGTGCATGCCATTATCAAAATGGCTGAGACCAATACAAGTGAAGGGATCGACTTCGAAGCCAACCATTCTCCGGAGGAAATCAGTGAGTATGTGGCCGTAATGAAGAAGCTGCTCGAGATTCGGGATGTAATTCTGACGGTAAATACAGAATACATCCGCTCTGCAGCCCAGTCAGACGAGTATAGAACCGAACCTCCTTTTAAGCTTCAGGGCTCTTACCGTGACATGAATAAAATCGTAGAAAAGGTAGTACCCATCATGAATGATAAGGAATTGGAAACGCTGATCTTTTCGCACTACGAAAGTGAGTCGCAGACACTGACCAGCGGAGCCGAAGCCAACCTGCTTAAGTTCAAAGCTTTGATCAATAAAATGACCAAAGCAGAGAAGCAGCGATGGAATGAGATTCTTGAGAAATTTATGGAGATGCAGAAGCGAGCCGGCTTTGGTGAAAACAACCAGACAGCCGAGGTGATTGTGCAGATGGAGACAATCTCTAAATACCTTCAGGGTATTAAGGGCGAAATGGCCATGATGAATGTCAGAAGGCTGCCAGAGGTGAAAACCACCTCGCAAACAAAAAAAGGAAAGAAGAATGAGTGATTTAATAAAGTTGATTTTAGGCGTGATTATAGCCGCCTTTGTGCTGGGTTTTGTATTCAGCTTTCTATTCAAGGTAGGAGTTCTGCTACTACTGGGCTTAGGAGTATTATATTTGTTCAGAAGAGTATTTGTTGACAGATCATAGCCATGGGATTATTCGATTTTATAAAAAAGAAAAAAGAGCCGGAATACGATGTTACCAATATGAAGGTGACAGATCTGGCCGAAGGTTTCATATTTGAATATGACCTGAAAAGCTGGGTGGTAAAAGAGGTATATCAGTACGACTGGGGTAAAAACAACTTCAGTAAAGAATATATGATTGATGCCGGAGATGAAGTAGCTTATCTCAGTGTCGCAGAAGAAGGAGAACTTAGCCTGACGGTGACTAAGAACGTTAAGATTCAAAAACTGGGTGAGGGTATTCGTGAGAATATCAGCCGTACCAATAAAGCTCCTGAGATCATCAAATACGATGGTGAAATTTACTATCTGGATGAAGATTCAGCCGGCTACTTCAATGATATTTCCAAAGGCACTGGTGACTGGGAAGAGCTTACCTCTTTTGACTATCTGGATGAAGAGGAAACGAAATGCCTCTCCATCACCCAATGGGACGATCGCAATTTTGATGCCTCAGCGGGAGTGGTGATCAAAGAGTATGAAATCTCGAATATTGTACCGGGTGCCTGAGAAGGCTATCCGGTTTTGTTTTTAATAAGCTAAATTTGATACCGACTTACCGGTTTAAAGCACCGGGAGCAAAAGGATATAAAATGAAACGTACACAATTAATAGGACTGTCTCTGGCCGTTATGCTGTTTCTGGCATGTGGAGGAGGACGCAGTGAGAGGTTTGTAAAAAATCCTGTGGATGATATCATCAGAGATATGCCCGCAGGAGTTGTCTTTTCCATTTTACTCCACGACATGAATGTTGAGGGTAATTTCAGAGAGAGCTTCTACCATCAATACACCATCATTCAGGAAACTGAACCCGGCAAACCCGAAGAACGCACTACCGAATGGATGGAAGTGAGTGAAAGCTACTTCAAGCAGCATCAGGATGATATGGGTATGGAGCTAGCGTCAAAAGGAGAAGATGGTCAGCTGGTCAAAACTGTGAGCCCACCTGGCTATAATAACTATGTGGGTAATGAAAAATACGGCCACTGGCAACAGGGCAGTAATGGCACCAGCTTCTGGGCCTTCTATGGTCAGTATGCTTTTATGTCGTCTATGTTCCGCATGGCCACCTACCCGGTAAGGCGCTCTTACTATGACGATTACAGGGGTAACTACTACGGTAGAGGCAGGTCTTATTATGGCCCTTCAAACTCAGGCAGATCTTACTACGGTACCAACAGTGACTATAATACCAACAGACGCACCAGTTCTACCTGGAGCCAGAATCGTTCAAATTTTAAAAACCGCGTCAACAGCCGGACTCAGCGTTCGAGCACCAGTAGCTCAAGAACCTCGCGTTCCTCATCAAGGTACAGAGGCTCCAGCTCACGCTCACGAGGTGGAGGGTACGGTAAGTAAATTCAGCATCAACCTTAGACTAACATCACTATGGATACTTTGACTTTTGACTATGTGCTTGATGGCGTGCTGACCACACTCTCCTATCTGGCCGCTTCCTTTATACTCTTTTTTATTGGCAAAGTCGCCTATCAACTCTTTCACCCTAAAACCAAGGTCGCAGAAGAACTGGTAGAGAAAGATAATTTCGCTTTCTCGGTAGCCTATGTGGGTTACTATGTTGGGCTTTTACTGGCCATTGGCGCTGCTGCTATGGGAGAGTCCAATGGTCTGTTTGTAGACCTGATGGACATCGGTGTTTATGGCATTCTTACCATCATTCTGCTGAATATCTCTATCATCATTAATGATAAGCTTATTCTCAACAAATTCAGCGTAAGCAAAGAAATTCTGGAAGACCGCAATGTGGGTACCGGAGTAATTGAAGGTGCCAATGCTGTGGCCACCGGCCTTATCGTGCTGGGAGCTGTACACGGTGAAGGATATGACTACAATGTAGGTGGCCCCATCGTTACGGCCATTATATACTGGCTCATCGGGCAGGTACTGATGTATGTCACCTCACGGGTATATGCCGCCATGGTACCTTATGATGTACATGCTGAGATAGAGAAGGACAATGTGGCTGTCGGAATAGGCATGGCCGGTGCTATTATTGCCATTGCCAACCTGATTCGCTATGCCCTGATGCATGACTTCGACAGCTGGATTGTCACCCTGGAAGATGTAGGCCTTGATGTGGGTATAGGTCTGCTGTTTCTGCCACTGGCCCGCTTCCTCACAGATAAAATTTTACTCCCGGGGCAGAAGCTTACAGACGAAATCGTCAATCAGGAGCATCCCAATAAGGGCGCTGCACTGGTGGAAGCCTTTGCCTATATCGGTGGGTCGGTGTTGATTACCTGGGCACTTTAACCCATCCTGTCAACCACCTCGCCCTGCGGGCACTCCTCCTTAAAAAGGAGGAGATTTAGTACCTGCTCCCCTCATAGGGGAGCTGTCCGAAGGACTGAGGGGTAGAATTACCACGAGGATCATAACAGCCTGAATGTCAAAATCCAATATACTTAAGCTGGCACTTTTTGCTACGGGGCTTTCGGGCATTGTGGCAGAATACGTGCTGTCTACCCTGGCTACCTACTTTCTGGGCGACTCCGTGTTTCAGTGGACCATGATCGTATCCATCATGCTCTTCTCCATGGGTTTTGGCAGTCGCATCAGTCGCTATATCAATACAAAGCTCCTTCAGAAGTTCATTTATATAGAATTCACGCTCTCACTCCTTACGGCCTTTGTATCGGTGATCACTTATATCAGCTCTGCCTATTATGGTGACAATAGTTTTATTATCTACGGGTTGAGCATCCTTGTCGGACTGCTCATTGGTATGGAAATCCCCATCGTAATGCGGCTCAATGATGAGTTCGAGGAGTTGAAGGTGAATGTATCCTCCGTTATGGAAAAGGACTACTATGGTAGTCTGCTTGGAGGAGTTTTCTTCGCCTTCATTGGCTTGCCCTACCTGGGTCTGACTTATACGCCCTTTATCCTGGGCGCCATCAACTTTATGGTGGCTTGCTTGCTAATCTACATTCTCTGGAGCACGATAGAAGAAGGCATTAAAAAGCAGCTTATCGGGCTGATCTCCCTGGTGGTTATCATTCTCGTTGCCGGTGTTACCTATGCCAAGTCGATCATAGACTATGGTGAAGAGATTCGCTATAAAGATCGGGTAGTTTACTCTGAGCAAACCAAATACCAACGCATTGTGATCACCCAGTCACAGGAAGATTTCTGGCTCTTTATCAATGGCAATCAGCAACTCAGCTCTATCGATGAGGTGATGTATCATGAGCCCTTGGTGCACCCGGTAATGGGTCTGCTCAAAGAGCCCAAACATATACTCGTATTGGGAGGCGGAGATGGAGGAGCTGTAAGAGAAATACTTAAGTATCCTTCTGTAGAGAAAATCACCCTGGTGGACCTGGACCCCAAGATGACCGAGCTGGGGCAAACGCAGGACTGGCTGGTGGCCATGAACCAGAATTCCATGAACCATGAAAAGGTTGAAATCATCAATGTAGATGGCTATACCTGGATGGAAAATCAGACTCAGTTTTTTGATGCCATCATCATAGATCTGCCGGACCCAAAAACCGTGGAGCTGGGCAGACTGTACTCCTACGAGTTTTACAAGCTTTGCTATAACCGACTAAGGCCTCATGGCATTATCACCACACAAGCCGGGAGCCCCTACTATGCAGCCAGGGCATTTAACTGTATTGATGTGACTTTGGAAGAAGCGGGCTTCACCACGGCTCCACTACACAACCAGGTGGTGACCCTGGGAGAATGGGGCTGGGTGCTGGGTGCCAAGCAGGGAGACAAAACCGAACTGAAGCAGGCCCTGCAGGCTATGAAGTTCAATGGCCTGGAAACCCAATGGATCAACCATGAATCGATGACACTCATTACCTCCTTCGGCAAGAAGGTTTTTCCCGATGATGACAAACCCGTAGAGGTCAATAAGATTCATAACCCCGTATTGTATAAGTATTACCTGGACGGGAAGTGGGATTTGTATTGAAGGATTGGTATGAATTTTAAACGACTATTACGAGAACCGAAAAAGAGAAAACTACCAAAGCTTCAGAAGAGATTGCTCTTTGCCAATACTTATTTCATAGTGAGTTTATCCTTGTTTATGGTACTCATCACCATTCTGGTATTTTCATCTCATCAGATCAAGGCACTCTACCACCTTCAAAAACATAAGGTAGAAACACAGGGAATAATTACGGACGTCTGGATTGAAGAGAGTGCCTCGGAAGATACAGAAGCGCTAATAGGCTATCAGTATGTTTTCTCCGGAAAAGGTTCTAACGAATATACTGGCGTTTCCTATGGCAAACTTATTATTCCAATCGGTCAAAAAATGACCGTCTTGTACGACCCTCACCTCCCTCAATACAGTCGGGGGGTCTCTATGACTTTTGGGAAGTCTGAACCCACTCAACTCGTGATTATTATATGTCTGCTACCTATCTTCCTTAGCCTACTCATACATTCGGCTGCGCAAACTTATCACAGAGTGCTCTATCTGGAAAGAGGTGAACTCGCATGGGCAAAACGCAAAAGCAGGAATAAATACCAAGCCCAGGAATACGAAGAAGAAAGTCCACAATATACTATTCTCTACTGCTTCACAAGCCCTTCCGGTAAAGAGCACTATGTTTCGGATATAAGTCTCAAAGCTAAAGACCTTAGAAAAAAGACTCTCATTGTTTATCCTTCTTCGTTTCCTCACGAAGCCAAGTTTGTTACTTTCTGGAACACACCACTGAGTCCTTGGAAAACCTCCATCAGCTTATGGGCTGAATCAGCAATTACTCCAACTGCAAGCTTTCAAAAACCAGAAAAGTCCCTACAGGTTAAAAGGACTCTCCCTTCAGGTCAAAAACTTCTTGTATTTTTTGACAGCAAAAATTTATTAATTCTCGGGATTATTGCGGCACTTACTATTTTCCGGCCTTTAACCCTTCATGATTGGAAAACACATCTGGCTCTAAAAAATGACTTCCAAATTGCCAACGGTGAAGTGATAAAGGCTCAGACCATCAAAGAAGAAACAGAGGAGGACTGGCCTCTCTATAAGTATAACTATATCTTCTATAGTCCCCAGTTAGGCCAATATAGTGGCACTGGTTACACTAAAGAATGGCTGGAGATAGGGCATAAATTAAAAGTACACTATGCCATCAATAATCCTTATTACAACCGTGCTACCGATTTATCAACTAATAGATATTCCATAAACCTTGGTCTGTTTTGGCTTATAGGGCTCATAGTTTTCGTAATCTCAGCAATAGTTTCTTTCAGAAAATCACTCAGAGCAATACGCGTAATCCAAACCGGGAGTCTTGTTATGGCTAAAAGGACAAAGAAAAAACTAATAGATAGTTCTGAAGGTGTTAGAACTTATAGATATACATATGAATTCAACACTAGTAGTGACGAGTCTTTTTCACATAAGATAAAGACCAGTCGCGCAAAAAGAATGAAAAGAGAAGTTCCCGTTGCCTACTCCTCACAAAAGCCCGAGGAGCCAATCTACATTTGTCTTCTACCTAAAAAAGTCAACGAGTTTGTACTTTCAGAATGGTTTGTCCGTCATTGATAATTGTGGGTTAATTTCTGTTGCTAGTCCCCGCCACAACTGCTACAGCTTGAGCAACTGGAACAGCTCGAACAACTACTGTCAGAGTCACCCCCCCAATCACCACTGCTAAAATCGCTGAACCAGCCTCCGTCAGATTCACTGGAAACAGTATCCATTTCCACACCACTCGATTCGAAATCCGAGATGCGGTCATCATAGCCAACTGAGTCATCGAACAAGGTTGCTTCACCGGCATCCATCCCATCGGCATCTATACTACCAATAACATCACCTTCTTCGCTCATGACCGTAGATTCTGGTATGTGAACATGATGATCATGTGCCATGGAAGACCAGAGCAGGCCATAAAAAATCACATCATCGAAGCCGTGATAACCATCATAGATAGGTCCTCCACCGGCACCGCCTCTGACAGATCGTCTGATTGATTTGGGCCTTACCGCTTTTTCTTTCGGAACGATCACTCTCATGTCCGTCTCTACCTTGATATCATCGATTTTAATATGCTTTCGGATGTCCATCTCCAGCTGATTTACGAACATCTCAAAGGCCGCCCGCATTTCCACTAAAAACCCTTCATAAACCTCCTGACTGCTGAACCTATCCTTCATTCGGCTCTTTAGCCCCTCTGCATCTTCCCCGGGCCGGGCCTTAAACTCTTTGAGCATTGCATTCACAGCCAATTCAATGGGATACTCCCCTACTTCATGGCTTCTGTTGATATCTATCTCAATTAAGTAGATGAAGTTCTGGTCTTCATGCTCAAGCACCAGGTGAATGGTCTTAAAGAGCTCTGACATGGCGTCATTTACCGTGAGTTCGTATTTGTCGATGGCTTCTTTAAGATCTCCCTTTTTACCTTCCAGATCTTCATAAATATCAATATCATCATGCGCCAGGCGAACGATGTTGTCAATATTAAGCGACCAGAAAAGCCGGTTGAACTGTTGAAGAATAGAAACTGCGGCAAAAGTCTCATGCTCTACCTTGTCTGACACGGCCCCACCGGTCATAAAGTGCAGAAGCTTTTTGAAAGCCTTGGTTGGCTGCACTTTTTCAATTTTGGTTAGCTGAGAGGGATCAACCGTGAGTCGGGAGTTAAAATACATTCTGTTATAGATTAAATTGCTTCGCAGAGACCACAGTCGCTCTGAGTATCAGCCATCGGGTTCTTTCCCCAAAACTGCTCAGGCGCTACTCCGATATGCTCTCTGTAAAGCTTATGGGTTAATTGAAACTGTTTTTGATTGCTATCCTCTTTCCCTCCCGGATGATGGTGGATAAACCTTTCAAAATGCTCATCGCAGAAACTCTGATAACGCCTGGTGCACAGGATAAACTCATGCCAGGCCAGATCCACAACCAGAGAAGGGGTAAGCTTTTGATTGGTAGTGCCAATCAGGAATAAGAAGCGCAGTACTTCTACCAGCAAAGGCTGAACTTCTGCCATTTTCACGGCTGCACCCTTTTCTATTTTAGTTTCCAAAACCGGTATCTCCATCAAAAGTTCGTCTGCCAGCTGATTGAAGTTTACAGCGATCAGGTCCTTAGCAGAGGGGGGAAGAGCTTTGGCAATCATTGCTTTGAAATTAGCAATAAACATTCGATCCGGAACTCATTTGGTCATGAGAATCGACCTTTTATCCTTTTCTAAACTTCACCGCTTCCAACCCCGAATCCACGGCTTCAAAAAGCAAGGGCAAACGCCCGTTATCTACCCCGGCAAATGTGAGATTTTTATGTTTCCTGATGGCGTTCTTGTCATTGAGCAGATATCCTGGGCCAGGGATTGGCATGGCATGTCCCATTACTTTGATGTAGACATGTTCTACCAATGACCTGATGTCTCTTTTGAAATATTGATTCAGGTACTCGAGTGTCTTTTCAGCAATCACCTGCTTATTGGCCTCCACATTCCGCAGGTCTTCCCGTGACTCCGGAGGAAGGCAGTAATAGGCAGTCAACACCCGCTTGCCGGCAACGGTGGTCTGCTGCATGTCCGAATCCACAAAGCCCATAAAGGTCTGGTCTTCTGTCAGCATTTCGTTTTGCCAGTAACCCGGCCTGGGCAGTTCATCATTGATGATAAAATTCAATACCAGCCAGGGAGCATACTGATTGGCTTCAAAAAGGGAGTATTGATCGGGGAGAATATATTTAAGGGCATGTTTTTGGCCCGCATAAATCACCTTGTCGGCATTGATTCTCTTAATCGCTTTACGTTCTATATCTATCACATCCACCTCAAACCCATCATCTTTCTCCACAATTGATTTGACCAGATGTTTTGTAAACAGTCCCTCCTTATGCACCGCTGCCATCTTCTCGATAAAATAGCCGTTTCCCTGAGGAGGAGAAAAGAGATCGACCACCTGTGAGTAGTAGGGCCGGCAAGCGAAATAATGCACCCCGGCCAGGGCTGACACCTGGGAGGCAGTCCCTCCCCAATCATCGAGCATATGATAATCCAGACCGCGAATAAATTCTGGAGAGAGGTTCAACTTGCCCTTCAGGAAATCAATAAAGCTTACCCTGTTTAAATCATGATAAGCAGAATCAATCAGCCTGGTAGGCATGGTCATAAAGCCTTCGTAGGTACTCATAATCTTGTAGAAATCCTCCCGAAGGGTTCCATTCGGTAAAACCTCCTCTCTCAAAACACCATGGTCGAAGCACTGGCTTTTTCTTCGATGCGTAACGATATACTGGCTGTCTTTAAAGGACCAGGCATCTTTCCATTTCTGATACTCGACAATGTCCAGCGACTCCAGTAAGCCAAGTACCTCGTCACCATAATTGGCCGGATAAGCAAGATCATAATGGGCTCCCTGGGCAAAGGTTACCCCATTGTACTCATGCCATGAAGAAGTTCCTCCCAGGTCATCTGAAAGTTCGCAAAGCATAAAGTCTTTTCCTTTCAGTTGGGAAGCGGCACTCAAGCCAGCAATGCCTCCACCAACAATCAGTGTTTCCGTTGTTTCTGTCTTTTCCAGCGGATAATGCTGGCTTTCAAAAAGCAGGTGTCCTGTATGAATATCTGTAAAGACCGTCACCTCAAAATCGGAGCCTGCCCCAATCCAATCGCAGGATTTGAGCAGCAACGGCAGAGTAGCCAGAGACGAAAGCTGTATAAATTTTCTTCTTTTCATAGTTGAATTGTTCCACAGAGCCACTCAGAGTAACCCAGAGCTTCACTGAGGATTATATGGTTCAAAACCAATCTTTATCAGAGTTCTCTCTGCGAGTCTCAATGATACTTTGTGGTTCTTCGTGTAAAACTCGGCACTCCACAGAGGCAATTAATTTATTACTCGCTTAATCCCGTTTTTTAATAAGGTCACATGAAAATTAATCAAAAGGCCCAATTTGTAATCTCCCAGCTTTAGGTAAGTCAGCATTTGTGCGAGATGTACATCCGTCAAAAACTCTACTGCCTTTAGCTCCACGACTACTCTTTCCTCCACCAACAAGTCAATACGATAACCATGATCCAGTTTTATGTCCTTATATATAATTGGTCTGGGTACCTCTTTCCTGACATTCAACCCTTTTTGAATCAGCTCAAAATACAGGCATTCCTGATAAGCCGACTCCAAAAGTCCGGGACCTAGCAATTTGTGTACTTCAATAGCTGCTCCTATAATCTGTTTTGATATATGATTGTTTGTCATAGTCAAGAGTCATCTTTTACAACATTCGTCAATATAGTTATTGCACAGAGTTACTCAGAGTAACCAGAGTTTCACTGAGAATCATATCGCAAAAACTGCCTTTATCCGAACACCCTCCACAGCAGCGGGAAAATTCATTTAACCCCCTACTACTGCAGTTGATAATTACCACTGTTATAGTATTTGTAGATCACCGGTTCTTTAATTGTGTTGATTTTCACATCTCCTGAGGTGACATAGGACTTACCAAAGCTCAGCATCATCCGCATCGCTTCATTATTAATCCATCGGGTTTCGACAGTCTTAAAATCGAGCGCTTTCATTGCAGCTTTAAGATCCAGCTCAGACTCCGATTTAATTCCAATCGTCCAGGCCCATTCGCCCAGGGTAAGTACCTGATTGTGATAGGCCTCTACTCTAAAATCAGCAGCTTGTATGGTTTTTTGAATTGACTGGAAGGCCGTGGTGGCGAAATAAGGACTACCCGATTGAGTCACCAGCAAGCCCCGATCCTTGAGCGCCTCATGGCATAATTCGTAAAACTCTTTAGAGAAATACTGGTTCAGTTCAATGTCGATTGGATCAGGAACATCCACAAAAATAGCATCGTAAACCTCGGAGGCTCTGTTCAGAACCTGAAAGACATTGCCTTCCAATACATTCAGTTTGGGTTCATCAAAAATTTCACCCCGCTGCTCCGAGAGATAAGAGAGACTCCTGGACAAACGCAGGTATTCCCTGTCAACTACCGTCAAATCCACCGAAACTTCCTTATACTTCAAGAGTTCTCTGGCAAGCATTCCGTTCTCCCCTCCGATGATAAGTACCCTCCCCCCTTCTTCAACCAATTGCATAGCAGGGTGGGCAAAAGGTTCAAAATACAGCCATGAATCAATGGAACTGAATTGGTTGATTCCATCCTGATAAAACCAATGATTGCCTTTCCACTCCGTAATATCCAATCGTTGAAAGGGGGTAGTATAAGAATAGACCACCTTGTCATGAAATTTTGATTGGCTCTCATAGAAACGAGGTGTCGGCAATAACGAATTGATCACCAGAAACAATGCCGTCATCAGGACTGCCAGACTAACAAAGTTTGATTTTTTTCCGTTCTGTCCGCTTTCCAAAACGCTTATAAGCAACGACACTAAGAAAAGAACAGAAGCAACCGGAACAAGTGGGTAAGACCAGCCAAACTGTCCCAGTACGAGCCCTCCCATAAGCATTAAAATGCTGAGAAGTGTTTTAGTTACTTTGTTTGTATTGGTATCGAAGAATTTCCAGGTAGCCCCAAAACCCATTCCCCAAAGAGCAATAAAAAGGTAGGAGAACACAACATAGATTTCAGCTTTGGAGAAGAGAATAAACTCAACCCGCATCCAGCTTAGGGCTAAAAAAGGAATTAGAACGATCAGATATTTGCCTCTGTCTTGTACCCACCTCAGAGCAAGAACCACTGCGGCAGCCACAAGAAGACCGTCAATCAGTAAATCCCAAAAAGGCTTAGTATAGAAGTAGAAACTCAGCCGAACCGGACCAGCAAGCGCAAGGCCAAGCAGAAAGTAAGCAGTGAGGTGCAGATAAGACGCACCTTTGCCAAAAAGCTTACTCATCCTTGTCCTTCTTCTTTTTCTTCCGACCTGAAAGCTCTGATTCGAAACCGGCAGCAATAATACCGGCAGGTAATGCAAAAAGCCCCACTCCTAAAACGGCAATGATGGCCCCCAGGAGCTTACCTAAAGGGGTAATCGGATATACGTCTCCATAACCAACGGTAGTCAAAGTGGCCACGCCCCACCACATTGTTTCCGGAATACTCTGAAAACCTTCTCTCTCCGGCTCATTCTCGATATAGTACATGAGTGTGGAGGCAAAAATCAGGAGTATTACCAATAGCGTAAGGGTAACAACCAACTCTTCCTTTCGCTTTTTGATCACATTGGTTACCAAACCAAAAGCCATGGAATAACGGCCAAGCTTGAAGAGCCTGAAAAGTCTTAATAGCCTGAGGATCCTAATGATCCTGCCATCAGCATGGTTGAGCAAGAAGGGTAAATAAAAAGGTACAATGGCTAAAAGGTCAATAATAGCCTCAACAGACACTATGTATTTTAGCCTACCCCAGACCGGATGCTTATACTTTTCTATGGCTGTACAGGCCCAAAGCCTTACAAGGTACTCGATGCTGAAAACGACAACTGAGAAAACCTCAAAATAGTCGAAAAAGTCACCATAGCGCACATGAATCGACTCCACGGTCTCGATAATCACTGCGGCTACGTTCAGTAGAATCAGCGCCATGATAAAGGTATCAAAACCCTTACTGAGCTTATCAGACTCTTCTCCCTTGTCCAGGGTTCTCAGTATCTTCTCTTTGGTCTTGTTTCCCATATCGGAAAGATAAAAATTAATCGCCTCTTTGGAGCGTGCATAAATTTGATTGATATTGAAAACTAAGCAAATACTTTATTCAAATGGACCCAGGATTGGTAATCGGTATTATAGCCGGATATTTTGCGCTATTGGTAGTTATAGCAAAGCTAACATCGCGAGGAGCGACTACGAATACCTTTTTTACCGGCAATAAACAATCGCCATGGTACCTGGTAGCCTTTGGTATGGTGGGGGCTTCCCTATCGGGAGTTACCTTTATTTCAGTACCGGGAGCTGTGGGAGGCGGTGCTTTCTCCTACTTTCAGATAGTGCTGGGCTATATGCTGGGCTACTATGTCATTGCCACCATACTGATGCCCCTGTACTACAAGCTCAACCTGATTTCCATTTATCATTACCTGGGTACACGTTTTGGTTACCGATCTCATAAAGTGGGGTCCTTTTTCTTTTTGCTCTCAAGAACCATTCAGGCTTCTTTCAGGCTTTTTCTGGTGGCAGGAGTGCTTCAGTTTGCTCTCTTCGACAATTTCGGAGTACCTTTTTGGGTATCGGTGCTTATCACAATTGCGCTGATCTGGATTTATACCTTTCAGGGAGGCATTAAAACCATTGTCTGGACGGATACACTCCAGACCTTGTTTATGCTTACCGCAGTCGTGGTGACCATTTACCTGATTACACAAGCCATGGGCTTGAGTATAGGAGGAGCCATTGATGAAATTCGATCAACAGACTATTCCAGAATATTCTATATGGAATGGGACAGCTCCCGTTTCTTTGTAAAACAGTTTATTTCAGGGGCGCTCATCGCCATTGTGATGACAGGCCTGGATCAGGACATGATGCAGAAAAACCTTACCTGTAAATCGCTGGGTGAGGCTAAGAAGAATGTGTTTTGGTTCAGCCTGGTATTGATTCCCGTGAATTTACTCTTCTTAGGGTTAGGTGCTCTGCTCTATATTTATGCTGCTCAAAATGGCATTGAAATACCGGCCAAAGCTGATGACCTCTACCCCATGATCGCACTCAATCATCTGAGTATTTTTGCAGGAGTGGTTTTTCTTCTGGGAATTATTGCAGCAGCCTATTCCAGTGCAGATTCTGCACTTACAGCACTTACCACTGCTTTTTGTGTAGATTTCCTCAATTTTGATAAGCGCGAAGAAGCAGATAGAAAACGTACCCGACTCAAAGTACATGTTGGCTTCTCTGCGCTCCTCTTTATCATCATCATTATCTTCAAGGCCATCAGCAACGACAGTGTGATCAACGATATCTTCAGGGCAGCCGGCTATACCTATGGTCCCATCCTCGGGTTGTTTGCCTTTGGTCTGATGACGAAATTTAAGATCAAAGATCATCTGGTACTAGTGGTCTGTATTGCGGCACCCGCACTTTCCTATATCATTGACCAAAGTACAGGTGGCTGGTTTGGGTTCTTTATTCTGGCGCTCAATGGCGCTCTCACCTTTCTAGGGCTCTTTTTGATTTCCGATGGCAAGAAAGAAACAGCTTTGAACTTATGAATTTTATTTTTTTCAATAAGCTAACAAAGTCACTCCTGACCTGTCTGCTGCTTGTTTTTACGACTCTTTGCTTGAGCCAACCTCCTCAAAGAGCGATCTCAATAAATGAAATTGATGACAATGGGAATCTTCAGGGTGAATGGATATTCCTTGATGAAAACGGAAATATCTTCTTAAATGCCAGATATGTTGATAGCCGCCCGATTGATACACTAACATTTTTCAGAGATGGGAATGAGTTTTTAAAGCTTCTTGAAATTGAAAAGGGTAAAATCCTCTTTTACATAACAGAGACAAAAACAGCTGTTATCCGAACGGTAGAGAATAAAAGGTTCATTTACAGGCTGAAGAATGGGACCGCATTTAATAACACAGATCAATTCAAACCCTTCCTTGAATCCCAGGCTCAATTCCCTAAAGGGGAAGCAGCTTTTCTCAAGTTTCAGTCCGAGAATTTACGCTACCCTCCTACAGCAGTTAAGAAGAAAACAGAAGGGGCTGTTACAGCCAGTTTTCTAATCCGGAAAGATGGGAGCGTTGATGATATTAAAATAATCAAAGGACTTAGTCGAAAGTGTGATAAAGAAGTACTGAGGGTATTAAAACTTATGCCCAACTGGCAACCAGGCTTACAAAGAGGCCACCCCATCACTTCCAGAATTAGTGTAGCAATAAACTTCAAACTTTAGTATCCATTCTTGCGATCAGCTGATCATTGATAAGTCAATTAAACAAATCACACTCGGGGGTAAAAGGAATTTTGATATACCTGGTTTTTCTCAGCTCGTGTAAAAGCTATTCATTCAGGTAGTCGCATCAATCGCAAAATAAGAAGAGCATACCTGATAAAACCTGGCCAAAACACTTACTTTTCAACCCTATCTTATTTATAGAAAAGCACGGCCCGAACGAGCGCATTTCATCCGTAATAAACACCTTCAAAGCTATTAACACACCGCCCATTCATGCGTATGCGCTGGCGCTTATTAATTGTGTATTTTCGGTAAACCTTAACAACACGCTTATGACTAAGGTACTCACCCAATCGCTCCTCCCCTTTATTCTTTTAGCCCTGGCAGTCATTACTGCCACCTGGTTTATTATCAACTCGGCAGCCTTTGCAGAACGGCCTGATCTGATGGCGATGGCCTCAACCATTGATCTCACACTGATCATTCCGCTGATCTATTTTCTGTGCATTCGCAAGTCGAGCATTCCGAAAATTACCGTATTGCCTGTTTTTATTCTCAGCATGGTCCTGGCCTCTCAGCTTATCCCCAATGACTATCACCAGACCCTGGATTATGTTAAGTACCTTATCCCTGTCGTTGAGCTTTCAATTATCAGTTTAATTCTCTTCAACCTGTATAAGACCTTCAAGGCCTATGACCACGAAAAAAAAGAACAGAAGAAGAGACAAGGTTTTTTGGAAACGGTTACCGAGTCTACCGTCAAAGCTTATGGTGAAGGAGCTTTTGCCAATGCTTTTGCCACCGAGATTTCCGTTTTTCACTATGCAATTATAGGCTGGAACCCTCAGATCGAGGCCCCGAAAGGAGAACGTTTTACCTATCACAAAGAAAGCGGATATTTCGCTTTTCTGGGTGTGATTCTCTTTGCACTGGTGGCGGAAACCGCGATATTTCACCTTTTGCTGATGCAATGGAGCAATACAGCTGCCTGGATTCTAACCGCACTTAGCATTTACTCTGTTTTCTTTGTATTCGGAGATTTTAATGCCATTCGTAAACGGCCCATGTATTTCACGGAAGACGGCCTGATGGTAAGAATAGGGTTGCGCTGGAGAGTGTTTATCCCTTTCTCAGAAATTGACTCTGTAGAGTTGAGAATACCTGATAAAGACAAAGAGGAGTTCGCCAATTTTATTGTCGCAGGTGAAGCCAATACCGTGATCAACCTGAGATCGGAAGTGACAGCAAAGGGGCCTTATGGCTTTAAGAAAACATTCAGCACGCTGGCCCTGAACATGGACGACAGACAGAATTTTCAGCAACAACTAACCCAAAAAATAAGTTGATCAACCTAACATCAGCTTTTTGAAAACCCGATCCATCCCCAAAAGGAGTGTAAGACCTGCCAGTGTGCCAAATGTCACCATTGCGGCCTGACTCATTTGCTCACTGAGGACTATTTCAGGAAGGCCACCTTGTCTGAGCAGTAGCAAGCCTAATACCAGCATAAAAACTGCCAGTGCGCTTCCGGCAAATATCCAGGGCAGCCAATACATGGGTCCTCTTTCAGGTTTGATAAGCTCCGTTTTCAGCTTTACCCGTTCTACCACGTTCTTAGAAAAACGCATAGAGGGCTCAAATAATTCTAAGCTCTCCAGTTCTTTATCCAAGTCGGTATCCCCGATGTCTTTGTTCATAGCAAATCATTTAGTTCTGAACCCAACTGTCTTTTCAGCAGCTTTTTCACTACCTCCCTGGTACGAAAAAGCTTCACTTTTACATTGCTTTCACTAAGCTCTGTAAGGGCTGCTATTTCTTTCACGTTCATGCCCTGTAAATAAAACAGTGTCATCAATCCATTTTCTAAAGGAGGCAGTTTCGCCAGTACAAGCTCTATCACCTCCTTCCGATCATAGTCGACCAGTTGTTGGTAAGGAGTTTTAGACAAGGTGTCTTCAATCCTCTGCCATCCCTGATCATCCAGTTCGACAGGCATTTTTTTCTCCAATCGTGCATAGTCAATAGCTCTGCGGTAAGCGATTCTCATCAACCACCCCCCAAACTTACGATGATCCTCCAGCTTGTTCAATTGCTTAAATGCCTTAAGAAACACATCTTGTGCCGCTTCTTCGGCCTGCTCTCGCTGCCTGAGCACACGATAGCAGACATTGAACACAGCTTTCTCATACCGTTTTACCAGCTTATACAGGGCCTCTTCAGATCCTTCTTTCAGAATCCGTCTGATATAATACTTATCATCTTGCATCGACTGTAATACCAAAATAAGTATAAGGCCGCGAGAATAGTCTGTTTGTCACCATCTCTTACTCATACTGTAGCTGGTAGTATCATTGACGGGCTCAGAAAAAAGTCGGTTACAAAAAGTCCTACAAGGGTTTTGATGCCCCGGATCTTTGAGTATTTCAAAAAGGGTTTTTCGTTAATTTGAAATTAATTGTAACCGCTCCGGGAGAAGGCCCCGTCATTAAAAGCAGACAAAAGACAGAAACTATGGATTTGATTGGCATTGCCCTGATGGTGTTTTCCACGGCTCTTCTAACAGCCTCAGTCTACTATATCATGACCACCACGCGGCACAAGGAGCGCATGGCACTGATTGAACGGGGCGAGGATGTAAAACAAATCTTTGATAAGAGGGCCGCTTTAGATGCACTTAAGCTGGGAATGGCCCTGGTAGGTGCCGGTATTGGTTTTTTTATTGGGATGATGCTTGAAGATTCCCGTGTCTTTAACAGTGATATCGAACTCCCGCTTTATTATGCACCCATTTTCGTATGTACTGGCATAGGACTGATCCTCTTCTATAAGCTTTTTGGCGATAAGTATAAGTTCCCGGAATAAAGGACGGGCCTCTACAAATCACATCAATACTTCTTAATTAAAAACTCAAAATCATGAAATCAATTTCACTGAACAGACTTGCTATGTCCATACTATTCGGAGCATGGCTTATGTGCGCGACCCTACCTGTGAGCGGACAAGGTCCACAACCCTGGATGTACTATGAAACGGCCGAAGAAGCTGGATTTTCATCTGCAAAGATCGCAGAGGCAAAAGCAACATACGAGCAGATGCGCAGTGCTGCTTTTATGGTCATTTACAAAGGCAAAGTACTTGTTGCCTGGGATGACGTAAGTCGCAGGTATATGACCCACTCCATGAGAAAAAGCCTGATGAGCGCTATGTATGGTATATATGAGGGCAAAGGCATAATAGACCTGAATAAGAGCCTGGCCACCTTGGGTATAGATGACAAGCAGGGACTGACAGCAACAGAAAAGCAAGCACGGGTTTTAGATCTGATTACCGCACGATCGGGCATCTATCATCCGGCTTCTTATGAGCCGAGGTCTATGAAGGCAAACCGTCCCAAACGGGGTACCTCCAAGCCCGGGACTCAGTTCAACTATAACAACTGGGACTTCAATACACTGCTGAGTATCCTGGAGCAAGAGGCACAGATCAAGTTTTTTGATGAGTTTTACAATCAAATAGCCAACCCATTGGGAATGGAAGATTTGCGCGATCAGGACATGCGCTATCGCTTTGAGCCAGATCTCTCAAATCATGCTGCCTACCTCTTTAAGATGTCTACCCGCGACCTGGCTAGATTTGGACAGCTCTACCTGGATAAGGGGCGATGGAATGGTAAACAGATAGTGCCCAAGTCCTGGGTAGCAAAAAGTACAGCTGCATTTTCTGATGACCTGGGGCCCAATTTTGCCAAACGCGGTGGCTATGGCTACCTATGGTGGGTTAACCGAACGACTTTCGGCCAGCCCGCCTACTATGCCAGTGGCCTGGGCGGACATAAGCTTTACGTACTTCCCGAGGCAGATATGGTCATAGTACATAGGGTGAACAGCTACCTGAACGTACAAGAACGCGATACCAACATTGATCAGCTGGTACAGCTTGTATTAGACGCAAAAACCGGAAAGCCTAAAAGGAAGCCACAGCTAAAGCCCCTTAAGGTAAAGGGTCAGAAATTAAGCTCGGTACCAGTGTCTGAGCAGGTACTGAACTCTTATGTAGGAAAATATTCGCATCCTTTTTTCAGAGAGATCGAAGCCTACCTGTATAAAGGCAAGCTGATGGTAAAAGGGGAAATATTGGGCACTTTCAGTCTCTTTGCCCAGGGTGATGGCAGGTTTATAGTAGAAGACCTTCCTGAGTTACCGCTCAAGTTTGAAAAGGCCACGAACAAAAACCCCAAAGGCAGTTCTGTTACTCTTGCTGACGAGCGCGGTCGCCCTAATCTGTTTGTGATGTACTACTAAAAGCAAAGGCCCTGATTTATCATCAGGGCCTTTGCTTTTAAATTCTTTGGATTTTATTTATCTCCCACAATTCGTTTGCGCAGCTTCACAGCCATGGCATTCTTTCTTCTTCGCATATTCAGCCCTTCTACAACGAGTGAGAAGAACACCGCAAAGTAGATATAGCCCTTAGGTATCTCGAAGTGGAATGCTTCAAGAGCGAGCATAAACCCGATAAGAATCAGGAAAGACATCGCCAGCATTTGCAGAGATGGGTGTTTGTTGATAAAGGAACTGATCTTTCCGGCAAAGGTCATCATGGTAATCATTGCAATGATAACTGCTATGATCATAATAATTACCTCCTGAGTCAATCCTACGGCCGTCAATATTGAGTCGAATGAGAAAACCAGGTCCAGGGCCACTATCTGAAGGATAATAGCACTAAAGCTGGTGGCTTTTTTTTCTTTTTCTTCATGCTCATCCCCTTCCAGGGTATGATGGATTTCGGTAGTACTCTTGCCAATAAGGAAGAGTCCGCCAACCAGTAAAATCAAGTCTTTAGCACTAAAAGGATGATCGAAAACAGTAATTATAGGTTGTGTAGAACTGATGATCCATGTAATTCCAAGTAAGAGCGCTATCCGCATTACCAGGGCTAAAGAGAGCCCCAGATTTCTGGCATTTTTCTGTTGACTCTTAGGAAGTCTGCCTGAAATAATTGAGATAAAGATAATGTTGTCGACACCCAGCACGATCTCCAGGAAGGTGAGCGTGAGCAAGGCTACCCAAGCCTCAGAGGTTAAGAAAATTTCCATATTAATATTAATAAACGATCGTTCACGCCATCAGACGTAATCCCTTGCAGTTGTGTTTTGAAGGTAATGACTATAGAGATAATTCTTTCATCGGGTCCCAAAAAACCTCTTTGAAATTCTGAATCTGATCGTCTTTAATAACTACGCCTTCAGCCTCCAGGCGTTCCTGCATAATGGTAGGCGTACTAAAGAAATGGCGACCGGTCAAAACACCTATACGGTTGACTACCCGGTGGGCTGGTACATCATCCAGACCATGAGCAGCGTTCATGGCCCAACCTACCATACGGGCACTGCTTTTGGCCCCCAGGTAGGCCCCTATAGCCCCATAATTGGTGGCTCTGCCAGCAGGTATCAGTTTGACCACCTCGTATACATCATTGAAGAAATTGCTATGATCTTTTGCCATTTTTTGGTTTGGTTAGGGGAGAGATTTTGAATTTCACCCGGTTTTATAAAGATGGATGCCATCCGTCTGTGCTAAAGCGTTCATCATGGTTTCCTTCGGTTCCCAAATTTTAAAAAAGGACGCCATCCCTTTCTGCTTGCGCATAAAGGGATGGCGTCCTTAGATTAGATATCGATATCAGCCTCCTCCTGCAAAGATGCCAAAGACACCCAGCATATTCAGTAATACTGCCAGAATTACCAATGGACATACAAACTTGATAAAGAATACAAAGCCTTTGGCCTTGAGCGTACCCGCTCTGAATTTTTCAGAACCTTCGGCAAGCTCACCAACAATTTTCTCAGCACCAATTTTCCAGGCGACATAGATACAGGTCACCAGGGCCACTACCACAATAAAGAAGGTACCGAAGAAATAATCGAGTATGTCCTGAAAGCCTACAGCCGGATCATCCATCCAGGGGAGCTGAACGCTCATTTCACTAAAGAAGGCATTGCCGCCTTTAGACAGTGCTGAAGGAATACCCACCACGAATAACATAATACCGACCGTCCAGGCAGCCTTCTTGCGGCTCCACTTCTTCTCATCCATAAAATAAGAAGCTGGCACCTCGAGCATAGAAACGGAAGAGGTAAGTGCTGCTACCAGGAGTAAGAGGAAGAAAAACCCACCTATAATCGCTCCACCGGGCATGGCATTGAATACCTCAGGTAATATTTCGAAAACCAGTGCAGGACCGGAAGCAGGATCTTTACCGAAGGCAAATACTGCGGGGAAAATCATAAAACCTGCCAACAAGGCCACACCAGCATCCATAAAACCTACCCAGACCCCAGAGCTTACGATGTTGGAGTTTTTAGGCAGATAAGATCCGTAGGTGATCATAATACCCCAGCCAATACTCATAGAGAAGAAGGCCTGACCGAGCGCGACTAAAAATGTATTTGCATTAATTTTACTGAAGTCGGGATTCATATAGAAATCGACCCCTTTCATGGCACCTTCCAGGGTAAGCCCACGAATGGCTACTACTGTGATCAGTATAAAGAGCAAGGGCATCAAAAACTTGGCGGCTTTCTCAATTCCGCCAGAAACACCTCCCAGTACAATGAGCACAGTGGCTACCACAAATACTCCCATCAGGGGAATGGTATAAGAAGGATTCGCTGCAAATTCAGTGAAGGTTCCCTCAGAACCGGAGAGCATCTTAAAGATGTAACCGATGGTCCACCCGGCAATATTGCCATAGTAAGACAGTACGAAAAAGCTTACTCCAAGTGCCAGAATTGCTCCTGCACCCATGTAAACAGAATTGGCACCTGTGTCTTTAAAAGCACCAATGGTACTCTTCTTGGTCATACGTCCAAGGCCCATTTCGGTAAAGAGCAAAGGTACTCCTATAAGGATTACACAGAGCAAGTAGACCAGTACAAAGGCACCACCACCGTTTTCACCGGTGATGTAGGGGAAACGCCATATGTTTCCCAATCCGACAGCAGAACCGGCAGCAGCCATGATAAATCCAAACTTGGATCCCCACTGCCCCCGATTATCGGAGCTAACATTAACAGCCATTTTTTTTGATTTTAAGGTTAATTGGCGCAGGTTAAAAAATTGCGCACTCTAAATATATTCAAATTCTTACGGCTTTTGCAATCGTTATCCGCTAACGGCCGCCCCTCTCTATTTGACTGGCAACAAAGGCAATGCCCTCATCAAAAGAATGGGGTTGATAGCCCAGTTCAGACACCGCTTTATCAATAAGCAAACCTGTTTTGGGTGGCCTTTTAGCAGTTTGTTGGAAAGTGGAGGCATCGGCACGTTCCATAGTGGATGTGTCAAGATTAAAAAAATCGGCTGTTTTAATGGCCATTTCATGGGGAGTGAGCAGGTCTTTACCACAAATATTGAAAACTCCTCCAGCCCGCTGCTGTGCTATGAGATAGCAGCCCATGGCCAGGTCCTCTGCCAGTGTGGGGCTTCTGAGCTGGTCATCCACCACCTTTATCTGCTTGCCTTGTTCCAAAGAGCTCTTAACCCAAAGAATAATATTGGAGCGACTTATGTCATGGGCAATGCCGTATACCAGCACGGTGCGCACGATCGCCCAATTCGTCTTACCGGCCTTGACAACCTCCTCTGACCTTAACTTACTATCGCCATAATAGCTGATAGGATTAGCAGCAGCCTCCTCATCGTAAGGGCCAGCTTCACCATCGAAAATGAAATCGGTTGAAAGGTGGAGGAAGAATGTTCCGGACCGCTCACAGGCCTTCAACAGGTATGCTGTTGCATTCACATTCAGCTCCCAACAACTCTCTCGTTCTGTTTCGCACTGATCTACATTGGTCATGGCCGCTGTATGAATAACCACATCCGGCTTAGCCTCAGCGATAACGTCTTCTACTTTTGCCGGATCAGTTATATCGAGAGAGGTATAGGTATAGTTTTCTGCAGGATAAGGCAGGCGATTGGCCCCACGAGCAGTAGCTATGAGTTCATCCTGCCCCCTGTCTAAAATCAGCTTTACGAGCTTTTGTCCCAATAGCCCATTGGCTCCGGTGATGAGTACCTTCATGTTATTTTCTTAAATATTTCCCGTATCTGGACTGGTACTCAGCGGTACTCATGGACTCAACTCTTACTTTGAGTCTGATTTCTTCCAGAGGCCTGTCACGATCGTCCGTGGCTTGCGCAGCCACTTTATCAATTACGTCTAGCCCTTCCACAACTTTTCCAAATACCGTGTATTCTCCGTCCAAATGCGGAGCTCCGCCAATAGTAGCATACACCTGCTTTTGTTCTTCATTATAGCCGGGATCATCCAGGGGGCCAAACAGCTCTTCCAGGGTGGACTGCGAATTTAATATGAGCTCTTCTTGTGCAGTGCCGAAATCGTAGGTAGTATCTTCCTGATATTTGTTGGTATGATAAGCCCACTTCTCGGTAAGTTCTACTGCCCTGTCTGTCTTGATAGCCCTCTGAAAAAGTGGATAAAGCTTAAGGAAATGTCTTCTTTTTGCTCTTAGTTTCAGCCCCTCTTCATCGTAGGTCTCTCCCTGAACAATATAAAACTGAGACCCACTGGATTCCTTTTTTGGATTAGTTTCATCTCCCCTGCGGGCAGCAGCTAAGGATCCTTTAACATGGAAGTATTCAGGCGACCGAAATTCAGCATCCAACCGGTAGTTCGCATCTTTCTCAGCAGCCCCTGTCGACAAATCACCGGTTTGGATCATAAAATTCTCAATCACCCTGTGGAAGAGTACATCATTGTACTGACCTGATTTGGCAAGTTTCAGGAAGTTCTCTTTGTGAATAGGAGTTTCATCATAAAGAATGGCCGTCATTTCACCAAATGGGGTTTCAAAAACCACCACTTCTTTCTTCTCGGCACAGCCAAACACAACCAGGCCCAGCAATATAAATACGAGCTGTTTCCTCCATAGGGGTTTGAAGTTATTCATAGATATTGCCGTAAAGTTTGATGATTTTTTTCTTCTTAAGCCTTTCTGCTGAAATGTGCATCCAAACAGGTTCAGTGGGTCGGTTTGCTCTGCCTGTTTCTACTTCTGCAATCTTGTCCACCACCTCCAAACCCACGATTACCCTTCCAAAAACTGTGTATTGCTCATCTAAATGAGGCACACCACCTGTGGTGGTATAAACATCAAGCCTTTCCTGAGGGACCACAATTTTGAACCCTGTGGCTTCTTCAATCTCGTCTTTCAAATCCACCAGCTTCTGCTCAAAAGCTTCCCGACCAAGACGAGAGGCCTGGCCCAGAGTATCAGCCAGGGGCGTTCCTCTTTTGATCTTTTTGAGCGCATCCCGAATGATCATGGTATTTAAGGGCTTGAGCTGCTTTTCATCAACCTTTTCCCCTTGCACAATGTAGAATTGACTCCCGGAAGAAGCGCGGTGCGGATTGCCCAAATCAGGCTGTCGTGCTGCCGCCAGGGCACCTTTGTGATGAAAATACTTAGACCGGAACTCAGCGGGCACCGTATAGCCCGGACCACCGTTTCCAACCCGGCCAGCGTTTGATCCCAGCCTTGAGTAGGGGTCTCCTCCCTGCACCATGAAGTTTTTCATTACCCTGTGAAAAGTAAGGCTGTCATAGTAGCCCTGCTTGATCAGCTTAAGAAAGTTTGCCTTATGATTGGGAGTTTCATCAAAGAGCATGACTTTCATCTCTCCTTTGCTGGTATTGATGGTGACGATATAATCCCATTTATCTTTACCTCCATTTGCCTGGGCATAACCGGTGAGGAAAAAAGAAAAAAACACGACAATCAGTAGGCGCTTCATCTATTCAAAGTATTTCGGTTGCAAAACTCCGCTTAAGGTCTAAACGGAGATGATACCCTAACCTGGTTTATTTAAAGATAAGTATGACCGTATTCCCTGGCGATTTGCGCTTTAGGCATTTCTTCTACAGTCACAAACATTCTCACATCCTCTACAGGTCTGTCTCCCGGCTTGGTTTGAACTCCGGCTATCCTGTCCAGAATATCAAGTCCGTCAATCACCTGGCCGAAAACTGTGTACTGACCATCGAGGCTGGGGTACCCACCAACAGTAGTGTAAGCATCAATGCGCTCTTGTGGGCTTGATATTTCGATTCCTGTTTTCTCAGTAAGTTTATCTTTGAGCTCTACCACCTTGTCAAAGTACCCCTGTTGACCTCCTGTCTGAAAAGCGTCATTCAACTCAGTCAGCAAAGGATCTTCAGGAAAATCAGATCTCAGTTTAGTAAGACATTTTCCTGCCTCAACATTGTTGAGCACCACCTGATTGTAGGGCTGAACAAAGCCTTGTACAATATAGAACTGACTCCCACTTGATTTCAATTCGGGGTTTCCCGGTCCTCCTCTTCTTGCCGCGGATAAAGCGCCCTTTTTATGATAGAACTCGGGCAAAATTTCCGCGTCTATGGTATAACCGGGACCACCTGACCCCAGGTTGACATCCGGTCCTGCATTTTTTGAAATCGGGTCTCCTCCCTGGATCATAAACTGAGGTATAATCCTATGGAAAAGGAGGCTGTCAAAGAAACCTTCTTTGGCCAGCTTGATAAAATTCTCTTTGTGCTTAGGGGTCTGATCGTGCAATACGGCCCTCATTACCCCAAGATCAGTAGTAATGGTAACCAGGAAGTCGTTGCCCACCAGAGCGGCAGGTTTCTGATCTGTTACGGTTTCTGAACTCTCAGAACCAGATGAGCAGGCCGCAGCTACTATCAGCATCAAAGCCAGCATAAAACCGGTTAATAATTTCGTTTTCATAATTATATCGACTGATTTTTAATTGATTCTAAAATAGGAGCACCACCGTTGTCAAGTACCTCGCGGGCAAGCTCAGCACCCAATTCTGCTGCTTTATCTTTACTGGCGGAGCGAGATTTTCTAACGGATTCACTGCCATCCAGGCTTATAATACCACCCTGCATGTCAATTGTTTCTCCATTGAGTCTTGCAAGACCAAAAACCGGTATACTACAACCGCCATCCATTGTTTTAAGAAAGGCCCTTTCTGCTAAGAGACAGGTTTCTGTTGCTTCATGATTTAGAGCAGTTCTTACTGCCTGCTTCTTGTTTGTCTCCAGGTTTTCGAATACCTCAATGGCTACAGAACCCTGGCCTACGGCCGGTGTGAATTCTTCCAAACTCAGGTGCTCAGCAATCATATCGTTATAGCCCATGCGATGTACCCCTGCATAAGCCAGAAGTAAAGCATCACAGGCACCTTCATCCATTTTTCTGATTCTGGTCTGCAGATTACCTCTAACCGGTACCGTTTGGATATGCGGATAAAAGCTCTTAAGTGTAGCTACTCTTCGTGTTGAAGAAGTACCCAAAATGAAAGCATCCTGATTTTTCACAGACAGGCCTTGCTTCCTACTCACGACCACATCATTGCACCTTTCACGCTCCATAAAGGCGATCAACTCAAAGCCATCGGGCAATGAAGACTGCATGTCTTTGGCACTGTGCACCGCTATATCGATATGGCCGTCAGCCAGCTGCTCTTCTATCTCCTCTGTAAACACTCCCTTGCTGCCAATTTTAGCGATGGATACATTCAGGATTTTATCCCCTTTGGTTTCAATGGTGACGATTTCTGTGTCAATTCCAGCCTGATTAAGCCGTTCTTCCACATGATATGCCTGCCACAATGCCAGCTTACTTCCCCGGGTTCCTATTCTGATCAGCATACACTCAGTGTTTTTGTTGACTTATCCTGGCTTTGAAAAGCCAGAAAAGCCTCACAATTTAGTTAGATCGCGCAATTTGGGCAATGGAGAGAGATAAATCAAGGAAAAGGATTTTCGCATTGGCATTTCGCTCAATATGATAGTGAGCTTCCTCCAGCTTTGGGGTAACCATAGCGATCTTCTCCGGATTGAAAACTTTGCCGAAATTCTGAATAAAGCCAGCCTCAGAATCGGGTACACGCATCAGATCTTTGGCTTCAAACTGATTGATAAGAGTATCTCTCAGCACTTTTGTTCCAGCATTAAAAAGACTCTTTTGCTGTTCTTTACCTGATTTTTGAAAATCATCAGCCATTTTGGTCATGCCCTTAAAGTCCCAGGTAAAACAAAGGCGCATCCAGTTCTTAAAAAGTTCCTGTACCTCGTTTACATCTCCATCGGCCAGATGAGTAGCCACCCGGAGGTTCCCCTCTGCCAAATAGGCTATTTGACCAATTTTCTCAAGGCTTAAACCTTCCTTTGCTTCCAGCGATTCTTTAATCTCTTCATCCGTAAAAGCGGGTATTCGCAAAATCTGGGTCCTGGAAATAATGGTAGTCAGCAGGCGATTGGCATCATTGGAGACCATGAGAAAAATGGTCTTCTCTGGAGGCTCTTCCAATATTTTAAGAATACCGTTCGCGGCATTGACATTCATCAATTCGGGCAGCCAGACGAGCATAATTTTATATGAACCCTCAAAGGATTTAAGCGCGAGACTATTGATGATATTCCGGCTTTCTTTGCGAGGAATGATCACCTGCTTGTTCTCCCAGCCAAAATGAAAACTCCAGTCGGTGACATTACCATATGGCATAGACAGGACAAAAGACCTCCACTCTGTTAAAAACTTATCGCTGGTAGCATCTTCCCTTTTAAACTTGGGAGTGGCTGAGGTTGGGAAAATGAAATGCAAATCGGGATGAACGAGTTTTGCATTTTTCACGCATGAAGGACATTCTCCACAGGCATCTGTTTCCGTTCTATTTGCACAATTGAGATAAGTAGCAAAAGCGAGTGCCATCGCCAGGTTAGGAGAACCATCCGGTCCGGCAAAAAGCTGGGCATGTGCTACATGGTCACGTTTTAACGCATCTCTGAGCTTCTGCTTAATTTCCTCCTGTCCCGGTATATCCTGAAATCGCATATTATTTTTTATCCCAAATTCTGTAGTCAATCGTCTCGGCAAATACCTTATCCAGGATGGCCTTCTCCTGCTCATCGAAGTCCATCCCCCTTCTATCCATTACAGCCTTGGCTACTTCAGTGAATTTTCTGGGTTGAAAGGTAATAAAACCATTGGCGCCTCCCCATGAGAAAGAAGGGATGAAATTTCTGGGATAACCTGAACCGAAAACACTGGCTCCAACACCAACAACAGTACCGGTATTGAACATGGTGTTGATTCCGCACTTGGCGTGATCTCCCATCATAAGGCCGCAGAACTGCAGCCCGGTATTGGCAAAACCTCCCTTGCTATAGCTCCATAGCTTCACGGGAGCGTAGTTATTCTTGAGGTTAGAGGTATTTGTATCGGCCCCAATGTTACACCATTCTCCGAGAACCGAATTACCGAGGTATCCTTCATGCCCTTTGTTACTATAACCGAAGATCACAGAATTACCAACTTCACCACCAATCTTAGAGTATGGCCCCACTGTTGTGTCTCCCCTGACTTTAGCCCCCATATTCACATGGGACTCTTCACAGAGGGCAAAGGCTCCCTTAATAATTGCTCCCTCATGCACTTGGGCATTCCTGCCAATGTAAACCGGCCCCTGTTCAGCATTGATAATGGCCGCTTTTATGGAAGCTCCTTCTTCCAGAAAAACGTTTTCCCTGCCATATACAATGGTATGCGGGTCATCGATAGGCTGGGATGTTCTACCGGCTGTGATGAGTATAAAATCAGCTTCAATTTGCTCCTTATTATTTGCAAAAATATGCCAGGACTGAGTTATCAGCCTCACTTTCTTTTTATAATCTATAGAAGCAGAAACCTCTCCATGGGAAGCCAGTACGTGACCATCAGAGATCAGTTCTTCTCCCTGCTTCAGGGCTTTGATCGCTTCTACCACATCGGCATCAGGGCAAAGTGCCCCATTTACCTTCAACTGACTATTCAGGGATTCGAATTTTCCACTAAGATAATCGACTGTATCGAAGCCTGCTTCGAAACCATACTGCTGCCATTTCTCTGTGACTTTCAATATCCCTATCCGAATTTCGGCTACAGGCCTGGTATAGGTAAATGGCAATAGGTTGACCCGAATGTCTTTCGGATCAAAAAGGTCGATTTGCATACAGCAAAAATAAAAAAGCCAGGGGAAGTAAATAGCAATAGGCAAAAGGAATCGTCAGGACTTTTTTGAAAAAAGTTGAAACAAAATTCCATCAACGGTAGTATTAGTTATAAATAACTCTACATTTGTAGAGCACACTCTAAAAGCGTAGAGCATGAGTTTATCGAAAAGTGAAGAACAGTTAATGAGTTACCTCTGGGAATTAAAGAAAGCCTTTACCAAGGATTTGCTTGACCAATTCCCGGAGCCCAAACCAGCCACCACCACAGTGCTTACATTATTAAAGCGCATGAAAGACAAGGGCTATGTGGACTACAGACTCTTTGGCAATTCAAGAGAGTACTACCCTACTGTAAAAAAAGAAGTGTATTTCTCAAAGCATGTAAAAGGGTTGATCCAGGATTTTTTCAATGGATCAACTTCTCAATTTGCCTCATTTTTCACCAATGAGACAGACCTGACACAAGACCAACTGGAGGATTTGAGAAAAATGATTGATGACAAGATAGAACGGAAGCAATGATAGCCTTTCTCTTAAAAATGACGATTTGCATGTTGCTGCTAATGGGCATTTATCAGCTCTTATTGGCCAAAACTGCCATGCACAAATTTAAGCGGTTCTTTCTGCTGCTTTGCCTGATCTTACCTGTTGTCATACCCTTTGTAGAGCTGGAAAGTCAGGCTCCGAACATTTCGATGATTGCTGTAAATGAAAACCTCACAGCACAACTGCTTCCGAATACTGGTGATCCAACATTACTCACAGAATCAGAAGAAGCAGTACTTACACCGATGGCAAAGCCGGTTGAACAAGTAACCACCCACACATCCATTGATTACCAGTGGTGGATCATGATACTCTACGCACTTGTGACCCTGACACTTTTCTTCAGGTACCTTATCAGTATCCGCGCCATTATCAACAAGGCAAAAGACGCGACTAAGACTACCTTCCAGGGTTCCAGAATAAGCATACTGGACCAGGCCATTGTACCGCATAACTTTCTGCACCTGATTTTTATAAGCCGAAACGACTATGAAGATTACTCGGCACGCAAAAGGTTGCTCGCGCACGAGCTTAGCCATGCCCGGCAGCTGCACTCAATCGATATTCTGCTACTTGAATTACTGAGAATCATCTTCTGGTTTAATCCGCTTTATTTCTTCTGGAGCCGAGCCATTCGAATAAATCATGAGTATCTGGCTGATGCCGCAGTGCTCAACCAATTTGATGATGTCAATACCTATAAAAAACTACTCCTGAGCTTTTCTGGTTACAAATCGCCCCGACCAAGGCTCACAAGTCCATCCAATTATTCCCTAACCAAAAAGAGATTTATTATGATGACCAAAAAGATTTCCAGAACAGGCTCATTCCTAAGGCTGGCCATACTCACTCCCTTGTTGATTTTCACGGCCGTGGCCATGACACTGAAAACCAGCGTCCCGGAAACACCAAAAGAAAGCTCAAACCCTACACCTATCCAGGAGCAAGCTCACCCGGCATTTGAAGGTGCAAAGCCCTCGATATTCCCAATAGACGAAAAGTACAACCCTGAGTTTCTTCTGCACTTTGATGCCACTATGCACCGCGGCACCGATCGGGAATACAACCACCAGGGAGTAGACTACAGAGCTGCTAAAGGCACAATCGTAAGAGCTACCGGAGATGGGACGGTTGTCACCAGCGAAAAGAACGATACCCGCGGTAACCATGTAATCATAAAACATGGTGAGGAATACCAGACCCTTTATGCCTCACTCGAAGAGCTGCATGTAGAGGCCGGCCAGCAGGTGAAAAGAGGCATGTCGATAGGCACTGTAGGTAAGTCTATTGAAAACTCCAACATTCATTTACACTATGAGGTAATCAAAAATGGCCAACGCATCAACCCCAAGGAATACTATGTTCTAATCAAAACAGCTTCTTTTCTAAGAGATATCCATAGGATGAGCCTTGAAGTGCGTGGATTCATGCAAGCCAAAGAACACGGACTGGGCAAACGGGTTCGTTCTGCCCACTTCCCCGAAGACTGGAAATACACCAGTATCGTCTATGACCGGAATAAGGTTCTTTTCCTCAAAGGCGATACAGAAGTAAAGACGGTTAACATGTCAGACCTCACCGAAAAGCAAAAAGAAGGGCTCCGTGGATTAAAGAGTGATATCAGATCCATATCCAAAACACCGCTAAAAGATGAGATCGTTCAGGAATGGCAGGACCCGGATAAATACCTGGTAATTATTGACGGAAAGCTTACAGACAACAGTGCTCTGGCTGATTTCAATCTAAAAACCGTAGCCTATTACTGGAAGGAAAAATTAAGAAAGAATGACCCTGCAAAGCCTGTATACCGAATAGATATACTCTCAGAAGATGGCTATCAGCGACTTATGAAGCGTGATAGAGCTCAGATTCTGGAGCGGGAAAAAGCCAACAAGGCCTTCCTGGATATGATCAGCGAATAAAACAAAAGGAAACGATGATAGTGATGGTTATTGAAATGTCGGTTTGCATGCTCTTGCTATGGGGCATTTACCAGCTCTTGTTGACTAATACCACCATGCATAGGTTCAAGAGGATCTACCTGCTGCTCTGCCTTATCATACCATTATCAATTCCCTTTATTCAGTTTGAGATAAGTCAGGAACAGGCTTTTAAAATTCCTTCCGAGGGGGCCGTAGTTGAAAACTTACTACAGAGTCTTGATTCGCGACAGGCTCAAATTACAGAGCCCCGGGTTACCACAGACCTAATCTCAACTCAAGTCGGTCAAAACCCTGAACATACACTCCAGGAAAGCAAAAGGAGTGCAAACTATGCGATCTGGCTTATGGCCATCTATGCTCTCATTACTACCATTCTACTGTTCAGGTATATTGTCAGTATTCGCAACATCCTTAAAAACACCAAGCTCACGACACACACAAACTTCCATGGTGTAAGAGTTATCATTATGGATGACATCCTGCCTCCTTACAACTTTCTTAAATATATATTTATCTCTCAGGAAGATTACGGCAACGAAGCCAAACGCGACAGGCTCCTGATGCATGAACTCAGCCACGCAAGGGAACTGCATAGTCTGGATATATTATTTGTAGAGTTCTTACGCATTATTTTTTGGTTCAATCCTCTCTATATCTTATTCAGTCATGCCATCAGAAATAACCATGAGTACCTGGCCGATACTGCGGTGGTGAGAAAGTTCACCGACATAGGCACTTATCAAAAACTACTTCTCGGATTTGCCAGCAGGCAGTTTGTTGGCCCAAAACTCGCCAGCCCTTCAAATTACAACCTAATCAAAAAACGATTTATCATGATGAAACACAAAACATCCAAGTCAGCCGCGCTGCTAAGGCTGGCCCTTCTTATTCCACTGGTTATGGGTACCACAGCATTCTTTATGGTGGAAACAAAAGTAGCAGATACCACCGAAGCCATTAACATACCAAAGCCTATTCAAAAAGAACCCGACAATGATTTGGCTGAACCCGACATTTCTCCTATTGATGCAGGAATACATGGTTTTGCGTACCGCACCAATTACCAAATAGTACTCAATGAGAACTCTTATAGCAAAGGGACCCCTATAGATTCCAAGGACCAAAGTCAGCCGGGTTCGATAGTAATCAAAACAGAATCAGGAGAATTCCTGGAAACAAGAGATTTTGACAAAGAGTACTTAGTCAAAATTATAAGCCTTCCCGGTAAACCTGTTCGCGTAACTGCTTCAGGTACAGTTACGGAAATCAAACAAAATGACGAGCAACTGGGCAATTTTATTCGGGTAAAACATAATGAGACATTTGAAACTCTATACACTCAATTAGGGCAAACGAATGTCTCGGTAAATCAAAAATTAACTAAAGGGGAAGCCATAGGCACAACAGGAGAAGAAGGGGATATCTTCAACATATTTCATTATAAAATCATTGAAAATGGGAAGGGTGTAAACCGTGAATCTTATCGCGCGTTCGCAGCTGGCTGGAGTAATACGGAAACTGACATTGACATTTCTATGATGAGTCAACATGTATCGAAAGACAATGAGTACAAGCTTGAGCACAACAGTTTCGGTAAAAAACTGCCAGACAACTTAAAGTATAAAAAAGTAACCTTTGATCGTAAAAAAGTAATCTTCCTAAAGCATTCCGGAGAAGAAGTCATTAAAACAAGTACGGAACTGAATGACGAACAGAAGCGGGCGATTCTATCCATAAAACTCAAACCCTATTCTGTAATCACCAGAAGCAGTATTCCAGAACATATAGTAGAAAAGTGGGGTGATATAAAGCATTACAAAATCTGGATAGATGGCAAACTCACAGACAACAGTGAGATGAGTAAATACAGCCCTTCAGATTTTGCAAGCTATGATAACTCCGTGGTTCTTAAACATGCCAGGAATCCTAGTGCCTTTCAGCTATCTCTTTATACACATGATTACCATGCCCAAAGGAAAGCTAAGCAGAAAGCTGCAAAGGTCGACTGGGAGCAGAAAACCATGAGACTACTGAAAGAGTCAGGACTCCTTTAAACCAAGAAGTTCAACAGCTCAGAGCTATACCCGACTCAGGGCGAATCGCAAGACCTGAGGAGTATGATTGACAAAAAACAGAAAAGAAACAATGATCACCTATCTCATTGAATCCACCGCATGTCTGGCCATAATGCTCCTGATCTACAGGTTCATATTGTCTAAGACATCGTTACACCAGCTAAAACGATTCTATTTACTGGCCTGTCTGGTGTTGCCGCTGACATTACCGTTACTTCAGTTTGATCTGTACTATGGCAAGGCCCCTATCATAGAAGAAGCATTGCCCTACCCGGTATCAAGCCAGTTTTTCGAGTCTAATACTGGTAAGACCAGCCAGGCTCTCGAGTCCAATGAGATAGTGACAACGCAAGAGACTCATGCACAATCGTCCATCAACTGGCCATTTTGGATCCTGAGTTTTTATGTACTGATCATTGCCATACTACTCATTCGCTTTCTCACAAACATTTATCGAATCAGTCGTTTGGCCCGGGCATCAGCAAGAGAACTTTATAATGACCATAAAATATTTCTACTAAAAGGTAATGCCACTGCTTACAGCTTCTTTCAGCTGATTTTCATCGGAGAAGATGACTTTAAGAACCCTACTACCAGAGAGCACCTTCTCAGCCATGAGCTGGCACATGCGGGCCACTGGCACTCTGCTGACATACTACTGTTGGAGATGTTACGTGTGTTGCTGTGGTTTAATCCACTGTACTTCCTACTCAGTAAATACATAAGACTTAACCATGAGTATATCGCTGATTCGCAAGTATTAAACCAGTTTGGCGATAGCCAGGTCTATCAAAAACTCATTCTCAATTTTGCCAGCAGAACATCTACTTATACCCCGCTGGTAAGCCCTTCAGACTTTTCGTTCATTAAAAACAGATTCAGTATGATGCATAAATCAACTTCACAAAAAGTAGCAGCCATCAGGGTTTTGCTACTAATAACAGCCATAGCCGGCACCTTTTTCTCGCTGGCCGTAGAGTTAAAACCGCGACCGGCCGTCTTTGCAGCTCCTGTTCAAACGACTATCACGCGGGTAACCACCGAAACTCCTACAGGTATTCCGATGGATTCAATAAAGTATTCTACCAATACGGCCGAATCCCGAGGCGCCCGTAAACTATATTTTGACGACTACTATCCCGGTATTGATATTACTGCCCGGGCGGGACGGACCGTCATAGCCACCGCTGATGGCACCGTACTGGAGTCAGGTGAAGGAGATAAAAAGTATGGCAACTATGTTCTGATAGGTCATAGTAATAACATCAAAACTCTTTATGCCTCACTAAGTAAGATTACTACAGCAAAAGGTCAAAAAGTAAAGCGTGGCGACCTTCTTGGATCAATAGGAATGACCATGCGTACATCTGCTATTGGGGCCAAAGTAAACCGCGTACATTATGCCATATCGAAATCAGGTAAGTGGGTAGATCCATATACCTACATTAACCTACCTACGCCCAACTCGGGAAATGAACCGGGAACAGTAGTACCATGGGCCTATCCTAGAGCCCTGGACATCCCCACATCCCGAAGTACCAGACCTGACATCTCACCCCTGGAGGCAAATCCCGGTGAATACATGGCTTATACAGGAATGATTTCAGGCGGAAACCTCACAAAATCATCCATATATGATTCTGCATTAGGTACGGAGTTCTTTAGCGCACCCAACACTACCATTAAAGCTACGGCCAATGGCACTGTTACGGAAGTGGTTCGATCAGACGAAAAGTATGGCACTTACATAAAGATCAGGCATGATGACCTACATGAAACCATGTACGCCAAACTGGATGAAGTATTGGTACAAACAGGGCAGACTTTGAAGAAAGGAGAGTCCATAGCTCGTATTGGTAAGGAAGGTGAGATGTTTGGACGCCTGCACTACAAGGTTCTTCGCAGTGGCAAGTCAATAGCTGCCGGCATGTACACTTCGAGTGTGCGTTCCAGTGGCCCTCAGGTAAGTTCATTTCCTTCTAATAGTCCCAAAGTCAATTTTAGCTGGAATTTCCCAGCTGGTTTGCCTTATAAAAGCATAAGCCTGAACAGGGACAAGGCTGTTTTTACCAAGAGATCGGGAGAGGTAGTCACGAAAAAAGCCACTGAGCTATCTGTAGCCCAGAAGAAGGCCCTTTTAGGCCTTAAGAGGCCACCATTCCGCCATGAAGCCAGGCGTCCGGTACCTAAAGAAGTATATGAAAGATGGCACAACCCCAAGGTTTATCAAATCAGAATAGACGGTGAGCTGGTTGACAATTCAGAAATGACCAAATACCAGCCTACTGATTTCGCACATTCCTGGTGGGTTGTCGTGGGCAAGGCTACGAAGGCATTAAAAGGGCACGCCTTTGAGTTATCGCTCTACACCAAAGAATACTACGAAAAACAGAAAAAAGACAGACAGGCACATAGATCCAACTGGACTGCTGAAACCAAAAAACTACTTTCCGCTTTTCAGGGAATTTAAGACCCTCTTCGTTTATTAAATACGAAAAGCCTCAATGCTCGCGCATTGAGGCTTTCGCTTTTGCGTTTGGAAACGCTTATTTCTTTGCTTTGTATCTTTTGTTGAATTTCTCAACTCTACCGGCAGTATCCACAAACAGTTTCTTACCAGTGTAGAAAGGGTGTGATGCCGAAGAAACTTCCACTTTTATCAAAGGGTAAGTATTGCCATCTTCCCACTCTATTGTGTCCTTAGAAGTCATTGTAGACTTCGTCATGAATTTAAATTCGCTTGATGTATCGTAAAATACAACTGGCTTATACTCAGGATGAATATCGTTTTTCATTGCGTTCTTAATTATACTTCCCTCAAAAAGGACTGCAAATGTAGTGAGTTAGAGAATATTTCACAAGTATATTAGTTTTATTCTTGACAAGTTCAGCCTTAATCGAAAATTCTATTCTCCATCCACATTCGACTTTATATCTTGTGCTTTCCTTTTGCCCCTATGAAGCGACTACTCGTACTATCCGCTCTGTTCTTTTTTCCGGTGCTACTTGCAGCTCAGAGCACTTTTGTACCTTACAACAGAGACTATTATCACCTCATAGATCGCTTTCAGATCAAATACCAGGACAAACAACACCTGTTTCCTACTACAGTCAAGCCGGTTCGCAGGTCCGACTTAAGCACATTCTTAGATCACGTGAAGACCAAATATGATTCCTTATCTCCGCAAGACCGGTTTAATTTTGAATACCTATACAACGACAACTGGCAATGGACCAAATCGGAATACAACCAAAATGACAAAAGCTGGTGGAACCTGGCCTATGATAAAAAATCTGATTTCCTGTTTTATGAATCTGAAAAGGCCATAATAAGAATTAATCCGGTCGCTGATTTTCTTGTTGGTCAGGATTCTGATCAGGATGGTACTGTATATACTAATACGCGAGGCCTGGAGGCACATGGGCTAATTGATGGCAAAATTGGCTTTTACACCTTTATGACCACCACCCAGGGCCGCTTTGCCGGTTATGTGACTGACAGAGTTTTGGGCGCTCCCAGAGCCTTCCCTAATGAAGGGATTTGGAAAGAAGATGGCAATGTACTGGATGTCACACATGCCAGGGGATACTTCACCTTTAACCTGACACAAAGCATTGATGTGCAGGCAGGTTATGACAAAAACTTTGTTGGCAATGGACTCAGGTCGATGGTCCTCTCCGATTTTTCCAGCCCATACCTTTTCCTGAAGATCAATACCAGGTTAGGACCTTTTCAATACACCAACCTTTTTGCAGAACTTACAGAGGATATCATATTCGGTGGAGGCGGCCCTGCCGATGGTGACTACCCCAATAAATACATGGCTTTTCACAGGCTGAGTATTAACATCACACCAAACTTTGAATTCGGTTTATATGAAACCATCATTTCAGCCGAAGCGAATATCAATTACTTTAATCCGATTGTTTTTTACCGAGCCATCGAACAGCAAAGAGGCAGCCCTGACAATATCCTACTGGGCCTGGACTTCAAGTGGAATATTAAAAACCGGTACCAGGTTTACGGGCAGTTCCTGCTGGACGAATTTTTAATTGATGAGTTAAGGTCTGGCAATGGTAGCTGGAGAAACAAATTCGGAGTGCAGCTAGGAGCCAAATACATAGATGCTTTTGACATTAACACACTTGATCTGCAAATGGAATTCAATCTGGCCAGGCCTTATTTCTACGCCTATGAAACACCTGACCTGAGCTACACTAATTATCGCAACCCACTTGCTCATCCTCTGGGGGCCAATTTTAAAGAAGTGGTACTAACGGCCCGTTATCAGCCCATCAACAAACTCTATGTTACAGGGAAAATTATCCGTAGTCAGTCCGGTGAAGACGATCAGGGGCTCAATTATGGAAGTAACCTCTTGCTCAGCACCGATACACGTGTTGCTGATTTCGGTAACAATGTAGGACAAGGCGTTGGGGCAACCAATACCTTTATAGAAGTCTCAGGATCATATATGTTGGTAAACAACCTCTTTATTGACGGCAGGTTCGTTTACCGCAACTTTAGCAGCGATGACGATAACAGAAGTACCAGCGGCCTGATTCCCATGTTATCACTGCGTTGGAACCTTCCTGCACGCCAGCACGAGTTCTAGGACCTCATATATCAAGATTATGCCTAACTTGCGCCTTCTATAGGATATATGAAGACATTCCGAAGAGTTCTGGGCTTTGCTAAGCCCTATCACAAGCATTTTCCCCAGTATGCACTGTTTGCCTTGTTGGCGATTATATTCAGCCTGATGAATCTGGCTCTTTTGCAGCCACTTTTCACAGTAATTTTTGAGACAAAGACACCTGAGGAATTGGCCTCTCTGGCTCAAGAAGTACCATTTGGTTGGAATGAAGATTATTTTCAAAGCATCTTCTACCAAGAGTTAATAAACGTTCGAGAAACCTATGGTAAGTCCAGTATGCTCATTTATGTAAGCATAGTAATAGGTTCATCTGCCCTTTTTTCAAACCTCTTCACTTATATCTCCAATGTGATCATGGGGATCGTCAGGGCGAATGTTATACAAAGAGTGCGTAACAAGGTATTTCTCAATACCACAGGTCTCCATCTTGATTTTTTTTCAGGTGAACGTAAAGGAGATATTATGTCACGTATGACCAATGATATTCAGGAAATTGAAGTGACGGTAGTCAGCGCCATCAAGGTACTTTTCAGAGAACCTATGACTATTATAGTGTACCTTATTTTCCTTTTTAATAAGTCTGTATCCCTTACCCTTTTTACCTTAGTCTTCTTCCCTGTAATGGGCATAATAATCTCAGAAATCGTGAAGAGATTAAAGAAGAAAGCCATACTTAGTCAGGAATCTCTGGGGCGCATAGTAAATACGATGGATGAAGTATTCTCTGGGATGCGAATCATCAAAGCATTCAACGCCAGAAAGTATATAAATGATCTTTTCGGCCGAGAAACGTCTACCTATAGGAAAGTAAATATTTCCATGGCTCGCAAAAATGAATTAGCCTCACCCGTGTCTCAATTCCTGGGAATTCTTGTGGTAGCCACCTTGCTGGTAGTTGGGGGTAGTGAAGTACTGCAAAATCAGGAGCTAGGACTAGAAGGTGAACTTGATGCAGAAGGACTTCTCGTCTATATCATCGTTTTTAGTCAGATATTAAATCCTGCAAAAAGCCTCTCACAGTCCATTAGCAATATCCAGCGTGGCATTGCCTCTGCAGAGAGGGTTTTTAAGCTGATTGACGAGCAACCTAAAATTGAAAACCAGGCCTCTCCTATCGTCAAAACAGATTTTAAAGACACCATTGAATTCAAGGGGGTTGGCTTTGCTTATGAGAAGGAACAGGTTCTCAAAGGCATTGATATAGAAGTCAAGAAAGGAAAGACCGTGGCACTGGTAGGCTCTTCCGGTGCAGGTAAATCTACCCTGGCTGACCTTGTACCTCGTTTCTATGATGTAACCGAGGGTCAGATCAAAATTGACGGAGTATCGCTGCAGGCAGTCGAAATAGACTCGTTGCGTGCCTTGATGGGGATAGTGACCCAGGAATCAATACTTTTCAATGATACAGTAGCCAGCAACATCGCTTTTGCCATGCCAAATGCCAAAAGAGAAGATGTAATAGCTGCGGCCAAAATTGCCAACGCACATGATTTTATCATGGCTCTGGAGAATGGATATGACACGAATGTAGGAGAAAGAGGTTCGAAGTTATCCGGTGGTCAGCGCCAGAGGCTGAGTATTGCCAGGGCAGTCATGAAAAATCCCCCTATTCTCATTCTGGACGAGGCCACTTCAGCCCTTGACACAGAATCTGAAAAACTGGTTCAACAGGCCATTACCAACCTGATGAAAAACAGAACTTCCATCGTAATTGCTCACAGGCTCAGCACCATCCAGCATGCGGATGAAATATTAGTGATGCAAAAGGGGGAGATTATCGAACGGGGGGACCACGACAGCCTTATGGCATTGAACGGTACTTATACCAGACTGATCAACATGCAGACTATTTGATTTTTCCCGCATTAACTATTGATATAATTATAATAATTTCAGTTCTTGACACAATAATTCTCTTCCATGGAAAATAAAACGCTCATACTTGAAGAACTGCAAGAGGCCGCTAAGGTGCTGGAAAGTTTTCTCAGCAATGACGGCAATCTGAAAAGTATAGAAGCTGCTGCACAAAAGATGGTGGAATGCATTAAAGAAGGAGGCAAGATATTTTCATGTGGAAATGGAGGTTCCCACTGCGATGCCATGCATTTTGCAGAAGAGCTAACCGGGCGATATCGCGAAAACCGCAAGGCGCTGCCAGCGATTGCCATATCGGATGCGAGTCATATGTCATGCGTCTCCAACGACTTTGGTTATGACTTCATTTTCTCACGCTTTATAGAAGGTCTTGGCAAACCGGGAGACGTCTTGCTCGGGATCAGTACAAGTGGTAACAGTAAAAATGTGTTGCGCGCTGCTGAAATGGCCAGGCAGAAGAAAATGGTGGTTGTGGCCCTCACAGGCAACAACGGTGGAGAACTATCGGAACTGGCAGATGTAGAAATCAGAGTTCCTCACATGGGCTATGCTGACCGCATCCAGGAGATCCATATTAAGATCATTCACATACTTATCAACCTGATAGAAAAACATACAGTGGATGCTGTCTAAGGGCTATGGAAGTGCGGTATTTGGCGTAGACGCTCAGGTCATCACGATTGAGGTCAATATTGTTCACGGTACCAAGTTTAAGCTCAGCGGTTTACCGGACAATGCGGTTAAGGAAAGCGAGCATCGCATCGAATCCGTCTTCAAGTATTTCGAATTTCGTATGCCTCGCAGGAGGATCGTAGTCAACATGGCTCCGGCTGATGTAAGAAAGGAAGGGTCCTCTTATGACCTGCCAATTGCCCTTGGTATTCTGAAGTCTTCCGAACAAATTACTGCAGAAGCGCTCGAAGACTATATCATCATGGGCGAGTTGGCCCTTGACGGCAGCTTAAGACCAATTAAGGGAGTCCTACCCATTGCCATAGAGGCCAGAAATAAGGGTTTTAAGGGCTTCATTCTTCCAAAGAAAAATGCCAACGAGGCCGCCATTGTCAATAACCTGGACATTATAGGCGTGGACAATCTGACAGAAGCCATTGAGTTTCTGGACGGAAGCCGTAAGATAGAACCGGTTGAATACGATACCCGGGACAAGTTTTTCAATGATATCAATAATTACGAGGCAGATTTCTCTAATGTTCAGGGTCAGGAAAACATCAAAAGAGCCCTCGAAATAGCCGCTGCCGGAGGACACAATGTAATCATGATCGGTCCTCCGGGTGCTGGTAAAACTATGCTCGCCAAGCGTCTGCCATCTATTCTGCCTCCATTGAGCCTGCAGGAAGCATTGGAAACCACCAAGATTCATTCCGTGGCCGGTAAGCTGGGCGCCAATGGCGATCTCATCACCAAAAGACCCTTTCGAAGTCCCCATCATACGGTAAGCGATGTTGCACTGGTAGGTGGTGGAGGCATTCCCCAACCCGGAGAAATTTCATTGGCGCACAATGGAGTCTTATTCCTGGATGAGCTACCCGAGTTCAAACGAACCGTACTGGAGGTAATGCGGCAGCCATTGGAAGAGCGTAGAGTCACTATCTCCAGGGCCAGAATTTCGGTAGACTTCCCTTCAAACTTTATGCTGATTGCCAGCATGAACCCTTGCCCTTGTGGTTATTATAATCACCCTGACAAAGAGTGTGTATGTGGTACCACACATGTTCAACGCTACCTCAATAAGGTTTCCGGTCCATTACTCGACCGCATCGACTTACATGTTGAGGTGACCCCTGTTTCCTTTGATCAAATGACCCAGGATAGAAAAGCTGAAAGTAGCGAAGCAATTCGGGAGAGAGTAATTGCCGCCAGGGAAATTCAACAAGAACGCTTTCAACAGGACGGTCCCCAGATACATTCGAATGCGATGATGGGCAGTCAGAAAGTAAAAGAGGTTTGCAAAATCAATGATGGGGGCAAAGTACTACTCAAAACGGCCATGGACCGCCTTGGGCTTTCCGCCAGGGCCTATGACCGCATTCTCAAAGTCTCACGGACTATTGCCGATCTGGCAGGCAGCGAGGAAATTCGCATTGAACACCTTGCTGAGGCTATCCAGTACCGCAGCCTCGACAGAGATAGCTGGGCGGGTTAAACAAAAAACCCACAACCTTCCGGCCGTGGGTCGTCAATCAACTCAAACAGGGTGCTCAAGCCCTATTGAACATTTATTTTTTTGTGAATGAAGAAGGAGGAGATAAAGCCTGCTCCAATAAAAAAGAAGACACTGATAAAGTAGGGAGCCGGATTATCACGGTTATAATAGTCGGTAAAGACATGATCGTCCAGTAATACACCAAACACTATCCCTAAAGCCAGACAAACGAACAATACACCTATCATCATTGCGAAAAAGTAGTTCCTCTTGGAGGGCTCCCTTCTGAATAACTTGGCCTCAGCTCCGTTTTCAATAAGGGATAATCTCTCCTTATGTCGTGTTTGTAAATAGTAATATACTGTTCCGAAAATCAGCGCAAAAAAGCTGATAAAGAAAATTCCAAATACTGCACCATCGCCCATATCTCAAATATTTTAATTGTTTCAAATGATTTTCACAGCCTATGACCACAGCTACAGAAAGGAGGTTACAATTAGTTTTTGTAATTTATTTTGGCTGAAGCTTGTAACCTGTCGGGGCCTGATTGAGTCAAACAACCAAATGCTGGAACAGAATGAGAAATACGCAATGGATCTGATTATTGCCAAGGTAAAAGAGGGTGATATGGCTGCATTCAATGTGCTTATTGATGAATACAAAAGCATGGCTTTTACATTAGCCATGAAGCTCATGAAATCCAGAGAAGATGCTGAAGAGGTAACCCAGGATGCTTTTCTGAAGGCGTATAAGAAAATCGGTCAGTTTGAGGGAAAGGCAAAATTCTCTACCTGGCTGTATACCATTGTGTATAATACTGCACTGACAAAGCTGAGGAAGAAGAAGATCCCTATCGATGACTCTGAATTCAATAGGGAAGATAACCTGAGTTCCTATAGCGAATCTGATAACGAATGGCGTAAGCTGCAAAAGCAGGAACGGTCCAGCTATATCAAGCAGGCACTGGACCGGCTTTCGAAAGAGGATCAGGTAGTGATCACGTTGTTTTATCTGAATGAGCGATCGCTGCTGGAGATTTGTGAGATTACAACCTGGGAATTATCGAATGTAAAAGTAAGATTACACAGGGCCCGTAAGCGCCTTTTGAAAGCATTGGAAGCATTGTTGGATCATGAAGTGAGAGAATTGCTATGAAAGAATTTGATATATCGGAAAAGGAGTTGAAATCTTTACTTAAGTCCGATGGGCTCGAAGAGCCTTCTGCAGATTTTAATCAATCCGTAATCTCTAAAATCGAGGCTTTCGAAAAGAAGAAAACGGAACCAGCTAAAGCTCCCAAATGGATCCTGCTTTTATTGGGTTTTCTGTTTATAGCTCCCAGCGCATACTTCATCTTTTTTGGTGAAAAGGCTCTTTCAGACCGCACCGCCACAGGACTGGACTTTCCTTCGCTCGGCTTTGGCCTGAGCAACAAGTTTATGCTCATCCTGGTTTTTTCGATGCTTGCCATAGGTACGGCACTCTTTTTCGGTAGCTTCTTCAGACAACGTTCCTTACAAAAAGGTCAGGTTAAAAAAGGTTAAAGTTCTTCCATCTGTATAGGGTAAACCCTTCCTTCGCAGTTATTCTGAATATAATGTCGAGGGTTTTTCTCATATCTGTTCTTAGCCTCATTGCTGTTAGCGTATTCGCACAGCAGGATTCCACCTTTATGGTTAAGGGTAAGCTACTGGATGCAGAAACGAAAGAGCCGGTTCCTTTGGCCACAGTTTTGATTGTCAACAAACAAACAGGTACCAGCGGGAATAACGTTGGAGAATTCAGGTTACCCGTTAATATTGGAGATGAGATAAAGTTCACTTCAATAGGCTACGAACCGGTATCATTGATGGTAACGGAAGAGCTTAAGGCTTCAATTGACAAGGAGCCACTCGTGCTATTTATGATACCCGCAGTGTATGAGCTCGATTCGGTGGTGGTCTTCCACATAGGAGAAGATTTTTACCTTAAAAGAAAAAAGGGAGAGCCTATTGAGATTGTGGGCTTACCCAAACCGACCGGTAAGCCCAGAGACTGGTCAAAACCGCAGGTGATCGTAGATGGTGGTGGTATAGGCATCTACGGCTTGCTCAACGTTTTTGATAAGAAGCTACAGCAGCAAAAGAAGGTCAGAAAGCTTCAGGCGGCTATTGATTACAGAAAAAAAAGAGAGGAACAGCTCAATGCAGTCTATAACAAGAAAATTGTGAAACGGATCACCGGCATAGACGATCGGGTAATTGATGAGTTCATGGATTTCTGTGACTTCACTGAGGGTGAGTTACTTACCTATAACGAATACCAAATTACAGCACGGCTCCTCAATCGCTATCATGCCTTTTTAAGGCGCTGATTTAAGATAAGGTTTGATGTATTTCCAAACCGTTTCAGCGACAATTTTATGACCTTCTATATTTGGATGAATCCCATCCGACTGATTGAGGCTCTCATCCCCTCCTACCCCTTCCAAAATAAACGGGATCAGTTTTACCTCTTTTTCTTTTGCTACAATAGGAAAGGCCTCTTTGAACTGAGCAGTATACTCTTGCCCCATATTCGGAAACATCTGCATACCAGCCAGTAAGATCACAGCCTCGGGGTTTTTGGCTCTTACCTTATCAATCATACCTCTGAGGTTCTTTTTAGTTTCATCCGGGCTTAAACCCCGCAAACCATCATTCGCACCGAGTTCCAAAACAAAAATGTCAGGTTTACTCTTTAAGATCCAGTCTATCCGATTGGCCCCTCCGGCAGTCGTTTCACCACTCAGGCCGGCATTCACCACTTCGTAAGGCAGACCTAAAGAGTCGATCCGCTGTTGAATAATATGTGGGAAAGCGTCTTGCATGGTTAACCCGTAACCCGCAGTCAGGCTATCGCCAAAAAAGACAATCTTTAAACGCTCATCCTGATCCGGTGTGACTAATGCTCCGAAGGAGCTAAGCAGGAAAATCACAGATAAAACGCTTTTCAAAAACAAATGCATTGTTTTAACGGGTTATGTATACTAACTATAAACATTACTCAAACTATTTCGTCTTCAATATACCATACTATTAACAAATCACATGGCGCAAATACTGGAGGTCAAAGACCTCACAAAGACCTACAAAAGTGGGTCCAAAGAGCTTACGGTACTCTCCAATATTAGTTTTGAAATTCAATCTGGCGACACTTTCTCTATCGTGGGGCCTTCTGGTAGTGGTAAAACCACCTTGCTTGGACTCTGTGCCGGACTTGATCATGCCAGTTCTGGCCTGGTAACTTTAAATGGCAACAGCTTTAGTCAAATGAATGAAGACCAACGCGCTGCCGTGCGCAATAAATACGTGGGCTTTGTATTTCAGAATTTCCAGCTGCTCCCCACCCTCACTGCGCTCGAAAATGTAATGGTACCCATGGAGCTAAGAGGAGAAAAGAATATCAAAAAAAGTGCCATGGAGCTATTAGGGCGAGTTGGTCTGATTGATCGGCACGATCATTATCCTACCCAGCTTTCGGGTGGAGAACAACAACGCATCTCTATAGCCAGGGCCTTCTCAAACAAACCAAAGATTCTTTTTGCCGATGAACCAACCGGTAACCTGGATGAAGAGACCTCACTAAAAGTAGAAGAGCTATTATTCGACCTCAACAAGGAGGCAGGCACCACCCTGGCCCTCGTAACCCACGACCTGGAGCTGGCCGGTAAAACAGAGCGGATCATCCGGATCAAAGGAGGGCAGGCTGTTTCAGATACCAAGACTCAAAATACAGCTGTAAACGAAAATACTACCAGCGTTGAATAAGTTTAACTGGCTTCTTTTGATGGCCTGGCGTGATAGCCGCAAGAGCAAATCCCGCCTTCTTCTGTTTATATCTTCAATTATACTAGGGATTGCTGCCCTGGTGGCAATCAACTCATTTGGTGAAAATCTAAAGGATGATATCAATGGACAGGCCAAAGAACTCTTAGGTGCTGATGTGGAACTGGCCTCCAATAAACCTGACTATCAATATGACTTCATAGACTCCCTTGACTTCGAGGTATCTTACGAAAACAGCTTTGCCAGCATGATCTTCTTCCCAAAAAATCAGGAAAGTCGTTTGGTAGATGTAAGGGCATTGGAAGGTGATTTTCCCTACTATGGCGAAATGGAGTCTTACCCGGAATCTGCTGCGAGGAGTTTCCGAAAAGGTGGCCCTAAAGCCCTTGTTGACCAAAGCATTATGATCCAGTATGATGTCAATATTGGAGACTCGGTAAGAGTAGGGAGGCAGACCTTTGTGATCGAAGGGCAGTTGATAAGCTCTCCCTCTCAATCAATAGCAGCTACCCTGATAGCCCCTGCCGTCTATATTCCCATGGACTATCTGGATGACACCAAGCTTATTCAAAAAGGAAGTCGGGTGTTTTATAGAAGGTTCTATAAACTCAACAACCTGCCCGATGACTATGACCTGGATGCACGCTTTGAGAAGGACCGCGAGGAATTAAGGTTAGATGGCATCAGTGCTGATTCTGTGGAAGAACGGAAGGAGGATACAGGCCGCACTTTTGAAGACCTGCAGAGTTTTCTCAACCTTGTAGCTTTTGTTGCCTTACTTCTTGGTTGTGTTGGTGTAGCCAGTGCCGTGCACATTTATATCAAAGAGAAGATCAAAACCGTAGCCATTCTCAGGTGTCTTGGTGCCCGCGGTATCGACACCTTTATGATCTACCTGATACAAATCGCCATCATCGGGCTGATAGGTTCTGTCTTAGGTGCCTTACTGGGCACCGTCATTCAAACCATTCTTCCCGAAGTATTTGCAGATTTTCTGCCGGTTGAAGTAAACCTGGCCATTTCCTGGAAGTCTATTCTCAGTGGGGTAGTTACCGGTATTATCATCTCTATCCTTTTTGCTTTGAATCCTTTGTTGGGGGTAAGAAAGGCGTCCCCCCTGATCACTTTACGAAATACGACAGAAGACACAAAAGCCTACAAAGATCCTTTGAGATGGCTGGTTTATCTTGGCATAATTCTTTTTGTGGTGACCTTTGCCTACATCCAGATTCAAGACCTGGCAGATAGCATTTACTTTACAATATTCATTGTACTGGCATTTGGTTTTCTGGCACTTATTGCCAGACTGGCCATGTGGGTGGTAAAACGCTTCTTTCCGTCAAGCTGGAGTTTTGCCTGGCGTCAGAGTCTGGCTAATTTATACAGGCCCAACAATCAGACCTCCATTCTCATCGCCTCAATAGGCTTGGGTACCGCCCTTATCACTACCCTGTATTTCATTCAGGGTCTGCTCATCAGCCAGGTAGAAATCACTACAGATAACGACCGCCCCAATATGATGCTCTTTGATATTCAGAGCTCACAAAAAGATCAGATTGCCGAGTTTACGCGGGAAACTGGTCTGCCTGTTTTACAACAGGTGCCCATTGTAACAATGCGTCTGCAGACAATCAACAGCGTTACTCAAAAACAGGCGATGGCCGACAGCACCATCGAATACCGAAATTTTCTCTTTAACCGGGAGTTCAGAGTGAGCTATCGCGATAGCCTTATAGAGTCCGAACAGCTCGTTAAAGGAGAGCTTCGGAAAGTCACAAGCCCATCAGATTCTGTTTTTGTTACGATAGATCAGGGCTTTGCAGAGCGTCAGCACATTGAACCAGGAGATGAGCTGGTGTGGAACGTACAGGGTGTTCCAATAAAAACCTATGTAGGAGGCTTAAGGGAAATAGACTGGAACCGTGTTCAAACCAACTTCCTTGTCTTATTTCCAGAAAACGTGCTGGAACCCGCCCCTCAATTTCATGTGCTTATTACGCGCATTGGCTCCACAGAATCAGGTGCCTCTTATCAAAGAGAAATAGTCAAAAACTATCCGAATATCTCAGTCATTGATATAGGCCTTATCCTGAATACTGTTGACGAAATTCTGGGTAAAATCTCTTTTGTCATCCGGTTCATGGCACTCTTCAGCATCATTACCGGCCTCCTGGTTCTTACCGGGTCCGTAATTCTCTCCAAGTATCAGCGGATTAAGGAAAGTATCCTGTTGAGAACTATCGGAGGAAGCAAAAAACAGATTCTTACCATCAATACCCTGGAATACTTCTTTTTGGGGAGTCTGGCTTCGTTATCGGGTATTCTATTAGCCTTAGGAGGAAGCTGGGCATTGGCCTATTTCTCCTTCGAATCGGAATTCGTGCCAAACGTCCTCCCCATAGTAGGAGTCTATGTGGCCATTACAGGCCTCACCATTCTCATCGGCTTATTTAACAGCCGTGGTATTTTGAGCAGGCCACCTCTGGAGGTGCTGAGAAGTGAAGTCAATTAACAGGCTGTCCCGGGTTTTGTTTCATGCCTGCCAACCTCTCGCTCAATTACGTTTGGCATATTTTTGGTAGCTTGCCAACTATATCTTTTGACAATTTGAAAACAGGAACCGCAATGAGATTATTAAGCATCGTTTTTCTGACCCTGATAAGTTTCGCGGCCATGGGCCAAAGTCAATACCTGAAGGTAGCCGGTGACTGGGAAGGCAGTATTTCGGTACAGGAAACAGACATAAAGGTTGTTTTCCACATTAAATATGATGGTGAAGCTTTGTCTGCCACTATGGACAGTCCGGATCAAAATGCTTTTGGCATTAAGGTAGATGAAGTCTCATTTAAGGAAGGCATTCTCAAAATGAAATCAAATCAGGTACAGGGAGATTATGAAGGAACACTGAACAATAACACAGTAGACGGTAAATGGAAGCTAGGTCAACAGACCTTTGACCTGAAGCTTAGCAAAAAGGTCAAGAAACGAAGCAGCTGATATTTAAAAGCACTCCGTAACCTCATGTAAAAGCCATCTTGTAAAGCGGTTGGCAAATTCCTATCTTCTTACAAAAATCAACCGCTCAATATGATGGAGTTATTTCCCAAAAGAGCCAGTGTTTTACTGGCTTGTTTACTTTTTGTTACTTCTGTAGCCCTTTCCCAGATTCCTGATGCTCCAAAGCGGAATGAAGGAGATGGTCCGTTTAGCAGACTTATCATTCGTGGAGTCACACTCATCAATGGAAATGGTGCCCCCCCTACAGGCCCCGTAGACATTGTGGTGGAGCAAAACATTATCAAAGGCATTCACAATGTAGGCTACCCGGGGCTTCCCATAAGAGAGCAGGACAGACCGAAAGCCAGAGCCGGAGATCAGGAACTGGATGCTGAAGGAATGTATCTTATGCCCGGTTTTGTTGATATGCACGGCCATATTGGTGGAACCGGACAAGGCACCCCGGCAGAGTATGTCTTTAAACTCTGGCTGGCTCATGGCATTACCACCATTCGCGATCCTTCAGCCGGTAATGGATTGAAATGGACACTGGAGCACAAGGAAAAGAGTAATAAAAACACCATTACAGCCCCTCGAATACTGGCATATACAGGTTTTGGGCAAGGGGCTAAGGAACCGATTTCCACTCCCGAGCTGGCACGCCAATGGGTACGCGATAATGCAGACAAGGGAGCCGATGGTATCAAATTTTTCGGGGCAGCTCCGGACATCATGCAAGCTGCTTTGGAAGAGAACAAAAGGCTGGGGCTTCGCTCAGCCATGCACCACGCCCAGATGGACGTAGTCAGATGGAATGTGCTTAATTCTGCAAGAGCAGGGCTTACTTCAATGGAACATTGGTATGGTTTGCCCGAAGCACTTTTTACAGACAGAAAAGTACAAAACTATAGCCTGGACTATAACTACCGAAATGAGCAGGATCGTTTTGGGGAAGCTGGCAGGTTATGGAAACAGGCCGCTGCTCCCTATTCAGACCATTGGAATAAAGTTATGGATGAACTGCTGGAGCTCGATTTCACACTTGATCCTACCTTCAACATTTACGAGGCCAGCAGAGACCTGATGAGGGCTTATACAGCCGAATGGCATAAGGACTACACCCTTCCTTCCCTATGGGAGTTTTACAGACCAAGCAGACGATCGCATGGCTCTTATTGGTTCTACTGGGGTACGGAAGAAGAAGTGCAATGGAAAGAAAACTACAGACTATGGATGACCTTCATTAATGAGTATAAAAACCGAGGAGGGCGTGTAACTGCTGGGTCGGATTCCGGATTCATTTATCAGCTCTACGGCTTCGCTTATATACGCGAATTGGAGCTTCTTCGAGAGGCCGGGTTTCATCCATTGGAAGTAATTATGTCAGCAACTCTTAACGGTGCTGAAGCCATAGGTATGGCTGACAAAATAGGTACTGTAGAAATAGGGAAATATGCAGACTTTGTAATTGTGGAGGAAAATCCCTTGCAGAATATGAAGGTGCTTTACGGCACCGGAGCACTCAAGCTAAACGACAATAATGAAGTAACCAGAGTTGGCGGAGTGAAGTATACCATCAAGGATGGCATTATCTATGATGCCAAACAGTTGCTGGAAGATGTGAAGAAGATGGTAGAAGACAAGAAAAACGGAATGGCCTTTAAACTCACTACGAAATAGTGCCAAAAAATCACTGACCCGAGAGAGCCGGTTCTTGCCGGCTCTTTTTTCGTGCCCTATCAGGTCAAACTTCTCATGAATCAATGGTCTATCACCCGTCTGCCCCCCCATTTAAAACAACCCCTATAGCCCCTTATCATGTCACCAACAGGCACTTTCTACAAGATATCTGGGAATTGGCTATCCTCGCCAGGTTCAAGTTGTTAACCCAAAATAAGGACATAAAAAAAGCCGATCCAATGGACCGGCTCTTTTCTCTTATCTATTTATTATTTCATTTCTATTGATCTGAAGTTTTAAGCTCAGCTGGCCAGTTGTTTCCATCTCCTCTTGTAAGAGTTACCTGACCTCTGTCTCCCCAATCGTTGATCCAATCGAAAGTTATAGAAGGTGTACCGGCTCCTGAAAGGGCCGTCCAGTAATAAGTATCACCGTACTTATCTGTACCTCTGTTATCCACAAGTCCGCAAACGTCAGTCATACCTCTGTCTCCGGTACCAGGATCATCACTCCAGCAAGAATCGAACATACCAAAAGATTGGTCATTGTTTCCGTTAGGGGCGCTAAAAGTATAGTTACCATCACCATCGTCTACAATATCAAAAGAACCGGTAATAGCCGCACCGCAAGCGGCACCTAAACCACCACTACCAGTACCGCGAGCCATATTGGCATTACTGTAATTAATAGTACCTCCTAAATCGGAAACACAAACAACGTTAGCATCCAACAGCACCAAAGCGGCAAAAGTTGACGATGAAACAACATTAGTACCTGTGTTATCCGCACCGTATGATTTACCATTATTTAAAGTAACAGTGGCTCTGAAGCGGAATCTGTCTCCACCGGTAATATCGGACTCGGTTAAACCTAAAGCACTTAAGGCATCATTCATACCCAGATTAAAAGTTGCCATTGGCAGGCCTGTATCTGAATTTGTACCAAATGAACTTGACGGAATCGACAGGAAGTTTACCGCAGCTCTGTCTCCAGCCACTCCAGTGTATTCCACCGTCCAGTCGTAAGATGCAACATCTCTACCCTGCTCACCGCTATAAAACTCAACTGAGCCTGAATAAGACGAAGAAGCTGCCTGACCAAAAGTAAAAGCTCCTGTCAGAGATAATCTTCTTGCAAATGCACCTTTTTCCAGATCCTCAAAGGTCTCAAATGGTAGTTCCGGATCACCACAAGCTACCACGACAAGGGCTAAAAATGCTAAAAATATATTTTTAATCTTTCTCATAATTAATCTCTCGTTTAATCTACCGCACCTGCTGGTAATGTGTCCCAAAATACCTGTTCACTAATGACTCTGTTACCAGAGATAGAAGCATTCAGGTTTACATAATCTGCAGGATAAAGCATCAACCTTGGAAACTCTCTTAAGTCAGCCTCTCTACCGAATTGTAGATTTCTCGGAGCAGCCGTTCTTCTGTAGGCATTATAGGTTTCATAACCATTACCAAACATCGCAAAGTGATTTTGCTGCTGCAAAAGATCCATTTTAGTGGCGGCATCACCCGCATCGTACTCACCCAGTACTTCAGCGACATAAGCATCAATATCTGCTTGTGATGGTGCGAAAGCTGCATCAACATCTGTAACACTTGCTGAGAAGCTCATTACTCTGTCTATTGAGTTACGCATTCCAGCCTCCATCAGGGTTCTGGCAGTAGCAGCATCTCCTCCATCCAAGGCTGATTCAGCTCTCATAAAGTCCACAAAAGATGACATCATAATAGGAGCAATTCCGCCACCTAGTCCTCCATCTGTTCCGGCATTTTTAACATCCGTAGCATCATCAGCATCAAACTTACCAGCGGCAGGATAAGCACCCCAGGAAGTTTTAAGGTGCCCATCTGGTGGAGTACCATCATTGTTACCGTGGTCACGCCCCCAATAACCAAGACTGGCATTTGGATCGGTATTATCAGGCGTTGCCAGACAGAAAACCATATCCGAGGGATAATGGAATGGCTTTACTGCAAACGGACAGTCTAAAGTAAACTGATCTGCAGATGCCGGATCCAAATCCTGACGATAATAATAATACCTGACTCTTGGGTCTGGAACAGACTTACGGAAAGCCAATTCGTACATGAAAGCATTTGAATGATAGCGTCCGCCACCTACTTCATACTGCTCGTTATAAAAGGGGTGTCTCGAATTAGGGTTCACTCTATTAGTACCATAAGGGAAAGCAAAATCATCAGCCGATGAGCTAATGTAGTTGCCACTGGAAACAATAGAATTAAAACCTGAAGTATTGCCCATATTCAAATACGCCTTCATCTTGAACGTATTGGCCGCCTTGGTCCATTGAGCAGCATCTCCTCCATAAAAGAAGTCGTTGCTGGGAGTACCACGGCTGGTCTTAGCCAAGCTCGCAATTCCTGCATCCAACAAGTTCAGAGCAACCGTATAGATTCCCTCGTCATCGTCTGATGCGGGGCTCGGAACACTTACACCCTGAAGCGCCTCAGTCCATGGAATATCTCCGAAGAAATCTACCAAAGTCATAAGTACGTATCCCTGCATTATCTGGCCTGCACCTACATGAACAAATTGTTCCCGTTCTTCGGCAATGACAATCATTGCATTGATGTCCGGAAAAATTGACGCATATGCACTATTCCATAATCCATTAAATGAATTTGGACTCCAATTATTCTCATAATTATTACCACCTGTCATGGCAGTCATTCTTACTGCTGGCATTGTCAGGTTAGAGGCATTATTAAAAAAGCCCGCAAGATTTAGCTGTATCGCATTGAAGAACAGATCTACATCTGCATTTTCTTCAGTTACCGCATTCGGGTTAAGCTGTAAGTCAAGGTCAAACTGATCATCGCATGAAGCAAACCCTGCAAGCACAACCAATAAGACAATTGATATATGTTTTTTCAATTTCATTCTTAAAAAGGTTTGGATTAGAAATTCAGACTTAAAGTCGCTCCATATTTCTTAGAAGTCGGGCCAGTAACGAAGTCAAAACCTCTACCGTTACCTACTCCAAGACTTAGTACTTCCGGATCGAAGTTGATACTCTCCGGGAAATTAAACGCTTTATACCACAGGTTCTGACCAGAAATGGTCAAACTCGCAGCACCAAAAGGAGTCTTAGTCAACCAACTACTTGGGGCAGTAATACTCAATGAAATTTCTCTCAAACGTAAAGTTGTACCGTCAAAGATTCTGTTTTCATCATAGAATACACCTGTATGTTCCCAATAGTGTCTGTTTGGAGTGATCTGAACATCATTCGGGCTGCCATCAGCCTTTACACCTGTAGTAATCACGGGTACAAACCTGTCAAAACCAGTTTCACCAGCAATACCACGACCAGTTAAAGTAGAAGCTGTTGATCCCCAGATATCACCACCATGTACGTAGTCAAGCTGAACTCTTAAGCTCACAAATTTATAACCAATCTCATTGATCCATGACAAGTTGTAATCAGGATTAGGATCACCAATAATTCCGATATCGGTAGCTTGCTGATATGTACCTGAAGAAGAAATCAGTGGTAAGCCTGAAGCGGCATCTCTTTGGATTTTAGATCCCTGAATGATACCATAGGGCTGACCAGGAATTGCAAAGTTTCCAAGGAAACTAAACCCTGAGATCAGTACCTGATCGATACCAGGAGCTACAGCATTCACGGTACCTTCATTGGTAGTGAAATTAACCGTAGACATCACATTCCAATCGGCTTTCTCAACTAAACGTACAGAAACCTGAGCTTCAAGACCCTTGTTCTCAATCTCTGCTGCATTAATAGTAGAATTTGTAAAACCTGTAGATGGATCAAGATCCAAATCAATAATAAGGTCACTCGACTTTTTCTGGTAAAACGAAAGATCAAGATTCACTTTATTATTGAGCATACGTGCTTCTATTCCTAATTCAAACTCTTCATGCAACTCACGTGTCAGGTTAGGGTTACCGAATCTTGTGCTGATAGAGTTGGAGTTAATAATAGAACCACCCCCGTCAATAAATCTGTTAGGTGAAGTGGAAAGAATGTTACGAGTCTGATAAGGACCTGGGTAACCAGCAGAAGTACCATAACCTAACCTTACTTTCAGATATTCAATACCATTAACCTGAGTCTGTGCCAGATCGAATGGTAAAATTGACATACTCACAGAAGGATAAAATACAGATCTGTTGTCCTGCTCCAGTGTAGACGTCCAGTCATTACGAGCAGACAGATTCAGATATAAAGCACTTCTATAACCTAAAGAAACCTGACCATAAATACCGTTGGTATTCACTTCGCTTATTCCTGAAGAGGCCACATTGGTAATAAAGTTATTGTGAGTAAACAGTCCATAAATGAATTGCTGAGTACTTCTGATAAAGTTTTGAGAACTAGTCGCTCTTCTCAGGTTAACTCCCAAAAGACCATTGATATTCAAATCAGCATTGATATCCTTGTTAGCAGAAAAAGTTAACACCTGATCAGTAATTGTATTAGATCTGTCGGATGTAGTAAAAAGACCATCCGGGTTCTGACGACCACCTTTGTTCTGAGTAAAATCCTGTTGCTGATCGTAAGTATCAATTCCAAAACGATAACTCACATTCAACCAATCAGCTATCTGATAGTTAAAGGTTGCATTACCAAAGAAACGATTCACTTTTTCGAAGTCATTAACATTATTCTTCGTCCAAAGAGGGTGCTGAATATCATTTCCGCCCCTGTAATAAATACTTGAGTTATCATCAGGACGCTCATAAGCCAAACCATGTAGATCTACTGATCTTGGAGTATACAACACATTTGAGAAGAGTGAAGTATTCCCTGCAGGGTTAGAACTGAAAATTGGAGCAGCCGGAGGCGTATTACGCTCAGAAGTAATAAAGTTGGCAGATGCATTAACAGATAAACCATTTTCTAATTTGGTTCTGAAACCCAGGCTGACATTGTGTTTAGTAAAATCGTTAGTATCGATATAACCATTGTCCGATAAAAGACCATAAGCCATACTCACCGAACTAGCATTTCCTAAACGGCTGTTAATATTCAGAGAGGTATTAGTTTGAGTACCCTTTGTGAAAAAGTTCTGAAGGTTATCATAGGCTCTATAGTCGTATCGGGCACCGATCAACTCAGGAAATACATCATTCAATGCAGCTCTTGAATATGGGTGAGGAATAGTTCCATTAGTAAGTCCGTTTCTGTTTGGCTGATCAAACGGTGCTCCCCAGTTAGAGAAGGCCGCTGATGCAAAATTTTGCCATCCATTACCATACTGATCCTGATCGTCTACTACACCACCAACCTGGTTGTTAAAAACCGATTGAGTAAAGGAGATATCCATCTTTTTACTTCCTCCTGTATCACCAGAGCCTGTTTTAGTAGTTACTAAAACCACACCATTTCTACCCGCTTCTCCATAAAGTACGGTAGCACTCAGTCCTTTCAGAATACTGATGTCTGCGATATTGTTAGGATCCAAATCCAAAAATCGACTTGAGGCAGTAGCACCCCCGCCAGCAAAACCTCTATCACTGTTTGTATCAGTGTTAAAGGGTACACCATCAATAACGAATAGTGGCTGGTTGTTACCAGTAATAGAGCTGTAGCCGCGAATAATGATGTTAGTACCAGATCCAGCTAATCCACTGGTTGATGTGATATCCACACCAGGTACTTTACCTCTCAAAATTCTACTAACATCTGCTTCTGGCCGTGATTGAATATCATTGGTGCCGATAGAAGTTACGGCATAGCCTAATGAAGCCTTTTCGCGCGTAATACCCAGTGCTGTTACAACAACTTCTCCCACATCAGTCACTTCTGGCTGAAGTTGGAGATTGATAACGCTCTGAGAACCAATTTCTATTTCTTGAGTAACATATCCCAAGAACCTGAATAGCAAAGTACCCCCGGTATCCGGAACCGAAAGACGGAAGTTACCATCCGCATCGGTCGGAGTACCCGTGGTGGTACCCTTTAGTAGCACTGTCACTTGTGGTAAAGGCTGACCAGTTTCGTCAGTTACCTTACCGGAGACAGTACGAGTTTGCGCTTGTATATATACACATACAAGCACTGACATGAGTAACGTCAGTAATACTCTCTTCATAGTAAGTAGTTTTAGTAAATGTTTAAATTATTAAGCAATAATTCGGTTGTACCGTCAAATCTAAAAGAAAATATGGTCATTCGAAACAAACGCCATTTTTTTTAACACTCCCGAAAAACACCCAACTTTCGCCTCCTAAAAACCCAGATATGGAAACAAAACAGCGATTCCATTGGATATTAGCCACTTATGAATTTTAACATCTCTTAACATTGACATAATACTGAAAGAAAATTTCTAAAATGAGTAGCAAAAAAATCGATATTCACAGTAACAAAAATCAGGTTTGTCCGTAATCAGCGTTTTTCAGTTTTGAAGCACGGCCTTATCACCTACTTTAGGTAAGAACCGGTTTAGGAATAGGAAAAGTGAGCTGAAGACAACCAGGGGTTCTGGTATGGCAAAGTCGGGTGAAAATGAGACATAAAAAAACGACACACCCGGACAGGTGTGTCGTTCATAAATAATCTTCTCAGTATGGAATCAGCCTCTCTTTTTCTTAGCAGCAATCTGCTCGGCAAGCAGGATAATGCTCTCCTTCAGGTAAGGATCTTTGAGATCATCCAGTGATCTGTCCTTTACCTTACTCGCCTCAAGCTCGCTTAGTGAATCTCCTACTTTAACGCGGGATGCTCTCTGCTGCTCACGATCTTCCTGCTCCTTCTTTCTCTTATCGTAATTCAATGATACCTCCTGAAGCTTACGAGCATCCTTTAAGACGCTGATATCATATTGATAATCCAACAGGCTTTGGTCAGTTTTAAGTCTCCCGGCATGCCTCTTGTTCAGGATGGAAATCAACTGGTTATCTACAAAATTGAGAGGTTTAAACTGCGCAGAAGCAATCTTATCCCAGGGCAAAGCACTTGGTTGAGAACTCTCTCCAAATTCACTACCTCCATAAGCCGATGGGAACTGAATATCGGGTGTTACTCCCAAATGCTGGGTACTGCTACCGGTAACTCTATAGAACTTGGCGATTGTGTATTTAAGAAGGCCCAATTTGTCTTGGGTAGGTTCACGCATGAAATCGTTCAGACCTCTCACATTTTGTACGGTACCTTTACCATAGGTTTGTTCACCTACCACTACGCCTCTTTTGTAATCCTGAATGGCTCCGGCAAAAATCTCTGAAGCTGATGCTGAGAAACGATTGATCATTACATTGAGCGGGCCATCGTAAAACATGGTTTTATCATCATCATTGCCTTTTTCGATATTGCCATTAGCGTATTTAACCTGAACTACCGGTCCACCGGGTAAGAACAGTCCGGAAAGGTTTATGGCCTCAAAGAGTGCTCCACCACCATTATTTCTTAAATCGAGCATCACACCGTCTACACCCTGCTCCTCGAATTCCTTGATGAGTTTCTTAACATCATTGGTGGTGCTGACATAGTTTTTATCACCGGCATCCAAACCATCTGCATCCAGATAGAAATCAGGTACTGTAATAACACCCAGAGTAAATTTATCTCCGTTCTCCTCATACTCAATCACCTTGCTCTGAGCACGGGCTTCATCGTATTTAATCTTATCTCTGACGATATTTACTACTTTGGTTTCTCCTCCGGCAGTAGCTCCTGCAGGCAATATTTTCAGCCTCACCAAAGTACCCTTGGCACCCCTGATTTTACCGGCCACCTCATCTGATCTCCAGCCGATGACATCAATCATTTCGCCTTCAGCACCCTGCGCCACTCCCACTACACGGTCATCTTTAGTAATCTGTCCGCTGAGAAAAGCAGGACCACCTGGTCTTAACTCTATGATTTTCGTATAGTCTTTGTCTTGTTGAAGCGTAGCACCAATGCCTTCCATAGACTTACTACTTTCGCGTCTGAAATCTTCAGCATTGAGCGGGGTAAAGTAATTAGTATGTGGGTCAAAGGCCTCCGTAACAGAGTTCATGAACATCTCAAAAACATCATTACTATTGTATTTAGACACATTGTCAAGGAAGCGTTCATAGCGACCTTTTAGAACTTCTGCTATTTTTTCATCTTCAGAACCACTCAACTTCAGGTTGAGCGCCTGGTGTTTCAACTGCTTGTACCAAAGATCATCCAGTTCATCACTGGTCTTGGCGTATGCAGCATTTTCACGGTCAAACCGATAGAATTCGTCCTTCGAAAAATCAAATTTGTCTCCAGAACGTTCGAGTGCATAAGCCAGTCGTGCTTCGACCCTTTTCTTATAGATATTGAAGATATAGTATGCCGGCACCAGGTTCCCTGCCTTGAGGTCTTCATCGAGTGAGAAACGATACTTTTGAAATGACCGGATATCCGTAGCCAGAAAGTAATTCTTGTTGGCATCCAGTGAGCTCAGAAAGTTATCGAAGATTACTGACGACAGCGAATCTTCAAGGTCGGTATTCCTGTAATGGAAATAGTCGAGAATCTGTACTACCAGCCTGGCCTCTTTAAGGTGTTCGGATTTGGGTTGTAAAAACTCGGTAGTATCCCTCTCGGCAAACACCTGCACAACACTGATGGCCAGCAAAAAGGGAATCATCAGTACATTTCTCATCTGTCGCATATCAACTCGCAATTTTCTACTATACTTATTCTATTTAGGGTAGTCTTAAAACTAATGATTTTCAAACGAATTCGAAGACCCTAAGGTTCTAATTGTATACCACTCATCAATTATACCGCCATATTAAGGTCAGGTTAGTAAATGAGCCCTGATTTTTTGTTAAAATATGTTAACTACTCACATCGCAGTGAATTAGCGGGATTAATCATAGCTGCCTTTACCGACTGGAAAGTAACCGTAAGCAGGGCTATTGCCAAAGCCGCTATTGCTGAAACGAGAAACCAGAACCAATTGATATCCACACGATAGGCAAAGTCATTGAGCCAGGTATCCATCATAAAATAGGCCAGTGGGCTTGCCAGCACCATAGCAACGATGATGAGTTTTGTGAATTGCCTGGAGAGCAATACCACAATGCCTGAAATAGAAGCCCCCAGTACTTTGCGCACTCCAATCTCCTTGGTTTTTTGCTCTGCTGTAAAGGCAGACAGGCCAAAGAGACCCAAGCAAGCAATAAAGATAGCGAGCCAGGTAAAACTAAATACCAGTCGACCAAATCGCTCATCAGACTCATATTGCTGACCGAACTCTTCATCGAAAAAACGGTACTCAATAGGACTGTTGGGATATACCTCATTCCAGGCATCCTGAACAAAGGCCATAGTCTCGGATACATTTCCGGCATTAAATTTTATGGCCAGGTTTCCTCCACCATTGGGATTGAAAAACATCGCAAGGGGCTCGATTTTGAATCTCATAGAGGCAAAGTGAAAGTCTTTGACAACGCCAATAATCGTCCGTTCATTCTGACCGAATCCAATCTTCCTGCCAACGGGCTCATCCCAGGCCAGCTCCTTGGCCATTGCCTCGTTGATCAGAATAGCCTGCTGCTGGTCAGTTTGTATTTCACGATCAAACATACGACCATTCACAATCTCCATGCCCATCAATTCAACATAGCTTTCATCAAAGTTGAGAACACTTACAATCCAGGTATCTTCTTCTGAGGCGCCCTCCGGAACAACCCCTCGTCTGCCAAACGTGCGACCGGGCATTCCTCCCGTCCGGGCTGTGGCAGTAATAGCCGGGTTCTGTTCGAGTCTGTTTTTCAAGACAGGAACGGACTGCTGAAGCCCGGGATCCCCGATATTCAGTGTCACTATTTGTTCTGTATCAAACCCCTTATCGGCATTTCTAAGCAGTTGAAGCTGATCGTATACGATGGTAGTGCCTATGATCATGACGATAGAGATCGTAAACTGAAAGATCACGAGACTTTTCCTGAGAAGCACACCTTTGGAGCTGGTTTTGAAAGAACCTCTTAAAATGCTGATCGGATTGAAGCCGGATAACAAGAGGGCAGGATAACTGCCTGAGAACAGACCTAATATCAGGGTAAAGCCAATGGCTCCTCCCAGCCAAACCGGATTAGAAAGAAATACTACGGCAAGATTTCCATCAAAGGGCAGGTTTACTGTAGAGCCAACTGCCGTAACAAAACCTATGGCCAATGCAAAGGAAACAAAACTGATAATGATCGATTCAATCATAAACTGACTAATCAACTGCTTCCGTATGGCCCCGAATACTTTTCTTACTCCTACCTCTTGCGCGCGATTTGCCGAGCGGGCAGTGGACAGGTTCATGAAATTAAAGGAGGCAATGAGAATTACGAAAATACCAACTGCTGCGAGGGTATAAACATAGCCCTCATCTGTCTTATTTAAATTGTAGTTTTCAAAAAGTATACCACTAGACTTCAGGTGCGCATCTTTGAGCGGTTGTAAGGTGACTTTAAAATTATCGCCCACATCATTGGCCCGAATCAACTCCTCCATTTTCGCTTTAACCGGCTCTTCATTGGCAGGATTGGCCAGCTCTACATAGGTAACCATGCTGATGCTCTGCCAGGAGCTCAAAAAACGTGCAAAGTTAGAGGTAGTATCAGCCTGCTGCATGGAGACGATCACATCAAAATCGAGATGACTGTTTTCGCTGATATCCTGCATCACAGCTACTACTTCAAGGCCGGTCTGATTACCGATATCTACTCGTTTACCTATGGGGTCATCATTGCCAAAAGTGCGTTTTGCCATACTTTCTGTAAACACGACCGTGTTCGGAGCACTCAGGGCAGCCTCCGTATCTCCATCAATAAGTTTAAAGTCGAAAACCTCGAACAAGGAAGGTTCAGCATAAGCAAAGTTCTCAGTGTAATAGCCCTGTTGCTCATAATTGACTAATTGTCTCCCTTGTGTAAGCATTCGCACTTTATTAACTACTTCTGGAAATTGATCTTCCATGGCCTCTCCCAAAGCCGGCAGCGTGATACCTACCAGGCTACTACTCACACCCAGTGCCTCATCAATGGTGAGTACCCTGAAAATGTTATCGGATTTGCTATGAAAGCGATCGTAAGACAGCTCATTCTGTACAAACAGAAAGATGATGATACAGCAGGCCATTCCTATAGAAAGGCCAAGCACATTGATAATAGAGGTCCCTTTGCTTTTCTGCAGACTTCTGAAGGCTATTTTGAAGTAATTTTTAATCATGACCGTGATATTGACTTAATTCAAAGTAGAAGCTTAATGAGGTATTGCCAGGTATTATTTATGTAAGCGGTGACAAAAGTACTAGTTCGTAAGTGCTTTTCTTGCTAATTCAAGTGCCTTCTCCAGAGCTTCTTCTTTAGTAGTCTTGATATGAGGTTCGATACCTGTTCCTTCCCAGTTGGTTTTGGTAATCGGGTTAATCGCCCTGCCCTGGGGCACATTAACAAAAAAGGAATCATTAATCACCATAGGTCCCCCAGGGTGTGCCCCACCTCCTGTGGTTTCTCCAATGATGGTTGCTCTTTCCAGGTTTTTCAGATTATAGGTAAACTCTTCTGCGGCCGAAAAAGTATAATCGCTGGTCAGAACATAAACAGGTATATCAGGCTTATGGACAGATGCAGCCGAAGGCCTGGTCCATGATTCGGAATAGCTGTCACTGGGTCTCCAGTAAAAGTCATTGAGGTGGACAGGCTCTTCTCCAAAGATGTAGGCCGATATAAAGCGGATCATAGAGGGTGAACCTCCTCCGTTTTGCCTGAGGTCAAAAATAATGGCATCGGCTTCGATCAATTCATCCATTGCCACTTTCGCTGCCTTACGGGCTACGCGCATATCCATAAAGCCCCTGAGGTCCAGATAACCTATGTTATCTTCCAGAATCTTCACCTCTTTAAAACCAAAGTTTTCAGGCATGGTTCTGCCCCCACCGGGTGCCCGGTTTTGCATAGCAGTCACCCTCTCTTTGTTAAACCTTACCCTGATGTGTTTGTCGTAGATAATCGATTTGAGGTCAGCATCCAGTTGTTCAGCAAAAGCATCGGCAGAGGTAATATCGTCATAATCTCCCTTTCCAAGTTTGGACTTGATAAGATCGTGCATGGCCTTACCCTTCTCTGGAAAGACATAATTTTCGTTCATTATATCGGCCAGTCGATTGACAATTGCTTTCTTATCAAATGACTCCTGAGCCAAAACCGGAGCAGCCAAAAACAGCAGAAAGAAAAAAGGAATAAAGTGCTTTTTCATAATTAACTAACGTAAGTACTTACGCAGTATCAATAATGATTCCAAAACACAAAAACAGTCCGTAAACCACTTGTTACTAGACACTTAAAATCCTCACATACAAATAAGACTCCGCCTGACTGAACGAAAACGCACAGCCGAAGAGAGGGAACCGGACACCGGTAGCAATTTGGATACTAGCCGAGCTGTTCCTTGACCCTGTCATACATACTGGACTCTTCGAGCGCATTTTCAAGTTTTTGTACCCGGTCCAGGAAATCAGTGTCAGTCTCCTTCAGGAGCTCGTCATTGGCTATTTTAATTTTCTCCCAGATATGCTCCATTTTATTCACCAGGGCACTGCCAGACCTGCTAAGCTTAAGCAGGCGCTTTCGCTGATCGGCATCATCTTTAGATTCCACAAGAAGTCCTTTTTCCACCAATACATTGGCCACCTGATTTACGGCAGGATGTGTCTGCTGGAGCATACTTGAAAGCTCCGTTACTGCCAGGGTTTCCTTGTCTTTCAGGGCATAAATCATGGCAAACCATCGTGGTTCAAAATCAAAAGCCAGTTCTTTATAAATCAGGCTCACATCTTTGGCCAGTCGCTCGCTCAAACTCTTAAGTCGGGTCGCCAGTGCGAGGCTCCCCAGTTCTTCAATAATGTTTCTTTTCAAATCAGTTCTTCTTTTTTGGAGCGATAAAGGGCACTTGCTTCTCCCTGATGAGTGTATTGAAATCAGCTACATTTTTTTCTAAGGCGGATAGCTGCTTCATGACTTCATTGAACTCCTTTTCTACATCCGTTACTCTTTGCTTCTGACCATTGGTTACCGGAGGTTCTTCTCCATCAATAGTACCATATATATGTAATAAGGCCACTTCCAGTTTGTTTGGAAAATTTATCACATCCTGAAAGGTCTTCTGTTTAGGCTGTACCATTTTGTCTTCCAGGCCATTCATTTCCTTGATGAGCTCATCAGCTTTGGTATGCACATCTTCAAAGTCATCCTTAGAAACCCGTGACTTCAGATCTTTTACCTGCGACCTCATCGATCTCAAATCGTTGGCGGCACCTTGCAGATCGTCAATCAAACCACGGAGTTTTGTCAGCAACCTTTGTTGCTCGGCATAATCACTGGCTGTGGCTTCCCATCTCGGATCAGGCTTTACCTCCAAAGACTTTGACACTTCCTTATCGCCAAAAGTTATTTTTGCAGTATAACTCCCGGGGGCAACACGATGACCTCCTGCTCCCAGACCCACGAAGACTCCGTCTACTCCCTTGAAATTTGATTTTGTGAGTGTCCAGTTAAAGCGGTTCATCCCCGACTTCTTCTTGATCTTATTTTGGTTCTCTTTGGCATCAGTAGCAAAGGTACGAATGCTGTTTCCCTGCGCACCTGTTATCTCAACGGTTAAAGCGACCGTATCTACATCTTCTTTGATATAATAAAACATCGAAATACCGGGATATGGATTGGTACCGAGGGTTGGGCTATTAGTACGGAAAGCATTGTCTCTGATAGCAGCCCGAGGTTCGTATACAAAGAAATCGGAACCTGCCGCATCAGCCAGCTGATGAAGCGGAGTGATATCGTCCAGAATCCAGAAAGCCCTGCCCTGAGTCGCTACGATCAGGTCGTTGTGGTGGACCATCAAATCTGTAATGGGTACAATGGGCAGGTTTCGTTGAAATTTGCTCCACATCACGCCACCATCAAAAGAGATATAAACACCTAGTTCGGTACCTGCGTATAACAGACCTTTTCTGGACGGATCTTCCCTCACCACTCTGATATGAGCCTCATCTGCAATGCCATTGACCATTCTATTCCAGGTCTGGCCATAGTCTGTGGACTTAAAAATATGCGGAGTGAAGTCGTTGAACTTGTATCGGTTGTAAGCCAGGTAAACCGTACCGGCATCATGTGGAGACACTTCTATCTGGTTGATCATGCCTTCTTCCAGATTGGGTGGTGTAATGTTGGTCCAGTTGGCTCCTCCATCCTTTGTAACATGTACCAAACCATCATCAGCACCGGTATAAATAACATCAGGTGTATGTGGTGATTCCGCTACATAATAGATGGCATGATAAATTTCTCCTCCGGCACCCTCGTTGGTAATAGGGCCTCCACCCCAATCGATATGAGTTGTATCATTCTTTGTCAGATCAGGGCTAATCTCTTCCCAGGTAATGCCTCTATCTGTAGTTTTGAGCAGCTTGTTACCAGCATGGTAAATAACAGACGGGTCATGCTTTGAAGCAATGATAGGTGCGTTCCAGTTAAAGCGGTATTTAACATCTTTCGGGTTAGTACCCAGCCCCTGGAAAGGGTAGGCCATCACATCTTTAGTCTGGCGGGTTTTGGCGTTCCACTCATCGATAATACCCTGGTAGCATCCACTGTAAACATACCGTGGATTGTCAGGATCGAAGGCTGAATAAGCACTTTCACAGCCACCTACCGGAAAGAAGTCGTCCCAACCGATACCGGCTCCGTTTTTTCGGGAGGCTATAGAAACAGAGCTATTATCCTGCTGTCCGCCATATACCCGGTAAGGGAATTGATTATCGGCATTGACACGGTAAAACTGTGCCGTAGGCTGATTATCCTGTCTGGACCAATCCAGCCCTCCGTTAATGGATACATTGGCCCCACCGTCATTGGCATTGATCATATACTGAGGTTGCTCAGGGTTCACCCAAATCTGGTGATTGTCTCCATGAGGAGCACGCATATTGACAAAAGTTTTTCCACCGTCAGTCGATTGAAGCACCGGAGCGTTCATAATAAAAACAGATTCCTTTTCGGTAGGGTGAGCCTGGATATGCATATAGTACCAGGAGCGTGCTCTGAGCAGACGATCAGGGTTTACCAATCTCCAGCTCTTGCCACCATTATCAGATTTGTAAAGCCCTCCTTTGTCTGCCTCGATGATGGCCCAAACTCTTTTAGGATCGGCACGGGAGACAGAGACTCCAATTTTCCCCATCACTCCTTCAGGCAGTCCTTTTGTCAATTCTGTCCACGTATCTCCCCCATCACTTGACTTCCAGATGCCACTGCCCGGTCCTCCACTCTGTACTTTCCATGGGAACCTGCGGTGATCCCAATAGGCTGCATAGATAATACGTGGATTGGTCATATCCATGCTCAGGTCGCTTATACCAGAATTGGCATCTATGTAGTGAACCTTTGTCCAGTTTTTACCTCCGTCTGTTGAGCGATAAATACCACGCTCTTCATTGGCCGCATAGGGACTACCCTGCGCCCCAACAAATACCACATCCGGGTTATCGGGATGTACGGCTATCTTGGATATCTGCCGGGTCATTTTCAGGCCCAGATTTTCCCAGGTTTGTCCTGCATCGGTGGACTTATAGACACCATCACCATGAGAGGTCATGACACCACGTACGGGAGCCTCTCCCATGCCTACATAAACCACATTGGGATCTGATTCTGATACCGCAATGGCCCCGACAGAACCTGTATTGAAAAAGCCATCAGAGATATTTTTCCAGCTCTTACCAGCATCGTCTGTTTTCCAGACTCCGCCACCGGTTGAACCCATATAATAGGTCATGGGGTCTTGTACTACACCGGCCACGGCCGTAGCCCGTCCTCCCCGAAAAGGTCCAATATTCCTCCACTCCATAGCATTGTAGAGAGCGGTGTCATAAGTAAGCCCTTGAGGAGCTTTGGCTTTACGGTTTCTTCTCTGTGCCTGGCTTTCAAAGGAGACAAGCAGCATGGCGATAACGGCCATCAGAATAGTTCGGAGGGTTTTCATGGTTTCAGTTTACGGTTGACTTGAAATATACTCATTGCCCCTTGTAAAAACCAATGCTATCTGACAGGTGAGTTTTTGTATATTCAAGGCAAATAAATTGTCATGCGTTTCAAACTAATTCCGTACCTCCTTTTAAGTACTCTTTTTCTCTTTGTTGCCTGCGAAGATCATGACGATGATGACAAGGAGCATGGCACGGTCGAAGAGGTGGTACGCTTTGACCGGGAAGGCTCCTCTATTCTGAAAGGGGTAAAAGTACCGGAAGGGCGTAGCATGTACTTTGCCAGCGGCATCGTGGCCTACCCTAAAGACGATACCAAGCCTGCGGGAGATCGTGAACGCTTTGGTAATACCTATGAACAAAGTGTGAGTGCCCTGAAACGTATTGCAGAATACCTGGGAGAAGAGAGGCTGACATTAAAGGATGTGATTTCCATGAAGGTATACGTAGCTCCTGACCCTGAAAATGACAACAAACCTGATTTCCAGGGCTGGTTTAAGGCCTATGGAGAGTTTTTTAATAATGCTGAAAGCAACCCTAATAAAGTAGCCAGGTCTACTATAGGAGTATACACGCTCGTTAACCCTGATATGCTGATTGAAGTAGAGGTACGGGCAGTGTACCCGGAATAATAACCTAAAACCGCTCTGTTTATCCTCCCCCTGAGGGGGAGGTGTCCGAAGGACGGAGAGGGTGATTAAGTCAATAAACTATGAAACTGAAAACAACACTTATTGCGATGTTATTGAGCTGCAGCCTTGTACTGCAAGCCCAGACCTATAACGAGTACGAAGTCTCCTTTGAGAATGCCGTACACCATGAAGCAGAGGTCAAAATCAAATTCTCAAATCTTGAAACCAAGGTACTGGAGGTACGCATGAGCCGTAGCTCTCCCGGCCGCTATGCGGTACATGAGTTTGCTAAAAATGTATATTCCGTATCTGCTACCGACAGTAAGGGTAATGCACTTCCTGTGACTCGCCCTACTCCCGATCAATGGAATGTGTCGGGGCATGATGGTACGGTAAACTTTAAATACACACTGTTCGCCAATCGTGCAGGTGGCACCTATTCGGGCATTGACGAAACGCATGCCCACCTGAACATACCGGCTACCCTGGCCTGGGCCCGCGGACTGGACAACCGACCCGTAAAGGTAAAATTCAATGTACGGAAAGACCTGAACTGGAAGGTGGCTACCCAGCTCAAAGGCCTGGGGAACAACACCTTTTATGCTCCCAATACCTATTACCTGATGGACAGCCCAACAGAAATAGCAGACCTGCATATGCGTGAACAAATGGTGGACGGACAGAAGATAAGACTGGCACTTCATAAGCATGGCACAGATGACAAAGCCGTAGATGCTTACTTTAAGGAGCTTATGGGCGTGGTAGTACAGCAACAAAAGGTATTTGGAGAACTACCTGATTATGATTTTGATGAATACACTTTCCTTTCATGCTATATGCCCAATGCCAGCGGTGATGGTATGGAGCATCGTAACTCAACCTATGTGGTCAGTGGTGCCCCCATTGAAAGAGCACTGGGCAGTCAATCAATGGGTACAATTTCTCATGAGTTTTTTCATTGCTGGAATGTAGAGCGCATCCGCCCGAAATCGCTGGAACCCTTTGATTTTGAGAAAGCCAATATGTCTGGCGAGCTTTGGTTTGCGGAAGGTTTTACCAGCTACTACACCAATCTGATCCGCGCTCGCTCCGGTAGCATTACCTCGGAGCAGTATTTGCGCGGAGTTGGAGGCGCTGTGGGCTATGTAATGAATGCTCCAGGGAGAAATTTCTTCAACCCAATTGAAATGAGCTATCGCGCTCCATTTGTGGATGCAGCCACCTCCATAGATCCTACAAACAATGGCAATATCTTTATCTCTTACTATACCTATGGTTCGGTACTGGGCCTGGCCCTGGATATGACCCTGCGCAGCATGGACAATGGGCTTAACCTGGATGATTATATGAAGCAAGTTTGGTTTAAACACGGTAAGCCGGAAATTCCTTATACGGTACGCGATCTGCAGGCAGTACTGGCAGATTATGCTGGAGCCGATTTCGCCAGTGATTTTTTTGGCAAGTACATTTTTGATAGCCAGATGCCGGATTATGCAACGCTCTTCCGGAATATGGGCGTATCATTTTCAAATCAGGCAGCAGGCAATGCCTCACTGGGTGGTAATCTGGCAAATCAGAGAGGTAACTGGCAGTTGACTTCCAATGCAGCGGTAGGCTCACCTCTATATAAGGCAGGTATAGAAAAGGAAGATGTGATTTTGAGTATTGGAGGAGAAAAGCTTCGGGAAAACATCAAAATAAGGACATTACTGGCAAAATTTAATCCTGGTCAGACCGTAGAAATAATCTACAAAAAGATGTGGGGCGATGAAAAAACTGCACAGGTAACCCTGACAGAAGCCAAACAGTTCAGAAGCCAGTTAGACGCGAACGCCAGCAAAAAAGCAAAAGAAAGAAGAGATGCCTGGCTGGCAAAAAAATAGCAGTCATGTCGGATTATAGCGAACAAACCTTTACCTCTCAGGACTTCACCGAAGCCAGCCTGAGAGGACACTACTACGATGAATGTCACTTTGCCAATTGTGACTTTACCAATGCTGATTTTGGGCAGGCCAGCTTTGAAAACTGCAGCTTTGAAAACTGTAATCTGAATACCGTAAAGGTGATCAATGCCAAATGGCAGGACCTGAGTTTTAAGGCTTGCCGGCTGAGCGGAATTGATTTCGAAGACATTAGCAAAATGCTCTTCTCTGTTTCTTTTGAAAACTGCCAGCTCAGCTATTCGCATTTCAAAGATCTGAAAATTCCCAAAACGCGCTTCCTCAACTGTGAGATCAAAGAATGCGATTTTGTGGAGGTAGACCTGTCCGGTTCATTCTTCACAGGTTCCAGTCTGGTCGGTAGCAACTTCGAGCGCTGCAACTTATCCAAAGCAGACTTCAGAAATGCCCATGGCTATGCTTTCGACCCCTGGAATAACCAGATTAAAAAAGCCCGGTTTTCCTCTCCTGAAGTATTAACTCTTCTGAATCAATTTGATATTGAGATAGACTGATGTGAAAAAAATAGCCTACCCTCTTCTGCTTATTGGCTTAATTATCTTTCTCAGGGGGATTATGGGCATAATAACAGATTACGAAGACCTTGCAGCACATGAAGGCTGGGGTCTGTTGGCCATGATGAGCATCACCTTCTATGGTGTCATCATCATAATATCACATTTTCTTTTAATGCTGATTTTCAAAAGAAGGACGAATCTTTTGATAGTAGAATCTGTATTGGCAATAGTTGGGATCATAATCCTGATGATTCAATAACCGAACTATTCAACCAAAGGACCTCACCAACCAGACCGCATCTCTGTGCAGCTCAAAATGGATTGACTAAATTTACTTTGAATCGACCCGACTATGAAATCAAAACTATTATTAAGCTTTGTACTCGCACCCGCATTGTTTGCCTGTACTCGTTCTGCAAAACAAGAAGTCCAAACAACCGAGAAAATCTACCCCGAGCCTCAGTATACCCTCACTACTGAGCAAACCCATAATAAGTTCAGCAACACCATTGAACCTGTATTGACCGTATCCAGCGGGGCCATTATTGAGGCATTTACGGAAGAGGCGACTGACGGACAACTGGCCCTGAACTCTACCACTGAGGATGTGGCCAATGTGAGTTTTGAACCCATACATCCCATCACAGGACCTGTCTTTGTAGAAGGCGCACAGCCGGGAGATGTAATAGCCGTTACCCTGCACAAAATAGAAGCCGGTGAATGGGGCTGGACAGGAATCTTTCCCGGCTTCGGCTACCTGGCCGATGAGTTCACCAAGCCTTATCTGAAGACCTTTGCCATTGATAAAAACAGCCCGACCATTGATTTTAATGACAAGATCAAGCTTCCCCTAAAACCATTTCCAGGGGTAATGGGCGTGGCCCCGGCTACCGATTCCCTGCTCTCTACCATTCCACCCAGGGCCAATGGCGGCAATATGGACGATCCCCACCTGGTAGAAGGCACTACCGTATATTTTCCGGTTTTCGTAGAAGGAGGCCTGTTTTCCATAGGCGACACCCATGCCACCCAAGGCCTGGGAGAGGTAAGTGGTACGGCCATAGAAGCTCCCATGCGAATCATCTATGAAATTGAAGTAATCAAGGGCAAAAAGTACCTGGCAGAACCACAGTATGAAACTGCCGATTATTATGCAGTTACCGGCTTTGCACCCAGCATAGATGGTGCTACCAAAAAAGCGATTAGCTATATGGTAGATTACCTGGAGGCGGAACACAATCTTTCACGGGAAGAAGCCTATGTGCTTTGCTCACTGGCAGGCGACTTGCACATAGCTGAAGTAGTAGATGTACCCAACATGCTGGTAACCATGCATATGTCGAAAGAGGTACTAGGAGTGAAATAAGATATTTATAAATACTATTTCCAGAAAAAAAAGCCGATGTTCTCACACCGGCTTTCTACTCTACTAATCAAAATCTCATTTTAGTCTCCAAACTCCTCTTTAAGAGATATCTTTTCAAGATTCAAAAACTCAATCTTTCCTTCCGCATTCATGTCCACACTCACCACCGAGTCTCGTTCAATTTTAGCTGAAAGGATTTGCTTCGACAGTTCATTCAGCACTTCTCGTTGGATCACCCGCTTCAAAGGTCTCGCTCCAAACTGAGGATCAAAGCCCAGTTCGCCAAGGTGGTCAAGCACTTCTGCTGAGGCCTCTATTTCGATGCCATTGTCTTTGAGTTGCTTTCTGATCAATCCAAACTGGACCTCTACAATCTGTCGGATATGCGCCTTGTTAAGAGGCATAAACATGATGGTCTCGTCAATTCTGTTGAGAAACTCCGGTCTGACGGACTTCTTCAACATATCAAAAACCTGATCGCGGGTATCATCAATTACCTCCAGTACATTCTCCTCATCAATCTTCTCAAAATTCTCCCGAATCAGGTGTGAGCCGATATTGGTGGTCATGATAATGATGGTGTTTTTGAAATTGGCTACCCTGCCCTTATTATCAGTCAATCGGCCATCGTCCAGCACCTGCAAAAGGATATTGAAAGCATCGGGATGTGCCTTTTCGATTTCATCGAGCAGCACCACCGAATAGGGTTTTCTTCTGACCGCTTCGGTCAGTTGTCCGCCCTCATCATAGCCAACATAACCAGGAGGCGCCCCGATCAACCTGCTTACCGCATGTCTCTCCTGGTATTCGGACATATCCAGGCGTACCATGTTATTCTCATCGTTAAACAAGTACTCGGCCAGAGCCTTGGCCAGTTCGGTTTTGCCCACTCCGGTAGTACCCAGAAAGATAAAGGAGCCAATCGGTCTTTTAGGGTCCTGAAGGCCGGCCCGGCTCCTGCGTACTGCATCAGACAAGGCCACAATCGCCTCTTTCTGCCCAGCCACTCTTTTGCCCAGCTCATCTTCCAGGTGCAGCAGTTTCTCGCGCTCGGTTTGCAGCATTTTCGATACGGGAATACCCGTCCATTTGGCTACTACTTCGGCAATATCTTCAGCTTCCACCTCTTCTTTCAGCAAAGAGGTATCTCCCTGCATCTCCTGCATTTTGCGTTTCCACTCCTCCAGCTTTTGCTCGCTCTCCACAATCTTGCCGTAGCGAATTTCAGCCACGCGTCCCAGGTCACCCTCACGTTCAGCCTTCTCGGCCTCCGATTTGAAACGATCAATATTCTCCTTCTCCTGTCTGATGCCCACAATCACCGACTTCTCGTTCTCCCACTTGGCCCTCAGACTATCTCTTCTCTCAGAAAGTTCCGCAATCTCTTTAGACAATACCGACTCCTTATCCTTGTTCTTCTCACGCCTGATCGCTTCCCTTTCAATCTCCAACTGCATGATCCTTCGCTGCAGCTCATCCAGCTCTTCAGGCAACGAATCAATTTCTATTCGAAGTTTGGCTGCCGACTCATCCATGAGGTCTATGGCCTTATCCGGCAGAAACCTGTCTGATATATACCTTGTAGAAAGCTCTACTGCAGCGATTACAGCGTCATCCTTGATGCGCACTCCATGGTGCACCTCATACTTTTCTTTGATGCCTCGTAGTATGGAAATAGCATCCTCCATATTGGGTTCATCTACAATTACCGTCTGGAATCTACGCTCGAGGGCCTTGTCTTTCTCAATGTACTTCTGGTACTCTTTCAGGGTGGTAGCCCCAATCGCATGAAGTTCGCCCCTTGCCAGGGCAGGTTTCAGCAGGTTGGCCGCATCCATGGCCCCTTCACCACCTGCGCCAGCGCCTATCAGGGTATGAATTTCATCGATGAAGAGAATAATTTCTCCATCAGAATCCTGTACCTCTTTGATCACCGACTTGAGTCTTTCTTCAAACTCCCCCTTGAATTTGGCGCTAGCCACCAAAAGGCCCATATCTAAGGATATGAGTGTTTTACTCTTCAGGTTTTCTGGCACATCACCATCCACTATGCGCTGTGCCATTCCTTCTACTATGGCTGTCTTACCCACACCGGGTTCCCCCAACAGAATAGGGTTGTTTTTCGTTCTTCGCGAAAGTATTTGCAGCACCCTTCTGATCTCCTCATCCCTACCTATTACAGGATCAATTTTCCCCGATCGGGCCAGCTCATTCAGGTTCTTAGAGTATTTATTAAGTGACTGGTATTTCGACTCTGCATGCTGATCGGTGACACTATTACCGCCCCTCAGTTCTTTGATAGCTGCCACCAGGTCTTTCTTGCCAAAACCGGCTTCTTTCAGCAAGTCCGCTACTTTCTCCTTACCTGCCAGCAATCCCAACACTATATGCTCAATGGCCACAAATTCATCCCCAAAATCCTTTAGATAGCCCACTGCCCTGGTAAGTGCTCCATGGGCATCGTTAGACAGATATGGTTGCTGACTGCCACTTACTTTCGGATATGCTTTCACCGTCTCTTCCAGCTTTGTTTCAAGCTGTACCCTGTTCACACTCAGTTTTTTTATCAGAAAAGACATCACGTTCTCATCAGATAAAAGGATCGCCTTCAGAAGATGACCCGGCTCTATGGCTTGCTGCTCATAAGCAGCCACCAGCTCGGCAGCCTTCTGGATGGCTTCCTGTGACTTGATCGTATATTGCTTAAAATCCATTTCTCTTATACTGTTTTTCTACCCTGTTATGCAGGTTACCCTTCTTTATCAAAAGCAGGTCCAGCCATGAAAACCGGAAAATTTGGCTGAACCCTCAGGGATACTGTATCAAAATAGGACACTTTGGCAGTAAAATAGTCTAAAACTCTCAATAACCTTACATTTTGTCTGCTACCACTCCCCGGAAAAGGATGACGATCTCGACTGAAAATCATAATTTGAGTCAGTCAAACCATCATGATGTCTTTTCTGCAAATCATACTATCACTCTTTCTGGGCTTAGGCTGCCCCGATTGCAATGATACGATCGATATTAGCGGCTCAGTAACAGACCGGGATACCAAAAGCCCTATAGCCGGAGTACATGTATTTATTGCAGGCAGTGAAAAAGGAGTCGACACTGATGCGGACGGGAAGTATGCCATTACCGGCATAGAGCAGGAAGCCTTTCAGCTTATCTTCTCTCATGTAGGTTACCAGACCCGCACGATCAATTTCGATGCAAACAGATCGAACAGGCGACTGGATGTTTCGCTCAAAACAGAGGAAACCCTGCTGGATGAGGTAGTGATAAGCGCTAAGAAGGATCGGAAATGGAATCGGGATCTGAAAAAATTTAAAGGGTTCTTCTTTGGGGAAGGCTATAAGGAAGCGTTGATCACCATAGAAAACGACTACCTGATTGAGTTTATGGACAAGAAGGGACGTGACCTTATTGTAGATAACCGACCCGCCCTGGATATTCAGAATAAATACCTGGGTTACGAAGTATATTTTCAGCTGATAAAATTTGAACTCTCGGAGGTAAAAACCTACCTCGGCTTTAGTAACTTCAAAGAAATGACACCCGCTGACGAGCAGGAGCTATCGCGTTGGAAAGCCAACCGGCTGAAAGCCTACCAGGGGTCTACCCGGCACTTCTTTAAGGCGCTGATAGATCATAAAATGGACGAAGAAGGCTATGGGGCCACGCTGCAACCTCAGCTGGCCAGGGGCAAAATGGCCAGTGGAATGATTGATAACAAAGAAGAGCTTCGCTATGAAGATCAGGGTATTTATAAGAAGAATATCAACATCACCCCAGTGAGTGAAAAAGTGTTTGAGATTTCGTTTAAAGGCATGCTGGAGATTATATTCTTCAACGAGGAGGACCAGTATGGTGACCCACAATCCAGCGAAGTGATGTTGAGCGAGCCCCTCAGAGTTCATAAAAATGGAGTTATTATGAACCCCAATGTACTGCTGGTCAATGGCTTCTGGACCCTCGAAGGCATGCTTGAATCACTCCCTTTTGAGTACCACCCTGAGAAGTGATCTCTTAGTTTATACCCGGAAAGCGTCTTATCCAGGTAATAAAAAGTCCTTAACCTGGATGCCGCAATCAATTACGTGGAGGCAGAGAGTTCTTAAAGTTCAAATGATTAGATGCAGAGCCAAGACATTCGCGTTGCAAACGCGAATAAGGGAGGTAAAATTTGCGTTATTCTATTTTCGGGAAGAAAAAACTCCTGCCTGAAAACCGCACTTAAAACTTATGATAAAACTATATACAGTCATGATTTGCTTTTCCCTCGTGTCTTGCTCTTCGGTTCACGAGGTTAACAAAGTCGATTGGGCTATGCTTGTTAATCAGATTTCAACAATTGAAGAAATGCCTTATACATTCAAACTGTCAGGTGATAGTATTTACTGGGAGTTAATCAAAGGAAGGTCAGAGGTTATTCCATTTTTGATTGAGAAACTAGATGATCATACATTGACAACAGCTGTGGTACCTAATTTTGGTGGTTACTATGCCGTGGGTGATGTTTGTATGTGGGCCATTGGAGGAATTATCAAAGGAGTACCTTATTCAGATTTTATCCCTAATGACGGAAAAAACAATGGTGCATGGGATTACTGGCGATATGTTAGAGAAAGCAAAGGCAATAGAAGAGAGTTTAAGGCTAAAGTAAAAATGTGGTTCTCCAGGAATAAGTCTAACCTTAAATGGGTTGAGGACGACAATGAATATGAGACAGGGCCTGAATGGAAATTTGAAAGTAACACTCTTCCATCAGGTGGGTACTACATTTTGAAATGAGATTTATAAACACGAATGAAGAGGAGTTGGATCAATGCGTCAAAAACATGGAGCTTAGACATTCACATTTGCAAATGCGAATGAGGAGAAACAGTTTAAAAGAAGGCTCAATGATTTTATGAGATGGAACCCCAGATTTTAATGGTATGACAATTGAGTGTAGATTGAGTAATTCTCAGCGTAAAAAGTATTTATGGTACCCATTAGGTAAGTTGATTACTGTAATATCAGTTTTTACCATGTTGGGAATAAACTGGTTCAATGTCAATTCTGATGACCTGTTGCTAGTCGTAGGTGGAACTTGGTTGTGGGTAGGTTTGATTCATTTGCTTCCATTGATTGTTCTGTCAGTATGTCATCAAAAAATAAGCACGGGAGCTTCTTTTACTATAAATGCCTTAAACAAAGAGTACCGATACAAGAAAGAAGGAATTGATCTGTCTTTCAACTCAAGTCAAATTAAGGAAGTCATCAAGATTGTCTCTCCTCCAAAGTATGACGATAGAATGGATCTTCTTGGTTTCGGACATTTTTACTACTGGAAGCTTATTTTAGTAGATGGAACAATACTCTCGCTATCATGCATGCTCCTAGACAGTGAAGAGTTCGCTGGACATGAGATTAGAAAAGAAAAGCAAATGTTCCCAATACCTAAAGAAATCAAAACTGGTATGACTATAGAGCCATAAACTACGATGCCCGATAGTCGATAGCACCTCCAAATATCTGGTCTCACCAAGAACATATGCATACCTGGCATCAAGGCAGATTTATAACTGGCTTTTATCTTTTTAGATGACCTGTGGGCTTATACATATACTAAAAAGTGGCTTAGAAGAGAAACACGCCCTTGATGTCCCAAAAACAGTCCTTCCAGGTCAAAAAACCCTTAATCTGAGCACCTACAAGCCCCCCTTATACACGTCCCTTCTGTTTTAGCCTCAAATTTACTATCTTGATATAGATGTGTCGCGCACACTTTCCATACAGCCTCGTGAACTATATGGACCTCTGAGCACACAGCATTTGCTCCTTGCATTCCATACCCAATACCCAATACCCAATACCCAATACCCAATACCCAATACCCAAAAATAGAAACGCCATGCTAAAACGAATCCTCCTCCCGCTTTGCCTCTTACCATTACTCCTTTATCAAAGCCTCGCGCAAGGCCAGACAGAGCTCACCAATTTCCTCAGAACCTTTCAGGAGTACCATGACACCAACCCTGTAGAAAAGATTTTCCTACACCTCGATAAAACAGAATATGCACAGGCAGAAACCATCTGGATCAAGTCATACCTTGTAGCCGGACCTGGCCACCTGCCCTCCCCTTTGAGTCGGAATGTATATGTAGAGCTGCTTTCCGAGAAAGGCGACATGGTAGAGCGCCTGATACTACGTTCGGAGGCAGGGATGTCAAAAGCCAGTCTGCTTATTCCCCGGCAGTTGCCTCAGGGCAATTACTACCTCAGGGCCTATACCAACTGGATGAAAAATGCCGGTCAGGACTTCTTCTTCAATAAAAAAATCAAGGTTCATTCTATTGAGCCGGATAAAAACATTACCCCAGCCACCATCATAGCAGCTGCCAATATCAGGTTCTACCCTGAAGGAGGACATTTGGTAAAGAATGTAGCCTCGAAAGTAGCCTTTGAAATCTACGGCATAGACACCGAAGAGCAAGTTCATACTGCCACGCTTTACAACAATCGCGATGAGGAAGTAGCCAGCTTCAGCACCAGCCACGAAGGCAGAGGACTCTTTAGCTTTGTACCCAAGGAAGCCGAATACTATGCACGGATCAATGGTTCAGACAAGCGTTTTGCCCTACCCAGGATAAACTCCACCGGTCTGGTCATGTCTGCGAACAACAAGCGGGATGACTACCTGACTGTGACCATCAAAAGCAATGAAATCGGCTGTGAGCCCTATTACCTCATTACCCATACCCGGGGCTATATCACTTATGCCTCACAGGTACAGATGACGAGCACACGTGGCTTTGTCAAGGTGCCCAAAACCTCCTTACCAGCGGGTATTACCCACATTACTGTGCTCGATAAAGCCCTGACCCCGGTAGCCGAGCGACTGGCCTTTATCAACCCCGATGAAAATCTGAAAGTCGAAATCAGCCCGGACAAAACCAACTATGGCACCCGGGAAATCGCCACTGTGAGTGTAAAGGTTACAGACGCTCAGGGCCTACCCGTTCAGGGTTCTTTTTCCCTTTCAGCCTTCGACCAGGGCCTGGTACAAAATGACCAGCCCGATTATAATATTGCGACTAACCTGCTACTCAGCTCAGACCTGAAGGGCCATATCAAAGATCCCTCTCAGTATTTTGCCAATGACCGGGAGTCGCAGGACAGACTGGACCTCCTGATGATGGTCAATGGATGGAGAAGGTTTGACTGGTCGGACATAGGCGAGCTGAAAGAGCCCACCCATGCCATAGAAACGGGGTTGACACTACAGGGAAAATTGCTGAAAAACAACGGGGGTGCTGCCAAAGATGGGCGTGTACTCCTGATCAACACCAATCAGGAAGAGGCCAATGCGCCCATGGCCCTGGCAGACGAAAACGGATATTTCAGGTTTGACAACCTGACATACTACGACACCACCCGCCTCACACTTCAGGGTTTTCAAAGAGCAAGCATGAAAAATGTGCGCTTTAAGATTGACAGTGCCTTTGAAATTTTCCCTCTGACTAACCTCTATGAGACCAGTTCCGTTTTCGAAAATCCGCTGCGCGTAACGGCCTATAAAAAGTACGCCAAAACTGCCATCTACATAGACAGTACCTATCGCAGGGTCAATGGTATTACCTACTTGGGAGATGTAACCGTAGTAGCTGACAAGCGCAAAGAAAAATACAGGGTGCTTCAATCGAAATACGGAGAGGGTGAGTCCTATCTCAACTTTGATGAACTGTCCATTGAGCAAAAATCGGGCAGAGACCCCTTTACGGTGATGATGGGGCGCATACCCGGTTTTTCTCTTCAAAGACCCTCAGCTTCTGACAGGGGTGTTACCGCGAGACCCGGAGTTTCTGATAGCCTGAACGCACTGCTCTCAGACCCGATCTATCGCATGCCCAGGCTCAGACAAGGCCCTTTTGTAGGTGCTCCCCTATTGTTCATTGATAACAATGAGGTCACCTTTGATGCCGTTTATGAGCTTCGGGCCACCGACATCGACTATGTAGAGGTATATAAAAGCAGCTCTACGGCCGCCTTTGGTAGCCGTGGCTTCAGTGGTGCCATAGCCATTTACACCCTTAAGGGTAAAAAGCTGTTTGAACAAACCCCGAAGCCCGGTATGCTCAACACCAGGCTTATGGGCTATCATGCCCCCAGAGAGTTTTATGCTCCCGTTTACGATCAGGAAAATCGGCAGCAATATATACCCGACCAGCGCGCCACGGTTTTCTGGGCCCCCATGATCGTGACCAACGAAAAAGGGGAAGCCTCTATTCAGTTCTATACCCCCGATCAAAGCGGTTATGTCACCATAGACGTTCAGGGCATTTCACTCAAGGGAAAACCGGGCTTTGGCAATTCAGGTTTTTCCATCAGGTCCAATCTCTGAACCCACGGTCGCAGATCCATACTTCTCCTTCTATGACCTTAGACCCGGTCAGAAAACAATTCAGTCCACCAGGACGTTAGCAATTAGTATTAACCGCCTGGCAAAGCCCAGTTAATAGAGTCTGCTAAAGGAGAGGGAAGAAATTGGCAGCCGTTTGTAAACAAAAACATGATGACTCATGCTTAAGAAAACCCTATTCTCCCTACTCCTCACATTGGTGCTGGCCCCCGCCTTCGCTCAGCAGGAAGACCTCACAAATTTTCTCAAAAGTTTCCAGACCTATCAGGAAAACAACCCGGTCGAAAAAGTTTTTCTCCACCTGGACAAAACCGAATATGCCCAGGCTGAGACCATCTGGATTAAGTCGTATCTGGTAGCCGGAGCGGGACACCTGCCCTCCCCTTTCAGCAAGACCCTTTATGTAGAGCTGGTGAACGAGGCTGGCGAGCTGACCAAAAGACTCACTCTCCGATCGGAAGAAGGCATGTCAAAGGCAAGCCTGGTCATTCCCCGAAATCAGGAACAAGGCAACTACTATCTGCGGGCCTATACCAACTGGATGAAGAATCAAAAACAGGATTTTTTCTTCAGCAAAAAAATCAAAATCTATTCCCTTAAGCCCGGGCAAGACATTGTAGCCAAAACCATAGCGACAGACCCTGAACTTAAATTCTACCCCGAGGGCGGACATTTGGTGTCGGAGGTATCTTCCAGACTGGCTTTTGAGCTAACTGGCGTAGACACCAAAGACAAGCAGTACTCAGGCAAAATATTTGATAAGAACGATCAGGAAGTGATCACCTTCAGCACGCGCCATGAAGGCCGAGGTATGGTAGGCTTTTTGCCCAAAACAGAGGGCTATTATGCCATGATCGATGGATTTACGGAACGTTTTAATTTACCGGAAATAGCGCCTTCAGGCATTGTGCTCTCCGCTAATTCCCGGAACAAAGATTTTATTACCGTCAGCCTTAAGAGCAATCAACCAAACAAGAAAGCCTATTATCTGGTTGCCCATACCAGGGGTTATATTACCTACGCCTCGCAAATTCGCCTGACAGGTACCCGAGGCTTTTCCAAGATTAATAAAACCAACCTACCGGAGGGAATTACCCATGTAGCATTGCTCAATGAGGCCATGCAGCCAATAGGAGAACGGCTCGTCTTTGTAGACAAGCAGGAAGGTCTGGTGGTAAAAGTAAGCCCCAATAAAGACAGCTATGGCCCTCGCGAACTGGCCACTGTAGGCATTAAAGTAACCGACCAGACCGGTAAGCCGGTTCAGGGATCTTTTTCACTCTCTGCCTTCAATGCGGGTCTGGTACAAAATGATCAGTCGGTTTATAACATTCGCACCCATCTGCTGCTTGGCTCTGATCTTCCCGGCCATATCAAAGACCCTGCACAGTATTTTGCCGGAGATGAGGAGGCGAATCAGCAATTAGACTTATTGATGATGGTCAACGGATGGAGTCGCTTTGACTGGTCGGACCTCGGCCAATCCGAGCCTGAAAATAACTACCCGGTAGAAATAGGCCTGAATCTGGAAGGACAACTAATGAAAAATAACGGAGGGCCGGCCAAGGATGGAAAAGTACTGGTGGTCAACGCCAGTCAGGGTACTGCCGAAACTCCTTATGCCCTGGCTGACGAGCAAGGCTATTTTAAATTCCAAAACCTTCATTTCTACGATACCACCATGCTCAGGCTGCAGGGCTTTCAAAGAGCCGGTATGAAAAATGTAAAGTTCAGAATCGATAGTTCTTTCGAGGTACTCCCTCTCAAAAACAGCTATGAGATTAATTCAGTTTTCGATAACCCACTCAGGGTAGATGCATTCAGGAAATACGCGAAGACCGCCTTACAAATTGACAGCACCTATCGCAGGGTCAACGGCATCACCTATCTGGGAGATGTAACGGTTACGGCTGATAAACGGAAGGAAAAATACCGGGTACTTCAATCACAGTATGGCGAAGGCGAATCTTATCTCAACTTCGATGAAATTCCCTTTGAGCAAAAATCAGGAAGAGACCCCTACAACCTGTTGCTTGGCAGGGTGGCCGGTTTTACCATGCTGCCGGCACAGCAACAGATTGGCATCGACCCTTCAATAAAAGACGACCCCATCTACAGAGTTCCTCGCCTGAGACAGGGGCCCTTCGTGGGAGCTCCGTTGGTTTTTTTAGACAATGTGGAAATAGGTTGGGAGCAGGTTTATGAACTACAGGCGGTCGACATCGACTATGTGGAAATATACAAGAGCAGCTCAGCCGCCATGTTTGGTACAAGGGGTGCCAGTGGTGCCATTGCCATCTATACCCTGAAGGGCAAGAAGATGTTCGAAAATCAGCCCAGGCCAGGCATGCTCTTTACTAAGCTGCCAGGCTACCATGCTCCACGAGAATTCTACGCCCCGCGCTATGACACAAAGCGAAGACAGCGCTATATCCCTGATGAAAGAGCTACCATTTTCTGGGCGCCAATGATCAGTACCAATTCGGATGGTGAAGCCATGATTGATTTTTATACCCCCGACCAAAGCGGCTATGTCACCATAGACCTGCAGGGTATCTCACTTTCGGGCAACACAGGTTTTGGCAGCTCCGGCTTTTCAATCAGGTCAGATTTTTGACTGTCAGGGGCGCAAATGTGCCCCTCTTTTCCTCAGATTTAGCCTCATTTATCCCGATTTGGAATTTAAACGTCTCCTCTGCGTTACCTTTGGTTAAAAATCAATAACAAATAGGTGACCATTGACGATGATTGCGTTATAGGTCTACAAACCGAAAAAAATGAACCACTTAAGACAGTTCTCCACCCTGCTCTTTTTGTGTTTGTTGCCAGTCTTTGTTCAGGCACAATCAAAAGTTAAAGGAGCCGTAATTGACTACAATACTCAAAAAGGAATTGGAGATTGTAATGTATACCTGTCCGGCACATCAAAGGGCTCTTTCACCAATGCCAAGGGCTTCTTTGAAATCTCCAATGTACCCGATGGTATTTATGAGCTTGTCTTTTCTCACGTCAACTATAAAGCACATGTAGAAATCATAGAGGTAAAAGGACAAGACGTAAGCATTAAATCAAGTCTGATTCTTAACCCTACGGCTCTTAACTCAGTAGTGGTTACCAATGAAAAAGACCGGGCAGCAAGAAGAAGGGCCCTCAAAAGGTTCAAGGAGTTCTTTTTTGGAAAACAGTATCTGGAATCAAATATCTTCATCAAAAACGAAGATATCATCGATCTCTCCAAGGAGAAAGACGGCATTATTGAATCTAAAAACCCTTATGTATTGCAGGTAGAAAACAACTACCTGGGTTATGACCTGGAATACTATGTGAAGCAGTTTCTGCTAAGCAGCGGCAGCAATATGGTGCTGGGCTTTCCGAAATTCACGGCACAAGACTCAAAGAATCCTACCCAGGAGCTGATGTGGATGGAGAATCGTCAGCGCGCCTATAATGGATCACTCCGGCATTTTTTTGCAGCGTTGCTCAAAGGAGAGCTCAAAGAAAGTGGTTTTGAGGCTTTCCTCACACGCGATGACCCTGAAGTAATCGAGGAAGAAAAGACGGATTTCTATGAAGAACAGCTAGGGCAGAAAATCCCGATTGACTCCAAAAAACTCCCCATAAGCATTACCATCAACGACACAGAGTTTGACAACATCAAAGAGGTCAATTTTGCTCAGATCGTAGAAGTAAACTACACCAAAGAATTCGGCAAGGTGGGCGGCTATCAAAACTCCAAATTCAAAATGGTCAAAGACTATATTTATATCTATACCAATGGTGTGGTGGTCAACCCTTCAGCCATCAAGCTCTTTGGACAATGGGCCGATGAAGGCACCTACGAGCTATTGCCTTATGACTTTGTGAGCAATGACACCCTGGTGCTGGAAGACAATGCCGAGCGCCAGCTCAGACTTGCTCAGCTTAATAAACTTGCCGAGGAGCAACCCATAGAAAAGGTCTATCTCCATACCAATCGGTCAGACTACTATCCCGATGAAACCATCTGGTTTAAAGCCTATGCGGTGGCAGGACCCCTCCATCAGCCATCTCCCCTGAGTCACAATATTTATGTAGACCTGCTCGACCCTGATCAGAAGGTACTGAAACAACTCATGCTCATTTCCGAAGAAGGTTTTGCCCATGGCTCTATTGAGCTTGAAAAGGGACTGAAAGAAGGCAGCTATGTACTCCAGGCCTACACCCAGAGCATGAAAGATGGCAGCCCGGAATATTTCTTTCGCAAAGAGATCAGTGTAAACAGTATTCGCGGAGCTACTTCCGGTATAAAAAAGGCAGAAGATATTGATCTGCAGCTTTTTCCGGAAGGTGGATATCTGGTAGACAACCTTGCTTCAACAGTGGCATTTAAAGCCATTGACGAGCACGGTATGCCAGTACCAGTCAATGGAAAAGTATTTAACGGGGCAGATGAGCAAATAGCTCAATTCTTTACCCGACACGATGGCATGGGCACTTTCTCACTGACACCCCAATCGGGTGAGAATTACTATGTACAACTGGATCAGTCGGCCGAAAGGTTTGAAATACCCACTGCGGAAACAGCGGGCGTTACCCTTCAACTGGACAACCTGAGCAGTGAAGACAATTTAAGCCTCACGATTAGAAAAAGTAGCAAGATCAAAGCCGAAAATCTGTTTCTCATCGCACATGCCCGAGGCTGGCTCAATTATACCTCCTCGGTGGATTTCGTAGAAAATGTGGCAAGCATGACTGTACCTAAATCTACTTTCAGAGAGGGAATCAATCACCTCACTCTGTTCGACAAAAAAGGAAATCCACTGGCTGAACGACTCTTCTACAGCAGAGGCCAGTCTACCCTCAACATTGCCGTGGAACCTGACAAGGAAAGCTATAAGGCAAGAGAAATCACCAAATTAAAGATCAAGGTGACCGATGAAAATGGAGCACCTGTGGAAGGGAATTTCTCGCTAACCGCCTTCAACACAGAAAGAGTTTTTCAAACCGCTCCCAATGATCATATCGTTTCAAACCTGCTGCTGAATTCAGATATCAAAGGCTACCTTCATCACCCGGCTTATTATTTCGAATCGATATCTCCTGCTAAAAACCGCAACCTGGACCTCGTAATGATGACACACGGCTGGACCCGTTTCAGTTGGGATGAGCTCGAATCTCTCGTTGAAAACCCGATTGAGCCAGACTATGGACAACGGATTGATATCAGTGGACGAATGCTGGTAGAAAACAGCAAAAAACCGGTGAAAAACGGCACTGTCACCTATATTAACAACACTTCCGAAAACCCGGAAACCCTGGTGGTTACAACAAACAGAAAGGGAGAATTTCTGATTGAAGACGCAGCTCCCTTTGAAGAGCAAGCCTTCTTGCTGAGAGGTCAGACCAGTAAAAACGGTAAAAGTGTGCAGTTTGAGGTAGATCTTGAAAAGCGGGAAATTCCCAGCATCCCTCTCTTCAAAGAGGTGACCTTACAAAACCCGCCAGCGACCTCAGAAGACGACCTGGCCTTCGACCCCAACGAAGGCAGTGGATTGACAACTTCACCTTCAGTCACCCCCTTTCTGGCAAAGGATAACAAAGATTACCTGAGTACACTCCAGATATTGGAAACGGTAGTGGTTGAAGCAGAAAAAGAAGAACCTAAACGGCTTTCGCTATACGGTCCGCCTTCCTTTTCAATGGATGTGACTGATGCCGTGAGAAGCTATGCAGGTACCAATGTGCTCAAATTTTTAAAAGGAAGACTCCCCGGGGTTCTTATTTCAGACAACGATGTAGCCTCCACTATCGAAATCCGTACCGTGACCATGAGTACAGCCACTTTGGGCGATGGAGAAGATACCGGAGGTTTTCTGCCATTGTCGAGCGTTATCAATTCAAACGAAAATAACCCCATGCTCTTTCTGGACAATGTACCGGTTACCATAGAGATCATTGCAGGCTTGCCAGCCAGTATTATTGAAAGGGTAGAGGTATTTAAAGGTCCGGATGCTGCGGCCTTTGGTGCCAATGGTATAAAAGGAGCCATGATGTTCTTTACCAAACCGGGGGTTTCAGCTTTCAACTACGTAAAAACCAAGGGAATTCAGGCATTTACAGTAGCCGGTTACCACATAGCCAAAGATTTTTATGTACCCCAATATGATGTTGACTACCAGGAAACAGGGGTTCCGGATTATCGTATTGCCATCCACTGGCAACCCGTGATCAAAACAAATGAGCAGGGAGAAGCCACCGTTTCTTTTTACAACTCTGATGACCTGAATATGATCAAAGTGCTCATAGAGGGCATTTCTCTGGATGGGGTTCCCGGTATTGGCAATTGTCAGTACGAGGTCATTAACAGGGAATAAGTCTCTCTCCAATATGCTCAACTGTTCCCTTATTGCCTAATTGCGTTTGCTTAGGTATTAATGGGTTATCTTCATAAATATATTTTGAAGCAGTTGAAAAGGTACTTCCTTATATCAGCAGTATTGCTGCTGGCTTATACCCAGCTCGTGAGTCAATCAGTCAACAGAGGTACCATTAGCGGAACAGTCCTAGATGCCAAGACTAAAAAACCTGTCTCCGGTTGCTATGTATACCTTTCGGGCTATACAAAAGGCATTACCACCAACTCTACAGGTACCTTTACGCTCACCAATATTCCGGGAGGAGTGTACGAGCTCGTGCTCTCACATGTATCATATAAAAAGCATGTAGAGGTAATAGAGCTGAACCAAAAACCAGTCAATCTGGAAGTACGATTAGGAGAAAGCACCACTACCCTCGAGACCGTATATGTGACGAACGTTAAGGATCTGAGCCAGCGGAGACGCAACCTGAAAAAATTCAAAGAGTTCTTTTTTGGTGAAGATTATCGGGTCAGCCATATCAGTATAGAAAATGAGCAGGACATTGAGCTTACCAAAACCTCAGCGGGGATCATTCAGTCTACCCATGATTATACACTGAACATTGACAACGACTACCTCGGTTATAAAATCAGCTACTATCTCAAAGACTTGCTGATGAGCAAGCCCACCAATATGGTTTTGGGCTTTCCTAAATTCTCTCCGAAACCTACAAACAATCCTGCCGAAGACCTTTATTGGACAGAAAACCGACAACGTGTATTCAACGGGTCAATCAGGCATTTTTTCAAGTCTCTGATCGCTCAGGAACTGGAAGAAGAAGGTTTCCAGGCCTACCTGACCAGAAAAGACCCCGAAGAAGAGTCTGAGGACTTCTATAAAGACGGTGACGAACGAAAGCTTGAGCTGGACGATAAAAATCTACCTATGAACTTCACAGTCGAGGCCACTGAAAATCCCAATATCAAACGGATCAATTTTGGTGAGATCATTGACGTAAACTATGGAAGAGAGTTTGTAAAAAACGGAGGTTTTCAAAACTCAAAAATCAAGCTCCTTGAAGACTATGTATATGTTTTCAATAATGGTGTCCTGGTTAATCCATCAAGCATAAAACTCTTCGGTCAGTGGAGTAAGGAAGGCATGTACCAAATGTTGCCATTTGACTATGTGAGCAACGATACCCTCGTCTTAGAAGATAACCTGGCCCAGGTAAGCCTTCTCAACGATGTAAGGCGGCTTACCGAAGAACAACCTGTAGAGAAAGTCTACATCCACTCTCAGAGTAATGACTTTTTCCCCGGAGAGACCATCTGGTACAAGGCCTATCTTATGGCCGGACCAAATCATCAGCCCTCGCCTTTGAGTCAGAACATACATATTGAATTGCTGGATGGTGATCGCGTGATAAACAGCCATATATTGCGCTCAGAAAATGGTATGGCTGCTGGCAGCATGGAACTTCCCGAGCTGATGAAACCTGGTAAATATATCCTGCGTGCTTATACGACCTGGATGCGCAACAGCGCTCAGGAGTATTTTTTCAGAAAGGTAATTCAGGTTCATCATGAGGAAACTGAACTGATCGCTGAGCCATCTGCTAATGCAAAGACCTCACTTAATCCCGATCTTCAGTTTTTTCCTGAGGGTGGCCAGCTTATAGCCGGAGTTTCACAGAAAGTAGCCTTTAAAGCCATTGGCAAAAACGGCCTGCCCGTGAATGTATCGGGCGTATTCGAGGATAGCAACGGAAATATATCCATCAACTTTGAATCCTCGCATGATGGCATGGGTTTCTTTGAGTTTGTTCCGACCACCAACACCACCTACACCGTCCAGCTTGATGATCACGAGGTTAAGACCATTTTACCCTTTCAGGCGACAGCAGGTTTGGCCTTTTCTGTGGACAACAGGATTGATGAAGAGAATGCCATCCTTAAAATCCGGTCCTCTGATGGTCAGTCGGCCGCTTCCTTGTTTTTAATTGCCCAGTCGAAGGGTTGGGTTAACTACACCCTACAGTTTGAGCTGGAAAATGGAGAAAAAACACTGGTTGTACCCAAGTCTCTACTGGCAGATGGAATCGTCCAACTCACTATTTTCACACAAGAAGGCCAACCAGTAGCCGAAAGGCTCATTTTTAATCAAAAAGAGGATGTACTGAATATAGATATCAGCACTAGCCAGACGGTGGCCAGTGCCAGGGGGAAAACGGAACTTGTTGTCAAAGTCACCGACAAGGACGGCAACCCCGTTTCAGGCAGCTTCTCTATGGCGGCCCTTCACGACCTCAATGTCCCAGAACAAAGCACACCTCAACACATAGACAGCTACCTGCTCTTATCATCCGACCTGAAAGGTTATATCCACAACCCCGGTTACTACTTTGACCATAACAACCCTTATCGCCAACAGCATCTGGATCTGGTGATGCTGACCAATGGTTGGACTCGTTTTCGCTGGGAAAAATTGCAGGAAGCCCTGGAAGCTGTTCCGCCCTACGGGTTTGAACAAGGCATAGACGTCAGTGGCAGGCTTCTGATTCAGGGACGTCAGAAAGGAGTGAAAAACGGATCTGTCACCTCTATCAATAACAAAGGAGAGGAGGCTACTGCCATTGTAGCCATTACCGATAAAAAGGGCTATTTCCATCTTGAAGGAGTCAATCCTCAGGACAATGCCAAAGTAATGCTCAAGGGCCTGAGTCCAAAAGGGAACAAAAAAGTGAGCTTTGAAATAGATAGTGCCGACTTATCCGCTCCAGTTAACTTTGATCTCATTTCCCGGTCTGTTGACATCCATGATCCGGGCTATACATTGGCTGCTGCAGGACTCAACAAATACCTGTCGAATAGTCGGCTGAAAGAAGCCAACGAAGCCCTGAATACTCTCGAGGCTGCCGATACATCGGGGCTTTCTCCGGTAAGGGAATCTCTCTATGGTACTCCATCCTATTCCGTAAAATTTGAGGAGCTTACAAAAGGAAGCAAGCGGGGGAATGTATTTCAATACCTGAATGGACGTGTACCTGGTCTTAGAATGACCCCCAATGGACCATTGATCCGTGGCACCACCGCTAGCCCCTTTGGTGACCAACAGGACAGTACCGGCACTTCTACCAGCGGTACCTTACCCCTGATCTATCTGGATAACTCACTGGTAGAAATGAGTACCATGCTTTCCGTACCCGTTGAAGTTATGGAAAGACTTGAAGTAATGAAAGGCCCCGAGGCCCTGGTGTTGGGCATGGGAGCCCAGTCGGGTGCCCTGCTCTTCTTTACAAAGATTGGATCGGAGCTACCGTCCATTGTTCCCAACGGAATTTTCAGCTTTGATATACAAGGCTACCATATCGCCCGCGACTTCTACGTCCCAGCTTATGATCAGCCACTGAATTTCTCCCCTGATCATAGGAAAACCATATTCTGGGAACCTCATATTATTACAGACGAAAACGGTCTCGCCACCATATCTTACTTCAATACGGACTATCCGGGAGAAGTAATCGTCAGTATCGAAGGACTCTCCTTCAATGGCAAACCCGGCCACGCCAGCCATCGTTACGCAGTTAATATCAAAGAATAGCCATACTTGCAGGCTGAACTGTTATCTTCGCCACTTTCAATCAGCACATGAGTCGGATTAAATTAAAGATACCAGACACCTCCCTGTTCAGTACAGAAATTACCGTACGCATCTCTGACATAAATTATGGCAATCACCTCGGCAACGAGATAGTTCTGAGCTATATGCAAGAAACAAGGCTCAGATTTTTCCGATCGCTCGGTTATAAAGATGAGCTGAACATTGAAGGAATAGGCACCATTCAGGCCGATGCCGCCATTGAATACAGGGGAGAGAGCTTTCATGGCGATATCATCAGATGCACATTGTTTCTAGGAGATATTGGCAAGCGAAGCATCGATTTTTACTATGTATTGGAAAATGCAGTTAACGGAAAACTCATCGCGAGGGGAAAAACAGGCATCGCTTTCTATGACTATACATTGAAAACCACCGTCAACATACCACAGCAGCTATTGGAAAAAGTGCCGCGATCAGCTAAATTGATTAGCTAAATCTACCGGGTGCTAAGACGCTTTATTCATTCTATATCATTTCTACTGCTTGGCCTGCCATTCAATACCAGTGCCCAACATCATATATCCGGACAGGTTTTTGACATTACCACTCTTCAGCCCGTAGAGCTTTGCAATGTATACATTGTAGGTACCACGCTCGGAGCCAGTACTGACACCAAAGGTCACTTCTCTTTTGAGGTACCAGACTCGGGAGACTACGAGCTTGTATATTCTCATGTTGGATACCTACCACAATTAATCAGCTTTAAGACTCAGACTGATTCCCTCGTATTAGACCCCATGCCCCTCGATCCCATCACTACCTCTGTAGATGAAGTAGTCGTTACCGGCAAAAAAGACCGTAAATGGCAGCGCCAGTATGATCGTTTTCTCAAATACATCATGGGCACCCACTTCAGAGAGAAGAATGTGGAAATCCTGAACCCCTATGCCGTAGAGTTCAAAGAAGGAGGAAGAGGCATGCTCACCGAGGCCAGGCCTTTTACTCTCAACATGAAAAATGATTATACAGGCTATGAAGTTCATTTTCTGGTACAAAGGCTCTTCCTAAGCAAGAGCAATCAGTTTATGGTGGGTTATCCCGGTTTTACCCCACTTACCAGTAATTCTCCCGACCAGGTGACCCTCTGGAAGAAGAACCGACTCAAGGCCTACGAAGGCTCGCTCAGACATATCTTCAAGTCAATACTTGAAAACAAGCTCGAACAAGCGGGTTTCGATACTCAGATTACAGAAAAAAATCCTGTCAAATTCCAGGGATCCGCCTCCAAAATACTTCCGATAGAAGTCGACAATACAATTAACATTAACGCACAAAACCTCTTTGAGCATGTAAAAGTAAGCGCAACGGAAAATCCCAACATCAAAAAAATAGCATTCAAGGAATTACTCAGAGTAACCTACACCAGGGAGGTCAATTCGTTTGGAGAACCACAGCAAACCCTAATAGAAGCAATGGAAGGTGAGTTTTTGGTCTATACCAATGGAATACCTGTGAATCCCACTGCTCTGAAGTTATATGGCTATCTTGCCTCTGAAGGCTTGTACGAAATGCTGCCCTTCGATTATTAGTGTAGCCACTGTGCCAATTGTCGTTTTTAAAAAGCCTGCTACCAAAGAAACTATTATGAAACAATCGGTTATCAAGCGTTTGCTACTTGCGGTTTCGCTTGCCCTTGTTTTCTCCTCAGGCGCAAAAGCACAAGAGTGGAGTATGGTGGAAGGCAGGGTCGTTGATTCAGCTACAAAAGAAGGCATACCATTGTGCAACATATACCTATCCGGTACCTCTTATGGCATGTTGACAGACAAAACCGGTAAGTTCATTATCAAGAACCTTCCTCCCGGAGAATATACCATGGTCATCTCCCATATCGCCTATGGTAATATGGTCAAAACCATCGACCTGCTTAATGGTAATAAAGACCTGGGTACCATCAGCCTCAAGGAAGTGGTCACTAATCTGTCCACCGGAGTAACCGTGGAATCTTCAGAGGATAAAAAATGGAAAAGCAGGTTCAGAAAGTTCAGCAGATTTATGATGGGCGAAAACTTCAAAGCCAAAAACATCGAATATAGAAACCCCTGGGTGGCCGAGTTTACAGAAGAAAAACGAGGAGTACTCCGGCCTGAAAATGAGTTCAGCCTTCAGATTGAAAACCGCTACCTGGGCTATCGTACCAACTATCTGGTCACTGACTTTATGATCAGTAACCGCCTTCAGTATGTAGTAGGCTATCCCAATTTTGAACCGATGGAATCTGGCAATGCCAAAGAGCAAAGGAAATGGAAGCGAAACCGGGAGGAGGCCTATACCGGCTCCTTAAGACATTTTTTTAAATCATTACTCGAAAATACCCTGGAAGAAAACGAGTTCATAGCCAACCTCACCAATGCCGATCCGGAAAAACTACAGGACCATTACGAAAGGGTGATAGACAAGAGTAACTACAGCTTTGCCCTCAACCTGAGCGAACCCAGGGTGCAGAAGCTCATCAAGATAGAGTCCACAGAAAATGAGAATATTAAAAGAATCACCTGCAAGTCCATCATCGAAGTATACCATATCGGCAGTGTAGATGAAGACGGGGAAAGCCCCAGATCTATGATCAAAATGGAATCTGATTCCTTCCTCGTCTATACCAATGGCGTTTTGGTAAATATGCGCTCTCTAAGGCTCTTTGGATTTTTCTCTCAAAGAGGACTCTATGAGCTGCTCCCTTTTGAATATGACTTGACAAAATAGCGTACTTTTGCGGCATGACTGAGCAAGTAGCCAAAAGAGATATCAGGCAACTGAGCCTTGAAGAGATAAAAGACTTCTTTATCAGCATAGGAGAAAAACCCTTTCGAGCCAAACAGGTATACGAATGGCTCTGGAAAAAATCGGCCAAGGATTTCGACCAGATGACCAATCTTTCTCTCAGCACCAGAGAGCTGATGAAAGAAGCATTTGAGATCAAGCACATCAAAGTAGATACTTTACAGCGGAGTGATGACGGCACCGTTAAAAATGCAGTCAAACTACACGATGACCTTATCGTGGAATCTGTGCTCATCCCCACCGACAGCAGAATTACTGCCTGTATCTCTTCCCAGGTAGGCTGCAGCCTGGACTGTAACTTCTGCGCTACAGCACGGCTCAAACGCATGCGTAACCTCAACCCTGATGAGATCTACGATCAGGTAGTCGCTATTAAGGATGAGGCCGAACGCTTTTTTGAAAGGCCTCTTACCAATATCGTCTACATGGGCATGGGTGAGCCTCTGATGAACTACCAGAATGTGCTCAAATCCATTGAAAAAATCACCTCTCCCGAGGGTTTGGGTATGTCTCCCAGACGCATTACTCTCTCTACGGTTGGCCTGCCCAAAATGATCAAAAGAATGGCCGATGAAGAAGTGAAATTCAACCTGGCCGTTTCTCTACATTCAGCAATAGATGAGACCCGCTCACGCATGATGCCCATCAACGACACCAGCAACCTGGAAAGCCTCGCAGAATCGCTGCTGTACTGGTACAAGCTGACCGGCCGAAAGGTGACCTTTGAATATGTAGTCTGGAAAGGCATAAATGATGACGAAGCCCATGCCAGGGCCCTGGCCAAATACTGCCTTAAAATCCCCTCCAAAGTTAACCTGATAGAATACAATCCCATTGATGAAGGAGAGTATGAGCAGGCAGATCCCGGCAAAATCGAAATGTACGAGCGGATTCTGAAAGAAAAGAATGTCATCGTCAACATTCGCAGAAGCCGCGGAAAAGACATAGATGCCGCTTGTGGACAATTGGCAAATAAATCCTAACCTTCATTAAACTTTTGGCACTAATATTTGATCATAACTAGTGTTAATAATACATAACAAGTGTTAACAGAAGTAACATTCACAGTTACTGTGCGTGAACTCTGTAGAAAGTCAAAAATATCAGTGTCAACCCATGTCTAAACTACCCTATTACCTCATCAGTCTGGTAATTCCCTTGCTATTGGTCAGCTCCGATCACAATACATTGGAGGATATCACCGGCTCCTTAGAAAAGTACATCACCGAATTTCCAGAAGAAAAGGTCTATATCCATACAGACCGGCATCATTATGCCCAGGGAGAAACCATCTGGCTCAAAAGCTACCTGGTGGCAGGCTCCTATCATCAACCCTCACCCATCAGCAACAATGTATATGTAGATCTTTACTCTCCACAAAAAGAGCTAATTTCCACCATACTACTTAGGTCTGACGAGGGCTTTGCCGCGGGTCAGATTCAGCTGCCGGAAAACCTGCGCAGTGGCAGCTACCTGCTACGTGGCTATACCAGCTGGATGAAGAATTTTGATCATGACTATTTCTTCGAAAAGGAGATTAATATTCTGGAATTTGATGGAAAGGTTGCGAAAGCTCAGAGCACCTCAGATACAAGTTTAGACCTCACCTTCTTTCCGGAAGGAGGGCAAATGGTAAGCGGAGTGGCCGGAAGAATAGCCTTTAAATCTATCAGCAGTTCCGGGCTTTCGGCTCAAACCACGGGTACCATCTATGATCGGGATGGTAATGAAAAGACTAAGTTCGAAACCGCCCATGATGGAATGGGCTTTTTCGCCCTCACCCCACAGGCAAACATGAGCTATTATGCTGTGATTGATGGATCTGATAAGCGTTTTGAGCTTCCCAAAGTAGCTGAACAAGGTTTTTCGATCTCGGCTAACAATGGTCTGCCGGATATACTGAGGCTTACCTTCAGAACCAATGAAAACACCCCGGATAAAGAAAAACTCCATGTGGTAATTCAATCCAGAGGAGCAGTGTCTTATGCCTTCGACCTGGACCTGTCTAAAAACATCGCGTTCAGCAATGTACCTAAGAAAACCATTCCATCAGGCATAGCACAGGTAACACTCTTTAACGATAATGGAGTACCCTTATTGGAACGACTCATTTTCGTCAAAAAAGACGTGTACAACCTGTCAGTAAAAACCGACAAAGAAACTTACGAGCCCAGGGAAAAAGTAACCGCCACCGTGCAGTTAACCGACCTCGCAGGCAACCCTGCCAAAGGAAATTTCTCCCTGGCTGCCGTGGACGTTAGCCAGACAATTACCGATGTACCTTCACAAACCATAGAGTCAAACCTTCTGTTGAGTTCAGACCTGAAAGGTTATATAGAAAACCCTACCTATTACTTTGAAGACAATGATGCCCAAAGGCTAAAGCACCTCGACCTGGTGATGATGACCCACGGCTGGAGAAAGTTTAAGTGGGAAGATCTGATGAATAAGAAATTTCCTGAGGTAACGCACCTGATAGAAAAAGGACTAAATATTAAAGGTCAACTGGTGGATAAATTCAATGGTAAACCCATTCCTAATGGGAAGGTCACCTATTTTGACAATAGCTTCAACCCACCCATTATTGAGAAAGTCAAAACCGATGATCAGGGTTATTGGGAAATCAATAATATCATGGCTTACGACAACTCCCCTATCACCCTGCAAGGTGAAAACAAGAGGGGAAAGAAACTCGTTAGCTTCCAACTTGACTCACTCAAAGGGGCACCCTTTTCGGGCAATTGGGTGAATACAGAAATAGCAGAACAACAGGCCGGTCAGCTCGAAGAATTTCTACAAAAAAGTAAAGAACGCCAGCTCATAGACGATGCCTATGATTTTGATTCCACAGCCACCATTGTAGAAGGAGTAGTAGTAGAAGGCGAGCGTTTTAAGGAAGAGCAGTCACAGAGTGTTTATGGTGCTGGAGAAGCTTCTTTCGGCTTTGACGAAGTAACTGAGTCGACACGCCTTTCCAGAAATCCGTTAGAAGTGTTACAAGGTAGACTGGCAGGTGTGCTGATTACCGGCTCCGGACCTCAGGTCAGTGTTCAGATCAGGGGAGCTGCTTCTTTATTGGGAGGTGCTCAACCTCCGCTAATCCTGCTCAATGATATCCCTACAGACCTTCAGACTATTCTGTACATTCCAGCCATCGACATAGAGCGTGTAGAGGTCTTCAAGGGCCCTAGCGCTGCCATTTTCGGAGCAAATGGTGCATCGGGAGCCCTGGCATTCTATACTTATAAAGGTGCCAAGGTGACACGAAAACCAGTAGACGGTGTCTATTCCAGAGTCTTGCGCTCCGCTTACCAGGGCCAGCGCGAGTTTTACGCACCAAAGTATGCCGTGGAAAAGCCTGAGCATATCAAACCCGACAGAAGAGTGCTCATGCATTGGGAACCGTCTGTTACCACAGATGATTCAGGCAGGGCCGTGATAGAGTTCTGGAACTCCGACCTGCCTTCTACCGTGCGTTTCGATGTGCAGGGGCTTACCCTCAATGGGCAACCCCTTGTGGCTAATACCACTTATGAGGTAAAAAAATAAACACCAACCTGTAGCATAGGCCCGGCTTGATGGTTGTATAATTACTAAAACTAACTGGCCCCGCCTATGCTCTTTCGATCTCTGCTCCTGGCAGGCTTGTTCATTGTGCAACAATCCATTGCCCAGGTAGAAAACCCTATCGTGACTAAACTCCACGATTACACCTACAACAGACCTGAGGAAAAAGTATATCTCCACTTTGACAAACCTTACTACGTACCCGGAGAAACAATATGGTTTAAAACCTATATCACCCTGGGTGGCGATCACCTGCCATCTCTGCAGAGTGGATTACTTTATGTAGACTTTTATGACGAGCAGGAAAATCTGATCAATCAGCTGCGCATTCGTTGTCAAAATGGCTTTGGCAACGGACATTTCAATCTACCGGCAGACCTCAACACTGACAAACTGCGTGTCAGGGCTTATACCAACTGGATGAAGAATTTCAATCCAGATTTCTTTTTCCAAAAGAGCATCCCACTGATCAGTGAGTCTGAAAGAACAGCTCCTGAAAAATCACAAATATCGGTAGGAATCTACCCCGAAGGCGGGCAAATGATTAATGGTGTTACCAACAGGTTAGCTGTAAAAACTGACAAAGCCATGGCTGGTAAAGTCCTGCAGTTAATGGATACAGAGGGTGAGGAGCTGGATGAAGTCGTAATAGATGACAGAGGCTATGGCTCGTTTACGCTAAAACCCGATGTGGGTGAGTCATATACGCTTGCATACCAAAATCAATATTTTCCATTGCCGGTTGCTTCTGAAAAAGGCATAGCCCTCACCCTGAACAACTACTCCTATCCCAACTTTGCCAGACTCACACTTAGAAAAAAGCCCGGCAGCCACCCTGACATGGCAACAGTGTTAGTCCATACGCGTGGAACGGTGCACCACGTAGCCGAACTGGACTTCTCACGCTCAGTGGCCATCACCAATATTCCTAAAACCATACTGCCTGCCGGAGTCAATCACCTGACCATATTTGACGACTCAGGCAAACCATTGGCCGAAAGGCTCTTTTACGTAGACAGAAATGATCCTGTTCATCTCGGCATTTCTACTGCAGATAACAGCTTCAGTAAACGCGAAAAGGTAGAGGTGGAACTTAACCTCTCAGACCTGACAGGCAAAGATGAGGTCAGGAGCCATTTGTCTTTCGTAGCCACCCAAAGCAGTGAGGTGGTCAGAGCTCCATACGAAGAGAACATAAAAACGTACCTGTTGCTCAACTCAGACCTTCGTGGCAGTATCAAGGATCCCGGTTTTTATTTTGAAGATAACTCAAAGGAGAAAAGATTCCTTCTCGACCGGGTAATGATGACCCATGGCTGGAGACGTTTCGCCTGGGAAAAACTACTGTCGCAAGGAATGGACAGCGTTCAGTACGAACCAGAAAGGGGCATGACTCTCAGAGGACGGTTGGTAGGCAAAACCAATAAAAAGCCCATAGTCAATGGTACAGTCACCTATCTCAACAATCAAAATGGCCAAACCGTGATGCGTACGCGGCAAACAAATGATCTGGGTGAGTTCGAAATGTATGATCTACCACATGGTAATCTTAATAAAATCTCTCTTAAAGGAATTATTACCGGCAAAGGATTTAAAAGAGCTAGAAAGCAGTTTGTGGCATTTGAACTTGACACGACTACAAAAACCGCTACATCTCCCTGGCTAATACCTGCCGATCCCATTGAACTGTCCTCTCCCGAAGCGACCGAAGGAATTATGGCTAACACTCAAAAAAGAGAATTATATGACTCCATTTACAACTTCGACCCTGATGTAAGAACGATTCAGGGTGTTACCATAGAAAGTGAAACCGATAAACTCGATTTTACCCGAAACAAAATCAGCTCGATCTATGGCAAAGGTTCCCTTACCTTTGAAGTGCCAGATGAACCCCGAGCTCTTGCTTCTCGCGACATTTTCTCACTCATTGCTGGTAAGATGGCCGGTGTTCAGATTACTTCTACACTTAATCCTGCCAATACAATAGTGGAAATCAGAGGCGGTGGAGGAGGTCTTCGCAGAGTACCACCAAAGTTTATCCTGAACGATCAGGAAACAGATCTGACCACACTGGTCTATCTACCCGTAGATCAAATAGATCGTGTAGAGGTTTACAAAGGACCTGACGCGGCCATTTTTGGTTTGGAAACTATTGGAGGAGTAATCGCAGTATATACCAAATCAGGCTTTGAAGCAAACGAAGTAGCAGATGCAGAACAAGGCCTTTATGCCATCAGTTTGCCAGGCTTACAGGCCCCCAGAGAATTCTTCAGCCCGGACTATTCAAAGGACAAGCCTGAGCACGTGAAGCCAGATATCAGAAGCCTGGTGCACTGGCAGCCTACCGTAGTTACTGACAGTACAGGTAAGGCCAAAGTAGCCTTCTGGACTACAGATAATACTGGTGTCATCGATATTGAAGTACAAGGACTTACCTATGCAGGAAAACCTGTGGTAGTGAGAAAATCTATTGCTGTAAAAGAAGAGGATTGAGGCAACGGATCTGCGATTCAAGGTCTTTAGTCTCAAGTCTAAAATCTAAGATCTGATGTCTGACCCTCTATTTATTGCTGGCATTGAAGAGCTTCTGCTTTTCTTCTTTGGATAAGGCGTCATATCCACTTTCAGATATTTTATCCAGGATGGCGTCAATCTCTGCCTGTGAGGTTTCTTTAGAGCTGCCAGTTTTTTTCTTTCGGGAAGCAGCCGTTTTTCTCGATGATTTGGTTGAACCAAAGCGCTGCTCATTCTTGTAACTGACCTTGATTTTAGGTTGCCTTACAAAAAAACTCTTACCCCAGATCAGGAACTTCGCGATGGGTTTGCTCCAGTCATTTCCTTTTTGAAGTTGAACCATAAACAAATACCCAAGAAGCGCCCCTCCCAGGTGAGCAATTTCACCCCCTGCATTATCTCCTACAACACCGAGGAAAGAGCTTAAAACAACGAAAATCGCGATGTACTTTAACTTTACCGGGCCAATCAATAACAGTCGTATCTCGAAATTTGGCTGAAAGGTAGCCGCCCCTACAACAACTGCCAGCACTCCCGCAGAAGCCCCTGCAAGAATAGAAATTGGCGCAAGACTCTGATAAAAAGGAATGGCATTGTATAAAAGTATATACAGTAATCCTCCGGAAAGGCCACCTAATACATAAAGTCCCAGAATCTTATTTTGGCCCAGGTACTCGACAATTATCCTCCCAAACCAATAAAGGAATAACATGTTGAACAGGATATGGAAGAAATCCCGGTGTAAGAACATGTAGGTAAAAAAGGACAGTGGCTGATAAATAAGCCTGGAGGGATTTGAAGGTAAGGAGAGGTAAGCGTATATCTCTGCGAACAATTCACTTTGACCCGAAAGCGTAAGAAGAACGTAAACGAATATGTTAACGCACACAAATACTGCGAGGTTGATCACAATGATCTGGTTCAGGATATTTCCTGAACGAAAGGCCATTTTGAAATCGTCTAGAATACGGTTCATATCATTACGAGTTCCTCACTCATTAAACTACTTCCATCCTGTGCAAGTTCCTGAAACATTTTGACGAAGTCACAAAGTCTGTTTTAAATAACTGGTCTAATAGAAGTCTCCCCGATCCTGCTTCCATATCTTAAACAGTATCCAGGCAAAAAGCGCGCCTCCAAGGTGAGCCAAGTGAGCCACATTGTCCCCTGGCACCCGTTCAAGCTCTGAAAAGACCTCGTAAATGATCAATCCCCCCACCAGGAATTTGATCTTAATAGGGAAGGTGAAAAACAGCAGTATTTCTGTATTCGGAAAGAGAATCATCAGCATGGCCAGGATACCAAAAACGGCTCCTGAAGCCCCTACCATAGGATAATCTCCATACTGGTTGTAAAGTGCATAGGCCCAACCTACGGAGTCTTGTCTCAACCTCGCATTATTTTCATCTCGTGCATAACTGTCGATCACAGTCAGCACCTGCTGGCTCGGGCGATCGACATGCTTTACAATCAATCGGTTAAAATCTTCAGGATTAGGATTAGATACATACTCCTCTACATCATTTCTAATACCACTAACCTCCACGTAATTAGCAGCGGTATATAAGAAACCACCCCCAAGTCCAGTCACCATATACAGGATCAGAAACTTCTTTTGCCCCAGAAAATTCTCCAACATAGGTCCTACAAAGAAGAGGATAAGCATGTTGCCAAATATATGCCTTAGCCCACCGGTATCATGCAGAAACATATAAGTCACAAACTGATAAGGCTGAAAATTGTCTGAAAACAAAAAGTAGAGGCCAAACTGCCTGCCCAAATCCATACCCATCACGTATTGTGCGACAGCTATACCAATATTGATAATCAGAAGGTTCTTAACGAGTGGGGTGGGTGGTCTGAACATATATGCTAATTAAAAAACTGGGCAATCTTTTCCAATTCAAGTATAAAGGTGGTTTGCTTACCATTAGGTGCATAATTGGGATTTTTGCACGCAAATAGCTGATCTATCAATGCCGACATTTCTTCTGCCTCCAGCAAAGTACCTTCCTTCAGAGCGGAGCGTTGTGCAATAGCACGGGCCACATTCTCATCTGTACTGATAGAAAGCTCGGAGGAATTCTTTTTAAACTGCTCAATAAAACCCTCAAACAGCTCTTTTTCATTTCCGGTTTTTAAATCTGCCGGTACTCCGTTAATCATCACTGCACTTCTTCCAAAAACCGAAAATTCAAAACCGATGGCATTGATCTCATCCTTCATACCCATTACGAGCGAAAAGTCTGCCGGGTTCAGTTCCAGTGTTTGTGGAAAGAGCGTCTGCTGAGAGGATCCTGATCTGCGCTGCACCATTCCCAGAAAACGCTCATACATAATACGCTCGTGGGCCTCTTGCTGCGCCACCAGCATCAGTCCGCTTTTTACCTGCGTAGCGATATACTTCCTGTGAATCTGAAAGTAGAGTTTTGTCTGTGGCAACGAGGCAAAATCCGTCATCACCACCTCAGTATTGGCTGCACTGATCAGCTTAATGGTATCAGGTTGTGCCTCCGGATGAATATCCATTTGAGCATTAGATACTTCCTCCTGCTTAATATCCTGTTGCAAACCCTCATACAACTTCTCCCAATGAGAAGTATCTTGCTTTTTAGTGCTCTTCCACTGTCCGTAATCACGATCAGTCTGGGCTGTGTTCTCCTGGCTGGCTTTTGGTTGCGGATTGAAGGAGGCAAAGTTTACATCCTGCCCGAAATCCAACGCGGGCGTAATATTATGAGTGCCTAGTGCTTGTTTGACAGCAGCTCTTACAATCGCGTAAACCGTACGCTCATCATCAAACTTAATTTCAGTCTTGGTCGGGTGGACGTTGATATCTATATGCTTCGGGTCTATCTCAAGAAACAATGTATAAAAGGGATAGCAAGCTTCTGGTAGCAAAGCCTCAAAGGCGGTCATTACCGCATGATGCAGGTAGCTGCTCTTGATAAAGCGATTGTTGACAAAGAAAAACTGCTCTCCTCTCGTTTTTTTGGCAAACTCCGGCTTACCCACATAGCCCTGTACCTTAAGCAGAGAGGTTTCCTCCATGCAGCTGGCCAGCTGGTTTTGGTAATTTTTACCGAAGATGCCCACAATGCGCTTGCTTAGCTTACCCATGGTCAGGTGATACATCTCCAGGTCATTCTGGTAAAGCGACATCTGCACATCGGGATAGGCCAGAGCCACCCGCTGAAACTCATCCACAATATGACGCATCTCTACCGCATTCGACTTCAGAAAGTTTCTACGGGCCGGTACATTGAAGAAAAGGTTTTTTACACACAAAGAGGTACCAATCGGGGTAGATACAGGCTCCTGGCTTTTTACCTCTGAGCCCTGGATGTCAATCAGCACACCGAGCTCATCTCCATCTCTTCGTGTTTTCAGCTCTACCTGAGCTACTGCAGCTATGGAAGCCATTGCCTCCCCCCGAAAACCCATGGTTTTGATGGCAAAGAGGTCATCGGAGGTGCGAATCTTGGAAGTGGCGTGTCGTTCAAAGCACATCCGGGCATCTGTTTCAGACATACCCATGCCATCGTCCACCACCTGGATCATACTCTTACCCGAGTCTTTGACAATCAGCTGAATATTCTCAGCACCGGCATCAATCGCATTTTCCAGCAGCTCTTTCACTACAGAGGCCGGCCTTTGCACTACCTCACCGGCAGCTATCTGATTCGCAATGTTATCAGGGAGTAATTGTATAAAATCAGGCATTCAGTTCCTTGGAGAATCTATTTTTTAAACCTCTTCCAAAGGTAAAACGGAACGAACAGGAGGAACAGGTAGAAAACCTCGGAGCCTAAGTACACAAAGCCACCTACCGCTAATACCAGGATGATGAAGATGATCATGCGCAGCATGGCCGCTTGTCCGCCTACCTGAGAAGGCGTATGCTTCATATTTTTTCTAAACGAGCCCTCAATCTGCGAGCGGTATCCGGGATCAACCTCACTATCAGTCAGGCCCATCTCGGCCTTAATCCTGGACGTACGATTGGCTATATCCTCTTTGATGGGATCATAGTACCGGGGCTCCACATGGAACCGTTGGTATCTTGAAGTTTTGAAAAATCCTTTAATATTCATTGATTAAAGCAGCTCTCTCAAATTTAATAGTTTATTTGAGGTTATTAAAATAAAACGGTCCAATGAAGCAAAAAGTTGCTGCCCTATTCTTTCTCTCCTTCTGTGCCATTCAGCTTTCCTTTGGCCAGAAAATCTATAATAAGACAGACACAGTAGCCCTTAACCAGTGGGTAGACAGCACCTTCAATGCGATGAGCCCCGATGAACGGCTGGGTCAACTTTTTATGGTGGCGGCCTATTCCAACAGAAACGAAGAGCACTACCAGGAAATAGATAAGCTGGTAAGCGAGTACCATGTGGGTGGCCTCATCTTCTTTCAGGGAGGCCCCGTAAGGCAGGCTGTCCTCACCAACCGCTACCAAGCACTGGCCAAAGTGCCTTTATCTCTGGCCATGGATGCCGAATGGGGATTGGGCATGAGGCTGGACAGTACCATTAGCTTCCCCAAACAAATGACTCTGGGGGCTATCAGCGACAACCGCTGGATTTATGAAATGGGCAAAGAGGTGGCCAATCAATTCCATCTTCTGGACATGCACATCAACTTTGCTCCCGTGGTCGATGTAAATGTCAATGCCAAAAACCCGGTGATCGGCTATCGCTCCTTTGGTGAAAACAAATTCATGGTATCCGAAAAGGGTAAGGCCTATATGAAAGGCATGCAGGATCACCGTGTCATGGCCAATGCCAAGCACTTTCCCGGCCATGGTGATACCGATACCGACTCGCACTACGACCTGCCTGTGATCAATCACGATCAGGCCCGAATGAGTGATATTGAGCTTTTTCCATTCCGGGAGCTGATGAAAGACAGCCTCATGAGCGTGATGGTGGCTCACCTGCAAATACCAGCCTATGATGACCGACCAAACACTCCCACCACTCTTTCACAAAGGGTGGTCACCGACCTGTTGAAAAAAGAAATGAAGTTTGACGGGCTTGCCTTTACAGATGCCATGAACATGCAGGGAGTTGCAAAATATTATGAACCAGGCGAAGCGGATGTGAAAGCCCTGATGGCCGGAAACGATGTGATCCTTTTTCCTTTAGATGTGCCTAAGGCTATTGAACAAATTAAAAAGGCCCTGGCAAACGGAGATTTAGAGCAGGCCGACCTGGACCACAGGGTCAAACGAGTGCTCAAGTCAAAATTCTGGTTTGGCCTCAATGAGTACAAACCTTTGGTGATCGACAATATCACAGCCAGATTGAATAACAGCTACGCCAAAATGCTCAATCGTATGCTCTATCAAAAGGCACTCACTGTGGTAGACAACAGCGACCAGCTGATGCCCATTATCGCTATTGACAGTACGCGCTTCGCCTCGGTGAGTTTTGGAGGAAAAGATGCAGGCACATTTACTCAAAGCCTGGATACATTCGCCAAATTCGATCACTATGCGGCAGACAGCCTTTACCAGGAAAAATTACAGGCCCTTTCCTCCTATGACATGGTGGTAGTGGGCTATCAGGGCATTACCAACTCTCCAAAAAACCAGCATAAGGTCAACTCAGAAGAAGTGGCTTTTATCAAGGCTCTTCAGGAAAAGACCAAAGTGATCGTAGTGGTAATGGGCAATGCTTACAGCCTCAAATATTTTGAAGGGGTAAAAAACATCCTTTGCACCTATGAGGACAATGAAATCACTCAAAATACTGCAGCTGAACTGATCTTTGGAAGCATTAAAGCCCAGGGAAAACTCCCTGTAACAGCCGGAGAAAGCTTCAAAGCAGGTACTGGCATCAAAACACTGACCAGCTCTCGTCTGGGCTCAGCCCTTCCCGAAGAGGTAGGCATGGACTCTAAAACCCTGGAGGGCATTGACCAATTGATGGCTGAGGCCATTAAAAAAAAAGCAACACCTGGCGGACAGATTCTGATAGCAAGAAAAGGTAAAATCATATTCCGCAAAAACTACGGCCATCAGACTTATGACAGTCTGGTAGCCATAGACGATGATACACTCTACGATCTTGCCTCTATCACCAAAGTGGCTGCAACCACTCAAATACTAATGTACATGCAGGAGCAAGGGCTGCTTGATATGGATGCCACCATAGGTACCTATCTGCCAGAACTAAAAGGCACCAGCAAAGAAAACCTGATCATCCGCGATATTCTTACCCATCAGGCTGGCCTGAAGCCATACTACCCCTTCTGGGTTCAGACGGTAGAAAAAGGAGAACCCATTGAAGACTTTTATCATGATAGCCCCGGAGGTCCTTATCAAAACGAAATTGCACAAGATCTTTATGCCATCACCAGCATGGCCGATTCGGTGTTGAAATGGGTAGTAGAGACTGATCTGAGAAAACTACCAAGGGGTGAAACCGAATATGACTACCTCTACTCCGACATGGGCTACTACCTCTTTTTGAAGTTGGCTGAAACAGTCCTTGATCAGCCGATAGAGGATTTTTTGACTGAGCATTTTTACGGACCTCTTGGCTTAAAAACATTGTCTTACAAGCCTCTGGACAAATTTTCACCAGATCAGATCGCCCCTACCGAGGCTGATGATTATTTCCGTCAGCACCTGCTGCGCGGCACTGTTCATGATCAGGGGGCCGCTATGGTGGGTGGTGTGGCAGGTCATGCAGGGCTTTTTTCCAATGCTTACGACCTGGCTGTACTCATGCAAATGAATTTGCAAAACGGGGTATATGCCGGCAAACGATATTTTCAACCCAACACCATCCCACAATTTGCCGCGCGCCAATATCAGGGCAACCGCAGGGGCATGGGCTGGGACAAACCCATTGTAGGGCTCGATGAAGGTCCGACCTCCAGGTACGCCTCAGCCACCACCTTCGGGCACACAGGCTTTACCGGCACTGCCGCCTGGGCTGACCCCGAACATGAGCTTATCTATATCTTTCTTGCCAATCGCATTTACCCGGATGCATCAAATACAAAACTGATGACCGGAAACTTTCGTACCAAGGTGCAAGACCTTATTTACGAGTCCATCTGGAACTTTAAGTAAGGTTTAGCAGTTAGGTTTTTGCTATCAATAGCACCGAAGTGAAATGAAGATAGGTATTGTATGTTACCCCACCTTTGGGGGTAGTGGCGTTGTGGCCACTGAGTTAGGGATAGGATTGGCGAAAGAAGGGCATAAGGTGCACTTTATTACTTACTCACAGCCTACACGCCTTGATTTCTTTAATGAAAATCTGTTTTATCACGAGGTAGACATTCGATCTTATCCGCTGTTTCAATATCCTCCCTATGAGCTGGCACTGGCCAGTAAAATGGTAGATGTAGTGAAATATGAAAAGTTGGATCTGCTTCATGTACATTATGCCATTCCTCATGCTTCTGCTGCAGTAATGGCCAAGCAGATTTTGAAAACAGAAGGTATTGAGATTCCTATCGTCACCACCTTACACGGTACAGACATTACGCTGGTAGGCAAAGATCCCTCATACGAACCTGTGGTAACTTACAGCATCAATCAGTCTGATGGCGTAACTGCTGTTTCAGGAGACCTGAGAAAAGATACACTTAAGCATTTCAACATTACACGGGAGATTCGGGTCATTCCCAATTTCATCGATCTCGAAAAATTTAAAAAACAGCGCAAAGATCATTTCAAAACAGCCATTTGCCCCAATGGCGAAAAGCTGATTGTACACACCTCTAACTTTCGTAAAGTGAAGCGTGTAGATGATGTAGTCAGGGTTTTTGAAAGACTGGTAGACACCATTCCCACCAAGCTTCTGTTGGTAGGTGACGGACCGGAAAGGGCACATATTGAAAACCTTTGCCGTGAGCTAAACATATACGATGATGTGCGTTTCCTTGGAAAGCTCGAAGCAGTAGAAGAAGTACTCTCTGTCGCTGACCTTTTTGTAATGCCATCGGAAAAGGAAAGCTTCGGACTGGCAGCACTGGAAGCCATGGCCTGTGAAGTCCCGCTCATCAGCTCCAACGTAGGTGGTATTCCAGAACTGAATATTCATGGTGTCACGGGTTTTACCAGTGATGTGGGAGACGTTGAAGAAATGACCAAGAATGCACTGCATGTGCTGAGCAACGATAACCTGGCTACCTTCAAGGCAAATGCCCTGGCAAGAGCCAAAGAGTTTGACATTGCCAAAATACTTCCGATCTACGAGTCTTTCTACGAAGAAGTAGTGGCCGCTGTAGTCAGCACCTCATCCTGATTTGAGACAGCAAAAACACAATGACAGACTTGCCTCGGTATGCGCATTAGTATCATAGGTTGCGGATGGCTGGGACTTCCCTTGGGCGCACAGCTTGCAAAAAAAGGACATGAAGTCTTTGGCAGCACCACCTCTGAAGATAAACTAACAAAACTCAAAGAAGCAGGTATTTCGCCAGTGCTCTTTAAGCTTAGCCCGATGCCTGGTGGCAAAAACTTCAACAGCCTTTTTCAAACCGACCTGCTTTTTGTAAACATTCCGCCCGGAAGGAAGAAAAATCCACCTGAGTTTTACGAAGAACAGATAAAGTACCTCACCTATCTCATCAATCAACACAGGATACCGAGAGTTATTTTTATAAGCTCTACCTCTTTTTATCCCGGCATCAATGGTCCCGTCACAACGGATACACCCTATGATTTTGAAAAGGGTTCCGGTAAAGCTGTGGTACAGGGTGAAAAACAAATCGCTAAGGTAAATGCTGAACTCGTTATTCTCCGCTGTGGCGGCTTAATGGGAGGCGGTCGTATTCCAGGAAAATGGTTTGCCGGTAAGCCGGTAAGCGGTGCAGATACTCCCGTTAATTATATCCACCGCGATGACATCATCAGGCTGGTAGAGGAGTTGATTACTCAGGATTCCTGGGAACAAAGGCTGATGAACGTAGTCAACCCGGCCCACCCCACCCGGAAAGAGGTGCATGAAGCTATGGCTGAGAAATATGGCTTTGAAAAACCACTCTGGCAGCCACCTGCCATCATAACTCATAAAATTGTGGAATCAAGTCTGGAAAACTTCGATTTCAAATACCCTTCCCCGCTGGATTATTAAGTGAGTCCCCCCAAAATATGACAGTCGCCCCAAAGACTGAAAACCTCCCCTGACTCTGCCGTTAGCTTTTTCATTATCAACGAGACCATGAAAATGAGAAACTTAAAATCAAACATCTTTGTCATCGCACTACTTTTTGCCTGTTTCAGCTTACAGGGCCAGGCAGTAGTCAACACACCCAGACGAAGCCCAAGAGCACAATTCAGTCAAACCTTTGGTATCACCAAAGTGAGCATTGACTATGGTGCTCCAAAAGTGAAAGTGGGCAACAATGACCGAACTGGTAAAATCTGGGGACAACAGGTTCCTTACGGTTTTCAAAAGATCACCTTTGCCGGCAAAGGCGAAATTCCCTGGAGAGCTGGTGCCGATGAAAACACCACCATTACCTTCAGTACTGATGTAAAAGTGGAAGGTAAGCCACTGGCTGCAGGAACCTATGGCTTTCATATAGCCTTGCACGAAGACAATAAGGCTACGCTTATCTTTTCCAACAACAGCAGTTCCTGGGGTAGCTTCTGGTACAATGAGGCCGAAGATGCACTCAGAGTAAAGGTAGATATGGAAGATGCCGAATTTCAAAACGTATTGAACTACAGCGCCATAGAGTTGGATGGCCTCTATACCAAACTGGCTCTGAGCTGGGAAAAGAAGAGAATCCCCTTTTCAGTAGAAGCAAACACGCTTCAAATTGTAGAAAACAGCCTGAAGGAAGAATTGAGAGGTCAATCAGGCTTTGGCTGGCTTGGCAAGTTTCAGGCTGCTCAATACCTGGTAAGGTTCAACCACAACATCCCATTGGCCGAACAGTGGATCAATGAATCCATAGCAACAAACAAGAATTATCAGAACCTGCAGCTCAAATCAATCATTCTTTTTCAACAGCAAAAAATGGAGGAGGTAATGGTTGTACTGGATGAAGCCTCTACCCTTGCCGACATTAACCAGTTGAACGCAATGGGCTATACCCTGATGCAGAATAATTTGCTCGAGAAAGCGATTGAAATGTTCGAGTTGAACGTAAAGCGGAACCCCAATGACGCCAATGTCCTCAACAGCCTGGGCGAGGCTCTTGTAGCCAAAGGTGGAAAAAGCGATAAAAAGCGCGCCATCAAACTATTTCAAAAGTCTAATAGTCTCAACCCGGCACAGCTGGTAAAAGACAGCAACGACAAAAACCTGGCTGATCTGGGTGCCAAATAAGCACGATACTATTTGAGAATTGTAATCTCTACCCGTCTGTTCAATGCTCGCCCTGCAGGGGTGTCGTTGGTACTGATAGGTAGAGATTCCCCTTTTCCTGACACAGTAATCCGTGATGCCAAGATTCCTTTGCTTATCAGATAGTCTGCCACAGCTTGAGCCCTGGCCAGAGATATACGCTGATTCACCTCCTCAGAGCCCACATTATCAGTATGACCTGTCACCTCAGCAGTCTGCTCAGGACTTTCTTTCAATCGCGTAACTACCTGATCCAGGAATTCTGCAAACTCCTCGCTTATTTCATAGGAGTTGAACCTGAATGGCAAACGTACCTCAAACTCTTCTACGATCCGTTTCCTGCTTCTGGGCTGGCCTATCACAAACTCTGTCTCCCCAGGCCCCTTCACCTGGGCAGTAGAGTCAGACTTAGCCGTTTCTTCAGGCTCAATATCCACCTCAGGTGTTACTTTCTGGCTCAGAGAATCTACCGGCTGCTCTCTTTTCGGCCTGGTTCTGTTAGTAGGTTCCCCTGTTCCCTTTTTCCGTTTCTTTTTACCCTTAGGCTTCACAAACATCTTCCACTGCACGCCCACTTCAAAAGCACTCTGATTTGACACGGAGCTCTTCCCTATTCCGATATCATAGGTAGCCCCAACAGCAAACTGTCCCTTCTCTAAGGTCGCCCCGAGTATTACAAAGTTTTCTGTGCTGTAACGGGCCCTGAACTTCAGGTATTGATCGGTCTGCAGTTCACGATCCATGACCAGCCCGGCCTGGAAGGCATAATTATTACCAGAGCCATAAGCAAAGGCCTCCGCCCAGATAATGGACTTGGGAGTCCGGTTGATCATCGTACCGCCTTCGGCAATAAAAGAAACCGGCAAAGTGGCCTCCTGATCAAATACCGATTCGTCTGCTCGGTTGATATCATAGACGGACAAACCAATGTAGGATCTGTCGACCCTTTCAGTCAAAGCCTTCTGCCAGTACAAGCCTGCATTCCAGCGTAAAAAGGAGCTCCCCGGATCTCCGAAGTTCTCCCCGCTATTGAGTCCCTGATCAAACCCTCTGTCGGGAACAAACTGAGAACCCGTACTGAGTCCATTGAAATCGAAAGACCGCCTTTGATAGCCAAGACTGAGACCAAGGTTGAACGAAGAGCTTTCTGCAGTGGGAATGCTGACTGCAGTAGAAAGACCAGCCTCCTGGATGTTATAAATACCACCACTTCCCGATCGATCGTCCAGCAGAAAAAGCCCTACACCACCTCTTCGCTGACCACCCCAGCTTACAGGATAAGCCAGGTCCAGCGCTGAGCTCAAAAGGCTGAAATCACCGGCTGTTGATTGGTTTCTGAAATTAGCCATGACATGGAAGTAATCTCTGCTACCTACCAGTGCCGGGTTGACCCGCTGAGGTGTAAAATGCCTTTGTGAAAACTGAAAGAATTGTGCCTCTGCTGATAGGGTGAGCAGTAGCCCAAGTATAGAAATGTTGAGTATTCTCATTATCTGACCAACTGGAGCGACCCCTTGTTTTTGCCATTTACCGTAATGCGCTGTCCACTGGTATAATCACCCTTTATCCGCCAGAAATAGGTGCCTGATGGCAGCTCCGTTCCTCCTTTGGTGCCATCCCACCCTCTAACGGTTACCTCATTCAGATCAGTAGACTCAAATACTCTATTGCCTGCCCGATCAAATATAGAGAAGTTAAAGCTGGCAGCACTTTCAAGATCATAGAGCATAAATCGTTCGTTTCGTCCGTCCCCATTAGGTGAAAACATATCGGGAGCGAATGCCGTCAATGTTACTTCCACCAGTACAGTGGCCTGGTCTACACAGCCAGTATCATTGAAAACAGAAACTGTATATAAAGTATTTGAATCGGGAGAAGCAAGAGGAGTTGCCACATCTGTGGCACTCAGGCCAACAGGCGGTTCCCACAGGTATGCCGTTCCTCCGGAGGCAAAAAGCTGTACGAACTCTCCTTCCGTGACCTGTACCACTGTATCTCTTACACTGGCCACCACCTCATCGATGTTGATAGCAAAACTTTGTTGGTAGTCACAACCATTTACCGAAGTGACATCAACCGTGATCATATCATCTACCTGAGGTGTGAAGGTTAGGGTATTGGTAGTGGAGAGCACTCCTTCATTGGTCGAACTCCATTCAATACTGCTCCAGTCCCCATCAATTGCAAAGCTCAGCTGATCACCTTCGCAAATGGTCTGATCTGGCATGGGCTCAAGACCCTGGTCCGGTATAATCGAAAATACTTCTCCGTCTATACAGCCACCCACACGGTCATACACCGCGATGACAAAATCGGGACCACTTGTAGTGAAGCTCAGCTGAAGAGAGGTGCCTAAATATCCCTCATTCACCGAAAACCACCTGGCCTCTTCACCAGTTTCCGTTTGTAGTGTAATGCTATTGGTACCACAAAGCAGCTTCTCCTGCACCAGAAGTTCCTCGTTACAACTACCACCAGCACCGCCCTGCAAACACTCGGAAACATCATAATGAAAGGCATTGTCGATGGGCATAATGGAAGCAAAAAGTGGCTGCACAGGAGCATTTTTTAGAATAAGAAAGGAATTGTACCCCTGATTACCCGGCCCCACAACAGTGCGTTTCAATTCAGCCGGGTCAAATCCAGCCGAGAGTACCTCGGCCCCGCCAGCTGTTGTACCCAGGTTCACATCGTATGTCACGGACTTGCTCTCGGTAAAATCATCCTCAGCTATGTTCCAGACAATATAAAGGTCATTGTCAAAGCGAAAGCTCAAAAGGTCCTGCAACCTTGTGGGGCCCTCGTTACGGGCCATTTCAATATTTTCAAAGAGCCACAGTGCGCTACCCGTTATATCGGTCGTCACCTCGAAATAATCCAGGTCTCCATCAAAATCGAAGTCTCCATAACGTCTCCCTTCTCCACTGCTATTTACTAGGGTATCACTTTCATAGGTCAATCCTGCCGGAGTATTGACAGTCCATTCACGGGCAAGTAAATTACCGGTGAGACCAATAGTTGTTCCCTCCACATCGGTATCTAGTACGCCATCTGACGAAATATCAGCTGCAAATACCCTGGTATTCTTCAGCCTGAGCCAGTTGTTGTCGGATATGGAAGAAAGGCTTTCTCCATTGTTATTGACCAGAACCTCTAAAGATCGGGGGCTGTTATCAATATCTCTACTCACGAGTACATCCGGAAATCCATCATCATTGAAATCACTTACCACGTAATCAGTGATTTGCAACGAATCGGATTCCACGGCCTGTACTGAGAATTCTAAATCTTTCTGATTCAGCAGCAGTAGTGCTACGGAATCGCCATCCGCTTTAACACCAGCTATCAACAGATCTGTAAAACCATCTTTGTCGAAATCCAATACCACAGGATCAGTATAAATCTCCTCCAGGCTTTCAGGTAGCTCGATCGCCTCGAAACCTGAAGGCTCATTCTTATAAACAATCAAGCCATCGGTACTATAGGTAAGTACCTCTAAACTTCCATCGTTATCCAGGTCTGCCAGCCTAAGTTCCTGCCACACAGAAGTTCCTGCGTTGATCAGTTTTTTTTCCCAGGCAAAGTCTCCATTATTTTCATAAATGACGTGTTCGAAACGGGTACCATCTGTTGCAGAAACCAGCAGATCCTGTCTCCCATCACCATTGAAGTCTAAGAGCTTTATCAGCTGATCACCATATGTTTCCAAATCGGTATTCATCAGAACAAAAGTCGTATCCTGCTTTTGCTGATAGAAATAAGACACGCTTCGGCTGGCATCAGTTACCGACAGGTCCTCACCCGTAATGAAAACATCCAGGAGTCCGTCATTATCTACGTCTATCCATTCAAAAACCGGGTTGGTCAGATTGGGCAGTTGTAGGGTATCGAAAGGACTGAAACTTTGCCCAAGCAGGCCATAAAAAGGGAGCAAGAGCAGTGCGAGGATTAATCTGATCTTCATTCTTTATCCTCCTTTTTTTGAAAAGTTATGGGCAGATTCATAACCGATGCCACAGGGACTCCTTCGTCCAAAGCAGACTTCCAGGCCGGCATGCCAACGAAAACCCGCGTGAGCTTATCTGACAATTCACCGGGAAGGGACTTATTAAAGTTCACCCCGCTGATCTTGCCTTCTGCTCCTACTTCAAACTCTACCTCAAGAAAAAATGTATTGTCTGCTCCAATCAACGAGTCAGGTAAGACTATCTCTTTATACAAATAACGATAAAGGTTTTCCAGTCCATCAACAGGCTCAGCATCGGCTGTTATCTTTTCACGAATGGTAACCTGAGGACTGGCCAGCACCTCCTCGCTCTTCTCTGTTTCAGAGGGCTCCGCTTTACTGGTGGCAACCACAGTTTCCAACCCTGTACCTTCCGGTTCAGATTCTTCGGCCACAGTTTCCGGCTGAGGAGAAACCACTGGTGCTTGTTCTTTTTCTTCCACGGGTATTAGTTGTTTTACCGGTGGCTGAGGGCTTTCGGATTGTACCTGCACAGGTTCTTGTACCACAGGTTCATATCCCCAATAGAGCCAGCTTAGAAAAGCCGTGGCCAGAATGACCAACACGAAGCTTCCTGCCTTATAGAGCTTCCTGCGCTTCCTGATTTTCTCATCTGTGTAAGCATCCATCAAAGCATCAAAGTCCTGATGCCTGACAGCCAGCTCTTCCAGATCCGGCACTTTATGCGATATCTTGAGACTTGTTTTCATTGCTTTCTATCAACATCTTCATTTTTCGAAGCACTCTATGTGTCTTTGTTCTTGCGTTGCCTTCAGTAAGGTTCACGATAAAGGCGATTTCCTTGAATGACATTTCTTCAAAGAACCTTAGCTCTACCAGCTCCAGTTCTTTCGGGCTCAACGCCTCAAAAGCCATTGGCAGCTTTAGCTCCTGCAGCAGATCTTCCTCTGCATCGTCTCCCTCCTCCACCATTTCCAGAAACAGATCAGAAGTTTTATCCGGATCCAGATACAGGCCCCTGTTCCTTTTGTTTTGCCTGAAGTAATCAGTGCTCAGGTTGACGGCTATTCGATACAACCATGCCGAAAAAGAGAGTCCACGGAATTCGTATTTTTTCAAATTGAGCAGTGCATTCAAAAAGGTCTGAGAAGCCAGATCCGCAGCTGCCTGTTCATCATTCACTCGTTTGAAAAGGAATCCGTAAATCTTGCCATAGTATCGCTCATACAGTGGTTTAAAAGCCCTGGGGTCCTTCTTGGCCCGCTGCACTTCTTTTTCTTCCTGAAGTCCCAGGTAACGATATTCCGATTCTGATAAACTCAACTCAGCGGCAGATTTTGTCTTTTCATTTTGCCCCCACAACGAAGAGCCTGAAAGACGTTACATATAAATTTAAAAAAATCAGGTTGAGTACAGCACAATCACTCCTCTGGACATCGGGAGATGAATATTTTACTGCCAGGAAGCCAGTATCGTACCCGTAAGAGCATAGGCCAGCATATGGTAGAAAGCATCAATGAGAATAAGGGAAATGGGTCTGCGAGCAAAAATATAGCTCATTGCGGTACTTGGTAAGATAAAGAAAATCCCCAGCATGATACCCATTGTGGCGCCTGCCATGGCATCCGTTTCGGTAGGGGCCCACTCACTACGCAGAAATACAGCCATTCCGGTAGAGATAACCAGAGCCATCACCATGGCAGAGGCAAAAACTTTGCTCATTTGCCCTTTGACTTCTTCATCAGACAGACCTACCCCTCTCTGCCAGGCCCTGCCAAAAAGCGGCCCATACCAGATAGCCCCTAACCCGAAAAACGCCAGCGCTGAAATGAATACAGCCAGCCAGTTAATCGCTGATAGATCCATAGACGTAGATTTAGTCGAAAAAAATTCAAATAAGACTGAAGTACAGGTAAGATAATAAATATCTCACTGAAAATGGGACACTTACGCCTAAAAAGTCAACTTATAATACTACGCTAGTCTTCTAAAATCAAACTTAGCTCGTTGATGCTGGGGATCAATAAAACGTTATCAGGGTACTCCAGTTCATCCATAAAGTATGGATTACCGGTGATGAAAATATTCTTGGCGGGGAAGTTATCAGCCAGCTCGTAAATGTAAGCCTGCGTGTCGATTTTGGAGGCGGGAGCCTTTACAAAGGTAAACAGGGCATCAGGTTTGGAGATTTGTTCTACCTGGAGCAAATCTTTAAAGGGGATGTCTACCCCGAGATAAATGCACTGCCTGCCACGATTTTTGAGGACATAGGTAAAGAGTAGAATCAACAGGTCGTTAAACTCAGATTTGGGCAGGAAAAGCATAAACTTCTCTGAACCCGGAGCCGGTAGAGCAAGTCCGTCAATGGCAACGATTACCTTTTGTTTGATAAGATTATAAATAAAGTGCTCCTGCGCTGTTGTCACCTCTCCGGTTCTCCACATGACGCCTATCCGCTTAAGAAAAGGGTACACAATATGAATCAGGGTTTCTTCAAAGCTTCTGACCAGCAGGCTGGAAGAAATGATTTTCTCAAACCTCAATTCATCAAGCTCCAACATTGCCAGCACCATGCCATTTACATGGGTTACAATATTTTGATCAGATGCATCCTGATGTGCATCCTGCATTAAATCGCGAATCTGCTGATTAAACTCAGCTTCCGTAAAGCTACATATCTGAGATATCCTGAAGCCGTTTTCTATAAGCAGTGAGACGTTGAGCAAATATTTAAGCTGCTCTTCATCATAATAGCGGATGTTGGTATCGGTACGCTTAGGCTTCAACAGCTCATAGCGTTGCTCCCAAATACGAATTGTATGTGCCTTAATGCCTGAGTATTTTTCAAGCTCCTTGATTGAGTAGCGAACCAATGTGTGGGTTACCGTTAATTCAATAACAATCTAACGAATAGAACTTACAGATTGAAGAAAAGGATGTTATTGATTAGAAAGTAAAAAGGTAAAGAATCAATTCTCAGTCTCCTTTTCCAATTCAAACCTGAGCTTGATAGACATGTGGCTCGAAACAGGCTGACCATTGTGAGTAGCAGGAACCCAATCAGTGATCTTTTTCATCACCCTTAGTGCCTCTTTGTCAAACTCATCTCCGAGTGACCGGACCACCCTGAAATTGCCGGCTTTACCCTCTTTATCCACTACAAAATATACCCGTACAAAGCCTTCTATATGACTGATGCGAGCAGTTTCAGGATAAGTCAATTCTTTATCAATCAGCTTATAAAAGGCGGGGAAACCTCCCACAGGCTCAGCCTTGATCATGATATCTTCCTTGACCAGAATTTCTTCCGGTTCTTCTTCTTCTTTTTCCTCTTCCTTTGGCTCATCAACCGGAGGGGTTGCAGGCGCTACATCACTAGCGGCTGGTGGAGTCGTCTCTTCTTCACCTGCAGGATTCTGATCATTGGCCATGGTCTCCAGCTTTGCTGAATCTGATGCCACAACCTGCACAGGGCTTTGAATAGCCTCAGTTTGCACCGGTGCGTCTGTCTCTATCTCAGTAGGCTGAGAGGTGAGTTCTGTTACTGCAAAATATACCGACACAGTGAAGGGTACTGATAACACCCATAAAATCTTGGTCAATGAAGCCGTTTTCGCCCCTAAAGCACCTTTGGCCAATGGAGCTGCCCCCATGCCCATACCGGCTGCTTTATCCATCACCTGCCCAAAGTCCATGAGATTACCAATGTTCTCAGAACTTATTTCCGTTCCCTTTTTTACAAACTTATACTTCATGATACGCCAAGCGTAAATTTTTTCTTTATTCTTTTCAGGATGCGATAGGTCCTGGTTTTGGCATTATTTTCTGTAATATTCAAAATAAAACCAATATCTCTGAAACTCTTAGACTCAAAGAAACGCAATTCGATTAATTCAAGGTCTGAAGGTTTTAAACTATCAAGCAGTTCGGGCAACCTTTCCAGCCATTCTTCCAGATCATCAGGCTCCAACTGAAACTCCTCTACCAGGTTCTCAGTCATGTAATCTTCCATCACCACCACTCGCTGCTTCTTCTTCTCGCGAAAATGGTCGTAGCAAATATTTAAGGCGATGCGATAAAGCCAGGATGAGAAGTTAAGCCCCTGATCTTTGTATTTATGGAGGTTCACCAGTGCCTTGCAAAAAGCATTGGACGTGAGGTCCTGACTGACTTCCACATCCTGAACCCTTGATAATATCAACCTGAAAATACGTTCATAGTATTTCCGGTAGATAGGTTCAAAATAGCGGTTATCGACCTTAGCACGCTCAATAAGCTCTTTTTCCGGAATTTCACTCCCAACCGTATCGTTGTCTACCACCAGTAGCAAGTCGTTTTTTCTTGATCAATCTGAAACGTTCAGACATTTAACGCTATCGCAATTAAAAGATACAAAAAGCCCTGACAATATTCTCCCTTCAAAACATTATGTAGAAAATCATTGGTAATTAGCTTTATCTTAAACCAATTTGTTACCAACTGCGTTCTCTTCTCACCCATGAAAGGCTATCGGTTTTCCAAGTTCATTCCCAAAAAAGCCAAAGGTGAATCTGCCTTTGATAATTTGTTGAATATTTTTCTTCAGCTAGTGAGTATCACAGGCGGAGATGCCGGTGAAGCCCTGAGCTGGCTTACCAATCTCGACCGTGAATACAATCTTACTGACGGAAGCTATGGCATTGGTAATTTCATTGATGACCTGAAAGAAAAAGGCTACCTGACCGAGCAAAATCAGGAAGGCAAATTCGAAGTCACCGATAAAGCCGGGCAACAGATACGTAAATCTGCACTGGAAGAAATTTTTGGTAAGCTTAAGAAATCAGGAAAGGGACAGCACAAGACCAACATTTCAGGCATTGGCGATGAAAGGGGAACAGACAGACGGCCTTTTGAGTTTGGAGATACCATCCAACAGATTGCTATGACCGACTCCATCAGGAATGCCCAGGTGAATCATGGGTTTGGTGAGTTCAAACTGACCGAAGATGACCTGGAGGTAGTGGAAACAGAGTATAAAACTCAGACCTCTACCGTGCTCATGATCGATATATCTCACTCCATGATACTATATGGAGAAGACAGAATCACCCCAGCCAAAAAGGTGGCCATGGCTCTTGCCGAGCTGGTCACCACCAAATACCCCAAAGACACCCTTGATGTGATTGTTTTCGGTAATGATGCCTGGCAAATAGAAATCAAAGACCTCCCCTATTTGCAGGTAGGCCCATATCATACGAATACCATAGCCGGCATGGAGCTGGCCATGGACATTCTGAGAAGAAGGAAAAATGCCAACAAGCAGATTTTCATGATCACAGATGGTAAACCTACCTGTATGAAAGTAGGCATCAAGTATTACAAAAACAGCTTTGGTCTTGATCCCAAAATTCTGAACAAGACCCTGAATCTGGCCAGCCAGTGTCGCAGGCTGAATATTCCCGTAACTACCTTTATGATTGCTTCAGACCCCTATCTGAAGGAATTTGTAAAGGAGTTTACCACCGCCAACAATGGCAATGCCTACTATAGCAGTCTGAAGGGACTTGGGCACCTCATATTCGAGGATTACAAACGGAACCGAAGAAAGAGATTTTAAAATGAACTATAAGGAATTGACCGCAGATCAGCTCACAAAGATTACAAACCTTGGAGAGCTGAAAGCCGCAGGCTATCAAAGCAGATCGGTAAAAGACGAGCTTCGCGATAACCTGATTGACAAATTACAAAAAAAGGAGCCCACCTTTGAAGGTATTTGGGGCTTTGAGGATACGGTAATTCCGGATGTGGAGCGTGCCATTCTATCCAAGCACAATATGAACCTCCTCGGGCTTAGGGGTCAGGCCAAGACGAGAATAGCCAGACAAATGGTGGCATTGTTGGATGAGTATGTCCCCTTCATTGCTGGCTCAGAGCTCAATGACGACCCCTTGAACCCAATCTCCCGCTTCGGAACAGACCTGATCACAGAGCAGGGTGATGCCACCCCGATAAGCTGGCTTCACCGATCGGAGCGATATGCTGAAAAACTGGCCACACCCGATGTGTCTATTGCCGACCTGATTGGTGATATGGACCCCATCAAGGCCGCCACACTGAAACTACCTTACTCTGATGAGCGGGTTATACACTACGGTTTGGTACCCCGCTCTCACCGGGGCATCTTCGTGATCAACGAGCTGCCTGATCTGCAAGCCAGAATACAGGTGGCCCTGTTTAACATCCTACAGGAAGGTGACATCCAGATTCGCGGCTTCAAACTCAGACTCCCGCTCGACATTCAATTCGTTTTTACGGCCAACCCTGAAGATTATACCAACCGGGGCAGTATTGTTACACCACTCAAGGATAGGATCGACAGTCAGATTATCACGCATTATCCAAAATCGATAGAAATCGGGAAACAGATCACCACCCAGGAAGCGGATATCAAAGAAGCACAAAAATCCATGGTGGTTGTAAACGACCTGGCTCTTGACCTGATAGAACAGATTGCTATAGAGGCCCGTGAAAGCGAATATGTGGATGAGAAAAGTGGTGTTTCGGCCAGGCTGACTATAGCCGCTTACGAAAATCTGGTAAGCAGTGCTGAACGAAGAGCGATTATCAATGACGAGCAACAAACCTATATTCGTATCTCCGACTTTATTGGCGTGGTGCCGGCCATTACCGGCAAGGTAGAGCTGGTATACGAAGGTGAACAGGAGGGCCCGGGCATTGTCGCCCATAACCTGGTCGGCAAAGCCATTCGCACTCAATTTGCTGACTATTTCCCCAAACCTGACGATAAGAAAAAAGAAGGACAGACTAATCCTTACAAGAAAATAACTGACTGGTTTGGAGAAGGTTATACCATCGATATCCTTAACGAGCTCTCAAATGAAAATTATGAGAAGGCCATGACGGTAATACCTGGCCTGCAAGAGCTAGTAGCATCGAAACATTCCGATAAAAAGCAGCATGAACAACTATTCCTGATGGAGTTTGCCTTACATGGTCTGGCCGAGTACAGCAAGCTGAGCAAAAGTGCTCTGGACGTAGGAACACGCTTTAAAGATTTGCTAAGCGGTATGTTTACCATGCCCGACCTGGATAATCTGGACGAAGAGGATTTTCAATGAAACTATGGACCTGCAGGAGCTCAAAAGGCTAATATCGCGGGGTGAAGGTCAATATCTGGAGTTCAAAAAGAAAGCCAATCATCCCGAAAAAATCATCAAAGAGCTGGTAGCATTCGCCAATTCTAAGGGAGGCTTGCTAGTACTCGGAGTAGATGATGATGGTACCTTGTCGGGCACCCGAAGTATTGAAGGAGAGGTATTCATTCTGGAAGATGCCATTGCCAAGTCGATAAGACCCAGACCAGTTTATAAAGTGGAGATCATAAAGCTTAACGAGAAAAAAGGCGTTGCCCTTTTTCATATTGAAGAAGGAAAACGCAAACCCTATTTTGTAAAGCTGGAGGAGGACACTGGCAAAGGAAGAGCCTATGTACGCTCTGGCGAGGAGAGCCTTCAGGCAAGCAGAGAGATGAGGGAAATCATCAGACGAAGACTTAAGCCCGGCAATATTCATTTTGAATATGGTGAGAAAGAGAAAGTGCTCATGCAATATCTGGAAGAACATGAAAGCATTCAGGTCAATGAGCTGAGGAGAATAGCCCAGATTCCCAAATTTGTAGCCTCGCGCACGCTCGTTAGGTTAGTACTGGCCAATGTATTGGATGTAAAACCTTCGGGTTCGGGAGATCTTTACTATTCCAAAACACTAGCAACTACCTGAGCAATGCTATCAATTCCTGTGCTTTGGTAAATTTATATTGTCCATTCTCAATTCCTTCAAGAAGTGAAATAGCCTTGATCGGCTCATTGTTTTTCCAGTAGGCCAGTGCGAGGTACCAACGTATTTGCTGGTAATACTTACTCGATTTTTCAATGCCTAGCTCTGTAAAAACCGCGATGGCTTCATATTCGTGATCACTCCCCAGGGCACTCACACCCAGGTAGAACTTTAATTCATTGCTAAGCTCGGGCTGTTCCAGGGTACTTAGCAACTGAAAGGCCTCTTCATAGTTCTTCCGCGAGTATGCCTCAATGCCCCTATTTCCTGCCTCACCCCTAAAGCTCACCAGCTGATTGAAGTGACTAAAATAATCCTCAAATTCAGCGGCCTGGTTTGCGTTTCGCCAGAGAAGACCGGCAGTAAGCAGTATCAATACAGCAGCTGCCGCGGCAAACCATACCCGGTAGCCTCTCTTTGGCGACTCCTCAGCCATGGCGGTCTGTATGGCCCTTAACTGGTCTTTCAAAGCAGCTCCTTCGAGGTGAATGACGACATCATTGTATTCGTCTATGGCCAGTTCAAGGGATGCCCTGGTAAGTACATTCCCTTCATCATCAAGCACCTGATCGGCACTGATCTCTCCGGCCAGATACTTCTCCAATAGCTCTATGTTCACGCTGCTATCCATGGCGGAAATCTGATCTCTGTAATTTCTGTTGTTTTACCAATGCCATAAGCTTCTGCAAGCAGCGATACTTCTTATTCTTGGTAGCCGCCTCACTGCCTAAACCATATCTAACAGTTAATTGTGCCATAGACTGCCCTTCAAAATAGAAATCCATTAGTAATCGCTTACATTCTTCATTAATGAGTTCCATGACTTTACGAATGGTAACCTGAGATTCATGAATAATTAACTCTTCCTGAAAGTCAATATCATCTTCGACCTGCAAATGCTTTTGAGCGATTCTTCTTCTTCTCAGCTCTTTCAACCACAAATTTTTCGCAATACCGAAAAGATAGGTTTTAAGGCTACTAGTATTGCGATACTCACCCTTTCTTACTTTTACGTAGAAGATAACAAGAGCATCCTGAAATAAATCGTTCGCTTCGGCAAGACTGCCACTATTTTTTAAAACGAAGTTCTTTATAGCCTGAAAATACTGTTGATACAGGTACTGCATTGAGCTATTAATCACCGCCTGGTTTTGCTCCAGTATCGCCCGAATGATTTGATTGTCATTAGTCTTGCTCTCCAATAGTCTGATATTCTGACTTATTTCAATGTCAATTGAAAGTACCTTATTAAAACACTTACGTTACAAAAAAAGCATTTATATGATGACCTTTTTATAGTTGAGGAATAAAAGGTAAAATCTGCTTCTAATTGGTTCTCGAAGCAGGTTAAAATTTGTTTATGACACTGATACAGGCCCAAAAATGAGTATAGGCAAATTCTTGAAAGCAACTAGCCCCGAATGAATAAAATATAAATACTACAACATTGACGATTTTTGAAATGCTTAACCAGTTCATTTATCAGATATTTCTGATCCTTTCTCAGGATTTAAATATCTAGTTAAAATTCAGAATACTTTATCATACATTTTCCGAACTTTCAGCCAACCCTACAAATACTAAATATGCCCCACTTCTCCTTTAACTATATATGCGCAGTTCTTCTATGGCTGCTACTTTTCAGCTCCATTGGACTACAAGGCCAACAGACCGTTACTCCTATTGATTTAGAAGAAATTCTAAAGGAAAAAGATTCTCTGCTCAACGAGGGGTTACTGTCCGAGGCACTTGAATTATTACAGGAGAGTCAAAAACTGGAATTGCTTAAAGACTCCACCCGGGTACAAGCAGAATTGGCCATATCCATTGCAAATTTAGAAGCTCAGATTGCCTTAGCTGCTGGAAAATCAGGACAAACCAACCTGGAGCGGGTGAAAGCAACCTACGATTCACTTTTAAGAGTCTTTGAAAATAACCAGGAAGTCGGGTCGGCACAAATTGCAGAAGTATACATTGCCAAGTCCCGTCTGGCCAGTCAGAATGCCCGCGATACCACACAAATATCATTGCTTATGAAAGCCCTGAGTATTCTTGGCGAAAACAACCCTGAGCAGCTAGCTAAAAAAGCCCGGGTTTACAATGCACTCGGTCACCTGAAACTCACTTTGGAGCGTAATTATAAGCAGGCCACCTACTATTTTAAAGAATCGCTCAGAGCAGACTCTTTAAGCAATAAATCAGACTATGTTTTAAGAGCAGAAAATTATCGCGGAATGGCTCTGACAGCATATTACGAGGGCCTGGTTGATGAGACCCGGCCCCTGCTCGAGAAGGCAAGAAAACAACTAAAAAAAGCTCAGGCTTATGCTCCAAGGAAGAGACAATCTTCTTTTCTAACATCCTTGCTTTTAGCCGCGCAGGCCAGACGTAACACTCAACTAGACTCTGCAATTTACTGGAATAAAGAGTCTGTCAGAACCATTGAGCAAATGCAAAACCCACCCAAAAATTTGCTTAGCCAGGGATACAACAACCTAAGTGGGGATTTTTATAAAAAAGGTGACTATCTGAGTGCTCTTGCTTTTGCAGATAAGGCGTTAGAAATAAGGAAAGTGATTTACGAGGTAAATGATCCCAGACTGGCCAATACATATACTCAAAAGGCCAACGCCATTGCAGCTGGCTTTGGCCAGTACGACAAAGCACGTGTGCTATACGAAGAAGCTTATAGAATCGCTGGAAAGAACTACCCTTCAAACAACCCCATCCACCTGACCTACATCACAAACCTGATTTACGTTTACAGCAGCCTCGGACTTCACGAAAAATCTTTGGAATTGGGCAAAAAAGGACTTGCCATAGCACTTGGCCCTGACAAGACCGAAAATATCAATGCCGCGAGATTTTATACAGATCTGGGTGGCAGTTATAGTTATATGGGTAATACCGAAGCCTCTTTAAACAACTATAACCAAGCCCTTAAAATCTACAGCCGCTTTTTTGGTGAAGTACATTATCGGGTAGGTCTCGTTCATTTTGAGATTGGTGAAACTCATTATTCAAACCATGACTATGATCAATCGATCTATCACCTGAACAAAGCCAAAGAAATACTGGAGTCCTATCGGCAAACAAGGGATTTTTATTATTTCAGAATTCTGGATGCACTGGCGCGAAACTATCTTCAAAAAGATGAACCCGAGCTGGCCGAAAAGTCCATAAATACCTCCATAAACAGTAATATCAAGGACAATACTGTCACTGCGAACCTGGACTCTCTTACCATAAATGATGTGCTTTACAGTCAGATATTCACTGAGGAATTGGTAATCAAGGGGGCCATTGAGTACCGTAAGTATCTCAAAAATGGTGATCCAAAGCACTTGAAGATTAGCCAATTCTATCTTAAAAAAGCGCAATCTCTCGTGAACGGGCTCTTGCTCAAAGGCACAAGCCAGGCTGATCAAATTAACTTACTGGACCTGATCAGCCCTGCAGCAGCTCTGGGCACCCTTGTAACTGCCGAGTTACTGCAAGATAGCGCCACCTCTGCCAACTTTGAGGACCTGTTTCAGTTTATGGAGTCATCCCGGGGTACCACCCTCAAAATGGTAGGATTAAGAAATGCCAATCCTGCCGCCTCTATGATACCTGCAGAGCTAACGGATTTGGAAAGTTTCTTCAGAACAGAGATAGTCAAAAAACAAGGTGAAATCACGAGCGCCTACCTTCAGGAAAATAAAGAAGTTCAGGAGACCCTGGAGGCTGATCTCTTTCTTACCCGACAGAGAAGAGACAGCCTGTTAGAGGTTATAAAAGCTAATTACCCGAGACTTTATTCTCTCAATTTTGAGCATGCCAATTTTCCGCTTAAGGAAATTCAGGCTCAATTGAGAGATGAACAGATGATTGTATTATATCAAAAAGCTGAAAGTTCTCTTTTTGCCTTGCTGATTGAAAAAGACGGGGTTTCACTTGAAAGAACCATACTTGACAACAGCTATGATTCATTGCTTATTAATTTCCCCAAATACCTTCAGACCAGTGATCAGAACAGTTTTCAGGCGGTTAGCAGAAAGCTGTCTTCCATACTTCTGGGACCTATCAAAGATCAGATCAAGGGCAAGTCGCTTATCATAGCACCTGATGGTTTAATGTGGAACGTTCATTTTGACTTGCTCAAAATGCCTGACAAGGACCGTTACCTGCTTGAAGAGAATGCCGTCAGCTACGCTTATTCGGTAAACCTCCTCTTTCAGGCAAAATCTCCAAAGTCTCGCAAAACCAAAATGCTGGCGTTTTCATTCGACAACGGTAAGGAAAGCGAGTCTTCCATGAATGTATTCAGAAACAGCTCTGCAATCAACCTGCCTGGCACGGTAGAAGAAATACGAAATATCGCTGCATTGATTCCAGGTGACTATCTTTTCGGCAGTGAGGCCAATGAGTCTAATTTCAAGCAAAAGGCACCGCAGTCAGACATACTGCACCTGGCACTTCACGGCAAGGTGGATGATAATAATCCGGATAACTCCAGACTTTTCTTCACCCAGTCAGATACAGACACCTTGGAGGACGGATACCTTTACCCCTTCGAACTGTATGAAATGACTTTGGACGCTCAACTTGCCGTGCTAAGTGCATGTGAAACGGGCACCGGTAAAATCACAAACGGAGAGGGGATCATAAGCCTTGGAAGGGCATTCCAATATGCAGGAGTAAATAGCCTGCTTTTAAGCCAATGGGAAGTCTCGGATGCGTCTACTCCGGTAATAATGACAAGCTTTTATGAAAACCTGAAGCAGGGCATGCACAAAGATGAAGCATTGCGCCAGGCCAAGCTATCTTTTTTCAAAAATGCCAACAACCTATCAGAGAATCCGCTCTATTGGGGAAGCTTCTTTATTTTAGGTAATACCGATGCCATCGATTTGAACAGTAAAAGCCTTATCGGCAGATATTGGCTCCCATTACTGGCTATCGTACTGTTAATGTTCTTTGGAGTAAGGGCAGGAAGAAAAAAGACAGTATGAATCAAAGCCCATTTAAAAGATCACGAGCCTTGCCATAATAACGGTCTTCACCGGGCTCAATGCTGGAAAGAATCTCCTTGGCTTTTTCAATTTGTCCACTTTGCCAGTAGGCCAACCCCAGATACCACTTGGTCTGTTGCCAGTAGGTATTGTTTTTGGATTCTTTTAGTTTTTCCAAGTTGGATTGTGCCATTTTATATTGTTCAACAGCAAGTGCAGCTATGGCCTGATAGAAAAGAACTTCGTGATTGAGAGAGTCAGTTATCAGCTTGTCGAACTCCTTAATAGCTGCTTCATAATCCTGCAGAGAGTAGTATCTCATGGCATTGCCCATATTACCCTCATTGCCCCGCATGCTTAAAAGGTCGGGGTAGGCTTCAAAGTAATCTTCGAATCGGGGAGATTCATTTTGAAAAACACCTGAGAAAACAGCAATAAGGATTGCCGCAGCAGCAACAGCTGCAGTCCACCACATCCAAACGGAATTTTTGCCTTTTGTTTCCACCTCATCCTCTTCGGTCTCGGTTTCGGCAATATATTCCTCATGGATAGACTTCAGGTCTTCCCTTAATCCGCTAAGCTCGATCAGGTTTTTAGAAGCATTAAATAAGTCGATAGCCTCGTCTAACTCATCGTCTGACGGGGTCGTATCATTTTCCTCCTTGACTTCCTTCCTTGTTAGCTCACCGGATAAGTAGCGTTCTACTTTCTCGATAAGTTCCTCTTTTAGTTCCACTATCCTCGTTAATGGCCCATATCTATATCGTTCATGTCGATATTATTGTTCTTTACTAAGTCCATCAATTTCTTCATACAGCGGTATTTCTTATTCTTTGCCGAGTCCTCATTCGTCAGAGAATATTTAACCGCGATTTCCTTGATGGACAATCCTCTAAAATAAAAATCTGTCAGTACATTACGACAACCTTCATCTAGTTGTTCCAGTAAATACGACAAGGTAAGCTTTTTTGCACTAATATTTATTTCATCCTCCATATCAGGCCCATCCGAAACCAGCACAGTAAGCTCTTCCAGTGAGGTATTCTGATAGCGTTTTTTGGATAGTTCTTTCAGCCATAAGTTTCTGCAAATGGCAAAAAGATAAGTCTTTACCGAAGAGTTTCCTTTGAATTTTGCGTTTCTGACCTGATCGTAAAGGATTAGTAAACCATTTTGAAAAGTATCAGAAGCATCATTCTCAGAGCCCCTGTTGCCAGTAACGAACTTCAAGATCGTCTGATAGTTAGACTTGTATAAATAACGGAAAACGTCATTCACAAGGTCTCTCCTACCAGAAACAATATCCTCTAAGATCTGTTTATCCAGCAATTTTGATTGAAGTTTAATAACACACACACTTGGGATTACCCGCTCAAACCCTTGGTATTGTTGAAGAAAGGCCCTTGCCGGTGATGATCAGAGCCTGTGAAGAAGTAGGTCTGGTCAAATCCCGTGTCAAGATATAATGTTTAAACAAATATTTATAATTAGAGACAGCTAATATTTGTGTCCCGACATCTATAACGTAAAAAGAGCAAACAATTATTGATCCAAAAAGAAAAAATAATCGTGGTTGTGTTATTTAATTTTTAATACGAAGAGGATGATATATGAGTTTTACTGATTTTGGATTGGAATACGGAAAAATTAACAAAATTCCAGCCCAGATATTGATCAGAACCTAAAAAGGCTCAGTCGTAAACCTTTCAATCAGGCTGCTTAGTTCTGGATGATCTCTAGACAGCACACTTCTTTGTGCCAGTTCAAAGTCTTCGAATTCGAAACCGGGTGCTACGGTACAGCCAACCAGAATATAATCTTCAGCAATTACTTCTGCAGCAAACCAGCTATGCCGGGGAATGATTACCTGTAGCTGTTGCCCCTCTTCCAGCGATGCACCAATGTCCTTGTATCCATATTCACCTTCCGGAGAAATCATATGGATACGAGCAGCTCCGCCTGTATGAAAGTGCCAGATTTCGTCTGAATTCAGTCGATGGAAATTAGATACACTCTCAGTGGTTAACAGGAAGTAAATGGAGGTGCTGATACACCTCGCAGTATCGTAACGCTCAGGCAGTTGATCCGCCCCCGTTTTCTCCTCAGCACGAAAGGTTTCCTTAAAATACCCCCCCTCAGGATGCTGGATCATTTCCAGCTTCTCAATCCAGTAGTCTGCTGTCTTTGTAATGCTCATTGTTTTCGTTAGAAATAAAGAAGGACGTCAGGCCAGAGTTTCTATTGCTGTACAGACATCTCCACATTACAGATAATCTCAATATCTGGTGCTACAGATCTGGCAGCCCCGGAAACACCAAATTCATTCCTATCGACCGTACCTGTCAGCCGAAAACCCACTTTATCACTACCATCCCTGTTTTTAGTAGAGCCGATATGATTTGCTGTTAACTCGATTTCCTTTGTATTTCCTCTCATGGTCAGGTTCCCTTTCACTTTATACACATCACCGGATTTTGTAAATGAGGTGCTGGTAAAACTAATTGTGGGATGGTTCGCCATATCGAAAAAATCCTCAGATCTTAGGTGTTTGTCTCGCCCTCCGACTCCAGTATTGATACTCTCCACCTGGGCTGTAAAAGTCACTTTGGCACCTGTAAAGTCTTCAGGACTACCTCCTTCCACTGTAGCTTCAAATTTCTCAAATCTGCCGTTGACAAACGAAATTCCAGAATGCTTTGCGTTGAATAATATACTGGAGTGAGCAGGGTCTACTTTCCAGGTTTGTGCATCAGCCAGATTAATCCAGGAGATAAGCAATAGAGACAACAATGTGAATAGGGGCTTTTTCATAGCAAGGTTTTTAATGAGAGCAATTAACAATTTATCTGGCCATAAAATCTAATCGATTTGAGACAAACGGTTTACCCCGAAGACATTTTAAATAGTCAGATTACTCTTTATCGGCCAGATCATCCATCAACTTCAACAGTCTCAATTGATTTCTGGCCCTGACAAAGTTCTCCTCTTCATGGCTTACTTTGTAGTATACATCACCGTTCAGGTAGTCCGCCAGAAAACGAATGGCCATAATGTAGGTCATATACTGCCCACCGAAAGCAAGTGACTCAATTTCCAGAGCAGTAAGAGCATGCTCACATTGGCTCAAAAACCCATCTCTCAGGCTGACGTAATAATCTTCTCTCAGCTCAATCTTCGAAACATCGGGCTCTGATTCTTTTGTGGGAGACAACAAAGTGCGCATCATATCCCCGAAATCGTAAAGGGCATAACCTGGTCCTACAGTATCAAGGTCGATCACATATTTAAACTGATTTGAAGAGCAGGAAAGCAATATATTGTCAATTTTTGTATCGTTATGACACAGTCTCTGAGGTAAGCCTTCGACCTTCAAACACTCCATCTTTTGGTTAATCCAACGGTAGGCATTCGCTTGATCAATCAGGTTTTGCGCTTCGGCTTTTCTTCTAGCCAGGTCACTTTCGATTGCCTCATCCAGTTGTTCCAGTCTCCATTGCAGATTATGAAAGTCAGGAATGGTTTCCTGAAAAGCATCAGCCGACAAACCCAGTGATGTGAATTTCCCGAAACCTTTGGCCACCTCGCTTACCTGCCTGAGATCATCAGCCATTTGAGGAGCATAGGTATCCTTATCAAAAAGCTGTGTCTTCCAGGCACCTGAGGTATCTAAAAAGAGCCATGTGTTTTTCCAGGTTGGGACATGCTCAACCAACACATCCGACTTAGTAGTGAAAAGCGCATTAAGGTTGGCTTCAAAGATGTCAGTGTCTCTGAAAACGTCTGTGTTAATCCGCTGCAAAAGGTATTGCGCCTCGCTCGTTTCTACTTTATAAGTATCATTGATGTGCCCACCACCAAAAAGAGCAACCGACCTGATTGCTCCTTTGATTTGAAAATTTTCCAGTGCTGTTTTCGGATCATTCATCACTTCACCTCAGCCGGATATACTCCGTCTGCAATCATCTTATTAATCCCGTTCACTACATGCGGCTTATCTTCCTGATAGGTAACACCCAACCATGAAGCACTGGTGGGTACCACTTTTACCGTGACCTTGCCTTCTTTCATGAGGTTATCCACCTCTACCGGAATAAAGCACTCTGCTTTTGGCTCTTTGTTATTCTTAGCCACAAATTCGATGAATTTTTCTTCAAATTGAGGGAGCACCGAAGCAGGGAAGCCCCAGAAATTCATGGATACATAGGTGTTGGGGTCCAGTGTAAATCGCTCTCCATTTTCTTCATAAGAAATTTCGTTTCCGTCTTTCCCAATAGCAAGGGTCTCTTTGATTCCTGTCAGGTTGTTATTCGCATCTACCTGACAAACACCCCGGTTTACTGTACCATGATCTGATAGCGTATTAACTAAACCATAACCCATGATCAGGTGTTCGTCCTCTTTCAGGTTCTTGATGGCTTCTACCGCCTCACCAAACGATTCTTGACCATAATAGTCATCGGCATTAATTACCAGGAAAGGCTCATTGATCAGGTGCTTAGCAGCCAGGATCGCATGAGTGGTACCCCAGGGTTTCTTACGCATGCTCTCATACTCAGCAGTATGCTCGGTATATTCATTTTGGAAGGCATATTCCATTTTGATTTTTCCCTGAAAACGACTGGCATAGTGCTCTTCAAAAGCCTCTTTCAAATCGGTACGGATGATAAATACCACCTTGGTAAAACCAGCCTTAATCGCGTCATGAATTGAGTAATCCATGATGATTTCCCCATTGGGGCCAATACCATCCAGTTGTTTATTTCCACCGTATCGGCTTCCCATTCCGGCTGCCAATACCACTAATGTTAAATCCATAGAATTTCCTCCTGAAAAAATTAAGTATTATTGTCTGTTCTTTCGGGCCGCAAGATAGAACAAATCACTTTATTAAAACATTAATTATGAGTCTCTCCTCAGTCGACTGGATAATCATCTCGTCATTTTTTGCACTCTTCCTTATTATAGGAATCAGAGTTTCCAAGCAGGCCGGATCCAGTTCCAAAGAATTCTTTCTGTCGGGGCGTAATATGCCCTGGTGGTTGATTGGTATCTCCATGGTGGCTACTACCTTTTCGGCAGATACGCCTAACCTGGTAGCTGATATTGTCAGAAAAAATGGTGTTGCCGGTAACTGGACCTGGTGGGCTTTCCTGATCACGGGCATGGTCACCGTGTTCATTTACGCCAAGTTATGGAGAAAGTCGGATGTACTTACCGACCTGGAGTTCTATGAGATTCGATATGGAGGCAAAGCCGCTCGTTTTCTCAGAGCTTTTAGGGCACTTTATCTGGGTGTTTTCTTTAATGTAATGATCATGGCTACGGTTACCCTGGCCGGCATTAAAATAGGCAGCGTGCTTTTTGACCTGGAGCCGATTACCAGTGTACTGATTGCCTCAATTGTTACTGTAGCTTATAGCTCTCTGGGTGGACTAAGAGGAGTAATTCTTACTGATTTCATCCAATTCATCATCGCCATGGTAGGCTCTGTTGCTGCTGCAATTTATGTAGTAAACATGCCGGAAGTCGGAGGTCTAAGCGGTTTGTTAGAGAATTCCAATGTGGCAGATAAACTGAATATCCTACCTGATTTCAGTAACCCGTCCGTGTATGTTCCTTTACTTATTGTGCCTTTGGCTGTACAGTGGTGGAGTGTATGGTATCCCGGATCTGAGCCCGGTGGTGGTGGTTATATCGCTCAACGCATGCTTTCTGCCAAAAACGAAAAACATGCTGTACTGGCCACGTTGCTTTACAATGTTATGCACTATGCACTGCGTCCATGGCCCTGGATTTTAATTGCCCTGGCATCCCTGGTGATTTATCCTAACCTGGCCAGTATTCAAACAGCTTTTCCAAATATTGATCCAAGCATTGTAAACGATGACCTTGGCTACTCTGCCATGTTGCTGAGTTTACCAAGCGGCTTGCTCGGGCTGGTGGTTGCTTCATTGATTGCAGCCTTTATGTCAACAATATCCACCCACCTCAACTGGGGCTCATCCTATGTAGTACATGATTTTTACGAAAGATTTGTGAAACCTGAGGCCAGTGAAAAAGAAAAGGTAATGGTAGGTAGACTATCAACCGTTGTGCTGATGTTATTTGCCGGGCTCGTGGCTCTTGTGCTTGAAAACGCATTGGATGCCTTCAATATTCTGCTGCAAATTGGAGCAGGTACAGGCTCCATCTTTATTCTGCGCTGGTTCTGGTGGAGGGTAAATGCCTGGAGTGAAATTTCTGGTATGATCATCTCCTTTGTAGTGGCTTTGGCCTTTAAGCTCTTCCCTACCGGACTGGAGAGTCACTGGGAGTTGGTAATAGGCGTGGGCATTACCACCATTACCTGGCTGATCGTAACACTGGCTACCAAACCTGAGGATGATAAAACGCTCACGCGCTTTTATAACCTGGTAGCTCCTTATGGCATGGGCTGGAATAAGTTTCGCACCAAAATGAAGGCCAGTGGCACCGAACTGGCAACAGGCACCGGAAAATTCAGTGCAGACTTTATGGCAGTGGTACTGGGCATCTTTATTATCTACAGCGCCCTCTTTGCCACCGGCATGATCATCTATGGCAATCTCAGCAATGGACTTATACTGGCAACAGTGACCTTGCTATCTACTATAGGACTTGTCCGGATTTGGAAGAAACTGACTTTCTAGGGAAAAAGGGATTAATGAATTAAGGAAATAGGGGATGAATGGAAATTGAAATCCTTCATTAATCCCCTAAATCATTCACCCATTAACCACTAGTACGTGTTGTCCAGAGCGAAAATCGGCTTGCGGGTCATCCACTTACCACGAGTAAAATCGGGAATCTGAACCGGCTCACTGCCCTCAGCAATTGATTGCTCTGAAAGACAAGTGATGGCCATCATAGCTGCTCCATCATACACGTCAATCGGCATTGGTGCTTCACGCTTCAGTGCTTCAATAAAAGCATGCAGCACAAAGAAATCCATACCACCATGCCCGGCACCCGAAGCATCATCTCCATAGGTTTGCCATAGCGGGTGATCGTATTTTTTCATATGATCGGCATCGTCCTGCCAGCGATGGGGTTGCCCCTCTCCTTCTACATACAGCGAATTGTTAAGATCCATCCAGAGGCCCTTAGTACCCTGGAATCTAAAGCCAAGGGAGTAAGGTCTGGGCAGGTTGGTATCGTGATTCAGCGTAATGGTTTCACCATTCACAGTTCTGATCAGCGTAGTCACCACATCGCCCAGTTTGAAATCTACCTTAGCATTGGGGTGATCTGGCCCTCCTTTGGGATGATTCATCACGTATTCACGTAAACCCCGTGACTTGGAAGCCATAGAGGTGAGATATGCCAGACGGTTTCCGCGATTGATATCTGTGGCTGTCATTACCGGACCCAGGCCATGAGTAGGATACAACTCACCATTTCTATGTACAGAATGGTTGGTTCGCCAGGCTGATTCACTATAGCCTTTTTCTCCAAATTCCACCCCCTGCCCGTAGGGAGATTGACCATCGTTGAGCTTTACACCACGCAGATCGTGCTGATAGCCCCCTTCCAGGTGGACCATTTCTCCGAAAAGGCCCTGGCGGGTCATGTTCAATGCAGCCATCACATCCCTGCGATAACATACATTTTCCATAAACATAAAAGGAACACCTGTTCTTTCCTGGGTATCCACCAAATCCCAGCATTCCTGCAAGTCAGTGGCTCCTGATACTTCCATAGCCACGGCCTTACCAGCCTCCATAGCAGCAACACCCATTGGTACATGCCAGATCCATGGTGTGGCCACATAGACAGCATCCACATCATCGCGGGTAAGCAGTTCTTTATAGGCCTGATCTCCATCGGCATAAAGGGCTGGTTTCTTCTTTCCCTTCTTGGTTACCATATCACTGGCCTTGGCGAGCACATTTCTGTCGATGTCGCATAAGGCAGTTATTTCTATATCAGATCGGTTGAGAGCTACTGAAAGCTGAGAACGACCTCGTTCACCAGTACCGATAAAGGCCATACGGATGCTGGCTTTTTTTTCATTGGCAAAAAGTAGCGAGGGGGATACAAGGGCCAAACCAGCCCCGGCTGCAGTGGTGTTTTTGATAAATGTTCTACGGGAATGTGAGCTTTTCATAGTCAAAAAATTAATCTGCGATGAAATTAAATATTTTTCGAATAGAGGAGATACCGATAAGCATTTCATTTACAGTAAATTGCCCCTGGCGCCCATCATAATTTCAGATTAACAACCCTTCTCACAGTTGTATAATCCAATATTTTACTAAATTGAATCAACCGTTCTAACAATTAGTGAAGACCTGATATGCCGAGAGCAACGAAGCAGAGTGAAAAGAAAATTTTTGTCCTAGATACCTCAGTAATTTTATTCGAACATAATGCCATCATGAACTTTGAGGAGCACGATATCGGGCTTCCCATTACCGTTCTTGAGGAGCTGGACCAGTTCAAAAAAGGCAATGACACCAAGAATTTCGAGGCGCGTGAATTTACCCGTTTGCTGGATAAACTGGCTAAGGACAAATCACTTCAGGACTGGATTCCCCTCAATGGTAAAACCCGCGGTAGCTTTAAGGTAGTAATGGAAGCCGGAGCCGGTAAGGAGATGGATGCCAATGATGTTTTTGGTGAGAAGAAAAACGATCACCGAATACTGAATGCAGCTCTGAGGCTGAAGGATGAAAACCCTGATCGCAGGGTAATTCTGGTGAGTAAGGATATTAATCTGAGACTCAAGGCCAAGTCTATGGGCCTGCCTGCCGAGGATTATGAAACGGGCAAGATCAAGAATGTCAAATCGCTGAGAAAGGGCAAGATAGAGATTGAAAAGATTGACTCAGATCTGATTAATCATTTGTATGAAGATGGCACCCTGAGCCCAAAAGATGTACTGAAAAGAAAGAAGGCTCAGCCGAATCAATATTTCATTTTAAAGAGTGATAAAAACTCTGTACTGGCTTATTATAATGCTCAGGAAGATGCCATTCAAAAGGTGGATAAGCGCCCGATTTCAGGTGTAAAACCCCGAAATGCGGAGCAAACCTTTGCGATTCACACCATCATGAATCCGGAGGTAAAGCTTGTGACTATTCAGGGGGTAGCGGGAACAGGAAAGACCCTGCTAACTTTAGCGGGTGCATTGGAGCAGCGCAGGGAATTCAAGCAGATTTACCTGGCAAGACCCATCGTGCCGCTGAGTAATAAAGACATTGGCTACCTTCCGGGTGATATTAAATCGAAACTGAACCCTTATATGGAGCCCCTTTGGGACAACCTGAAGTTTATTCAAAACCAATACAAGGAAACCGATAAGGAGTTTAAAGCCATTACGGAAATGGTCAACAAGGAAAAACTTCTGATCACTCCGCTGGCCTATATCCGGGGGCGTAGCTTATCCAACATCTTTTTCATTGTAGACGAGGCTCAAAACCTGACTCCACATGAGATCAAGACCATTATTACGCGGGCCGGTGAGAATACCAAGATCGTATTTACCGGAGATATTTATCAAATAGACACCCCTTATCTGGATTCACAAAGTAATGGCCTCTCCTACCTGATAGATCGTGTAAAAGATCATCCTCTTTATGCCCATATTACTCTGGAAAAAGGTGAAAGATCGGAACTGGCGAATCTGGCAAATGAAATGCTCTAAGTACCTCATATTATTCCTGACGGCCTCACTGCTGTTGAATTCGCATGTTTCTACGGCACAAAGCAGTGCGGCTGGCAATACGCGTTTTGATGCCCTGGTAAGTGAGCAAATGAATGAATTCATGGTGCGGGATTACTGGCAAAAGCCGGAAATCTTACTCAAACTTATGGATATTCAACCTGCGGAGAGCATCGCTGATCTGGGTGCTGGCAGGGGGTATTTTTCACTTAAGCTGGCAGAACGTGTCGGGCCCGATGGCAAAGTAATCGCTTTGGATATCGATGTGACCCGACTCAACCAACTTCGTTTGCTCAAGCGATATGGTCAATTGGAGCAGCTTGAAATTGTACGGAATGAAACAGATGACCTTCAGCTAAAAGCAGCCAGCCTTGATAAAATCGTGATACTCAACAGCTATCATGAGTTAAGCGATATTGAAACCATCCTGAAGCAATGCAGGGTTGCACTGAAACCTCAGGGCAAAGTCTTCATCATCGACAAAGTATCTGACAAAATGGATAACGATAAGACCAGTCGCAAAAAGCTTGTCAAAAACCACTTTATCAGAAGAAACATGGTGGAACAAGAGCTTCAATCGGCAGGTTTCAGCCTGTTAAAGGGCATCGACAAATACATAGAGGGAGACAAGGCCGAAGCAACGCGCAAGACCAACTGGTTTGTGGTGGTGGCGGCCAGAGAATAGTATTTATCCTGTCGTACCCTGAGTCACACATAGGTCGTTAGTCGATACAAACGGACCTTTCGTCACAAATAAACCGACCCAACACACTGAAAATGAACCAGCTAGTTCATTTCGCGTAAACCCAGACCAAAGCCATTTTTATGACAAGGTCTTTTCTCTTCATTCTTTTACTCACTGGTTTTTCCTTTTCATCACTTGCTCAAAACATTTATACCAAAGACACCTGGGCTGCCAGAGATAAATGGCAAAAGGTGCCGGAGATTCTTGAGGCCATCGGCTTGAAAACGGGGCAAACCATCGCTGATATAGGCTCACATCAGGGCTATATGACACTCAAGTTTTCGAAGCAGGTAGGCAGTAATGGAAAAGTATATGCCGTAGATGTAAGCAGGAATCAGCTGAGTGTGCTGGATGACCTGATTGAGGACAGAAAGATCGGAAATATTGAAACCGTACTGGGAGACTATGACGACCCCAAGCTTCCCACGGCCAGTCTGGATGTGGCCTTTATCATGGATGCTTATCATGAAATGGATGACTACAAGGATATATTACGTCACATCAGAAAAGCCCTCAAACCGGAAGGCAAGTTGGTGATTATGGAGCCAATTGGTGACGACCGCAGAGGCTGGTCGCGAAGCCGCCAGGAAGGCAAGCATGAAATTGACATGAAATATGTGATTGACGATCTGGAAGAAGCAGGTTTTAAAGTATTGAGACAGGAAGATCCCTTTATTGACAGAACCAAAAGAAAACACGATAAAATGTGGCTGCTGATTGCCGAATCAATCCCCAATAACTAAATCATGAAAAGATATTTTTTAATCCTCTCCTCTATTCTGATACATCAACTGGCCTTCGGGCAGTATACCGAAGATGAATGGAAAAAGCGGGACAAATGGATGAACATTGAAGGTATTCTGGAAGCCATGTCGGCTAGCGAAGGGGATATTGTAGCTGACCTGGGAAGTCATGAGGGCTATATGACCCTACACCTTTCGAAAGCCGTGGGGGCCAACGGAAAAGTGTATGCCGTAGATGTGGAAAAGTACAAGCTGCGCAACCTCGAAAGGCATATGAAACGCAGAGACATTTCCAATGTGGAAACAGTACACGGAGACTATGACAATCCAAAGCTTGCAGCGAATAGTCTGGACGCGATTATTATCATGGATGCCTATCACGAAATGGATGATTATATGACCATCCTGGGTCATGTTAAAAATGCACTGAAACCCGGTGGCAGACTGGTGATGATTGAGGAAATTGATAGTTTCAGGAAAGACGATACGAGAAAAGCGCAAACCCGTTCCCATGACCTTGGGATCAATTATGCCAAAGCTGAGCTGGCACAGGCAGGTTTTAGCATCCAGTCAGAAATACCCGATTTCGGACGCTGGGAGAACAAAAAAGACAAGCACATCTGGCTTCTGGTAGCCACACGACCCGAGCTATAAGTTGAAAGCCTTAGAAAAGAAGTTAGGGCCCATGGACGGGGCCATACTTATTTTTTCCAATGTTGTGGGTGTAGGCATCTTCACCACTCCGGGTATTGTGGCTAAATCAGTTTCTGATCAATCACTTTTTCTTGCTGCCTGGCTGGTCGGAGGCATTTTTGCCTTTATCGGTGCCCATGGATATGCAAAGCTCTCTACGGTCTACCCCAAAGCAGGGGGCGAGTACATTTATCTCAGAGAGAGTTTCGGACCTTTGGCTGGTTTTCTCAGTGGCTGGACGAGTTTTGTGGCTGGATTCTCCGGTGCCATTGCCGCTTCCGCAGTTGGTTTCGCTTTTTACCTCAGAAGGGCCCTTCCGGGCCTGGGTGATACCATTGCCGGACTTCCTACAGAACCTGTACTGGCCATAGTACTGGTTTTTGGAGTGGCCTTTATACACATCGTTTCTGTTAAAGCAGGTAGTCGTTTTCATTACTGGTTGGGTGGGCTCGCCATTATTGCCATCATCGGGCTGGTCGTATTGGGGCTTTTCGCTAATACGGCTCCCACAACCGGTGAGGCCCAGGCACCCGTGAAAGGATCGGCATTTTTACTGGCCCTGGTACCTGTTCTGTTTACTTTCAGCGGCTGGAACGCTGCAGTATATGTAGCAGAAGAGATTAAAAACCCTCAGAGAAACCTTTACAAAGCATTGATCTTGGGGACTACCTCCGTGGTATTGATTTATCTGGTACTTAATTTTCTCTTTGTCAAAATACTCGGACTTGAGGCCATGGCCAGCTCACTGGAGGTCGGTTTTGATATGGCCTATGCACTTTTGGGAGAAACAGGCTCAATCGTCATTACCCTTATAATTCTACTGGCATTGCTCAGCAGCGTCAGTGCCATGATCATGGCCGGACCCCGCATTTACTTTGCCATGGCCAGGGACAAACTCTTCCCAAAGCAAGTCGAGACTCTTCATCCCAGGTTTAATACACCCGCCATTGCCATCCTGGCACAGAGTCTCTGGACGCTGCTTCTGGTAATTACCGGCACTTTTGAGGACATCCTGATCTATACCGGCTTCAGTATAATTCTCTTTTCAGGAATGTCCATCTTCTCTCTGCTTACCAATCCCCTGTTTAAGATAAGCACTGGTCAAAAGCTACTCTATGGCCTGTTTGTGTTGGTGAGCCTTTTTATACTAAGCAATGCCATCTACTCAGCCCCGAGGCCTTCACTATTCGGGGCAGGCATAATACTATTGGGAATTCCGGTGTATTATTTCTTTAAGGCCAGGGCTAATTAGAGTTGCTCAGAGCCCTGATGCTCAATGACTCTGAGCGCAAGAGAGGCCGTCTGACCTTCGGGCAGACGGGAAGTTGTAGAGACTACTTCAATGCCCCATCCAAATCAAGCTTTTGTATAACAGTGGATTCGAGCTTTTCAGGATCAAGGTTTCTTTCCCGATCATAATGTGGCCAGGGGCTGTTGGCTATATAGTAGAGCGTATTACCCACCAGGGTACCCAGGGTTGGTTCACCCATTTCAGGAAGTGCTCTATCCAGGTGCTCAAAATATCTGATGGCCGTTTGGTCTGTATTGAGTTGGTAGGCTGTAAGCTGATAAGGCTTGAGTCCATTATGAACAGCGATCAACTGTCCTTTGTACATATAAAGGCCATCCACGCCCTTAAGGGATTGACGGGTATAATTCACAAGTTTTGTGCGTGTGTCCGATTCCAGATGGAGCTTAAAAAGCCCCTCCCGATAATCAGAAAAGAACAGGTTTTCTTCCTTTGCATCAAAGGTCAGGCCCTGTAACGACACCAAATCCCCGAACAACCTGAACAGTTTGAACTCACCGCTTTTGCTGTCGAACTTATAGATCGCAGCATGGGCAGCCGAGCTGCTGGTCGTATAAACATCTCCATTAGCAGCAACAATGAGGTCACCAAAAAGTGCCTCTTTCGATTTAGCAACAGCAGTATGAACCAGCTTACCTGTTTTTATATCAAATGCCAGAAGACGGGCATTTTGCTCAGCAGACTCTCCTTCTCTTTTCAACATTTCGGGCATGGGGGTAGAACAAACCCAAAGCAAGCCTTTCTTTTCATCCACATCCATTCCCATAATACTCAGGAGCTCGGGGCCATTGGCAAAGTCACTGATCGAACCATCAGCCGAAACTCTTATGATCCTGCGGTCACGCACGTCGCCCAGAAAAAAGGAACCTGACTTCTGGTCGTAAGTCATGCCCTCTGCATGCGTGATAAGCTTCTTATCGATTTTGGTGAAGATATCACTGCTGCGAAATGGAGTTACGAGCTTTTCTTTAAAAGCTACCAGGATTTTAAAAGCCTCGTTTTGTTTAATACTGTTAAACGTGGTATCTGTTTCAAATGGATAGTTGGTGTTCATCCAAACCACTCGTTCCAGCGTTCTGATTGCCTGATGCTGATAGTCATTTTTTAAGTAGGCGATGCTCAGGTTGTAAAGGATGGTGGGATGATTTGGCCTTAGCTGATCAACCTGTTGCATGCCTTTCAGGAAACCTGCATAATCTCCTTGATTATAGGCGTCATTGGCCTTAGCATACAACGTTTGAAGGTCTGCCTGAGCCATAGCAGAGCTGAAAAGGAAACCAAGGACAGTAATAATTAAGAGTGCCTTTCTCATAAATATTTAATCAGTAACTGAAATAAGATTGTTGATTTTCTCTAAGTCTTCGGTTGATATGTATTTGCTGAAATCAGGTAGCACCTCCGTTTCAATATCCGGATAGAGAAACCTGAACATGACCCAGGCAGCCAGAAAAGAACCTTTCACTGAAGGGTGAAACCCATCGGCACCATAGATGCTTTCATCTCCCGTTTCCTCAATGTAATCTTTCCAAACATGGCCCACCGGAAATAAATCGGCATCGGACACTTTAGCCGCCTCCGTATAATTGTCAATAACTCCCTGAAAAGTGTAGTAATAAGCCTTTGATGGCCAGACCATATAGAAGGCTGTCTTGGTTTGATGTGATGATGCCAGCTGGCTGATTTTAGGGCCATATTCAAGTAAAACGGACCTGCCAAAAGCCTGCGAAGAAGGACCTTGCTGAAGGATCACCTGTACGTAAGCCTTGCTGGCAATTAAAGCCTCCAGCTCGGTTTCAGCCCAATGGTCTAAAATGGCATAGTTGGGTTTACAAAGACAGTCAGCTCCAATCACGAGATCGTATGCCGCGGCAATTTCCACCAATATCGATGGCATTTCATTATAGTAGGACAAACTGTTTCCGACAAAGAGATAGGAAGAGTCTACCTCCACTGCAGTCGAGGGGTCTCCAGTGCCAGGTGGGTCCTCCTTTTGAGGAGACGGGGCAACTGCAGAACATGACCAAATAGCCGACAAACAAAGCAGGCAACATAAAATCCTTCGCATCTCCGAAATAAGCCAAAACACCGATTTTCCCGAAACCTTGTCGGTACACGACCAGATGTACGGAGCATCAACCCGGTTTGAATGATCAAGGGTTTTTGTCATGTTGGAAGGCTCTTTGGTCAGTTCCTCGATATATGAGTCGGTTAATTCAATAATTTTGGGGTGATGCGAAGCGATGCCAGCAAATCACCCCGGGCACATATCATATTTTGGGTAGCCTTTCTTTCTTTTAAGATCTATCATGAATACGTGTTTACACTGAGTCAGTACGACAGTTTGACAAAGATTGAGGCATTCGAGTCCTCCTTTATTGCTCAGGGAGGAATGTTACCAGTAAGGATTCTTTTCAGCTATTGGCTCATTTATTGGCTTATGCCCCGATCAGACAAGAACCTGCTTAAATGGATCTTGTTTCTTATTGGCTTTGCGGTGGCCATCGTAATACACCGGCTGATGGTAGTCTACATTGTCCTTCCATACGCTTACTCTAGCATTCCAGAAGTACAAGAGCTATTCTCCCTGGAGCGGGTGGCTTCGGCAATGGTGGACATCGCCACGGCAGCAGGCATAGCAGCCATGTTGGTATTCTATGCCCGCAATAAAGCTGCAAAAGAGAGAGAGGCCAGATTAGAGAAAGAGAAAGTTGTCGCGGAACTTCAATTTCTGAAAAACCAGACCAATCCTCACTTTCTGTTCAATACATTGAACAACCTGTATGCACTGGCCCGTAAGCAGTCGGAGAAAACACCTCAGGCCATTCTGCAACTGTCGAAGTTTATGAGGTTCGTTTTATATGACACCAATCAACCTACCATCTCATTGCAGGAAGAGATACAGATGATCGAAAATTATATCTCGCTGGAAAGACTTCGGTTTGGAGAAAGAATCAAAGTAAACTTTGAGGCAGCTCAAGGACTGACTGCCTACCAGATATCACCTTTGATATTGCTCCCATTGGTTGAAAACGCCTTTAAGCATGGAGCCTCTGAAATGGAAGAAAATGGTTTTATCAATATCAGGCTGGCAATAGAAAATGGCTCTTTGCATTTCTCAGTAGAGAATAGTTTTAATCCCGTTTCCACCGAAGCCAATGGAGGAATTGGTTTGTCTAACCTAAAACGCCAGCTGGACCTGCAGTATCCCGGTCATGAGCTATCCAGTAGTTCAAAGGATGATGTATATTCTGCTGTACTTAACCTAAACCTTTCAGAAAATGATTAGAACCCGGTGTTTGATTATTGAAGATGAGCCACTTGCGGCAGAAGTAATCTCAGATTACATAGCAGAACTTCCATTTTTGGAGCTGGTAGAGGTATGCCATTCAGCCACCCAAGGTCTGGCCGGCCTTCAGGAAAACCCTGTAGATCTGATTTTTCTGGACCTGCACCTGCCGGGTATTAAGGGCTTTGATTTTATCAGAACCCTGCGCAACCCACCGCAGATCATCGTAACCACCGCCTACCATGAATATGCCCTGGAGGGATATTCGCTTAATATTATAGACTACCTGCTTAAGCCAATTGATTTTCCTCGTTTCCTGCAAGCTGTCAATAAGGTTCAAAAGCCGGTAGAGCGAACATCGCAACCTACGGTGCCAGATGAACCAACAGAAGAGGTAATTCTGCTGAAGGAGGGAAGAAATAATGTTCCTGTTTCCGTTGCTGATATCACCTTTATTGAAGGGCAGCGTGATTATGTACTGGTCAATACACCAAGCCAAACTGTTAAAACCAAGTCCACACTGGCGGCCATTCAGCAGCGGCTTAGTTCCGGTGATTTTATAAGGATTCACAAATCCTTTATCGTAGCCCGTAAGGCCATTAACTCCTTTTCCAGGACCAGATTAACGGTGCATGAAACAGAACTGCCAGTAGGAAGGAAATATGCGGAAATCGTTCAGCACAAGCTTCAGGGCTGAGGAAAGGTGAGCACAAATCGGGTTCCTTCACCCTCAGATTCTGCCGTAATATCTCCACCATGCAACTTCATTATCTGTTTGGAAAGACTCAGGCCTATACCATTCCCCTTGTCTTTCGTGGTAAAAAAGGGTACGAATATTTCCTCTTTTACGTCCTCCGGTATTCCGGGGCCATTGTCCTGAACGGACAGCGTGGTTTTTGCGCTATTCTCCTTAACTAACACCCTGATCTCTGCATTCTCAGCACCTGCCAGCGCCTCTTTGGCATTTTTCACCAGATTGATCAAAACTTGTCCGATGAGTTTGGGGTCAGCCTCCACCATCATCCCATCGCCTGACTGATCTTCCATGGTAAGTGTAATGGCTTTCATGGTCGAAGCCATGATTTGAATTGTCTCTGTGGCCAGGGCCTGCAGATCTATTCTTTCCAGTTCCGGCTCGGGAGGAGTTGTGTAGTCCCGATAGGCATTGACAAACCCAAGAAGTCCTTTGCCCCTGTTTTCAATCGCAAATACACTGCGGTAAATATCCTCACCCGTTTCTTCGTCAAGCGAGTTTACGGGCATGGGCTTCCCTTCCTCGTCTTCCATCATCATTTTAATGGCAGTGGTAAGAGATACTACGGGGGTAACGGAATTCATGATTTCATGGGTTAGCACCCTGATGAGCTTCTGCCAGGCGGTCATTTCATGCGCATCAAGCTCCGCACGTATATCCTGCAGGGATACCAAAGTATAGGACTCGTTCTGGAGAATAAACTTGTTGGCCACAATGGCAAGGTCCCGGGCTTCTTTGGTAAATGATGCCCTGAAAAGCTTTTTCTCCCCGGGCTTCATATGTGTAAGCAAATGATGAAATGCCTGGTCGTGATTCTCCAGGTGCTCCATTCGGTCGAGCATGGGCGTGTTCAGCAGGTCTGCCGCTGCATGATTCATCAGGTCAATTTTCCCATCGGCTTTGAAGCAGATAAGACCTACACTCACGTGCCTGTTCACCTGTAGCAAATAGCGGTAGTGCTCTTCCTTTTCGATCCTTATTTGTTTAAAATCAGCAATAATGCGATTGAATGTCAGGCCCAGGTCTTTGAATACGCTTCCTTTGTCGGTGTCATCAAACTTGCGCATGTAGTCGCTGTCAATGAATGAATCGGAGAATCGTTTCACCTCTTTCAAAGTACCCTCCACATAACTGATCAGTGCCACCAGCTGGAGTATGGTAACCAGGGCGAATACAATCGGGGTCATTAAAAATTCGGTAGTATAGATTGACCAGGCGAGTCCTATAGCCGAAGCGCCAATCCCCAAACCCCGAAGTAATACCTGGAAACGGAAGTTCTTAAATACCATACTTCTCTAGTTTACGATAAAGCGTGGTGCGCCCGATCCCCAGTTCTTTGGCCACCTTGCTCATATTACCCTGATGTTTGTCCACCACTCTTCTGATGGTAGCTTCTTCCAGCTCTTCCAGATTGGTAGTAGCAGGGGCCTCCGTTGCATTGCTCGCCTTCTTCAGAAGAAAGTCATCCGCACCCAGGATATCCGATTCGGCCATGATGATGGCTCTTTCCAGGGCATGCTCCAATTCACGGATATTGCCCGGCCAGCGATAGATCATCATTTTCTTCAGTGCTGCTTCGGATATATTCAGTCCCGGCCGCTGGTATTTTTTACCATACTTTTTTAAAAAGAACCCTACCAGCTCAGGGATATCCTCGGCACGTTCGCGTAGGGGCGGAATCTCGATCTCTATGGTATTAAGCCTGTAGTACAAATCTTCGCGAAAATCTCCCTCCTCAATGAGCATTGCCAATTTGGCATTCGTGGCTGCGATTACACGTGCATCATACTTCCGCGCCTTGTTTTCACCTATTCTGATTACTTCCTCATTCTGTAGCACCGTTAACAGCTTAGACTGCATGGCCGGAGAGAGGTTTCCTATCTCATCCAGGAAGACTGTACCGCCATCAGCCGCTTCGAAACGCCCCATACGGTCTTCACGAGCATCCGTAAAAGCACCTTTTTTATGACCGAAGAGCTCACTTTCAAAAAGTGACTCGCTTAAGGACCCCAGGTCCACCGGCATAAACACTTCAACAGTCCGCGGTGATTGTGCGTGAATAGCGCGGGCCACCATTCCTTTACCGGTCCCGTTTTCTCCTAAGATTAGTACATTAGCATCGGTGCGAGCCACTTTTTCAATGGTCTTAAAAATTCGTTTCATCACAGCAGAAGAACCGATGAGGTCAGCCGGCTTGGCAGAGATGGTGTCTTTCAGCCCCTGCTGCCTGGTTTTAAGATAAGCCACTTCTTTCTGGCTTTTGGCAAGCCTCAGAGCGTTCATCACCGTGGCCTGGATTTTCTCGTACTCCCAGGGCTTGGTTACAAAATCTATCGCCCCGCGTTTCATAGCTTCCACCGCAATATTCACATCGCCATAGGCGGTAATTACCACAATCTTGCTTTCCAGCTGTTGCCTGGTGATTTTCTCAATCCAGTCGAGGCCCTCCTTACCGGAGTTATCGCCTGGTTTGTAATTCATATCCAGCAAAATGACATCGAAGGCTTCTTTCGTGGCCAGTTCTTTGACTTTTTCAGGATGACTGGCAGTTTTTATATGTGTGAATTTCTGCTTCAATACGATCTCGCCTGTGAGCAAGATATCCTCATCATCATCCACAATCAGTATCCGGCCTTGTTCTTTTCGCATAGTGAGAATAAGTTAAAAAATTGTTTCTGAGGGGAACAAAAGACTGTTCCGAAGTGAAACAGTCGGGAAAGAAAAAAGTTTTGACCTGGACATAAACAACTGATAATCAATAGACTGTAACTATGGCACAACGCTTGTCAAATTATGAAGTGTCTATTGGTCGGACCACTTGAATCAGACTTTGGTCAGACAATTTCAAATGGTCTGATGATTAGACCTGTTCCGGTTAGAAACAGAAATGTGTTTCTAACCGGAACAGGTAACTTAAATCAGCTTTCGTGATCCTGGTCATAACACTTTGACTCACAAACACTTACAAAAACAGGCATCGTAATTGTAAGTGCTGACGTATTTTTAAGCAATACAATGGTCAGAAACTACATTAAAACAGCATTTCGAAGTCTTTACAAGCATAAGGGCTTTAGCATTATCAACCTCTTCGGGCTCTCCATAGGCATTGCCATGGCCACGCTGCTCGGAAGGTTTATCCAGGAAGAACTTTCGTATGATAAGTTCTATCAGGAAAAAGATCGCATGTACCGTCTCTATTCGGAGAATGTCATCAATGGTCGTGAAAGGGGTGGTATTACAGGTTCAGGGCTTATGGCTCCTACATTGATCGGATCGATTCCCGAAGTAGAGGCAGCAGGAAGAACTCACCGGGTTGGCTCGGCCGTGATCAAACATGACGGTGCCCAGTTTATAGAAACCGGCTTTGCCTATGCCGACAATGGCTTTCTGGACATCATGGAAGTTGAATTTCTGGACGGCAGTCCGGTTGAGGCACTTTCCACCCCTGCAGACTTTGTTATTTCAGAAAGTCTGGCAACCAAAATATTTGGTAAGACAGAAAACCTGATTGGCAGAACCATCACCATCAATGATGAGGACAGGCGCATTACCGGAGTAATCCAGGACATGCCTAAAAACTCTCATTACAAACCAAGAGCGGGCTTTATGTCCAACAGCGCCATGAGTGAGTTCAGTTGGAATCGTGTCGGTCATGTCACTTATGTCAGGCTCTTACCCAATACAGACCCGGAAAGTCTTGCCGATAAGTTTGATGCGCTCGCTACCAAAAATATTCTACCTGTTCTTCCTGAAGATTCTGAGGTAAAACTTGGACTCTACCCTGTAACAGATATTTGGCTTTCTGAGTCTCCTGGCCAATATGGAGGGGGAAGTCAATCTTCCATTTATGCTTTCGCACTTATTGCCTTTTTCATTCTGCTCCTGGCGGTAATCAATTATATGAACCTGGCGACAGCGCGTTCTATGAAGCGAGCCAAAGAGGTAGGTATGCGTAAAGTAATCGGTGCGAAGAGGGAGCATGTAATGCTACAGTTTCTGGCTGAGTCGGTAATTCTGTGTATGGGCTCAGTAATGATTGGCGGCTTTCTGGCCGAAATGTGTACTGGGATTTTTAATGATCTAACGGGTAAAACCGTAGTGGTTGGATTTCTGGAAAACCCCGGATTCCTTGCTACGCTACTCGTTTTCGGACTGGTACTTGGTCTCATGTCCGGGCTTTATCCTGCCGTATTCCTTTCTGCATTTAAGCCTACCAGGGTTTTGAAAAGTGCAGCAGCGGGTAGTAAAACCAACCGGAACGTACGCAGGGTACTCGTTTCGCTTCAGTTCGTGATTTCTATAGCACTGGTTATTTCCACACTGGTAGTATACAAGCAGGTAAATTTTATAAGCACCAAAGACCTGGGCTATAGCTCGGAGCAGGTGCTGGCTATTCCGCTGGCTCAATCGGATACTTCAGAGTTGATAAAAACGGCTATTATGGCCCTTCCTGAAGTATCGGGTGTAACAGCCACCAATCTGATGCCGGCTACCGGTGATTCAGGAGCCACTTTCATCGTGAAAGATGAGCAGAATGAAGAACACAGGGATATCATCAGCATGGCCTCCATCGACTATGACTACCTGGAAACCATGGAGTTCAGTCTGCTTGAGGGGCGCAATTTCTCTCCCGATTTTGCTACCGATATCAATGCCATTATCGTCAATGAAACCCTTGTGAAGAAGTACGGATGGATGGAGCCACTTGGCCAAACTATAAGCATGAATGGGGAGGACGAGGTATTTACTGTAGTCGGAGTCGTCAAAGATTTTAATATGCTGAGCTTATACGAGCCGGTCAAACCCTTTGCCTTCTTTTTAAAGCCAAAATTTGACTGGGGAGGCCAATATCTCCTGGCGAAACTCGGTGCAGTCGATGCCACCAATACCATTGCTCAGATCGAGGAAATTTATAACTCCATTGAAAAGAATCGTCCTTTCGGTTCTGTCTATATAAACGACTATTTTGAGCGGGTTTACCAGGAGGAAACCAGAAGAGCTCAGGTTTATTTGACTTTCTCGATTATTACCATCCTTATTGCCTGTATCGGCCTCTTCGGCCTGGTCACCTTCGTGCTACAGCAGAAAATGAAAGAGATCGGCATCCGTAAAGTGCTCGGAGCTTCCATTACCCATATTATCGGCCTGATATCACGTGAGTTTATCATCACCATCATCATATCCTCGCTGATTGCCTCTCCACTGGCCTATTACTTTATGCAAGATTGGCTCAATGGTTTTGAGTACAGAACGAGCATCGGTATAGGCAGCTTTCTCATAGCCTCTGTTTTTTCTCTGCTTATTGCCTTACTGACAATCAGTACGCAGTCGCTCAGAGCCTCACGCACCAATCCAGTCGATACTCTAAGTCACGAATAAACAGATTCATATGCTTAAGAATCAACTCAAAATAGCCTTTCGCAACCTGGTTCGGAACGGCACCTACTCGCTCATTAATATCTGTGGTCTCACCCTGGGAATGGCCAGTGTGCTGTTAATTGTCACCTATGTGAATCATGAATTGAGCTATGATCAATTTCATAATGATGCGGACAGAATCTATCGCGTTAGCGAAACTGTTCCCCTGGGAGATGACGTAAAAGTAATCGCCAGCACAAGCTATGCCCTTGCACCAAAACTGAGGATTGACTACCCGAATCTGGAAAACACTACCTTTTTCTCTCGCCCTCAAAGCACAGATGTTTTTCATAAGGAAAACCGGTTTTTCGAAAATCGTATTCACTTCGTAGATGATGAGTTTTTCGAGGTGTTCGACTTTGAATTTATAGACGGGACTCCGGAAGTAATCCAAGATGTCAACACTATCGTTATCAATGAGTCTACTGCCAAAAAGTACTTTGGAGAGCGTTCTCCCATCGGTGAAGAGCTACGGCTCAATCAGTTTTACAATGGGGAAAACGTAAGTCTGACCGTATCAGGAGTGATCAAGGACATGCCTGCTAACAGTCACTTTCATATGGACCTCTTAATAGGTTTGAAAACAACTGAACAGTATGTTTTCCAAGGCATGGGTAGATTTTGGGGATGGGATTCGGGGTATACTTATATCAAGGCTCCGGAACGGTTCGATATCGAATCTTTCAATGCCAGTTTCCCCGATTTCATCAACAAGCATGTCGGGGCCAACACTACCTGGCTGACTTACTTTACAAGAAAATTGACTGAGATTCACCTGGAATCAAATATCAATAGTGAGATGGAGGCTAATGGCAACAAACAAGACATCTATGTTTTTCTGATTGTGGCCCTGGCCATCATATTCATTGCTTCGGTCAATTACATCAACATGGCTACGGCCATTGCCACCAAGCGCAGTAAGGAGGTGGGAATTCTCAAAACCCTTGGTGCCACCAGGGCTCAGCTACTCAGACAGTACATTTCTGAAGCATTGCTCATCACTCTGATTGCTACCTTGCTTGGAGGTTTTTTGGCTGAGATAATAACCCCTTCCTTCAACAGCCTGTCTGGGAAAACCATGGAGATCAATTTTCTTGACAATCCAGATCGTATCCTATACTACCTGGTAGCTGCAATCGCCATAGGTCTTTTGTCGAGTGTATATCCGGCCATTTACCTTTCCTCTTTCCAGTCTATTCAGGCCTTACAGGGAAAAGTATCCGGCAGAAACTCTCTGCTCGGATTCAGGAAGGGAATGCTTACGGTTCAATTTTCCATCTCCATCTTTCTTATCATCGCTTCAGTGATAGTATACAACCAATGGGATTTTCTGAAAAACAAGTCTTATGGCATGAATACGGATACGACTCTCAGTTTTCCCATTCAAAGTGGGGACAATGCAGAGAGGTTTGACGTACTTAAATCCGTACTTGAGAGTAATCCCGCAATAAGCAGGGTAACGAGTACCAACCGGCAGATCGCCCGGGATGTCAACAACCAATCTCGCATTGATTTCTATGAGCCCGATTCGACCGTGGAACAGATGAGCCTTTCTACCATTTACATGCAACCGGGTTTTCTAAAAGATATGGGAGTGAAGCTCAAAGAGGGTCGTTACTTCTTTAAGGATCAGACAACCGATATCGACAACGCCATCATTATCAATGAAGCAGCGGTACAGCTATTCCAGAATAAGGATGTGCTGGGCAGAGGTTTCCGGATGGGCGATGTTTCAGGAACTGTGATCGGTATTACGGAAGATTTCCACTTCGAATCGTTGTACAACAAAATCAAACCCATGATTTATGTTCCTCAGGCGCGTGTACAAGGCTATGTAACCCTGAGTATCAATTCAGATGATTTCTCGGAAGCGTTGGCCTTTATACAAAATGCCTGGACCGATTTCGATCCCAACAGAGGGTTTAGATACTACATCACCAATGAAGATCTGAAAAACCTGTATAGCGGAGAGGAACGATTTCTCAACCTCTTTACCATGGCCACCGGTCTGGCTATCTTCATTGCCTGTCTGGGTATTTTCGGCCTGGTATCTTTTAGTGCCCATCAACGCACCAAGGAAATCGGTATCAGAAAAGTGTTGGGGGCAGGTACCTTCAACATCACCTTTTTGCTAACCAGGCAATTTTTAAAGCTCATTCTCATTGGTAACCTCATTGCCTGGCCCGTTGCCCATCTGTTTACCGATAACTGGCTGCAGGGCTATAGCTACCATATAGGCTTTCAATGGTGGCCTTATCTGGTGGCATCAGCCGTAGCCATTGTGATCGCCATCATAACGGCCAGCACCCAGACCATCAGGGCTGCCTCACGTAATCCGGTAGATTCGCTTAGGTATGAATGATAAAATCTTATTTTTGAATAAAGCATCAGTACAGCAAAGTGTTCCCATTCGGAACACTTTGCTGTTTCAGGCCGAAACATTTTTGTACGAACTCAGTTTTCATAAGCAGAGTATTCAGCTGAAAAACAGACACTTACATTTTTTGGTATAGCAATGGCCCTTTGATCAGGTATAAAAGGATCAAAACTTTCCATCATGTTCAGAATATTAATCAAGACATCGATCAGAAACATCACCAGAAACGGTGTGAATTCAGCCATCAACCTGATGAGCCTTATCATTGGTATTACCATCAGTGTGGTCATCTACACCTTTGTACATTACCAGTATACCTTTGACCATCAGCACAGCAATGCCGACCGGGTTTACCGGGTTAATTTTCTGGCCAAGCAGGAATGGGGTACTAGTTATGGCAGCCAAACTCCGGAGCCATTGCACAAGGTACTCCGCGCAGATTATCCTCAGATTGAGGCAGTGTCGAGGACTGTAGGTCCTATGGAGACGAATATTTTCATAGGGGAGAACAAATATGCCCAGCCCAACATTCTGTTTATTGATGAGTATTTCACACAGCTCTTCGATCAGGAGTGGGTTTCTGGTAGTCCTGAAGAAGTATTTAAAGATCCCCGTGCAGTGGTGCTGACGGAAAGCATTGCTCAGAAGTTTTACGGAACAGAAGACCCCATTGGTAAGACCCTGAATTTCAGCCGTAAGGTGGATGGCATTGTAAGGGGTATCATCAAAGATGCGTCCATGAAGACCAACATGCCCTACGTTATGCTGGCTCATATCGATATGATGAAGCAGGTAGAGGAGTTTTACGTCCGGGATTCCTGGGGCGCCATGAGCATTGGCACTACCTGGGTGCTGCTACCGGAAAATGTTGAGCCGAAAGCCCTATCCAACCAGCTAGATGATATTATTGCCAAAAATGCAGAAGCCATTGGTCCGAATGCCGAGAACATCTACAGCTTCGAGCTGGGCAACTTAAAGGGAATTCATACGGATGATCGTTTTGGAAGTGGCGTAAATTATACGGTGGGCAGTGATATGATGTATCTGCTGATCGTGGTAGGAGCCATTATTTTGCTTACCTGCTGTATCAACTTTGTAAATCTTTCGACTGCCCAGGCACTGAAGCGCAGCAAAGAAGTAGGCGTTAAAAAAGTACTGGGCAGTAGTCGCTCACACCTCTCAAAGCAGTTCTTTTTAGAGCTGGGAGTACTCACCTTTCTGGCAGGTTTTGTATCACTTTGGCTGGCTGAGCTCTTATTACACAAGGTCAACCAGCTTATTTCAATAGTCACCCTGGACCTTGCCTTGCAATGGGAATCTGTGGCCTTCACTGTGGCATTGATCATACTTGTTACACTGGTCGCTGGTTTGTATCCCGTAGGTATCCTGACACGCTTCAATACGGTAGCTGCCCTGCGTAGCAATGTCAATTCCGGTCGCGGCAAAAAGGCGTTTATCAGAAATGGCCTGCTCACATTCCAGTTTGTGATCTCTCAAATACTGGTAATTCTCCTCCTCGTTTTCGCTTCACAATTCAACTATATCAAAACAGCAGACCTGGGTTTCAAAACAGACAATATCATGATGGTGAATGGCTTTCTGCCCGGTGGTTGGGGAATCCAGAAGTCAACCATTGATGCTGCCAAAACGCGCCTGATGGAGAATCCCAATGTAGAAGCTGTCTCCTTTGGTACAGGCGGACCTAACGCATTTTTTGCCTGGGGCACTTCTGTGACCGATCCACTGGATGCTTCTGGCAGAGAGATCAATACAGACTATAAGCTGGTAGACATCGACTACAAAGACCTGTTCGGGCTTGAAATCGTGGCAGGTTCATGGTTCACCCCGGCCAATTATCAAGACACACTGTTAAATGTAATCGTTAGCGAGTTACTGGTTGAAAAACTAGGTTGGGAAGGCAGTCAGGAGGCTATCGGTAAAACACTCATCACCAATGGTGCCAGGTCACGGGTTGTAGGTGTATTGGCCAACTTCCATACCGACAATCTTAAGAATGAAATAAGCCCTTCAGTATTTGAGCCACAGCGCTCAGGTTATAATCAGGGCTTTATTAAGTATCGCGAAGGCAGCTATGCCGAGGTGGCTACCCATTTTCAGGAGGTGGCCCGTGCCATGAATCCCGACCACACCCCGGAGTATATAGACTTCACTGACGAATTAGCCCTGGATTATGAGGTAGATCAACTGGTTTATAAGTTTATCAATTTTACCACTATCCTGGCCCTGATTATTGGTTGCCTGGGACTCTACAGCCTTATCACTTTCATTGCTCAGCAAAAGACCAAGGAGATTGGCATCCGAAAAGTAATTGGTGCCAATGTGAACAGCCTCATGGTGATGCTCTCTTCAAAGTTTGTCTTCGTCATCTTGCTCGCCTCAGTACTCGCTACCCCTTTTGGTTATTGGATGTCCAAAATGTGGCTACAGGGCTTTGCCTATAGCACTACCATCAGTCCCGGTGTATTTGTGCTGGCTTTTCTAAGCACTACCAGCATCGCTTTTGGCTCGGTAAGCTATCGCGCCTATAAGGCCGCTACAATCAACCCGGTGAAATCTCTCAGATACGAGTAAATCTGTGTCAAAACTGTTCCATTTATGATCGTAATGTGTACGTTTTCGTAACACTCATTTTCGGACACTTTTCTTTAAAACAACCTAAACACCTGCTTTACAGTTATTTACAAAAACTGGCACGGCCATTGGAATAAGGTTGGCAGGTCAGCGGAAACGCA
>JAAWWF010000068.1 GCA_021404565.1 Roseivirga sp. | reverse complement strand
GCGTCAGGTGTGTATAAGGAACAGTACTTATACCCAGACGTCTTGAAAATGGAACTGGTGCATCACGCGGGTCTTTGTTCCCCTCTTCATACCAGCTACCCATATGAAACACACATCTGTTCTCAGAATATTTTATTTCTCCAAGGTAGCTCTGCCAGCCGTGCATTGATCTCCAGATTCCCGCAATATCTCGGTATCTTACACCTTCACAAATAAAGCTGTCGTATGTAAATTCACATTTTTTCTCTTGTATTTCTCTATGAAAGGGACGGCGCTTCACTTTTGGACTCCGCATGATGTCTTGGATTTTGATTGAGGCCGGTTGTCCATAGTCAGTCTTTCTCGTTCATCATGCGTATTTTAGCTTGTTTGGGGTCGTAGTAGCTCTCACCAAGGCTACCATCTATAAGCCTGTTCACGGCCTCCTTGATCGTCTGGGGTAACACAAAAAACCATTCCGTGGAACGCACCGGCTTTCCAAATCTGTCTTCAATCGTGATATCAGCCCGCGCTCGATCAAAGTATGTTTGCAAAAGCTTTTCAATTTTGGATGCTTTAACGTTATATACTTTGAATTCAGCCACGACTTTCACGCCTGCCAGTAAGTAGGTTGGATCGTTCTCAGCATTGGCAATACGCGTTTTCACGGATCCCCTGGTGACGCCTATTTTATGGATATAGTTCCTTATTGGCTCAATGCGTCTATGTGTGCTCAAGGATTGCAACACATAGACTGTCCCGGTTCCGATATCTTCTTCATTCGCATTGTTTGAGAAAAGCCCACGCGTTCTGGGATCAGTAATCCTGCGGCCTTGTTCGTCTTTATAAAGCTCTGTTGCCAAGGACCGCTTCAGGTTATCTCCTTCGGTGCCATTTGAGAAAATAACCTTCATACGAGCATTCTTTTTGCCGTTTCTCTCGAATTCTTCACCAACATCTGCAATATAGGCCATAATGCCATTCAGGATAAAAAACTGACCCTTTTCAATTTCGCTTTCTTTTCGGAATGGGATAGCTTCACGAATTCCACTTTTAATCTGGAGATTGACCTCTTCAAAAAGTGGCTCGTATTCATGGAAATTTAGGCATTGAACACGCTGAGCAACATAATCGACAGCATCTGGCTTTTCTGATGAATGCTTCACATGTTTAAGGTTAAATATGTCCCCTTGTGTATCTGTGATCCTGGATAGGAAATCCTCGATATCCCCCGGAGCCACCTCAACCAGATCATCATCATCTGGAATAATGATATCTTCGACGGATAAATGATGGGGAGCTGTCTCGGTTTCAGGTATAAAGGTTTCGCTGGGGTCGTTCACAATATCTTGCCACTCCCCCCCTAAGATATTGTTGACATCTATTGCCCTGAGTTTCTCGTTATTTCCGTATTGATGGCTCTGACGTGATGGCTTTGTGGCACAGGCTTTTTTCATGGAAGCTGTCAGCTACGAGTGATGGCTCTCTATTATTT
>JAAWWF010000061.1 GCA_021404565.1 Roseivirga sp. | reverse complement strand
TTTCAAACCCTTTTGGGTCCCGGGTGGAAAACCTGTAAATGAAGCCAACCTTGCACGTTGCCCTTGCCTCCTCCCCGCGTTTCTGCTGAGTTCGCTATTTCCATACAAAGTTTTTAAAGGTTAGCTGTTTTGTCGTGTTCTGGGTATGCTTCGAACAAATAATTTAGATCATCAGCCAGTATATCTTCGATTGTGCAGGAATGCTCGACGACTTCTCCCGCTATGGGATCGCTGGAATCACTATCTTGCACAAGTTTTGACAGTGGTGGGGCAACGAATAGTTCGGGGGTCGGTCGATCCAATATTCCATCAGAAAATTCGTCTAGAATGAAAGGCTTTACCTTTTCCTCAACCCATTCATTGATTCTTATCGACTTCCGTCTGTCTATTATTGTCGCAAAGTAATTGCGGGCCTCTGCAGATGAGTAGTGAATGCCCAGGTTGTCATTCACATTAGTTGCAGTATCGAACGCACGTCTTTTGTCGAAATATGATCTCCAGCAAAGCTCTGTGTGCTTCAGCTCCGGTTCGACACGGATCATAGCATATCCGAGGTAACGGTCTTGCCGCCAAGTATATAGAGCGCCGGCTTGATTGTGCACTGCTCCGCGGCTTTCGCCCGCATAAACGACGGGGCGTGGGTCGTGTACGTGACCGTAAAGAAATAGGTTTCCTTTATTCTGGCTGAGATCTTTGAAGTCCTGACTTCCGTGTTCTGCGTGCCACTCAAACGGATGGTGGAAATTAAAGATAACATATCGATTCTGGGGAATTTTTCTGAGGATGTTAGAGATCGCCGCTTCAGGTATGGCTACCGTTTGCAGGTCACTTTGTTTATCAATGCCTGCCCGTCCCATCCAAGCAGTATTTAGGCTTACGATAGACAATCCTAATTCTTTGAGGTCATGGAGTGGAGGACATCGCGTCTGAATGACGCTCACCTTACAGGCTCGAAAATCCTTGGCAACTGGACAAATCTGTGGAGATTGTAACACCCCAATTTCTCAAGCTCTACCGATACGGAAAGCACATAAAAAT
>JAAWWF010000083.1 GCA_021404565.1 Roseivirga sp. | reverse complement strand
AACTGGCTCCTGATCCTGCAAAATTGTCGATGGTACCATTGCCAACGGTAATATCATCAGCAGTAAAATCAGTTACATCTTCACTAAAGGTGACTGTTATGGCGAAGGAAGCAGCATTGGTGAGACTGGTCTCATTAGTGCTAACGGATACAGAAGGCTTGAGGTTGGTGAAGATTCTACGAATTTTATGGCTGGCTTTGTCCGCGATAAGGAAATCACCACCGGAGTTTTTCACAATGCCTCTGGGGAAGAAAAATCTGGCATCAAGTGGCGCTCCGTTGCTTATGCCCTGGGTTCCGCTTCCGGCTAAAGTTGTGACTGTACCATCTTCGGCTACATGTCTTAGTGCATGCCTGTCCACTATATACATAGTATTTGGAGCGTCTATGTAAACCGCCTGAATTGCATTAAACCCAGCCATGTTTTTATCACCATCCGCAAATGGAGTAGATGTGTCTCCCCCGACAATAGTCGAGAGCATACCTGATTCAAAGTCATATTTTCTTATGCCGAGGGCCGAGGTAATGATCAGATCGTCATTTAAATCGAACGTCAAAGAGCCGACTGACCTTATTGCCGCTGTGCTAAGATCTCCGTCTACATCTGAATAAGCTCCGGTACCTATGAGGGTAGTGACATTGCCCTCAGGATCAATCTTTCTGATTTTGTTGTTTAAGCCATCACCTACGAATATGTTTCCAAAATCATCCACAATAACGGCAGTTGGTTTATTGAACAGTGCCACTGACTTATCACCATCTAAAAAACCTGGTGTACCACCAGCTATTGTGGTAACTTCACCTGATAGGGTAACCTTCCTTACGGCATGGTTATCTTTGTCAGCAACGATGAGGTTTCCATCCTTATCAAAAGTTATGGCTCTTATCTGGTTGAAACGGGCTGCTGATCCTGTGCCGTCTATGAGACCAGTATTGCCAGAACTTCCTACAAAATCAGATATGTTACCATCTACATCCATGATTCGAATAGATGAACCTCCTTCTTCAGCAATGTACAGGTTCCCCGAAGCATCAAATACCATATCGATAGGTTCGTTAAATTTCGCGTCTAACCGATTCCCGTTGGTAGAACCGGAAGATGAACCAGCATAGGTTTCGACAGCTATAACCGTTGGTATGTTTATCAGGCTGGCAATGCTAAATTGTGAGGCTGACTGATTGCCTGTACCAGAAGCGTTGGTGAATACTCCTGTCGGTATATCTAACGTTACCGTACCAGCGATAGTCGGTGTGATTCGGGCTGTGTAAGTAATACTACTACCAGTGAAATTGGATATGTCACCATTGCCTACCGTGATATCTTCTTCACTAAAATCATTGCTGCTTTCGCTTAAAGTAAAGGTTACCTCAAAGCTGGATGCGCTACTTGGTTCAGATTCAGTGCTGGTAATAGTAGCTGTAGGGCCAGGTTCGGTGAAGATTCTTCTGATCTTATGACTGGCCTTATCTGCAATCAGAAAATCACCCTCCGGAGTTTGGGTGAGTCCTCTTGGGAAGAAGAACCTGGCGTCAAGGGGATTGCCGTTATCAGTTCCTTGAGCAGAACTTCCTGCCAATGTCGTAACGGTACCGTCTGAAGCTACATGTCTCAGGGCATGTCGGTCTACAATGAAGATGGAATTTTGATGGTCTGAATAGACTGCTTGTAAAGCGCTGAATCCGGCTGAATTTTTATCTCCGTCAGCAAAGGGTGTTGCATTATTTCCTCCAACAATGGTGCTTAGTTCTGCTTCTTTTAAGTCGAATTGTCTGATCGCAAGTCTTGTGCTGATGATCATTCTTTCAGAATCGATAATGACCATGCCAGTGGGGTTGTCAATTGTGGCTGTTTTGACATCGCCATCCTGATAACCTGCTGTACCGGTCCCGATAAGTGTAGTCACATTTCCCGCTATGTCAATCTTTCGGATTCTGTTATTGGCTGCATCCCCGACAAAGATATTTCCGTCATCATCCACAAGGACAGAAGTGGGTTTGTTAAACATCGCTACAGAGGCAATTCCATCCATAAACCCGGCTGTTCCGCCAGCAATCGTAGTCACGACCCCGGCTGGTGTAACTTTTCTAATGGCATGATTTTCTTTATCCGCTACGATTAGGTTACCGTCATTGTCCAGAGTAATTCCCCGAATATCAAAGAACCTCGCAGCAGAGCCCGTTCCATCTACCAGACCAGTATTGCCTGAGCTGCCAACAAAGGCTGAGACGTTACCATTTACATCCATTATGCGTATGACCGAACCACCTTCTTCAGCTATATAAAGGTTACCAGAAGCATCGAATACCATATCGATGGGTTCGTTAAATCTGGCATCCAACCTTGAGCCGTTGGCAGATCCTGAGGACGAGCCTGCGTAAGTTTCTACAGATATAATTTTATAAGGTACCTGAGCGGTTACAGAAACTGTACATAATAAGATGAGACATAGCTGGACTACTATTAGTTTCTTAAGCATTTGAACGACATTTTGACAACTAAATATAGCTGTTTTATGATGCGCGTTAGAAAGTTATCGTAAGAATCTGGCTGACATTATGGCTTTAACCATATGGTAGTGTCGGTCAGACCCGTAGTGGTAAACAGTCGGGGCCAGTCTTTCAGTGTGTCGTGGACAGCCTTATAGCGTAATCTCTCCGAGTTGTCCAGAACAAGGAGCCCCCCGCTTTTTAATTTGTCGACACCAACCAGTGCACAGCTTTTGCGGGCTCTGCCATCAACTAGTACAAAATCAAAAAAGTCGTTATCAAAGGAGTTTATGTACTCGACATATTTGTCAAAGAAGTTGTCCTTATTCGGGTAGTCTTCTTCTGAGATGAACATCTGTAGTTCGCTACTAAGTTTTATTTCAGAAAGAATTTTATCTGGCTTGATGAGGTTTAAACTTGTATTCTTTACTTCTTTTTCAGCCAATAGTTGCTTTACATGATTGTACCACTCTTCGTGATGCTCAACGCTATAAAGTTTTTCTACTTTTTGGGAGAAGAAAAGTGTGCTGCGACCGCTTCCATATTCAAGCGCAACAAAATCAGGCTTTAGTAATTGGTTTAGCGCGATAATGGCATCAGGAGTTAGCCAAGGAGTTTCGGGGTTTGCTTTGCAAAACTTACTGTAGCGTGCTTTTAAGAAAGGCCTGCTGATACGGTATTTCCAATAGCCTTTCTGACCATGGCGTACTGTATAATTCTTCTTCGCATATCCCGACCGACTGAGGCTTTCTTTAATTGATTCGAACTCTGTGATAGTAACTGGCATATTTGTGCGACAAATCTAACAAACCAGAGTTCATAAAAGAATTACTTTGAAATTGAAGTCATTTGATGAATCTTGGGGCAATGAGAATCGCCATGTTTCTGGATCAGTCATTTCCTCCCGATTCCCGGGTAGAAAATGAGGCGTATAGCCTGATCAAGGCTGGACACGAGGTGCATCTTTTCAGTCTCAGTTATCAAAAAGTAAAGCTGAAAAGAGAAGAGGTAAACGGTATCGAGGTTCATCGCTATAAAGCAGGAAAACTCACCTATAAGCTATCTGCCCTTGCCTATACTTTTCCATTTTTCCATAACCTCATTAGGAAAAAGATATCAGGATTTTTGAGTGAGGTGCAACCTGATGCAATCCATGTGCATGATATGTTGATTGCTCAGGCGGTCATGGATGTAAATTCAAAATCTGACAGACCTCTGTACCTGACTTTAGATCTGCATGAAGACAGACCGGAAATCATGCAGTTCTATCCACACTTAAAGAAAATGCCTGGTAAATTTCTTATCAATATTGATACCTGGAGAAAGAAGCAAATGGAGCTTATTAGGCGGGCCGATAAAGTGGTATTGGTTACCAACGAAGCAGTAGATCGGGCGGTGATATCAACTGGAGAAGACAGGAGCAAGTTTATATCACTACCCAATACCATTGAAAAGGACATTTATTTCAATTATGCAATCGATAAGAGAATCACCCGCAAGCTCAAAAGAGGATTTGATATTGTTTATGTGGGAGATACCGGCCTGAGAAGAGGAACCGATACCGCAATACGAGCGCTACGCTTGTTAATTGAGAAAGTGCCGCAGGCCCAGCTCATACTGGTGGGAAAAAGCACTGAAGATATTCATTTGGTGAAGCTGGTAGAAGAACTTGGTGTGAGTGCTCATGTGATATTTGAAGGATGGCAGGATGTTTCGCTTTTCCCATCTTATATCTCCGGAGCTGAAGTTTGTATTTCACCGCTACATAGAAACCTGCATCACGATACGACCTACGCCAATAAGATATTTCAGTACATGGCGGGGGAAAGACCACTGGTCGTAAGTGACTGCGCTGCTCAGGCTAATATAGTCAGGGCGGCTGAGTGCGGGTTGGTGTTTGAAGCCGGCAACGCTCAATCGATGACAAGCTGCCTGCTGGAACTTTATAATAATCCCAGTGAGGCCCGGAGAATGGGTGAGAATGGGCTTTTAGCTGTGCAGGAGCAATATCACTGGAAAAAAACCAGCCAGGCCTTGATTAGCTTTTATCAGGAGCTTGATGCCCGACAGGCTCTTTCATAGCGAAATAAACAGCGATCAGAAACAATAGCAGGCTCAGAATTGAGCAAATCTGCATAATCACCGTCCCCGTTTTGTAGATGGAAGGAGCAAAAGTGAACTCTATGGTATGTTGTCCGGCAGGTACTTCTAAGGCTCTCAGAATATAGTTGGCTCTGAGCATTTCGGCAGACTCACCATCAATCGTTACCTTAAAACCTTTAGGGTAGTGAATTTCAGAGAAGACTGCCAGGCCGTTCTCACTATTGCTGGATTCGTATTTCCAATAACCCGGGTGGTAATCCGACAAGGTGATCACTCCATTCCCGCCTGATGCATTGTTTGCGAGGGTGTTTTGCGATATATCAACCAATGCGGTCGTTTTCGTATTGATACTTCCTACCTGCCCAAACTCCTCATCAGGAGAGTTGACCTGGGTAATGTTATCAACAAACCAGGCTGCGCCATTGGCCTGACTGTTTGTAAGAATACCCCGCTGGTCTGTAGGGTTGGCGATGGCAAACCTGGCATTGAGCATATTCATCAACGGAATGTTGCCAAAAGCATTACTGCCGCTTTGAGCGGTCTGTTTCATCAGGCTATATTCCATCATCAGGTATTGGTCCAGCAGCTCCTGAAACCTTCTGATACGCGCACCATTATAACCGTTGATTGAGGCATGGTGATAAGAAGCCCGTGCATCATAGAAGATGGGGCTGGAAAGGTCAATGACCCGGTCCCCCAGCAGCTTGTTTTGTTTGATATACTGATCCCCCGGGTATTCGGTGAAATACTGGGTGGCAGGGGCTCGTTGGAAGCGTCCGTCATCCATAAAGCGCTGTGCTACGCCAACTATATCTATGGTCACCAACAGGATAAAGAGGGAATAGGCTATCGTTTTGGGTAGCTTTTCTATAGAGTGGAGGTAGTAAACCAAAGCGAAGAGTACGATAAAAATAAAACTCCTGAAAGCATCGGCTCTAAGAAAAGATTTTCTGTCTGCGACTATGCCACTCTTTAACCAATCGGGCCAGTTAGGATCAAAGGCTCTTCCTTTATAGCTGAAGACTCCTGCGAATACCACCAGCAGTAAAGCCAGTCCGGCTGTAGAGCCCAGGGCTATAAAAAGCTTCTTTTTTTCTGCCTTACCTAATTTGGTTTGTAGCAGTTTTTCTAAGCCAAGCATACCGAGCAGCGTAATGCCGAAAACGGGTAATACGATAGTAAAGGTGACGGACCTGAATTTGTTGTAGCCCGGAAAATAATCGAAGAGGAGGTAGTTGAGGCTGCTAAGGTTTCGTCCATAGCTCAACAGAATACCCAATATCACCACGGCAACTATCCAAATCACATGTTTGCGATCAACGAAGAGTATGCCAACCACAAAAAGGAACACCATGATAGCGCCTGCATAGTAGGTAGTAGCTGTCTCCTGTCCCCAATAGCTGAGTGAGTTCAACCCTGGCAACTGTTGAAGAACCTGCGCCTGAGTGGCTCCTGCTTTTTTGAGTTCGTCAGCTACATTAGAATCGATATCAAAAGTGCCATTCCCGCCCAGGACATTCGGTATGAAAAGTGACATGGGGTCCCAGAAGCCATTGCTATACTGAAAGGCATAGGTCTTACCGAGTCCGTCATTATTGAATTCATCGTTGCTTTGCTGGCTCAATTCAGACTGACCTCGGTTGGAGTATTTTCCAAACTCATAGGTAGTGTAGAACTGCCCGAAAAAGGTGCCTACTGCGAGTACGGCTGCTGCTACCAATAAAGCCAGTCTTTGCGAAAAATCTTTAAGTGTTCCCTCCTTATAAGCATAGATGAGCTGAACAATGCCATAAATGCCTACTGCAAAGACCAGGTAATAGGTGATCTGCAGGTGGTTTACCCGCATATGCATGGCCAATGCCAGGGTGGTTAAACTGGCTCCCAGCCAGCGATTTCCTGTAAAACTGAGGTGAATCGCACCCAGAACCATTGGCATAAATGAAATAGCTGAAATCCGCGCATTGTGTCCTGCATCGAGCCCTATGATCTGATAAGAAGAGAAGGCAAAGGCTATAGATCCCATAATGGCCAGATAGGGTCTTACTCTGAAACACAAGAGCATAATGTAAAAGCTCAACATGCATAAAAAGATGATCCTTACGGGATGGGGGAGCCCAAAACTTATTACGGCATGGAGTCCTTTGATAAGCTGGTTGCCCCATTTTACATCTACCAGATAGGCAGGCATACCTCCAAAAATCGAATTGGTCCATAACCCCTCTTCTCCGGTTTCTGCTCTGTAGTCTATCAACTCTTGCGCGCTGCCCTGCCATTGGAGAATGTCACTTTGCGAAAGTGTCTTTCCCTCAAAGAAAACAGGTTGGAAAAAGAAGATGGTCAGCGCCATAAAAATGGCAATGGCAACCAGGTGTGGAAGTATGTCTTTTTTGAAGTCAATTTTCTTCATAACAGCTCAGATCAAAAGAACTGCCAATATGTTGATTAGGCATGGATTAAGAAAGGCTTACATTCTTTTTTTGCCTGTGGATTAGAGGGGATTGTGTCTTTTAAAGAAGAGAAATTTGGCTATTTTTGCAAGCTCAAAATAAGGCAAAGATGTTCGAGAATTTAAGTGGTAAGCTGGACAGGGCGTTTAAGACGCTTAAGGGACAAGGGAAGATTACTGAAATTAATGTGGCCTCAACGGTCAAAGAGATCAGAAGAGCCCTGATTGATGCAGATGTGAACTATAAGGTAGCCAAAGATGTGACAGATCGCATCAAGACGGAAGCCCTGGGTCGTGACGTGTTGATCTCTGTTTCTCCGGGTCAGTTGCTGATAAAGATCGTGAACGAAGAGCTTACCCGTATGATGGGTGAGAAGACCGCAGACTTCACCATTCAGGGGGACCCTGCTGTTGTGCTGATTTCCGGTCTCCAGGGTTCTGGTAAAACTACTTTTTCCGGTAAACTGGCAAACATGCTTAAGTCTCAGGGGCGTCAGGTACTGCTTACTGCCTGTGATATTTACCGACCTGCCGCGATTGATCAGCTGAAAGTGCTGGGAGAGCAGGTAGGGGTAGAGGTGTATGCTGAACCTGAAAACAAAAATGCACTTGAAATTGCCAATAATGCTATTAAGCATGCCAAGGCAGTCGGTAAGAAAATAGTCATAGTCGATACCGCTGGTCGTCTGGCAGTAGATGAGGCTATGATGCAGGAAATTGAGGGCCTTAAGAAAGCACTTAACCCCACAGAAACCCTCTTTGTTGTTGATTCCATGACCGGTCAGGATGCCGTTAACACAGCCAAGACCTTTAACGAGAGACTTGACTTTGATGGTGTAGTACTGACAAAGCTGGATGGTGATACCCGTGGTGGTGCAGCACTTTCGATCAGAACAGTTGTTGAAAAGCCAATCAAATTTATCTCTACCGGTGAGAAAATGGAGGCCATTGACGTCTTTCACCCTGATCGTATGGCCAGTCGTATCCTGGGCATGGGTGATGTGGTTTCTTTGGTAGAAAAAGCACAGCAGAACTTTGACGAGGAAGAGGCTAAGATTCTGAATAAGAAGATTCGTCAGAACAAATTTGATTTTGATGATTTCCTTTCTCAACTCGATCAAATCAAAAAGATGGGCAATATCAAGGATTTGATTGGGATGATTCCGGGCATGGGCAAGGCCATGAAAGGAATGGATATTGATGACGACTCATTCAAGCCAATCGAAGCCATTATTCGCTCCATGACCCTGCAGGAGCGAGCTAACCCTGAACTGATCAATGGTAGTCGTAGAAAGCGTATTGCAGACGGTAGTGGAACTTCTATTCAACAGGTAAACAACCTGATGAAGCAATTTGCGGATATGCGTAAAATGATGAAGGCCATGAATAAAATGGGAGGCGGAAAACGCGCTCTGGCCGGGCTTGGAAATATGCGCAGGCGCTAATCAGATGATGGCTTAGTCGCTTTTAAACCTCTGGACTCTTTGTATGATTCCCACTTAACCCAGGCCATTTGATTTTCGAAATCACGGCTCTGAAAGGTGAGTTTATAACGATACTGATCTCCTGAGGCCAGCTTGATTTCTGAATACTCCTTGCCCTTAAAGGCTGTGGTGTCAACTTTTTTATTCACCTCGTATGAGATGTCGAGCTCCTCACGTACCCATTTCAAGGTATACTGATTCAGTTTTTCGTTGATACGGGTTTTTCCATTAACCTTGGTAAGAACGCTCTCTGTTTCAAGCAACTTCTTATTGCTATAGTCGCTGACATAGATTTTGGCGCGTCCGTATTGACCCAGAAAATCATTGGTCCGATCAACCCTCAGGAAAGCCTGCATCTTAACCAGGACACTGTCAATAAAGAAGAGGTTAATGTCGTCTATGAAATGAGCTTCGGCCAGATAGTCAATGCGACTGAGCCTGAAAATTGTGAAATCATCTGTATAAAACTCACCAAAGTGTTTGAAACCCTTCAAATCCAGATTCTCAAGTTTCTCGTTGATTTGAAAATCTGTAATTGAAAACTGATGATCCGGGATACGCGAATTAATATAGGTTTCTGGTGGCTCTTCGGGTACTTCCACGGCAGCCACAGGCTCTTTGGGTTCTTCTTTTTCAGGAGCTTTACAGCTTGATATAAGTATGAGGGAGATAAGAAGTAGGGGAACAATAGATTTCACAGTTGAACTAATTTCTTCGTTAAGCTAAGTGTTAAATGCTAAACTCCCAAACATTTAGTTCAACTTGTTACTTGATCCAGAATCTGCTGATAATCGGCAGCGCTAATATTATGGTATTTAGTTGCATTGTGGCTGGGTGCCGGAAGCCCATAGACAAAGTGACTTTTCCAAACATGCTCAATAAACCAAAGGGGTTCATAGCCCCAGCGTTGCTCTTTTTCTCTTTCTTCTAAAAATTCCTCCCTGTCAATACTCAGGTAGTACTGATATGTCACAGGTATGGGTTGAGCTTGCTCCTGAAAGGCAAACAGGCCTTCCAGAATGAGGTATTCACAGTCGGGTATATTGCTATCGATGGCTTTTTTCCAGGCTGACCAATCAATGGAATTGGGGTTTTCCCAGTCGGTACGTTCTTTTATTTGTGGAATCATATGCTCCGGAAATACGAAGTTGTCCTGGCTGAGTACCATACTTTTCGGCAGCTGCTGATGGAGCCAAAAGGCCAGGCTGGTTTTTCCTGATCTGCTGACTCCTCCGATGGCAATGATTTTAGGCATAGCTGCAAATGAAAAATCCGGATCATCTGATCCGGATTCTAAGCCATGGGCTCAAATTTTTATTTGTACATCACAGAGTCAACCGCTGCGAGTGTTCTTTTTACATTAGGTAAGATGGCTTCTATCAGGGTAGGAGCGTAAGGCAATGGTAAATCCATACTGTTTACTCGTCTGATAGGTGCATCAAGATAGTCGAAGGCATCTTTTTGTACATTAAAACTGATGTCAGTTGCCAGTGAAGAAAGTGGCCATGCCTCTTCTACAATAACCAGTCTGTTGGTTTTCTTTACAGATTCTATGATCGTTGGGTAATCCAATGGTCTTACTGAACGGAGGTCAATTACCTCGGCATTTACTCCGTTTTTGGCGAGCTCATCTGCCGCCTCGTTGACTACCTTCATCATTTTTCCGAATGATACGATGGTAACGTCACTGCCTTCTCTCACCACATGCGCCTGGCCTATAGGTAAGAGGTATTCCCCTTCAGGTACTTCCCCTTTATCACCATACATGAGCTCAGACTCCATGAAAATCACAGGGTCATGATCGCGAATGGCGGACTTCAAAAGTCCTTTGGCATCGTATGGGTTTGACGGAACCACTACTTTAAGTCCTGGAGTATTAGCATACCAGTTTTCGAAGTTTTGCGAGTGTTGTGAACTCAGCATACCGGCATTACCGGTAGGTCCTCTGAATACGATGGGCATGGGAAACTGACCACCAGACATAGACATCATCTTGGCGGCAGAGTTGATCACCTGATCTATGGCTACCAATGAGAAGTTAAAGGTCATAAACTCAATAATCGGACGAAGACCGTTCATGGCTGCTCCTACACCTATTCCTGCAAAACCCAACTCAGCGATAGGAGTATCGATTACTCTTTCTGCTCCGAATTCATCCAACATACCCTGGCTCACCTTGTAGGCACCATTATATTCAGCTACTTCTTCACCCATGAGAAAGATCTTATCATCTTTTCTCATCTCTTCCGACATGGCTTCTCTCAGGGCTTCTCTGAATTGAATTACTCTCATTGCGCGTTCCGTTTAAAGGCCGTAAAAATAATCATTCAACACGCATTCACAAAACAACTTGTGACCGAAATACGGGGTAAACAAAAAAGGCTTTCATCTGCAGATGAAAGCCTTTTTTACAAGTTTTTTGATTGCCTATCTCAGCAAATCTATGAAAGCCTGAGAACCAGAGAAAGTTCTGAACTCAAGGTCATTCAACGCTTTTTGCTTCAGACTTGAATCGGCATTCACAGCGTTGCGCAGGTGCTCAATCACTTTGTTTTCGTTTTCCTGTCTTGCAGCAGCTACGGCAGCTACATAGTGTGCCCATACATAAGCTCTGTCTGAGCTAATCACAGACTCGAGTGTAGTTTGTGCATTTCTGAAATCTTTGTTCAGCAGCTGAGCCAGACCCTTGTTATACTGATCTACAGACGAATCGCCAGCTCTACCTAAAGTAGAAACTGCTCCGCTGTAGTCAGCTTGCCTGATCTGAATATAACCTTTAGCGCCACTCACGCCTTGACGAATATCGTTACCGGGGTTCATGCCGAGTGCCTTGTCAAGGGCAGCAAGTGCCTCAGGAAGCAAGTCAGCAGAAGACTGAGCCTGCATAGCAAGCGCCATACCCATGTTTGCCTGAGCTTCTACATTGGCTTTCTTCTGATTAGAAATCTGGAAGTGATTCAGTGCAGTCGAGATGAGGTTTCTCTGACCACGGGCGTTTGCCTGCATAGCCATTTCAAGATTTACAGCACCAAGGTTGTTATGAATTACCCAGGTATCGTTTTTCTTAGCAGCAGCCTCGTAGATTTTTTTCTTCTCTTCTAAAGATGGGTTCTTGGCAGCAGCATAAGCCAGTTCCTCAATTGAAAGCTGATCAGCAGAAGTTCTGCCATTGGCTATTTGCAAAGCAAGGTTAGCAATTTGCTCAGGAGTTTTCTTAGGCTTAACGGTCAGAACTTCAGTCTTGGCAGTTCTTAGCTCAGGGTAGATTTCATCAAACACTTTTTTATAAGTGCTGAGCTTCTGAAGTTGCTTCTCCTTTTGCTCGAAAGAACCTGTTCCGTTAATGATGTTATTGTACTCAGACTTCTGAGCAGAAGTAAGGTCAAAGCTGGCAAGCATTGATTTGAACTCAGTCCAGTCGTCAATAATAGGTTTTTGGATGAACCTGATCTGACCTGCAAGATCCTGGTAATCATATTTGTCCATTTGCTCTCTGTACCATGTTTCTATTGCAGCAGCTCTTTCCTGGGCTAACTCAGAGTTAATTCTGTCTTTACCTTCAGGAGAGTGAGAGCCAATAATAGTCACTGTTCTGGTAACATTCTTTTCAGCAATAAAAGCTGCAAAACGAGAACCCTCAGCACCTTCGATTTCAGATTTCTTGAAAACAGATTTACCCTGATCGAATTTGAAAGAAACGTTGGTTGGAATCAGCTCTTCCTGATCATTGTATCCGTGACCTGCATAGGCAGCGGCATAGGATGGTTGTACCAGGGTAGAGGTAGTGATCAATCCTTCGGCAATTCCGAGTCTCTCAGTTTCTCTGTAAGCGCCATTCTTAGGATTAGAAGCTTTTCCCTGGATTTCAATGTTTCCTCTTTCCATTCCAGCTTTGAAAGGAAAAGAATACTCCTGAGAAACCTGGGTAGACTCAGTATTGGAGTTGGGGTAGTCATCCGCTCTGAACTCAACTGATTCCAGTTGTTGCTCATTGGTACCGTAGCGATAGTAAGTACTGATGGTAAATACTTTCTTTGGCTTTAATAATTTTGGAGGAAGCTCCGCAGACATTGTGAAGGTCACTTTGTCAGCGTGTACTTCTAATGGTGATGGCTCCACCGTCAGGTTATTGTCTTTAGCCGCTTTGACCATCTGGCCTAAAGCACATCCGGTCATTGACAGCACGCCAAGTATCAATAAGGGGAATAATAATTTCGAGGTTTGGGTTTTCATAGGGATTTTGATTGTTTTTTTACCGTTTTGCCTAATTCAAACAGAGTGCAAGTTTAAGAAAAATTTAGTATATTCCGACTGTAACGATTAATAAATTCTTTCGTAAATTTGTCTCAATAATTGCCCAATGGAGAGAATACAGCGGTTTTTTGAAAGTCAGGCCTTTGGGGTCTGTACTAAGCTTGGAGAGAAGCTTAGTTTTTCTACTTCCAGCATTCGGTTGTTTTTTATATACGCGTCATTTCTGACGTTTGGATCTCCTGTGATTGTTTACCTGGCTCTAGCCTGGATTATTAACATTCGCCAGCATCTCAGACGCAGGCAAAACCCTGTCTGGTACAACTAACGGGTTATCTTGCTATAACGTTTTTTACCAAGAGCGAAGTACTGCCATATGATCAAGCCCCGATGTCGAGGGCTTTTTGTTGTTTTACGGACTATAGTTTTGCGTTTTTTATAGTTGGAGGTAAATGAAAGGGTGAAATGCCAGTGGGCCTTAAAAATGGCCAAACCATGTTTCAGTCCACTGTGAGACGAAAAGTGAATGGCAGCCAGCCAGTCAAGGACCATACGAAGAGGGAGTTTCCAGAGCAGCTTAGTTCCCGGTTCATTTTTGAGCATCAGGCTTAAACCGTTTCTAAAATTGAGATAGGTTTTTCTCGGATGAGATTTATCAAGGGTACCTCCACCCACATGGTAAATCGTACTCTTCGGGCATACCGCCACTCGATAGCCCAGGTTCCACAAACGCCAGCAAAGGTCTATCTCCTCCATATGAGCAAAAAAGTCTTCATCCAGACCTCCAGCTTCCAGATAGGCCTGTCTTCTCGCAAAAAGACAGCTGCCTGAGGCCCAGAAGACGTCCCGGGTATCGTTGTACTGGTCTTTATCTTCTTCAATGGTATGGAAAACCCTTCCGCGGCAAAAAGGAAATGCCAGAGTGTCCAGATAGCCACCAGCACCTCCGGCATATTCAAAGTGGGTTTTCTTCTTGAAGTCCTTGATTTTGGGCTGTGCCGCTGCCATAGACTTGTCAGTTTCAAGCACATCGAGCACTGGCGGAATCCAGTTCTTGGTGACTTCAACATCTGAATTCAGTAAGACAATGTATTCGGACTCAATTAAGCTGATAGCTTCGTTATACCCGCCCGAGAATCCGAAATTCTGCTCAAAGCGCATGAGCCTTACTTCGGGATGATTGGCTGATATGAAAGCCACGGAATCATCGGTAGACGCATTATCTACGACCACTACTTCATAAGGTGAAGAATACCTGACAACATCGGGGAGGAATTGTTCTAAATAATTCCTGCCGTTGTAGTTGAGAATTACTACTGAGAGTTTGTTCATCAGAACATGCCACCCAGGTCCATGCCTGGAATATTGGGGATAATGCCGTCTGTACTGTTTTTGATTTCTTCTTTGGCGCGAATGTCTGCTTTGTCCATGGCATTATTAATGGCGGCCACAGTAAGGTCCTGAATCATGTCTTTATCATCCTTTGTGATCAGGCTCTCATCTATATCAATGGAAATGACTTTCTTTTTGCCATTCACAGTAGCTTTTACCATGCCGGCACCTGCTTCACCAGTTTCTTCGATGAATTCCAATCGCTCCTGTGCTTCTTTCATCTTTGCCTGGACCTCTTTTACCTTGCCCATCATCTTCATCATATCGAACATGTCACTTCTGTTTTGCTCAAAATTATCGAATTAATGTAATACTTCCAGTCAAAGAAACGGGACTATTTGGAGTGAAGTTATAATTGATGCGATAAACATAACTTCCAATGGGAGCAGCCTGTCCGTTGATGAAGCCGTCCCAATGTTGGGATGGACTATTGGAAGAGTATACCATCCTACCCCAGCGGTTGAAAATTAACATTTGAAAGTCAGGATAGACACCGGTTGGTACTCCGAAAGTGTCATTATGACTATCTCCATTGGGGCTGAAGGCGTTCGGTAGTCTCAATACCGGTGAGAACTCAAAGCATATTTCTTCTGTAGGTACAGACTCAAAACCACAGTCATCTACATAGGTCACTACAAAGCATACTTCTGAATCTGTCAGTTCGAAATCTTCGACTGTAAAGATGAGTCCGGTGGTGGTGCCTGCCAGATCTCGGGCAGTTGGAGTCGAACGGTAAATGCGATATTCGCCTGTGGGCACAGGGGCCTCATCGTAAGTAAGAATAACGGCAGCACCTGCCAGGCGACCTTGTAAACCAGAAGTGCGAGGTGGACTCAGGCCATTGATGCTGAAATCAGGAAGCAAAGTGATGCTTCTGGAGACAGCCCCATTGAGAGTAACTTCATAGTAATAAGGACGTACGTCTATGCAGTTGGCGAGAATTTTTCTGTATTCACCTGAGGGTGCTGTATTCACAGACTCAGGGGTTCCGTCAAAAACAAAGTTAACACCTGTAAGCTCTGCAGCTGTATGATCTGTGAACCAGCTTGAGCTTATGGTCAGTTCATTGCCATTCAGGTAATCTGCAGAGTAAAAAGTCCTGACGTTCCTCACAATGTTGGAGAAGTTCTGAACTACACCACAAGCCTCTACAGCACCTAGCTGAAACTGTAAGTCCTGAATGTTTGCAATAGGCGAACTTAAGGTATATGAGAAGGTATTAGAGTTGGCAACAGGGTCGATATTAGCCACACTATTAAATGGATTGGTGGCGATTTTCAGTAAAAGTTCATAATTGATGTTTTCGGTCAGGGTTTCATAAGTTACTTCCACGGTCTGTTCATCCAGCATGGTCAGCATGGTTATTTGTGGTGTGGGTATCGACTGAATTGTGCTGATCATCTGCGGGGGCGAATTGCCGCAATTAATATCTGAACCAGTGTTCAGCTTTCCGCTGACTTGAATAGTATAGTTGCCCTGTACTGCGTAAGTATAAGCGGTTTCACTACTTCCTGATTTATCGAAAACCGTCACAGGAGTACCATCCCCAAAGTCGATCTCATAAAAATCATAACTGTCCTGACCAAAATCAAAGGTGAGTACCACTCGATTGTTGTTGCACAAGGCTGTAGTATAAACAGGTGCTGTAGCCTCCAATACGTTGATTTCAATGAAGTCAAATCGATCTTCAATAGCACCTGCTCCAGATTGATCCACTACCCTGATCAGGAAGGTACCGGCCGAACTATAGGTGGTGGTAAGCGTTTCGGTGGGGTTGAAGGTATTCGTGAACCCTATATTGGAAAAAGGATCACCGGCATCTCCCATAAAGTCTACAAAAAGCGCCCCTGGGCGGAGTCCGGTGTTGGTAAGTGTAATGTCCAGAGGGAAACAACCTGCATCAAAATTCACTGTAAACCATCCTTTTTGACTGCTGGTCTGAGCCTGAGAATGGGGTGAGGCCAGGAAAACAGCCAAAATAGTTACTGCGACTGCTATCCAGTGTTTGTTAATTAGTGTTATGAGATGCTTTGCCCCGAGCATGCATTAATTATGGTTGAACAATAAACGGCCTTTCAGATCGAAACTTATTCAAAAAACAGAGAAAAGCAGTAATCAGGCTTCTTTGGAATTGCCAGGCACTCATTCAGATTCCGCTCAATTCTTCTATAATGGCATCAAACTCCAGGCTTTTCTGTTCACCAGTACTCATGTTTTTCAAAATAAATTCACCAGTTTCAATCTCACGTGAACCAACCATAAGACAAAATGGGATCCCCTTTTTATCTGCGTAAGACATTTGTTTTTTCAACTTAGTGCTATCAGGGTAGAACTCACTGTTAATATTGACCTTTCTTAATTGAGCTAACAATCCCAAGGCGTAGTCGGCCGATTCCGTGTCAAAGTTGGTAATGAGCACCTGGGTGGTTTCTTCATTTTCATTTGGAAACAGATTCAACTCTTCCAGGGTGTCGTAAATCCTGTCGATACCAAAACTAATGCCCACACCCGATACGTCTTTTAAACCAAATATACCCGTAAGGTTATCGTATCGACCACCTGCCGTGATGGTACCCATTTTGATTGAGGTAGGTTTTACCTCATAAATGGTTCCTGTATAATAGGAGAGACCTCTTGCCAGCGTGGGATCAAAAAAGAGATTATGCTCTGTCAGTCCGAGCTTATTTATATATCCAAAAGTGTCTTCCAGTTCTTTTACGCCAGTAAGCCCGGTTTCTGAGTTGTGAAAAAGCTCTTTTAATGCTTCCAGTTTATTCGTATTAGTGCCCGGGAGATTCAGCATGGTATCCAGCTGATTGAGGGCTTCAGTTTCAATGCCTATTTTGCCCAGCTCATCAAAAACTCTGTCCTGACCTATTTTATCCAACTTGTCCAGAATGACGCAGAAAGTGCTGAATTGCTCGCTTGCATTCAAGACCTCCGCCATTCCCTCAAGCACCTTACGGTTACTGATAGAAACGCTGAAGTTACTGAAATTGAGCTTGTCAAAGACTTCGTGCACTATGCACATGAGCTCAGCCTCACAAATGAGTGAGTTGGTGCCAATTATATCTGCATCACACTGATAGAATTCACGATAACGTCCTTTTTGAGGTCGGTCCGCCCTCCATACCGGTTGGATCTGATAGCGTTTGAAAGGGAAGGCAATGTCATGCTGATTCATAACCACGTATCTGGCGAATGGTACGGTCAGGTCGTATTTCAACCCTTTTTCGGCAATCTTTCCAGTAAGTGCCTTGCTTCCAGTGGTATAGTCAGAAACTTGCGTTTTTGACAAGTAGTCACCGGAATTGAGGATTCTGAAAAGTAGCTGGTCACCTTCATCCCCGTATTTTCCCGTCAGCGTTGAGAGGTTTTCCATAGCTGGAGTTTCCAGTGGTAAAAAGCCGTACTTTCTGAATACTGCCCTTATCGCATCCAGAATGTAGTTTCTCTTCAACATTTGAGCGGGACCGAAGTCACGTGTGCCTTTTGGTAAGGAAGGTTTTTGTGCCATTACTCGTGAAATTTGGCCAAAGCTACTAAAAGGACTGAAAACTATGAGGAACAAAGACAGTCAAAGTCTATCATTTCTGAATTTTTATTTGATAAAAGGTGCGTAAATTTTCAAGTAACTCTTATCTTTGCACCTCATTTCGAGAATAAGCATAGTGACATGGGCATAACGCGACTTAAAAGAAAGGCAAGAAGAAACAAGCACACAGCCGCCAAAAGACAGGTGAGCATGCAGCAACTGAACAGACAGCCTGTTGTTAAAAATATTGATGCGGAAGCTATTAAGGCTTCTTTTGGTACTGCTCCGGCTAAAGCAGCAGAGGAAGCTGCTCCAGCGGTAGAAGAAGTAAAAGCAGAGGCCGTAGTGGAAGAAACTCCGGTAGCTGAGGTAGAAACTGTAGAAGAGGTTGCTGCTGAGGTAGAGGTGGTCACTGAGGTGGAAGAAGAAGCCGTTGAGGCTGACGCTAGTGAGGCTGCTGGTGAAGGAGAAGAAGAGACTAAGGAAGAAGCCTGAGTTTTAGCTTTAAATAAAATATTAAGAGCCGGCCTTGTCCGGCTTTTTTATTGTCCACGCTTTCCTAGTTCTATTACTTCGAGATTTTTAATCGTTCCGTTTTGCAGGTCAAAGCGTAGTAAGGTGCGTACCTTGTGAAAACCTTGTCTGCCAGCAGCACCGGGGTTCATGTAAAGCATATGGCCCAAACCCTTGTCAGGCATAACTTTCAATATGTGTGAGTGTCCGCAAATAAAGAGTTTGGGTTGTTCTGAGGTCAATTCTGCTTTTACTCCCTTGGCATATCTGGGGGGAGTACCCCCGATATGGATCATATAGACTTTCACACCTTCCAGCTCGAAAATCAGTTTTTCAGGGTACTGAATCCTGATGGTTTGGCTATCTATATTTCCATATACCGCCCTCACAGGTTTGAATGAAGCAAGCTGGTCGATCACATCGATGTCGCCAATATCTCCGGCATGCCATATCTCATCGCAAAATTTGAAATGGTCGAATACCCGAGGGTCTAAAAAACTGTGTGTATCAGAGATCAATCCAATTTTCATGCACAAATAAAATAGGAAAATATTTCCCAATATGGGAAAATTCTCACAGGCTCCATTTTGTCTTTTGTCTCTGACTTTATAGAAAAACTGGTAATTAGTTGTCTTATGCCAACTCGCTGTAATACAGAAAAAATAATTATCTTATATGGCAGCCTTGGTCAGGATTTTGCGATACAACCGAAAACTAATTGACATGAAGAGATTTTTAATAGCACTTACACTTTTTATGGGAGTCGTATCTGCCCAGGCGCAGACCGAAGACACTCCCTGGTGGCTCACTATTGAGCTGACCAATAACAAATTTGACTATAGATTCTGGGAGGGTATTTTTGACTTCGGACAACTTGACAATTCCGGCTTTAGGGTTGGGGTTGAAAGATACCTTAATTCAAGCTTCGATGTTGAAGCTGGCTTGTCTTATGGCAAACTTATTTACGAAGATGTGTACAAAGGAAACCTTACTGATTTCGATTTAAGGCTTGTATACAAGTTTGACAATGGGTACATATTTAAAAAGGACTCCAAGGTAGCCCCTTATATTTTTGCCGGCTACGGTGTGGCATGGCACAGCAATATCAGTGGCAGACTGCAATATCAGGAATTTGAGGACGGAAGCTATGCAATGTTGCCCATAGGTGGTGGTCTCAAGTTTAAAGTTACGGAAGATGCCGAGATCAATGCCAGAGCGGCTTATAAGAGCAGTATCTCTCAATCACCTAACTATATGCAATATGCATTAGGAGTTTCTTTCTCTCTTGGCGGAGAAAAAGATTCGGATGGAGACGGAGTAACCAACAAGGAAGATGCTTGCCCTGAAGTGGCCGGACCTGTTGAGAATCAGGGCTGTCCATGGCCTGATACGGACGGAGATGGTGTATTGGATAAGGATGATGAATGTCCAACAGAGGCAGGAACGCTCAATGGTTGTCCTGATAAGGACAGGGATGGTATCAAAGATTCTGAAGATGCTTGTCCTGATGTAGCGGGTATCGCAGCATTTAACGGCTGCCCTGATACCGATGGTGATGGTGTGAAGGATAGTGAAGATCAATGTCCAAACCAGGCTGGTACGCTCAATGGCTGCCCTGATAGTGATGGAGATGGTGTCAAAGATGCTGATGACCAATGTCCAAACCAGGCCGGTACTTTAAACGGTTGCCCTGATGCGGATGGTGACGGTATTAAGGATAGCGATGACCAATGTCCTCAAACTGCGGGTCTTGCAGGAAATAATGGTTGCCCTGAGGTAAAAGAAGAGGTTAAGCAGGTGCTGGATCTGGCTGTGAAAAGTATCCAGTTTAATTCAGGCAGTGATGTCCTGAAGCAATCTTCGTATAATTCACTGGATCAGGTGGCAGTCCTTATGACTGAGAATGATTTCAACCTGAGTCTGAGCGGTTATACCGATAATACAGGTAGAGAAGATTCAAATCTCGAGTTGTCTAAGAGAAGAGCCAATGCTGTGAAGCAATACCTGATTGATAAAGGTGTAGATGCATCAAGACTGGCAGCAGAAGGATACGGCATAGCCAATCCAATAGCTGATAACAATACCAGGGCCGGAAGAGCACAAAACAGAAGAGTTGAGTTGGAGATTGTGTTTAAGTAAGACTAAAATTTCCATAGAGACTACTTAGTAAAAAACGATTTCGATCGGTTTTGAGAAAGGCAGGTGTTTTAAGCATCTGTCTTTCTTTTTTGACAAGAACCATTGTGATGAAACGTGTACAAACTATCAACGTTAGGCACAGACCACACGTAGAAAATAAACTCCTCAAGGCCATTTTTTCAGCTTTCGTGGTATTTGTGGCCTGGTTATCTTGAACTTTATTAGGAAGAACTGCGAACATATAATAAAAATCGATTGGGATAGCTGTGATTAGTGACTAACTTGAATTTTTAAAGCTTTGCCGTATGAGTGGTTTATCATTTCAAAAACGAATCTTATATACTTTTCTTTTCTGCATCTGCAGTTCTGTAGCCTTGGCGCAGACGTCAGAGGACAAGAACTGGTTTAGCTTTTCATATAACAACAATCAATACGGGTCTATTATCAGATTACCATTTGATAATATTACCAGCATAGATGCTGCTTCGTTTTCATTCGGGTTGGAGCGCTATCAGTCCAAGAGTTTTAACTTTAGTTACCTCCTGTCTCTGGGTAAAGTAACGCATGACAGTGGCATTGGCGATATCAATTTATTAGGGGTGCATTTTGTGCCCAAGTTTAAGTTTAACAACGGCAAGATTTTAAAGGAGACATCGAAACTCTCTCCATTTATAGCATTGGGTGTTGGTTTTACGAATTTTAGCGGAACAAGCAGCGCGGGTTTAAGAAATGGCTTTGCCGTTGGTGTGTCTCCTACCGTTGGTATGGACTGGAGACTTAGCGAAAAAGTGAAAATTTTTGCTTCAACCGCCTATAAAATCAATAACCAGAACAACTACCGTGAATACTCGGTAGGACTCGGTTTCTCTATCAGAAACCAGAAAGACACAGATGGTGATGGTATTTTGGACCGGAAAGATGCATGTCCGGACGAATTCGGGCCTGAAGATAACAACGGTTGTCCCTATCCTGATCGGGATGGTGATGGTGTAATAGATGCAGAGGATCAGTGTCCTGACTTGCCCGGCAAATTAGCCAATGGCTGTCCTGATACTGATGGAGATGGTATAGCTGATGCTGAAGATAAATGTCCGAATGAGGCAGGGGAGAACGGTAAAGATTGTCCTGAGCCAAAGGATACCGATGGAGATGGAGTACCGGATGAAGCAGATAAATGTCCCAACGAAGCTGGTGCTTTCGAAGGTTGTGCAACTGATCCGAATGCACCGAAGATTATTGATACAGATGGGGACGGTATTCCTGATTCAGAAGATGACTGCCCTGCTGACAAGGGTACTGCGGACACCAAAGGTTGTCCCGTGTATACTCCTGAACTTCCGGTTGAAGTGATAACCTTTAGATTCAACAGCACAGAGCTCCTTCCTGTCTATAAAAAAGCACTCGATGAAATCGCATTACTTATGAAAGAGTATGACTTAAGGCTTGAACTCCGTGGTCATTCCGACAACACGGGTGATGAGGCTTACAATCTATACCTGTCCAGACTAAGGGGATCGGCCGTATTGGAGTACCTGGTTGAGAAAGGTATTGCCAGAACACGTATGACCTCTCAGGGTTATGGTATCGATGAGCCCGTAGCTGAAAATACAAGCCGGGTCGGGCGAGCTAAAAACAGACGTGTTGAGATAAAGATCGTGGAGAAATAAACGATAGAAAGAGACATTAAAAAAAAGAGCTGTCCGGTTGGATAACTCTTTTTTTGTGGGATACTTTTAAATTTATGGGCTTTCTTTTTTATATGAACATATGATCATAAATTTACGACCTAACCCACTTGTATGCCCAAGGATCTTGATATAGAAAGAGTTGAGAAGATAGCTTTTGTGCTCAAGACGGTTGCACACCCAATGCGTGTTGGCATTATTGACTTACTCAGTGAGCACGAAAAAATGTCGGTCAATGATATTACTGCCTACCTGGGCCTCGAGCAATCTTTAACTTCACATCATCTGGCCAACCTTAAAATGAAGGGAGTTCTGGGCAGTAAGCGTGAAGGAAAACAGATTTTTTACTTTCTTAAACTGAGGGAAGTCGTGGACCTTATCAGCACTTTGGAAAAAGTAAAAGTGAATCACTTTTAGAGGTAGCCCATGACCTTATAGGTCGCAATACCTGCGATTTCTTTAATGATAATTTCCCAACGATCAATGGCACTTGATCTTGGGATAAACAGATCGTCAAATTTGGCGGTAGGCCTGTCAGTTCTGAAGCCTGCCGGAAAGGTATTGAAAGATATACCCTGTGCTTTAAGACAAAGTGAAGAGCGTTTCATATGAAATGCAGAGGTGATAAGCAGGTATTTCTGATTTGGGTAGTGCTCCTTTAGTATCCTGGCTGAATTAACGGCATTTTCATAGGTATTGACCGCTTCTGATTCTACGGTAATATCAATGTCCGGAACTCCGGCCATTAAAAGGAAACTCCGGAGTCTTTCGGCAGCGGGATTTGAACTTTTTTGTTTAAAACCCAGTCCCCCACTAATGAGTATATGTTTGATTTTACCAGCATTGTAGAGCTGTAGCGTATGCGTGATTCTATCTGCGTCCATATTGAAATAAACACGATCAGCCGGTTCCTTGCTTCCTTTAGATACCCCTGTAAATACAATAGCCACATCGTGTGGGGCCAGGGTTTTGATCAGTACAGGTGCGGGTTCCCAAAGAAGCATTACCCTATTGCTGATGTACTGGTTTGAAAAAAGTACGAGCATAAAAGTTCCCGCCCAAAAGAGCCTCTTTTTCAACCTGGGTTTCTTAAAGAAATAAGAGCCTAAAAAGCAGAAGATGATCCAAACCAACGGTCTTACGAAAAATGCCAGTATTTTGGAAAGGATAAAAAACATGGTTTACCGATTTGATTACGAAAATAGGTCTAAGAAATTGAATATCCATATGTGCTGATTCCCAGCTATATAGGAGGCTGTCGTGGCGCTCTGAATAAATTTTTCTACTTTCCTGTAATGACATATACCCACCCTCGTCTCTGATATTGAATGGAGTTGCAAGAGTTTAAAACAAAGGTCTTACCTGTGAAGGATAGGCTGTACCGAATTGCCTTAAATATGCTGCGTTCGGTACATGAAGCTGAAGATACATTACAAGATGTGATGGTAAAGCTTTGGGATAAACGACAGCAACTTGACGCTTACCGCAGTGTGGAAGCTCTGGCGGTTACTATTACCAAAAACCATTGCCTGGATAAGTTGAAGTCGAAAAAGCACAAGAATCAACTGGATGTGCAGGAAATGGAGCTTGACTCAGGTTTTGTAACTCCCTACCGCAAGGTTGAGCTGAGTGATAGTATGAAGGTGATGCAAAGAGCATTTAAGGCGTTACCAGACCAGCAGCGACTGTTGATAGCACTCAGAGATGTTGAGGGCTATAGTTATCAGGAGATATCTGAGCAGACCGGCTTGGAGGTGAATAACATTCGTGTAGGACTTTCCAGGGCCAGGAAAAAGGCCAGAGAACTCTACTTAAAAATTGAAAATTATGAAGTCCAGTAAAGAAATAGAAAGACTTATAGATAAGTACTACAACGGGGAAACTTCTCTTGAGGAAGAAAAGCAACTCCAAGGCTTCTTTCTCGGAGAAGTGGTACCCGACCATTTGAAGACTTATCAAGAGCAGTTCAGACACCTGGCAGTGACAAGCGAAATTACCTGGGAGGGGTTTTCCGAAGACAAACTATTTGGCAAAATCGATGAACAACCGGAGCCTGTAGAAGAGGAAAAAGAAGCAAAGGTGATCGTAATGAGGCATACCTCAAAGGAGGTTTGGTTTTACAGAGTTGCCGCTGCCGTGGTACTCGTGTTGGTAGGCTATTTGGTTGGTAAAGATTCGGTCAGTACAGAGGTGAATGAGCTGAAAGAGATGATGTTGACTGAAATGGAAGGTACATCGGCCAGTGGAAGACTAAAGGCTGTTAACTATTCTTTTGAAATGCTGGTGGCTGATGAAGAAACGCTGGGGGTATTGAAGAAGGTGGTGTTGGAAGAAAGCAATATGAATGTAAGAATGAAAGGGGTGGAAGCACTGGCACGGTTTGGTAATGATTCAGGAGTGCGCGAAACTCTCATTGAAGCACTGGGTACGGAAGAAGAACCCGCAGTAAAAATAGCACTGATAGAGGCCCTGGTAGGCTTAAAGGAGGTAGGAGCGATCGAAAACCTGCAGAAGATTGTGGATGACGAGGCCAATTTGAAAGAAGTGCGCGATGAAGCACACATGGGAATGTTTAAGCTTAGAGATATATAAGTATACGACAAGTCGATTTGAATATATAATAAGGACTTACCCACCTTATAAGGGTAGCAAAAACTCAAAATATCTGAATGTAAAAAATTAAGAAATGAAAAAGGTTAGTATAAAATTAATAATGATGTCTCTTACGCTTCTGGCGGCTATGCAGCTCAAAGCGCAGGATCACACGGTAAACATCTCCAATCCAAGTCAAACGACTTTAATTATTAAGGAGGTGAACAGAGTCTCAGTTGAGGCTTATGAAGGTAATGACATCGAGATCAGCTCTAACTCGAGGAAAAATAACCCAGAGAGAGCACAGGGTTTGACAGCTCTGAGTGCCAGAGGAAAGGATAATACGGGCATTGGTCTGAATGTACAGCAAAATGGCAATGAGGTGGTAGTTTTTCAGGCAGCCAGAAGAGGTGAAGGCAAGTACACTATCAAGGTGCCGAAGAGCGTGAAAGTGCAAATAGAGCACACCGGAAACTGGGAAGGTGGTAAAATTGAGGTATATGGTGTAGACGGAGAGCTGGAAATTTCCGGAAGGCACAACAGTGTATATCTTGAGGATATAAGTGGTCCCGCCCTGGTAAATACAGTATATGGAAAAGTTGAGGCGGTTTTCACCGAACTAAATCAGAGTGGTCCTACATCCCTGGTTTCAGTATATAGTATTGTGGATGTGACCATGCCTGCAAATACCAAGGCAGATGTAACCATTAAGACTCCTTATGGTGAAGCATTTTCTGACATGGATATTCAGTTTGGTGAAGAAGATGGTATGAGAAAGGTCAGCTCTACTATCAAAGGCAAACTAAACGGTGGAGGTGTGGATCTCGATATAAAAGCCTCTTACAGCAACGTCTACCTGCGCAAGAAATAGATGACAAACTCCCGGTTTCAGACCGGGAGCTTTTGTTCACCACAAAAACTCAAACAATGAAAAAGACTTTTTTAAGTATAACACTCCTGGTCTTGGGTGCGGTTAGCACCCTGGCACAAACCAAAATCAATCAGACTTTCGATGTTAAATCTTTTGATGAATTGAACCTGATTTTCGAGTACCCTGAACTGGTCCAGGTCAAGGTATGGGATGGCAATGATGTTAAAATTGAAGGAACTGTTAATATTCAGAACGGAGAGTTCGATGAAGATTTTCAGATCAAAAGTAGCTCGAGAAACGGAGAATTTACGATTGAATCGAGTATCAAAGATTTGAAGAAAAAGAGAGGCAACTACTCAGTATATACCCACAGTGATGATGATGACGATGATGATACCTCCGTCACTGTTTCGAGCAAAGGGACCACCATTAATGTAGGCTCCCGAAAAAACGGAACTTACCGAAACGGTATCAATATTTCTATTGAGCTGGTGGTAACCATTCCCCGTAACATGAAAGTTATGCTTGATGCCCGCTATGGACTCGTAGAGGTGCACGAAAGCCCGAAAGCACTTGAAGTAGATGCCAGGTATGGAGGTGTGGATGTTACCATCAATGAGTCACAATCTATTGCTTTTGATGCAAGTACCCAGTGGGGGCAAATCTTTACCAACCTGGATGTGCCAATTAAAATGGGCGGAGATGACGGTATGGGTAAGTGGATGAGAGCGAAGGCCTCCCTGAAGAAAGGTGACAATCAATTGTCTGTTGAATCTCAGTATGGCAATGTATATCTAAGAAAGAACTAGTGATTCAAACAAAACCCGAGAGACTATGAGAACCTTTATATTTTTAATCTGTTTGGCAGCTACACAATCACTATTTGCACAGGCAGATGTGCTGGAAAAAACATATCCTTATACCAATCAAGAGCTTGATATCGATATTGAGTTGGGAACAGACCTGGTGGTGAAAGCCTGGTCTAAGAAGGAAATCTATGTAAAGGTGACCTATGAGGTGAATGGTGGAGAAGCCAATGAAGCGCTGCGCATTGATATAGATGACTATAACGATCGGCTATCACTCGACCTTGATTTAGACAAGCGTAGTCTCCGGGATTCTGATGACTGTTGTTGCAGAGGTAAGCAAAGAACCAGCTGGGATAATGGACGTGGTACCTGCATAGATATAAAAGTAGAGGTAATGGTTCCTGGCACCGCTGACATCCGGGTAGAGACCATTACGTCAAATGTGACTATTAGTGGGATTACCTCAGATATAGACATAGAGACAGTAACGGGTGTGATTGACCTGAGTTGGGCAGGATCTACCGGGGCAGATATAGACCTGAAGACTGTAACTGGAGACCTTTATACCAACATGAAGTTTGATACCAAAAGAGATAAGGGCTTGCCGAGTATTAGTGGACGTAAAGTCAAAGGTACTTACAAGGATGGAGAAAAGGAGGTACAGCTCGCTACCGTCACCGGAGCCATTTATTTTCGAAAAACCGATTAGGAAACAAGTCACTTAAAATAATTTCAAACAAAAGGATGACTCAGTTCATCCTTTTTTTATGACTATAAAAGTAAGTGCTTACGTTTTTGTTTTCTGTCTGGGCATCCACACTTTACAGGGGCAGAACCCTATGACTCCTCCCGGTAAACTGGTAGATGTAAATGGATATAAACTTCATTTAATGGTTGCCGGAGAAGAAGGGCCTGCGGTTGTGATGTTTCACGGAGCAGGAGATATCGGACTCATCTGGAATTTAGTACTACCTGAGGTGGGGAAGTTTGGCCGGGCGGTTGCTGTGGATCAGTCTGCTGAAGGCTGGAGTGAACATGGGCATTCGATCCATATGTGGCAGCAGGCTTATGATACGCATCAGGCTTTGATTAATGCCGGCATCGAAGGTCCTTACATCCTTGTCGGGCACTCATTAGGAGGACTGTTGACCCGTGTTTATGCCAATATGTATCCGGATGAGGTGGCGGGCGTCATTCTGGTAGATGCTACTCATCCTGATGTGGTCTTACGCATTTATAAAGATAGTAAACCTGCCTGGAAGCGGATGAGAGAAACCTCCGGAAACAGGGAGATTCCGGCAGTGATCACCAGCACCCTGGCAAAACAGCCCGAACTGACCTCTTTTCAAGGCAGACGAGATTTTGGAGATAAGTTGTCAGGATTTTCGAGATTGGATCAACAGCGATTTCACTGGATTTACAATGAAAGGCCTTTCTCCTATGTAAAAGGTCGGAGTAGCTATGAGGCTGAAACTATGCAACTGATTTCAGAAAACGCTGAAGATTATAGTTTTGGCAATAAGCCCCTGTTTGTTATCTCCAAAGGTATTTGGACGGACAAAGAGGGAGATGAGGGTTGGAGCAATGAAGCGCTCATGCACGAGTCAAAGAGACTTCAGCTAGACTTGCTATCCCTGTCTACCAATAGCAAGCAGATCATTGCAGAAAAGAGTGGTCATCAGATTCACCTTGATCAACCAGAATTGGTGGTAGAAGCAATACGGGAAATGCTGGTTTTGCTCAATGGAAAAAAGTAAGGTCAGAACCGTGTGAGTCAATCCTGCTATTTGTTATTTCTCTTGTTATGTTTTTCTCTTTCGTCCGTCTTACTGTTAACAAGATGTTAACGAGCGCCCTGTTTCGGGTTAATTTCTGTTAAATCAGCAAGGTAATGCAACATTTTTGCGACTCGGAGCATCTATAATACAAAGGATAAAATAACTGCAAGTAACCTTTCCACTTTTCGGAAGTCTTACAAAGCAGGAATAAATTTTTAGCAATGTTTACTCAACCAACCCTATACTTTGGATCAATGAACGGCCACCACAAAATTAGCATCAGTGGCGTTGTATTTTATGTGGAAGAGAACTGCAGAAACCTACTGATGAATCATTTAAAGTGGATCCATAGAAATGATACTGCTGATAACAAAACAGCTAACTATGGCTCTGCTGAAGAGAAAGTTGCAGAAATCCTGCTTGACGAATTGAAGGCAGGTGGTGAAGTGATCACATGTGATGAGGTGAATCACTTAATAGAAAAGACATCAACGACATATAAGAGAACCTGATTTAGTTTTTGGTTTGAGGTGATTAATTAAATACAGGTGTTTTCTATCCAGCCCTGACGGTAACCGTCAGGGTTTTTTTTGCCCTGAGTAAAATTTCCTGAGATATACTCTACAAGACACTATTCGGGCTTTCGCAGCCCTGTGTTTGTATGATAATACCGATCTTATTAAATATGAAGCTACGATTACTTTTGGGCGCAATCTTGATGTTTGGAATCGCCAAACGGGCTAATGCCCAATTGTTAGTGGGAGGAGGCCCCCTCTATGGAGACGATATTGAAGAGGTTGGATCCAACCTGAGGCTGTATACTTTTATAGGTGATAAGATATGCTTCGGCCCTGAATTTACAGCATTCGGTAAGCACGATACGATGATCGATGGAGAGCAGGCAGAACTGGGGTTGTGGGAGATCAACTTCAATGGTCACTATATTTTCGAAGTTGGTGAAGGGCTAGGCCTCTATCCGGTAGCAGGACTTAATTATAGCAAGGAAAGGGAAACCATTGAAGGTCATGATGATGTGGTGGAAGATGCTCTGGGTGTTAACCTTGGCTTTGGAGTGCACTATGAGTTAAACAGATTCATTCTCTACACTGAATACGACAGATTGTTCAGCGATCTGCGCCAGAATAGCTTCACCGTTGGTATCCTCTTTCACCTGGGTAAGAAACATGAGACTAAGAAAGAAGGTCATTAAGATTTCCTCTTGAATTTCATTTTAGCAGATCCATAAAAAGTCATGATTGATAATTCGACCAAATAGGTATATTATGGACCTGATATGGCTAAAAGACGTGATTTTATAAAGAAGAGTACCCTGGCCGCTTTTTCCACGGCTTTGGGAGCAAACATCATTTTCGGTGATAAAATGCTCGCTGGCTATACACCGTTGGCTGTGGAACAAAACACTCCTCAGACCCTCTTTGGCAAGCATAAAGATATGCGCACCCTCAATGACAGGCCCTGGAATATTGAAGCGCAGGCTCATATTCTGGATGATAAAATTACTCCGGCTGATAAGATGTTTATCCGCAACAATGGTATCATTCCTAAGCCTGATCAGGATACCTGGGTATTGACTGTTGAAGGTGAATCAGCCAAGACCAAAAAGACCTATACGCTCGGTGAGTTGAAATCTAAGTTTAAGGCTTATACCTACCAGCTCACCCTGGAATGTGGGGGGAACGGCCGAAGTGAGTTTAATCCTCCGGCCAAAGGCAATCAATGGACGATAGGTGCCGTTAGCTGCGCTCGCTGGACAGGTCTTAGGGTGAAAGACCTGTTGGCCGATGTGGGGGTTGAAGGGGATGCCGTTTACCTGGCTTATTATGGTGCTGATACCCATCTGAGCGGAGACCCCGAGAAGGTTGTGATATCACGTGGTGTGCCCATTAAGAAGGCATTGGAAGACGAAACCTTGCTGGCTTATCAGATGAACGGAAATGATATACCTATAGCACATGGATTTCCACTGAGACTGGTTGCTGGAGGTTTTCCTGCCTCGGCATCAGGAAAATGGGTGAACAGATTAAGCATAAGAAATATTGTACATGACGGACCTAAGATGACAGGTACGGCTTACCGCGTTCCGGTGAAGGCAGTAGCCCCGGGCACGGAAGTGCCCGATGAAGAAATGGGAATCATAGAGTCCATGCCAGTAAAGTCACTTGTCACTTTTCCGAAATCGGGCGCATTGATTCAGGAGGGGCAAAGCCTTAATATCCGCGGACATGCCTGGGCGGGGCAGCTTGAGGTGAGTGCCGTACATTACTCTATAGATTTTGGTAGTACCTGGCATGCTGTCAGATTAGAGAAGCCTGTAAACAGACTGGCCTGGCAGCACTGGTCGGTTCAGGTAAACCTACCCGAAAAGGGTTATTATGAAATTTGGGCCAGGGCCACTGATAGCCAGGGCAAAGCTCAGCCAATGGTGGTGCCAGGCTGGAATCCGAAGGGATATCTGAATAATGCATGTCATAGAATAGCTGTAAAAGTGGTATGAAAGAAGATGACTTTTTAAAAGGGTTCAGTGTTCTGTTCAAAGCGGTGGTAGGCATTTTCGTACTACTCATTCTGGTGTTGGGGCTTGGCTGGCTCGCCTATCAGAATCCTGATATTTTGAGACCATCCCCTCAAATAGCAGAAACTCCAACTGAGGCCGAACCAGCAATGGTGGCCGAAGGAGATTTTATAGAAGGAGAGCATAAGCTATTGGTGGTTGCCAACTGTACCGGATGTCATTCCGGTAAGCTTGTGACACAGAACCGGGCTACCCGAGAGGGTTGGACCAATATGATTCGCTGGATGCAACGCACCCAAAACCTGAAGGACCTTGGTGCAGATGAGCAAAAAATACTGGATTATCTGTCTGAAAACTACGCTCCGGCAGAGCAGGGAAGAAGGGCCAATCTGGTAGTGGATGAATGGTATAAGTTGGGTGACTTGCGTTGATGACTAGTGGTAAGAGGTCGGATGTCAGAGGTCAATTCATTAATAAATCTCTGACCTTCATCAATGCAAAACCCAGCAGATTTTTTCCCCGCCACTGCAGTGGTACAGCGGCTCTTTCATTGCCCGCAGAAAGACCAATGCCCCAAATGGTATCCCTTGGGCTGGCTTCTACCAGGATGCGTTTTTTGGTGTTTATCAGAAAGTCTTTCAGCTCAGGGTGCTGGGTGAATTTGTGAACATTACCCTCTACAACAATTTCAGAGCGCCTGTTCTCCCATATTGCCTGATCGAAACCTCTGACCTGCCTGCCAAATTTTTTGGCTTGAGCCGGAGATTGAGCCTGGATAATCTTTTCAAGCATCTCTACATCTCCAAATAGCCTTGCTTTTTCAGCCATCATCCAGTGCTCTGCCGTGGGGTATGTATTCTCATCTACTGTAAAAGGGGCTACCCACCACTGGCTAAAGCACGAACTGGTGACATCCCCTCCCGGATGAGGCTTGTGACCCCAAAAGAAGAGGAACTTTAATTTCTTACCGGAGTCATAGTCTTTTTTGAGCTGTTGCAGGTTATAGGTCATGGCCTGGGTAAACAGTCTTCGACCGGTAAGACCCTTATTCGCAACGATAGGTTTTTCCGTCTTTTTGAAATGTACTTTCATCTCCTGTTCTCAGGGCACCATGCCATTGATCTGTATACCAGGTTTCAGGTTTTTCGTCATTTCTGTATTTCGTGGTAAACCAGGAAAAATCCTCATTGAAGGTAATGATGATTTCACCCCCACCATCGGCATCAAACCAACGTCCGGTCATCTTATTCCCTTCCAGTTTACCCCATACCGCACCCAGACTATTCTTGACTGTTAGGGAGTAGCTGCCACTTACTTCATCCTCATCAAATAGCATATTAAATTTCCCGATCTCGGTGCAATAGCTTCGTGAGATTGTGCTATAGGTATCCAGGTCTGAAGTAGGAAGAACCAGAATAAAAGTAAGCAAGGTCAGGGTTTTGGTCAACGGCAAAATCATAGATTCAAGATAAACTGATTACCAGAAACTTACCGATTCGTTGGTACTACGAAAGTAGTTGTCTATCGGTCATTTGCTACGGACGTCATGTGATTACCAGATACCTGTCTCTATTCTCGTAACAAGGCGATTGGAGAAGTGTAGTTATAGACTCTGGTAATTTATTAAAGCTCAAGCCTGTAAGCCATTACCTTGTCGCTGTTCAGCGTAGGGACCAGGAGTAGTTTTTTTGAGGGTATATAGTCAATGTCAGCAGCCTGAATTTGATCCCCGGAAGTGTCTGCCAGGAGAGTTTTTTGACCGTTCTCATCCAAATAGTAGATAAGACCGTTTAGCCCGGTCAGTAGAAAACCACCATTTCCAACGGATTCAATACCATCCGGATTCGCTATTCCTGTTGCTATCTCCATTAGCTGTGCGGATTTCAGGTCAACAGAGTATAATGCCTGAGCATACCAAAGCACCATCAGGAATTTCCCATCTGCTTCCAAGAGGCCATTGGGTCCCCTTACATTACTCAGTACTTTGGTGATACTTCCGCTTTTCAGTGCGTAGACAGCATCACCACCTGTATCACTTACATATACAGTGCCATCAGCTCCTATGGCAATGTCGTTAAATGCTTTTGCTCCCTGCACCGGCCAGGTATTACTGATTTCAGCCTTAGTAATATCGATTTCAACCAGGCGATCGATATCGGTGACATAGAGCTTACCCTTGTGAATCCCCAGTCCGGTGGGAGCATCCAGCCCTGTGACCCATTCGGGGTCTATGATTTGCCCGTCAAGACTGATTTTTGCAATGGAGCCATTGCCGTCCTTAGCCATAAAATGCCCAATGATATTGGCTGCATAGATCACATTGGTTTGAGGGTGGTAGATGACAGATTCCACACCGGGCAGCTGAGTAGGGGTTTCCCAGAGGAGAGTAAGTTGTTGAGCAAATACTGTTGAGGTCAAGCCAGACAGGGAGATACAGAGCAGTATGCTCCGCGACAGAGGGCAGTGTGTTGTTTTCATAGTGAGATTTGTTTAGCACAAGTCTAAGGGGAGGCGTTCCTGAATCGGTTCCTGATTATAATCCTGAACCAATATTTTATGAAAAGAAAAATCAGGAGGGAATGAAGGCTTGTTTGTATTGCGCGGGAGTCTGCCCTTTTATTCTCTTAAAGGTGGTAAAGAAAGTAGACTTGGAGCTAAAGCCGGCATCATAGCCAATTGCTTCGAATGTATAATGTGGCTGAGTTTTTAGCAGACGACAGGTTTCTGCTACGCGGTATTCACTAATGAGCTGAGAGAAGCTCTTGCCCAGGTTGCTATTGATGAGTTGAGATAGCTGGTGTGCACTAATGCTGAGTGCAGCAGCGACATCTGCCAGTTTGAGGTTTTGTTGTTTGTAAAGTGCCTGTTGATCCATCAATACCTCCAGTTCTTCGATTAACTGATTTGCTTGCTCCCGTTTAATGGTCCGGGTATACTTCTTTGAAACAAGGGGAGCAGGAGTGTCCTTTCGGTCTCGTATCATTAAAAGGAACAGGGAGGCATAGAATACCAAAGAAAATGAAAGAGAACCCAATATATAGGTAGTAAACAGGGCGGCTACATTGGCCAGACACACGATGAGATTGCCAATAAAAATGATCAGGGGCCAGCGCTCGTGTTTCTCCGGTTTTACCGAATCATCCAGCCACTTTTTAAACACCGGTATAAGTTGAAAGGCTGCTATAATGATATAAACTGCTAGCTGTAGATTGATCAGGTGCCAGATGTACTTGCTCCAGAGTTCAGGGTGCTCTGTATAGGGAAATAAAGGACCAAGTACCAGGGCCGGTATTAGTATCACACCAATATGAGTCCAGCCAGGTTTGCTGAGTCTTTTCGTTTTTCTGAGAGACGATTTGAGGTAAAAAAAGAGCGCTGGGCCAATGAGATAGCAGGCAGTCAGCCCTATTTGGAGGAAATTTCTGGAGATATCCTGAGTAAAGAAATAGATGGCTGATTTACCGATGCGCATACTGACCATGGTCAGTAGAATCCCCAGAAAGTAAGTAGATAGGTTTTTCTTTTTATGAAAGAGGATAATGAAAAGACCGGTAATCAACCCGTTAAAGGCACCGATGGCGCTAAAAAAGAAGAGACCCTGTACTCCTAAACTCATCTCATATGTAAGTCACCTAACTGTCCAGGTCAGATCAGAAAGCCCTGAATACGTACCAATCTATACTGACTACCCAATACGTTATACCTTATACTGAATACTCAATACTGATTACTCACAAACTTTCATCAACTCACCAGTCAGGCTTGCTACGATCTTTACGCTTTTTGGCCTTGCGCTTGTTCTGCTGTACGTATTGAATCTCATTGTTCTTCATAGCCTCCAGAATCATCTGGGCCTTTTCAGGACTGATCTTCATTTCCTTTAGCTTATCGAGAAACTTCTGAAGATCATCTTTTTCCTTTTGCTCCTTTTCCTCTTCAGTGGGTTCAGAGTCTTTCTTCTCCTCGTCTTTTTTCTCTTCGTCCTCTTTGCCTTCGTCTTTTTCCTGCTTTTGGTCCTGATCTTTTTGCTCTTGTTCTTGTTCTTGCTGGTCTTTTTCCTGCTGTTCCTGCTGATCTTTCTGCTGCTGGTCTTTCTTCTCCTGATCCTGCTTTTCCTGTTCCTCCTGCTGTTTTTGTTGCTCTTGTTCCTGCTGCTCCTGTTCTTGCTGCTTCTCCAGCTCTTCCTTGAGCTTCTTTAGCTTTTCATCGCTTGGAAAACGATCCAACCCCCGGTTGACCGTTTTTAGTGCTGTTTCCGTATTGCCATCAATAAACTGATTACCGGCAGAGGAGAAAAAGTCGCTGGCATTTTGTGCCATACATACCGAGCCTATGACCAAGAGTAAAGTTGTAAATAACGTTTTCATATGGCTGCTACGGTTTGAAGTTTAGTCATATACTGTTGGTAAGCCTTGGTGGTCTCATCATTCTCCAACGATTCCATCATGGTTTGCATGGCCTCTTTAAACTTACCTTCCTGACGTAATTCATCCGCCAGCTTTTTCATCATCTTGGCATAGTCTGAAGGCTTCAGGTCATCTTCATTCTCCTGCTGATCACGTTCTCTTTTGATTTTCTTCAGAAGCTCGTAATTGTAGCGGGCCGGATCGTTCATGGGATTGTTTCGAAGCGCATTTTTAAAATGGTCCAGGGCCCCCATAAAAAGCTGATCCTTGGAGCTGCCTTCTTTTTCTTTCTCACTCTGTATAAAAGCAATAATGCCGCGTTGGTTATAGGCGCTTGAGGCAACCGTCTTGTCAGTCGAGCTTACGAGTTCCAAGTATTTACTCTCTGCCATCACTGCAAATTTTAGTTCCGCATTTGCATTAAATACGTCTGAGGTATCCACGCTGATATCGCCAGGTGTGCCAGCCTCGGTTTGAAATGGCTGACCTTCCATGCCATAAGACAGGTTATAGGCAGCATTTGCCATGTTCATTTTCAGCTTATCGTCATCTATCAGCAAGGAGTCAACCAGCTCTACATAGTGCAATACAGCCTGAACATAGTTTTGCTCATCCATGGCCTCCTTGGCATCTCTTTTCAGTTCATTTACCTTGGCAATCCGGGTTACCGGATCGGTAAAGGCCGTGAAGAAGAGAAATACGGTTAATAAATATCTCATATTCTAAGTGTCTTCAATCTTAAAAATGCATCGAGCATCAACAGCCCCAGGGCAATCGCCAGGGGGATATAAAACTTATTGGCCGAAGCATCTATTTGTCGGGCATCTCTCAGTTCACCTTCTACCTCGTTAATTGCCCTGATAAGTCGTTTAACATCATTCTGGTCCTTATTGATTTCGAAGTACTTTCCTCCGGTATCATCGGCCAGTTTTTGAAGGGAGTTGGAGTTAAGTCGCGTGACCACTTCAGTACCACTTCTGTCTTTTTTAAATCCATTTCTAAGTGGAATTTTACCTCCTCTTTCTGTGCCAATGCCCAGCGTAAACAGCTTGATGCCACTCTTTACCACTTTTTTGGCTGCTTCCTCTGTCTCTTCTCCAAAATCTTCACCATCACTGATAAGTAGTATGATCTTTGATTTTTGTTGTGTCACAGGCCCATTCGGGTCCTCCAACTTATCCAGGGCAATATTGAGCGGACCGCCAAAGTCAGTTCCGGCATTGGGTACCAGTCTGGTATTCAATGTGCCGATAAAGAGCCCCAGGGCACTTTGATCGTAGGTAAGCGGACACTGTACAAATGCCTCTGAAGAGAAGATGATCAACCCGATTCTGTCTGAGCTAAAGGCATCAACAATGTTGTTAGTAAGTTCGTATTTGATCTTATCCAGCCTTGAAGGCACTACATCTTCGGCATTCATAGACTGTGAAAGGTCTACAGCGATGTATATGTCTTTTCCCTCAGATTTCACCTCCTTGGTGGTGTCTCCGAAAGAAGGACCCAGTAATGCAATAATCAGCATGGCAAAAGCTGCGGTTCTGATAAAAATCTTGAAAATCAGGGGTCTGAAGCTGGTGCTCAGCCTTTTTGAAATTACTACCAGCCGGATGATATAGAGAACGTAAAAAACGACAAACAACCCAATGAATATCCCCTCAGTAATGCCAACACTTTTAAACCAGATCATTGCTTGCCTTTGTTACAGCCTCCAAAGATAAAAAAGGAATGTTATCCCGAAAGACCGTTTGTCATTGTCTTACGAAAGGCGCCTGTTAAAGATTGTTAATTTCTGTGAAAAGAAACCGCGTATGTCGCTGAGTTATTTTATAACTTTAGTAAGCACCTCTTTCACCTGTCGTGAATAAATCATGAGCCATACCAATAGCCATATTGATGATTTTTTATTGGGAATAGCAGAAGCGACCAACGCCATGATCTCTGAAAAGTTCGACAAGGGAATCAACCTGGCCATAGAACTGCTTGGTAAGCACCTTGGTGTAAATGCAAGCTGCGTTTACGTAAATGAAGAAGATAAGCAAGGCCGGACACTCAGCTCTATCAAATACTTCTGGTCCAGCCATCGTGATGAAGCCCGCACCCTTCGTAATCAGAATGTGCCTCTGCAAATGCTCGGTGACCTGTATACCTATCTCAGCCGGGGTGAATCATATGACATTCTTTACTCAAATAGCTCAGCCGCCTTGCAGGAGCACATGAAAGCGGATGGAACAAAGTCTATCATACTGTTCCCAATCATGGTAGAGAGTAAGTTCTGGGGAGCTGTGGCCCTGGTAGAGTTTGTAAAGGAGCGCCTATGGACGGATTCTGAAAAATCACTATTGCAATCGCTGGCCAACTCAATAGGTAGTGCTGTGAGACGCAACCTGTTGGAAGAGAACCTGGAGAAGCTGGTAGCCCAGCGCACGGAAGCGCTCGAACGGAGCAAAAGGCGTTTTCAACTGGCGGTAGAAGGTTCACAGGATGGTATTTGGGAGTGGAACCCTCTTACCAAAGAAAACTACTGGTCCCCCAGAATGTATGAGCAACTGGGATATGAGCCTGGTGATATGCCTCATATTGGAGAAGAGTTTTTTGAAATGATTCACCAGGAGGAGCGAGCCGAAACCCGTACAAGATTTTTCAACCACCTGGAAAAACGAACTCCATACGAAGCTGAATTCAGACTAAAAACCAAATCAGGAGAGTATCGATGGTTTAAATCTACTGGACAGGCGCAGTGGAATGAGAAGGGCGAGGCTGTTTTAATGGTGGGCAGCCATGAAGACATTCATGAAAAAAAGGTCAGCGAGAAATTATTACTAAAATCCGAAGAGCGATTCAGGGCTGTCATCCAGCACGATCCCAATGCCACATTTCTGGTCAATAGTCAGGGGATAATTGAACTGCATAGTGACAGGATGCTTCAGGTTTTTGGCTATAGCCATAAAGAGCTGGCAAAGATGACGGTTCACCAGTTGCTACCTGATATGTTTGATGAAAGGCGCAAATCTCATTTTGGTAAATACATGGAAGCTCCGGATACCAGAATTATGGGGCAGGGTATGAATCTTAAAGGCAGGCGCAAGAATGGAGAACTCTTTTGGGTGGAAGTAGGACTGAGTCCTTTAAAAATCCGCGGTGAACAGTTTGTAATGGCGGTGGCGACAGATGTTTCCATGAGGCGCGAAGCCGAAAATGCTCTGAAGGAGAGCCACAGGCGCATCAACAACCTGATTAATAATCTTCCGGGAATCTCATATCGCTGCCTCAATGATGCCAACTGGTCAATGGAGTATATCAGTGCTGCCTGCCTTGAAATTACTGGGTATGAGTGCAACGATTTTTACGGTAATCCCAGCCGCATCAGTTTTGGAGGGCTCATTCACAAAGACGATCAACAGGATATGTGGGACCAGGTACAGCAGGCATTGGAACAGCAACGCTCGTATCGGGTGATTTACCGAATCATTGACCGGAGAGGAAGAGAGAAATGGCTCTGGGAGCAAGGGAACGGTGTAATGGATGAAGCCGGAGAGGTAGAAGCCCTGGAAGGCTGTATTTTCGATATCACACCGGTAGTACGCAATCAGGAGCGGGTAAATGGTGCCATCTATCATGCTGAAGACAATGAGCGCAGGCGTATCGCTGGAGAGATTCATGACGGCCTGCAGCAAACACTCAGTGTCAGTGCGCTGAATCTTCAGTACCTGGATAGTGAAATTGAAAAGCTTTCTGCCGAATGTCAGGAGCGCTATACAAAGAGTCGTGACTATCTGGAGAAGGGTATCCGCGAGAGCAGGCAAATAGCCCATCGATTGATGCCTAAAGCCATCCATGATGTGGGGCTGGCTAAGGCTTTGGAAGACCTGGTGAACGAGATGAGAAGCATCAGTGATATTAATTGCAGTTACTACTGCAATCTGAAAAAACGCCTGGATCAAAAGGTGGAAGTGGGACTATTTCGCACGACTCAAGAGGCCCTGAACAATATTCTGAAATATGCCAAGGCTAAAAAAGTATCGGTGCAACTCATTGGTTTTCAAGAGGAAATTCAACTGCTGATAGAAGATAATGGCGTTGGTTTCGATAAAAATAAGCTCGACCTTTATAAGACGGGTTTTGGTCTTACCGGTATGAAGAACCGTATCAATTCACTATCGGGGAATCTCCTGATAGACTCAAAGCCTGGTCATGGCACCAGCATTATAGCGCGTTTACCAATACACAACTAAGATGAGCAAGGCGATCAGGGTTTTTATTGTAGATGACCATCCCATGGTAATAGATGGTCTGCTGGGCTATCTGGAAGATAAATCCATCTACGAGATTGTGGGAACGGCTTCTAATGGAATCACTGCGCTGGAAAAGCTGGAGGCAATCACTGCTGATATTGTGCTTACCGACATTCAGATGCCCCATATGGACGGCATAGACATGGCCAAGGAGCTTTTACGAAGAAGACCCGACCAGAAGATTGTGGCATTGACGATGTTCAACGAGCCTCAGTTTATCAAACGAATGTTGCAAATAGGGGTAATGGGCTATGTGCTGAAAAATGCCGGCAAAAAAGCCATCCATGAAGCCATTGAAATGGTGATGAACGGAGGTCAGTATTATTCTGCCGAAGTCACTCACGTAATCATGAATAAGCTTAGAGGAGTAGGGCAAAAAGCAGCAGTGAGTAGCAGCCCGGCCCTCACCGAACGTGAAATGGAAATCCTTCACCTGGTACTGAAACAGCAAAGCAATCAGGAGATAGCCGAAAACCTCTTTATCAGTGCCCGCACCGTAGAAGCACATAAACGTAATCTACTGGAGAAAACCGGTAGCAAAAACGTAGCCGGGCTCGTCTTGTACGCCATCGACCATCAACTTTTCGAAGATTTTTGAACGAATAGGCTGATGCCCCTTACAGTTCTCAGTCGCTCGGTTTTACCGAGTGACATAGAAGCTACTCCATCACCACTGCCACCCTGGTCTGATCCCAGATAAGTGCCAAAACCGGCTTTCCTCCGCGGTCTTCAAGAGCGATTGTAAACAACTCCACCACGTTACCGACTGATTCAACAGGCACCTTCACTTGCAATACATCGTGCTCCGCTTCACGGGTAACACCATTGCGATTTACTCCCCAGCTATATTGCTTTGCATTGAACATCAAAGTCCAGTTGTCAGCGTCAGGAATGGTCCAGAGCGTGTATTTTCCGGCTTTCAAGGGTTTGCCGTCAATGGTGAGATCGGTGCTGGTTTCGAAGGTCGTGGCCTCATTAGCACCGGTACGCCATACCCGTCCAAAAGGCACCAATCTGCCAAAAATCTCACGACCCTTTTTAGAAGGGCGGTTGTAAAACACCTCAATGCCATAGCCATTCGTATTGTAGTTGACCGTTTCTTCAGGGCTGTGCTTCTTGGTCTGAGCGACCATAAAAAGATAAGCGGCATAGAGAAGGATGCCGAGAACAGCTGCTATGATCAGGCCGCGTTTGAGATATTTATTCATGTGTGTGTTTTGAGTAACATACCTTAAAGACGTGTCCGGGGTTATAGTGTTGGTTTGATAGGGTAAGCAAGATGACAAAATTCTTCCAAAGTATAGAGCCTGTGTAATCGTATAAATTACTTCACTCAATTTCACAAGAAAGAGCAAACTCCGGAAACGTTTGAAGCCTCCGGGTCTGCCGGCCATAGGTTTGGCTACATTCTTTACGAACTTTTTGTTAAGTCCGAATTATTGATTCTGTCTTTATTCTTTGGGTGATACTTTCACCACAGTCTTTATGTTAAAGCTATGACCATTGAGAGTTCCTGAGACTTCTTGGGTAGTCTTACCATTGGACTTTACATAGTGGTAATCGGTTACATCAAGATAAGGCCAGCCTGTCTTACTTTGATTATTAGCATTTTTTCCCTGTGTTATTTTAAGGGTTTGAACCTCCTTGCCATCCTCATTGAGTAATATTAAGTTTTTAGGGCTTATACCATTTTTATCCAGGTTGCCCTGAACAATATAAAAACCATCCTTCAGCGTAGCCCGGGTGTTCCCCTTGAAATAAAAGAAGATTAAGGGTTGATTTTTGTCCAGTTCTGTTGGGTCTATATCAAAAGGGGCAGCCACAGCGGATATTTCCTGATGACTGAAAACAACCACATTTTCATCTACCAGTTGTAACCCTCTGTCACGTGCCTCAGCAAGTAGGTTTTTTCTTATACTGAATCGACCTTTGTACAATGCGTCATGCATGCAGTTTTTTGTTTCAATAGTACTTTTCATGTTTTTAAAAATTATGGTTTCACATCAACCTCATGTGTGTTTTGAATCCTGAGGTTGTTTTAACTGATGTGAAGTAGCGGAAACAGGCCTGGGTTTGAAGGGAATTGTTTCCCAACGAACGCCTTTAACTTCCCAATTGACCGAGCATAGCTGGCGAGAGGTTGAAACCGAGGAGGCTCTGAGTGTGATCGCGATAACTCTTGCTAACCGGAATATTTCTGTTATTGGTGAGGGTAAGGCAATGCTCTCTTTTGGAATAGGATCGTACATGTTGCGTATTCACAATCCATGACCGGTGTACCCGGTGAAAATGCGGATGCTCATGCAGCAAAACTTCAAAGTGGCTGAGCTTTTTCGCGTAGGTATACTGTTTGCCATGAGTGCTCTCAGATGGACAGACCTCTATCAGGCTGTACATGCGGTCGGCTTCAATGGTCATAATACGAGATAGATCTATTATGTCGTAATCACCTCTATGGGGTATAGCAAGTTTGCTGATGCCTTCGCCTTCGTTATTCTCAATAAATGCTTTGAATCGCTTCTGATGAATGTTAGGGTCAGGTTTGAACGTCAGCCTGGCCACTGCTGCCTGTAAGCGATCTGGGTCCACTGGTTTTAGCAGATAGTCGAGGGCTGAGACATCAAAAGCCCGCACAGCATAGTAATCGTGGGAAGTGACAAAGATTAACTGAAAATCAATGCTTTGAAAGGCGTCTATCAACTCAAAACCGCATTTTCCCGGCATCTCAACATCCAGAAAAACTACCTTGGGTTTGTGTTGTAACACAGCCATGACGGCTTCATCTACACAGGCAGCTTCATCTATTACCCGAACCTCCGGACAATAATGCTCCAGGAGGAGTTTCATGTTTTCTCTGGCACCGACCTCGTCATCTACCAGCAGTGCTGTCATTTCCTCATTCATGATCTGAGACATATGGAATTCTAAGGATAACCCTTGTACCACTGGCCATTTCTCTGTCAAACAGATCGGTGATACTAAAGCCGAAGTCTGTATTATGCTGTGTGCTGAGGAGTTCCAGTTGCCTGGTGATGGCACCTGTGGAAAATGACTCGTGTTGTAGCAGCTTGCTTTTGTTTACAGCCCTTGCAGCTTCTCTCCCGATACCATTATCCTCGATGGTGCAGGTAAGCGCTTCTGTTAGCTTGAAATCAATTTTGAGCCGTTTATTCCCTTTTCTATGCAGAAGGCCATGCTTGATGGCATTTTCAAGAAAGGGCTGGATAATCAATGGAGGGAGTTTTAGATCCTCCAGGGCTTCTGTGCCCGTGATATTGTAAGTGAATTGCTTCCCAAAGCGTAGCTGCTCTAACTGTAAGTAGCTGTTGATCAGGTGAAGCTCTTGCCCGAAATAAACAAAATGCCTCTCACTCATGCTCAGGTTTTGCCTAACCAATTCAGAGAATTTGGATAAATAACGATAGGCTTCATGTTTATCTCCTTTGAGAATAAGTGCCTGGGCGGAATTGATGGTATTGAACATAAAGTGCGGATTCATTTGAGCTTTGATCGCCTTGATTTCCGATTGTCTGTATTGATGTTCAGCTTTCAACTGTTTTTGGGTAAGCGATAACTCCATGGAGATCATTTGCCTTTTTTTTCGAGACCTGAACATCATAAAGTAAAAAGAGGAGGTGAGGAGGAGTAACCCTCCTCCCGCACCTCCAAAAGCCAGGTAGGTACGGCTCTTTTCTGAGCTTAATTCTGCCAGTTTTTTGTCCTTTAAGGCATTTTTGGCCATCAAATCCTTTTTCCTTACCTCGTACTGTATCTCAATTTCTTCCATGGCCTTTTTGCTTTCCAGGTTGAGAATGCTGTCTTTATGCTGAAATAGAGCACTTTGTAATCGATAGGCCTTTTCAAAATCTCTCATTTTAGTATAGAGGCTGATGAGAGCTTGATAGTTGTGCTCGATGGAATAAGCATCTGAAGATTTCTCCAGAATTATCTGCGCATTCAAAAGGGCATTTTCGGCCCTTGTAAACGAGCCAAGTTTACCGTACACATTTCCAAGGTTGTTTTCACTTCTGGCTAAACCGCCATTGTCATTTAGTCGGCTATAAAGTGCTTTTGCTTTTTCAAAGTTCACCAGGGCACTGTGGAAGTTCTTCTTTTGCTCGTAAAGGGCACCCATGTTGGTATAGATGTGTGCCAGGCTTCGTTGGTTATTGGTTTTGAGGGCCATTTGCTCTGCCTTAGCAGCGTAATTAAGTGCAGAGTCTGGTTCATCGATTTTTACATAAACAGCCAGAAGGTTGGTATAGCTGCCGCGCAATAGGGCTAGGTTCGATTGGCTCAAAGGGTGTTGGGTGATCTTTTTGAGCACCGGCAATGCCTTGTTGTACTCGCGAAGCAGAATGTTCAGATTGGCCAGGTTAAAAAGTGTCGTCAGATAATTGATTTGCGATTTCCGGTCTACGCGGTTCTCATAGTAAGTTATGGCCTCGATAAAATAGCGGACACCCGCTTTATAGGCTCCCTCTGTCTTTTTGAGATTACCCAAACTGATGATGGTAGCATAGTAAAATGAATCGTTAGCCGTCACCCTGGCCAACCCAAGCGCTTTTTCATAATACCAAAGCGCTGAATCAAGCAAGCCGGCCTTCTTATGAAAGATGCCCAGCTCCCTGCAAAAAAGGATTTCATGCCGTATGTCCTTCGTCTGTTTAGAAAGAGCCAATCCACGATAGCTGAATGCAGCCTGTTTTGACGGATCAAGATTTCTGTATCCTGCAGCGATTTCCTTCATCGTTTTCAGCTTCAGGCTATCGGTGATGAGCTGAGATAGTTCTTTCTCAAGCATTTCAGGAGGCTTGCTTTGTGCGCATAGCTCAATAGCAGAGGCGAACAGAGAAAAGATTAAAAAGAGAATGGCATTTCTTACATTCATAAGGGTTCAGGGATGAATGTAGGAGCAGCTATTGAAGGAAGTGGTTAAAGATAATTAAATAAATATTAAAAGAAAAATTATGTATTTAATAATATGTGTCGATCATTGCTAAAGCTGGATGCGGTTCCTCAGCCCGTATTGCGCTCCCAGATCTTCCACTTTTTTGTAGAAGGCTTTTCGGTAGTAGGCAGGTAGTTCTGTACCGTTAGTAAAGTACTGCCGGTATTTGTTCAGATACTGCGGGTAGTGTTTTTCAATTGCCCTCAGCATTAAAGGTTTGCTATTGGCGGGCTCTTCACCATAAAGAGCCAGGTCGGCAGGAAAGCAGTAATGAGCCCCATGCTGTTTAAAAGCGGCAAACATGGCTTCCATACTTTCAGCAGTATCAGAAATCCAGGGAAGCAGGGGCATCATGCTTACCCCGGTAAGATACCCCTGGTCCGATAAGGTCTTCAAAGTATTGAGTCTAACGATGGGTGAAACGGCTCCAGGTTCGAAAATACTGCCCACATGCTCATCTATTGTAGAAAACGAAAAGGTAAGGATGGTACCTCTTTTCAGGCCCGGCAGGTCTTTAGGCAGGATCGCTTTCCGGTCAATCTGCTCGATAAGATCCCTGTCACGTAAAATCAGGTCAGACTTGGTAATCAGATGAACCGGAAAGCGGTATTTCAGTATTACTTTCAATAACTTCCGTGTCAGGCCTGTTTCTTTTTCTAACTGAAGGTAGGGATCAGTGGCTGACGAAAGCACAATGATACCATACTCCCCCTTATCTGCCCTGCGTCTGAGTGCCTGTTCGAGCAGCTGCGGAGCGTTTGTTTTTACACCCAGCTTCCGTTCCATATGAATACCATATTTGCTGCCTCTTATATAGCAATAGAGGCAATTGAAGGAGCAGCCGCTATAAGGATTGACTGTATAGTCATCCAGAAACCAGGGATCTCTTCTTTTGGTCTTGTTCAGAATGCTTTTGGCCGTGATTTCATTCATAAAGAAAGGGCTCTGCTTTGGCCATGGACAAGCCGATGTTGACTTTGCTGATAAACCACCGCGATAGCTTTGTGCTTCTCATAAGGTCGACATGTTTGTGAATCAGGTCAGGGTGATATTTGCCGATAGTTTTGCCGGCCCAGCCAATACCCTTTTTAGTAAAATACTGTGTTTTCCAGGCATGCTCAATCATAAGCAATAGTAGCTGTTCTACCTGCTCTTTGGGCAATTTCTTTTTAGTCGCATAGTGTGTGGCAATGCCGATGGACCGCTCTATCCATAAATTACCATGGTTCCCCATGTCCTTCATCAGATTCAGGCTGGTATCAAAGTCTTCAAGAGTTCCTTCTCCAAGAACCCGCTCACTGATGATATCGCATACATACCATTCATTCCCCTGTACAATATGCTCAATGGCCAGGTCGTACTGTGTTTTCAAACCCTCATCGAGTCTCAACTGTATCAGTTTGCCAATGACCGGGTAACCGGACATGTGTTTTGTCTTAGCAATTTGGTCCAGTAAATGATTCTCCTGCTCTCTGTCGAGCATCCGATTGATTTCCATGGCTACATGCTCCAATATGGGAAACTTCACTTTGTGCTGAAGAATGTCTGTATTTAGTGTTTTCCAAAAATCATTCACATTACCATTTCCTGAGTAATGCGAAAGTTGCGAAATCACCGGAGAGAGGCTGGCTTTGGAAGTTATCGTTTTCAACAGGTTGTATTTATCTAAGGCAAGATGAACATTTCCCCTGGGACAGTCAATGGGCTGTTTCGTAAAAATTCTTCAGAATTATATGCTGACTATCTTAGATAATACATAGTTTTTGTTGACTCAGTGTAGTTGAAATATAGACCTTAAGGTCTATTTACATGCATAGATGAAGTATATAGATTTACATCAACTATCACCTCTGTATCTATTTTTTCAGGTGTGATGTTGCCTCAATTTTTTGGTTTTAGCCACTTCTCCACCCTCCATGACATGAATATGATTCCTGTAAACCGGGGTATCGCCCGCTGCTTTACACGGAGGAAATAAAAGCTAAACCAAACACTTTATTGATATGCATATTTTTTACAACAAAGAGCCGGTTTTCCGGGGTGACAGCTCCGGTAAATTATTTGGCCTTTCATTTAAACCATGGTCACCTCTGGTGAAACTGGTCATTTTAATGCTGTTTTTTGCTGTTACTGCCCATGCCAGGGCGGGTAACGGGTTTACGGAGATTATAGGAGAAACAGGTAAGATAATAAGTAGACCTGAACGAAATCATCTTGACTTATCCAATCCCTCTGCTCTGCCAAGGGCCACGCAGGTGGCCATCATTGGGCCACTAAACATAGGCAAGACATTGGCAGGTACTTACAGCTATTCTGATGATGACAATGATCCCGAATCCGGAACGACTTATCAGTGGTATCGCTCAGATGATATTGACGGTACAGGAAAAGTAGCGGTGGCCGGGGCTACAGCATTGACCTACCAGCTGACAATCAACGACCTTGGAAAATACTTCAGCTTTGAAGTTACTCCACGAAGTGGAGGAGAAACCGGACTGGCCGTGGAGAGTGATCTTGCAGGGGCTGTTTCGGCTGCTACAGATTGGGATGAGATCACTAAAATAACCTCTTCTCAACGTGATGAAGGTCAGTCATTTGGTTCTAAAGTGGCTATTGATGGAGAATATGCTATCGTGGGAGTCTACAAGGAAGATAGTGGAAATATGGAAGATGCCGGAGCCGCCTACATCTATAAAAGAGATGCCGATGGCAACTGGTCCGAATTTCAGAGACTGGTAGCTTCCGATGCTGAAGCTGGTGATCAGTTTGGTTTTTCAGTAGCCATCAGTGGAGACTTCGCTATGGTAGGAGCCAACCTGAATTTCATTTCACCTCACCTTGGTGTGGTTTACGTTTTTCAGAGAGACACCGGGACAGGCATATGGTCTGAAGTTCAACAGATAACCGGCTCTATTGACCCTGCGAGGCTGGGTAGGTTTGGCTTTTCTTTGTCAATGAATGGCGATTTTGCCATAGTCGGTTCGGCTGATGGTTCCGGAATCAGTGGTGAGCTTGGGACAGCCTATATTTTTGGAAAACAACCTGACGATACATGGATGGAGGTGCAACGGGTCGACAACCCCAATGGTACCAATAGCAGAGACCGCTTTGGTCATACAGTAGCGATGGGCGAGGGCTATGCTGCCGTGGGGGCCATATTTGATGATGAAGACGAGAATGAAGGAGCCACCATTAATAATGCAGGAGCTGCCTATATTTTTAAAGAGAACACAGACAAAACCTGGTCTTTTCATCAGAAAGTAGTGGCCTCAGACCGGGGCAATAGTGATAATTTTGGTATTGGCATGGATATGGACGGTGATGTGCTGATGGTGGGAAGCCACAGAGAACAACTCGATGCCAATGGAGGTGACTTCAAGTTTGCCGCAGGCGCAGTATATGTTTTCAACCAAAATAATGATACCTGGACCGAGGAAGTAAAACTCGTTTCTTCAGACCGGAATACAACCGGCTTTTTTGGCTGGTCGGTTTCGGTGGATGGTGACAAGGCCATCATTGGCTCTTATGGTAACCAATTAGATGAGAATGCTGAAAACCTGGCCAATACATCACCCGGAGCGGCTTTCCTTTTTCGAAAAGAAGCCTCAGGCTGGACAGAAGTGAAAAAAATGGTAGCTCCCAGCAGACGCAATGAAAGAGCCGAATTTGGCTTTTCAGTTGCAATCACAGGAGACCATGTAATAGTAGGAGCACCCAGCGAGCAATACGGGGCATCAGAAGCCGATCCTTTGGAAGATGCCGGTGCCATATATTTCTTTGGCCCGGCTCCCACAACCACCCCTCAAAGAGCACCGTCAGCCGGTTTTGTGACATTCAGTGGAGTACTGAGTGAAGGTAAAGCCGCCACAGGGAGTTACAGATACTTCGATGCTGACGGAGATACTGAAAGTGGTTCAACCTACCAATGGTACCGGTCTGATGATGCGACCGGAAGAAATAAAGCAGCCATTGCCGGGGCTACAGGCATTAGTTACCTGCAAACCTCTGCCGATATCGGTAAATATATCAGCTTTGAGGTAACCCCTCATGATGGTAACCAGGCCGGTGTACCCAAAGAAAGCCCGTTGAGGGGAGAAATTGCCATGAGGTCAGACTGGGATGAATTTGCCAAGATTACTGCATCTGACAGGGCGGCAGGTGACTTTTTTAGTGCTGATCTCGATATGGATGGTGGTTATGCGGTTGTCGCCAGTATTACAGAAGAAGAAGATGAAAACGGTCAGAATACCGTGCAGGATGCAGGCTCGGTTTATATCTTCAAAGAAGAAAATGAAGGTAATTGGGAAGAGGTACAGAAGATAGTAGCCTCTGACAGATCGGCTGGTGCCCGTTTTGGTACTTCAGTAGGGATTAGCGGAGATTATATTGTGGTGGGAGCCCCCAGTGCCAACGGCTTTGTCAACGGACAAAACACCACAGTAAGAGCCGGAGCCGCTTATATCTATGAAAAAGCCCCTGACGGTACCTGGTCTGAAAAAAAAAAAATAGGTGCTTCAGATGGTACGCAAAGTAGTGGCTTCGGAAATGAAGTAGCCATAAGTGGAGACTATATTGTTGTATCTGCTTATGTTGATGATACGGATGAGAATGGTCAGGGCAATATCAGAAATGCCGGGTCGGCTTATATTTTCGAAAAAGCACCTGATGGTAGCTGGGCACAGGTACAGAAAATTGTATCACCTGTGCAAACCATTGAAGACCGCTTTGGCTCAGGAGTAGCCATTGACGGAGATTATGCGGCTATCAGCGCTTATGGTGAGGATGAAGATGCCAATGAGGCCAATACTATACTCTCGGCAGGCGCGGTATATGTTTATAAAAGAGAAGCATCAGGCACCTGGATCTTCTCTCAGAAACTGGTACATGCAGACAGGGACGAGGCCGACCTCCTGGGCCACCAATTGGCCATGAGCGGCAACCTGATCATAGCCAGTGCACATTTTGAGAGTGAAGATGAGAATGGTGCCAACACCATCAACAGAAGTGGTTCCGCCTATATCTTTGAAAGAGCTGTTGATGATACCTGGTCGCAGGTAGCCAAGTTGGTAGCTTCTGACCGGGGAGAAGAAGAAACCTTTGGTTTGGGAGTGGAGATCAAAGGTAGCTTTGCTGCAATAGGCAGTCCTATCAATGAGACAGATGCCAATGGTACCAAAGAAATCACTCAGGCGGGGGCGGTTTACCTCTTTGAACAGGCCGCTGATGGAAGTTGGTCACAAGTCAGGAAAATTGTTCCTTCAGACAGAAGCCTTAGTGACCAGTTTGGGCGGGATATCTCTATAGATGGTCCCAATATGCTCATTGGAGCACAAAACCAGCGCACCGACCTGAGGGGAGAAAATCCTCTTAGCCTGGCTGGAGCCGCTTATTTCTTTGGGCCTTCTGAAGCCTTATTTTCTCTGGCCAGTGGCATCAAAGACAGTGATACAAAGCTGACCGCTAGCTTTACTGCTAATGTGCGTACCAATGGTGGCAACCCCGGAGACTTTGTGGTAAAAGATGCCCTGGGCACCGATTTTGCGGTAACCGCTCAGGCTGATGGAACTGCAGGAGATACGGATATTGTACTGACCGTATCCGACCTGGGCACGGCTATAGGAGATTTAAACCTCAGCTATCTTAATAACAATAATGAGATCACAGACTTTGCCACCGGGGTGGATATTGCTACTTCCAATGCTGCCGGAGTCATCGTGGATGCTGATACCGATGCACCTGTTATAGTCGGGGCCAAAAGAAATACTAATACACAGATTACCGTCACTTTTGATGATGTGGTAAGAACCCAGGGAGGGAATCCCGGTGATTTTACCCTGGTAGATGAAGCGGGTACAAACTATGGAGTCACACAGCAGGCAGATGGCACAACAGAAGACCGGCAAATTGTATTAACGGTAGCCGATATCTCAGACGCAGAAGGAGACCTGACCCTTACCTACATCAATACGAATGCAGAGATCAGTGATTTTGGAGGCAATGACCTCGCTACTGATGCCACAGGCGTTATAGTACTACTTCCTCCTAAAATGACTTTGGCTACACCGGTAGGTACTAACCAGATCTTGGTCAGTTTTACACTCAATGTACAAACCAATGGTGGTAATCCGACAGATTTTACCGTAACCGATGGTTGTGGAAATGACTATCCGGTATCTGCTCAGGCCGATGTCACATCAGGCGATACAGATATTCTGCTTACTGTGGCCGACTTCAGTATGGCGGTGGGCGACTTGCAGGTAACTTATACCAATAATAACAATGAGGTTGCAGATTTTGATACGGGACTGGATGCCGTACTTACGGACAATGAGGGCGTAGTAGTAGACCTGGATCAAACGGCTCCTGTCATGCTTTCGGCTCTGAAAAGCTCCGATACCGAAATAACCCTGGTATTGAGCGAACCCGTGCAGCTTTTGATTCATAATAGTGGTGACTTCAGACTTAAGTACCAATTCAGTCAAACGCTCGTGACTCCGATAGCCATAGATAATGTGGCCAAGGATAATTTGTTGACGCTCACGGTCAATGGAGGGATCAGGTCAGATTTGGGAATAGTGACCATTACCTACGGAAACTACCGCGGTGGCATATTTGATTTTGGTCATAATGATCTCGCCACCGATGATGTGGGAGTGGAAGTAGAAGAAGAATTAGCTCTGCAATATGCCCGTTGGGACGGAAATACAGAAATCACTTTATTATTCAATTTGCCTGTAAGAACCCATGCTGGCAATCCCGGAGATTTCGTGTTAGCTGATGAAATGGGTACTACCTATAATATTATCAGCCAGGCAGATGGTACAGCCGGAGATAATCAGTTGGTACTCGCTACCGCTGACTTATCCGGAGCAGTAGGAGAACTCTCCCTGACTTATACGAACAATAATGATGAAGTAAGTGATTTTGTCTCGGGGTCGCTATTACTGGAAACCACAGATACACCTGTGCCCGTATTACCATTTTTACAAATAAACGGTGCCATTCAGTATACAGATACTCAGGTTATACTGGATATGAGCGAAACAGTGTCCATTAATGGACTTGATCCTTCTGACTTTAATATCACCGATGATGCAGGCATAGTATATGCCGTTGCCACTGCTGTCCTTTCTGAAGAAGACGATTCAATTATTGAGCTGGAAACGGCTGATTTAAGTATGGCCACCGGTAACCTTACCCTCACCTATGCCAACAGTGCTGATGCCATTGTCAGCCTGCCCGGTGAAGTGCTGGAAGCAGACCTGACCGGAAGATTGATCCAGCGCATCTGGTTTAAACAGAGCTTTGAATCAGCATTCAGCGACAACTGGAATTTTCTTTCTGATCCTGTAACCTATAACTCAGATGGAAGCCTTGACGTAGATGGCAGTCCAGTAGATGGGGTAGGTGATTTTGTATGGGCCAAAGCCAATAGCTACAGAGATATTACTGCCGGTGCAGAAGGTGCTTTTTTCTGGCTGGCCCATGACCTGGCTGATAACCATTTCGGCAGATCAAGCAGAATAGAAAATGAGGGCTTTCACGCATTGACTTTTGAAGCCATAGATGTTACCGATCTGGATCAGCTCAGGTTAAGTTTTCAGTTTAACAGGCAGGACCAAAACAGCCACAATGCCAATCTGGGCTATGAAGTGATCTATGATCATGCCAGCGACTTTTCGCCATTGGTGGTAACTGGTAATGTATTGCCTGACAATGCGGAAAGTTTAGGGAATAGCCGAAGAGAGTGGGAAGAGGTAGTACTAAGTGTACCGGAAGGTACCCAATTTGTCCGACTCAGGTTACTGGCCACGAGCAGCGTGCGGATGGGGTATGATGATATCAGATTAAATGCAACACTCAAGCCTACTTCCGATGTATTGGCAGGCGCTGTGAAAAACAGCAATACGCAAGTTACCCTGAGTTTTTCCCAAAATGTACAGACCAATGGGGGCAATCCCGGAGACTTTAGTGTGACGGATGGATTGGGGAATGACTTTGCTGTCACGGCCCAGGCAGACGGTACGGCCGGAGATACAGACATTGTATTAACTGTCGCAAATCTGAGTACGGCCATTGGCGACCTCAGGGTACAATACACCAATAACAATAATGAGATCAGCGATGCTGCAACCGGCAGCGTTGCGGTGCCCTCAGATCCCTACGGAGTAGTGATTGATACAGACAATGTTGCTCCCGCGATGATAAGTGCTGAGAGATTGGAATATCATAAAGTTACGGTCACGTTCAATGAACCCGTTCAACTGGGAGATGATACTGCTGCCAACTTTGTGGTAACTGACAGTCAGGGAGATAACTTTGAAGTAACCGCATTGGAAGATGTTATTCCAGGTGACAATGAAATTGTCCTGACCGTGCATGGGCTTAGAATTGCAGAAGGCACCGTCACGCTGACTTATGTAAACAACACGGAGTTAGTTAAAGATTTTGGCGGGAATCCATTATTGAGTGATGCGATCGGTATTCCAATGATCCAGTCGGTACCTGAAACGAACAGGCTCACAGGAAATATGAAATGGACCTACCAGGGAGGAGGGTCTTTTATCGACCCTCCCGGTACGAATTCCGGAGGTTTGGAACTACTCACAATGCCTACTCTGTATGGAGTGGTAAACAATGTGACCCTGGGAGACATAGATGGTGATGGGGATGTCGATTTTCTCTCGACCGGTATCAGTGGAAAACTGATTTATTATGAAAATAAAGGCACGGCTGATACCCCCCTGTGGGAGCAGTCGGTCTTGCCTGCTCTGGAAGCCTTAGTGGGGACACATGAACCATTCCTGAGTAACAGAACGCGTCCAAACTTTATCGACCTGGATGCAGATGGTGACCTCGACCTGATTTTAGGTTCTACTTTTAATTTTGGTCATACCCAGGCTAATTCTAACCTGACTGATGTGTTTACCTACCTGAAGAACACAGGTAGTGCTACCAACCCGGTTTTTACCCTGGTAGATAACAGTACCATTGGCCTGAAAAATGTAGAGACCATTGTGATAGACAACAGAGAGTTTCAGGATGAAAGAAATCTGAGATCGCCTTCCACCGCATTTGCCGACCTGGACAATGACGGAGATCAGGATCTCATCCTTTCTTTCCATCGTTTTGTGGTTTTGTTTACCAATGTAGGTACTGCTACCAACCCTGATTTTCAGATCGAACCACAAGCTACTGACCCCTTTTATAAATTTGAAGGTTTTCATGACCGGCTCACAGGTGCTGATACTCCGGTATTTGAAGATTTTGATCAGGATGGTGATTATGACATGTACTTCCAGAACATTAAGGGAATAGTAAAAGTGCTTGAGAATGTCGGAACTCCAACAGCAGCCGAATTTTCCGATGTGTTGGCTGATGTGGCCTATCCATTAGGAGTTCAATCTCACAGCAATCGTACCAGGGGTTCCATCGATTTTGAAGATATCAATGGAGATGGTATTAAAGACGTAATGCTGGCCAGCTATCAGCCCGGAGAATGGTTCTGGTATCTGGGAGAAATGAGTATTCCGGAAATGGTCAGTGCTGTGGTGAACAGCAATACAGAGATTGTAGTAAGCTTCAGCCAGAATGTACAGACCAATGGAGGAAATCCTACTGATTTTGTGGTGACAGATGCTCTGGGCAATACCTTTGCCGTTGCAGCACAGTCTGATGGCATTGCCGGAGATACGGATATCGTATTGACCGTTACCGATTTCTCCAATGCCATAGGAGACCTGACCATCACCTATACCAATAACAATAATGAGATATCAGATACTTCTACAGGAAGCTCCTTTGTGGAAACTGATGCGGTAGGAGTAACAGCGGATTTTGACAATTCTGCTCCCACGATGTTAAGCGCTGTAAAAAACAGTGATACGCAAATTACGGTGACTTTCAGCGAACTTGTACAGACCAATGAGACCAACCCGACAGATTTCACCATAGTAGATGATAACAATACGCCTTTTACCGTAAGTGCCCAGGCCGATGGTATCGCAGGTGATAACCAGATTGTTTTGACAGTAGCCGATCTGAGCACAGCCGTAACGCAGCTCACCATTAGCTATACAAATAACAATAATGAGATATCAGACTTTGGAGGGAACAATCTGACCACGGATGGTACCGGTGTGGTGATATTACTGGATGTGATTCCCCCCGATGTCACATTGACCACAATGGCAAACGACCCTCATAGTGGAGTTTTCGATATCACTGTCACTTTTACAGAAGACGTAATGAACATAGCCACCGGAGACTTCATTGTCACCAATGGCAGTGCAACTGCAATTTCGGGAAGCGGTGGAGTTTATGTAGTTACCATCACCCCGGCTGCTGATGGTACCGTCACAGTAAACCTGCCGGCTAATTCTGTACAGGACCTGGCTGGTAATGATAATACCGCTTCCAATACTATCACATTGGAGAATGATGAAACAGCCCCGACCGTCACCATAACCAGTATTGCCAGTGATCCGATAGCCGGAGCTTTCGATATCACGATCACTTTCTCAGAAGCTGTGACCGGTTTTGATGGAAGCGATATTAGTGTAGGTAATGGAGTAACAGGCAACTTTGCCGGTTCAGGTACGAGTTACACAGCCACCATCACCCCATCAGCCGATGGCGCGGTCACGGTAGACATCAACACAGGCGCAGCAGAGGATACCGCAGGCAATGACAACGCAGCCGCCACTCAGTTCAGCATTGAAAATGATGAGACTGATCCGACTGTTACCATCAGCACTACGGCTGGTGATCCTGTCAGCGGAGCCTTTACAGCCTCCTTCACCTTTGATGAAGCTGTAACAGATTTTACCCTGGGAGATATATCAGTAGGAAACGGAACGGCCAGTAGCTTTGCAGGGTCGGGAACTAGCTATACCGTTACCATTACCCCATCAGCTGACGGTACAGTTACCGTAGATGTGCCAGCCAACGTGGCACAAGATGGAGCCGGTAACGACAACACAGCCGCTACGCAATTGAGTATTGAAAATGATGAGATCGCACCTACCGTGACTATTACCAGTACGGCCAATGATCCCATCAATGGAGTTTTCGATATTACGCTCACCTTTTCTGAAGATATAACCGGGCTAGGCCTGGCTGATTTGACATTGCTCAATAGCACTGCCGCTAATCTCTCTGGTTCCGGAGCAGTGTATACGGTTACTGTGACTCCGACTGGTGATGGCGCTGTTACGATAGACTTAGCTGCTGCTTCTGCTCAGGATGCCGCTGGTAATGATAACACTGCAGCTGCACAGTTCTCTATCCAGGCCGATCTTACAGCCCCTGCCACCCCTGTGATCACCAGTATGTCGGACGACACTGGTTCAGATTCTGCAGATAACATCACGAGTGACAATACCCTGATCTTTGCCGGAACAGCCGAAGCCAACAGCACAGTAGAAGTCTTTATTGATGGAAGCAGCATTGGTACGACTACTACCGATGGTTCAGGCGGCTGGAGCTATAACCATTCAGCTACCACTTTGGCAGATGCCAGCTACAGTATCACAGCCAACGCCACCGATGCCGCCACAAACACCAGTACTTTAAGTACAGTATTAGCCCTGACTGTTGACACAGTCACTCCGGTTGATCCGGTATTGAGTGGTATCTCAGATGATAACGGAATTAGTAGTACCGATATCATCACCAACGATCCGACTCTTATCTATACCGGTACGGCAGAGCCCTTTGCAACAATTATAGTAGGAGCGGGCCCCTTTACACTGCAGACGACCACAGCAGATGCCAACGGTGACTGGACGGCAGATGTAACTTTCAGGCCTTTTAGCAGCTCTATCACCATATTCATTACGGCTACGGATGCAGCAGGAAATGCCAGTCCCAATACCAATACCTTTCTGATAACCATTGATACGGTGGTACCAACAGTACAAAGTATCACCAGGGCAGACCCTAACCCAACCGCAGCGAGCAGTGTAGATTATACGGTCACTTTCAGCGAAGAAGTACATGGTTTGAGTACCAGCAACTTCTCCCTTGCACTAACAGATACCCAAAGCGCCAATGTCGCCAGTGTCTCAGCCAGTTCCGGTACCAGTATTACCGTCACGGTAGACAATATCACTGGAGAAGGCAGTTTCGGTCTGATCCTGAGTGATATTAGCGGTATCACTGACGTAGCAGGTAATGTATTGGGGGCTACCTTTACAGGAGAGGTATACAATACCAACTTTACCCCCACCGATATCAGTCTGTCAGCCAGCAGCATCCTGGAAAACAATGCCATAGGCGATGTAGTAGCCATGCTGAGCAGCACCGATGACGATGCAGGCGATACCCATACCTATAGCCTGGTAGCAGGCACAGGCGATACAGACAATGCTTCTTTCACCATAGCGGGAGACGAGCTAAAAGCAGCCGAAGCGTTTGATCTGGAAACGAAGGCGAGTTATAATATCCGCATTCAGACCGATGATGGGAGAGGAGGCACCTTTGAAAAAGCCTTCACGATCACTATCGACAATGTGGCCGAAGCCGATTTGCGTATCACCGGTAACAACGATATCCCTGCCACCCCACTGGGTATCACGACCACCTTTGATATCATCATCCACAACGATGGCGATGCCACGCTGAATGTGAGCAGCATTCTTTACCCAACCGCCTTTGGTGGCCCGGTATCCGGCATTACAGTAGCACCAGCCTCCAGTCAGACAGTGACCCTTAACTTTACCCCCACAGTAGCCCAGGTATATACAGGCGATGTCACCATTATTACCAATGGAGGCACCGGTATTCTCACAGTCACAGCAGACGGAGCCATTATCACCTCAGTAGACAATGGCCTGCTCAAGGCAGAGTCGATCAATGTATACCCAAACCCTGCCACCGACATAGTCACCATAGACCTGTCCAAATACAATGGCAGAGCGCTGGATATTCAGCTCTATGATATGTCAGGCATCAAAACCTTTGACATCAGCCAATACAAAGAGCCCACATTGAAGCTCGATGTCTCCCAATACCATAATGGTCTTTACCTGGTACAGTTTACCGATGGCAGCAGCACCGTACAAAAGAAAATCATGATCAGAAAATAAGACAAGCATGAAAAAGCAATCCATATACAGACAAATATTCAGACTCACAGTTCTACTCACACTCATCATCTTCACCACAGGCTGTGGTGGTGAAGATGATCCCACGGCCCAGCAACTGGCCTTTGAAAAGCTATCAGGAAGCTGGGACCTTACCCAGGGCGGCAGCATTATCATCGATGGACAGGATGCATCAGCCAACTTCACCGGCTTTGCCTTCTCCTTTACCGATGGAGGCTATAGCACCACCAATGCCGGAGATATGTTCCGTGCCAGTGGTACCTGGCAGTGGACTGATGAAGAAGCACAGCAACTATCAGTAGATGATGGCAAAACCATCACCATCGTCACCCTTACTGAAACCAGTTTTGTCTTCACTTTTACCTCAGATGGCAATGCAGGCACTGCTAATCATGGAGAAGGCATAGCCGGTAATTATACCATTACCGTGAATCAGTAGTAAGGAAGAGATGAAATGAGTCAATCACAGGCGATTGTGGATAACTTGGTGGATAACCCTGTTGATAACCCTGTGTATAAATCGGTGGGAAACTTGTTGAAAACTAGATAGTTAGAAAGTTTGCATGTAAAGTTATTAAGGGTACCTTAGGTATACCAAGTGAGGGATAAAGAACAGAAGATAAAACTTCAGTCTCTCTTCGGGGGAAGCTCGGAAAATGGTAGTGAAAGGTTCGGAATCGCAAGATGACGTTCTGAGACAGTAAAGCAGAAGCATGATGCCTCGGTATTCATGTGGAAGGTAGAACTAGGCGATGCAGGCTCTTCGGAGCAGGTGTTGAAAAAGCTACCCAGAGTGAGCACTTCAGGGTAATCACTTTGGCGGACTTGGGTGGAAAACTACGGTGGACAGCCCATTGATCAGCGCAATGTCAAAATTCCTTCGGGAATGCCGACAGAAAGCGGGATCAGCCCAATCAAATCTTCGGAGATGATTGAGTAAAGAGTCCGGGAATTGCCTGCCGAGCAGGTAACTCTCTCAAACTGCATGCTTCATTTTAATTGTATTACACTGAGTGTATGCATAGGGCGAAGCTGGAAAAAGGCAGACTCCACCAGACAATAGCTTGGGCCATTGTACGGAGGACGAAGTTCTGAACAGTAACTTGGTATTCTGCAATGACTACGGTCGATGCAGGATGAGTGGGGGCAAGCAATTGTCCCCCGCTTTTGTTATTTGGGGGTATTTTTAAAAATACAGAAAAGAGCCACTGGGGAGTGGCTTTTTTTGTGCCCTGACCTTAAGTTTTCCCCTGACTGGCAAAGGAGGTTAAAAACTCCTTCTGTATAAAAATCAAAAATTTTCAGAACCATTTTCGATCAAGGGCGTTATGTTACTGACTTTAATGATAGTAATACTATTATTGTTGATTGATTAACATTTTAATTCGATAGTTTAGCATGGCGCTTTTACGCTTGGAAATGAACGATAACCTGTATTTGAGAGACCCTCAGGATACAGAGCTTGGTAGGAAAATCATCACCCAATCCATCTGTATGATAGAAGAGATGGGGCTGGAGCAATTCACTTTTAAGAAGCTCTCTGTGGAAATCGAGTCTACTGAGGCCTCTATTTATCGCTATTTCGAAAACAAACACAGACTTCTGGTGTACCTCATAGCCTGGTACTGGAATTGGCTGGAGTATAAAATCGAGTATGAGACCAATAATGTAGTTGATCCTCAGGAACGCCTGGCCATTGCAGTGAGACTGGTGGGAGAAAAGAAAGTGGCTGATCCTATGTTTCCCTCGGTGGATGAAGTGGCCTTGCAAAGAATCGTGATCAATGAATCAGACAAAACCTATCACACCAAACAGGTAGATGAGGATAACAAAGAAGGCCTGTTTCGTGGCTTTAAATCACTCTGCAAACGCATTGCTGTCATTGTTCTGGAAATCAATCCCGACTACCTCTATGCCCATACCTTGATAAGCACCATGCTTGAGGCTTCGCATCAGCAGGTGTTTTTCGCAGAACATCTGCCTTCACTTACCGAGCACAAAGCTGCTGACGGAAGAGTTCATTCAGAGAACATTGTATTTCTGCTTGAAATGATCAGAAAGACCATCGGTTAAAACCCTAAGCGTCAATGACCAATCAACACATAGCCAATACAATTAAGGAGACAGCCCTGCTGCTGGAAGCAACCCTGGAGGAAGCCCTGTTTGAAGACCTGCATATCAACTCCAAACGTTACGGTATCGATGAGGCTTTTGAATTTAAGCGAGACCTTATAGAATCGGCCAACAAGGTGCGAGTAGTATTGCTCGACCAGACCCTGGAGATAAAGGATCTAAGGGCATTCGTGAAGGAAGTACAGATTCCCATGATTGCCTTTTACCAGACAGAGGGCTCTTTTTTACCGGTGATCCTCAATAAAGGCAAAAGGGGGGTAACGAAAGCGCTGATTGTCAATGGACAAAGTACAGAGGAAGTAGCATTTGAAGGGCTTGAAGACCGATTGATTAAAAACGAAAAAGGTGAAGTAATGCTCCTGGGAGCATTTAGTTATAAGAGCCTGGTTTCCGAACATGAAGGTGATGAGGAAGGACAGAAATTGTCTCCGGTAAAGCGTCTATTCAGGTTATTGAGTGAAGAGCGCAAAGACATCTTCTACATCTTTGTTTATGCGGCCTTTGTAGGAATTGTCTCCCTTACATTGCCACTGGGCATACAGGCCACAGTGGAGCTGGTTTCCGGAGGAGTAGTCTTTAGTTCAATCTATCTCTTAATTGGTTTGGTGCTGCTGGGGATACTTGCTTCAGGAGGTTTACAGGTAATGCAGATCACCCTGGTAGAATACCTACAGCGGAGAATCTTTACCAAGGCGGCCATGGAATTCACCTTCCGGATTCCCCGCATGAAGGTAGAATCTCTTGACAAGCTACACGCACCTGAGCTGGTCAACCGCTTCTTCGATGTACTCACTATCCAGAAAGGCTTGCCTAAGTTGCTGGGTGATTTAATGTCAGGCCTGATTCAGATCTTATTTGGCTTGCTGCTACTGTCCTTCTATCATGCCTTCTTTGTGTTTTTCGGGCTGGTGCTGGTACTTACCCTGGTTATCATTTTCAGACTAACGGGCCCCAGAGGGCTACAGTCCTCTATCAATGAGTCTATGTATAAGTATAAGGTGGTGTACTGGCTGGAAGAAATTGCACGTACCCTCAATTCTTTCAAGATTTCAGGGAACACCAGCCTCCCTATTAAAAAGACAGAGTACAATGTAAATAGCTACCTGATCAATCGCAGAACCCACTTTAAGGTGTTGGTCAACCAGTACATTTATATTGTGCTTTTTAAGGCAGTTATTACTGGCGGGCTTTTGATCATAGGCACCCGATTGGTCATCAATGGAGAAATAACCCTGGGGCAGTTTGTCGCTTCTGAGGTAATCATCATCCTTATTCTCAACTCTGTAGAGAAGATCATTACCTACATGGATGTGGTATATGACATGCTCACGGCCGTGGATAAAATAAGCCAGGTAACTGATCTGCCTCTGGAAAAAATCGGTGGTATTGATTTGAACGAAGAAGACATGAACAAAGGGTTTTCTGTGAAAATCAGAAACCTGAGCTATACCTATCCCGGAGCTAACAAACCAGCGATTCACAACATCAATACCGGCTTTGCCTGCGGAGAAAAGGTATGTATTTCAGGTGGTAATGAATCTGGTAAAACCACCCTTACCAATACTGTAGCGGGTATTAATCAAAAGTTCGAGGGAGCCCTGACTATTAATGAATATAGTCTCAGGGATCTGGACCTTGCCAATTTGCGTGATAAGATGGCCAAAAACGTATCCACGGAAGATATTTTCGAGGGTACCATTCTGGAAAACATCGTAGTGGGTAAGCCACAGGTATCTACCCGTGATGCTGTAGAAGCTATCGCCAAGGTAGGCCTTGCAGATAAAATCAACATGCTCCCCGATGGGTTGAATACCAATATATTGAGTGGAGGAAAGGGCTTTTCCAGTTCTTTCGTAAGCAAGCTTATTCTGGCGCGATGCCTGGTGAAAAAGCCACGGCTTATGATTCTAAACGATTTCTTTGGTTCCTTCCAGCGCTCGGAAAAGGAGAAGCTGGTTCAACTGGTGACCGAAGAAGCTTTGTGTACCCTGGTGGCCGTATCAAACGACCCTATGGTCATGGCGGCCTGTGATAGAATTATCCTGATGGAAGAAGGTACGGTTGCCATAGAGGGTACTTATCCGGAACTGCTGTCGGCAGGTTATCTCAACAAAATCATCAAAGTCTGAAGCCATGCTGAACTTATCAAAAAATAACCGGGTGAATGAACTGAACGATCAGAGCATTTTATTCAAGACATTGAAGACCCCCAATGCGGGTAAAGTACTGGCCAAGGTGTTGATGACGGTTACCTTCCTGTTCTTTATCCTGCTCTTTTTCCCATGGCAGCAAAACATCAGGGGAAAGGGTAAGCTTACCGCTTTTTCACCCTCACAAAGGCCACAATCTGTTGAAACGGCCATTGCCGGTAGAATATCTTCCTGGAAGGTAAGCGAAGGGGAGTTTGTAAATAAGGGAGATACCATACTTACCCTATCTGAGGTAAAAGACAAATACTTCGATCCGCAGCTTTTACGCAGAACGCAGGATCAGATTGATGCCAAGAGTGGAGGCATTGCTTCAAAAAGAGAAAAGGCCTCTGCACTTGAAAATCAGATTGAGGCATTGGAGTCATTACTGATTGCTAAAAGGCAGCAGGCTGTTAACAAGCTACAGCAATCAAAATTTAAGCTGACAAGTGACAGTGTGGATTATGAGGCTGAAAAGGTAAGGTTTGCTAACCAGGAAAATATTTTCGGCAGGAACAAAAGGCGTTTTGATGCCGGGAATATCGCACTGACCAAGTTTCAGGAGATTGAGTCAAAGTATCAGGCCTCCAAAATGAAGCAGATAAGTGCTGAGAACAAATTTCTGGAGAGTAAGACCGAGGTGATTAACACTACCGTAGGCATTAATGCGGTAGAGGCTGAGTACAAAGACAAAATCAGTAAGGCACAGTCTGACCTGAGCAATACCCTGGCGGATGTATTTGAGTCTGAGGCATCTCTGACCAAACTGGAGAACGAGTATGCCAACCTGAGCATTCGGAACGAGCAGTATCAGATCATAGCACCCCAGGATGGATATATCGTAAAGGCGATGAAGGCCGGTATCGGAGAGACCATTAAAGAGGGAGAGTCTGTCGTACAGATCTCACCGGAAGACCCTGATCTGGCGGTAGAAATGTATGTCAAGGCCCTGGATGTACCCTTGATTCAGCCCGGCAGAAAGGTGAGAATACAGTTTGACGGCTGGCCTGCCCTGCAGTTTTCCGGTTGGCCCAGTGTATCCGTAGGTACCTTCGGAGGAGTGGTAAAGGTCATTGACCGGGTAAACAGCGTGGGTGGACAGTACCGTATTCTGGTTACTCCCGACCCTAATGATGAGCCATGGCCTGAGCAGCTGAGAATCGGCTCGGGCACCAAAGGCTGGGTGATGTTGGACAACGTGGCAGTGTGGTACGAGATATGGCGACAGCTCAACGGATTTCCTCCGAGCTTTTATGAAACACCCGAAGAGGGTATTAAGGGCAAAATGGCTGGTAAGTAAGATGAGGAAGCTTTTGATCATATTACTGACATTAAGCTGTCTGCAGTCTGTTCGGGCACAGAATATTGATGTCAAATCACTGGAAGAGCTATTGGTAACGGCTCCCTCAGATTCATCTGAACTGCTCTCTCTGGAGTCTTTTGTAGTTTTTGTACTGGCCAATCATCCGGTGGTAAAGCAGGCTGAATTGTTACCTGAAATTGCCCGACAAGAGCTGAGGCTGGCCCGTGGTGCCTTTGACCCGAAGCTTGAGGCTTCCTGGGATGTAAAAAACTTTAAAGGTACAGAGTATTATGACATCTTTAATACCTCACTCAAAGTACCCACCTGGTTTCCAATCGACCCGAAAATCAGTGTAGATCGAAACAAGGGTGTTTTTCTTAATCCTGAAAATACCATACCTGGAAGTGATGATTTTCGCCAGGTCACAGCGGGGCTAAGCCTGCCGATTGGCAGAGGTTTGTTGATAGACCAGCGTAGGGCAGCTGTAAAGCAGGCACAGATTTTTAGTGAGATCAATCAGGCGGAGAGAATTAAGCTGATCAATAAAATACTGCTTTCTGCCGCCAAGGACTATTGGAACTGGTATTTCGCATACTATAATTTCAGGCTTATAGATGAGAGTATGAGCATTTCAGAGGAGATTTACCGTAGGGTGAGGCTTGACTTTGATTTTGGTGAGGTGGCGGCCATCGATACGGTACAGGCGGCCATTACCTTGCAAAACAGACAGGTAGACAGACGAGCTGCCTTGATAGATTTTAAGAGATCAGGTTTGGTGCTATCCAATTACCTGTGGGGAGAGAATCAGGAGCCTTTGGAGTTGAAAGATGAGCTGATTCCTGATTTGAAACTGGAGGACCAGGCCCTCGTTCCTATTACTACCCTGGACAGTCTTACAGAGCTGGCTTTGCTGAGGCACCCTGATTTGGTTAAAACCAGTGGTAAGCTCAGTCAGCTGACCATTGATGAGCGCCTCGCAAAAGAAAACCTAAAACCGAGAGTAGACCTGAACTATAACCTTATCAATTCACCCATAGGGGCAGGAGGCGATTTTGTAGATGTGCAGTTGAGGAATAACTATAAACTGGGAGTAGTGTTTGAATTCCCGTTATTTCTGAGAAAAGAACGTGCAAAGTTGAAGCAAACACGTGTTAAGATTGATCAGACGAGCTATGAATTCAACCTGAGACAAAGGGAGATTGTGAATGATATCAGTGCCGGGTATTTCGCCCTGAACAACTCGAAGGACATGTTGGAGCTGATGCAGGGAGCAGTGGATAATTACAAGCGCCTGCTGGAGGCAGAACTGTTTAATCTCACTAATGGAGAGAGTGATTTATTCAAGATCAATTTTCAACAGGACAAACTGCTGGAGTCTCAGATCAAATTGATGAAGCTAAGAGCCGAGTTTGAAAAAGCGAAAGTAGGCTTGTTTTGGTCGGCCGGTGTTGCTTACCTGAATTTTGGTAGTTCTTATCTGGACTGATTATAATCAAACCATAGATTGCAATCTATGTTGGGTTAATAATTACCTTTGCACATTCAACAGAAAAGATCATCGAAATGGAAAGACAAAGAGTAACAGCAAAACGCTCTCTTACGGAGGCAACTGAAGAACTTTTAAATCGTCAGATCGCGATGGAAGGTGAATCTTCTGCTGCGTATTTATCAATGGCTTCCTGGTGTGAAATGACTGGTTATGATCATTCTGCCCAGTTTTTATATATGCATTCTGAGGAAGAACGAGGCCATATGCTCAAACTGTTTCATTATGTAAATGAAGCTGGCGGACATTCTATTCAGCCGGAAATTACCGGAATTCAGCATCACTTTACTTCACTGAGGGAAGTTTTTGAATCCATTCTGGAGCATGAAATTGCCGTAACGAATTCAATCAATGAGATTGTAAATCACTGCTATGAGATCAAGGATTTCACCACAATGAACTTCTTAAACTGGTTTGTTGAGGAGCAACGTGAAGAAGAAACCCTGGCCAGAAGAGCTGTAGAACTCTTTGACCTGATTGGTGAAGACGGTGTAGGTCTTTGGACGATTGACAAAGAGATTCTTAACCTTGGCAATGCTGCAGCAGCGGCTGATGCCGGAGAATAGATTATTCCAAAATATTGATTGACTGTTTAACAGTCAGGGAAGCGGCTTAGGCCGCTTTTTTTATGCCCTCTTCATTCCCGTTAGTTTCTAAGGCTGATAAAGGTCATTTTCTTGTGTAACCAAAGTCACAGAGATTTGCGGTATTCCTGGTTAACCTTAGTGATTGAATTTGTCTGCTATAGACGAGCTAACCATAAATCGAGGAATATGAAAAAGTCATATCAAATTCTCATCATAGGAGGGGGCACTGCCGGTATAATGACAGCCGCTCAGTTGCTGAAAGCCAACTCAAAACTGGATATAGGCTTAATAGAACCAGCCGATACCCATTATTACCAACCTGCCTGGACCCTGGTAGGGGCCAATGCATATGACTATGATAAAACGGCTCGTCCTATGAAGGATCTGATTCCTAAGGGAGTTATCTGGATAAAGGACTTTGCTGAGAAATTCGACCCTGAGAACAATGCGGTATCTACCAGGGATGGAAGCACCTATAGCTATGATTACCTGGTGGTAGCTCCTGGTCTTGTAATGGCTCCTGAGTTAATAGAAGGCCTGCCGGAAGTGTTAGGAAAGGGCAATGTGTGCAGCAACTACACGAATTCCAAACATACCTGGGAGGTGCTGAAGAATTTTAAAGGAGGCAATGCCATTTTTACGCAGCCCATCACACCTATCAAATGCGGAGGAGCTCCACAGAAAACCGCCTACCTGTCGGCAGATTACTTTAGAAAGAACGGTCTGGCAGATAAGACGAATGTGGTGTTTGCCACACCAGGAACAGTGATTTTTGGCGTGCCCGCTATCGCCAAAACCCTGATGGAGGTAATCCACCGGTATGGCATCCACTTCAAACCTTTTTATGCACCCGTAAAAATTGATGCGGATAATCAGCAGGTAACCTTCAAAAGTGTACATCCTGAGGAAAATATGTGTGTGGTGAACGAGGGAAATGTGCTTAAGGAAGAAATGCAGGGAAGCTCTTCGATTGTGATGCCCTATGACATGCTGCACCTGGCACCACCCCAAAAGGCTCCTGACTTTATCAGAAATTCACCACTGGTCAATGAGGCCGGATGGTTGTCGGTGAATATTGAAACCCTGCAGCACACTGAATATCCGAATATTTTTAGTCTGGGTGATGTAGCAGGCTTGCCTACTGCCAAAACCGGAGCCGCGATCAGAAAACAGGCACCCATTGTGGTGGCGAATTTGCTGGAGCTTATTAAAAGTGAACAGATCACGGGCATGAAATACAATGGATATTCTTCTTGTCCTTTGGTGACTGGGTATGGGAAAATGGTATTGGCAGAGTTCGATTATAAGCAGAACTTGCTACCAGATCCACAATTGAAAAAGATGCTGATCTTCGACTCTTATAAGGAGCATTGGAGACTATGGATACTTAAGAAATATATGCTTCCCTACCTATATTGGAATAAAATGATGAAGGGTGAGGTAGTTTGACGGCATTGCCGGGAACCCTGAACCATTATATTTCCTTCTATAATCAGACGATTACCAAGAGATGACAGATCAGTTAGGAGTTACTTTGGCCGGACTGGGTTTAGAACCTGAATTAATAGCCGAATTGGAACAAACCGGAAGGTTGATGAGGGTAGGCGAGGATGTGCCTCTGATCAGTCCGGGTATGAGGGCAATGGCTTTACCGCTGGTGATAGAAGGCACACTGCGTATTATGCGGGAAGATGCTGAGGGCAACGAGATATTTCTGTACTACCTGGAGGGAGGAGATGCCTGTGCTATGTCAATCAGCTGTTGCCTTGGGACTCAGATAAGCCAGTTTAAGGCGGTGGCAGAAACAGATACCGTGCTGTGGATGGTACCCATGAACCTGGTAGACGAGTGGATGGGTAAATATCGCTCCTTTCGAAAATTCGTGATTGACTCCTATCAGCAGCGCTTTGATGAGCTAATGCAAACAGTGGACAGCATTGCCTTTATGAATATGGACGAGCGCCTGATGAGGTACCTGCTGGATAAAAAGCAAAGTTCGGGCTCTTATGTGATCCATAAAACGCATGAACAAATCGCCCAGGAGCTGAACACATCAAGGGTCGTGGTCTCGCGTTTATTGAAAAAACTAGAGAGGGAAGAGAAAGTGGAATTGTTCAGGAACAGGGTAGAGGTAATGTGACCTCTTATTCGTTTTTACTCTATTCATTACTGAAGGTATTTTCTGATGACCTTTATCATCTCGAATTCATCACTCCATTTTAGATTGTTGCTTCGAACGTGAGCGAGTACTTCTTTGCTTTTGGCCTTTTCAAAGAGTCCCAGAATTTTCTTTTTGCTTAGTCCAAACTTTCGGTAGCTGGTTTCTCCTTTCGTTCTTATAAAGTAGCCGGCATGAAAGTCATACTGATCTTCTGCTACTTCTCCGCCATAGTTCACCTGACCCTCGGCAGAAAACAGCTCTTTTTGGTATTGTTTAAGGACGGTGGGGGTGTCTTTTGAGTCATCACCCATTAATACTTCAAAAAAGGGCATATTGTATTTGATGTCCTTGAAGTCTCCCTTGGTTTTTCTGATAAACTTCCGTTCAACGACATTGTCGTAGAGCGTAAAGCTTTGTACAAGGTCTTGCTTAAGGCTTACGGCTGAAATATCGAGATTAAACTGTACAACAATGGCATTTACATTGAAGTCGTAGTTAAACCGCATCGAATCCATTTCTGTATTATCTCTGAAATTGATTTTACCGTAGTACCAGTCTTTAAAAGCGAGTGGGTTTTTTTTAAAATCCCGGGGATAGTCAGAGGTTTTACTGTCCACGCTAGAATGGTATATTTTGTCACTCAGCCGTTTCAGGGCTTCCTGTTCGTACATCAATGGTGTTTGTGCCAGCAATGCTGGTGAGGTCAACGAAATGAGGAATAACAGAAAGAGCGACTTTTTCATAAATAAAAATTAGTAAAAAAAAGGAGTCACTAACAGCGACTCCCTTCTTTAAATAGTTGACTTATCTAAATGCCCAAGTATTGTCGTCAAGAAGTGCTCCTCCCTGATTCGCAATAGCAGCATCTACATTCACTGCGTTAGTTTGTTGTTCACCACTGGGGTACAACCATCTAACCGGAATGGCTCCCGATGGATCCAGACCACCTGCCCCATTAGCTGCCGGAGTCATAGCAGGAAAACCAGTTCTTCTGAAGTTGGTCCAGGCAGTGTGCATTTGGTGACCATACAGTGCATAATATGCTTCTGTTATGATGATGTTCAGCTTGTCCTGATCCGTTGCACCAGCGGCAAGATCAGCATAGGCAGTTTTGTAAGCAGCAATGGCTGCCGCATCACTCACACCAATTTGAGCCATACTGGCATCTACTGCTTCTGTAAGCGCTGTTTGGGCACCTGCAGCATCACCTGTCATCAATTTGGCCTCTGCTTCGTAGAGCTTTAACTCTACCAGTGAGATTAATGGGATCAAAGATGCATTTTGAGCCCAGATCAGCTCCGTATTGTTCGAATTATGGAAGTTGTACTGAGTACCATCCAGTTCAAAATACTTTGAAGCTCTGGGGTCCAATCTGGTAGTCATTGCCTGACCGAAGCCAGGGTTGATAGCCAGGGTGTTAGGGCGACCGATACCAAATTTAGCAAAAGGATTAGCCGAAGTAATGGCTGATTCCCACTGGAAACGTGGTTCATCGATGGCAGTAGTGAATGCCTGACCGAGTTCTGAAAGAACAGTGCCATAAACACTTCTTCTTTTCGTCAGGTGCATCAGAAATCTGGCTTTTAGCGCATGAGCAGTTTGAATCCAAAGACCGGCATCTCCTGAAAAGATCAGGTCATCACCCGCAGGTCCACCTGCTACAGCAGCTTTTGACAGCTCTGTAATGGCTTCATCCAGCAACCTTTGAACACCATCGTACACTTGCTCTTGTGTATCAAAAGCAGGCTTCAACGACTCAGTGCCCAGAAGAGCATCTGAAAATGGTACATCTCCGAAAGAAGCAGTCAGTCTGCCGAAAGCTTCGGCCATCAGAATTTTGCCAATGCCTACATAGTAAGGCTGCTCGGCCTCAGTACCCAACGCGATCAAATCACGTCCATCCTTCAACACTCCACCATAGATACCGAAGTTCCAATAGTTGTTGAAGGTATTTTCAGTAAAGAGATAGTTTTCGGAATAGGCCACCTGTTGCGCATCAATACCTGTTAAGTATTGCATTACGATACCAGGTTGTCTGGCAGGCAGAGCCATTTGATTATAAGCAGTCTGACCAAGGGTAGACGGCAGGATCAAATTCAGGTTTACACTCAGGGGTCTTGAAGGGTCTACATTTGATTCTTCAAGATCGCACGATGACATAATGAATGTGAGTGCTAAAACGGAAAGGAATAGTTTTTTATATGATTTCATTTCTTTTTCTGATTAAAAAGTGACGCTTAAGCTGATATTATAGCTTCTGGTGTTTGGCATGTTGAAGTAATCAAGGCCAAAACCGTTTGAGGCTCCTGTCAAGTTGGTTTCCGGGTCAACACCAGGATAATCCGTATTCAACCAGAGGTTTCGTCCACTGGCAGAAATCTTAACATCATTGAATTTCAGTGCTGAAAGTACTGATTGAGGCAGGTTGTAAGAAACAGTCACCTCTCTTAGTCTAACCCAGCTTCCATCATGAACATTTTGCTCACTCAGTCCGCCAAAACCGTAGCGTACCCAGAAGTTAGAACCAAGTCCGCCTGCAGGATCTGCATACGGTACAGCTTGAGTATTACGTGAACCATCAGCCAATACACCGTCAAAAACAACAGTTTGATCTCTCAGGTCTCCTGATAGCTTAGAAGTACCGAAGTAGTTGATGATACCACAGGTTCCACACCATACGTCACCACCTTGTCTGATATCAACCAGAGCAGTTAAAGTGAAGTTTTTGTAAGACCAGGTGTTTCTGATACCTGCTGTCCAGTCTGGAGTAGGATTACCTACTACTCTGATCACAGGATCCTGTAATGGATATCCGTTAGCATCAATAATAGTATTTCCATTAGCATCTTTCTGGAAGCCTGAACCATAAATTGATCCATAAGGCTCGCCTGCTACAACTCTGGAAGAAGTAGAAGTAAAACCAGAAAGAATAATGGTTTCCACGCCTTCAGCCAGCTCTTCAACAATTGACTCAGATTTAGTGAAGTTGGCAGCCATGTCCCAGGTGAAATCTCCCTTGTCCATAACGTTCCAGTCCGCTTCGATCTCCCAACCTTTGTTACTGATTAAACCAGCATTTTGAACCAGGTTGGTAAAACCAGTAGAAGCAGGTACCTGTACAGAGATGATCTGATCTGTAGTCTCAGCATCGTAGTAAGTTACGTCCAGACCAACTTTTCCATCAAACAAGTCCATGTCCACACCAAACTCGAGCGTTGTGGTAGTCTCAGGCTTCAATTGATCGTTACCCAGCTGAGTAGAACGCTCAAATGCATTCAGACCAAAAGCAGGGAATCCAGTACCGCCAATGAAACCATCACCGGTATTACCGGCAGAGTTAAAGTAACTGGTAGTAGCAAACAGAGGGGCATCATTACCCACCTGACCCCATGAGGCACGCAGTTTAGCGTAAGAAACTACACCTTGATCTATATCCAAAGCCTCAGTCACAGTCCAGGCTCCACTTATTGCCTGATAGAAGAATGAGTTGTTTGCTTTTGGCAGGGTAGAAGACCAGTCATTTCTACCTGAATAGTTAAGGAAGAACTGGTTTTTGTACTCGAAATTCAGGTTTGCATAAAGTCCTGAGAGTCTTCTTTCACTGATGTTTTCAGAGGCAACAACATCTGTTGCGTTTGCAATGTTGTAAAAGTCAGGAGCGGCTAATGTAGTACCTCCTGCTGCTTTGGTGGTGAAAACTCGTTTCCAGTAGTTAAAACCGAAAGTACCGTTTACTTTCAAATCCTCATTGATAGATTTTCTGGCAGTAACGATGATATCGTGATTGACATTTGAAGAAGTACGCGTCTGCTGATTTACACTTCCTAAATCTCTGGTAGCTCCATTGTATGATCTGTTGATATCCTGGGCAAAAAGTCTTTCGTCAGTAAATTTATCCATACCGACTTTGTACATGATGTTTATCCAGTCATTCAACTTGTAGTTCAGGTTCAGATTACCGATGATACGATTTACGTCATCATTGAATGGGTTTTTGTTTACCGTCCAATAAGGGTTATCGTAAATACCAGCTCTGTAAGAACGCTGAGAACCGTCTGCCAAGAGGTAAGAAGAACGATCATCGGCAGCTGCCTGACCAATTTTTCCGTTACCCATATCAAAGGTTGGCGAGTTTCTCAAGAGTCCCAGCATTACACCTGAAAGGTTAGAACCTCTCTGGATTCTGCTACCTCCTGAGTTGATATAAGAACCTGAAGCACCCATGGTAAGCTTATCTGTAAGGTTCATATTCAGGTTCATTCTAACAGTAGTTCTGCTGAAATCGGCATTGGGTACCACACCCTGTTGGAACAGGTGACCAGCAGAGAAGAAATATCTCAATTGTTCGGTTCCACCGTCAATAGATACATTGTTGTCTAGGGTATAACCTTTACGGAAAAAATCAGTCTGATCGAAGGCCTGAGCAGGAACTCCGTTGCCGGTTCCTCTTGGTACCAGTCTACCACGGCTATCGAAGAGATATTCTGAATCTCCGTCATACTCGAGACTGCTGATGGCAGGTCCCCAACTAAAACCATCAAAGGTCTCAGGACCTCTCCAGGTGGCTACACCGCCCACTGGTCTTCCTTGTGACCACTCATTTTGCAGGTCCGGAAATTTGTTGATTTCATCCATAGTGGCAGAAGTGCTGTATTTCACACGTGGAGCACCTGATTCACCTTCTTTGGTAGTGATAATAACTGCTCCGTTCGCTGCACGAATACCGTAAAGGGCTGTTGCCGCAGGACCTTTCAGTACGGTCATAGAGGCAATGTCATTTGGGTTGATGTCAATAGCTCTGTTAGAGTTATCTACACCCGCTGTACCATTTCCGGAAGAACTGTTGTCAATTGGCACACCATCCAACACAAAAAGAGGTTGATTACTTCCGTTAATAGAGGTATTACCCCGAATTCTGATGTTAGCAGATGCACCGGGAGAACCAGATGAACTTACAACACTTACACCAGCTACCTTAGAACTGAGAGCATTCACAAGGTTGGTTTCTTTTGCACTAACCAAATCGTCAGGGTTAACATTCTGGATAGAATAACCCAGTGCGGCTTTGTTGGCCTTGATACCTACGGCTGTTACTACAACCTCTCCGGCATCTAAGGCTTCAGGAGCCAACTGAACATTGATTACAGTTTTCGAGCCTATCTCGATCTCCTGCGTGGTATATCCCAGAAATCTGAATAATAAAACTCCTCCATCCTCAGGCACTGACAGTCGGTAGTTTCCGTCAGCATCGGTAGGAGTACCGGTCGTGGTGTTCTTTAACAGAACTGTTACCTGAGGCAGGGGGGCACCGGTTTCATCGGTTACCTTACCAGTAACGGTCCGGTCTTGGGCTTGTACGTACATACATACAAGCAATGACATCAAGGATGTCAATAGAATTCTCTTCATAACGTGTAGTTTATAGTTTAAAAAAAATTGATAGTTCGGTTTTCAAAAGGAGAATTTGTGCTCAAAAAAAAATCACAAAAATTCAACTTAGTATGCTATTAAAAAGTAATCGTGAAGGCTACAGAATAGACTGTTTAGTTAAAGGCCTTTTCGATCGCCACAATTTTGACAACTATGCCTGTCATGTAACCTTACTGACAATTAACATTTTTTTGCATTTAAAGCGGATAGTTGTTTCCGTAAAGAAGTTTTATTCGAATTTGTTCAATTGGTGAGACTTGCGAAATCGGATAAGATAGTGGAATATAATACCGGTGGCGGGGTGAATAGATACATGAAGCGTTTCGATATCTGGCTTTGGGGGAGTTGGTGGAGATATAGATTATAGGACAGAAGTACTATAGCACTTACTGGTATTTAATGCCAAACAACGCTACTCGAAGAATTTTTCAATGACCTGCATCATCGCGGGTTCATCACTCCATTTGAGCCCATTGCTTCGAACATAACCCAGCACTTCTTTGCCTTTAGCTTTATCGAACAAACCCAGTATTTTCTTTTTGCTTAGCCCAAACTTTTGGTATGTAGAATCCTCAGCCCTTTTGCTGAAATAAGTAACCCGAAAATTATAGACGATTTGCGTTCCGTCTGCCTTAAAACCAACCGGCTTATAGCTGCCCTGATTGTCTTCTGAAACCTGAGTTTTCTGGTATTGCTTAAGAATGGTCAGTTTATCACCCCCATCTTCACCAAGTACAACCTCAAAGAAGGGCATGTGATACTTTATGTCTTTAAAGTCTGCTTTGATTTTTCTGATGAACTGGCGTTCATGACCCTGGTCGTAGAGTAGAAAACTTTCGACCACATCGGGTTTTAGGCTGACCGCGGAGATATCCATACCAAACTGTACAACCACGGAATTGACATCTACATCAAAATTAAACCTAATGGAATCCATAGCGGTATTGTCGCTGAAAAGGAGCTTACCATAATACCAGTCCCTGAAAACGAGCGGGGTCTTCTCAAAACTCTTAGAATAGTCTGGATTCCGTTTGTCCCGGTTGCTCCGATCTATTTTGTTGCCCAGCTTCTTAAGTGCTTCCTGTGCCTTTAGGGGAGAGCTTTGGGCCTCAACTGTGTGTAAGGTTATGGGAAGGAAAAGCAGTAATAAAAGCTTTTTCATACAGAGAAATTAGTGAAAAAATTGAGCTACTGCCAATGACAACATGCTTAATGGCTTGCTGACCTTTCGACCAACTGACTAATCTTATCTACGGAATACAGCGGTTTTGGTCTCGATTTCAGCACCGGATGGTTCGAAGTTGTTTCAGGCGGGAAACCATCATGGCTCCAAATACTCATATTTTATGCTGTGATAAGCGCTTGAGCAGGGTGAACTGACGGAGTGTATAGAAACCCCCGGTAGATTTCCAGGGTAGGTTGCTAAGGGCCTGAACTCCCGTGTCGTATAACTCATTGTCCTTCATAAACTCCGAACTTAACTCCTGATGGTTTTGCTGGCAATAAAAGCTGCGAAACCAATGTAGGTCTTCGTCAAGTGTAGCTTCTTTGATAACCGACTCTACGGTTTCAAAGAATCCTTCAGGAATAAGGTCCGATTCCTCTGATTGATTTTTGTGGGTAATATTGCCAATACAGACGCTCCAGTCTGTTCCGTTGATATTCCAGGTTTCGGCTTCGACATACTCATCCGATTCGTCATAGAAAGCCTTAATCAAAACGTGAAAGGTATTCATGAGAAAATTCTCCATGTTCCTGGCAATCGCTTCTTCAAGATTTGTGGCGACATCACCAAAGCTTTCGACCATTTCACCTTCTCCCACTCTTATTACTACATCAAGCCGGCTGGCGATGTTATCATTGAGCTCACGGTAGGTCACATAGGCCATGATTTCAAAGGTTACTAAACCCTTTACCCACAATCCTTCTTCACTCTGCTCAAAGGAAATGTCATGTTGCTCCAGTACTTCAGCAAGCCGCTCTCTGATGTTGAGGTGTTTCATGCGTACTTTGTTCATCCTGCTATTTCGGTAAAATAATCCATCACTCTTTGTTCTGTACTACTCCTTAAGGTCACTTCTTCGGTAAAAAGGGCGGACCTGAGGTTTTTATAAAGCCTGATAGCATTTTCTAAGGCTTCCAGGGTTGATTCCCTTGAATATTCGGGGATTGTTGATTTGAGGCCTTCAAAATCGACAGTTGTCAGCTCGGTTTCGACTTTTCTTACACCCCGGGGTTGGTTGCCATTTTTGATATGAAGCAAGGGGCCGAAAACCGTCATTCTCATAAAGCCAAAAAAATCGACAGCTTCCATATATTCTCCACGACCAATTTTTAGCAACACATAATGAACCCAAATCCAAAAACGATCTTCAATCCATTGGTAGTCTGGGTAGGGGAAATGTGCTTTGGAATTCTCAAAGGCCTGTTTTAACTGATCGTTTTTATCCAGTAATATGTGAGGCGTTTCTACACGCCCTGTGAGCTCGTCAAGGGTGAGAAATTTGATGTCAACATGCAGCAGTGGCTTGTCATACAGGCATATCAAAACCCTGGGTTCGCCTACATGCTCTCCGGTAAATCCATTAAGCAGAGTGCCGAGTTTTTGGGCATAGGTGAGCATTTTATCCTTATTGCCGGATATCCTCTCACTGGTAACCAGGATCAGGTCGAGGTCAGAAAACTCATCCAGTTCGTTAGTAAGCCAGGAGCCACCCACGGCAAAGCCGATCACCTCGGGCTCCTTTTCAAGGATGTGCGTGGCCTGGATGGCAAATTCTTTCTGAATCATAGCAGGTTAACAGAGGTTAAAAAATTAGTGGATTTACGTAAACGAAGACTCCGGGTTGCTGAAAGTTAGAAAAACAGGCTTGAGAGCACAGAGTCCAGTTCCAAAACCATTCCCGGCTCCAGACCAGTGGCCGGCTGTCAGCCGAAAGGTTTCAGTTTTTTGAGACTGTCTGAAAATGCTATTTCATCCTCAATTTTGGCCAGCATATTTCTGGATAAACTGAGCGGATGCATGCGAAACTGATTGTCGTAGGTCTGATTTTCAGACAGATTCATGAGATTGCCTTCCTTAAAGCCTTTGAGGTAAGGGTCCGAAGACCAGCCTTTGAAATTGCCAGCTTCATCTGTAGAGATTTTACCTTGCCTTAGCAGTTTGTTGGCGATCATGTTGTCCCGAACACCTGTATGACCGGCTTCCATTGCCTGTATTTTGACCACAAAGCTATATTTGGCAAAGGGTATAGTCAGTGAACTGAGGTAGGTCGTACCGGAGGGTGATTGAGGGAACTTAAAAATTGTCTTGATGATTGTATGCCCCTTGATCTCTGTCAGATCGGTCTGAATAAGTCCGCCTTTTTGCCCGATGATTTGGCCACGATAGTAGGCGCGCAGAGCATTGATATCTTCTGTAGTGGGAATATCAGGTTTGCCCTTAAAGAAATTGGTTGACAGCGCGATTGTTTGTTCAGGGTTGACCCACTGCTTTACATCTTTTTCATCCCTGGTCTGTTCCCAGTCAAAGTCGGGAACGGAAAGAGAGTCAATGTTGGCTCTGTTGCCGGGTAATAGATGAATCATATTGCAGCCAGTTTTTTATGCCTTCAAAGGTAAGGGATGTTTAACCGGTTTTTTGTCAGTTGACCGTAATGGTTCCCAGATGTGTTGGGATAATGACTTTGGTTTCGGGTGAGAGCTTTTTGACATCTTCTTTAAATGGAATCAGCTTGAGCTCTACTGCGGCTTGTTGAGAAAATCCGTAAGGAAGGCGAAAATTATCCCAATGACTGGGAATGATCACTTTGGGGTAATTGGTACCAGCCAGCAGGCGCTCATTGTACTTGTACAGGCCCAACTGTGATTGGTTTACCCCGGCTAGCAGAATGTCGGGTTCCAGTCCGAATAGCTCTCTTTCCACAAAGTTCATCGAGCCCATGGTCAATACCTTGTGGTTGTCAAACCTGGCCAGAAACATCAGGGAACCGCCTTCGATAAAATCAGAGACCCTAAGCGGGGCTTTAGGCACTTCGCTATAAACCCGGTTGTCGATATAGTGCTTTTTGTTAAGTGCTGAATGGATGGAAGGAACCACACGTACAGAAAAGTTCTCGAATTGATAATCTTCACCGCCTTTTACCGGATACAGCTGGTCGTTTGGGATACCATAAGCCCGCAGAATATTGCAGGTGGTTTCGGTGCCAATCACCTTGGCCCCTGTTTTTTTTGCGATATAGGGTACATCTGAAAGGTGGTCGAAATGGGAGTGATGTACCAGGATGAAATCTGCCCTGGTAATGAGGCTATCGATGCCCACTGTATCTGAAACAAAGTAATCGGAACGCAAAACCGTTTTCCGGTCATCATCGGGGCTGATACCCGGACCGGTACCGAGTTTTACCCTGGAGATATAGGGATCCACCAATACTATGATTTTACCATCGGTGATCTTCCAACCGGCAGTGCCGAGGTATTTCAGCTGTAGAGGTTCAGTTTGTGTCTGGGCTAAATAAGGAATACAAAGGCAGGCATTGATAAACAGGCTAAAGAACCGGGTTTTGAAAAATGAAGGGGTTTTCATGGAAATTCGGATCGATGATGCTGGTTATGACTGATACTAAAGTGCTTACTAACAATATCACGAAAAATGATAAGCTTTTCTAAGGAGACGGACTATAAACGGTCAGCGATTTAAGCTAATTCCGAACGATTGCTTTTCCGGAAAATTACCGATGCCAGTAAACCCACCACACCAAAAATCACCAATACCCCAAAGAGCATTTGATGACCTGCCGCTCCGGGATTATTATCCAGAATATAGCCCATCAGCGGCCCCATAAAGATATCGGGGGTATAGCCGATCACGGAGATAAAGCCAATGGCACTGCCAGTAATGGCCAGCGGAATCTTTGATTCCTGAAACAGTGCATAATAAAGCCCTCTCAGGCCGTAAATGCCTAAACTGGTACAGGCAATGGTCAGGCCAATAAAAATGGTCATACCAGGCTGAAGCAGTCCGGTGCTGATGACAACGCTGCCGAGAATGAGAATGATAAAGCTGATGGCGGTCATTTTAGAATGCCCGAAGCGGTCGCCCAGAATACCAGCTGCCAGGGCAGCAAAGGGCCTCACCCAGAAAGAGATCGTGGCGATATGGGCCGAGTCAACATCATTATACCCGAAGACATCGCTGGCATACAGTCCGAAGTCATCGGTGCATTTATAGCCTACGTATCCGCATAGTAAGATGAGTGCCTGCAACCAGATGGATCTTTTTTGGACGACTTCTTTTACTCCCTTCAGTGAAAGTTTCTGGCTGTTTTCTGTTGCTCCTGCCTGTTCGTTGGGTAGTATAAACCAAACCAGCACACCACTGGCCACCACTACAGCGCTAAAGAGAAAAATGATCTTGCCGAGGGCCCCTGAAAGATCTTCCACAGTAGCGACATCGGCACTCACCGGCAGAAAAAAATCGAGCAGGAATACTGAGCCGGTTGCAATTGAAGCAGCTACCAGGCCTCTGCCGCCATCCACCAGACCATAAGACCTGCCTTGTGAGTTTTCGCCTCCATATTGGCGAGTGGCCTTGATAAAAGCCGCCCAGAATAGCAGTATGGTACTCAGACCCCAAAAGCCATAGAGAAAGGTCAGGGTAGCCAGAGATGGGATCAATCCCATGAAAATGCCGCCTGTTGCTGTAACGATCAGGGAAACAATGATGAGCTTTTTAGGAGAATAGCGATCAGCTATAGGCCCACCCAGGAAGTATGAGACCATCGCCACAATGCCATAAACAGAAAAAGCAGTGCCCAGCTCCAGGTTGGTAATGTCGAATACTTTGAGAAAGGTGGGGCGGAAGACCCGGGTAACCACAAAGGGTAGCAGAAAGACCCCTTCACCTATAAGCATTAAAGTAAAAAGAACGAGGGCCTTGCGTAGTTTCATAAAGCCGGAAGATGGTCAAAAGTAGGGGGATAAGCAATTTTCTGAAAGGAGGTATAGGGCAAGGTATGAGACACCCTTACATCAATGAGCGTTCATCCCCACCGTCACGGCTTTGGTCAAGTCTGCCGCACCGCCAATGAATCAACATGGGTGTACCTGTTTAAATCTATGGTTATTCATCATCACTAATCTCCCCCCGGACCATAGGATGACATACTCTTCAACAAAGAGGAGGGAGAACAGTCGAAATTCAATACCAGAATCATGAAAAAACTTTTTATAACGCTCTTATCAATAATGCTGATCAACACCACTTATGGGCAGATCTGCGGAACAAATGCTGAAATTAATTCGGATAATATGTCGCAACTCCGGGTTGCTTCGGTATTGAATGATTGTTTTCTGGATCCTTCAGTAAGGATAGATGTGAATGTGAAATACCATATCGTCAGAGAAACAAATGGTCGGGGAGGGTTTAATCCTGTAAGGTTAGAGAGTGTGGAGGAGCGGTTAAATACCGCCTTTAACCCGCATAATATTTATTTGACAAGTGTGACTAATTTGGCCACCACGGCCTATGATTATATAGACAATAGCACGTTTTACCGTGACCTTACAGATACAGAATATGATGCTCTGGTTCAAGTTAATAATGACCCTAATGCCTTGAATATCTACATAATAGGGAGTTTTGACAACGGTGTTTTTGGGAGAGCAAACGGTGTGATGAGCAGAGAACTGGTAATTACGCAAAGCAGGGTTGAAACCCATGTGTTGTCGCATGAAGTAGGCCATTGCTTTAATCTACAGCATACATTTTTTGGTTCAGGAGCACAGCAGCCGCCTGGTTCCTGTCCTGAGAGTGTGTTTAATGAAGAACCACTTGGAGAGGTTACAGATTGTGTAAACTGTGGTGACTATGTATGCGATACTCCTCCTGATCACAACTTGGGTGTTACGAATGAGTACACGCCTTTGTTAGATAATATCATGTCTTATTACTACCCGTTTGATAGTCTTACTCCCGGACAGGGGACACGAATGCGAGAGGCCTTTGCCAGCTCTCCGGTTTTACAAAACGTTGTCACTAATCTATGTCCTGAACTTAACGGACCGGATGAGGTGTGTGATACTCCCGATGTGACATACAATCTAACCAATGGTATATCCACTTTGTGGGAGGTGTCTTCTAATCTGCAGGTGGTATCCTCTAATCTCACCAGTATCACCGTCCGGCATAAGCCTTTCACTCCGGGTGGTTCAGGCTATGTCAGAACAACTACTGGGAGTGGAATTGTTGTGCAAAAAGACATACAGGTCGGTACCGCTAAGCCAACAGGTTTTGTAAGCGTATTGATAGATGAATTTATGGGAAGAATCAAAGTTCAGGCCGTTCCGGTTCCCGAGGCTACAGCCTACGAATGGTATGTTAATGGGATACTACAGACAGGGCCTGGTTTGACCAGTGATGATGTTATTCTCACTCCTGTTATGGATTGTTCGATTATGAATTACACGATAGGAGTAAGAGCGGTTGGGCCTTGCGGTACTTCTTCCATGTACTATGAACATCATGCCAACCCCTGTTATCAGCCGGGTGGTTTTCGCTATAGTTTTGCTCCTAATCCAGCATCAGAAACGTTGACTGTATTGAGAAGGAGTTCAGGTAATGAGAAAAACCGTATTGCCAACTCTTTGACTAAAGACGTCTATGAATTACACGACTTTATAGGTAACAGAGTACTTAAAGGCAAGCTTTCCGGTGATACAACTATAGATATCCGCAGCTTAAAGAGCGGAAGATATATTCTGACCATCACCTTGGAAAATGGTGATCAGGAAAAGCATCATATTATTGTTGAATAAAAAAATGTAGAATGATGCGTAGCAGTTTTGGGGCAAATCATACTTTCAAACACTTTTTGACCAGCTTAAAGGCCCAGTCGTAGTGGCTGGCGGTGGCAGAAATGAAATAAGCCCCCATGGAAGTGCTGCCCGTCCACTTATAGCGTTTTTTCTCAAATAGTTCCTCGTTGGTATGCTTTTCAATGGTGGAACGGATTTGCTGATAAGAGTCGGATAGGGTTGCTTGTGCTTCCGCCAGGCTTGTATCTGCATACTGCTCCTGAATCTTGCGGTTGAGCTCGGGCATGCTCTTCCATGTATAGCCTTTAGCGGGCATTTCAGGTTTTTTGCCTGTGATGCCCGCCTCATACCAACCCAATAGCATCAGGTGCCATTCGTGCAGGTGCATCAGCACATCCGGGATATTCCTGTTCAGATAGCCTTCTGGGAAGGTTGCAGTTTGCTGTTCAGGACTCAATCCATCTATATAATTATGGAGCTTTTGAAAGTTCTTTTCTCCCAGATCTAAAAGCTCTTCTTTGTTCTTCGGTCTTGGCATGATTCGTATATATTAACAGAGCTTGCGCCCTGTTAATATATACGAATTTACGGCTGTGAAGTGACGGTTTCAGACTGTTTTTGCTGCGAAAATCTCTATTGTTGATTTACTACCCTAATCAACCTTCCATTCTCCTCATCTGTAAGCAGGTAGAGCTGTCCATCAGGAGACATTGCAGCCTTTCTCAGCCTTATCCGGTCATTAATAAAAAGCTCTTCAGCACTGACCACTTGATCCTCTTCGATCACCATACGCCATAAGCTACCTCTGCTCAACCCAGGTACGATAAGGTTCCCTGCCCAATGAGGAAATTCTCTGCCTCTATAAAAAGTCAGGCCGGTAGGGGCTACGGTATGGGTCCAGAAATGGATAGGGTCTGTAAATTCAGTACCTGGAATAACCGGAGGATTGTAGTCTTTGGAGCGGTAACCACCGGAGGTTACATGAGGCCAGCCATAATTGCCCCCTGATTGTAAGATATTCAGCTCGTCTCCCTGGATGGTGCCATGCTCGCTGAACCAGATTTTTCCAGTCAGCGGATCAATGGCCAGACCCTGGGCGGCCCTGATGCCTGTGGCATAAAGTCCTTTGATAGCATCCGGACCAAAGTCAGGATTATCTTCAGGGATGGAGCCATCTGGATTGATACGGATGATCTTGCCTCTCTTATCGGTTAGATCTTGTGAGAGGGGAGGTACCGGATTGAGGTGTTCGAAAAGGTTCCGTTCGCCAACAGTGATGTACAATTTTCCATCAGGCCCGAAGATCATACCTCCGCCATAATGGAAGAGCCCGTGGGAATAGGGGGCTGCTACAAACAGTGTTTGTACCTCGCTGAGTCTGTTTTCCGTGAGTTTGCCTCTGATTACTTTGGTGGTGCTGGCATGTTCACTGTTTTCAGCGGCATAAGAAAGATAGATATAACCATTGTTGGCGAAATCGGGATCGGTCAGCACCTGAAACCAGCCCGCATTGTAGCTTTGCATACTGCCGTGTGCCGATGGAGGAAATACACCCCAGGCATGCTTTGAGCTGTCTATTTTGATTTTTCTGGCTACGTCACCAGGGAGGCCGGTAATGGCTTGCCTGCTTTTTGTTTTCAGATTGACGCGAAGAAGCTCTCCGTCTTTTTCAGCTATTAGTGCTTCGTCAGCAGAAAGAAAGACCATGCTCCACGGACGATTGAGTCCACTCATAATCACCTCTTTGGCAGGATTTGCCGTCATTTCGGCATAAGTTTTAGGAATGGGTTCGGCTGTAGCGGCTTTGGAAATAATTTTCCAGATTCCATCAATTTTCTTGAGCAATACCAGGTCTATAAATCGTTGATCCCAATTAGGCATCAGGGTCTCAATTTTTGCCGAAGCAATATCTCTTTCAATATCGATGGCCAATACTTTTGCGTAACGGGCATTGCGCGTGCCGGGCTGCTTTCTTCCATAGAGGGAGGCATACCTTTCCGAAGACATAATCAAGACGGTGTCGGCACGGTTATAGAGAAACATTGGGGTATTTGGATAGAAGGCTCCCAGTACTTTATCCGGGTAGTTGAAGGAGGTACCTTCGATGAAATTGTTGAGTACTGCCTTGATCTGATCCTGGTCAGACTGAGCTTTCAGGCCTGTGAGGGTTGATGTGAAAAGGAGGAGGAAAAGAAGAATACGCTTCATGAATGTGTTAATTTTTATTCATTCGAAATACGCGGATTCCCGGTGCTTAGACTCGTTTTTGAGGGATGAAGAGGTTCGGGATGATCAATCTGGACTACTTAGAGTCTTATTTGACGGTGGCTTTTTACCCTAAGGACTTTTTATAGGCTGAGGGTGTGGTATTGGTAAGTTTTTTAAAGGCTTCAAAAAAGGAGGACTTAGAGCTAAAACCGGCTTCATAGCCTATACCTTCCAGGGAGAGCTCGTGTCTGAGCTGGATCAGTCGCTGTGCTTCCTTTACTCTATGGGCTTTGATATAATGGGAAAAACCGTGTTCATATTCTTCATTCAGTACCCGCGACAACAGGTGTCTGGAGATATGGGCCATGACTGCGAGTTCATCGAGTTTCAGTTTTTGATTAACAAAGGGTTTTTGGGTATTCATCAACTCTTCTACCTGTGCAAAAAGCGCAGCTCCGTTTTCCAGTTGAGGCTGTGCGTTGACCTTGGGGATAAGTGGCTTATGGCTTAACAGGGCTCTGCCAGCCAGGTAATAAAAACTCAGTGAAAAAATGAGGCTCCCCCAGATATAGGTAAAGCCTTCTATAAACAGGGCAAACTGATAAGTAAGTGTGATAAAGAGCGTGGAGAGGGCAATGGCCAGAATATACCTTTCAGCAGGCACCAGCTTAAGAGGAGATTGATATAGCTTCTTGAATACCGCCCTGAGCTGATAGAAGCCCATAGTCAGAAAAAGGCCCCAAACTATGTAAATGCCACGAACCATATAGCCATTCCAAACATCCGGGCGACTGCGGTAGGGGAAGACCATGCCTAAGGTAACAATGGTCAAGAGTAATACGGAAAGAAGGATCAGATCCTTGCGCTTAAAGTCACTTTCCTTTTGCTGCAATGCTTTGACATAGAGATAGAAGAAAGGGCCGATAAAGAGACAAGCGGAAAGGCCGATTTGCAGAATTAGGCGATCGGTGTCTTCGCTGAAGTAGACCAGTACAGATTTACCAATGCGGATACAGAGCATCAGAATCATACCGGCAAAGTAGATGTCGGTTACCCGGGTCTGCTTTCGGGCCATCAGGTAAATGCTTAATAGCACTCCATTGATGACTCCCAGGCTGGCAAACAGAAATAAAAATGACATAATATCAGACTTGCCGGGGCACTTTATTTCAGACTACCCCTTTTGGCAAAGTAATGAGAAAGCTGAGGAGATATCAACTCTTTTTGGTCAATGTGTTGCGAGTAATCGTATTGGCTTTCTTCCCAAGGACATTTCTCAAGCATTCTCGTTGCAAACGAGAATGCGGATCTGTATACCAGATAATTGACAGCACTAAGGAGGCGTTGACCTTTATATTTCCGTTTTAAGCTCCTTTTTAGTACCTGTATAAGCCCGCAGGTCATCGTAAAAAGATAAAGGCCGGTTAAAAACCAGCCTTTATGCTCTGTATTGTTATGTTCTTGGTGCGACCAGATAATTGGAGGCACTACCCACTACCGATAATTGGAGGCACTACCCATCAGAAAGACTCTCAAACCAAAGAAGTGTGTTCCATAGAGCACACATGGTTGATTTATTCTTTAGCCAAATACGATGCCCGTTCTTCAGTTTTAAATATTTATATCGAGCCAATAACTTCCCTTTAGACATACCGTTTTCATGTAACTCATCAGAAAAAACACCCAAAGGTATCTGACCTTTTACACCTAAAGGTGTTAGATAATAGACAAACTTCTCTCCCAGAACTGTGTAAGCCCCATCTTTTGTTTGTATTCCAATTACAGCATCCTTACCCTCTAGTTTCAGTTCATTTACCACAGGTGAAGTCTCATCTGTAAAATGCTTATCAGCGTATTTCTTAAGGCCATTACGCTCTAACTTCGCTCTCAATGCGTGTCGATTCATATTACAATGTTTTGGTTAATACAAACCTCTTCAATGGATTAAGTACTCTTTTCACTTCCCACCCTAGGTAAGACTTAAGTCTTTGGTTTTCAATATCAGATAACTTGGTACATTACACACTACCCAGATAAGTTGGCACATTAAAACAGATTTGGGATATCTTAATTTTCTATATAAATCTCGCAATTGAAACTATTATTTCCATGCCTTTTCCTATACAGGCCATAGCTCCTATAATTTTCAACTCTTAAAAGCAGTTCTTTTTGATTACTGTAATCGGCTTTTAAATAATCCAGTACTTCGTCAACAGTATCTCCTTTATTGTCACAATTCAAAGCACGAAATATTTTTAATTCTCCTTTGTGTAGAATCATTATATGACTGACAGAATTCCATATTCGGAAAGGACAAAAATGATACACATGTCCTTCTCTAAAGTCGATATGGCCCGAGGATTTGATTGTAGCGTTAGTCGTATCTGTAAGGTCAAAAATAAAATATCCTTTAGGTTGGACACTAGAGTTACTAAATCGACTATTACCATTTGCTTTCTTTGGTAAAGCATTGTTAAGGTAATCAGTCATGACATTTAGAATAGTCTCCGAATTGTAAGGTTCATATTTTTGACCGAATAACTCTGATCCTGTAAGGGTTAGTATCAAAATACAATACCATAGCGATGTCGAATGGTTAAATAAAAATCTTATTTTTCTAATTCTGCTGTTTTTCACGCCATTCTTTTAATTCTTGTTTCTTCCTTCTTGTTAGCCTATTGAGAATTTCTTTATAGGTCTTACTTTCCCTTTCATCTGCGGCATCTTCTGTACTATGAGGTTCAACTTCCTCACCTCTTAAGCGAGCAAGAATAATTTTTATATCTTCAGTATTCAGATTGTGCTCCGTCTCATGAGAAAATATTCCTATAACCAATTCAACGAAATCAATACCGTGATCAAGCTGTACCCATTGTTCACTATTAATGGCCTCATCTGTCAATAAACCTTCGTAGATATAAATCGTAGCTTCGGCATAGATATCGTTACCTTCTTTATCTTTTATCAATTTAGGTGTTCCATCAAATTTACCAGTATATGGGCCACCTATATAATTTAATTCACGCCCATTTTTATCATGCGGTTTGTGTTCTGCATATGTATCTGGGTCAGTACCTTGACTTGTGAATTTAAAATGAACCCTTGACTTTGATGCTGAGACTCCCTCAAATTGCTCTCTTGCCGTATTACTCGTTGACCTTGAAATATAGCGAGCCATTCTTTTAAGATCTTTAGTAGCGTTTTTACCAAGCTTAATTTTGCCTCTTTTGTTTATGTTTACTTCTACCCGTTTATTATCCTTTCCTACCCAATATCTACCATCTATTTCAAGGTTATTGATTGGATTACCACCAACTGATGCATAAGAGCTAAAACTCATGTACTTCTCGACTAACGGATCTACACTAAACCATCTACCTAACTGAGCATCATAGTTCCTGGCCCCATAATCATACCAATTCAGATTGAACTCTTCTTGAAGCGATTTACCGTTATACTTAAACCTGTTCGGCTTGGACAGGGGAGCGGAGCTTGATAGGGCATTTATTGTTAAGCCAAAAGGATAATAATGATCTTCCTGCAGGATAGCACCCTTAGTATGAACAATCTCCAAGTCATCAAAATACACGTTAAAGTCCGTCTGACTTTCGTTGGATAAATATACGTAAACATAACCTCCTTCGGTCATTGTTTTGCTAATGGTAAGTGTTTTATAGCCACTTGCCTGGTCAGTTTGCAAATATTCACCGCCCTCGTAGTTGAAATCCTGATCGAAGATGAGCACATTTAAATAAGCTTTAGGCCTGTTTTGGGTACCGTCTCCACCCACAAATACAGCAGTGGATGCAGGAGATAAGCCGTTCACAATGCTGCTGATACCATTGGCTTCAGTGGCATTAGCTGCACTGGTACCCAGCACGGTCGACAATGCGGACTTAATTGTGGTCTGATTATGATAACCTGTGTTGCTGTAAGCACCTGCATGATAAGAATCGACAGATACATTGATCTGATCACCTGCCGAAACGACCATCATCTTAGCAGGACCTATGCGTGTACTGGAATAGTATCCGTTCAGGCGAGCTGATTTATCATCTACTATGTCTGGAACGTCAGTGGTATTGGCCAAAGGCTCTAAACTGCTCCTGACTGCCGGCAGGTTGAGGAAAAGAGATTCTTCGTAGCTTTGCATGTCTACTCCCTGACTGGTACCTGTTTCCATACTGGCCCGATATTCCACGACCTCTGTTGCCTCCGTCAAAGTCATACGGGTATTACCCAGATGATCTTTGATAAAGTAATCATACACCAGATCGCCATTGTTGGCCTTTCTTACCCGGCCCTCCTCATGCGCAAAATGCTGTAGCGCGTTATTCTCATAAATAAAGCCCCCCGCATAATCCGTGGTAGTTAAGCTGCCATTGTCATTGACAACTTTGCTGAGCTTGATACCAGCCGCATCGTAGGTATAAGTAATACTCTTGCTGCTGCCAAAGCTCACCACCACTGGCAGGTTGAGGTGGTTATAAGTGATGTCCGTAATGCCCTTATTACGGTCTTTGGTCATATTACCATTGAGGTCGTAGACATAGTCATCGTTGGTGTTGGTACCATCCTTAAAGTCTCCCTGTCCCAGGTCGCCATACTTATCTTTTACTCTTAAGAGCCGGTTGGCATTTGAAGCTTTTGTATAACCTGAACCATAGCTATAGCTGAGACTGTCCAGCGTAGTGATGGTTCCCGCTACCACACCTTCGCGGAATAACTTCAGGATATTACCATTGGCATCGAAATCATAGCCCGTGGTAAAGTCATTGAGGGTATTGTTCCAGCTACTGCCCTGCGTATAGTCCGCTTTGGTGAGTCTGTTTACCTTGTCATAGGTAAAGCCATAAGCTCTGTGTTGGTCTGAGCCTTTGCTTTTCCATTTCACTCCGGCAATGTTTCCGTTGAATTGATTGGTTTCAAAGCCATAATCGTAGCTGAGGTCCATCGCAAAGTAGTGATTCGTCATAGCAGTGCCTTGGTCAGTATCTTCCAACTCATCTCCATTGATACTTTTCAACCAACCACGGACATTATAATCATAGTCCAGGGTTTCGAGACTATTGCCCAGGGTCTTGGTTTCCAGTTCCCCCAGGGTATTGTAGTTATTCGTTACCAAAGTCTTTAAACTGCCTGTGTCACCCAGTTTCTCCTTGATGGTTAGCAGGCGCCCGGCATGATCATAGGCAAACTCCTTTAAGATACGCGTGGTCGCATTGGTGGTCGCTTGTGGATTATGATGCACTGTATAGGTATGTAATACCCGCCCTGCAAAATCATATTGGGTGGTGGTGATATCAGTACCACTAAGGTGATTATCCCCCTGGATTTGTACCACCCGACCACGATCATCATAGAACATGACGGTTGTCAACCAGTCGTCTGTACCCAGAATGCGCACTTTACTACCGGTGGCCATACCGCGCACATTGGTGTATTCAGCCGGTGTTACCGCATTTTCAGTCCCGGAAGCATAAAAACCCTTGCCGACAAAACCATCATCCCACTCCTTTGGGGTGAAATCATAATCATCATAATAGTTAACGGTGTTGAATTCATAGCCCGGGTGGTCTACCAATCTGGGAAAAGTAGCATCGTAGTAACCCTGGAAGTTGGTGTACTCATAGGTAAGAGAAGCATTCCTTTCCGTTTCAAAGTCATCGTTGGTGGCACTTTCGAAGCCAGGAAGGAAATCAATATACCCCTCAGTTTTACTTCGGTAGGTATTGATATTGGTATCCCGGTTGCTGACCGTAATGGTAGCCCCCTCCAGTACACCGGCCCCTGTCAGTTCTTCCCGCTCTACATACAGTGAACCCTGGAAGTTATCCATCGCAGTTTGCATCTGGGCATGGGTATTGGTACTGGTAATAAAGCCAGTGAGTACAGGCCTGTTCAGTTCATCGTACTTGGTAAAGGTCCATTGGTCGCTCGCCCCTGGGATATCCCGCTGTTCTCCATCCTGGGTCAGTACCAGTCTGTCCAGTTGGTCATATACCATAAATATCGAATGGGCCCCAGGTACCTTTTTGGAGGTAATTCTGTTTCTGTGATCATATACATAAATGAAAACAAGTTCATCTACACTGGCCGCCACCCAATTCCAGCTGTTGGCTTCCAACAACTCTACTGCCCTGGGAGGCAGCACATATCTCAGGTTTCCGTAATCATCGTAGAGGTAGTAGGTATTGAGCCAATCTGTATGGCCGTTTCCCCTGGTAGCCTCTTTTTGTACCTTTTTGAGGATTACCTGCCCCTTCTGGTTAGTATACTCCTTTACCTGGTTATCATTCTCATCCGTTGTAATCATAACGGATAACTCACCTGCTGCATAAGTTCCGCTGCTTACCGGGTAGGGCACCGGATTCCAGATACGTACACCATCAGCCGCAATATTGGTGGCGTACTCCTGACTTACTCCTTTGTTATTGCCTGCCCAGCTATTACCCGGTGCCAGCTGTTTGATCACCCGGTTGAGCGGAGAAGATTCCAATTCAATTTTTCCATAGAAAATATCTTCTCCGGCATAGTGATTATTCAGAAAGGTGTTCTGATTCGTGGATGGATTTTCCACCATAGCTCCACCGTCTGCGCTGGTTTGCTCGTAGGGCACAGGCTGATACACCTGGCGACCAAAATGATCATAAAGCATATAACTGATCAGGTCCTTGGCATTGCCGGAGCCCTGGCGCAGTACGGTTTGCACGGGTCTGCCCAGGCCATCTATATACTGAGTGGCCTGGATGATATCACCATTGTTGATGGCATTGGTAAAATGCTGAGTACCGCCCGGTACATTTTCAGGAAATGTAGTAAAGGACTTCAGAAGATCGAAAGTACGTACATAGTTGATTTTATCAGTACCGTTGTGGCTTATAGCCGGCAGTGCATTGGTAGCTGTGGGCCTTGTACTGTTGGCATCCGGTTTATTCTGCGCATTGAGCTGAAAACCTGCAAACAAAACCAGGCTCATCAGAAGTGATTTCAATATCTTTTTCATCTTTCGCATGGTTTTTAGTTTCCGGTGGTATTGACCAGTGTCTGATACTCGTATTCATTCATTTTCAGGATGTTGCCATCCCGGTCTTTCACAAATTTGAGCCTGCCGAGACTATCATACTCGTAGTAGGCGGTAATGCCATTCGGTGAAGTCTGGCTGGTTATGCCAATGCCTGGTTGATAGGTCATGGTTGTGATGATGGCATGTCTCAGCGTAGTGGCCGACCGCAGTTTGTCAAGTTCTGTTCGAAGCACGGCATCGCTGGTCGGAGCATCCAGCGTTGACTGCGATATGACAGCGTCTACTGTGCTGTGGTCAGCATTCTCAATTTTAGCTACAGGATACCGGCCTCCGTAGCCCCAGAGATAGACGATTTTATTGCCTCCCTCCTGAGATACTTCCTGAGGATTGGCATCTGTGTTGTAATCATGAAATCGCACCCGGGTTTCCAGGGCATTAGAGGCTTTGGCGGTCTGAATAAATTCCGGCTGTACGGAGTTACTGTTCCAATATCTGTAATTGGTTCTTTGCCTGGAAATAAGTGTTGAACTGTTCTTTTTCTGCTCAGTCTGAACCAAACGATTGATTTGATGCCTGGTTTTCATTTCACCTATAGCGTCAAAAGCGTTTGTACCCAGGGTGCCTCCCGGCAGGGAAGTATTGGCTGACACATCATCGGGGTAATAGTTATAGACGGTCCATGTATCTCCCTCGCTGTCCGTTATGGTTTGCGAAACCAGCTGGAAATGTGTCGTTTCGTTGTGGTTGAATGTGGTGAGTGTTTCCAGTGAACCGCCATCAAGAAACTGCGTGGTTTTGCTGCTTTGCAGTTTGGTGAAGTAGGAATCCATGCGGAAGGGGTATAACTGATAAATGGCCCAGGAGCCATACTCGCATGTGGAAGTAATACAGACAGAGGGTTTACTGGCAGGGTCACTGGTATGCCAGGGAATGTACTCATAGCTCTCATTACCTGCGGTAGTGCCATCGATGCGCCTGCGATAACCAACCACGGTTTCTTCGGTTTCAAAATAGGCACCTCTGGCCGGGGTATATATTCCTCCTGTACCGGAAAGATGCACCTGTGCATAGTCATTTTCGGTAAGTACCAATCTGTTATCGTTGGTATCAAATACCTCCTGTTTTGACAGTTTGCCATTTCTGACCAAGTGCATGGAGTAAGGATTCAAAGTCCGGAGATCCTCATTGATGAAATAGTGTTTTGTATAACCATTGTCATTGGAACCATCGACTAATTTTTCAGTAACCAGGCCATAAGAAATATCCTTACCTACATCGGTGCTACGATTGTTTGAGTAGCGATAATAGGAAGTGCAGGTATAGTCAGTCCCTGCGTTTCTGACCTGTGTGGTCTTGATTTCATCAAAATCGAGGTCTTTTTGCACCTGGGCCTCAGCGTATTCGAATACCCGTTTACCTGCCAGCTCGCTTGCCTGAGTATAACTTTCAATACTGGCTATTCTCAATCCCCCGACATTTACAGTCGAGTTGGCCGTAATGGTTTCTGTGGCGGTGTATGACAGATAGACGGTGGAATTGGCTATTGAATTATAGACCAGGTAACGATAGGTTCCGTTGGACAGGTTGTTGATGGAAAGGCTTTGGGATTCTGCCATTTCCAGCTCATCATAAGTCTTGCTGACCCCACCGGTAGCCAGCTCGGCATAGGCATGGTCCCAGGTGGTAACTTCAGGAAAGACGTATACATACACATCTCCTCCTGCCAGGGGGGCAGTTCCGGTAAGGCTTATCAAAAATTCTTCGGAATTATTGTCAATGGTGAAGGTACCGGTAACAGCCTTGGGGGCTGTCGAGCCCGTGAAGTCATAGGGGTCGCTGAGGTCAGTGCCACCTTCAACACTTTCGAGAAAGTAACTATTGGTTTGCGTGGTCTGCGTGGTTTGTTCATATCCATTCAATTCATAGATGAACTCGCTGTATCCACCGGTAGGGTAGTGGATTTTACTCAGTGTACCTGCCTTTGTATGTGTGAGTGAAGGGTAGCGATTGGCTCCGCTGTAATGAGTACTGCCAAATTTGCCGGAGGGAATAAGATCGGAGTTACCGTCCTGGCCATTGTAGTAACCCCAATAGTCTACACCTGTAACATCACGGGGAGGAACATCACTGGCATCAAAATAGTCAAACGACCAGGTTTGAACGGCTGGCTGAGAAAGCCCCAACATGCCGTCTATGGTGATGTTGTCTAACTTCAGCCTCAGTTTTATACGATTATCTGTACCACTGGCACCATTATTTGTATCACCGAAGTGGGAATAGTTGAAATTGAACTGTTTCAGGTCATCCGTACCATTGGAAACAATGATATTGTCAACCTCCTTGCCATTAGGTAGGTCCAGCCGGGTACTGGTATAGATAATATCAGCAATGGTTTTTGTATTCCATTTAATAGAGGAGAGGTACTGTGGCTTGATGGCGTATTTGCTTCCATTACTCAGGCTGGTGACACCCGGAACTGCCGGGCATGCCTGCGCCAGGCCGGACCCTCCTCCTGTAGGAGTGGGCCTGTTTTCTATACCCGTGATATAATGAAGGTCTTCTTTGTCTTCCCAGTAAGGGTTTTCTGTATAGTTGAACTCATAAGTGTCCTTGCCATTAGCTGATACGATCTTATCAAGAAACCAGGAAGAAATATAGCTGGAGGCATACTCGTTAACTCCACCGGTATAGGTATACTCTGTGTACTCTTTTACCATGAAATGGTACTGATTGCCGGACGCATCATAGATCAACCAGCCAATAGGCACCCCTGAAGTATCCAGTGTGGGGGTTATTTTAACCGTGGGGTCCTCAATACAATAGGCTACGGCATTGTGGTAGTCATAATAAATGGTGCCGGAGAAACCTGTGGCGGTGCTGAATGAATATACATCAGGCTGTGTGTCTCCTTTCATTTCTTCCGTTTTCTTCTGAATGTCGAACAGGAGATTTAACTGAGCGGTAGTTCTTTCAACAGTAGGATCTGATTGATGTGTTGCGACCTCATCAATAAAGGTCTGTGTGTTAGTATTTCGAGGTCTGTAAGTAGCTACTCCTTCGTCATCTGCCATTCCTAGCTTCTGACGGGTGATGCTTCCGGAAGCAATTAAGCTCCAGCCCAGGCCTACATTGGAAGCCATTTGCAGTACTTTAATACCACCACTGGAATAGCTGAGTGTCATTGGTAGTTGTATTTCTCTGCCTTGATGTACATAGAGCGGAACAGCGATGTTGGGTTTGCCCATATGCAGATTCACGTCCATGTTGCCGTATTGCTGAAAGCCAGCTGCTTCAGGCGAAGAAGGTACCTGAACCATTTTCTGCAGGTCGATGCCGGAATCTACCTGAGCCATAGATCCAAAGCCACAGAGGCATACAGCCAGCAGGGCTATTATATATTTTCTGATGTTCATGGCTTACTGGTCGTTTGAGGTTTTGTCCTTGTTCTCCAGCTGCTCCACGCGCTTTAACAGCTCCGAGAGAGTATCCTCCAGAACTTTGTTCTTAGCCTTCAACTCTTTGTTCTCAACGTTTTGAGTTTCTATCTTCTTTTCCTGATCAATAGTATACAGCGTCAGCTCCTCGATCTTTTCCAGCAGGTTGAGCTGCAAGGCGCCCACATCCTGTCCGTTGGCGCCTATTTCGGTGGCAGAGGCAATACCAGGCAGGTGCGAGTTGGCTTTGATATAAGCTTCTACTTCTGCCAGGGATTTAAGGTTATAACCCGGCTGGAAGACGTAATCCGGTACGGCTGTAGGGTTGGCAGTTACCCGGAGTTTTTTGGTGATAATGTCGTTGTCTACGGTCATTTTGCCGGTAAACTCGCTAGTGCCGTTGATTTCAATATTTCCAACTACATCCAGGGCTTCTGAAGGATCGCCTGTACCAATGCCAACGTGGCCGTTGCTTCCTACCATAAACTGGTCGTTATCACTGTTGTCCAGTACAGAAAACATTCGGTTAGAATTTCCTTTAATGATAAATCCGTATGAGGAATTTGTTGCTCTTAAGGTCATATCAGCAGAGCCATAGGCACCTCCATTAAAGGCCGTATTTCCCTGAACCTGAAGTTTAGCCCCTGGATTGGTTTCGCCAATGCCGAATCTCCCTGTTTCCATATCAATCAGGGCCTTTATATTTCCTGCGTTATCTACAAAACCAATCGCCTCTGAGCCGGATCCACCGGTTTTAAGCCAGAGATCATCTGTTCCGGCTGCTAAAGTAAGGTCACCACTATTTGAGGTCAGACTTGTTGTATTGACATCACCTGCCCTCACGGTAAGAAGGCCGTTTGCCTGAACATCTGTATTGAAGTAATGTCTGAGTAGAGTAGTATTATAAATAGCCTCATTTGATATGGTGTTTACTTTTACATAGAGTCTTTTGTTGACATCCCCTCCGCTCCGCAAGTCAATTAAGGGCTCGACTGAATTAATGCGCAGTGCTCTGGCACTTCCTGTTGTACCTATTTCAAGGTAGCCGGTAAACTTACCACTACCACTTACATCCAGAGAGACTGTTGGTGCGTCTATGCCAATGCCGAGTTTACCGGAAGAACTGAGGACCATTCTGGTGGTGGGGACGGTTCCTGTGACAAAGTAAATGCCCCGTGGACTGCTCGACCTGCTTTGTAAAACGAGATTACCAGCGACATCGAAGGGCGCACTGAGGCCAGATAGCCCCAGGGATCGATAGACGGCCGGGTCGTCACTTCCTGTGATGAAGCTTGAAATACCAACACTGAGTATGGTTTTCCCTTTAACAGTCAGGTTACCATTAACGGTTTCGTCCTGAGCTTTAAGCCCCAGTACGCTGATCATTAATAAGGCGGAGAATAAGAACTTTGCTTTCATTTTGGTTGGTTTTAATGTGTGATAACTATATGGTTAAAAGGCCCCCAGACCGGTTTTATGCTGGCTAAGCGAGCATGATATATGGAGCACTCTACCCAGTGGATGGACCGGATATAATGCGTGTATTCCGTTAAAAAGATGACGACCCCAGGTCGACATTCTGGTTGACCGGACTTTCCTCAGTGCCCGACCTTTTTCCTTCCTTTTTAAGACAAAAGGTCCTGAATATTAAATGAATCTCTTCCCTCAAAAAGCTTCCTCAGAGAATTGTGATGTTGGTGATCCGCGCTAACGGAATATGTTAGTAGTAACGACAGCGAATATTTGAACGACAACCCAATATATTAACTGATCTTGCTATAAATTTATTTAAAATAATTTAAATCAAAATGATATTACGGAAAAGAATTTTGTAAAAGTTATGCACATAAAATTACAGTGGCGTAAGAGTGCTGGTCTTTTGGCCTGTTATGTTATTAGTTATACTCAGACGAGGCGTCAATATTGATTTGACGCTTCATCCATCGACTGATCGAGCCAGGCTTCATACCATTCCAGAAAACTCAGCCTGCCATTTGGTTTGAAAAAAGGATCAGGGAAAATGCCGGCATCATTGACCCGGCTGTCTACCCAGATATTTCCGTATGCGAGGCCGTTTACAACGAGGTTTAAGGACATACCACAGCCATAATCTGCAATACGGAGTAACCCGTTGGCCCATTTGTTGTCAAAGTACTTCTCTTCATTCTCAGGTATAAATTCAGCTTCCTGAAAATTCCAGTGGTCGGTGTGAGGGAAGGATAGACCAGGGTTTATCAGGTCATCCGCATCCTTATAGTGTAAGTCAGCATATCTACCATTTTCCAACGGTTCCAAACCGTAGTAAGGTCCGGCACCACCATTACCCAGTTCTTTTAAAAAAAGGCGATAGTCTTCAGGAAGCCGGATATTGAATTCTTTTTCAAATCGATCAATGGCCTTTTCCTTCAAGGGTGCATTCAGTTTGTATTTGTGCTTTTCGGCACCAAATACGGAATACGTTTTATCGGCCCTTTTTAGCCGTTTTAGTTTGTTTTTGACCCTTATGAATTGATTCATGTAGAAATTAGTCAGTTACTGATCGGTAAGAGAGCAAAGAGTATTGGTCTAATCCTCATCAAATAGTTTATCTGGATCAAATTCATCTTTTTCTGGAGCGCGATAACCCCCACCTATTTGGCAGCCATTATTCTCTGCCCATTCCGTAATGAAATCCATTAATTGATCGGCTTTTTTTCTTTCCAACTTGCAGTCATTTTCGCTTTCGATGGCAAACCTGAAAAGCCAGGCATCCTCGGCCTCTTTATCTATTTCCATAGTTGTGTCTTTCTGAAGAAAATGGTTGTTAAATACTAATTCAATATACCATCGACATCAGGCAAAATGAAGGTGGTGAATATATTATTACTTTAAGGCTTTGTGTTGACAATTGCTCTGTCTAATCACTTTTGAACAACAATCTTTACGTCTGATAACCTTACGAGAATAATGAACTGGCTTTCTAAGGAATCGTTATGGACGCTTCTCTCTGGCATTCTTAATGCAAACGAGGCTCTCGCAGTTTGTGTTCGATGTCCTTGAGCTGATCCATTTGGATAGATTAAGTTGACTACCATAATTAACTAAATGAAAGATAATAATCGGTGATGTTAATCATTCCAACCCCGACTGTTCCAACTTCCTCTGCGACTCAAATACTCCTCCGTTACAAGAAAGCCGCGAGTATATTCTACTTTGAAGTTATACTTATCTTCCTGTTTGGTATACTGTATCCCAGGCCAAAGCTCATAAGAAGGTGGAAGTTTACCCGAAATGGTTTGTGTACTCTGGACCTCGGCTATCAGGCGATTACTTCTGAACCTCTGTAAACGATCGACAGCCACAACGGAGAGAATTTGCGAGATAATAAATATGGGGATGATGGAGGCGGGAAGCCAGGCTCGTTTTAATTTACTTTGATTGAAAAATAAGCAACCGATAAGAAATATGAGGCTTATGATGGCACCTATTAACAATGGAATCATCAGGTAAAATAATTCCATGATGACTAGCGAGGGATTAAATGGTATGTAGAATCCAAAAATGCATATGATAGGAAGAAATCCCCAAATAATATATTGCCTACTCTTGGCAGTCCATGTCACAGACCTGAGTTTTAGTATCTCGATTACTTCCCTAAGAGTTCTTGAATCGTACCTTCCAGTTCTGAGGCTGTTTGAGGGCTGTAGGCTGATTTGAAGTAGGCAATCTTGCCTTCCTGGTCTACAATACAATGGGTAGGATAGCCGCTGATCTGATAGAGCTTGGTGAGTGCCTTACCATCAGGTATCACATCATAGTCAAACTGCTTTCTTTGGGCAAATTTCTCCAAACTGGCTTTCTTGTCGGTGGCAATGGCTACGAATTTGACTCCCTGATTTTTGAACTTATGTACAATCTCATTGAGTTCTGGCATTTCCATAATGCAGGGCTTACAGCCGATAAACCAAAAGTTGATGGCTACGACTGAGCCTTTCAGGTCAGAAAGCTTAACCGGATTGCCTTCCATATCGACAGTTTCAAAGTCCATAGCTTCCGTACCGATAAGTGCAGCCATCCGTTTTTGTTCTTCTTCAAATTGTTTGAAAAAATCCTTCTCTTGTTGTGTGATTTCCCTGAGTTTTATGGCAGCTGGTTTGCCGTTTGCATCGGCATAGTATTCCGGTACAAAATCTCCGTTGGTCATCATTTTGGCACTTTCTTCCGGAGATAACAGCTTTCCTTCCTGATCATATACCGGAAGGTTGGCCATGGCACTTGGGTCCAGGTCCATTACCTGCTGCATGGCCATTTGGGTATAGTCAGTTGGAAGCGTCTTACTTATCTGGGCTTGCAACAGAACCGGACTAAGGATGAGCAGTAGAATGAGAAAAGGTGTGTAGCGTTTTTTCATGATGCTGAAGTCTTGAACGCAGAAGTTAAGAAATAATGAAATAATTAAGCTGTCGGTCTGCGTCTCTGCGGAGAAGAAAAGCGGTTTTATGAAATATTAATCCGATTGAAGCAGGGAATTGGGTTTTGAGGGTTTGTAAATACACCAGACTGAACTTATCTTAAGAGAAACAACTCGAATTATGATATTAGGTGTATCCGGCTGGTTTGGTGAAAAAATCGGCCTAACAGAAAAACAGACTCGTCTAGGGTTTGTATTAGCAGTTTTATTGGCGGGCTTTGGCGTGGGCCTCTACCTTATTTTGTGGATTGTGAAGATGTTCTCAAAGTAGGGGCACGGTTTCAGCATGGTATAATGATGAAGAGGCGGATATCAAACCCGCCTCCTGATGTATTTACTTTCCCATATGCATTTTTATACGTTCCAGAACTTCCCTGGCGTGGCTACCGGTTGGGCCATTGGGGTCTAATGCTATGGCCTTTTCATAACAGGCGATGGCTTTATCAAATTCATTGGCATTGAGGTAACTTTCTCCCAGGCTATCCCAGGCATTGGCCGATTCAGGAAAGAGCCGGGTGTTCAGATCGAGAATGGCGGTGGAGGTGTCTGTGTTTTCGTCAAGGAATTCGTAGCCCAGCCTGTTCAGGCTGCTCTCCACTTGTTTCATTAGGCTTTTGTTTTCTTCTGCGTTGACAAAGGCCCTCACGGTCTCCTCAGCCTTGTCGTATTTGCCTGCAGCATAGAGCTCTTTCAGTCCCTTGATCAACTGATTGTCGGGCACTTTGTAAGAAAGTACAGCGGCCAGTACCGGATCATGATTTGTATGATAGTCGATGAAGCTGGGTTCTACAGTAATCTCCGGGTCTGTGGCAAGGCGTTCGTCTCGTGGGTCCAGGTCTTGCCACCACATAAACGAGAGCCTTACCGGCAGGCCGCTATTGGGCAGAATTTCAATGTTGACATCACCCCAGAAGTTTACATTCTCGGCCGTAGGTTCGCCTATAAATGTGGTTTCCGTATAATACTCCAGTTCATTGACCAGGTTTTGTGCAGCAGAGAAGGTACGCCTGCCAATGATGGTAAACAGCTGCCCTTTTTTATTGAGTTTTGATTTGATAAGGCCCAGAATAGCAGGCTTGTTCAGGTAATTATTGCCACCGCTGTTCTGCCTCAGGTCTAAGATGAGTTTATCAACCTCATTTTGTTCTGTGAACTCGAAAACGCGTTGGTAAAACTGGTGAATTGTTTCTCCATGTCCGTTCCGAATCTGATTTTGTCTCACATACAAGGCCTTGTCATTCGGCAGATAATCGAAGGAATAGGGTTGTTTCAGATTCTTTAACCATAAAGGAGCATCACCGGCCTGACGACTGCTGGTCCAACCTTCTGTAGCTTCTACCATACCATATTCAGCGGGCACATGATACCTTTCATTAACGGGGAATTTCATTTTAAACTCCTTTCCGTTTTTTGACAGGAGCAGGGGGATATGTTCACCTTTTGAGGCAATACCCAGCGATTGCAGTACCTCCGGAGAGCCCAGTAACGGAATGCCGTAGGCTTTGAAAAACTGCTCATTTTCTATGCTGACCACCGGACGTATGGCTTCAATAGCCTTATCTACTCTCAGGTTACCTATTTTCAATACACGGGCGCCTGCGGCTTCTGCATATTCATCTGTAGCGGCCTGAATATAGAGCCCATCCTTAAACAGGTAGAAGTTAAGCGGAAGATTATGAAAACCTGTTTTAAGTTCCTCACCGTGCATAGCCGTTGACAGAGAAATGCCCGAATGTCCAATCCTGAATAGGGCTATCAGTTTGGCAAATCCGATCATGATATCATTCTCGCTTAGTTGGGGGATTTTCTGGTACAAGGCTTCTACTGATTTATGAAAGTCTTCTTTATTTATTTGACTATAGAGGCCTGAGTAATCTGCATCAATCAGTTTTTGGAGATAGACCAGGTCTTGCTGCCATTGCTTAGCTGAAATATTGGGCTGGGCATTGCAAACAGATATTGTGGCAATAAATACCAGCAAGAGTAAATTTTTGAATTTCATCATGTTTTGTTGTTTGATTTTGTAACCTTTTGCTGCAACCCTCAGTGTCTGTTACTGCTCTCTTAGGGTGAGCTCTATGCCTCAAAGAATTGAATTGAAAGGCATATCTGTATCAGAAAAAATGTCCTTTATAAATCCTTTTTGACATGATAAACTCCAACCACATCCAAATTTCTACCAAAGTCTACCTGTTGCCCGAGGCCAATGAGTTGGTTTTTAAAACAGATATGGGTGATGACAGGGTAAGGATAGAACCTCTGATGGTGCAGTTACTCAAAGCCATTGCAGACAAAAAGAATCGTCTGGTAACGAGACAAGAACTTGTTGAAGAGGTTTGGGAAGGTAATATCGGGGTGGGTAACAAGGCCCTCACTAAAAATATCTACAAGATTAGAAAAGTGTTTGAGCAGCAGGGGGTAGAATGTGCGATAGAGACGATTCCCAAAAAAGGATACAGGTTAAAGGTGACTCGCACCAAATCAAAACCAATATCTTATAAACCCTGGATGATAGCCGCTGCCGTGGTGGTGGCTTTTATAGCCATGAAGCTGGTGGTTCCGGGTTTGTTTCATGGCCTGTCACATGGAATGATGCATTAAACCCGGAATATGCATTAGAAAATCTATTCCGTAGACAACTCACTGTGAATCAGTAAAATGAATAAAACTCCCTGATTCCCCGCCTGAACGGAACGGGCAGGTGTGTGACTTATCTACTCATTACAAAGTTCCAACGCATAATGCCGGTTAAAACGGATGTGCGAGTCGGTAATGGCCCGACTCCCGGTCTTTATTAATGGATCGTTACCTACAGGGTATTACAAAAAAGAAGGAGTCGATGCTCCTTCTTTTTTGTGACTTTAGTCTTGTTAAGAACTCGTCTTTGATGATTTGACTTCGAAACGGAAGTCTCTACAATGGGTAGTCAGTTACGTTAGAAGCCACTTCCTTACCGCTGGTGTCCAGAAGCACCGCTTTGACACTGGTTTCTCCATCCTGACGTATATAGAGGCCCGAATTGGTTACATTTTCTTCGGGCGCCTGCTCCAACTCAAAGAGCTGAACAGTCATTTCACGCTGTGCTGCCCCCGCTTCAATACTATTGGCCGTGACTGCTATAAACAAGCCAGGAGCATTGTCAGATGTAATGGTATCATCCCATGAGTTTTCATTTATGTGATTCAACTGTTGTGTGAGTGTATAGGACATATATCTAAAAAATTAGTGTTTGATGTTTAGTATTTAAGTTACATAAAATTGTCTTACATAGTCTCGTTTATTTTGATGGGTGTTAAAGGTAGGAGTATTAATTCTGGCGCTCCACAAACACTCCACTTACGCTTTCAATTACTTTTATTGAATTAATTGCATTGAGATCTACAGACCAGGGGCTTATGACCATAGATTTTCTTGTATTAGCTATTTCTCCACCAAAAACTCTGTTGTTGATATCGACCAGCCAGTTACCAGCAGGAAGGGCCTTGTTGAAACTTACTGTTAGTGAATTATCACTTGCAGTGACATTGCTTACTGATACTCCTTTCACAGGGAAACTTGTGGATACCTTATTCATCTTGATTTGCTCTGTTTGGGCATTCAACAAGCGTACTTCTGCTTTGCTTCTCTGCAGCTCCATATTTCTCATATTTTCAGAATAAGTTTCAAGCCCGGTAGAACTACCAATCACACAATCAAGATAAGCACCGTTGCTTGGTATACTGAATAGGTGTGCTCCACTAACGGGTACAAAATTATATTCTATACCATTCAGCAGCCTAAAGGTGTCTTGTTCAATGCTTTCCTGGGTATCCTGTAGTTTCTGAAACAACGTTCGATAAGTGTTTTTCCATGATGTATCATCGGGTTGGTATTCTTTTAACTGGTCCCTGACCTTCTCATAGTCTTCTTTTTGTGCTTCCATAGTCCTGGTAAGGGCTGTCAAAGCAGAAGACACATGTGAGGCATCAATGCTTTCGCTGGAATTGATCAAATCTGTAGGTTGCAGACTTTCGGGATAGCTGATAAACGCTTCGTCAGGCACATTATAGAAGTATTCTTTAAATATTTTTTTAAATACTTTGAACACGATGGTAAACCTGATTTCTACGGCCTTGAGTTGTAATTCCATGTCGTTCAGGGCATTGGATAGTACCAAAAGCGAATCATTGGTAATCATGTCCAGAAAGCTCTCAAACTCATAAAAATCGAAGGTTCGGATATCCTGCAGGTTGGTGCCTTTTATCAGGGGTTGAGGTCGGGTATAGGTTAGTTTGAGATCTTCCAGATGCAAACCTCCCTCATAGATATTATCAAGTCTGTAGAAGAACAGGTTCAAAGAGACCCCGTCATTGATATTCTGCACCTGGCTGGTGATCGATTCATCTATTACCAGTTTAGAAGATTCGGTGAGTTTAGAGCTGACTTCTACCCTCGACTGTTTCTTCATTTCGCGTGATGACTGATTAGCCGCTCTTTTGATTTGCTGAGCAAAGGACTTGTTGGTTTGCTTGCTGGAGCCACTGGCAGAGGCGCTCCCTCCAAACCCACCGTAACTACCTTTGGCCTTGGCATTCCATTCTTTGGTTTTGACGGATTCTTTGGTTTGTCTGTTAGTTTGTTCAAAGAAATCGGAAAAGGAGGATGACTGTTTTTCTGTTACGTCCAGAATGGTGGTGACCGATTGTGTTTGTGTTTTTTGCGATTCGAAGCTCTGCTTAATGGCAATGGTTCTACTCTCTCCCGGAGCCAGGTTAATTGACTCTATCAACTCGCTCAATTCTACGCCTTTCCAGGAGGCACGGTAGGCCAGACTTTCTTCCAGACTCAGGTCCGGAATGGCAGAAGGCACATCGCCTGGTAATGGCCTCACAAACAGGTCAAAACCAATGAGACGAAGCCCCCTGGTGGCGCTTTGCTCATATTGTGGTATCATCACTGCAGTCCGCATTCTGATTGTTTCAGAGAGCTCGCATTCCTGCATGATGGCATTTAAGGATTCGCCTTCTCTCGAAACATAGCCGTCATTGGTTAGCGCAAAAATGTGGACAGCAAATTGGTTTTCCTCCAGCTGTTTTACCTCATCCGCCCAGGGGGTTTCCGGTACATTGATCAACCGTTCTTTGTTAACGGTAATCTGCTTATTTCTGTAACGGGTAATCCATCTGTAGCCTACCCTTACTTTAAAAGGGCCTATGCGAATCCTGCGTGCAATACGAATGCGATAAGCCTCCCGGATCATACGCAGTACGGTATATTTCTGGTAAATCTCAGCTATGCCATCCTTTTCCCTTATTTCATATCCAAACTTCTTTACCCGGTCTTTTAATATGCGCTCTTCCCTCAGCAGTTCATTATTGGCATTTATCAGAGAGTTATGCTTTTCTTCAATGTTTTCAATGGCATCTTTGAACTCTGAGAACTCGAAATCGGCAATGCCACTCATTTTTGATACAAGTGCTTTGGCCAGTTCATCTCTCCCTCCCGAAAGCTTTTTCAAGGCCTGTATATCTTGATAAAGGTCCATAATGGCGCTCAGCGTCACATCAAAGTACTGAGATGATGGAAGGGTGTTGACCATTTTTCCAGAACCTTGCTTATAGGCTATCAGGTCAATGGTTTGTATTTCAGTGTCCCAATCGTTGAGGAAGGCACTCAATGTATTGAAGCTGAGGTTTTCTTTTTCAAGGGTGATGAGGTAGTAGCGATCGCTCAGCCGTGCGATCCAGTTTTTTTCGTCAGCTACTGATTCATAAAAGAGGTTTTGCTCAGTTGTATCCAGTGTGTTCTTAAGCAAAAGGGCGTTGCTATTTGTGCTGGTCGTATCCTGCTTCAATGAGAAAAACTCCAGGTTTTCCTGAGCTTTCCAATCTGAAGGTTTTTTTATGACTTCCCTGATGGGATCTGCGTCTGGTATTGAGTGACTGGATTTAGCACCATCCAAGAGGGTTTTTACCAAATTACCCGTAATGAATTGAGAATCATCTGATGGTAATGTGAACTCAGGACCCGAGGGAATTCCAAAGTGACCCAATGGGTTGCCTACCGCAAGACTCACTGCCTGGCCTCCACCATTTGGAGCGGATGAACCGCTGAATATATGAAAAAGCCCACCACTGATAGGGTTGACAGGTCTGGGAATGCTTACTCCAGGGAGTTCAAACTCCGGTATATCAGGAGCCTCGGGCCTGAAGACTCTTTTCAGGTGTGTAATACCGTTAAAGGTCTCTGAAATAGTATCAGCCGTAAAATCAGTTTCTGTATAAAGCGTATATATCGCTGCACCATCAACGACTTCTTGTCGATAAGGCTCAAAGTAGTGTCCATCCAACTGATTATAAATCAATACTTTTGACTCTGATTTCAGGCTGGGTGGGGTGTCTTCTCCTGCTGTAACCCATTGTACCACCGTGTAGTAAAATTTGTCAGTATCTTTTACTTTATAAATGAGTCCATCGAGGTTAAACAACTCCCAGTTGCTGGTGGCAGATATATTGAGCTTTAGCTTGATGGTTTCCTTGAACACATCAATGTCGTCAGGCAAAATACCGATGGCACTTTCCCATGGAAACTCGATTGAATTTGTTCTGGAAATAGATATGTCGATAGGAGCCCTGCCCTGATGTTCTTTTTCTCCGGTAAGCTCAATACCTCCTGGTTCCTTGATTTGTAATATTTCTGAAAACTGGCTGGCCATGGTTTTTTAATTATGGTTGAGGTTCTTTTGGTTTCGCTTCTACTTTTGGTGGTTCCGGCTCCTGTTTAAAGCCGTAAATATCTTTGGGGTCAATCAAAATTCTGTTTTTCCACTTCTTGTGTTTCTTTGAGTCATAGATGGCTATTTCAAAATGCAGATGTGCATGCCCGCCCACATTTCCTGTTTTACCAATCTCTCCGATTTTTACCTTACCATCTTCGAGGGATATTTTTTGGTTCTTTTTTACAGAAATCTCAGAAAGGTGAGCATATATCGAGTATACATTTGAGGCATGGCGTATTTGTACATATTTGCCAAATTCACCTCCCTTTTTTCCGCTTTTGTAAGTATCTGTAGACTCTATATAGTCTACTGTACCGCAGGCAGCTGCATAAACATCATCGCCCGTTTCTCCCTTTAAATCCACTCCTTTGTGCGCTTTGCCCTTTCCTCCGTCTATTCTATATTCATGTGCACCTGTTTTATCAAATCTCCCGTCCGCTGTTTTACCATGCTTTCTTGTAATTAGTGGTTCATCAACCGGAGCAGTTTTAAACATCTTCTTTAGCATGGCCAAACCAACCTTTTGCACCACCCCCTTTGGCTGAGAAGGGGATGTGGTATCGACTTTGGATGCCGACTTATTAGGGTACTTGAGAATGGCGGGTTTACAGGCAGGCATAGGTGCAGAGGCGATGGATTGAGCGGACTACTTAGCGACAGTCGTTAAAGGGAGCGTGATTGGTTATAGCACTAAGATAAATTTTAATTAATATAATAAGATTCTTAAGTTTCTACATCTATTAAGTAATAGTTTTTGAGGCGCAATTTGTCTTATATTCATATAAAACAGATTGGGTAGCTATGCTGGTGGCAGGAGGGATGGACTCGGAAGATTGAGTTAGAAGTACAGACGCAATGGAATGATTATTGCAACGATTGTGGCATGAAAAACTTAAAAAACTTACTTCTCATTGCAGTAATCACAATTTTTGCTTTTTCTCAGTTTACCAGTCCTACAAGGTCGGCTTTTGTCGGGTCTTCAAATGATCCGTTGGTTGCGAAAAACGACACCAGCTTTCAGGTGTTGTATCAGAAAATCACGGAACTGGAGGCAGAGGTCAAGACTTTGAACAGAAAACTCTATGGATTTACGGGAAGCGTATCACTCTTTCCTACCAGTATCAACGACCTGGAAGATCATATAGATGACCTGGAGGACAAGTTTGATGATCTGGAAGATGATGTTGAAGATATCAAACGCTTAAGCTCTGACAATAGCAGAGAATTAAACTCACTGGAATCAGAGTTGGATGACCTCGAACGGTCCTCACATTCTCATTAGAGTCTGTCTATAAAGTCCTCTGGCCGCGTTACGCTCATTTCAAAAATGCTCATTTCCACCAGGAAGCTGTGCCTTTTGAAATTTCACACCTGCGTGCTGAAGCACTATGATGCGCAAGCACAAGCCTTACCAGCGAACTTTCTCGTCCAGGCTCCTACTCTGTGGACGGACACTCATTAAGCGATCGTTAGGTGCCTCTTAGATATTGGTCATATAGCTGCTGAATAGCCCTTATGGTGCCTCTTTGTTCACGCTTTTCGCGTACTTCCATATGCTCAAACTCGGCCATCACTTCTTCAAGTTTGCTGATGGCCTCTGTCTGCCGATCTGATTCGTGCAGGAATTTAGCGTACTCCATGCGGTGCACATAGTTAGCAAAGGCCACATCCATTTTGCTGAATAGCTCTTCTGATTGCTGCTGCTGACCCACATAAAACAGTGACCAGGCATAGCCGATGGCATCTTTGGATTTTAGAAAATAGGGGTCACTTTTTACCTTGTTTCCATAGAAAACAGATCGCTCATAGTTTTCGGTGAGATAACATACCCAGGTAAGTTTCTTAATGATTTTAGGGTCGTTTTCGTTGAAGCCTTCCAGGCAGGATTCGTACAAATCGATAGCCTCTGAATAGCGCTCCAGCTCCACGTATTTATCCGCTACCAGGGTTTTGTTCTGAATGGTATCTGAAAAGGCCATCTGTTTTTCAAGTTGTTCCAACTCATAGCTTGTATTGATGACAGACTTTACCCCTTTCGAAACGGTATTGATATTCTGCTTATTGACAAAGTTGACATAGAGATAAATGAGACAACCAATCAGAGGTAGTATTATGATCAGAAGGTACCACCTCCAGTCCGCCTTGTGTTTATAGGCATGGTAGATACAAAAGCCTTGTAATAAAAGGAGTGGTGTAAGCCTGAGCATAACGGTTTTAGTTAAATGAACAAGGAACGGGAAGGACATGGTAGCCTTCCGTAAACTCCGGCATTAATTTAATCAAAAGGAGCAAAAACTTCAGAACCGAAGTGTTAACCTTCCAGAAAACCGAACTTTGTTAAGAATTCAACGAAGCGGCCATCGGTTTTCACCTCTTCGATAAACCTGGGGTCTCTGATTAGGTTAGGGTAGGTCCAGGGGTCTGCACAAATGGCCTCGAAGCTCAGGAATGAGATGAAGTTATCGGTTATCTGTTTGTAGTAAGAATAGGCTTTTTCGGGATAAACCAGGTCTGCCGCCTGTACGAGTACAGCACGTTCTACAGCTCCTGTAGGAAAGCTCTTATTCGGGATTACCTTCATTGCGATTTCCTCGAGCTTTTCTTTCGCCAGCTCCTTGTCTCCCGCCAGAAAGTCCAGTTTGGGTAAATAGACTTCGGGGTCAAAAGTGCAGACAGAAAAATGGTTGATTGGTTTAAGAACAATGTTTTTTACTTGCTGAAGTAGTTGTTGTCCTTCTTTTGCGTCTCCCATTTGTAGCATCAATCGTGCATGGTTGATATTGTCATTGGCCACCATGGGGCAGATCCATTCATTATGACTTCGCGTATGCGCACTCATGTGCCCCTTCCAGTCTTCATGGTAGGCGTCAAACTCGTTGTTAAACATGGCTACCACCATTTCCTTATTCTTCACAGCGCGCTCATCCCACGGAAATTCTGTTTGTGTATTTTCTACCGTTTCTTTGAAAGCGAGGAATGAGGATAATTTGCCATCCAGTAAAAACTGATAGTATTTGGCTTCTACGAGGTAGTGCTTCTCTTTCGGGTAAAACTCTGCAAGCTTTTCCAGCATGGGTATCATCTTGGCGTATTCACCCATAATCTCATAAGCAAATGTGAGCCCCACGCTGATCGACCCGTTACTCTGGGTTACTTTAAATGCCTTCTCTAATACCTCAATAGATTTCTTTGGTTCTCCGAGGAAGGTGTAGATATGGGATAGTTCCCTCATGGAAACAGCATCGCTCGGGTTTTGTTCTACCGCCTTTTCAAATGCCTTGAGTGCACCTAATTGATCATTCTTCACATTTTTCAGATAAAAACCTTCTTCTGATAGCAGCTCCCAGCTATCCGGTGATAGTTTCTTTGCTCTTTCTAAAGCATCGATGGTGGCTTTATCCGCCAGACGAGCTTCTTCTTTCCGGTTGGGGTCTCTAATCAGCATGGAATACCTTACACTATGCACTTGCCCCAGAAGTACCCAGGCCTGGGCAAACTGAGGGTCGGCCTCCACGGCCTTGTTCAGCAGTCTTACACCTTCCTGTAAGACATCGAAGGTAGCCCTTGGCTGATTGACCATATAACGGGCTCTGAGGTAATCTTCATAGGCCGACAGCACCTTGGTGGGAACGCTCTCAATGTCCTTCTTTTCTTTTGTGGTGAGACTGGCTTGTAGCTTTTTGGCAATTTCTGTGGCAATGTTTGATTGCAGCTCAAAGACGTTTTTAAGCTCGGCATCATATTCATCTGACCATACGGTCTGGTTATTTGCAGTGGAGGTAAGCTGGGCGGTAATGCGCACCTGTTGCTGGTATTTTCTCACGGCTCCGGTAAGTACATAGCTGGCGTTAAACCGCTTCCCAAGCACTTTCATATCGCCTTTCAGGTCTTTGTACTCGGCAGCAACCGACTTAGAGATGATACGGAAGTTCTTTACCGCCAAAAGCTTGATAATCACATCATCGTAAATGCCTTCCGTGAAAAATTCATCATTTTCTTCCTGGCTCTGGTGGCTAAAAGGAAGCACCACGATGATGTTTTCTTTACTACTCTGAATAATGTCACCACTGAAGTTGAAAACGCGGTCAACTATGAGCAGGGCGATAATGATGCATAAACCACCAATGATGTAATGATTGAGCTTTCGGTCGGTGGCTTTGTGAAGTGATTCTTCTTCAGGGACTTTATCTGTTTGCTTAAAACCTTCCGGGGTCCACTCATAGATGTAGGCAAATATGAGCCAGAAGGGAAAAACCACAATGAGTATGATTAGCAGGATTCTTGTGTAGCTCTTATCTAAACCAACGATGGGGGTTAGGATGGTGGCGATTTCCAACAAGGCATAGGAGAGTACTACAAAGGAGATGGCCGCTTTTACTACGTTTCTTCGTTGGAGTTCCTTAAAAAGTCGGAGCATTGGATTGGTTGATGGTCCTGATGAGCCACTGGCTTATCAACAAACTTAACATTTTATCCGGCATTTCCTGATTGTCAGACATCAGGATGGTCAATTGATATAAATTTAGCTGACATGAAATTATAGCTTGGTTAGGTAGTGAATCTGGAAACAAGACTATTTCAGGAATGAATTGTGAAGTGGTTCTGCCTTTACCGGAATAAGCGAGATCTTTTTGAACATCTCTGCCGTAAAATCCGACACCTCTGTGCCAACCCTTGAAAAACAGAAGCGGGCAGAGGATGTATCATTGTTTCTCAGCTCTTAGTCTGCTCAATGAGACCGGGCTAATGCCCAGATAAGAAGCGATTACAGTTTGAGGTATGAGATTTTCCAGTTTTGAATACCGTTTCTGAAAATCGAAGTATCTTTCTTTGGCTGTACGTGTGGCCATTCTGATCTCTTTGTTGGTTTTTCTGAACAGTTCGGCTTCCGATATTTTGGCCCCGAAGTTCATAAGTGAATCATGCCTTCGCCTCAACTGAGTGAATTGTGTTGCTTCTAAGAGAATTATTCTGGTAGGCCCCAAAGCTTCCAGGCTCACAAAACTCCTGGCCTCATGGGTTCTGGAAAAATGTGGCGCTAAAAAATCACCGGTTCGATAGAATTCCAGTGTATAATCTGCCCCTTTTTCATCTGTTATAAAACTTCTGATAACGCCCTCTACGATTAGTACTTCATAAACAAAGTTCTTGCCTGCCTGAGCCAGTAATTGGTTTTTTTGAAGACTCTGGAATTCAATGATCTGAACAGTTGATGCCCATGCTTGTTCATCAATTTGATAAATGTGGTCGAACAGGGTTTTGATTTGCTCCTTGTCTGGCTCTGGCAATTCCATTTATTAACAATTGTTAAGTGCTCATGGAAATTAGAGGGCTAAACTTGCAGTTCAAAGCAACAAGGATAATATGTGGTCATTTAAAATAATCTATACTTCGATTTTGTTACTCTGTTGTTGTGCTGCATTACAATCACAACAACTTGATATAAGTGACGAACGTTGCGATGCTGAACGTCCGAACCTGGTATGCGGTAAACTCATTGTTCCTCAAAATTGGAATTCACCTTCGGATAAAAAGCTGGAATTGCCGGTGAGGATTTTTAAATCTATGGCTGACAGTTCTTTGGGGGCTGTCTTTTGGTTTTCGGGTGGTCCCGGGCAGACTAATCTAAGCTATAATCCCCCTGCAGAGCTTACGTCTTTTTACGATGTCGTGGAAGTGGGGTATCGGGGAGTCGATGGCAAAATCAAATTGAATTGTGAGGAAATGGAAAAGGCGCTTAAAGGCGTTGGGAAAAACCTGCTCAGTCAAAAATCACAAAAAGGGTTACTGGAGGCTGCACAACAGTGTGCAATTCGATTGAAGGCATCTGGAATTGATTTAGATGGCTTTACGATTGAGCAGACCATTAAAGATATGGAAGCCGCACGTGAGGCCCTGGGGTATGAAAAGATCAATCTTTTGGCAGGGAGTTATGGTACACGTGTTTCACAGATTTACATGCAAGAACATCCTTCTGTTATTAGCAGGGCCATTTTGGTGGGCACTGGTGTGCCAGGTGGTTTTGTATGGACAGAAGCGGAGTTTAAAAAACAACTGGATGAGCTCAATATCCTCTGCCAGGCAGACCCTTATTGTAGCCAAAAGACCTCCGATCTGGCTGGAACCATGAATACAGTATTGGATAATGCTCCCGGGCACTGGCTGCTGTTGGGGATTGATGTTGGTAAGGTAAGAACCGCAACCTTTGGGATGCTATACCATGTAGAGACTGCTCAACAAGTGGTTGACGCCTATCTCATGGCGGCCGATGGAGACTATAGCGGTATAGCCCTGATAAGTCTGGCCTATAATTTCACGTTTCCCAAGATGATGGTTTGGGGTGATTTTCTGGCCAAAGGGCTGATCGACTATAACCCTGATGTGGACTACTTTAATGAAATGGAAGAGGAAAAGAAGACAGCGCTGGGCTCGCCTTTATCAGCGCTCATCATGGATACTGGTAAGGAATGGCCCACAAAACAACCAGATTTTAACGAAGACAGAGTAATTCAGACACCGGTTCTTTTGCTAAATGGCACACTGGATTTTTCCACACCCACCCACAACATTGAGGAAAAACTGATGCCTAAGCTGCCCAATGGTCAGTTAGTGAAATTCAGAGGGCTTGGTCATGTAGCAGATATCCTTTACCGAAAGGACGTGAAGCAGTCAATGCCGCAGTTTTATCGTGGTGAATTCACTGGTTTGAGGCCTGAACCTTCGGTCTTTAATTTTAATATCCGCAATGGCCTTCCTAAAATGGCGAAGATCGGCTTGGGAATTGTCCTGGTCTTAATTATATGTATTGCTTTTGGCTCTTACCGATTGCTGAGGTACTTAAGGCGATAATGAAGACTGTTTGTGTATGTTAGAAATGTCAGTCGTTCTTAAACATCTCCGCGGTAAAGTCCAGTAGCTCCGTTCCGCCCACTCTACCATGGCCGGGTACCACATGTTCAAGCTTCGGGTAAGCGTCTTTTATGGATTGTACGGTGCCAGACCAGGTATTGATATTGGCATCGTTCAGGTTGCCTCTGCCGGCACCCAAAGCTTTGATCATACAGCCACCGAACAATACATTCGCAGAAGGAATGTAGCTGATGATGTTGTCTCGCGTATGCGCTTCTCCCATAAAGCGGTTGATTACGTTTTTATTGCCAATGGTCAACTCCTGAAGCATTTCAAAGCCATTTTCGGGAATTCCTAAATCTCCATTCTTCGCCAGATCGATGGTCGCCTGACTTGCATAGGAGGGGATACTTCTTCGGTGAAACTCCCTGATACCTCCGAGACAGTCGTCATGAAAATGATTGGCAACCACCGCTTTTACTTTGGCATTTAGTGCTGATTCAATCCAGTCTATCAGCTCGGCAGAGACCTCATTTTCTGAGGGAGTATCGAATACGGCCGCTTCACCGGCATCGGTAAAGATTAAGCCGTTGCAGGGAACGGAGCCATAATCCGGTAACTCCAGAAAGGTGATGTGTACATAAGTACCCGCTGCTATTTTTCTTACCTCAAGCGTTTCCGATTGGTAAACCAGGTTGCCTTCGGGAGAGGTGTTGCATGCGGTAACGGCCAATAGTATGATAAGCGAGATGTTTCGCATGGTTGCTTGTTAAGAGTTCATGAGAATGGTTAACGATAGCATATAACCGCTATTTTGTTTGGGTTAAATTTAGTTTCCGGGATTCGATTTGATTTCCTTTTCAAGCTCAGCCTTAATCCTCCTTTGCATACCCACCGCAATCAAATGATTGGGGTCCATAGTCACTACTTTGTTGACCAGCTCGCTGGCTTTTTGAAGACTGTCTTGGGCCATTAAAATCTGAGCTTGCAGCATATAGGTGGTGGTATAAGAGAGGTCGGAGAAAAGAGAGCGATATGACTGAAGCTTTTCTGTGGCGTATTCTGTGTTTCCGAGCTCAAGCCCTAATGTCGCTCGGTAGCTGATATAGAAACCTAGAACAGTCTGCTCCTCAGAAGCTAGTATATTTAAGCTGTCCAGGGCGGTCTTTGCGCCATGATTGGCATGGAGTGTCTCTATGTACTCTGCTTTGATATAGCTTTCCTCAGGGTACTTGTGAACGAATCTGCGAAAGTTAGCCTCAGCTTGAGTTCTTCTCGCTTTACGGTCCTCAGGGGAGGTGCTGATTCCCTGATCCCGGTTGTTCATAGCTTGCATAGAGGGCATGAAAATATCCAGCAATATGCGCTCATCCATACCGACCTTATCTTTCACAGCTTCTAAGTCTATAATCAATTTCTGTCGCTCTTCCAGATTTTGCGTAATCCGACCCACCAGACTTTTGCCCACTGCCCAGTCTCCATCAAACTCCATGGCTTTGCGAAAAGCCGTTTCCGATTCAGTCCAGCGACCATTGTCTAAAATTTCTTCCCAGCCTAGTATAAAATAATAGCGTGCTGAATCACTTTCGGTACCGTAGTCATAGGTTGTATCCATATTCGGGGATTGATTGCAGGAAAAAGCAGTCAGGATTAGCGGAATGACCACTAGGCCAAGTGGTGTGGTTTTGTAATGAGGCGTACTCCGTTGTCTCATTTTTCTAAGACATTTGATCATTTCTCTTTGTTTTCTTCCAACGCGCGCCCTTGTTTTCCCTGAAGGGATCCCTCGCACAGTTCAAGGGTTATTGCTGAGACTATTCGTTCCAATTGGTTCAAAACGTCCTCATTCTGAAATCTTAATTCCTTAATACCAATTTGTCTTAAAAAATCAGTTCTGGTAGCATCCTTTTCCACTTGATTGGCTTTGTTATGACTTTCTCCGTCCACTTCAATTGAGAGTCGTTTTTCATGACAGTAAAAATCAAGAATGTATTCACCACAGGGGTGCTGTCTTCTGAATTTGAAACCATTGGGTCTACTCTTTAGAAATTCCCAAAGCCTCTTTTCGGGAATGGTCATATTGTCCCTGAGCTTTCTGGCAAGCTGGAAAATTCTTGCAGAGGCTCCGGCATGCATCCCTGGAAATTGTTTGTTATTTTCCATAACAGCGTCTTACAGGCACCCCTTTAGGGGCCGGGGGCTATCCGTGATTTATACTGAGCTCTCATTTTTCTAAGCCATTTGATCATGAAAAAGCGATACCATTTATCATTAAGCTCTTAAGATAGGCATTTTGATAGCAGTCGACTGGTGGCTAAAGTGGCTTAATTCGGCTATGGTTTTGATTTCCATTGTCGTTTTCGGACTTTATAGATTGAAGTTCGGGGAGTGATCCCGGAATTACCAAATGAATTGTCATGAGTTCAACCTGGCTGAAAGCGAGATACCCCTTCGAAAAAACGAACCGTGAGAAGCGAGATACCATCTTAACACTCTCGCTTTTTGGAGGTCTGATCCTTGTGGTATTGCAGCCCTTTGGTTTTTCAGTGGTTCATCAGACACAACACTTTCTTGTCTATTTTCTTATTGGGAGTCTTACTGCAGGCATCAATTATTACTGGGTGCCAGGGCTTTTTCCATCCTTTTTTGAGGAGAAAAAATGGACGGTTGGCAAAGCACTCTTATTCCTGTCTTATAATTTTCTGATTCTCGGACTATGGAATCATATCTATAGCATCTTCTTTGTCCAGCAGAATATTTTTCTCATGACTTCGGGCCCGCAGTTACTCGAATCTCTGTTGAAAATAATGATCATCGGGCTGGCTGCCTCGCTCTTTTTAGTTCTCTTCAGGTACAACCTGCTGGCAAGACGGCACCTTGAACTCTCACAATCCTTAAATCAGAATCTGGAGTCTGGGAAGCTAGCCAGTGATGCCGGAAAAGCGGGAGTCATTGAACTAATGCTGGAGGGTAATCTGGTGAAAGTTGGTCCCAATGAATTGACGTATATCAGGGCAGAAGGTAATTACATTGCCTTGCATTTTAGAGATGAGACCAAAGCAGCACCTCCTTTGTATCGGGCCACGATGAAGCAGGTAGAGGAACAAATGCTGGGTTTGCCCGAATTCTTCAGGTGTCACCGCTCATTTATAGTCAACCTCCAGGCCATTGAATCGTCACAGGGCAATTCCCAGGGACTGTTTATCAAAGTGGATGGCTCAGAAGAGAAAATCCCCGTTGCCCGGCCCAAAATTAAGCTCTTGAGAACCATCCTGGAAAAAACGGCCGAATCGAAAAGCAGTTAATCACAAAGTAATGCAGTTCGTAACATGGGTTTTCGAATCTTTCCTGTCGCTATTAAGTTGTCCCTGATTTTGATGTGAGATGATCAGGCTTTTAAAAAACATACGGTTTTTGACATGGATGCTCATTCAGTTGGTACCTATCGGAATCATCTTGTTTTTTGTTATACGTTTTAGTGGAACTACAGGAAATGCCGGTTGGATGTTGGAAGAAAAAACAGGCTGCAAAGCTTTCACCTTCACCAATTACGAAAACCGAAGCTTCACCTGGGACGGAGCTTGTGTTGATGGTTTTGCCCATGGCAAGGGGAAGCTCATCCTGCTACAAAACGGATATAAGTATCATACTTTTGACGGCACTCTGTTGAAAGGGAAAGCACAGGGCTTTGGAAAATCTACCATGTTGGATGGTGATACCTATGAGGGCAATTATCAGGGTGGGTTGGCGCATGGTCCTGGCCGTTCCTACAACGATGAGGGCGATTACTTTGAGGGCACCTTTCTGAATGGACTGAGGTCTGGTAGGGGTACCTACTGGTATGAGCCGACAAGCCGTTTCCTCAAATATGTTGGAGCGTGGAAAGCAGGCAAACGCCATGGTACTGGTACGCTTTTTTACCGTGATGGTGAGGAGCAGTCTCTCACATTCAAAAACGGGGTGCTGACCGAAGATCAATAGTACGACAGCTCTTCTATTTCACATTTTTTCCAAATAGTAAATGATGAACGCATGTTTCAGACAGAACTGATTATATGGCTACAATCTTTTGAATCACCCGCCCTGAACTGGTTAATGACAACTGTTTCAGACCTTGGGTACTCCATTGTTTATGGCATCCTGATGACCATTATCATATTTGGCTTTCGGCTGAAACAGAGTCTGTCTGTAATTGTGGCAGCCTCCATTGTGGGTATTTTGACTTTTACCCTTAAAAACAGCATCAAATTTCCCCGCCCCAGTCAGGTGGATGTGAGTGTCGTGGAACCTGGTCAGGTACAGATTAATCCCCTGGTGGAAAATGGTGGAGCAACTGGTTTTTGGTCACTTCCGTCTCAGGGGGCGCTTAAGGCTGTTGCTGCCCAACCGGACTGGAGCTATGGGCTGCCCTCAGGACATGTCAGTGCTGCCACTGCCTTTTTTGTGGGCATCGCTTTCTTCTTTCGTTCCAGGGGCCTGTTTGTCTTCTCTGCAATTTGGGTGCCGTTAATGGCCTTGTCGCGCATGTATTTGGGCAGGCATTTTCTGGCTGATGTACTGGGCGGAGTATTAGTAGGAGTGGCGGGAGTGGTACTGGCGGCTCTTTTATTGAGGCCTTTGATCAGGTCAGATTATAAGTCTTTAAAGCCAGAGGCACTGTTACCTTTTGCCTGCATTGCCATTCCCCTGGCCTTAATGGCACCCTGGGTACCTTTGCTCCATAACGAAAATGCAGGGAGATTGCTGGGGCTTCTCGCTGTGATGGCTTATCTGGTGAAGGTTGGATTCCCTTCCGATGCAGGGAAGATTTGGCAACGGGCATTACGCATTTTAGTGGTGGCGGTCCTGGCCTTCATCATCGATCGATTGGTCAACTTTGTCATGGAATCCACCGGTTGGGAAGACTTACCTCTGGCAGAAATGCTGATGACTTTTTTAACAGTTTGTGTGAGCTTTATTTTGGCTATTGAAGTGCTTAGGCGCCTGAAACTCTACACCTGGAATGAGAGCTGATTCATAGAATCCTTTCAGTGAATGGGGGAGTAATCATTATCCCTTCTTCCGGAGATACTTTTTCCGGTCAATTATCTGGTTCATAAAATGTATATTCACCGGTATTGTTAGCTAAAAATTGACCTATGGCTTCTTCTCGCGGTGAGTTTAAATCTTCTTTCGGTTTTGTGATGGCCGCTGCCGGGTCGGCAGTAGGGCTGGGTAATATCTGGGGTTTCCCCACTCAGACTGCCGGGAATGGAGGGGCCGCTTTCGTACTGGTATACATCATACTGGCCTTTCTGGTGGGATATCCGGTGCTGATGGCTGAATTCACGATCGGTAGATACACTCGTCTGGCGCCACCCGATGCTTATAAAAAACTCGGTGGAGGTAAGTCCTATTTCTGGATTGGCATTTTAGGCCTGGTCACTGTGGGCTTTATTCTGAGCTTTTACTCTATCATAGCCGGAGGCATGGTTGCCTATTTTGTGGAGCCTGTGGGCAGGGCCCTGGGTCTCGATGCTTTTGCCGATTGGGTAATCAGCCAGGGGGAAACCAGCAACCTCGTTTTTACATCCATCTTCTTTCTGTTTACCATACTTATTGTATCGGGAGGGGTGAATAAGGGGATCGAAAAGTGGTCAAAACGTTTTATGCCCATGCTGTTTGTGCTCTTCGCTGTATTGGTAATTTATGTGCTCACGCTGGACGGGGCCATGGAAGGAGTGAAGGTATACCTGCTTCCTGATTTTAGTAAAATATTGGATCCCAAGTTGCTTACCAGCGCCATGGGGCAAGCCTTTTTCTCACTTTCATTAGGAGTAGGGGGAATGCTGGTGTATGGGTCCTATACCAGTAAAGATGCCAACCTCACCCGGCTGGGCTGGTTGGTGACGCTTTGCGATATCGGGGTAGCCTTTATAGCCGGTTTGCTCATCATCCCGGCCATGTATGCTGCCTCTAACCTGGGTACCGAGATTTTCGATGCCAGTGGCGCTTTGATCTCCGGACCCAACCTGATCTTTCAGGTGCTGCCCGGACTTTTCGATTCCATGGGCTCGATTGGGATCTGGGTGGCGTTTGTGTTTTTTCTATTGATGAGTATTGCTGCCCTAACCTCATCCATTGCCATGTTGGAACCGGTTGTAGCCTATGTCGTGGATAGTCGCAAGATTAAGCGGGAAAAAGCTACCTGGTTTACCGGTGGATTCTTCTGGCTCGTAAGCCTGATCATTGTGTTTAACTACCAGGCGCTATTCGATCTGGTTGTGACGGCCACTACGGTTTACAGTCAGCCCTTTCTTGGTTTGGCCATTGCCATTTTTGCTGGCTGGGTACTGAAGAAAAACGTTTTGCTCAACGAACTAAAAAATGGTTATCCTGAATTGGAAGGCAGCTTCTTCTATAAAGTCTGGCCCATCTTCCTAAAGGTAGTCTGTCCCATTCTTATCCTGGTGGTGTTTTTGCAGTCGTTTTTGTAGCAATTTTTCCATAGGCCCATTAAACTAATACTTCTGAAAGTAGGCTTGTATGGTGGCGATGTCAGAAGTTTGGGTTAGCGCCAGCATCAGCAGGATCCGCGCCTTGTTGGGGGGGAGATCGTTGGCAATGACGATGGAGCTATTCTCAGGGTTTGTACCCATAACTCTACCACTCTTAATGCTGGAAGCGATGACAATCGGTTTATACCCTTCAGGAAGCTTGTTGATGGCCGACATCCCCTTACTCATCCGCCCTCCGGCAAAAGAACTGATAACCAGACCTTGATTAGGTCTTTTGAGGAAATAGGACAGAACCTCAGGGGCAATGCCGGCATAATCCTGAATGATATCAACTAGAGGCAGGCTGTTTAAGCTATATACATCAAACTCACTATTGACTGTGTGCGGGTTGGTAGGGTAGCGATAAAAGCTCACTCGTTCAGGATCTACGAAGCCCAGAAACCCACGTTCTGTAGCGGGGAATGCATCGACTCTGCGATTGTTCATTTTTAACAGATCCCGTGCAGCGCTGATATTATCATTCAGTACTACCATTACCCCTTTGCCAATGGCCTCAGGAGAGATGCCCACTCGTACTGCGTTGATAAGGTTGGCCGGACCATCGGCTGAAATTTCATTAGAAGACCTCATAGAACCAACCATGACAATGGGAGTCTGTACCTTGTGCGTCAGGTTGAGGAAAAAGGCAGTTTCCTCCATGGTATCGGTGCCATGGGTAATGATGATACAGGTCAGATTCGGTTGCTCATCCACAATGACTTTAATGCGTTTGACCAGCTTTAGTCAAATTTCAGGAGTCATTTTGGAAGACCCGATATTCACAAATTCCTCTACTTCGATATCCCCATAGGTGGTTAGTTCGGGTACGGCCTGGATCAGCTCATGACCTTCAATGAGCGGTGCATTGGTCTGATTGGCGATAGTACCCCCTGTGGTGATAATCAGGACTTTGGGCTTTCCCGGGTTTTGACCATAAGCTGTGCCAGCACATAACCAAAGGGCCGGGATGAAAAGAAGAAAGTAAAATGACTTTGGCTGGCCCGGTCGGATTTTCCTAAAGAATCTGATCATGGTTTAATCTTTAGTACCGATTCCATCCCACTCAATCGGGCTGACATCATCATGGTTGAGCACACGCAGCTTATCCCGGTCTATGCGCATTACAAGCTGGCAGGCCGGGTCAGGGCAGATCACTCGTGAGTCGGTTTCCATCCAGTCTGCGGGGTGGTTTCTTCGTTGCTTGGCAGGTAGCAGGGGCAGGGTAGACTGAAGCGCATAGAGGCAGAAGTTCTTCCCCTCAGGCATAGAGAGTTTTCCTCCCTTCAGGTGGAAACAATCACCGATGGCCATTTCACAGGTACATTTGCCTTCAATTTTCTCCACCACGACTGTCAGGTCGTAGAGCTCAAACTGATCCGGTCTTAACTCTTTAGAATCACTCATGTTTGCTTTTTGCTTTGCTGCCAATACCGAATATAACCACAATGATGACGATCACCAATAAGGCCCAGGATACGAAATTGTAAAGTCCTATCTCCAATGGCGACACCGAAGGAATGCCAAACTCTTCTCCCGAATGACTCATATTGGTCATAAGAATCACAGGGATGAAATAGGGTAGCAGAAAGGGAAAGGTACAGGCGACCAGGCTCAGTAAATTGGCTCTTCTGGTGCGACTGATTCCCATTTTCTCACCAGTCTTATTGGCGAATTCCGATACCATAAGAATGGCCACCGCACTATGGGTGGTGAGTAATACGGCTGCGCTGATGGTTCCTGAGATCCAAAGCTCGGTGTGTCTTTTGGTCTTGCTTCGCGCTGTAGCGAAATCAACCAGCTTTTTGATGAGCCCGCTGGCTTTGAGAGTGGCTACCAAGCCCATCAGAAGAATCGTGAAAAAGCTGATGCCCACGGCCCGGTTAATGCCATCTATGATAAAGCTCCGGGCAGTGAAGTTGTCAAGGTCGAGTGAGATCAGCTGATTCATGGGCAGCAGTCCAAGCACCAGCCCAAACAGTATACCGAACATTAAACCGGTAAGCAGCCCTACAAAGAGGTGCTTGCCCTTGAGAAAGAGGTAAATGATCAATGCCGGCACCAGTAGCATGGGCAGGCCTTTGGGGCTTCCGCTAAGTGCAGCTACTTGCGTTTGGGCAGTACTTTCGGAAAGGATCGCACTTACAGCGAAGGCTACCAAGGCTACTAAAGCAGCAGGTACGATATATTTAACCCGACTTTTGACGGTAGTTCCCATTTCAGCTTTCTGGCTTAACGCGCTCACAATGGTGGTGTCGGAGACGGGAGCGATAAAATCGCCAACCGTGGCCCCTCCGATGATGGCTCCGGCCAGGGTGGGTAGATGTGCTCCGAGCTGTCCGCCAGCCGGATAGAGCAGTGGACTGCAGATGAGGATGGTCGCAAAGCTAGAACCTGTGGAGAGTGATACAATGCAGCAGATGAGAAAGGTGGCAATGACAAAGCCCGGTCCGTTCAGACTTAGCTGAGCAGAGGTCCAGATCAGGGCATCTACAAAACCGGTAATCTGCATCAGAATACCAATGGTGGAGGCCAGAATCCAGGCAGTGATCATAACCATCACAATCTTATTGGCCATGCCTTCGATCACCACTTCTGAGAAAGCCTTTCTGTTTTTGGCCATCAGCAGGCCTATGGCCAGGGCGACAATCAGCACGGGCCAGAAGCCACGTTCATCTGGTGCTCCCGAAAGCGCAATTGTAATCACGCCTGTTACAAAAACCAGAAAAGGCAGCAATGCTCCCGCTACACCTCCATAGAAAGTGAGCGATTGTTGGTTTTCTTTTTCGGGTAGTTCCAGGTCCATTTATGCTTCAGGTTCATTGAGGTTGTAGCGCATGATCCGGCCATGTTTACCTTCCTTATCACGTTCCAGATCATACACATGGCCGTTCGGGCCTGCACTTTTGGCCACCAACTGGCGGATGATCCCCATATCCTCCTGCTGCAGTTCGAAGCCTGACAATTGCTGCAAAGCTGCGAGGTGATTGCGGTTTCTTACCCCAATGATCACCCCGCCTACTTTGGGTTTTTGCAGAATATAACGGCTGGCCACCTCGGCAATACCTACCTGGTATTTATCAGCCAGGATTCGCAGAGTTTGTAATGCGTTTTGAAACGATCCATAGCCTCCGAATTCGTCAATGATCAGACGATATTTGATCAGAGATCGGTTTTCCAGTGGAGCTTTTGGGTCAGGGGCACCCAGATAGCGATCGCTTAAAAAACCACCGGCTACGGTGCCATAGCAGAGGAAGGGAATGTTATGTGCTACTGCCAGGGGTTCCATGTCTTTTTCCGGCCTGTGATCCAGGACAGAATACTGTACCTGATTGGAGGCAATAGAGACACCTGCTTCTACAATCTCTGTCAGGTGAGCAGCATCAAAATTGGTGACCCCGATATGCCGGATTTTTCCCTGACGCTGTAGTTCGGCCAGATGAGTAGCGGCTTCTACATATTTGGGAAACTGATAGTCCCACCAGCAAAACTGAACAAGGTCCAGTCTTTCTACCCCCAATCGTTTCAGGGACCTGTCAATCACCCGCTGGGTATCGGCAAAACTGAGACTGGCCAGCTTATCGTAATCCGGTACATATTTGGTGTGAATCTGAACAGCAGGGAGCTCTCCGGCTGTGAATTGTGCATGGTATTGCTTCAGGAATTTACCGATAAGCTCTTCCACACCGGTATAGATGTCCGCGCAGTCGAAAGTGGTGATGCCTGCTTTTACAAAGGCGTGCATGTCTTCGATTGCCTGTGGCTCGTCAATACTACCATGTCCACCGGCCAGGTGCCATCCTCCTTTGATCACGCGCGAAATGGAGTATCCGGGTTGTAGTTCTATTCTTTCCAATACTTTGCTACTTTGAAATGGTTTGCTGAAAGATCCTATGAAATTCATCTATGGGAATCGGGCCGGCTTTCATAATGGTATCCATAAAGAGTGTCAGGTCGAATTTTGTTCCCAGTCTGGCTTTTTCGGAGGCCAACAGTTCGGTGAATTGGGCTCCTCCCAGAAAGTAGGAGGTAAGCTGCATGGGGGACCGCATGATGCGTCCCCAGAGACTTTTGGCAAACTGGGGCGCCACCAGAGATGTTTTAGTGGAGAATTCCATCACCTGCTGCTGGGTCCAGCCTTGTGTATGTACCTGAACGGAAGTATAGGCCCTGTTAGCATTTTCAAGTCGCTTTCTCAGGTGTGCCAGCAGGGTCAGAGGATTCTCTTTTTCCCAACCGGCATCCAGCAATACTCTTTCAGTAAAAGTGGCCCAGCCCTCTGTATAAATGCCGTAAGGGAAGAGCAACCGTATGGGGTGGGGGCTTTCGCGACTGATCTTCATTTGCATATAGTGACCGGGGAAGAGCTCATGGATCACAATCATTCTGTTGAAGGGCTTATTAAAGGAGGCCCAGAAGTCAATCTGCTCTTGCTTGGGTAGTGTCTCAGGAATAGAGGGCAGGTAAAGGGTAGTCATGGGGTTGGGAGCAAAGGGTGGCGCACTGGCTACCCAGCCGATTCTTGCAGCAGCACCTGCGCTTTCAGGTGCGGTCATGATCCTCAGGGTCTGGTTTTTCGGCAGGGTGGCTATGTTGTGCTCCTCGATAAATGAGACCGCCTGTTCAGAAAGCGTCTGCCAGAATTCCAGGTAATCCGCAGCATTGATCGGAGCATCCTTTTCCATGTCTCCTAAAGCGCTTCTGGTCAGGGCCTCATAATCTTTGGGTATGGGCTTGCCAGGGTAGGTGGTACTCAGATAAGATTCAGAGACACTGCCTATAAGTGCTCTTACAGTCTCAATCTCCTTCAGGGCCATTCGGGCCAGTCCTTCAGGGCTTAGCTTACTGTCGGTGTATAAAGAGAGTTGTCGTGCATACTCCTTACGTCCAAGAACATCCAGTGATTTTACTGCTTTGGGTAAGAGCGTATTTTCAACATGATAGATCAGGGCTCCTATATCCCTGGTGGTGTTCTCAACTTGAGAGTCAAAGTCTGTTTGAGTGTGGCTGATACCTTTTTCCTTCAGTGTTAACTCCAGCTCTTTTTTGTAGAAGTTTTCAATGTTCTTAAGTCTTCTGATAGCTCTTTCCGCATCCGCCCTGTCAAGTACATCCAGGTTGGATCGGGCCTGTTTGGAAAGTTTGCGCACAGCCTCCATTCTGGAGACAACGAGCCTGGTTTTTTCCGGAACGCTTAGAAAGTCAGCTTCAAGTACAGTACTTATGGCATTACTGATCAGCGAGGCATAAAGTGATAATGAGTTAGTATGAAGCATTTGCTTTTGCCAGGTATCAATCTCTGATTGCACCTGAACTTTAAGCAACCTGGCGTCTATTGGGTTTTTGGAGGTGTATCCATTCCTGTCAGAGAGTTTTATCAGGGTGATCATATTGTAGGTGATCCAGTCTTTGATGTTACCATCAGAGCGGTCTTCATACGAGAAAATGGAGGGGTGCATGCCACTGCTCAGCGCACGGGAGGGATAGAAATTTTTCCAGGCTTCAATATAGTCTTCACTCAGGTTCTGGGCCTTACTATTGAGTGTAACAGAGAGCAAGAGAATCACCAGGCAGGCAAACCGCGGTTTCATAAAGGTAATTAAGGTTGATTCGGTCTTAATAAAGAAAGATAGGGATTAATGCAGAGAGTGCAAGATGGGGGAGGTGTGAGATGATTCTACCTTTAGTTTTCCCTATGGGTCATAATAAAAGCCCCGGGTGGGGCTTGCAATCTGAATGGGTCAATAAGAACTTAATTACTACCCTTTGATAGCGTTTCCAGGCTGTCGATGATAACGTTATAGAAGCCTTCGAAGAGTTCCTTCATGTCCGGAGCAGCCTCATCACTTACCTCGTACTGTGAGCCCCATGAAACAGTACAGCTATTTTGGTCTACCTCAGTAACTTTCACAGTGCTAAGATAACCCTGAACCGGGAAAGGACCTTCTGTAATGATATACTGAAGCTGCATCACATCCTGATCTACTTCTGTCAGTACTTCGTGAATTTCGGCACCATCGGGCATATAGCAGGTGCGTTTGGCACCAGCACCTTCTCCTTCGGTTACGGATTTGGCAATGGGTGAGAATTTTTCAATACCTCTGAATGATGAGATCGTTTCCCAAATTTTATTGGCCGGGGCTTGAATGGTCTTAGTTACATTTACTTCAGTCATGTCTTTATCTTTTTGTGGTTAAAAATCTTACATGACAAATCTATTGCAGACCGGGTGAGGAATAAAAAATGGCGTTCAGATACTATTTGATAAAGGCCAGTTGCTCGTCTACAAACAATCTCAATTCGTCTGGTTCGTTGATTTTGAATAAGATGCTCAGGCTAAAAATTACACCCAGCAAAAACTGAGAGTATTCATCTCTTTTCTCAGGGAATTTGATTTCCCCCATCTCAATCGCCTTGTCTAAAACAACATTGTAACTCGTAACCAGATTATCGAAATACTGATCATATAATTTGGTCACATGAGGATTCTCGTTTCTGAGCTCAACCACTGTATTGACCATCAGGCAGCTTCTGGGGAAGGACTTGTCGAGCAAGGCGTCAATGAGAGCATAAAAGAAATCTCTGAGAGATTCAAGTCCGTTGGTGTTGTCTCTCAGCCCCTTTAAGAAAGGGTCAGAGCAGGTTTGATTATAGTACTCTAAAGAATCAATGAACAGCATCTCCTTTGAATACTTATTGTAAATCGTGGAGGTGCTCACATTCAGGTAGTCAGCGAGGTCCTTAACGCTTGCACCTTTATAACCTTTGATCCAAAACAGCTCTTGCGCTTTTTGCACGAGCTCTTCATACGAATTATTCAGTACCTGTGGCATGTTTTCTGCTTTTATTAGTGATGACTTGAATGCTATTGGTAATGTGCTCTAAACGCTCTTTTTCAGAATGAATCAGGCAAAAGCTCATCGAGGTGCAGAACAAGCCAGTCAGGTGTTTTGCATAAGTTTGATGATGAGCAGTCAGATCCGGGTCACGCATTAATAACCCGGAAATCAGGTTTTCAATTTCCTTAAGGTAGTCTTTAAGTTTAGCTTTGATAACGGGGTCTGTATCGGCCAATTCGGTACCGATGTGGATAATAAAACAACCCTCATGTTTATAGTTGGGGTTTAGAAAGCTGAGGTAGAAATCCTTCAGTACTTCTAATGTGGGCCCTGAAGCTTCCAACAACTCAAGCTTGGCAGCACTGTATCTTTCGCGATACAAATCGATTACCGCCTGGAGAATACCTTCCTTGTTTTTGAATTCCTCATAGAGTGAAAAACGATTAACATTGGTGGCCTCTACAATATCACTGATGGCTACACCACCAGAGCCCTGCTGCCAAAATAGAGACAGGCATATCTCCAGAACTCTGTTTCGGTTAAATTCTTTGTAGCGCATTGAGTATCAATCAGGTCAATAGTAAACGAAATTTATCGGGGAATAAAAAAATGCGTTCAGAAACTTAAAACAAATGCTGTAATAGGCTATATTTCATAGACTTAACTCGTGTTGAATCTATCGTATTGCTCCGTTTATCCCTGGATTAACCATTCAGAAGGGACCAGGCTTATGGAATCCTGTACCAAATGTTTATCAAGTAGCACAGGTGTATAATAAACCAGGAAGCAAAGACGAGAGAGGTTTAACAAATCACTAAAACTACATATGTCAGAATTTGACAAATTCAACAACTTCTGGGAAGAGCTTAAGAAGCGTAATGTAGTAAAAGCCCTCATTTTTTATTCTGTTACTGCCTGGCTCATCATCCAGTTTGCAGCCACCACTTTTCCTTATTTGAATTTTCCCAAGTGGTCAGTTACGGTGGTTATTGTGGTTTTACTGGTGGGGCTGCCAGTCGTCCTTATCGTTTCCTGGATTTATGAGCTCACTACGGATGGATTAAAAAAAACCGATTCAGTAGACCGGGAAAAGTCAATTACGGTCAAGACAGGTAAAACCATCAACAGACTTACCATTGTGATCCTGAGTCTTGCTGTTGTATTTCTGCTGATAGACAAATTCTATCTCAGTACTCCCGCGGAAACAGAAATCCGGAAAACGGAATCTATTGCTGTTTTTCCGTTTTCTATTCAGGGTGGTCAGGACATACAATACCTCAAGGAAGGAATGGTAGACCTGATCAGCAGCAAGCTGGACGCAATGCCAGGTTTGAATGCTACCGATCCCAACATTATTCTGAGTGTTGCTAATGCCGAAGGTTTAGACAATCGAAACCCTGTGGCTGCTGCAGAAGCGGCTGAAGAGCTGGGGGCGAATAGGGTGATTTTAGGCAGTATTACGCAAGCAGGAGACTTACTCGAAGTAAAGATTTCCAAGTATGATAATGCCGGTCAACCGGTAGGCGATGCGATCATCGAAGACGGTACCGCTGCAGAGCTTTTAAGTCGTGTGGACAATATCATTCGAAGGCTGGTAGCAGATGAGTTAGAAGAACAGGGTAGTGCATTTGACAGCGAAGCAGTGCTCACTACAAATAATCTGGAGAGCATTATTCCTTTTCTACGAGGCATACAGCTGGCAAGGGTCGGGAAACATAAAGAGGCATTGGGCTTTTTAAGAGAAAGTGTAGAGGCAGATACCAATTTTGTCCTGGGTTATTATCGATATGTTGAAAACGCAGGTTGGATAAATGATGTTAGAAATTCTGCAAGAAGAATAACGGAATATAGTCCCTATTTCAATCGATTAGAAGCACTGAGTAAAGACCTGAAAGGTAAAAATGGTGAGGTCGTGCGAGCGAGGTTAGCTTATCTTAATTCAGACATCTCCTCCGAAGACCAGTTCCGCAAACTGCTTAAGAAATATGGAGAATCACTGGAAATTCTAAACGGGCTGGCAGAGTCGATTTTTCATCATCGGCCCATAGTTGCAGGTAACCAGGCGGACGCCAAACCTTATTTTGAGCGATTGATTGAACTTGATTCTACTAAGGACGAATACTTTATTCATATCATACAAATTGAGGAGGATGAAGGCGATCTTGAATCCTTCAATGCCTATGCTGCCCGCTTGAACCCGGAGTCTGAGCAGCAATACGGCATGGCTTTTAGGCGAGTAATGCTTCAGGATTCAGTCTCTGATCAGGATATCATGGAATTGTCTCAGGTTTTAAAGCCTGATTTTGGCTTTATCGCTCGCCAAAAAATTCAAATCTATGATGGATTTAAGGTAGGGAAAAGAATACAGGCAATCGATGATAGTTTTTCTGGTTTAGACAATTGGTTTGGTTTTATGGAATCCCACTTTGGCGGACAGCATGATACCTTGGTTGTAAAAGGCTTTACATCTTTTGATCGAACCGGGGTACTACGTGATCTCCTTTTGCTTATGGTTCAAGCCAGTTTCGAGGGGATTCCACTTTGGAAGAAATATGCTCATGACCTCATACCCAAGCTTGCGGCAACTAAGGAAGTGTTAACCAAGGTGTCTCCCGATAGGCCCCTGGTAGATATGGATTACATGTTAGGCTTAGCCTTGTTGTATGATGATAATTTGGCTGAAGCCAATGAGCGGCTTGAAATAATCAAGACTTACTTTGACGATGAAAGGGTGACTCCTTTGGGAAAAGTAAAGGATCAGGCGAGATTGTTATACTTCAATTTGGCGGGTTTTATAGATTACACTAGTGGAGATATGGAGAGTGCACAGGTCAAATTCGATTCGGCAGTGACCAGGGTAAAGGGGGTGGCTTTGGACTATGCCACAGCCCTGGCGAAACCACGAAATTTTCATTTGGCAGAATTGAAAATCAAGGAGGGTCAGTACGAGGAAGCCTTAGAAATTTATCTCAACACCTTAGAATCACAATCGTTCAATATTGTATTCTCTAGCATTACCTGGGGTTTTAACGTCTATCGCATCGCCCAAATGTATGATAAGTTAGACCGAAAGGACGAAGCAATTGCTTACTACAATACATTTGTAGCAGCCTATCAGCAAGGAGATGAGATGTATGATCCCTGGGTGGATGATGCTTATTCGAGGTTGTCTGTGCTGGTGAAGAGACCGGAGGAGGAACTGAGAGGGAAAATTGCCAACCCTCAGAATTGAAGAGGTGACTTACGGCTGAAGTCTTTTGCAGTAATAGGCCTGCCATTGATATTGGGCGAATCCCAGTCCTGGGTTATTTTCCATACCCCATCAATTTTCTTAATCACGATATGAAACTGACCATAAAAGGTGCTGCTGTTGCCATTGGTTTCAGCGGTGATTTTAAAAATGCCTATTTCATAAGAGGTATCATCGCTGGTTTGACGACTTTCAAACCAAAAGTCCAGAGAAGTCTTGGTACCACTGGCATTGGTATTCGCATAACTGTCAATATTCTGCTGTTTGAATAGGTTCCTTGTATCTACACCAGCCGGGGTAACACGAAGTACCTGTTCTGCATAAAGTGCATTTAGAGCTTTGGCATCCCTGGCTTCAAAAGCAGCATGAAAGGGCTTCCATACCTGATTATCAATTTCTGCCTGCCTTTGATCGGCTCCCTGAGCAAGAGCAGACAGGCTTATTAAGACAAACAGATAGAGGAGAATCAATACTCTTTTCATGGGCTTCCTGGTTTGCGGCTAAGTTAAGCAATCACCAATAACTTGCTGGTGTGATTAAGCTGCATTAGATGTTTACTGAGTTGGAGATGAGAATTTCATTATTAAATGCGCCAACCACCCCGGCCAGATTACTTGCTCCCAATTTCGACCTTTTTCCCTGGCCACCCCTCCTTAAAAAGGATGGGATTGGTTTTTGTTTTCAAAATGAACACTCCTTCAAGCCATTCAACATTAATCCTTTGACATTTCTTTTGTCAAAATCCCAAATCACTATTAACCAATCACTGATAACTTGCTGGAGATAGCATAATCGCTGTCTAATCAGATGCTGACAAAACGATTGACCGATTTCCTGCTCCATTCAACATTAATCCTTCAACATTTCCTCCGTCAAAGCAATTGATTGCCACCAATCACCAATTCAGGCATTATAGCTTTCGGAGAGATGACCTTAGGCCATTAATCCCTTATCCCCTTAGTCTTATCGGTACCCAGACATCCTCTTCAGCTTCGGGATGCTGAGGCCCCAGGTAATCCTCTGCCATGATTTCGAACTGATCCCGGTTATCCATTTCGTATGGAGAGTTTGGTAGCCACTGGCCATAGATAAAATCCATAGTGGCTTTAAAGTTCTGAGCCGGTCCTTTATGGATGAAAATGGCATACAGTCCTCCTGATAACGTTCGAGCCTCCATTCCTTCAGGAATTTGCTCATGTGAGGAAACCTCTATGGTGGCCCAGCTGGTGTAGACTGTGGCGGGTGTGAAACTTTGAAAGGTCGCATTAGTATCACGCTCATGTACGGCAAAGAATCCGGTCAACAGGCTGTTTTTGATAGCAAATCGTTGGGGCATAAAGGTTTTCCAAAGCGTAGGTATTTGGTTATTCATCAGGCATGTTTCCGTTTTCATACCTACCAGTTTTCTTTCTGCTACTTCTACAATGCGTGGTTCCATACTGAAATTTTCTAAGTCTTTAATGTTGTCGGGTGAGAGGGTATAGCGATCTGTCCGTATCTGATGTCTGTTTCCTTTTCTTCTATACTTACCGGGTGGCATGCCCAGCACCTGCTGAAAAGAGCGGGTATAGGCTTCCTGAGATTCGAACTGATAAGTCAGGGCAATGGAAAGGATAGAATCATCCGTGGCAATCAACTCTTTGGTAGAAGCCGAAATCCTGCGCTTGCGTATGTAATCCATAACGGTCTCTCCCAATACCTCCCCAAACAACCTGATCAGGTGATATTTTGAATAACAGGCCTCCTCGGCTACCTGGTCAAGATTCAGAGGATCTTTAAGCCCTCGCTCAATAAAATCGAGTGTTTTTTCAATGCGTTGGGCATGGGTTGCTTCGGTCGCTGTGCTCATCTCTGTTTCTTATTGCAATGATACAGCCTTCAGTGGAGATTTTTTTGATCTCAATTGCGAATGTTAGTAGGCAGGGGAGAGACTGCTAGAATCGTTTATAAAGTCCCCGGGGCATCCACTTCATCAGCAGTGCAAACAACCTCCAGCGATTCGTGACATAGGCGACTTTCCGTTTATTCCTGATATGACGATAGATCTGACGAGCCGCTTTTTCCGGGCTGGCCACCCAGAATTGCCCAGGACCCTTGGCCATGTCTGTATCGACAAAACCCGGACGAATGTCGGTGATAAGCACATGACCACCCTCACTATGGGCTTTTTGTCGTAAACCTTCCAGGTAATTGATCTGGTAGGCTTTGGAAGCACCATAGGCCGGGGCCATTTTATTTCCCCGAAACCCTGCAATCGAGCTTATCGCAATCAGGTGCCCCTTTTTCTGTGACTGGAAGTGGTTATAAGCCCAGCCGACAATTTGGGTGAAGGCTGCTACGTTCAGGAGGTTGGTTTTATTTTCTATAGAAGCATCAAGCGTTTCATTGAGGTCTCCGGTACCAGCGCTAACCATGAGCAAGTCCAGGCCTCCCAGCTCCTCAACCAGCGCTTCCAGCTCAGAAAGGTTATTGTCCAGGGTACAATCAAAAGACCTGACGATGAACCGATCAGGACTGGTTTTACGAATAGCCTCCAGCAAATCGAGTCTGCGCCCAGTAATACCCACCTGGTATCCATCAGAGGCCAGCAGATGGGCGAGGGCTTTGCCTATGCCTGAGGAGGCTCCTATGACAATTGCTTTGGGCATGTTATCCTTTTACTCTTCTGTTTTTCATTTTGTTGTCAAAGGAGCTTCCAACTCGAAGAACCCTGATGGATAAATTAATCAAATATTGGTCTTTTAAATCCTTATAGTCCTATCAAAATATTTTAACTTGATAGCCCAAAACATCAGAACCTATGGCCAAATACACTGTTCAACCCGGAGATACACTGGGAAAAATTGCTGCAAAATTTTTAGGGAGTGCTTCGAAGTACATGGAGATTGCTCAGGCAAACAATATGGATAATCCCAATGCCCTCAGAGTAGGGCAGGAGCTTGTGATTCCAGGGGAGAGCCCGGAAGCGAGTCCTGCACCTGAACCCGCAGCGAGTGTGGCTCCTGTGCCACCAGCAGAGTTTGTGGTCATTACCATCGAGCAGTTGAAGCAAATCATGACGAATGCCACTGATGAAAACATCAATAAGTATGCTGCTGCCCTAAATGATGAAATGAAGAAATTTGAGGTGCATACCCCTCTACGTACCGCCCATTTTATTGCACAAATAGCCCATGAGAGTGGTAGCTTTCGATATAGCTCAGAGAATCTGAATTATAGTGCCGCTGCTTTAAGAGCTGTTTTCGGGAAGTATTTTCCTGATGATGAAACAGCCGAAGCTTATGCCCGACAGCCTGAGAAAATAGCCAACAGGGTATATGCCAGCCGCATGGGCAATGGTGACGAAGCCAGCGGTGACGGCTGGAAGTTCAGAGGCAGAGGCCTTATTCAGCTGACTGGCACAGAAAACTACACCAATTGCGGAAAAGGAATTGGCAGAGATTTGCTGAACGATCCTGATCAGCTGGCTACCGATGCCCATGCTGCCGTAGCTGCCTCCCTTTGGTTTTGGAACTCACGCTCGCTGAATACACATGCCGACAATGATGACGTGGAGACGGTTACCAAGCGCATCAACGGAGGACTCAACGGGTTGGATGACAGAACCAGCTATCTGAACAAGGCCAAATCAGTTTTGGGTATAGGCTAATCAGAATTGAATTAAGCAGGTAAGTACAGGGGAAGTATTCAGACCTCTGCTTTAACGGGCCCGGGAGCGGTGCCTTTGATCTCTATTTCCGGGTTTTGAGATACAAAATTGATGATAGAGGACTCTAGTAGTTCCCAATCACCTTTAAATCTGCTCTTGATCAGCTTCGTTTTCTTAGGGTGATTCTTTGCGTAAATCACTAATCGGTCCTGCTCTATGGTCACTGCCTTGATATCACTCAGACTTCTTGATTTCCCCAACCTGAATTCCAGGCTGTCAGTACCTATGGTCATAACTTCCGAAGGCCATTTAATGATTATAAGAACGGTATACGATGCGAAAACTACCATCAGCAAGAGTGGGTAAACTTGTCCATTGTCTAACGGTTGCCGCCAGAGAATCCAAAGGATAAGAATATTTCGAATAATGTTATCTACCCAGCTGTAGCTGAAAAATAAGAAGTTGGTTTTATCACTCCCACCTTCAATGCTCTTTTCCTCCGTTTTGTACCTGAAGAGCCTGATGGCTTCCCTGATCAAGATAAAGATAACGAGGCCAGAGAGGCCAATATATAGGAGGTCGTAGGTTTCCATATCAATTTGGTAATAGTGAAATTAAGATATTATAGTGGTTATTCCAGTTCGTCAATTACTGGTGAACTTCTCTCATGGCATTTCAGAGTAACCTCTTCTATAATGAAGGGAGTGATACGATCAGGTTAAAAAGGGCGTGTAATAACATGGCCCACCAGAAACCCAATCTGAGGCGGGTTACACCCAGTGAGATTCCGGCAATAATTTGCGGTACAATGGCCGGCAGATACAAATGAATAGGGAGGCTGTTCGCAGTGAAATTGGAAAGGTGTATTGCGGCAAAAAACAGGGCAAAGAACCAGAAGATAGCTACCCCGAAACGCTTGTAGAACCTCATTACTTTTACGTCAAATTGCCGGTCCTTTCCCCTTGTCAGCCAGTAGAGCCACAAAGAAAAAAGGACAAGACTGACGATATATTGAAAGACCAGGACAAACAGAGCGGATAGAACGAGCCAGATGCGGAGGTTACGTTTACTATATCGTAAAGGGAGCCTGAAGAGAAACTCTTCAATAGGAGGGGCCAGGAAAACCGCCATTAACATGAATTCCAGTGCAGTGAAACCCTCCATAGCTCCATATGCCTCATCAATTTCCGGAAAAATCACATGGATGGGCCAGCCAATTATAATGGTGATTGTCAGATCCAGAACCAGGTATACGCTGAGAAGGAGAATAAGCTTTTTACCATTGCTTTTAGGGGGCAGACCAATAGAGGCGACAGGGGTTCGCCTGGTAAGCAGTTGCCTTAAACAAATAAATTCGTCTTTGATCAGCGTTTTGGTCATGCGTTTTTTAGTCCCTTAAGGGAGGCGATGGTTAGCAATCAAGATGAGAAAATTTTGCTTTCCTCTGGCGAAGCACTAGCTTTCAAAGACAATAATAGTCATGAAGAAGAAAGAATGTCCCTCCTGTGCTATGGAAATAGATCAGACTGAAGAGGTTTGTCCTATTTGTCAATATGAGTTTCCGACCCAGGCGAAGGGGACGATCTGGGTGGCTGTATTGCTGCTTCTGGTGATTTTGCTGTGGTTGTTATTGTAATCCAGTCTTTATCTTTTACGGCCTGAAAAAGGGTTGTTCTTAACACTTCCCAAATGGTTATGCCCGTTCAACTTCAATGTGATCAAATTGAGACGCATATTGCTCCAGGGCTGTCTGAAAGTCCGGCCACTTCTTATCCATCAGATCTTTGGTCATTAAGCGATGATGGTTGATGTATTTTTTCGTGTGAATAGCGATTTCACTATCCGTAATGCTAACACCGGTAATATCGGCTACTTTGACCTTTTCGCGACTGCCGTTAATAGTTATTGAGTCAGAGTTGAGTCGAACAACCTCAGAGTTATAGATTAGCGATATAGCAACCACTATAGAAAATAAGGTAAGCAGGAGTATAATTCCCAAAGTCCAGCCCTCCCAATGAGTCAATGAGTTACCAGCTATAAAAACAGTTATCCATAAAACTGACCATCGATTACGTCTGAAAATGAACTCATTGGACTCAGGTGATTTACGGATTGCTTTTATCGCCAGTGTATCCCTCACTATCGAGCTGAGGACTATAGCTAAAATAAGGCTGAGAAACAGAAAATAGTATTCTTCGACAAATGTCATATTACGCTGAACTGGAAATGTGAAAAACGACACTACTCGCGCATGAACCAAGCACTTGGTTCATGGTTAAATATACCTATTAATTGAATTTGTGTTGTATGCTAATTAACAGTAGGTAATCGGGTTTAATCATCCTGAACACCTGGTGAGTCATACCCTTTCAATTTCAATGTGATCAAATTGGGAAGCATATCTGGAGACCTCTTCCTGAAGCTCTTTCCATTCTTTGCCCTCAAGCTTTTCTATATACAACCTGTGGCGTTTTGGGAACTTTGCTGTATGAAAAGTCACCTCATGATCCGAAATTCTGATAGCCCTGATGTTGGCAGATTTAACCTTTAAACGCTGGTTGTTTGTTCTCAATCCTTCTTTTTCAAAGACGATGATGAGCTTGTTTGAGAAGAATCGAAAAACTACAAGCAAGAGGACTATTACACCGAAAATAAAATGGATTGTTCTTATCCTATCCCAATTAGGAAGAGTCATGCTGATCAGGAAGAGGATGGGGAACAGTACCTCCCAGATACTCTGCTTAAAGATAAACTGATTTGGTTCCGGTGACTGTTGAATGACTCTGACTTCCTTATACAGTCGTACCAAGAGGATGATAATAAATGGCAGGAAAGCCCCAAAAACAATTGGGAAGATCACGTCAATCACTGAATAGTATACCACCTTGCTGTTGTAAAGAAGACCTGAAATCAACATTCTCAGGTCTGGTTAGTTGTATGAACGAATACTAAGGGAAACTAATAATTATTTGTGATTATATCATATCTTCCAAAAGGAAGAAGGTTTCTGAAGACTAATGTAATACTTGGTGTGTTGCCTGACCAAAGAACAGAAACGCTGTATCTATCTTGATAGACTTCCGGAAAAGCACTTATGAAGTATTTCAGCCTGTTATTTTTAATATTACTCGTATCAGCCTGTGGGGCTGATGAACAATCTCCGTTTGTCGATACGGCCAAATCAGATCTGATATCACTGGCCAGAGATACAGGCGGCACACATAGTGCTATTCCCTTACAGGCCAACGGGCCGGATTACGCCTACTATATGTACGAGCCGGGGGACTATGCTAATGTAGGTGAGGACTATCCACTACTGATCTATCTGCACGGAATCTCCGACTTTGGTGACCCCGTACAGCAAAATGACCTCTTCAAGGTATTGAGAAACGGTCCGCCTAAACTGATTGAGGAGGGTAGCTGGAATCCGGAGTACCCTATGCTGGTGGCTTCGCCTCAACTGATGATTACCGATTTCGACTGGCAACCCAATAAGGTGCATAGCTTTATAGAGCACCTTGAAAGTAAGTATAGGGTAAACCCTTCGCGTATCTATATTACCGGTATCAGCATTGGTGGAGTGGGCATTTTTGAATACATCCGCAACCTGGGGAGCCGGGCCAAACCTGCGGCTGCAGTACCCATTGCCGGTGCTGGTGCAGAGAACCTGGTATCAACCTTTGGTGATGTACCTATCTGGGCTTTTCATGGGGAGGATGACCGGGTGATACCCTTTGAACGGGGTTCTAAACAAATTGTAGATGCTATTAATGCAGCCAACCCTAAGGTGAGGGCGCTGGTTACCACCTATCCGGGAGTGGGGCACGATGCCTGGACCCGAACTTATGATGAAACGGGAATGGGGCAGGAAAACCGACTCAACGATCCTTTTAACAGGTCCGTTTTCAACTGGATGTTTAGTAAGAAAAAATCTGCAGCTGATTGATCAGCTGTTAAATCAGGCCTGTGCCGAATCGGCTGGCGTGGTTTCTTTCGACTTATCCTTCTTGAAGCTTTCCAACAGAATAAGACCGGTGCCTACCATTACCGACACATCTGCCATATTGAAGATGCCCGTTCTGAAAACCCCGCCAAAGTCCATATGAAGGAAGTCGGTGACCTCTCCATAAAGAATACGGTCGTACAAATTACCAATGCCCCCGCCTACGATAAAAGTAAGGCCGGCTATGGTAGTTTTGGTCAGGTCGGGTTTGATGAGTAGAAAAACAAATATTCCTATCATCACCAGGCCGGGTAGTCCAAGGAGTAGTATGTCCTTCAGCCATTCGGGCAGGTCGGAACCCAGTCCGAGAAAAGCCCCTTTATTTTCTACTTTGGTCAGCATCAGGGCCCTTCCTGCCACTTCAATTTGCTCTCCGTATTCTATCTGTTCCCTGGCCATAGATTTACTCACCTGATCGCAGCTGATATTGGCGACAATTAACAAGATGATACTAAGCGTTCTGACTAGTCTGGCGTTCATTCCGAAAATTTCCCGAAAGCTAGTGAAAATCGATTATTATTTGCTCAATTGGACGTATTCTTGATAAAGTCTCCTACATCTTTTTTGAATTTAACCAGTGAAGGCTGATGTGTATACATCATATGACCTGCCTCATAGTACTCCATAATAATGTTATTTCTGATTTCGGGGGGCAGGCCCAAGTGGTTGATTGAATGCTCTACCCCGTAGAATACGGTGGCCACATCATAGTAACCATTGAGGATTAAAACCTTTAGGTTAGGGTCGCGTGAGAGTGCCTGCGCCATATCTGGTCCGGTATTGATGGCTGCCATGCTGCCACCCCAGCCACCATTGCCCTGATGAGTCCAGTCCCATTCAAAGCCTGGTCTGCGGCCGGCAGTAATCGAATAGGTGAGCTCCTTACTAACTCCAAGCGTTTCATGCAGGTAGTTGAGAAATCCCTGGGTATAGGCTGGAGAGATAGCTGAGCTTTGCGGATCGAAGGCACCATTCTGGGCAATACCATCCTGGCTGATGCCGGTATAGCGAGAATCCAGTCGACCGACCGTTTCACGGTTTTCCCTTAAAAACTCGGCAAAGAACTCGCTGGCGGTTACCCGAAGGTCTGCTTTCATCCAGTAGTCTGCAGCAATGCCGGTGAAATCTGCCAGGTTACTGGCTACTGCCTCTTTTGCCTCTGGGGCTATGGCATCGCCCAGAAAGAGCGCGGGTACATATACCTCGCTGGTAAATTGTCTGATTACATCCAGGTAGGCCTCCAGTTGATCGGGCCGATCTTTTACCTGATTGTGGTACCAGGCAGTGGCAGCGTAGGTGGGAAAGTGTACGATATAAGGCATATCATCATCGGGTGGAAACATAAGCGTACGCAGATCAAAAACTGCGGAAACCATAATCACCCCGTTAAGCGCGATGCCCTGGTTCAGTAACCTGTTCATCACACCGGCATTTCTGAAGGTCCCATAACTTTCTCCTAACAGGTATTTGGGAGAGTTCATACGGCCATGCTCAATCAGGTATTGGGTGATAAAAAGGCTGATACTTCGGATGTCCTGATCAACTCCCCAGAAATCTTTGAATTCAGCGTCTCCTATAGGTACACTCAGCCCCGTGCCAACAGGGTCGATCATGACCAGGTCGGCCATGTCCAGCACAGAATACTCGTTATTAACCAACTGATAGGGGGCGGCCTTATTGAAGTTTGGGTCATCAACCACAATGCGTTTTGGACCCAATACTCCCATATGGAGCCAGAAAGAGGAAGACCCCGGACCACCATTATAGGCAAACATAATCGGTCGGTTTTTGTCAATATTGCCGCTTTTTCCGTCTGCCTTGCTGTAGCTGGTAAAACCGAAATTGGCAATTGGTATGTTGTTTTCATCGCGTACCCGCATTGTTCCGGCTGCCGTGTTTAGTTGAAGCGTTTCGCCATTGATGGCAAGGGTTTGTCGGCTTTTTGCCACATCGGGTTTTTCAGAGATGTTGCGTTCCTGGGCGAATGCAAAGAGAGTACAGCAGATAAAGAGCATGCTACTAAGGCTGGCTTTTCGGATCATAGTCTTAAATATTCGGTTGTGTTCCTTCAAAATAGTTAAATTCTGCTGAAAGAGCATTTAAAGTATGCAGGAAGGTGGGGGACAGTTTTTGTCTGTCGCAAACAGTGCCTGACTCAGGATTTTTTTATTAATTGATGAGTTAACCGAATCCTCCTTAACGAAACGCGCCATGAAAAACCCGATTAAGCTCTCGCTTTATATCAATTATTTCGTCTTTGCCATTTTGCTCAATAGTGTGGGCATTGTTATTCTCAAATCCCAGAATATCTATGGGGTAGATGAGGTCGAAGCGAGTGTGCTGGAGTTGTTTAAAGATATGCCCATTGCCATTGTCTCTTTTCTGGTAGCCTCTTTTTTACCGAGAATTGGCTATAAAAAGGCTATGTTGATAGCGTTGGGACTTGTTTCAGTGGCCTGTGTCAGCATGTATTTTGGTAATTCCTTTTGGTCGGCAAAACTCCTGTTCGCCTGCGTAGGTGTATCATTTGCACTGGTCAAGGTCTCGGTTTATGCGTCCATCGGTTTGGTTACCAATGGAGAGAAGGAGCATAACAGCCTCATGAGTAATATTGAGGGTTTCTTTATGTTTGGCATCGCCCTGGCTTACTTTCTCTTTCCGGCCTTCAATTCCGAAAGCGACCCTGATGCCTGGCTCAATGTTTATTGGTTACTCTCCGGACTGGCCATACTGTCCTTCCTCTTTTTGCTCCGTGCAGATTTTTCAGAGCAGGAAGAAATCCCCGGAAGCAACCTGATGGAAGACTTTGCAGCTATGTTCCAACTTCTGTTCCGAATCCTGGTGATCGTTTTTGTAGTCAGTGCCTTCCTCTTTGTTATGATCGAACAGGGAATTATGACCTGGCTGCCGACCTTTAACAATACCGTATTGAACCTGCCGGAAAACATTGCCATTATGATGGCCAGCATCCTGGCAATTTCACTTGGGGTAGGGCGGATTCTTGCAGGATATCTCGCTCAGAAATTCTCCTGGGTTACAGTACTGGTTTTCTGTATTATCGGTGCAATGGGGGTGGTCGTTTTCGTATTACCCAAGGCTGTTGGGGCGAACATCAGTGGTGTTGAAACACTGGGTGATATCCCGCTAATTGGTTATGCATTCCCTATTGTAGGATTGTTTATTGCTCCGATTTACCCACTTCTAAATTCAGTGGTACTGAGCGCTTTGCCCAAAAGCCTGCACAGCCCTATGTCGGGTCTGATCATCATATTCTCAGCTTTGGGAGGTTCGCTTGGCTCCAGGTTAATCGGGATTTTATTCAAAGAGGTGGGAGCCAGTTCTGCTTTTACTTACACCCTGATTCCCATGGGACTTTTGCTTGTAGCACTGTTCTTTTTGAAAAAACTGACCGACCAGGCCAAAAAGACAGCTTAGAGACGGTTTTCCTGATAAAATCCTTTAAGAGACCCTGAATCGTTCTAATTTGCTGGTACTTTTTAATTTATAAATCAAAACACTATGCAAGTATCAGTAAAAGGAACGATTGACTACACCGACTCAGACAGCACTGATGTGACGGAAGCCAGCCTGACAGGAGGTGCTGAATGGACTACGAAATTACCCAAGGTGATTAAAAAGGGAGTCATAGCTCATTTTTCAGCAACAGGCACCATTGAGGAGGGAGGTGAAATTAAGGGCACGATCGCCCTGAATAATTTCATCTTTCTCTATTTCACGTTGAATGGAAAAGACAACAGTGCCACATTTAAACAATCTTTTGGCCCTACCATTAATGCCACCATCACCAAAGGTGATAACGCTGTTGCTGCTTATACAGTAGCCCGTTGATCAGGACCGAATGGGACAGACCGTTCTGGTTGACAGGATGGTCTGGCTTATTCATCAAAGAACCACATATCACAGCGGTCCTGATTCCAGCTAGACATAAAGGTTTTATACTCAGCCAGAAAGGCATCAATTGCCGCAACTCCTTTCACTTCCCGTTTTCCTTCTTTGAGGTAAGGTGCTCCCTGCTCTGACTTCACTAACAGATGGGCCGCATTCATTTGTTCCAACTGATCCTTCCATTTGTCCGCTTCAGGTATTCCTTCCGGATGATAGAGGATAATCATTGATTTGCTTCTTTGGCTGCTACAAACTCGTTGTGTAACTCCTGACATGCCTGTTCCAGCACTCCTCCTTGTATCACCGGAGGACCTGACCAACGGGAGATCTGCTTTGTTTGCAGTATTTTGTGTTCTGACGAATGCCCTCCAATTTCTCCCGTTGCCAGCCCATAATGCACCTCTGCTATTTCATAGTGCCGAATGGCATAGGAACACATCAGGCAAGGTTCATGCGTGGTATATAGTATTGCTCCTGTGAGTTTAGAGGTCTTCAGGTTCTTCAGGGCATCGCGGATTGCTTCGATTTCCGCATGGTAGGTGATGTCGTTTTTGGTTTTACCCAACTCGAGACCTTCCCCGATAATCTTTCCATTCAAAACCAGAACGGAGCCGACAGGAGCATTCCCCAGTTTCATGGATTCTCTGCCAAGTTTCAGGCATTGGCTCATGTATTTTTCGTGTTCATTCATTTTGTATCGGGTTTGTGCTGACCAGTCGAAGCGTCTCGCTTCGACCGATGTCCTGTTGCGTTCTCCTGACTTTACTCAACCCTTCAATTCTTCGAGCAACTCCGGGTTTTGTTTCACCAGTTCTTTCATCTCTTCAAAAGTGAATTTTGGTGTAATATGTTGAGGACAGTTCCAGTCAAAGCCCTTGATACGAAACACTACGATCCGCTCGATTTTGGCCTGATAGTTATCATTGGTGAGTTTTTCCAGCATTTCCGGATGCTCTTCAGGGTCAAGTATTTCTGTCTCAGCCCAGATTTTAATACGGGTACGTGAAGCGTAGTCCAGCAGAATAAGTGCTGCCTTCTTGGTGGTTTTCATGTTGCCACTGCTGATGTACTGCATATTACCCCGAAAGTCGGCATAGGCCAGGGTATTGGCATCAACCGATTTGAGAAAGCCCCTTGGCCCTCCACGGAACTGCACATAAGGCCAGCCGTTTTCTCCCACAGTGGAGAGATAAAAACCGTCTCGTTGTTCTATAAAGTGAGTTTCTCTGATAGAGAGTTTGGTCTGGTTCGGATTACGGTCTTCCATCCGCTGATAGCTGACCCTGGACCCGTATTTCTCCTGCTCTTCTTTTACACTATCTGTAAAAGCCAGTTGCATAAAATTCTGTGACATGGTATGCTGGTTTAAATTTGAAAGTTAAAACCCTCCCTGTTAGTTCCTGAACCACAGAGAGGGGGATAAGGTTGTCTTTATCTGATCTTGTTTTTTCTCATAAAAACATCGATATATCCGGCTATCGTATCACCTTCCTCTTCAAGGGCGAAGTGACCGGTATTCAGCAGATGAAAATCCACCTTTCTGATGTCCTTTTTATAGGGGTGTGCACCAGAGGCCGGGAATATGTGATCATTCTTTCCCCATACGATCAGGGTAGGAGGTTGATAGGCTCTGAAGTAGGCTTGCCACTGGGGGTAGAGTTTTACATTGTTTTGGTAGTCGTAAAACATGGCCAACTGAATTTCATTGTTTTCAGGACGGGTTAGGTGCTGTAAGTCTACATACCAGTTGTCAGGGCTGATTTTAGAACTGTCCTGTACCCCATGCAGGTATTGCCATTGCAGGCCTCCGATTTGATGAAAGGGCTCCAAAGCTTTGCCGTTTTCACTACTGCGGTCTTTCCAGTATTTTCTCAGAGGATCCCAGAATTCAGTCATTCCCTCCACGTAGGCATTGCCATTTTGTACGATAAGCGATTGCACTCTTTCAGGATATTTGTGAGCAATGCGATAGCCGATCGGGGCACCATAATCCATCAGGTATATGCTGAATTTGTCCACTTGCATGGCCTCAATAAAGCCCTCTACAATGTTGGCCATATTGTCAAACGTATAGGCAAATTCCGACATAGGAGGCTGCTCACTACGTCCATAGCCAGGATAGTCGGGAGCCAGCAAATGATATTTGTCGGACAGGTCGGCAATCAGGTTTCTGAACATATGGGAAGAGGTAGGGTAGCCGTGTAGCAGCAGAATGGTAGGCTTGTTCTTATTGCCGGCTTCTCTGTAAAATATCTCGACCCCATTGACTTCTACGGTTTTGTGTAAGGTAGGGTAGTGACCTTTGTTCTTTTTGCCATCAGTATCTTTCTCTGTGGCCAGAGCATTAAAGCTTGTAAGTAAAAGTACAACTGCAAATAGGGTAAGTCGATTGATATGGTTCCAAACCTGGTTTGGTGTCCATTGAGTGATGTTTGTTTTCATAATGTTTTATTTATTACCGAACGATCGGTAAAATTGATATGTAAATTTTTTTATATCGTATAAATTCTTTCGATTTCGATCAGGTTTTCCTGGAAAGGAGCCACGTCATCCAGTGCTTTGGATAATACCAGTGAACCTTGCACCCTGACGAGGGTTTCCAGGGCCAGCTTTTGCGCCTTTTCATTAGTGAAACCAAAGTCTTTCCCTACCTGCACAAAGGCATCAATCCACACTTTAAAGCGCTCTTCAATAAGATTGCCAAAGAGAGGAAGGCTCGAATCCATGGTCAGGGCACGCAGGATACAAATGGCCTGACCGTCATTATATAATACCCGAATGTTGGCAATAACTTCCTGTAATCGCACCAATGGAGGTTTGGATTGGTCAGTAAGGACCTGATAGATGTTGATCTCACTCCAGTCACCGGTATAGGCCAGTACTGCTTCCGCAATTTCCTTTTTGCCTCCGGGGAAGCGATGATAGAGACTGGCCTTCTTCAGGCCGGTAGCTTCTGACAAATCATTCATACTGGCTCCGTCAAACCCCTTGGATCTGAGCACTGCCATTAGTCCTGTCATCAGCTGTTGATCATCTACTTTTTGTGGTCTCATGCACTACTAACCGAAGTGCTCAAAGAAAAGTTTCCGAACGTTTGGTAAAATTGAAAATATTTAAAAATGATGCTTGGTTTCTACTCTAAATGACCTCCTCGCCCAAATCTGTTTTACTCAATTTCCAAGTCTGGCGAAGGGCACTCCTCCTAGCAGGAGGAGATTCTTTTAGACTCTGAATGGAGTACTTGTCCTATTTCTTCCATTCCAGTTTGAAGATCTTATTTGTGACTTCCTGACCCGCGAGCATACCTCCGGCAAGATACTTTACGCTGTTGCTTATTGAGGCAATGCCGCGGAGGTCCATGGGGAGGCCTGACACCTTCATGTATGTGAGCTTTGGGTTTTGGGTTGAGTCTAGTATCAACACTCGTCCGGCAGGGGGGACACCACCGGTTTTATTGTAGGCGATGCCATTATAGTTGTAGGTGACCTCGCTGCCACCAAGCCATTGTACCTGCTCATCTACCAGGACAGAGGCCATGCGATAGCCGGTAATCTGTTCATCTGGTGTTTCCACTGACCATTCGATTTCAGCCGGATTCTCCGGGTTGATAATGCCGACCCGCAGTTGGTTTTGAATGGGGAAGTTTTTGCCCATGGAGGCCCCGCCAAAGTAAAAGATCGTATCTCCCCTGATAACACCAGAGGCCCCAAAGGATTTATACTGATGGTCATCGGGGGTGGAAGTACCCGTCATCCAGCGATCTTTCGCAGGGTTATAAATCTGCACTGCGGGCACATTGGCTTTATCACTCCAGCCGGTAATGACGTAGATGAGGCTGTCTCGCCAGACGGCTTGTACGTGGTCATCAATGGCTACGGGCACCGGGGTTCCATCAGTCAGATAGGAATTGCTTTGGGGGTCGTAGCGATGCACTTTGTTGGAAGAAAGCTCAGAGCCATTGCTGAAAACATGGTAGCCTCCAATGATATAGATTTTGCCCTTTACATTGCTGGCACCTGCTGCTACCTTGCCCAGTGTATCCGGTAGATCGGGTATCCGCTCGCTTTTACCACTAAGCGTGTTGAACCTGAAGGATCTCAGGTGTATGCCGGTATAGATTTTGGTTTTGTCCAAACCTCCGAATGAGAAGACGAATGGGCTGTCACCTACGAGTCCTTCACAAATAGCATTGTTAGAAACGGCTTCTGGTAACGTTCCTACCTCGCTAAGGCTCCATTGTTGGCCTTGAAGGTTCAGGCTAAGGCTGATTGTGATAAGAAAAAACAAAAGTCGGGAGATCAGTTTTGTCTCGGTATATGATGGAGAACGGAACATGTTGCTAATAAAATGAAATTGGAGCGGCTTGTCTAACCAAGGGGTTTATTTGACGCTGTCTATAGCCTGTGGGCTTGCCTGGCTGATGTTCACAATTTCCAGAAACCCGCTCAGCCTGGGGGGGCGTGAGATGCTCATATTCTTTCACCTTCCTCTTTCTGTAGAATCCGGGTCAAACAGGTCACTTCACCGCATAAACCTGAATTGAAACAGACTACTCTTTAATCTTGGCCTAAGTTTCACAATTAAACCAAGAATTATGAGAATGCCTTTAATGGAGTTTTTGATGGGAGGGGATCCCAAATTTATGATCGCCAATACACTCTTGTTTATCATCATCGTGGTGCAAATTATAAAAAGGAGGAAAGCGGTCGACAGCTTTGTGATAGATAAGGCCAACAAGCTGCTTACTCAGCTTTCTTTTACCGTCATCATGCTGAGCGTACTGTCTTTGTTACTGGGGCTGTTACATAGCTTTTACTTTATCGGAGCATCATCAGGAGTTGCACCGGGCTTAGTGTTCAGCGGACTATCCAGAACCCTGATATCGCCTACATATGGTCTTATCCTGTTCACAATCAGTAGGTTACTAATGGTTTTTTCTGCACCAAAACCTCAATTAAACCAGGCCTAATATATTATCATTCAATCCATCATTATGAAAAAGATACTAACTGCCATATTGATTTTTGTAAGCCCGGGAATCTTGACGGCACAGCAAAGCGAAGGAGATAAGCTGAGAAGCGAAGGTGATCTGGAAGGCGCCATAAGAGCTTACAGAAAAGCCTATTCAGAAAGCCCCGCTGACCAGAAAAATACCTATAGTCTCGCATCGACTATAGCTTTACTTTACCAGATGCCTGATTCTGCCTTCCATTATCTGGATCTAGCCCTGAAAACAGACAGCAGTCTTTGGGTGCTGGCCGATACCGACATGATTTCGCTGAAAGAAGATACACGCTGGAAAGGTATTGAACAGCAACAGCTGCGCAAGTACCAGAAGGCAAATGGTCCTTTGAAAGATCCGGAATATGCACGGGAACTCCTTTCCATGATCGGAGACGATCAGGCGCTGGATTACTATATTGATATGGCTAAAGCCCATTTTGCAAAAAATGGCATAGTCCCTCATTGGTATTACCCATTGGGCAAAATGAAATCTCAGATCGGAGCGGGCAATTTTGAACGACTCCAGCAACTGCTCCAGGAAAAAGGCTGGCCCAACTACTCTAAGGTGGGGGAACTGGCTGCGGATGCTTTGTTACTGGCAATTAATCACCACGAGAGCGATGAAGTACGAGAACTGTTTATCGATCAGATAAAATCGGCCTGTGAGGCAGGTGAGGGTAGCTGTATGGAATATGCCAAGATTCAGGATCGGATCCTGGTAAACAAAGGTGAACTCCAGATCTATGGTATGCAGTTTCGCTATGGCAAAGATCGAAAACTGGAGCCTTTCCCGGTCGAAAACCCCGAATACGTAGATCAGAGAAGGACAGCCATTGGATTGGAACCTTTAAAGGTATATTTGAAGCGCAAAATCAATTTTGACTGGACCATTGAGCAGAAGAAATAGCAGAGGCTGTGACCGGATTATCAGAACGTATCAAATTGAGCATCTCCCATGAGGGCTGATCAAACCACTGGAAAATCAAGAACCGGCTTCGATCTCAGGAGCTGGTTATGGCTTGCTTTGGCGAGTCTGTCTTTCTATACCTTCTTTTTTGGGTATAAGGGTGGTGAGTTTTGGTTGTCTTTCGTTTTTTCCTGCACGCTGTTGCCGGCTACCATTGCTACTGCCTATTATGTGAACAAGGTGCTGATACCCCGGTATTATTTCACAAAACGCTGGGGCTGGTTTGGCCTATACCTGGCAGGGGCACTCATCTTCTCCAGTTGGTTGATTATAGCCTCCTATACCGTGTCCTTTTACCTGATAGCTGATCTGAGACTGATTAACCTGACTCCCATGGGACGTGACCTTATCTTTGTGATAATAGCGGTGTATCTGGTGGTAATCAGCAATGCAGTGGTAAGCCTCTTAAGAGAAACCAACAGAGCGATTACTGAGAATCAGCGCCTGTCTAATGAGGTACTGGAAACTAACTTGAAAGCGAAGGTTCAGGAGCTTCAGTATCTTAAAAACCAGATCAAGCCGCATTTTCTCTTCAACTCGCTGAATACGCTGTATGGTATGGCTTTGAAAAAGTCAGAGGCCACACCGGATGCTATTGTGAAATTGTCCAACCTGCTGGACTACGTATTGTATCAGCCGGCAGATCAGCTGGTAACACTGGCAAGAGAGCTGGAACATATCAAAGACTATATTGAGCTGGAGAAGATTAGATTTGGTGATAAGCTGCTGGTTGATTTAGATATAGAAGGAGAGCTCGAAGCAGTAATGTTACCACCAATGCTTTTGATTCCCTTTATTGAGAACAGCTTTAAGCATGGAGGCAAGCGTGATGGAAAGCACGCTGTCGAAATAAAACTCCAGGCAGATACTTCCCATTTGGCTGTTGAAATCCGTAATTATCAGAAAGAGCAAGCGGAAAACGACCACCAGGGCATCGGGTTGAGCAATACCCAGCGCAGACTGCAGCTACTTTATGGAGAACATCAAGAGCTGGAAATTTCGAGTGAGGCAGACTGGTATGCTGTCAAACTGCGATTAGACTGGCGAGAGGTTAAGGAAAACAGGACAGCATAAATGAAACAGATCAATTGCATCGTAGTAGATGATGAGCCCATTGCCAGGGAGATCATAGAAACACACCTGAACAGGCTTGATTATGTATCTGTCGATGGATCATATGAAGATGCTATTTCTGCACTGAACAGAATTGAGCAGGGAGGTATTGATCTCGTATTTCTGGACATCAATATGCCTGATATTTCAGGCCTTAGCCTTACAAGTATGTTGGGTGATAAGGTGAAGGTAATTTTCACAACTGCACACAGGGAATATGCGCTGGAGGGGTTTGATCTGAATGCCGTGGACTACCTGCTGAAGCCTGTTACCCTGGAGCGGCTCATCAAGGCTGTGGCAAAGTTTCAGGAGCTTCAGGACGACCCCAGGCACGAGATCAGTCATTTGTTTGTGCGGGCTGATCGTAAAATGGTAAGGGTCGACTTTGCGGATATCCTGTACCTGGAGAGCTATAGTGATTATGTAAAAATCCATTTGTCTGAGGGTGTTCTTGTGACAAGAGAGTCCATCAGTAAACTCAGTGCTCAGCTGCCCAAAGCGGCCTTTCTGCGTATTCATCGATCTTATGTGGTGGCCATGGATAAGGTAACCGCCTTTACCAATGAATCGGTTGAGGTAAGTAAGAAAGTGTTGGTGTTGAGCCGCAGCTATAAAGAGGAGGTACTTGAAAGATTGGGAGGAAACTAACGCCTATCCCTTTACTGAACTGGAGGGTTCCGTAAAATATAAACGGAAATCCGCTAAAATTACCGCCCGAGTTCTGCTACATTGGTAATAACCCTATTTACTATGACTAGTACGCTTATCATTACCCTGGTGGCCTCCATTATTGGCCTTTGGCTCTTCCTCTTCATTTTTCCTGTAGATCTGTGGATCACAGCCCGCTTTTCGGGAGTGCGGATTGGCCTGGTAGAGATGGTATTTATGCGTATCAGAAAGGTGCCACCACGCCTGATAGCCAGAAGTATGATCATCGCGACCAAGGCGGGTATTGAAGAAATCAGTACCCAGCAAATGGAGACGCATCACCTGGCGCATGGAAATCTCAAGGCGGTTATCAATGCCCTGATCGTAGCGGATAAAGCCAATCTGAAGCTAACCTTTAAGCAAGCCACGGCCATTGACTTGGCAGGAAGAAATGTATTGGAGGCTGTACAGGTTTCTGTTACGCCCTATATGATTTTAGTACCGGCAATCACCGGTGTAGCACTGGATGGTATTCAACTGATCGGTGAAGCCCGTGTAACCGTACGCACAAACCTCGAGCAATTGGTGGGTGGTGCCGGTGAAGAAACCATTAAGGCCCGTGTAGGGCAGGGGATTATCTCTTGTATTGGTAATGCTGAAACCTATTTAGAGGTGCTGGAGAACCCCGCTGATATCTCAAAACTGGTGCTGGACAACGGCCTGGATTCAGGTACCGCTTATGAGATTCTCTCCATTGATATAGCAGATATCAACATCGGTAAAAACATTGGTGCTGAGCTTCAGACGGACCAGGCTTTGGCAGATTTAAGCGTAGCTAAGGCAAAAGCTGAAGAAAGACGTGCCATGGCCGTTGCTGCGGAGCAGGAACAGGCGGCTAGGGTGCAGGAGGCTAAGACTCAACTGATCCAAAACCAGGCGCAAATTCCTGTTGCACTCTCTGGTTCCTTCCGTAAGGGCAACCTGGGCCGCGGTTTTATGAAGGGTAGAACGGATGAGTGATAGCCTACTCTGTTAAAACCTCACCTGCGTTTGCAACGCAGGTGTTTGAGTTCTACGTTTCTAAGGCAATGAGAATTACACGAACTTTTTTTTGGTAGAGCATTACGAATGCTTATTCCGTTACTCCTGGTTGCAAACGAGGAGTAGAAGGGAGCAATAATTCCTTAGATAGAAGGTTCCATACTGATCACTCTTTCCGGGCTTGACATAACTGATTCTTGCTGATCAATATGTAGGACCTGACGATAGGTTTTTCCATCTAAGTCCTCGAAATGTAACTCAAATTTTTCACCGTGAATGAACGCAAGGTTTGGCAATTTTGTTTTAAAAACCAGAACGAGCTTTGTTCCTTGATGTATGATCGAATTTAAGAGTTGATTCTCCGTAGAGTGTTCAATGTCAAAATCAGATTCCGGAATCACTACTTTTTTATATTTAAGGCTATTCGATCTAACCAACATGGATATAACCAATTGACAATTATCCATGTTGAACCGGAGATTCTGCAGCTCAAACCTTGGAACCACCTCCATTGAATTGGTCACTTTTGTCAATTCCAACTCTTTCAATTTCAACTCCTTGCTCGCGAAGTCGGCCATCTTTTCTTGTGCCTCTGCTGACCTCTCTAGTTGCTCTCGTGTCAACTCCAATTCTCTCCGCTGAAATTCCAGCTCCTGCTTTTGCATAAGAGCTGTGTAGATCAAAAATGCGAATGCTAGAGAGGAGAACAGAGCGTTGATGGCTCCGAATGAGTCTCCGAATTGTCCAGCCTCAGTTGGAGAGCTGGCGGAGTTAAAGATGATAACTGGTGCCAGTGCCCAAATCAGTATGACTAAAAGAATAGCAAGACCAAGCCATAGGCCTAACTTCGGTGTCTCTGTTTTGGTTTCACTAATCTTATTGATAAGTACAATGTAGTAATGATATTTTTATAAAGCCAAAAAATACTTTCCGATTTGGGTAGTGATAACTATAAATAAGTGGTTTATCTGCCTACGGTCCATATTAGATAGAAGACGCTATACCCATATTCGCAGAAATTCAAATGAGTCTAGGAGAGGGCATGACAGATGAGTAATTCCGAAACTCATTAGAACCTCAAAGCTTACGCTTTTTCAAGTAACAGCTTCTTGGGATATTAATATCTAGCAAACCTAAAGGGTGTAAATGAGGAGTAGAGGAGGGGTCGACCCACAAAAATGCCTCACATTTCTGTGAAGCTTCTCGAGTTGCCCCAATAGTCTGAGTATCGAACCAATTTGGACTCTAGGATGCGAGGTTAAGACTTTTTACTATATCTTTATTGAATTAAGCTTTGCTTGTTGATACACAAAAGGCAGAACATTGAACCGGTTATACTAAGCTATTGATCTGGTAACCAAAGTCCTGATATACCGTCCTGTTTCAGCTTTCCATAATTGGTTAAAATTTTTTTAAGACCTTCGAAGTCCTCAAGTTTTATCAACCAATTATATTCAGACGATAAATCTCTTGAATCTCTTGAGAAGTAGGAAGAAGTTGCGAGAAGGCCAAAATTCGCTCGATCTCTTTCACGCACTGTAAAAATGAACCTCTCTAATACGTCAATTCCAACAGGGCGGTCCTCCCTCCATTTTTTGCACTCAACAACTGTGAGAATACTGAAACCTGATACTTTGATAGTTGCAATAATATCCCGCCCATGATCTCTGGTTTTGGGCGTCATTTCTATATTCCAACCTTGGTCCTCTAGAAGTGAGCCAACAAATAATTCGAATTTATAAGAACTAAGCGACTGTATTTCTTTAGGTCTCTTTTGTAGTTCTAACATGACCTGGTCACTGAGGTCATCTATGGTTATTCTTTTTTTCTTAAAATCTTGATAGGTCTTTTCGACTGTCTTTCTAAATAGTTCAGCAGAATCACTAACACACTCATACAGGTTGATTTGTTGCTGGTTAGGTAACTCAGCGATCATGTATAAAAGATCTGGATTTTGAAAGGTATTCTTTACTAACAATCTTCTAACTCTGAGTTTCTCATTTTCAAGTTGTTCGAATGCCTTTGCTGGGTTCCCGACCGTGTCTGCCTTATTTTCAACACTGATTGTTAGGGAATATTCATGTAGATTATCAGTCATGAAATCGGAGTGAATCGGAATTTCTTCACTGACTTTGAAAATGGTATTCTGATTATTTTGAACAGACATAGTACAAGTTACAAAAATGATCAGGTGTACAAGTGGACATTTTATTCGTTCCAATAGAGCTCGAATCCTCAAATTCCTGATTATAAGGAGGTTAAAAAGTAGGCAATAAAAAAACCGCTCAAAATGAGCGGTTTTAGTACTTGTTGGTCTACTAGGGCTTAACTAGTTACACTCCGTTACGTTCTATTACTTACAAATCGCTCTTAAATTAGGTTTTTTGGGATGTTAGTCACTACTTTTAGAGTAGTGAAGAGTATCAAAAAGTAATAAAAGTGTAACCAATGTGTAACCGTATATAATGGCCTCATTCAATTTTTATGTAAAGAATCCCAAGGATGGCAATGGGAAGTTAAGAAAAACAGAAAGACCAATATACCTTTATGTCACTATTTCAAAGAGTGTCAGAATTCCATTGAATACGGATATTAGGGTTGTCCCAGGTGAATGGAATTTCAAAGCGAAGTGTTACAGGTCTAGCGCCAAAGGGGCTCCAGAAAAGAACGCTGAATTACAGAAATTAAAGGCCAATGTTGAGCTGGGGTTTATGAAGCACCGAGACCTTGAAAAGCCTGAATTAAAATTAAAACTTCAGGAGATCATAAGCCCGGTACTGAAAAGAGAAAAGAGCATACCCAGGCTGAGCGAATTGGTTAAAGATTTCGAGGAGGACATGCGGGGTTCATTATCTGACAATTATCTTGATGGATTTCAACAAGTCATCAATTTCCTTCATGGTAAATCTTACAAAGGTAAACCCACTAATGAAGTTGTTGCCGCAATTCGTGATGTTAGAGTGGATAGAGTTGGGGAGGCATACATAAAGGAATATAGGAAATGGATGCTGCATGAAGGGTTTAAAGATGCTACTATTCATAAACATTTGAAATTCATTAAGCATGCACTAACCAACAGTTCACACCTTTACACCCTGGACCTAACATATTCACGTCCGAAGAATGTGAAAGTCAAAGAGGGGAAATCTTTTTGGTTGAAAAAAGAGGAGGTTAAACTTTTAGAGCTTCATCAATTTGATTGGGAAAAGAGAATTGATAACAAAGCAGTTTTGGCCAGGGTCAGGGACTATGGTGGTTTTGAAAATGAGGTTCTTTCTGATTTGCTTGCAACCCGCAGAGATAGCCCGAAGTGGCAAGATGTATTTGATTCATTAAAAGAGGCGGTCCCGGACTTTGTTAATACCATATTTTGTCCCAAGGAACGGATAAAAGATGAATGGCTTTTCAGATATAAAACCGGTGTTCGTCATCAGGATTCAGCCCAATTTATGCCTCATCATTTCACTGAACTGGATGGGGTTTGGCATATTGATTTTAATATGCTCAAGAATGGGAGAAACTTCTTTATGCCTATTTCCAATGAGGCTATGAAGATTGCAGACAAGTACAATAGATATTTACCAAAGATTTCCCAACAAGACAAGGACAGATTGATAAAGGCTTGTTTTCAAGAATCTGGATTAAGTGGGGTATCAGAAAGGGTTTCATTCAGTGGCTCTGAAAGGCTTGTTGAAATTGAACCAAAGTACTCAATGATAACTACTCATACGGCCAGAAAGTCATTTGGCCGGAGGTGGATGGAACAGCATAATGATATTGAGTCATTAAGTCAATACTATGGTCATAGCAGTAGCGCGGTTACAAGAGCATACATTGGCTGGCATTTGGAAGAATATGCCGACATGGTTAAACGTATAAACTTTTAGTGGTGACCCAATTTTCATATCTGTTCTGTATATCCATAGTCTCTCAGAACTTCCGTTAACAACTTCTTTTTTTCTTCTGGAATTGGTCTATTTCCATTCATCCACTGATGAAAGGAAGAGGGCGACCAATCAATTAGCTTACAAAGTGCCCTATGATTCAACGCTGGGCGCTCTGTGATATACTCTTGTATTTCCATAGTACTATTGGAATTTCTTTTCTTTTGAGGTGCCCCAAGCTGCATTTGTAATGGCCATGTGATCATCATCTTGAAAATTCAATTCAATACCAAATACCCTTTCGAATGACTCCCACATGATCTCATTTGCGTCACAAAAGTCATGTGTTGCACATGCTTCTCCATAGGTCTCATTTCTTTTATTAATCGTGTCAAGATGTTCTTTTAGTTCCGTTCTAACGTCTTTGCTGAACTGGTTTGACAAGAGGTTAACTGTTTCGGGTGAATACTTAATTGCTATCATATTTCTATCTTTTATGTAAACAAATGTAAGCATAATATTTTAATCTGCAAACAAATGTTTGCAGATTAATTTTAGAGCTATTTTTTGAACTGCCATTAATGCAATAAAGAATTAATAAAGGTGGCCGATTGTATTTTTATTTATGATATCACTACTCATGGACACACTGGTAAGGTACAAGCAGGAATTTACCATTTTGTTGGGGCTCAATACGGTTAGTTGGATTAGCACCTATTTCATCCCAATTGTTGGGGCCGTCACCGCGGTTTTTTCTCTATGCACCGCGGTTTTGATTTTTATCAGAGAGTATAGAAGGCTGAAGAGGTCAGATAGTCAAGAGCAAGGCGATGTGTGAAACTATAATCTATTCCTTAAATTACTATATGGGAAACGATCTGAAGCCAACAAGGAGGCAGATGAGAAACCGGTGGATAGTTTCGATACTATTTGTGGGTATAATCTTGACAACAATGATCAGGATGTTTGTTATTGTTACGTCTTGATTAGAAAAGAGACTTTTTAGTTGTCGAGAAAATATTTGTCCTTTAAGTCTTTGGTAACAAACGTGATGGCTTTACTTGATCCCTTCAGGGAAAATTTATAGTCGTTTTTGTTACAGGAACTTTGCACCCTAACACTGACTGAATTGTTTTCCATTAGTTTTTTAAGAAATTCGTTGATCTCCAAATTGTATATTTCATTAATGAATAGAGCTTCCTTTTCTTCATCGGTGCCTGGCCGCAGAACCTTGTAGATAATTGAATCGTTCGGGAATTTTAACAGAATCCTATTTGAGCTGCACCCGAGATATCCAACTCCAGTAAAGTACATGTTAATGTCGTCCTGATTTTCGAAATGGTTAATGTAAAAACCTGGGGTTGTGTATGGTGATTTACCGCCTGTACCTTCTACAGAACAGGTTTTATATTTTCCATCAAAGTCGTTGCCTCCTGATTTGTAGGTCCATTGTGCGAAGCACGCAGCTGAGGTCATTAAGAGAGAAATGGTGTATATGAATTTCATAATAACGAATATACTATTATCAGGGAATGTATGAAAGGTCTGCGGGCTAGTCTATTTTACCGACTATTCTTCCATCATCATAGCAAAACTCAATTATGATTTTCAACAGCTTAGGATCTGTTTTATAACTATCTCTAAGTTTTTTCTGTACTGAGCTAAAGGAGGGGAGGTTGATTTGACCGGTTTCAACGTACATTTTGTAAAGTTGCCTGAGAGCGCCATTTTCGTATGAGTAATTGGTTTTGTATTCAACCCCCTCTCTTGCCATCTTTTTGGCTTCAATACCAGAGAGCCTGAGCACAGATTTCTTTTGAGAACGTTTGAGGAAAATATACAACCCTAGCCCTATGTTAATAAATATCGATATGAATAGGACTACATATATCATTTCGCTCTGATTAAGGCTATGGCTACTGGCAGCATAAAGAACAACCAATAAACGGTAGCGATTGAAATTAGAATGTATCCAAAACTTTCCTGTGAGATTGTTAAAAGCCCCTCCCTAAAAGGGGCTACGAAAAAGGAGCACAAGTAAAACGCAGCAGCTCCAATGGCTACAAACGAAAAGGGCACTTTGTAGACCTGATTTTCTGAGTTGTCTCTTATATGTATGACTCTAGATATCGCTGAAAATGTTATCAATCCGGTTGATAGTATTGTTGCAGTAAAATTAAATCTTTGAACATTGCTGCCAAATAGGTATTCTGTAAGACTTGCTAAGACAATTAAACAAATACCTTGAAGGGCTCTTTTTCTTGTACCGGGGTACAGGAGTGGTATTAAGATTGCCGCATCGAGGATGGGTGTAAGGTGAGACCAAATGAGGTTATTGCCTTGCCTGGAGGAGTAGTAGGCAAAAATGCTTTTAGCAGCAGAGTAGACCAAATACCCTATTAACAACCAGCCGTTACCATGCAGGTTCTTTCCTTGGCATACCACGACAAGCGCAATAACCAGAACCAGGACCGTGGAGTAAATCCCGGAAAATTGTAAGTAGGGTATCCAGTTACTAAAATTCATTACTCAACATAAAGGTCTGTGTCTCCATTACAGAAAGGGGGACACCAAAAGATATCTTCAAAGTATGCCAATTCTTGACCTTCATGATCAGTTATTGTAAATACTGCAACGGTTGCATCTGGCATTTTATCAACTGCTGCTGCATCCATCCCCTGAGCTAAGCATTTAGTCTTGTTTGGTGGAACCTTGCCAAAGGTGATACTATACCCGCTGCCGTTGCATTCTTCGATACATGCGTTAAGTGCCGGTAAATCAATATCAATAGATGCGTCACTAGGTAGGATGATTTCCTTAGATGTTCTTGCTCTTGAGATACATCTTTCTGCGTGTTCTGCTGTTACCTCTTTTCCTTGTGGGTTAATTTTCATTATGTAAGTGCTTTTGTTTTAGGTCTAATATACTAAACTGGCGTGGCAAATCGTGGCATTTCACGGAAATTTGAATCCAGTAATTAATGGTCTAAAAAAGATATTTAATTAATGTGAAGCTGGTTTTGCATTCTTAATATTATTTTTCTCATTTGTTTTATACTCAATCAGGGTTAAGAGGCGGAAATAAGTTATTGGAGTGTCGTCTATCCCATTGAGTTGGTTTAAAAACGAACACCGAAGTGCATAATCTCTTAACTGTCTTACTCGGATCATTAGCCTGGCTTGTGGGCTTTGGTCTTGCGTTGTGGCTGGCCTACAAGCTGGGGCAGCGGACTGAGCGGAGGAGGAGAGACGCTGAGCAATGCTATAGAGACAAGGCACTGATTGAGAAGGGCCGGCAAGAAGTGTTGAATCAAAACCAGGACTTGATTGATTCGGTGTTGTAAGTGATAAAGACATTGTGTGCATATGGATGTTGTTGTTTCGTACAAGACGATAACTCTAATTTTGCCGGGAATCCCTGCCAATAGGTAGGGATTCTATTTTTGTTGCATTCCCTCAATAAGCCTGACGAACTTTGAGAGAACACTGTCAGAATGATCAATGAACTCTCGAATTTCTGTTTCCAACGGGTTCCCTGCTAATGATTGTTCTATCGCTCTTACAAGCTTATTGTGCTTGGATTGAATTGCAGTCAATCTATCATCTATAGATGATTGAACCGGTTTGGATGAGTTGCTTTCGTGATTAATGGGCTCGCCTTTTCCTAGCTTGACCCAGCTTCCCCAATTGATTTGTGGGAATTTTTCCTCTAGTATCAATACCTCATCTGAGGTCAAAGAGGCTCTGCTGTCAGATTTTAAATAACTCAGTCTTCCCTGCTTTATGCCTGACAATTCCAGAAAATTGAGATTGTTCTGAATTAATTTCGAATTTTTTAAAAAACTTAGAGCCTCCGTAAGTCTCTGATTTTCAGTTTTTTCCACCGATTATCGTGTTAATAATTTCAAATATTTAGAAATTGGACTTTGAAATTTCGAATATTTAGAAATACCTTAGTCTCAATGTCACCCCAAGATACAAGAATTGAGCCAATAGTATAATGGCTTAATAAATGGCTTGTAGTGTGAGTGACAAAAAATTAGATGTGAATGCATTATGAGTAGTGAATTGATCATATCAGTTAAGGTTTCCAATTGGAATGGAAACATTGGCACCGCCAGGCGGTACAGAAATCAATTGAATCTAACCAAAGAGGTGGTTGAATTACTGGATATCCGTGACCCTGAAACAGAGTTCGTTTATGGAACTCTTAGAGATAGTGTTTTAACTCTTAAGCGGAGCGAACATGGCAAAAAGGTTTCCGGTATTGGAGAGAGAAAGTTGGCCCATGTTTGCCTCAATTTGGGGCTGACTGAAAATACAGACTTTGAATTTATAGAAAGCTGTTTTGATGGAAACTATGACATACATGAGTTCAAATTGATTGACGAGAAAATTTAAAACCCATAGCAATGGCGGAAGATAAAAGAGAGATGGTGAAGTCAGGGAGTGTGTGGATTTACGCGGATCAAAAGAAGCGAATTCTAAGCATGACTAAGAAAGCCAACACGGATCAGGAGGAGGATGATTATAAGCCAGTACAGATGGCTGAGGTTTTCAGAGAGGTGATGGATGCGGGGTTGGAGGCTAAGGGTTACCCATTAGAGGAAGAAATCAAGGCGTAAGCCACAATTACATCATACAAAAATTAAGGAAAATGAAGTTTAAGGATGCTAAACAAAAGTGCGTTGACTTTGCCAAGCAAAAAGACGCCTGCGATTCTCAACTCTGCAAAGTTGAGTCCGCAAAAAACACTGCTCAATTGTTGGAGGTGGTGAAAGAAAATTCGGGTTGGTGCTACGGGGCCGGCCTACTCAAAGTTGATACCCTGTTGGGGTTATTCACTAAAGAAGTATTGGCCAAAAACCACATTTATGTAGAGGGAGAACATTCAGCCAGTATCAAAAAGGATACGCTGATTCTAACATTGGGTAGTTCCTCAGCCACTGTGAAGACATTGGGTGGTTTCTGGGCACCTGTTAGGCCTTGGGGAGGTNNNTCCTCAGCCACTGTGGAGACATTGGGTAGTTCCTCAGCCACTGTGAAGACATGGGATAGTTCCTCAGCCACTGTGAAGACATTGGGTAGTTCCTCAGCCACTGTGAAGACATGGGGTAGTTCCTCAGCCACTGTGGAGACATGGGATAGTTCCATTTTGAACCTCAATTGGTACTCCGAAAAAGACAAGGATTTGAAAGTTGGTGACCGTGGAATTATCCATGACATCCGGGCCGGTAGGATCTGGATTAAGAAAGATGCGCACACTATTGAGTGTTACGAGGATGCCCCAAAAGAAACGGAATTAAAGCGGAGTGATAGAGGCAATGTGCTGGTTGATCAATCCGATAAAGAAGACGCGGTTTCAGTCGGGTCAGGAAGTTAAAGAGTAGAGTAGTTTAGGTTAGATGCCCTTGGTCTGTTGGTTCAGGCTTGGGGTACTAAAGGCAGTCAAGATGTGGTTGCCTTCCGGCAATGAGATAGGTTTTAGGGTCATTGCCGGAGAAATTGAAATGATGGAATTGAGGAGCATACCGTTGAAAATTTCTGGAAAACAGGACGCGCACCCCAGCGATGAGAGACGCAAAAGCTGAGAAGCATCCATAGGCGTGAGCTATTATGGACACGGAGACTATGTGGAACGTGTAGGCAAGTCGTACGATGAGATTGGGATATGTGAGATGCATACGGTCTACTTGACACCGTAACCAATCGGTAAAGGCCCATATAGGACGAATCTGGCAACAGGAGTCTGGGACTGAGAATAAAGTTTGTAGTGCCACCGTGCCTGCCACAATGTTACTAGACATCACCCCTCAAAACCATAGCATCAGTGGCGAAAGCGCATGTTTAGGCATGTGATAAATAAACGCGCTGCATGAAGACGAAAGGCAATCATAGCTCTTGCAGTACCGGAGTAGCGGCCCCGTGATACAGGTATCAAATCCTGTCTGATGCTTTTAATAGCCATTTATTAAACAATTGAAATATGAAAAATTGGATTATGGCCAATGTTCGCTATCCAAAGCAGGACGAACAAGGCCGGATTAAAAATGTAACGGAAAGGTATATGATTGATGCCTTGAGTTGGACTGAATCGGAGGCCAAGGTTTACGAGGAGATTGGCCAGCGGGTAATGGGGGAATTCTCCATTGTGCAGATGACCAAGACCAAGGTTGTTGACATCTTCGAGTATCCTGATAATGATTACTACTATCAGTGCAAGGTTGTTTACAGTGTTGCCGATGCCGACAGCGGTAAGGAAAAGAAGGTAACCAATTTAATGTTGGTGACTGCCAGTAATGTAAAAGAGGCTTATGAGAGAATCCATGAAAGTCTCAACAACATGCTTGTAACCTTTGAAGTGCCTGAAATCAAGTTGACCAAAATATTGGAAGTATTTCAACACACCAAGCAAGAGCCCATTGGGTTCAAAACTTCAGAATAAGTATGGCAGGCAGCAACATCATAGTATTAGAGGAGAGAGCTTTTGAGGAGATGATGGAGGCCAGATTGAGGGCCGTGTTGGAATCTATCCAGCCCCGTTTTTTTGTGGAGGATGAAATACTGACTACTGAGGAGGCTGCCAAGTTTATGAAGTACTCCAAGAGCACTGTTGAGAAGATGGTGAAACGGGGAGAGTTGACACCCCATAGACCTGGACACGATCCACGGTATTTAAAGAGTGAATTATTTGAGTTTGTAAGAAATAGTTAGGAGGGCCGGGACGGGGCTGCAACCCCACATGTCCCGGTCTCCACAAAAATTAAGGACATGCAACTTACTTTATCAACTCCAGATTGCCAACAGCGGCAAGTACTGGCATATATGAAAGAGGGTAATGCCATCACTAATATGGTGGCTACCAAGGCATTTCACATTACCCGTCTAGGTGATGTAATATTTAGACTACGCAAAAAAGGGCATGAGATAAAAACTGAATTGGTCAAGAACAAGACCAACCATCAGAGTCATGCCAAATATACACTAATCAAAAAAAGTACAGATGAAGAAAATTAGACGCTTAACGCTTCTACTGCTTTTGGTGGTAGGGTTTACGGGGTGCAGCAATGATGACGCTGAAGAGTCCCCAATGTATGAGTTTGGTGATGTGGTCCTGGACCTATTCGCTTGCGGTGAGACTTACACGTTGATTGCCGAAAAGGCCAACGGTGATGTTTATGATGCCCTTGTTGATTGCGGCTTTTACTTGGCCTACAAGGAGAGAGTTGGTGAGGCCATCAGGTCAGTAATTGTAATACCTAACTGCCAATAGCATGAGAGTAGAGTTGAAATCATTAGACGGGTCAAATGTGAAAATCGAGGCTTTCACAAGTGATGGCTTTGTGTTCATAGCGGATGACAAAGAATTACTCACCATCAGCTTGGATGGTGAGGTAAAGGTGAACGGTGAGAGTGCTGAGCCTGAATTGATAGGCTTGGCACTCATCCAATGGGCAAGAGTTATAAAAGAATTGAAAGTTGATGGCAAAGGGAAATAAACAGCGGGTTAATGAATGGTTCCTATCAGGAACACTGAAAAAAGTGACGCGCATATTCGGTGGCGCTTATCTGGATGTCAATAATACAATTGAGGTGAAAGATGGTGATAAGCTCATGCATCATAGAGTTTGGATTGGTGAGATGATGTGGGACGAGCATGTGGATGAGTTGCAGCCGGGGATTGAGTTGTGTGTTACCGGTGAGGTGTACTATGGCAATGATGGTGTTTACAACAAAGCGAAAGCCCTACAAATTATATGATCAAGTACACCAACATAAACCACTTGGCAAGGACTCATTTGGGGCTAAATATGAACCAGTATGCAATTGCTGATTCTGTTCAGAAACTCTCATCTAATCCCAAGTCAAAGAACCCAGGTTGGTGCAATGCTAACAAGCAATCATTGGCTGATTTCATCCAGGTAACAAGGCGCACGGTTATCAACATTGTCAACCACTTAGAGGAGGTGGGATTGATAGAGAGAAACCCTGATGATGTCAAGCTTTTGAGGACATCTGAGAAGTGGTTTAAAGTGGTTGTCAGTTGGGATGAATACCGTGAAAAACTTTCACAGGAGGGTGTGAAAAAAGTTCACAGCAAAGGTGAAAAAAGTTCACGGCTAGGTGTGAAAGAATTTCACGGAAAGTGTGAAAAACTTTCGCAGCCATCTGATATAGACAATAATATAAAGGATAATGATATAGATAAGGGCGTTCGCCCATTTGTAAATCCTTTATCAAAAAGTTTAGACGAGCGGAGGCAAGAATTGATTGACTCAATGACTCGTCAAGAGATGCATTTGCATCATGTATGCCGTACATCTGGAAAGTCAATGGCAGAATTGAAACCATTGATTGCGGCATGGGCAAAGGAAAACGAGGCCACCCAATTTCAGAGTGAGCAGCATCAACGGAATAGCTTCAAAAAGTTTGTTCAAAACAGCGGTAAGAAATCCCGCTTTTCTCCTGCACCCACCCCCACCCGAATGAGTCGCCCAATGTTAAAACCAACTGGAACGAATGGCCAAGATTAGGGAAGCAACAAAGAGGGGCGGGTACAAGTCGCGGAATGTCGTTGACAATTCCCAGCTTGGAAAGTTACCACCTCAAGCCACTGATTTGGAGGAGGCTGTATTGGGGGCTTTGATGCTGGAAAAGGACGCATTGAATGCGGTGATTGATCTGTTGAAACCTGAATCCTTTTACAAGGAATCACACAAGGAAATTTTTCAGGCGATAGTTGATTTGTTCACAGAGAATGAGCCCATTGACATACTGTCAGTCACTAGTCAGTTGAGGAAATCTGGAAAGATTGAAATGATTGGCGGGCCTTACTACATCACCCAGCTAACCAACCGCGTCTCCAGTGCTGCCAATATCGAGTTTCACAGCCGGATAATTGTTGAGCAGTCTATCAAGCGGGAATTGATAAGGATCTCATCAGAGATTCAAAAGGATGCTTATGAAGACACAACCGATGTATTCAAATTGATGGATCAGATGGGTGAGTCTTTAATGGCTGTTCACATAGGTACGTCATCAAAAAGGCCAAGGATTTCAAAAGATGTATTGGCTCAATTGATGGCTGAGATATCAGAGCGGTCAAAGTCTACCAGTGAAATCACGGGCGTCCCTTCAGGCATTCCCTCAATTGATGGGGTTACAAGTGGTTGGCAGCGTTCAGACCTGATAATTATTGCGGCACGTCCAGCAATGGGGAAAACGGCTTTTGTGCTGACTATCATCAGGCATGCCGCCATTATCTTGGGGCTACCCGTTGCCATTTTCTCATTGGAGATGAAAGACACTCAATTGATGGGGAGGTTGGCAAGTGCTGAATCTGAGATTAATGGCAAGAAGGTACAAAAGGGCAGATTAGAGGAGCATGAATGGGCAAGCTTAGTGCATAAGACTGCAAAGCTATCCAAAGCCCCCATTTTCATTGATGACACCCCAGCATTATCCATAATTGAATTGAGGGCTAAAGCCAGGCGCCTCAAGGCTCAAAATGACATCCAGTTGATAATTGTTGACTACCTCCAACTAATGTCTGGAGTTGATAGCAATACCCAATATGGCAGCAACAGAGAACAAGAGATTTCAAAAATTAGCAGGTCATTAAAGGAACTGGCCAAGGAGTTGGATGTGCCTGTCATTGCACTGTCTCAGTTGAGTAGAGCTGTTGAGTCCCGTGGAGGTGACAAGCGGCCGCAACTATCAGATTTAAGAGAATCAGGAGCTATTGAGCAGGATGCAGATATGGTTTCCTTTCTGTACCGGCCTGAATACTATGGTATCACTCAGGATGAGGCAGGAATGCCCACTAAAGGATATGCAGAGTTCATCATAAAGAAGCACCGAAACGGAGATTTAGTGGATGCCCCAATGGGGTTTATCCCTGAATTCACAAAGTTTTTAGACCTCCAGGACTTGAATGCCCAACAAGGCAGTTCACAGTTTCCGGGTGGAGGCAATTGGCAACCCACAAAAGTTGATTGGTAAAGTATGGGATACAAGAAAAATGACAAATGCATTGAGAAAGCCTATGAAGATGAAAGGCTTTTTGTACTGATGGCCCGTGATGGGTCTTCACCTACTGTGATTGGTGAATGGATTAAACAGAACATAACCACACAGCCCCGTGAAAAACTTATTGAGGCGCTGGATTGTGCCATTGACATGAGTCAACGGCAATCTGAATTCTTTGAACGCAAGCAGTCAGATGTCATGGCCAAAAAAGCCCATGACCTTAACAAGTACGGTATGTGTAAAGATTGCAGTAATAAGCCTGCAACACATGATTGGAATGGTTCAGGACACTATTTGTGCGAATCATGTGGAGAGAGTGCAGACAGAGATTTTGATGACGAATATAGATAGATATGGCAACAGATTCAAAAATACAGTGGACAGACCACACATGGAACCCTTGGCATGGCTGCAAAAAGGTATCGCCTGGATGCAAGTATTGCTATATGTACCGAGACAAAGAACGGTATAATCAAGACCCCACGACAGTCCTCAGAAGCAAGAGCAATTTTAATCAGCCATTGAAATGGAATGAGGAGGGTTTGGTTTTTACATGCAGTTGGTCAGACTTCTTTATTGAGGCGGCTGATGAGTGGAGGGATGAGGCATGGCAGATCATTAAGCAAACACCGCATCTCACATATCAGATACTCACCAAGCGTCCTGAAAGAATTAAGGGCTGTTTGCCTGATGATTGGGGTGAAGGGTATCCCAATGTTTGGCTTGGGGTATCAATAGAGAGTCAAGACATGACAAAGCGAATTCCAACACTGATGTTGGTACCTGCAAAGGTTCGGTTTCTCAGCATTGAGCCATTGATTGGCCCCGTGTCAATCACTAATAAATCTATCAATAACGGGTATTCGGTACCAACCAGAATCTTTGACGGAATGGGTGCAGAGTACACAGACCCAGGGCCGGCCTTTGTCGGGGTGGATTGGGTGATTATTGGTGGTGAATCCGGCAATGTCAGTGGTAAATACAAGTTCAGGCGGTGTGATGAGGATTGGATTAGGGACATCATTGACGAGTGTCAAGCATCCATTGTGCCGGTATTTGTCAAGCAATTAGGCACAAGTATAGCCAGGCTTTGGGGCACTGTTGACAGGCATGGTGGGGACGTGGAGGAGTGGCCCGAATACCTACAAATCAGAGAATTTCCAACAGTTTAAAATTTATAGACATGACAAAATTTGTAAAAGAATCAGACAAAAGAGGCACTTACATCATTGAAGGCGATGCCAAGCCAGGCGGTGTGTTTTCAATAAAGCGCTTTATCTGCCAAGTGCAGGAACAGCAGACACCTGAAGAGACTCAGGAGGTTGCAGACCTATTGGTTAAGAAGTTGAACAGAAAGTAAGATCATGAAAGCGAAAGTATTAAAGAAATTTCTTCAAAGGGCGCATTGGGTCATGCCTAAACCAGTGTTGCCGATTCTTGAGAATCTGATTTTATCAGACGGTTACCTGATGGCGTTTAATCTGTCCACACTGTACAGAATCCCATTTGACAGTAAAGCCACATTGTTGATTCCATTCAAGACGCTGAAAGGCTTGGTTTCATTACTCAATGCTGATGATGACGTGACCTTTTCACTACTCACTGACAACGGGACAACTGTTGATATGGGTGTGAATATCAATGGCGTCCAGAGGTACAAGCTGAATTCACCTCATCATGATGATTTCCCCACTTACAGTGAACGTCTTGATTTCAAATATACTGAATGGGGTAGTTTGGGTTTTTACGAGACTGACAATGTGAGGAGGCTTTTGAAGGTTGCTAGTAATGATGAACTGAGGGCATCCATGACAACCATCTGTTTTGATAGAACCACCGCGGTCGCAACTGATGGTCATAGGTTAGTTTATGTTCCTCTTATTGATGGAAGCCCAGACACACCCTTTTTAGCTCAAAAGCATGCAGTGAGGCTGATGTATGGTAATATGATAATTAGCCACGCGGCTGATAAAGACTATATCAGATTTACCCCAGATGACGGGCTCAATGCAGAGGTATTTCATAGGTGCGTTGATGAGAGGTACCCTGAATGGCGTAATGTCATCCCTACACATCAAAAGGAGGGTACGGTGAATAAAACCATGTTCTTGAATGAGTTGAGGTTGGCCATGATTGCTGCCAATACAACCACCCATCAGGTCATTGTTGAGATGGCTTATGATTACATCAAGCTCAAGTCTTATGACCTGGATTTGTCCATGGAGTACACCGGTGAAAAGATGCCATTGAAAACGGATCAGGCGGAGGCGTTTAGGTTTGGCATTAATGGGAAGTTACTCAGGGAACTGTTATTAATGGTTGATTCTGAGGATTTGACAATTAGCTATGAGGCTAACAATAGGGCTATTCTCTTCAATAAGAATGTTCTCTTAATGCCGGTGATGTTGGCGGATTACGCGGAGGTGTGAGATGAGAGAATTGACAACTGAAGAAAAAAACGTTTGGGGTGATGATTTCGATAAGATTCAGTCATTCCTTGAGCGAAGTGGATTGAGCATGCTGCACCTGGAATACTACATAACATTGAAGTATGACAAGGTTGTAATTGATACCCCTGAATATGAGGAACTAATCAGTAAAGAGGAGGACGAGATATGAGAGGAGTTAACAAACAAATATTGGTTGGTAACCTTGGGTCGGACCCAGAGTTGAAACAGTTGGCAAATGGCAGAAAGGTTTGCAATGTTTCATTAGCTACAAATGAGCAATGGACAGGCCCAAGTGGTGAATCAATAGAGCATACTGAATGGCACAACCTTGTCTTTTGGGGAGGCTTAGCGGATATCATTAGCCAGTACGGAAAATCAGGGAACCCCATTTATGTGGAGGCGACTTTGAGAACTCGCAAGTATTCGGGTGAAGGTGGTGAAGAGAGGAGCATCAGGGAGTCCCATGTTAAAGAAATCACTCTGTTAGGAGACAACAAGGTTGCCTAAAGCCACGCCCTCAGCTAAAGCCCCAGGCACTCCGGGCAAGAAACTCCAGCAGCATCAGACACGGAGATTTTATTGGTCGGGCTACCATACAACGAGGTGGAGGAAAAGAAGGGAAGCGCATTTTGATCAGTATCCATTTTGTGTGAAATGTGAGGAGACTGGCCAATTGGTTGATGCAAAATACTTGGATCATAAGAGGACGATTGAGGACGGCTGTGACCCATGGGATGAGACCAACTGGCAGGGGTTGTGTGAGTCATGTGACGCACGCAAAAGGGGTCAGACGAAGAGGCTGAGGCAATAGGGGTAGGGGGGTAAATCACTAATTCCCCTACCCTAATTAACCGTAGAGTTAGGGCAAGATTTGTCTGGACAGGTTTTGAGAATTTGGAGAAATGGAGTTGAGAAAACAGAATAATATTTGGTATGGGATCGAGAGGACCAAGTAAGAAGCCTAGACAAATACTTGAAAATAAGGGGTCTAGGGTTAGGAAAGACAGATACCCTGACAAGGGGTCTGTTATGACTCCATCGCCTGGCGGAGCAGAAAAAAAGATTGATTCTCTTATCAAACCCCCATCTCATTTGACGCTTGGGGCAAAAAAAGAGTGGAATAAAGTGGCCCCTTTTCTCCTAGAGAATGACATGAGTCATGAAATTTTCAACGGTATGCTTGAGGCTTACTGTTACAATCTGGACCTGTGCAGACAAATGCAAAAGCATTTAAAAAAGAAATCTGTTGGGTACACATATTCAGTCACCAATAAATATGGTGATGAACAATGGTATATCCGCCCGGAGGTCAAGGTTTATAATGATGCTTTGTCACATGTCAAAAGTATAAGCAGAGATTTTGGGTTGACCCCTAGCAGTGTTGGGCAGATAAAGGTTAGTAAACCTGGAGGGCCCAGCGGTTGGGCAGCAATAACAGGATGATGAATTGGACTAATGATATTATCCACTTGGACGGGTTTGGGGGTGCCGCGGGTTTTTGGCTTGCGCTTTCACGGGCGGGCTTCAATATCAAAAAACACTACTATTCAGAAATTGATAAGCATGCCATTGCGGTGGCGAAGTACCAAGATAAACACTTAATAAATGTCGGAGCAATTGAGAATGTTTGCAAAGCCGGAATTGAGCGCCCGGACATCTTCACCTTTGGAAGCCCTTGCCAGGGGTTTAGCTCAATTGGAAAAGGTGAAGGACTTGACCACGCTGGCAGCGTTCTTGTCAAAGAAGCAATTAACATCATTACCCACTACAGACCATCTGTTTTTATATGGGAAAATGTTAAAGGGGTCATCACCAAAAAGCATAGAGAGGACTTTTGGGCGGTGCTCCAAGCGTTTGCCAACATTGGGGGTTATAGACTTGAATTCCAATTGCTTAATACAGTGTGGTTTTTACCCCAAAATAGAGAGCGGATTTTTGTTGTTGGACATCTTGACGGATTCAGTAGACCAAAAATATTTCCTATCGGAGAAAGCAATACGGGGATTGATCAGGAGAGCCGAGAAACGGGGCCACGATTGGACGGAGTCAGTCGTTGCCTCTCAGCCCATGGAACAAGCCGGTTAGACTACGAAACAGACACATTCATTAGAATGGTTGACAAGGTCCAGGACTCTCCTCAGATCAAAATTTCATCAGCAACTAAAGCCGGTTATGAATTGGCGGAACATGGTGACGGTATCCGGTTAGACCACATTTCCAACATAGAGAGAGGGAACAGTACTGGCAAGGGCAGAGTGTTAGATAAAAAGGCTCATACACTGGACACCACTGCCAATGCAGGAGTCTTGTTGAATGATAAGATTCGAAGATTGACAGAGACGGAATATGAGTTGTTGCAAGGCTTTCCAACAGACTGGACAAAGCTGGGAGACTATGGCGGTGTTATCAAGGAGGTAAGCAGCTTTCAGAGATACAGGATGATGGGGAATGCCATAAGTATTGACCCGGTGGAGGAAATCGCAAAAAGACTAAAAGCTGTATGATACTGCCATTAAATCAAATATTGTTTGGGGATGTTATTGAGCAGCTAAAAAGACTCCCTGACAAGTGTGTTGATATCTGTGTGACTTCGCCACCATATTGGGGACTTCGTGATTATGGTGTTTCGGGTCAGCTTGGTCTTGAAGAGACTCCAGATGAATTCATTGCCAATATGGTAAAGGTATTCAATGAAATTTACAGAGTACTGAAAGATGACGGTACTTTGTGGGTGAATATTGGAGATAGTTATGCCACTGGAGGCCGTAGATTTTCCAATAACATTGGAGGATTCAGCAAAGATATGGGTTGGAGGTCAGCACCTCCCGGACTTAAACACAAGGATCTTGTTGGCATTCCCTGGATGTTGGCCTTTGCCCTTCGCGCTGATGGCTGGTATCTAAGACAAGATATCATTTGGCACAAGCCAAACCCAATGCCCGAAAGTGTAAAAGACCGTTGTACCAAATCGCATGAGTACGTTTTTCTACTTTCTAAGTCTCCCAAATACTACTATGATTCTGATGCAATAAAGACCCCGGCAAAAGACCCCGCTGACGACTTAAGGCGCAAAAACTCCCAGACTTGGGATATGAAAAACACACCTGACAAGCTTAGAAATGGATTACGTCCGGTGAAGTCAGGAAACAAAGAAAGGAAATCAGGAGCTGAGAGAGGTTGCCCAGAAAACGGCAGAGGGAACGTTAGTGGCTCCGTTCCGTGGGAGGGTAAATTGGCAAACAGACGTTCTGTTTGGCCTATCCATGTAAAGCCATTTAAGGAGGCACATTTTGCAACGTTCCCGGAGGAGTTGCCAATGTATTGTATCAAGGCAGGTAGTAAGGAGGGCGGAATTGTCCTTGATCCGTTTTTTGGGTCCGGGACCACAGGAGTTGTGGCCAGGAAATTGAACAGAAATTTTATTGGGATTGAGTTAAATCCAGAATACATAAAGATTGCTGAAAGGCGCATTTACAAAGAATTAGGAATGTTTGCATGAAAAGAAATGGAGAATTGACAGGCATGTTTTGCCATAAGAGAAATTGCTTTGGGTCAATGGTTTTGTGGGTCCAAGTGGAAACACGGCACCATGAACCTGAAGAGTTTACAGCCACCCATTGGCGCAAAGCGGATGAAATAGACGCTACGGAACTACTTGTAACACTTTCCTCACACTTAGAAGAAACTAAATAACCCCAAAGCCCCTACCGGTTACGGCCGGAGGGGCATTTTAACCTATGAACTACCACCCAGCCGACCAATATGCACTTGACGTTTATGACGGTAATATACTGGCATGCGAATACACGCAGTTGGCTGTTGAGAGGTATTTTAACGACTTAGAGAGGCAGGAAACTGAAGAGTTTCCATATTATCACGATAGCGAGGATGCAGAAAATGTAATAAAGTACTTTTCTGCCTGCCATCATTACAAGGGGGATGTTGCCGGTAAACCATTTAACCTGGACCCCTGGCAGCAATTCATTTATTGGAATGTGTTTGGCTGGAAGAGGTGCAGCGATGACAAGAGGAGGTTTAGCACAGCTTATGTTGAAGTAGCCCGGAAAAACGGCAAATCTATGTTAGCAGCGGGTACAATGGGATATTTGTTGAGTGCCCTGGAAAACGAAGCAGCCGCCCAATGCTATGCTGTTGCCACCAAGGAGGAACAAGCAAAAATTGTCTTTCAGTACTTTAAAGAGATCCTCAGGGTTTCTCCCAAAATCCGGGACTTGTACGAGCCATCAGCGGCAAGTATTTATTGCCCCGATACGAATAGTTTTTTTAAGGCTTTAGGGAGTGATAGTAAAACTCAAGATGGGTTTGACCCTCATGCGGCTGTCATAGATGAGTATCATGAGCACAAAACAGATGGCATGTATAATGTCATGGAGTCTGGTATGGTCGCACGTACTCAGCCGCTGATTATGGTAATTACTACGGCCGGTTTTAACACAGCCGGGCCGTGTTATCGAATGCGTGAGGCCGTGGTAAATGTATTGAATGGGCATTATACGGATGAGACCACATGGGGCATTATCTACACTCTTGATGATAATGACAAAAAGGAGGACAATTGGCAAAATCCAGAAGTCTGGATAAAGGCGAATCCTGGTTTGGGTGCATCTGTAAAGGTTGAACGGATGGAACAGAACCTTATAAAAGCTGTAAATGAAGGTTCAACCAAAGAAGCAAATTACAAAACCAAGAATCTCAACATCTGGCTTAATGCAATGGAGCTTTGGGAGGCTGCGAAGGTTTGGAGCAATTGCGATCATGGCCCGATTGAAAAAGACTTATTGAAGGGCAAGAAATGCTATGGGGGGTTAGATATAGCCAGTAATAATGATTTAACCTCACTTGCCTTGACTTTCCCCGTTCAGCCAGGGATTGAGATAATGACAAAGCTGTATTTCTTCTTTATGCCGGAGGATAATGTATTGAAGATGCAGAAAAAGCATAGGGTTGATTACATCAAGTGGATAGAATTGGGCTACATCATTACAACACCTGGCAACATCATAGATAAGCAGTACATACGTAAGCACTTGAATTTAGTAAAGGAGCTTTATGAGATTGTCAACATTCATTATGATCCCTGGAATTTGAAAAATGAGGCGGCTGTATGGGCTGAGGAGGACGAATTGCCGCTAATCGAATTGCAACAGAACATCAATTATATGGGACCTCCTACCAAGGATTATGAAACCCAGATTTATGGCGGGTTATTCAATCATGGTGGGAATCCTGTAATGAATTGGCAGATAACGCAATGTGAAATTTACAGAGATGCCAATGAAAACATCAAGATCATGAGGAAAAAGGAAAGCTTGAAAGTTGATGGCCCGGTGTCAGATGTGATGAGCACTTTTGGTGCCACGGAGCATAAGGAGGAACCACCCAAACCGGGATTTTTCGTGGTGAAGGTAAAAGGATAGTTGAGGACTGTTTTGACCATATCGCCCCCGGCCAAGGAATTCTTTGAAGGAGTTGACCTGAATTTTGTCTATGACGACAAGATAAGGGCCATGTTGACTCCAGAGGGATTCAACGAGGTGGTGCAATACATCTATCAAAAGAGCCTTGATTATGAACATCAGTGTTATGAAGAGGCTGAAACGATTTTTGAGAACTTCTATGGTTATAGGCGGTATGAGGATTACAACAGTTACAAGAGCAGCTATCATCAGATAAAAACGCGTGAAAAGAAAAAGAACACGGAGCCGGAGCGGTTGCCAATGTTCCCAGATTATTGGCCCAAAGGCCATGAATTAGATGAGGGCCATGATGACTAAAAAGTACAATGTCATTTATGCAGATCCTCCATGGAATCAGAAGGCAGGCAGCACATTAGGAGGCTATGTCAAAGAACATGGTAAACAGGTGTTTTCCCATCTTGGCAACAAAAGCCGGGACCTAGATTATCCAACGCTAACAATTGAGCAAATCAAGGATTTGAATGTTAGTGAAATTGCTGCAGATGATGCCCACCTTTATATGTGGGTCACAAATCAGTATTTGCCTTATGCTTTTGAAATTATTGAAAGCTGGGGTTTTAAATACTCCACAACTCTTGTATGGGCAAAGAGGTCTTTTGGTGGAGGTCTGGGAGGTACGTTTAAGATCAATACTGAGTTCCTTCTTTTTGCAAGAAGAGGAAGCCTGAAAGCGAAACTAACACATTTCAGTACTTGGTTTCAAGTCAAACGAAACTATGAAAATGGTGCGCCCAAGCACTCGAAAAAACCTTACTTTTTCCATCAGCTTATTGAGCAAACATCACCGGGGGAAAAGGTGGAATTATTTGCCAGGGAGCAAAGAGGCAGTTGGGATGTGTGGGGCAACGAAGTTAAGACAAAAGTAGAATTATGAAAACGAAGGACATTAGAAATGCCGATGAACTGCGTCAATATATTGAGGGTGTGGTTAATGATTTTGAGTTAGGAGTAAGCAACAATGAGGAAACATGTGCCTTGATTGCTGACTTGGTTAATAAAGCATGCTTGAGCATAAAACATGGGATTCACATTGCAAATGTTACGGGCGAATTTGAGAAGGAAAAGAAAGTAGGATGAATGAATTACCAAATAACGCTCCAGTGTTTCACCTGAATCTAATAAGAAAATGGTTTGACATGATCAGGAGTGGCGAGAAACCGGAGGAGTACAGGGAGATTACAGCGTATTGGCGTAAACGATTCAAGAAACACAGCCATATTCATGTTGGGAGTACTTGGTGGCCATGTGACAAGGTAAGGGTGATTTTCTCCAATGGGTATGCTAAAGACCGGGACCAGTTTGAGGCCAGGGTTACGGGCATGAGGTTTAATAGTGAGGGGAAACCTGAATGGGGAGCCGAACCGGGTAAAGAATACTTTGTTTTAGAGGTGGAGGTTATTGGTGATTTTGAAAAAAAAGTAAATATATATTTACCTTTCCTTGTATTTAAGTAAACATATATTTACCTTAGTGATATGGAAAATTTAAAAGAAATAAGAACCGCGATTGAAAATATTTTGAACTCTTTAAAGTCTGATGATGATTTTTGGATGTCCACTGAACATGAAGAGGCTGAGGCCGAAATATTAACCGCTTTAAAGACTGTTTGTGGTTATGACTTTGAGGAAGATCAAGAGAGTAGTGACTACTTTTTGAAAGCCACAATTGATGAGATTTGGCAATACTATTTAGATACTATCTTACCAAAACTGGAGATGGTTTAATATGAGTTGGCATAAGAGGTACAAGGCCATGAAACAGGCTCTTGGCTATACCAATAAAGACATTGCTGAAATTACGGGGAATTCTGAGGCCAGTGTGAAAACTACCACCCAGCCGAGTAAGGAGTTACCCCGGTGGCTGAAACTGGCCATTGTGGTTTTTGAAAGAATGAGCAACCAAGATTTTGAACAGAAATGAGTTTCTTACAGGAAGTACTTGAGTACAATGAGGAGTTACGTGCCCAGGGTGTGACCGTTGTGGTTGGCCATCAGCATGGTGATGATGATCAAATGAATTTCATTTATACCTTTGGTGAGGAGCAACATGAAATGTTGATTGCTCTTGAGCCTACGGACTACACTGAATGGAATGCCTTGAGAGAATGGCTGAAAGGTGTTTTAACAAAAATCTGTCCTGATTGCGGTAGTGATTGGATTGAGCAGATGGATGACAATGAATGGTGTTGCAATGAGTGTGGTGAAACTATTAGAGTTTGATTTAATGATAAAGTTTAAGGACAAACGTGATGTTGTTAAGTTTAGAATTGCGTGGCAAGAACTCCAAACGCAAATATTCAATCATTTCCGCATCCCTCAGTTAGTGGCTTTCCTTGCCAGAGTCTTGGCACGTATTCAATCCCTATAATTTAATTAAAGAATCCCGCCCTTTGGTTCCGGTACCTTTCACTTACTAAAGTGGGGAGATATCGGACTAAAGGTAAATATATCGCGTAGAGGGTTTAATATTGGTTGGGAGAAACGGAGTGGTGAAACTTCAAATATTTCCACGCCCGCATCATGGTTGACCAAAATGATGGGTTTCGGTACCCGCACGGGAATCACCATGAACGAAGCCAAGGCACTTGCCCTAAGTGCCGTTTGGGCATGTATAGACATTAAGAGTGATGTTTATGCAAGTTTTCCATATAAGGTCTACAAAAAAACGAATTCCGGGAAAGGCCGGAAGATTCACAGAAAACATCCACTGTCCAAACTGCTTGGCATAAAGCCTAACAGGATGATGAATAGCTTTGACTTTCAAAAGGCCAAAGCTGTTCAAATCCTGAAAAATGGCAATTGCTTTGTTATCCCCAAACGCAACGGGCTGCACGAAATTGAGGAACTTTTTCTAGTTCCTAACCCCAAGGAAGTTGAGGTAAAGGAGTATGAAGGTGATTTGCACTATTGGTACAAAGGCAAACATTACACAAGTGATGAGATTTTGCATTACAAGTGGTTCACTCTTGATGGCAGAATTGGCGTTGATCCGATTGCCTACCATAAAGAAACTTTGAGCCTTGGGTTGGCTGTCCTTTTCTTTGGGGCAGATGTTTTGGGTAACGGTTCGGTACAACCGGGAGTCCTGGAGACAGACGCAAGTCTTAAACCAGAGGAAGCGGAGGCGCTTGGCAGTAGCTTTGCCAAGCTATATGGTGGAGGTATGAAAGCCGGAAAATCCATGCCTTTAATGCATTCAGGTCTCAAATACAAAAACGTTATTATGGAGCCGGATAAGGCTCAATTCCTTGGGACTAAAGAAAGTCTCATTGAGGATGTTTGTAGAATTTTTAACGTCCCCCCCAGCATAGTTCACCACCACATTCAAAGCAACTATAACAGTTCTGAACATCAGGATTTAACCTTTCTCAAATATTCAATGGCTCCATTTGTGGCCAGGGTGGAGGCTGAGGATAAATGTAAGCTTCTGACTGAGGCTGAGATTGAAGAGGACAGAACCTATTTCAAACACAACGTTGATGCCCTTTTACGGCCTGATTTTGAGAAAAGGACTGAGGGATACAGTAAGCTTGTTAACAGTGGGATTATCACCCGGAACGAGGCCAGAATGCTGGACGAATGGGATCATAAGGAGGGACTTGATGAGCCCTTGGTTAATGCTAATAGCTTACCTGCAAGTGAACTAATCAATTACTACAAAGCCAAAGTTCAGGCATTGAAAAACAAGGTTAAAAAGGAAAAGACAAATGAGTAACCCAAAGGATTACATTGAAAAAATTGAAGGTGCTGAACGTAGATTTTTCTTAGCACCGGTAACGGTAGAACTCAGAGCAGATGACGAAGACAAACCGGCAGTAATTGAGGGTTATGCAGGGTTGTTTAACAAACGTACTGACATGGGGTGGTACGAGGAGGAGATATTGCCAGGTTTCTTTGATGATGTTCTGGATGATGATGTACGCTGTTTGTTCAATCACAACCCCAATTATATCCTGGCCAGATCAGTTAAAGGCAAAGGAACTTTAACCCTGACTATTGATAAGAAGGGTTTGAAATATCGGTATGAAACGCCAGACAGATCCTATGCAAAAGACTTGGCTGATGCCATAGATAAGGGAGATGTAAGCCAAAGCAGCTTTGCATTCAGGGCATCTGAAACGGTCTGGATTGAACGTGGTGAAGGGGAGAAAGATTTGCGTCAGTTGAAAAAGGCTGAACGATTGTATGATGTCTCACCCGTCACATACGCTGCATACAATGACACTACAGTTGCAAAAAGGTCTTTCGATTCAAGAGAGGAGGAAGAAACTGAGACTCAAGGGGCGGTCTTTGATGATTTTAATGCCCGGTATTTAATAAACGAAAACTCAAATTGAGATGCTGAAAACAGTAAAACAACTTAAAGAAGAAAGAGGGCAAAAGGTAAAAGCCCAAAAGGACCTCTTGGAGAAGAGGAAAGCAGAGAAAAGGAAGTTCACCACTGAGGAGGTTAGTGAATTTAACGGCCTTGATGATGAGATCAAGGAACTCGACCAAGAGATTGATCAGAGGACTAAGGAGGAGGCCGCGGAGGCCCGTGCAGCCGCATTAGCTGGAAATCCTGTAACTACTGAGCCAAGTGAACCAGAGCAACGAAACTTAAGCAATTTTTCCTTTGTAAAAGCTGTGAAAGAATCTAGTTCACGTTCTGGCCTTTCTGGACTGGAGCTTGAAATGCATCAGGAAGCAGAGAAGGAGGCGCGTGATTTGGGTCAATCAATTACAGGTACTGGAGTACCAAGTTTGATTCTTGGCCACAACTCTGAACAAAGAACGACTTTGACCACTGGAACGGCTGCCACGGCAGGTGATATGGTTGATACCTCAAGAGGTAGTTTCATTGGTGCGTTGCGTGATAGACTGGTGTTAACCGGTTTAGGTGCTACATTCCTTTCCGGCCTGACTGATAAGCTTGAGTTTATCAAGCAAAACGGAGTTGCAACATTTTCTTGGGTGGCTGAAAATGCAACATCAGGGGAAACAAATCCATCAGTCACTAAAATTGAGATGAGTCCAAACCGTTTGACCGGTACCATCCCAATGTCAAACCTGTTGATTCTTCAGACTTCTGGAGACATTGAGCGACTTGTTAGAAATGACATTACCGTTGGAATTGCATTGGCTTATGAGAAAGCTGCAATTAATGGATCAGGCACGGGCAATGAGCCACTTGGTTTATTGAACCGCCCAGGTGTGTCAGTGGTAGCCAATGGCACTAATGGAGATTCACTGAATTGGGCCAGAATTATTCAAATGGAAACCGAAGTTGATCAAGATAACGCCTTGTTGAATAGTCTTGGTTACCTGACCAATTCAAAGGTCAGGGGAATCCTCAAATCAACTGAGAAGTTTGCCAACACTGGTAAGGAAATTTGGCAGCCAGGCAATGAGGTAAATGGTTACCGTGCAGCGGTTACCAATCAGGTACCAAGTGGATTGTCCAAAGGAACAGGCAATAATCTGTCAGCTATGGCCTTTGGTGATTGGTCAAGTATGTACTTAGGCCAATGGGGTGGAATGGACATTATCACTGATAATGTGACCAGAAAGAAAGAGGCCATCACAGAGGTCACAGTACACATGTACGGTGATGTGAATTGCAGACATGAGGAAAGCTTTTCTATATCAAAAGATATTGTAACAGGCTAAGCCCCTATTAGTTCTAATAGGCTAACTATAGTTTGAACATAGTCCGGGGATTGCAACCGCATCCCCTTCATTTAATTTCAAAATAATGGCAAACAAAGAAACCCAAAACCCTGACGG
>JAAWWF010000082.1 GCA_021404565.1 Roseivirga sp. | reverse complement strand
TTTCTTCTTGCTTTCTTGATGTGTCCTTTTTTGTTTGGCCGGTTGATCCAGGTGGAGAACTTTGCGTTGTTTTTGAAGGAAGGATAGGATTTCCAAAGTTGGATCAGAATCTCCTGGAACAGGTCTTTCCTTTGCTCAGCATCTGCACAATAAACAGCGCATACCTTATGCACAATACCCTGGGCATCTGTTACCTGTTTAATAAAATCTTTCTCCGGATTTTCCTTCACCAAAAGCGCCTGATCAATGAGTTTCTTAACTCAATGTAGTTAGTTACCTGAACTTGTGCAGAATTACAGTTTTGGTGAAAAAAGTCTGAAAATCCGTCATGTCAGGGGCCAATCTGAATTTCTCAAAATCTCACATTTGGACTCTTATGCAAGATACCTTGTGGAGATCAGACCTAATAAACTCAGTTTCTAAACTTCTTCTTTTTCCTTTTTGGGGTCAAAAAGGACCAAAAAACCCTGACCGTTTTAGTGTCAGGGTTTATCATAAAACCTTTATTGATCCGTATCAGGCGCTCACAGATGTTTGAAATTTTGCAGGCAGGTACTTTGCCTTTACCTCCTTTAAATTGAGCAGAATGGTGAGTGCGCTGCTTACAAATACTACAATGGCCATGATAAAGAGTGTGCCTCCGTCTCCCTGCACGTCTATTCCCAAAGTAGTAAGGTGAAAAAAGATCGCTCCTGAAATAGTGCCTAGTCCCAATACCGCACCCACTGCATAAAACCGGGTTAACAAGAGTATTCCAGCCAATAATTCAACCCCTCCGGATAGATATCTACCGAATGGCTCTAAGCCTATTTGTGTGAATATGTAAACAGATTCTTCTGCTCCTGAGAATTTAAAAAACAAGGTTTGCAGCATGATAAAGGCTGCGATAACTCTGAACGCCCAGGTAATGATATGTTTGGTTCTATTCTTTTTCATAATGTTGAGATTAATCAGTTGAATACCGACTTTCATCCGGTTTCAGGTCATAAACCAGCAGGTATGGAAAGAAGTGCCGTCAATATCACCCAAAGTGTCGGGTGGTATGCTTTTAAGATAAACTCTATTTGGTTTTGTCTGAGAACAGGCAGTCTAACCTTTAATAATCGGCTTCGTCAAATACCGTTTTGAGGGAGTCGTAGCCCGCATCCATCAAATGCCTCAGTTTATTGCTGTATTTGCGATAATCAGGCCGGTCGATGGCCTCTACGATATGCTCCTGCCTCAGGTCCTGTTCATAGTCCAGAAAAGCGATAAGAAATGGCAGATTTTCCAGATAAGCTTGCTCTGTCGGGCTTTTATCAAAATAAGC
>JAAWWF010000081.1 GCA_021404565.1 Roseivirga sp. | reverse complement strand
ATTCTAACGGTTGTCTGTTTAACCTTATCTGCTGCGGTTCTATCTTCTTTTTTTTCAGGTGTGTGGCTTCCCTCCCGACTCTTGCGCTCTCTTTTCGTCGGCAGGTTGCAGATTTGTCTTCGATACAGGTTGCATCCTTTACCCAACTGCCTTTGGTGGTCCGGTATCCGGTATCACGGTAGCCCCAGCCTCCAGCCAGGTAGTGACGATGGATTTTACTCCCACAGTAGCCCAGGTATATACAGGTGATATCACCATTATTACCAATGGGGGCACCGGTACCTTGACGGTGAGTGCTGATGGTGCAATAATAACGGCCATAGACGATGGACTGCTGAAAGCAACATCTATCGGTGTGTATCCCAACCCAGCCACCGATATCGTCACCATAGACCTGTCGAAATACAATGGCAGGGCTCTGGACATTCAGCTCTATGATATGTCAGGCATCAAAACCTTTGACATTAACCAGTATAAAGAAGCTATCTTGAAGCTGGATGTCTCAGGTTATCACAATGGCCTCTACCTGGTACAGTTTACCGATGGTAAGAGCACGGTACAAAAGAAGATCATGATCAGAAAATAAGACAAACATGAAAAAGCAAGACAAACACTTATCCATATACACACAAACACTAACGCTTCTACTCACATTCATCATCCTCTCCACCACAGCCTGTGGTGGAGAGGATGATCCTACCGCACAGCAACTGGCTTTTGAAAAGCTATCGGGCAATTGGGATCTGACCCAGGGAGGTAGTATCATCATCGATGGACAGGATGCCACGGCCAACTTTACAGGCTTTGCCTTCTCTTTTACCGATGGAGGGTATAGTACCACTAATGCCGGAGATATGTTCCGTGCCAGTGGTACCTGGCAGTGGACAGATGAAGAAGCACAGCAGTTATCAGTAGATGATGGAAAAACGATCACCATCGTCACCCTGACCGAAACCAGCTTTGTCTTCACTTTTACTTCAGACGGTAATGCAGGCACTGCCAATCATGGCGAAGGCATAGCCGGTAATTATACCATATCGGTAAATCAGTAGTCACGGTGATTGCTGTCTGCAGACAGTGTATCCACATGTACTTTGGAGAAGGTATTGCATTTTCACAACCTGATTCAACCAATTCGTCTGACCACTTTGAGTGGTCGGACGAATGCTGTCATCCTTGGCAATAAAACGGCATTAAGGTCGGCTGGTTTTGAATGGAAACTAAGCTATGCTCAGTCATTGTGTAACAAGAGGCTGATCCCGGGTTTGTTTCATCCCATATTCTCTTCTATCAGCTGATTTACCTTACCTCAATCCGCCATCTTTTCTTTAGATTAAATCGTTCCTGTCGCCACCCGATCAGAAGTGGCGGGGCTGATACAGCTGTGAGTATCCCGGCAAATTCAAGTGCGCCCAGGGCCGTGGCTCCACCTTCAATCAGCCAGAGAACGGGAATGGCACCAACTGTCATCGCAGCTCCGAAGGCTATATAGCCAAAAGGCTCAAGCCACTTTGTATTCTGACTTTTCACCCTGGTAATGAGCTCAATTTCATCAATTTTCATTGAAACAAGCACGCTGTCGTATTTGATAATGGTGATTTGCTCCTTATCAAAGCTCTGTATTTGGCCATAGTGATAGGTGACCTCATCGAGTTTGTACTGATAGGACTTATCCAGAGCCAGGACTTTTTGCCTTCGTTCTCTTTTTTGATGTTGCAGAATGATTTTGTCCTGAGCCATAGCTGTCAGGCAAATGGTGCAAATCAGAGATAGCGTCAAAAAGTATTTCATATCAGGCAAGTTGGCTCTGCTTGTAATAAGCACAAATCATGGGAAGACTTGCGTGGTTTCAGGCCGATCGGGGAATTACCCTGATAAAAGTCATAATTCAAGCTCTTGCAACTCATAAAAGACAGATGGGAGCAGCGCTATTTTTATAAAAACAAAAACCTATGAACATTAAGATAGCCGATTTGATGGTGAAAAACGTGGTCACCACCCAGCCTCACAAAACTATTGGACATGTAAAAGACATGATGCGTAATAACTCGATCAGTTGTGTTCCGGTAGTGAATTCCGACAATGAGCCCATTGGCATTGTCACCACTAATGACTTCAGGCTGAGTCAGAGTGATAGCTCACCGGTAAGCCAGCTTCTGTCCGGTCATGTCTACGCTGTTCCTGCCTACAACGATGTATCTGTGGCAGCCAGAGTAATGCGCAAACATAAGTTTCATCACCTGGTTGTGACCCATGAAAAGGAAATTGTAGGCATAATCAGCTCCTTTGATCTGCTCAAGCTGTTGGACGAGCATAAGTTTGTGATGAAAAATGCACCGACACCCAACAAAAAGGGTAGAGAGAGGTATTGAAATCAATACTCGGCAGGATCATTCCGACTTTCGAATCTCAATAACCCAAAACTGTGGCTTTGTTGACTTCTTCAGTACTTTTCTGTTGATAATCAACCATTCAAATGCTGACTGATTCTGGTCTGCGACTATAAGGTCATAGACCAGGCCTTTTTTAAAAACTCCTGGCGGATAAAAACCGGGACAGGTCAGAATCACCTGTGTTTTGTCCTTATTCAAGTCAGCTCCAGAAAACGAAAGTACCTTGAACTCCATAACCGTTGCAAAAGCAATATGTCCACATGGCGGGGTGACTTGGAATTTCTTAGATAATCTGCCTTTTAAAGAATATACATTACCCTTAATGTTTTCAGACTGCCCTGAAACCGGCAGAGAGGAAGCCACGAGAAGGAAAACAATGAATCGATACATGCAGAAGGGTTTGAAATGAATCTATGACGATACTCCTGGTCCTGAAAATCGTCAGTGAATTTTTAATGGTTTTTAACATATGGTGGCTCAAAGGCCTGATGCTGGTAAATGCTGACTTTTAACAGGTTTTTCAGGGGGGCTGGATGAACCCATGTTCTTTTTTTATACCTGACAGGCCCTTTTTGACTAACGTAGAACTCTGTTTTTTGCACCCCTCACAAACCCTGATTTTTTGAGCTTCCGAATCATCTTTGATACTGATTTTCATCATGGTTTTATGGCCGATTGGTGAGTCCCTTTGTACCCACAACTAAAAAGTCATATGCTCATGAAAAAATTAGTATTAGGAATTCTATTAATGCTTGGGGCTTTTCAAATTTCAGCCCAGGACGATGCCACAAATGCCGGTAAATGGCAAGCCCGGTTCCGTTTCATTACGGTAGTGCCCAATGAAAGTGCCACGATCCAGACAATTGGTGGTGATGTATCTATTTCAACAGCTTTTGTACCCGAACTTGATTTTACTTATTTCTTTAATGAAAACTGGTCTGCAGAATTGATTCTGGCCACCACCAATCATGATGTAAAAGCAATCAATACGTCAGCTGGAGAAATTAACCTGGGAGATGTTTGGTTATTACCTCCCACGTTAAACATTCAATATCATTTTACGGGTTCAAAACTGAGACCTTATCTGGGAGCTGGTATCAACTACACCTTCTTCTATAATGTGGACAACGGTCCTACGGCCAACAGTGTTGACTATGAGAACTCTTTCGGGTTTGATTTTCAGGGAGGTCTTGACTATGACCTGAATGACAAGTGGTTCCTCAATGTTGATGTGAAGAAGCTCTTCCTTCAAACAGATGCTACGATTGATGCTACCACTGCACTTGGAGCTACTGTAGGAGCAGATGTGGATATCAACCCACTTATTCTTGGCTTTGGTTTCGGAATGAGGTTTTAAAAAGTCTTATTTACCGGTTTTGAGAGAGCATTGCCATCGCGGTGATGCTCTCTCTGGTTTTAACCTTATGAAGACGATCATTTTACGTCAATTCGAAGTATCGGTTCCTTCGGTGTTTCAGCAAAGGGAATTAATCAGCTCAGCCGTCTTATCTGGCTGTTCCAGAGGGAAGAGGTGCCCTCCGGGGAAAGGGATAAGTTGAAAATTGGGCAAAGCTCGTTTCCACCAGGCAACATCAGATTTCCAGAACAGGTCGCTGGTTTCCCCAAAGAGCATTTTGCCTTTGAGCTGTCGCAGATTTTTAGGGGCATAAGTCTGCGTAGAGCGAAAAATCTCAATCTCTGTTTCTTTCGAAAAGGCCAGTTCGAGTCCGCCATGATCCGAGGGCTTCAGACCATGGGTCAGATAATCCTCAAAGCATTGTGGATGAAAGCGCTGAAAAAGCCTGCGCTGCAAAAAATACGATCTGGCAGTTTCCAGATCGGGAAACCGATCTCTTCGCTTGAGGGCTTTGGGAGTAGGTCCTAGTCTATCGGCAAGACCTAAACCGGTAGCCATTCTAATCATGGCCCTTTTCCAATTGCTGAAAAAGGCCGGTTCTATCAGTATAATCTCAGAAAACAGTTCTGGTCTTCTGGAAGCTGCCAGTAGAGTAGCTACCGCACCACTGGAATGGCCAAGACCAATCACTGATTCTGCCTTTTGTTGATCGAGGCTATGAATCAGCTCTGTGGCCAGGTTATTCAGGCTGCCATTTACAGGAAAGTTGCCGTGCCCCATTCTTTCCACGAAATTAACCTCACTACTATTCAATTGCTGGAAAAGGTAGGAGTAGGTAGATGCAGGAATACCGTTGGCATGTGAAAACTGGATTGGGTGCATAGGCAGGCCTAAGATAAGAAAGAAGCAGGCCCTAATTGAACTTGTTGGCTACTGTTTCTTGTTTAAAGCTAAACCGACTTTTTTGTGGCACTCCAATCACTCACAGCCTCCCTCAATAGTATCACCACCATGGATGATTATTCCCTGATTGTATTGACAGAAGGGAGTGGGGTATTAGAGGTGGATTTTAGCAATTATTCCATGATGGCCGGAAAGGCCATATTCCTATCGCCAGGCCAGTATTTCCGAAACATAAGCGGAAACCTGGAAATGAGCATTTACAGGTTTGAAGGAGACAGAGTCAACCAGGTAAAAAGCAGTCGTTATCTCTTTAAGCATTTGGTGAGCCTTGGCTACATAGATGTTTCTCAAACTGCAGATGAAAGTCAACCCGGATTAAAAATACTACAGGTAAGCGATGATGATTCAATACTGTTGGAGACGGCAGTAAAAGGTTGGTTGCAGCTTAACCCTTTTGGGGCTTCTTCCGCTGAACTTGAACTCTTGTTTGACCTGAAAGATTTTGTCGATTTGCATTTTCATGAGTCGCTTACCCTTGATAGAGTGGCAGGGGAATTGGACCAAAATGCCGGCTATCTGAAAAAACTGACCAGGGCCAAATTGGCCGCTACAGTGCATAAGCTTACCTACAATAAGATGGTTACGGAAGCTCGTAGAAAGGTGGCTTTTACCGATCTCAGCACCAAAGAGGTAGCCTATGAACTCGGGTTCTCCTATCCCAGCTATTTCAACCGCTTCTTTAAGCAAAATACCAATAGCACTCCTCAGCAATTCAGAGAAGATTTCGGGGCTTCACCCGTTGACGGTTTTGTTCGGGAGTTCTCACAACTACTGGATAGTCAGTTCAAAGAGCAACGCTTTATGGGGTACTATGCGGAGGCAATGTATCTCTCTGTCAAAAGTCTGTCTGCCAAAATAAGATCATCGTTTGGTACCAGCTTTAATGAATTAATGAACCAACGACTACTACTGAGCGGTAAGCAGCTGTTGGCTTCGGGTGAAAGCGTAAAGGAAACAGCCTATGCCCTGGGCTTTAAAGAACCCAATCACTTTTCTGCTTTTTTCAAAACACAGACCGGAGCAAGCCCTTCGGGATATTTCCATTCCTGAATCTTTCTTCCTATTAACCGACTCTACCGGGGTGTCAATCCTATGAGGTTCTTGATTGAATCAATGGTGCCTGTAAAGCCTCAGTGGGCGGAGGGGTATTTCCTCCCTTTTTTTAGGGGAGGTGCCCAAAGGAATCAAAAAGGCTTGTATAATCTCAGTGGGCGGAGTAGTATTCCCTCCCCGATAGCCCGTAATCAGTTCTGATAGTAACCCATTAAAGAGATTCCAAAATGTATACTCTTTAGAGAGAATTTTGTAGGTCCTTTCCAGGCTGGTAGCCCCAAATTTGTTCCATCAAATCAAAATAAAAACAGAAACAAAATGGGACAGAATTTAACAGAAATCGTGGCAGCCAAAAACGCCATGGTATTAAAAGGACAAATCGTAGAAGCTACTGAAAAGTACTTTGCTGAAGATGTAGCTACTACAGATTTTGACGGAACAGTCACTTCAGGAAAAGCAGCTATGGTAAGCAAAATGCAAGGCTTTGCAGGTGCTATTGCCAAAGTAAATGGAATCACGCTGCACAGAGTAGCAGACAATGGAGAGACAAGTTTCTCAGAATTCACTTTCGATTTCGATATGAAAGACGGAAGCAAGGTTTTGTGGCATGAAATCCTTCGTACGATTTGGAGAAACGGAGAAGTGGTTGAAGAGCAATACTTCAAAGCTTAAGGAGTCATGAAACTTCGATTTATTTCTCCAACCCTTCACGGGTTAATCGATTATGGCGCAGCAGTGGGGTTGATCTTAATCCCACTTGCGCTTGGCCTGGGAGACTCTAGCCCTATAGCCCTATGGTTTTCGGTGGCAACAGGAGTTGCGGTAATAGTGGTAAGCGTTTTGACAAACTACCGCTATGGAATCATCAGAACCATCCCCTTTGATGGTCACCTGACCATAGACCTACTGGCCGCAACGGCCTTTATGGCAGCACCCTTCCTATTTGGTTTCGAAGGATTGGATGCACACTACTACTGGATCAATGCCGCAGTGGTATACCTGGTAGTAGCCCTTACAGAAAACAAAGATTTAAATACAGAACAATAAAGAACAAGCAATGAAAAAGATGAGATTATTTATGTTAGCCGCCATATTCATGGCATCAGTTTCAGCCTTTGCGCAAAGCAAAACCGAGTACAATATTGATGACAGTAAAATAGCCCTTCAGGGTTATAGCCCTGTATCTTATGTAGATCTGAATCTGGCCCAAAGGGGAGATAAGGATTATATGTCTGAGCGGGGAGGCGTAAAGTATTTCTTCGTAAATGCAGAGCAGAAGAAAGCTTTTGATGCCAATCCGGAAAAGTACATGCCTCAATTCGGAGGTTACTGTGCCACAGGAATTGCAGTAGGTGCCAAGTTCAGGGTTGATCCGAACAAATTCCTGGTAGAAAACGGTAAGCTCTACCTGTTTCTCAACAGTATCGAAGTGGACGCCAAACAATTGTGGATGGCTGATAAAAAAGGCATGAGCAAAAAAGCAAAAGCCAACTGGCCAAAGCTGATGAAAAAGAGCTAAACTCAAGTCGATGCACTCTTCATGGTGAGTGCATTGATTTGAACAGTGAACCACGGACTCAATGTCCGTGGTTTTTGTAGTTGGAATAAGTCTTATTTAAGCTTCTGGGTTTTCCCGCTCCTGGCAGATTTTATGGCCGCATCCAGAATGCGCATTACCACCATATTGTTTTCCAGAGAAGAGAGGCTTTTTGTATCGTAGTCCAGATCTTTTCTGATCAGAGCAGCGAAATAAGCAAAAGGATCATCAACGGGGGTAGCCCTACCGGGTATGGAGAACTTTTGCTCAGGGCTATCTTCAGAAGTTCTAAGTCTCAAATCAGATCCATTGTCGGTATAAACTACACCGGTCTTGCCATATACCTCCATGTCTTTGCGGTTAATGGGCCAATTCCAGGAGGCCTGTATAATGCCCTGAGCCTTGGGGTAGGTAAGGATAATCGTGGCCTCATCATCCACTTCAGGATAGATATCAGGCTTGATCGTTTGTGTCACTGCCGTTACGGTGAGTGGGGCTTCTCCTTTCATCAGCCAGGTCATAAGGTTGGCACCATAGCACCCAAAGTCGGTGATGGCACCACCACCATTCTGCACCGGATCGATGAGCCAGTCAAGAAACTCCTGGTTAACCCCAATCTCCTTTGGACCCGGGTGGCCATCATGCACTACTACTTTTCTGATATGACCGATTTTCTCCTCCTTATGCACAATTTTGTAAGCTTCATGATTAGAAGCATACCAGGTGGTCTCGTAGTTGGTGAGCAGCATAATGTCATGCTTCCTGGCCAGTGCTGCCATTTGTCTGGCATGCTTCAGGCTCACTGCCAGCGGCTTTTCCACCATGACATGAATTCCCTTCGGAGCACAGGTTTGTACTACCTCCAGATGCTCGTAAATGGTGCCAAAGGCTGTGACGGCTTCCGGCTTTGTCTGAGCAATCATTTCCTCCATGGTATCGAAAACGATGTCCATGCTATAGCCATGTTGATCGCTGTAACGCTGGGCCAGGTCACGATTGGGCTCTACAATACCAACGATCTCAATGTCCGGTCTTTTTTCCCTGCCAAGAATCCAGTGAACGTGAGTATGTGTCAGGCCCACCACACCGATACGGACCGGTTTGGGACTGCTTTGCGCCAGGGCCAGTGAAGAAGAGAAAGACATCAGAATAATGAGTACCAGGAAATAAGATTTGAATAAAGGTGATTTCATGCGCGCTATGATTGAATGCCGGAATATCATTCCAGTCACCTGCTAAAATAGCCAATTGCAGTAGAATTTTTCGGACAAAAACTATGTGAATAAATCATATGGTTTCGTGCGATGTATAAGCAACAAAAAGGTCAGAGCGGGGGACTCTGACCAGTGTGATTTGTTTTGCCTTGGTCATTTTGAAGACTGACCCTGATTCAGTCTCTTTTGAAAATGTCCTCTTCGAGTTTTTCCCATGAATCCTGGGTATTGAAGGCAAGCTTGGTACCTTTCATTTCGAATTCAAAGCCGTCTTTATTTTTGTCTGCGATTACAATAAACGTACGACCCAAAAACACTTTTCTCTGATTCCTGAGGAAGAAATCATATTCTTTAAACAGCTTCAGGTAACCAATCAGTTTATCCCCAGGTATTTGAGTATTTCCGATTTCAAGACCTGTAGTTGAGAAGCTAATGGTGACTTTATCTCGTAAAGACTCCATGAATCCATCATCTAAGAGTTTTTCGATCAAATCTTCTTTCAATTTTTCCAGATCCTTTCCTGAATTTGATCTCTTTTCCTCCGGTTCCCAGTTTTTTAATACGTTAAGCCCGCGCTGGTAAAGGGTGCCGCTGTTAGCGTCATTAAGAAGGTCAGTGCGTTGCATAACAGCCTTTCCCTCCAGATCGATATCTCCGCCATCCATTATTATATGAAGTCGACCCACATCCACACCTAACTCTACAGAGCCGTCTCCTAAAGAACTTACCTGCAGTTCATCTTCGATAATCTGAGTCTGTCCGATGAATTCAGCAGCATCGTCTACTTCAATGCTCTTTATAGATGGGCTGTACACATACACTTTGATCGATTCTTCTTTAAAGGCTTTGTCAGGGTGGGAAAATACATGAAGCTCTCCGTCTTTTACCTCTGTAAAGATATCCTCCAGAGGTACACCGGAAACCTCAAGGCGGAGCTCTTTTTCAGGTCCCTGAGAGTAAAACACTTTTGCCAGTCCCGATACCTTGATTCTGTCAAAGGACTTTACCGATCGGTTTTCAGTGGCGACATCATCTGTTTTATTTGAGTTGCCAAACAAGGAATACTGACCTAATTCTTCTTCGAAAATGCTGCCGACAATCTTTTCTTTCACCAATACTCCCTGAACGCTACCATTAAAGTTGTCCTCACCAAATTCACCCACGAAGATAAAATCAGTGCTCATCAGTATTTTGAGCTTTGAGCGTAGCTGCACTCCGTGAGAGCGGAACAGGGCTTTGTAGCGTGCTTCCATGGCAGGGCTGAAGGGGTTGTTGCCATTGACACTGAATGGGCCGGTGCCAATCACCATATTTACATCTGCTTTATTCGACCGTACCTGGTCATCTTGTACCAGGTATCGGTATAGCTCTCGTTTCAGTTTGTTGATTCTTAACGAATTAAGTTCTACAGGAGGGCTGTCGACTTTTGTGTTGGTCATGGTAACGGCATTGCCGATCTCATGTGTATTGTCATTAAAAAGTGCCTCATCTGACCCGTCTGAGGTAAGTAAAGAAGCTGAACGTGTATTCGCTTCGGCATCTTGTACCTTACCTTCTGTAGATATCATCAAGCCTCCCTTGTTGTCACTTTTCGGAAAGAGCGGAGAGCTTCCGGATATGTCAGTACCGTCATTTCCAAGTACCAATATGCTCTCTTTGTAACCTCTGCTGGGCGTATAGGTGATGCGACCTTGCATACCATCTTCGGGATTCTTATGCATGTCATCAAAGAAAACCGTTGAGTCGGCAAAGGAAATACGCATCCTTTTCCCCTTCGCAGAACCCAGGAATCCGCTTTGGGTAAAATTCCCCACCATGATAAAATCAGCGTCCACGACAATGCGTTTGTTCGGGCCGGGAGTTACCGCATGTTTTCTCAGAATACCCTCATACTTGCTGCGATAATCCTTGTCCAGGGGCTTAAAGTTTACTATTACATCTTTTCCCTTGAACTCAATGACCGTCATAAAAGGCTTCTTACTTCCCGTAATCTGGTCGTTATAGAGCTCTCTGATCAATGTTCGTTTGAGCTTGCCTAATGGGACACTCTCAGGTTCAGGGGAGACAGCCGGTTTGCTTTGGGCTGATACCGGTCTGTCAGAGATTGCTCTGGACGGGGCTGGGCTGGATGGCATGCTCGATTTCTGGACGGCTGAATTGACATCACTGACCTTAGGAACTGCCTTTACTGTTTCCCCGGAGGCAGATCTATCTACAACTTGCGGAACTTCCCGGGGTTTAGGACTGGGGACTACCTGGCTTTGAGGTCTGGCGGTTGAACTGAGAGGCAGTGGATCAGGTTCAGCGCTTGCATTTAGAGCACTATCGGACTTAGGGCCGGGTATACTCGAAATAGGATCTACAGGTACGCTGTCTTCAGAGGTTTTTTCCGGGCTGGGGTCTTCCGCCAGGGCCGTAATTACTGCCGGGCTTTCAGGCTCCTGACCAGGGAGCTCCGAAGGGGTGACCGGGGTCGTGAAATAGATCACCGCTGAGCTGATGATCGCTACTACTGTTGTTGTCATGATAATTGAGTTTAAATTGATATTGAACCAGGAGTTACCGGGTGGAGGCAGGGTAGGGATTACCGTAATCATCTCCATTACCTGCTGCTTAGATAGCTCCGTAGGGGCTTGTTTTACCGTTCCAAACAGCTCATCTGTACCGTACTCTTTCATAGCGTGATTGTTTGAAGGGTTTCAAGAAGACTCGATACAGGGCTGGAAGCTTTGTCTTCCATCAGCTGTTTTAACTTTTGCCTTCCTCTGCTAATCTTTGTTTTTACTGCACCTTCGGTACTGCCTTGAATCTCTGCGATCTCCTTCATAGAAAAACCACTGATTTCAAAGAGCACCAGGGCGTCCCGCTGTTTGGCGGGCAGCTTGTCGAGCATGCGGTAGAGTACCTGAATGTCCAGTACCATTTCCGGAGAAATTCCCTGGGCAGAAAGGCGTTCTGAATGCAGTTCGGAAAGTGCTTCCTGATGTCGCTGTTTGCGCCAGATACTAATGGATCGGTTGCGGGCAGCGCGAATCAGGTAGTGTAAGAGTTGGTCCTTATTCTCAATTTTCTCAAATCGATGATAGGCAGCTACAAGCACATCCTGCACCAGGTCCTGCACGTCCATTTTACCATAAGCCAGTGCTGAGCAATAGCGCATAAACGGATCGTGGCAGGCCCCGTAGGCTTTCATAAATGCTTGTTGTTTTTGATCTGCCATAAAAACGAAAATAAGGATTCTTGAGGGGACAGTCGCCTGAGTGCCGGAAAGGTTACATCAGTCAAAATCTTTTTATGCCCATGGGCTTTTTGCATATTGGGCCATGCAGTCTTCCCTCAATGCCATATTATCGTCTGCTGTTGTTTTTCAACTGCTTTTTGCAGCTGCCTTTCTACTTTTTTCAGCCAGAGGTAATAAGCTCAGCAACAGGTTGCTGGGGAGCTTTCTGCTCATTCTGTCTATCAATACCATGGATATCGTACTGCGGCTTTTTGGGCTGGATTCAGCCATGGCAGGAGTCATGTTTGTCACTGATGCCAATGTCTATACTTTCGGACCATTGATTTTCCTGTATACCCAATCTGTAGTGTATCACGACTTCAGACTCAACCGCAAACTGCTCTGGCATTTCGTACCATGGATGGTGCTCTTTCTACTTTTTACCCTGGCCCTGGTTTTCAGTGAAGATAAGGGCATTGGCATCCAGGAAGACATTCAGAACTACGAACTCCCGACCCTGGTCACTGTCATTGCACTGTTATTTTATTTGCACACGGGAGCCTATGTGACCGCCTCTTTCAAACTATTGCGCAAGTACAGAAGAGCATTAAAGCAGCGTTTTGCGGCTGTGCAGCGGATTAACCTTAACTGGCTGGATTTTATGCTCAAAGCTTTTGCTGCCATTGGCCTGATTGGTTTTTTGCATGCTGTGATCAACAGTGCGGTATCTACACGCTATATGGAGGTTACCCTGGCTGCCCTGGTGATTATTGAGTTTTATTTTATCAATGCCGTGCTCTTCAGGGCGCTCAGACAACCTCAGCTTTTTTCAGGTCTGTCGCAGGTGCCCGACACCCGGTATGCCGATGCAGCCATACCGGAAACGGAATTAACAGCTTATGTTAAAGCCCTGAACCTTTTGATGACGGAAAAGCAGGTTTTTCTGAATGCGGATATCAATGTGGACGTTTTGGCGCAACAGTTGGAGCTTCATCCCAAAAAACTCTCACAGGTAATCAATCGCTCATTTAAAAAGAACTTCTTCGATTTTATCAATGATCATCGCATAGATTTTGCAAGTAAACGGCTGGTCGAGCAGCCGGATAAAACTGTGCTGGAAATCCTCTATGAATCGGGGTTCAATTCGAAATCATCTTTCAATACCGCTTTTAGAAAGCAGACAGGCATGACTCCCTCGGCCTACCGTAAGAAAAATCTGCCAAAATGAGTTCGTTTTCCTGACTTCGGTCGAATCTATAGTTGTAAGACGCCTTTTTGCCTAAAAACAACAATGGAAAAAACTCAATTCAGTACCAGAAAAAATGTACTCTACCTGCTGATGCCCTTTCTGGGAAGTGCAGTTCTCTTGCCTCTTATTCTACAGACAGCTGAAAATCAGGTGATCTACCAATCCCTCATCTGGGGCCTTAATATGCTTATGGTTGGCTGGGTATGGTATGACCTCAGGGCCAGAGGGCAAAGCTGGAAAGACATCGGTCTTTCATTTAAGAGTGGAACCGGCCCTGGTAAGCTTATACTACAAAGCCTGCCGGTATTGGTTATAACAGTGCTTGCCTTTATGCTTGGCTCAGTACTAATGGTTACCCTCGGGGTAGAGTTAGAACAGGCCGATCTGTCGGGTTATGATTTTCTCAAGGGCAATCCTCTTATGCTGGTACTGGTACTATTGGCAGTGTATGTGGGCTCCTCATTTTCCGAAGAAGCTATTTATCGAGCCTTCCTTATCAATAGAATTGAAGGACTGACAAGAGGAGGGAAGAAAGGTAAGCATCTGGCTATCTGGCTGAGCGCGATTGTTTTTGGATTGATACATTTTGCCTGGGGACCTATTGGCATAGTGCAAACAACCTTTATGGGGCTGAGCTTGGGGTACTTCTATATGTATTTCGGCAGAAACCTCTGGGTTGTTATTATTCCTCATATGCTTATGGATACACTTCTGATGGTTCAGGTTTATTTGCAAGGATAAGATACCGGTTGTCCTGAGGATTCCAGAGAGCTTGTGATGCGATGGACTAAGTCCTCAACCTTCTCATGTGATTTTGTTAGCAGTACCAGTTTACCGACTGCCTGTAAGGTGGATATCAAGATAAAAAAATGAGCATTTGCATTGGCTCAGGCTGACGTATGTGCACTATGCAAAAAATCAGGGCCAGGACGATTGATGTAACGATTTGGCTGTAATATCCGGACATTGGTCCTACAGAGCCGCAAAGGCGAACTCCGGTGGGGAGTAGCTCGATCTTACCTTCGAACGAAGCATCAGGTATGTTGTAACCAAAACTTAGCTCAACCTGATCACCGGGGACATAAAATATGCAAAGTCGTTTCTTCTTGAGTTGATAAACAAACCCTTCGTGTTATTTTCTTCCGAATATTGAAAATCGAAGCCCTGGGCTTTTGCGATACTGGTGAAATGCAGTAGTTAACCTTTGCTCAAACTCCTCTATGTCAAAGTGAGTTGATACATCTACTATCGCTTTGTGACCATATATAAGCCTGTTAAGTAGCATTTGGTAAAATAGGTTTTGTTCAATGTATAACGGGGAATTAGGGGTAGACTCCAAGATTCGAGGATGAGGGGTTTTTAGCTGTAACTGAGGGGATAAAAGAGTGGATAGAATCAGGTTTTTATGCTCGAATGCTGCGTCATTGTCAACAGACCTGATTTTGTGGTAGATTAGTTCTTGGAACCTATTACGTACCATGGCCATCAGTAACAGACTCAGAAAACTGAAGAATATACTTCCCTTTATCATTATGTGGTTTGTGGGCGGAGTGCTCTATATAGTGATAGAGCGGGGGATGATGGGGGATTACCAGGTCTATCCTTCTACAGGAAACCCCTATGATTTCGAATCTTCCTTTGTAGTCATTGCCATTTCATCTGCTTTCATTGGCTTTTTGCAAGGTCTGGCAGAAGTAACCTGGCTTAAGAATTTTATGAAGGCTTATGCATTTGGTACCAAAATGCTCGTGAAGATATTGCTCTATGTACTTTTGCTTTTCATCTTTCTTGTAATCACCTCTTTTCCCTTAAACAGCCATGCCCTGGGGTTGCCGCTTTTTCATCCTGAGGTTATCGATGCCATCTGGCTTTATATGTCCAACTTCGTTTTCTGGAGTGTGATGCTTTATGCGGCTACATTTATTGGTCTGGGTCTTTTTATTTCAGAGCTGATGCAGAATCTGGGCAGCAATGTAGTGATCAACTTCTTTACAGGCCGCTACCATTCTTCCAAGGTAGAAGATCGGGTATTTATGTTCCTGGATATGAAATCTTCCACCACCATCGCTGAGAAGCTGGGACATGAGGTGTACTATCAACTTCTCAATGCTTACTACGAGGATATGACCGAGGCCATTTTTAATACCCGTGGAGAGGTCTATCAGTATGTGGGGGACGAAATAGTAGTTTCCTGGCCCTCAGATAAAGGAATTCAGAGTAATAATTGTCTACGATGTTTCTTCTTAATCAGAGAGGAAATCGCCAAACATGCCCCAAAGTATAAGGAGCGTTTCGGGTTGGTACCCGAGTTTAAGGCTGGTTTGCATATTGGTAAAGTAACTACAGGTGAGGTTGGGGTGCTAAAGAAGGAAATACTCTTTACCGGTGATGCCATTAATACAACTGCCCGTATTCAGAGTCTATGTAATGAGCAAAAGACCGACCTTTTGCTGTCAAAGGACCTGATTTCCGCTTTAAAGTTGGATGGTTCTTTCACGACTGAGCAGCGTGGAAAATTCGCCCTGCGCGGACGTGACCAACAAATTGAGCTACTGACGATTCATCAGATCTCTTAAACTCCGGTTTCTTTCCAAAATCTTTTGGTCACTGTAACCTGTGGCAAACTTTCGTTGTCTATTTGTTTTACAAGCATAGATATAATAGATTTGATCTATGTTTGTAAATGAAATATAATGGGAACGAAAGGAACATATATAGGGGAACTGGAAGAACTGGTACTACTGGTTGTGGGGCTTTTGTACGAAGGTGCTTATGGCGTGTCAGTGCTCAAAGAGATTAAAGAGCAGACCGGGCGCGAGGTGAATATCAGTGGAATCCATTCGGTGATGAATCGTCTCGAAGATAAGGGTTTGCTTAGGTCTGAGATGGGAGGGGCCTCTAATACCCGGGGGGGCAGACGTAAGCGCATCTATTTTCTTACTGCAGCAGGCAAGGCTACACTCGACCAGGTCAGGTCGGTACGTGAAAAACTTTATAGCCAGCTTTCCTCCCTGCCTAATTATCAATTCTCAGCATGAGTCAAAAGACTCCCATACCGCCCAAATGGCCGGACCGTTTCCTTTCCTGGTATTGCAACGACCGGGTGAGGGAACAGGTGCAGGGTGATGCTCATGAGCTTTTTTACTGGAGGCTGGAAGACAAAGGTATTTCCAGAGCCCGAAGAGCTTTTATGTGGGACGTGGTGAGACTCTTTAAATGGTCAAATATTAAACGAACGAATCGTCAAAAACAACAACTCAACAATATCGCTATGTTTAAAAATTACTTCAAAATTGGTCTGAGAAACCTGTGGAAGCAGAAGGTGCCTTCCACCATTAACTGTATTGGTCTGGCATTGGCCATAGCCTGTTGTTTGGTGGCATATAAGTTTGCCGAACGTGACTTCTTTATTGATACTTTTCATGAGAAAAAAGATCAGATTTATCTGGTGACTCCTGTAAAAATGAGAAACAATACTCCCCGAACATCTTCGGTTACTGACAGTCGCATTTCGGATCTCATAGTCACAGATGTACCCGGGTTGGAAGCAGTGACCAGGTATCAATCCACTGTTTTAAACATAACCTCAGACGACAGAGAGTTTCGGAGTTATGTCGGGTTTGTCGACAGAAATTTTTTCAGCCAGTTTTCGTTCGAGATCATTCATGGTGAGCCTGACCCTCTTAATGCCCCTGACAAAATTGTGGTTGATGAAAAAGTAGCTGAAAAACACTTTGGAGATCAGCATGCAATAGGTAAAACTATCAGACTGAAATTACAGGGCCGGGAAAAGGAGTTTGTTGTTTCGGCTGTTATCCGGGAAGTTGGCGATTTCTCAAGCTTTCAGACTGGTTATTTAATTCCGTTTGAAAATTATAAAAATGGTTTGCCAGACGGTTTTGGTACTATCTACACTTTTCTCACAGTCAATGAGCAAGTGCAAATCAATCAGCTTCAGGACAATATTACTCAACTTCTCGATTTTCTTCCGGATGAGGAAAAGGGACAATACAGAGAAGTGAGGCTTACTCCGTTTACCAAACTAATGTCGCTTTTTGGCGAATTGGATGAGCCGTTTGCCTTTGGGATTAATTACACCGGGATTGCGGTGGTAGGAGGAATTGCCTCGTTTATGCTATTGCTCGCCATTTTCAACTATATCAATATTGCCACTGTTATGGCAATGAGAAGAGTAAAGGAAATTGGTATTAGAAAAGTGATAGGAGGCAAGAGAAGACAGCTTGTTTTGCAATTCCTTACCGAAAACTTCATTCTATGCTGTTTTACGATGGTTATGGGAGCCCTTCTGGCTCGTGTTTTTCTGCCCTGGTTTAATCTGGTCGCTGATGAGAATTACTTCTTCGATCTCGCAAACAACTATCGGGTTTGGACATTTATGATTGCTCTTTTATTGTTGATCACACTTGCTTCCGGAATGTACCCTGCACTGGTTGTTTCCAGGCAACGCCCGATCACCATCCTTAAGAAGCTGTCAGGTAAAAGAGAGAAGAACAGACTCATCCGTGTACTATTGACGATACAACTGATATTGGCACTGATTACTCTGGTCAATGCAGTAATGTTTATTCAGATCGAATGGCACAATAAAACCAAAGATTGGGGTTTCGATCGCAAAAGCTATGTGTCTGTAACTGGTATTCCGGCAAATGAATTCGAGACCTTTAGAAACAAGGTCGAAGGATTGGCTGCGGTACGACATATTTCTACCAGCCAGACCTCAACCTCAAACTTTGGCTATTTCAAACAGATAAAGAGTGGTGAGAAGAAATTTGCCGCCATGATCCTTCAGGGGGACGTAGAATATCCGAAGGCCATAGGCCTGCGACTGTTGAAAGGGAGGTATCTTCTACCAGATTCACGACCTGATCAGGAAACAAGCATTGTCGTGAATGAGCTCTTTATGCGCAGAGCCGGTTTAGATAGTCTCAATGCCCAGGTAAAACTGGATAGTATTACCTATCGGGTGGTAGGCATAGTACAGGACAACTATAACTGGAACCTTCCTTTGAACCTCGCGGCCACCATTGTTAAATGGAGCCCGGATGATGACGCCAATCAGTTAATAGCCAATACAACTCCTGAGAGTCTGGAAGATGTGAAAGCCAGTCTTGTAAACCTTGCTGATCCGTTCATTCATAAACTGGGTGTATCTGTACAGGCCTCACCGGATATCTATGAGGGGTATTTTAAAGTAGCCGCAAGAACCAGGAACCTGATGCTCTTTTCAGCCTCACTGGTAATTCTTCTGGCCGGCATGGGCATTTTCGGAGTGGTGTCTTTGGGTATTAATAATCGGATTAAATTCTTTGGTATCAAAAAAGTACTGGGAGCCAGCAGGCGGCATTTGTACAAGGATGTATACAAGCCCTTCCTCATTGTAGTGATCATAGCATTGGTAATTGGTGCTGCTACTTCTGTCATAATTGTCAACCCTGTCTTAGAGCTTGCTTTTACAGATCCTCAATCAGTGAGTGCATTGGCTGTATTGTTGGCAGCAGGCCTGTTGATGGTTGTGGGAGTGCTTACAATAAATACACAGGTAAGAAGGCTCGTGAGACTCAATCCAGTTGAAACACTTCGTGATGAATAACGAGGTTATCAGACCGCCCAAATGGCCGGACCGTTTTCTTTCCTGGTATTGCAACGACCGGGTGAGGGAGCAGGTGCAGGGTGATGCTCATGAGCTTTTTTACTGGAGGCTGGAAGACAAAGGAGTTTCACGGGCACGCTGGGCTTTTATGTGGGATGTAGTGAGGCTCTTTAAATGGTCAAATATTAAACGGACGAATCGTCAAAAACAACAACTCAACAATATCGCTATGTTTAAAAATTACTTCAAAATCGGTCTTAGAAACCTGTGGAAGCAGAAAATGCCTTCCACCATTAACATCATTGGTCTCTCATTGGCAGTCGGCTGCTGCCTGGTGTCTTTCAAATGGATTGAATCTAATCTTGTAAAGGACCAGTTTCACGAAAGAGCTGAGGATACCTATTTAATTACACCTACCAGAAAAACCGAAGATGGGGACAAACTAAGGTTCGCCAGGGTAACGCTCAGCGTTGCAGATATGGTGGAGCAGGAGGTACCCGGAATAGAGGCCATGACCCGCTATACCGGTGGTTATGGGCAAATTAAAGTTGACGGCACCAAATTTGGTAACAACTATATTCATACTGACCCCGGGTTTTTCGATGTTTTCTCTTTTAAAATCATTCACGGAGATAAAACTGCGCTTGACGACCCAAGATCAGTGGTATTGAATGAGGCAAATGCTACTGCTTTTTTCGGAGATGAATTTCCCATAGGTAAGCAAATCAGCATGGAGGTCAATGGAGAGGAGAAATTCTTTGAGGTCTCGGCCGTTATAGAAAACACACCTGACAATTCCAGTATTTACCCGGGTATCCTGGTTAACTTTTCGTTGCTGGAAGCCTATGCCAACCCTTTGACCCGTACTGCCTTTACCTTTATGGTTCTCAACGAGTCAATAGATCCTGCCTCGCTGTCAACAAGCCTGAATCAGGTGATGGATAAAAAGAATGCCCTGACCCCGAAATCTCTTTACGAAGCTATATCTCTGGAGCCTTTGGTAACTATGTCAAAAAACGGAGATGAAATTGCCAACGGATTTGGTGGCCGTCCTCCCTTAGCACCCTTTATTCTGCTCAGCTGTATAGGTGGGTTTATGCTGTTGCTTGCTACTTTTAACTATGTCAATATTGCCACAGTCATGGCGATGAAACGTGTTAAGGAAATAGGAGTACGCAAGGTAATAGGAGGGCGTAGGCAACAGTTGATTGTACAATTTCTGATGGAAAATCTGATCTTATGTACCCTGGCCCTGATAGTTGGCTGCCTGTTGGCTTCTGCTTTTTTCATTCCCTGGTTTAATGGCATTACGGGCGGAGGCCTCAGCCTTGATCTGCTCAATCATAAAAATCTCTGGTGGTTTTTACTAATCCTGCTGAGTTTCATCACCCTCGTGTCGGGAGCTTATCCTGCTTTTTATATATCCTCATTTAAACCCGTGGCAATCTTTCGTGGCAACAGCCAGAAAGGGAGCAAAAGAAGACTTACCGGGGGACTTCTCACCTTTCAGATGATCCTGGCGGTAATCACCATTGTGGCTGGTATTATGTTCGTCAGAACCAACAGTGTTAATGAATCAAGAGATTGGGGCTATGATCAGCATGATAAGCTTACCTTGAACATCCCTTCCGGTCAGAGTTATGCCACCTTAATGGGGGAGATTTCTAAAAACCCTAATGTAGAGGCCATTGCCGCCAGCAGGGGCATCTTAGGCAGGGTTTCTCACTTTAAGCGAGTCGAAATAGGGGAGAAGAGAATTGATGCGAATATCTTCAGAACCAATAATTCCTATCCTGAATTGCTCCAGCTGAAGCTGAAAGAAGGGCGCTTCTTCAATGAACAGGCCAGAAGCCAGAACAAGCAGTCGCTGCTGGTTAATCAGACTTTTATGGACCGGTTACAGCTCGATATGGCCGATAACCCTGTGGTAGTAATAGACAGCATCAATTATAGCATCATAGGTGTGTTGGAAGACTTTCATTACGCATCTTTCAGCGATATTATCCGACCTGCCGGGTTTCGGGTCATAGAAGATTCGTTACTGACGGATATGACCCTACAAGTCAGGCAAGGCACTGCGCTTAAGGCGAAAACAGAAATAGAGAGCCTGCTTACCGAACTCGACCCCGAGCACGCAAGGCATTATGCTGGCTTTCAGGAGGAAATCTTTGACAATCATTTCAGAGAGATGAAGGGCATCAGCAACGTAATGTTGTTTACGGCTTCACTGGCCATGTTACTTTCTGCCATGGGGCTTTTCGGACTTGTATCCCTGAGTATTTCATCACGGCAAAAGGACTTTAGTATCAAGAAGGTGTTGGGGGCTACTTTAGGTCAGCTCTCAGGAGATATTTACAAGAGATTTATAGTAATCCTCGGACTTGCCATTGTAGTTGGCGGCACGATATCCGTGTTTTTAATCGGGGTACTACTCGATGCTGTTTACGGTTATCATGAAAAAGTAGGTGCCTTGCCTTTAACCCTTGCGGGAATCATTTTGCTGAGCGTAGCTGCTCTGACCATCAACAGTCAGGTAAGGACAGTAAAGCATATGAACCCGGCCGAAACGCTCAGGGCTGAGTAATAAGACGGCAAATAAGTGATAGGACGAATGGCTCTCTCAGATTGGGGGAGCCATTTGTTTTACCATTCCTCAAGGCTGATTTTTTATTTTAACCGGTATAGCTTCCCCCATACTGATGTTGCTACCGCCTATTTCATCCAGGTTGATATCCAGCTCATCTGATGTGCTGATTTCTGCTATCTCTACTTTCAATTCATCGGAGGTGCTGATATCGGCAATATCGACCTTAAGTTTATCCCAGGTACTGATATTCTTAATGTTGACGTCAATCTCTTCCAGGGAACTCAAGCGTACCGTAATGCTGCCATCCTCATTGATTGGTACCAGGCCATAGGTACCATCCGGAACGGTGCTGCTGCCAGCGTATGCTTGAGGAAAGGGCTAATACCTCCCAGTGAGAGATTGATAAGGCATATGGCAATTATAGTGAGCACTACCTTGGTGTATTTATCAGTTTTCATGGCTTGATTTTTTGGTTCTTAGTAGCACAAACCGAACAAAGTTTGAGCCAGAAACAAGTAGAAAGGTCTGTACTTTGAGTTCAGACCGGTAGAAGGGACTGTTTGTTTATTTACTGAATACAAACTCTTTCCAATCCTCTTTAATAAACTCCATTTGTCTACTCCGGGGATTGGCGTTTTTTCGATAAAGGGATGATGAATTTGGGCTAGAGATGGTTAGCGTGCCTTGTTTTCGTTCCACGTTCTCAAGGCCAGGTTGAAGAAATTCCAGGTGTCGGTGCTGTCTCCATCTACATAGACTTTGAAAGTTGACCCATCTGTTCGGTAAACTTCAAGATAGGAAGCTATTGTCCAGGCATTAAACTTTGGATACCTCCAAATGGTATCAATTTCAGAATAGTAAGCACTTTCAACATAAGTGTCCTCCTGTTTATGTTCGTCAATCCAGTATGACGCGATTCGTTTATTCGTAAAGAAGTTCCCCGAGACTTCCTGTGGTGCTAATCCGTAACCGTTACTGTCAAAAAGAATGATCTGTTCGCCTTCATCCAATATTCCTAGTCGTTTAATGAAATCTTGTTGAGAATCGGACAGTTCATCTCCCTTCTTTATGCTAGTTCCGCAGGCAGAAATCAAACTAAAAATCAGAAGTTGAAGGAGTATGCTAGGTATTCGATTTTTTTTCATTGCGCCATGTCCGCTAAGGTCCGGATATGTCACTCGCCTCTGAACCTGGCTAATGACTACAATTTATCGGTTTTGCGGTTCAGTTTCAAATAGCTTCGAAGAGGCATGTACTATATCGGTCTTGCTAAGGGCAGTTAAATCTTGTTTGGCAACCCACTATCGCTTGATAGAACCACAAAGCAATTGGCTTGAGCGTAGTGGATGTGCTTACCTTTTCAATGCTGCACTGAATGGGGTGAAAGTGGATTGCTGCCTGCCTCCAAAACACTCTTTGTACTGAAATACCATGAGCAAAGTGTGTTTCTGCACTGCCGGCTCATTCGAGGCTCGGTTTAATTGCGTTTAGCTTTTGTTGGCAACCGTATTTAGTTCATTTTCGATTTTATCAGTGTAGATTCCTGTTGTCGAATGGGAAACACCAATCAATCGACTTAGTCCTTTTTTAAAAGTGTCCCAATTGTCGAATGTTTTACGATACAATCTTTTACCATACAATCTTTGGGGGTAAACGACTTTGGTTCTAAAGCCATAGTGTTCATCATAGTCAATCTTGTTCCATTCGACCTCTCTTATACTTTCAATTTCAAATTTCTTTTCAATCGTTTTTATTTCTTCAGAGGGTAAGACTGAGTCAGGCATTGGGTATGAGCACCTATGTTTATCCACTAAGAGGATAAATAATCTCTCATCATCCAAAGGAAGCCGAGGGCAAAGTGCAATAACTCTAATGTCGTTAAGGTTTAGGGTAAAGCCTTCGCAATACATTGACAGTCCTATTTCCTCCTTTGGAACAGGGTGAAATTCAAGAGTTTTATCATTAATTATTTTTAGTCCACTACTCATTTTATGGTTGCCTAACACGGTTATATCAGGAAGTTGGTCAGAAGTTCCGAAATAACCAACCGGGTGATAATGTAGGCAGAAAGAAATCTGGTGCTCCCGGGAAAGTTATCAGTAAACCAGTGATTAGTTATCGGGGTTTTTCAGGAAGGGCTAATTAGAGAAGCACAATTCTCGTCAACACCGAAGGTCAGACGGTCTGGTGTTCCCTGGGAAGTTATTGGCAATCAGAGCGATCGAAGTGAAAGGCTACTTACCTAATACAACCCCTTCCCAGTATTCTTTGATAAACTTCCGTTTATCCATCCCTTTAGAAAGAGCTTTTTCCAGGGGAAGACTTTTGTCAATGTCCCCGTGAGTGATTTTAATCGCTCTTTTGCTCTCCTCCTGAGGGCATCCATGTCCAAAGATGGTACCGTATTCTACAATGTCTGTACCCTCTATCCTGATAAGTTTTGATTCCCATTCATCATCAGCACACTCTCTGGAAGTATATGAATAGAAGTAGCCTGTCTCACCAACTTGTTGTGTGCTGCGGTAGTCAAAGAACTCCGGAATTTGTAACAGAGAGTCATTAACAGGGTCGAAGAGGTAGAGCCTGTCCCATGGTCGCTGGGAACCCTGCGTAATCAATACGTCTTTGTAGCCATCATGATTCATATCGATTCTCCTGAAGTTATTGAACATACCGATTTCAAAAGTATCGATTGTCTTTTGGGTAATACCGCTTTTGCCATAGGTGATCAGCTTGAGTTCATTGATATAAGCCAATGAATCAATCTGCTGAAAAATGATGGCATGCTTTTGAGTGGGACTGAAGAGGTTACCTATTTCAACGCGTGTATAGAAAGCGTCTGAGATCAATGATTCCCTGTCCTTATTGTTGTTAAAGATCAAATCTCCCAGATAAGTGACTTGTTGTGCATTGCCAAGGTAAGGGTAGGAGGCTAGGGCTGATAACAGAAGCCAAAACGACATTCTTTTCTTCAAATCAAAAATCATCATTTTGCAACACTTATCGAATCAGGCCCCTCCCCACTTATAGGTGTTTTGCGATCCTTTTTAATTGTCACCAGGTTTTTGGGTGGCTTGATCATAGTTTTGACCACAAATGCCCAAATAAAAGGGAAGAGCCAGGTTAGTATGGAGTTAACACGCTTCTGAAAGCGGTTTAACAAAGAACGGTTAATCAGCACCTGAGTGCGCCAGCTAATGGCCAAGTGTGCCACTGAGAGAGCGATAATGATGATATAATTAGTGTTTGACTCCAAAGCGTTGATGAAATATAAGCCATATAAATAACAAAACTCCCGTAAAGAGTCCGACATAGATCAATGCCAATATTTCATAGCCGAAGGCATTGGCTCCATCACCGGCATAGTATTCCACGCGCATATACGAAATGTTTTGTGCGTGTAGCCAAACATAGGTAATGAAGTGTAAAGAGAGAAGGACTATAGCCGGGCCCTTTTTTATCCTCACAATTTTGTGATAGATAAAAAACCACGCTGAAGCAACCAAAAGTTGAAGTAAGGTAAACTCGAGTAGGGTTTGAGACATGATTATGGTGCTAGGGCTAGAAAAAGAACAGACAGCAGCCTGCTACAGATGAAAGGAGAAACCAGCCAAAACTCCTGTAGGTGATTTTCAGGTATCGTGGTTTTTCATTTTCAAACCAGACGCTCAGTGTATGTACAATGAGCATTAACCCAAGAGAGGGGAGACCGAACAGAGTAAATGTGAAGCTGCGGTCGATAAAGCTGAAAAAGAGATTTTCATGCAGCAATCGGAATTCCATTTCACCTCCTAAAAAGAGGAGGGTCGCCAAAAGAAAAATAAAGGGGCAAGTCAGTGGGACCAGTAAAGCATTGAGCATCCATGAAAATGATTTCATACGGAATTGTCCACAATTTTGAAGCCAGAAAGAGTTTTCAGGAGGTTAGTCCGGAGCCAAATTGGAGCCAGGCCCCAGCTATGGGAATCAGTTCTGAATGGCTGTGAGTTTACCATTATCGAAATACAGGTAGTTGCTCAGAGAATAAACCCATTGTTCACTTACCAGTCCTTCGAGTGTTGTCTTGTAAATATCCAGGGGTGAGCCCCAGGCTTTTCGGCACATCTCTTTGGTCATTCCTATCACCACCTTTTTTTCTATGATCAATTTCCCATAATAGTCACCATATTTTTCAAGCGTTTTCAGGTCATCGAGTCGTTGTTGTTCTACTCTGGCCAATTTCTCAGCTTCCCTTTCCTCCTGTCTCTTTTTTAGTTTGGCAACCCGATCTTTCTCCTCCATTGCCGCAAGGGCCTGTTTTCTAAGCCATGACTCTTTTTCTGTGAACGAATTAATGTGAACATATTCGCTTGTTTGAGCCCCATATGCTTTGACTTTGATTTCAGCACCCTCTGAGTTCTTCATAATAAGGAAAGGTTCAAGGTATTTACTACCAGAGTTCAGAAAATCAAATGACTGGCAAGACCATTGGCTTCCTTTTTCGATGTTTACTCGATAGCCGGTGTTGATATCTATCACCTTGTCATGGCGCATATAGTCAGGTGGAGTAAGAACGTAATCTTTTCCTGAATAGAGTTTCTTAACCTTTTCGTAAAAGGAAAGTAGCATGAATTCCGGGTAACGTTTCATCTCCCAGCCCATTCTCTTGTTTTCCATAGCGAGTGTATCTCCCTGCTCGTCTTTAAGTATCATTCTCAACATATTCTTGCCAATGGTGGCGTCTTGTAGCGAACTTTGAAAATCAAGTATGGTGAAGTAAACGCCTTCATAGCTGGCGGCAGGTGTATAGAATTTTTTTTGATCAGGGGTTTCTATCTTTAAAAGACCGCCAATGCTGAGTTCTTCCGGCCGGTAGGCCTTTTCACCTTTTTTGTCAGTTTCCCAATCATATCCAGGTCTGTAGACAGCGGTTTTTATTCCTTTCTTTTTTTCTTTCCCTCGCTTATTAAATTCAGGTTCTTTCCTTAGGCACTCATTGATGGAAGACATACAGTTTCGCTCAAAACGAAAGCTCTTTTTTTCGTAAGTATCAGGCTTGTCTTTGCTTTTACCCACATACCACCACAAGGAGCGACCGCGGTTATACTCTTTTTCATCTACAAAAGGGATAAAGTAGATTTTATGACCTATGTATTGCCTGAGCCTTTGTTCTTCAACAATGAACTCGTCTTTATAAGTGCCTTTGTAAGAGAACCTGGTTAGACTGTCGTAAGCTTTAGGCCTTAATATCGGAGTGTTATGGGTGTTATCCCGTACAGTAACTTGAGCGTTTGCACAAAATGCACAGGACAAAAAAAAGGTCAGGGAAAGAATGAATCTAGTCATTAGACTTGGGCTATCAATTTCTTAAGAGTCAAAAATAAATAACTTTTCCAATGTTTTTAAGCTTAGATATCAGTCAGACCTTGGGTATCTTCCAACCATTATGGTACTGTGCACCAATCAGGGCATTGGCTTCTGTATCGCTACCAAAATTTCTGTTTTCGCTATTCCAGTAGACCTTTCTACCAGTCTTGTAAGCCACATTGCCCATATGTGCGTTAATGGCTGCTACACTTCCTGTAGAGGGAGGACAGTTGGCAGCAGTTGGGTCATTCTTCTGAATGGCGGCAATGAAGTTGTTGGTATGCAGGTCCAGGTAGCTCCCTTGTGTTTTTTCTGCCGGTATTTCGTCCATCAGGGGCTTGCGTTGTCCATCTACCCGTTCGTCTTCTACAATTACCTCAAAACCTCCCCGGTTGAGCACCAGGGTTCCGTTGTTGCCAATAAAAGCAATGCCCTCCGTGCGACCATAGTTGCCATTATCAATGCCCGTGGCATGTTCCCAGAGCATATTGAAGTTGTCGTATTCAAAGACTGCCTGTAGGGTGTCGGGTGTTTCTGAAGCATCATCGGGATAGGCCAGCTTGCCTCCCGAAGCCATAACAGACTTGGGAGCACTGGCCTGCATGGCATACAGCGCAATATCAATCTCATGCACACCCCAGTCGGTCATCAGGCCCCCGGCATAGTCCCAGTACCAACGAAAGTTAAAATGAAAGCGATTGGGGTTGAAGGCACGTTTCCGCGCAGGCCCCAACCACATGCTATAGTCCACGCCCTTGGGGGCTGCGCCATCGGGTTTTACCGCCACCGGCTTCATCCAGCCCTGGTAAGCCCATACCTTCACCAGGCGGATATTGCCCAGCTGACCACTTCTTACAATGTCTATGGCTTTGCCATAATGGGTGCCACTACGCTGCCATTGGCCTACCTGTACCACTTGCTTGTTGTATTTGATGGCCGCCTTTTCCATTAGGTAGCATTCTTCCACAGAATTAGCCAATGGCTTTTCTACATACACATGTTTACCAGCCTCCAGGGCGTCTACCATCATTTTGCAGTGCCAGTGGTCCGGTGTACCGATGACTACCGCATCAATGTCTTTATTTTCCAGTAGCTTGCGGTAGTCCTTATAGGTAGTGATGCTGTTGTCCCGAAACTTTTTGTAGTCTTCCTTGCGCCTGGCCAGCACGCTGTCATCTACATCGCAAAGTGCAATGCAACGCACATTGTCCATCTGTAAATGCGATCTCAGATTCGACCAGCCCATACCATTACAGCCAATCACGGCCATGTTTACCGTATCATGAGCCGCAGCCATTTCACCGGCAGATAAAAAAGTGGGAAGGGCAGTAAGCCCCAGTGCGAGGGCTGAAGATTTTTTGATAAAACCTCTGCGTGAGTCGATCATAATATTCAAAGTTTCGGTTGGTAAAACGGCCTGCTGTAAAGCAACAGGCGCGCTGTCACCATGTGACCTAAGAAGTTATGAAAAAAAATGCAGATTAAGCTTTTAAGAACTTTAAGGATCCTCTGTCAAGAATGCAACTGTTTCATCCTATTGAAGAGTGAGGTCAGTATAATGATCTACCTATCGCTTCTCAAACCGCACTTCTCCCAGGGCATTGTTCATTGTAAAGCCTGTGTATTCACCTTTGTCATTCTTTTCGAATAGGAGGTAGCCAAAGTGCGCCTCATTGAAGAGGTCAGGGAGTACCGGATTCCAGGTAAGAAACGAATGTCTGCCAATGCGGCTCTCCAGGTTGCCATCTACCACCTTTAGTGTATAGGTCACGTCTAAGGTCGGTGCGTAATAGTCTCCCTCGAAGGCTTTAAATTCCTGCTCAGTATAGCTTGGCTTTACGGTGCGTACATATTCACTTTCGGGCTCATCATCTACTTGTACATACATGCAGGGCAGCCCCTGGTCATTGTTGCGGAAGTCCATTTTGATGCTATAAGGTATGTTGTCCATGATAAATGTATGGTCACCTATGGGGCTGAGCCTGCTGGTACCTGCATCCAATCTGCTGTAAATCAGCTTACCATTTTCCACCAGTATTCTGCGTACATAGCCGCTTTCGTAATTAAAGTAGTCGCTGGCAAAAGCCTCCAATTGCTCCTGAGGAAGTTCAATCGTCTGAGGTGTCGGGGCCGGACCGGCTTCTGATACACTTTCAGGCTGCTGCGGTTCAAGAAAAATAGCTGCCAGGTCATAGGCCTTTCCTGCTGCATTGATGGTGCCGTTGTTGCTCAATACTACTACAGAAAGATCTACATCAGGGAATTTAAGGTACATGGAAGCCGAACCTGCCCAGTGGCCTCCATAACCGACAAGGGCTTGTCCCATAAATATGCCGTTGTCAAGGCCCAGGCCGGATGAGATCGGAGATCCGTTGCTCAATGTCCCTCTGGTGGTCAGTTGATCAATGAAGGTATCATTGCCGATACTGTTTTTCTTCAGATTTTCACTCCACAGAAAGAAATCATTAATGGTAGAGTACACCCTACGGTTGCCACCTCCCACAAAATTGAAATAGTGGTGCATTTCATAACCGTTGCCTTCATCGGAATAGCCAATGGCTCTGTTGGGTACAATTTTGCCGAGGTCTTCGTAAATAAAGCTGTCTTTCATCCCCAGCGGACCAAAGAGTTCTTTTTGTGCAAATGCTCCAATGGACATGCCGGTGATGCTTCTCACAATGGAGGCAAGCAGCGAGTAGCTCGAGTCACCGGGAGCAAAGCGTGTTCCGGGCGCAAAGGCCAGCCCGTCCTGGGCCATCATAAGTTCCAGGGCGCGATGTTCATCGAAATCCTGGTTCCAGGATTTACCCTGTGCGAAAAAAATCCGAATGTAGTCCCTCAGGCCACTGGTGTGTAGCAGCAATTGGCGAATAGTAATGTCTCCCTCTTGATAACGTGGAAATTCAGGAATGAACTTCTGTATGGTATCATCGAGGTCCAGCTTCCCCTGGTTTTCCAGCAGCACAATACAGGCGGCTGTGAACTGGGTGGAGGCCAGGCCTGTTTCAAAAACTGTTTTGGTAGTAACCGGAATGTTATAGTCCAGGTTAGCCAGGCCGTAGCCTTTTTTGAAGATGATTTTACCATTACGAAATACCCCAACGGCAGCTCCGGGTAGCTCTGTATATTCGTTGAATAAACTGTCAATTTGAGCTTTTTCGTTTAGAGTAAGGTCTTGTGACCATACGGTAAAACAAGAACCGGTAATTAGGGAAATACAGATAAAGGATCTGAGAAGAAGGACTTTCATGGAGCTGACGTTTTGATCTTTCCTGAAAGTAGCTCTGTACCAGAGCAGACACCTTCTTATTGATAAAGCCGAATTACGAATTTATAAATCTGTAATTTTTTGAATAGTCATCAGGGCTTAAAACGGGTCTGGAGTTACCCGTAGTAATCCTATCAGGCCAGGTTGGACACGGGTGTGCGCCTCTCGAAATCACTAATGCCTGATAGCACAACCTCCAGGTTTTGCAGACCATTGTCAACGAGCAAGGTTTCAAAGCCATAACGTTCACCTTCAAGTGCGATTCCCGGCAGATCATCTATGTGCAGATCAATATTGAAGGCGGGAGGATACTTGGACGCACCAATGTTCATTTGCCTGAGTTTAGGGCCGGCCAGCTGCTCATTGATAATGAAGTCGGCTTTCAATCCGTAAGACCAGAGCCAGAATTTGATCATGCGATATGACCGGAAAGAGGTGGTATAAATTCCCACTTCATGACCAGCCATTTTCAGAGCCTTAAACACCGCCCGGGTACCTACTCTCAGAGGTTCAATTTTCAGCGTGTTCTGCATCGCTGTTTTCCGCTCAACCGGGAATGTGTTTTCACCCAAAGGGATCAGCGTGCCATCAAGATCAAATGAAATTTTCATAGTATACCCTGAGCAACGAGTATGCCATAGAAATAGTACAGGTTTTTTTTCAGAATAATTTAAACGGTTGACTATTCATACTTCAAACTATCTACAGGATTGGCATTGGCCGCCTTCAGTGATTTAAGACTTATAGTGACCAGAGATATCAGGAGTACAAAGAGCACAGAACCACCCACAACAAGCAGACTGATATTGACCCGGTAAGTGAAATTTTCAAGCCAGTAGTCCATACCATACCAGGCAAGAGGAATGGCAATGGCCACGGCTATAAGAATGGTGCGGAGGTACTGCCAACTCAGTAGTCTGAGGATGCCGGAGTTGGAACAACCCAGTACTTTTCTGATACCAATCTCTTTTTTACGTAAGTCTGAAACGTAAGCGGTAAGTGCAAAAAGACCAAAAAGAGCTATGATGATGGCCAGGCCTGAGAACAAGGGAATGAGCTTTCCCAGTCGTCTTTCCTGACTGTATAATCGACCAAACTCATAATCGAGAAACCAATATTCGAAGGGTCTGCCGGGGTATATTTCTGCCCAGAGTTCACCCATTTGACTGATGGCTGCCTGCTTGTTTCCCGGGCCTAGCTTTACTGACAGGGCACCATTGACCCGGGTGTTGGCACAAATCACCAATGGTTCTATTTTCTTTCTTACGGTCTCATAGGCAAAATCACTGATTACACCAATGACGACTCCGTCTGACTGACCGAAAACGTAATTAATGCTGTCTTCTTTAAGTACCAGACCAATAGCTTCACCGGGACTAAGGTTGAGTTCTTTTACTGCTGATTCGTTGATGATGAGTGAATTGAGATCATAATCTTCTCTGAAATCACGACCCGCCAGAAACTCCAGGTCAAATGTTTTAGGGAAGTCTCCATCTGCATCGAACTTGTTCCAATAGAGTGGTTCGTTATTAATGTCTGGAGCAAAATACCGCGTATTGATGCTACCAAAATCACTGAGCCTGGGCAGGTGCATTCCTAATGTGCTGGAGGCTACCTGGGAGAAGTTTTCAATCTCATTTCTGAATCTTTGAATTTGATTGGTATCTCCCATGCGTGTGGTACGAATGCCTACTACGGCTTCCCGGTTTGTTCCCAGCTTACCATTATTGATCAATTGTAATTGGTTTGAAACGGTTACAGTGGAAATAATCAGCGTAATGGCTACAGCAAACTGTAAAATTACCAATGAATTACGCCCCCGTGCATTAACTTTCTCCGGCTTGAAAAACTGGTTCAGATTGAATGATTTGGTAACCTTACGGGTAAAGTAAAGAGCGGGAAATGCTCCTGCCGTTGCAGCCACTGAGATCATTAGAATGATAAACCATGTACGAATAGCAGGATTTGAAAGAACTATGGCTAAATCAATTCTCTTTTCTATCAGGTCGTTGAACTGCGGGAGGAGCAGGTAGGTGAGCCCCAGTGCAACCGCCATAGAGAGCATGACCAACCCGGCTGATTCCAAAAAGAACTGAAGGCGCAATTGCTTGCGGGTACTGCCCAGGGTTTTTCGAAGTCCTATTTCTTTTTGTCGCTTACTTGCCTGAGCTGTGATCAGGTTGACAAAATTGGTCATGGCAATCATAAGTATAAAGGCTGCTATCACAATCAAACCATATACATAGCTCATGGCAATAGGGGTGTCGATTTCCCATTTTATAGGAGGCTGGAAGTGTATATCGGTAAGTCTGGTCAAAAGAGGCTCCATAAACTCTGCCCGTTCGGGAATGGCATTGTTCCAGAACTCCTGCAAGGCTGTTGCTACTTGTTCCTGATTACCTGATTCGCGGAGCTTAACATAGGTGTACACCCAACCCGGCTCGGGGTTTTTGGTAATCCAGCCTCGCTGTTGCTCCCCGAAAATACCCTGTAAAGCTTCTAATTGAGCAACGTAATTGGGTTGAAAATGACTGTTAGACGCGGGATTGAAAATCACCCCGGTTACCACGAAATTGACTACAATACCATTTCTGACAAATCTCAATGTTTCTCCGATGGGATTTTCCATACCAAAAACTTTTTGAGCAATATCTTCGGTCACTACCAGGGAATTAGGGTTGGTGAGCTGATCTTCTTTGTTGCCGTACTTCAGAGGGAAGTGCAGAAAATCGAAGAAATTCGGATCAGACCAATAGATGCCTTCTTCATAGAAGAATTGATTGGTTGCCTGGTTTTCGATATAACCGTAGGAAATCTGCATAAATCGCATCGTTTCATCTATCGCAGGAACGCGATCTTTGATCACATCGATCCACATACCAGACGAAAAAGCACGCTCTTCTATCACTCCCGTTTCGCTGGTGTGCTCATAGGAGAGGCGGTAAGTGTTTTCGGCATTAGGGTGATGTCTCTCGAAGCTCAGTTCATCATGCAGGAACAAACCGATAAAGAAGGTAGCTGTGAAAGCCACTGTCAGTCCGGCAAGATTAATACCATTGAGCAGACCATTTTTTCTGAACTGCCTTCCATTTACTTTGAAAAAGTTTTTCAAAAGATCGGGGAGGAGCAGGCTTGATTTGCCGGAATTGGTCAGTGCCAAACGTTCATCCTGGTTGATGGCCGTGATATCCCCAAGGCCCTTAACGGCCGTGTCGAAAGCCTCTTCCGGATCTAAACCCCTGTCAATACCGCCTTCAATGGCATCGCGTAGGTGAACTTCCAATTCTTCCACAAATCCATCACTCAGGTGTGCCTGACTGCGCAGACTTTTCCGCCAGTCTTTAATTTTCTTTTCCAGGTTCATTGTTATGAGTTTGAGGTAGAAGGATTGATAGACCAGAGTGCTTCCATTACTTCCTGCATGCTATGCCAGTTGGCTTTTTCTTCGTGCAGACTTTGTTTGCCCAGCTCGGTGATGGAATAATACTTCCGGTGCCGGCCTTCTTCCGACTGCATCCACTGCGAGGCAATGAGCTTTTCTTTTTCCAGCCGATGGAGTACCGGGTAGAGCATACCATCAGACCATTCGAGCTTGCCGCTTGAAATTTCTTTTACACGTTGGATAATCGCGTAGCCATATGAGGTGCCTTCTTGTAAAATACCGAGAATCAGTGGTTTAGAAGAGGCGGCTACGAGTGACTTTGAAAATGAGAACATACCTTATTAACGATATACATTGATAATCTATGTATGTTACGAAGAATTCTGAAAACATATTCCAGGGCATGACCAAATGCATAAGTTTCAGGATAAACGACAACACTCCGGGGATGGGGGAGCTACCAGGTGGATGATGAATGTGGGATGTTGAATTGTAAATGCTAAGCCTATGCTTTTACCACCCGACCATCCAATGGGCAGCACCATAAAGAAGCTGAGAGGCAGGGGTAATTTTCCAGCCCAAACTCGTAGTTTGTGGTCCGGTGCTATTTAATCACCAACTCGCAGTGCATCTCGGTATGATCGAGCGTGGCACCTATCTTTTTATAGAATTCCTGGGCATTGATATTCCAGTCGGATACCAGCCAACGCATGCGGTTACAGGAGCCTTCTTGTGCTACCTGACGCACGCTGTCAAATAAGCGCTGCCCCAGTCCTGTGCCTCTGTAGTCTGGTGATACGTACAGGTCGTCCATATAGAGGGATTTACCCACCCAGGTATGGTAGGTGAAAAACCAGGTGCCATAACCGACAATTTTGTCTTGCTCATTTACGGCAACAAAGGCTTCAAAAAAGTCTTTTTCCTGCTGCATTTTTTCCAGGCTGTTGGTCATCCTTTCGGGTGTCTTCTGAAATTCAGCAAACTCCCGGAAGAGTTCCAGCAGTTGAGGAAAGTCGGCTTCCTGAACCTTTCTTATCGTTGTGGACATGTCTGAGTTTTTGCCGAAAGTATCCGATTGAATGTTCTTTCGCAAGCGGTTTGATTTATAAGCGAGAAACATACTGTGTCAGCCCTTTAAAATCTCTTCAACTGCTACAAAAGCCGACTGTGCTGCACCATGTACGGTAGCATAGTCTTCCGGTGCATAGGTTTCTCCGGCAAAGTAAATCTTGCCATCTATCGGTTCTTTAAGCACAGGCGAAGCGCTGCTGTTGTCGCCATGGGTATAAGAGCCACCGATATAGGGCTCATTAGTCCAGTTCTGTGTCACATGCTTTACGTAATTGGGGGTAGCCTTTCCGTCAAACATCTGGTCCAGCTCATTCAGAATGTATTGGATCAGTTCAGCATCAGTAGCAATGTCTGTATATTGGCTGGCGGGCTTACCAACAGTAAACAAGCCCAGAATGTTCTTATTTGTGTCTTTGCCAAAAGCCGCATCATAATAGATTTTTTCACCGTCTGTTTCGTTGAGAATGGCAGATAATCCGCCATCATAGGTCAAATCAGGATAGAAGCGTTCGGAGAATTCCATAAACACCTTTATGCCATCAGGCATCTCTATTTCATTGAGTGCATTGATTTTGCGGTCGGGTAGGGGCGGATTAAAGTTGATGCTGTTTTGTTTCAGAATGGTCAAGGGTACAGTGAGTATAAGTCTGTCTCCCTCGAATACCTCATTATTGGTATTGGTGATGCTTACCTTATCGCTGCTGTAATCTATATGGCTTACCGGGCTGTTGAGTGTCAGCTTATTGCGGACTGCAGGTATCATATAATTATCAAAGAAGCTATACCAGGTGGTGCTTTTAAATTTGAGCTCTCCATAGAAGTTGGTGAAGAAGTTTCTCTTTTTCAGTTTATTGTTGTTCCAAACATAGAGGCTTTCAGGGCTGTAATTGATGAGGTCGATGCTGGCATCCACCTCAGGGTCATTGATCAGCACGGGCAGTATTGTGGCATCGGTATGGATCCATTCTGCACCCAGGTCAATGGGGAAATCGGCAAAGTTGACAGCCTCTTTTACACGACCTCCGTACACCGGGGCGGCTTCTATAATTTCAAAGTCAATACCATACTGGCTTAGTACATAACCTGCCGTAATGCCCGCTGCTCCAGCGCCTACAATCAATACTTTTCCAGCGAAATTAACTTCAAACTCCGGGAAGGCATCTTCCTCTGAGCTGCAGCCCGTTAGCAGGGAAGGGAACATCCAGGCACCAATGCCCAATGCTGAGCAGGTTTTGATAAATTCTTTTCTGTTCATGCTTCTCGTATGTTTGACTTCTTTCTTGCTCATAGCTTTATTCCAAATTCCAGCAGTAGCATCATGCTATGTTCATTTCTACCCAGCAGGCGCGTACCCAGCGCACACTTGCCGAACCAGCTGATTTTCCGATGTGTTGCCCAACCGTACTCGTAGCTTACCGAGGGCATTACGAAGTTGTCACCAACTCTTTGACGGTCTCCGGTCTGGCCACTGCCTAAATTCACCGAAAACGACTGAAGCTTAGACTGATGCAGGTAGCCAAGGCCTATGGCCATGGTGGTGTAAGCATTTTTTCCTGGCTTCGGCCTTTTTAGACCAGCTTCCAGGTTCAGCAGGGTATGAGTGTCATCACTTGGATTGGTAAATACTCCCAGCTGTGGGCTGATAAGCCATTGTCTGGTAGAATCTCCTGCCAGAGAAAATGCCGTCCCCACTTTTATACCGGGTTGGAAACCGTAATTACTGAAATAGGAAATGGAAACAGGGGGGCGGCCGGCACTCTCCTGTGAGAATAATACCAGAGGTGTGGCAAGCACCAGCAACATGATAAAAAGTGACCTCATCGTATTTGTTTAAGTTTTATCCGGGTGTTTAGGTGGAGTCGGGTTTCCATTCGGATCAATACTAGTGGATGGAAAGAGAGTTACGATATTTAATCCATCAGTGTGTAAGAATATCCGCTTAGTGGGAGGCCAATGGCTGGTAAACGGGGATTTGAGCACGGCATTCCGCTAAAGGGTCAAAAGACATCTCCCAAGCGAAAAATCTGTTCGTTTATATGGAAAAGTTCGGTTTAGCCGATTTTCTTCTTATTCTTCGTAAGAATGGAATCAACGCAGTTCAGAAAGTACAGCATCTGGGGCCAGATAGGCTTCTGGTTTATGCTGTTTATGGTCATGTTTATGGCCGATGCTCCCTATGTGGGAGTGCTTTCTGCGGCTATTTATGCACTCAACCTGGTAGTGGCCGAAATTGGCCTGGTGTATACCCACTATCATTTCGTATTTCCGTTTTTCGTCAAGGGCAAAAAGGCTCTTTATTTCCCTCTGGCCCTACTCTGTATAGTTTTCTTTTCCTCCTTTAGCTATTTCTATGATGCGGCCATGCCCTATGAGTATGATGGTGAGGATTATGAGACATTTTGGGAATCATTCTCCTATACTTTTCCCATTTCCATATTGCTGGTAGCCGGGTCTTCGGCCTACTACTTTGTGGAAGCCTGGTATAAAAACATCAGGAAGGAGGGATTGCTCAGGAATGAGAAGCTTGAGGCAGAATTGAATTTCCTCAAATCGCAAATCAATCCGCATTTCCTGTTCAATACGCTCAACAACATTTATTCTTATGTGCAGACGGGAAATGAAAAATCAGCGCCTATGCTGGAAAGACTCTCCTCAGTGTTGAGATTTATGGTATATGATTGTAGTGAAGAGAAGGTAGAGCTAAGCAAGGAACTGGAAGCGGTGGATGACCTGCTGGAGATTTATAAAATGAAAAACTCCGGTCAGCAAAATATAGAGTTAATCAGCCAGGGGGCGAAAGGTTTTCATCTGATTGCCCCGCTGATCATTGTCAATATGGTGGAAAATGCCTGTAAGCATAGTGATGCTGTGAGTAACCCCAAAGGATTTATCCGTGTGGAGTTGAAAGTGGATGAAACGGATAGATGTATTTGCGAGATTGCCAATACCATAAAGGCACATAGCAATACAGAAAACAAATACGGAGGCATAGGCCATAGTAATGTGGTAAAACGGCTTGAACTACAGTATGGTGATAACTACCAGCTGGAGAACGAAGAAAAAGAAGGAGTTTATCGGATTAAGGTGAGTATGCCATTGGAAAGGAAGGTATAAATGGAAGAGCGATATAAAGTACTGATCGTGGATGATGAGGAACCGGCCAGAGACCTGCTGCTGAGCTATGCCAAAAAAATGACTCAACTTGAGGTAGTAGCGGTGGAAAGCAATGCACTCGATGCTAAAAGAAGGATTGATCAGGGGGGAGTGGATATCTTACTCACGGATATTCAGATGGACGACCTTACCGGGATAGACCTGGTGAAAACACTGAAACATCAGCCGGTGACCATTTTTACCACTGCTTATTCTGAATATGCGCTGGAGGGCTATGAACTGGATGTGATCGACTACCTGGTAAAACCCATCTCATTCCAGCGTTTTTGCAGAGCGATTGATAAGGCAATTGAGCTGATTCAGTTTACAAAAGAGACACCCGCTGAGAATACAGAAGAAACCAAAACCACCACTGCCCCAAAACGCTCCGACTTCTTCTTTGTGAAGACCAATCGCAAAATGGTAAAGGTAAAGTATGACGAAATTCTGTTTGTGGAAAGCTTCGGAGAGTACGTGAAGCTGCATACTGAAAACGATGTTTTACTGGCCCTGCAGACCACCGGTTTTATGGAAGAAATGTTGCCAACTGAAGACTTCTTCAGGATACATCGCTCCTGCATCGTCAACATCAATCGCATAGAAGAGGTGGAAGGCAATATGGTTAAGATTGAACAGCATAAGCTCACCATCAGCAAACGCATGCGCGATTCCTTTATAAGTGCCCTGGCTGCTAAGGGGATAATTTAGGGCTAAATCGGAAATGGGCTGACTGAAATCGTAATCTCGATCATATTTTTAATAACCGACTTAGAGATTCTTTTACCTTCGCCATCTCTATGAGCAAAAGCACCAAAACTATTGCTGTATTTCTGGGAGTCCTCGGGGTAGTGCTGTTCTCTGCCAAAGCAGTGATGGTCAAAATGGCCTACCAGTATGATATTCCTCCCGTGCCGCTTTTGCTGTTGAGAATGCTTTTCGCCTTGCCGTTCTATGCCACCATGGCCTTTCTGCGAAAGCCTGCCCACCCGGAGAAGATCGTAAAAAAGGATTATCTGTGGATCGTGTTCTTTGGCATGATGGGTTACTTCATTGCCAGCTATTTTGACTTTCTGGGGCTGCAATACATTCAGGCCAGCCTGGAGCGGATCATCCTTTTCCTCTATCCCACGATCGTGCTATTTATGTCGCGGATTTTTCTGAAGCAACGGATTACCAGGCTTCAAATACTGGCCATTCTTATTTCTTATCTGGGTATTATCATCACCTTCTGGGGGGCTGTTGCCATTGAGGGCAGCGATGTTGTTTTGGGAGGCTTATTGGTATTTGTAAGTGCCCTTACCTATGCGGGTTATTTGGTGGGCAGTGGCTGGCTGATTCCCAGGTTTGGCTCGGTCACTTTTACCTCCTATGCCATGATTGTGTCTTGCCTGAGCATTTGTGTCTATTATGGCCTTACGCAGGATGTAAGCAATCTTTGGCAGTACCCCACTGAGGTGTATGGTATTGCACTGGCCATGGCGGTGCTTTCTACAGTGATTCCGTCTTACCTTATATCAGAATCGATCAAAGGTTTGGGGGCGCCCAACTTCTCCATTATTGGCAGCTTAGGGCCTGTTTCTACCATTATTCTGGCAAATATTTTTCTTGATGAGCGACTTTCAGCCTTGCAGGTGGTGGGTACGGTAGTCGTGATTGTCGGGATTTATGTGGTGTCGCGGAAGAAGTAGGAAGTACAATGTTGAATGTTGAAGGAGGAATTTTAATTCCTGGAATTTGATTTCAACTTCTTAAACCTAAGGTGTTTATGTACTCCTTTCTCCTGATACTCTGATAACAAATGATTTCTACGGGTAGTCAAAGCCATCCCGTGAGGTACTGAGTTGCTAACCATCTACCGGTCTGACGTTCCGTGCCGAGCTTGGTAGAGACCAGGCCTTGACAAGTCACCAATAACGATTAACGAATTACCATTAACTAATCACTGATAACCAATAACTCGTTCCTAATCATTAAACTGACTCATCGTACGGGCAGCGCCAATCGTGCAGAAGCCCTGGATCATATCAATGGCTTTGTCCATGATAAAGGGCAGCTCGTCAAATTCCTTCTGACTAAAGGGACTGAGTACATAATCGACTTGGCGTCCTTTGGGGAAATCATCGCTTACTCCGAACTTCAGTCGGGCATAGTTTTGTCCTCCCAGGAGCTGTTCTATGTTTTTCAGGCCATTGTGGCCCGCACTTGAGCCTTTGGCCCGCATGCGAAGCTTGCCGAAGGGGATGGCAATATCGTCTACAATCACCAGCACGTTTTCGATAGGAACCTTTAGTTCTGTCATCCAGTACTTCAGAGCTTTGCCGCTTAGGTTCATATAGGTAGTAGGCTTGATCAGGTGAATCGTACGGCCTTTGAACTTATAATCTGTATGGTAGGCATGGCGGCTCATCTCAAACTTTGCATCTTTCTGGTCTGCCAGCCTGTCCAGGGTGAGAAAGCCAACATTGTGGCGGGTCAGTTCGTATTCGGGGCCTATATTGCCGAGGCCGGCTATCAGATATTTCATGAGATTAACTTAGCTGTGATGAAATAAAAAAAATCCTGCTCATTTCTGGGCAGGATTTTAACAATATTATTGAATCGCTTAAGATTCTTCTCCTGCTCCTTCTTCTGCTCCTTCTTCTCCTTCTTCCAGTTCGTCTTCAGATTTCCCTCTGAGTGCTCTTGGAATAGCTACGGATGCAATGGTCACCAATGGACTGTTCAAAATAGTGTACTCGCCTTCAGGCAACTCACCTACTTTGGTTGATTTACCGAGCTTCAGCTCTGATACGTCAACTGTGATGGCATCGGGCATGTTTTTTGGCAAAGCCTGTACCATTAACTTTGGTCTTTTTACAGATAACGCACCACCTAAAGCCACACCAGGAGAAGTACCTATTGTTTTAACAGGAATCTCCATTTTGATTTGCTTACCTCTGGTCAGCAAAAGAAAATCTGCATGAAGCATGATTTCACTTACCGGATGAAACTGTGAATCTTGTAGAATCGCTTCAAACTCCTGGCCTTCGATGTTCAGTTTAACGAACGCAGGCTCTGGTGTGTAAACGATGTCTCTGAATTGAATAGTAGGTGCATAAAAATGAATTTGCTCGTCTCCACCATACAAAACACAAGGTACGTTACCCTCATTTCTGAGTTGTTTTGATTCTGATTTACCGAGATTTGCTCTTTTATACCCTATAATCTCTACTGTTCTCATAATGTATATATTAAATAAATAGTTTACTGATTGATGCATCTGTCGTAACACTGCTGATCGCCTTAGCGAAAAGTTCAGCTACGGTCAGTACTCTGATTTTGTCAGATGCTTGTTTCAATGGAATTGTATCGGTTACTACCAACTCTTCCAATTGAGAATTGTTGATGTTGTCATAAGCCTTGCCGGAAAGTACGGGGTGCGTACAGAATGCTCTGACCGAAAGAGCGCCCTGCTCCATGATAATACCGGCAGCTTTGCAAATCGTACCCCCTGTATCGATAAGGTCATCTACCAATACAACATGCTTGCCTTTTACATTACCAATAATGCGCATTTCAGCTACCTCATTGGCCTTGGTACGGTGCTTATCAATTACTACCATCTCAGCATTAAAGTGCTGGGCGAAGGTTCTGGTTCTTTTTACACCTCCTACATCAGGTGATGCAAAGAGTAGGTTTTCCAGGTTGAGTCTTCTCAGATAAGGCACAAAGATGGTTGAACCATCAAGGTGATCTACCGGGATATCGAAAAAGCCCTGAATCTGACCCGCATGCAGGTCACAGGTCATCACACGGTCGGCACCGGCAGCTGTCAAAATATTAGCGATAAGCTTGGCCCCAATGGCTATTCTTGGTTTGTCTTTTCTATCCTGACGGGCATAACCGAAGTAAGGTATCACGGCAATGGCCTTGTAGGCACTCGCACGCTTAGCCGCATCTATCATGAGGCATAACTCCATGAGGTTGTCGGCAGGGGGGAGGGTAGACTGAATTAAGAATACATTGGCACCCCTTACCGACTCGGTATAATAAGGCGCCATTTCGCCATCGCTAAACTTCTGAAGTTTGATAGAACCCAGTGATTTGCCGTAGAATTCAGCGATCTTTTTACCTAAGTCCCCTGTATCCGTCCCCGCAAATAGTAAGTTGTTCATGTTCTTCTGATTAGATGGCTTCCAAATTGAACCGCAAAGGTAAGGAAATAAATATAAAAAGCCTTGTTGAGAGTGTCTTTCGAAAGGGCTGCGTAAAGCCGGTAGTTTCCGCGTTTAAAATGCACTTTTGTTGCCAATGAAGGCTTGTTTTATCATGGTACCGCTATTCCCAAAAGATGGTAAGATTTCCGGAACTGAACCTTTTTGCCAGGAAACCAATCTGGTTCTGTGAAATCTACGACTGTTGTTCAGGATGAACCTGGCTATGGAATCCCCATAGCGATATCAGTTCTTTACCGGTCGGGGTTCTTTCTGAGGCTTTACAGGCAGCTTGTCGTCAAGCTCGGGAAAGAACTGCTGCATGTGTTTGAGGGTGTAATTGCTGAGGGAGATATAAGACCACTTTGCGCCCTTGTCGTATGAAATACCAATGAGCCAACCTACGATCAGGTAGCGTTTCCCTTCCACCTGAATGATCTGCTCCTGTTTCATCCCACATTGGTAGGTGCTGCCCTTTTTAAAGAGTTTCTTAGCCCTTATCACCTCGGTGCTGACGAACTCAATACCAGGACCCAGTCCTCCACTCACCAGCTCCTTCATTTTTTCTCTTCCTCCAATATCCTCAATGATGGTGGGGTGGGTAAAATCCATAAAAGTATCGAAATCACCCGAATGAAAAGCGTCTGACATCTCCTGGGCTTTTTCCTGTGCTGTAGCAAGCAGCTCAGTGTCAGTTTGCGCCTGGCTTTGCACAAAAATGAAGAAAAGGAGAAGGATGGGCAGGGGCTTAAGCATGGGCAAAAATCAAATGTGGAGACATAATCGTTCAATCACAAATTTTTTGCCAGTTGGGAGGGAAGTAGCCGATGTTAGCTAACCGGGACCGATTGTAATGTTGTATTTGTAAAGATCGAGCTTGTACACGCCTGTAATGGTAAAACTCACTGGTTCATCAAAAGAGAAATTCGACAGCCGCTTATAGCCCAAAAAATCTTCGGTGCCAAGATAGGTCCTGAGGGTCTGATAATCACGTTTTTTAAAGGCCGCGATGATGTGCTTATGTTGGATGCGTATGATAGGGTCGAGCTGTTCAACCGGGGTTTCATAGTCTTGCTCTATCATTACAAAGAGCAGTTCTTTGCCAAGCAGACTGCTGTCTTTTTTCCAGGTAAAGGCCTTCTTTTTATGGTTTAGGTCAAGCACCATGGTATGCTGTAGCAGAGGGGCCTCCAGGCTTCCATCAGCCTTGTTTTCATAAATAAAAATCAGGAGCTCATCATTTTTAGTGGAGAGAATCTTGCTCATATCCTCGCTAAGGTCCAAAGCATCAATGGTAATCGTCAAAGAATCAGCCGGAGCTTTTAATGGCTCCAGATTACCTGTGACTCCCTGGCTCAGTGACGGAGAACTGGCACAGGCCCCTAAAAGCGCGGCAATCGATATGATAAACGAAATGAGCTTCATGTTTACTTTAATGTGAGTTCGGGATCAGGTCCTGGTTAAAGACCGCAAACCCACTCGAAATCGTCATTCCGGAATTTTTCTTCATAAATTTATTCAACATGAAGAAAAATATCCGGAATCTCAGATCCAGGTTCTGGAGATACCCGCCTTTTCTGGCATGGCATTCTTTATTATCCTGAACTCATGTTACTCTAGTACCGGTTTTGCCCCGGAGGTAACAGGTCTTTGCATAAACCAAAGCGTCAGGTTTTCCTCTTTATTGTGCCAGGTGCTATAGGTGGTAAAGCCATAACGCTCATAAACACGCTTGTTTTTCTCAACCGAGGTTTCTACCAGAATGGGGAGATGATGGCTATCGGCTTCCTGGAAAATGGCTTCTTTCAACTCTCTTGTTCCGCCCTGACCCTTGCCTGTATTGCTTACGCCAAAGAACCAAAAATACATATAATCATGGTGCTGAGGTCTCCTTTTATTCATTTGAGCTTCCCTTTTCATTACGGCTAGTACCCGATTGAGGCCTATCCCTTTTATGGCAAACACCAACTGGTTCCGGAGGTCACGGATGTTTTCTTTATGACGATTTTTGGCATAACAAATGGCTACAGCTTGTTCATCAGAAGATATCCAGACGCCCTTCCTCGGAAGCCCCGTTTTGAATGCATAACGAGCCAGGGCCTGTATCCGCTTTTCACGCTTATGGTCGTTTTTAATCACGGAAAGAACGCTGGGATTATCCCTGAAAGATTCGCTGATCACCTGGATGACCAGAGGCTCGTCTTTAGGGGAGGCTTTACGCATGAGTTTAAAATAGGGGAGAGAGTGGCAGAATTACAAGTCGGCTAAGTTCAGCTTGATATTGAGTTGGATGATCGCTATTTCAATCAGGCTTTACTTTATCTTTGCCTGCACAAAGAAAAGGTAACAAAAGAAATGCCTCCGAAAACTCCAAATCCAGGACGGTTTTTGCCGCACAAGGCCTACGCCCTCCCATCCAACCGACCCGTATTTCGCGCTGTTTTCGGAATACCCGCCCTCCTGTGCGTGTGCAATGGAATGGAACATCAAGATTCTTTAAAACCATTATGGCAGTTTAGTTTACCGGAGCACGACTAAAAAGAACCAGATTATCTGGCCGGGTTGTCATTTGTCCATAGGCCATGAGCCTTCTTGTAGCGTTTGCTGTTCAATAAGATTTCGGCCTTTTTCTTTACATTTTTATAGGTTGAAGAGGCAATAATGGTCCTGAGCATTTCGGGCTCTATATCAGGGTGGTCAATCGTCAGGTTCTGGATTTTGCGATTGCCTTTGGTCAGTATGTTTTCCAGTAATTGCTCACTGGGGCCTTCATTCTTGAGGGCAAGCCGAAACGATTCAGAGGGCTCATCTACTATTCCATATCCCTTTAAAATTCTTTCTTCAGGTAATACAGGTGTTTGCCACATCAGCCTCTCAATTTCATCAACTACCTTTTGTCTGTCCGTGGTTTTTAGTTCATAATGTGGCGAATCCCAGTCGTAGTGCTGGTCAACGCTCCCGGTCTGCTCATTGTAAACAGGGGTAATATTTACCACCTTTAGTTCAAAGTAGATGCCCCCCAGGCTTTCGGGCACCCATTCCAGGTCTATGGCCCTTCGCCTGCCTGTATCTACAGCAGAAAAAAGGGTTTCTCGCAGGGTATCCATTGTTTCCGGATCAATCTCTCCTTCAAAAAAAAGATGGCGGGTTACTTCCCAGCCGGCAGAAACACGAAAAGCTTGTAAGTCTCGGTACATGAGGTAATGATTGCCTGAATATACTAACAGGAGCTTAAATATCAGCGTTCAGCACATCTGCCAGTAAGGCTTTATAATCTGGCTGAGCTTGTTTGAGTATGTGATTGGTCCAGGCGATACGCTCATGGTTGATTACTGCCAGCTCCCATACGCAGGCAAGGGAACCATCGGGAGCATAAGGAGTCAGCACTTCCGGCTGTTCTGTGCTGCTGTAAAAGGTTCGGGTTTGCAACATATTGTCGCCCACCCACCAGCTAAAAATAGACCAAACACCATCTCTGCCCTCATGTACAATCAAAGCGGCCATCTTACCCGAAACATCGGTTTCCGCTTCGGCTGAGGCCAGCCATTGCGGAAGGGTCTTGAGCGCCTTGTCAAGGACGATCTGAGCCTCAAAATGTTCCTGATAAGTAATGTGGTACACTTTCGTATGCCAGTTGCCCGTCCGGACCAACTTATAAAAACGAATACTGCGGGGCTCGTAGCTCATAAGTGGAAGTTAGGTCTTGATTTCAAAATTTTGCTGAGCCGGGTTTGAGTTAGGGCAGGGGCCGGTGCTGCTAAGCGAATCAGGAGTGTGTATGGAGGGAAGAAAGAATAACTTGGAGCTATTTTGCTTGAGGAGTAACAGGGTTTTTTGTCAACCTACGCATTGATAATAGAACATTTGGGCAACCATCGTTTGCATCAAAATTAGTAGCTCTGTACTAAGCGATGAAAGCGGTACTTTCTAATTTTGCCGATTGACGGAAGTGACAGATGGATTTTAGTGTGAGTTACGAAGAGGGGTTGGACGTAGTCTCTGGAAAGATTGAAGGAGACCTGACCGTAGAGATCGCTGCTGAATATTTTGCCAAAGTAGGTGAAGTTGCCTCGAAAAGAGGATGTGAGAGAGTCTTAACAGACGTGAGAAATGCAAAGTTGATGGCGAGCGAAGAGGCCATGTTAGCTCTTTCTCAGAAGTTGAATGCCATAGGAATGGAGTCGAATCTGAGAAGGGCTATTGTGCTTCACGATGACGTAAAGGGGTATAAGATTTGGGAAAACTGCTGCTTCAGGCAGGGGCATACCCGGATCAAACTTTTTTACGATCAGCTGAAAGCATTGGATTGGTTGGGTTCTAATTAAAGAACCCAACCTCCTTACTCTCAGGTTTTGAAGGAAGGCCTGGCTCCGGGCAAATGTGATCTTTCTTATTCAAGATGTGCCGGTTCTTTTAGCTGGTGTCAATGAGTGTCCAACTTGCTGGACTGACACTAATAAACCAATAACTGATAACCATTAACCCCTGGTCGGCTAATTCAGGATATCTCCGTATTTTAGGAGATACTGATTTTTTCCATCGCTTATGTCTGCCCAATCCAAAACCCCCGGAGTCCTTATCTTCCTGTTTATTGTCATTGTCTCCATTATCAGCTTCAGGGCTTCACTGCCTCCGGAAGTTATACCTGCCAGTGATACAGACTCCTTTTCCGCTGAGCGGGCCATGCATTACCTGCGCGAGGTAGCTGCCGAGCCGCATGCCTCAGGCACTTCCGCTCATGAAAAGGTGAGGAATTATATCGCGGAATATTGCAGGCAAAAGGGACTGGAAGTAGAAATTCAGTCGGGCATCGATTTCGATCGTGGCAGCAACTGGGTGGATGCTGCTTTTGTGAAAAATATTATAGCTACCCTGAAAGGGACTAATCCCAATGGTAAAGCCATTCTGGTCGCCAGTCACTACGATAGCCAGATCAATACAGCTGCAGCCGCTGATGATGGGGCGGCTGTAGCAGCTCAAATGGAGGTGATCGATATGCTTACCAAATCCAGTACCCTGGAGAATGATGTGATCTTTCTGTTTACCGATTCGGAAGAAATGGGTCTTGATGGGGCCAACTACTTTGTTGATAATTATGATAATATCGAGGGCATTGGCCTCATTCTTAACTTTGAGGCGCGTGGTAATAGCGGTAGCGCCTATTCCTTTGAAACCACCTCGGAAAATGGCTGGATGCTCAGAGAGTTTAAAAAAGCGGTAAAGAAGCCAATCAGCAACTCTTTGGCCTATGAAATTTACAAGCTCATGCCCAATGGAACTGATTTTACCGAGTTTAAGCATACCGGTATCACAGGCATCAACTCTGCCTTTATCGATGGTTGGGCCTATTACCATAGTCCGGCTGATACTCCTGATAATATTGATCAGCGTAGTCTGCAGCATCATGGCGACCATATGCTGGGTATGGTCAGACACTTTGGCAATATGGATCTGAGCGAAACCAAGGCCAGTGATGTGATTTTCTTCAATCCAATGGGAGGCTGGCTTATGGTCTACTCTCAAAGCCTGGATTTACCACTGATCTTACTTACGGTGCTCTTATGGGTGCTTTGTGTGGTTAAGGGGAATAAACAAAAACGAACTAAGTGGAAATCTATCTTTGCCGGTAGTGGACTTATGCTGCTTTCTCTGGTGGTAGCCATGCTGATTCTTTTTGGCTATCAGCAGCTTACCAACCTGCTGGCTGACACGGATTCTACCTGGTTTGCCAGCAATAAGTATCAAATGGGCAATACATTGATTGTGATAGTGGGACTGGCCCTTTTGTCATTCGGTTTGGTTTTTAAAAGGTCGTTGAAGGGGTCTTTTGAGTCTACTTACCTGGGGGCATTGTTGTTTTCCATCTTACTGATCATTCCTGTAAAGCTATTTACTCCCACGGGTGGTTATATTCTCTATTTCCCGATACTCATAGCCCTGGTCGTGTACCTGAGTTACCTCTTCCTAAAAATTGAGCTAAAAAGGGGTGTACCCTATGCAGTAGGGCAGATGGTGGCCTTGTTTATTCCCCTTGGCCTCTGGATCCCTATGGCTTATATGATCTTTATAGTTTTTGGGATGGGGCTGCCCTTTGGTACCATGCTCTTCCTGGTTTTTTTCTTCCCCTTTCTTATACCGGCTTACAAAATGGTCAGTGGCTTGCATCATCGCCTGGTGGTGTATACAGGGCTGCTTATTGCACTTATCGGGCAGGTGCTGTTGTTTACTGGTAAGGGGTATACCGAAACCACTCCACGGCATAGCTTCCTGAGTTATGTGGTCAGTGACAGTACGGCTCACTGGTATAGCCGACCCAATATGATGGATGATTGGAATGACGCTTACCTCAGTGAAGCTGAGGTGCTCACCACCGACATGGTAGGGCTCAATCCCGATCGTAAGCGGGAACTCATTACACAAGAGGCAGCGCTGGTGAATAGAGATTATCTCCAGCATAAGGTAATAGCGGAAGATACCACCGGTAACAGACGCCACATTACCTTGCAAATCGAACCCGTATCCAGTACCTTTTCCATGCTGATGCGGCTACCCAAAGGAACGATTATTGGTGGTATCAATGCATCAGCAGCCCAGGACCGGGACACCCGGACGGGTGATCTCTATCTAAGTGTGATAGGGGTGCCCAATTTGCCATTTTCAATGACCTTTTCATTTCCACTGAATAGTGACCCTGCTTACGTTATCCAGGAGCAGAAAATTGGCATTCCTAATGAACTGTTGACTACTCCTATGCCTTCCAATTTTGTACATCATTTGTATTCAAGCAATCTCTTTCTGGTCAATTCTTCAGGGAAATTCTAAGCTTAGGCGACAATTATTGATGCAAAATTGATGAGAATCAGAAATAGCTCTGATTTGATTTAATGAAGGTTTTTTACCGCAATAGATGTATTAATGATGTAGTATAGGAGCCCCGTCCATCAATAAATGATGTATCGATTTTTCCCTTTTTCCATTGGGAATTTATACCTTCCGTGGTCTGTCAGGAATTTCATGCTCTTTGACAAACACTTATTCCCGTATGGGGCATCGGAGGGTACATCAGCCTTCTGATGTTACCGCGGGTTTTTTTATGGAAATCGGTGCATTGGGTTTGCTGCCCATTCGACTCTCAACTGTGGGCGTTATGTACCTCTCGACCTTGTTTGAGCACAGCGGAATGGCTGACCACCCCTAACCCCTCCTCGGAGGAGGGGAATTGTAACCGTTTTCAGTTCCTTGTTTGCGATACTTCTTCCCCATTACTTGATCTCAACCTCCTTATAACAGTTGGATTTTTGATTGTGATTCCGAACTGTATCCTTTCTTCGACAAGTGCTTTTTAAGCTATCTCTGTTCTAAATCCCCTCCTCGGAGGAGGGGAATTGTAGTCGTTTTCAGTTCCCCGTTTGCGATACTTTTTCCCCATTACTTGATCTCAACCTCCTTATAACAGTTGGATTTTTGATTGTGATTCCGAACTGTATCCTTTCTTCGACAAGTGCTTTTTAAGCTATCTCTGTTCTAAATCCCCTCCTTAAAAAAGGAGGGGGCAGGGGTGGTTGTATCACTGCATTAGCTCCACAACTCTCGTCCTTGTTTGAGCACAGCGGAAACGAGGACGCTTTAGGTTGATAACCGAAAGCCGAGCATTTGTAATGCGATGAAGTAAGCAGGAACGGAGTGAATTGTTCAGAATTTGGCATCCCTAGTGGGATTATTTGAGTGTCATGGAATGGCTGACCACCCCTAACCCCTCCTGGTAGGAGGGGAATTGTAGTCGTTTTCAGTTCCTTGTTTGCGATACTTTTCCCCATTACTTGATCTCAACCTCCTTATAACAGTTGGATTTTTGATTGTGATTCCGAACTGTATCCTTTCTTCGACAAGTGCTTTTTAAGCTATCTCTGTTCTAAATCCCCTCCTGGTAGGAGGGGAATTGTAACCGTTTTCAGTTCCTTGTTTGCGATACTTTTTCCCCATTACTTGATCTCAACCTCCTTATAACAGTTGGATTTTTGATTGTGATTCCGAACTGTATCCTTTCTTCGACAAGTGCTTTTTAAGCTATCTCTGTTCTAAATCCCCTCCTTAAAAAAGGAGGGGTCAGGGGTGGTTGTATCACTGCATTAGCTCCACAACTCTCGTCCTTGTTTGAGCGCAGCGGAAACGAGGACGCTTTAGGTTGATAGAAGAAAGCCGAGCATTTGCAATGCGATGAAGTAAGCAGGAACGGAGTGAATTGATTCAAAATCTATCATTCAACATTTCAAACTATCAACCGGCCCCTAAACTATTCAGCCAAACAGATTGACAAAACTCCCGGGCTTGTTTAACTTCTGGGGTCAAATTAAAAGAGTGTTATGACTGAATTATTAATCAAGGATGAAACGGCCGGAGGAGATATCCTCAACGAAATCAGCATTCAGATAGAAAAAGAAAGAATTACAGTGCGTGATATCATTGCCTCCCGGGTTGAAGCGGAGGTGAAAAACTATAATACACGCTTGCCAGAGTATTTCAGAGGGTTGGTTCAGCCATCGGCTTCTGAACAAACGCTGAATGGGTTTAAGATGAAAAAGGGGAAAGAAGTAGATGTGGAAAAGCAGGTTTATACGGCTCTTGAGGCTTTTCAACAAAATGCCTATTTCTTACTGGTAGACGACACACAGTGTGAAGACCTTGATGAGGAACTTCTGCTCAATCAGCATACCACCATTAGTTTTATCAAACTGACCCCGTTGGTAGGAGGCTGATTTATGGGACTTAAAGATTTTTTAAAGGAACTCACTTCACGAACGCCTGAAAAGAGTACATCAGAACTTATCGGTGAGAAAATACCGGTTGAAAGAAATAAGGAGTTCCAGAACCTGCTGGATCAAATCTATGATCGGTTCACAAGGCAAGATGATCCTTATTGGAAAGAAGTCAGGTTTTCAGAATTGCCTGAATTCAAATCACTCAAAAAAGAAGATGATAAATATAAAATTCAGTTCATTTACTACTTGATCATTAACATTGAGGCGGAAAAACAAGCCCCCGCAAAAAAGGGAATCACTCATTCGATGAGTTTTCCACAGCACCACCTCAAAATCCGATTGTTGGAGCAGCTTTTTAAAACCAAAACCGATTTTGGGGAGAAAGACCTTAAAAAGCTGCTTACCCATTTTTGTCTGAGTATCCGTGAAACACGTCCTGACCTTACCGTATGGCCATTAGGATATCTTGTAATGCAAGTAACTAAGAGAGCCGAGAGAACTAAGTTGTCAGCACTGTTTCAGGCGTTTCTCAAAGGATTGATTAACGGCCCCGAATTTGAATATAGACGAGTGAACTGGGGCCCCGAAATGCCTAAGCTAAAGCGCAAACTCATGAAGCTATTACCCGCAGAGCAGGGGGCAGAACCAGTTGCCCCAGTCTATCGGTTGAGTGAGCATGATAATTTTGGGCATCATGTAAACCAGGTCCTTGAAGCGATGTCTCGGGAAGAGGCGTTGCCTTGGCATGAATTCTTTTATCATGCAGTTAAAGCATCTGGAGGGAAACCCGCTCAGGACTATGCCGAGGTATCACAATCTATCATTCAAAAAATTGGGCAAATTCGTTTCAAGGCTGTTGTCAATGATACTATTGCCACGGTCATTGGAATGGAGGTCAAAGAGTTTGCAGAAACCCTCAATAATAGAAGTGGCGAATATATCTATAGGAAACAGATTTTGTTGCATGATAAAAATGCTACAGTGCTCAAAGGAATGGTCTGGAGTATGGTTCATTTTCATGATACCAAAACCCTGACAAACCTGGCTGGTTTGACTGAACGTTGCTTCAAAAAAATACCGGGAGTAGGCCCGGCAGCAGCGGGGGTTGGCAATGCCGCCATCTATGTGTTGGCCCATAGCAAAGGGCTGGAAGGCATCAGCCATTTGTCGCGACTCAAGCTCAAAATATCACAGAACAATACCCGGAAACTCATTCAAAAGTACCTGGAAGAAGCCTCCGCCAAACGAGGGATATCTGCCCAGGAAATCGAGGAAATGTCCATTCCTGACTTCGGGTTGACAGCGGGCCAAAAAGAAGTGAGTTTTGCTGACTATACGCTGCGTATTGCCATGGCAGGGGTAGGTAAAACCCAAATGACCTGGTTAAAACCTGATGGTAAAGTGCAAAAGACGCCTCCTGCATTTATCAGGGAAAACAAGAAGCTATCCGACCTCTTGCGCAAGCTAAAGGCGGAACTCCGGCAAATTCAGAAATACAGCACTGCGCAGCGCGACAGGATTGACCGAAGCTTTATCCTGGACCGTTCTATGAGCTATGAGCACTTTGTCAAATACTATCATCATCATGGTCTGGTATCTGCCATCAGCAGAAGACTCCTGTGGAATTTCAAGACAGAAAATCAGATATATGCCGGCATTTGGCACAACGACCAATGGGAGGATTTGGATGGGAATCAGATCAGCATTTTACCTGAAGCTACAGAGGTTAATCTTTGGCACCCCATTGACTCGGCTACAGAGGTAGTGCTCGCCTGGCGCGATAAACTGGATAGTCTTAGCTGGCAACAGCCTATTAAGCAGGTCTACAGGGAGATATACCTGCTGACTGATGCTGAGGTAAATACCGTGGTTTATAGCAACCGCATGGCTGCGCATATTCTGAAACAGCACCAGTTCAAAGCCTTATCAGCTATTCGCAACTGGAACTACCAACTGCTGGGCTGCTATGATGATGGGCGTGAAGGGGAGGTTTGTCGCCTTTCTTTGCCTCATTGGGGAATCAATGTCGAGTATTGGATCAATGAGGTGTATATGGAAGATGCTTTTAACGATGCCGGTATCTGGGACTGTGTGGCCACTGATCAACTCAGGTTTATGAATCAAAGCGATCAGGCAATTCCGCTGATAGACGTACCTAAAATAGTATTTTCAGAGGCCATGCGCGATGCCGACCTTTTCGTGGGGGTCGCCAGTGTTGGCAACGACCCTGCCTGGGTAGATTCCGGTGGTAATGTCACAAGGCAACACAATGACTATTGGCAGAGCTACTCCTTTGGCGATTTAAACAAAATGGCTAAAACCCGCAAAGAGGTTTTAGAGCGGCTGGTACCAAGGCTAAAGATCAGAGATGTGGTCCGCATTGACGGAAAATTTCTGAGAGTGAGGGGGATGGTGAGAGAATATAAAATTCATATAGGTAGCACAAACATTTTGATGGAACCCAATGATCAATACTTGTGCATAGTACCGGCCAGGGGAAAGGGCATGGATACAGGAAATCTGTTTATTCCTTTTGAAGGAGATCGGGGTTTGTCGTTGGTGTTGAGCAAAGCCATGCTACTGGCTGCTGACGATAAAATCACCGACTCCACTATTCTAAGCCAGATCAGAAGATGAGCCGTACTTTCTTGTATCTGGGTATTGTATTGACTATGGCAGTATCAGCCTGCGGGGCTGCTGGTGAGGGGAAGACTGTGGAGGAACAGCCGAAGGCAGCAGCCGCACGAGACACTACCCAAACACCTGCACCAGCACCTAAACCTGAACCTGAATCAATCCCTGAACCGGAGCCGGAGCCTGAGGTAATTCCCTCCCGTGACCCTGATTTTACGGGAGTTTTCAGCGATAGCCTGGAAAGCTATCGGGTTGAGTTTTTACCCGATACAGCGGGGCTTCAATATATCCGCGAAAATGTACTGGTGAGGGTTGGTATTTCTGACAGCCAGATTGACAAACTCAAAAGCAATTCTCCAGACCCTGATAACTTTTATATTCCTGCTGACGACAATCTGTTTTACATGGCTCAGCTTTCTGAAAAGGCCGAAGCTATGGGCTTGAAAGTGGTGAACGCGGATGAACGCTACCTGGGTTTTCTGGGTATCAACAGCAGTGTAAAAGAGCTTTACGACCTGGAAAAAGACTCTTTACGTGGAGTGTACTGGACCTTTATTGCTTTTAATACCACCCGTGGGGCCCGGCAAATCAACAGTATCGTAGATGCAGATATGGAAAAAGTGGCACATTACATCAATAAAGATGTCTACCCCACTATACTGCTGGAGGACACCGCACTCTGGAACCTGCCGACTCGTCTGGCAGCGCAAGACTCTATTGCCGATACGCATTTCTGGCAGTTTTTAAAAGATTACAGAGAGGCTGCCCTGGCATTGGGTGGAGAGAACTTATGGTACCATCCGGAGTACAAATACTACGATGACCGGATTAATCGCTATGATGAACCCGAACACCCACTGGGTATCATACTCAGGCGAGAGGTCAGAAAGCTGGGCTATGAGTTTACGAGCTATCAGGGGGATGCTTATTTCAGCCAGAGCCCCGCATTTGTCAGAAGATACCTCTACCCGATAGTAAGCGATACCATGGGGGAATTCCTGGATATTTTTCTGCTAAGCTATACGCTTGGCTATTGGGATGAAGGTTCCCTGATGGTAGAACCTGTAGAGATAGCGCGACATATCGTTTTATGGGAGCAGTTTGCCCAAAAACACCCTGATTTCATAGCGCCCGACTATGCCACCAACGAGGCCTCCGACCTGGTGTCCTATATTCTGGATGATGGTATGGACTATAACCCTTACTTCTCCGAAGAAGACAGCACCTTGCAAGCCCGTTTTATTAGTGGCTACAAATACCTGATCGAGAAGGCTCCCGAAACCACCTCCGGGCGTAAAATAGGGGAGTACTATCGCTTGCTTGAGGCCAATCAGTTCAAGAAGACAGATACCGTAGCCAACTACCTGAAGGCCTATTGGGATGAGCGCAGGGCTTTGCAGGATCAGTAGCCGGGACTTTATGAGGTGAGCGAGATATCTCGCCTAAAAAACAGCGAAATATTTTGCATAATGATTCGCTTTCTTCTGATTGTATCTGAAGACTCCGTAATTTGAGATAAGGAGATTACTTTTTAGCGGGTGGATTTTCCATCCCAGTTGGGGGCAAAGAAGATCAGAATGCGCATATCACCTTTATTGGCGATAAAATGATGCTCCATTTTGGCCGGTACAAAAATGATATCTCCCGTCTTCACCTCGGAAACCTCACCATCCACCTCCACGGCACCCTGCCCTTCCAGTATCACATAAATCTCATCCTGTAGGTGAGGCTTTTGATTATCAATTTCTCCTGATTTCATATGCCAGTAGTGCATGCTCATCGATTCAGTATAGGGAGGCAATTGCGTAGTTTCCGGCTCATCAAAACGGGTTACAGAACCGAGAATTGTCTTAAAATCAATACCTCTCAGGTCTTCAAAAGAGGCGATTACT
>JAAWWF010000011.1 GCA_021404565.1 Roseivirga sp. | reverse complement strand
GAATGGGATGCAAAGGTAACGACATAACTTCGATCTGAACAAGGATTCAAACGGAATTATTTAGATAAATTTATATCTATTTAACTACTAGAAACTTACGATTATCGAAGGATCGTCTCTGTTCTATCAGGACCTACCGAAACGATGGTTACAGGCACTCCGGACTCTGCTTCAATGAAAGCAATGTAGTCTTTGAGTTCAGCCGGCACGTTGTCATAAACTTTGACATCTCGCACATCTACATGCCAACCCTTGAAGCTCTTGTAAACGGGTTCCACTTCCTCATCCATCAGTTGGAAGGGCATTTCTTCCGTGAGCGTACCATCACCGAGTTTATAATGAGTACATATCTTTATTTCTTCAAAAATACTGAGCACATCCGCTTTCATCATAAAAAGCTCTGTGACTCCGTTGATCATTACAGCATATTTAAGTGCAGGAAGGTCAAGCCAACCACACCTTCTAGGTCGACCGGTTGTAGCTCCAAATTCATTTCCTTCTTTTTGCATCTCCTCACCAGTGGCATCGAACAGTTCTGTCGGGAACGGCCCACTACCCACCCTGGTGCAGTAAGCTTTAAAGATACCGAAGACCTTGCCAATATTTCTGGGTGCAACGCCCAGCCCCGTACATGCTCCAGCACTCATTGTATTGGAACTAGTGACATACGGATAACTTCCAAAATCTACATCGAGTAGAGAGCCTTGCGCACCCTCAGCCAATACTGTTTCTTCGGACCGGATAGAGTTGTTGATAAAATATTCACTGTTGACCAGCTTGAATCTCTTGAGGAACTCTATAGCATCGAAGAAGGGTGCCTCGGCTTCTTGTAAATCATATTCGAAATCATAGTGGCTCAGAATATTCTCATGCTTACCCCTGAGGTTCAGGTAACGTTCCTTAAAACCAGGAGCCAGAATGTCCCCCACTCTCAGCCCGTTGCGTGCGGTCTTGTCCTGATAGGAAGGTCCTATCCCCTTTAGTGTAGAGCCAATTTTATCCTTTCCTTTAGCTTTTTCATAGGCAGCATCAAGCAACTTATGAGTGGGCAGGATGAGCTGTGTCTTTTTTGAAATAAAGAGGTTTTTTGTCAGGTCGATCTCAAATTTAGACAGGCCCTCAATCTCCTTTTTAAAAACAATAGGATCGAGCACCACCCCATTACCAATGATGTTCTTTATTTTCTCACGAAAGATACCTGAAGGAATCTGATGTAAGACGTGCTTATGACCATCAAACTCCAAGGTATGCCCAGCATTGGGACCTCCCTGAAACCTTGCTACCACATCATATTTGGGAGCCAAATAATCGACCACCTTACCTTTACCTTCATCTCCCCACTGGAGCCCTAAAAGAACATCTATTTTCATGAACTGATATTTTATTATTACAAATGACTAATGACCAATATGCTGGTCGTTATCATTTTGCACTTTTCAACTTATCTACGGCCTCACCCACAGTATCTGCAATATTGAAGATGGCGGTGAGCTTAGTAATGATTAATAATTTTTTTACATGTTCGGAAGGATTGACTATACAGACTTCTCCTCCCTGGTTTCTAAACTTGGTCAGCATGGTAATCAACACCCCAATACCACTACTATTGATATATCTGACATCACTTATATCGATAGCCGAAAGGACTACTCCTTTATTAATCGCATCATTAACCTTCTCCAGCAGTTCCGGCCCCTTGACTTCTCCGATAAGGTCACCACTGAGGGTAAAAAACAGAATTCCATTATTGATTTCAGATTTATATTCCATAATGATCGCGGTTTTGATTACTTCTTTTCTCCGGAACCCTCCCTGGGTTTGGCAAAAAAGTAGAGCGTATGATGCATGATATCGATATCAAACATCTCTTCAAGCGTATTCTTAATATTTTGTATCCTGGGATCACAAAATTCGAGCACTTCCGAAGAGTCTACCATTAATATATGGTCATGCTGTTTGAAGCCATAGGACTTTTCGTACTGAGCCAGGTTTTTTCCAAACTGGTGTTTACTGACCAGATCACATTCAACCAGAAGGTCGAGTGTATTATAAACTGTTGCCCTAGAAACCCGATAGTTCTTGTTTTTCATGCTGATGTAGAGGGATTCTACATCAAAGTGTCCCTGGCGGGAATAAATTTCTTCGAGTATGGCGAATCTCTCGGGGGTTTTCCGAAGGGATTTATTTTCCAGGTAGGCCGTAAAAATATTCTTTACTTCTTCAAAGACCTCAGGGTTCAGCGCCATGCCTTACTTATTAAGATGCAAATATATAACTATCGCTTAATTGTGGTGACTACATCCCCTCATTATTATCGACTGAGTCAAAACGAGACACCTTCATCACGCCATTTACTTTTTCAAGTTTAGCACTCAACTCTTCCAAATGGACGGTACTGTTGATAAACAACATAATCTGACCGTCAAAGATTCCAGTTTCGGTATCTATGCTGATCGACCTCATATTCACTTTTAGCTCATTGGAAATAACATCGGTAACATCGCGCATAAGCCCTACCCTATCGGTACCAATAATTCTAAGCCCCGCCAGAAAAGCATTTTGCTGGTCAGACATCCACTTAGCCTTTACAATACGATTACCGTGATTGGACAACAATTCGGGTGCATTGGGACAGGTGGTACGATGAACTTTGATACCTTCGTTTACGGTAACAAAACCAAAAACGTCATCGCCAGGGATGGGATTACAGCACTTGGCGAGACGATAATCGACCATATCCATGTCTTCACCGATCAGCAGGATGTCCTTGCCAGCGGTTTTGACCTTGGTCATATCATCGATATAATGCTGTCCTAATGGTTTTGCCCGCTGTGGCCTTGTTTTATCAGTTTTTACATCCTTATACTTCTTAATCTCCGAGGCATCAATAATACCTTTGCCTACTTTATAATAGAAGTCAGTAATTGTTTTCTCGTCAAAAAAGGCCCTGAGCTGGTTGGCTACATCTCCATCAAAAGGAATCTTCATTTGCTTGAGTTTCCTTTTCACAATTTCTTTCCCGTCAGACGCAGCTTGTTTTCTAGCTTCTTTTAGGGTGTCTTTGATTTTCGACTTTGCTTTGGAGGTAACCACGAACCTCAGCCAGTCTTCAGTTGGTTTTTGTTTGACGGAGGTAAGGATTTCAATCTGGTCTCCATTTTTCAACGGATAATTGAGAGGGACCAACTTGTTATTGACTTTTGCACCAAGACACTTGGCTCCAACTTCAGTATGAATATCAAAAGCAAAGTCCAGCGCAGTGGCACCAAAGGGAAGAATTTTGAGGTCGCCTGTAGGTGTAAAAACAAAAACTTCGTCATGGAAGAGGTTTGCCCTGAAATCGTCTACAAACTCAATGGCATTGGTATCGTTTTGCTCGAGCATTTCGCGCACCTTCTCTATCCACTGTGCCAAACCAGATTCATGCGAATCTCCGGGACCTCCTTTGTATTTCCAGTGGGCAGCATAACCTTTTTCAGCAATTTCATCCATCCGTTTGGTTCGGATCTGCACTTCAACCCATTTACCGGTCCGACTCATCACGGTAGTATGAAGTGACTCATATCCATTAGCTTTGGGCGTACTTACCCAGTCTCGCAAGCGGTCAGGGTTCGGGGTATAGAAATCCGTGACTATGGAATAAACCTGCCAGCAAGCGGCTTTTTCTGCCTCATGCTCAGTATCAAGAATTATACGAATTGCGAAGAGGTCATAAACTTCTTCGAAAGGAATGTCCTGCTTCTTCATCTTATTCCAGATAGAGTAGATGGATTTGGGCCTTCCCTTCACTTCAAAATTGAGACCCGTTTTGTTTAGTTCGTCCTGAATAGGTGAGACGAAATTTCTGATAAAACGAGCACGAGAAGTTTTATTCTCTGCAATTTTTTCCGCTATCCCATTGTAGATCTCCGTCTCTGTATATTTAAGCCATAAATCTTCGAGTTCGGATTTAATGGCATACAGCCCGAGACGATGGGCCAGGGGTGCATAGAGATAAATGGTTTCTGAGATGATTTTAAGCTGCTTATGCCTTGGCATACTGCCCAGAGTGCGCATATTGTGAAGTCTATCGGCCAGTTTGACCAGGATGACTCTTACATCTTCGGATAGCGTAAGCAGCATTTTTCTGAAATTCTCAGCTTGCTGAGAGGTTCCATAATCAAAGACCCCAGCTATCTTGGTTAAACCATCAATGATCTTGGCTACTTTTTTTCCGAAATCGGCTTTTATCTCATCCAGTTCAATCTCGGTATCTTCAACTACATCATGCAGCAAAGCAGCTACTATGGAGGTGGTACCCAAACCAATTTCGTCTACGCAAATCTGAGCAACAGCCAATGGGTGATATATATATGGTTCCCCAGATTTTCTGCGCATCTCCTTATGCGCTTCGAGAGAGACATTGAAAGCTTTCTTTATAAGCTTAGCATCATCATCTTTCAAAAAAGGCTTGGCTTTTCTAAGGAGTTTTCTGTATCGCCTTATGATTTCCTTTCGCTCTTCTTCTACATCCACTGTAACCATAATGTGAATTTAGTACGGATATCTACCCAGAATAATTTTTCCAAAAAAAGATTATTGCACATTGAATAATATAAGGAAACGTTTACCTTTGCAGTCCATTTCGAAACACAACGCGGATGTGGCGAAATTGGTAGACGCACTAGACTTAGGATCTAGCGCCTCAGGGCATGGGGGTTCGAGTCCCTTCATCCGCACAAAACGAACCCTCGATCAAGGAATGATTGAGGGTTTTTGTTTATATGAATTGTGACTAAAAAACATACTAAGTTGGACATCACGTTAGACAAACAAGATTCAAATGTAGCTTCTATTAAAATTAGATTAAATGAAGCTGATTATCAATCGAAGGTAGACGAAAAAATCAAGGACTATAGCAAAAAGGCTAACATCAATGGTTTTCGTCCTGGAAAGGTGCCTACGGGTGTCGTAAAGAAAATGTATGGTAAATCCATACTTGTTGAAGAGATCAATCATATTGTTGGTCATGCGTTACAGGATTACATCCGTGACAATGAGATCAAGATTCTAGGGGAGCCCATACCCAACCAGCAGCAAATCGAAACTGTAGACTGGGACAACCAGAGTGACTTTGAGTTTGAATATAACGTTGGCCTGGTTGAAGATTTCACGGTTGATGTTTCAAAGAAGTTAAAGGTGAAGTCATACACCATTGAGGTGGATGATAAGGTGCTGGAAGAGTCTTTGGATAATGTACGTACTCAATTTGGTCAAATGACCAACCCTGAGACCAGTGAAGAAGGAGATGTACTCTACGGTACTTTTAATCAGGAGAATGGTGACATTGAGCATGACACGACACTTGACCTGGCGGATCTTTTGAAAAAAGACCTGAAGAAGTTTGTTGGTAAGCAAAAGGATGATGTCATCAAGGTAGACCTTAACAAGCTGATCAAAGATGAAGCCGCACGGGCCGCACTTATCGGTAAAACGGCCGATGAAATAGCTGATCTTGATGGCGTTTTCACTTTCACTATTAAAAATGTGAACAGAAAAGAGAAGGCTGAAATAAATCAAGAGCTTTTTGATAAGACTTTCGGGCCTGATGCTGTGAGCTCAGAGGAAGAGTTCAAGGCAAAAATCAGCGAAACAATAGGTGAAAACTATAGCAGAGAAACAGACCAGTGGCTGAATAAGACTATTCAGGAGGCATTGATCAAAAAGACGGGCATTAGTCTACCTGACGCATTTCTCAAAGACTGGCTTAAGCTTACAGGAGAGGGAAAAGTTACGGATGTAGAACTGGATAAGGAGTACCACCTATATGCCGACCAACTGAGATGGAACCTGATCTCAGGAGAAATAGCCAAAGTGAACGAGATCAAACCTGAAAATGAAGAAATCAGGGAAGCTACCCGCGGTATGATCAATGCCCAATTTGCCGGATCTGGCATGGGGCAGTTTGCTGACCAGATGGATTCTTTTGTTGACAACTACCTTCAAGGAGAGAATGGTCAGAACTACATGAAGATGGCTGAGCAGGTTCAACAGACTAAGGTGATTGATTTTATCAAAGAGAAAATCGACATCAAAGAAGAAAAAGTTGATGTCGAGAAATTTAAGAAGATTGTTGAAAACTAATTTTCAACCATACTTGTTATCAAAAAGTCCTTTCATCGAAGGGCTTTTTTTTTAATTTTGTACGGTTTAATATCATTTAAAGAATGATCAACAAAGAAGAATTCAGAAAATACGCCATTCACAATCAAGGCGTGAGTGGTACCTCGATAGATGCTTATGGAAAGCATATAGAAAATATGACCCGCTCCGTTATTGAAGAGCGTCCTACGCGATTCGCGGAGATTGATGTTTTCTCAAGACTTATTATGGACAGGATCATTTTCCTGGGCATGCAGGTTGATGACAACATTGCCAATATTATTACGGCACAATTGCTGTTTTTGGAATCCGTAGATGCCAACAGAGACATTACCATGTATATCAACAGTCCTGGTGGGTCTGTTTATGCGGGTTTAGGCATGTATGACACCATGCATTTTGTAAAACCGGATGTTGGTACAATATGCACGGGACTAGCAGCTTCTATGGGGGCTGTATTATTAGCAGGTGGTGCTGCAGGAAAGCGCTCGGCATTAAAGCATTCGCGTATTATGATCCACCAGCCGATGAGTGGCATGCAGGGGCAGGCTTCAGATATGGAAATATCTCTGAAGCAAACGCTTGAAGTGAAGAAAGACCTTTATAATATTCTTTCAGAACATTCAGGACAGAAATACGAGAAAATTGAAAAAGATTCAGATCGTGATTATTGGATGAGAGCAGCTGAGGCGAAAGAATACGGTCTTATTGACGAAGTACTCATTAGAAAGTAATTGACATGGCAGAGGTAACCTGTTCCTTTTGCGGGAGAAACAAAAAAGACGTAGATCTGATGATTTCGGGTATACATGCCCACATTTGTAATCACTGTATTACGCAGGCAAATCAGATTCTCTCAGAGGAGCTTAAAACCAAAAGTCCGGAAGAGTCTCCCAAATTCAACCTCATCAAACCGATCGACATGAAGAAATTCCTCGATCAGTATGTGGTAGGACAGGATGAGGCAAAAAAGGTAATCTCTGTTTCTGTTTACAATCACTACAAAAGACTCATTCAGAAAACGAATGATGAGGATGTGGTGATAGAGAAATCCAACATTATAATGATTGGCGAAACGGGAACGGGCAAGACTTACATTGCCCGGTCTCTTGCCAAAATTCTCCAGGTTCCATTCTGTATAGCAGATGCCACTGTTCTTACGGAGGCAGGTTATGTTGGTGAGGATGTGGAGAGTATACTTACGAGGCTACTGCAGGCTGCCAACTACGATGTAGAGTCTGCAGAGAGGGGCATTATCTATATTGACGAGATTGATAAGATAGCACGTAAGTCTGACAACCCCTCTATAACGAGGGATGTGAGTGGTGAAGGTGTGCAGCAAGCTCTTTTGAAGCTTTTAGAGGGCACCAGTGTTAATGTACCGCCTCAAGGCGGACGTAAGCACCCAGATCAGAAAATGATCTCGGTGAATACAGAAAACATCCTGTTTGTTTGTGGAGGTGCCTTCGATGGAATTTCCAGAAACATTGCCAACAGACTCAATACCCAACCCCTTGGTTTCACCAAGAACTCGGAAGAGTCAGATCAGTTTGACAAAGAGAATCTACATCAATATGTAAATGCTCAGGATCTCAAAAACTACGGGCTTATTCCTGAATTAATAGGGCGTCTTCCTGTTATCACATTCCTGAACCCACTTACAGAGGATATACTTAAGAGTATTCTCACTACTCCAAAAAATGCTCTTACCAAGCAGTATAAAAAACTCCTCGAAATGGAGGATATCGACCTGGTGTTCAAAGAAGATGCTCTGGACTATATAGTAGAGAAAGCCTTAGAATATAAACTCGGAGCACGTGGTTTGCGCTCAATTTGTGAGGCCATTATGACCGATGCGATGTTTGAGCTACCATCAGAATCCGAAACGCAGACACTGGAAATAGATCGTGATTACGCACGCGAAAAGCTTGAAAAGTCGAAATTCAAGAAGCTTAAAATGGCTTGATGATTCAATAAGCATTACGGTAATCTGAGGGATTTTCTATTCTCCGAAGTACTCCACAAAGTTTCTTGGAGTTTCATAAAGCTTAAGGGAGTGAAGTTCTCCTGTGGTGGTGATCTGTTTTACTGTAGGCTCCAATATTCTCCAGATTTCCATCACCAGGATTTCACAGCTTGCCATTTTACCCTCCATGAAGTCTACATCGAGGTTCAGGTTTTTATGGTCCAGTTTATCGATCACGAGCTCTTTTATGAGATTCGAAAGCTTTTTAAGATCGACTACAAAACCAGTATCGGGATCTGGCGTGCCTTTGACAGTCACAATGAGTTCAAAGTTATGACCATGCCAGTTGGCATTGGCACAAGGTCCGAAGACTTCCTTATTCTTCTCTTCACTCCACTTAGGGTTATACAGCTTATGCGCTGCGTTGAAATGTTCTTTTCTGCTTATGTAAACCATCCCCGACTCAAATTCGGTGCAAATATAATTTCTATTTACTTAACTTTGGCGGTCTTGTAAAAATAGTAGGAAATGATCGTAGTAACCGGAGCTGCAGGCTTTATTGGAAGTTGTTTGGTGGGTAAGCTTAATGATGAGGGGTTCAATCACATTATCGTGGTAGACAAGTTCGATAATGATGAAAAGAACAAGAACCTTGAGGGGAAACAAATACTCGAATCCGTAGATCGGGGTGACTTTTTTGATTGGCTTGACACAGTAGGAGATAAGGTGGAGTTTATTTTCCACCTGGGGGCAAGGACTGACACAGCTGAGTTTGATTACGAGCTGCTGTCTGATCTTAATACTGAATATTCAAAAAAGGTATGGCAGAAGTGTATTGACTATCAAATCCCTCTTGTCTATGCTTCTTCGGCAGCGACCTATGGCCTGGGGGAATCTGGTTATGTTGATGACCATGACATTATTCCCGGATTAAAGCCCCTGAATCCTTATGGGGAATCAAAAAACGAATTTGATAAGTGGGTGTTGACGCAAACTCAAACACCTTTCTTTTGGGCAGGGTTGAAATTTTTTAATGTCTATGGACCAAATGAGTATCACAAGGACAGGATGGCTTCGGTGATCATGCATGCATTCAATCAGATTTCAAGCACTTCTGCTATGAAGCTCTTCAGGTCTCATAATCCTGATTTTAAAGATGGCGAACAGCAAAGGGATTTTGTGTATGTCAAAGATGTGGTAGATGTATGTTATTTTCTTATGCACCACAGAAAAGATTCGGCAATTTATAACCTTGGAAGTGGAAAGGCACGCACCTTTCTTGACCTTGTAAAAGCAACCTTTGCTGCAATGGGCAGGAAAGAGGACATCTCGTTTATTGATACTCCTCTGGACATTCGTGATAAGTATCAATACTATACGCAGGCCAGTATGGACAAACTGAAAAAGATTGGTTATGACCTACCCTTCCATGAGTTGGAAGAAGGGGTGAAGGACTACGTCAGTGAATACCTTCTGAAAAAAGCATATTACTAAAAAAGGGAGCCGAGGCTCCCTTTTTTAGTAATATGCTTTTTAGTTACTACTCTCCACGTGTATCGAGGTAGCGTACTACAGACACCAAATCTTCTTCTTTACGAATTTTAAGTCTTTCTTTCTTAAAATAGGCTTTGAGTGACGCATCATTGTTCAATGCCTTTAACACTGATTTGTTATTGGCTTTAACTTCCATGCTCTCTCCCTTTGCATTTAAAAGGAAATAAACCTCTTTTGTATCAAACCTATGCGGCTGAACAATACCACCATAGCCACTGTCCTGACTTTCGTTAAGATAGGTTTGGATAACCTTAACCAACTTCATATTCTGACCATCGGCTAAAACAAGTGAATACTTAGATCTCTTAAGGCCAGGAATTTTTATTTCATTGGAAAAAGTGTAACTGACCTTCTTGCCGATACGCTCCTCAATAAACTCGATTGTGAATTTCGGGTAGATGTTTTTATCAATAAGCAATGGCTTACCGTCATTAAACAGCTCTACCTCCTCTTTATATGTGTCGTATTTAAGGAATACATTACGAACCCTACCACTCTTATCTATGATAGTACCTGATTTGTATTCTTCCAGAAAATAAGGGCTCCCCTGTGTTCCCTTATACTGCTCTATTTCTGCAATAGGCTTATTCATTGTCCCAGACATATTCTCTATTTGCGCCTGTACCGATAAGCAACAAACTGTGAATGCAGCTAGCATTATTTTTTTCATCTTCTTGAGCTTTACTTTTTTAGTAGTTTTATTTTATAAGTACTTTTTTATTCAAAACGTGAGCGTTTTCGAATACCAACTGAACTATATAAAGGCCTGTTGGCTTTTGATCAACGCTAATTCGCTGAGAAAATTCTCTTTGACTCTTCGTCACCTTCGTATCAAAATTTACACTTCCATTCAAATCAATCATCACGATCTGAATTTCCCCATAAAAATCGTTGATCATACTGATATCCAGATAGTCTTCGGAGGGATTGGGTGCGATTGACACTTCTCTCTCAAGTTGTTCACGTATGTCATCCTCAATTGACGTGACAACGACTAACTTCTCATCTGATCTTATATTACAGGTTTCGTCAAAAGTCGCCACAAGGTAAATACCTCCTACTCCTTGTGTATTATATGTTCTGTTGGTTGCACCATCTATGATTTCACCGTCCCTATACCATTGATAAGCGGTAGCAGCATCTCTACTTGCGAGTACACCATTGTTATCTACCACCTCATTTCCGGCACTAAGGGTGTTTGCCACGATGTTCAATTCTTGAGTGAAAGTCTTAGTGTCACTACCATCTGTAACATCTAGTGTAACATCTACAGCACCTTCCTGAGTAAACACAGTCACAGGATTTTGATCTGTAGAGGAGCTACCTGCTCCAAAGTTCCAACTCCAGCCAGAAATAGCACCAGAGCTCAAATCTGTGAACTGGGCGGTCGAGTTGACACAACCATACTGAAAGCTAAAGTCAGAAAATAATACATTTTCACAGCTTACCGTAGACCAGCTATCAGCATTGGTGAGGGTACTATTGGTTCCTGCGGTTACAGATGCACTACCGGCAACGGAGAGTTTTGTAATGTTTAAGAAATCCAGACATACTTTCCTATGGCCATCCATGGTAATGACACCAGAGTTTTCAGCGATGCCCGTCAGATTGATCAGTTTTTCGGCCGTACCGGTAGCCAGAAGGTCGTTCACAACGGTTAATACCTTCTCAGAACCAAAAAGCAGACTAGCTCCCGGGTCAAGATTCATATCATTTACGGATACATCTTCCATTATGAGCAAAGAACCTGCATCAGGAACACTTACATCTGCAAAACTATTACCTGTGCCATTGATGCTTGCCGTTCCAGGCACCATCAATTTACCGGTTACACTCATGCCTGTAGTGGTCCATTGGGTATTAGTACCCAACAGGGTAAAGGTTGCCCCGTTGTCATTAAAGGTGAGGTTTTCCGGATCCAGATTCAGGGTTCCGGTGATCTCAACGGCAGAATTTTCAAAAGAAATACTAGCCGTTCCATTTCCGGTATGGGTTAAGCTACCCACTGTCAGAGCAGAGTTGTTTGCTGAAAAGCTACCAGAAGTAACCTCTATGGACTTGAGACTAAAATCTCCAACCAAAGACCAGGCCGTATTGGTGGATTCAACAAGGAACTCCACATTTGACAAGTCTACGCCATTACTTACGATTCTGGACGCTTCTGCAGGCCCGTCTTTAAAAACGAATTTACCTGAAGGAACGTTGGTAGTTCCATTAGCAAAGATCAGATCACCTGTTACGGCAACTTCAAAGTTTTGTAAATCGAAGGTAGCTGCCTCAGAAGCCAACCATGTAAGAGAGTTAATCTCTACATTGGCCGGGATTGAAACATCAATAGCATTATCAGAATTGAATGAGTTTTCATCAAAAACGACATCCGAAGAAGCATCAGGAACCGCATTAGCTACTTGTCCACCACTGGAGAGCGACCAGTTGGCACCATCATTCCAGTTACCTCCGTCAGTTCCCACCCAATAGTATCGATCAGTAGCGTTGTCAGGTGTGTAAGTCAATACCAGAGAGAAATGTTGAGAACCTCCTTCAAGCGCACCTTTATGATTAATCGTCAGGGTCAGAGGAGATCCATCCGCAGAACTGACAACGACTTGTTCAGCATTATCTCTAAAATTATCTCCTGTTGTCGCAGCTCCCCCCGGTACTGCCGGGTTTAATATCCAGGGCATAAAACTTTCAGACGTGCTGCTTATTCTCATATCCAGATCATTTACCAGCATCAAGTCTTGAGGATCTAAGGACGGTTCAACTGGTGTCCCTGATGGGTCAGTCCAAACAATCGTAGCCTTTACCTCTGTACCGGGAGCAGGGTCAATGGACAATTCGTAAGTTTCTCCATCGGTTAGTGTGAGCTCTCTTACCACCTTATTCACGTTATTCTGCTCGATTAAAATCCGACTGGCTGCTTCCGCATTCAATACGCCCCAACCAAATACGTAGTCCGGGCCAATAGTACCCGCTTCATTGACAGTTTGGAATATCAGTGATTTAAGTGTTGCAGACCTCATGTAATTACCTCCATTAAGTCTGGCATGCAATTCTTGCAATAAAAGAAGAGAACCAGTCACATTAGGGGCAGACATAGAGGTCCCCTGTAAGTTACCATAAGCATCATCCGAGCTGGAGTAAGCTGAATTGATAGCCACCCCTGCTCCTACAATATCTGGTTTGATTCTACCATCATCGGTAGGTCCCCAGCCACTAAAACTACTCATTTGCACATTCTCTGCACTAGTGTAGCCTCCGTTCAATTTTTGAATGGCTCCAACTGTAATGATATTTTTAGCAGTCCCATAAGTTGAAATAATATCATAGGGACCATCGGCTGGGTGACTTCCATCTCCCGAGTCCCCCCGGTCATTTCCAGCAGATTTCACAATTGTATAATAAGGTGCAGCAAAAGCCAGATCATCCCACTGCTTAGCGCGACTTGTATAGAAACCAAATCTCCAATCCTCATCATTACTGATACTAGGATCTCCATTCCAACTCCCATTGCGCCAGCCAGTGACTGTACCATAAGAATGATTTGACATGATCAGATTTCCAGTAGCGGTAGTTGCCACTGCCGTCATTTCTGTGATATCATTGTTGAAACCATAGGAAATACCAATTGCTTCAGATGCCATACCCTTCGCATTGGCGTTTACTCCAGACGCCAAAATGGTGCCCATTACATGGGTAGCATGATTACTGACTCCAAATTCATTTCCATCACCCGTCAGAATACGGCCATTATATTCTACGTGTGTGTCTCTGGCATATCCACCATCCCACACACCAACTTTCATATCTTTTCCGGTAAGATTTACTCCCAATGAACCACCTGTCCTCAACTGGTCAGTACCAACAGTCTCAGCTGCGCCTTTGTTATAAGGTGCGTCATAGCTTGGGCGACCGTTAACTATATCATAAAGCAATACAACACTCCCATCCTCCAGATAGGTGACCTTTTTGATATCCTTATGTTCTTCAAGGTACTTTTGTACTCTTAGTTTTCTGGCTTCCTCAGATACTTTCAGAGATGCTTTCATCTCTTCAACTTGTTGTATCCTGGCACTTTCGGTTGTTTGCGCCACTGCCATTACTGACAAAAACAGGCAAACACATGTTATCAAATTCCTCATAGTATTATAGTCTTATCTTAAAACTGCTAAATGCTCAGATGTTACAGCTTTTGATTCAGTTTATAAGTTAACTCTAAATTTAAACAGAGTGCATAAAAAAACCTCCGACAATGTCGGAGGTTTTTCATATTGATTAAGTTTCAATGTTCTTATTGAGGAGTCAGGGTTACTGTACCAGTATCACCCCAAGTATTGCTCCAGGTAAGTGTAATTACGCCAGAGGCAGCTACTCTTGTACCTGTTACAGTAAATGGATCACCAAATCTGTCAGTATCACCTAAGTCAGTCAAGGCATCACATACATCCTGAAGTCTACCTGTTACAGGAGTGTTATCTGCGTAAATCTGAGCGTACATTCCGAAAGAAAGGTCGCTTACATCGTAGATACCGTCAGTAGAAGTTTCAGTGAATGTTACAGAAGAAGTAATTGGTCCGTAAGTACCAGCAGATCCACCGCTTCCATCACCTACATCACCAGTAGCACTGGTAGAGAAAGTTCCGGCAATATCAGAAATACAAGTAATCTGAATTGTGTGAACCGCCTGACCGAAACCGTTTCCGATTTCAACATCGGCAGAAACAAGTCTGATATCCAAGTTCAACTGCTCACCTGCATTGATACCATCGTCAATAATATCGATAGGTAAAGTGGCGATATTCTCGCCAGCAGGAATAGTTAAACTAGTAGAGTTCACTACATAATGCACATTTTCAATGGCAGTGGTTGTAGCAGCTACTATTTCAAAAGTAACATTAGTAGCCTGACTCAGCGGTGCTGATGCCAGATTCACCTGGAATCCACTGGGTACGTTCACACCATCATTTACTCTGAGATATGTATATGTGTTCGATCCACTTGCCGTAGTAGCAGCATCCAATTCAAGGAAAGACAAGTCCCATAGAATTTCAGAACCAGGTTCATCACATGCAGAAAACGCAAGCACAAAACCCAGCAACAGATATATTAATTTATTCTTTTTCATCATTGTTCTCTTTTAGGATTAATAGCCTGGATTCTGAGTCAGCAAAGTGTTATTGCTCAACGCACCGTCAGGTATGTTAGCCAACACTCTGAAATCAGTATAAGGTAATGCTACTCCACCTTGAGCCGCAGCTTTAGGAATAGCCAGTCCCAGTCTTTTCAGGTCGAACCATCTCTGGCCTTCCAATACGAACTCTTTTCTTCTCTCATCGAGGATGAGGGTAGTAAGAGCACCACCAGTAGCGGTAGAAGCAGTAAGACCACGATTAGCTCTCAGCATATTCACGTGAGCCAATCCAGCCGCATCGTTACCTGAACGAGCTCTGCCTTCAGCAGCAATCAATAGAATCTCTGAGTATCTCATGATTGGAATATGCTCACGGAAACCGCCAAGCTCTCCATTCCACTTTCTACCTTCCCATAAATCTGGTCCTGTTGGGTTTACCCAAAGATCTCTTCTGATGTCACCAGCTTCGAAAGAAGCCAACAACTCAACAGAAGCTCTCAATACACCCTGCGCAGAGTTCAAACCTCTTGAAGGGTCGTTTGTATTGGTGATGGTTGCCAAAGAGCTGTTCACACCAGTTACCGTTCCCCAGTCAAGGCTAGAAATATTCAAGGAGAAGATAGCTTCAGGGTGCTGTGCAGTTGCCCAAGAGGCTAAGTGATTAGCTGCCGTAGTCAAAGTTGCACCAGTCTCAGCCATTACTTCTTCTGCCAATTGAGCAGCAGTAGCGTAGCTTCCCTCATAAAGGTTCACTCTTGCCAGGAATGCTTTAGCAGCAGTTCTTGAAGGCAAGTATGGTGAACTTGAAGCAGCACCTTCCGCAGGCAACAGGTTGATAGCATCCTGCAAATCAGATTTGATTTGAGTGTATACTTCAACATTGGTATTTCTTGGCCATTCTTCAATGTTAGAAGTACCCAAAACAGCACCAGGAGTAATAGCAACCGCAAGGTTAAAACCGCCTACTTCCTGACCAGGCTCATAACCATAAACTCTGGCAAGATCAAAATAGGCAAGAGCTCTTGCAAATTTTGCCTGACCTTCCAAAAGCTGAGCTCTTGCAGGATCTTCACTTGCCAACTCAGGCAATACTTCCAGTGCGATATTCTCATCATTAATTATCTGATAAGCCGCACCATAAATGTTATATGTAGTTCTGGCAGCGTTTACCAGTTGTCCTACATAACGACCTGTGTTATTCAACAAGTCAACATTGTCAGCCAAAGCATCACCATTTAACATGAAGTTTTGACCATACCAACCGAAGTTGCTATGAAGCCTGTGGTAACCACGAGCTACGTGACCAGCCACACCGTTCAAATCACCAAGGGCAATTTCCCTTGTTAATCTATCTTCTGGTTTTGGTTCCAGAAACTCTAAATCTTCACACGCTGTAAATCCTAAAAACGCGATCAGTATATATATCGAAAATACTTTTTTCATAACTCTCAATTATTAAAAGTTGATTGAAATACCACCTGTGTACTGCTTTCCTACTGGGAATACAGCGAAGTTAGATCCACCAACATCATTGTTTCTTGCAGTAACCTCAGGGTCTACACCATCATATTTTGTCCAGGTAACCAAGTTGATGGCCTGTACAAAAACGCTCACGTTAGAAAGTCCGATTCTTGAAACAAAATCAGATGGCAAGTTGTAAGTCAAGCCGATGTTCTTAATTCTGGCATATGTACCATCAGAGAACTGACGTGTACCGTTAACACCCGGGAACTCAGCTCCGAAACCTCTCTGAACACCACCCTGGAATGGACGACCGATAGTAGTCACATCTCCTGGGTTTCTCCAGTACTGAAGATTTCTAACTCTCTGGTTGTTCTGGTTGTTACCAAACTCATCCAGGTTGAAAAGGTCACCATTTCTTACTTCGTTACCACCCTGGAATTGAATGAATACATCCAAAGTCAGATTTTTGTAAGTAAATGAGTTGTTCAAACCACCGAAGTAATCTGCAATTGGTGAGCCGGTTACATAACCATCATTCACACCGAGGTTACCATAAGTAAGGTCACCATTTGCCAGGTAGTACATCTCTCTACCGTTTGCTGGGTTAATACCCGCATAATTCACACCCCAGTTGAAAGATACAGGCTGACCTACTGTGAGGTTACCTGGTCCTAAGGTTTCAACACCACCTGGTAATTCAAGAACTTCATTGTTCTGGAAAGTAATGTTGAAGTTACTTTGCCATTTGAAATCACCTGCATCGATATTAGTAGACTGAACTTCCAGTTCGATACCTTCAGATCTTACAGTACCAACGTTTGAGATGATACCACCGAAACTTGATTCGATTGGAAGTGGAGTGTTGAATAACTGATCTCCAGTGTCATTTCTAAAGAAGTCCAAAGAACCAGAGATTCTGTTCTCAAGAATAGCATAATCAAGACCAATGTTGTACTGCTCAGAACGCTCCCAGGTAATCTGGTCGTTCGCAAGGTTCAACACCTGACCTTGAGTACCTTGATATTGTGCAGCAGAACTGAATGAAGGTACAGCCTGGAAGTTACCGATACCGTTAGAGTTACCGAGTACACCGTAGCTTACTCTCAATTTCAGATCATTGAAAATGTTCTGAGAGCTCATGAAGTCTTCCTCGATTGGTCTCCAAGAAGCACCGAAAGAATAGAAAGTACCTACTCTGTTCTGAGCACCAAATCTTGAGCTACCATCTCTACGAACGGTTGCGTTGAAGTAGTACTTGCTCTTGTAGTTATAGTTACCTCTCATGAAAACACCAGCTCTCGTGAAGTAAGTTTTAGTACCTACCGGAGAACCGAAGTAGTTAGTTGCCTGACTTAACAGTCTCAAAGACTGGTTAGAGAACCCTCTTACCGTAACAGTGTGACGGTTGAAGTTAGATCTGAAGAACTCAGTACCAAGGATCGCAGAAACGTTGTGATCACCATAGCTTTTGTTAAAGTTCAAAGTAGCGTTTGTATTCCAGTTCAAGCTAGTTCTGTAATCTTCGAACACCTGACCGCCTGTAGCAGCAAATACTGGAATCAAAGCTGGTCTTTCATTGATAGCTTTTGTATCAGCCCAATCTAAACCGCCCAATACATTAACAGTAAAGGCAGGTGAGATTTTGTATTGTAATGACAAACTAGACTGCACTTGTCCTACGAAATTCTCTCTTCTTTCAAGGTTTACACCTTCAAGAATATTGTAACCAAAAAGGTGAGAACCCGGAGCCTGTACAGGATATGGGTTGTAAGCACCTGTTTCAGGATCGATAGCTGGAGAGTTTGGCTGAGAAGTAAATGCTGCCTGGAAAGGACCATTTACGAAGTTACCATTGGCAATAGAGCCGAACTGGTTTTGTCTAGACACACCCAAGTTGGCTGTAACAGTAAGCTTATCAGTAGCCTGGTGCTGTACGTTCAACCTCATTGACTGACGCTCCCAACTCGAAGCAATGATAAAAGACTCTTGCAGTTCCTGTCCAGCAGACAGATAGAACTGAGTTTTTTCGCTACCACCGCTCAAACGAGCATTTGCAGAGTACAATGATCCTGTATGGAACATAGCATCAGCCCAGTCGAAGTTATTCAGTGTAGAGGCATCATTTGGGTTACCAAATCTTGCCCATGCAGATGAAGCAGGCAGTCCTGCATTTACATAAGCTACTTCTTTAATTTCAGCAAACTGCTGAGCGTTCATCATGTCATAAAGACCGATAGGCTCAACAAAACCGCCCTGGAAGGACACTGCAAAATCTGTAGTATTTTGCTTACCTCTTTTAGTCGTAATTACAACCACACCATTCGCAGCCTGTGCACCGTAGATTGCGGCAGCAGCAGCATCTTTCAATACCTCAATGGTAGCGATGTCTTCAGGGTTCAAACCAGCCAAGGCATTGTTAGAAGCCTGACCAGCAACTCCACCTGAGAGTACCTGAACACCATCCACTATATAAAGTGGTGTGTTGTTGGCTAATGAGTTAATACCGCGAATTCTCAGGTTAAGAGAACCACCTGGCTGACCAGAAGAAGCCTGAATCTGAACACCGGCAATTCTACCTTGTACAGCTCTATCGAAAGACTGCATTGGCAGGTTTTCGATTTCATCGGCTCTTACCTGAGAAATAGCACCAGTAATGTCGCGCTTTTTCTCAACACCATAACCTGTTACAACAACTTCACCTAAAGACTGAGCGTCTGGTGCAAGCTGAACGTTGATTATAGATTGGTTCTGGACATCAATTTCCTGAGTAACGTAACCCAAGTAACGGAATACCAGTATACCACCACTCTGGGGTACTGCTAACCGATAATTACCATCGGCATCTGTAGGAGTACCTGTGGTAGTCCCTTTCAAAAGAACAGTTACCTGCGGCAACGGTAAGCCATCATCGGCTCCCGTAACACGACCGGTTACTGTCCTGTCTTGTGCCCATGCTGATATAGAAACCATCATGGCCATCAACATGAAACAAGTCAGTAAAATCCTCTTCATATTGCTTTCGTTTAAGTTAGAAATGATAAATAGTTTATTTGTTAAGAGGGCCAAACTTAAAATAAATTAGCGTCATATGAAACAAGCGGAGAACATTTTTGGGTTGTTCACGTAATCGCCAAACATACGCTTTAATGGCATTTGAAGCGCTTTTTCCTCTTTTCCCAAAGGATGTTTGGTCTCAAAAAAGGTCTTGCAGGTTACCTTAGCGTCAAATCAAGGTTAACAAATATTAACAGAAGCGCAGTAGGAATTCTCACAGTTAAAAGTGATACTATCAGCTTTTTTGTACTCAGGAGATTTTAAATAGACTTATTTACTTATTGCAGTGATAATTAGCTCAATTCTTCTGTTGAGAGCAGCCAGAGAGGCGTCTGTACCAACAGCAATTGGCTGGCTTTCTCCATAACCTTTGAAAACCAAATTTTCTTTGGGAACGCTTTTTTCCAAAAAGTAACGATATACGGAAGCGGCCCGACTATTAGACAACTTTATATTGTAGTCGTCATTTCCCTGAGAATCGGTATGACCGGCTATCTCAATTTTCACTTCAGGATTGGTCAGAAGGAATGACACAGCCTGATCAAGCTCTTTAGTAGCCTTACTATCTAAAGCTGCACTATTAAACTCAAAGAGGATATCGGTCAGTACAATACGTTCGCCAATTTTCAGTGGCACCAAAGGGATCTCGGCCACTCCAGTCGAATCAAAAAGCTCATCGAGATTGGCTTTATAAAGCAAATAGCCTTTCTTCTTAATATATAAATAGGCAGCGTCATTGGCTTCCATCAGCAGCTTGAACTGACCGTTTCTCTTCTCAGACCTGGTAATGAGCAAGGTAGAGTCTGACATGAGATCAGATATATTAACCTCAGCTGACAGGGGCTCTTTATTGTCGGCATCAGAAATATAACCTGTCAGTGCAAAAACCGGAGCTTCGGGCAGCAAATCCGGAGGCATTTTAAACCTAAATAGTTTCGTCTGTCTTTCGGAGTTATTTTCGCTGTAGTAGGCCCAACCATCAGCACTTATGGTATAACCTACCTGATTGCCATGGGTATTGATGGGATATCCCAGGTTCAGGGGCTCCATCCATTCCATCCGTGCGGTCTGCTCTGTTCTATACAGGTCGTATCCGCCAAAACCAGGTCTGCCCCTGCTGGCAAAAAAGAGTGTCTTTGCGTTCGGGTGTATATAAGGTGAGCAATCGTCAAAGCTGGTATTAACGGTAGACCCCAGGTTAATAGCCGGAGTCCATTCACCTCCTATTAGCTCGCTCCACCAAATATCCTGCCCTCCCAGACCATCCGGACGCTTGCTTACAAAGTAAAGCTGACGACCATCCTGCGAAAGAGAAGGCTGCGACTCCCAATACAAGGTGTTAATCGCCTCACTGAGGAGTTGTGGTCTGGACCAGGCATCGGCCTCTCTGTAAGAAATGTATAAGTCACAGCTCCCCACTCCATTGGGTTTGTTACAACCTGTAAAAACGATGGTCCTTCCGTCTGCTGATATAGAAGCGGTACCTTCATTTCTATCTGTATTGATTGTAGCAGAAATCGACTCAGGCTTCGTCCAGGCAGTACCATCCCATTGGCTGAAGAATATGTTTTCATCGCCTCTTCCGATCTTGCCCCTCACAGTATACACCAACATATCGTTTGATGTAATTGAAGGAAAATACTGTTGAGACTGATCATTAACCGGAGCTTCCAGTTCTTCGAAGTCTACCTGCCGGGCCTCTTCTTTCTTTTCTCTTGCATAATCAATGGAGCTTTTGACTAATTCAAAGAGTCGCTGATCTACTTCTTTGACTGTTCCATCTATTGATGCCTTAAGCTCAAAAGCCTTATCATAGTTGCCTTCTGAGTAATTGTAAAAGGCGCCATCCAGCAGCATTCGATTTCTGAAGTCTTTTTCTACCCTGGACTGATGTTTGGCGTACAAAGAATCTGCACTTGGCCAGTCTCCGCGCTTGATCAATATCTGATGTGCGAGCAAAACCGCTTCATCAAAGCCACCATCTTTCGCCAATGCCTGCTTGAGTAAATCGTATGAATTATACCAGTTGCCAACATGATCGAGATCTCGGGCCTGCTCATAAAATTCTATTGCTTTTTTGGAACGGGTATGCAACTCCTGTCCTGAAAGGGAGAACGAAATAGATAGTATCGTCAGAATTGATAAAAGCCAGCTCCTCATTTAGATCGCTATGGTATATTCATAAACTTATGAGTTTGCAGCGATATTTTCCAATGAGGGTTATTTTTAACATAATTTAGCACTTCCGGCAGCATCTTATCCGATTTATCCCACTCAGGCTGAAGATAAAGCAGGCAATCAGAGTTCACCTTTTCAGCATGACTTTCTGCCCAGGCGAAGTCTGATTTGTTATAAATCACCACCTTCAACGAATCTGCCGATTCGTAAAACTCCTCTCTGGGTTGTTTGAATTTTTTAGGAGAAAAGCAGAGCCAGTCCCATTGACCGGAAAGCGGGTGTGCTCCTGAAGTTTCAATATTCGTAGTGAACCCTTCAGCCCTTAAAGCTCCGGTCAGTTCGTTCATGTCATACATCAAAGGCTCACCGCCTGTTATTACGACTAATCTCGAGGCATGCTCTTTGGCACCTGCTACCAGCTCTTCGATGGATTGTTGTGGCCAACGGTCGGCATCCCAGGAATCTTTCACATCGCACCAGACACAGCCGACATCACAACCTCCCAACCTTATAAAGTAAGCGGGAGTACCTGTAAAATATCCTTCTCCCTGAATGGTATAAAAAGCTTCCATGATCGGAAGCTTTGTGCTTGTTTCTATCATAATCAATTTTTTAAAGCAGGTGTTGAAACTGCTATTCTCTTCTTCTCTGAGCAATCGGGCGAAGCCCATTACTCCCAACATTTATTTAAACCAGCTTCTGTGAAGCCAGGTACGTATTCCATAATAAAGAGGCGATTGTCATGGGACCTACACCACCGGGCACCGGAGTAATGTAAGAGCACTTAGGCGCTACTTCGTCAAACAAGACATCTCCTTTAAGCTTAAAGCCAGATTTCGTTTTGTCGGAAGGCACCCTGTGGATTCCCACGTCAATTACCACTGCACCTTCTTTCACCATATCGGCTGACACAAAACCTTCACGCCCTATGGCTACGATCAGGATGTCGGCCTGACTTGTGATGGCAGCAAGATCTTTGGTGCGTGAGTGGCAGAGTGTAACCGTGGCGTTACCAGGGCTGCTGTTTCTGGACATCAACACGCTAATAGGTGTACCTACCGTATGACTTCTTCCAATGACTACACAATTCTTACCACTGGTTTCAATACCATTCCGTTCCATTAAAAGCATCATGCCTTTTGGGGTGGCCGGTAACAGCGTAGGCAGATCAAGCAACATCTTACCCAGGTTGGCAGGATGAAAACCATCCACATCCTTCTCCGGTAAAATGGCCTCAACCACCTTATGTTCATCGATGTGTTTCGGCAGTGGCACCTGCACGATAAAACCATCAATCTCAGGGTCATTGTTCAGTTTGTCGACTGTTCCTAAAACCTCTTCTTCAGTAGCCGTTTCGGGTAAATGAATAAGGGTAGAACCGAAACCAATCAGTTCGCAGGCTTTTACTTTGGCATTTACATAGGTGACACTTGCTCCGTCTTCTCCAACCAGAACAGCCGCCAGGTGTGGCACTTTCCCATCCCCAGTTTTGATTTGTTCTACCTTTTCAGCTAACTCCTGTTTGATAGCTTTAGAGGTGGCCTTGCCATCCAGTAATTGATATGCCATAGTTTAATCCAGTTTAAGCACGGCCATAAAGGCTTCCTGTGGTATTTCCACATTGCCCACCTGACGCATGCGTTTCTTTCCTTTCTTTTGTTTCTCCAATAGTTTACGCTTACGGGTAATATCTCCACCGTAACATTTAGCCAATACGTTCTTTCTTAAGGCGCGTACTGTTTCTCTGGCGATAATTTTGGTACCGATGGATGCCTGGATTGCAATCTCAAACATCTGTCTTGGCACCAGTTCCCTCAGCTTTTCGCAAAGGCGTTTGCCCCAATCGTAGGCCTTGTCTCTGTGAACAATGGCAGACAAGGCATCTACTTTATCTCCATTCAGCTGTACATCTAACTTGACCATGGTAGACTGGCGATAACCAATCAATTCGTAATCAAGGGAGGCGTAACCCCTTGAAATAGTCTTCAATTTGTCGAAGAAATCAAATACAATCTCTGCCAATGGCATTTCGAATGTAAGTTCGACTCGATCGCTTGTCAGGTAGACCTGGTTTTTGATCACTCCTCTTTTATCCATACACAAGGAAATGATAGGCCCTATGTAGTCAGACTTAGAAATGATCTGTGATCTTATAAACGGTTCTTCAATATGTGAGATGGTATTAGGCTCAGGCATTTCAGAAGGAGCATTGATCTCCTCCACGGAACCATCGGTCTGGATAGCCCTGAATTGTACGGAGGGCACCGTGGTGATCACCGTCATATTGAATTCGCGCTCCAGTCTCTCCTGAACAATCTCCAGATGGAGCATACCAAGGAAACCACAGCGAAAGCCAAAGCCCAGGGCGGCAGAGGTTTCAGGCTCCCAAACCAGAGAAGCATCATTAAGCTGTAACTTCTCCATGGAAGATCTCAGTTCTTCGTATTCTGTTGTATCCACGGGATAGATTCCCGCAAATACCATAGGCTTTACATCTTCAAAGCCCTTGATCAGGTTTTGAGTTGGCCGGTCTACATGTGTAATGGTATCTCCCACCTTCACCTCTTTGGCCACTTTGATACCTGAAATGAGGTAGCCTACGTTACCGGCTGCAATTTCCTGTTGTGGGGCCTGCTTGAGTTCAAGTATACCAATTTCATCAGCATCGTAGGTCTTACCCGTATTAACGAATTTGACCTTATCTCCTTTTTTAATGGTACCATTGAACACCCTAAAGATAACCTCAATACCGCGGAAAGAATTGAACACAGAGTCAAAAATCATGGCCTGAAGTGGCTCATTCGGATTGCCCTTAGGAGAGGGAATCCTGTTGATTATCGCGTGGAGAATATCATCTATACCCAGACCTTCTTTACCACTGGCGTGAATTACATCTTCAGGATCACAGCCCAGTAGCTCAACCACCTGATCGGTCATTTCTTCAGGCATAGCACCTGGTAAATCAATTTTATTCAGCACCGGAATTATCTCCAGGTCGTGCTCCAAAGCCAGGTAAAGATTAGAAATAGTCTGTGCCTCCACTCCTTGCGAGGCATCCACAATCAGCAGCGCTCCTTCACAGGCCGCAATCGAACGCGAAACTTCGTATGAGAAATCTACGTGTCCGGGGGTGTCAATCAGGTTGAGCACATACTCTTCACCCTCGTGCTTGTATTTCATCTGGATTGCGTGACTCTTGATGGTTATACCACGCTCACGCTCAAGGTCCATATCATCCAACAACTGATTCTGCATGTCTCGGTCTGACACAGTTCCGGTAAATTGCAGCAATCGATCGGCCAGGGTACTCTTACCGTGGTCAATGTGTGCAATGATGCAGAAATTCCTTATTCGCTCCATAATTTGAAAAAGAAGTGCAAAAATAGAAAATTATGAGGCATTTGCTTTCCCGAATTAATCATTAATTTTTGCGCATAGCAGTGTGCATCAGAACGTTGAAACTATGATGTAGAAAAAACTGCATCTTCCTTTTATCAAACAACAATATGTCAACACTCAAAACCACTCTGCTTCCGGTTTGTATTTTGCTCATCACCTTCCTGACAGCCTGTGGTTCCGGGGAATCGGAAAAGTCATTACAGAGAGAGAACAAACTTCCCTTTCTTATTCAGGTAGAAGAGGCCAGGGATAACAAAGAAGCTGTATTTCTAAGCGATTTTGCCAGCAATATAGAATATATCCAACCAGAGACCTCTGAAAAGAGCCTTATTGGCAGAAACGCCCACTTCTATATCACTTCTGACTATGTGTTCAGCACAGCCTTCAGGCAGATAATCCTATTCAATAGGATCGATGGCAGCTTCATCAGAGAGATCAGTCAATATGGTCAGGGGCCTGATGAATACAGAAACACCTACCCTTACCTGCACTTCAATGAAGCTCATCAATTCACCTATGTAAAAAATTACAGTAACAAAGTCGTAGGCCTGAACGCCTCAGGCGGCACTGACCTGGAACTTCAACTCCCCATGGATGACAGAACCCTGGTCAGCAGTTTTGCTCAGCTGGAGCCTGATTTGTTCGTAGGCTTCCATTCAAACTTTGATTGCAATCAGGACATTAAGCTGGTGCTGTTCAAGCAAAATGGCGAGGTAGTCAAAACTTATAAAAACCACCTCACTTGTGTGAACGATAACCCTGGTAGCATATCGTTTGACTTCACTGAAGGAACCTTCTATAACTGGAATAAGGGGGTTTTCTTTAAGGAAAACTATAATGACACACTTTTTCAGGTAAACCAGGATTCTCTTCGGGTCCGGGCTATCTTTAATACCGGAGAACACTCAATGCCTTATGAAGATAAAAAGACGATAGTTGAGAATGGATCCTGGAAGACCTACTTCTCAATTTCCTATGTGGATGAAACTGCCGACTATATCTTTTTTACCATGGGCTTCAGGGGCGAATCACATAGCGGCTATTACGACAAAGCCCGAAACATCACCAAACTGGCTGATCTAAAAGGCAGTAAAGACAACAGGTTTTCGAATGATCTGGATGACTTTCTCTCATTCAAACCCTTATATGCCACTGAAAGCAACAAGTTAGTAGGTTACCTGGAAGCTCCTGAGGTATTAGAATGGTTTGAAGACAATCCTGAAAAAGCAGCCAAACTCCCTCCTCACTTGAAGCAATTTGAAAATATGCAGGAAGACGACAACCCGATCATTATGATAGTGACTCTTAAAGATTGATTTCGGCTTGTTTTCAGCTAGTTTTGCATCCATGTTGTTGGCGGATAAGAAAAAGCAGGAAAACATTTCAGAGTACATTATACATATGTACCAAAGCGAGCTATTGGTCAGAACTTTTGACCTCGATATCAGCAAAATAAAAGCACAGGTGATAGATAGCATCCCCAAGGGGGGCACTGACAAAGTGGCCTTAGAAGCCTGGTACACAAAACTTATCTCTGATATGAAGGATGAAGCTTTGGAAATGGAGGGACACCTTTCTTATGTGCAGGATGAGGTGCAAAAACTTTCGAACCTAAGTGTAGAGCTACTTGGCGAAAATGAAAATTACCGACAAGTGTTCAACGCAGCCAGGCCTGCCATCAGAGAGTCAATCATTGGCTCAGAAGGTTTGGTAAACGACCCTATTCAGGCCTGCCTCAATGGGGTTTTCGGACTACTGCTGAGCCGCATGAATGGCATCATAGTAGAGCAGGAACAGCTTGATAAGGTAGAGCATTTTGGTAATGTTTTGTCGTATCTTAGCTACTACCATGGAAATCCAAAGTAGCTATTTTAGTTATCTTTTTGCCCTGGGTATGGGGCAGTCTGTCATGCTTATTTTAGCACTATCGAGAAGTGGCCTAAAGAGGTATCTCAGCAGGATTTACTTCCTCATATTCCTTTTTATTGTCTCTTTAGAAATACTCTACGGGCTTCTCTATCAAACACTGTCTATATTCAGCTATCCGCATTTCCTAAGGGTCAACACACCCTTTGTATTGGGAATTGCGCCTCTGATATATCTATGCATCAAGCATTTTCTGAGCAATGAAAGGTTGTTTCAAAAAAAGGACCTTTGGCATTTTATCCCCTCGTTCCTGGCCATTGCTTATTTTCTACCACTATACTTTTCGTCCGCTACCAGCAAGCTCAGTTACCTGGATGTAATGTTCAATCACTTTCATAGCGACTCCCTTATTTTCGGGGTCACCCGCAGGGTGCAACAATTGGCATACCTAATCGCCATAAGCCTGATGATTAAAAAGGATCAATCCAAAATCAAGTCGCTTTTGAAGAACAGCTATTTCAGAATACTGATTGCCCTGGCCTTTCTAATCGGGGTGATGTGGGTGTTTGATATGTACAGAATTCTGTTCGACTTTGATCTTTATACAGGCATACTCAACACTGTACTTATGAGCAGTGCCTTGATTTATCTAACAATCAAGCTGCTTTCCAAAGAAGTCATATTTCAGGATAATCCTGCCAATAAATATGCATCTTCCGGCCTCTCGCCTGATGGTGAAGAAGATGTGCTTGCCAGTATAAAGCAGCTTTTTGAATCACAAAAAGTCTATACTGAGCCGGGCCTTACCCTTAGTGGATTGGCCACAACTCTATCGATCCCGTCACCGTACATTTCGCAGGCCATTAACAACCGGCTGGGAATGAGCTACAACGACTTTGTAAACAAACACAAGGTAGAAGAGGCGCAACGTCTGCTGAAAGACCCGGCCAATCACAAGCTGACCTTACTCTATATAGCACAATGTGCAGGCTTCAAATCGTCTTCGGCTTTCAATGCAGTCTTTAAAAAAGTGACGGGCATTACTCCCAGTCAATTTCGTAAGAGTCAAACCTGACTTTTGCCAATATTGCAATCAAGGCAATTATTGATTAAAAAAATTTAGCTGGAAGATTAAGCGTACGTAAGATTGCTTATGAAAAAATTTACCTGCCTATTATTTCTGACTCTATCGATACAGGGTTTTGCTCAGGAGTTTGAACCAGACAGCCAAGGGATGTCTCAATTCATAGATTCTGCTTTCAGAGTTGGGGTGGAGAAAAGGCTGATTCCGGGTGGTGTCATAGGAGTGTACCATCAAGGGGAAGTAGTTCATAGAGGGGCATATGGAATCGCCAATGTATCAAAAGAACAACAAGTGGATTTTGGTACAATAAGATTTCAACTCGGATCAATTGGAAAATTATTCACCGCCCTCGCTGTACTGCGTGAAGTAGAACAGGGCAGACTGGAGTTGGACCGTGATGTAAATGAATATCTGAACCAATTTCAAATTGAAAACCCATACGAGACTCGGATAACGATTCGTCAACTTCTTTTGCATAATGCCGGATTTAATGAGCGCATAATCGGCTATGCAGCCAGATCTCAGGAAGATATTGAACCCCTCGGCATGCATCTAAAGAAAAGAATGCCCGGGTTGTTCACACAGCCGGGGTCTGAGATAAGCTATAGCAACTACAGTTTTGGCCTGGCAGGACACCTTGTCGAAATCAGTTCAGGAATGAAATTCGAGACATACATCGAACAAGAGATTTTCGATTTGCTGGAAATGTCTACGGCCACTTATGATATTCCAGACGTGAACGATTCAGGCTTTGCTTGGGGATATGAAGCAAGGGAAGAATTTGAGATGGTTAATTCACTTCCAAGGCATGTTATTCCGGCAGGAAGTATTTCTCTTACCGGTAAAGACTTCATGAAACTTATTAGTTCAATGATAGAGGAAGACACGATCCTGCTTAATCCGAATCACTATGAATTGATAAAGAATCAACAGTTCACTCCTCACCCGCTTATCATGGGCCACGGTTTAGGCTCCGAAATGCAAAATTTCAATGGACATTTGGGCTTCGGTAAGGCTGGAAATATTCCGGGTTTCATATCCTATGTTGTTATTATGCCTCAATATAATTTCGGGATCTTTGTAGCAGCAAATACCGAAACTGACAATTTTTTTGAGTCATTCACACCAGCATTTTTTGATCGTTTTTTCCCTCGTATTGCGGAGCCCGAAGCAAAGACACTTCAGTCTGTAGATTTCGATCGATTTACGGGTGATTACCGGGCCAACCGATACAATAGAAATACTGTTGAAGACATGTTCGAACTGTTTGCCTTTGGTACAAAAGTCTACAAGACGGACAGTACCTTAATCAATCATCACAATGGCAAGTGGCAACATTATATGCCGATCAGTCCATTGGTATTCCAAAATACCACCGATCCGGATCTCTACTTTGTTTTTGAAGAAGATAAGCAGGGTCGGATCATAAAAATGCATCGCAATGTAATTATCGGAGGGTATCGTATTCCGGTGACTTCAGAGAAAATCCCGTTTCTGGCTTCAGGTGAGTTTCTGAATGAATATGCAGCATTCATTCTGGTTCCGATAATCCTGGTTTTGTTTTTCCCATTCGGATGGTTGTTCATTTACCTTCGCAGGAAACGAAAGCCTGCTTATTTTGAGAACAAGACCTTCAAAAAAGCTACCAGGATAATTTCTCTGCTCTTCTCAGTTGTAATCCTTGTTCATATTATAGGAGGAGTTGCACCATTTATTCAGCTGAGAGAACAACTGGTTTTTGGAATACCTGAGGGGATCATTTTCTTTCTGGGCATATCTCCCTTGATCCCGGTATTGTTGATTGTCCTTATGTATCGTTTATTCAGAGTATGGCAGTTGAAAGAGGGAACCTTAGGAGCCAGAGCTTACTTGTCAGTATATACGCTTAGCGGACTTTTCTATGTACTAATACTTCATCAATGGCACTTCATAGGGGTGAATATTTAGGCAGGCAAAGAAAAACCCTGAAGAAAGCCTTCAGGGTTTGAAAATCTTAAAATGCTGAGGGTAAAAATCTCACCCACAACCGGTAGAATCAGTCTTTGAAGACCTTCCCGCCCTTCATTACAAAGGTCACGTTTTCCATCACCGAAATGTCTTTGACAGGATCACCTTCTACCGCCACAATATCAGCCATTTTACCAGCAGCCAGTGAACCGTAATCGTCCGTAATTCTTAGTAATTCAGCGGCCATCATAGTAGCCGATTTAATCGATTCCATGGGTGTCATACCGGCCTCTACCATAAAGCCAAATTCCTTACCATTATCACCGTGCGGAAAAACTCCGGCATCGGTACCAAACACAATTTTTACTCCTTTTTGGTAAGCCCTGGCAAAAGTCTCCTGAATTTGCGGACCTACTTCTAAAGCCTTCGGCACTACTACTGGTGGAAAGAACCCAGGAATCTGTGCCTTCTCTACCACAAACTTGCCAGCAGAAATGGTAGGTACGTAATAAGTTCCTTTTTGAATCATCAGATCCATGGTAGCCTCAGACATAAAAGTACCATGTTCGATGCTGTTGATGCCGGCTTCTACTGCCCTGCGCATTCCTTCATCACCATGAGCATGTGCCGCTGTTACAAAACCATATTCCTTGGCTGTCTCCACCAGGCCTTTCAATTCATCCATTTGAAACTGGGGACCCTGTCCGTCTTTAGCCACACTCAGTACACCACCGGTAGCGGTAATCTTAATCACATCGGCTCCGTTTTTATAGCGCTGCCGCACGGCCTTTCTGGCGTCTGCTTCGCTGTTCACCACACCTTCACTTGGCCCCGGATCACCCATCAGAGCCATTTTAGCTCCATTGGTAGGGTCTCCATGTCCCCCGGTGGTTGCTATGGTTTTTTCGGCTGTGTAGATTCTCGGCCCCTTTACCTTACCGGCATTGATGGCATTTCTCAGTGATACATTCACCCCCGAACCTCCCAGGTCCCGCACCGTGGTAAAACCCGCCATAAGCGTGCGCTCGGCATAGCCCTGTGCATTGTAAGCCACATCAGCAGGATTAAGTGTGTATTGCTGCAACTGCCTGGCCGGGCTACTTTCGCCCTCAATGTGTACATGCATGTCCATCAGGCCGGGCATCACTGTTTTGCTTTTAAGGTCAATAACCGTATCATCCTTTTTAGCCCGGGTATAGCCTTTTTCCACAGATACAATTCTATCAGCTTCAATAATCACCGTCATCTGATTCATGACCTGATCAGAAACCCCGTCAATCAGTTTACCACAATGGATAATGGTGCGTTGAGCCACTGCCTGACTTAGTGTAAAAAACAGAGTCAGCAGGAAAGAATATTTTAGTTTGTTCATAAGAATAAGGTTGTAATCAGCTTGGAATATACAAAAAGCAAAGAGCTATTTCGGAATCATTCTGACAAGGTACTGATCATGCTCATCCGAATGGAGAAAATAGACATACCAGCCCAGCTGATCGGCTAGTTTAGAAAGCTTATCCTGGTCAATATAAACCCAATCAAACCAGTCACCTTTCACCCCTTTGTACTCATATTGAAACCGCACTTCACCATAGTAAGTCGACTGAGGAAGCTCACCCTCTTCATACAAATATTTCACATCACTACTGTCGAAAATCAGCTGTCCTCCGGGTTTTAGCAACTTTTTGCATTGATTCAGAAAGGTCTCAAACCTGTTCAGTGTACCGATGATACCAATACCATTCATAAGGGAAAGAAGTGTATCAAACTGACCTGAAAAATAAAAGAAGTCTGCCTCGACTACTTGTTTCACATTGCTCTTGCGCATGAGCGTTGCTGCCAAAGCCGAGGTATCTATAGCAGTTACGTCATATCCAAAATGTTGCAGTACCAGGCTATGGCTACCGGTGCCCGCACCTATATCAAGCACTTTGCCTTCACAAATCGAAAGGGCCATTCGTTCCAGCTCAGGCATTTCATCATATTCACGAAAAAAATACCAGAGCGGCATCTCCTCAGGCTCCCCATAAGAATTGTGTAAAATAAGGCTGGCGTTTTCATCACCATTACCAAAGTCTGTCAGAGCCTTTCCATAAACATCCATACGGTTGCGAATTTATAAAAGTGTAACAGCCTGTGAAACAAAGCCTTCGCTTACTTAATTTTTTATTTTCAAACAGGTAATTCGGCAGAATTATCAATCGCAAATAAACGAAAGGCCAAATGAAAATTCTGCGATAAGCACAACTGTCAGTGAAATGACTTATTGATCTGTGAATCAGTCATTTATGTAAACGGTAACCACTCATCATATAAAACAAAGTTTTGAGTTAAAAAACTTCGCCATGCTTCCAACAATTCCCACATTTGCGAGTTGAAAATCAGGAATACACAGGTTTTGATGAGACTACTCTGCTTAATATTACTTTCACTTTGCTGCACTTTTAGCCTAAGTGCCCAACTCGCAAAAAAATCTTTTGACGCTGAGAGGACCAGTGCCAAAATTAAAATCGATGGCATTTTAGACGAAGGCGAATGGGCAAACGCCCCAATGATATCTGATTTCGTCCAGCGAAGACCAGCTCCCGGTACAGCACCTCAGAGAAAAACCGAAGTCTTCTTTCTTTACGATGATGATGCGGTCTATATAGCTGCCAGGCTTTATGAAAAAAAGGACGAGGTATTCAACCTGCTTACCAATCGTGATAATATTGGTAACTCTGATTATTTCGGTGTCAGTTTTGATCCTTACCAGGCAGGCCTCAATGGAGTAGGGCTTTTTGTAACTGTGGCAGGTGTTCAATATGATACCAGATACTCAAATGGAGGGAATGAGCGGATCTGGAGAAATGACGAAGACTGGAATGCGGTTTGGGGCTCCGCCACTCAGGTATATGACGACCACTGGGTAGTGGAATATAAGATTCCTTATGCTGTATTGCGCTTCAATTCCAAATCGGTACAGGATTGGGGAATCAACTTTGTGCGGGTAAGTAACTCTGTAAATGAAACTTCTTTCTGGAACCCTATCGATCCGGAAATCAACGGATTTTTAAATCAAGCGGGTATTGTGAAAGGCATTCGCGATGTTAAGCCTCCCACCAGATTGTTTTTCTACCCTTATGTATCCACAGTAGTAAGTCGCTCAACAGAAGCCGGTGTAGGTACTCCACAGATCAATGGTGGTATGGATATTAAATACGGCATTAACGATGCCTTTACGCTGGACATGACCTTGATTCCTGATTTTAGCGGAGTACGCTCAGACAACCAGGTGCTAAACCTGAGCCCTTTTGAGGTGCGTTTTGACGAGAACAGACAGTTTTTCACAGAGGGTGTAGAGCTTTTCAACAAGGCAGGTCTTTTCTACTCACGAAGAATCGGCTCTACCCAGGGCCTGACCTCCGGTTCGCTCAGCGACAATGAAACTGTTACTTTCAGGCCTCAGGCTGCTCAGCTAATCAATGCGAGTAAAATCACCGGACGTACCAATAGCGGCCTGGGTATTGGTTTGTTCAACGCCATCACCGATCGCACTACCCTGGAAGTAGAAGATGAGGTTACCGGAGCTACCCGCCAGGTAGAAGGCGACCCCATGGCGAACTTTAACGTTTTGGTGCTTGACCAGAATCTCAAAAATAACTCCAGCGTTACCTTCACCAATACGAGTGTATTGAGAGGAAAACTGGCGGATGATGCCAATGTCACCGGCCTCAACTTTTCACTGAACGACAACAACCTTAACTGGAGAGTACGCGGTTTTTACGGTTATAGCCAGGTATTCTCTTATGATGATGAAACTGGCGATCGTCAGATAAAGAGTGGATACAAATACAATGTCAGCATCCAGAAAAACCGTGGAAACCTGAGGTTTGGCGTTTCCAGAAACGTGGAATCTGACAACTATGACATCAATGATCTTGGCTTTTTGAGAAGGCCAAACAGGATAGAGCATCAGGGGAATGTGTCCTATAATCAGTTCAAGCCCAAGGGTGTCTTTAACAACTGGAGTGTACGCCTCAATGGAAATTACAATGAACTCTATGAACCAAAAACCTTCGGATCATGGAGAACAAACCTGAACTTCAATGCCCAATTGAAAAACTTCTGGTGGTTTTCTGCTGAGGTTGGTGGCAGTCCTCAGGCCAGCTACGACTTCTTCGAGTCTCGCGTAAGTGGTTATATTTTCAAGAAGCCTGCCAGCTACACCACCAATTTCTCCCTTAGGACGGATGGCAGAAAAATGGTTCGGGTTTCAGGTCGCGCCAGGTTTTGGAAAAGACCTGAATGGGATCAGAACGACAGTTTCATTAACGTATCTGCCCGTGTAAGAATTGGAGAAAGAGCAGAAGTGAGTCATAACCTGGACCTGCAATCGAGACTCAACGAACGAGGTTACGCTACCAGGCTTTATGATGACAACGGAGACCTGGATCAGGTAATCCTGGGGCAGCGAGATGTTCGAAACGTAATCAATACCGTGAACGGCCGCTATATTTTCACTAACCGCATGGGTGTCACCATGAGGGTGAGACACTACTGGAGCCGTGTGGAGTACAAAGATTTTTATCAGTTGACGGAAAGCGATCAGTTGGTAAACAGTGACTATACCGGTATTGATAATGATACCGCAGAGAAAATTCACGACCGGAATTTCAACACCTTCAATGTCGATATGGAATACAACTGGCAGTTCGCACCGGGTTCAGAAATCAGGGCTATATGGAAGCGATCTATCGGAACTGACAACAAGAACACTGACCTCAATTTCTTAAATAACTTCGGTGATACCTTTAGCGCTCCTAATTTCGACACCATTACCATAAGGTTGGTGTATTTCATCGACTACCTGAATGTGAAGAAAATCTTTACCCGTAGCTGATACAAACGTCCCTTCCGCAAAACATAGAATTATCTGAAGTTTCAGCTAAACAAAAGCCATATCACAAGCGCTTCTGTCAACGGTAACCATTCATCAGAAAAAGTAAGCCTTGCAACCATTATTCTTCGTGATAGTGTTCAACAATGCACACTTTTGTGATTTCGAAATCAATAACAACAAAGGCATTGAGAAAACTACTTTTACTAACAGCATTTTCTCTAGGCCTTCTTTTTCAGAGCTACGCACAGTTTGACCGAAAGTCTTTTGAGGCTGAACGTACTTCTACCAAGTTCAAAATTGACGGAATACTGGATGAAGCCGACTGGCAAACCAGCTCTCCCATCCAGGATTTTGTTCAGCGCAGGCCCCAGCCGGGAACATCGGCTTCGAAGCGCACAGAAGTATGGTTTCGTTACGATGACGAAGCCCTCTACATAGCCGCCAAGCTTTACGAGAAAAAAGAAGACCTTTTCAACCTACTCACGAACAGAGATGAGGGAGGCAATGCCGACTATTTTGGTGTAATCATCGACCCCTATAATGCTGGTCTTAATGGCGTTGGTCTGTTTGTGACTTCCGCAGGTGTTCAGCGAGATGTATTATATGCAGGAGGTGGCGGAGGTCGTGGACGGGGCGACAGTAACTGGAATGCTGTATGGCTCTCAAACACCCAGGTGTATGACGACCACTGGACGGTAGAAATGAAGGTACCCTATGCCGTACTGCGTTTTAAATCATCAGCTATACAGGACTGGGGGATCAATTTCGAGAGATCAAGTCGTGTCATTAACGAAACAGATCACTGGAGCGGTATCGACCCTTCTGTTACAGGCTTCCTTAATCAGGCAGGCCAAATTACCAATATAAGAGACGTAAAAGCACCCACCCGATTGTTCTTTTATCCCTATATGTCCACGGTCATTAGTCGTTCTACAGCAGATGGACTGGGCACACCTCAGCTCAATGGAGGCATGGACGTAAAGTATGGAATTAATGACGCATTTACACTCGACATGACCCTGATTCCCGATTTCTCCGGGGTAAGGTCAGACAACCAGGTATTAAACCTGAGCCCATTTGAAGTGAGGTTTGATGAAAACCGACAATTTTTCACAGAGGGTGTCCAACTGTTTAACAAGGCAGGATTATTTTATTCCAGAAGAATCGGTGGTACCCGAGCCAGCGTCTCCAATCTGCTTGATGAAAACGAATCTATCACCTCCCGCCCTCTGGCGGCCCAGCTGATCAATGCCTCCAAGATTACCGGCAGAACCAATTCAGGTCTGGGTATTGGCTTTTTTAATGCCATTACCGACAAAACCATTGTAGATGTAGAGGATGACGAAACTGGTGAAACCAGGACCATAGAAGCCGACCCTATGACGAATTTTAATGTGCTGGTGCTTGATCAGAACCTGGCAAACAATTCCAGTGTCACCCTGACCAACACAAGCGTACTCAGAGGCAACAATGATGCAATTACCCGAGGCGGGAACAGGGAAGTGAGTACAGGCGGAAAAACCTATACACGAGGTAGAAACAGTGACGATGCCAATGTAACAGCTGTAAATTTCACCCTTAACGACCCCAGCCTTACCTGGCGCGTACGAGGCTCCGTGGGTTATAGTCAACTCTTTTCCTTTCTGGAATCAAATGAAGACATCGAACCTGTATATAACCGGATCAACACCACCGGTTTTCAGTACAGCCTTGCATTAAACAAGGTGAGTGGCAAATGGCGCTATGGACTTAGCCGCAGAGTAGAATCAGACAGGTATAGCTACAATGAGCTGGGTTTCCAGCGAAGACCCAATAATATCCAGAACCAGATGAATCTGGAATATCAGCAGTTCAGACCTAAAGGCTGGTTCAACAATTATCGTTTCCGCATCAACATGAATCATAACCAGCTCTACAAACCTCAGCAGTTTGGAGACTATAGCGTTCGGTTCAATGCCAACGGGCAGTTTAAAAACTTCTGGTTCGCCTTTGCAGATTTCGGTATCAGCCCTAAAACTTCTAGTGACTTTTTTGAATCCAGGGTAGATGGCTATGTTTTCAAAAGACCATCAAGACATAACTACAGTATCAACCTGTTTACAGATGGTCGTAAACCTTTCAGGCTGGAGGCTCGCTTGCGAGGTTCGGCAAGACCCGATTGGAATCAGAAAGACAGGTCCTATGAGTTTGAAGGCCGAATCCGTGTAGGACAAAGGCTCGAAATTTCGCACAATGTAGAAACATCTAACAGAAACAACGAGCGAGGGTACGCCAGACGACTCTACACCGATGAAGGAGAACTAGATGCTGTCGTTTTTGGCACTCGACACAGAAAGGACCTCACCAATACGCTGGAGGGCAGCTACATCTTCACAAACCGAATGGGGCTGACACTGAGAGTCAGGCACTACTGGAGTCGAGTGGAGTATCAGAAATTCTGGGAGTTGACAGATCAAAGTGAGCTCGTAGACATAGACTATACCGGAATAGATGGTGATACGGGTGAAAAAATCCACGACCGAAATTTTAACTCGTTTAACATAGACATGGAGTACAACTGGCAGATATCACCCGGCTCTGAAATCAGGGTTGTATGGAAAAGGAGCATCGGCACGGATGACAAAAACACCGACCTCAACTTTTTTTCGAACTTCGGAGATACGTTCAGTTCTCCCAACTTTGACACCTTCACCATCAGGTTCGTCTATTTTGTCGACTACCTGAACGTGAAAAAAATCTTCAGCCGTAACTAATTGGCATTAGCCTCTCAACTGACTACCTTGAGAGAAAGCGATCAGATATTAATTTTCTAGCACACCTTTACTTATCAGGGGATAACGCAGAGCTTGCCATAGGCAATTTTCTGGGAGACTTCGTAAAAGGGAAAAAGCACCTGGAATACCCTCTGATGGTATCAAAGGGAGTGATACTGCATAGAGAAATTGATCGCTATACCGATACCCATGAGATAGTGAGCCAAAGCAAAGATCGCCTGAGAGATAAGTACCGGCACTATTCCGGTGTGATCATTGATATGTTTTACGATCACTTTCTATCAAAGAATTTTGCTGATTACCACCAGGAGCCCCTGCTCAGTTTCACCGAACGTCACTACGAAAATCTCATGGATTTTCTACCGCAAATGCCGGAAAGGGCTCAACAAATGCTGCCCTATATGGTTAGGGGCAACTGGCTGGCCGGTTATGGCAAAATGGAAGGTTTGCACAGGGCCCTTTCGGGCATGACCCGCAGGACCCGTTATGACTCAAAAATGAATGAATCTATCCAGGAGCTCACTACGCATTATGATGACTTTCAGGCTGAGTTCAGAGCCTTTTTTACAGAATTGGAAATGCATGTTTCGCAATTCCGAGAAGATTTAATTACTTCGTGAACTATGATCATTTCCAGACCTAAAAGGCAGACCATATTCTCTCTGGGTATTTTTACCATGGTTATCCTTGTGGGGCTCGTATACTTCTGGAAGCAAATCCTCACGATGGAAGAGGTAGCTATCTGGCGATACATTGTGGCAGTGATTCTGCTCATCAGTGCCACACTGCTGCTCCACAAATTAATTTTCAATTACAAGGTGCTGAAGATAAGTCACGATCAGGTACATATTTATTATCCCTTCCGATTCTATAAGAGTGTACAGGACATCAAAAGCCTGGGTGCATGGCAAGAGATAGTGATTGACACCAGCAAGAAAAAGGACGCAAAAAAAACAGAATACAAGCAACTAAAGCTGGTGTTTGTCAATAAAGGCTTTGTCAAAATATCCAACCAGGAAAACAGCGAGTACGATAAAGTATATAAATACATTAAACGCAAAGCGCCCAAGAAGGAGGTAAAAGACTGATGATCAGGAACCTGCTATTTGTAGCGGCCGGAGGGGCTATTGGCAGCGTATTGCGTTACCTCATTTCTACCAACCTACATAAAGCCTACCCTAATTTCTCACCTTACGGCACTTTTACAGTGAACATGATCGGTTGCCTCTTAATAGGTCTGTTAATGGGCTGGATCGACACACAAAAACTCATCAATCCACAGCTTCAGCTCTTTCTGGTAGCTGGTTTCTGTGGTAGCTTCACCACCTTTTCGACCTTTGCCCATGAGGCAAACCTTATGCTTTTCCAACAAAAGCCTTTGCAGACACTTTTGTATGTGGGCTTAAGTGTAACTGTTGGCCTGGGACTTGCATATCTCGGCTACAAACTGACCAAAGGCTGAGTAATCAGCGAGTACCCCGCCAATTGGCTAATCTACCAATCACTGTTGTCCGGTAAAAGTTAGAGGCGGCTGTTCAAAAAGATAGGCCGCCTCTGGTATATTTAAAGTTACCACACAAGAAATATACCATGAGCAAAAGTACTTTTTTTACCGGACAGCCGCTTCTAAATCAAGTGATCAAATTGATTCCTCGTTCATTAGTTGATAGGATATCTAAAGCTGAGAATAGTGACCGTTATGTAAAGAAGTTTAAGTCCTTCGATCATTTGGTTTCAATGCTTTATTGTAGCTTTTCAAAGTGCAGTTCTTTGAGAGAATTGACCACAGGTATCCAGGCAAGTTCTAATCGTTTATCTCATTTAGGTTTAACCTGTACTCCTCGTAGGAGCACTATATCAGATGCAAACAAGCGTAGGCATGAATCATTCTTTGGTACTCTGTTTCATGAGTTAGTCAAGCTTTACTACCCATTTTTACCGGACAGCCGTCAGGCATCAAAACTAGAAGACAGACTATTTATTGTGGACTCTACTACCGTTTCGTTGTTTTCCAATGTAATGAAAGGAGCCGGTGATTATGGTAGTAATGGTCGTAAGAAAGGTGGGGCAAAAGCGCATGTCTTATTAAAGGCAAAAGAAGATACACCTGTCTTTGTTCGTTTGAGTGAAGCCAGAAGAAATGATCAGGTATTCATGGATCAAATTCAGTTGCCTCCAGGCTCGGTGATCGTTATGGATAAGGCTTATGCCAGTAGTAGGGTACAGGAAAAGTGGACTCAACATGCTATAACCTGGGTAACCAGAATGAGACAGAATACTCGTTATGAAACGCTACAGTCGTTCCCTTTGAGTGAAGAAGAGCAAAAGCAGGGAGTTTTCCATGATTCCAGAATTAAAATGGGAAGAGCCAGTAATAAAACCACCATAATTCAGCAGGTAAGACTAATCGGCTATACAGACCCGCAAAGCAAGCGTAAGTTTGAGTTTTTAACCAATAACTTTGACTTTGAAACACTACAAATAGCACAAATCTACCAACAAAGGTGGCAGATTGAGTTGATGTTCAAAAGGCTCAAAACAAGCTTCCCTCTTAAGTATTTTCTAGGAGACAACCCTAACGCAATCAAAATTCAAATCTGGTCATCATTGATTGCCGATCTATTAGTCAAGTAATAAAAGACAAGAAACTCAGGAATGGAAAGAACTGGGCCTTCTCTAACTTGGCCAGCTTCATCAGACAGCACTTATTCACATATATCTCCTTGACAGAATTCTTAGAAAACCCTGACAGAGCACTTCTTCAGTCTCAAACAAGAGATAAACAACAGCAACTCAGGCTATTCAATCCAAACTAGAGATAGGGCTCCAAAATCTGAAAAATATGAAAATCAATACCCTATGACTCCTTTGAGGCTATCTAAAACTTTTTTCATAGTTTACCGGACAACAGTGATCTACCAATCACCACATTAGTGATTCCAGTCGTAGGTATCGAGGTTTTCCAGACAGGCCTGCAATAAATCGATCGAAGCCTGAATATCATCTTTATGCGCCATTTCTATCACCTGGTGCAGGTGTCGGGTAGGAATACTCACAGCTCCTGAAATAGCTCCGTTTTTACCCATACGTTGCACACCGGCAGTATCGGTACCACCAGCAGTCAGAATCTCTGGCTGCCACGTAATCTCCTTATCACCAGCTATTTGCTTCATAAAGGCTACCATTCGATAGTCACAGATCGTAGAGGCATCCATAATTTTAATAGCTGTGCCCTCACCCAGCGAAGTCACTTTTTCATGAGGTTGAGCGCCAGGCAAATCAAAAGCGATAGTCGTATCCAGACCAAAACCAAAATCAGGATTGATGGTATGAGCCGATACATTTGCTCCTCTAAGTCCTACCTCCTCCTGAACGGTAAACACTCCATAAACATCGTAGGGGGCATTTTTGAGGTTGCGCAGTGTTTCTATCAGGATAAATACAGATACTCGATTGTCTATCGATTTGCAGTTTACACAGTCACCCATTTCAATCAGCTCACGCTCACGGGTAATCGGGTCACCAATGGAGACAAGCTTTTCTACCTCCTCTTTACCCATGCCTAAATCGATGAAGTAATCCGAGAGTTTGGCAACCTTGTTGCGCTCTTCAGGAGACATGACGTGAATGGGCTTGCTCCCCATTACCCCTACTACATCTTCCCTGCCATGAATAATCACCCTTTGGGCGGTAAGTGTCTTAGGATCGAAACCACCCAGCGTATGGAAACGCACAAAACCATTGTCGTCAATGTGGGTAACGATAAAACCAATTTCATCCATATGTGCTGCCACCATGGCCTTCTTACTATCGGGATTGTTCTGGCCCTTTTTTACTGTGATGACATTGCCCATATTATCCACGCTCAGTTCATCCACCAGAGGTGCAACCTCTTTAATAACCAAATCGCGAATGCGTTTTTCAAAGCCCGGAGCACCGGCTATTTCACAAATACTCTTAAGTAGGGATACGTTAATACTCATATGTTCACAGCTTTATCTGCGAATATAAAGTTTAACCGAAATGAGAAGAAGTGAGATACTATAAATCTTCAGCGATTGTGAAGAGAACAGTCATGGTGTAAATACCAGGTGAATAAGTAAAACCGGGAGATAGTTTATAACTGATTCTGAATCTATGAGTGAAAGGGTCGGCAGTGCCATCACCAGGGTCATTGGTACCAATACCTGTACCCGTAGTAGGATCGTTACCATTTGAGCCTATCAGAAAGACAGGGGTTCCGATATCCTGCAATTGAAAAAAGGTAGCTTCCTGAGAAGTAAGACCAGGGCTATTGGCCCTAACCTCCATTATACCTACAGGAACATTATCATCACCTGCATCGGAGTATGACTGGATCAGGTCCCAAAAGCCGGGAACGATGGTTTCAGTACCAATATAAAGGTCCCATTCCACAGTGGACTCTACGGTGACTTCAGAAGCATTTCCGAGAACAGCTCCAGTGGTATAAGAGCGTATAGTATTGAAAGTAAAGACAAGGTCAGACCCTTTGGTGATCGCTAAATCGAGCGTCTGGCCAGAACTCCAAAAGAATATCAATTGAAAAAACAATATGACAACCAGCGGTCGCATCATATATAAAGTTATCAATAATTAAAGGAGGTAACAAAAGTTACCTCCTTTACCAATCAACATAAATCGAACTAACTTATTTACTACGTCTTAGTAAACTAAATGTCATTTCTAAAGATCCTCTGCGAGGGTATAAATCAGGTTGATACCGTAGTATCCAGCAGTGTACGTATCCAATCCAGGAGACAGTCTATAGTCAATTCTGAACTGGTGCGTATCTGGAGTACTTAAATAAGAACCAGGAGCTCCAGGGATATCACCCGCGTCAACAGTACCAGTAACATCACCGATAATTGGCAATTGATCTGTTCCAGTCAGAGAAAAGTACGTGTTAGCTACACCCCCACCATCGATCAGAGAGTTACCAGCAGCGTCAATTGCTCTTACTCCAATGATGTCAGACAGAATGGCCGCAGTACCAGCAGAAGAATACGTTTCGAAGTTCTCCCAGGTAGCTGTTTCAGCATTCACGGTTAAATCCCATGCTACAGTTGACTCAACTCTCAATTCAGTAGCATTCGTCTTAGTAATACCATTTTGGTATTGTGGAATGGTGCTGAATACGAAATCCAGATTAGGATCAGTAACCAAGGTGAGGTCTAATACACCTTGTAATTCCAACGAGATGTAAACGTTCTCGTTATCCGTTGGAAGTTGTGCAAATGCTCTTGTCGTAAGAGCGAAGGATACGATTGCCATCAAGGCAAGTGTCCTCATTTTAAATACATTTTTCATGAGTATAAATGTTTAGGTTAAAAGTTTCGACTAGTGAATATATTATGTTATTATCATATAAACAAGCTTTCATTTTAAATTATTTTAACTTTTTGAAAGCCTGTAAATCAATTAGATAGAGCTTATATCTTGAATTAAAGCTTTATCTATTTTTACAGTACTAATTTCCCCGTTCAGGTATAAGAATTTCCATTTCGGCTGCTTCTACTTCTTCCCTGTTTCCGTAGTCCATCACGGCCAGCACAGAGTACCTTCCTGCTGGGGTTTCTTCTGGAATTGTAAAGACCGTATTCCTGCTGAGGGCAGGCAACATAGTGAAGCCCCGGGTGGTGATTCGTTCAGTAACCCCTGTAGCCAGGTTGGTCAGTTCTATGTATGAATTACACCTTAGAAAAGTCTCACCGGCATTCTTCATATTAATGGTAAACAGGTTGTTCTCATAGTTCAATCCGGCAATCTCGCCCCTGGATTCGGTCGCACTGGGAGGTGTTTGAAAAATATACACTCCGAATCTGTAACTCTGATTTACCTTTACATTCAGACCTTCACCCGCGCCTTTTTCTGCCAATTCCGGCTCTCTTAATCTTACATAAGCGACAGCCCAACGCGCCATTAAGGCTGCTGAATCTGATGGTACATCCATAATCAACGAAACATCCTGCGTCTCGCCCGGCTCCAGTTCGAAAACTGCCGGAGTAGCTGTGAGCCAATCTGCACAGCTCCTGCTTTGTACTCCTTTTTCAGAAAACTGACTTTTTCCAGTAACCGAAGCACTGAAATCACCGAAATTCACCTGAAACCCTTGCTTGGTAGCCGAATTATTTGAAACAGTAATCTTCCCTCGACCCGATGCCCCGGGTTCAACTTTAAAATTCATCCTTGTAGGAGAAGTAGAGATTTTCTGGGCGTAAGTATCCCAAACGAGCACAGATAACAGAAGCACCATAATGGTAATAATCCTGCTCACTTTTTTGAGGTTAGTCGTGATTGTCATTGCTTTAGTATTTTCTTAATTGAATTTCTTAATATTTAACTTTCTTCTCTTCTCTATCAGGTAATAAGTCAGCTGATAGTCAGAGTCTGCATTATCGATTCCCAACTCATAAGAATCCTGGGCAAACTGGAACTGGTCATCAATAGTGGATCCACTCGCTTTGATCACATACTGACCAAAAGGAACGAATAATCTGAACTTTCCGGAACGGTCCGTCAGTCCTGAGTATACTTTATCATCTTTTCCGATCGCTGTTACGCGGATACCGGAGAGGTTTACTTCATTGGCAAATCTTGAGTAAGTCGCCTTTTGTACCAGCACATTTCCAGCTATCTGCACACCGCGCGTCAATGGAATATAAATCGTTTTCGATTTTTCTACGAAAATATTATTGTCATCAGACTTGAACCAGCCCTCAGTGTCTCCCAATACATCCGATTCCATCAGGTACTGACCATAAATAAGATTCTTGAATTCTGCCTGCCCTGAACCATTGGTGATTACTGCTTTATCATTGATTTTGATCAGCACATTCTCCACCAGTTCCTCACCCTTTCCCTGCACGCCATTACCATCCGCATCCTTGAAAACTATCACCTTCACATCATAAGATTTCCCACCTGGTCTTTTGAACCCAAACTGCTTTTTCACTCCAATTCTCAGGAAGAAATTGGATTGCTGAAACTCCTCAAGCGCACCATCAAACCCATTTTGTACACTTTGAGTAGCTAACGGACTCTCACCCTGATTGATTCTTAACAGTTCAGTACCAATGGTAAATACATAGCCGCTATTGGCATAGTACAGGAATTCATTAGATAAGTTAGTTCTCCACCGTGCAAAAACCGACTCATACCTGGTGTTAAGCCTCGGTCTAAGCAAAAAGCGTTGTTTACGGAAGTATAATGAAGCATATGCAGACAAGAACAACGACTGTGGCGTGATCCGGTCATTAATCACCCTAAAATTTTCAGTGATAGAGGCAGGACCATAATTATATCTGGCCATGAGGTTCAGATTTTTGTATCGTAAACGGTTTTCCCATTTTGCTACAGGGTAACCGCTGATGTCAAAATCAGGTGCCTGTGAATACCCGGCAAAGAACCTGGAAAAGAGACGGAAGGTTTTCCCTTTCGTTTTACTAAAGCCGACTCCCAGACCTGTAGTATTGACCCTTAGCCCTAATAGTTGATCATAGATATGTTTAGGACTTAAAGTCATAGTAGCACCATTAGCCCTCCATTCGTAACGAAACTCGTAGCTATCCCTTCTGTTCAGCTCGCTGTTAAATGTCCTGCCTCTCCGAATTCGTATGGGATTAATAGTACTCATCCCTCCTCTGAAGCTAATACTTCTTCCACGCCCCAGAGGGTACCTCAAGTTCAAGGACGCCTGTCTTCTTCCACTGTTTTGTGCTAAAAACAAATTGGAGTAGTAGGTTCCACTCAACGAAACATTCAGTTTTTTAAAACCACCGGCATATTTAAGTTCTCCGCCAAAACCCGTGTATTGAAATAGACTATCAGGATTAAAGCTGTCTTTTTGAATACTGTAACCAGCCACGAGTCCAACCCGATGCCTTTTCGATATTCTGTGGTTTGCCTGAAGACGCACTACATCACCATTGACAAAGCTGAAGTTATCGATCTGATTAACATACTGCAGCTCAATATCACTTCCCTTTTTAGCCTCGTACTTTAGTCGTCCGGCAAAGAAAGTAAGGTCATTTGGCGCCAGCACACCGCCACGGCTTGCGTTTTTAGCATGTATCGCCCCAACCTCAAATTTCTTATACTTTACAGATCCCTTCGCTCCGACACCACTAATAAACACCCCCATATTCTCTCCTATATTACCGAGCGCTACAGCGTAGTTAGGTGTAGTGTATTGTAAGAATCTGTTCGCAGTCGCAAAACGGGTTCCTCCGGCTATACTGGAGGTAATAATGGATTGATAATTATACTGCAGGTAGCGATTTCTACCCAAATCTGTGGAACCTCTGAAATCAAGAGAAAAGTTAGTGAACTCAGAAAGTACGTTGAAAGACCTGAGCTCTACAGTCAGAGGTATGACCGTGCTACCAAAACCGGAGTCAAAACGGGTTTGACTCGTAAGTTTGGTGAAATTCACCCTTCTGCCCTTAGCGCGACTCTTTTCAGTGGTGCTGGCAGCCTGAATCTGTAGACGGTATTTCTTACTATCCAGCTTATCCTGATCATCATCCGGTCTGTCAGTAAAGAAATAACCCTTCGTCAGGTCATCGGCAATCTTTACGTGCATCACAAAAGAAGTATCCGCTCCTACCGGAAGTTCCACATACAGAGCATTGTCCTGAATTGGCTGCCATTCAGGGTCAAGTACCCTGAGTCTTTGATCTGGAAAAAAGCTCACGCGTAATTTTTCGACAGAATTACCATCATTGGTCATGCGAATGTGTACATCCGTGCTGTCAGAGTCATTGGTGAAATATACCTGACGCTCTTCTACCAATATGTTCCATTTCGTGATTTTCTGTACCGCTACAGACCAGGGAGTAGAAGCCAGCGCATTGCCAAACTCAGAATAAGCCGTAGCGCTGATAAAGTAATTGACATTACCCGCAGATTCCTTTGAAGGAATAAGCCGCACAGGAATAAAGATGGAATCACCTGCGCTTACAGTATATAGTTTCGTGAGACTATTGATTACTTTCCAACCCTGCGGAGAAGCCAGGTCAAGATTAAAGCGGACAGGTCGGGCAGTGCGATTGACTGCTTTCACAACATTAGTTACTACATCATCCACAGATGCCACCCCATCCGACTTGACAAAGTCGAGGGTGAAGCCGTTGCTCAACGCGTTGGTTTGGGCATCCGCGATAATGCTTAGATTCCAAAACAGGGCAGAGATCACAGCCAAGGAGAAAAGCCTCCATAGTCTGGGAAGACGCTTAGTCACAATAAGTTAGTTTCTGGTGTTAGGTAACGGGTCAAATATATATAAAAACAATCCGCTTCAGGAAATCCAACCTCATTGCAATTCGCCCGTTAAACGCCATTTTGACGCCCTTTGAAACTTTACTGGATGTGAACGACATTTTAATCAGTAAAATCTACAGCAATTTTTTTTCGCCTTTTTGCACAATTTTGGAAACGTTGGCCGGTTCAGCGAACATCATTATTGCCAACATCAAATTATATTGAAATACATAATATACTATTTTGATAAATTTTATATCTATTTAAATATTAAATCGTCAAAAACCAAATTAAACTGATTCAATAATTTTCTTTAGTGAGAAAATGAATCTGAAAACAATCAAATTCCTATATATCATGAGCACTTTACTTACATCCTTGTCATCAAATTATCAGAACTTTGTAGTGCACTGAAATTGTGATAGTTACTGTTTTGCAGATCGACTATAGAGATGTACAGAGAGATTGTACGTAACGGATAGGCCGCTTATTCTTCTGGGAAATTATAATCAGAGAAGGACTGGATTCTGTTCACACAGTCTCTTTATGCAAGAGGAGCATAGACAGTATACATCCTGAAAAATAAAAAAAGCTCTGAGGTTGTCAGAGCTTTTCAGTGCGCACGAGAAGCCTGCCTGCCGAAGGCATGGAGTCGAACCCTGTCTAAAGACAGGCAGGTTCCACACTCATAAGCCCTTCAACCACTCTCGGCCAACCCCTGACTTAAGATACTTCTCATAATTCCTGGCCTCCAATCTGGTATCAAAGGATTTGGTATGTATTAATTTAAAGGGAGCATAAGCACGGGTTGTTTTATTCCCGCCAACATTATGTCGCTGCACGCGCACCTCCAGTTCGGCAGACATACCTATATAAGTATAGTTTCTAGAAATGCTTCGAATTGCATAGACAGTGAACATCCTTAAAAATAAAAAAGCTCCAGGAATACCGGAGCTTTTATGTGCGCACGAGAAGAGTCGAACTTCCACGACCATAAGGTCACCAGCCCCTCAAGCTGGCGCGTCTACCAATTCCGCCACGTGCGCATATCACATAGGTATCGGATTGGGAGGCCAAAAGTAGAGAAGTTTTGAATTATTTCAAATATATGTTCATCTCATTTCCTGAAATGTGCATTGTATTTAGGCACCTTGTTTCCTACATTGAGACGGTTTACTCAAATTACTTATGAACAACCTTAATCGCTCCGCAACGATAGGCCTGGTTTTTTTGGTCGTAGGGTCAGTGATGATCCTCAATAACCTTGGCATGATACCCTGGAGAATCAGGCAATATATTTTCCAATGGGAGAACATTCTCATCCTTATAGGAGGCGTACTGATCGTTTCCAGGCAGAATGTAAAAGTAGGTACGGTGCTGGTAGCTCTTGGCGCTTTCTTCAGCTTCGACCATTGGTTCAATATTTATGTATCCATTTTCGACTTATGGCCCCTGGTATTTGTTGTGGCAGGCCTATACATTATTAACAGAAGTCGCAACAGTAAAAACTTCAACCCTGACGACCAAACCCTTAATAGCGATATTGTAGACGATACCGCTGTCTTTGGTGGCGGTGACAGGGTAATCACAACCGCCAACTTTAAAGGTGGTAATCTTACGGCCATATTTGGTGGGTCTAATATTGACCTTACTTCCAGCGAGCTGGCAGAAGGCGAAAATGTCATCGATGTTTTCTACATGTTCGGGGGATCAAAAATAAGGGTACCCCAGGACTGGAACGTACACCTTCATGTCACGGGCATCTTCGGTGCCATGGCTGACAAAAGAACCCTGGTGGACCCCGACAAGTACGCGACCAAGACACTCTATATAAAAGGTATTGCCCTGTTTGGTGGTGCTGAGCTCACCAATTAGAAAGCATAACATGAAAAAGTACTTATCCCTCGTCTTACTTCTGTGTGCCACCCTCTCCTTTGCACAAGACCGTATCACTGGTAAAAGCTGGGCTACCCGTTCGGAAGTTATCGCCCAGCACGGTATGGCAGCCACAAGCCAACCACTGGCTACTCAGGTGGCATTGGATATACTTAAAAAAGGTGGAAACGCCATTGATGCGGCCATAGCGGCCAATGCGGTACTCGGACTTGTGGAACCTACCGGCAATGGGATTGGCGGAGACCTTTTTGCCATCATATGGGATGCCAAAACTGAAAAGCTGTATGGACTCAATGCCAGTGGTCGCTCACCTTATGACCTTAAGTTCAAATACTTCAAGAAAAACGGATTAAGCAAAATACCGGCCTATGGCCCTCTACCTGTGTCGGTGCCCGGAGCAGTCGATGGCTGGTTTGAGATGCACGGCAAATTTGGTTCAATGGACATGCAGGAGATTTTGCAACCTGCCATTGATTATGCCAACAACGGCTTTCCTGTAACAGAGCTTATCTCCTGGTATATGGAGCAAGGTGCCAAGAACCTCCAGCGCTTCCCAGGCTTTAAAGAAGTGTATATGCCCAATGGTCATACTCCTGCCAAAGGTGAGATATTCAGAAACCCGGGGCTTGCCAACACCCTGGATAAGATCTCCCGCGGAGGTCGTGATGCTTTTTATAAAGGTCCGGTAGCCAAGACCATTGCGGACTACATTCAGCAGCTTGGAGGCTTTCTTTCAGAAAAAGACCTTGCGGATCACACCTCTGACTGGATTGAGCCGGTATCAGTGAACTACAGAGGCTATGATGTGTGGGAGCTTCCACCAAACGGGCAGGGAATCGCAGCCCTGCAAATGCTGACCATTCTGGAAGGCTACGACCTGAAATCTATGGGTTTTGGCAGCAAAGAGTATATCCACACTTTTACAGAAGCCAAGAAGATCGCTTTTGAAGACCGGGCTAAGTTTTATGCCGATATGGACTTCTATGATACTCCGGTGGCAGAATTGATCTCAGAACAATACGCGACTGAAAGAAGAAAATTGATTGACCCCAATAAAGCAGGACGATCGTTCCCTGCCGGAAAGCTTAAAGATGGAGACACCATCTATATGACCGTTGCTGATAAGGATGGTAATATGGTATCCCTGATTCAAAGTAATTACCGCGGCATGGGGTCCGGAATGACTCCTCCCGGTCTTGGCTTTATCCTGCAAGACAGAGGTGAGCTTTTCTCACTGGAAGAAGGCCATGCGAATGTATATGAGCCTCACAAACGCCCATTTCATACCATTATCCCAGCCTTTATTACCAAAGATGGTAAACCCTGGGTGAGCTTTGGTTTGATGGGCGGAGCTACTCAGCCACAGGGCCATGCGCAAATCGTCATCAATTTGATAGACTTTGGTATGAACCTGCAGGAAGCTGGTGATGCACCACGCATATTGCACAATGGCTCATCACAGCCCACGGGAGGAGTGATGACCGATGGTGGAGTGCTCCAACTCGAAACAGGCATTGACTATGAAGTGATCCGCGAACTGGTCAAAATGGGTCATAAAATCTCCTTCAATGTAGGTGCTTATGGAGGCTATCAGGCTATTATGTGGGATGCGGTCAATAAGGTATACTATGGTGCCTCAGAATCCAGAAAAGACGGGCAGGCGGCAGGCTACTAGTGATACCCTAAAATGTTGAATGTTGAAATGAAAATCATTCACTCCTAATTCATCATTCCAGATTTAACATTCAACATCGGCCAGTCACCAGAGGTGACTGAGCCTTGTGACCAGCGGTAACCATTCAAATCAAATATCAACGGCTTGCGAAAAGGTTAAGAAACAATGCAATTCTCACCACCCGTGATGAGCATAATTGCCCCTATATTCATGAATCAACTAAGACTATTGACATGAAGAACGCTCTCTCACTTTTTCTATCTGTTCTACTCATATTCACAACTGCCTGCACCGCACAAGGACCCGAAGCGGATTTTGCTTTTATCCATGTGAATGTCATTACCATGGAAAACGAAGTGGTACTGAAAGACCAGACAGTGCTGATCAAAGATGGTAAGATCCTGAAACTCGGTGGGATTGATGATGTAAAATCGAGTGGAGCCGCTACGGTAATAGACGGAACAGGCAAATACCTGATGCCTGGTATCTCGGAAATGCACGCTCACATTCCCGGAGACCGGAACGGTACCGAGATTGTGGAAGAAACCCTATTCCTATACCTCTCCAATGGTATTACGCTGATCAGAGGCATGCTCGGCCAGCCATACCATCTCACACTAAGAGAACAGGTAGCCAGTGGCGAAGTACTGGGTCCGCGTATCTATACTTCTGGCCCCTCTATTAACGGTAACACAGTGAGAAGTGTAGAAGAGGCTCAAACCAAGGTTACTGCCCAAAAGGAGGCCGGTTATGATTTTCTCAAATTACATCCTGGCCTGACCCGAGAGAATTTTGATGCTGTGGTAGCCACGGCCAATAAGGTAGGGATTCCATATGCTGGACATGTTTCTACCGGAGTAGGTGTACGCAGGGCTATAGAGGCCAAATACGGTTCTATAGACCATGTAGATGGCTATGTAGAAGGATTGGTTCCCTCTTCCATTCGTGTGAACCCGAATACCAATGGCTTCTTCGGGGTGAATTTTACAGACATTGCTGATGAGAATCTGATTCCGGAACTGGTAGCTGCCACTAAGGAGGCCGGAGTATGGATTGTACCTACACAGGCTATGATGGAACGCTGGATAGGCCCCACTCCTGCTGCTGAAATCGGAGCGGACCCTGAAATGCAATACATAAATCCGCGTACTTTGAACAATTGGATTAGCACCAAGAATAATATACTTGCCAACAGCACTTACGATGCGGAACAAGCGAATAAATTCAACGCCCTGCGCAGAAAGGTGATTGGTGACTTACATAAAGCAGGTGTTGGTATTTTGCTTGGCTCTGATGCTCCTCAGGTTTTTAATGTACCTGGTTTTTCCATACAACGCGAAATGGACGCTATGCTTCGTTCGGGTATGTCTGAATTTGAGATTCTTAAGTCAGGCACCGTCAATCCGGCTATCTACTTCGGAGATGAGGATAAGTACGGCATGGTAAAGGAGGGTCTTTCTGCGGACCTGATTCTATTAGATGCCAACCCGCTGAGCAATATCGCCAATATGAAAAACCCGGCCGGGGTAATGGTAAAAGGTAACTGGCTGGATGCTGACCTCATAGCCAGGCGACTTAAAGTGATTGCAGACAAATACTAGGAGATTCTACCCGGATTTGGAGGGTAAATCACGTAAAACTCCGTGATTTACCACATCCGAAGCTTTACCTCATTCTTCAGTAGTTACACGGCTTATCCAGCCCCTTTTATCACAATACGGACATAAAGGTGAAAAGTATTTATATATTAGGATATAACTTTTTTCACTCATGACCCTTAATAACACCATCACACTTAGTTCCACTGATGCCTCTCAGGCAGAACAAGACTTTAAGTCTTTGATAGCAGAAAAGGACGTAATCACCGTAATTGTTTTTGGCAACACCGCTGTATCTCAGCAGGCCATTCAAAGTGCAGACGTACGCGCAGGGTCGGCCCCTGCCGGTTTTAAACGCAAGGCTGTCTGGATGCAGGACACCAGCCAGTGGGATACGCTCAAGAAATATTTGAAGAATGGCACTATAGCTGTTAGCAGCGTAAACCCGGGCAATCTGATCGCCATAGGTGTTTCTCTCAGCGATAAAATCGATGCAGAAGTACCTACCTCTAAAACGCCCGACTTCATTGTTATGGAGTTGGCATTTGTTCAAGCAAGCCAGGAATAAATCATGAAAAAGCTATTAACACTACTATTCATAGGATTGGTATGCGCAGCGCAATCCAATGCCCAGGTAATTACCATCAAAGAACAGAAAGCAAAAAACGAAACGATCGAGGTCAAATCCCCCTATATCGTTGACATCAATGCCAACTTACAAATTGAGGTAGACAAACAAGTCCTTCTTGATAGTCTGATCCAGATGCTCGGACAGCAGGAGTATCCTGCTGAATTATTAAAGGTGGTCAACAACACCGTCAGACAGCAACAGGAAATCATGCGCAATATCATGATGACGGGTGATCGCAAGAAGCGACTTGCCTCGCTATCCAGCTTCAGGTCCAGCATGCTGGCTTTGCTTACACCTCTGGTTGAGAATCAGAAAACTTTAGAGAATACTCCTCTCTATCAGGCCGCTAACAATGCATTGGGTACCAATGATTACAGCCAGCTGTTTCAGGAACTCAACACGCAGTATCAGAAGGTAAATCAGGACTATGTGCAAAAGGTAAATCAGAGTACCGCCTATATGACCCTGGGTGCCTGGATCAACACCTCAGCAGGTCAGACCCAGCTACACCTTGATGGCTTTGATTCGTTAAAGAACGGAGAATACTTTGCAGTGAAGCGCATCATGACAAGCGTGCCTCAATCGGAAATCAATGCCTACAATACGGCTCAAAACCTGGCCGATAGCCTGCAAAACAATGCTGATACCCTTGTGCATTTGATGAAATCCCGTTTTCTCACTGGCGTGGGCGATTTGGAAAGCAAGATAGACACCATCATCAACGGGGGAGTTACCAGCTTTGAAGCCCGCCTGGATAGCGTAGCGAATTCTATCAGAACCAAGTTTTCTTCTCCTGTAAACACCTTCAAGCAAAACCTCAATAATTTCAAAACAGAGGCCATTAAAGTGGTAGGCGAGGTAGAAAACTTCACTTTTGGAGAAACACTCATACTGTATAACCAGACGAGGGGCCTTATTACCCAGGCAGACACACTGGAAGCTGAAGCCAAGAGGCTTCTTGCCATGGTAAAAACAGAGATTCAAGCCGCTCCCAGTGTTGCCAAAACGCTCGCCAGTGACCTGACGGCAGACATTTTCAGCGTAGCCACTCAGCTTGGTAATCTCGGAAGAACCTACCTGGTAGAACTGGAGAATACACTTAACATGTTTGATCAGAACAAGCTTACCGCATTTTCTGAATCAGCGGCACAGTTTTCGGCCAGTAGTTATAAGCTGCCATACAATAGCATTCCCACCCAGACAGAGCTCAACCTGAAGTACACTGGGCAAAGAAAGGCAGGAGATGAATTGTACTTCAAAGCACAAATAGCGAGAGACTCTGCCGGAGTACAGGTAAATAAGCAAAACATCTATTGGCAAAAGCTTACGATGTTCCAGGTAGGTATTCACAACTCCATCAGAGCCACGCTGATCTTTGCCAATATTGTAAATGGCAGTTTTGCCAATACTGATAACGACTACCAGTTGGCCCCATCCTACAGTGTAGTCTTCAAGTTAGGCACTCGTAAGGGCATGTTCTACAACAAGTACCTAACCCCGGGTCTGGGCCTTAACATTGCCACTCTGGACTTTAACAATGACAACAAACCCGAGATTGGCCTGGGTATTACTTCCTCCTTCTTCCAGGACTATATACAGGCAGGTTACGGGCGAAATATGAGCACTGACGATAACTATTGGTTTTTCGGGCTGCGCCTGCCACTCTTTGGCTGGGCAACAGGCAGCACTAACCTACCTACATCACCAGTAGGGGCTGGCAACTAAAGCTACCTATTACGACATCATGTCCCTGAAATGAAGATTTACTTCAATTCAGGGACATTTTTCATTGTAGTCCTCATCTACCGTTTGAATATCTAATCAGGCAATTCAATCCAATATCCACTAACTTAAGGCTACTATGAAAAGTCTTAAGTTTTTCTTTTTACTCTGTTTCTGGGTTATTTTTCAGGGCTGCAACGCACCTGAAAGTAAGGAAAGCACCTCGGTTTCATCCCTTTTACTGTATAATGGTAAAATCTGGACAGGATCTAAAGCCATGCCCAAGGCAAGCTGGGTCTATATTGAGAATGACAAGATCAAAGACCTGGGCAATGGTGATAATTATCCCTCAGCAGATAAAAAAATAGACCTGAAGGGCAGGTTGACCCTACCTGGCTTCAACGACTCACATGTACATTTTGCACAGGCAGGAGCCCTCCTATTGGGTATTAACCTTCTGGACGTCAATGATGATGAGCTTTTGGTAGAAAGAATAAAGAAGACCACCCAGAGACTTCCTAAGGGCAGTTGGATCACTCGTGGTGATTGGGGAGCCTATGAAGCCTGGAATGCGGGTTCAGAGGGAGGAGACACCAAAAAAGCCGCCTGGCAACCCCATATCTCCCTCATCGATGACATTACCCCGGAACACCCCGTTCTCATCACTAAATACGACCGCAGTGAAGGACTGGCCAATAGCCTGGCGCTTGATTACCTGGGCATTGAGGCAGATGATGGCATCCTCAAAGGAGAGATTCTTGCGGAAGCTCTGAAACAGGTTCCTGAAAGCTCATTTGAACGAAAGCTGGCGGAAGCCAAGAGAGGGCTGGCCGAATGTGCCAAGTGGGGTGTTACTACAGTACAAGATATGTCACCACTGGACAGGGTAGATATTTATCAATACCTGAAAGACCGGGATTCTCTGATCACCAGAATCAACTTCAGCCCATCAAGATTAAGCGAGATCGGTAATATGGTGGCCAAAAGATGGGTGATTAACTGGGGAGATAACCCCAGCCCCAGTGGAGACGACTGGATCAGCTTTGGTACACTCAAAAGCCACATTGATGGAATCATGGGCGGTAGAACTGCACGTTTCTTTGAACCTTATAACGACAATTCTGTTGAAAAGCGTTTTTGGCGTGGCGGATGGCGCGAGTTCTCTCAGGACATGCCGGAGTTCAAGCGTCTGCTGATGGAAGCAGATGAAGAAGGCATCCAACTTCGGGTACATGCTATCGGAGACGAGGCCAACTCTATTCTGCTCGATATCCTCGATACGCTTGACGCGGTTAACGGAACCCGCGACAGGCGTTTCAGATTGGTACATGCACAGGTGATTGCTGAAAAGGACTTCGCCCGTTTCGGAGGCAAGAACATCATTGCCGAGGTACAGCCCTACCATGTCACTGATGATATGCGCTGGATGGAAGAGCGGATAGGCCATGAACGGTGTCGGGGAGCTTATGCATTTAAAACACTGGAAGATGCAGGTTGTAAGCTGGCCTTTGGCTCTGACTGGCCAGGCACCAATGCCTCCTATTACCCTATCAACCCGCTGTATGGACTTTATGCAGCAGTAACACGACAGACAATAGGTGGCATGCCGGAAAGTGGTTGGTTTCCCGAGCAGCGCATTGCATTGGAATCAGCCATCAGGGCTTATACCAAGGGTTCAGCCTTCGCCACCTTTGAAGAAGATATTAAAGGCACCCTTGCCCCAGGCATGCTTGCTGATCTGGCAGTACTGGATACGGACCTTTTTGAAACTGAACCTTCGGCATGGCTGAATGCCAACTTCGACTATACGGTGGTGGGTGGCAAGGTTGTCTATAGCCGGGAAGAGTAAACAGACAAGTTCTGCTATCAGATCAATTTGTCACTCTTCCCTTAAGGCGTTAATCGGATTGCCCATGGCCGCCTGAAGTGATTTGACGATAACTGTTGCAAAGGCTATTAGGCTAATGATGAGAACACCCAAAGCAAAGGTATCAAAGCCAATATTCGTCCGATAAGCAAAACCGCTGAGCCATTCCTTCATCAGGTAGTACCCAACCGGCAAGGCGATGACTAAAGAAATCAGGATAAGTTTGCCATAACTCTTTGCCAGCAGCATGACCACCCTGACTACCGAAGCTCCCAGGATTTTTCTGATCCCAATCTGCTTTTTGTTTTGCTCCGAAGTGTAGGACACCAGGCCGAAAAGTCCAAGGCACGCCACAAATACGGCAAGCCCTGCAAAGCCTATAAATACCGAATTGAACTGCTCGTCAGATTTGTATTGTTGATCGAAGAACTCATCCAGAAAAAAATAGTCCAGCGGATTATCAGGGAAAACATCCTCCCAAAGCACTTCTATCCCAGCCATGGTTACGTCCATGTCATTGGCTCTTACTTTAAGCAGGTAATAGGCGCTTTCATCCCCCACATCGTCAAAATAGAATACGATAGGGTTGATTGCCTCTTTGAGTGACCTATGATGAAAATCACGAACCACACCAATAACCCTCCTTTCACTCCTTTTTCCTCTGTTGATCACTTCTCCAATCGCCTCTTCAGGAGAAGAAAAACCCAGCAGTGAACTGGCGCTCTCATTCAGCACGACAGTCTTACCATCGGTTTTAATAGCCGGATCAAAGTGTCTGCCGGCTTTCAGCTCTATTTCCAGATTTTGAAAATAGCTTGCACTGACCATCAGGTTATAGCTGGATTTCGGATTGGTAGTAAACCGTGAAGTATAGCTGGTCAGGTTGAAATTCTCCCTACCCGGAATCATATTAGCAGCAGCCACAGAGGTTACTTCGGGTAAAGCAGCCAATTCATTTATCACTACTCCACTACGATTGACAAGGTCATCAAAGCTCTCTCCTACCCTGGCACCATTGATCACCAGGCTTTGCTCCAGATTCATGCCCAGCGGGCGCTCCTTCATGAAAGTCAGTTGTTTGAGTACAATGAGCACTCCAAAAATGAGCGTAATGGCCAATACGAACTGAAAAGTTACCAGGACTTCTCTCAGCCTCGACCTCATACTAACAGCTCCTCCCTTGATTGCCCTTAAAACACCGAAATGAGACAAGACAAAAGCCGGATAGAGCCCCGAAATAAACGTACCCGCCACCAGCAAGACAGCCAGGCTCATAAGCAGATAGGGCTCCAGCAGTAAGCCCGAATTCAGCTTGATACCAGCTGATTGATGTATTATCGGAACGAACAGGAGTACCAGGCCCAAAGACAAAACAAAGGCGACCAGGTTATACAAAAAAGCTTCGGTCAGAAACTGATACCTTAACTGCCTTTTACTGCTTCCCAGCACTTTTCGTACACCAACTTCTCTGGCCCGTCTGACAGCCCGGGCTGTAGACAAATTCACAAAGTTCATCCAGGCGATGATCAGAATCAAAGCGGCCACAACTCCCAGAAAGTATACATCTGAGGCACTGCCATTAGCCTGCATTTCCCAGGTCAGGTCAGAGTATAAGTGAATGTCCCTGACAGGTTGGATCCATAGGTTTTGCCTTACCCCGTACTGCTCGAACACCGCAGCTTTCTTCCGGTCCAGATAGCTTTCTAACTTCTTATTGAAAACTTCAGCTTCTGTTCCCTCTGTCAACCGCACATAGCTGTAAAAGTCAGACCAGGACCAGTCCGCCAGTGCTTCCGATAAATCATCGAAGGAAGAGAGAGACAAAACGATATCGTAGTTCATGTGTGAATTGGAAGGCATGTCCTTCATCACCCCCATCACACTGAATTCTTCCTGCCCCTGTCTTTTCAGAATCTCACCCACCACATCCGTTCTGCCAAAGTATTGCATGGCAACCGATTCAGCGATTACAGCCGAAAAAGGCTGATTCAAAAGCTCCTCCTTATTTCCATAAAGCAGCTCAAATCCAAAATAGTCGAAGAAGTTGCGGCTTGCGTATATTACCCGATCCTGGTTGAGCATTACCCTGGGTGTACTGAGCCCGGTGGTAGTGAACACACCGGATGCAAAGGGCGAGATGGTAACATAGCTTTCAACCTCCGGATAGTCAGTCAACAGGGAGGGACCGACTCCGGCAAAAACAGTAGCGCTTTTATTAGTTAAAGTACCCTGACTGTACATATCCATGACCACGCGGTATTTCTGGTCTACCTCAGGATGAAACCGGTCATAACCTGTTTCATTAAAGATATAGAGGATTATTAGCAGGCAGCTACTCAGCCCCACCACAAGGCCGGTCAGGTTAATGGAAGCATATACTTTCTGACGGAGAAAGCTTCTATAGCTGATCAAGAGGTGGTTTTTGAACATAACATTCGCATTTAATTTCCAATTGCGTTTACTGAAAGAGGATGGGCGAAAAAACCGGATCACATCCCAAACGAACCACAGGCTGGCTCTGAATCTTCCGAACTCGGTCTGTCTGTGAAAAAAGGCCTCAAGCAAATCTCCCTGGATTTCATCCAGAAGTTCATCTGCACAATAGAATTCGAGAAAGCGATTTGCCCATTTTGGCGGGTTCTGTGAAAAATCAGGTTTATCCATTACCCCGGTTTCAGTCTTCTCTGAGAGCGTTTACCGGGTTGCCATTGGCGGCCTGAAAAGACTTGACACTTACAGTAACAAAAGCAACCATGGAAATAACCATACCGCCAAATACGAAGATCTCTACCCCTATTTGCGTTTGATAGGCAAAACCGTTGAGCCATTCTCTCATCAGGTAATAGCTGAGCGGGAAGGACAGAATAATGGCAGCTAAGATCAACCGGACATAGTCACGCGCCAGCAATAGCACCAGCTTTTTAGCCGAAGCCCCTAAGACCTTACGAATGCCTATCTCTTTTCTCGCCTGCTCCGCGGTGAAAGACACCAGTCCGAAGAGGCCCAGACAGGCTACAAAAATTGCCAGGCCGGCAAAGCCTATAAACACGGAATTAAACTGTTCATCGGCCTTGTATTGACGATCAAAAAATTCATCCAGAAAAAAGTAGTCGAAGGGATTATCAGGGTAAATCTCATCCCAGATGGCTTCAACTTTTGCCATAGAAGCCGAGTAGTCTTCTGTCCTCAGCTTTATTGAGTAGAAGCTGCCGCTAGCCCTGCGGATAAAGTGAAAGACCACAGGATCAAGTTCTTCTTTCAGCGTGGCCTGATGATAGCTTTTGACCACCCCTACAATGGTACTCTCATTTCGGGTGTTAGGGTTGATTTTTTCACCGAGGGCCTCTTCGGCACTTTGAAAGCCCAAGTGCTTCATCGCCACTTCATTTAATACTACTGCAGCAGTATCTGTAGCCATATTTGCAGAAAATGACCTGCCAGCAATGAGATCGATCTCAAACAGTTCCATGAACTGGTCGTCTATTCTTACCCTATAGCAATCCCTGAATTCATTGGGGAAATATTTAGAAGTCACTCCTCCGATACCAAAATTTTCTACTCCCGGCACATTGCTGGAAATTGTGTAACCACTCACTTCAGGCATAGCCTCCAGACCTGCCTTGAAAAGACCAAGTCTTTCGATCAAGTCGCCACCTCCTCTGCTCGATGAGGGTGATTTTAATACCAACGTCTGTTCTATATTCAGTCCTAAATCCTGACTGCGCATATAGTTAAGCTGCTTCACCACCAGGAAGGTGCCTAGTATGAGGGTGATAGAAGCAGTGAACTGGAAGACTACCAGTATTTGCCTGAAACCAAATTTTCGGCCGGTTTTACCCACCTGTCCTTTCAGTACACTTACCGGCTTGAAAGAGGTGAGCACCATGGCCGGATAAAACCCGGTAATCAGAGCACCGAGAAAAATCAGTGAGGTTAATCCTATCAATACTTCCGGCCCATAAAGGAGCTCTCTTTTTAAGCCCAGTTCCATGGCACTATTGATCACAGGTACAAGCCCAATCACCAGCAGTACTGAAACCACAACTGCCATGGCATTGTACAGAAAAGATTCCACCAGGAACTGCGTGATGAGGTTGCCTTTTTGCGCACCAACCACCTTTCTGATACCCACTTCCCTTGCTCGCTTAATAGCTCTGGCTGTAGCCAGATTTACATAGTTGACCCAGGCAATCAGCAGGATAAGTATAGCTATCACCGATAGAAAATAGATTTGCTCACCACCACCATTCTCACCCATATCCCAGCTGATGCCGGACGAATACAAGTGAATATCTCCTATTTCCTGAGTCCATAACACTTCCCTTACGTTTCTTGTGGTATAAGTCTCTTCTTTTTTCCCGTCCAGATAAGCAGACAGCTTTTCGTCCAGTACGGCCTGATCCACTCCCTCAGAAGTTTTAATAAAAGTATAGAAGTCGTACCAACCCCAATTGCCGGGCCATTCATCAAAACCCTCCCAGGTTTTCAGCGAACAAATCATATCAAACTGCATATGAGAGTTCTCTGGGAAATCTTCATAGACACCGGTAACCGTCAGCTCCCTGGTACCTCTCCAGAAGATGGGCTTTCCAATAGGGTTGTCGCTACCAAAATACCGCTTTGCAGTAGAGGCTGAGAGCACAATCTGATCGGCTTTGGACAAGACGCTTTCAGGGTTGCCATCAAGCAAGCGAAACCCGAACATTTCAAAGAAATTCTCGTCCGCGATAACCGCTTTGTTTTCATTAAAACGGATCAATGTGCCATCGGCCTGTTTTACGCTATACACCCCATCACCAAAGGGCAAAATTCTGGTATACATTTCGACTTCAGGAAAATCGGCCAGCAGGCCGGGGCCGACTGCCGGATAGACAGGGGCACTTTTTGTCTTCAGTTCACCCTGCCCATACATATCCATCACCACCCGGTAAGTCTGGCTTGCCTTTGGATGAAAATTATCATAAGTAACCTCCTCCAGTACATGGAGGGTAATAAGCAAACAGGCGGTAATGCCCACAATCAGTCCTGAAAGGTTGATAAAACCATAGCCTTTCTGGCTGCGGAAATTACGAAAGCTGACAACGAGGTAGTTTCTAAGCATAGCGATTTGATTTGAGTTATAAGACCGTTTTCCAAAAGATGAGGGCCTGAAAAAACGAATGACATCCCAGACGAACCACCACCTGGCTTTTGTATCACCCACTTCCACTGACCTGTAATAAAAAGCTTCAAGTAAGTCTCCCTGAATCTCATCCAGAAGCTGAGATCCGCAGTACCACTCGAGAAACCGATTGGCCCATTTAGGAGGTGACTTGATTTTTTGAGAACTCATTTAGTAAGAGAAGTTGAGCTTGGGCATCATATTCCAAAGCTTCATACGATTGTTTTGAATAAATTCGAGTGTATTCATGCCCGTCTTCGTGACTTTGAAGATGCGCTTGCGTCTGCCTCCACGCTCTGCAGTAGCTCCACCCATTTCTGATTTGATAAGCCCCTTTTTTTCCAGGCGCTTGAGAACGGTATGCACGGCTGAAATGGAAATACGATTTCCCATGTTCTTGACATACTCTTCAGAAACAGTATAGCCATAAGCCTCCTCAGGCATTACGGCCACAATCAACAAAATCGTTTCTTCCAGATTTCCGAGATTCTGATTCATATTTCTACAACTATTGTAGAACAAATATATAGAAATGATTTTCATTTCTACAACTATTGTAGAACTAATAACCTGAGATGAGGTTTCCTGAAGAGTGATGAACCCAAATCAGAAGGCCATCTTCTGCGCATTTTTTACGTACTTAATATTATGAACAAAGTGAGCATATTGGACTACTCCCCAGAGTATGGTGAGGACTTCAAGAACATCAGTTACGGATGGATTGAGGAGTTTTTTGGTATTGAAGAGCAGGACCGACAGCTTCTCGAAAACCATAAAACCGAAATTATAGACAAGGGCGGAACCGTACTCTTTGCTCAGTATGAAGGTAAAATTGTAGGAAGCTGTGCCCTGATCAAATACAATGATGAGCTATATGAACTGGCCAAAATGGGAGTACTGAAGGAATATCAGGGGCTGAAGCTGGGCAGAAGGCTGGCAGAAGCGATTATTGACCGGGCACGCCAACTGGGTGCAAAAAAGGTATTTCTGGAATCGAGCAGTCAGCTCACCTCAGCCCTGGCACTTTATGACAAGCTGGGCTTCAAAGCAGATCTTAATCTGGATGTCTCTCCCTACTCTCGCTGCAATGTTCAACTTGCACTAACCCTATGATATGAAACAGACAATACTCTGGTTTGACCGCAAATTTGCCTTTGACCATTTGAAAGGTACTTTCCCATCTATCTATGAAAGGCTGGACGGCCTGATGCTGCGTCTTGAACACAAGCTCCGCGCCATCGCCCGGGAGCACCAACAGGTGAAAATCGATGGGAAATGGTCAGTTAAAGAACATCTTGGCCACCTGCTGGATTTGGAGGAATTATGGATTGCCCGCATGCGGGATTTCCTGAACAACGAAGTGGAACTCAGTCCTGCAGATCTTGAAAACCGCAGAACCCATGAGGCTAATCACAACGACAGTGATCTGGGCGATCTGCTGCAAGCCCTAAGAACAAAAAGAGCTGAATTCCTCTCTCTTTGCCGACAGTTGGAAAAGCAGGCCGAAACGCTCACCGCGCTACATCCCAGGCTCAAACAACCCATGCGTGTGATCGATCTGGCCTACTTTGTAGCAGAGCATGACGATCATCACCTTGCCGCGATTACAGAAATTCAGCGACAGCTTGTTGACTGAATCCAAAGCTCGTATTACAATCTTTTAGCAAAAAACTGGTTACCCTAATGTGTTTTAAGGCACTAATAACCAGAGTACGGTTATTCTTTGTAGGTTCAGAATTTCATAAATTTTCAATAGCCAAGGCATCTTTATGATGATATAGCCTGCTATATCGAATAAAGAAAACGCAGGATATTGGAATTTATGGAATAGCTTTTAAATGAAACCACCTCTAAACAGTCATTTTCTGCCTAAAAGGCTCTTGCCGTAGCCCGCTATGGCTGCTTGCCTTTTAGTTGAATCTAACTGTTCATAGGCGGTCTGAACCCTAAATAATAACCGAACTCAGGTTAATAACCAGACGGATCAAATAAACAGTGATATGAGAAAGAGCAAATTCAGAATATCATCGGGTTTCAAGCTGGCCATACTGGCCATCATTTTTATGACCTTATATGCCTGTCAAACGGTATATACCGCAAACCCCTTACCCTCTGCAGGGGCTGCTGAGGCAACTGCCTTTCCAAAGCTCATCGCGGGTGATTACCTCATTGTAGAGGAAGGCATGAACGGCTCGGACAGAGAGCCTGGTAACCAGTATGTAAGAATTACTCTCATTGATGAGCAACATTGTGTGGTAGAAACCTACTCCGGCTTTGACATGGAGCAATTGGCATCTCATCGGAACGCAGAACGTTTTCGGGTGACAGGCGACTACCTGATCTACAAAAACGACAGTTTGATTCAGGAACTTGCTGAAATAAAAGCAAGAGTAGAAGCTTCACCCGAAAATGAGGAATATCAAAAGGAGTTGGAGAGACTTAAACATCTTGAAAATAATGGGTATTTGAATCAAATTACCCCTCTCACCAAAAGAGGTCACCTATTGACATACAACCGGGAGCCGGCACTGGAAATTGACCTGCTTGAACAGGAAGCTATTGCTTTTGATGGTCAGAATCTTGTAGAGACTGGTAACCCTAAGATCAGAATTCACAACGAGAGACTCTTTCTCAACCACTCTGATAGTGAACATGGCTGGGAGAACATCATTGTTGAGCTGAGTGATGAAGGCCTGAAGGGCTTCAATATCTCCTTCAAACATGTGCTGAAGCATAAGGCACAGTACGAGAAAACAGCGAAGCTGAATCAGCCAGATGCCAATGCCATTATTATTGATCCCTCCGTAACGGAGCTTGATAAAATGCTGAGAGAGGAGGGATTTCTTGCAAACCAGGTAACCCTGGAGCGAGTCGATCTGGAAGAAGAAGCTAAGGGAAAGCCTGCCTGGTGGCTCGTCTTATTGGGCGCACTGCTTGTGGTGGTGGTACTGAGGGCAATGAGAAGGTCGCAGCCCCAGACATAGCAGGTATCAAAGCAAATTTTCACTTCGTGTGAAAACTATTAGGTTAGGCAAAAGCAAAGGAGGAGCCGTTATCGCTCCTCTTTTTAGTTTCTAAGTACTGTCTTACTGATTCAGCACTTCCTGCACACTACCACAGTGCAACATTCTATCTCCGAAATAAGGATTGTTCACCTCTTGCTCGGCTGCCAGCCAAAACGCCCCCTTATTGTTAAAGGCCATAGGGCAATACTGCTTATACAGAGGTATATCCACACCATCAGACTTTACAAGGTTGTACATGTTCATCGAGAGGCTTTCAAAAGCCGCACGCTGCTCAGCCACATCGCTGGTAGCCGCCATGGCCTCTAAAGCGGGAGTCAATGCGGCATTCTTGTTTACTTTTAAAAAGGCTTTAGCTGCCTTTTGCGCTTTGGCTCCATCAGTAGACACCAGAGCATCTTTTACGGCCAGATAGCTTTCTACAATGCTCCCTTCAGCCTGCTCTTTTTTGTCACTTCCACAAGCCGCTATCAGCAAGCTCAGGGTCATTAAAATCATCATCTTTTTCATTGCTCATTCATAATTATATCTTCCACATTTCCACAATTCAACATAACATCCCCGAAATAGGGGTTAATAATTTCTTCACTGGTGCTGATCCAGGTGGCTCCTTTGTCATTATTGGCCATAGGGCAAAACTGTATGTACAGCGGACTCTCCAGGCTGGTACCAAATGATTGCACCGCATTTATCAGAGCTTTTGACAGATTGATAAACTGAAGCCTTTGCAAATCCCTGTCACCACTGGTGGTGATCAATGCAAGGCTTTCCTCCATCGGTTTCAACACTTCCATCCAGTGTACATGCGCTGCTCCTTTGGCCAGGGTCATATCCACCTTTTCCAGTGCATTCTTCGTAAGTACTCCTGCCTTTCTGATCTTGCTACCCTCCCCTTCAACCATCTGGTCTTTTAACTGAACATAGGCTGAAGACAGTTCGGATAGCTGCTCCTGGAATGCTGGCGCTACCTCTTCTCTGAAATCCTGAAAGTCGGGCAGCTCCACCTCACTGAATGGGTTTTCCGGACCAACAGCATTAGCACCTCCCTTTGTCGGGCTCATCATGCTGATTTTTCCCTGCAGCTGTGCCTCGGCATCCAGTGTAAATGCACCATTGGTTACTACCTCGTCTCCCACATTCAGTCCTGATTCTACGGCATAATAATCTCCCATAGCCTCACCGAGTACTATTTCACGCATGCTGAAGCTGAGATCTTCCGAATCCTGGAGATACACAACCGAGCGCTTACCCGTCCAGAGCACGGCCGATTTGGGTACTAGCAGGCTTTGGTTTGAAGAAACATTCAGTTCAGCATCTACGAACATATCTGGTTTCAGCTGCCTGTTGCCATTCCTTACGTCAGCCCTTACTTCCACCACCCGGGTTTGGGGGTTTACATCAGGATAAATAAAGGATATGGTTGCCTCCATTTCCTCTCTCAGAGAACGAGCCTTAAACATGATCTTATCACCTAACTTCACCTTAGCCAGGTCTCTCTCATAAACCTCGAAGATCACCCAAACGCTGGACAAATCGGTAATCTCCATCAGGGCCCCACCCTCATGCAGGTGGTTTCCGGTATTCACCATTTTTTTCGTGATCACCCCATCATAATCAGCCAGAATATCGAAGTTGTGCATCGGCTCACTAGCCTGCTCAATCGCATCAATCTGGGCATCGGTGAGCTTCCAGTATTTCAGTTTTTTTCGAGCTGCTTCCAGCAACACCGGATTTGTCTTTTGAAGCTTCTTTGCCTCAATGAGTTCTTCCTGTGCTGCTATCAATTCGGGGGAGTGTAGTGATGCCAGCTTATCACCTTTCCGCACCACCTGCCCCTCATAATCTTTATACAGCCTTTCTATCCTCCCGGCAAAATGAGTGGTTTGGGTGTTAATCCTGCGTTCGTCAGCCCTTACTTTTCCATTGAGTTCAATGATACCGTTGAGTGCACCTTCAGTAATAACACTGGTTTGAATATTCGCCAACTGCATCGCTGAGTTCGACATTTTCAGCACAGTGGGATCACCATCATCACTTGTAACCACAGGAATAAGGTCCATGCCGCAGAAAGGGCAGGCACCAGCCTCTGACTGGCGCACCTGGGGATGCATGGAGCAGGTCCACAAACCTGCTTCATTTTGCGTCAGCTCATGCCCTTCTCCCTCATGACTATCTAAAGTCGGGCTCCCTACACCCGATCCACCCAGAAATATAGCTCCTATGAGCACACCAACAATTAGTGTAATCAGGATGGTGAATATTGTTGATCTATTTATCTGCATGAGTTTATAGATTTATTTTCGCTGTTTTCACTTTTGTTATTTCTGCCGTCTCCGTCCAGGCCATAAAGACCTCGTTGCCCCTGCTCGTAATCACCGGAAAACCACTGGCTCTGCTGGCCGAGGTTTGGGCCACTTGCATTTTTTTGAGCAGTGTACCTTGTTCGTCATAATTGGCCACCATCACCAGGGCCAGATCATCCTTACTATCCATCCAGCTAACGGCTACCGTGCCATTTCCCAGATAAGTGATTCCTACCCGGCCATTGGTGATGCCCTCGCTTACCACGCTTGCTGAGCCGAAAGAGGCTCCGGCATCAGTGGAAAAAGCGATCTTAACCTGAGCAAAGCCACCCTTGGCGGTAAACCATGCTGAGGCCACATTATTTCCCCGGGCTGCAATGGCAGGTCCGTTTACCGGACAACCAGGCATTTCCCAGAGCTCTATGGCCAGCGGCATTGGCTCGGTCCAGCTATCTCCCACTAATCTTACAATAGACATATCACGTATTTCACTCTCCGATCTGTCGCGGTAAACCACCACGGGTCCCTGATCAGTCATGGCGGCCCCGGTCTGACAGCAATCACAGATTCGGTCATCTAGCTCCCATTCATTGATAGTAGAACCGTCTCGATCGAAAATACCCGCCCGTAAAGTCATGGCTCCTGAACCACTATGGCCTCCTTCATCATGCCCTCCACCCTTGGTATTTCTGCCATCGAGCCAGGTGATAAAGGTTTTGCCATCTTCCATAGGCAGCATACTGACAAAGCCGTGTTCAGCAGGAATCCCGTCCTTATGAGGGACAATGCTCTCATTCCAGGTCTCGCCTGAGTTATTGGAAAAACTGACCCGCACATCATAGTCATAAGTACCCTGATCACTTTTTTGGAGCCAATGGGCAGCCATCTGCTCATTGTTTACCATCAGTGAGGGAAAATCAGCCCAATTGACAAACCAGTTGTTCCCTTTGGCAACAGACTTTGGTGCACTCCAGTTATCATTCGTCAACCTGGCATAAAGCAGCTCACTTGACTTATTGGATCCTTTTTCAACCCATGAGAGATATACATCACCTGAAGTACTCGTGACCAGGCGAGGCAGGCTGCTATTATCACCCGAAGGAGAAATTACCGACTCTATCGCCTTGGGCTCTTCCTGACTGCAAGACAGTAATGTCAACAGGCCTATCAGTAGTAAAAATGTCTTTTTCATCAATTTTGGTTTAATAAGGTCCCGGCTAAATACTCCTTTTGAAATCGGGCTTCCTGATCATTCACTTCAGCCCGTACTTGTGCCAGTTGTAACTGAAGCAGCCGCTGTTGTGTGATCAAAAGCTCTTCGAAATTTCTATTGTCATTGCTGTACTCGGTGGTCAGTAACCGAAGCAGCAGATTGGTCTTCTCAATCTCAACGCGATAGAGTTCGATCTCTGTATCAGCTTTATCGATCTGGTAGTCGGCTTTCATCCATTTGTTCTTCACCTGATTCTCTTCCATTTCCAAACCAGCTGTAAGACTCTCTTTCTTAAGCTCTGCTTCCTTTTTAACTGAAGCATTCTTCTTACGAAAAATGGGCAGGCTTAGGGACACCATTGGCATCAATATATCCTTACCATTGTCAGATACATTCATATCACTACGCTTGCTGACAAAGGCGTAATCCAGGCCAAAACCCAGATTGGGCTTGCGCTTGAGGTCTGCCAGTTTGATTCTGGCATCGGCCTCTTCCAGTCCGGCTTTTGCTGCCAGGATTCCGGGTTGATTCGAAAGTGCAGTGTCCAAGCTCAGCTCCGGTCCATTAGTTGATAGCTCCTGATTAACATTCACCGCTGTATCAAGCGCTCTGTTCAATAGCGTATTAAAATCACTGAGAAGTGGAATTCTTTTGAGTTCCAAAAGTTTCAGCTGTGTTATGGCATCTTCTACCTTAATCTGCACCCTGATCAGATCGGCAAGGGAAACCAGGTTTGCTTCGTACTTGGTTTTGGTGACAGGTTCGTACGACTTCAATATTTCCAGATTGGCCTGGTTGATCCTGATTTCCTCGTTCAACTCATACAGGGCAAGCCATTTGGTCTTTACTTCCAGAAAGAGCTGGTTTTTCGCTTCCTGAAATTCTTCATACCGCACTTTGGCCACTGCCGCACTAGCCTGCTCTCTGGTTTTCAGCGTGCCCTTCCAGGGAAACATCTGTGATAAAGACAGCTTAAACCTTTGAGGTCCTACCCTGGTCTCAACCGGTGAAATAAAGTAACCGAAGCTGAGTGTGGGGTCAGGCAGTGCTCCCTGCTGATTAACATTTTCCAGTGCAGCCAGGTACAGATTGTACTTTGCCTTCAGTCCAGGGTTTTGTTCGGCTGCCATCACCAAATAGTCTGGAAGTGAGTTTTGAGCCTGCAGTCCCGTTACCAGAAAGCTCAGGATAAAAATCCATTTGATTCTTTTCATGGCTTCTCGGTTTTGGGAAGCATTACCGTAACACTTCCGTTCAACATCAGATTATCTACATGACCCATTTTCGTATCGTCCCGGTCCTTAAAGTGCAGGTGAAGGAAGCTTCCATGGTGGGTAAAAATCCCCTGGTGGTTTTCAGAATAGAAACCCAGAATCTCTACGTTTTGATCCATATCATTCCCCTTAAGCCCTGCTTCTTTAAATGCCTCATGTGTTTTTTCACTGGCCTCAGCCGCATTGATCACATGCCATTCAAGTTGTTTGGCGGTTCCCTTTATTAAAAACGGAAATGCTTCACTGGTGTCTATGTTATTTGCCAAAGCCATCCGCTTAATTTCCATCTCAAGCTCTTTCAAGTCGCCAACATTCACTTCTACTTTGGTTTCAGACCAATCTGTTACCTGCGCAGACACTAGTAGTGTCGCTTTTCGTTCGAAGGATTTTTCTATCCTCAGCTTGCCATTTTCAGCAATACCGTTAAAGGGCTGACCATTGATGATGAGTATTTCTCCGGCCAGACCTTCCAGCGCTCCCATGGCATAAAGATTTTTAGTGTGAGCAAAATCACGCAGGTCGGCATTGGCATCAAGTTTCTGCTCCCTCATAATCTCTCGCAGAATGCCATAATGGCTTACCAGGCTATTAGAAGTGTCTTGACTAAAAGCACAAAAGGTGATAGTCAGCAGTATTAAGATTATATATGATTTGAATGAGCTCATTCTGTTATCTCTTTAGATGATTTAACCTGCCACTCCATGTAATAAGAGTAGAGCACAGGAACGACAAACAATGTGATCAGCGCAATGAGCATGCCTCCGAAAGAAGGAATGGCCATCGGGATCATAACATCGGAACCTCTACCTGTGGAAGTAAGAATAGGCAGTAAGGCCAGCAAGGTAGTAGCCGTGGTCATCAGGCAAGGGCGTACTCTCTTTTTTCCTGCTTCGATCACCCGAGCTTTGATACTGTCCTTATCGTGTTTCTTCTGCTTCTCAAAAGATTGTTTGAGGTAGGTGGCCATCAGCACCCCATCATCAGTGGCAATGCCAAAAAGAGCGATAAACCCTACCCACACGGCCACGCTTAGGTTAAGCGGTGCGATCTGGAAAAGATCTCTCATGTTGGTATCAAAGAGGCTGAAATCCATAAAGCCTTCCCGACCATAAAGCCAAAGCATTAAAAAGCCTCCACCAAAAGCCACCGCTACCCCACTGAATACCATCAGTGATACGGCCACCGATTTGAACTGGAAATACAGGATCAGGAAAATAACTATCAATACAACGGGAATGACCAGGGCCAACCTTGCTTCTGCCCGCACCTGATTCTGATAATTACCGGCAAACTCGTAAGAAACCCCAGCGGGTATAACGAGCTCTCCGGAGGCCACCTTTTCATTGATTACAGTCTGTATCAGCTCAACTACCTGGGTTTCTGCAAAACCATCGCGTTTATCGAAGATCACATAGCCCACCAGAAAGGTGTCTTCGCTCTTAATCATTTGCGGACCTTGCTGATAAGTAATAGTGGCCAGCTCTCCTAAAGGAATGCTGCGCTTATCAGATACGGGAATCAGGATATTTTCCAACGCCTCAGGATCATTTCTGAGCTCTCTGGGGTAGCGTACCCTAATGGGGTGCCGTTCTCTGCCCTCTACCGTGGTCGATAATTGCATACCGCCTACAGCTACCTGAAGATATTCCTGCACTTTAGCGACAGTCAAACCATAGCGCGCCAACTCATCTCTTATCAGCTCCATCAATAAGTAGGGTTTGCCCACAATACGCTCTGCAAAAACAGCTTCAGATTTCACCGAGGGAATTTCTTTGAGGATTTGTTCCATTCTCAGTCCTACAGTCTCTATCGTTGCCAGGTCAGGGCCTTTTACCTTCAGACCCATAGGCGCCCTCATTCCTGTTTGAAGCATTACCAGCCTGGTTTCGATGGGCTGCAGCTTGGGCGCAGAGGTGACCCCCGGTAGTTTGGTGACCTTTACCACCTCATTCCAGATATCATCAGGAGATTTGATCTCATCTCTCCACTGACGAAAATATTCACCCTTAGGATCAGGCACGAGTTGCCCGGTTTCATCCCTTGTGAATTCATCATTTTCCTTTTTGAATCGAAGCCTTCTGCCATTTTCATCGGTGAGGTATTCGCTCTTATAATTGATCAGGTTTTCGTACATGGAAATGGGTGCCGGGTCCAGCGCACTTTCCGTTCTCCCCAACTTACCCACTACCGATTCTACTTCAGGGATGGCTGTCACGGCCATGTCGAGCATTCTCAATACCTGTTTGTTTTGCTCCATACCAGCGTGAGGCATGGAGGTAGGCATTAGCAGAAAAGCTCCTTCATCCAGTGATGGCATAAACTCCTTACCAACTCCCGGAAAGGAGTGGGCAAGCCTGGAATAAACCTTTTTGGCTTTGACACCATTGCCAAATGTGGCAGGAATAAAACTGAAAACACGATCGAAGCCCAGCCAAATGGTAGTACCCAATAGTATAATAAATGCAGGAAGTAGCAGAAAGGTCAATCGATGCTCCAGGCACCAGCCAAGAATCATTGGATATAGCTTAATGAAAAGACTAAAGACTCCTAACGTCAATCCGATAATCAGGGCTACAAAGAGGAAATTCGTGAAACCACTTACCTCCACTCCCAGGGGCAACCATTCCCGACTGAGTAAACCGGTTATTGCCACAAGTGGAATGATTACATCGGCATATTTCAGATAGCCTTTCAGTCGAGATGCGAAATGACGGATGAGGTTAAGCAGGGCAAAAGCAAGAATGACAAAAGCTGCCAGAGAGTGCCCTAAGGCTAAGATCCAGATCCCGAAAATCAACAGTCCGGTGTTCAGCACCAGTTTTATCCATTGCTTCTTAGGTTTGTAACCGAAGAACCAATAGGCAAGAGTAGGCAGCACTAACAAGGCAACTAAAATCGCAGCCAGCAAGGCAAAGGTCTTTGTAAAAGCCAGGGGTCTGAAAAGTTTACCTTCAGCCGCCTCCAGGGTAAAGACCGGGATAAAGCTCACAACAGTAGTCATCACGGCTGTAATGATGGCAGGCGCTACCTCTTTTGATGCTTCATAAATTAGGTCAACCAGCCTTCGATCATCCTTCATATCCAGATGTCTGGTAACATTCTCAGTGAGCACAATTCCCACATCCACCATGGTACCAATGGCTATTGCTATGCCGGAAAGGGCCACAATATTGGCATCCACACCAAAATACCGCATGGCAATAAAGGACATCAATACCGCGATGGGCAAGAGTGAGGAGATGAGAATGGAGGCCCTCAGGTTGAGTAGCATCACTAAAACCACTACCACCGTAATGATAATCTCCAGGGTCAATGCCTCTTCCAGTGTACCGATCGTTTCCTTTATCAGTTTAGTCCGATCATAGAATGGTACGATCGTGAGTTTGGATTCCGTTCCATCTGCGAGATATTTAGACGGAAGTCCTTCGCTGATCTTGGCTATCTTCCCTTTCACATTATCAATCACCTCCAGCGGGTTGGCGCCATAACGGGCTATGACCACACCCCCCACTGCTTCTGCCCCTGATTTATCAAGGGCTCCCCTTCTGCTGGCCGGCCCCAGGTTTACCCTTGCTACGTCCTTTAACAGCACAGGGGTATTGTTTACCACTTTTACCGGAGCGTTTTCCAGGTCTTCAAGGCTTTTGATATAACCGAGGCCTCGCACCAGGTATTCGGCCTGATTGATTTCCAATGTTTTGGCACCAATGTCGAGATTGCTTTCCTTCACCGCTTTTACAATTTGGGCAAGCGTTACTCCATAGCCCTCCATAGCCACGGGGTCGATATCAACCTGATACTCCTTTACAAAACCACCAACAGAGGCCACTTCTGATACTCCGCTGGCTGAGGCAAGGGCATAGCGTACCGTATAGTCCTGCACCGTTCTGATCTCCTGAGGGTCCCAGCCACCTGTCGGGTTTCCGCTTTCATCACGCCCCTCTATCGTATACCAGAAGATTTGGCCCAGGGCTGTCGCATCAGGACCCAGTGAGGGTTGAACTCCATCGGGCAAGAGCCCCTTGGGCAGGGAATTAAGCTTCTCCAGAATCCTGCTGCGACTCCAGTAAAACTCCACATTCTCTTCGAAAATGAGGTAGATGGACGAAACTCCGAAGATGGAGGAGCTTCTGATCGTTTTTACGCCAGGAACGCCCAACAGGGTAGAGGTAAGTGGATATGTGATTTGATCTTCGATGTCCTGAGGTGAGCGCCCGTTCCATTCTGTATAGACGATTTGCTGGTTTTCACCAATATCAGGAATGGCATCGACCGGAACAGGGTCATCTGGTAGTCCGGTGTTCCACTGAAAAGGTGCTGTCACCAAACCCCAGCCCACCAGGAGCACAATGAGGATCAGGGTCACCAACCGGTTTTCCAAAAAGAATTTAATAAGGGTATTGATCATTCAATTTTGCTTTTACAATCGGATGTAAATAAGGGAAGCCCAAGGGTATTGGGCAATGATATCTTAGCCTAGAGTCATTGCGATAGCGAAGCCACAAGAAATCTTCTGATACACAGAGATTCCTTCGTCAGGTTTCACCTTACTCGGAATGACGTCTTTCAAGACATCTCAGGATTGTAAAGCAAAGGGTATTTTGAGGGATTGATATAGAATGAAAAGCCCGGGTTCGGGAATATCAGGCGGTCCGGTATTTCTTACATCAAATTCGTCAGCCTGTGAAATCAGCGCAGGTGTCAACTCTGTCAAAGGAGTCTCGTAGAGCAAATGATAAGCTGTTTTGGGTGCATCGCTACCGGCAGTAACTTGCTGATCATCTTCGACTTTTTCTAGCGACCACTCATCGTCACAGCAACCCTCCATATCCTTGTGGGCTTCCATGCCCATTCCGCAATCGGTGATTACTTTCTGGAAAATGGCACTCTCTTTTACCCTGCCCATACAAAGATGTTGTCCCATCAGCACTCCGGAGGTGGAGATAAAATAGACCAGGGTAAAGACTATGGTGGCTGTTCTTTTCAAGCTGCGTAAATATACGGAGGATTTTATAAAACGTTTTTCGACCAGTAGCAACAACCTTATGAGGCCTCTGCATTCGATCATCGGGAAGGACCGGAAAGTTTACATCTACTATTGCAACAATATTGCATCTGTGTATTATTGTTGCATATAATCGAACCACCAATAGACAAATAGAGTTTAACTATTCGATTGAATGATTTTTAATATTTCGCAGAAAGGAAGGATATGAAAAGCATAAGAAACACTGACCTAAAGCCCCTATGGCTTGCCATTATCCTGGTATGGGCAGGCACAGCCTGTAGCTCAGAAGATCCCACAGAGGTCAATGAAGAAGAATTGATTACTACCGTTAATATGACCTTTACCAACACCGCCATGGCAAGCGATGTAGTAAATGTGAGCTTTCGCGATCTTGATGGCCCCGGTGGTTCTAATCCTGTCATAGATGATCTCACCCTCTCTGCCAATGCGAGTTATACCTACACACTGGAATTTCTGAACGAGCAGGAAACACCCGCAGACAATATTACTGCAGAAGTAAGGGCTGAGGGCGTAGATCATCAGGTATTTCTGATAAAGGGTGGTAATGCCGATTTTACCACAACCTATGGGGATCAGGACACTAACGGCAACCCAATCGGGCTTCTTGGGACTGTAACCACGGGAGCTGCCGGCAATGGTGCCTTGAGCATTGTACTGGTTCACAAACCCAACAAAAGCGCGACAGGTGTTGCCAATGGTAATATCTCAGGGGCTGGGGGTGAGGAAGATATCCGGGTTCAGTTTACGCTGAGCATTCAGTAGTGGTTTCTGAGGGAAGTCTGATGTTTGAGACGACCACATAGAGACAATCAAAAATCCGTATGTGCATGTCTGTGTCTCCACAGACATTTGTCGTTTGTGAGGACACAAACGATCACAGACACAAACGACCACATGACACAGTGTCACCGAATGCGTTCATCAATGTGGGTAAGCATGTTAAAGTCGTCAATTCCCGTATCGTAGAATTTGGCAGAGGAGTACTCATATTCAACAGCGCCTGGGGCTAACATCCATTTTCCCTGAACAGGATTGTTATGGATATAATCAAGCTTCGGGTAGATATACCAAGGAGAATACGCATGCTTCGGCAGGGAATCTCTTTTCCAAAACTGGTACTTACGGGTACTCATGTCAACTTTGAACATTTCAAGAGCCTTGTTCTCAGACAGTCTTAGTTCCTTCTGTATTTCATGAGCGGTAAACTTCATAAAGCTGGCATGGGGCAATTCCTTTCCGTTCATTTCGAGCATTTCCCAGAGCAGATGAATGTGATTGGGCATGATCACAAAACCATAAAGGACTATTTTCTTTTGTTGAACCAGATGCCTTAGGCTGCTAATAATGACTTCCTTTCTGCTCTTCGGAAATAAGAGTGTTATCCAGTCTTTTATCGTAGCCGTGTAGAAATAAATTTGGTTTAACTCCACTCTGGGAATTTATTCAAATTGAGGTTTTTCGGGAAATTGTACGAAGTTGTTTACGGATTTTCAATACGCCGTTTGTGGATGTACGTGTCTCCACGGACATCTGACGTTTGGGGACACAAACGACCACAGACACAAACGACCAAGTTATCGTGAATAACGTCTTGGGGGCACTACAAATAGCGTGAATTTGATATAGCGGGCATCACGTGCTCTGAGGTCGATTAGCGCATCAGGGCCTCTCTGGCCAGGTCGGGAGAGGTAATAACTTACATTCTTATTGTAGCCCAGGTCTACGCCAAACCAGAGCCAGTCGTGAATTTCACGTTCAAACTTGACTCTGAACTCAAGATCGGCCTTGCGCAGAGTAAAATTACGGGCAGCTCCAGCTATTGCATTGGTCAGGTTATATCGCCAGCCTTCAAACTCAACTTCAGCCGTAAAGAAAGTTTTCGGGTTAATTTCCCTTCTCAAAGACACAGACTTAGGCAGGGTCATATCCAGTGTCCAATAGGGATTCAGTACCTTTTCATATGAGAACAGAGGATAAAATGAGGTGAGCAGAAGTCCATGACTGAACACGGCACCAAAGCCTATTCTTGTGGTGGAATTCACTCTCTTTTTATACTGACCACTGATAAAAACCTTTGCCGTATTCTTATTCACGACAATCTCGTCACTTCTGATTTCAGCACCACCTATCAGGCTGAATTCCTGATTCTCATCAATGTCATACTGGTACAGTGCCCTTATACCAACATTGGAAAAAGCCTGACCGCTCAAATGATTGTACAAGTCGTAATTACCGGGGAAATTGTCATCATCAAAGTTGAAATGATGTTGATAGTATTTAAGCTGTACCCCAAAAAGCTTATTGTCTTTCATAACAATAGGAATACCCAACTTTAGCTTAAGCAGGCTTTCATGCTCAATCTTTGAACTGGCATCACCAAAGGCTTCCGAGTTAGAGATGGTTCTGTAGTCACCCAACACCCGATAGCTGAACTCAGCAATCTTGGTTCGGTAGTTATCCGTTTGCCCCTTTAGCTTGAACAGACAAGCCAAAAAACAGATAAAACAACAACCACAAACTCTAATTATTCTCATGTTCCGGTGCTAAACGCAGAAAATGACTGTTTCGTATGCTCCAGACAGTCTCCTGCATTTTAAAGAATCACTAATATATAAAAACTTAAGAACCAATCACTTACAATATCTCAAAAGACAATATATTAAATATCAACCCTGGTCAGGTTGTGCTAAATGAAGCCAGAGTGAAAAAAGTTTTAAACTTTATTTGGCCTTCTTGATGACTTCATGATAGGATACGGTACTTATATACAACAAGGAGCCGGTTGTCTTGACGCTATAGGACATATCCATGGAAGGAAGAGGCATCGGCTTCCCCGCCAAATAATGGTAACATACACATGGCCCGCTTAAAGTAGCGGGCTTTTTTTTGGCCTGTTACGCACACTCGTCAATTCACTGATAACCTTTCTCTGGAAATCCGTATGTTACATTTTGTATGCTCAATCTTCATTCATTTCAAAAGTCCTTTGGTAGTCAGCTGATTCTTGATGTTCCGGAGTTGCAATTTCAAAAAGGAGTTCACTGGATTAAAGGAAGAAACGGTTCAGGAAAGTCTACTTTCTTCAATTGTCTTGCCGGCCTGTCTCCATATCAGGGTACCATTCAACTGGATGAGTTTGACCTGAAACATCAGCCTGAACATTATAAGCTGAAAGTCAATTACAGCCAGTCGGAGCCTGCTTTTCCGGAATTTCTTACGGCCAATGATCTGATCGCTTTTTTCGCAAAACTAAAAGGAGCTGACAATGGCCAGGTAAAAAGCCTGAAAGAAGCACTTGGGGTTACCGCCTATGCCGACTCAGTATCCGGCTCCTATTCCAGCGGAATGCTCAAAAAGCTCTCGATTGTTCTGGCTTTTCTGGGACATCCTGAATGGATTATTCTTGACGAGCCACTGATTACTCTGGACAAAGAGGCACAGCAAATCGTGACTGACATGATTGTGGAGAAACGGGCTCAGGGTGTTTCATTTCTGTTTGCAACACATCAGGATTTTGAGAATGCCTATATCGAAGCTACGGATGCATACGAGGTGAAAAACCAGACTATTGTCAAATTATCATGAGTGCTGCCAGGAAAATTCTCGTCCGAACACTGGTCAAACCCTTCTACCAGGCCAATGCAGGTTTTTTTCTGATCACTGTAGGACTGCTTTTTGGCTTTTTGAAAACACCACAGCATATAGATATAGCCGCAGCGCTGGCTGTTAGTCCTCTGTATTATGTCATTCCCTTTACCCTTTTCACACTTTATACTTTTAAGACCTTACAGTTTTGCTTTACGGCTCAACGGCTAAAAACCAATCAGTTTCTGGGGTGGCTCGTCCTGCTTAAGCCAGCAACTCGTATCCCCCTGGTTATTTACATCCAGATTCTGCTGCTGGCACCAGTACTGGGCTATAGCGGTCTTTTATTGTTTATGGCGTTGCAACTCCGCCTTTGGACATCAGCAGCCATAGTTGTCGGAGGGAATCTGGCTCTGATCATGGTGGCGGGTCATTTTCTGCATAAAAGACTGATCACGGCAGTGGACCCAAGCCTGCTAAGTGGTTTTCGTTTATGGACGAGCAGATTACCCAAACCTTTCCCTATGCTCTTTATTCATCATCTTTTCTCCCGGCAGGCAGTATTACTCTTAGGTACCAAAGTCATTTCTATAGGGGTGATTGCCGTAGCGGTGCTGATCTTTCAGGTGGAGGGAACAGATTACCGCTTGCTAACATTAGGTATGCTCTTAAGTGGAGGGGTTAATGCCGCCTTTAGCTTTCACTATCATCGCTTTGAGCAAACAGGTATTTCAGTATTTAAAAACCTGCCTATCAGTGTAGACTCATGGTTTGTCCGGTTTACTTTGACCTATCTGGTGCTCTTTATACCGGAAATGGTGGTATTTCTGGGTAATACCATCATGGTGGCACCTATAGACCTGATTATTGGCAGCTCGTTGCTACCCGTGGCTTTGCTTTCTTTTTACCAGTCAATCCTGTATCGCAGATCATTGACCATGGACCACTTTATCAAGTATCCATTCTTTACAACGGCCAGCTTGTTTTTCGTCATTCTTGGCTATGTTCCAGCCTATACCCTTGTCATCGGCCTGCTACTCATCAGCTACCTGATTTTCCGCTTTAGCTATCGAAGCTTCAACCTGGTGGCAGGCAATTGAATTCGCGCTATTTAAGCACCGGCCTCATGAAATTTCGCTCATAGCTGATGATGCATTTCGTTTCTTCAGCCAATGCATAAGCGGCCTGACATTCAGGGTCTTTCATGCTGTCTGTGCGATATGTTTCGTATTCAGCCAGGGAACCGAAACTGAACAAGGTCACCGCAATGTTATTCGCACCTTCATAAGGCAGAAAATAACCATGGTGAGTGCCTCCGTATTTTTCTACCAGCGGTATCCAGAGACGGGCATATTTCTCAAATTCATCTAGTTTGTAAGGGTCCAGGACGTAACGTACGTAGCAGGTGATCATCGTGATTTGTCTTTGTGCTAATATAAGAGAGCGCCCGTCAGTTTAACAATGAATTTAGATGAGTAAACCGGCTGCTAAGCTGATATTTTCTCAGTCTCACCTGACAAAGACCAGAAGTTTCATCTCAGCCCTATCAGCTGATTGACAATGCGGATTCCGGCCGGATTGCCCCCTGAGAAGTTCCCTGCTGTGGTAACAATCACCAGGTCTTCTGATGGCACTATGGCTATAACCTGACCTCCCCAACCCCTGGCGGAGAAAAAATCTGTTGACAACCACCATTGGTAGCCATAATTGGAAATATGATTAGTCTGTGATGCCCTGAGCCAGTCTTCGCTTACAATGCGCTGTCCTTCCCAAACACCTCCACTGAGCACCATTTTTCCGATTTTCAGCATATCACGAGGCCTTAAGTGCAAGCCCCAGCCACTGTTAAACTTTCCATCCTTCCCCTGTTCCCAACGCCACTTTGTTATCCCCAGCTTATCGAAGAGATTGGTTTTGGCAAAAGATTCAAGGCTCATGCCTGTACTGTTTTGTACAATGCCTGAGAGCAGCATGGAACAGCCGCTGTTATAGGTAAACCGACTCCCGGGTTCGTAAGCCATCGGCAGATCGAGCACAAATTTCATTAAGTCATCACTGCGAATCAGCTTGTTCGCATCATTCCGGGTATCTGTGTAAGTATAGGTCCATTCATCCCACTGATAGCCTGCACTCATGGTGAGCACATCTTTCAACGTCATACCCGCTTTCTGATCAGTCCAGTGAGCGATATCGTTGCTATACTCAGGAAACAGCTCATATAGCTTTTGGTCTACAGTGCTCAGCCGTCCCTGATCCATGGCTATCCCTACCAGTAGAGAGCTGATACTCTTGGTCACAGAGTATTGAAAATGGAGACTGTCTGCATCATATGCGCCAAAATACTCTTCGGCAATCAGCTCATTATTTTTAAATACGAGCAGGGAGTGAATTTCTCCATAAGCGCCATTGGCAGCCTCAGCGACAATGGTATTGACCTTTGTTTTAAGGGCTGAAATTTCCTGGCCCTGGTTTTCCTGAGAGCAGGACACTCCCAGAAAAATCAGTATGATTAGCTGCCAGATATTGATCCTTTGCCTTCGATAGTTTGAGTATGTCATAGCTGTTTGTTTTGACAGAACTCAATGGGATACCGCCTAAATGGCCCTCATGCGATTGTTACGCTTATTGTGCTCTACTTCGGCCAGGCCCAGTGCTTCCATCAAGGGAGGTACATACATACCAAATCGACCTCTCAACCCCTTCTTAAGACCGTACCAACCCCCAACAGGGTTCTCTGCTGAACGGCCCCAGGCCTCCACCGTATCCGGTTTGGGTTCTTTCTTTTCATCAGCGCTGCCCAATAGCACCCAATCACTATGGGCTTTTAGCATAGCATGAAGATCCTCGATGCATCGTGCATCATAGTGTAAGATGGTTTTGCCCACTGTGCAAACCAGTATGTCTTTTCCATCCTTTACATCTCTGTGCATGGTAAATTCTGATGATTGTGGTGGTGTTTTGAGCACCCAGGGATTCTCTTTAGTTCCTGATTCCATTTTGTTCCTATTTTAATTTGCGAATAATTTCTGCCTCTGATTTCAAGTCTGCCGCGAACTGCTCAAATGGTGCAGTAAAGTCGGGAAGCTGCCCGGCAGCTATGGGATACATAAGGCCTTTGATTTTTTCAGACATGGAAAAACGGGTTTTCCCATTTCCAGTGGTCTGTAGACTGAATAGTCTGACACCTCTGAAAAAGGGAGCTGTTCCGCTCACCCATTGCATGGATGTTCCGGGTACCACTTCAGCAATTTTTATTTTAAACGTCTTTCCCGGATTAACTGTGGGTTCCAGTTTTATGCTTTCTCCCTCACGGATGGCGCCCTCAATTGCCATCAATGTGGAATTCCACCGAACATAGTCGGAGGCGTTAGTGAGCAGGGCCCAAACTACTTCGGGGCTTGCTTCAATTTCGATGCTTACGGCAGTCTCAGTGCTGAAAGTTGTTTTGATGGTTTTGGCCTTACCATCAGGCAAACCGGTAGTTGATTTTGTCATCATGTCGCTGTAAAAGTTGTATTCAGATTCGATTTTCACTTTTGACGACCGGGCGAAAAAAAACGATAGGGGAAAACAGCAATTTTCTTGAAAAAGCTTTTAAACCAGCGAGAACAACCCATTCAGACCAATTATTCCTCGCCTAAATGTTTTTTCATGACTTCATTGTTGTGCTTGAGATGCCTGAGTTGGAGTTCTGCTGCTCCTGATTCAAAGGGGTCGATGGATTGAACAATCTTCATACGCAAATCCAAAAGCTCTTCACGAGACTTATCTTCCGCAGCTCTCACCATATCAATTTTGGCCAGCTCTTCCTGTGCATTTTGCTTGGGGTTGAAAATACCGTTCAGCTCGGTACATTGGTGGCAAATCCCTTCTTTGTTGATGAGGGCGCATCGGTGATCAAAAATATCGGCCATTTTGGTACGAGACACATGAAGGTAATACTTCACCATAGCCTCGGTATTGTCTATGATCCCTGCAATCTCTTTGACCTTGAAGCCATATACCTCTTTAAGAAGAAGCACCAGGTGTTGCTCAAGAGGAAGGGATTTAGTCACACAGGTGAAGCAGAAAGTAATGTGTTCTTTAATTTCGAAATTACCCTGCGCTGAGGTACCACGAATTTGCATCATCTCTCCAAAGAACTCCTGATTGCTCATGGCTGCGGATTTACAGATATCTGTCACATTCTCAGGCCAGCGTTTCTTTGATTTGATCAGGTCACGGGCAAGATTGGAGCCAATGGCAAATAGCCAGGTCTTGAGGGAAGAATCTCCTCTAAAACCGATAATGTTTGCATGAGCCTTCAGGTATGTTTCCTGAACAATGTCTTCAGCATCACTGGTGTCGGTGGTGATTCTAAGCAGATATGATTTGAGCTGTCCTTTACAGTCTTCAAATGCTTGATTGAGTTCTTCGAGCGTTGCCATGAATTGAGTTTTCAAAACAAGATACACAACACCTCAAAACCTGAAAGCTCAACTAATAAGAATAGCATGAATCAACTCAAAACCTACGTGAATTAGGAGGAATAAAGCCTGGATTTCATCTACACACTAAATTACCTATTCATGCCTGAGTCTGTCCACTGGATTTTTTGCTACGGAACGAGCAATCTGCGCACCCACTGTCAATACCACAAGGCTGAAAACGATGATGACTGCTACTAAAAAACTCAACGCGGAAACACTAGTGCGATACGCAAAGCCTCCCAGCCACTGTTGTACAAAAACATAGGCCAGTGGCATAGCCAGGACTGAAGCAATTAGCCCCAGGCCCATCAATCTATTGAGAAACAGTCTGGTAACATTCAGATATGTAGCTCCCAAAACCTTTCGGATACTGATCTCTTTGGCTTTTTTATTGATCAGAAAGGCCATCAGGCTGAAAAGTCCGGAAACCGCCAGCACCAAGCCGAGTACGGTCGCAATGTTCATGATACTTGAGAATCGCTTTTCGTCTTCATAATACTGCTCAAAGCGCTTATCCAGAAAATCAAACTGAAAGGGTCGCTCCGGCATCAACTGACTCCACTGATCCTCTAGAAAGTCAATCGTGGGGGCCATGTCATCAGTACCCAGTTTTATGGATACCAGGCGATAATTTGAAGAGGAAATGTGAAAGGCAATTGGCCCTATTTCACTTTTCATCGATTCGAAGTGAAAGTCTTTTACTACACCAATGACTTTTCCTTTTTTGCCCCACACTTCCAGTGACTGGCCTAAGGGATTGTTCCATCCAATTTGCCTTACAGCAGTTTCGTTCAGCAGATAGCCCCCTGTTTTATCAGCTTCGAGATCATAGTCAAAGCTGCGGCCATCGACCAGTTCGAAACCGTAGAGTTCCATAAAACGCTCGTCTACCATCACATGGGTTATTTCGAATTCCCTGGCTCCGTTTTCGAGCTTTGCGGTACTGCCGTAGCCGGGGTTGCCGGGAATACCCGATGAGTAGGACACGGACTTTATCTGCGGGTTTTTCAGCAATTCATTTTTCAATGCACCACTCTCCTGCCAAAAGGCCCTATCTCTTTGCCCAAAATAGAGCACTTGTTCTGCATCAAATCCCAAGGGTTTTTCTTTCAAAAAGCTCATTTGGTCCTTGATCACCACCGTAGCAATGATCATAACCAGAGTCACCGCAAACTGAACAGTTAAGAGGATATTTCTAAAATAAATCTTTCCTCCTCCCGGTAGATAGAACCCCTTATTAAGTGCAGCGAGGGTCTTTGCTTTTGACAGCACCAGGGCCGGATAAAGGCCGGCAGCCAGGCCTAATAAGATGGTGACTGACAGTGCAGAGATAACAAATAAGGGACTGCCAAGGTCTGACAGGGTAAAGCTTTTATCGGCCAGCTGATTGAAGCCCGGCAAGAGTAGCACCATCAGAATAACAGAAGTAAACATTGCTAAGAGTACCAGGGTAAGCGATTCCACCAAAAACTGAGACCTGAGATTGCTCGCTGAGGATCCCATTACCTTTCTCACACCAACCTCTTTCAATCTACCCGAGATGCGGGCAGTCGAAAGATTTACATAGTTGAAACCAGCAATCAGTAAAATAAACAGGCCTACAACAGGCAGGATGTAGGTATACTTCTTATTGCTGCTTTCATTGACTCGCTCGGGAGCAACATGGGGGTTTAGCCTGACCTTAGTCAGGGGCTGCAGAGACATCACATAACGTTCTCCTTTATCCAGGTCATCCTTGATAAATCGCTCAACCACCTCAGGGAATTTGGCTGTGGTGGTGCTGGCTTGAGCACCGGTTAGTAGCTTCACATAAACAGAGGCATTAGAACTACCCCAGTCGTTGAGCCAACCAGGGTAAAGTAATCCCGGGGTTTTGTTGGCAATGATAAAGCTGAACTGCAGGCTACTGTTTGTAGGTGGGTCTTCAAGCACCCCGGTAACCTTCAGCTGAAACTGATTTTCGTAGGTGAATACTTCACCCAAAGCGTCAGTTTTACCAAAGTACTTTCTGGCAACAGCTGCTGTGATAATCACTTCATTAGGATCGTCCAAAGCGGTTTTGGCATTACCATAAAGCAGCGGAAAGGAGAATACATCGAAAAATCCCTCATCACTCATGTAGACCAAAGGTTCGTAAAACTCCTTATCGGCCGCCTTCATCAAATGATCAGGAAATCTGGGTCGGTTAATTCTGGTGGTAGCCACTACCTCAGGAAAATCGGTATCCATTAAAGCTGCCAGAGGAGAGGGAGCACTGGTTCTGTAAAAATTCCCTTCCGGATTAAAACTGATCACATTGACCCGGTAGATGTCATCTGCATCTTTGTGAAAGTTATCAAAACTGAGCTCGTGCGCCACATAGAGCAACAGAAACAGACTGGTGCAAACTCCTACAGACAGACCAAGGACATTACTAAACGCAAAGGCCTTTTGGCGATTGATAAGACGAAGGGCAATTTTAAAATGATTCTTCCACATAAGGATTGAGTTTTGACGGCCGTAGGGCCGCTTCTTAAAAGCAAAAGGCTGGCACATGGTTAGAACATTCCAGAGAAAGAGAAGGTGAGACCGAACCGGGCCATACTTACCCAATCTTCGCTGATGAAGCTCCAGTAAATCGCCTTCAATGGCGTCCACCAGGTCTTCCCGACAGTACCAGCGGAAAAACCTCAATACCCAGGCCGGAGGGAGCTTATTCATGTCTCAGGGTATTTACCGGGTTGACGGTGGCCGCTCTCAGGGATTGTCCTCCCACAGCCAGTGCTGCGATCACAATAGAGGTGAGGCCGGCAATCAGGAAGAAGCCTGCTCCGATATCAATGCGATAGGCAAAGTCCTGCAGCCACTGATCGAAGAGGAAATAGCCTAAGGGTGTAGACAGGAGGAAGGATATGACTACAAGCCACACAAATCTTTTGCTGACCATGCCGAATATGGCCATAATGGATGCTCCCAATACCTTTCTTACTCCTATCTCCTTGGTACGTTCCTGTACACTGAAAGAGGCCAGGCCAAAGAGGCCAAGACAGGCTATGAAAATGGCCAGCAATGTGAAGTACTGCACGGCACTGGCCAAACGCTCTTCCTTTACATACTGGGCCTCTATGATGTTGTCGAGGAATTCATATTCAAAAGGCCATTGGGGAATTACCTCATTCCACACCTCCTCGATATTGGCCAGGGTAGCCGCGCGGTTATTGCCGGAGATAGAAAGGGTCACAGCTCCGCCTACGCTGGATTCGGTTCTTCTGAATACACTCGGTAGTACTGCGTCATACAGGCTCTCAAAATGTGCATCAGCAATTACTCCGATCACCCGGATTTCTTGAGGTTGAGAAGCCCCTCCCGGAAGAAAAGAAAGGGTCTTACCAACGCTCTCTTCTACTTTCCAGCCGAGCGCCTTGACAGCTGCCTCGTTAATCAGAATTCCCGATTTGATATCGTTCTGTACGCTCTCATCAAAATCCCGGCCTTCAATGATTTCGAGCCCGAACATATCCAGAAAGCCACTACCCAGCCACTTTATGCCTAACGAATAGTTTTCATCACTGCCACTACCTACCACCTTGAAGGTATTGGTATAAGCCCTGGTCCCGGCTACGTAACCCCTGTTCATATTTCTGACATCCGGGTTGGTGGCCAGGGTATTTTCAAACAACTCATACTGGCTTTTGGAGAGATTCTTGGCCAGTTTTAGCAGCACCATGTTTTCTTTATCAAAACCCAGGTCTTTGTTTTGAAGATAGCTCAACTGACTGTTGACAATAAGAATTCCTATGACCAGCAGATTGGACACCATAAACTGACCGATCACCATGCTTTTACTAAAGCGCTGTTTACTCCTAAATGCGCCAAAACGATTGGCAAGGCCCTGCACGGCTTTGAGCCTCAGCACTAACACAGCGGGGCGCAAAGAAGACATGATGGTAATGAGCAACACGAAAGCAATCAGTGCCAGACACAGCAGCATGTTCTGTCCGTCAAAAGTGATGGCTTTATTGGTAAACCGGTTGAAGTAGGGCAAAGTACCGAAGGCAATACCCAGGGCAATCAACGAAGATACAGATACTGTCATCAAAGCTTCCGTCAAAAACTGAGCGACCAGTTGCTTTCTTCTGGCTCCCATGACTTTGCGAAGTCCCACTTCCTTAAATCTCTGGTTGGTCTGTACCGATGTGAGGTTGATAAAATTGACACAGGCGATAAACAAGATCAATACCGCAATGGCCGCAAAAGACAGTACCTGGGTCATATTGCCATTGGCCCGGGCTTCGGCAGATTTATCTGATTTCAAATGAATATCCGCCAAAGGCTGTACCTCCAGTGAAAACCCACTTTGATCTTCGGTATTGAGGTGTTCCCTGGCAATGGCCTGGAGCTTATCTTCAAAACTGCTCAATTCAGTACCGGGGGTGAGTAGGGTATATACCCAGGCGGCAGCCCAGTTCCAGTCCTTTTCCAGATCATAAGTGCTTTTACCCCAGCCCATCCATCGCTGACGCTGCAGCTCAATTGGCAGCAGAAAGTCGAAAACGATGTGTGAGTTTTCCGGTATATCCTTAAGAATAGCCGTGACCACCAGATCATCTTCATTTTTATAGCGCATGGTTTTACCAATCGGGTCTTCAGTGCCAAAGTATTTGGTGGCCATGCTCTCGGTGAGCACAATACTCCTGGGGTCGGACAAGGCTGTTTCGGGGTTTCCCATCAGCATCTCAAAATCAAAAACGCTGAAGATGCTATTCTCTCCAAAATACATTCCCGGCTCAGTGTATTTTTGCTCACCATAGGACAAAAGAGGCGTATCGCCATCCCAATAATAAAAGCGGGCTACCTGCTCTACTTCAGGGTAATTATCGGCCAGTACCTGTTTGATTGGGAAAGGAATCTTGGCACCCTGCCTGGTGGCATTGGGCGTTTTTAGTTCGTAGGTCACCCTAACAATTCGATCATTTTTGTCATGAAAACGATCGTAAGAGAGCTCATCCATGACAAACAGAGCCATTAGTAAAAAAGCCGACAAACCAGCCGCCAGTCCCAGGATATTGATAAATGCGTAGGCCTTATATTTTTTGATAATGCGAAGACCAATTTTGAGATTGTTGTAGAACATGTGAAATCCGTTTAGTTGAGCGTATTGTTCGCGCTGCCTTTTAAATGCAAAGGGCTGAAAAAATGAGAGTGTATAAACAATGAAATGCCAATTGGCCGTTAACCTGCCCCCACTTAAGACTTTTCGTTCGTAAAGCTCCAGCAAATCACCCTCCACGGCATCTGCCAGGTCCTGTCTGCAAAACCAGCGAAAAAATCGCATCATCCATTTGGGTGGCAGCTTAGCTCTATTCATATCGTAAGGTTTTGACAGGATTTGAAACAGCTGCTCTCAGTGCCTGGGTAATCACCGTGAGTCCCGCTACCAGCAAAGAGGCCATGGCGGCTATTATGAAAACAAGCGGACCGAGGTCCATTCTGAAAGCAAAATCAGACAGCCACCAATCTCCTAAAAACCAGGCAGTCGGTATGGCGAAGACAAAGGAGATCAGCACAAGCCTGAGAAAGAATTTGCCGATTAAAAACAGTACTCCCACTACAGATGCCCCCAGTACTTTTCTGATACCAATTTCCTTAGTGCGCTGTTCGACATGAATGGCTGAAAGACTGAAGAGGCCGAAGCAGGCAATGAGAATGGCTACCGAGGTAAAAAGACTGATGATGCGCCCCAGCTGGCTTTCCAATTGATACTGCTCGTTAAAGTTGTCGTCCAGAAAAAACAGATTTAAAACCTGATCGGGATAGAGTGTCTTCCATTCATCTTCAATCATAGCCACCGTCTCCCGAATCTGTCCGGTAACCTTCACAGACATAAAACCTACACCGCCTTCTGTGGGTAAAATGATCATAGGCGGAATCTGCTCCTGCAGGGAGTAATAATGAAAATCCCCAACTACTCCTATCACCTTGCCACTGCGGCTGCCCCACTGAAAGTCACGACCAATGGCTTCCTGGTTTGACCAGCCAAACTCCGCTACTGCCGATTCGTTTAAAATGAAAGCTTCGGTCTGATCTGTTACCAACTCTTGTGAGAAGCCCCGGCCACTAACAACTTCGAGGCCATATAGTTCCAGAAAGTCGTCCTGCACCATGAGTGAGAACATGACTTTACTCAATGCTTCATTACCATCAGGGTAGCCCACACGGTTGAGCAATAATTCTCCCGGAATACTATTGGATGCCGTTACCTGGCTGATATCTGGTGATTGCAGCAGAGCATTCTTCAGCACGGCCGTATTGGATCTTGCAGCCCTGTTATTCCAAAGCTCTATTACGGCAGTTTGCTCTTTGTCAAAGCCTAATGATGAATTCATCATATAACCCAATTGCCCCCGAATAACAAGGACAGCGATGACCAGCAGAGTCGCCAGGCCAAATTGAGTCACAATCAGGGCCTCTTTGGTAAAGCTCTTTTTTTGTCTGCCACCAAGCTTCCCTTTCACGGCTTCTGCAGCATGCACGGTCACCACAGAAAGCGCAGGATAAATGCCTGCTACTACGGCTGCCATGATGAGTAGTCCTCCCAAGGTGGCCAGTGACATCCAGCCGGTCCACGAGATAGCAAGCTCCCTGGACACAAGTTCATTAAAGTAAGGCAGTAATATGACGGCCAGGGCAACGGCAAGACCGTAAGCCAGAAAAACCGAAACCAGAGATTCTGTAATAAACTGGCTGAAAATCTGCTTTTTCCGTGCTCCTAATACTTTTCTGATTCCCATCTGTCTCATAAAATGATATGATCGGGCTATGGACAGATTGATAAAGTTGAAAACGGCAATCAGCAGGATGATCAGGGCGATGCCTGCAGCGATATAGACATACTGGATATCGCCATTGGCCCTAATCTCGTTCCCCAGCTTCGATTTGAGGTGAATATCCCAGAGAGGTTGAGTGAAAAGCTTGATGGTAAAACCGATTTGCTGAGCCTCCTCTCCATAAATGTCCATTACCATTCCTTCAGCCTTGTCGCTGAAATTTTCAATCGAGGCATTTTCTGCCAATCTGAAATAGGTATGGGTACCCAGCGCAAACCAACCCTGAATGTGTGGATAGAGTGCCTCGCGCGTTCGGTGCGAAATCAGGTAGTCAAAGCTGAAGTGAGCATTGTCGGGTACGTCCTCCATCACAGCGGATACCTGTAGATTCAGTGTATCTCCCATCCGCAGTTCCATCTGCTGCCCAATAGGATTATCTGTTCCGAAATACCGGGTAGCCATGCTTTGGGTCAGCACAATTTTGTTGGGCGCATCCAGGGCGGTAGCTGCATCTCCCCCCAGCATTGAGAAGGTGAAGACATCGAAGAAGTTGTCTCCGGCAAAAAAGCCTTTATCCTCCAGGTAGACCTCATTTTGACTGCTTACCATGGTGCCCATACAATCACGCACCCTCACAAAACTTTCAATTTCAGGAAATCGCTCTTTGGCTGCCGGTCCTGCCAGGGCTGAAACCCAGGCCAGTTGGCGTGTAGGCTGGTTTTCACTTTCCAACTGATAGCCAAAACGGTAGGTCCTGTCACCAAACTCATGAAATTTGTCGTAGCTCAATTCCTTTGAAATAAAAGCCATAAGTAAGATCACTGCGGTAATGCCCGTGGCCAGGCTAAATATGTTCGTGAAGCTGTAGAATCTCGTTCTCAGCATATTTCTAAAGGCAAATTTCACTTGAAGCTTAAACATTTCCAGCGGATTAAGAGATGGTCTTTTGGTTTGTTTTTTCAGGGCAAAGGGCCTGCAGAAAGTCAACACATACCATAAGAAATAAGAGTTTGCGATTAGCTTCCCTGATCTGGATTTTCTGCGCTCATATAGCTCCAGCAAATCACCTTCTACGGCATCCACCAGGTCTCTACGGCAGAACCAGCGAAAGAATCGCATCATCCATTTGGGAGGCATACTACTCATGTCTTAGTGTTTTGACAGGGTTTAGTGTGGCTGCTCTGATGGATTGGCCTCCAATGGCCAGACCTGCAATGACCACAGATACCAAGCCGGCTAACAAGAACACACCTGTACCAATTGAAATGCGATATTCAAAATCCTGCAGCCACTGCCCGGCCAGGTAATAGCCTATGGGTACGGAAATAATAAAGGAAAGCCCTACGAGCCAGACAAAGCGTTTGCCAACGAGTGCAAGAATAGAGTTGACCGAAGCGCCCAGCACCTTGCGCACTCCTATTTCCCTGGTACGCTGCTGTACGGTATAGGAAGCCAGACCAAAAAGGCCCAGACTGGCAATCAAAATGGCCAGGAATGTGAAGTATTGAATCGTCTGGCTGAGTCTTTCCTCTTTCAGGTATTGTTGCTCAATGGTATCATCCAAAAACTGATACTCAAATGGCCATCGGGGATTCACCTCTGTCCAGACCTGTTCAATCTGATCAAGAACTGCCCTCAATTCCTCTCCTGAGCCGGTATTGAGCTTGATCGATACCCTGCCCCATTTGGCCTGTTTAAAGACACTCGGCTGAATGGGTTTATACAGTGGTTCCAGGTGTGCATCGGCCAGAATGCCTATTACTTTGCACTCGAAAAGGGTTCGGTTGTCACTTCCGCCCACGTAACTGAAGTTTTTGCCCAGGGCCTCTTCATTGGTCCATCCAAAGCTCTTGACAGCTGTCTCGTTCAGCATAATAGCCTGCTTCCAGTCCGTACCAATCTCTCTCGAGAAATTGCGACCGGCTACCACCTTCATTCCGAACATATCGAGAAAATCAAAGCTCACATGTTTGATTCCCATGCTTTTGCCCGCTTCCGCTTGCTCTCCGTTGACCTTGAAGGATTGGGTAAAACCGCCTGTTCCTGCTACATAACCCTGATTGGTTGCCACCACAGCCGGGTTGGCTTTTAGTTTAGTCTGAAACAGGTCAAAGCCTTCATCGAGTTTGTTGCCATGCTTTAGCACGATCACCTGATCCTTTTCAAAGCCCAGGTCCTTTCCTTTGATATAGCTGAGCTGCTGCTGTACCACCAAAATACCGATGATGAGTAAATTAGAGATGATGAATTGAGTACTCACCAATACTTTTCTCAAACGTGCATTGCCGCGGCTACCCGTAGTGTTATTGCCCTTGAGTGTCTTTACAGGTCGGTAACGCGATATGTAAAAAGCAGGGTAAACACCTGCAAGAAGGCCAATGATTACTGCTCCGATAAAGAAATACAGGATGATCTCCGGGTTTTCCTGATAGGGCACGGAAAGAGACTTATCCATAAAACGATTGAAGAAAGGCAGCAAGGCCTCGATCAGAAAAACGGAGAGCAGAGCTGCAATCAGGGAGATCAAAACAGACTCAGCTATAAACTGACTGATAAGCTGAGGCCTGTGGGCCCCCATTACCTTTCGCAGCCCTACCTCCTTTGCTCTTCTGGCAGAACGTGCCGTGCTGAGATTGATAAAGTTGATGCAGGCGATGACCAGGATAAGTACGGCAATGACTCCAAAACCATAGACCTGCCTGATATTTCCATTGCCCTCAAATTCACCGATCATATCAGAATGGAGATGAATGTCAGTGAGGGATTGAAGGGTGTAGTGATATTCTACATCATCGGCTCTCCCAAAATAATCTTTCCCTTCTGCAATCAGTTTCTGCTCAAAGCTATCCCTGGCATCGGCATTATCCAGCAATACATACATCCAGGCCCCGGACCACTTCCAATCCTGCTCAAAGTCATACCCATTATTCCCATTACCCCTGACCCAGCGTTGGCGCTGCAGTTCTACCGGCACCAGCATATCAAAATGCATATGAGAGTTCTCCGGTAGCTCTTTCAGAATACCCGTCACTTCCAGCTTGTCGCGGTTTTTATACTGCAGAATCTTGCCCATGGGGTTCTCATTCCCAAAATATTTTCTGGCTGCCCGAGCTGTCAGCACAATACTGTTGACATCGGTTAGGGCTGTTGCAGGGTTGCCCTGCTCTAATTCAAAATCAAAAACCTCAAAAACCTCAGGGTCGGCAAAGATGATGTTCTCCTCGGTCATATGATTGCCCTCGTTCTTGAGGGTAGAAGCATCCAGCGTATTCCTGTAAAACCTCACGACCTTTTCCACACCCGGATAACTTTCCAGCAGCATGGGCTTAATGGGGAAAGCAGACTTGGCGACCTTCCTTATTGTGCCCCTGGCCTCGTAGTCATAGGTGACCCGGACAATTCGGTCAGATTTGGTGTGAAACTTATCGTAAGACAGCTCACTGTGAATATAGGTGGCCATCACCACAAAGCCGGCAATTCCAATGGCCAGACCGAGGATATTAATCAGTGTAAAAGACTTGCTGCCCATCAGGCTGCGATAGGCTATTTTGAAGTAATTGCTAAACATATCAAACGGGGTTAGTCTGTGAGATAACTGGCGGTTTTTGAGGGCAAAGGGCTGGACAAAACTGAGCACACTGAAGAAATACCAGATGTTGCTTTTCATCCGGCCTCGATCAATCACTTTACGCGCATAGAGGGTCAGCAAATCGCCCTCGATGCCATCGCATAGCTCCTCTCGGCAAAACCACCTGAAAAAGCGACTGATCCAGCCGGGTGGCTGTTGAGAATTCTGCTGATCGCTCATTCCCATACCACTTTCGGTACCGAATTCCACATAGAGTTGCGCAGTTCCTTAGACCGGTTGAGCACTTTCTTACCGGAAATGGTCAATTCATAGAGGCGCTTTTTGCGACCTCCCCTTTCGTCAGTAGCACCTCCCATATAAGAGCTGAGAAAGCCTTTGTCTTCCAGCCTTACCAGTGCCTTATGCACAGAACTAATCATCACATTGCGTCCTGTTTGTTTTTCTAACTCGTCTCTGATCCCAAGACCGTAAGCATCATTGTACAAAATGCCTACCGTGAGTAGCACGAGTTCTTCAAATTCACCAAGTGAGGTCCCTTTCATAGATTTATTTGTTTCACCTTTGTCTATTACAAAAACACCTGCTTTTCAAAAAGGTTGCGCGAAGAGGTGATTATTTGTTTCACCTTTGTCTTTTTTATCTGAAATTATTCATCTCTTTGAGATTCTTCAGCCTGGAGTAGTGAGAACCACTAAAAATGGGTATAGACTTTTACATTACATTTCATAACTTTTACATCCAATTAATCATTGACTTTTTCATGAAATCGTATCTCAGAACTTCCTTCTTCTTACTGTTGCTGTCATTATTTGCCTGCTGCCCCTCGGAAACAGGCACTGTAGATTTCATTATTCTGCAGCTTAATGATGTATATGAAATTGCCCCTATAGAGGGCGGAAAAGCAGCTGGCATGGCTCGCGTAGCAACTATTCGCAGGCAATTGCTGGCAGAGAATCCCAATGTGATCACCACCCTTTCCGGTGACTTCCTTAGTCCTTCACTTACAGGCACTCTCACCTACAAGGATGAGAAAATAGCAGGCAAACATATGGTAGAGGTGATGAATGCACTGGGTGTCGATTATGTTATTCCCGGCAATCATGAGTACGATATCAGCGAACAGGATCATATGAAAAGGATTGCTGAAGCTGAATTTATCTGGACCACCACGAACTGTTGGCATGTAGTCAATGGTGAATCGGTGCCGTGGACTCAAAACGGAAAATCTTTCCCGGATCATATTATGCACACTATAGATGGTGTAGACATTGCCTTTTTTGGTCCAACTGTACCAAATACTATCAAACCTTACGTCTCTTACACACCTAAGTATCAATCAGCCAAAAAAGTGTATGAAAAAATCAAATGCGAGGCAGAAGTGTTAGTAGCTATTACGCATTTGGAGGAAGAAATGGACAGCCTGCTGGCCACAGAACACATACCGGAGCTTGATCTGATATTAGGTGGGCATGATCATACAAATATGCTGCGCCAATATGGGAAGACCATTATGACCAAAGCCGATGCCAATGCCAAAACAGTCTACGTACATCGAATGAGCTACAACAAAGCCACTCGAAAAACGACCATTAAATCTGAACTGGTAACAATTGATGACAGCATTACGGATGACCCTGCAGTCAAGAAGGTTGTAGATAAATGGTCAGCCATTTCGGACTCAAGCCTGGCTTCATTGGGTTATAATACTAAAGCCACAGTGCTCGATACCAAAAAAATGCCTGAGAACAGAAAAGTGCTTGACGGAAGAGAAACTTCAATCCGAAATGAACCTACCAATTACCCCATTATGACAGCAGAGGCATTTGCATATGTCGTTCCTGATGTCGATCTGGCTATATTTAACAGTGGATCTCTCAGACTTGACGATCAACTCACAGGCATTATTACTGAGTACGATATACTCCGTTCTTTTCCCTTTGGTGGTGGCATTTCTACTGTAATCCTCAAGGGAGATGTGGTTCAGGATGTTCTTGACGCAGGGAAAAAGAACGCTGGTACCGGAGGCTATCTTCAGCATACTAAGGTCACCGGAGATATTGGGGCCTGGGAAATCAATGGAGCACCCCTATCTACTACAAAAAGCTATAAACTGGCCCTACCAGATTATGTGATGAAAGGCTCGGAAACTGGTCTGGGCTTTTTAAGCAAATACACCAAAGATGCAACTAAACCGGACCTTGACACTCTGAAAAACGATGTAAGGAATATTGTGATGGCTTACTTTCGCCATTTGAACAAATAGGGTGAATTATTATTCCATCAAATTTTTCTCACTTTATAAAGTGACACCGGTAAAAGAGGGGACTGACTAACCCCTCTGAGCTAAACCCCGTTTAGCTTAATCAAGCAATTGACTTATGTCTGAAGAAATTCAAAAACTCTACTCTCATTACTCCGCCATTTTCCCGGTAGAAGATGTGGCTGAAACCATCAAGTGGTATGAAACTCATTTAGGCTGCAGCCTTTTCTTTTCCTACGGCACTCCGGTAAACTATGCCGTGCTCAGTCTGAATGACAACCTACGGATTCATATCGCTAAAAAGGACGATGACTTTAAACCCTCGGGCAGACACACGGCCATTTACATTTTTGTACATGACATAGAAAAGGTGTTCGCACATATGAAGTCTCTGGGCCTTGTAGCCGGTAAATTGACTACAGCGGATTACGGTATGCGAGATTTTGACATCACCGATCTAAACGGCTTCAGAATCACCTTTGGACAAGGGTCCTGATATCGAGAGGCTTACTTGTGGCTATGAATCAATTGACCTATGTTCGGATCTGAGCACATGGGAGAACAAAACCTTTGGACATTCTTACTGGAATACAGCGTAATACAGGGGCTACTCCTGGCTGCCTATGTACTCTTGAGCAGTAAGCAAGTTTATCTCTCCATTCTGCTCACCGTTGTATCCCTGCTGGTACTCAATTACCTGTATGAGTTCTTTGGTTGGTACCAGACCTCACCTCACTTGATCTGGACAAACGTACCCCTTTGGTTCCTTGTAGGTCCGCTCTTCTTTCTGCATGGTCAGACTTTTTTCCGTAAAGGACCCCGATTTCGAAATTTGGATTTACTCCACTTTATTCCCTCTGCCTTCATTATTGTTCTTTTTGCAGAGTTCTATTTTTTTGACAGCGGAGGGGACAAAATTGTTGCCTATGAGGGCATGTTTGGCAATGATTATAATTTTGATTTCGTACAGATCCTCTACATTCTTCAAATACTCATCTATGGCTTTATCTGCATCCGACTTAACAGATCGGGAATTGTAAAACTTCAGCAAAATGAGTCCGACTCAAGCCATATTCACCTCAACTTTTTACGCAACATTTATGTGAGCTTGGTCTTGTATGCCATCTCAGCGTTGATACTAGCCCTCACGCTGGCTTTGTACCAGCAGCTTTATGGCCAGCTTATGAAGTACTATAATCTGGTATTTCTTGCCCTGGCCTCCATTGTACATGTTTCCTCCTATCATTTCTTGTTCTACCGAGCCCCCAAGCCTGAGAGCTTAACAGCATCTGAAAAGAATTCGAAAGGCACAGGTAAGTATGCCAGCAGCTCTTTAGGAGAGACTGAGTTAAAACTGCTCTTGGACAGACTTGAAAGTCATATTGTCGCTGAGGGTTCTTTCAAAAATCCCAACCTGCGGATTTCTGATCTGGCAAGTGAACTCGATATACCTTCGCACCATATTTCACAATGTCTGAGTCAGCTATTACACAAAAACTTTTTTGATTTCATCAACAAGTACCGGGTAGAGGCCGTGAAGCAAAATCTGATTGACCCGAAATACAGGAACTACACCCTCTTTGCCATAGCTTCTGAGGTAGGTTTTAACAGCCACAGCTCTTTTTACAGAGTATTTAAAAAGATAACAGGCCTGACTCCCAAGGCATTTATTCAACAAAACCAGACCTGAGTGGGCTACAGATCGAGCGGTCTCATAACTGCTCACTTGTGGACTAATCAGTCCTATGTTATAAACTGATCATTATAATTGGCCGAAAAGTCGAATTGAGCCTACACCTTAGGCATTATAAAGGCTGAAAGCGAATGACACAGGTTGCCGGAAATTCCCAGACAAAACGGAAGGCGGAAATCCATTCCCAGTAGCTGACTCGTATTACTTAAAGACCCTATTTAAATCAGCCATATGAAAACCTCCCTGAAGTTGACCATCCTTATGTCCTTGGTACTAACTGCCTGTAGTGAAGCTACTCAAACAGATGCTCCTTTGAATCAACAGCTCATTTATATTGCAAGCAGGGGTAACGACTTTGATATATATAAGTGCAATCAGGATGGCTCCTCAGAGGTTCAACTCACCAAACAAAAAGGCTTCGACTGGGGTCCGCGCTGGTGGCAGGCAAAAGAGGGCATTGTTCATTATCAGCAAGACACCGCAGGTAATTTTTCTCTCAGACTAATGACGGGCGATGGAGATGAAATTCCTATGGACTTTCAGGAGCTCCCGGATTTCATAGCCTCTCCTGATGGAAACTATGCTCTCTATACTGAAAAGACGGGCGACAATGACCACATATTTATGCAGACACTGGCAGACAGAACAGCTACGGACCTGACCCCGGTTGATGCCTATCACGGTCGTCCTCACTGGTCACCCGATAGCCGTTCTATTTTGCTACTTTCAGACAGATCAGGCAGCACCGAGCTTTACCTCTATCAGTTGGAGGCTAAATCACTGGAGAAACTTACCGATGGTGAGGGCCGGGTTAAATACATGTCCTGGGCACCTGATGGCAAGCGGGTAGCTTTTACAAGGGAGATCCTGGAGGAGCCAAAACGAGACCACGACATTTATATACTAAACCTTGATACCAAAGAGGTGAGTCAACTTACGAACACTCCTTTTGGCGAGCAGGAAATCAGCTGGTCACCTATAGGGGATAAGATTGCTTATCATGGCACGATAGATGGAAAAGACGATATATATACTATCGAAATTGAGACAAAGACCGTGACTAAGATCACCAATGGTCAGGGCTATCATGGCGAACCAGCCTGGATTCCTGTTTACCAGTAAAGCTCTTAGCCTCTCCTCTTTTCATAACTGCCCAAAACTGTTCCATTTATGATCGTAATGTGTACGTTTTCGTAACACTCATTTTCGGACACTTTTCTTTAAAACTACATAAATACCTGTTTTACAGTTGTTTACAAAAACTGGCACGGCCATTGGAATAAGGTTGGCAGGTCAGCGGAAACGCAAAAACAATAAAAGGTCAACTCAAAAACAACACGGTCATGAATAGCCCAAAGGTCAAAACTCAAAGAACTCTCTCAGCAGTATTAGCTGCTGCACTTGCCATCGTCACTCTCTTTCAGGCTGGCACTGCCAACTCGAATGAAGTAACTGCAGAAATCATCTCTTTCGAAGAAGCTCAGTTGGTCGCTGAGATCGAGCAGATGTTTATGGAAGAAGAAATGGAAATGGAAGAAGAAATCTATTTCGAAGAGATGGAGGAACTGACTCAGGAGGTAAAGGTCTATGACAACAACAACGAATTAATTGGCGAAGGCGATCCACTTGTAAATCCGGTACTGGGTATGCTGGTAAACAAAGCTGATCTGCTGAGCGAAATGGGAGGCCAGAAGTACTACAGGGTCTCTCAATAAGAAAGCATTATAGTATAGTTTATAGTTTTATAGTTAGGGTTAATTTTGGTTGAAGGGCCAGTCGGGGGACTGGCCCTTTATCGTTTGAGACTATAAAACTCTTTGGCTGTGCCTTAAAACAGGGTAGTTTGCTTCTCTTGTTGCGCAGGCACATGCAGATCATAGCCCATTTCGCTATTCAGTTTCCTGATCAGGTGAGCAGAAAGTAAGGGAGAGGCCTTTTCAAGGTTTTGGTGCACAAAGAAATAAATATCCTTTATCCCCTGACTTGACCATAGCTTAATACGTTCCAACCAGTCGTCAAGCCGATCATAGTCACTATCGTGATTGGCCCCTACATAACGTACAAAAGCAGTAGGTGTAGTGAGTCGCATGTGCAATAAATCGCGCCTACCTGCTGTATCGGTAATGATGTTGGCCACATTGTTCTTTTCCAGCAAAGCATAAAAACGTTCCGAAACATCAGGATCGTTAAGCCAATCAGTATGGCGAACCTCCAGAGCCAAGGGAATCCCCCTGGGAAACTCCTCCAGGTAACGTTCCAGTCGATCCCAGTTTTTGGGTGCGAAGTTGTTATGAAGCTGTAAGAATACCGTCCCGAGTTTCTCTCCAAGGCCACTCAGACCGTCACAAAACTCCTCTGTATAACGTCCGACATCATCATTGAGGCGCTTCATATGACTAATCATCTGGTTCACCTTGGGGAAAAACATAAAGTTGTCCGGAGTCTTGTTTTTCCAGTTTTCAAATTGCTCCGCATTATAAAAATTGTAGAAGGTGGCATTGAGTTCTATGCTGTTAAACTGGGTAGCATAATAAGACAGTTCATCTTTGGTTCCCCGGGGATAAAACCCTTTAAGGTCTGTTCTGTTCCATTTGGCACAGCCTACATAAATATTAGGTTTGCCATTAAAGCCTGAAGCCTTCAATACACGTTCCGTGTCGTGATGGTCGACTGGTAAAGTAAAGTCTATAAGCTCGGGGTTTGTTACGCTTCCAAATTTCATAACTACACATTTTTAAGGAAGCCTAAGTTAACCTGACTTGGCAATAAATCCTGAATAAGTAATCAAATTCTGAGGCTGACTGCCGATCATTGACAGTTAGGACTCAAAACCCGTCTGATCATATTAAAAACTGCTAGATTGGTCATTGAAAGAGTTTCACTCCTTAGATTACGAAAGAAGCAACTTGCCCAAAAGGCCAATCAATGACAGGAAGCATTAAAGTTTTTCTGAAAAGGTGTAAGCATTCAAAAAACATGCTCTTCAGACTCATTTACCACATTTGTCTGGGCTTATTTCTCTTATTCAGGTTTTTCACTAAGGCTGGTTATCGGTCAGAACTGTACTATGGCTTCCGCTATGTAAAAAGGTATCACCAGCGCTCATCATTTACCTTGCTCAACAGGTATCCACGTCTCTTTACTATCTGCCAGCATTTTTTTGAAGGTCGCAAGCAATTGCGAATACTCTCCTTTGGCTGTTCAACCGGAGAAGAGGTAGAATCACTCGGTGGCCATTTTCCCGAGGCGCACATCACCGGTACCGATATCAACAAAAGATCAATCAGGATAGCCCGTACAAAGTACGGCAGCGAAACAAAAAACTTCATCCACAGCCTTTCTTCCGGTTTTCAAAAGCTGGAAAACTTTGACATGGTCTTTTGCTGTGCCGTGTTTCAGAGCACTGCCAACCGAACCTCACATAATAACCAGATATCAGACTGGGCCTTCGAGCAATTCGAAGCCTCACTACAAATGCTGGATCAAAAGCTTTCCAAGGGAGGTTTGCTGGTAATCGATCATTGTGACTTCAGGTTTGTGGATACTTCCTGCGCTGAGAAATATGAGACGCTGGATGTAGCCAATAATCGCATACAAAGAGACAGACCCACCTACGACAGACATAATCAGAAGATCAGTGAGGTGTCAGAAAATGATCGGGTTTTCGTGAAAATACGCCCCTAAGCCTTCCTGCTGGACATACATAAGTTTCACGGATTCAGACTTACTCTTCTCTCAAAATCTCCACGGGGTTGGTCATTGCAGCCTTTAAAGCCTTATAGCCCACAGTAAGTGCACAGATAGCCGCGATAGCAGCTAAGGCAAACACAAAAGGAAGAATTCCAATGTCAATACTGAAGGCAAAACCAGCCAGCCATTGATCCATCAGATAGTAAGCCACGGGTGCGGAAATGAGAAAAGCAATGGCAATCAATCTCACAAAATCAGAAGACAGGGTTTTTACCAGAATCATCGTCTTTGCGCCCAGCACCTTACGAATTCCAATCTCTTTTGAACGCTGCATCAGTACAAAGGAAACCAGACCTAACAGACCCAGAGCAGAAGTAAAAATAGCTATTACTGCGAAGTAGTTGATACTTTGCCGTAACCGTTCTTCCTCGGCATAAAGCCCTGCTACTTTTTCGTCAAGAAAGGTAACCTGAAAAGGAAACTCCGGCAATACCTCATTCCAGGTTTTCTCAATGGCTTCAATGGCCTCACTCCCTTCATAACTGTTCAGTTTCACTATCAGGTTGCCAAAATCGTTGTTGGTGTACAGCAACACACCCGGCTTCACTTCTTCATGGAGTGATTCAAAATGAAAATCTTTTACTACGCCCACAACACGCCCTGGGGTAATCTGGTCTTGTCTCCAGTGAAACTCTCCCATGGACTTTCCAATCGCCTCCTCGGATGTCCAGCCCAGGCTGGCTACGGCACTCGCATTGAGAATAAGAGCATTGAGACTATCCTTATCATGAACGCTGGAAAAATCCGTTCCGGCCACCATTTCCATACCAAAGGTTTTCACCACATCATTGTAGCCCCACATGGTATTCATAGACCTCCGTTCCCTGGGGAAACCTTCAGGATGATAACTCCAGGTGGCCCCACTAACATCATAACCGGGCACACTGCCGGCTGCAGCACTCACCAGTTCTACCACGGGAATTTGCTTAAGGGCGTTTACAATCACTTCATTTTTGACCGACTGCGGTGGTCGGTTGATTACAAGTACCTGTGAAGTATCCAGCCCGATTTCCTTGGTTTGAATAAACTGTAACTGATCATATATCACATACAACCCAAAGAGAAAAACGATGCCCGTGGCAAACTGAACAGTTGTGAAAATCTTGCGTAATAAGCCTCCTTCACGGGAAGAGATAAAGCCCCCTTTCAGCACACGAACCGGCTGAAAACCCGAGAGCACAAATGCCGGGTACAAGCCTGCCAGAATAGCCAGTGAAGCTGAGAGAATTACGCCATTGGCAAGCATCTGAACGAAAAAGGCCGGCTCCACTATAAACTCCTTTTGCATCAGCATATTGAATCGTGGCAGGGCCAGTATGGCCAGGCCTATGGCAAGCAAAAGTGCTATAAAAGTGACAAGAAACGACTCTACCATAAACTGCCGGATGAGCTGTCCTTTCAAGGCCCCCATGGTCTTGCGAACACCAACTTCCTTAGCCCTGAGGGTAGACCGGGCCGTACTAAGGTTGATAAAATTGATGGCTGCCACCAACAGGATCACAATACCGATAATAGCCATTTGCACCAACAGGCGAATATCACCATTCTCTCGAATTTCGCGTGTGTAATCTGACCTCAGGTGAATATCTGTGAGGGATTGAAGAAATAATTCAAAGCCTCCATAGTCTTCACCAAAATTCTCAGGATATCGGTTAGCCACAAACTCCGGCAAGAGCGCTTCTACCTGGGTCGGATCAACCAGCTCTTCCAGTTGTATATATGTCCAGCCGAAGGTAGTTTCCCAGTTTTGAGTGAAGGTGTAAATACCCCATCGGCCTTCCGACATAAAAGTGATCGGTGTAATAAAATCAAAATACAAATGACTCTTATGATTAACGCTCTTGAAAACCCCGGTCACCTTCATTTCAAATTTATCCTCCACTCTCAGTACCTCACCAATCGGATTACGATCACCGAAGTACTTATCCGCCATCTCTTCAGATAGCATAATATTATCGGGATCATCCAGGGCACTTGTCGCATCACCCAACACTACCTCAATACTAAACATTTCGAGAAACCCTTTATCAACACTGACAAGTCCCTCTTCTGCAAATTTCTTATCCCGATACTTGATGGGAATACCCGAATTGTCATTGGTCAGTACTTTCATAAAGCGTACTGAATTGGCAATCCCCGGGATATCTTGCTTTAGTGCAGGCCCCACGGGCATGGCGGTTTTTGAACGGGGAGAAAAATCACCCCAATGAGAGGTTACCCGGTAGATGCGATCATAATTTTCCGAAAACTTGTCATGGTCAAGCTCGTGACTGATGTAGATAGATATTAGCAGGCATACGGCCATGCCTAAAGCCAATCCACTGATGTTAATCAGGGAATTGGTTTTTTGCTTTAACAGTGACCTGAAAGATATTTTGAGGTTGTTCCTGAACATGTCGATTCGATTTGAAAAACGCGTGGTTCTCTTTTTCTTCAGGGCAAAGGGACGCAACATATCCACTACATCTTTGATGTAGTGAAGCCTGGCCAGCCAAATACCCATTTCTTCTACTCTCCACTCAAAGAGCTCATGTAAGTCTCCCTGGAGAATTTCTATCTGCTCCTCAGAGCAGAACCATTCCAAAAGCCTGTCGGCCCATTTTGGAGGTCTTTTATTCATTGCGCAATGAATCAATGGGATTAGAGGTGGCCACTTTGAATGATTGGTAACCCGTGGTAAGTATAGTGATCAGTATTGAAGCACCAATCACTATCATAAACACACCAGGTCCAATGTCCACACCAAAGGCAAAATCTCTCAGCCAGTTGTTCATAAAGTAATAGCCTACTGGTGCCGCTATTATAAACGCCAATACCGTCAGCTTTATAAACTCAAGTGAGAAGCTTTGAATAATGTGCTTTGCCGAAGCTCCCAGCACTTTCCGAACACTTACTTCTTTCGACTTTTGACTAGCCATAAAAAGCACCATTCCATACAGGCCCAAACAGCCAACCAGGATGGTAATGGTAGCAAAGACACTCATGATCTTTGACATGCGCATCTCCCCGGCATAGAGGTTCTGAATCTGATCATCGAGAAAGTAAAAATTCATGGCCTGATCAGGGTACACACCTTCCCAAACACGCTCGATGTCTTCCACCGCCCTGCTCACGTTAGTCGCATTCAATTTCAAACCCAGTGATCTGTAGTGTCCGGGGTCGTTCCAGAAAATCATAGGGCCGATCTCGTGATGAATGCTCTTGGCATAGAAGTCTTCCACTATCCCAACTATCGGGCCGGCAATACCCCAAATCTGAATATTGAAACCGAGGGCCTCTTTCGGTTTTTTGAAACCTATTTTCCGTGCAAAAGTCTCATTGACCACATAACGATCAGCAACCTTCTTATCGGCCAGCCATTCTCCGGCAATCATCTTCAATTGATAGGTCTCCTGATACTGATCATCTGTATCCCTTATCTGAAGATTCAACTGAACCATCTCACCGGTCTTACTCTTGATATTGACGGGCCCACCTCGCTCTGAAGCAGAGATTGGTGGATTCTGACTGAAGGTGAAGGACTCAACCCCTACAGCACCAGATAACTCAGATTTCAATAGCTGACGGGTGCGTTCTTCCGTATCAGGCAAGCCCACATTAATGATGAACTCCTTTTCAAAACCAAGGTCGGAAGATGTGGCAAAATCAATCTGTCTGATGACTACAATGGTACCGAAAATAAGCACCTGAGCCGCTAAGAGTTGAAAAACGACCAGGCCTCTTCGAAACGTACTCCATTTTCCGCCTGGAGCTAAATGCCCTCTAAGTGCTCTGATGGATGCGATCCGAGCTGAGGTAAAAGCAGGCACCAGCCCCGCCAGTAGCGTAATGATAATGAGAAGCCCCAGACCGACCGACAACAATGCTGTGTCCTGAAACGGGTTCATAAGAATATTGACCTCCATAAAGTCATTTACCCAGAGCCGCATGACTACCCCGGCCAGCACAACTGAAAGCACTATTGACAGGAATGTGACAGCGAAAGTTTCCAGAATGAACCGCAAGACCAGTTGTCCCCGGGAACTACCAAGCACTTTTCTTACTCCTACCTCTTTGGTTCGTTTGGAGGCAATAGCCAGTGTCATATTGACAAAATTGACACAGGCCGTAATGATCAGCAGCAAGCCCACCACCGCGTAGGTATTAAGTGTGCCTCTTGAGGCCACACGTCCACTAAAATTCTCGAAACGGGTATCAAAGTGATACTCACTTAATGGTTCCAGTACATGGTCCATTGAAAAACCGGCATTCTCATTGAAATACTTTCTTAATTTTTCCGGCATTCTTTCCTTTAGCTTTGGCATCTGAACTGCCAGTTGCTCTCTGCTCACACCCTTCGCTGCTTGTACAAAGAGCGCTACACTTTCAGAAGTGATCGTCCACTTTTGCGTAAGCGGATTGTTCGCCATGGAAGCAATAGATACAAAAGCGTCAAAGGGCAGGTCTGAATTTTCAGGGGCATCGTCAACTATCCCCACTATGGTCATAGGGGTGTCACCGTAGTAGATTACTTGCCCCATTGCCGAACTACCCAGAAAAAAGCGGTCCGCCAGTGATTCACTAATGACCAATTCGTTGGGTTGACTGAGAGATTCCTTTGGATTCCCTTCTGACCAGGGCCAGGTAAATACTTCAAAAAAAGAAGCATCAGTGTAAGCTACCTTGATACCATTTTTAAAAATGGCCTGCTCCGCATTTGCCCTGTCGATTTTGAAATCATCGGAACCCGGTGACCATAGCAGTGTAGCATTTTCCAGCCCCACAATTTCTTCCTTTGCAGCATCCAGCATAGGAATCGGCACCCCGCCCACAAAGCTTGTGCTGCCCTCAACGGTAGTCGCACTGCTGATGCGGTAAATCTGATCCCCATTTTCGTGATAGTTATTAAAGGACAGCTCGTACTTCACCAGCATGAATAACACCAGACCACAGGTAATGCCCAAAACCAACCCAGCCACATTGATACCAGTGTGTACCTTATGTTTGATCAGGTTTCTAAGTGATATTTTGAGGTAGCTTTTGAGCATAGCGATATGATTAATTTTTCGTGGTGATTTTTTCTTCAGGGCAAAGGGGCGCAGCATGTCCAATACATCTTTGATATAGCAAAGCTTTGCCCGCCAAATACCCTTTTCTGCAATTCTCCATTCATAGAGCTCATACAGGTCTCCCTGGAGAATTTCAATCTGCTCCTCAGAACAGAACCATTCCAAAAAGCGATCAGCCCATTTTGGAGGTCTTTTACTCATTTCTCAGATGCTGTATCGGGTTCGACATAGCAACTCTCAATGCCTGTGCACAAATGGTAACTACGGCAATCAATCCTGCCAACAACCCTGAGAAAGCGATAAGACCGGCCCCGATGCTGATATGGTATGCGAATGAATCGAGCCAGCCGCTTAGAAAGTAATAAGCAACGGGCGTAGCAATGATGAAAGAGATCAGCAAAATACCCGCATAGCCTTTGTTGACTAATACAAGGATACTGTTGACCGAAGCACCCAACACTTTGCGAACACTGATTTCTTTAGCTCGCTGCTCCATGGTATAAGAGACCAGCCCCAGCAGCCCCAATGATGCAATCAAAATGGCCATGACAGAAAAGGTCTTTGAAATATCACTGAGTTTTTGCTCTCCCTTATACTGATTATTATAGAGGTCATCTACAAAGCTGGCATTGAACGTGCGTTCAGGGTTATATTTTTTAAACTGGTCTTCCAGAAAATCCATGGTAGACGGAATATTGGTAGACAGTATTTTCACAGACATCTGACGCTTGTTCCGCGAATCATTCATAAGAATCATAGGCTGAATAGCGGCATGCATTGATTCAAAATGAAAATCTTCTACAACTCCTTCTACAAATCCGGTATACCATCCATACTCAATTCTTTGCCCGACAGCTTCCTGTGGCGTATTAAAGCCCAGTCTTTTTACGGCTGTTTCATTGAGAAGAAACTTTTGCACGCTATCCGGCAGCGCTTCAGAAAACCCGCCTCCCGCCAGTACATCTATGTTGTAGACATCGAGAAAATCTTCGTCAATGCGGATAAAAGGAAGTCTGAAGTTCACTGCCTCTTCTCTGTCCTGAAGAAATGTCTTTGTATTCAGCGCATCCCCTAACCTGCCGGTAGGAATCCGTGAAGAAGTAGCTGCCGAAACAATATTAGGGTTGGCCTCCAGCTCAGCCTTTACCACATCCATGCTTCGGTTCATGGTAGGAGATGCCCAGTAGTTAACGACCAACTCACGGTCAAATCCGGGATCTTCATTCTTGATAAAATCAATTTGTCGCTCTACCACCACCACACCAATGACAAGGCCAATGGTAATGGTGAACTGAAAAACCACGAGCGAGGTACGGAACAATGACCTCCTGCCCACATCGGCTTTGCCTCCTTTAAGCGCCCCCACTACTTTAAAGCGAGACATAAAGGCGGCAGGGTAGCTACCGGCAAGCAGACCTACACCAAGAATCACAGCCACTACAAAAAGCAGCATTGAGGTGTTTTCTGTAGGGTTAAGCGTCATTTGCTTACCTGCAAAGGAGTTTACCGAAGGCAACACAAGCAGCGCTATGCCAAAACCCAGTATCAGGGCTACAATGGCATAGAGTAGAGATTCTGCTAAAAACTGGTGCGAGATGTTCGTTTTCCGCGCCCCTAAAACCTTGCGGACCCCTATCTCTTTTAACCTGTTGGAATACTTAGCTGTCGACAGGTTCATATAATTGATACAAGCGATCAGCAGCACCAAAACACCAATGGCTGAAAACAGCGTGATATAATAAGAATTGGTAGTACCACCAGCTCCGGCCGAACTATTCAAATGAATATCTGTCAGCTTCTGGAAACGGATTCCCACCTTTGAGCTTGGCACTGCTCCATTAATATCAGTGATATTCTTGTCCAGCATGGCCGGCAGCTGAGCTGCCAGGGTCTCAGGGTTCACATTTTTCTCCAGCCTTATGTAAGTGGCGTAGTTATAGTTACCGTAGTAGTCGTCAAGCGAGCGTGGGTTTTCAATCTTTTCATAGGTAGCCCAGGAGGCCAGAAAATTATAGGACATATGGGACTGATCAGGAAAATCTCTGATCACTCCCGTAACCTTAAAATCCGCTTCATCCGAGCCATCAATCACCCTCAATGTCTTCCCGAAAGCCACTTCATCCTCAAAGTACTTGCGCGCAGTAGACTCGGTCAGCACTACAGAAAAGGGCTCATTCAATGAGTTTTCAGCATCTCCCTCGATAAATTCAAAGCTGAAAACGTCAAATATGGTAGGCTCAACGAAATTGAAGAACGATTCTTCAAACTGCTTATTTCCACTTTTAACAATAGGGAAGTTCCATGGATTGAAGCGCACCGAAGTTACCACCTGGGCATAGTCATTGCGCAGCACAACCCCATGCATCGGGGATGTATAGGTATGTACGCGGCTTATTTCGCCTCCCTCATTGTAGTTTTCAGTAATGACACGATAAATGTCATCGGCATGCTCGTGATAACGATCATAGCTAAGCTCATCCTGTACATAGAGAAATATCAGAAGGAAACAGACTATGCCGAGAGACAAGCCTACGATATTGATTACGGAATAGACCTTATGCCGAAGCATATTTCTAAACGAGATTTTGAAATAATTCTTAAACATAGCGAGTGTGTTATTTTTGACTTTCGACCTATTCTTTTTAAGCGCAAAAGGACGCAGCATATCAAAGGCATCTTTGATATAGTGAAGCCTGGCCATTCCCCTTCCCTTTTGCTCCAGGCGATATTCATACAGCTCATGTAAATCCCCCTGAAGAATCTCCAGATGCTCATCGCTACAAAACCATTCGAGCATTCGATCGGCCCAGCGAGGGGGATTCTGAGTGGGTTTATTCATTTCTCAGAGATTTTACCGGATTAGCCATGGCAGCACGCAATGACTGATAGCCGATGGAAGAGGCCACGATAAACCCTACAATCACAATGGCCAGCGCAAAGACCAAAGGACTGAAGGCCACCTGATAGACAAAGCCATCGAGCCATTTACTCATGAGCCAGTAAGAGACCGGAACACCCAGTGCAGAGGCAATAAAAATCAACCTGAAATAGCTCTTTGACATAAGGAGTAAAATGGACGGTACACCAGCACCCAATACCTTGCGAATACCAATCTCTTTTGCCCGCTGTTCCAACATAAAGGAGGCAAGTCCAAACAGGCCGATAGCGGCAATGAGAATGGCCAATAGTGTCAGGACAGAAACTACTTTTCCTGTTCTGATGTCCTCCTGATGCAGCCTTTGAAATGCTTCGTCCAGGAAGAAATAATCAAAAGGGGCTTCTGTAGAAAATTGATTCCAAGCCTCTCCCACATGGTCCAATGTGGCGGCCATTCCTTCTGGCGAAACCCTGATGGCCATAAAGTTGAAACGCTCTTTGGGCGCCATTACCATAAACGAAGGCTGTTTTTGCTTATGTAGCGAATAGACATGAAAATCATCGACTACTCCGATGATGCGACCATTGGGATAATCTCCATGGCCAAATTTTTTCCCAATTGCCTCTTCAGCCGTACCCAGCTCAAAACCCATCAATGCAGATTCTGAAACAACAAAGGCACCTTTAGCATCTGTGGCGATATTTCTATCGAAAAAGCGCCCTGCCTGAAGCTTGTACCCCATGGTTTCGGGGTAGTCAAAGTCAACCCGGTAGGCAAATGCGCAACCGCCTTTATCCTCGGTATACTTAAAGCAATCGGTACTGGAACCCCGTGTAGGCACCCGTGAGGCACCCGACATACTGTGGACAGCCGGGCTCTGCTTAACGGCAGCTTCGAAAGCGGTGAAGTTTGCCCTCAGCTCATTATTCATCTGTAAAATCAGGTGCTGGTCACCACTTTCCGATAAGCTCTTTTCCCGGATAAGGTTCATCTGCTGACTGACTATCAGAGTACCTACTATCAGAGCAATGGAAATGGTGAATTGGAAAACCACCAACACCCTTCTCATTCGTCCAATCGACCCCTGTCCTGTCAATACACTTTTGAGCGCGATAATGGGAGTAAAGGAAGAGAGAAATATAGCCGGGTAAAGCCCTGCCATAAAAGCAACAATCAGTACAGAGCCACCGGCAATGCCGATAAGTTCCAGCCAGTTACCATTCATGACCAAAGACAGAGACTTATTGGTAAGCTCATTCACCAACGGAAGCGTAAGGCTGGTCAGACCGATGGCAATGACAGTTGCCAAAGTACCATGAAGCATTGCTTCACTAATGAATTGGCCGAAGAGCTGTGACCTGTGAGCCCCGAATGTTTTTCTTACCCCTACCTCTCTTGCCCTTCTGGCTGATTTGGCTGTGGAGAGTGTTAGGAAATTAATGCAGGCAATCACCAGAATAAGCAGCCCGACTGCCGAAAAGACATAAACCTTGGTGATACTGCTGGTAGGTTCTATTTCCGATTTCAGTGAAGATTCGAGATGAATATCCAACATAGGCTGCAAACTCAGAGTATACCAGGCATTTTCGCCCATGTATTTCTGTGAGTATTCCGCTAGCTTTTCATTCAGAGCTACTTCATCAGCACCATGGGCCAGGCGCACATAGCTAAAGCACTGCCAGAATCCATTCCAGCTTTCAAGTCTGCCACCTTTTTGAGAATGGAAGGAGGCCAGAAAATCGAAATGAAAGTGAGAGTTTGAAGGCACATCCTTAGCCACCCCGGCAACCATAAACTGCATTTTCTTACCATCGTTGTTGGGGTAAGCGTCTATGAGCTTCCCCATTGGATTGAGGTCACCAAAATATTTCCTGGCCATCGACTCAGTGATCACTACGGTATTCGGCTGACTCAATGCAGTTTTACGGTCTCCCTGAATGAGCGGAAAGCTGAAGACTTCGAACACCGAGGAGTCGGCAAAGAAAAATCGTTCTTCATAAAAACGCTTTTGTTCGTGAGCCACAACCGTCCTGCCACCCGAGCCCGTTTTTAAGATTCTGGCAGCATGCGAAACCTCTGGAAAGTCTCTTCCTGCGGTTGCCCCGGGTCCCAGAGAGCCATTGGCATTTGAAGGCACACCATCGTCTTCGGTACTAAATGCTATACGATAGATGTCTTCCGCATTGGTATGAAACTTATCGTACGATAGTTCATCCGTGACATACCTGTATAAAATCATACAGCAGGCGAGACCGAGCGCCAGCCCCATGATGTTGATGGTAGAATAGCCCTTGTAGCGAACTATATTTCTCCAGCCGACTTTGATGTTGTTTTTGAACATGGTAATTGAGTTGTTTTTGTCCCGATAGCCATCGGGGTGAGTTTTTCTTTTTTTCAGTGCAAAAGGACGCAGCATATCGAAAGCATCCTTGATATAGTGCAACTTCGCCATAAACCTACCCTTCTGCTCAAGGCGATATTCGTAAAGCTCATAAAGATCACCCTGCAGTATTTCCAGGTGCTCTTCTGAGCAGAACCAACCGAGCATGCGGTCGGCCCATTTAGGAGGATTTGACCATTCCTCTTTCATTAATTCAAACCGTAAAAAGATAGGTTCGGAATAAGATTAAAGAGCTCATTCCTCAATTCATTGGCTTTTACAAGCGTGCGTTTACCTGCTGCGGTAATCGTATAATAGCGTTTTCTTCTTCCTCCACGCGACTTTGTGGCACCTCCTTCACGAGATTCTATAAAGCCTTTATCTTCCAGCCGACTGAGTGCCGAATGTAAAGCACCAATGCTCGGTTTACGCTCGGTGCGTTTTTCTATTTCCAGCTTAATAGCCACGCCATAAGCATCTCCCTGCAGTACGCCAATAGTGAGAAGTACAATCTCTTCGAACTCCCCCAGGTAAGTACCTTTCATAGTAATCAGATTTATTAGTTTCCTAAATGTAGAGTTAAAATTATTTATTTCCTAATTGCAGAACTAATCAGCACTCTAATTTACAGACAGTACAGGAAAGCCAGAAAAGTGATGTATAGGAAAAATGACCTAATTTGAAACGCTAAACGAGGGATACCACGACATCCGACACAGGAAAGCACTGCTAAAAAACAGCCTTCAATTGGAGGTTAATCTTCAGCTTTAAAAGTTCTCAGAGCAAACTCCTTTTTATTGAAGTTCCTTCAGCTTCTCGGCAGCATTGGTATTCTGAGGATTAAGCTCGAGGGATTTCTTATAGTATTTTCGCGCGTTCTTTTTATCACCTTTAGTAAGATAGCCTTCAGCCAGGCTATCCCAGGTATTGAAGGATTCAGGATAAGAATCAGCATTGAGTTTAAACAGTCCTATTGCTATATCATGCTGCCCGCTGGTAAGCTGACCATAGGCCAGGAAATTCATCTCGCCTTCCGTGCGATCATTTTTAAAGAAAGAACTCTCTTTATAAGCCTTATACACGGTTTCAACCTGCTTAAGCCCTCCCGAAGCTAGCGCCCGGCTGATCACCGCACTAAAATCAGGGAATGAAATTCTCCGGATTACGGTTCGCCAGCCCTGGCCACCGGGGCCGGGAATTTTATCATTTACGAAAAGGCTTCCGTTTGTTGCGACAATCCCGTTCGGGTTGATAAACTGAGACTCGAGCCCCTTACCATTTTTTACTCCGGCTACCCCGGTACCAGCAAAGTGCGTAACCTTACCATCGCCCGATACCTTGAATATTTTATGATCGAAAAAACTGGTCACAAAAAAATTTCCTTTCAACTCAGTAATGTGCCCCCCAGAAGTAGCAGGCAGTTTGGCAAAAAGTGTGGCCGTTCCCGCTGCATCTACCTTCACAATATTCGGATTGCGATAATTAACGACATAGAGATTACCATCCCGACCTGCAATCAGACCATTCGGGCAATTAAAGAGTGGGCCACTAGCCACCTGAGTTACCTCGCCTGTTTTCTCTACTTTGGCGATGGTATTGTTATTACAATTGCACACATAGAGCTCGTTGTTGAGAAATGCAAGACCTACCGGCCCTACCAGCCCTTTATGCGCCACCTCTGACACCTCCCGTGTATATCGGTTAACCTTCACAATGGTATTGCCATAGTACTGTGCCTGAAACAAATTTCCCTGAGCATCCAGGGCGTTGCCGGAAGATCCATACATCGTATTGGTAAACACCTCCACTTCGCCTAAAGGAGAAATCTTCCAAACTTTTTCTCCAAAGTCAGCCACAAAGAGGTTGCCGATCACATCACGGTCAATCTCCCCTACCCGACCTATGAGGGTATCAGTAAAGGAGCTGACGTTTACTTCAAATTTCGGGGATTGTGCTTGTGAATTGAGGGATAGAAAGAGACCCAAAATGACTACAAAAGGAGTAAGCGCTGATTTCATGGCTGATATTTTAATCGACAGTCGAATAAACGGAGAGCGCCAGAAAAGGGCGTAAAACCTGCAGTAAAACTGGTGCTTTTTGAAGCAAAGCAGGCAAATATCACATGGATATGCGAGGGCTCTGGCGACCAGGACCGGCAATCAGAACAAAACGAGCCCCTTACCTTATAGAGCGATTAGATCGAAAAGCCAAAACCCAGGAGCTGTGCCAAAACCAAATACAAGACGGCTGGCACAATTACTCATTGGCCCAGACCCAAAGAGTCTGGTTGAAAATTGTTAAAAAATGCAAAAGGTAAAGGAACTGAACAGGGCCTTTCTATCTTCGGGGACTTGCAGTAAAAGGCACAAAAAAAGCCCTGACAAATGTCGGGGCTTCTGAAGAAGTGATCTGGCTGGGGTTCGAACCCAGGACCCTCTCCTTAAAAGGGAGATGCTCTACCAGCTGAGCTACCAGATCAACTTTTTTATTTGGGCGATTAAGTCCGTTTTCCTTAATTGCGAGTGCAAATGTAAGAGGTAAAAAACAAAATGCAAAACCCTGATTCCAAAATTCTTAAATACATTTTCATCCTCTTTTTAACAGGAACTCAATTAGCTCAAAGTCAGTCAGTTACAAGCAAACTTAATACTGCCGACTCGCTTTTCCTGTCAAAAAAATACACTGAGTCCCTGGCCGTGTATGAAGACATTCTTGAATCTACCGGGAAAGCATCGCCCGCTATGCTGCTGAAGATGGCCTATATTAACGAAGGCCTCGAGAATTTCGGAGAAGCCCTCTACCATTTAAATAATTATTACAGCATTACCTCAGACGAAAAAGCGCTGACAAAAATGCGGGATCTGGCGGCCACCAAAGATCTTGAAGGCTATGAGGCCAGTAACCTCGACTACCTTCTCAAATTCTACAACCGATATCGACTATTGTTTGTGGCTGTTTTTGCAGCACTGGGACTGCTGATACTTTCTATGATCTATCGACAGAAAAAGAAGCACAACAAAGCTGCCCCTACATTGGGAGTAGCCCTCGTACTCATCCTGGTCATAGGCCTTTACCTCACCAACTTCTCTGGCATCAAGCACAAAGGCATTATCTCCAGCACCAATGCTTACCTTATGACCGGACCTTCTGCAGGCTCTGACCTGGTGGAAGTAGTGGGAGAAGGCCACAAAGTGGAAATCCTCAGCCAGCAAGACATTTGGGTGGAAATTAAGTGGAAGGAAGGGCGCGCCTTTGTGAGAGAGAATAATATCAAACCGCTTCCCTGACGGGAATAATGGTGAATGTTAAAGGGTAAATGCTGAATTTATTAATTCAACATTCATAATTCAACACCCACAATTCGCAATTCAACATTCAACATTTCAATGTCAACGGTCTACTTCTCCAAGCACAATATCAATTGAGCCGAAAATTGCAATCAAATCGGCAATCAGGCTTCCTTTGGCCAGTTCGTTGATAATGGAAAGGTTGGTAAAACTCGCCCCCCGGGCCTTGCAGCGGAACGGAATATCTGATCGGCCATCGGCCCGAAAGAAAAAGCCGGTTTCGCCCTTTGGGTTTTCTGCCCTTACGTAGAGGTCTTGTGCTTTTGGTCTGATCTTCTTTGGCACCATTTCCCGTGGATCAAAGTCCCTGGTACGTTTCAGATCGCCCGTAAGTCGTTCCAGTGATTGTTCTATGATCCGGATAGACTCATAACATTCGCACACACGCACCCAGGTGCGGTCCCAGCAATCACCGGTGGTACCTACCTCGCCTTTTCCTACCGGCACTTCAAAATCAAGCTCAGGATACACAGAGTAGCCATCAGCACGCCTCAAATCGTATTTCAGGCCCGAACCTCGCAGCATGGGTCCGGAAATGCCATAGTTGATCGCCAGGTCAAGCGGCAGCACTCCCACATTGGCTGTACGATCTACAAAAATCTTATTCTCCATTACCACCTGCTCAAATTCTTTGAGCTTTGGTTTCAGGTACTTCACAAACTCTTTACACCGCTCCTCGAAGCCTATAGGAAGGTCGTAGAACAAGCCACCTACCCAAATATAGTTATACAGCATACGGGCGCCAGAGGCCCATTCCAGAAGCCTGAGAATATGCTCACGATCGCGAACCATCCAGAAGAAGGCAGTTACCGCACCAATGTCCATACCATAACTACCCAGTGCCACAAAGTGTGATGCCAGCCGATTGAGCTCTGCCACAACCACCCGAATGTACTCTACCCTTTTGGGTATTTTATCTTCAATTCCCATCATACGCTCCACACCCATCGCAAAGGCATGCTCAGAGTTCATAGCCGCCAGGTAGTCCATGCGATCTACAAAGGGCAGCGTCTGATTGAAAGGCAAGCTTTCGGCATGCTTTTCGAAACAGCGATGGAGATAACCCAAATGGGGAATTACCTCCACAACCTCTTCCCCACTGGCCACAACCTCCAGGCGCAGTACTCCATGCGTAGAAGGATGCTGCGGGCCAATATTGATGATCATCTCCTCTCTGCGCAGGTCTTCTTCCCTGTACTTCTGAGGCTCTGATTTACTCAGGTTTTTCTGATCGAATATGTATTGAACTTCGTTGGCCACCTAGTACTCTACTTTGATTCCACGATAGTACTCCTGATGCTTGTAGTCTTTTCGCAGAGGATGTCCTTCCCAGTCGGCAGGAAGTAAAATTCTTCTTAAATCCGGATGTCCTTCAAAATGAATACCCAGAAGATCGTAAGCTTCACGCTCATGCCAATCCGCTGCTTTCCATACGGATGTAACTGAGTCGATTTCAGGCTTAGCCCTGCCGAGGTTTACTTTCACCGTTAGATGATGATTATAGGGGATCGAGTAAAGATTATAGATCACCTCCATAGAGGCTTTTTCTACACCATTGTCCAGCCCGGTAATACAGGACAGACTATCGAAATAACATTCTTTATCAGCATGAAGAAAACCCATCAGCCTTAGCAGCTTCTCAGCGCTCACAACAACAGCCTTCGGGCTGCATTGCTCATCAAGCCCTTCGATGAAGTCTTCTCCGATATTTGATTTAATATGATTAATCAGCTCTTCAAATATCATCACCCTTTCTCTTTAGCCATCAGATTTTCAATCAGCTTTGGGGCCACAATACTCTCTCCTTTGATCTTTTCCTGGAGTTTCATCAGTCCGCCAATCAGCGCTTCGGGCCGTGGCGGGCAGCCTGGCACATAAACATCCACCGGAATAATTCTGTCGACCCCTTTGACGACATGGTACCCATGCTCCCAATAAGGTCCGCCACAGTTTGAGCAAGAGCCCATGGAAATGACATAGCGTGGCTCTGCCATTTGCTCATAGAGCCTGCGAACTCGGTCTGCCATTTTGAAAGTAACCGTACCTGCCACGATCATCACATCCGATTGCCTGGGGCTAGCCCGTGGAATAATACCAAATCGGTCCAGATCATAAGGGGTCGCCTGGGCGCTCATAAATTCAATGGCACAGCAGGCCGTACCAAAGCCCATGGGCCACATAGACGACAACCTGGCCCAGTTAATAAGGTCTTCCAGTTTGGAGATGATAATACCTCCCTGTCCTAGTTTCTGATCGAGCAACCCCATTAGTTTTGAAGATGTTTATAGGCCTCTGTCGGGATTTTAGATTGGTAATCGCTGGTTTTCTGAATTGGTTTCACCCAATCCAAAAAGCCTTTTCTCCAGGCATAAACCAGCCCGAGTGCCAGTACTATGATGAAAACAAACATCTCAACCAGGGCAAAGCGTGCCCAGACCCAATCTGTTGCTTCAATTAATTCTTTGTCTCCGAAAATCACTCCCCAGGGAAAGAGGTACAGTATCTCCACTTCAAACAGAAGAAAGATCAGCGCCACTATATAAAATTTCATATTGAACTGACCCCAGGCACTGCCAATAGTGTCTTCGCCAGATTCGTAGGTAGTAAGTTTCTCGTAGTTGGGCCTGTCAGGCCGAATGAGCTTAGCCGCAGTAAGCCCTACTACCACAAAAGTGAGGGCTCCGAAAATAAAAATAAGGATGGTACCAAATTCCGTAAGTTCCGGCTCTATCATAATTAAAAGTTCAGCGGATCGAGGTGTTTGAAATGTCCGTTCATCCTGATCTTCTCTTTGGCCTGCTCCATTTCCATCACAATCGGCAGCGCTCTTTCCAGATGATTGATCATATACTCCTGGCGCTGTGATTCACGAGTCATCTGTAGCAGGTCATATTCCTGTTCCAAAGATAACCCCATTTTGTGCGCCATTTCAAATGAATGGGTCATCACATCCACGTCCAGCTTTTCCTCCATGCTGATCAGGCTAATTAGCTGCTTTACCAGTTTTCTCAAACGCATGAAGTCTTCTCCGACTCCATCCATCTTGTTTTCCAGAAAGCTTACCTTACCACCGGCATACAACTTACCCTTAACTTGCTCTTCAAAAGAATGAATTTTGAAAGCTCTTAATCCAACGGTGTTGACGTCCATCTCACCGGTAGGGTAAGTACGTACAAGCCGGGTAATCTGCATTTCGGTACCAAAATCCAGAATCTCGTTTTTGTGGTATACAGGAATCCCAAAGGTCTTTCCCTCATCCAGGCATTCGCGTGTCAATTGCTTGTACCTTGGCTCGAAAATATGGAGGTTAAGTTGCTCTCCCGGGAAGGCAACCAGTTTTAGTGGAAAGAATGGAATAAAGCTATCCATAGAGGCTCAAAGCAACCTGTAAAAAGAGAAAGCCCCATACACCTACACCAAAACTTCAGCGCAGGAGCACGGGGCCTTTTGTTTACATATTCTTCACAATCTCAGCCCCGAACTCAGAGCATTTGAGAAGTTCAGCATCGTCCATCAGACGTTCAAAATCATAAGTCACTCTTTTTGAAGCAATTGCTGCCTCCAGGCCTTTGTAGATCAGATCGGCAGCTTCCTGCCATCCGAAGTACTCAAGCATCATAGCACCAGAAAGGATCACCGAACCGGGGTTCACTTTGTCCTGACCAGCATATTTAGGAGCGGTACCGTGAGTAGCTTCAAAAATTGCAGTACCTGTGCTGTAATTAATATTAGCTCCGGGAGCGATACCAATACCACCTACTATGGCTGCAAGTGCATCAGACACGTAGTCACCATTCAGGTTCAATGTGGCAATCACAGAATACTCAGCAGGTCTTAATAAAATCTGCTGTAAGAAGGCATCAGCTATCACATCTTTGATGATCACTCTATGTCCGTCCTTCTCAATTACCTGCCATGGACCACCTTCGTAATCCACCGCGCCATATGCATCTTTGGCAAGTTCATATCCCCAGGATTTGAAGGCACCTTCGGTAAACTTCATGATGTTTCCTTTGTGTACCAGGGTAACACTATCACGCTTTTGAGCAAAAGCATAATCGATAGCTCCCTTTACCAATCTGTGAGTTCCTTCTTCAGAAACAGGCTTTATACCGTAACCGGCAGAACCCGGGAATCTCACCTTCTTAAACATATCAGGGAAGTTCTGTTTTACCAATGAGGCAAATTTATCTGCTTCAGGAGTTCCTTTTTCAAATTCGATTCCGGCATAAATGTCCTCGGTGTTTTCACGGAAGATCACCATATCGCATTTTCCGGGTTCTTTTACCGGAGAAGGAGTTCCTTCAAACCATCTTACCGGTCTCACGCAAGAGTAGAGATCGAGTTCTTGTCTCAGGGCCACATTCAGTGAGCGAATACCACCACCAACGGGTGTGGTCAATGGTCCTTTAATACCTACCAAATATTCTCTGAAAGCATCCAATGTAGCAGCAGGCATCCACTCTCCGGTAGCATCAAATGCTTTCTCTCCGGCCAATACTTCTTTCCACACAATTGACTTGCCACCATTATATGCCTTGGCAACGGCATTATCCAGCACATGCTGAGCTGCAGGCCAGATATCAACCCCGATTCCATCACCTTCGATGAAAGGAACCGTAGGGTTATCGGGGACATTCAACACCCCGTTTTCTATAGTTATTTTTTGTTCGCTCATTATCTGTAACAGTTATTTATTTCACTCTGCGATTTCGCAACGCTAAGGTAACAAATTATTGCGGGGAACAATTTCAGCAAATGCCGTTTTCACGCAGCAAACGAATGAAATCGGTCAGTAGCTTTCTTTTTCATTGGGGAAGTCAGAGCTCTTAACATCCCTTATATAATCCTCCACAGCCTTGTTTACAATACTACCTACATCGGCATACTGACGAAGGAATCTGGGTTTGAACTCTTTGGTAATACCGAGCATATCGTGCATCACCAGCACCTGTCCATCCACATGTGGTCCGGCCCCTATACCGATGATAGGAATGCGCACTTCTTCGGCCACTCTTTTGGCCAGTGAGGCGGGAATCTTCTCCAGTACAATACCAAAGCAGCCGCATTCTTCGAGAATTTTCGCGTCCTCGATGAGCTTGTTGGCCTCATCTTCTTCCTTAGCCCTCACGGAATAGGTACCAAACTTGTAGATAGACTGCGGGGTCAGTCCCAGATGCCCCATAACCGGTACTCCGGCACTCAACACCCTTACAATGGATTCTTTAATCTCTGCGCCACCTTCCATTTTTACACTATGGGCACCAGACTCTTTCATAATCCTGATCGCAGAGCGCAGTGCCTCTGAAGAATTCCCCTGGTAAGAGCCAAATGGTATATCCACAACCACGAAGGCACGGTTTACCGCCCTGATGACAGAGCTGGCATGATAGATCATCTGATCCAGAGTAATCGGCAGTGTTGTTTCATGACCTGCCATGACATTGGAAGCAGAGTCTCCCACCAGAATGATATCCACTCCGGCCCCGTCAATCAGACTGGCCATAGAATAATCATAGGCAGTGAGCATCGAAATCTTCTCACCCCGATCTTTCATGGCCTGAAGCTGGTGGGTGGTTATTTTCTTAATCTCAGACTTGTGAATAGACATAGCTGCAAAATTAGAAGATATCTCAAAAGCATTGTTATGCTGCACAGGGCACTCCCTGTAGATCATCAGGTAACTTTAAAAGGCAAAAGACCTGTAAGAAGTTCATCAAGGCCTTAATTCTGCATACTTTTTGAGTTTTGGGCAAAATTAAAGGGGTAAATATAAATATTTACCCCTTCTCGTTGGGTGAAGTTATGTAGGTTATCTACTGGTTATTTTTCATTGAACACGTGAATATCTCTCTGAGGGTAAGGGATTGAGATTCCTGCCTCATCAAATGCTCTCTTCACTGTTTCAAGCATATCGAAATTCACAGCCCAATAGTCTGATCCTTTTAGCCATAGCCTTACTGTAATGTCTACACTGCTGTCTCCAAGGTTACCCACCCTGGCGAATGGCTCCGGATCTGAGTGAATTCTTTCATCATCAGCGGCTATTTTCAATATTATTTCTTTGGCTTTGTCGAAGTCATCTTCGTACCCAATACCAAAAACCAGGTCCAACCTTCTGTTTTCTTCCTGGGTGAAGTTAATAATTGTAGCTCCCGCTACCGCACCATTCGCCATATAAATTACGCGATTGTCAGGTGTTTTCATGGTAGTGGTCACAATACTGATTGACTGGACCGCTCCTGTTTCGCCATTTACATTGATCACATCACCGTTTTTGAACGGCTTGAGTACGAGTATTAAAATACCGCCTGCAAAATTGGCAAGACTGCCCTGTAGGGCCAAGCCTATTGCCAGACCTAACGAACCCAGTACTGCTACCAAGCCGGTAGTGTCAGCTCCAAATTTATCAATAACGGCAATCAACAGCACAATGACGAGCACACCTCGCAACACCCCGGAAAGGGTAGGAATAAGGGTCTCTTCTACACCACGCTTACGCAATAAGGTCTTAAAGACACCGGTTATTTTTTTGATAACCGCCAGGCCAATAATAAGAATCAATACAGCATATAAAGCCTGCAACGCTGCACTGATAATAGCGCTTTGGTTGTCTACCCAAAGCTGTTGTAAATCAAAATCCATAGTTAGTAGTATTAATTAAAGTTGTATCCATCATTAATACAGGTAAGCCGCAAACTCATTGTTGGTCAATTCCACTTCTATGTGCTCCTGAATGGTAGTTGCAAGCTCAAGTCCTTTGTAGTCAACCGCTATGGGAAAACGTTTATGACTCCTGTTCACCAGCACGGCCGTCTGAATCTTTCTTACATCAAGCTTAAGAAAGGGATCAAAGGCATGCACCATTGTTTTGCCTGAATTTAAAACATCGTCTACTATGACGAGGGTAAAATTTGATATATCAGGGAGTTGAGAATGCTCTACAAGAGGTTGACTTGTGGCTTCTTTATCTATGTCAATTCTGACGAGGTGACAGTAAATGTCGGAAATTTTTTCAACTTCCGCTTTGATTAGCTCAGACAATTTCAAACCCATGTCATCGATACCGGCAATTACCAGCTCTTTTACATTGTGGTTTTGCTCATACATTTCAAAAGCTATGCGCTTTATCTTTTGTGTTATCTGAGCGGTATTGAGGATTTGTTTTCTTTCTTTCTCCATGAGTCAGAGCTTACCGGTTCAGGGAATCGGTAACACCTTGCTATCCTTAAATGTAGAAAGGATGACCATGGACTGCAAGTTATCCACTACTGAGATATCACTGACTTTTTCGAGCATCAGCTTCTGGTAGTTGGCTATATCCTGTGCAATTACTCTCAAAATAAAATCACCTGACCCTGTGATGTGATGGCACTCGATAATTTCATCAATCTTGTGAATCTCTTCCAGAAACACATCGATATTCTGCTTGTTGTGGCCCTTCAGGGTTACATATACAAAGGTGCTCACACCTAAACCGATCTTGTCTGTATCAAGCTTGGCATGATAGCTCTTGATGATTCCTGATAGTTCGAGTTTTTTCACTCTTTCGAGTGTAGGTGCCGGGGAAAGACCAATCTCTTTTGAAAGCTGAGCATTGGTGATTTTTGCATTCGATTGTAAAATCTCTAAAATCTTACGATCGATTTTGTCTAATTTGGGATTAGCGTTCATTCAAGTATGATTACAGAATAATATTCGGTACAAAGGTAAAATAATTATAGAAAATTTAGTTTACCACTCAGATAAACGTTCGTTACCGTTTTCTGTTTCGTTTTATTTCTTTGGCCAGGGCCCTGGCCTTTTTGTATGTGGCAGATCTTCTTCTTGTATTCTTTCTGATACTGGTAATCAGCGGACTAGCCTCATCATACCTCTTTTCTTCTACATAATACTCCGCCAGATGCAGCCTTGCATAAAGCGCATAACCGGCATCTTCGGCCTCCGATTCTTCGGAGAACTTTAGGGTCTGCAGGTAATATTTTTCCGCTTCTTCCCAGTTGCCACGTCCCTTATTGATATGCCCAAGGAAAAAACTGGCATACCTGCCGCTCGTTTCTTCATACCCCAGCATTCCACTGTCCAGTCTGTGTAAAATCTCTTTAGACTCTGCTTCAGCCTTTAATCGCTTACCCGAGTTGTAGAGCATTCTGGCATAAAACCGATGGAAGTAAGGATTATTAGGGTACTGATTAAATATATAGGTACCTAACCGAAGCCCTTCCGCTGTATTTTTTTCTTCAAAGGCCTTGATCCTCATCAAAAAGTAGATTGCCTCCACCCTGGTATAAAATGCATTGGCCGACACTTCCTCCATCTGTTTTATCCCCAGCTGCTTATCCCCTTTAGGAAAGAACATAAGAACAGGCCTGAGCATGGGATAATTCTCCCTGATCCAGATGGAATAGTAGTTGAAAAGGGCGTCTCCAAACAGAATCTCGGGACTGAAGCTCTCGTTGCCTTTGATCTTTTTTAAATATTTCAATGCTAGTCGGCCAGCTCCTGCTGCCTTACCCCAGCTTTTGCGTTCGGAGTGATACCTCCCTTTAAAACCATAAGAGCCTGCCAGAAAGAAAAGCGCCTCAATATTGTTCTCATCAGCCTCCAGCAGTTTTTCAGACTTCACCACTGCCGTGTCCATATAGGCCAGAAATTCATCACCCAGGTCACCTACCTTATCCAGGTTGGGCATCATTTGCCACCAGGTGCTGATACCGTAAAGGAAGTAGGGCAGCGGATGCTCGGGGTAGTTGTACTTAAGCCAGTTAAACTCTACCTCAGCCTTATGAAAGTTGAAGTTGTACATTTGATCCACCGCATCGGTGATCTCAATCTGCAAAGCAAAATTCAATAGCAGATAATTACTGCTATCCCCCTCAAAAGAAGTCTGAAAACCCTTACCTGATACACTCAGGGTTATCAACATCAACAATCCAAAAATCTTACGCCTCATGTAAAGCCTTCAACGGAAATTCTGATACAAAAGTACGACCATACACGTCATCATACGTACGCTCCCTACAATTTATTAACACAAATGAGGGATAGTTGTAGTTTTGCCTTAAATCAGAATCAATGCCGAGAGAATTCTCCAATCTAGAGTTAAATGCCCGATCATGGTTTGGCATCAACAAAATCATGCTCTTTGTACTGATCTGCCTGATGACCTTTGTGCTACTCTACGTTAAGAAAAACTTCATTATCGATGAGATAGCGGCTTTCAGGTTTATGGATATGAACCGAAGAATGGCATTTAATCTGCGGTCCGGCATCCAGCTTGTCACCATTCCTATCATCTACGCGTGGAAATTCTCCCTGATCGCCTTTACCATTTGGGTAGGTAGTTTTTTATGGGGCTACCGGGTCACCTACAAGCAGTGCTGGAGCATTGTAATGATTGCAGAGCTCATCTTTTTTGTACCCGAGTTCATCAAGATTCTCTGGTTTTTGTTTATAGATCCCAACTATAATTATTGGGATGTACAGTCTTTCTATCCGCTTTCCTACATGAATTTCTTTTCTTATGAGGAAGTGGCCAAAAAATACTGGTACCCCAATATGTCTATCAATGTTTTTGAGATTCTGTACTGGATTATACTCACCTATGGGGTCGATTTTGCGGCACGTAAGAAGAAGAAAATAGCCAACTACATAGTGCTCACTTCTTATGTGCCCTGCTTCCTGCTTTGGCTCTGGTTTTACATTATCGTTTATAAGTAAGCAAGGGTCGATTACAGATATCAACACATTGGTCTTCAGAGCCGTTTTCAAAATAAAGGGATTAATAATTTTTAACCCTTCGCTAACCTTATTTTTACTATTTTCACGCCTTTAAAAGTGCGGAATGACAGATTTCAAGAAGATTAATAACCTTACTGGCTGGGCTACCTTTCTCGTGTCGATGATCGTGTACATGTTCACCATTGAGGAAACAGCCAGTTTTTGGGATTGCGGAGAGTTTATAGCCATTGCCTATAAGTTAGAAGTATCGCACCCTCCGGGGGCTCCTCTTTTTATGCTTATCGGGCGTTTATTCTCCTTTCTGTCTATGGGTGATGTAACCCAGGTAGCCTACTGGATTAATATGTCCAGCGCCCTGGCGAGTGGTTTCACCATACTTTTCCTCTATTGGACGATTGTAATGCTTGGCCGTAAACTGATTGATGCCGAGCCCTGGAAAGAAACGCCTACACAGCAAATTTTGCTTGCTGCAGGTGGCGCTATTGGCGCATTGTCTTTTGCTTTTACTGATTCATTCTGGTTCTCTGCCGTAGAGGGTGAGGTTTATGCCATGTCGTCTTTCTTTACTGCCTTTGTATTTTGGGCCATGCTCAAGTGGGAGATGGTAGAAGATGAAAGCACTGCCAATAAATGGCTACTGCTGATCGCCTATATGATGGGCCTTTCCAGTGGTATACACCTTTTAGGCCTGGTGACACTGCCGGCACTTGGACTGATATACTATTTTAAGAAATACAAAGCCCCAAGTATTAGTGGGGTAATGTTAGCGCTATTTGCTACACTGCTACTGATTGGCTTTATCAATTCCTTTATCATTACCGGGCTACCTTCTGTTGCCGAAAAATTCGAAATTACCTTTGTAAATACCTTTGGGCTTCCCTTTGGCTCTGGTGCCGTGTTTATGGCTGCCATTGTGATTATGCTCCTGGTTATAGGAATAAAGTACTCCGCAAAAAAGGAGTATGTAAATCTCAACACCTTCCTGCTATCCATGTCCTTTGTACTGATCGGATATGCATGCTATGGAGTCATCCTGGTCCGTTCAAAAGCCAACCCTCCGATTGATCAAAACAATCCTGAAAATGCCATTACCTTTACCTCTTACCTGAAGCGTGAACAATATGGCAGTCGTCCGCTTTTGAAAGGCCCTTATTTTGATTCTGACAGACCCAACTTCAGTCAGGGTGGCCCTATCTATTACAAGGCCGAAGACAGTTACAAGATTGGAGATTATAAGACGGATTTATCGTATGATGAGGAGCATTTACTACCAAGAATGTGGAGTTCTCAACCCAATCATATCAGGCGTTACAGGGAGATTACCGGCTTAAGACAGAACGAAAGTCCCAGTTTCATGGATAACCTGACTTTTATGTTCTCTCATCAGATGGGACATATGTATATGCGCTATTTCATGTTCAATTTTTCAGGTAGGGAAAGTGACATTCAGGACGCAGACTGGCGGGGCCCACTCGATGGCAACAAAGGAGTACCAGAGGTTCTTCGAAAAAATAAAGGGAGGAATCAATACTTTGCAATCCCCTTAATACTTGGTTTGATAGGTTTTTTCTTCCAGTTCAACAAAGATCCTAAACGTTTTTCTGCCACGCTGATGTTCTTTATACTCACAGGAGTGGCCCTGGTAGTTTACCTTAACTCTGTGCCAATCGAGCCACGAGAAAGAGATTATATCTATGTGGGTTCTTACTATGTATTTGCCATTTGGATTGGCCTGGCCGTTTTGGGACTGGGAGGCCTGCTTCAAAAAAGAGGAAAAGAAGCCATAGTAGTTGCTGCGCTTTGCCTTGTTTGTCCACTCGTTTTGATCAGTGAAAACTGGGATGATCATGACCGTTCCGACAGGTATTTCTCTGTAGACTCTGCCAGAAACTTCCTGGCATCCTGCGCCCCTAATGCCATTCTCTTTACGGGCGGAGACAACGATACCTTCCCCCTCTGGTATGTGCAGGAGGTAGAAGGCTTCCGTACCGATGTACGGGTAGTGGTCATGAGCTATTACAATACTGACTGGTATATAGATCAGACCAAGATGAAAATGAACGATTCCGAACCGTTCCCCTACAGTCTTGAGTTGGATAATTACCGCCAGGGCACGAATGATTTCCTTCTGGTAAGAGAGTCTCCTCAGTTTAAAGACAGACCAATTGATCTTAAACAATACATGGCTCTTTTGAAAAGAAACTATGAAGGCATCAGGACTCCAAGGTCCTCTGGGTCTGACCTGAGCGTCATACCTTCAAAGTCTTTTTTACTTGAGGTAGACACCGCAAAGGTTCTCAACTCTGACATTGTTCCAGACCGCTTTGAACCTTTCACAGTACCTTACATGGTGTTTGATTTTAATGAAGACGTCAACGCTCTTGAAAAAGGCCAGATGATGATGCTTGATCTGATAGCACAAAACAACTGGGAACGTCCTATATACTTCAACTATACCTCGATTAACTCTTTGAGTTTTAATGTGGATGACTATCTCGTGCAGGAAGGCATGGCTTACAGGTTATTGCCAGTAAGAAAGCCTCCCTATATGCAGGCTATGGTCAATCTGGACCTGATGTATGACAATGTCATGAACAAGTTCCAGTTCAGGGGTATGGATAACCCGGACACTAACCTGAATGAAGATTATCGTGGTTTTGCTCAGAATCACCGCTCTACCTTCACCTCACTGGCCGATGCCCTGATTGATGTGGCGGATACTACGAGAGCCAGGGCTGTGCTCGATTACGGACTCGAAGTTATGCCGAGTGATGCCGTGCCATGGGATATCTCTTCCACCGGATTTGTTTTGAGCTATATCAGATTGGGCGACAAGGAGAAAGCTGCCGAAATAGGTATGCAAATGGCTGAAGAATTCAATAGCATGGTCACCTATCATTTTGATAAGGAACGCCTGGATTTCAATTTCAGCAGGTACTTCCAGGGACTACAGTTTTTACGCAGGTACTTCGACAGCGGTGAAATGACTGAGGAGAGTAATAAAGTCTTGGAAATGCTGGAAAAACAGAGAGTACGTCTGGAAATAGACAGAAACAATCTTTAAATAGCCTTGGTCCTCAGGACCGGCTCATTTACGAAGAATAAGGAAGAGGTCAAGGGCCTCTTCTGCATTTTCAGCCAGTAAATAATCTTCATGCGTAATGTCAGAGACAAGGGTATTATTGGCATCGTTGAGCTTGTTACGATTCATACGATTGAGAATGTCATAAGGCACCCTCAACATAGCAGCCGGTAGCCTGTACTGCAGATTAAAAATATCAAAACGAGTAATTTTCTGCACTGACTTTTTGTTTTCCTCATAGTAGGCCCAAACCTTGTCATTGCCTGATACCCCCTTCATCTCTACATTGTCGAAGAAGCGCTTCGCCAGGTCCGCCAGCTCTGTCGCTGTATACTCCCTGATATGCCAGGGATTGCGCGTCAGAGTCTTTTTAATGTTTGGAGTAGTGAGCACAGCGGTGCCTCCCGGCCTGAGTACTCTCTTAATCTCTTTGAGAAATTCTGCATCAGGCTTTACATGCTCTATCACCTGAAAGGAAACGATGGTGTCAAACGAATCATCGGCCAGTTCGCTAAAGGGCGGGAAGACAGCTTGTTTAAAATCTACTGTCGGATACTGCGCTTTAAGGCTCTGAATTACCTCGTCAATTTTATCCAGCGCCAGGTAGCTGTCACTTAGCGGGCTTAGCAGCTCCACACCACGTCCTTCACCGCAACCCAGCTCCAGCAAATCACCTTTTACAAACGGCATGGCCAGGTAGTAGGCCTTAAGCAGCCGTTGGTGGATAGGGTTATCTGAAACCAGCTTATCAGAAGCTATTTCCGTAGTATAAGTAGCCATGCAAAAATTTTGACCAAAAATAAGTGAATTAATAGAGAAATGACCCGTTACACGAGTGCTTAATATTCTTTAATCAACGTCACAATCACTGAATCAGCATACTTATGAAAGGAGGAAGTCACATTTTGATTACATTTGAATCTAATAAACCAGCGGCCACGATGCGAAATCTGATCATTGCTATACTCATGCTCGGTACTGTAGCCACTTCTGCCCAGAGTAGAATGTCATCTGCAGAAACCAGCTACCTCTATGACATGGATCATGAGTTTCTGATAGATCATCGCATAGCCACTGAAGGCAACTCTTACAAGGTTTACTTACGCTTCCGGCTCAACAGCGGCATGGTAAAGATCAGCGACTATGATATTGGCTATGATCTGCGCAACTCCTACATAGACGAAAAATTACTCAATAGTGGCGCCAAGCTGGATACCAGCCACATTGTGGGGAACGGATTCAGAGAATTCTTTTATGCCTTTGAGTTTGAGAAAGAAGAAGATCAAAACCTGCTGGTCATTCAGATTGATAACATCGCCAAAAACAGGCGGTACCTGAAAGACATCGCACTTTCTACAAAAAGCAGTGCCATTTCTCAGCCCTTCCTCATATTTGATGCGGAAACTGACCTGCCTGTTTTTGACCCCTATGTAAGTACGGATGCCAGGATCAAAATAAAAAACGTGGTAGGCTCCAGTTCCAGCTTTTCCATGACAGGAAGAGAGAATAATGCACCCATTGCCATACCACCCTTTGATGACGCCACAGTTAATGAATTGGCCGAAATCCGCCTCGACACCGTGTATGGGGTCAAAGCAGATGAAGAGTTTCAGTTTAGTAATCCCGGCTTTTATGAGGTGACAGACAATGATGACCCGACCAGTGTAATGGGGCTCCTGGTAACCGATAGCTATTTTCCATACTACAGCCAGTATGCGGATATGATCATGCCTCTCATCTACATCAGCACCAATCAGGAATTCAATGTATTACTGGCAGCTGATGATCAGAAAAGCAAATTCGAATCATTCGTACTCAATACCATCTCCAGCAATACCAACATTGCTCAGGAGTTTATCAAATATTACTACAGAAGGCTCAGAAAGTCAGCCCAGTTATTTTCTACTTCTGCTGAAGGGTGGAAAACAGACAGAGGCATGGTATACCAGGTATATGGCGACCCTGCCCAGGTTTTCAGGAATGAGAACACAGAACTCTGGGTATACTCCCTGGAGAACGGGGGCCGAACACGCTTCATTTTTGACATTCTACCAGGCCCTGCCGGCACTACCCAATACAAGCTGATCAGGGGTAAAAAGTACCGTGAAGGCTGGATGAATGCCGTTACCCGCTGGCGAAGCGGAAGAATCATTGAATAATGCAGGAAAGAAGAAAAGAGGATTTTATCTATGGTACAAGGGCGATCATAGAGGCCATTCAGGCTGGCAAAGAAATAGAAAAATTACTAATACAGAAGGATGTAAAAAACGAGCTGATTGCTGAGTTGATGACACTGGTACGGGATTATGGCATCCCTGCTACCAAAGTACCGCTGGAAAAACTCAACCGCGTAACCCGGAAAAACCACCAGGGAGCCATTGCCTTTATTTCAGCAATAACCTATTCCTCACTGGATCATATCATTTCCTCTACCTTCGAAAAAGGAGAAACTCCCCTGCTACTGGTGCTGGACCGTGTAACGGATGTAAGGAATTTTGGCGCGATTGCCCGTTCGGCAGAGTGTGCCGGAGCACACGGGATTATCATTCCCTCCCATGGCAGTGCCCAGATCAACAGTGATGCCATGAAGACCTCGGCAGGAGCCCTTAACTACATACCTGTATACAGAAGCGATAACCTGAAAAGGACTTTGCGAGAGATTCAGGAGAACGGTATCCAGCTGGTGGCTTGTACTGAAAAAGCTTCTGACTCCCTTTATGATACAGATCTGACAGATCCCATTGCCCTGATCATGGGCTCGGAGGAGGACGGTATTTCTCATGAATTTATACGCATTGCGGACCACATGTGCAAACTCCCGATAAATGGGAAGATTCAATCCTTGAATGTAGGTGTGGCTGCTTCTGTGGGCTTGTATGAAGCAGTGAGACAGAGGAATGTCTGAGATAAAGGTTTGATGTTAAATGGCAAATGAACACTAGATAGTCACCATTCAACATGGCTAGCCTTTGATCAAAAGCTTATAGCCGACCCCACGAAGGTTTAATATCTCAATAGACGAATCCGCTTTCAGGTATTTTCGGATTTTTGTGATGTACACATCCATACTCCTGCCGTTGTAAAAGGTATCGTCTCCCCAGATTTTCCGAAGTGTTTTTGCCTTATCCATAGTGTTTTGAATATTGAGGCACAACTCCTTGAGCAAGTCTGCTTCTCTTGGAGAGAGCAATCGCTCACTGCCGTTTTGAATGAGCAATTGCTGATCGTACTTAAAATGGAAACTGCCGATTTCAAACTCGTTGGGCTCATCTTCATCCAGCAGGCCATCAATTCTGAACCTGAGTAGTGACAGCACCCGAGCCTTTAGCTCTTCCAGACTGAAGGGTTTTTTGATATAATCATTGGCTCCTGATTCAAACCCCTCCAGCACATCTTTAAGCTGGGATTTTGCGGTGATGAAGATGATCGGCACTTTCGGGTCATCCTGTCTGATCTCCCGACCTATGGTAAAACCGTCTTTGTAGGGCAACATGACATCAAGTAAACAAAGGTCTGGTTTCAAACGATGAAAAGCAGAAACTACTTCATTGCCGTTTTTATACAGGTACACCTCATAGTCCAGGTCTTCCAAAAACTGCTTGGTGATCATTCCGATGTTCACATCGTCTTCGGCAAAGAGAATTTTAGCTAGCATGGATCAATGGTATTTTAATGGTAAAAGTCGTTCCCTTGTGTAGCTCACTGGCCACCTCAATATTTCCTCCACAGCTTTCGATAACGGCCTTGGTATAACTAAGGCCTAAACCATAACCCTTGATCGTATGAACATTGCCTGTGTGCACCCTGAAGAACTTTTCGAAGATGCGCTTCTGATCTTCTTTGCTTATGCCAATTCCCTTATCTACAATCTCCAGTGCGGCCATCTTACCATCCTTTCCCAGGCCTACTTTTATATGTGGCACTCCGTTAGCGTACTTAATGGCATTTTCCAGAATATTGATAATGGCATTTTGGAGATGTACCTGAGAGGCTTTCACCATGAGCTTATCTGGCGAAACCAGTAGGCTCAAAGTACCATTGAGGTCGTTTACCTTCATGCGAATGGTTTCGCTGACCGCCTCCAGCTCTTCGTTCAGACATAATTCAGAAAGGTCTTCATCAGGCATTCCGTTTTGGGTAGTACTCTCCAGAATGGTGTCGATCATTCCCAGCATTCGCTCCTGCTCGGTTTTGGCAATGCCAATCAGGCTCGTAAGTTGCTTATCGGTTTTAACCTTGTCATTTTTCGCAATTACCTCCAAAGCCAGCGATGAAGCCGTGACCGGAGTTTTTAACTCATGAGTCATATTACTGATAAAGTCGTCCTTCATCAGGGTAAGCTGATACTGGCGCTGCAGGCTTTTAACAATGTAATACCAGGCTCCCACGAACAATCCCAGCATTACTACCGAAGCCACAATGATCAGACTTATACTGGAAAGAGATGATTTGACCACCTCCCGTTCAGGAAAGATCAGCTTGGCCATTTTATCCCGCGAGCCAAATGACAGCGGCTGTATAAGTGATTGTGTTTTTACGCTTGACCGTGGAATAGTGGGCAGCTCTGTGGGAAACTCAAACTCTTCGCTGTTCATATGGCCAAATGTCAGCACGTATGCATTTTCCAGGTTAACCGGCTCCAGGTAAGCGCCCAAAAGGGAATCCATAAAGCTGAAATCGGCCTCAGTAATATCTCCGCGCGACATAAACCTTGATTTCTCAATTCCGTGAGTAGCCTTGTTGATTACATCTCCTATACCCGAAAGCACATTATCCTTTAGAAGATCAACTTCGTCCTCATCAGTGGAAATGGTCATCGAATAGCTTAGTGAGTGCCCCAAAACCTCCATTTCTTTCCTACTCATCCCCGGACTGGCTATCACAATAGTATCTGGGGAAAAGAAGTCTCCTTCCGCTGAAATACTTACCTCCATACCACTCAGGTTCCCAAGTTTTTTTATGAGCAGTCCATTATTGGCCTTTGAAAAGGCATCTTTGATTTCAGCCTCAATCTCTTCTTTCTTTTGAGTATAAGCCGTAGAAATCCAGTACACCTGAAAAGACAACAGTCCAATCAGGCTCACCCACATAGTCAGAGACGCTATTCGGATATTCCGTTTCACACTTCAATTATACGCATTTCAGAGGGGGCAGGTGCCAACTTTAACACTGATTAACGATGGATCACAGCCACAAAAGCTATTGTTGGCCAAAGCTTACACGCTCTAAAAAGCAGCTTTGCCGACAAATGCCTGTGCTCCAATCATAAAAGAATAGGACTGTTCTTAATTTAACAGGAACTTACCTGCATCAAAGACAGTACAATATCATTAACCTCAATCGGGTTAATGATGACAAATAAAAACTAACACCAGACCTATGAAGTTTCTCCTTACACTCTCACTTTGCCTGACCATTGGTACAGCACATGCCCAGAAAACTGTGGAATTCAACGCGGCTGATGGACTCACCATTACGGCTGACGTTTATGAGCAAAGTGGCAGCAAAAAAGTGATAGTCCTATTTCACCAGGCAGGTTGGAGCCGTGGTGAGTATAAGGAAATTGCACCCAAACTTAATGCTCTGGGCTATACCTGTCTGGCAGTAGACCAGCGATCAGGAGGAGGCGTAAATGACGTCAAGAATGAAACGAATGCCCGGGCAAAAAAGGCCGGTAAAAAGACGACTTATGTGGACGCCTTTCAGGACATTGAAGCAGCCGTAGCTTATGCCAAAACACAATACAAGCCGGATCAGCTCATTATTTGGGGCAGCTCTTACTCCTCTGCTTTAGTGCTTAAATATGCCGGAGATTATCCAGATAATATGGATGCCGTACTTTCTTTCTCTCCGGGAGAATACTTTGGCAGCAAAAGCTTTATCAGCTCCAGCGCTAAGAACATCAAAGTGCCAAGCTTTATCACCTCCGCTAAAAATGAGAAAGGCAGTTGGTGGGGTATTCATCAGAGTATTCCTGATGGTAAAAAGAAATTCTTCTTACCTGATACCAAAGGAAATCATGGATCGAGAGCCTTATGGGCTAAATTCGATGATAATGGCAGTTATTGGGCTCAGGTCAAAAACTTTCTGAAAAGCATCTGATCGTCAGTCGTACCGGAGTGTTTTTGCCGGATTGAGTCGTGCAGCCCTGCCTGCAATCAGTTGTACTATACTGAGGGTGACAGCCAGATTCAGCAAACCCGCCAATAGGACAAGGTACCAGGGAAACCCAATTCTATGAGAGAAGTTGTTTAGCCAGTTGTCCATCCAGAAATAGCCTGCGGCTCCTGCGATGAGCAGACTAATGAGAATGACCAGAACAAAGCGTTTGGAGATCATGATTACAATTCCCTGTGAGCTTGCTCCCAACACCTTTCTGACACCGATTTCCTTTCGTCTGAAGGCAGTCATTTGTGAGACCAAACTAACCAGTCCCAGAAGGGCTACGATCAACGCAACCACAGTGGCAATAGATAACAGCGTGCTTAGCTGTGCCTCGGTAGCGTACTGCATGACCAGTCTGTCATCCATAAAAAAGTAATCTAATGGAGTATCAGGAACCATCTCCGCCATCTTAACCTCAATCGATTTTAAGGTGCGCTCAAAGTTGTCCAATCCTGCAATCTTACAGGCGATAAAGTGAGCTCTTGCCGGCTGCAGGTCCATTACAAAGCCCTCAACCTCATGGTGCAGACTTTGAAAATGAAAATCCTTAATTACCCCGATTACCCTACCTGTACGCCTGTAACGATGGTTTTCTCCTTGTGCCCGATAGTTGATCATCAGGTTGATGGCCTCTTCATTAGATGCCAGTCCCAGCTGTTTCACCGTAGTTTCGTTAATTAGAAACGAAGCCGTATCGCTGGCAATGGCAGGGTTATAGTCACGCCCGGCAAGCAGCTCCAGCGAATAGGTTTTGATAAAATCCATATCCACATGCAACCGGCCTAACAAAAGGGTATCATAGCCCCTTTCAGCATTAGAAAACACATAGGAAGAGTGATAGGGTTGATCTCCGGCCAGCTGATGAGAGGTGATGGAAACTTCGCTTACCTCAGCCAGATCAAGCAGCTCGTTCTTGACTATTTCTAGTCGGCCTGTCGGAATATTGTTGGTCGACAGCATGAGCAACTGCTCCTGATCATAGCCCAGGTCTTTGGACATGATGTACCGCTGCTGTGACCTGATAACCCCAACGGCAATGATCAGGCAAATGCAGATTGAGAATTGAAACAGCACCAGAGCGTCTCTCAGGGTAAATTTCCCAAGCACCTGCTCCAGCTTACCTTTGAGCGCAACTACAGGCTTAACACTGGAAGCATACAGCCCGGGCAAAGCACCAGCAACAAGACTTACAACGATCACTATAGTCAAGAGAAAAAAGACCAGCATCCAATCCAGCTCAACGAACAGGGTGAGATCCTTTCCCAGGAGGTTATTGAAAAAGGGCAACAGCAGTGACGCTGTAAAGAGAGATAGTAAAAGTGCCAGCACCACGAGGGCACTGCTCTCTATGACAAACTGCACCATAAGATCTATGCGCAAGCCCCCCATTACCTTGCGAATACCTACCTCCCTTAGCCTGTTGAGCGAACGCGCTATGTTGAGATTCACAAAATTGGCACAGGCCATGCAAAGAATAATCAAGGCAATAAGGGCCAGCAGGTAGAGGTAGCTGATATTCGTATTAGCCTTCAGTTCACTCCCCAGGTTTGACCTCAGATGGATATCAGAAACAGCCTGTAACTGAGCAGACCTTCTCGTTGTCCATTCTTTACCGATATGCTTTTCGAAGAAGCCAGGAAACCTGGCCTCCAATTGCTTAATATCTGTTCCCTCCTGAATTTTGAAGTAGGTATAATAATATTGTATGGTCCAACTGTTGATGGTACCCCAAAAACTCTGAAGTGTATTGAAAGAGGCAATGATATCGGCCTTGAAATGCACATTTTCCCGCATATCACGCATCACCCCGGTCACAATAAGGTCGACTTCATTATTGTACTGGAGTATCTCACCTATCGCATTCCCATCACCAAAAAATTTCCTGGCCGTGGCCTCACTTATTACGGCACTGTTCGGGTTTACCAGGGCAGATTCCCTGTCTCCCTCTATCAGCGGAAGATCAAAAAACTGAAGAGCGGACTGATCGCCCCAGATCAGATTGGATTCATAATAGGATTGATTCTTTTTGGGATAAGCCACCAGCACATCCAACCTGTATTTCATAAACCTGGCTGCCTCCAGCAGTTCGGGAATTTCTTCTACCATTACGGGGCCCCATGGTGCTCCTGTCAGAGCGGTGTTCATTACCTGCCCTCCAGATTGTCGGATAGTCGAGGTAAGCCTGTATAGATTTTCCCCCGGATGCTCGTTGTCATAGCTAAGTTCATACCGAATGAACAAGAAAATAAGGAGACAGATTGCGAGCCCCGTAGTGAGCCCAAGCAGATTGATGGCCGTATAGCCCTTATGCTTCGTCAGGTTTCGAAATGCCGTACGCAAATAGCTCGAAAGTAGTGTCATAGAGTTGAGATTTTTGAGTGTTTGATTTTGCAGCTGACTGACCTCAGCCGGATAAAACTGCTGTAGAGAACTGACATAGGCATCTTTAAACCGCACCCCCATTGTCATCTCTGCCTCAACAGCCGTGCAAATATGATCTACCACATCTTCCTGTAGAGGAGAGTAATATACCCCCCTTTTCTCCAGGTCTTTCCTGATAAATGCTACCTGCGACTTTTTCAGTTCAACGCCCATATCAGCTAACAGTGGGGTATAACACACGCCTTACTACCTCAACAAACTGCTCAAACTCTTCAAGTTTTACCGGCACCTTCGCGGTGCCTGAGTCAGTCAGCGTGTAGTATCTGCGGGTGCGGTTACCAATATCGATACGCTCAGCTACCACCATTCCCTCTTCTTCCATCTTGTGAAGAATAGGATAAAGGGAACCCTCGTTAACTATAATTTCATCACCCGAAAGAGATTTGACCTTCTGAGCTATCTCATAGCCATACATTCTTTCACTTTCTGAAAGAACCTTGAGGATCATCGTATAAAATGTGCCTTTAAGCAGTTGTGAAGATTGCATACTTATTTAACAATGCATTGGATTCCAATGTACTAAATTCGAAGAAATGAACCAGTCAAATTTTCGGAATTTTAAATCAGGGTGCTTGAGAATCTTGTAACCAGCGACTCTCTAAAACCTCCAATGATCGAAGTGCCTGATAAAGATTTTGGCAATATTTCGAGCATCATCGATTCCTCTGTGATGCGTTCCTTCCAGAGTCAGGCCTTCATTTTTGAGGGCAGTCTTCATGCCTATGGCCCTTCTCAGGTTTTTGAACTTCCCATACTGATGTTTCAGGCTAATATGTTTTTCGACCCAGCCATTGTCAAGGCCGTGAATTCGGCCGTCACTCTCCAATTGCTTCCGATCATAAAAGCCCCAGGAGCAAAGCCTGTAATCTTCATTCCCGAAACCAAACCATTGCTTAAAAAGGTCTGTGGCTTCACCGAAGTAGGGCGCATCGTCTACATCTGACTGCCGAATAGAAGTCAACTCTGTGCAGAACTTGCTAAGTTGAGGGTATTTGAGCGGTCGTACGAACTGCTCAAACTCTGATATGATTTCTTTCCGATCGTTTACCAATACGGCTCCGATCTCTATGGTTTCATTAGGGCTTTTATCCCTGCCTTCCCAGCAGGTAGCCTCTAAATCAAATATTATATTATTCATTATTGTTATTCTTTATAACGCTCCTTTATTCGTCTGACCGATTGAGTGATCGGACGATTGAGGGTTGCCCTAATCGGCCACCTGGAGGGCTCAAACTAAACTCCAGGCCATCTCAGGGCAACTGTGGAAAACGCTGTTGGAGATTGATTGGCTGTTAAAAAAAGGAAGCTTATT
>JAAWWF010000057.1 GCA_021404565.1 Roseivirga sp. | reverse complement strand
GCCAGATTGAAGCCATCTGAAAGGAAAAGCCCGCTGTTTCTGAAAAGTGCATACAGCAGGATCCCCAGCAAGGGAGCCAGCACAATGATGATCAGCTTGCTTACCTCATCCGTTTTGGTGTTGTATCGGGTTTCATATTCCTGATAAGCTTTGCTGTTATCTTCAGCACTGCCATACTTGGTTTCGACCAGCCGGGCTATAACAGCGCTTTGGGGCATCTGTCTTTTAACCCTGGGGGGGAAAGTAAATCAGGTTGACCATCAGAAAGGGGTTCAGGGGTTTTACATAAGGCTTTCTGATGCCCTGTGAATAGTCCCGGGCAAACCTGCCTGGTTTCAGCAACAGGCATTTCAGGCTGTTAAAGAGTTTTCCATCCAGCATCCAGATATTAGACAACAGATCGCCCAGCCATTTCTTGGCGGATTTGTCTTCCGGTTTCAGCAGCTTCTCTCCACAAACATGGCAATAATCTCCATGAAGCGTGGTACCGCAAGTCTTACACGACAAGTCCTTCCCTTCAGTCATCTCTCCTATTTTGCTCCCCTTATTAGAATGAGTTCTTCCTGTGGAGCAATTAAGTACTCTGCTCCGGTTGCGGTCACAACCGCCATCTCTTCCACTGAAATGGTCTTTTCCGTGCCATCCGCCCGCTTCCAGCAATGAAACCCGTCAAAAGCAAAGGTCATCCCCTCTTTCAGTAGCTTTTCCGCGGCAGGCCTTACATTCTTCGACTGTGAGCCCCCGAGGTTGGGGCCCACATCATGAGCAACATAACCTACAGGATGCCCGGTACTCCAGGGGACGTACAATGAGCCAGCCTCTTCCATCAGCACCCGTTGCGCACGGTCTACCTCTACTCCCTTCACTCCTGGTTTCATGGCTGCCAAAGCAGCTCTGCTACCCGCCTTGCCACTTTTCCAATAAAAGGCCATCTCTTCAGGAGCTTCGGTTTCGCCAGGCTTCAGCACATAAGCAAAACGCTGGATATCGCTCACCCAGCGATCGTAGAGCTTGATGCCAAAATCGATTTGAATTACATCACCTGGCATAATTACCTTGTCAGTAGCATGTGAATGGCCCCGGTCAGGGCCTGAATTTACATTAGGATTCTGATCTGGTGCCCAGCCATCAGTCACACCATATTCAGCCATTTTTTGCTTAAGAAAGCGAGCAATTTCGGCATCTGTCGATTTTCCCGGAACTACCTGCGCATAAGCCTCCACCTGCCAATCGGCTGTGAGGCGGGCGGCTTTTCTCAATATCTCCACCTCTTCGGGCAGCTTGATTGAAAGCCATTCATAAACCAGTTCTGTAGAGGAGACCAACTGCTTTGTAGCTGCTCCTAAAGCCCTTTCCAGGTTTTGACGCTGGGTAAAACTAAGCCCGTCTGCCACAGAATTGGAGTTGGAAGAGTTGATCGCGATTGCTCTGAATTTCTTTTTTCTGATAAAATCAGCCGCCTGGCTTACCGCTGATTTACCTCTCTCTATCCGCAACACTTCATCGTGAATGTCCAGCTCATCCAGGGCAGTGGCTTCTCCGGATGGAGAATATACCCTGGAATGAAAGCCCTCTTCATCTGAATAAAATAAAAAAGCAGCGGTACCTCCTGCATTTTCTCCCCCCACATGGTCGGCCATAGGGTCATTGTTATTCTCTCTGCAAATCACCAGCCAGCAGTCCACCCCTGCAGCCGTCATTGCCTTGGGTAAAAGCTGACTAATCCGTTTTTTACGTATTTCAGGCCAGGGGTTCTCGCCCCAATACGCCTCCGGATCAATGGTTTCTGTTACCTCCACGGAGGGATTACAGCTAATTATCAGTAGAGCAGCGAGAGTGGTTAGTAGAATTCGGCCAGACATGTATAAGGTTTGCGGTTGATTAAGAGCTTAATATAGCCAGTTATCAGGAATCAGTGAACAGGCTTATGAGTGAACAGGGAATATAAGCTCATAAGACTTTCTGTAGACAAAACAGAACCGGTCTGCGCAATTAGAATTTGTCTTTTCAGGAAAACCTTAACTTACATTAAATCCTCAACGATGACTACAGCAGACTACTATAGAGAAACCCTGGCCGAGGCACAAAAAGGCTACAATGAGGGTGGAATTCCCATAGGTTCCATCCTTGTGCATAAAGACAAAATCATCGGCCGCGGCCACAACAAGCGTGTTCAGGATGGCAGTGTCATTTTACATGGTGAAATGGACGCCCTTGAAAACGCAGGGCGGCAACCTGCTGCCGTATACCGCGAATGTGTATTATATACCACGCTTTCGCCCTGCCCCATGTGCTCAGGTACTATTCTGCTCTATGGCATTCCCAAGGTGGTAATAGGAGAAAACCGCACATTTATGGGTGAAGAAGAGTTGCTTAAATCACGTGGTGTTGACGTACAGGTACTCAACGATGAAGATAGCTACCAGCTGATGCAAAAGTTTATTGCCGAGAAGCCCAGTCTATGGAATGAGGATATCGGAGTTTAACCTGCAACCCCTGTAGGGCTCATGCTGTCTCATGCCAAAAAAAGCATGAACAGGTCCATAATTCCCTTTCTTCTCATCGTCTCCATTGTTTTCTGGAGCTGTAACGGTCAACCTCATCAATCGACTGTTTCTCAAAAACAGCTTATCGCACATCAGGTTGATAGCCTTGTAAGCGTCTATCAGGCTAACCGTGAGTTTAGCGGTGCGGTGCTCGTGGCCGATAACAGCGGGGTTCTGATCAATAAAGAATATGGTTACACCAGCCTTGACTCCACACACCTGATAGACCAGGCTTCTGTTTTTGAAATCGCTTCAATTTCAAAGCAGTTTACTGCCATGCTGATAATGATGTTGAAAGAAGAAGGTAAGTTGAGTTATGAGGACAACATTCTCAACTACTTCCCTGGCCTGCCTTACAAGGATATTACCATCAGACATTTGCTTACCCATACCTCAGGAATAGCCGAAAGGCCCTTTTTTATGTGGGGAGCTCAAAATATGGACCGAAGCAAGGTGTATCATAATGAGATAGTACTGCAATACCTGGAGCAACAAAAACCGCCTTTATCATTCAACCCCGGAGAAAAATGGGAATACTCAAATGTAGGTTACTTTCTGCTGGCCATGATTCTACAAGAAACCACTGGAAAGCACTATATAACCCTACTTCATGAAAAAATTCTTGACCCTCTCGGCATGACTTCTACGGCTATCTACTCAGAACAGTACAAGGGCAATGAGATGGAGCAATATGTATTCGGGAAACTATACGATGCCAATAGTCAAAACTTCAGGTCCTCCTTTGGCATGAGCTGGTCAACAGATTTACTCAAATGGGAACAGGCTTTGACGGCTGATCAGCTGGTAAATCAACGAACACTCGAAGAAGCCTTTACTGCCCATCAACTCACCGATAACAGCTCGGCCGAGTATGGTTTTGGTTGGTATGTAAGAGAGCATTTCACGATTAACGGCATTGACCGTGGTAAACGACTGGATCATAATGGCCTCTGGCCGGGCTATGAATCATCTATTGTGAGATATCCGGCCAGCGGTAAAACCATCATCGTTCTGGCCAACCAGGCCCCATCAGCTAAGGACAAGTTGCTGGAGGAGATTTCAGCCCTGTTATTTCCAGCTAAAGCAGAAGAGGATCATTAAGGTAATTCTTAAACCTGGGTATAAGGGCTAACACTTCTGTTGGTCAAAAATGCAACCATCCCCTCTTCAGACAGGTATTTCTGGTTAAAATTTCAAAGTATAAACTTTATATATTCCTATTTTTTTCATTATTTAAACATCCGAATATTTACCAAAACAAAAAATCTAAAAAAATGCCTACTTACGAAGAAGCACTCGCAGATTTCAAAGAAGAAACAAAGAACCTTGGAATTCACATCCATGAAGAGCTATTTCATGCCATTGTTGACCACCTGGGGCCAGCCATACATGTCTCTTGATGAACCTCTCTCGTGGCATGCTCGGACCCGGAAGAGCTTAAAACTGTTAAAGAAAGTTTCCTGATGGGCAAATTGGGCAGTCTTGACAGACCAGAACGGGCTGAAGAAATTGAGAAGGAATGGAAGGAAAAAGAAAAACCAAACCAA
>JAAWWF010000039.1 GCA_021404565.1 Roseivirga sp. | reverse complement strand
TTTGTGTATTAATCTTATGTTTGATCTGATCCAGCAGTTCTGTCGAAGGCTTTTTGATTTCGTAATGCATCACTAATTAATTGTCAATGGGTAGTAGGTCCTGGAACCAATAGGTAACTGTTTTATCTGTTTCACCTGACAGTTTGTATTCCTTGCCGACCACTTCTCCTTTAGTAAAGTGGACTGGTTTATCGAAAATGGGACCTTCGAAAACGAAAGTATGGAACTCCCCATTTTCTCCACAGGGATCTACATTTGAGGGCAGATCGCTTAAAAATGACTCGTCCAACTCACGCCCGGCAAAAGACTGGTCCAGCTTACTTCCATCTACTGAAACCACCATTGTTTTGAAACCCAGATCCAGAAATTCTCTGATCAGTTCTCGTGTATCGCGCTTCCATAAAGGAAAGTATCCCATAAGTCCCACCTCAGCCAACTTTTGCTCCCGGTACTTCTTAAGGTCTTCCAGAAAAATATCTCCAAAAACCGAGTGAGTTATGCCCTGATTTATGAAACCGGCCATCTGCTTTCTCATCAGGGCATCATAATCTTCCATGGAAATCTCACCCGGCAAAGAGAGAATGGAAAGAGGCAAACCAATGGCTTTGACCTGGGCTTCGAGCATAGATTTTCTTACTCCATGCATGGAAATGCGGTCAGCCTCACTGTTGAGGCTGGTCATCAGGCATTCCACCTTATGGTCAGGGTTGTTGAGGGTATGGAAAAGGGCCAGTGCACTGTCTTTACCTCCACTCCAGTTGAACAGGGATTTATGTGCCATATTATTTCAATTTCATGGGTATTCCGGAAACCATTAACCAGGCCTCATCCGCTTTCTTTGCAATGTATTGATTCATCCAGCCCTGCAGATCGGTAAATTTCCGGCCTACATCTGTATGAGCGTGGGTTCCCATACCTATTTCATTAGAGATAAAGATAAAGGTGGCCTCCTGCTGTATAAGCTGATCAAACTCGGCTTTCGCCTGTTCCAGACAAGCTTCTACATCATTTTTGGTATCGACAAAGTAATTGGTCAGCCAAAGGGTAATACAATCCACCATCACCACACGGCCGGTAAAGTCATGAACACTCAATGTCTTTTCTTCCTCCACATTGTCCCAGCGATGGTCGCGATCTGCCTTATGGCGCTCAATTCGTTTTTCATAGTCACCATCCCAATGCCGGGAAGTGGCCAGGTAAACGGGGTTGTCTGAGAGGCTCAAGGCCAGTCGCTGACCATAACTTGATTTACCGGAGCGCTGTCCGCCTGTGATATAATAGATCATAAGGTTAGTTCCAGAAATGAATAATGTCCATGTGTCACCTGCTTGCCTCTATCTATGATAAGGGGCCGCTTATGTGCCGGACCATCCGCCACCAGGGTATGATACTCCCCGTTTTCACCACAGGCATCGATACCCAGCTGTTCAAAAACTGAGATAAGATTCTTGTCAATGTACTTACCAAGGATTTGATCTGCATACTCAGCTCTACAGGAGACGATCAAAGCCCTGATGCCACAGTCAATCATATCATGTACCAGATTGAGACGGTCACCTTGCCAGAGCGGTAGTACAGCGGTAAGGTCGGCTGCCGTAGATACCTTCTCTTCCCAGTCTCTGTGCGACTGTATATCAATGTCTCCATATACCGCATGGGTAAACTCGTATGCAGCCTTCAGGTCTTTTAGTTTTGCTATAAAGCGTTGTTCATACTCCGACCAGGTTGATTCGATAAACTCTATTGGTAAACCCAAACAGGAGGCTTGCTCTAAAAGAACTTCCCTGGGTATGCCATGTGACCTCGAGCGATCTCCGTGTTCGTTCATTACATTGAAGAGCACTTTGGGGATAGCCCCATTTTGTATGGCTTTGTAAAAGGCAAAATAACTATCCTTTCCCCCACTCCAGGAGCAGAGGAAAGGATAGTAACTATTTAGTTCCTCAGTCGTCAAATTAGAATCTGGCTGTAAGACCGAGGTTGAAATTGGCAGGACGGGTGTTGAAGCCATAAACTCCCACAAAATCTTCATCAAAGAGGTTATTGATCGCACCTGTGAAGATGAGTTTCCCTTCAAAGAGCTCATGCGAGATGGTAAAATCCACAATGTCGTAACCATCGAGTGTTACCAAAAACGGATCTGAGAAAATAGCAGCTTCTCTGTCTCCAAAGTGATTATGCGTCAGTCCAATCACCGTGCCTTCTTTGATCGCGTATTGGGCACTCAAACCATACTTCTGGTCAGGGATACGGTAGAATTGGGCCGGGTTGCCAAAGTTATAGTTGGCATAATGCGCTGTAATTCTTAATGGTTCTGATACCTGCCATTCAAGGTCAAATTCGACTCCATCGATTTTTCTTTCACCGGCAACATTGGCATAACCACCGCCAATGAAGTTGCCATTATTGTCAAACTGAGATACAAAGTCAATCGCGTTTTCCTCTGTTCTGTCAAAATACTCTGCATTCAAGGTCAGCTTGTCGGACAAGTAGAGCGAAAGGCCGAACTCAAACGATTCAGTTTCTTCAGCTTCCAGATCGGCATTACCAAAGAAATCAGCAAAGAGTTGAAACAGGCTGGGTGCCACAAAGGCGGTTGAATAACTGGTGAAAAACTTCAGCTTGTTTTCATTACCCAGATCAAGCAAGTAAGACGGATTCACACTGTAGATGAAGTTGTTTCCATACTCGCTATGATTGTTCAACCTCACTCCCGCATTGAAAGTCATTCCCGAGAACAAGTCGGCCGACAGGTTGACATAAGGATCGAAATTGGTAACATCCGGCTCGTCAGTACTGGTTTCGAACTTAAACTGCTGATACTGGATACCGGCAATCAATCTTACATTGTCTGTCAGGTTAAACTGGTTCGTCAAATCTCCCTGCAGGTTTTTGCCTTTGGCGTTGGAAGGAAAAGCCGACACGAATGCTCTCTTCACTCTGTTGAAATTCAACTTCAACTCCAGGCTGCCCAGACCATGATTCAGTTTTGGGTTCAGGCCATAACTCACCTGACGGATATTGAACTGATTGTCAGCATCCAGAAAAGCGCCATCGTCATAATCTGCTTTGACACGCTCGTACGAGAAATTCGCTCCCAGGCTGAAGTCGTCAGAAAACGCATATCTCAGCTTGGTGCGGCCCGCATAACGATTAAAACCATCGTTACCAAAGTCGACATTGGGATTAGTGTCTTCAGCTGCTGAAATACCCTCGCTGATGGCATAAGAGCCTGAAGCCAGGTAGCTCAATTTGCCCGACTTACCCTGCACATCGGCATTGGTATTGGCTGTTCTGAAAGAACCTACCAATTGAGAAACCGTAACTTCCGGAGTCTCTGTGGAGGCTTCCTTCATTTTGATATTGATCACACCTGCGGCAGCTCCCGTTCCATAAAGGGTACTTGCACTTCCCTTCAATATCTCGATATATTCAACCGCATTGGCATTAAGCAAACGCAGATCATAATCATTGGAGATAGACGATGGGTCATTGATAGGCAGTCCATCAATCAAAATCAAGGTCTGTCGGTTTCTGCCTCCCCTGATACTATAATCCAGGTTGGTTCCCGGAGTTCCGTATGCACCTTCCCAATTAATCCCCGGCAACAGGGTCAAAAAATGGCCCCCCTTTGCCCCCC
>JAAWWF010000038.1 GCA_021404565.1 Roseivirga sp. | reverse complement strand
GGCCTCCGCGGGGGGGGGGGGGGGGGGTGGGGGGTTTTTCTGCTGTTGGGTGTTTGGGGGGGTTTTGGGGGGGTTGGAGGGTTTGGGGTTTTCTTTTTTGGGGTGCTTCCCGCTTCAGCGGGATCAGCCAGGCTTTGCCCTGGCTGTTTTTCTGCGGCCTCTGGCCGTTTTCTTGGGGTGCTTTTCTTCCCTGCCGAAAGCAGGTAAAACTTTGGGCTTCGCCCTGACCTAATGAACAGAAAGGTGGTGTAAATGCCATGCCGCCACAAGCGGCAAAGAGCGTGGACTTTACAAGCAGAGGGCTTGCGCTTTTCTAAAAATAAGTGCCCGATAGGGCGTGTTTTTAGAAATGGGCAAAGAAGGGCGGGGTAAAGGAAGGGCTGGCCTTATCTGCTGATTTTTGAAATCAACTCAATTTTAAAAACAGCTATTGCTACTACTATTTTGTGGTAACTGTTGGTAACTCGCAGAGTTATCAATGGTTTCCACAAAACCGTCTGCCATGAATTTTATTAGAGCACTGACAGGAATAATGCCATAACTGTAAGAATGTCAGAATAATATATGAAATATTTAATTGGCATAATAAATGATGTTTTGAATGCAAATTCAAAATATGCAATCAAATTTTTACCCCATTGAAATATCGTTTGAGGATTTTCAAATTCAACGAACACCATACGAAGCGGAAAAATTAAAGAGTTTGAGACGTGACCATAATGGCACTCACTCTTTCTTTCGATCAGATGATTATATCTATATCTCCCGAAACGGAGAAAAAGAAATTGAAGAGGGTGAATTGGTCACACTGAATGTCGAGGAAAATCCACGGATAATTAGATCTCTCATTAAACACATTTTCTTTAGAACATTTCGAGATAAATACCTAAACATCCTTCCTCTTGATTTTTACCCTTTTCGATTTCTTTCCCGACAAGATAGTCATGACCTAATCAAAGGCTCTTTGCCTGCTGGGATGAAAGAAAAAATCGGCTTTACAAAACAAACTGAGGTGCAGTTTCGAGACATCCAAGAAGGGGATAAGACCGTTTTTGGTGCTGTTATCAACGAAAGTTATCGATGGATTTTTAACATTAACTGCGAACAACTTTACAGAGAGTCGTTTAATCTTCAAGAGTTAGACATCATTCATGCACAGCATTTACATGGAATGGAAGGTGTACTTGCAGCAGATGAATCCTTAGTTGGTCGATTTATATCAACAAACGGTAAAACAGCGAAAATTGACACAAATGAAGGAGAAGTAGAGTTCCCTCTAAATGAACTCTACATAAACAAAACGAAAGGGAATATTGAGAAATATATCTCATTCAAACTTGGGGAATCAAAAGCAAATAGAGTCTTTGCAGGGCTTCGCTCAAATGACATAGAGAGATACAACGCGGTAAAACTCAAAAAACAACTTGACGCAACTGCCAAACTACTATCCACTTTGAACTTTCATAATGCAGATGGGTTCAATTTTACAATATCTGACCAGAGTCTCGTACCCCAGACATCATTCTCTCTAAAGAAAGCGACTTACATATTTGACTATGCAGGGTTAAAAACTAATTACGGTTCTGATTATGGGCTGAATCAATATGGCCCTTGGGACGATACGACTTTTGAAATAAAAAGACCTAAGGTTTTGGTCATCTGCCATCGGTCAAATCGCGGGGGGTATTCGAGCTTTCTCGGAAAATTGAAGAGTGGGTTGCCAAATTCTAATTGGTTTAAAAAAGGAATAGTAGACAAATACAAGCTACACGATATTGATTTCGTTTGGCACGAAATCGATGATTACGATCTATCCACATACAAATCAGCCGTAGAAAAGGCGGTTAGAGACCATAGTGATAATTTATTTGATCTGGCCATTGTAGAAACAAAACAAGAGTTCAAAAGCAGGACTCCAGACCAAAACCCTTATTATCACTTAAAAGCCAATTTGATGGCTCTGGCAGTTCCGGTCCAATTTATCAAGTCTGATAATACGCGGCTCTCAGATAATGGTCTCGAAGCTTTATTAAATGCCGTTTGCTTACAGATGTATGCCAAATTAGGTGGTACACCTTGGGTTATTCCTGCAAATCAGAACATTGACCGTGAATTAATAATTGGTATTGGAAGTTCAGTAACGCGTCAAAACAAATATACTCAAGCTGAACAAGCAAAAGTTGTGGGTATTACCACATTCTTTTCTGCTGATGGGAGATACCTTTTGGGTGACCGTAGTAGGGATGTCCCCTATGCCCAGTATTTTGAAGAATTGCTAAATAGTTTAAAGACCTCCATCGAATTGTTGTCAAGTCAAGATGGATGGCAAAATGGTGATACCGTTAGAATTGTATTTCATGTCTTTAAACCACTTAAAAACATTGAAATAGAGGTAGTCAATAAATTGGTTAGCGAATTTGAAAATTACCAAATTAAATTTGCTTTCGTCACGATATCCGATGTCCATCCGCTAATGTTATTTGATGAAAAACAAAAAGGAATAACATGGAGCAATAAAACCAAAGGGGCGTTGGTTCCTGATCGGGGTACAAACGTAGTATTAAACAGCTATTCTTGTCTACTTCAGTTAAAAGGGCCAAAAGAGATTAAAACGATTCGACAGGGAATTAGTCGCCCTGTTTTAATTAGGATTCATCCAGATTCCACATTTCATGACTTAAATTACATTACACAACAGATTTTCACATTTACGTCTCTTTCATGGCGTACCTTTTTTCCTTCGCAGATGCCTGTGTCTCTTTACTATGCTAACCTTATTGCTCGTTTACTCTCACGACTGCGTCAAATTGAAGGCTGGAACCCGAATGTTATCAGTACATCTAAACTAAAGTTTAAAAAATGGTTTTTGTAGAAAACAAATCGAGTTACATAAACCATCTGCTTGAAAATGGAGAGCAAAAAAACGTTGTCGATTATTTATTCAGGGATTATAAAGCTACTCCTGCGGTAACCAATTATAGCGATGCCAGAGCAGTAAGCGATGAAATTTTAGCTGCGTTGGCTATTGATAACAAATCACGGTTCGAAAGTGCTTATGAAGCATTTTCAAGCAGGAAACCAACAGCAAAATCACACTGGATTTACAATGACTTTTTAATCCTTTTGTTAATCGCTGGTACAAAGAAATTCCAAGTTAAAAATGATTGGCTCCATGAGGTTATTGACTTACGAGCTGGTGGAGATGCTGAATTAAAAAAAGTTACTCACACCTTTACTCAATTGCTAAATGGCAATAGTGCCAATACTGAGCGATCCTTTCAGCAAATTGAATTTGTTTATTTGTTCTTATCTGGTCAATCAAACCCATCTAATTTAGACCTGAATCGCTTGTATTCAAACCTCACTAAAATGCCTTTCCCTTTCTATGAGTCAGACTTTGTAAACGTATGCAGTCTAAAAGCAATTGATCTTATTATTACATGGAAAGGATTCTCTGATCAAGAAGGCTTGGTGTCTTACAAGAGCTTTCTGCCAAAATTCTTAAAGCGAACCGATTCGTTTGGAAAATGGATAGTGAATACAATCATCTTTATTCTGCTGTCTGGATTAGGTTACCTTATATATTATGCAATAAAGAACCCTGACAACAAACTTATTTCATTGGTATTTACCTTAATGGGAACTCTTGGTCTTTCTGTTATTGGCCTTTTCAAGGCTCGGAAAAAAACACGCGAAATACTGTCAGATTGGATAAGAAAGCAACTTGGCTATAATAAAGTTTAGGTTCCTTTATAGAATAAAACCTTGTGTTTTCTTGTAATTGAGAAGTTAACCAATCATTTCATATATGGTAGATTGTTAGTCTTCCAGCTTCACATCCGAGTAAATCTCTTTCAACACCTCACAAGGGTCTATATCAATCGCCAAAGCAATTAGGTACAATTCTCTTGCCCTTAAATGAGTCGTTGGATTTAAAGTCAACTCGCTAAGCCTCGAACGACTTATTCCGGTTCGGCTCGAAACTGCTGCTTTACTGATCGATTTTTTTGCAAGGTACAATCCCAAATCTGTCATGATTCATTCGGTTTTTCGAGCATAAATTTAGAAGAATGAGTTTTTGATTTAGAATTTCTGGATTTTTTCTTTGACGAATGATGGATATTCTATATCATTGTTCTTTAATCTGTCAATAGTTTAGAATTTCTAAATATTTAACAAATGAAAAGAAATGCGAAAGCAGGCTTTGATACCAATAAAGACCTTATTGTCAACCTCATTCAAGCCGATCTCAAACACAATCAACTCATTAGCGGACTTGGTAGCCTGGACTTGCATACTGACAGCCATTTTCTCGGTTTACACAGGGCCGTTTCACAACTCATGGGCATAGAAGAAAGTCGATCAGACCAATGGTTTGCCATTTACGATACCTTTTTAGAAAACGCCCACAAACACCCCATTTCAGATAACCCTAACCATTTGCTCACGGTAGCCCAAGAATGCTATGACCTGTTATGCGCATGCATCAAAATAGAAAGTCATCTGAACCCAAAAGATTGAAAGACTACCAATGAGCCGCATTAGAACATTAAAGATTTACACCAAACATCGCCCTCGCAGGTGGGACTATACCACCGTTCCAGAAATCCGACTTGAAGGCCGATGGTTAGAAGAATTGGGATTTAAAGAAGGCGACAAAGTGCAGATAAAGCAGCAACACAACAAGCTGATAATAACTCTCCATCAAGATTAATGGAGGCCCTCACTCACTCAACCAATCTAAACCAGCAGCCTAAAAAAATTACACCTCCATTTTTGCGAAGGATTGGCGATGATTTTTTGTGCGCTGGCAATCCTTTGGAAAAATGGAGGATAGGCACTCTGCCTACGGAAGAGGCGCTGGCATACTACCGTTCAGAAAAGCACCACAGCACCCCCAGCGAAATTTGCACTATCCCTTCCCGAAGCGGAGCGTTGGCAAGAGCAGTGCATAAGGCAAATGTGTGCGAATGCACTTTTTTGCCTTATGCTTTGCGGGGCGGTTGGTTATCAGCATTTACGCCTCCTTTCTGTTCATTAGGTCAGGGCGAAGCCCAAAGTTTTACCTGCTTTCGGCAGGGAAGAAAAGCACCCCAAGAAAACGGCCAGAGGCCGCAGAAAAACAGCCAGGGCAAAGCCTGGCTGATCCCGCTGAAGCGGGAAGCACCCCAAAAAAGAAAACCCCAAGCTCTCCAACCCGCCCAAGATCGCCCCGAAGCTCGCAACGGGGCAAAACCTCCTACCAGCCTGCCGCAACGCCTGAGTAGGCCCATGCAGGAGCCTTGCCGAAGCGAAGCACAGGCCGACTCTGACGCCACCCTGAGCCCAACGGGCGATGCACCCGGCGACTACCCACCGTGGAACGCCCCGCCGATGCTTGACCGACTACTGACTGTGAATAGATTGCTTATAAAAGGTTAAAACAGTGGACAAGAAACCCCTAC
>JAAWWF010000012.1 GCA_021404565.1 Roseivirga sp. | reverse complement strand
ATACAGGAGATGATGTTGAGAACGGAAGTGGTCAGTTGATCACAGGCAATCAGATCGATGTCACCCTGTCCAGTGGCACTACCACTTATCATGTCTATGCTCTCAATGGAAATAGTTGTGAGAGTAGCAGCTACCTGACCATCGCAGTAGAAGGAGTGGACCTGCCCGGAAAGCCTACGATCTCCAACCCCAATGACCTGACACTTTGTGAGAACAATACGGTATCGGTTCAGGTTTCCGGAGCTGACTCATACAACTGGTATGGTTTACCGGCCGGAGCAACCTTCAATGCTACTAAGTCAGTAGCTACCTTCGTGGCCGCTCCGGGCTCGAATAACTATGAGGTAGAAGGCATCAACCGACTGGACTGTACGGGTCCTGAAAAGAGATCCTTCACGGTTACTACCGCACCTGAAGTAATAAAGCCCACCATTGCCCTTACTACCAATTCCTGTGTAGGAGAGAACATATTTGCGATCAGCCTGACGAATAAGCAGGCCAATGTCTCATATAAGATATTTAAGGACGGCAATGACCAGGAGCTGGCGATCACGCCCCGCACAGAAGGGAACGACCTTGTCTGGGATGTAACGAGCGCAGGTATTTACCATGTGGAAGGTACTTCTACAGGTGCCTGTCAGGACTGGGATGAGAGTACTGACCTGAATGTTCAGCCCTATGCACTTCCTGATGCCCCTTTGTTGAACAACGGTATTACGACCACATTGGAAGGCTGTACCGGAACTACGATTCCGCTTGCCGTTACAGGAGGAAGCAGCTACCGCTGGGTCAATGCCAATACAGGGGATGATGTTGAGAATGGAAGTGGTCAGTTGATCACCGGCAATCAGATCGATGTCACTCTCTCCAGTGGCACTACCACTTATCATGTCTATGCTCTCAATGGAAATAGTTGTGAGAGCAGCAGCTACCTGACAATTGCAGTAGAAGGAGTAGACCTGCCATCGACTCCGACATATGCGTCCGTTGTGAACATCTGTCATGATGTTACCAGTACAGCACTGACCCTCACCGAAATTACAGGAGGGGGTTATTATGCCGTATACGATGTAGATGAAGGTGGCAGTCCTATTGATACGGACGTAACAACATTAAATGTCCCTGTTGACTCTGAAAACATCATTGTATATATCGAGAGGGTCAATGAGAGCGGGTGCCCGAGCCCGGGGCGCGCTCAGGTCAGTATTTCAAAGTATGCCGAACCCATTGCTTATACCTTGAGCCATCCTGGAGAGACCCGCTATTGCGAGACTACACAATTGACATTGAGTAACTCGGAGTCTGATGTACATTATACCCTTTACAGAGGTGAGGAAGCACTGGAGACACTTTCTGGCACTGGTTCCGCACTCATTTGGGAGAATATTAATGAAGGAGGGACTTTCACGGTATCTGCTTCCAGAAACGGGTGTATTTCAGCGCCCATGGAAAATGAAGTCACGATTGAAGTAGAACAGGTAGATGTCTACAATATGAGTGGTGGCGGAACGGTATGTTCGATCGAGGGAGGACAAATTGCCATTAACGGATCACAGGATGGTATGGAATACTACCTGAAGAAAGACGGAGAGATAGACCAAATCAGCAAGAAGGTAGGTAATGGAGCCAAACTGGTATGGCCTGGTATTCAGCAATCCGGCACTTATATCGTGGTAGCTGATGGGCCTACCTGTGGTTACCGGGATATGAATAATCCGCAGGTGCTTATTGTTAATCCATCACCCACGGCTCCGGTAGTTGAAGACAAGGTGGTTTATCAAAGCGGAGCAAATGCCACGCTGCAGGTAGTAGAGCCAGAAGAAGGGGTAACCATTAACTGGTTTAGTCTGGCAGGTGAGTTGTTGTATACCGGCCCAAACTATACTGTCACCGATATCACCTCAACAGTATGCGTACTGGTAGAAACGGTTTTCGATGGTTGTGTCAGTGAAAGAGTCAAAGCTAATATCATATTTACCCTGGCCACACCACCGCCAACCCCGGATTTTATTGAGCCTTGTGGGCAGGAGTACCTGCGTGCCATAGGGGATGTACCTGCTGGAGTTACCTGGTATTGGCAGGGGCAGCATGCTGATGGTAAAGATATGACACTTGATGCCTCTCAGTATGATTTCCGATTGCTGAAAAGTGGTATTCATTATATCAGAGGTTATGATAATGTGAACCAGGTTTGGGGACCTGAAGTGACCAGCCTTGATGTCACCTTAACTGAGGCAGATCGTAATACACCCGTTGACTGTAATGAAGTGAGAACTGTGGCAGCCAGAGAGACTCCGGCAGCCTATGATACTGATGAAGTGTTCAATCAGGTCCAAACTTATACTCCTTTGAAGCCTTATCAGAATATAGATGATGTACTGAATGCTGATAATAAAGAGACGGTTCAGTTGTCTACTCAGTTTTTTGATGGTCTGGGCCGTCCTGTTCAGGTAGTGAACAGAGCGGGCTCACCTGGAGAAAAAGATATGGTGCAAATCATAGGCTATGATGAGCACGGAAGACAGGCCTATCAGTATTTGCCATTTACCTCTGCTCAATCAGACGGTAGTCTCAAAATCGATCCATATGGTGACCAGCTTAAATTTTACAAGGGAGATGCAGGTGAAGGCATTGAGGGACAGTTCCCTGACCAGTCTGTGTTTTATGGAAGAACTGTTTTTGAAGAATCACCTCTGAACAGAAACAAGCTTGTTACTTCAGCAGGCGATTCCTGGGAAGGAAGTGGGGTAGGGATGAAAACTATCCATGAGCTTAATTCTGCAGATGATGCAGTTCGTATCTGGAATCTGAGTGCAGAAGCCATACCCCTAAGTGGAGTGGGAGGAACGTATGCTGAAGGAGAGTTAAGAGTACTAGCAAGTAAAGATGAGGACGGGAATGCCATAAGAATTTATAAAGATAAGGCTGGGAGAGAGATTCTGATAAAGAAGCAGCTGGCTGAAGTAGTAGGGGATGGACACTCGGGATGGTTGAGCACCTACCATATCTACAATGATTTTGGTGATTTGGTATATACGTTTCCCCCTAAGGCAGTGGAAGAACTTGAAGGTTTGGGTTGGAACTGGAACGCTAATCCTTCACTGATGAAAGAGTTGACTTTTCAATATCGTTACGATTCGAAGGGCAGGATGATTTCCAAGCAAATGCCCGGTGGAGGTCGCGAGGACAGAGTTTATGATAAGTCAGACAGGTTGATTGCCAATCAGAATGAGAATCAGCGAAGTCCGGCTGACCCACAATGGATATTTACAAAGTTTGACGAGTTCAACAGGCCTGTTATCATCGGAGCTTATCATGGAAGTGAAACGAGGTCCGAGTTACAAACACTGCTTGATGGAGATACTTACAGCATGAGTGTTTCGGCTGAGGGCCTGATTGATCCAGAAACCTACCAGGGTATTGATCTCAAATTGGGAGCGTATGAAGCCGGTATATCGGAATATAAGGCTAAAAGAAGTATCCGTCTGTTGACAGGTTTTGATACTCAGGGTAATGATGTGGACTTCAATATAGTGGGAGATCTAAATGTCAATAATACAGAAGGCTATTGGGACAGTACATTTCCCTCAAATGGAGAAAACGTGGATATCTATGAAGTGCTGTATTATGATGACTACCGTTTTACTCAGAAAGCAATTGATGATAGCTACATGTCTTTTGAACCCACTGACAACAGTGTGGTTTCAATCAAGCATGACAATGTAAAAGGCCGGTTATCCGGTGGTAAGAAAAGAATCCTGGATACAGATCAATGGCTCGAAAATGTGGTTTATTATGATGATCGGGGTCGTGTTTTACAGAAGAGAGAAGGAAATCAGCACGGAGGAGAAAACACGATAACCAGACAGTACAGTTTTGAGGGCAGAATGCTTCAGTCAAATGCCCGATCTACCAACCCTGAGGCAAATGAAGATAATACGGTTCGTAAAAAATATACCTTTGATCATTTTGGCAGGCCTTTAAAATCTCTTCAGAAGGTTAATGAAGATGTCGATTTTAAAACCGTAGGAACCTATCGATATAATGAGATGGGAAAAATGAAGGAGCGAATTGTGGGAGAAGAACTGGAAAGCCTTAAGTATGATCACAACATCAGGGGTTGGCTGACTGGTATTAACTCTGATCAGTTACTGAATGATGTAGCCATGACCGGAAACTACTTTGCCATGGAACTGAGCTACGACCGGGGATTCGCCAAGAATAATTTGGCAGGTGTTATATCTGGTATGAAATGGAAAACCAATACGAGGCTTGAAACTTACTCTTTTGGCTATGAGTATGATCGCGTTAACCGGTTGCTCAATGCAGATTATTCGCAAGGGAATGGTTGGGGAATTGAATCAGCAGATTACAGCGTTTCCAATATTTCTTATGATGCAAATGGAAATATTCAAAACCTGACCAGACAGGCAGTAATCGGAGGATTGAAAATTGAGATGGACAATCTCAGCTTTCATTACAGTACAGGCTCTCCGAATCAACTACTCAGCGTTGTGGATAACGACAAAGTTGACCCCGATGATCCTGAAATTATTATTCAGGAATCTTCAGATGAAGGTTTTTATAACCCTAATGATGATAGTAATGACTACACTTACGATTCCAATGGCAACCTCCTGACAGATGCGAATAAAGGGATTGCCTCTGTTACCTATAACTTCATGGGACAGCCAAAGAGAGTGATCATGGAAGCAGCAGAAGGTGAAACAAAAGAAGTCACCTACCTCTATGACGCCAGGGGAAGAAAACTCAGTGAGATTACCAACGACAATGGAGAGATAACAAGGATCGATTATTCCGATGGCTTTACCTACCAGAATAATGAACTTAAGATGTTTGGGCATGATGAGGGACGAATCAGAAAGACCAGAGACGGCCTTGTTTACGACTATTATTTGAAAGATCATTTGGGCAACCCAAGGGTTACGCTGACTGAAGGTCATGCCGAATTCACATACCTGGCCACTATGGAAACCGACATACACCCTGTTGAAGGAGTGGATATGGGAGAGTATGAAGATCAGATTTTTCTGAATCTGGATGCTTCGAGAACCATCTATAACAATGCCAATTATACCGTTGATCTGGATATCACAACCAATGAATCTTCCAGGCTCAACGGGTCTTTAGCAGATAGAAGAATTGGCCCCGGAAAAATTATCAGTGTTTTACCTGGTGATGTGGTTGATATGGAGGTTTTTGCTTATTATGAAACAGATCTTGCCGCGCCTGCCTCGGCCATAGACCCAGTGCTTATGGCGAGTACGATTGGGGCTGCCTTCGCTGGTTTGGTAGATGGTAGTACCGAACAGCAAATCATACATCAAAGCTTTAATCATAATCCTGCCGCTATTGCTGTGGGAAATGATAATGTAGATGACAATCTGCCAAGAGCTTACCTGAACTATGTCCTTTTTGATGAGAACTTTGACTTCAAGGATGCAGGGTTTATTCAGGTATCAGATCAGGCGAAAGGTACGCATGAACAGTTGAAATTGAGTAGAGCAGTGGTGGAAGCGGGATATTTGTATGTATATGTTTCCAATGAGACTGATTCCAATCTGGAGGTTTATTTTGATGACTTGCGTATTAGTCATAAAAAGGGAATTATCGTTAAGGAAAGTCATTCTTATCCTTTCGGTTCAAGCATTAAGGCTCTTAGCTACACGGATGACAGTCTTGAGGGTATTCCGGAATCCGATAAACTCGGAGTAGGCTGGACGGATCTTGGTTTCAGGAGTTTTGATGCAACCCTTGCAAGATTCTTTTCTGTCGATCCAATGAGTGAAAGAACTGCCGATTTGAGCCCATATCAATACGCAGGAAACAATGCAGTAAACAACATTGATTACCTGGGACTGTCTATCATTCCAAGTTGGGTTTTTGATCCGAATGGACCATTGGCATTCTTATACTACTTCAATCTTAATGATAGAATTGTACAGGGGGTTACAGTAACCCCAGATGATGATGATGACGATGATGAAAGTGATGATGACGGTGATAATGAGGCGTTAAATCTTCTTGTTGGAGTGGGAGAGAAGTATGTCGAATACTTCCTCGACAAAGACGGACGGGATTATATTAACAGTTTGAAGAGAGATGGTGGGGATATAGTACCTGCGGATTACCGTGCAGAATGGGAAAGGAGAAGAGCAGAAGAGATTAGAAAAGCAGGGCAGGAATCTGGTCAAAGCATTGACGACCTGAGAAAGAATTACTATCGTTATGCTACAGCCTATACCACAGCCTACAATCCAGGGCCAAGAGAGCTGGTAAACGATGAAGAAGAAGAGAAAGATGAAGACTCGAAAAGTTATAATGACTCAGTACAGGAGAGAAACCATAAGAGAGAAGAAAGAGATGGCTCGGTAGTCTTACCAGATGGTCTCCTACAGGGAGGGGGCAAAATTCCGAATGATGGAGTACCATTTGGTGATGACCCAATACCAAGGCCAACGACTTCCAATGGACCGCCATTGATAGATCCTCCGGGTTTTGAACCGCTTGACCCTGTATTTCCTACTCATCCAGACAAACCAGGTGATCTTACCGATGTCATTGCGGGTGTGAGTGGAGTGGCCTTTATGCATGGCTTCCTGGAGGCCCTGGTAGAAGATTTGTTATCAGCATATGATTTGCTTGAATGGAGCGAGGCGGTTAGCATTGAGTCACATCTTCTATGCAACAATTTTTCCGGTGAACCTGAAAGCTCCTATTGTCAAAGGATGTTCCAGCTAAGACTGGAGACATTGCAATTGACCCAGTTACTGAATCAACTATATAGGGATCAGGTGGCCAGAGATTATTTCTATGAAATCATTATGGCCGAACTTGATGCTTATCTTGATGAGTTGGATGACCTGACCTATGACGGACAGAAGGCGAGAGGTAAAATAGGGTATGAGGTACTCTCCTCATTTATACCACCGGCCAAGCTTACTAAACTTACCAAAGGTGTAAAGCTTACCAAACTACTGGAAAATGCTAAGAAAGCTGTGCCTAAGTCATTAAGAGAGCTCCTGGAAAATGCTTTTAGCGATCTGGACAAGGGTAAAAAAGGTATCACGACCAGATACTTAAATGACAAGGAGGTTGAGTTGGTCAATGAGAACGGTGATGTAGTGGGTAAGGCTAAGCTTACCGGAGCCGGAGATAATGACTGGGACGTAGATATTACGAATGACAAAGTTCTGGAAAACCTATCTCCCGGAAACAAAGATGCACTCAACAAAGCTGTCAAAGAGAATCCTGATTTGCTGGCTGCCATTGCCAATGACACGGATGGCAGTACCACTAAAGCCTTTGACAATGCCGTGAATGCCGGAGTAGATGAGAAGTTGAGGAACAATCCTGAGGTGTTGGATCAATTTAAAGGTTTTGATTCTTGTAATTAATAATTAACTAATAGACAATATGAAATCGTTAGCTCTTTTTTTAGTTCTTCTTTTTACAGGTATAAGTGGAGAAGACTGTCCATGGGGTACGGCCTGTAATCAGCAATGGCAAAGGTTTAAATCTGCTACTGATGAGGTGAATAACCCCAAAGGTGCAGAGATGACACAAGCCATGAATGAAAAACCTTCCAGAATCCGAACCTGGAAGGAGTTGGATGATATGGATGCCGACCCCAATCTTAAAAATGACCCTGATTTTGTCAAAAACGCAAATGATTGGGATGAGAATTTGGGCATTATTGAAAAAAATGCAGGTGGAAATCTGGATTTGAAAGACGCGAATTCTGGAGACAAAGTAGGCGAAATTAAGAATGGGAATATTCTCCCAGAAGTGGGGAAGGACTATGCCCCAAACTTAGGCGCTGGGACAGAAATTGGAACACCACAAAATGGCTATCAGTTAGTAGAACAAGCCGGGGAACTTAGGTTAAAAAGAGTACCTGATACCAAGCCTTACGACAAGCCCTATACACGGCCTGATGGGACTACTGGTAATTTAATGAGCGATATCAAACCAACGAACAACGCTCATGTACTTGAGCGGCATGGACATGACGTCACAGATGATGCTTTGAGAAGAAGAGCTACTCAAGGAATAGCTCCAGACGGATCGACTCTTGGTAACCCAAATAACCCAATTAAACCATTTAGCTCTAAGTTTGGCAGTTCAGCGAAATTGGAACAGGCTTTCAAAGAAACCATGCCAGGAAGTAGTGCTTGGAATGATCCATCAAGAAGGACTCAACCCAATCCAACTAATTTCCCTGAAAGATGGGAGGTTCGGTTTGAACTTACAGATAACACCTTCTTTGGAAAAGGGATAGGCAGAAATGATACAAACTTTACAAATCTGAAAAAGGTTGTCGCTAAATATGAGGAAACGAGTCCTGGTGTATTTAAAATTGTAACCATGTTTCCTGAAAAATAGTTATGAAAAATTATCCTCATTTAAAAGCCGTGCTGAGTTTGTTCCGAGAAGATAGTGGACTGGATAACGAGCAAGTTTCTCATTTCCTACGGCAGGCGGTTGATAAAGGAAATATTGATAAATCAATTCTCAAGGAAGAGTTTAAAGAGGCATTACAGGACGTAACGACAGACTGGAAACTAATTGCCGAGGAGACCAAACTTCTGTTAGATCCAAGCAACTATTCATCATCAGAAATAGCTGATTACGTAAAGGAATGGCTTTGGGAGTATGTGTACCCTGAGATGAGACCTGATACGCCTTTTATTCTTGAGTTGAGAGATGCAGTGTTGGAATTACTTGAACAAAATGGTAATGATTGGGTGGATGCTTATGAAATGTTGCAGACCTTGAGACTTAGACCTAAGTTCAAGGAATTGGAGTACTTTCAACTGTGGTATGTCGATTTTAGAGCCAATGATATTGCCCGAAAAGAAATCCCCGATAAAGATAGATTAATCGGGTATATCCGTATTGAGAGATAACAGTCGTCCACTTTGCACGCTTCTTTGAGGCTGTGTAAAAAAAGAATTCGGTGAATATATTTTCTGAATCGGGATAGAGTCAATCTCTATTTCAGTTAGATAAGATTTTTATGTTTCTGTGATTGTTGAATAGCCCTTGAGTAGTCTGAAAGGCCCCCGGTAGTCGTTACCCAACCTCCACCGCGTTTGTAACGCGGTTGTCTGAATCAAGCATTTGTAATGCGTTATTTTAATTAACACACCTCACCATCTGGGCTTGGTGGCCCAATATGGAACAAACTAACGATTGATGTCGGTATCACTATTAATTGAAAGAGTAGATGGCGAACTGGTAAAGAGGAATGTACCTGTGTCAACACAAGCATACTTTAAAAGCCATTGGTTACCCATTTGTGAAATATACAATCTGAGTTATGTTCCTTTATTTGAAACAGGTTTCAGCTTTACTGGAGTTGACATCCCATCAATATTAGGAGAATTGTTGGTAATTAAAACCCATCTTGACAATGAGGACTCAGCTGAGGAATACTTTGCCAAGAGGTTGAACTTGTTAACCAACCATCTTATTGAAGTGAAAGACCGAGAGGTTGAGTTTTTTATAGGATGACACTCATCCGACCATGTCTCCAAGCCGTTTAGCTATGAAATTTGATAGCGATGGTATCCACCAAGATGCTGTAGATGCTGCTTTTTGACATTACAAGGCCGATATTGAGGCCCACATAGCTGCTGGGGGATAAGACTTTTGATCCCTATGATTATGGAAGTAGAGTCGGAGATGGCTATCATAATACTGGAACTCGAAGCAACTCTACATCAGTTTATATTACTAGCCAAAAAGTTCAGATTGCAATTAGGCCTGATCCTACTAAGCCAGACGGATATATTTTAGATAGTACTACCCTAGTTATTAACTATAGATTATTTAGAATGAATTTCCGCCTTTGTTGGTGTTCTTCACCAACAAACTACCTCGGATCATCACCTGCATGAACTCCTGTCTTGTAAAGTATTTTTAGTACGTTACTCCATAGGATAATCAACCATGGTTTGATAAGATTTGTCAGGCACTGCAAGAGCGCCAGATGTCTTAGCCGGCCAGTTTGAATGTAATGATGTAAGCCCCAAACGCATTGGTGAATTCAGTTAATACACCGTCTTTGTATTGGAACAAATATGTTCGGTTGGAGAAAATAAGGTTATAACTCCCCGTTTTCGCAGGCTCTATTCTCATATAGCCACCTGTGTAAAGGTCATAGATATTTTTGAGCCTTTCAGGTTCTTCAAAGTACAAGATATCTGTACCATAGAGCTCAGTTTTCATTAATGGCTCACTTACTTTTATCCAGCTTCTTTCAAGAAAGTAAGAGTCACCTTGTCCACCGAATGTGTTGGTAACTAATGGTTTGTGATCATTGAACCAGGTTTTAGCTTCCGCTTCCATCAAAATTCCATTCATGTAGGTAGCATAGCTTTCGAATTTGAAATTGATCAGGCTGTCCCGGACAATTTTATAGAATCCTTTTACTGAGATTTTATCCGCCTCATCATTTACTTCCTTCACCACCGTCATCTCACCAATTTTCTCACTATCAACAAAGGCATCATACTTCAAACTTTGTGCTGAAACATGCTGGTGGGCAAAGGCCAAAATGAGCAGGGAAGCCAGAAAGCTATATGTTCGGAACCAAACCCCGGGAATTGGGTTATTCATATGACGGAAGATACAGATTAATGGAAATAAAAGAACAGGAAACCGAGAACAAGGGAAGCTTTTACATAGAAGCAGATGGCCAGCGAAAGGCAGAGATGACTTATTCAAAAGCCGGAACGGAACGAATCATCATAGATCACACAGAGGTATCTGATGACCTGAGAGGAATGGGAGTAGGCGTAAAGCTCGTTGAGTATGCCGTCAACTTTGTGAGAGCAAAGGGAATAAAAATGTTACCCTTATGTCCTTTTGCCAAGGCCACCTTGCAGCGACACCCGGAGTGGAAAGATGTCTGGTGATAACACCAAACACCTCACTCCGGGTTGATAAACTGAACTGAATTCTCTTTAAGTATTTCTCTGGATCACGGCCATTCGACTACTGTGGAGCCGTGCGCACGTAGCGCTGACTGTAGGCTATTGACCGCTTTCCGCCAGACCAGGCACCATATCGCCTGTAGGCAATGGGGCTATGTGGATTGAACTCGCTTACTTTCATGGTATGCTGGTAGTAGCCACCACCACGGTAGCCGTAACCACCTTCTTCATTAATTCCTTTGGGCCAGTCTGCATTGGTAGCTGTGCCACTGTTTGATATAAGGCCATCGCCATGAGAGCCTTTAAAATTACGGCCAATCGGATGGCCAATGCTTACACATTTTTCCCAAAGGCTGCCGGCCAGGTCCATCACCCAGAAATAGGAAGCTCCATATTGATGCCTGTTGGCATCATTAATTTTTGATTCATCCAGTCCTTCTTTAAGCTTTAAATTGTCATCCAGATCCACATAGCGGCCCAGGTCATCCTTATTATCGGTATTCCAGGGAAACTCATGAGAAAGCGCTTTGCCCGGGCCACGGGCCGCTTTCGTAAACTCCAGTTCAGTCATAGGCCGAAGCCCTGCCCAGTCTGCCAGGGCCATACCATCATCCCAGGTGATATAATTACAGGGTCGCTCAGGGTAGGCCGTTGCGTAGCTCCCTGATTCATATTTGATACTACCCCGGCCTTCAGCGTATTTGGGCGTTTCATGGGGTGTGAGCTTCGCTGCGAGATCAGCGGACACTGTATTCAGAAAATCTGCATAAAGGCCCTGTGTGGTCTCATATTTCATAATATAGAAAGGTTGAACCCCTTTAGGAAAAGTAGCCGGCACAGGACCTTTCTGATCACCTGTGTAGATAGGGTAGCGGCCGGCATTGTAATACAATGCACCATCCTTTGGCCCGATTTCAATTACCTGATCCTCAGTATTGATTTTGTACTGTCCCTTGGGTTGTCCACCGGCATCTGATTGATAAAAGGCATTGAAGGCCATGGCTGCAGGATCGGGGTCACCGGTAATATAAGCCCCTGCTGGTATATAAACCATTTCTATGGCATAAACCTCGGCCTTCATACCGGAACCAACCTGTGCAAGACTCCCTTTATCCAGCTTTAGCTTTACATCCCAATTGACATTACCACGGTGTTGGCCACTGAGCTCCAGAAACACCCCAACACGATCATCGGTCATCACTATTTTACCTTGTGGGCCCGAATCATCGGCCACCAGATTGTGTGAATTCGCTGCCAGCTTACCATGAACATAGCTTCCGTCAGCCTGGCTGAATTTGATAAACACCCAGGCGGCATCGTGATTTCGACTGTTTTTCCAGGCGTTGTTCCAGTTGACCGAGAAATTTACCGTGCCATTGTTCTTATCGAAAAATACCTCCGTGACCTCTATATCGGTCGCAGAAAGAGTCAGGCAAAGACTCAACAGAATTGTGCTGATTAGTACTTTCATTATTCGCTTCTTAAAGATTCAGATGGATTGAGGAGGGCCGTTTTGAGTCCCTGAAAACAGATGGTCATCACTGAGAGGGTCAGTGTAGCAAACCCAGCTATCACAAAGGTCCAGATGCTCAGGTCAATCTTAAAGGTAAAGTTGGCGAGCCATTCCTGTGAAAAGTACCAGGCGGCAGGCCAGGCCAGGAGGTTGGCCACCAGTATCAGTATGGCGTAGTCTTTAGACAAAAGCCTGAGAATGGCAGGAACTGAAGCCCCCAAAACCTTTCTTACACCTATTTCCTTTACCCTGAGCAAGGTAGCGTAATTGGTGAGTCCCAGTAGGCCCAGCGAGGCGAGAAAAATGGAGATAATGGAGAAATAACCCACCATCTGGCTGATCTTACGCTCACTTTCATAAATATTGTTAAGCCGCTCATCCAGAAAGAAAGGAGTGAAGGGACGGTCTGGCTCAAATTGATTCCAAACCTCTTCAACGGACTGTACAGAGCTGAAGATGTTTTCCGGTCTTACCCTGATGGCCATATAGGCATACCAGCCTGGGCTGTAAGTAATCACAAAGGGTCTGATGGTCTGCTTAAGGTCGGCAAAGTGGAAATCTTCAACCACACCAATTACCGGCCTGCCCTTTCTGGCCCAACCAATCCGTTTGCCTTCCCAGTCACCGTTTTCCCAGGCCTGGGCGGCAGATTCGTTAATAATAAAGGTTTCTCTATCAGTTTCAAGATCATGGGAGAAGTCCCTGCCTTCCAGTATTTTAAGACCAAAAGTTTTTATAAAGTCAAAGTCCGCAAAGAGTCCGGGAAGGTTCTGAGCTTCTTGCTGTCCTTCAAACAGAAAGGGGCGTAGAGGGACATCATTCCCCAGAATATCTGACATGGCCGAAGCACTGATGATAGAGCTTTGTTTTAGCAACTCAGCCTTAAATTCATCCGACCTCTGCTTTACACTGGTTCCCCGGATAGGTACCATTACCACCTGCTCTTTTTCAAATCCCAGATCCTTATTCAGAAGGAAATTATGCTGCTGATTGACGATAATGGCCCCGATTACCAGGATAATAGAAGTAGCAAACTGAAAAACCACCAGACCTTTCCATATCCAGGGTGACTTCTTTCCGCTCAGCTTGATATTACCAATCTTAAGTGCATCCACCGGTTTGAAAGAGCTGACTATAAAGGCAGGGTATAGCCCGGCCAGCAAACCAATGATAAAGGAGAAGCTGAAGATGATGAGAATAAAGATCGGGTTGAGCAGTATCTCAAAGTTGAGTGGAGCATTGGTGATTTGCTCAAAAGGGCTGATTAACACCGTGACCATGCCTATGGCGATGATGAGCGAGATAATACTGGTTAGCAGCGATTCCATCAGGAATTGATCAATCAGTTGTCGCTTGTTCGAGCCCATAACCTTCCTTACTGCCACTTCCTTGGCCCTTTGAGAAGAACGGGCGGCACTCAGGTTCATAAAATTAATCACCGCAATGATGATGATGAACACCGCTATGGCCACCGCTATGTAGATGGACTTATAATCCCGATTAGGCTCAATTTCCTGGTAGAGTTGAGAGGTAAGGTGTATGTCGGTAAGCTTCTGCAAGGGGAACTCCAACCAGGGTGCCATGCGGGATGAAAAATGCTTTGGAATAAAGTCAACCACCATTTGCTGGAGTTGTGCCTGGCTCATACCCTGGGGTACTTTAGCATAAGTATGACAAGGGTTCCAGTACCAGCCATTTGCTCCAAAGCGATTGCCGGTGGCTTCGAAAACCTCATCTATGTTCATGAGGGTGGACAAAAACTCAAAACGGAAATGAGAATTGAGGGGAGGATCTTTAGCGATTGCGGTAACCGTTAAAGGCAGCTTGTTTTCAAAATAGACCGTTTTACCCATGGCGGGCTCATCTCCAAAGTACTTTTTGGCCATGCTTTCCGTGATTACCAGTGAGCGCGGATTGTCCAGCGCAGTAGCGGGATTTCCCTGTGCCAGCTCAAAAGAGAAGATATTGAAGAAGGTAGAGTCGGTAAAAAAGAGTTTTTCCTCGTAAAACGACTTCTCACCATCTCTGTAAACCACTAAGGGTGTTTTCTGAAAGGTCTGATACAATCTTACCGTTTCTACATCCGGATAGTCGACATGAAAGGTGGGGCCGAAAGGGAAGGGGATACTGGCCGATTTCTCTTCCACCACTCCCTGTTCATTAGAGAAAATCTCGGAGAAACGGTAAATACGATCAGCATCCTCATGAAACTGATCGAAGGTCATCTCATTGTAGACAAAGGAACTGATGAGAATGACGGAGGCCAGACCGATGGCCAGCCCCAGAATTTTGATGGAAGAATAGAATTTATGCTTCATCAAATTCCTGACCGAAATGATGTAGTTGTTTTTGAACATGTCGAAATAATTTAAGTTTTTGTAGCGATCGCTCTTTTTGATATTGGCTGGCTTAAACGAGCGGATCACTTCCCAGATAAAGAGAAACTGAGCCCTGAATCGCCCTGATTTCTCCACCCTGAGGTGATACATCTCGTGCAGGTCACCCTGCACCTCATTGACCAGTTGCTTATCGCAATACCACTCCAGAAAGCGGTCTGCCCATTTGGGTGGTCTATGTAATGTGCCTTTGCTCATTAATTGAATGAGATTTTTGGAGCCATATTCCAAAGTGCCTCTCGTTGTGCGTTCAGCTCCTTTGCCGTTTCATAGCCGACCTTGGTAATGGCATAAAACCTTTTGCTTCGGCCACCACGCAGGTTAGTGGCGCCTCCCACGCGCGATTTGATAAGCCCTTTTTCTTCGAGTCTTCTCAGTACGGTATGAATAGCGGGTATGGTAATTGATTTTTTGAACTGTCGCTGATATTCCTCGGCTATGGTGACGGCATAAGCGTTTTCTTCCAGCACTATAACGATTAAGAGGATGATCTCTTCCAGTGATCCAATGGATTTACTCATTAAGACTTTTATTTAATAAACATTTGTATAACAAATTTATTGAAATATCTAACGAAGCCAAATGGGAGGGGTTACATTGTATATCATAATAGGAGAGTTGACCGTTATGGAGGCGCCATTCGAATCACAATGGACGGTGTCCTTTCCGGGCCTAATTCGAATGCCTTAGACTGATAACTGTCCTTCTGAACCAATTTGAGAGGAATAAAGACACGTCCTTTGGAAGCTCTATTTTATAGGTCAACAGGCCGGGTTGTAGGCAAATGGATTGTTTTGGACACCTTGTACCTTTGTGATTTATTCTATCAATACTCCCAGGGGAGCAAAACCGATAACAGCGCGAAATACAATGTGGTTGTCCCGATGGCTATCGGGATGGCACGCGTAGGCCTTGTGCGTAAAGACCAACCTTGTATTTGGAGTTATCGGGAAGGTTTCCTGCCTGCCTTAGTACCTAAGTACGGCTGGCACGGTTTGGTCCTTTTTGCCTACAAAAAGCGACAAATTAAGTTTTAGAAAGATGTTTCTAGATGCTAAGTCTCCAGCAGTAGTTATGGAAAAGAAGTTCAAATGTATAACTCCTTCCACAAACAGGTTAAGCCATTTTAACGATTCTATTCGTTGTCAAAAAAATAAGGGTCGGCAAAAGCCGGACCCTTAGAAATTAGTTCGATTTGGTGAAAACAATCCCCGCAAGCGGAGCGGCCATCACCAAGTCGAGGTTTTCATATCTCTTGTCGCACGCATGATATCCCTGCGGCTTATGGTACCCGTGAGCTTCCCGTTTACATCTACTACAGGAAAGCGTCTGAAGTTGGTAGCCAAAAATTTCTGAGCGCAATCTAACACATCCATGGTGTCATGCAAAACACTGACTCCCTCCGACATATAATTAGCTACGGTGATTTTACCATGGGGAAGGTTGAAATAGGCTTCATCGACCAGAATCCGCATACAGTCAATTTCGGAAAGAATACCTGATATTTTTCCTCTCTCATCCACTACAGGTGCTCCGGAAATCTTCTTTTCTAAAAACATATCCATGGCATCAGCAATACTCATATCAGGCGACAAAGTGTAGACGTCCCGTGTCATGTAATCGGTAATGGGCTTATATTGGTGAACAGTTTTTGGAGGCTCAGGAGCTTTTACGCCAGTAAAATTCATAGTAATGTCTTTAAAAAGTGAATGAATAGTACATCGGTGAAAGAGGTAATAAACTAATCAATATATTGCATATTTCCAAGTATGAGGTTGTTTTTCTGTTGCCGGGTTGTACTTTGAAACTGAAAATGGTATCATAAACTAAAAAGCTAAATGGCGTTCATAAACCTACGTTCTACACTCCTAATGACCATTTGTGGTTTGCTGCTGTTCAATTGTCAGCCATTCGTTCAGGAAAACCCCTTTGAAAATGGCAGCTGGATAGACCTGAGCTATGCCTTTGATGAAAACACCATCTACTGGCCTACGGCCGATGGCTTTGAACTCGATACGGCTTTCGAGGGCAAGACTGATGGCGGTTACTATTACTCGGCCTTTAATGTAAAAACCGCTGAGCATGGGGGCACTCACCTGGATGCTCCGATCCACTTTGCAGAGGGTGCGCAGTCTTCTGAGCAGCTGCGTCTTGATCAATTAACGGGGCAGGCAGCCGTAATTGATGTCTCGGCCAAAGCACAGGGTAATGCCGACTATCTCGTAGGCATTGAAGATTTTGAGAACTGGGAAGCTGAGCATGGAGAGCTCGCAGATGGCATTATCGTATTGATTAAAACCGGACATGGGCAGTATTGGCCGGATGCTGCCAGGTATCTGGGAACCACCGAAAAAGGAGCAGGGGCAGTTCCCAAGCTTCATTTCCCGGGTCTCGACCCTGATGCAGCTAGCTGGCTGGTAGAAAATCGTAAGATCAAGGCCATTGGCTTGGACACACCAAGTATTGACTATGGGCAATCCTCAGATTTTATGAGTCATCGTATCCTGTTCAAAGTGAATATTCCCGCTTTTGAGAACCTAGCCAACCTGGACAAACTACCGGCAACAGGGGCCTACGTAGTGGCCTTGCCTATGAAGATCAAAGGAGGAAGTGGTGGCCCGTTAAGGATAGCTGCTTTTGTGAAAAATGAAGCTTCTTATTAGTCGTTTTTAAAAGACTCCTGGGCAGTCAGTCATCAGATTCGAAGTATTCCATGACCGAAGTCTCCAGAATATCAATCAGCTCAGGATCCATATACTGGTAGTCATCGGGAATCTCCAGGACAATAATATCCGCCTCTGCACTTTGTTGCGGATATCTTTCAAGTAGTCTTTGTTTATGATTCTTCTCCATCACAAAGATGATCTCCGCCCAATTGAGCATCTTTTCAGTCACCTTGATTCTCGCTGAAGCTGCTGTGCCTGCTGACCTGACCTGGAAGCCATGGCGGTTTTTAAAAATGATTTCGGCCGTGCGGCTTCTCCATTTATTGCGACTACAGATAAAGAGTAGGTTCATTATCTGCGCAATATACATGGTCCTTGAACTCACTCAGCCACAACCTTCTCGATATCTTCTCGTAAATTAGGTTGTTTTACAAAATAGTAAAAACCTATGCGGCAAACGATCGGTGAGTTTGAAGAGATTGTATTGTTGGTGGTGGCAGCCCAACACGATAATGCCTATGGCTTGTCTGTAACCCTGGCCATTGAAGAGCAGCTAAAGCGAACTGTTAAGCTGAGCAGCGTACACACCTCATTGTATCGGTTGGAAGAGAAGGGACTGGTAGAGTCTCGAATAGGAGATACCTCTACCGAAAGAGGTGGACGTAAGAAACGACACTTTATCATCACCGAACTGGGTAAACAAACCCTGATCGCTTCTCAGGAAGCCCGCCAACTACTCTGGCAGCAAATCCCTAAAACAGTATTGGATCTTGGTAAGTCATGAGTGGAGATAGGAAAACTGATCGCCCACCGCGCCTGGCAGACAGGGTGCTGGAGTACTACTGTTGCAATGAGCTGCTTGACAGTATCCAGGGAGACTTGCACGAGCAGTTTCTGCTGGACAGCAAGAAGTACAGTCGCTTCAAAGCAAAAAGGCGCTACTGGAGCAATGTGCTCACTTTTGCCAATCGCTTTACACTTAAAAGGAGTTCAAAATCTCATCTATCAGATAATAGCCTGGCCATGTTTAAGAATTACCTGCTGATCACCCTTCGGAACCTCAAACGGAAACCCGTGTTCTCTTTTATCAATCTGTTTGGTCTGGCGATAGGTTTGGCCACCTGCATGATCATTTTCTTTTATATCCGGCACGAAACAAGCTTTGATGAGTTTCATAAAAACTCCGACAGGATTTACAGGGTGGCTAATGTCTATGAACGTGCCAACGGAACCAACGCCTGGATAAGAACCCCTCCGGCACTGGCTCCCGGTATCAGGGATAACTTTCCGGGTATCGGCAAGGTGACCAGAATGCGTTATGAAGGCGAGGGCATTTGTACCATCGAAGACAAGGCATTTCAGATTGATCATGGTATGTATGCTGATTCGGTATTCCTTGACATTTTTGACTATGAACTGGAGGTAGGGAATAGGGAAAGGGCACTTGATGAACCGAACTCCATTGTAATTACCACCGAATTGGCCACGCGCTTTTTTGGTGATGAGAATCCTATGGGGCGCGTCATTCGCTTCAATGATTTGTATGACGTTAAAGTGACGGGTGTGTTTAAGAAGCTGCCTTCGAACTCCCATTTGAAGTTCGATTGTCTCGTTTCGTTTTCAACCTATGTTGTTCCTGAGGGCTATCTGGCTGATTTGAATAGCTGGGGTTGGGGTGGTTTCTATACCTATATAATGCTGGACGCTAACAGGAGTGTTGAAACGTTGCAAGAAGGTGTTAATGAGCTCGTCAGAGCAAATTATACCAGAGCGGATACGAAGGCAAGCGCTCCTTTGCAACCTCTTGAAAATCTCTATCTGGATTATGCGCATTTTACAAATCAGGGAGGTGCCACTAAGGTAGGAAGTAAACCCACTATTTACGCTTTATCCGCGATTGCTTTGCTGGTACTGGTCATTGCCAGTCTCAACTTTATGAACCTTTCAACAGCCATGTCACTCAACAGGGGTAAGGAGATAGGCATGCGCAAGGTAATGGGAGCAGCGAGATCGAAAATCAGGATGCAGTTTCTCGTAGAATCAGTTTTACTGGCCATGTTCAGTATGCTACTGGCTTTGGGCATTGTGTCGCTGGTGAGCCCCATGTTTACTAGTCTGTTGCAGATTGAGCTGCCGCAATCAATTATGGCTTATATGACCGTATTGCCGGCTTTTATTGCCTTTACCATACTTATAGGCTTGCTTTCGGGTGTTTATCCATCTGTGGTACTATCGGCCTTTAACCCGGTACTGGCGATGAAGGGACGATTGAAAACTTCTGCCTCAGGTACGGTACTAAGAAAAAGTCTCACCGTTTTTCAATTTGTCATTTCTCTCGGCCTGATCGCCATCAGCCTGTTGGTAGTTCGGCAAACCCGATATATGCTTGACCAGCCACTGGGTTTTGAGAGGGAAAATGTCCTGGCCCTGGATATCTTTTCCGAAGACATGCAGACAGAATACGAGGTGTTGAAAAACCAATTGACTCAAAACCCGAATATCAGTGCCGTTACGAGGGCCTCGCATGCTTTTGAGGGAGGTTCAGGCAGTGGGCCAGCCCTGCTGATCGGAGCACCTGAAGCAGAGGCCATGCAGTTGACCTATTATCAAACAGGCTATGACTTCCTGGAGGTAACGGATATCGAATTACTTGACGGCCGCTTTTTCTCCAAAGATTTTCCTGCCGACCCTGAAGAAGGTCTGGTTCTTAATGAAACTGCTGTGAAGCAGCTAGGACTTACCAATCCGCTGGGGCAAAGAATCCACTTCAATAATCGCGATAAAAGAGTGATTGGTGTTGTGCGTGATTTTCACCATGAGTCTCTTCATAGCCCCATAAGGCCGATGGGGATCGTGATGCCCTTTGGGATACCGAACATTGTACTTGTAAGAACGAACTCTGCAAACTATGGCGAGGTGTTGTCTTCGATGGAAGAAGACTGGAAAGCCGTGCTGCCCAACTCACCCTTTGACTATAACTTTGTTGATGAGAGTATACAGAAGATGTATGAGCGCGAAAACAGACTTTCTACCCTGATAAGCATTTTCTCTACTCTGGCAGTCCTTCTCGCTTGTCTCGGGCTGTATGGCCTGGTGGCATTTTCTGTACAATCGAGGCTTAAGGAAGTGGGTATCCGTAAGGTATTGGGTGCCTCTATGAGCAGTATGCTGATGTTACTATCGAGGCAGTTTCTTTTGCTGATTGTTATCGCAAGCCTTTTAGCCTGGCCTCTCAGTTACTTCATAGGTCAAAACTGGCTGGATAATTTCACTTATCGTATGCCAATGGAGCTTGAAATCTTTGTGCTGCCTACCTTGGCCCTGATTATACTGGCCTTGATCACCTTAAGCCATCAGGTATTCAAGGCTGCACTCGGTAATCCCGTAAAGGTGTTGAGAAGTGAGTGAATTTGCCTGTTACCAGGTAGGCAAGGCGTCAAAGTCATTGTTGCTGGTCAACCGGGTTTCTTTGCCCGTTTCCATATCAACCTTAAAAAGCTCCTGATTGCCATTGACCATACCCGCAAAGAGCAGCGCTTTTCCATCAGGCGACCAGGCAGGAGGAGAGTAGGAGACCACATTGGATACGACCTCCTTTATATCCGTTCCGGAAGTAGACATGGTCACCAACTTATAACCTTCTCCTGTTTTACGGTTGGCAGCGATACGCTTACCATCAGGCGATACAATGGGGTGAGTCACGGATTCATTGGTGGAGCTTAGCGCTGAGACCTCTCCCGACTTTAAGTTCATTTGGTAAAGCACCTTTTCTCTTACATAGGAATAGAAGAGCTGAGTACCATCTGCCGAATAGGTACTTGTGGCACCCCATCCGGGTTTTTGAGCACTTTTATGGTTTTGGGTCAGCAAAGCTTCCGCACCACCGTTGGCTGGTACGGTGAGAATTTCCCAGGTACCGCTTCGTCTACCGGTAAACACAATCGTTTTTCCATCAGGGCTCCAGTTGGGGTACATGCCTTCTTTTTGAGTCAGTCGCTGTTGTTTAGAACCATCTGAATTCATTACCCAAATGGCATAGCGGTCATGGCCATCGGTATCATTCTGATACACAAGCCTTGTGCCATCTGGAGAAACTTTAGGGCTATTATGATGCGGATAATGTCCACGGCCCTTGTAATGGGTGATTCTGACAGGTTTACCTCCGTCAGGACTTATTCTGTAAATATCTCTGCCGGAGGTACCTGCAGACGAGGCATAGTAAATTGCCTCCTCTGTTAGATGAGTAATGTCTGTGGGGCTGTTGCCGGCTAGTACAAGGCTGAGGCCAAGGATAAATAAGAAGAACTTCATAAAGCAATTTACGAAAGTGCTTACGATTTGGGTTTTGCTCAGTCTGATCATCCACCCCAAATAATGACAGTCATCACGGATTTGAAGTCCTAGTCATTCAAATCAGCCTTAATCTGTCTGAAGGTCATGCTGATTCTACCAGATGTTGAGTCATCTTTTGGTATGGCATGCTGCCATTCGGTTTGCATCTCATCAGTCATAAAAACCAATGAGCCGGAGGGAAGTTGATAATCATGAACCAACTCTTTTTGACCTATTCTTCTGAAGCGCAGAACTCTGCTGGCTCCCAGAGAAACGATCACAACTCCGGTATTCTCAACCAGTATGTCCGTCTGGTCTGAGTGAAAGCCCATGCTGGAACTGCCATCTGGGTAGTAATTGAGCAGACAATTGTTTGGCGTGAAGCCCACGACCCTGGCAATTCCCTCGATGATGGGGGTTAGTGAATCCGGAAAGGGCTGATAGGGATAACTGATTTGAGAATAGTTATAGGCCACACCAAAACTGGCCGTTTTTCTGGCTGCCATACGGTTATCCCATAAAACACTGTCCCTCAGGTTTGTAAAAAGTGATCCCGGCTGATCTATAAAGTCTTGTATGTACGTTAGTCCTGATATTGGCATAGCTAACAATATACAATTGACAAGAGCATGACCCTGATAATGTGACGCTTTTTATTGATGATCTCTCCGGGCTTCAGTTATTGACGACTACCATTCAGGACGTTTTTGAGTTCTTTACATAGCTGAGTCAAGACTGAATTCAGTTCTGCGGTAGGTATTTGGACAGAATATATCTGATTTAATTGATGATGATCATTGCAATTGTGTTCATCCCAGCAAGACCACGCAAAGGATATGGATTTATTTGATTGAAAAGCGAAAATGTAATATTTATCTATCGTCTCATCGAGTAGAAGTAAATGATCGAAATATTGATCTTCATCGGAATTCCGCTCCCTGACAAGTTTATTAAAACATTCCTCCAATGTTAATTTGGTCAACTTTGGGTTGCTGAATCGACCATCGACTACAGACTGATTAAAATTTTCAATTTGAACTACATAAGTTGGGAGATAGGTGCTTTCCCCTGATATCAGTTTACCACCCAAATGGAAGTTTATGGTACTTATTTCTTGAGGTGAAGAGGTCTTTTTAAATTCAAAAGAAATGTACTGCTTGTTTCCAATAATCATTTGTTGCTCATTTTGGGAAGCTGATAAACTGCACAGCCACATGGTCGGTGAGCCAGACTCCATTTTCTGACTGATAAAACTTAATCCCCGATTGATACATGTTCATTGCCGAAATGGTCAGAATCACCGGTTTTCCATGTCTGCCACCTACTTTGAGGGCCGTTTCTTGGTCAGCAGAAAGGTGCACATGGTGCCTCTGGCCTTTTATCAGTCCCTGACCTTTTATCGAACCCAGGTTCTGAACTGCCGTGCCGTGATAGAGCAGACCCGGTGGCGTTTTCTCTTCCAGCTTCAGGTCTACGCTGATGGAGTGTCCCTGATTGGCACGAATCATTGTGAAGTCATCTGAGAAGGCAAAGCGTTTTTTATCATTGGTATCTACCACCTCCTTTAGCTCTTTTAAGGTCAGGTTCATATGGCCTCTATATGCTTTGCCAAGCAGCTCATCTACTGAGGCCCAGCCATTCTTATCCAGTTGAAGTCCAATGACCTCCGGCCTGTGTCTTAGAATCAGACTTAGGAATTTGCTTTTGTTTTTTCGTTCTCGGGTATCCAAATTATTGTAATGCTTTAGTAAACATCAAATGATTTTCAGGTAATTAGCGTCTGTTTATAAAGTCCTCTGGCTGCGTTACACTCGCTCAAAATATGCTCGATTACGCTAGTAAACTGGGCTTTTTTGAGCTTCGCAAGCCTTGCCAGATAACTTTCTAGCTCAGACTCTTAGTTTATATGCGGGCTCTGGTTAATCGTTAGGATTCCGGGAGATACGCAATAATCACCCAATGCTTACACTAGGGCCTTCTTATTTTAACATTACGATACCAGACTTCATCGCCATGGTCCTGAAGGCTGATATGGCCGATCTTAAACTTTGCATAGTCAGGCATAGTCGCCCATTTACTATTGGCCACACGTTGTTTCCAGTCATCACTTCCTTCTTCAAATTCCAAAACCTTTGTCCCGTTAAGCCAGTGTTCTACATGCCCTTTATTGTAAATGATTCTGGCCAGGTTCCACTCGTTGATACCTTTGAAAGGTTTATTGTCAATAGGAGCGTAGACATCATAGTTTGAAGCAAGTCTCTTGTTATTGGGCCGGTTAGGATCCTGGTTATCATCGAGTATCTGGAATTCAGGACCGGTTTCATAGTCCGTTTTATATTCAGGGGCTTGTGACACGTGGTACATAATCCCACTGTTACCATTTTCGGTAATTCTGAATTCGAGCTGGAGTTCAAAATCACCGTATTGCTCTATGGTAACCAGAGACTGCTGTCCGGCAGATTGAAACGAGGAATCACTATTGCACTTGATTAGCCCATCTTCCACCTTCCATTGGCTCGAAATTTCTCTTTTGCCAAACATTTGCCATCCTTCAAAATCTTTTCCATTGAACAGATTGATCCATCTGGCCGGAGGAGCCTTCTGAGCCAGACTTTCTTTTTCTTTGCTTTTATCGCCACCACAGGCAGCCATTGCCAGGAGGGACAAAATCAATAAAGAAGGAATGATATGTCGTTTCATAGTGGGGTGAAGATAGTATTGATATGAGACCAATTGCAACGCTTCACCGATATTTCCTTATCTTAAAAAGACAACCTTAAAAAATCATATCGTGAACAGAAGAGCCTGGATCAAAAGAGGAGGAGCTGCCAGTGCACTGGCCTTGCTTGGAGGACCTGCCATTGCCTCAACCCTTACATCAGAAGAAAAACGCCTTTTTAATCCCCGTCCCCTTGGCGACCCCATTCAACTGAACTTTAATGAAAACCCTTTTGGTCCGTCCGCCAAGGTGAGGGAGGCTATGACAGGAGCCTTTGATCTGGGCTGCCGGTACCCCAGCTCTTTTTTAGATCAGCTTATCGATATGCTGGCTGAACGTGAGGGAGTGACCCGAGACCATATTGTGGTAGCTGGAGGCTCTACGGAAGGCCTGAAGGTTACAGGACTCACCTTCGCCAATAATGGCGGAGAAATCATTGCTGCCAGGCCTACTTTTCTTGCCATGATGACTTATGCGAAGCAATGGGGCGCAAGCATCAATTGGGTAGACCTGGACGATACACTGACGCATGACGTTGATGAGATGGAAAAACGAATTTCCTCCAGGACCAAACTGATATTTTTGTGTAACCCCAATAATCCTACCTCTACTTTATTGCCGAAAGAAAAACTGGTAGACTTCTGTAGCTCAGCCGCACAAAAGACCATTGTATTCAGCGATGAGGCCTATTATGATTTTATCGAGGAGAAGGATTATCCCTCGATGGTATCTTTGGTAAAGAAGGGCGAAAATGTGATTGTATCACGCACCTTTTCCAAGGTTTACGGACTTGCAGGTCTGAGAATAGGTTACCTGGTGGCCAAGCCTGAATTGGCAAACCAAATCAGACAAAATGTAGTAGCGAATACCAATGTATTGGCTATTCAGGCGGCCATTTCGGCTATGAAAGATGATGAGTTTTATCAGTTCAGCCTCAACAAAGTACGGGAGGGGAAAGAGTTGATGTATGCGACTATGGATGAGTTGAAACTTGAATATATTCGCTCTAATACCAACTTTATCTTCTTTAAAACCGGTAGAGACATCAAGACTTTCAATGCGCAAATGCTGGCCGAAGGGGTAAAGGTAGGTCGCCCGTTTCCACCTTTTAACGAATGGTGTCGTATCAGCATGGGAACCATTGAAGAGGTGCAGCTTTTTAATAAAGCACTGAAAAGGGTGATTTCTTAGTCAGGACTGAATCTTACAGAATACATCACAAACAATGGCCAAGGAGGTTTATGATAAGAAGGATTTAGAACTGATCAAGTTCTATACAGACAGTGGATTTAAGGAAGCGGCTCTTTTCTGGAATAGGAACAGCGTTTTTCTTTTGGCCAACCTGGCCACATTTAGTGCTGCTTTCGCTTATTTGACGGGCAGTGTTGAAGAAGTAAACTGGCCATTAAGACTTGGGATTGCACTCTTTGGTATTTCACTCTGTACCATTTGGATACTGGTGATTCGCGCAGGCAGGCAAATGAATCACGGTTGGACATATCGGGCTCAGCTGTTAGCAGAAGAAATGAATCATGCTGGTCTTAAAAATGCGCTGAACTCAGCACCATCAGATGCTATAAGCCAAAAAACACCCAATAACGATTCTCGAGATCAAAAAGGAGTAAAAAGCGTCTCTTCCGCTACCAAACTTATGTACTGGCTGGCCGGAGTATTTGCTATCATATGGGTAACGATCAGCCTGGTTGGAAAGGGAGGACTTGTTTAATTTCAGGCCTCACTATCCTGCAGTTCGATCCATTCCCTGATCACCGATTGCAGGGCTTCTTTTTTGGTTGCAATATCTTCCAGATCTGTAAATCTTGCCGTACGGCCTTCTTTAGCCTCTCCAGTCAGCAGGCCTGAATTATTGGGTAGTAGTGCACCTTTGTGAAACATCAGACTCACAAACTTCTTGGCATTCATAAAGAAGGAAGCAATGTTGCCTTTGTACAGAAAGGTAGGGCTGCTCCATTTGATCGTTTCCTCTACACCTGGATCAGTAGCCAGGATAATCTCTCTGACCAATTGAATCTCAGCAGTCATCGGATGAGCTTTTTTCTCGAGATATGCATCCACTTCAGGATTTGTAGTCATAGTTATGGCTTTGAAAGCAAATTAATCAATAGGGCAGGATAGCATAAATGATTTCCGTGAAAGGGCCTATTTCTGCAGTAAAGCATGAACAGCCATTATTTAATGATTAGCTCGTATTTTAGGAACTTCAACCGAAAAGCTATGCGTTTTAATCTTTCTCTTGTTTGCCTGTTTCTTCTCTTTCCTGTAGTGGTCTCAGGTCAACAACTTGATCCATCTCTTATCAAAAATCTGAATATCAGAAATGTCGGTCCGGCCAATATGAGTGGCAGGATTACGGCCATCGCAGGGGAACGGAGAGATCCTAAAACCATATATCTGGGTGCAGCCTCCGGGGGAGTATGGAAATCAGAGAATGGTGGTTCGGCCTGGGAACCCATTTTTGATGAGCAGCCTACCCAGAATATTGGAGCCCTGGCCATTGACCAGACTAACCCTGATATCATTTGGGTGGGCACTGGTGAAGGGAATCCACGCAACTCCATGAATCTGGGTATAGGGTTATTCAAAAGTGTCGATGGCGGTCGATCATGGCAGCATATGGGGCTGGAAGCTACCAAAACAATACATCGGATCATTGTGGACCCCAGTGATGGTAATACAGTTTATGTGGGGGCTATGGGCGATCCCTTTACTGCTAACAGCGACCGGGGCCTCTATAAAACCACCGATGGAGGCGCCACCTGGAAAAAGATACTCTATAGCAACGAACAGTCAGGAATTGCAGATTTGGTGATGGATCCGGATAACCCTGATAAGCTATTCGCGGCCCTTTATGAGCATAAAAGAACGCCCTACTATTTCACCTCGGGTGGTAAAGGGTCTGGTTTGTATATGAGCTATGATGGTGGCAAAAGCTGGCAACAACTGGGAGAAAAAGAAGGACTACCAGCAGGAGAGCTGGGGCGCATAGGCATTGCCATCGCACCAAGCGATCCTGACAGAATATATGCCAAGGTAGAGGCTGAGAAGAATGCCATGTACAGAAGCGATAATGGTGGCAGGAACTGGTACATGATCAACGACAATCCTCGATTCACGAACAACCGTCCCTTTTATTTTCAGGAACTCGCTGTAGACAGCAAAGACCCGAATCGACTCTATAACATCTATCAACCCCTGTCGGTGAGTTATGATGGCGGTAAGTCTTTCGACCCTGTTCCCATGATTCCAGCTGATGAAACCAAAGGGATTCATGCAGATTTCCATGCCTTTTGGGTAAACCCCGAGGACCCGAAGCATTTTATTATTGGGGGTGATGGTGGTATAGGAATCACCCATGATCATGGCAAGAGCTGGTATTTTCCCGAGAGTATTCCTGTGGCCCAGTTCTACCATATCAATGTCGACAATGATATGCCTTACAATGTATACGGAGGCATGCAGGACAACGGAAATTGGTCCGGGCCCGGCTATACCTGGAAAAGAGGAGGCATCCGCACACTATACTGGCAATACCTGGTAGGCGGAGATGGCTTTTATATTTCGCCAGATGCTGAAGATTCACGCTTTGGTTATGGCACCTCTCAAAACGGGAGCCTGTATCGATACGACAAGCTTACCGGCTACTATGTCAGCATAAAGCCACCTGCACCTGATTTGAAGACACGATTGCGCTTCAATTGGAATGCTGCTTTTGCCGATAATCCAAATGATATCAATTCTGCATATTATGGCTCTCAGTTCGTGCACGTTACTCATGACAAAGGTGCCAGTTGGGAGATCATTTCGCCCGATCTGACAACCAATAACCCGGAGCATCAAAAACCGGATTATGGCGGCCTGACACTCGATGTGTCCGGAGCAGAGATGTACAACAGCATTTTAGCAATTGCTCCGAGTCCGTTGGATGAAAACCTGATTTGGGTGGGCACTGATGACGGTCAAGTTCAGCTAACGACCGATGGAGGTAAAAGCTGGAAAAACCTTAGTAAAAGGGTGAAAGGAATACCGAAAGAGTCCTGGATCGCCCAAATCAAGGCCTCCCGTTATGAATCAGCTAGTGCCTGGATGGTGGTAAACAATTACCGAAAAGGTGATTATCGACCCTATCTGTTTAAGACAGAAGACTATGGGCAGAGTTGGCAGAGAATGACAGATGAATCTAAAGTCAAAGGCTACGCACTGTCTGTAATACAAGACCCTGTGGAGCCAAACCTGGTTTTTCTGGGTACAGAAAATGGCTTATGGGTCAGTATTGATGAGGGTAAAAACTGGCAGCAATTCAAAAACGGCTTTCCGTCTGTATCAACCATGGATATGACTATTCAGGAGCCTGAATCAGCTTTAATTGTTGGCACTTTTGGCAGGGCTATTTGGGTGTTAGATGATCTGCTCAGCTTGCGCGAAATTGCCGGTAATAGAATTAAGAATGGAATCACCGCATTGCCTATGAACAAGGCGGTACAGGTAAAAGGGCTCTTTATCAACCCTCCCGGTAATATCTGGACTGGCTTCCATACCACCTTTGAGGGGGAGAATAAGGTGTTTCAGAAGACACTGATACCCTTTTTTATCGATGATACCAGTGCATTGACTGAAGGTGTCAAGGCCCAGGTGTATAATGAAGCAGGCGAGCAGATCAATAGCCTTGCATCAAATAAACTGGTGAAAGGCCTGAATTATATGACCTGGCAATTAGACGAGCAGTTGGCAACAGGACCGGGGAGAAGGAGAGGAATACCGGTATTGCCCGGTACATATAGTATCGTTTTGCATCATAATGGCAGTTCGGATACCACAAGATTTGAGGTAATTGATGACCCACGTTTTGAACTTGATAAAACGGTAGATCAACAGCTGTATACATTCAGAAAGGATGTTGACAAAAAAGTAGCCAGAATTACAAAACTTCTGGAAGACCTTGATAAGAAGAGACATGCTGTAGAAAACCTCAAAAAGCTAATTACTGATCAGACGAACGATAAGAAGAGTCTCCTGAAATCTATTGACGAGATGCTGGACAAGCTTAAGGAAGTCAGGAGCAAAGGGCAGACTCCGAGGCCAGAAAGGCAGGTAGGAGCCTGGCAATCTTTCGAGGTCACACCCTTTTCAAAACTGAGAGAAGCTCGAAGAGTAGCTGCTGCCCGTACTACACCATTGTCGCAGCAGAACCGAAAACTCCTGACTGATGCCTCGTTATTAATTGATGATTTTGAAAAATTTGTAGAGGGATTTAGCAAGTCAGATTGGAAGGAGTTCGCTGAGCTGGTAAAGAAAAGCAACCTGAGTTTGTTTGAGTAATCGATGTGCGAATCGCTTCAATAAGTCAGAAATCCAAATATGTCACAGGGTTAAATCTTATCTGATTCAGAGATTTTTTGTGAATGCTGTTAGGGTATAGGCAGCCAAAAGAGTATCAATATCGTATCGGGAAAGTCGATACAAGAATATACAATTTCAACCATGTTGATTCTCACATTTATCTTACTCTTCAAATCCTCCAAAGATCATCCTTCGATGAACAGGATTAATGAGTTGCTTGAAAGAACCCGGATGGTTCTGAGCCGTAAAAGGAGAGCATGAATGTAAGCGGTTACCTGTTGACTGCTGTTTTATGTTTCCTATCCGCTGGCTTGAGTGCTCAGGACGGAAGTACCAAGACAGCCAAAATCTCATCTTATCTGGACCAGCAATCAAAGCAGGGCCTTTCCGGTTCGGTATTGGTAGCAGCCGATAAACAAGTGCTTTTTGAAGGAGCTTACGGCTATCAGGACCGGGCCAATGCCATAAAAAATCAAACAAATACACGCTATACCATTGCCTCCATGGGTAAGCTCTTTACCATGGTAGGGGTATTGAAGCTGATAGAAGAAGGTAAGCTCTCGCTGAATGATCAGCTGGATCAATACCTTTCAGGCTTTTTAGATAAACGTGCCCATAACATCACGATAGAGCAATTGCTTGCACACAGGGCAGGCTGGCAGCACTACTGGAATTTTCCGGAATTTCTCAATAACAGACTGGCTACAGATAGCATAGCTGACTATATGCGCTTTATCAAAAAGACAAGGCTTGATTTTAACCCGGGTAGCCGGAATCAGTACAGCAATATCGGGTACATAGTACTGGGTGCCGTCATTGAGAAAGTTACCGGGGAGGATTATTATGAATATATCAATCGCACTATCTTTCAGCCGCTGAGTATGAACGGCACCGATTACGCCAATTACCTGAATCTACCTGAGGGGTATGCCTTGCACGGTGGAGGTGGTACCGATGCCCTGGAACGGGTGGCCGCCAGAGGAGCAGCTGATGGCGGGGGATATTCTACCACTCAGGACATGTATAAGCTCACAAAAGCCCTGGTTTATGATCATTGGCTTTCTGAAGATCATTTGACACTGGTTTCCAACCTCTTTCGGAGTGATCAGCGAAGAAAGGACTGGGGACTGAGGATTGCAGGTGGTTTTATGGGAGTAAGTACCGTCATGTTATATGATAGTGAGGCAGATGTGACCGTGATTGTATTAACGAATGGAAATGTCCCCAGTGCCATGGAAGTGGGTCAGAAAATAACCGGCATATTGAAGTAGCGGTTTGGCTGAAACCGGTCTGACCTGGTAGGGTCAAACCGGTAGGTAATCTGGTAACTTATGATTCGTACCTGTATCCCAGCTCAACTGTATTAAGCACATCTTCTCCCGTCAGAATCACGGACTTTTCATCACTTTCTTTCGTGAAGGGCATCAGTTGGGTCTTCTTCACCGATACAGGCACCTCATGGTCGTGATGGTCCTTTTGCCATTGCCACCAGAGATGATCGAGCTGACAGTGTGTAAACCAGAATACCGGATCGTAAGAGGCACTGTTGGGATTGGCAGATGATCCTCCGATATAAGAATGGCTTAGGATATCGACCGGATAAACTGACAGGCTGAAGTCAATAAAACCGGTTTGATTATTTACTTCAGGTATCAGTTTGGCCGCTTTGCTCAACAGGTCAGTGTTTTCCTTTACTTCCCTGAAAGTACTGAAGGGGAATTTGTAATTGGCTAGCAAGAGTGGGTTGGCTTTTGTTGTCCCATCGGAACTCACATAAGTCTCATCGGTGAAAAATTCGGGGAGCCCTTCTGCAATGGCTCTGGAACTTGTATAGTCCCAGTAGGGAAGACTTATGCCGGGTGATACGGACCTGAGTGCCTGCTCAAACCACCAGAAATAGGCTCTGGCCCAGGGTAAGAACAGCAGATCATTCCATTGGTAATGCCCAAATTCATTCAGAATGATAGCAAGCTGTTGATACCGCTTCGGAACCTTACTCTCCAGACTCTGTGAATCTGCCTCAGGTGTAGTGTAGAGTACTGAAAATGCATCTCGCAATGCCGTCTTTTCATCTCCAGAAAGAGCATAGATGCTCTTTCTGGAATAGATTTCATTAGTCATGGTCAATCATTTAAGTGTTTATAAAAGCTTTTACACAATCAATGGTCTGGGTATTTCTCAGTCCTACTTGCAAGCCATGTTTCATGGCCTCCTGTGGCTCCATACCCTTGCTTCTATTGAGATAGCAGGCCCAGGCGGCTCCAGCGAGATCTGAATCATTATCGAATACCAAAATTGGCAGTGCCTCATTTGTCATGGCAGCCACTACATCATTCATCTGTGCCCTGAAGTCATCCTGATTGGAAGTGCTGACCGGAATATTGATGAAATGAACTCCTTCACTTTCAGGATTGACTCTCCCGGTCAGGTTGATGGCTGTTTTGACTGACAAGCTCTCCACGGTCGCCATCGCATCCTGGGTAGGAAAACCGGTAACATAGTGAACCCCAATCTGGTAAGCCACGCCTTTCTCTGTAAAGATCGGGCTCAATCTGGGTATATAGTCTGATTGGCTCATTCCCGAAGTGATTCTCTTTCTCATACTCGGAACCAGCATTTTCTCTTTCTCCAGCTCCTCAAGCAGCAGTTGTAGTTCTTCACGTTCATTAGTATACTGGTCGTAAAGTGGATGATCCGGATTGCCCACATTTTGCAGCTCGTTCGGGTCGTTTTTCAGATCATACATCTCGAATTCATCGGCATAGGTGCCCTCAGCAATGAAATACCGAGCATACTTGAAGTCCCTGGTGCGTACACAACGAATGCGATTTGGAGCATCCACTGAGGACGGATTTTCATTACTGCCGGCCTTTGTGTCGTCAAATGTAAAGAGTACACCTTTCTTTGGGTGATAATCTCCGCCTGACTGGTTGCCCAGAATTACGGGAGACATATCCTGACCTCTGAGGCCTTCGGGCTTAAACTGATCCATGCCGGTGAGGCTGGCCACTGTCGGCATTACATCTACCAGCCCCGTAAGTTCCTGACTGATTTTACCCATTGGGAACTGGACTGGATTGGAAAAGACCAGTGGCACCTTCAATGTCTCCTCATAGACGTTAAATGCTTTTTGTCGCAAGCCACCATGGGTCATACCGAGCTCACCGTGGTCAGAGGTACGGATGATCCAGGTATCATTGGCCAGTTGGCGGGGAATCCTTTTGTTTTGACCTTGCTCTTTTGGATAATAGAACAGGTCGAGCAATCGCCCGATTTCCCCATCAATCTTTTTCAGCAGATTGCCATAAAAGTTGAGGTAATTGCGCTTTTGGGTCACATAAGGCAATCCACCGAGGGCTGCCTTCATTACGGCCTTCAACTGCACCTGGGCCTGTGGCTTATAGTTGGTCAACAGGTTTTCGTCCCAACTTTCCGGGAGTTCAATATCACCAATAAGGTCACGGTCCTGATAGCCATACATAAAGTCTTTAGGGTAGGCGAGTACATCATGTGGGTTTACCAGTGACAGCACCATAAAAAAGGGCTTAACATGTTCGCCTCGGGCCTCTTTGATTTTGCGCTGCTCCTCATGGTTTTTGATATAGTCCATGGCCTGGTTGATATAGTAGAAATCATGGTTGGCATAACCACCTCCAAAGTTGACGTTCTTCGAATCTTCACCCGCATCTGGCGGGGTCCAGCCCATAAAGCCATAAAGCCCTATTTCAGCTTCTGTCAGGCTGTTTTCGCCAATGGCTCCTTTGCTCAGGTGCCACTTACCGCGATACTGTACATCGTAGACTTTATTCAGCATGGTAGCCATATTGGGAATGGTGGTGTCCAACTGGGGTTCCGCAGGAGATTGGGGTCCACCGAAGCTCAGTGTAGCCGTCATGCCCGTTTCTGCCGGATACTTGCCGGTAAACAGTACACTTCGGCTGGGGGTACACATACAGGTATTGCATTGTGCCTGTTCGAAATCCATGCCGTAATCTTTCAGTAGACTCATATTAGGTAGGTGCTCTCTTTCCCAGCCGTGAGGAAAGTGCTGTGTTTTTCGCTCCTGATCTGTGATGATGAGAAGCAAATTGGGGTGTTTCTGATTGCTCATGTTTTTGTTTTGTGAGTGGTTCTAAAATGATCTTAGGTTCCTTTATACCCCGGAGAGGCAATAGGTTACCTCAATGGTTCTAAAAGAGGCAAAAGGAAAACCGGGGTTGTCTTTAGTTAAGCTGAATGACTAACTTGAAGAGCAATGCAAAGAGCCGTGAAATCCTTAAACAGTCGTACAAAGCAGTTCCTGATCTGTTTTTCCGTACTGCTGACGGTTGCCTTGGTTGCCAATCACCTGACCCTTCCGGAGTTTTTCCCCACACACCCCGACTATGAGTTTCCCTTAGAAGGGTTCCTGTTCACTATGATCCTTGGATCGGTGCTGTTAGTTTTGATGGATGTATGGTATCGCTGGTTTGAGAAGAGGTACTTTCTAGAGAAAGTAGGTCTCAACAAAGTGTTGATTTTCCTTGGTAGTAGCATGGGGCTGTTTGCCTTCATCTACTTATTGATTTATCCCCTGGCTAATTACCTGATAGGAGCAGAGACTGAGCTCTATTATTTTCTGAATGGCTTTTTGATATCGTTGCTACTTTGTTTTGTAGCCCTGGTAATGTTGTATGGAGGGCGAGTTTATAAGCTTAGTCTTAATAGGGGAACGGAGGGGAAACTAAAGGTTATCTCAGGTAATCAGACAATTTTCGTTTGGTATGAGGAGATAGCCTATCTATATAGCATGGAAAAGATAGTGTACCTGATTAAGACCGATGGCGAGCGTATCGTTACAAGCTTTGTACTGAATAAGCTTGAAGAGCAACTTAGTAGCGATACCTTTTTTCGGGCTAACAGGCAAACCTTGATTCACAGACAAAGTGTCATAAAGGTATTACCTGATGTGAATGGTAAAAAGAGCCTTAAGCTACTTCCGGCTTTTCTCCATAAAGATGTTTTTATCATTAGCCGATACAAAGCCAAGGAGTTTGACGGCTGGCTCCATCACGAATCGGCCTGAAGGCCTTACCATTCAGTAATTTGTAGCATACCATTCAGTCAAAATCTGACTCAAATTGTGTTTTAAGAGGTGTTTTGTCTCGTTTTTGCCAAAAAGACAAAAATGAATAACGAAACACTTAACAACACGAAGCCCGATCGACTTTGGCTAACTGCAGTGGGCATGTTGTTGGTCATAGCCATCTCCATTACTGGTCCCGGAACCCTCACGACAGTTTATGGATTTCTGGTCGTCTTGCTGGTGGTTTGGCAGGAGAAGAACAGTAGTTTTATGGCAACGCTTGGATTCAAGAAAGCGGACCGAAATACAATTTCGTTGTTTGTAAAAGCCCCGTTTGTAGCTGCATTAATGGTGATGGTCTATGTGTTGGTGCTAATGCCGCTTGTGGTGAGTATCACCGGAAAACCTTTGGATTTATCGGTCTTTGAGTCCTTTAAGGGAGATTTAATCACTACCCTGGTTGCGCTTCCTCTGGTCTGGCTTATGGCTGCCTTTGGTGAAGAAATCGTGTTCAGAGGCTTTCTTATGACACGCTTCAGCAGAATCTTCGGAGAGAGCAGGCCATCGCTTATCATCAATGTCCTGATAATGGGATCCACCTTTGGTTACGCCCATGGTTACCAGGGGATTAGCGGTCAAATACTTAGTGGAATAACGGGTATGGTACTAGCCATTGTTTTTTACAGAATGAAGAATAATCTCTGGTTTTGCATAGCGGTGCATGGCTGGTTCGACACCATTGCCTTATTGCTGTTTTACTTTGGCGTAGGTGATGCCCTTTAGAGGCGAGAGGACATCTTTTCAAAGGGGAGTATCTTTAATAGGATCTAATCTTTTCATCAATCAAAGAGATGGCGTTCCCAAAATCTGATACTTGCTTGAAAATGGTCTTAGATACATTCAAGGCCAGGTTCTTGGCAGGTTGATCACTATAAACATATACTTTAAATCCCAGGTTAAAAATGCCGTCAAAGTATTCCTGTTTGGTAATTGTCCAGTGCGTGCTATTGGCAAAGGACACAGAGGCCACATACTCACTGGACATGCCTGAATAGGTTTGCGCGACCCGGCCACCCCTCAAATGCCCTATAAAGTGGAATTTTTGATTAGGCTTGCCGTAGCTGCTGCGCATGTTTTTCATGAAATCATTGAGTCCGTGATGGATAGGGTGGCTGATCCAGTGGGGTTTGCCTAAAGGTACTTTAGGTATAAACAGAATCATGTTTTTGAGTCCCTGTACTTCTTTCAAAGCAGACCGGGTGGGCTCGAAGCCATGGTTATCTGCTTCAATTTCTGAGAAGACCATTGCCAGCTCGTAAGATTTACTCTTGTCGTAGCCCTCAGGTAGCATTAACTCATAAGCAAAATCAACTCCGTTCCTGGCTTCAAATGTTTTAAGCTCCTGGCCATAGCAAGAGCAGGTGGCCAATGCCAGTACGATACTAAGTATTCTTTTGGTGTTCATGATATCTACCTTTCAAATCGTTGATTATGTAAACCAACGGCTTGAAAGCAAGAATGCCTCTCAGGCTGTGATAAGGCTCAGGATTTGGGACAAGGTATAAAATAAAGCCCCTCCTGGTATTCTTCAGGGAGAGGCTTTGTGACTGACAGGGTTATAGCCTGTTTAAGAACGGTTTGTAAACTATCGACTTGAGGCTATTTTTTAGTCCCCAGACTCACAGGCTCTTTCTTATAGTTATCAAACCAGGTAAGTATGGCCGAAACTTTCGCAATAAGGTTACTCGGTCTGGCAGCTATACCATGATAGGCTCCGGGAATACGCACCATCGCACTTTCAACTCCTCTGAGCTGCAAGGCAGTAAAATACTGCTCCGATTCATGGATCGGAGTTCTCAGGTCCGCTTCTCCTGTTAATAGCATGGTGGGCGTGGTAACATTGCCTACCAGGGAAATAGGAGAGTGCTTCATATAAGTTTCAGGATCTTCCCAGGGTTTTTTCTCAAACCAGTAGCGGGTAGCAAAGGCAGACATGTCGGCATTCAAAGCCCAGCTATACCAGTTGATTACAGGCTTAGCTACCACGGCAGCAGCAAATCGATTGGTTTTACCAATGATCCACGAGGTGAGTACGCCACCGCCACTACCACCGGTTACAAAGAGCTGTCCTTCATCGATATAACCCCGACTGATCACCTCATCCACACCCGACATCAGGTCATCGTAGTCCTTACTGGGATAGTTTTTGTCGATCTGATTCCCGAAGTCATATCCATAGCTGGTACTTCCTCTCGGGTTGGTATAAAGCACCACATAGCCCTGAGCAGCCATTAGCTGTATTTCACCTGAAAACACAGGTCCATAACTTGAAAACGGACCACCGTGAATCTCCAGAATTAGGGGATACTTTTTGGATGGGTCAAAATTTGCCGGCTTCACAATCCAGCCATTAATGTCCAGTCCGTCAGCCGATGACTTGTACCAAATCTCCTCAACCTGCCCCAGTTTCTTATAGTCAAAAAGGTCTTCGTTTACTTTGGTGATTCTACGGTTATTTCCATTGTTTCCAGAGCCCAGATCAGCCGGTTGATGCGTTTCTGCCCAGCTATAGGCATAGTTTCCATTGCCGGCCACTGAAAAAGTACCAGATGTATAAGGCCTGCCAAGGGACATGCCTCCGAGACCCTCCGTGATATCAGTCACCTTTCCTTTGGTGGTGATGTGCGCAATCTTTGTATGTGCCTTATCAGTGTACTGAAAATACAGTCCTTTACCATCGGCTGCCCATTGAATATTGCCTACATCCCGATCCAGTTTTCCGGAGACCAGCTGACTACCGGAACCATCCGCATTGGCGATATAAAGCTTATTTACCTGGTAACCTTTGTATTTATCGTCATAGCCTATATAAGCCATTTTCTTGCCGTCAGGCGAGATGGCAGGGCTACGATCCGGGCCATAGCGGCTGGTGAGTTTCTTAAGCTTGCCATCTGTCAACGATACAGAATAGATATCGGAATCCTGCACCTCAGTTTGTGCATCCTGCCTCATATTACTGCTGAAATAAAGGTACTTACCATCCTGGGCCCATGCCGCACCGGAATGGTTAAAAGGTGCATCAGTGATTTGTCTTGGCGTTCCACCTGAGACGGGTACTGTAAAAAGCTGCTGGTTTCCGGTAGGCAATTCTCCCGCACCATCTCTGCGCCAGCCCAGGTTATCGACATACTTAGGTGGTGCATTCCATTTAGCCCCCTTAGGCTTCGCAGGCATTTTGATGGGTGAGGGCTTGGCTTTGGCCACAAACATATTAAAGGCCAGGTGCTTGTCATCAGGAGACCACCTCAGGTTAGAAGGGCTCTTTTCTGTATTGATCAGCACACGTTCTTCATTGCTGTCCATCCAGCGCAGGTAAACCTCCGTTTTACCCGATTTATTTGAAAGATAAACGATTTTACTTCCGTCATGCGACCAGCGGGGCGAACGGTCATTCTGCTCACCTGTAGTCAAAGGCCGGTCCATAGAGCCATCGAAACTGGCAATCCATAGATTAGACAGGTTACGATCGGTCATTACATCCTTGAAGTTCCTCACATAGATGATCTTTTGTCCATCAGGAGAAATCTGGGGATCGGAGATAAACTCAAGGTTGAAAATATCAAGCATTTCCAGCTTATCTGATACCTGGGCATGAGTACTCAGACTCACACAAAGAAGTATTAACAAGGAGGGAATAAGTCGTCTTGGTTGTTTCATAACGGTTGATTTACGGACAGAAGATAGGGAAATGGAATTTCAGTGACAATGGAAATTATTGGGAGGGGCTCTGGTACAAGAACTTCGGATTTCACACTAAAAATTGACCATTCGATCATTTTCTCATGTTACAGATTACCTTTTGACCGTTAAAGAGCTAATAGAGTGTAGGATGCATGGTAGCCCAAGCTTGTCCCACTATACGATTTCATGTCGCTCAAAACCCTTCATTTTGAAAAGAGGTCTGGTCACTATTCTTATACTATGCTGCTGGTGGTCACTAACTGCCCAAACCACTACTGAGGGAAAAGACTTTTGGATGGGGTTTATGGAAAATATACATGATCCTCCGGGAAGTCCTGCGGTGCTTCAGTTGAGTTTTAGTGCCAAAGAAACAGCAAACGTTACGGTAGAAGGACCCCGGGTGAATTATAATTGGAGTTTCATCGTGCCTGTTGGAGAAACCTTCATAGTAGAAATGCCCATAGAGGATTTCATGCCAACAAGTTCAGGTCAGTTTGGTATGGGAATTCACATAACATCCGATGTGAATATCAGTGTGTATGCACTGAATAAAAGAGCTTTAAGCGCGGATGCAGCTGTGATTCTGCCTACCAATGCGCTCGGCAACGACTATGTGGTCTTTACACATACAGAAGCCTTTGGTTTGGAATCGCAAGTATTGATTGTAGCCTCGGCCGATGATACACGCATTGAAGTCACGCCAAGTCAGGATTTGTTTGATGGTAAGTTGGCTAATCAGCCCTTTATTATTACCATGAGCAAGGGAGAAACTTATCAGTTAAAATCAGCAGGGGATCTTAGCGGTACGCTGGTAAAGGCTTTTTCAAGTGATGAAACCGAGTGTAAGAATTTTGCTGTTTTTGGTGGAACCAAGATGACCTTTGTTGGGAGTTGCGGTGCCAATGCCGACCATTTGTACGAGCAAATGTTTCCTACCTCTACCTGGGGCCAGGAGTTTTTGTTTGTTCCTTATGCCTCCCGTTCAGGCGGTGATATGCTGAAGGTAGGTGCCAAAGAAGACAATACGATAGTCAATGTAGAAGGACTTAACCCTATTAACCTAAACGCAGGTGAGGTGAGGTTGGTGAGCCTGGCATTAGATGGTATAAGATCGATTACTTCCAATAAGCCTGTTTCCATGGCACAATTTGCCAGAAGTCAGGATTGTGATAACCGCCCGGGTGATCCTTTTATGATCATGCTGAGTCCTATGGAGCAAAGAATTCAGGAGGTAACCTTCAGGGCATTTGAAGCATTTGAAATCGAGCAATACTATCTCACCCTGATTACCCGGAATACCGGGCTCGACAGAATATTACTGGACAATACACCTATAGGTGGAGAGTTTGTTGTTCAGGGCAACAACGCCTATGCACGTTTGGAAATCTCGCAGGGAAATCACGTAATTTCTGCACCAGATGGTGTCATTGCTTATGTCTATGGTTTTGGTAACATAGAATCATTTGGTTACTCAGCAGGGGTAAGCCTGACCAATACCAACCTAAGAATTCAAGCTGCAGACTCTCAAATCAACCTGATTGATGAGGTATCCTGCTTTAACAGCGTTGTGACCTTCAATGCGCTCTTTGATACCGACCCCGGCCAACCTCCTAAGTTTTCTGAGTTTGATTGGGATTTTGGTGATGGAAATACTGCAGAAGGAGTCAGCATCCAGCATACTTATGATTTACCCGGTACCTATGATATTACCCTGGTAGCCTCTGATGGCAGTGGTGCTTGTAGTACCAGTGAGACGGTTACCATGACGATTGATGTTACAAAACCTGAAGTAACGGATATTTCAGGTCCCCAATCTGTCTGTCCCGAAGTAACCGGAATAGTCTATTCCGCAGAGGCAATCGAGGCTGCCAGCTATGAATGGACCGTGGTGGGGGGAACCATGGTGGGTGATGACTCAGGAATATCTATTGTGGTGGACTGGGGGAGCGGAAATCCCAATGCGGCTGTTTCCCTTGTCGTATTGAGCCCTGAGGGCTGTCGTTCCGAAGCCTTTGATCTTCCGGTGTTGATTGATAACAGGTTGCAGCCTGATTTGCCATCAGGACCGAGCTCTCTTTGTTTTTCAGAACGGGAGGGTGTCACTTACAATACTTCATCTACCAATGGATCAATGTATGAGTGGTTTGTTAGCGGAGGCAGTTTTGTCGGAAGTAACCTGGGAAATGAAGTGACTGTCAATTGGAATGATGCGCAGGTGAAAACCATTTGGTTTAGAGAAACTAACCCTGCTATATCTGATTGCTCCGGTGATTCCCCTGTACTGGCGGTGGAGGTAAAACCTGAACTTATCCTGAACCCGATATTAAGGCCTGTCAGCTGCGCAAATGGTGACGATGGACAAATTGAGGTACAAATACAGGGAGGGGTAGCTCCGTACTTCTATCGATGGAGCACCGGTTTGGAGGGCGAGGGGCAAAGTATAGTATCGGATGTGGAAGCAGGTAGTTATAGTCTGACGGTTGTGGACGCAGTTGGTTGTGAAGAGATTCGAACCTACGAAATTACGCAGCCCACACCGCTGATAGTATCCGTTGACGTGCAGGACGTAAGCTGTTTTAATGGCAGTGATGGAGAGGTCACGGCATTGGTGTCAGGAGGTACTGCACCTTACACTTTTCAATGGAATGGAGCGGGTAGCAGTGCAGATAATGTGCTTAATGCGCAGCCAGCAGGTACATACAGCCTCAGAGTCCTCGATGCCAATGATTGTGAGTTTATCCTTGGGTATGTAATTGTTGAGCCCGAGCCATTAACGGCCACCACCGTAGACAACCCCAGCTGTCCTGGCGAAAGTACAGGCTCCATATTGGTCCAGGCCAGTGGTGGTACTGCTCCCTATTTTTACCGGTGGAACACTTCTCCGCCCCAGGATCAGCAGTTGATAGAAGGCTTACCTGCCGGTATATACTCGGTCACCGTTACAGATGCCAACGGGTGCACTTTTACCATTGAAGGGGCTGAGGTTTTGGAACGTTTCCCTGTGATCAATGTCCCCAATGCTTTTTCACCCAATGGAGATGGACAAAATGATGGTTTTTCTATTGTGTCGGATTGTAACATCCCGGTTTTCGAAATGAAAGTTTATAACTCCTGGGGGCTGATGATCTTTCACACCAATAGCTCCGCTGACTTATGGGATGGTATCTATCAGGGTACGCCTGTGCCCGCAGGTAAATATACCTATCATATCGCCTATAAAACCACACTCAACGGACAGCTTATACAAGATACCCTGGTTGGGGTTGTCTCCTTATTGAGGTAGCATAATTGTATTCGATTTATATAAGATATCGCGTTGCATTCAGAGGCTATTCTTTGTAAGTTCAACGACCATTTTTTTACACCCAACCCTATATAATGATCCCTCTTTTTAAGTTCAAAAAAATACTTCCCAGTGCAATCATCTGCCTGATGCTCATGGCAGGTTGCCAGGCCGATTTTGAAGAACCGGTTATTTCCCTTGAAGACTATAAAATCGAAGAAGGTTTTGAGCTGGAGGTGGTAGCTTCCGAACCCTTTTTAGAAGCACCGGTAGCCATTGATTTTGACAATCAGGGCCGCATCTGGACAGTGGAGATGCGTGGTTATATGCAAACGTTGACTGGTGAAAGCGAAGAAATGCCCAATGGTGTTATCTCCATCATGCAAGATCTGGACGGAGATGGAGTGGCCGATCATTCCAAAGTGTTTCTCGAAGGGCTGGTGTTGCCAAGGGCCATCGCCCATGTCTATGGAGGCCTGCTTTATGCCGAACCACCCAACCTATGGTTTGTAGAGATTGAGAATGACCAGCCGGGTAAAAAGGTGCTCGTAGATTCGCTCTATGCCGATGAAGGAAATGTAGAACATCAGCCCAACGGCCTGATGATGAATATTGATAACTGGATATATAATGCCCGTTCTCATTTTCGATACCAGCGCAGAGATGGTGTCTGGATTAAAGAGCCCACTACTTTTCGTGGTCAGTGGGGCATTACTAAAGACAATTTCGGCAGGCTCTACTATAACAATAACTCTACCCAGATTATGGGGGACTACGCTTTGCCCAATGTGCTCACAAAGAATCAATATTATACACCTAAAGGTGGCCTGGGGAAGGTACTGACCCGCAACCAACGTGTTTATCCGTTACATGCCACGCTGGTAAACAGAGGGTATGAAAAAGGTGTACTGGATGCGGATAGCATGCTGGTCAATGTCACTTCATCCTGCGGACCTCTCGTGTACAGGGGAGGTTACTTTCCGGCAGACTATGATCAAAATGCATTTGTCTGTGCTCCGGAGGTCAACCTCATTAAACGCAATCTGCTGAACTTTAACGGCCCTGTTACTACCGCCACCCAGGCATGGGACGATAAGGAATTCCTGGCATCCACCGATGAAGGTTTTCGCCCTGTAAACCTCTTCAATGGCCCTGATGGAGGTATGTATGTGGTAGACATGCACAGGGGTATCATCCAGCATGGTGCCTATATGACTACCTATCTGCGAGAACGCCTGGCAGAACGGGGTATGGATAAAATCATCGGGATGGGCCGTATTCTGAGGATCAAGAACACTAAAGAAGGGCTTTCAGAGATTCCTGATTTTGCAAGTGCGAGTACAGAAGATCTGGTCAGCTTATTAAGACATAAAAATGGCTGGGTCAGGGACAGGGCACAGCAGCTAATCATTCATGAAAACAGACAGGACGCTACAGAGTTACTTAAGACCTTATTACTCTCCGATGAGGCTGCGAGCATTCATGCTTTGTATTCCCTCAAGGGGTTGGAGGCACTTGACAGGTCTTTGTTGGTAAAGGTGGCTCAAAGTAAAACTCCTGAGCTGGCCAGTCATGGACTATTATTACTATCTGCCTGGCCTGTAACAGATAGCCTTTCGGAAGAAACTGAATTGTTGAACGACCTCGTATCCCGCAGTGATCCCCTGATTGACATGTACCTCATGACTTACCTGGGGAGTGAGATTAAGAAATCAGGAATCGGGCTGGTTCCGGTGATCATGGGCTTGTTGGAGAAATACCCCGAGTCCTATTACCTCGATGCCCTGATGGGCTCTTTATCGGGTTATGAGAAGATTTTGGCCGGATTTACAACTGACCTTAACACAGAAAAGGGAAAAGCCCTGGTTGATGCATTGGGTTCGGTTGTGACCGCAAGGGAGAACGACAAGAAATTCTGGATTTATGAGCAGGCTTCGCTCGCCATGGACGACCGTACACATGGTTTGCAGCTCTACAGAAACACCTGTGCCGCCTGCCACGGACAGGCCGGAGCAGGCATTGAAGGGCTGGCTCCACCTTTAGACGGATCGGAATACATCAAGGGCCCAGTAAAAAGGCTAGGCCTGGTGCTGCTGCATGGCATGAAAGGCCCCTTGACGGTAAACGGGCAGCGTTATGAGTTCAATGCCCAAATGCCCGGGCTCTCGGCTAACCCGAATATGAGCGATCAGGATATTACAGATATCATCACTTATTTGAGCAATGCCTTTGGTGAATCGAAACGGGAGGCCAGCCCGGAATTGGTCAAATCGCTCAGAGAGATAAAACCCAAACAAGGGGCTTATACAGAAGCTGAGTTATTAGAGATTATAAACAACCAGTGAGATGAAATTCAGACTAATTATATGTCTTTTTTTAGCAGGCACAAGCCTGATGGCCCAAGACAACTGGACGACATTGTTTAATGGCCAAAACCTGGATGGCTGGAAAGTGCTTGGAACTGATGCTACCTTCTCCGTATCCGGTGACACCATTATCGGGACCAATCGTGGAAGAACCAATACATTTCTGGCCACGGAAAAGCCTTATGGGGACTTTATACTGGAGCTTGATGTTTGGGCTGACCCCAGGATGAATTCAGGTATCCAGTTTCGTAGCGCTCAACGGCCCAATGGGCGGGTTTTTGGCTATCAGGCAGAAATTGACCCGTCAGAGCGAGCTTATAGCGGTGGTATTTACGATGAAGCCCGCAGAGATTGGTTGTATCCCTTATCCCTCAATCCGGCCGGTCAGAAAGCTTTTAAATTGGGAGAGTGGAATAAATACAGGATCCAGGCGATTGGCTCTTCCATTGTTGTTTGGGTCAATGATATATGCACTGCTGTTTTAGAAGATGACCTTTCTCTTTCCGGTTTTATCGCATTGCAGGTTCATGGGGTAGGCACCAAGGCAGAGGAGGGAAGACAGGCCAAGTGGAGAAATATCCGGTTATGGACTAGCCAACTGGCTAAAGAAAGCAGAAAGGCACCTCAGGATGTTTATCAGTTGAATTTGCTCGGTAACAATCTTTCTGATCGTGAGAAAAATCTTGGTTGGGAAATGCTGTGGAACGGTAAAAATCTCAAGGGCTGGAGACAAGTGCACGCCAAACGCGCTCCAGCGGAAGGTTGGAAAATCGAAAATGCCGAATTGTCTGTAGTGCCTTCGGGGGATGGAACCTCTTCTGATGGAAAGGATTTAATCACTAAAAAGAGCTATTCAAATTTTGAACTCAGCTGGCAGTATAAACTGACTGAAGGTGCCAATAGTGGGATTAAATACCTGGTAAATGAAGACTTAAACCCCAATGGAGGAGCCATAGGATTGGAGTTTCAATTGCTTGACAATCAGAAGCATCCTGATGCCAAGAAGGGAAGAAACGGTAATCGGACGCAAGCCAGTTTGTATGATTTAATACCAGCCGAAAACCTTTCCTGGGCTGATATGGGTAAACGTTTTCTGAGAGGAATCGGTCAGTGGAATCATGCCAGAATTATTGTGAAAGGGAATAAAGTAGAGCATTGGCTCAATGGGTTTAAGGTAGTTGAGTACGAAAGGAACACTGATCTGTTTAATGAAATGGTAAGCAAGAGTAAGTACAAAGACTGGCCCAATTTTGGAAATGAGAAGTCAGGTCATATCGTATTGCAGGACCATGGAAATGCCGTTAGCTTCAGAAGTATCAAAATCAGGGAGTTTTGAAAGCTCATTGTGTCAGATGAAAAGAATTGTTGAATTAAGCTTTGAACAGGCTCGCAGGCTGATACTGCATACACAAGGCCTGAATCAGCCACCTGCTGACTCGGTCGAAGCCATAAAAAAACTGAGCTATGTACAAATAGACAGCATTTCCGTGGCGGCCAGGGCGCACCATCATGTTTTCTGGAGCAGAAACCCTGATTATCAGGAGAGTCGCCTGGACCAGATGGTTTCAGATAGAGAAGTATTCGAATACTGGAGTCATGCGGCTGCCTTTTTGCCCATGGAAGACTACAGGTTTAGCCTTTATCCCAAGGGAGAAATACTAAAGGCAGATAAGTTCTGGTTTGAAAAGGACAAGAAGGTAATGCGTCATGTCATGAGACGTATCAAGGCGGAAGGACCATTGCAATCCAAAGACTTTGAACATCCCCCATCGGGGAATAACCCATGGTACGAATGGAAACCTACCAAAGTGGCCCTGCAACAATTGTTTATGGAAGGCAGACTGATGGTTTCGGGCAGGCAGGGGTTTCAGAAGGTGTATGATCTGACCGAACGGGTGCTTCCTGAAGGGATAGACCTCAAAAAGCCTACACTCAAAGGTTTCAGTAGCTATTTAATAGACAGGGCCATTCAGGCTCAGGGCCTGGTTACCGAGACTGAAATTGGCTATTTGAGAAAGGGACTTAAAAAGCCAATTAAACGCGTGTTGGATGAAAAAGTCAGAGGCATGTCCCTGATAAAAGTGACACTTCCCGGCTCGGATGATATCTATTATACTACACCAGAATACCTCAACTCATTGGATAATCTGGACAAGTCTGAACAACTCCATTTGCTTTCTCCCTTTGATAACCTGGTAATTCAAAGAAAGCGACTACTGAACATCTTTGATTTCGATTACCTCATAGAATGTTATGTACCTGAAAAGAAGCGCATTTACGGCTACTACGTTTTGCCCATTCTCTGGGGCGAACGCTTTGCCGGCCGACTTGATCCCAAGGTTGATCGTAAAGCGGGCATTTTCCACATCAGAAACCTGTGGTTCGAAGAGGGCTTTGTGCCGGATGATGAGTTCCTGGCCAGTTTTATAAACAAGACAACAGAATTTGCCCGTTTTTGTGGCTGTGGGCAGGTGGTGGTAGATAAAGCTCCTTCGGCTCAGCTAAAGAGAGAGCTGACTACCCGGTTTAAGAAACAGTCTTGACCTTTCCAGTCATTGATACTTAAAAAAAACTACCGCCCGAAACCTAATTCCGAACGGCAGTTTTTCTACCTTCTTTCATTGCTGACCCTTGACCAGTCAGCGGCCTGAAAAAAGCGAGCAGTATTAACTCCCCGGATGCATTTCGTTGATAATTCCCTTTACATGAAGGGCGGTCATATCCAGGGCTTTACCCATTTCAATGATCATTTCCAGCTCTGAATCATCAACATGACCATCAGCAGCTGCTACTGAAAGACCACATTTAATGACTGTTTCTTTGCCGTGCTCGTTGAGGTAACCTGCTACCTTTTTTAAGTAGGTAGTCACATCTTCTTTTTCTTGCTCTACCTGCTTCACATAGTCTGAAAGCTCAGCCAGATCAATCTCCTTGTTACCGAATTTGTTAAAGATGGCCAGTACCTGATTCATCTCATTCTCATCAATTTCGCCATCAGCCAGCATAATGAGCACCATAGAATGTTTAATGGCTTGTTCATATACAGCCATAAACTCCTCTTTCTTTTCCGGGTGGTTCTCTAATACCCGTGGTATAAAAGTTCCTTTACAAGAGCCGCACTCCACATATTCCCCGGCACTTCCTAGGGGAATCAGCGGAATGAAGTAAAGGGTAAAGAATTTGGTCACTTTTCTGTGACGATAAGGTCTGCTGTTTTGACATTGAGGACAGTGAAAATCACCTGATTTAATGGTAGACTTGACACCCCGTGTACCGAAAATAATCATAAAGGTTTACGTTAATTTTTGTTTTTTTCGAATAGAAAATAAGGATAAAATCTGAAGAGAACTAAATTCCGCGCACTTATGAGCCAAAGCGTAGGGTGGTTTTTATGCTCATTATCAGTGCTTTATGTCAGGTTTTTATCTTTGAGTTTTGCCTGTAGTATGGTTTAATGTAGCATTAAACCCCAGTCTTATACTTTCTGACTTAAATATGTGATTAATTCGATCAGGAGTTGATACATTTAAACCAACAAAACACTTTTGCATGTATCGATTTTTTCAACTTAGTTTCTGCACATTCCTGCTTCTTTCCTTTTTGAGTTTTACTGTGGCTGCCCAAAGCAAGGTTACTGATCGAAATCTTAACTGGCCCAGTGCCATCAAAGGTTCTACTCACGAACTTGCCATGCATGGAGAATACATCTACATCACTGGTCAGAACATGCACCATGTGGCTAAAATGAGCTACGGTGGCAGTATTGAATACTTTGCCATGCCCGAGGGAAGTGGCCCTCATGGTATTGTTTTCGATAAAAAAGGAAGGCTTTGGGTATCTCTGGAATTCAAAGGTGTTGTCGTGCGCCTTGACGAAAGGGGGAAGATCGTAGAAGAAATTTCGACTCATATAACCGGGCCCGGTATCAGTACCCCCATCAATACCAGTCCTCATGGCTTAGGCCTGGATGCCGATGGAAAAACTATCTGGTTTACAGGGAAACGAACCAGCACGGTAGGAAAGATATCTCCAAACGGTAAAGTGCAACACTTCGAATTGCCCTCTCTGGGTGGGGTTCCGATTTACTTACATGCAGGCCCTGATGGCAATATGTGGGGTACAGAATTGCTGACCAGTAAGATTCTACATGTTACACCCAAAGGCAAGGTGACCGAGTTTATAATTCCCACAACAAACAGTCGTCCGATCGCCATCAAACCCGACCCGACCGGTGATTATATGTGGTTTACTGAAGAAGCAGGTAATAAAGTTGGCCGGATTGACATGCAGGGAAACATAGATGAATTTGCCGTACCAGCTACCCAGACTAATCAAATACTGGCCGGTTTGACCTTCGATAGCCAGGGCAATCTGTGGGTGCAAAGCTATGTAGACCAAAACAATCCGTTGCCCGAGGGGAATGACTATATCATCAAGTTTGACAAGTCCATCTTACGCGCACCAGCCGGAGATTTAAGCAATGTTGAGATCACCTATTACAAGGTACCTACAGCCAAAACGGTAATGCACCGGATCAAAGAAGGTAAGGATGGAAATATCTACTTCACCGAGTTGAAACAGGACAAATTGGGTAAAGTTACTGTGGCTACTCCTATAGAGAAAGGGAAAGGGTAGATGACCAAGGTATTAAAGCTGAGAAATTAAGTCCTCATAATAGGTCTGGCTAACGGGTATTACTTCTTCTTCAATGTGAAGCTGGTGCTTTTCCACCTTTGTAATTTCGCTCTTATTAACCATATAGGAGCGGTGTACCTTGATAAACTGACCACCAGTAAGCAGTTCCTGAGCCTCTGTCATTTTCATACGGCACAGCACCTTTTCTGTATCGGTATGGAATGCCACATAGTTACCGTCACCTTTGATATAACGTAATTCCCGCTTCTCTATTCTCATATATTCATATCCTGATTTCAGGAAGATATAATCGTCATTGTCTTCCTTCTGTTGATCAGCCACTTTGTTCACCGCTTTGAGAAAGCGGCCGAATTCAAATGGTTTAAGCAAATAATCAATGGCTTCAAGCTCGTAGCTTTCAACAGCATACTCAGGATAAGCTGTGGTAAAAATCACATTGGGCTTGCTTACGAGACTTCTCATAAACTCGAGTCCTGTAATGTCCGGCATATTAATGTCCAGAAATATCAGATCTACCTTGTTGGTCTTCAGATAGGCGAGAGCGTCAAAAGCATTGGTAAAGGCCTCCTGAATACTCAAATAGGGGATTCTCGCGGCATGCTTTTCCACTATACTCAGTGCAATGGGTTCATCGTCTATGGCTATGGCTTTGATCATGATAAAGTCACCTTTATATCTGCTGAAAAGGTTTCCGGGGTTTGAGTGAGCTTAAAAATATGCTTTTCAGGGTAAAGAATATCAAGTCGCTTTCTTACATTTTCCAGACCTATACCACTTTCTTCTAATGTGGAGGTTGACTTGTTATGAAGGCTGTTTTCTATTTGAAGTGATATTTCCTGCTGATTACAACTGAGCATCACTTTAATCCATGAAGGTTCTTTCATGCTGATGCCATGCTTAAAAGCATTTTCAATCATAGGAATCAATAACATGGGGGCGATTTGATTATGACAGTCATTGTCCTTGATGTCTATATCAAGACTGATATTATCATTGTTGGCAATGCGTAGTCTTTGGAAATCTATATAGTCGTGAATGTAACCTATTTCCCTATCCAGTGAGATTTTATCGGCTGTATTCTCCAGTAGCATAAAGCGCATCATAGAGCTCAGTTTTTGTACTCCTTCGGCAGTTCTCGGGCTCTCTTCCTGTAAGGCCAGACCATAAACAGTATTGAGTGAGTTGAATAAGAAATGAGGATTGATCTGTGATTTTAGCAGTGAGAGCTCTGAGTCCTGGCGTTCTACCTTCTTTACCAGTTTTGTATGGGCTGATATGGCTTGTCGCCTTAACAGGAAGTAAGGAATTGAGATGACATGACTAACAATTAAAAGTGTAATAAACAGACTGGGGATCGCTGTAGCTAAGGCCATGGACAAGCTTAGGTCTGAAAGATTGAATAACAACAAGTAAGGAACCGCAAACACAGAGGCCATGTAGAACTGAACCACCACATTAAGGGAGATTTTGCGGAGGAAGGACCCTCTGGTGAACCTTGGGTAGAACAAGAAGATATTTGCAAGCATAGGAAGATATACAAAGAGAGGCAGTATAGCATCCTGCAAAGGGGCTGAAAAAGGAAGAAGGCCGCTGAATTGAAGAACAGAAACTGTGAAATACTGGCTAAGGAAGATATTTGAATTCTCAGGCCGGTTCTTGCCTATAAAAACCTTGTTTGCCGGCTGCCAGGATGGTTCTATCCTATAAATGCGCCAAAGGAAGTAAAGCGATACAGCTACCAGGCTGATCATCACCAGGCTACCAATACTTTCAATTACCCAGATGACAGGGCCATCTGAGGGTAACGGAATCTCAATGTGGCCGAGAATGCTAATACCCAAATCTCCGGGCAACTGCTTACCTGTGATAAATGCAGGATCAAAGTTCACTGTAAGAAAGATCAGCACCATGGTCAGGACAGATGCACTTAAGCTGATTGAACTGAGGGCCCATTTATAGCTGGCTTTTGATTGAGAATACTTGTTGAAAACTCTTCTGCAGGATAGAAACAGACCTATAACAAAGGCGGCTTTGTAGGTAAGAACAAAGCTATAATTCCAGAAGGAGTGAAACTGCCGCCCACTGTTGGAAAACCCCTGAGAATACTCATGCAAGGTTGTTTCAGGGATCATGGTCGGTAAGGCAAAGAAGACTACCGCGATGAGCCCGGGAATCAGGATGATATTTTCTATTTGAACGATTCTTTTCATACCCAATGATAGGTTGGGTTCAGACTCTGTACAATTATATGTGACCAATTCCCCTTAGAATGTGACGAATTCTAAAGGGCCGGTTTAAGGCAGGTGAAGACTGACACTTTACACCATGGTAAGAGGAGTGCCCGGGCCAGGTAGCCGTCTCTGACTGATTAAGATTGAGAAGGACTGGAGGAGACACTATTAACCAAATTTCGGATAAGCTCAGGACATTTCTTTTCACGCGAGTTCATAAGTTAAATTGTGAGTCTGTTTATATTTTTTATTCCTATATTGATAACCAAGCTTTAATGTCTTAAGCATTGAAATCAGGTCTTAAGCTGGTCTAAGAGATCGTTTTTACCTGGAAATAAAGAGGCATCACGGATGGGATGCTGAATACGACAACCAAACATAAATTTTGAATATGCCTGACTCGACAGAGAATACAGAGGAAGAAGTAGTACCCACCTTTCAACCCCATTTCGACTATGATGCCTGGAAGGAAGCCGGAGAGCCGGAAACCAAGAATGAGAAAAGGGCTTTTATTACAAAAGGCTTTGATATGTTTGCCACCAAGGATTACTACTACATTGTACGCTCAGACCTTGACAGACCTATGTTCATGAAAATAGGAGGCCTCCATGATCCAAAATACAAGGGCAAAATCTATGACCTGCCGGATGCTTACCAGGATGGAGATCACTATTTCGGTGATTCTGGGGTGAAGTATGTGATTCACGGAAATCAAGTACACTCTTGCACAAGTTTGAGTAAGGATACCGGAAGTTTGAAGAATAAGAATATTAATACTGCCAATGACCGTCACAAGGGGATGCATTATTTCATCCATAATGATAAATACCATGTCGTACAGCGAGATATGGCAGTCAAGTATCCGAGTCTCTATAATACATCTGAAGATGTGGGTACGCTTGTGATACACAAGAAGCTAGCCTATGCCCTTTGCTACTTTAGCTTTGAGGGTTACTACTATGTGGTGAAAATGGTGAATATAGGAGGAGGAACTGAAAAGCTGTGTTTCTATAAGGTGAAAGATCTTACGGTTGACCCGGGGCTTAATTATATGACGATTAATAAAAGCATACAGCTGTTCTTACCTGGCGGTTATACAATTGATAACCCGGCCAAAGCCGTCTGGGAATCCATTGGTTATATTGAAAATCAATCTGATGACGAGCTGGAATACAACCATGAATACAAGTTTTCTCATGGAAGTAATAAGTCAGAAACTTCCTCAATGGAGCATCACTGGGACTTTGAGTTTGAAGAAGAAGGAGAGGCGGGTGCTGTTATCGCTAAGGCTTCCATAAAAACCACACAAAAATATGGTGGATCAAATACTGAGACCACTTCTGATGAGTGGTCAGAGTCAAGTGAGGAAACCATCAGCATCAATGTTAAGCTGGCTTCTGGTGCTGCCCGTGGACTATGGCAACCAACCGTGAAACTGGGAGGAGAAAAGACCATCATAGCAGGTAGAAATATCGTGGTTACGAATGGAGACGAACCAAATCATCCCCCATGGGAATAGGTCAAAGTGAATAATGAACCCAATTAATCGTCAAGGCAGGAGTTCCAAGAGGGCTCTTGCTTAAATGAGAATCAAAAGCAAATGCGAGACAACCCAGCTATGAGGAATATCTCGCATTTTATGTTTTAACCTATTACAGGTAAGGACAACCAGATAACTGATGACTATCTAAGAAGAAGGATTATCTGTCTCCCGTTTTCTCAATGGTTAGGCTTCTGTTTTTCTTCTGTAGCGCTTTATTAAAGCGCTGAATATCCTCCCTTATAAACTCGTCAAACTGTTTGGTTACGCGTTCCAGGCGTCCGTTTAATACCTGCTGTACCTCGCCCTGCTGATCTGTTGGTCTGAAATCAATACCACTGCCGTTGATATCACTGGCCAGGGCGCTCAGGCGGCCATAAAGCTTCATGGGTGATCGGAAGGCATCTTCACGGGCACCTGTCAGGTGAATATCATAGAGCTTGCCAGCGATGTCTTCAGCTATGGCCTTGAGGCGTGTAGCTTCTTTCTGAGTACGCCTGTCAGTTTCTTCAGCCAAAATATCTTCCAGCTCACTGCGCAGTGTTTCAATGGCATTGATGCTGTTGACGGCAATGTTCATGGCATCCCTTAACTCCAGAGAGAAGTCAACCTGGGCCTGGATATCAGCAATTGAATTCTGGGTTTTCGGGTCTTGCAATACTTTAAAATTGCGTGCTATGGCTCGCTTTATATTACCCTCTTCATCACGAAGGGTCAGCACAGCCCGGTAGGTGCCCGGTACCACTCTTGGTCCCAACTGACCGGCATTCAGGTCCAGATCCCAGGTAACCAACGGACGCCAGCCTTCGCCATTCAATTGTACCCATGGACGGCCCGGAGGCTGTACTCTGAGTTTTGGACGATAGGTAGACTCATAGCGTAAATTCCAGTTAACCCGCATTACTCCCTTAGCATTCCGTGCCCTCAGCGTACGAATTACTTCACCCTCAGTGGTTTGAATTTCTACGGTAAGCTTACCATCCAGTTTTTCGGGCAGGTAGTAGTTGAGAGAGGCACCATAGGCCGGGTTTCTACCGGAATTGAAGCTTGGTCCGTCTGTTTTAATACTTTCTTTATTATTGAAACGCCAGGCATCACGCGGTTGAAAAAGCGCCCATTCATCTCCCAGTTCATCACCTTTTCTGATGGCCGAAAGATCATCCAGTATATAGTAGCCACGACCATAGGTGCCTACGACCAGGTCATCAAATCGCTCCTGAATTTCCAGCCAGTAAACCGGAGCAGGAGGCAGGTTATTTCTTAATCGATCCCAGCTAGCGCCATCATCATAGCTGATATAGATTCCCTTGTCCATGCCAGCATAGAGCATTCCTTTTCGCTTAGGATCTTCTTTGATCACATGAATAAAACTCGACTCGTTTTTAGGAAAGGTTTCTGAGATCTTGGTCCAGGACTGGCCGTAGTCAGTGGTTTTATAGATAAATGGATCAAAGTTGCCCATTTGGTGCAGGTCTACTGAAATATAGGCGGTAGCTGCATCATAACGAGAGGGCTCAATACTGCTGAGGGTACCCCAGGCCGGCAAATCAGGAATATTCGCTGTTAAATTCGTCCAGTCAGAACCTCCGTTTTTCGTAAGCTGCACCTGACCATCATTACTGCCTACCCAGATAACTCCGGCCTCCAGTGGAGACTCTTCAATGGCAAAAAGGGTGGCTCCATCAAAAGTCATGAGGTTATCGATGGCCACGCCACCAGAGCTTTGCTGGTGAGATTTGTCATTGAGTGTGAGGTCGGGGCTGATTACCTGCCAGCTTTGTCCGTCATCATCTGATTTGTGCACAAACTGACTGCCGACATAAACCCGGTGCTTGGTATGCGGGGAAAAGCTGAGCGGAAAATTCCAGTGCCAGCGATATTTCATATCAGCCGGAGCCCAGCCATAACCAGCCTCTGGCCAAACCCGCACCTCACGGGAGTAGCCGGTTCTCAGGTCGTGTCTTTCCAGACCACCATCATAACAGCCCGACCAGATGATATTGTTGTCGTTAGGATCGGGCTGAGCAAAACCGCTTTCACAACCGCCTACGCCTTTCCACAAACCGAGCGGAATATAGCCCTGCAGGCTATTGCTGGGGCCCATATACGACCAGCCGTCCTGTCTGTTACCATATACATTATAGGGAATCTGATCATCTACAGCGGCATGATACATTTGTGCAATGGGTAGCACAACTCTCTGAAATGACTTACCATGATTCAGACTGATGCTGGCACCTCCATCGTGGGCTACCATCATACGGTCAGGGTTGGTTGGGTCTATCCACATATCGTGGTTGTCACCACCACCACGGGGTGGTCTGCGATTACGGGTTTTACCACCATCAAGAGATTGCACAAAGCGCACGCTCAGGGAATAGATTTCATCAGGGTTGCCTGTGCTCACGGCTATGCGGGTATAGTAAGGGGCTCTTTCATTCCAGTCATGGTCCTGGCTTTGCAGGGTCCAGGTTTCCCCTTTGTCCTCAGATCTCCATAGCTCAGGACTGTTGATTTCAAAGAGGGCATAAACAACATCCGGGTTGCTGTATGAAACGGCCACGGCCGTTTTACCCACGATGCGATCTTCTCCACCGGGCAGCCCCTTGGTTTTGAGAGGTTCCCAGGTATCACCACCATCTGTAGAACGGTAAACACCTCCACCCGGGCCACCACTGTTGAGACCCCATGAATTGATGTGTACTGACCACATACCTGCATAAAGAGTGTTTGGATCACTGGGGTCCATGGCCAGATCCGCTGCTCCGGTACCTTCGTCTACAAAGAGTACCCTTTCCCAGTTCTCACCACCATCTTTGGTACGATATACGCCACGATCTTGCTGAGGGCCGTAGGTGTGGCCCAATGCAGCTGCATACACGATGTCGGGATTGGTTGGATGGACGATCACCCTGCCTATACGGCCGGTTTTTTCAAGTCCTTTATGCTGCCAGGTTTTGCCGGCATCGGGTGAGTAATAAATACCGTTGCCCATGGCATGTGCGGGGCGCATCACAAAGGTTTCGCCTGTTCCCACCCAAACCTTATTGGGGTCGGAGGGAGCAAGGTTAATAGACCCTATAGAAGAAATGTCCTGCTTATCGAAAATTGGGCGCCAGGCAATGCCACCATCTTCGGTTTTCCAAAGTCCTCCGGAAGCAGCGCCTATATAGTTGACCATGGGGTTGCCCGGCTCACCAATAATGGCAATGGCTCTGTTACCCTCTGGCCCTATAAAGCGGAAGTTATGAGATTGGAAATTATCATTGAATAGCTCCTGGGCCTGGATATCGAAGCCAAGAAAGAGCATAGGAATGAGGAAAAATAAAATTTGCTTCCGCGACATAATTGGTTATTTCAGGTTGTGAGCAAAATATAAGAAATATAGCCACAGGGTAAACCGTGAATTATGTGAGGGGTTGGTTAAGTGAAGGAGTATTGATGTGTTGAGGTATTTAAGTGTTGATGTTGTGAGGTGTGAGTTAGAAGTGGAAGCCGGAAGTCAGAAGACCAAAATTGAATACCTCATGCTATGGTCGGATTTTTTGTATTGGTACAAACTTTCTCTCGCCAGTCTATCTATGGTTGCTTGAAACTATTATAAAAAACGTAAAACCAGTTCTGGGCTGGTTCGTTTTGCCCTAACCAATAACCAATAACCAAACCTACCTCCACCTCGGAATAAGAAACAGAAAGGGAATAGCAAGGTTCATAATGATACCGGTGGGCATTTGACCAAAGACCTGATTGCCATAGCTGGCGAATATGACCCCGGTAATGGCTGCAAACAAGGCGCAGGCATATGTCTTTCTTTTAGGATCTTGCAGGAGCATGCAAGTCTTACCTCCTTTACCCAATATAAAGCCCAATATGGCCAGGTGGAGACTCAGGCCTACTACACCTGTCTCAGCCCAGATTTTAACATACCAGCTATCTGTGGCCGTATTGGCCATAAGTGATTCCGGATTAAAGCGGGCACCCCAAAACCCAGCGGTACCCACGCCACCGCCAAAAGGCTTATTGGCCAGGTATCGACCAAAGGTCTTTTGATTGTCCAGTCTTACGGAGAGTGATTTGTTATTGGGGTCCAGGGCCGTACGCATACGTCTTACCTGTTCAACCCCCTGGAACAGAAAGGTGTATTTCAGAATGCAAAAGACAACGATCATGGTACTGGCACCGACTATCAATATATTGAAATTCCGAATCACAATCAGGTAAGCAATGCCACCAGCCAATGGAACTGCCAGGGCTCCGCGTGTACCGGAAATGGCAAAACCAATCAGAAAGATGAGTGCACATGACAGATAGAAGAGTTTCTTTTTACCGCTGAAAGGACCTGTAAACAAGATCCCACACATCAGCGACATCATGGCTTGTGAAGCTCCAAAGGCTCCTGCATCGCTGTAAAATGAGAATACCCGCAAGACACCATGCAGGATGTGCTCTTCATGATGATCTTCCAGATAAAGCCAGCGATACTCCGCAGCATCCACACCAAAAACCTGTTGCTTTAAGCCCCAGATAGTACCGGCCAATGATAAAAGGATCAGCAGGTTAAGGAACTTCTGAAAATCAGCCTCTTTTCTGAACAGCAGAAATATCAGAGGAACCGCCAGAGCCTGGTAAAAACCAATACCGCGCATGGCATAGAACCAGGCCATGGGGCCATTACCGGCTGGGTTTACCATTTCAAAAGCCAGATAAGCCATCCAGATCAATGATACCCATACGATTGGGTTTCTGGCATGCCTCCATTTTAGCTTTATTCGCTTGTTAAGCAAAATCGATAACCAGCACACTGCCAGTAAGATATCAATGCTGAGTCCCCAGGGGCCCGGAACATAGCGTGTAAGACCGGGGGAAAGGAAACTGAGAATCAACACCAGCCACACGGCTGCTTTAGGGTATTTCATGATATTCCTGATCACCCCGATGATGAGTGGCAGAGCACATAGCAACAAGGCTCCCGTAATGCCCATCATTTTGAGGATCAGGAACCCTACAACCACTAAACTTCCTGACAGGAATAAGCCTGAAATAAGTGATGCCTGGTAGACTCTTTTTAACGTTAATCTCATGTCCTTACAGCGTACTTTCAGGTCAGAAAAGTAACGCGTACTTACTCCTGAATGACTCCATTTTAGACAGGCCTACCAAGAGTTTCGATGATTGACCGACAATAGAGATAAGTGGTTTTGGCAGAATGGGCGAAATCAATGAAGAGAAAGAATCCGAAGTTCATTAACCTAAAACATATGGGCTATTGACCTCTGGGTTTGAAAAAGGAAACGTTAATATCTTGCATCTGTGATTTTAGTGGGTAATATTTGATTTATGCCTATATAATTATGGCATATTTTTATTTTTATGTATCAATTTTTTAAAATAAAATCATTAAACAATGTCCAAAAAGAAAAATAAAAAAACCATGTTTTTGCCCAAGAAGGTAAAACCTGGGCTTTACTAGGATTTTGGTAAGGCCCCAACCATTACCTGGACAAGGGCCACCACCTGTCCCTTTTCAAACTTTATCGCTGCCGACCAATAAAAAGGGTGAAACCTTGGGCAAAA
>JAAWWF010000001.1 GCA_021404565.1 Roseivirga sp. | reverse complement strand
ATGTGTAAAGGAGAATTGATAGTTATATATGGCTATAGTCAGATAAGAGAACAAAGAAATTATGGTTTTTTTTTTTTGTGTCAGGAGTTGGGGTGGGAGATGTACCTATGTCTTTTGGGCTCGGAGATGTGTATATTTTGCCTAAAAGGAGTGAGCTTTAAGTCCGGTGGATTAACCTTTGAATGGAGTGATAAAAAGGTCTTCGAACTTTACGGGAGCAGCACTGTCACTTTTGATAGCGAGTCCATTGAAGTAAGTCTGGGTGATGCCGGTGATCCTGGAATTAAGATTGATGGGGGCAGCCTTACACAGATCAATATGGGTATTACCGCTGATTTCAACCTGAAGGACTTTGCATTTATACCCACTGATCTGACCTTTCAATACAACACAGGCAAGAAGCATTTTGAAATGTTTGGCTCTGCTCAATTCACCATTGAAGGGCATGATGCGACTATCGATATGGGAACAGATGCTGAACCTGGTCTGGTAATCGATGGAGGCAGTGTAAAGAGTCTTGATTTTTCTATTACCGAAGATTTTGAATTAGACGGACTGACAATTAATACCACTGATGTGGGGGTAGCCTGGGATAGTAGCAATGGTTATTTCAACTTTTATGGAGATATCCAATTAGTGCTTGGCGGAGATAGCGTAGATGCGGATATGGGCACATCCAGCAATCCGGGTATGCAGTTTAGGAACGGGACGCTCTATTCGTTTAATGTTACAGTCAATTCTGATTTTATGTTAGGTAACCTGGAAGTGACTACCCAGAATGTCAATGTACAATACAGTAATTCCAAATTTGAGATTTCCGGTACTGTTGAGATTAACGAAATCTGGAGTGTGTCTGTTGAATTGGGAGACAACGGATCGGGAGGATTGGAAATTGATACTTCCGGTGATGACGAAGTCAAGGTAGATGATTTCACCATTGATATCACGAATGTCAATTTGGGAGCCATTGATTTTAATGACATCGAAATCAGTTTTGCCAATGGTGCTATCGATGAGGTCGCCTTGGACGTTTCATTTCCTCCGGGCTATGAGGTGGGTGCAGCTATGACTTTTACAGGTAGCCCGGCTAAGCTGAATTCTGTGGATATATCCTTTGATGCGACTTCCTTCGATACTGCCATACCTATTGGAGATACAGATATAGAACTGGTACATATGGAGGGAGGCATGTTCAATCTGGCTGATCCCTCGCAGTCAGCCTCGGTGACTATCGATGGTCAGACAAAAAAGACAACTGGAGTTTATTTTAAAGGATCGGTGGCTTTTACTTTTGGAGGGCCTGTAAGCCTGGCAGGTGAGTCGGCTGCTTTAATTTATAACGAAGATGATATAACCATAACGGGTACTGAAGCAGACCTTTCAGCCTCCTTGTTAATAGGTGCCTATCGCCAACCCAGCGGGACCTGGACCTCTATTCTTGGAGACGGTAGTATCAACATGGATTTGATCTGGGGCCGATATTATAGTGTCACCGCCACTATGAACATCCCGACAGACCCTCTTGTTACGTTTACTGCAGCAGCGGACCTTTCAGCCACCGGTAATTTTGATGCGCTGCTCACGGTCACATTTGTCGTGCCATCAAGTATTCCGATTATTGGCGGAGAAACACTGGGTAGTGTGAGCGGAGCATTGCGTTACGATCCCAATGACCTGGGTGGAAGCTACGCGGCTGGCTGGGCTACGTATCATTTCTTTGGTACCCATGAGGCCGGTGCCAAATATACCTTTAGTAATAGAAAAATAAGCATTATCGGCACCTCTACAGTAAGTGCTATCGTCAATCAGGTATACAGCGAGATAGGTGGTAGAGCGAATATGGAGAATGATCTTAGGGGAGTTGCGAATATGGCCAGTGGCATAGATGGGTCAGAGGGAGTGGAAGAAACCGAATGGGTCAAAGATGTAAGAAGTTTTGAATTACCGCCCGATAAGACCTCCATGTTGGTTGAAATTGATATGGGTAAGCAAGTTGATGAGGTATATGTATCTGTGATAGGACCAGATGGCTTCTATGATGTTTACGAAATCGAAAAAACGCGGATGGGTGAGGAGGAACCTCCCTTAATGGATCTGAAAGATCGAATCACAAAATTCGAAATGGATTCAGCTGCTAATCTGCTCATTATCAATCATGAACCTGAAGATGACGGCCTGCAGCAGCAGTTTTCCACCCTGACTCCCGGACAATACAATTTGCTGATCTCTTACCGGAATACGAATGTGATTGATTCTATAGGGGTAAGAGTAAACCACTTTCATCCGGTTTCATTCGGAAAAATATCTTCACAAAAGCTTGCATCAGGGCAGGTAGAACTGGATATGGAGTATTGGGCGCATTTTCCCGATTCCACGCAATTGAGCGTTTTCTGGAATGATACCCCTTCTCATTCAGGTCATCACATCGGAACGCTTGACTATGGTCCACCTGATGAAAACGGTTTTGGAGAAACTAATCTGGTTTTTAATCCTCAGAGAGTCGTGGATGGTGATTCTCTCTATTTCTATTTTGTATTGCAAGACAGTACAAATGCTCCGGTTTATTCAGACTTCACCGCTTTCATAAAGCATGAATCTCCGGCCAGCGGAATCATTAACATTACCAATGCTGATGATGAAACGGTCCTGGAGGGAATAATGGCCTTTATTGATAAGAATGAGGATGGCTCTTACAATAAAGGTGCTGAAGGGGCCTTCGAGCCGAGCAGCATTACAGATCAGGAAGGAAAATTCCATTTCAATAACCTTGTGGTAGGGCAGACCTATACAATCGATGTGGTTGTGCCATATGGCTTCTCATTAGCCGATGGAGAAACCGGTGTCAGGACCTTTACCTATACCGGAGTAGCACAAACAATCACTTTTAACCTTACAAAAGACTAAGCCATGAGAAAGTTAGCAGCAATTTTATTTTTAGCATTCTCCTTCGGACAAGGTCTGAAAGCACAGGAATTGACTGAACTGGCAAGATCTGCCTCAAATGACCATGAGCACTATGGCTGGTCCATGGCCATGGATGAAAACTGGCTGGTAGTGGGTACACCTCATTCAACCACCAATGCCGGACAGGATGCAGGTAAGGTCATTATTTACCAGAAAAATGGTGACAGTTGGGATGAGTTTCAGGTATTGGTAGATGCTGAAGGCAACACTTTCCAAAACTATGGTTTCTCAGTAGATATGAAATCTTCAGTATTAGTAGTGGGGGCAATTGGTACCTTTCAGCAAGGCCCTTTTACGGGTAAAGCTCTGGTCTATGAGTTTGATGGCACTGATTGGCAGCTCACTAATACGATTCAGGCTTCCGATGCCGGTGCGGGCAACTACTTTGGTCATTCTGTAGCCACCAATGGGAGCAGAATTATCGTAGGAGCCATCAAAGCCAATGGAGAATCAACAGCGAGCGGAGCGGTTTATGACTTCACAAAAGTCAATGGAACATGGACCTTTGCCAATAAACTTACCGCTGATGACGGTGCCACCAATGACAATTTTGGATACAGTATCGATATCAACGATGCCAACACGGTAGTGGTAGGCTCACCCAACCAAAGCGACTTTATTGATAAAAGCGGAGCGGCTTATGTGTTCAATTCTGACGGGAGTTCTTATACGCAAACCGACAAGCTGAAAGCCTTCGCCCGCACTGAAAAGGATTTTCTGGGTACTTCGATAGCCATTAACCGAAATGATATTGTTGCCGGAGCCTTTTTGGCTGACGGCCTTTCGAACAATGCCGGTTCGGTCTACTACTTCAGAAATGAGGAAGACACCTGGAAAGAGATTCAGCAGGTAGTATATGCCGCTGGTGGACTTAACGACTACTTTGGTAAGTCAGTGGCCATGTCTGATTTCAGACTGGTGGTAGGGGCTCCTAAGGTAAATATTGGAGACAACCTGGATGTTGGTCAAAGCTATTATTTCGAAAAGGAAGGAGGCCTTTGGGTTCTCAAGCAAGTGCTGGACGATCCGGAAGGCACAGCACACAATTACTTTGGAGCATCGGTGATGGTAACGGATTTAAACCTTGCCATCAGTGCCCGTATGGACGATGTCAACCGTCAGGACGGAGGTACCGTTTATGCGGCTTCTTTGCCCGAAGTAGTCACCGGACTGGAAGACGATATAATACTGGAACAGGCCATAGAATTAAAGACTTATCCTAACCCTACACAGCAGCAGGTCAATATCCGCTATAAGCTGTTAAAGAGCTCCAGGGTAGCCATAAAAGTATTTGACAATAGCGGTAATCCCATTAGAGAGCTACTGAGTGAAACAATACAGCCTGCAGGAGACCAGGAGCTTCAGTGGAACCTCTCGGCTTACGATGGTTCACGAGTAGCCAGCGGATTGTATTTCTACAAGCTCTCCATTGATGGTAATGTCTTTACCCGAAAGATTATTGTGTCGAGGTAGCAATTTTTAAAAGAACAGATTGGAAAATGAAACTTGCTGGGCACATTCAATTGTGTACCCGATTTTCATCAAGGAGGGTGGCAAAACCGAAAACAGTGCGAAATACAAGGCGGTTGGATTTGGTACGCGCTGGCCTTGTGCGGCAGAAACCGAGCTTGGATTTGTTGTTTTCGGAAAGGGTTTTTCTTTCTTTTTGGTCTCAAAAAGGAAAATAAATATTACTGTGTTGCCCTAAAACAACTAGTGGTGATTTGTTCAGAGGGGCGCTTTTTTAGTATCAAGGTTGATCTCGATTCAGTAAATTGAAGAATATCCATATTTATAACAATGCCCATCCGTATCTCCAAAATCACATTCGTAGCAGCAATAGCCCTCTTCCTCACCCTGGTCGTGTTTAACAATGTCACAGATTACTGGTCTAATTTCAAGTTTGTAAAACATGTGCTGTCTATGGATACTACCTTTCCTGAGAATTCAGGGATGTGGAGAGCGATGACCTCACCGACTGTTCATCATATTTTCTATATAGGCATTATTCTCGCTGAGGCGCTGGCAGCTTATCTCTGCTGGAAAGGAACGGTATGTCTGTTCCAAAGCAGACAAGACATTACCCTGTTTAAAACTAAGAAAGGCCCTGCTGTCTACGGGCTCACCCTGGCGGTGTTGATTTGGTTTGTAGGCTTTATTGCTATTGGTGGAGAGTGGTTTCTGATGTGGCAATCCCAAACCTGGAATGGCATCTCTGCGGCTTTTAGAATTGTAACTATTTGCGGCATTGCGCTCCTGTATCTTCTTATGCCAGACGGGGAGTAGGCCTGGTTTGGGAATTGACCCTGACCGGGATGTCACTGTTAGCTCCTGTTTCCTATTAACGACTCTTAACAGGCCTTAACAGCCTTTAACAGCTCATGTTACCTTCATAGAATTATCAAAGTCCTTGGCTGAATAGCAGTTCTAAGCTATCAGGGTAAAGCCTACATTCAATTGATTTTTAGAAAAAGTCAGGACATGCGGGCCATTCCCATCTTCATATTTGCACTCTTTATATCCTTGGCAGCTTGCGAGCAACCCGGTAATTTTACGCCTGCAGAAGACCCCGGAACCTTTGAGGTTTCCATATTAGATACCTTTCATATTGAGTCCTCCACCTTGTTGGCCGATAGCATCATTACCTCGGGGCTCTCGCGTTTGTTGGTAGGGCATATGGTAGATACCGACCTCGGTGATTTAAAAGTCCGCTCATACTTCAAGTTTTCTCCAGGAGATTTTCTGGATTTTGAAGATGCCAATATGGTTTACGATTCACTCCAGCTGATCCTGAACTTCGATGGTTATGTCATAGGAGATAGGGAGAAAACCCAGGTATTTAATGTCAGAGAAATTGTGCAGGAGTTCGGAACAGAAGACGATGAACTATACTTCGGTTTTGATCAGCTCAATACAGGCCGAAATTCACTTGGTAACTTCAGCTTTGATCACGATTGGGAAGAAGGTGATTCCATTTTCATCTCTATGGATAATGAGCTGGGAGAACGTCTGTTTGACCTGGCAGAGAAAAATGAGCTTTATCCCACCAATCTCGATTTCCTGCGTGACTTTGAAGGACTCATGATAGAACCGGAAGGACAGGAGGCCTATCAGATTTTTGGTTTCAGCAGTTCTGAAACTGTCAATGGAAACTTTCAAAACAAGATCGTACTTCGTATGTACTATCATGAAGAGGGCGAATTTACCGAAGCCCACAGCTACGACTTCGTCCAGATTCGGGAAGACATCGCCTTCAATAGCTACCAATCGGAACGAGAAGGAACTGCCCTTGCCACCCTTACCGGTGACAACCCGGTAGCTGCCAGGCTTTCGGGAGATAAGAGCTATGTTCAGGCCGGACTGGGAATTCAGTCAAAAATCAGATTTCCCTATCTCAAAAAGCTCAGAGAGCTGGATAAGGAATACATTGTCAATGCCGCGATACTCAGGGTCGAAGCCGTGAAGGGTTCTTATACGCATGTGAGTGAACTGCCTGATTCACTTTCACTTTTTATAACTGACAAATACAACAACATCGGACAGGTATTCTTCAATATCTCAGGGGGGGCTTCGGTAGCACAGTACGGAAGTCTGCAGGCCGATGAAGAACTCAATCTCTTTGCTTTTTACGAATTCGACATTACTGAATTTGTCTTCCAGCAGCTTAGAGAAGAAGGAGAGCAGGGGCTGGCCCTCATCGCCAGCGCTACTCCCACTGCTATTCTCAACTCAGTAGACAAATTGAGCATAGGTGGTGTAGACTACGGTTCTCCCGGCTTAACCTTGAAAATATATATGACCAAACTAACGGAATGATCATGACGAAACTGAAAACAATTTTAATCAGCACCTGCCTTGTGCTACTGGTGGCAACGCTGGCTTGCTCAGGAGACGGGATACCGGGAAACCCTGATGAGGGCAATTGGGTAGAGAAATCAGACTTTGAAGGAGCCATTCGTAGTGGAGCAGCCAGTTTCTCCATCAATGGTATCGGCTATGTTGGTACTGGTTATGATGGAGACAATCGCCTGAACGATTTATGGGAATACGACCCCGATCGTGATGCATGGAGAAGATTGGCCGATTTCCCCGGAGTATCGCGCAGTGCAGCCATGGCCTTCACCATAAATGGAAAAGGGTACCTGGGAGCAGGCTATGATGGTAACAATGAACTCAACGATTTTTGGGAATATGACCCTTCACTCAATAGCTGGAAACAGATAGCAGATTTGGCTGGGCCTGCACGGCATAGTGGCATTGCCTTCGGCCTGGGAGATAAGGGCTATGTGGGTACTGGTTTTGATGGTAGCAACGATCTGAAGGACTTTTGGGAGTACGATCCTGCTACGGATCAATGGACGCAGCGAACAAGTGTGGGAGGCTCCAAGCGCATCGGTGCATTTACCTTCACGGTAGACAATGTAGCCTATGTTGGAGGAGGAAGTCATAATGATATCCTGGAGCAGGACCTCTGGAAATACGATCCTGCTGATGACCGCTGGACAGAACTGGATGATCTGGATGATGAACTGAGTGGAGATGACGATATAGCCAGGGCCAATGCAGTAGCCTTTGTAGTCAGCGGAAAAGCTTACTTGTCCACCGGAACAGCAGACGGAATCCTTGCCGATACCTGGGCCTATAGCCCAATCGAAGATGAATGGGTGGAAATGACCGGCTTTGAGGGACGGGCGAGAACAGCCGCGGTGGCCTTCGCTATCAACGGTGTAGGTTATGTGGTAACCGGAAGAAACGGGAATTCGCGCTTCGATGATATCTGGTTATTCGATCCGCTGGAACCTTATGAAGAAAATGACTGATTCTCACCATCGGGGCCTATTTTGGCCCGGTCCCGATGCAGTCATTGTTCTTAGAACTGTTTTTGAAAAATGAATAAAGCATAGAAGAGACCTCTTAAGTTTCATAGTGAAACCCGAAGGCATGTACAAGACTCATGACATATCTTTAAGGCATGCTTCGGAAGCCCCCGGTCGTAGTAGTTCGGGGGCTTTGTTTTTTAAACGCCTCAGCTTCAATATGAATATGAAAACACAAAATATGCTCTCCTTTTGGGTTAATTAAGCAGATTGAAGCTTTTAGGCCTTTCTCAATAAGCAAGTACCTTCACCGCTATTCATCAAGGAGGGGGGCAAAACCGAAAACAGTGCGAAATACAAGGCGGTTGGATTTGGCACGCGTAGGCCTCGTGTGGAAAAACCGACCTTGGGTTTGTTGTTTTCGGAAAGGGTTTTTGCCTTACTTTTTGGCCTTAAAAAGTAAAAGCAGGGGTTTCCTGGTTCGAATTTCCGAAAAGTACTACTTAACCCTTTTAATGGATAAAATAGTTATAGCCTCTGTAAGCCTTTGTCTTTTATTCTCTCCCTGCTGAATCTTTCTTACGATATCCATGCCCTTTGTAACCTTGCCAAAGGCGGCAAAGCCCTGTGCATCAGCACTACGCTTTCCTCCAAAATCAAGCTCAGGTTGTGGGCCAATACAGATAAAGAAATGACTGGTAGCCGAATGTGGTTGACCTGTTCGGGCCATTGAAAGGGAACCATCCTCGTGAGTCAGACCCGTTACTTCTGTAGTTTCCAGTTGTATGGCATCAAGGGCTTTCGACCGGTCTGTAATACCTCCCTGTATTACTTCGATTTTAACTTCTCTTTCGGCCTCGTTCTCTGGTGTGCACACCCGGTAAAAACTGCTGTTCTCATACAGGTTCGCATCTACGTATTTCAGGAAATTGCTCACCGTCGAGGGAGCCTTTTCAGGATAAAGCTCTATCTCAATTTTACCCAGCGAGGTCTCAATCACACAATTCACTACTGATTGAGAAAAGGCCTGAGTAGTAAGTAAAAGCCCGAAATAAAGAACAAAGAGTTTTTTCATAGGTCAATTAATGTATGCTCTCTGGCCTAACAAAGCAATGAGGTTTATTGGAGTGGTTGATGATCTGACATCGCAAATTGCCTCTTCGTCTTCCTAAAAGTCTGATATGTCTACAATGGCAAAGAGTAACGGATTTAATCATAGCTTTACGAATTGTAGGTGGTATGGGCATTTCGACAATAAAGAATAGTACACGCAAGTTTTTCGGCAGTACCTTTTTCAAACACTCCATTTTTTGGGCTGTAGTATTCGTCTATTTCACAAAAGTTTCAAGGAAACATGACGAGGGTATATTGCAGATTGCCCAAATAACTTTCTTTGAGCTTCTTATACAAATAGCCATTGCCTATACGGTCATTTACATTCTGACCCCCAGGTACCTGAACAGAGATAAAAAACTTGTTTTTGCCGTGTATGTCCTGCTGATGGTGCTGGCATCGCATACCCTGTTCTCAATCTATCTTAATTACTTCATATCGAATGGCCCTGGTTATGACGCCTGGGCTGGTTTTATTGAGCGCACCGCCTATACCTACGGCTATGTCAGCACCTTTGTGAGTTACTTTTCGCCAGCCGTGGTCTTATTGGTTTTTAATTATTACAAACAGCAAAAAGAAGTGGCCAACATTCTGGAACAAAAGAAAACCAGCGAGCTAAATGCCTTAAAAAGCCAATTAAACCCCCATTTTTTATTTAATACCCTTAACAATCTATACACTTTGGCTCTAAAGAAGTCAGATAAAACCCCGGATGTTATCGCCAGGTTATCTGATATACTCGATTACATTCTCTACCGGTGTGACAAGAACTTTGTCCCACTTGCCAATGAAGTTGGGTTGCTGCATAATTACATTGCCCTGGAAAAGGTACGCTATGGAAAACGGGTTGATGTTTCCTTGAAAGAAGAAGTGAACGAAAATGTAAATATTGCGCCATTGCTGCTGCTTACATTTTTGGAAAACGCATTCAAACATGGTGTGGCGCAGGAAGCAAATACCGCTAAAATTGATGTAGTCATCAGGGCGGATACAAAGCTTATTGATTTCGAAATTGTCAACAGCATTCCACAAATTGTTGAAATTAAGTACCATCAAAACCGGGATACGATTGGTCTGGAAAATGTTAGGAAGCAACTGGATTTGCTATACTCCGGCAACTACGACCTGGATATTACCCATGCAGATGATCACTATAGAGTTCACTTGAAAATTACACCACATGATCTATAAATGTCTCATAGTTGATGATGAAGAACTGGCCAGGGAACTTATCGAAACACACCTGTCTCAACTGGACAATTTTGAAACTGTAGCGAGTTGTGCCTCTGCCATGGAAGCCCATAAGGTACTGCAGGCGGAGACTATCGACTTACTTTTTTTAGACATAGAAATGCCGGTACTCAAAGGGACCGACTTTTTTAAAAACCTGATTAATAAGCCGAAAGTGATTTTTACCACCGCTTATCGTGAATATGCGGTAGAAGGCTTTGAACTGCACGCGGTTGATTATTTACTAAAGCCTATCGTCTTTGTAAGGTTTTTCAAGGCAATTGAAAAGTTTATAGAAAGTGTAAAACCTCAACTTCCGGCTGGTGTTGAAGCTTCTACTGAACCAGCACACTTATACGTTCAGTCAAATAAGAAGAGAATCAAGGTTTTGTTCGATCATATCTACCATGTAGAAAGTATTAAGGACTACATTAAAATTCATTTGGAGAACGCTACAGTACTCATGGTGAAGCACGGAATTACCGCCTTTGAGAAAAAACTGGATGGGCGATTTTTAAGAGTTCATCGCTCTTACATAGTAAACAGACAAAAAATCACCGCTTATACTAAACAGGACGTAGAAATTGAAAATGTGGAAATCCCCATTGGAGACTTTTACAGAAAGGATGTTTTGGCCGAGTTAGATTAACCAGAGGTGTTCCGGGTGGATCTTGTTGAATAGTAAAAAGACCATCTAAGTGAAGCTATGATGGCCTTTCTATCGTTTGGCGGACTTAGTTACTCCACATGTGACTTTCTATGGTTCTGTATAAATCGTCAAAGGCATAAGGGTGGTTGGCAAAAATGACAATCGCCCTTTTCTTCTCAGGGTCTATAATAGAGATCGTTCTTACACCAAGATCACCTCCACCATGGTAGTAGTACAGGTGGTTGTTAATACCGATTTGAAACCACGTGAAAAAACCTGCCTGAGCAGAACGTTGTGGAGGTGTGATGAGCTGAGTCGTGCTCTTTGACAGAATGAAATTATTGTCTTCAGAATTCAGGTATCCAGCTATTAGCCTGGAATAGTCAGAAATTGATGTTCTGAGCTGACCTGCAGGGTAATCAGGGTACCCATTGTGTCCTTTAAAGATAAAGCCCCGTGATTTACTCTTAATATAGGTTTTGGCAACCAGGGCAGAATCCAGGTGCTTCAGAAACCAACTGGAGTTGTTCATTTTCATCGGTTGGAAAATGTTCTCTTGACAGAACTCCTCATAGGTCATTCCAGAAACATGCTCTACAATTAAACCTAGCAGTGTTATGCCTGTATTGGAATACTTGAATAGATGCTTGTGATTCGGCCTGCTGTCATAGTGCTCTTTCTTATAAGCATTTCCACCAGGCACCAGGTAACGTTCAAGGTAACCTTTGAGCTGAAGCACGGGATCTCCCTTAGGAGTGTCCCAATGGGGTCCATAGAATTCATGATCGTCCTTTATGCCACTCCGGTGTTTCAGCAAGTGCTCAACCGTAATGATTTCATTTGGAAAAAATGGGTTTTTCACCTCGAATGGAAGATACTCGTTGATATCTGCTGTAAGATCTATTTTGCCTGATTCCACCAGTTTGAAGATTGCCATGTTGGTCACCGTTTTCGATACAGACGCAACGTGAAATGGGGTGTTGATAGTCGCCTTTTCTTTCTTCGCCACGTCTCTTAGACCGTTGGCACTGAGGTGAACAACTTTTCCCGAATCAATTACAGCCACTGCCAGTGCCGGAACCTTGCCGGAATTGATTTCCTCTTCTATCAAGGAACTGATTTTTTGAATGACAGGCCCTGTTTGCTGGTCTTGCGCCTTAACTTCTTGTATAAATGTCAAGCTCACTATCGCGACCAGAAGCTTAAAGTATGTTTTCATAATGTGTTTTGAGTATTGATTTTCGGCCTCAAGGTATGCAGTCGTTGAGGAGAGAAATGAAAAAGTAGACTAACCGGCCACTAGCGCAAACGGAAGCTCTGAACTATGCGGGATAAGCCGAACTGTGGGTGTATATCCCTGACAGTAAATTCAAACAGGCTTAGCAGAAGAATAAGGCCAATAGCAATGGGAGAGAGGTTGTTGTATTGAGAGTCAGTGCACGATCAATTATCGTTTTCCAGCACTCCGGTATATTCCAGGAATGCTAACCAGAGTATGGTTTGATCTCCGGTGGTAGCCTTACTTTTATTCTGGACCCTCACATCAATTCTCATATTGTCTTTATAGTCAATATCAAAGTCAGCCATGTACATTTTATATCGCCCTTCGCCTACTTCTGCACTTTGAGGGTCAAGGGAGTCACGATATCCGTCTGTATCATAAAATGACATTGACAGATCCGAAGAAGAACTGGTATCGATATACGCTACTATGCGCACTGTCACACTGTCTTTTTTTTGCGTAAACCTGAAGGGGTGGGTGTAATAATCACCAATTGATTCACCGGTTGCATCATAAGATTTAATCAGCTGGAAGTCATATTGAAACATCTCAACAAGGTGTCCTTTGACCATAGAAGCCAGCGGGGCATCGGTGTCGTCTATGTTGGTGCCATCAAAACGGTATAGCTCCGGAGCCTCTTCTTTAGTAGGGGTAAAGTAGGAAGCCACAATCTCCCGGTTCACTTTTCGGTACTCAATCCAGGGAATAGAATATGACTTAGCGCAGTAAACACCGATTCCGGTAGCTGTCAAAACTCTCCAGTTGCCACTTTCCGATTCCTCGATCACTCTCAGACTCTTCGAATTATTTGGTTTGTCGTAGCTTAAACCAAAAGGGAGCCTGTTCTCAAATAGCTGATCAGTAGACAAATACTTTTGATGGTAGCGAACAGCTGATACAGTCTCATTTCTTACAGTAATTGAAACGGCATCAGTGATTCTGGAATCCAGCTCAGCTTTAGGAATGTTGACTTTATTAAGAAAGCTGATGAATTCCGTACTCTCGGTACTTTTGCCGATGAGGTCTAACATATACTCAGGGCTGAGCTTTTCCTGACCAGAAACTGAAAGTTGGAATGTTAACAAAAGGCATAAAGCCAATAGTGTTTTTAGCATAAGGTTAATGATGTGTTTTTAAGATAAGCAAGAATTGGGAAACAGTTATCAGGAAAATAGGGAATCGAGAAATCGTCCATTTTTAGTAATTCTGAATCAAGTGGAGAATCTTATGGCCAAAGGGCGTCATGCTGAATTTATTTCAGCATCTATTTAGGCAGATCCTGACCTAAACTCAGGGTAACGGTCCAATTTTAGTTCAGCAGTTGACTTATCAAACTAACGCTAAATATGGTTAACATAAACCAACCTATAAAGCCCTGAATAATGGCAAGATAACGAGGGAGTCCCTTGATGGGAATCTCCCCAAAACCCAGGGTGGTGAATGTGTTGATGCTGAGCATCAGGGCATTAAGTACCTTGATGAAAAGGTCGTAGGTCAGGGCAATTACAAAAATAAAAATCGTTAACGCAGTTTTGATGCCTCTGACTTTGGAGTCCGTTTCTTTCCAGGTGCCCTTCAGGAAGTCAAGCCTGCTCAGGATTTTAGAATAAATAGTGGTGCTTGCGGTAGACCATTTTAAAAGTGGTTTGGCAGCACGGTAGAAAAATGAGGGTACTTCATCCTTGTGATCATCTAATACCTTTCGGAATGATTGGTAGCTATGGACTTCCTCGGCCTGCCCTTCCATATATACGTCATGAATTCCTTTATTGAGTCTTAAGTATTTGTGAAAGAACAGGAAGCGATCTTTGATGCGATTCTTCCCATGGCTGTCCCAGTGATTTGGGAAGAAAAGGTATACTACAGCAAAGGCTAATATTACATACAGTGAAAAAACGATTGATCTTGCGGGTTCCGTACCATATGCGGAGAACAGTCTTAAGAACTGATTTATTTTCCAGGTAAAGTATCCTTTGAAACTAGGGCTTTCTTTATACAAAAACTTAAGTCGTTGTGTTTCCAGATTTTTGAATGCAGTATATACCTGATTAGCATAATCTGTATCGTGCTGGAGTTTATAGAAATCATAAAACTGCCCAAGCAATTGCATTTCGAATTTGTATGATTTTTCTATTTGGTATTTGTAGGAGCTACTGTAATTATTAAAAACAGTATCGCTGTAAAATAGCTCCTCATATCCAAGAGAGTTATTTTTGCCCGTGGTAAGTAAGTGTACCAGATAGGCATTATAACCTAAAGTGGATATAGTTTTTTCTGCCCACTGGTCCCACCGGTAGACGTGATTAACGCTAAAATTATCAACGGCTAACATTACCTCTTGATTGAACCGATTTTCCTCAAAGATGTAGACCTGCGAGTTTCCCCAGGATGCTTTGGTCAGGTGTACTCTAAAATCATTGAATTGATTACGATAAACGCTTGTAAAATTTGAAGCGTCAATAAACACATTAACAAAGCCTTTGCCATGAAACTGATTATCATCAATATTTGTCTCTCTGATATTGTTAACCATAATCTCAGTTTGAGCCTTCGCATCAGGTAATGAAAATTTGTTTTCCATTACATACATTCCAATAGAGGAGTAGTTTTCTATTTCACCAATATTCAGATACAGAGGCTGTCTTATGGTATTGTTAAGAAGATGAATCTCCGGGTCATAGTTGGGGTAATTGCTGTCTAAATTTTCCAGGAAGGGGCGCTTGAAACCATCATTTACTATGGTTAATGCTCCGTTGAAGATGCAATGGATGAATAGAAATGAACTGGAATTAATAAGCTGAACCTCCTTATTAAAAATCATATGATGAAATCCGACACTCACGTTTTCATCAGTATCATTTTGATGCTCAAAGTGAACGTTCTCCAGTTCCAGTCCTATATTTATTGTCAGTGTGTCAGTAGATTTAAACAGCAAGCCTCTTTCACTGTCTTTAAAAAAGTACAGAGAATCTGTTTGTGGGTCAAATCTGATGAAGGCATCTTTCAGCCTGAAAATGGTATCCGTTTCCTGAGTAATAAGGTTGAAAAAATCAGCATGTGAGTATACTTTGAATTGAAAGTGATCCTGACTGAATGCCGTAAATTGAGAAATCAATAGCAGGAGTAGGACCTTGAAGAGGATTCGCATAAGGTTGAGTATCGCTTTAATATAACGAAATGAGCTTCAAGCTGAAAACAGCAAGCCGTGGGTTATGATATATTTGGGGATAGACTTTTTAACTGCCGAAATATGATAAAGGCATTTCTTGTTTAATCAGCCACAAAAAGTAAAAGCCCCACTTGCTAGCGGAGCTTTTACTTTTTGTGGGCTCACCTGTCCCGATGGCTATGGGCTTGAGCGAGCTCCTTCGGGTTATGAGAAAGACTATTCAATTAGGTACTCATGGTAGTTTTACTTAGGCCTTTAATAAGCTGATATATACAAGGAATCACGACTAGATTTAACAAAGTAGCGGACAATAAGCCTCCAAGTATTACCACAGCCATTGGGCTTTGAATCTCATTTCCTGGCTGTCCTCCTTTGAGAGTGAGCGGAATTAAAGCCAAGCCAGTTGTGAACGCAGTCATCAGAATTGGGTTCAACCTGTCCAGTGCTCCGGTTTTGAGTAATTCCAGTCCTTTCAAGCCGTCTTTTCTCAAATCCTCATAGCGACTCACCAGTAATATGCCATTCCGGGTAGCTATTCCAAAAAGGCTGATAAAGCCGATGGTAGCGGCTATGCTGATAATGCCCGAAGTGAAATAGACAATCAGGATTCCTCCTATCAAGGCCAGTGGTAGATTGATCAACACGATAAAGGACAGTCGAACGTTTTTAAATTCAAAGTACAGCAATAGGAAAATAACCAACACCGCAGCGATAGCCATGAGGACTAACAATTGTGACGCTTTGGCTTCGCTTTCAAATTGTCCACCGTATTCTACTCGATACCCTTCGGGTAAATCCACTTCGCTATTTACAATGCGCTGAATGTCATTGACCACACCTCTCAAGTCACGCCCCTGAACGTTGGCAGCTACCACGATTTTTCGCTGAACATTTTCACGATTGATGCTATTCGGGCTACTCACGGATAGCACATCGGCCAATTGATCGAGTGTGGTTTGCCCACCATTTGGCAAACTGATTAAAGCCGATTTGATAATTGCCAGGTTGTTTCTTGATCTTTTCTGCAATCGAACTACTAAGTCAAAATACTGCTGACCTTCATAAATCTCTCCGGCCTTTTCACCTGCAAAGGCAATATCAACTTGCTCCATTAGTTGGGCTACAGTCATGCCATAAGCGGCCAGTATTTGCCTTTTGGGAGTGATCCGCAATTGAGGAACTTCAACTTGTTGATCTACCGCAACGTCAGCGATTCCATCAACACCTTGAATGCTGCTTTCAATGCCTTTACCTAGTTCAAACAATCGAGCAAGGTCATCACCAAAAATTTTGATGGCGATGTTTGCACGGGTACCTGACAACATATGATCAATCCTATGGGCAATAGGCTGACCAAGCGTGATGTTTACTCCCGGAACTACACTCAATTTGGTGCGCACTTCTTCGAAAAAGGCTTCTTTGGTTTTGCCGTTCAGTTTGAATGGAACATCAATTTCTGCCGCATTGACACCTTGTGCGTGCTCGTCCAACTCAGCCCGGCCGGTTCTTCGTGTGACCACATCAATTTCAGGCATCTCCAATAGAAGTTCTTCAATGAGCTGGCCATGCTTGTTGCTTTCTTCCAATGACATTCCGGGTATTCCGACAGCACTAATTACCAATGAGCCCTCATTAAACTCCGGTAAAAAACTTCTCCCCAATTGGGTGAGCAACACCAAACTAATAGCAAAGCCTAACACCGTAGTGCCAATCACGGTTTTGGGCCATTTTAATACGGTCGTAAGTACAGCTGAGTATCTTTTCTGCAGCCAGCGTTCCACTCTTGTTCCCTCTGCCTGTTTTCTAAGCACGCTGTCACTTTTCAACAAGTATGAACAGAGAACTGGTGTAACTGTGACGGCAACAATCAAGGAAGTGAGCACAGAAGTGATAAAGGCTATCCCTAAAGGCTGAAGTAATCGTCCTTCCATACCTGAAAGGAAAAATAACGGAACAAATGCAACGATGATGATCAAGGTGGCAATGATTATAGAGCTTCTGATCTCGATCGAAGCCTCTTTCACCACTGTCAAAATTGGTAATCGATCTTCCTTCGGCTTTCGAATATTTTCCCTCAAGCGTTTGAAAACATTCTCCACATCAATGATAGCATCGTCAACCAAAGCACCTATCGCAATGGCCATTCCACCCAAACTCATGGTGTTAATGGTATAGCCTAATAGCTTCATTACTATGATGGACACTAATAAGGAAATCGGAATGGCAACAAGAGAAATTACCGTTGTTCGCCAGTTCATTAGGAAAATGAATAGTACAATCACTACGAACAATGCTCCTTCTAAAAGGGTCTGATTGAGGTTATTGATAGATGCATCAATGAAGTCGGATTGCCTGAAAATTTGACTTTCAATCCTGACACCAGAAGGAAGTGTTCGTGACAAATCAGCAATGGCCTCATCAAGCCTCTCAGTAAGCTCAAGTGTATTGACATCCGGCTGTTTGGAAATGGTCATTACCACTGCCGAAGCGGCATTCAAAGAGCCATCTCCAATTTTATCGGAAGCTCCAATTTGAACTTTGGCCACGTCTCCAATTTTGATGGTTTGTCCGTTGACTTGTTTTAGTACACTTTCTTTGATTTGATCAATCTGATAGGCCCTTCCACTACCCCTGATAATGTATTGATTGCCATGCTGATTCAGTACGCCCCCAGGAGCATTTTGATTGCTTTCTCTTACCTTCTCCAGCAATTCGGGAAGGCTGACATTGTAATACTTCAATTTCACAGGGTCTGCCAGCACTTGGTATTGCTTGTAGTCTCCACCTATGACAATAGCATTGGCAATACCACCAATGGACTTGATCCGAGGTCTGATTGTCCAATCCGCTAAAGTGCGTACTTCCATTGGAGAAAGACTGTCTGAGGTAACTCCCAAGAGCATGATCTCCCCCATGATAGAGGCAATTGGTGCCATGGTGGGCGTACCTACTTCTTCCGGAAGATTTTCCCGTACAGTGGGTATACGCTCACTCACAATTTGACGGGCACGGTAAATATCAGTCCCCCATTCAAATTCAACCCAGACAATGGAAATGCCTGCGGCAGAAGAAGAGCGAATTCGCCTCACCTGTGGTGAACCGTTTAGGGCTGTTTCTAATTGGTAACTCACCAGCTTTTCCACTTCTTCTGATTCCATTCCATGTGCTTCTGTAAGAATGGTTACAGTTGGCGCAGTGAGATCAGGAAACACATCAACATTCATGTTTCGGGCAATGTAGAGCCCGGTAACGCTCAACAATACCGCACTCAGGAGTACCAACAGGCGGTTTTGTAGTGAGATGGATAATACCTTATTTAACATCATCTCAACTTTTTAATGTGCATGACCATGAGCTGGGGCTGCTCCCGACATGGAAGCCATTTTTACTTGGTAGGCTCCTTTGATCACCACCACTTCGCCTTGTTGCAAGCCACTTTTGATTTCAACTTCAGCTCCATTTTGTCTGCCTATCGTAACATTGCGCTTTTCAAACAACTCACCTGACAATTGGACAATGACGGAGTATTGACCATAATCTTCGATCAACGCTGAATTGGGAACAACCAACGATTTGACAGGCGCTCCAACGGCTACTTGAACTTCAGTATAACTTCCGTCAGGCATATGAATATCTTCCTGCAATTCGGCATAAACGGAGAGCATGGGATCGTCAGCAGTTACCTCTCGACTTACAGAAATAACCCTGCCATTTGCTGCATTCATGCTCGACCATGAGTCATCATCCAGTTTATATCTTATGTCCCTAATATCATTCAATGCTTCTGCGTGACTCGTGTTGACCTTAGTTTGGAGCACATGATTTTGGTCAATCGTAACCTTCATCAAAGGTTTCCCTTGTTCCGCAAAATCACCGTTTTCTACGTTTACTTCCAGAACATAGCCATTGAAGGGTGCTAAGACCTCCTTTCCTTTCCCGGTAAATCCTGCTGAGAGTGTTTCATAATTGGTTTTGGCCAACAGATACTTTTCTTTGGCCTTTTCAAATTCAGTCTTAGAAGTGATTTTGCTTTCGTACAAATCCGATATGCGATCGTATGAAGCTTTGGCCTGATCGAGGCTTGCTTTTGCTTTTTGGATCTCCGAATTGAGGTTATTGGTCGTTAACTCAGAACTGACAATTTCCATTAACATTTCACCAGCCTTAATAGACTTGCCTGCGGTTAAGTGATGTGGAGTAAACTTCAAAGTCCCGGTGGCCGGAGCAGTCAAAGTCTGATCATCGGAAGTTGCCACTTTCCAAATGCCGTATGTTGGGATCATATCATAGATTTCCTTCTCCGCAACATTGGCCGTCTGAAACTCCATCTTCCAGGCTTGTTCTTTGAGAAAAGAGATGCCTTCATCATCCTCAATTCCTCCTAATTCATCAATGGCATCCGTTAGAGTACCGTATACTTTTACGTTGCCAACCACAATTCTGTCCGTGTAGGTTGGGGTTTTCAGATCAAAGATTAACTGATAGTCCCCAGCCTCCTTAGGTTGCAAGGCAGGCGTGAAAATGCCAGGTGAAGAAGGAGCTTCTACCTTATGCCTGATTCCATATGTCCCTTTGATGAGACTCACCGTCACGCTTCCTTCCCGTACAGGCTGGTGCCCATCCAATACCGTGAAATGTGCTGCAAAGCGGCTTGTTTTCCCAACCACCAAGACAGGATATTCCACGAACAGTTCGGTTTGGTTTGTCCAAATGGTATTGCTTATTGCAGGTGTTTCTATGGCATTGACCACAGAAACATTGTCAGGTGCTGCCCGATTGCAGGCCATTGCAAACAAGATCAATAATAAAATACTGTACCTTTTCATTGAGCTCATTTCTTTATTCCTAAGACGGTGTAATCTCCTGATGTGCGAAGTGTAATGGTTACATCATTCGATCCAGTATTTTTCCAATACCAACCATGTGACCCATCATAAGGCATTGCATGTTCCCCCGATTCTCCGGTAGAATTACCTTTGCCATAGCTCTCGAAATAATCTTTTTCATATCCTAACCCTGGTTCCGGGTCTCCATGAAAGTCATATACAAGTGAACTACTGGACTTCCACTCATAGGAAATTGATTGGTCCTTTTTAATGTGGAATTTGAACTCCATGGCTTTGTTAGCCGCTAAAACCAGTGTAGTATCTGTTTTTTGCCTTGCGGTTCCATCTACTTGAAACTCCTCTTGTCCATCATGTGCCCCCTCTTCATGACTGCCTGCTGCTTCTGGATGCTCGTGAGTATCCGGACCATGGGCATGCCCATCTTCGGATTTTTTGCTGGAACAGGCACTTACGGTGAACACTAATAGTAGGGCGATAGTAATATTTGAAATTTTCATTTTTGTCAGTTTAAGGTTTACAGTTGGTGTTTTAATAGGTCAGCTCGCGACTGATACAATTGGTTTTCCATGTCTAGCATGGCATCATAGGCCTGTCGGTAGAATTGCAGTTCCATGTAATATTCCATGAAGGTGATTTGGCCTGCTTGATATGACCGCAGCAACAGTTCATCACTGTTCAATCCTGAAAGGGTTGTTTGGTACTCCCTGAACTTCGACAGCAGCATTCTGTACTCGTAATATTGCTTTTCGAAAACTGTCCTTCTTTGGTCAGTATTGGCGGCACTCCAAGACTCGCTGAAGTCAAGTCGCAACTGTGCTGCTTTCACTTTATTCCGATTACTCCAAAGCGGGAGGCTCAAGCCCGCATAGACTCCTGAAAAATTGTTCCCTCGAACGCCTTGATAGTTGAAGCCAGTACTCAGATTGGGTAGTGTTTTGCTTTTAGACAATTTCAAAGCGTTTTGAGCAACAACCTGGTCTTGTTTCAAAAGCTTTAGTGAGGGATCTCTTGTCAGTTTGTACTCCCAAATTTCGTCTTGTTCCGGCAGCTCCAATGCATCCAAATATTCTGAAGCTTGAAAGGTCAATTCCTTTCCGCCATTCAGGTTTTTAAGTAGTAAGAGCAGGTTTCGGCTTTCATGTTCGATATGCTCGATCTTGAACTTTTCCTGCATCCAGGCCACCTTGGCTTTATTCAAATCAAGTACGCTGACCTCTTCTTTGTCGAAAAGCTCCTGCACATGCTCAAAAACAGTCCGAGCCTGCTCCACCCTTTTTTCTTCTAACTGCTTTCGCTTATTCAGATAGATTAACGAGGCACAATATTGCCGGGCAGTCAACAATACTTCCTGACGTTTGACCTGATAGTCCAGCTCTAGTCTTGCGGACTGTTCGCCAATCAGATTTCTCCTGGCACCGTACACGCTGGGAAACTCAAAAGACTGTGTGAGCTGAAACTCAGCATAGTCACCACCCACATGATCGCCAAAAGGAAGGTAAAACGCTCCTAATTGTGGATCTGGAAGATTGTTGCTGGTTTTTAGAGCAAGCTTGTTACTCTCTAATTGGGAGGACCAAGCCTTTAGCTCTTTGTTATTTTGTTCAATGGCTTGCAGGATATCTTCGATCGATGACGACTGAGCTTTTACTCCTATCGAAAGCAAACATCCGCATAGCACGAACGCTATACTTTTTTGCATAAAAATTTTTTATTGATTATTCAATTTTTAAACAGCGAATGAAGTTCGCTTTGAGTCAGCGGATGACCCTTATATTAACCAAAATGAGGTGGCGCTCTTAAACTCCTAAAACCAAAGAGATCGGGTTTGATAAGCGGAGGTTTGTAAAAGTCACCATTAGGAGGTGCCTTCTGCCAAAAGACAGCCGGTTCAAAGGCTTCTGGCCTAATAATGTCCTGATCGATGTTGGTCTCACTCTTTTGAGACTTTAGACCGATCACAGTAAATGGGTCCAGACTATGAATATGTGATGAATGAGAATGGCCAGCCAACATCAGATTAATGACATCATCTGAGCTATTTTGAGGTGACTCGTCATCACCTTGTTGACTGCCCTCATGCTCATGGCTATGACCATGCTCATGTTGATGATGAGAATGTTCGTGGCTATTGGCAACTTTATAGGCCGTGCCTTGCTCATCGTGTTCATGGTGAAAATGTGGAAGTGCATTATGCACCAGCATACCGACCATTGTCAGTAGCAGGATAGTTGCTTTTATTTTTCCAGTTTTCCACATTCAGTTCAAAGGTATGAAAATTGTCATACATAAGAAGCGTAATCGTCACAATGAAATACCAGATAACGTAGTGCAAATATCTGTTGGGTATCAGGTTGTTAGGTGGTTTTCGACTCTTTAGTTCAGTATTTAAAAAAGCACGCAAACTTGATTAAAATTGAGCATAAAAAAGGCAGTCACTTTCGTAACTGTCTGATTTTCAAGCGGGCCACCTCGCCAAAGGCGGACAGGCTGGGCTTGGCGCCCAAGAGCCCTGAAAACAACAAAACCCAATCCCGATAGCTCGGGACTGGGTTTCATTATTTTGTGGGCCCACCTGGGCTCGAACCAGGGACTTTCTGATTATGAGTCAGATACTCTAACCAACTGAGTTATAGGCCCTAAGATTTTCTAAGAAATCTTATCTTCCAATTGAGCCTGTCCTGACAACTCGTCAGGATGAGAGGCCCTTTCCAAAGTCTTTTTCAAGCCCTTGAAAATTGGATTGCAATGTTACATATTTGATGCTAATTAAACAACATTCCAGGTGCCTGACATACGCAATTTAGATGCAATTATTTTCGATCTGGGAGGAGTACTCCTCAACATAGACCATCAGGCTCCCGTACGGGCTTTTGCCGAGCTGGGCATTCCAAACTTTGACGAGCTATATTCTAAAGCAGTGCAAAGCACCTTATTCACTGATCTGGAAACCGGTAAGCTGTCTCCTCAGGCATTCCGTGAAAGACTCAGAGATTATCTTCCTATGAAATTACCTGATGAGGTATTGGATAAAGCCTGGAATTCCATTTTGCTGGACTTCAGACCAGGTAGCATCCGTTTTTTGGAACAGCTAAAGGGTAAGAGAAGGACTTTTCTTCTGAGCAACACCAATGCCATTCACCATGCAATCTTCAGCAGTAGACTACAGCTGACTTATGGTTACTCTGATATAAGTGAATTGATGGAAAAGGCTTATTATTCACACGAAGTAGGTATGAGAAAACCACATGCTCGCATTTTTGAACATGTGATCAATGAGTCTCAGTTAAATCCGAAGCGTACGCTGTTCATAGATGACTCTGAAGAGCATATATTAACCGCCCAAAATCTGGGCTTGCAAACGCACCATCTTCAAGATGATGAGACGATAGAAGAACTGCTGAAGGAACTGATATGAAAATCAAGGACAAACATTATCACACCATCTGGGTAAAAGAGGATGATGCGAAAGTCGTTCAGGTAATTGACCAACGGCTGTTACCGCATCAATTGGTAATTCATGACATCAACAGTCCAGAGGAGGCTGCTGCTGCTATCTCGGATATGGTGGTAAGAGGAGCACCACTGATTGGTGTCACAGCAGCCTACGGTTTGTACCTGGCCTGTCTGCGAAACCCTGCGGAAGATCAGCTGAAAACGGTAGCCATTGCTTTAAAAGAAGCCCGACCCACTGCGGTCAATCTGGCCTGGGCAGTAGATACGGTGATGGAAGAACTTTTGCAGGAGGAAGTGGGGAAAAGAACCGATACGGCCTTGGCGGCTGCAGAGCGAATCAAGGCGGATGATATTGAGATTTGTCGCATGATCGGGGTTCATGGACTGGAGTTGATCAGAAATCTCTATCAAAAGAAACAACGCACCATCAATATCCTCACACATTGTAATGCCGGCTGGCTGGCTACGGTGGACTGGGGTACTGCTACTTCTCCTGTCTACCATGCCATGCAGGAGGGCATTCCCGTACATGTCTGGGTGGATGAAACACGACCCCGCAACCAGGGAGCAAACCTAACGGCTTATGAAATGGTGCAACAAGGTGTTCCGCATACCTTGATTGTTGACAATACCGGAGGGCATTTGATGCAGCATGGAATGGTAGACCTGGTCATTGTCGGGACAGATCGCACCACTGCACAGGGAGACGTGGCCAATAAGATTGGTACATACCTGAAGGCCCTGGCAGCCAAAGACAATGACGTCCCTTTCTATGTAGCCCTACCATCGTCCACCATCGATTGGGAACTGAAAGACGGGGTGAAAGAGATTCCCATTGAGCAAAGAAGTGCTGAAGAGGTCACGCATATCTCAGGCTGGGCAAATGATCAGCTTCAGAAAGTCCGGTTGAGTCCCGAAGGAACCCCTGCTGCTAACTACGGCTTTGACGTGACCCCGGCCAGACTGGTGACCGAACTGATTACTGAAAGAGGTATTTGTGAGGCTTCTGAAGAAGGACTCTTATCCATTTTTCCAGAAAGAGCTTCAGCAAATGGATGATGGCGTAATCAAATTTCGGCTTGACTGGCAGGAGGGGAAAGCTCCCGGTTTTCCGGAAATGGAAGAGCTGTTGCTCTGGCGTGATCGGATGTACGAGCTGGGCCTGATAGGCTATGATGAGAAGCATCAGGTAGGCTATGGTAATATCAGCGTGCTACCTGAGGCACTACCAAACTTTGTGATATCGGGAACTCAAACCGGCCACATTCAGAATTTGGCGGCAGGTTACTATACTGAAGTAACGGGCTACAGCATCTCTGAAAACCAACTGACTTGCAGAGGGCCGGTAAAAGCCTCATCAGAGTCGTTGACGCATGCAGCCATTTATGAGGCTGACTCAGAAATCAGAGCTGTGATACACATTCACCATGATGCACAGTGGGAGACCTGGTTGGGCAAGGTGCCAACAACAAGTGAGAAGGTACCTTACGGAACCCCGGAGATGGCCGCTGAGATTCACCGCCTTTTTCTGGAGAATGATTCACACCAGGAAGTAATTGCCATGGCAGGGCACCAGGGAGGACTTATCTCCTTTGGTACAAGCCTGGAGGAAGCTGCCCGACCTTTTATGGAGGTTTTTGCCTGATGAGTTAGTGAAGTATCTCTATTGATTTGGTAGGATTTATAAGCAGACAGTTAAAATACCCTGTCTCGCTTTTTGATGGATTGATCAGTCTTCTTCGCGGTAGGCGAGCATGCCACCCAGCATATTGCGTACCTTCGTAAAGCCCTGAGATTCGAGGTACTTTTTGGCTCTGCCAGAACGGCCGCCAGATTTGCAGTGTACGATCATTTCCTGATCCTTCCAGTCTGCAATCTCATCAATACGGGCAGGTAAATCCCCTAACGGCATCAACCTGGCACCCATATTATCTTCCTCGTACTCCCATTCTTCGCGCACATCAAGAATGTTCAATGCCTCATTAGCAGCTTGTCTTGCTTTAAGCTGCTGAACGGTAATATCCTCCATGATTCTGTTAGTCTTTTAGTATTATTCGCTTTGTAAAAGTCTGACCGTTGCGTACGATCCGGAGCAAATATATGCCTTTTTTGTTCAAGCTTAAATCAACCAAAACCCGATCCCGCTCCTCTTCGAGTCTGAAGAGCACCTGCTTGCCGTAGCTATCAAAAATCTTCAGGTTATCTACCTGGCCTGGTATGGTCACAATGCCGGCCGAAGGGTTAGGGAAGATGTCTATCCTGGCTTCGCCACCACCTACAGGCTCTTCAAAATTGGCGGCAATCTCCTTATCAAAACGGGGTCGCATCAGGAAGCTGCCTTGTACAAACTCATTGGCCCGCCAGGTGCCATCTACATTGAAGAACATATGGTTACCCGTATCATTATTCTTATCCAACCCTACCGCCAGAAATTCATTGGTGGCCTGGGCAAACCCGATGTAGATCGTGTCCTGAACGAAGATGGGAGTATCCAACTTGTAGGCTCTCATTTCACCAATAAAGGCTGGCCTTAAGACACTAAAGGGATCCTGAAAGAGTACAGAGTCTTCGCGCTCATCTGCCTTGATATCGCGCCAGACCATCAACTCAATCGGTTCACCAGCCTGGGTAACGAAAGGAAAGTTAATGTCGATATGCGTGAGCAGGGCTCTTTCTTCAAGTACATAGCGGTAGGCCAGCTTACCTCCGCTTTGATTGATGCCCGCAGCGAAATCAGGCTCACCGTCATCATAGGCAAAGTAATCATCGATGGTGGTGGTAATGCTGACAGTATCGTTAATGCGGTAATCTATAGATTCAACAAAGGTGGTGTCGGTGCCTACTATGTTGTCGATAAAGAAGTTATCACCAGATTGAATGAAATAATTGGTTTCCAATACCAGCGAATCCGCAGTGTCATCGAGCAGGGTATGGTCGAGGGCAGGGGAGGTGAATGTCACACGCTCAAAAGCTCCGGGCAGCGGGCTCGCCACTGTGCCATCATTAAGTACCTCGACTACATTATCGGTGACCACATCAGTAACAATGGCAGAATATTGAACGGGCTGGAAAACATCATTAAGGTTTAAAAATTCAGCAGAAGTTTCCCGAACATAGTCAACCGGGTTGGCAAAGAACTGCTCAGTAGGCATGGCTGTATAGGGGGCAATCAGAAACGAGGGCTTTCGGGTCAATGCCCTGTCGGGATAAGCAACATCACCAGGGTAGCGATTTTCATTGAGATATATATAATCAACGAGCCAGGTATCAAAAGCCCCTGCAAGACGAGAAAATGATCTGAATCGAAATTGAAATCCGCTGTGAAAGAAGCTGGATGGGACCTGAATAAGCTCCTGAGTAAAATCAGGAAACTCATTGGCCCTGCCACCGGTTTGCTGCCATTGGCTTTGCCAAATTCCATCGGCTCCTCTGAATTGTAATACAAGAGAGTCTTCGCTGTCAGGAAGCTCGCCAATACCATTTACCTGCCAGAAAAAGCTAAGATAAACTGAGTCGGCCTGATCGGCATCGATCATACTCAGGTCTATTACTACCGATATGAGGCTATCGGTAGGGCCGTTTAATAAGCTGCTGGCATTATAAGGAGCACCATTGGCGTCAATACCGTCAAAGAGAGCTGCATTGATGGTCGGTGCAGAAATTCCAGTACCATTGCTGATCCTCACATTCTGGCTGTTAGTCCACTTGTCAACAGAAGGAGTTGCGCCTGCCTGAGAAAAGTCATCCCAGAAGGGAAATCCTGCTCCCTCAGAGTTTTCCGGAGCATTGATATTTTGTTGAGGACTGACGGTCCGTGCTTTTCCTCTCTTGTTTGGCAAAGGTTTTTCCAGAATCTGGGCAAAACCCTGGAATGAGAGGAGCAATAATGATATAAAAGCGAGTTGGCGCAAAAGCTATTTCATTTTAATATCATCGCCAGTATCATTTCCTTCCTCAGGCTCTTCGGGTTCGTCTCCGTTGATCCAGATTTCGATCAGAGATCCTGACAGAATCATGGCTCCTACGGGTGGTCGTTGTTTATAAACCGTATTGCGGGGCAGACTATCTACTTTGATAAAATTGATGACATCTAGTTTTAAACGAGAAGCCTTGATCTGAAATTTTACTTCATCCGCAGTTTTTCCAATAAAATCGGGTGTGGCAAAGCGTTGTGAACCTTCACCATCGCCTATCACCAAATCTACGAAAGACCCTTTTGCCAGTGACTCACCCTCCGGAATGTCTTCTCCCTCAAATTTTTGATTGAGCACTGCATTGGTCGCGATGTTTGGAACCATCTCAATATCACCCACTTTGAGTCCATGTGATTCCAGGATATCACGGGCATTTTGAATATCGGTGTTGATCAGATTGGGCATTTTTACTTCGGGAGGAACCGTAGCATTCAGAGAAAGATAGATTTTACGGTTCTCCTTCACCTTGGCACCGGCCTTGGGGTTTTGGGTAAGAATGGCCAGAGGATCGTATTGCTCGGAGTACCCGGAGTCTTGCATAATCTCAAAACGGAGATTTCGTTGCGTTACATACTCATCCAGGTCTTCATAAGACATCCCTATGAGCTCAGGTACCGTGATGGTCTCGCCATGATTGGTAGTGGAAGGGAGGTAGATGTAGAAAAAGAATAAGATCATTATCAGGGCAACTCCTGCCATGATACCGATATTTTTAAGAAAGCTGTAGAAAGTGAAAGGCTTGTTACTCATACTGTTTGTTCGTTACCCGATCGTTCATTGCTTGCTTCCCACCAAACCAACGAAAGAATATGCCAGACTATATTTACGAAGGCATAAAATTCGTAAAACCGAATGAGCACAAAGATAGATTTTATTGGCACAATTGCCCAAACAAAGATACGCTGTACATAAAGGGTCTAACCGTTACCCGAAAGACATAAAAAAAGCACGACTCTTTCGGGTCGTGCCAATCAAATTCTTATATCAATACAGGGGTCAGACAGTGGCTACATTTACTGCTTCAACTCCTGTAATTTCCGGGATTTCTCTTTTAATGGCTTCTTCTACACCGGCCTTCATGGTCATGGGAGACATAGGGCAGGTACCACAAGCCCCGAGCAGTTCCAGGCGCACAATGAAGTCATCAGTGACCTCAAGCACCTTTACATCACCACCATCAGCAATCAAAAATGGTCTGATTTTTTCCAATGCCGCTTCTACTTGTTCTATCATGCTTAATCAAATATAGTGGTTAAACATTTAACTCAACCTTTTTAGTTTCCGCTTTGTTCGCATTTCTTATCGCCACTCTCTGGGCAACGTTCTGTGCCAGCACCTGAAAAGCCTCTCCACTGACAGAGTTCTGCATCACGGCAGGATAGCCAATATCACCGGCCTCCCGAATTCCCTGTACCAGGGGTACTTCTCCTAAAAAGGGTACATCAAATTTTTCAGCCATTCGTTTTCCACCACCCTGACCAAAGATATAATACTTGTTATCGGGCAGCTCTTCGGGAGTAAAGTAGGCCATGTTTTCCACTACACCCAGCACGGGCACATTGATTTGTGCCTGGGTAAACATCTGGAGCCCCTTCTGAGCATCGGCAATGGCCACCTTTTGTGGGGTGGTTACCAATACTGCTCCGGTCACCGGTACAGTCTGGACCATGGTGAGGTGAATGTCACTGGTGCCTGGAGGCAGGTCGATCAGCAGATAGTCCAGATCTCCCCAATCAGTATCTCCTATAAACTGTTTTAGAGCACTGCTGGCCATGGGACCGCGCCAAACGACTGCATTCTCAGCCGGAGTCAGAAAGCCAATAGAAATCAGCTTCACGCCATATTGTTCAATGGGGATGATGAGGTTTTTGTCACCTTCTTTGCGAATGCCCGGCTGCTCATGCTCACAATTGAACATGGTGGGCATGGAGGGCCCGTAAATATCTGCATCAATGATGCCTACGCTTGCACCAGACTGAGCCAGCGCTACAGCCAGGTTGGCGGTTACAGTAGATTTACCTACACCGCCTTTTCCGGAGGCTACGGCAATAATATTTTTAACTCCAGGCAAAAGCGGAGCATTGTCACGGGTAGAGGTGACGTCAGAGCTCATAAGAATACTTACCTCAATATCCTCGCCTATATGGGTTTCGATGGCTTTCAGGCAGTCGTTCTTAATCACCTCTTTTAGCGGACAGGCCGGGGTTGTGAGCATTACAGTAAAAGAGAGCTTGTTTCCTTCTATCTCAATATCCTGAATCATATTGAGGGTGACCAGGTCTTGTTTGATATCAGGGTCGTCAACATGCCTCAGGGCCTTCAGTACATTCTCTTTAGTCAATGCCATATCTCTGGTTTTTGCGCTGCAAAGTAAGTGCATTCTGCTCAATCTGTCTAACGGATTTCTATCTATCGCTTAGAGAGCGGATCTCGTAGCGATACTGGCCATTGCCTAAAAACCCGATAGCCAGGACTGAGGATGTCACAGCTTCATTATTAACATAAGTTCCCTGAAATGGTTCATCCGTTTTCTGTAGAAAGCCTCTATATTTGATGTCCCGATATGGCCATCAGCAACGAGACAATTAATGAAATAAAAACCCGCGCAGATATTCTGGAAGTGGTGGGTGATTTCGTTGATCTGAAGAAGGCGGGCAGTAGCTATCGTGGGCTTAGCCCTTTTACCAACGAGAAAACACCTTCTTTTTACGTTTCACCCAGCAAGGAGATCTATAAGTGTTTTAGTTCAGGCAAAGGGGGAGATGCCATTTCCTTCATTATGGAGCTGGAAGGCATTAACTATATAGAGGCCCTGAAGTTTCTTGCCAATAAGTATGGTATTGAGGTAGAAGAAGAGGAGCAAACAGATGAGCAGATTCAGGCACAGAACGAGCGTGAGTCACTTTTTATCATACTCAATTTTGCGAAGGATTACTTTGCCGAAACCCTCTTGGAACACGATGAAGGAAAATCCATTGGATTAAGCTATTTCAAAGAACGGGGATTTAGCGAAGAGACCATCAGAAAATTTGATCTCGGCTATAGCCTGGATACCTGGGATGGCTTTATGAAGGCCGCTGAGAAAAAAGGGTTCAAGCGTGAAATCATGGAGAAGGCCGGGCTTATCCTGGCTTCTGAAAACAAAACCTACGACCGTTTCCGGGGTCGGGTGATGTTTCCTATTCACAATGTTGCAGGTAAGGCCATTGCTTTTGGTGCCAGGATACTCACGAATAACAAAAAGCAGCCCAAGTACATAAACTCTCCCGAAACAGAGGTTTACCACAAGAGTAATATCGTTTACGGTATCCACCAGGCTAAGCAGGAGATTCGCAATGCGGATATGTGCTATCTGGTGGAGGGTTATACTGATGTGATCTCCATGCATCAGTCGGGAGTGCATAATGTGGTGTCCTCCTCGGGGACCTCACTTACCAAGGAGCAGATTCAGCTGATCGGTCGCTATACTAAGAATATCACCGTTCTCTACGATGGTGATAATGCGGGGATAAAGGCCTCCTTTCGCGGTATTGACCTTATTCTGGAACATGACCTGGATGTAAAAGCTGTTGTTTTCCCGGAAGGTGAAGACCCTGATAGCTTCTCCCGCACTATGAGCTCGGAGGCCTTTGTCGATTACCTGAAAGAGAACGCAAAGGATTTTATCACCTTCAAAACCAACGTGCTGACCGATGGGGGTAAAAAAGTAGACCCCGCCAGCAAAGTTCAGGTGATCAGAGATGTGATCGCCAGTATTGCCCTGATACCCGATGGCATAAAGAGGTCAGTCTATATTCAGTCTTGTGCACATCAGCTGGATATTGAAGAGCAGGTATTGCTTTCAGAGCTTAACAAACTGCTGATTACGAAGCAGCAGAAAGAGAATCAGCAAAGATTTCGGGAAAATGAGCCACCTGAAGCAGCCAATTACCCACCTGAAGCAGTACAGGAAGAAGTAAAGGAAACGCACTACACTTCTTACTATGTAGAACGACAAACTTTGCGCATGCTGGTGAACTATGGTGGTGAGCCTTTTGACGAAGAAACATCCATTGCCGAGTTTATTCTTGATGAGACTGAGGAAATAAAGTTTAAAGATGAAATGGTTAGAAAAGTGATTGAGCAATCGAGCGCTTTGCTTGCCAGGGGTGAGAAAATCAATCCTGATGAATTTATAGGACCTCATGATCCTGTGATGAGCCAATTGGTGATTGACCTCCTGGAGTTGAATTACTTTATTAGCAGCGGCTGGCAGGAAAGACATCGCATTGGCACACCTCATGAAAAAGATGATCTGGCTGAAGCTGTTTTTAAGGTTGTTCTTCGTCTGAAAAGAAAGAAACTAGAAGAGCTGACCAGCGAAACAGAGGAAGCTCTGAAGAATAGTACTAATCCACAGGAGCAAGACGAGCTCATTAAAATATACATCCACTACAAACGCCTATTTGACGAGGTGGGTAAGCAGCTTGGCATCGTGGTAGCCAAGTGATTTTTTAACCTGACATTCCTTATTACATTTGCCTGACTTAAGAAAAACGCATGCCCGATAAAATCCAGCTTGACCCGATTGAAGATGCCATCGAAGCGATCAGAAACGGAGAAGTAATCATTGTAGTAGATGATGAAGACAGAGAGAATGAAGGTGACTTCATTTGTGCTGCTGAAAAGATAACCCCCGAAATCGTCAATTTCATGGCTACTCATGGTAGAGGACTGCTTTGCGCACCATTGGTAGCTGAACGTTGCGATGAACTTAACCTTGACCTGATGGTGGGTAAGAATACGGTTTTGCATGAGACGCCTTTTACCGTGTCGGTAGACCTGATTGGTCAGGGCTGCACCACAGGTATTTCTGCCAGCGACAGGGCCAAGACCATTCTGGCATTGGTGAATGATGAAACCAAGCCCGAAGACCTTGGACGCCCGGGACATATCTTCCCCTTAAGGGCAAAACGAGGAGGTGTTTTGAGAAGAACGGGTCATACAGAGGCAGCTATTGACTTCGCCAGACTGGCTGGTTTGAAGCCGGGTGGCGTGCTGATAGAAATCATGAATGAAGATGGTACCATGGCCAGACTACCTGACCTGAAGAAGGTGGCCGAGCGCTTTAATCTTAAGCTGGTATCAATCGAAGATTTAATCTCATACCGAATAGAACAAGAAAGCCTGATTGAGCGACAGGTGGCGATAGATCTGCCAACGGAGTATGGCGATTTTCACCTCCAGGCCTATAAACAACTTAACTCGGAAGAAATTCACCTGGCAATTACCAAGGGAGAATGGGAACCGGATGAGCCTGTGCTGGTCAGGGTACACTCTTCGAGTACACTGGGCGATATATTTGGTTTTACCAGGGACACCGGAAACCCTATTAAGTATGCCATGAAGATGATAGAGACAGAAGGAAAAGGCGTGGTGCTCTATATGAATCAGGGAGCACGTGGTGCGAGATTGCTGGACGAACTGGACAGCCTGAAGAGCTCAGGTAGTGCAGAAGGACGCTTTGGAGTGAAGATGGATCGAAAAGACTATGGAGTGGGAGCCCAGATTTTACGAGACCTGGGAGTTAAAAATCTTCGTCTGATCTCTAATAATCCGCAGAAGCGGGTGGGACTTATCGGATATGGTCTGGAAATCACTGAATATGTAGCTTTGCGGACCAATTAATAGGTTTTTACACAAACATTTCGTTTTTTCAATCGTTTGCAATAGTGTATGAAACGGTTGATAGTCACATTCTTGCTTATCTCATCCGCGTTTCAGGTAGGGGCGCAGAATTTTCCATCTCAGCAATGGCATCCGGGAGTGGTTCAGCTCAACAATGATTCTTATGTGGTAGGAAAGGTTAAATATGACCTGGAGCATGAAGCGGTTCAGGTACAGGTCAATGGCACGACAAAAACCTATTCTTCTCAGCAGGTAGCTTCTTTTAAAGTCAGGCCTAAACTAAACAGGAAATTTCGTCATTTCTTTACACTCCCTCACGCCAATAAGACCGGCCATAAAAGTCCACGCTTTTTTGAAGTAGTAGTAGAAGGAAAGGCCACGCTGCTTGCCAGAGAGTATGTAACAACCGTGAGTGCGCGTAGCAATATCTCCCGACCCGGCAGTCGAAGTGGCTTGAATAACCCCAACAACAGAAACCTGGGGGGCTATACCAAAACCATACTGGCCCACAAGTTGTACATAGTCAATCTCGATGGCAAAATTCACGAGCTAAGTAACCGCAGAAAGGACCTTTTCTATGTATTGAGGGGGCACAATGATGACCTGAAGTCCTTTATTAAGCAAGAGCGCATAAGGTTGGATAAGGTCAATGATATGGCCCGTCTGGTGGGGCACTATAACTCCATCAGCACAGAGCAAACCCGTGCTTATTAATCAGCGAGTTTTCGATCTACTCACACTTCCGGATTAACTAAGAATCAGTCTCCTGACAGGCCAAAATCTGAGACCTAAAAAATCAATATTTTTCGTTGTGAATATGGCTGAGGTTCCGAACTTGAACATTCAAATTTAGCCCTCTGAAATATGTCCAGACCTTTGATTTTGATCTCTAACGATGATGGTATTACCTCACGTGGTATTCGTGTGTTGGTAGAAGTAATGGCCGAGCTTGGTGAGGTGGTGGTGGTGGCACCCGATAGTCCTCAGTCAGGTATGGGGCATGCCATCACCATAGGCGATACGCTGCGCCTCTTTGAAACCAATCTCTTTCAGGACCTGGGAGTAGTATCTTACAAGTGTTCTGGTACACCGGCAGATTGTATTAAGCTGGCCAAGCATCATGTGTTGAAAGACCGCAATCCCGACCTGGTAGTGAGCGGCATCAATCATGGTAGCAACCTTGCAGTGAGTGTACTCTATTCGGGTACGATGTCAGCCGCTATTGAAGGCGCTATCGAAGGTTTCCCTTCTGTGGGCTTTAGCCTCTGTGACTTCTCACACAAAGCAGATTTCGAACATACCCGTGAACCGGTAAAACATATTGCCAGTGAGGTGCTGACCAAAGGACTGCCAAAAGGAATTGCATTGAACGTGAATATCCCACCGAAGCAAAACGAAAAACTCCAGGGCATTAAAGTGTGCAGGCAGGCCAAAGCGCATTGGGAAGAGGAATTTGATCAGCGAAAAGACCCTTATGGAAGGCCTTACTTCTGGCTCTCCGGTAACTTTGTGAACAATGACAAGGGAGAGGATACCGATGTATGGGCTGTAGACCATAACTATGTGTCTATTGTACCTTGTCAGTACGATCTGACGGCCCATCATTCTATAGCCCAGATGAATGATGAATGGGATGTTTAGTCTCCTGAAGAGGCATTGAACATTCCCCGTTGATCAGGTGTAGAAAGCAGACTGGAAGAAACAACTCAGTCTTTAGAAAGGTACTTATCCAGATTTTTCGGAGGTCTGTTCCATTTCTTGATCAGCTTACCATCTGCCCCATAGAGATGGTAATTAGGGAAGACCCGGATGTCAAACTTTTGGAAAATGGCACCTTTTTCATCCCACAGACTATTCCAGGTAATCAGCTTCTTGTATTTGGCTGATACCTTTGTCCATGTTTCATATTTCTTATCATCCCACAGGGTGAGCATGTCTAACTTATCACCGTAGGTTTTGTTGATCTCCACCATTTTTGGAATGTCCTGAATGCATGGACGACAAGAGCTTGACGAAAAATCGATAAGTATAGGCTTTCCGGTTAGTTTTATTGCTGTTTCTTCTTTTTCCTTGTTGGTAGCTGTGAGATAAGTGAAGGTTTTGGTTGAACGATCATAGCCTACAGCATTTTGATTATCCATAAAAGCTACTATTTCTTTATAGGCCCAGAAGTCCATAACCTTTTCGGGAGCTAAAGAAATGATTTTTTCAAGCTCTTTATTCCCTCGGAAAGTCTTGTGAAAATTGAGATAAACCAGGAAGGGCAGAGAATAGGTATATTCCGGCTCTTTTTCAGGGTTGGGCTTTTTGTTTGACTCAATAAGGTTAGCCATTTTTTGGAGTGGGTGATTCTCGTCACCAACAACTGTTTTATTGGCCATTGAACCTGAGATGGTGAGGCTGTTTCCTTCTAACCAAAATGTTTTATGGGTGATGAATTTCTTTTTCTTAAAGTACTCCAAGGTTATTAAGGTGGGGAGATTTTTCACTTCAATTTGCATGGTGCGTTCTTCTGCAGGCAATGGTTTTATACTGCGATCAAAGCCCAGAAGTACGTTTTCAGGTTCAAAGCCTGAAACATCCAGCGCTTTAATATCTACAGTCACTTTGTGTTGTGCAGACAAACCCACTGCAATAAAAAGGCAGATTAAAATAAGTTTTACCCTGAGCATAGCTTTGGTGATTTAGTTAATGAATGACACCCTAAAATACGATTTCTATTGGGTTTATGATTCATTTGCCAGGAGCTCACTTTGAATATGTTATTGAACCTTGATTCATTCACACCGTATTCCCTCACTATGACAATTCAGTCTGTTATGCTTCTAATTTCCATCTCATCATCCATCGGCAGGCAGTAAGGGAGGATGATGCCCCTCAACGAGATGCGGCTTGAGAAGGTGATACTTGTATCCATGGTGCCTGATGCTACGTTAAGTAATCATATGATGCTGGAATTTTTTTTAACCAGTCCAAGATTACTCAGAGCCTGGGCTACTTCACCGGTGAGTTCGCTCGTGATTATTTATGTGATTTTGATGATTTACATTATTAAATCAAAAATCAAGGGATTTAGCGGAGGCTTGGTAATCATAAATCTCCTGGTCATTTGGGGAATAGTCAGGAATCTTTTAATAGATGATGATTTCTTCAGATATATAGGTTTTACAAACCAAGAGGGCCTCATATTTTATATATCATCCTTTTTGGTCGTTACGGTCGGTTCAATCTACTTTGGACTGTTGAAAGAATTCAAAGAGCCGAATACCCGTTTTCGGGTGGTTTATGGCGTGACGTCAGTTGCCAGCCTTTGTGGAGCTATTACTCTTTTATTATTGGTAGAAGTTGGTCCCAACCCTGATCCTTACTTTCCATTTTGGCAACCAACTGAAGTCTTGGCGTAATGCCTAAGGCTGAGCGTTCCCGACCTCATCCAAAGGTAGAAATGGATTAAAAGCGATTTCCCATAGATTGTCATCAGGGTCGGCTATATAGCCGCTATAACCGCCCCAAAACACCTCTTCAGGTTGCTTTACGATCTTCACTCCCTTCTGAGTCAGGCCAACGAAAACCTCATCTACTTCTTCTTTGGTCCTTGTATTATAGGCCAGACTGAAAGCTTTGAAACCCGTGCCTTCAGGAGACACTCCGGCATCTTCTGCCAGTTTGTCTTTTGGGTAGAGTGAAAGCAGGATGCCATTTAACTGCATAAAGGTGATGCCTTCATTGCTGGAGGGGAGTTTTGTCCATCCGAAGATGTTTTCGTAAAAGTCGTTGGCTACTTCAAGGTCGTTGACCCCAAGGCCGATAATGGTAAGTCGTTGTTGCATGTGAGGATTTTGAGTTCAGGTGTTTTGAGAAAACGCAAATGATCTATTTGCGGTTGAGGAAATCTACGATAGAATCTGAGAAAACCTGTCCTTTCCAGGTGTTATTATGATCTCCGGGAATAATATTTAATTCACTATTAGGTAATGCCTCTTTTAGTTCCAGTGGGCTTCCATTGTCATGATCATCGCCTCCGGCAATGACCAGGATGTGGGTTTCCACCTTTTTAAGATCTTTGACAGCGGTAACAGGCTGATGGTCCTGTAGATATCCCAGAACCTTGATGTCGGCCCCTACTGATTTGGCGTAATTGACTGCCCCTTCCGTTTCAGTGGTGAGCGCAGCACGGCCACTGAAAGCATCGGCAAATTGTATCCTCCTGGGCCAGTCAGGGTTGGTGAAATCAAGCCCCATACCTCCAAGTACTGCTTTACCTATTCTCTTGTCTTTCGTCAGCAGTTTGGCCAGCACGATAGAGCCTCTGGAGTAGCCAATGGCCGTATAGGATTTAAGTTTCAGATGATCTGCCAGTCTATTCAAGTCCTTCACTTCAGCATCTTTGGCATAAGCACGAGCTTTTTGTGGCTTGTCGGATTTGCCGTTGCCCCGGAGGTCTGGCACGATCACCCGATAACCCTGGTCCAGTAATGCCTGTTTGAGCACCGTATTATTCCAGGAACTGCCGCTGGAGATAAAGCCATGAATTAAAACTACCGGCTCACCTTTTCCCTCGTCTGTATAAGCGATTTTCGTTTTGTCGAAGGACTTAAAGTATTGGATTTTATCCTGGCCGTAAGCCAATATAGACAGGCAGGAGAGAAGAAGTATAGACAGGCATTTCATAAGGTCAAAGAGGTTGAGAGCAAGTTAAGAAGTTTTGTCAACGCTCTCTTTTTTATGAAAACTCTCAAACCATTATTTTGCCAGTTCTTGTATGTAGGCTGGTACCTCTATATCTACCTTGAAAAGTGCTTTGCCCTTATCCCGGCTCAATGCCCAGCGGTAAAGCCATGATACGCCCCAGTTGCCAAATTTGGTTACAGGTTCCTGATAGGCTTTATCTTTCAATACATCAGTTTGAGAAACGAATTCATAACCATTTCTTTTAAACATCTCAGCAAGCTCGTCCAGGTAGTCGGCATTGAGCATATTAGCATGGCAGAGATAGGTTTGAGCAATTTGTCTTCCGAAAACTTTTTCTGTGAGCTTTTCGTAAAACTGCAGCTTGTTCTCCGTATGTGAGATGTACTCGTCACCAATCTTTTTCATCAGGTCTTTTTCGCCTTTTCTAAAAGCACCGGCATAGGCTTTGGCAAAAAGATAGTCATCACTGTCCAGTGTTACCGGAGCAGGAGTGTAGCCGGCATCTTTAAGAAACCCTTCCAGGGCCTCTGAAGTTTGCTGTGTGTTGCCTGCTCTGAGAAAGGGATGTCTGAAGTATTGAAGGCTCTTTTGGTATTTCTCCATAAGAGGACGGGTGATTTTCTCCCCATCGATGATATTGGCCGTGAAGTCCTCAAAGCTGGACTTATGGTAGTCCATGTGGTCGTAAGTGTGGTTACCGAGTTCATAGCCATTGGATAACCACAGCTCCAGAATGGCCAGTCGCTCCTGATTTAGCTGTCCGTTGGTATAGAGCTTGTGTTCATTCACATAGCCGATAGCCGGAATTCCCTCCTCTTTGAAATGAGTAATTAGTTTTTGCGTGACTGACTTCCATTCCTCTGGCTTGTTAAACCCATACCCGACTACGGGAAGATCATCAATGGTAATACATACTTTTTTCTGGGCCTGCGCTTGAAGACTAATGATCAAAAGCAGTAATGTTAAAGCAGAAATTTTGAAGAATTGAAAGTGTCTGGTGAGCATGAGGAGGTTTAGGGTTTGTCAAACTAAAACAGTAGAATCGGATGTCTATTGTCTATATTCTTAAATCTATTATCTACTAACTAAGGTCTAATGTTTATGCTGTTTTTTCGGCACCGGGTCATAGCCATGTGTTCCCCAGGGGTGGCATTTTGATATTCTTTTCATACCCAGCCAGATGCCCTTTAGAGGTCCCCATTCCTGGATTGCCTCAACGGTATAGGCAGAACAGGTAGGAGAGTGTCTGCAGTTTTGCCCTAGAAGGGGAGAAATAGTGTACTGATATACACGAATGGGGAAGATGAATATGGCTTTGAGCGCTTTTTTCAAGTGTTGGTCAATTTACCGGCTTAAGTTTCTATTCACAACTTAGGAATGAGATAAACGAAACTCTGATTCAGGTGTTGATCACTTTTTTGTTAACGGCTTTCCCCGCAAGCCAGCCAATAAATACCGCTATTGGCAGAGCTACTAATATCCGGGACAGGAACAGGCCGTCAGTACTCAGGTTCCATGCCTGGGTTATCAGCAGCATTGGAATTGACCAGACAAGCACAAAGTGAACTGCTCCAGGAGCACCGGGATTCTTTCTTCTGGCAATTTCAGAAGTAAGCTTTGAAGCTAACAAAATCGATCCGAGACTTGCACAGAGAATTAACAAGCCAAATTCTACTGTTGACATGGGTAATACATAGAAGTTTGTCACCCTACGCCCCGGGTTAGACTCATGGTCAAGGGTAAGTAGAAAGGTGACTATAGTAGTGAGCAAAACCAGGATCATAACATACTTAATCAGAATCCATCTTGCTTTACGCATGGACGGTTTCTTCTCTTCTATGAAATCCGTGGTCAATTGCTGCTTTACTTAAAATCCTTATATAGCATACTGGCCTGAATACCTTGATTATTCTGATATTTTCCTTCCTTGTAGGTATCGTAAGCACCTTCAATAGAGTGATAGAAGATCTGGCAGATTTCCACTCCTGCATAAATGCGAATGGGTTGAATGCAGAAAATTTCTAAGGTCCAGAAACCATTGAAACCCACATCGCCAAAACCAGCCGTTACGTGAATGAAGAGGCCCAGCCTTCCTATGGAAGAACGGCCTTCCAGCATGGGTACATACTTGGAGGTTTCTGTATGCTCAATGGTACGTCCCAGGTACAGCTTACCCGTTTCAAGCAACAAACCCTCTTCCGGAATGGTGAGCGGGGAGGTGGGGTTGGGTTTTTTCATGTCCAGCTCCTTATTGTCATACACCAACAAGTCTTCGTGTAGCCGCAGGTTGTAGCTGTTAGGGTTGAGTTGGGCTTTATTAAAGGGTTCAATGTTGATACCCGTTCCCATCTCTTTTTGGATTTCTTTCCCTGAAAGGATCATGCCTTGTAATTAATCTATCGTGTAAGAGGTGGCGCCTCCTTTTTCATCTTTGAGCTGTACGCCAATATTTTTCAAGTCATCCCTGATTTTATCAGACAGAGCATAGTTTTTTGAAAACTTGGCCTGATTCCTCAGCTCTATCAGCACATTCAGAGTACCATCGAGCAGAGAGGAGTCGGTGCTGTCTGCATCTTCAGGTACCAGCCCTAATACTTCGCTGATGATTCCTTTAAAGTGCTGTATCGCAAAGGCGAATACCTCAGGATCAATCACGGCCAGTTCGGCAGGATTCTGATACCAGGTATTAATTTTGGTACCCACCTCGAAAAGTGAAGCCAGTGCCTTAGCGGTATTAAAGTCATCGCTCAGGTTGCGCAGGGCATCTTCTATCGAAGTTTTGAGCTCAGCGGATTTCTCAGCGTTCACCGCGCCTGTTCCCGGTGCAGCTAGCTTTTCTATAAGCGCCAGGCTGGCCATCAGCTTTTTATTTCCTTTTTCGGCAGCCTGTAAGGCAGCATTGCTGAAATCCAGTGTGCTGGCATAGTGACTCTGCAGCATAAAGAAACGCACGGTCATAGGACTATAACCTCGCTCCAGTAGCTTGTGATTGCCAGTGATCAGCTCTTCCGGGGTAAACCCGTTGCCTTCACTTTTGGCCATCTTGCGGCCGTTTACGGTCAGCATATTGCCATGGACCCAGTATCTGGCTCCACCTTCATGATTGCAGCCCTTGTTTTGGGCAATTTCTGCTTCATGATGGGGGAATTTCAGATCCATACCCCCACCATGAATATCGAAGGTCTGCCCCAGGTACTTGGTGCTCATGGCGGAGCACTCAAGGTGCCAGCCGGGAAAGCCTTCACTCCAGGGAGAAGGCCAGTGCATCAGGTGACCTGATTCTGCCTTTTTCCATAGGGCAAAGTCCAGTGGATCGTTCTTTTGATCCTGCCCCGCCAATGCCCGGGTATTGGAGAGCATATCATCGACATTGCGGCCGGAAAGCTCACCGTATTTAAAGTCTTCGTTGTACTTGCGCACATTAAAATACACCGAGCCAGCTTTCTCATAGGCATAACCATTATCAATGATGGTCTTAATGGCTTCAATCTGCTCGACAATATGTCCGGTAGCTGTGGGTTCAATCGATGGCGACAAGGCATTGAAGATCTTCATCACATCATGGAAGCCATTGGTGTATTTCTGTACTACCTCCATAGGCTCCAGGGCATCCAGTCGCGCCTTTTTCGCAATTTTATCCTCCCCTTCGTCTGCATCGCCTACCAGGTGGCCCACATCCGTAATGTTTCGTACATAACGCACTTTGTAGCCCATGTACCTGAAGTACCTGAAAAAACCATCGAAGGTGGTAAAGGTGCGCACATTTCCCAGGTGTACATCGCTGTATACGGTAGGTCCACATACATACATGCCCACGCGGCCGGGAGTAATGGGTACGAACTTTTCTTTTTTCTTGGTAAGTGAGTTATAAACGGAAAGCGGGTATTGCTCGTAAAGGCTCATTTAAGCTAGTCATTGATATAGGTTAGGAATTCTCTTTTGGTGTCTTCCTCCTTGAATTTACCACTGTACTCGATGGTAACGGTAGAAGAAGTCTGGTCCTGGACGCCTCTTGAGCTCACACACATGTGCTCAGCATCTACAAAAACAGCCACATCTTCCGTACCTAAAGTGGTTTTTATCTCATTCAATATCTGCAGGGCCAGTCTTTCCTGGACCTGAGGCCTGCGCGAATAGTAATCAACTATTCTGTTGATTTTAGACAGGCCAATTACCTTCCCATTAGGTATATAAGCTACATGCGCTTTACCTACTATGGGCAAAAAGTGATGCTCGCAATTAGAATAGATGGTGATGTTCTTCTCCACAAGCATCTCGGTATAGTTGTACTTGTTTTCGAAGGTGCTCATCTTGGGCTTATTCTTCGGGTCAAGCCCCATGAAAAGCTCATTGATATACATTTTGGCAACCCTTCTGGGGGTACCTCTCAAGCTATCGTCAGTAAGGTCCAGCCCTAAAGCCAACATTATCTTTTCAAAGTGATGCTCAATGGTTTTGATTTTTTCCTCATCCGAAAGCTCAAATGCATCTTCTCTCATTGGGGTTTCCAATGAGGTCATGATGTGATTATCCCCGATCAGGTCTAAATCCTTTAACAACTCTTCCGACAAATTACCACTCTCTTTATCCATGCTGTTGCAATGCTCTTTTGTATTGAATTTCTTTTACTGCCTGTAGCTCGAAAAGTTTGGCAAAAGTACAACTTATTCCACTACGATTGAAATGGGAACAACCAAATCAGGTATAAGGTTCGACTGCTTATCTGCTCATTTCCAGGCTTCAGCCTGAATACGATAGAAAAGTGGAAAGGGCTGCTTTTAGTACTGCAGGCTGCATCAACTAATTCCAGCCAAAAAGTGTCAAAACTCTAGTTTTAGGAAGATTAACTCCCATTAATTGGGATTTTCCGCATTTCCCAAATAGTACTTCCATCTTTGAGTAAGACTATTACGGTTACATTAAATGACTTGTAAGCGCGTAAGTAATAAGGGACAGACCAGTCTTCAATTCTAACACTCTTAAGGCCATCGGTGAATGAATACGTAATGGACTCAATTAACTCATTGGTGAGATTTTGGAACTCACAACTGATGCCAATACGATAGAAAGGTCTCTTATCTCTGGTGACTTTATTGGTGTTATCAACTTCATAAGTGATATCTATTCCAATTTTGTCCAAAAGACTATCGGTATTTTTATTGAGCCTTTTGACTTCACGACTCAGTCTTCCAACATCTTCAAGCAGTCTGTTGCGAACATCGATAATAGATTGGATTACGGAATCTTTACGAAGTTCCAGAGAATCAATAGTAGCTCCTGCTTTGCTAATCCTCTTTTCTTTTTCTGTCAATGCTCTGTTTTGTTCATCAATTTGGCCCTGCAGATTTGTCTTCGTTAGGTTTAAAGATGAAATTTGAACCTGCTGGGTTAACCTGACCGAATCGAGCCGAAAAGCTTCCAGTTTCAATTCAAGATTAAGGTTCTCAATGGTCTCATCGAGTTTTTCTACTTCGGCAGTTCTTGAAGCTTTGATGTTTTTGAGACTGTCAAGCTGTTTTTCGAATACTAATTTATCCGCGTCTCTACCTTGTTTTTCGGTATCAAAGTTACGGTGCTGATCAAAAGCAATAATGGCACTGATTGCACCTAAGCCCACACCCCCGATAGCAGTAATTATTTTAATCCAACGGTCAAATTTTCTAGTTCTGGGTGCATTCTTTACTTCATCATTGAGCTTTTTTAGCTCCGTTGTTTTTATTTCAAATTCTATCGATTGTTTAACACCCGCGATACTTACTAAGTAGTCTATGGATTGATCATCAATGAAAAGAGACTCCAATTTGGTTCTGAATGAACTTTCAGACACGAAGTATTCATTTTCGATCTGTTTCAGTTTATCTGATTCAATTTGAAAACGGCCATGTTTAGATATATCAGAAAGGACTTTTTCGTCTATTTTGTAGATCATTTATAATTATAATTATTCTGAAGTCTTTAAAAAAGAGGTTGGTAGTGAGCATAAAAGGATTGAAGGGAATAACTGACGTATTTCTCCATTATTAATTGATCATCGCTTCTGTGGCAAAAGATTTATTCAAGTCTTGGAGGCTGCTTTGATGAGAAAAAAGGAATGTAGGTATTAAATAAGGCAAAAGGTTCTTGCCAGCAACCTGAAAATATTAGTACTAACACTGCAAACAACTTCACAATTTCCCTATTATTAACTTATGAATGCCTACAGCCTTGTGATTGCACTCTCTTGTGTGATCATTTTCTCTCACGTCTTCAATGTGTTCTCTAAGAAGACCAATGTACCCAGTGTGATTCTTCTGATTCTTTTGGGTGTAGGGGTAGAGTTTGTTTTGAAGCTATACGACCTGAGTGTCAGTGCTTTTGTGAAAGAAAGTATTGAGGTAATTGGTATAGTTGGGCTGATCATGATTGTGTTGGAAGGGGCGATGGACCTGGAACTGACAAGAGAAAAGTGGCCCACCATATGGAAGTCATTTCTGGTAGCACTTCTCTCACTGATGGCATGTGCTTTTATCATCTCCTTTATCATTAATCAGTATTATCACGAAGACCCTATCGTGTCGCTTGTTTATGCTATACCGCTTTCTATAATGAGTAGCGCCATTGTAATCCCCAGTGTGGGAAGGCTGATTGAGAGCAAAAAGGAGTTTATGATCTACGAGAGTACCTTTTCAGATATTCTGGGGATCATGTTTTTCTATTTTCTGAAAGACAATGTAGGGGCCGAGAGTGCTAATACTGTGGTTTATAGCATCATAGGGAATATCGTAATCACCATTGTGGTGTCCTTTGTGGTGAGCTACGCACTGGTGATGCTGTTCCAAAGACTCACCGGGGACGTGAAATTCTTTTTGCTAATAGCCGTACTCATGCTGCTCTATGCCATAGGCAAGCAAATGCACTTGTCTTCACTCGTGATTATTTTGGTATTTGGCCTGCTGATCAATAACTGCAACCTCTTCTTTTTTGGCAAGCTCAAAAGCTGGGTAGACCAAAAAGCAGTGGATGATATTCTGAAAAATCTGCACCTGGTTACCAAGGAATCAGCCTTTGTGATTCGTACTTTTTTCTTTGTGATGTTTGGAGCTTCGCTGGACCTGGCAGGACTCATAGACTTTGAACTATGGGGGATCGGGTTACTGATCGTAGCAGTTTTCTTTATTACCCGTTATCTGTTCCTCAAGCTCTTTTACTGGAAGGGATCAATTTTACCTGAGCTGTTCATTACACCACGCGGGTTGATCACGGTCCTGTTATTTTTCTCCATTCCTGCCTCCCTGGAATCGGAAAGCTTCAATCAGGACATTATTCTGGTTACCATCATTGTCACAAGTGTGATTATGACCTGGGGGCTGATCAAGTATGGTAAGTCTGAAGAAGATCTCGAAGTCGAACCCGAGAAACTGGCCGATCTGGATGTACCCGGAGGCAAGGAGGTGTCTTACTTTGTGCAAAGAATGAGTGAAGACTATGAAGAGGAGGAAGAGCCCGAAAAGCCAGCGACAGAACCAGAAGCTGAGAGCAATGATGAAGAGAATAAGGAGATGGGCAACCCAACGGCAGATTAGCTTCTTTATCAATCAGCGTCAGCCGATAAGTGTTTTATTCTCCTGATAGAATCTGACTTCAGTTTTGGCCGCAAGCCAGCAGAAAAACACCACTATAAGGCTTAGGGTCAGGATTATGTACGATTCACTGACAAGAGCATGGTTCAAACTCAATTCATCTATAAACATCCTCCAACCAAGTAGGTTGCCGACTACAGCCGCACTCAGCATGGCTATAAGTTGAAAACTCAACGTTTTTAAAAAGCCCTGAGCTGAAATACCACGCAGTCTGACCTGCTCAAAAATAGCGGCTGTCATTATCGCCTGTATGAGAACCATTATAAGGCTGAAGCCCACCAAACCAATCGCAGTCATACCAACTGACTTCACAAAAATAAGACAGCCGATGATCAGTCTGGCTTTCCATATATTGCCTGAGTCCACGGCCCGCGAAAACCGCTTCAGCAGACCATTGGTTTTGAGCTGATGTTCTTTGGTTTCCAGCAGCTTTTTTCCTGCCTTTTGAAACCATTTCTGATGTTTGAAGAACTTCAAAAGAAGAAAGTAAAAGAGTGAAAACAACAGCAGGTGTGCGAGAAAGATGAGAAGGACAAAAACGGAAGACATACAGCAAGAATAAAACCCAATTTAAGCAATGATGTCCATGCCTTATATCGCCTGTTATTTATCTAATGGCCAGACTAGTAAGGGTCTACATCATAAATAAACTCTACAGAAGAGTATTCCTTTGTCTTCAAAAGTTCAATGTAGGCGGCAGAAATTATGTCTTTTACGGCCTCTATTTTATATTTCTTCTCCACCTTCAGGTAAATCTCCATCAGGTATTTGTCTCTGATTTTATTGATAATAGGCTCCTGAGGACCCAGAAGACGGGAGGGGCCCAGGTCTTCTTTGAGGATATTACACATATGATCGGCTGCCCGTGCGGTAAGCTGTTTGTCTTTGCTTCTCACCAATATCTTGATCATACGCACAAAGGGTGGATAGTTATAATTATCCCTTTCCCTCATTTCCATTTGATAGAAGGATTGATAGTCCTGCTCCAGAATGAGTTTTATGATTGGTTGATCAGGATTGCCCGTTTGCAGAATCACTTTGCCGGGCACATTTCTGCGACCCGCCCTGCCACTCACCTGCGTTACCATCTGGTAGGTTCGTTCGATTGATCTGAAATCAGGGAAGTGAATCATACGATCGGTATCGAAAACGCCTACCACGCTTACCTTGTCAAAATCCAGCCCCTTGCTGACCATCTGGGTGCCCACGAGGATATCAATATCACCTTTCTCAAAATCATGAATGATGTTTTGGTAGGCGTACTTGGTCCGGGTGGTTTCAAGGTCCATGCGCTGGATGCGGGCCTCCGGGAAGATCAGCTGTAAATCTTCTTCAATCTTTTCGGTGCCCATACCCACGGTACGCACCCTGGTGCTACCACAGGCAGGACAAACTACCGGAACCGGTTCCCGGTGTCCACAATAGTGGCAGTTGAGCTGATTCTTGTACTGATGATAGGTAAGGCTTACCGCACAATGAGGACATTCGGGAATATAGCCGCAATCCTCGCAGGTGATATAATTCGAATACCCCCGTCTGTTTTGGAAAATGATGGCCTGTTCTTTCTTTTCCAGCGCCTGCTGTAGCGCTTCCACTAATACGGAAGAAAAATGACCGACAATGGTTTTCCTCTTTCGCTCAACCCGTACATCCGCAGTAATCATTTCCGGGAGCTGCGACCCGCCATAGCGCTCTCCCAGATTGACAAGTCCGTATTTTTGACTCTCTGCGTTGGCATAGGATTCGATGGAAGGAGTGGCCGAGCCTAAGATGGTTTTACCTCCATGCACATGCGCCAGGTACAAGGCCACATCGCGGGCATTGTAGCGAGGGGCAGGTTCGTATTGCTTGTAGGAATTTTCGTGTTCCTCATCTACTATGATAAGGCCCAGGTCCTGAAAGGGTAGAAAGACGGCACTACGAACACCTACGATAAAAGAGAAACGACCATCGAGCAGACCCTGCCAAACCTCCACACGTTCATTGTCTGAGAATTTGGAATGGTAAACCCCCATCTGATCACCAAATACGGCTTTCAAACGGGTAACAATCTGGGCGGTGAGGGCTATTTCGGGTAGCAGGTAAAGCACCTGATCACCGTTTTCAAGTGCAGCCTGGATCAGCGAAATGTAAATCTCGGTTTTACCGCTGCCGGTTACTCCATGAAGCAAGACGGTGTTCTTGTCTTCAAAGTGCGTAAGTATTTCGTTTTGAGCTTGCTGCTGTACCTCACTCAGCTCTATGACTTTATTACCCTGATCCAAGTCTGAGAACCTTGAGACGATCTCTTCAAATTCGACTAAGATGTTATTTTTAATGAGGGTATTGAGCGATGCGGTAGAAAGGCCAGCCTGCTTGATGGTATTCTTAAGAATTCCCGTCTCATTGGCTTCGGGAGTCTGATAGATGGGTACTTCCTGCAGGTATTTGAGCAGTATGTCGCTTTGCTTTGGCCGTTTTTCCAATTGTGCGAAGAGCAGTTCCAACTGTTCCTCATTCTGCAAGAACTGATCATTCAGTCTGATCTTTTTAACTCGCTTGGGTTTATATTTTTCTCTTAGCTCCTCATAGATAATGATCACTTCTTTTTGCACCAGCGACTTGATGTAGCGATAGGCACTCTTCATCACGATCAGATCAGCAGCTTCGCGATAAGTCAGTGAATCGTTATGGTCGAGGGCATTTAAAATGATCAGCTCACGATCGTCAAAGGGGTATTCGCTTTCCGACCAGACATGGTCAGGGTGCAGCTGAATGCGTGATTCACTGCTGAGCTTCAGGCCAGAAGGAAGTGCTGCGTTCACCACTTCTCCAAGTGTGCACATATAGTATTTGGCCATCCATCGCATGGTCACCATTTGCCGCTCAGTCACCATAGGCTCTGTATCCAGTAATTCCAGGATGGGTTTGGCTACATAGACATCGGGAGGAGTCTGATGTAGCTTTTCTACGATACCGGTAATCACCTTCTTCTTACCAAACTGTACAATCACCCTGACCCCGGGGCAAATACTCTCCCTGATTTCTTCGGGCACTCTGTAGGTAAAAAGTCTTGGAATAGGCACGGGAAGCGCTATGTCGGCAAACAAAGTATCACTCCCTTCCGGGGCATCAATATTTAATTGGAGATTACTCAATCTATGCAGTGGGCTCTGATCTTAAAGGCACAAATTAGTCAAAAAAAGAGGTTGTTATGGCAGGCGCGATCTTCAAATTCCCAGCTGCTTCAATACTTCTTCCAGATTGTTTACAGGTAGCTGACAGGCCTTGTTATAGCACAGATAGAAAGTAGTTTTTCCATTGATCATTTCCCGATTTTGTAAGAGTGCCAGGTTACTAGTGTTTCCCGGCTTTTTAGCCACTACCACTTTGTTGGGAATGTAATGTTGATTGAGTGACAACATGACTTCTGAAATGTCTTCTCCTACAATAGCAATTTCTGCGGTTGGGCTGGTGAGCTTGCTGAAGAGGCTGGCCCAGTGAGCCAGATCTTTTGGGGCCGAAGGAATCACCCTCTTGACCCGACTGATCATTTGATTAGCTTTTTCTACATATTCGGGTTCGTCCACAAGAATGCCCAGGGTATACAGGTTTTCGGCCATCAAAGAGTTGGACGAGGGAATTACGTTATCGAAAATCTCCTTCTTGCGAGCAATCAGTTTTTCGGAATTAACATCGGTAAAAAAGAAGAAGTCTTCAGCCTGATCAAAGAAGTTTTGGATGCTGTATTCGGTAAACCTACGGGCATGAGCCAGCCAGGACTCATCAAAAGTAACCTGATACAGGCTGATGAGCGCCTGAATCACGGCAGCATAATCTTCCAGATAGGCATCTATGCTGGCTTTACGATCTTTGAAATTTCGGAAGAGCCGGGCACCTTCACTCATTTCACTTAGCATAAACTCCATGTTGCGGATAGCCATATTGAGAAACCTGGGTTCCCCAAAGGCAGCATAGGCGTTGCACAGGCCGGTGCACATGAGGCCATTCCAGCCAGCCAGAACTTTATCATCCAAGCCAGGTCTTATCCTGCTTTCTCTGGTCTTCAGCAACTGCAAATTGGCGGCCAGTACCAGGTCTTCCCATTCATCGATTTCCAATCCATGCCGTTTGGCAAAGGCCTCATTGGATTCATCTCTGAAAGGAATATTCTTTCCCGGTTCCCAATTACCGCGATCTGTTAGGTGATAATAGTCTATGATCAGCTCTGCATCGGGGCCAAGTACGGCTCTGACTTCCTCAGGTCGCCAAAGGTAAAATTTACCCTCTTCTCCTTCGCTGTCTGCATCAAGGGCCGAGTAGAAGCCACCTAGTTCATGTGTCATTTCCCGTTCCAACCAGTCTATGCTTTGATAGACCGTTTGCTTGTAAAGAGGGTTTTTGGTGACCTGATAGGCCTCCGCATAAAGGCTTACTAACTGACCATTGTCATACAGCATTTTCTCAAAATGTGGCACAAACCAGTCTGAATCTGTAGAGTAGCGTGTGAATCCTCCACCTATCTGGTCATAAATACCACCCATGACCATTTGATCCAGGGTGAGTGTGGCATGCTTGAGGGCAGCTTCCGTCCCGTTGATAGCGTATTCTTTAAGCAAGAGAGAATAGACAATGGGCATTGGGAATTTAGGCGCCCGGTCCATACCTCCTTTTTCATGATCAAAGTCTTCCGACATCCTCACAAAGGCGGCATGCAGCTCGGCTTTGGTATGTTCTGTACCGGCAGGGTTTAAGCCAAAACGTTTAATCTCGCTTGCTCCCAGACTTTGCATAAAACCGTCAGCCGAGCTGGCCAGGTCATCGTATCGTTCGTCAAATACTTTAGCGATTTGTTGGAGCAGGTTGGTCCAGCCCTTAGCAGGGAAGTAGGTACCTCCATAAAAGGGGCGCTGATCTGGCAATAAAAACACGTTGAGTGGCCAGCCGCCTTGAAGGCCCATGGCATGCACCGCTTCCATATATACCTGGTCTACATCGGGACGCTCTTCACGGTCCACCTTAATGCATACGAAGTATTCGTTCATGATCTCCGCGATCTTTTCATTTTCAAAACTCTCGCGTTCCATTACATGGCACCAATGGCAGGCTGAATAACCGATACTGACCAGTATGGGCTTGTTTTCCTGCTTTGCTCTATTCAAAGCTTCTTCATCCCAGGGATACCAGTCCACCGGGTTGTGTGCATGTTGAAGCAGGTAGGGGGAGGAGGTTTGAGCGAGTCTGTTGGTATGCATATCCGGTAATAAGGGTTAAATAAGTTGTGCTTTGAGCATGCCTAGCTCTTTGGAAACATCAGCCTGTCCGCTAAGGTTCTGAACTTTCAGAATTAGGTTTTTCAAAAACTTTTGATGTGCTGCTGATGCCGGGTGAAATGGTTTGTGTTGCATGGCGCTTCTGATCTTTGTCCAGTCGCCCACAAAAGTCCGGGTGGTATCGCTAAGGAAGGTAGCTACAAACTTTTGCCAGATATAGTCAATGGCCTGCTCGTTGGGATGAATCATGTCCTTTTTATAGAAACGATAGCCTCTCAGGTCGTCCATCATGAGCTCATAAGAAGGAAAGTAGTCTGTCTCGGCAAAGTTTTCCCTTATTTGATGACAGGCCAGGCGCAGTACCGACTTACTTACACTATTCAGAGGAATGGTGTCTTTAATATGTCGCACCGGGCTTACCGTTAACAGGAACTTTACGGTCGGGTTTAACTCTTGAATCAGTTCTTTGAAGGAAGTGAAATGCTGCACAATCTTCTCCACAGTCAGGAGCTCTTTATTGAAACTTGATTGTGGCACTTTATGACAGTTGGCTACAAGGCTATTGTCTGCTTTGAGCCTGTAAACCCAGGCTGTGCCAAAAGTGAGTATGACCAGGTTCGCGTGTTTGAGTCCCTCTCTTACATCCGTTTTTACCCCGGAGATTTGTTCTTCTAAAGTGGGACGGCTACTCGCATTCACGTCCGAGTGAAACTGGTGATTCAGAAAAACTCCATCATGCTCCAGGTAGGTAATCCCGGCCGGTTGAGAGTCTTTTACCGACATTTCCAGTAATTCAAAGAGGGACAAGGGGTTAAAGAGAATCCCTCCCGGGTTAATGGTGACAGGAAACTTATGATCTATCAGTTGTTGGCCAATATCGCTGGCAAAGCACGAACCCATGGATAGTATGGATGTGCTCATGTCTATATTAAATCTCGGTTTGAATGAAGGTATTTCAGTTCTGAACATATAATTTGTGTACCAAAGCGGATTACCATAAAGGTACATTTCCCGTCTGATTGTTTTTTATTCCGGGCGCCTTTTCAGTAATAGCCGTTACAGAAGAGTCCTTTAACCAATGAATTGGCAGGTATCTTGACGCGATTTTTTTTCATAGTACTCAGCTTTCTACTAGCAACGAGTCTTTATGGTCAGTCAGACTGTCGGGAATTTCTGGTGATCTGTGGTAATGCTGCTTTATCCTTGAATTCAAATGGCACTGGAACGGACGATTTTTCAACCCCGGGTAATCAACCCCCATCCTGTGGTTTTTCGGAGACCCAGAGTCTTTGGCTCAAAGTACCCATAGGGCAGGATGGGCTTCTGGAATTTGCAATTCTTCCTAATAATGATCAGGACGATTTTGATTTCGCGATTTACGGGCCAAATGTTTCCTGCACAAACCTGGGGGCTTCAATTCGTTGCTCATCTACCAATCCCCAATCTGCCGGAGTTTCGGCCAATACTGGGCTGAGAAGGTCAGAGACTGATCAATCAGAAGGACCGGGAGCTAGTGGTAATGGGTTTGTCAGTGCATTGCCGGTTTTGGCAGGCGAGGAGTACATCATTCTGATCGATAATTTTTCTCAAACGAATGCTGGGTTTCAGCTGCAGTGGGGCTCAAGTTCCCCGATTATTGATGTGCCTGAAGTAGTAGTGGAGGATGTAGAAATATGTGACCAGGATGGAGACGGGCTGGTGGCTTTCGACCTGAATCAACTCAGTGATAAAATCGCAGATGGCCAACCGGATGTGGATGTGACTTACCATAATACACAGAATGATGCCCTGCTCGGAGAAAACTCAGTAAACGCCAGGAGTTATGTAGCCACAGCTGCCAGCCAGACACTGTTTGCGAGGGTAACAGCACAGGGGAGTGGTTGTTCGGGTGTTGGTAGGTTTGACATTAATGTAAATACAGCTCCCGTACTAACGGAAATCGAAGGTAGCCAGTCCATATGCCCTTCAGTAAGTACAGTGCCCTACACTGCCGTGGGAATAGGAACGGATACTTATGAATGGATTGTCGAGGGTGGAGTAGTAACTTCTGGTCAGGGTACTGCAGACATTGTAATCGATTGGGGTGGGCCCAATGATGACGCACTGATCAAGCTTGTGGGTAAAAGCCTGGCAGGCTGTGTCAGCGATACCCTGAGATTACCGGTAAAGATCAATCTGGAGTTGGACCCCGTTTTACCGCAAGGCTCCGCAGAGGTCTGCTTTCTTGATCGGCTTAATACAACCTATGGCATTCCTCAGGTACCAGGTTCGGTCTATAACTGGTCGGTTGAGAATGGACAGATCCTGGGAGCATCCGATGGCAATGAAATCACAGTACGCTGGAACGATGGCGCTACCACGGGGAAGGTCTCTTATCGCGAATTCAATCCCACCATTACCGATTGTGAGGGCTTTTCTGATACGCTTGATGTTACGCTCCTCAACGAGATCGTAGTAGATGTGATACAAAGTAATCCGGTATGCAATGGAGAAACGAACGGTACGATAGCACTGGGACTTACAGGTACATCCGGGGCAACTTCGGTAACCTGGACTGATGGAGGTACAGGACTGAACCGCAACGACCTGGGAGCGGGCGATTATAATTATACCGTAACCGATGCTACAGGGTGCCAGGTGCAGGGTGTAGTAACACTGACCGAACCTGATTTACTGACTATTAATGTAATTGACCTCGTAATGACCCGCTGTTTTGAAACTGAGGATGGCGGTCTGATTGTAGACATAGCAGGCGGTACTGGAAGTTACCGTTACTCGGTGAATGGTGAAAATGGCCAGGTCGCAGGTGAACGATTTGAATTTCTGACTTTGGGAAGCGGAGATTATGAGTTGATTATACTGGACGAGAATGACTGCGAGGCCAGGCTTCCTTTTACAGTAGTAGCACCACCACTTCTGGAACCGGATCTGGAAAGCCTGCAGGTGCTACTGGCCTGTCCGGGGCAAGCCGATGGCGGTGCGAGTATCGAAGCGCTGGGAGGTACCCCTGATTATAGCTTCTTATGGACCCCGGTGAATCAACAGGGAGCTGAGGCCACCGATTTGGCTAAAGGGGATTATACGGTCTTTATTACGGATGCCAATGGTTGTCAGACCACCCTCGATGTTTTTGTAGGCGAACTGATACCCCGGGTAGATTTGCCTAATGCCTTTAGTCCTAATGGAGATGGTGAGAACGATACCTTCGTTCCACTGACCAATTGCTTTCTGAGCGATTATCGTTTTCAAATCTTCAATCGGTGGGGGAGTACTGTCTTTTTTACCGATGATCAGAATGTGAGCTGGGATGGAGAAGTGAAAGGCCAGCCAGCTCCTGATGGGAGATACTCCTATAAGCTCACATATCAGATTATTGTGAATGATCAGCTTATTCAGGAATCCTTTCAGGGTGTTTTAAGAGTTTTCAGGTAGTTTTCCGGCTGTTGTAGAACGAAATGTCAGCACCTTGATATGGTGCTTTTGGCAGATTGAAAAAGCAGAGGTCCACACTAATCCAGCTTTAAATTAAAATCAAACGTTTGTTATCAAAAACAGGCTGGTATCGAGCGAGTTAGCTGGTGTGTTTTATGCAATCGTTTCATCAAATAATTGCCTCATAGATAGGTAGACTAATGGTTTTTTGAAAAACTTTGTCATGTAATCATTAGAGTTATGAGCATTAAGAAACAGTATTTAAAAACTAAGCCTCAAGCGAATGTTACTTTCGAACTTCCTAAAGAAGCTGCTGCAGAAGCTGCAACAGTTACTCTGGTAGGTGAGTTCAACGATTGGAACGAAACTGCTACTGAGTTGAAGAAGTTGAAGTCTGGTACTTTCAAAACTACAATCAAACTGGAATCAGGTAAAGATTACCAATTCCGTTACCTGATTGATGGTAAAGTTTGGGAGAACGATTGGGCAGCTGATGCCTACGTTGCCAACGAACTGACTTTCGAAGAAAACTCTGTAGTAACAGTATAATCCAGCTTGAGAGCTTCGGAATAATCTGCCAGGCAGATTCAAAGATTCCATAGGTGTGTCCTGAGAGGTCAGGACCAGAGCGGCCGTGCATCCCTGATGTGACGGCTGTTTTTGTTTATTAGAATGAGACTAATTATCCATGTTGGGGTTGCTCTTTTTCAGTTGCTCGCGAATTTCATTGTTAATCTTTAGCAGGCCACTTTAACTCCACCCAATTAATATCATCGGTGTCAGGACGAGAAGGTTTAACTTGATCCAGAGAGGCATAAAAATCCATCAGGTCTAATACTTTGATGAAGGACTCTTCCATGCTTAGTCCTTCAGACTCGGTAGGTATGGAAGTTTTAAGTTCCTCAGCTGTGCTATATACCTCGAAGCTTGCCATAAGCTCAAGTTAGTGGTTACTGTCAGAAAGGTTATCGGATTCTTTCCGGAAGGTTAGATTATTTACCGGTCCGACTTTCAGTCCTGACCTGGGTAATCGGCCGGTCTCGAAAGTTCGATATTCAGAGTCTGAGGTCTAATGTCTTAGATCTACTTGAAAAACTACTGGTAGTACTCATATCGCCTCTCAACGATTTCAGTAACGGGAAAACCTTCATATTCTTTGAGTTGTCTGAGCCAGTTGCTCTGCTCGTCAAACTCCAGGTAGGTTGAATTGATCGTTACATCCCTTTGACCCTGGCTATAGTTGTCAATAATCGTTTTGCTCATATCACCATGGCTGTCGTATTCGTACTTTACATGGCTGGTGAGTTCTCCGGTAATTTGATAGGCCCTGGATTCTACCAGGCGATGATTTTTCCAGTTCATTTCTGTACTGCCGGTAGCCATAGAGTTGGCCTCGTTGCCAAAGAAATCAGAGTAGTATCTGATTCCTACTTTGCCATCCCGCTCCTCTACATTGGAAAAACCCGATACATTGCCTTCCGGATCTATGGCGTTCACACGAATGACATTTCCATCATCGTCATACACATAGTCAAAGCCTGAACTTAATTCATTGGTATCAGAGTAGTAGCTCCGCTCTGAAGTAATGAAACCTTCAGTAGTATAATTCTTTACACTGTAAATCTGGTTTCGCTGCCCCTTGATCCATTCTCCATTTTGTTTAGTGGCCTGAAAACCCACTTCTGTTACACTTTTTACTTTGCCCCTCAGATTAGCACCTGTCCAGCTATTGTCTTCATTGGGCAGATCGCCTGATCCACAGGATACGGCTAACACCAATGTCAAAAAGCACCCCAAACTCAGTATTCTTCTCATAATCCGGTCTGTCTAAGAGGCTAAACTAATAAAGCCTCCTTTTTCAAACCAGTCAAATCGATGTTGATTTCAGTAGCAATTTTTTCAAGGAGTACCAGTACAGCCTGCTGTCCGTCAAAAGGGCTGCTTTTAGCCAGTATCAGGTCTTTGCTGAAGTTGAATACATGATTCTGAAGATTCACCAGGTTGGGACTGAGTTTAAGTCTTTTGGCCAGCTGAATACTCTGCAATGTTTCATCCAGCAAGCCTGCATTTGAAACATCATTCAGATAGGCCGTAAAGAGCTGTTCCAATTTGTTGTTCAAATGACTGTTAAGTGCTTCTTCGTTCAGCTTTATCTCCCATTTTTCTACTTCTTCCACCAGGTCTTCGAACTTTTCCAGGCTGAAAGCACCATTGGAGAGAAGCTCATTCAGCTCAATATTGATCACCAGATCGATATTTTGCTTGAGCATATCAGGTATCTGAAGCTTAGCACCTTTCATAACATTCAGCACATTGTAATTGCGGTCATAGATCTTTCGGTAAGAGTCATAAGCCAGCTCCATGCTTTGGTTCAGGTACTGATTGACCAGTTTCATCTGCTCATCTTTGAACATGCCAAAAAAGCTGAAATTGTGTGCCTTGAAGTTTTCTTTGATGATGTCTATGACCTGGGCAATATTACTGCGCTCAAAGGTCTTGCTAAGTGCCTGCTCAATGGGAGAGAATTCTTCGGTGCTCAGCCGGTCGCAGGTACCTCCAATAATATGGTGCTGCCCTACATAGAGTACCACAAAGCTGAAGAGCTTCTTGGAAAGTGTCACTTTGGAGTTTACTTCCGTAGTACCAAAGGCCAGTTTTTGCATTCCAGCACTCTTTCTCTCGTACCAAAGACTTTTGCAGTCATAGTTGAGTACGGTAAGGCTTTGCGGATTATCGGCAAAAAGCGAGGCTACGGCATAGTGCATGCCCACTTGAGTCAGTGACAGCGCATAGGGTTGAATCTCCCTCAGGTAAATATCTTTGCCGGTGCCCTCATCGGTCTTATTACTTTCAGCCTTGTCAAGAATCTCAAGAAAATCATCTTCCAGTTTGATGTCAGATTCACTTTCTGCAAGCTGCATGGCTCTGCTGGCATACTGCAATACCTGTAAGGTTTCGATGCCTGAGATATCATTGAAAAACCAACCACAGCTGGCATACATGAGCTGGGCATTGCGCTGCATTTCCAGCATGCGCATCACCTTGGTCTTTTCGCTGTCATTGAGGCTGTAGTCAATATGTTTATTCAGAAACTTTCTGACATTGGACTTCGACCTGTCCAGTACCACTGAGATGTAGTCATCGCGGAGCTTCCAGGGGTCGTTTGTGAAAGCTGCCATTTCCTCTTCGAAAATGGTGATCATTTTTTCCCGGATAAAATCCAGCGCATCACGCAGGGGAGCTCTCCATTTTTGATGCCAGTGACCTTCTCCACCAGTATGGCAACCACAATTACTCCTCCATCGCTCTACACCGTGTACGCAGCTCCAGGAACTGTCTTCATGAATTTCTATTTCGTGCTCAGGTTCAAACAGCGAGAGGTACTGGCCATAATTGGTGATTTGAACTGAGCCCTGCTGCTCGATGTAGCGGAGGCAGTAGGCCAGAGCCATGTCTCCGTTTTTATGATGATGCCCATAGCTTTCTCCATCAGTAGCGATATGCGCCAGCTGATTGTCCAGGTCTGGCTGAAAGGTCTCGAGCAGGTCGTGGGCGAAATTCTTACCATTCTCCAGCAGGCCTTTGAAGGCTACATTCTGAGAGCGCTCTCCATCATAAAAGAAGAGGGCGATCTTTTTACCTGATGGTAAGGTGTACCAGTAGTGAAGGTTAGAATTCACACCATCATGCCACTGCTCTGTCCCAATCTTTCTGAACCTTTTGGCTTGTCGTGGGGCCAGTAGGGTGTATAGAATACCGTGATCGGCCATCAACTCCAGTGTTTCAGTATCCACCGCTGCCTCTCCGAGCCACATCCCTTCAGGCATTCTGTTGAACCTCTTTTTGAAGTCTTCAATGCCCCAGATAATCTGCGTTTCCTTATCTCTGCGATTGGCCAGCGGCATAATCATATGATTGTACACCTGGGCCACAGCAGAACCATGTCCTCCGAAATTTTCCATGCTCAGCCTGTCCGATTCCAGAATGGCCTGATAGGTAACGGGAGCATGTTGTTCCATCCATGAAAGCAGTGTTGCCCCCATATTGAAGCTGATTTTCGAGTAGTTATTTACGATATCAATGATTTTGCCCTCATCATTGAGTACCCTCGAAAAAGCATTTGGGTAATAAGATTCCCGGGTGATGCGCTCATTCCAGTCATGATAGGGATAAGCACTGGGTTGAATCTCGATCTTTTCCAACCACGCATTCTCTCTTGGGGGCTGATAGAAATGCCCGTGTATACACAAATACCGACTCATTAAAAACTCTACTTTTTAGTACTTACCTTTTTAAACATGCTGACCGAAAGAGGAGCCATTTTCAGGCTGATACTGTGGCTGCGACCATGTTTTGATTCTTCGATGGATGAAAGGATTCCCTCATTATGAACTCCGCTACCCCAGTATTTCTTATCATCTGAGTTGAAAACCTCTTCCCAGTCTCCGCCATTGGTACCAATGGCATATTCTTCTCTCACGATCGGGGTGAAGTTGCAAACTACGATAATGTCGTCAGCCTCATTCTTAGCCTTTCTGATGTAGCTCAAGGCTGAATTCTGATAGTCATTCAGTTCAATCCACTCAAAACCTTCGGCACTGAAGCTGTTTTCGTAGAGAGCAGGCTCGTTTTTATAAAGGTGATTCAGGTCTTTCGTCAGTTCCTGTATGCCTTTGTGCGAATCCTGTTCGAGCAGGTGCCAATCAACCGAAAGATCATGTTTCCATTCGCTGGTCTGTCCAATCTCCCCACCCATAAATACCAATTTGGTACCGGGATGAGTATACATATAGCCATAAAGTACCCTCAGGTTGGCAAATCGCTGCCATTCGTCACCGGGCATACGATCGATCAAGGGGCCCTTGCCATGTACTACTTCGTCATGTGAGAGAGGCAGCATGAAGTTTTCAGTAAAAGCATAGTTCAGACTGAAAGTAATCATGTTGTGATGATACTGTCGGTAATAAGGGTCTTTCTGAAAATACTCCAGTGTATCGTGCATCCATCCCATCATCCATTTCATGCCAAAGCCCAGACCACCCAGGTAGGTAGGGCGTGATACGGCTGGCCAGGCAGTAGACTCTTCAGCTATGGTCTGTATGCCTTCTACGGCCCCAAAGCAGGCTTCATTAAGTTCTTTCAGGAAGCTGATGGCCTCCAGGTTTTCTCTGCCACCATATTGGTTTGGAATCCACTCGCCTTCTTTTCGTGAGTAGTCCAGGTAGAGCATAGAAGCCACCGCATCTACACGAAGTCCATCGGCATGACAGACGTCAAGCCAGAAAAGTGCAGAGCTGATCAGGAATGATCTTACCTCGTTTCTTCCCAGGTTGAAAATGTAGCTGCTCCAGTCAGGGTGGTATCCCTGGCGTGGATCAGAGTGCTCGAACAGATGTGTACCATCAAAATTATAAAGCCCGTGGGCATCGCTTGGAAAGTGGGAGGGTACCCAGTCGATGATTACCCCGATTTCTGCCTTGTGAAAGGCATCAATCATGGCCATGAAATCTTCAGGAGTACCATAGCGCGATGAGGGGGCAAAGTAACCGGTACACTGATAGCCCCAGGAACCAAAGAAGGGGTGCTCAGTAACAGGAAGCAACTCTACATGGGTATAGCCCATGTCTTTCACATACTTCACCAGGTCTTTGGCAAGCTCTTTATAAGAGAGTGACTCACCGTTTTCCTTCCTTTTCCAGGAACCGATATGTACCTCATAAACCGAGAAGGGTTGCCCCAGTTGATTGGACGTTTTTCTCTTCTTGAGCCATTTGCTGTCTTTCCATTTATAGTCTACATCCCAGACAATAGAAGCAGTCTTCGGAGGCACCTCCCAGTGAATAGCAAAGGGATCACCTTTTTCAAGCACCTGACCATGATTGTTGGAGTGAATGCGGTATTTGTAAACCGTTCCTTTTCCAATTTCAGGTACAAAACCTTCCCAAATACCAGTTCCATCCCAGCGGGGGTAAAGCTCATAGCCCTCGCCATTCCAGTAGTTGAAATCTCCAATGACCTGAACGGTAGTAGCATTGGGAGCCCATACGGCAAAATGGGTGCCTTCAGTGCCTTCATTCGTAATAGGGAATGATCCCAGCTTTTCATGCAGGTTGAAGTGCTTGCCTGATTTAAACAGATCACTGTCAAAGTCAGTGAGCAGTGAATGGGCTTTAGTATATTGATGCTTTTCCATAATTAATCGTCAAGGATTTGTTTGATACCTGTAAGGGGAATAATGACCCAGTCAGGTCTTGCTTTCAACTCATAGCCAATCTCGTAGACAGCCTTTTCAAGCAAGTGGTATTTTAAAAGGTATTTGATCTCTGAATTATAGCCTATGTCCAGGTTGCCATCCATGGCAGTTTGTACATACTTATTCAGGAAGATGGCTGTAATAGCCCTGTAATATTTTTCACCTGCCTCAAAGAGTAATTCCTTGCTCAGGCCGTAATCGTTGTTTTCATCGAAAATCGTGGCATACACGGCATAGTGAAATGACCTGAGCATACCGGCAACATCTTTAAGCGGAGTCTGCTTCACCTTTCTGTCGCGAATGGTACTTTCCGGCTCTCCCTCATAGTCGATGATATAAAAGTCATCATCCTCCGTCATAAGAATTTGCCCCAGGTGCAGGTCTCCATGTATTCTGATCCGACTACTGTTGAGTGCCTTCTCTTCAAAGGCAAGAAATTGTGAGGTGATAAACTCTCTGTTCTCAAGAAAAGTTTGAGCATATTCCCGGGCCATGCCCTTCAACTTGTGGATATTTTCTTCTACCAGTATAAAGCGTGCATTTACCTGGTAAATAATCCTGTTTTTGAGCCAGACGGTATAGTCTCCATTGAAAGCGATCGGGTTAAACTCCAAATCTACCTTATTGTCGAACAAGGCAATGTGCATCTCAGCTATCCTCAATGCCATGCGCTCCACCTTGGCAATCACATCATCGCCTATGAGCAGCCTGAAGTCAGACTTTAGTGCATCCGGGCCAACCAGGTCAAAGCTCGCTATGTCCTGAATGTCAGCAATGTCCATGTCTGTGGCACTGATTCGTTCAAAGTAGCCGTTGATCATGTCGAGCGTATGATTCCAGGCTTCCCCGATATTCTCAATCTTTTCCTGCATGATACCAATGGAGAGCGTGGCATACTGATTCTTAATCCAGCTGATGCTGCCGCCATATCTCGGGCAGTTTTTAAAGGCTCCTTCATCTGACAGAAATTTCGTCAGTTCCAGATCCGGGTTGGAGTCCTGGAAGAGCCTTCTGTAAGCTTTAAAGAAGTATTTGCCGTTGTATTCAACCGAGGTATTACTTTGGTCAAAATTCATCACTCTGGATGACTCATAGGCAGGGCTGGACCTCAATACCTTACCTCGCTCAAAAAGAAGCTTAGTATTACCGTCAGTCAAAATCTTTTGCGACAGGATTTGATTGTACAGTGATCTGCGAAATTCCTCCCAATAAAGAGCGTCAATGACTTTGCCTTTCACTCCGCCCACGGTAATGCTCGATACAATGCCTTTCAGATCTATGTCTATATCTTCTGGTACAAAAGAGAGCGTCATAAAGTAGTACTCCGTAAAGCCTGCTTTAAAGTTGATTTCGATCGTAATGAAAAAGGCAGTCTCTCCGTTTTCAAGTTCGAAAGGCATCTGTTGCTCTATTCGATAAGATTTAGCCTGCTGTGTTTTAGCCGCATACCAACGCGTGGTATGCATATATCTTGGCAGGGTTTGCAGCATGAGCTTTGACTGAAAAGCCTCCTGTCTGAACAGATCAGCCCAGCCGGTTGCCTGCGTGGATGTTCCTTTGGTTTTGGCCATAGGGATTAATTTAATCAGTAATCAATTGAAAAGATATGGTATGGTACCTGAAATGGATCGAGCTCTACATAGTTCCACTCATCGCGCCATATGTAGCTATTGCCTGTTACCAAATCGTTCATGCGCATGGGCGTGCCATTTTCTATGCCCATCAGATGACGTGGAACCTGCACCCAGCCTCCTTGTTTGTTGTAGGGGTCGAGATTTACCACAAAAAGCATATTGCTTGATCCATCTTCACTGCGCTTGAAATAGGCCAGAATATGCTCGTTTTCAATATTACAAAACTCAATATTGTTGGTAAACTGTAGTGCTGAATGCTGCTTTCTGATATGGTTGATCCGGGTGATAAGCTGTTTGAGCTTATTGGTTTTGGTCCAGTCCCAATGCCTTACCTCGTATTTTTCAGAGTTGAGATATTCTTCCTTACCTACATAGGCATCATTGGCTATTTGCTCATATACGGGTCCATACATGCCGTAGTTTGAGCTTAGTGTAGCGGCCATCATATGCCGTACGATATAAAGGTTTTCGTTGCCTCCCTGCAGCATCCATGGATTAATGTCGGGAGTGTTAGGCCAGAAGTTAGGACGAAAATAGTCCTTCATTTCACCCTTAGTAAGCTCCGTCATGTACTCAATGAGCTCTGCTTTGTTATTTCTCCAGGTGTAGTAAGTATACGATTGAGTAAAGCCTACCTTAGCCAGTCTTTGCATTACCTTAGGTCGGGTAAAGGCTTCGGCCAGGAAGAGTACATCATTGTCTTTTTTCTTTACCTCGGCAATCAGGTATTCCCAAAAACCATAAGGCTTGGTGTGGGGGTTGTCTACCCTGAAAATCTTAATGCCCAGCTTGTTCCAGTGCAGTACGATACTCACAAATTCTTCCCACATATTCTCCCAGTCTTCTGACTCAAAGTAGATGGGGTAGATATCCTGGTACTTTTTGGGTGGATTTTCAGCGTATTGCACCGTACCGTCCGGCCTCCATTTAAACCAGCTTGGGTTTTCCTTTACATAAGGGTGATCAGGTGAGCACTGCAGAGCAAAATCCAATGCAATCTCGATCCCATGTTTTTTAGCCTCAGCAACTACAGCCTTAAAATCGTCAAAACTGCCAAGCTCCGGCAAAATGTCTTTATGCCCGCCTTCTTTGTTACCAATGGCCCAGGGCACCCCTACATCACCTTCTACGGTGGTGGTAGTATTGTTCTTTCCTTTTCTAAAATCAGTACCTATTGGGTGGATTGGAGGGAAATAAATGGTGTCGAATCCCATTTCCGCGACATAAGGAATAATATCCAGGCAATCCTTGAACGTACCATGCTCGCCAGGGTTTTTGGCAGCCGACCTGGGGAAAAACTCATACCAGGTACTGTAGAGTGCTTTCTCTCTGTCTACTTCCAATGGTAGTTCGCGATCATAAGTTGTGGCAAACTGCTTACTCGGGTTATCATTGAAAATGTCATGTAGTCTGTCAGAGGTGGCCTCATCTATGGCATATTTATAAGACTCTTCGTTTTCAAAGGCAGCTTTTAGCTCATTCAGATAGGCTGCTTCTGCCTTGCATGCTTTGGCCGCTGCTTCCAGAAATCTGATGCCATCGAGCAGTTCAACATTTACATGTTGCCCGTCCTGGATCTTACGTTCAATATTGTGCTGCCAGGTGAGAGGGTAGTCTACCCAGGCTTCGATGGTATAGGTGTACTTTCCTTGTTTTTCTGCAATAAATTCTCCGGCCCATTCATCATTGCCCACCTCGTGCATTGGCGCATATTGCCACTTCTTAGCTTTGCCAAAGCGATACTTGATATGGGCATTGAGCACATCGTGGCCATCGGCTACAATGTCGGCAGTCACTTGAAATCTCTGTCCTGCCACTCTTTTGGCAGCATGAGCTCCGGCATTGATTTCTGGTCTCACATTTTCAATGACCGTGCGTGTTTGTGCTGATTTCATAAAAAGGTTTTGGGGTGATGTAATCTTGGTTGAATCTCAGGGTAAGGCCGTATGCATTTTACCGCTTGAAAGAAAGCGAAAATTAAGCGGTCTATCAATGTTATGGTACCATATTCTACTGCAAACGTTTGTGTAGAATGAAGAAGTAAAACCGTTGTTAATCAGGCTTTTCCATTCTCTTCTCGCTTTAGAAAAAGCGTTGTGGACGAACTGTGGACAGGGACCGCAAGGTTAAAAATCATGTCAGTTTAATATGGACAAGTTGTGGACCTTAATGGCTGATTGGTCAATCCGGGAGCCTTTCTTCCTAAACTTGCAACATGAGTGTTACGGGCATGTAGCAACCATAAAAACCTCAGTCAAATAGTTAAATAGTTTAGTAATGAAATCATTGAAGATTCTCGTTGCCGTCATAGCGATGGCTTCTGTTTTAGTATTCCTTATCTCACTGGTGGTTGTGGTCAGTACCGATGGAGCTCATGAAGGGGCTGCCAACATCTGTGCCTACAGCCTTATCGCCAGTTTCGTCTCTCTGGTATTCTATGAGCCAAAGAGGAGTGAGAGCGATCTGGTGAGCTGAGTCGATTGGTGAGATTACCTGACTTTTGAAGGCAGGGAGTTAAAAGAAAAAGGCCCTGACGTTTCCATCAGAGCCAGGCAGTTTAATGAATTAAATCTTTGTGCCTTTCAACCCTTTCAGTTCACGACTCTGTCAGGGTTTTATATCTGTTAGTCCTTTAAAATCAATAAGGTCATCACGATCAGGAGTTTTTTTTCGAAAGGACTGAATAGTGACTCGCTGAAATGAAAAAAGCCCTGCTCACCGATCTTCCGGAGCAGGGCTTTTCATATTTTATAGAATGCCTTAGCCCTTTTTAAGGGCTTTAATCTCTTCTTTGAGTTTTTCGATTTCTGCCTGCTGTGATTTAAGCTGCTTTTGTTGGTCAATAGTGTAAAGCACTAATTCTTCTACCTTTTCCAGTAGTTTCAATTGCATACTCCCTACATCCTGGCCGTTGGTTTCTACCTCTTTAGCCGAGGGTACATTGGGCAGATGTGAGTTGGCCTTAACGAATGCCTCGAGCTGTTCCAGGTTCAGGTATTGATAGCCCGGTTGGAATACGTAATCAGGGACGGAGCCGGGGTTGGCAGTGACTTTTAATTTTTTGGATTCAATGTCCCCCGAGACGATCGCGTCACCGGTTATAGTCGTGTTATCATTGAGATGAATATTGTTAGTTGGGCTGTTGGTTTTTATACCAACTCTGTCGTTTGCTGTGTTGTGGTAAAGAACGTCACTGCTATTGGTGTAGTTATATAGCCTTAAGTCTCCTCCTCTGCTTTCATCGCTGTGTATTTTATACTGATCGACTCCATTAATATCGAATAGTATCCCGGCATCATACCCTGTAGAGGCGTTGATATTAATCCAGGAGCTTGTCTCTCCATCAATGGTAAGAAAATTGTCGATTTTTAAATTACCGTTTATTTCAACGTTGCCATTCTCCCTAAGCTTCATTAATTCTGTACCACTCCCAAAAGCAGCGTCCGTTTTCCAATAAAAGGCTGATGATGTTGAAGTGTTATCACTATCAATAAAGAAATGCATATCCGCTGTTGTAGCAACATTTGCTCCTCCCGTCATTTGAAGGTCGGTTTCTGTAGCCTGATCACTTCCCTCTATCTTTATATTGTCATGAAAGCGAATTAGTCCGTCTAATAACCATTCCTGATTAGTGAAATTAAATTGTATATCGTTCGTAAATAAGTCTGAACTGCCGTCTACTGGCAAGATTCTCAAAATATTATCAGACGAACCTGATTGCCCAACCCTGAGGGATCTGCTACCAGTACCTGTATAATTAGGGTTGTTAAAATAGGTTCCAGTGGAATTGTTAAAAGTAGTTACACCGGTTACCGTGCCTCCGGCTAAGGTAAGGTATTGATTGCCTAAAGTATTAGTGAAATTACCTTCAGTGAGCACCTTATCATATCCTGAACCATTGTATACTTCGATGTCTAGTGTTTGAGGGCCAGCGGTTGTTCCTTTAGAGAATTTAAAACTGTTTGAGCTATCATCAAAAGATAGAGTGGCATGAGTAGTTAAGTTATTTGGGTCTGAGATGAACAGGTTTTTTTTGAAATGGACATTGTCAGCAAGAACTGTATCCAAAATTGCTGAATGAGCATCCTGTCTTAGATATGTAGCGTCAAGTATTGTTGAAAGGTTGCCTTCATGTAGTACGCGCTTATACGATCCATTATGATAAATTTGAAGGTCAAATAATTGAAATGCTCCATCATGCCTGTATAATTTAAGTGCACCTACGTTTGCATCGTAGAATAGAGTTAATGCATCTGTGAAGTTATTGTTGTCAGCTAACTTGATTGATGCTCCAAATTTGGTTTGACCCGTAAAGGTACCCCCTGTGTCAGGTACATAGGTTTGCGACTGGGCTATGGTAGCTGAGCCGAGTAAAAAGAATAAAAAGAACTTTTTCATATGGTTTTGGAATTGAATTCTAATAGCTAATCAAAGGGTTAGTCCTAAAATGTTAACGGAGGTCATCAGAGTTCGTGGGATTTCTTACATATGGTAGGGGAGGGTACAAAAAAAGGCTCTGACAGTTGTGTCAGAGCCTTTTTGGCATTGTCTTTATATTAAAATTACTCAGCTACTACTGAGAATTTCAAATCCTTCTTTACCTCTTTGTGCAGGTCAATTTCTACTTCGTAATCTCCTACGAACTTCACTTCACCTTTAAATGAGATTTTCTTACGATCTACATCGATGCCCATGGCTTTCAATGCATCAGAAATCTGCAGCGTAGTTACAGCACCAAATATTTTGCCGCTATCACCTACTTTAGCTTTGATCTCAAGCGCTTTCTCGCCAATGGCAGCAGCAACAGCCTCTGCATCATTTTTGATCTTCTCTGCTTTGTGAGAAGCCTGCTTGATGTTCTCTGCGATCATCTTCTTATTTGATGTGCTTGCGATAATCGCAAAGCCCTGAGGGATCAAATAATTTCTACCGTAACCTGGCTTTACAGCAACAGTATCGTTTTTGTAGCCAAGTCCTTTGATATCAGTTTTTAATATTACTTCCATCTTTAAATACTTTAATGTTCTGAGAGAACCGGTTTATTTTAAAGAATCAGTTACGTAAGGCAATAAGGCAATGTGTCTCGCTCTTTTCACCGCTTGCGCTACTTTCTTCTGATACTTGAGGCTGGTACCTGTTAATCTTCTAGGAAGAAGCTTTCCTTGCTCGTTTACAAACTTCAAAAGGAAATCAGGGTTCTTGTAATCAACATACTTGATACCGTTCTTTTTGAATCGGCAGTATTTCTTCTTCTGTTGATCTCTGTTTACTGGTTCGTTTACTAACGTCATGATGCAGCTTCCTCTTTTTTAGCTTTTTTGAAAGCACCGCTTTTTCTTCTTGCATTGTACTCCACCGCGTGCTTATCCAGTGCAGTTGTCAAAAAGCGCATAATACGCTCGTCCCTTTTGTACGCGAGTTCCAGAGTGGCGATAGCTGCAGGGTCGGCTTTGAATTCAATCAAATTGTAGAAACCAGTAGACTTGTGCTGAATTGGATATGCCAATTTTCTCAAGCCCCACAATTCCTTGTTGACAATCTCAGCACCGGTTTCGATGATGACTTGTTCAAACTTGCCGACAGCATCCTTCATCTGTTCATCAGACAAAACGGGAGTTAAAATGAATACCGTCTCGTAATTGTTCATTGTTATCAATTTTTAATTTCGGGCTGCAAAGATATGAAATTGTTTCATAAAAAGCACCATTTGTAAAAGATTGTCACAGATGAGTTTTGCCCAAAATCTAATTTGTATTTTCGATCGCAAAGCTATGACTTCCCCCTGATGAAAAAATGGAGTTTACGAAAGAAATTAACCCTCCCCTTATTGGTGCTTTTGCCGATTCTGGGCTATGGTATCTTTGAGCTCACATCACTCACTTCAGACGAAGAAGAACTCGAGAAAATCTACAAGAGACAGCTTGATGCTGTGCTTTTCTCCATCAACCAGTATACTGACGACAAGGTTCGTAACTGGACAACCAGTTTGGATATGATCTATGATAAGGTAGATAGCCAAAAACTTTATGATACACTGGTTAATAACGATCCGGTTTTTCGCGCTTTATATTTAAGAAACCCCGCAGACAATAACCAGGAATACATTGGTGTGTCAAACGACTACAATAGTGTGGGATTTCAGATTAGCATAGATAGTTTGTTTGAGGCGTCCTCCTCGCTTTTCAGACGACTTACCCGGTATAAAGAGACTGGCTTTCAGAAGCTGGAAGTGACAGATGATATGTTTAAGGCAGATGGTATTGAACTCGGCTACAAAATTTTTGTAATTGGCAATGCCGGGGCTATCAGGCACTGTATTTATCTTTTCGATACCGAAGAGTTCGTGGAACACCACCTTGTTTCTAAATTTCAGCAGATAGGACAGGACCAGTTTACCCTGGTCTGCCGTAGGATATCGGATGGGTTTGAAATTTATTCAACGTCTAATGAGAGCACTGAAGGCCTTTTTAGTCAACCTCTCATTTCACTGCCTCAATACGAGCTGGGGATCGCCCGCAGAGGGGGGACCATTGAGCAAGCTGTAGCCAAACGGAAACGACAAAACCTGATTTCTCTTGGGCTGTTAATTGTATTTCTCCTTTTTGGTCTGTCCTTGGTGTTCAGAAATATCAGAAGAGAGATTGAGTTGGCCGAAAACAAAGCCGATTTTGTTTCTAATGTATCACATGAAATAAGAACCCCTCTGGCCCTGATCAATATGTTCGCAGAGACCTTGCTTATGGACAGGGTGCGTACCGAAGAAAAGAAGAAGGAGTACTACGAAATTATTACCAAAGAAGTGGGGCGACTCTCTAATATGGTCAATCGCATTTTGAGCTTTTCAAAGATGGAAGCTAACAAGAGAAACTATAACAAGCAGCCCTTGTCACTTACCGAGGTAGCCAGAGAGGTGGCCAATACTTACTCTTATCACCTTGAGAGTAATGGCTTTGCCTATTCCTTTACGGCAGGCGAAAATGTACCTCAGATTGAGGCGGACAGGGAAGCGCTGATTGAGGTAATGGTCAACCTCATCGACAATGCGATGAAATACAGTGACAAGCAAAAGCAGGTCGATGTTCGTACCGGGAACGAAAACGGAATGGCTTGCGTGGAAATTGCGGATCAGGGTATGGGTATCCCTAAAAACAAACTGCATAAGCTTTTCGATAAATTCTATAGAGTGCCTTCCGGTGATGTGCATGAGGTGCAGGGTGCTGGTTTAGGACTGAGTATTGTGAAGCAAATCGTAGATGCCCATGAAGGTAAGGTATTAGTAGAAAGCACACCGGGAAAGGGAAGCTCGTTCAGGCTTTTGTTCCCTGTAATCAATAACGAAAATGGCGAGAATATTAATAGTTGAAGACGAGCCGGCAATGAGAATGGGGCTCAAAGATAATTTTGAGTTTGAATCTTATGAGGTGGAACTGGCCATCGATGGAGCAGAAGGGCTTGAGAAAATAAAGAACGGTAGATTCGATCTGATCATACTGGATGTGATGATGCCAAAAATGTCAGGCTTTGATGTATGTAAGGCTGTACGGAAGCTGGGAGTGTTGACGCCCATTATTTTTCTTACTGCCAAAAGCGAAGAAATAGATAAGGTACTGGGACTTGAGCTGGGAGCCGATGATTACCTGACCAAGCCCTTCAGTCTAAGAGAGCTGATTGCACGGGTAAAAGCAATTTTGAGAAGAACGGGTGCCACTGCTGCTGCTACCACAAGTGGGGTACAGCAACTTGGCAGACTCAGTGTTGATTTGGAACAATACACCGCCAGCCTGGAAGGTGAGCCTGTCCGCATGTCTCATAAAGAGTATGAAATCCTTCAGTTTCTCATGGAAAAAAAGAATGAAGTCGTGAGCCGTTACGACTTGTTGAACAAGGTTTGGGGTTACGAAAGTCAGCCCACCACGCGGACGGTTGATAACTTTATTCTGCGTTTGCGACAACGAATCGAAGAAAATCCGAATGACCCTAAGGTCATTTTAACCGTACATGGAGTAGGGTATAAGATGTTATTATAAGGGTTGTGACATTTTATGACATCTCTTTACGGGCATGTGACATACGTCAACAGGACTTGCCGTAAACTTGTGTAGCGACATTGAAGAAGAGTCCAAAGGTCAAAAACAACAACTAAAACTACTACCTGAGGCCGGTTGCCCGAGAGGGTGATTGGCCTAAGCGGAGAAACTCGAAATGAAAAGAATTATACTACTTACGGTCATAAATACCTTGCTGCTGGGAGGTCTGGTCCATGCACAAGACCTTGATAGATTACTCAACCTGAGAGGATATTGGAAATTTTCTATTGGAGACCATAAGGAATGGGCCGATTTAGACTATAACGATTCTGACTGGGAGGAAATATACGTACCACGGAGGTGGGAGCGAGAAGGCTTTAATGGTTATGATGGATTTGCCTGGTATCGCCTTAAAGTAGATGGTAAAGACCTGGAGGGCGAAAAATCGCTATACCTGAAACTGGGATACATCGATGATGTAGATGAAGTCTTCTTTAATGGAGAAAAAATTGGCTTTACGGGCGATTTTCCGCCTCGCTATAAGACTGCCTGGAGGGCTGAACGCTTGTATCGTATTCCTGACAGACTCCTGAAGCATGATGGGGAAAATCAGATAGCAGTGAGGGTATATGATAAAGGCGGTGAAGGAGGTATCTATTCCGGTGAAGTGGCACTGATGATGCCGGATGAAGATTATAGGGGTTCAATCCTACTCGAAGGAACCTGGAAGATCAAGATATCGGATCGGGAGGAATATGCAGAGCCTGATTACAATGACTCCAATTGGGAGGACATCATGGTGCCTTCGAACTGGAAATCAATAGGCATCGATGACCTTGACGATTTTGCATGGTATCGCAAGACCTTTGAGGTCGGAGAGGATGATGGTATTGAAGATATGTCTATCGTTTGTGGTAAGATTGATGATTTTGATGAGGTGTTCATCAACGGAGTTAAAGTGGGTGAAACCAATGACGGCAGAAGGTATGGCAGTTCGCGTAGCTTTATGGAACTTCGGGTGTATGAAGTGCCCAATAATCTGCTCAAAAGAGGTACTAATACCATAGCTGTAAGGGTAGAGGATATCGGGAATAACGGAGGTATCTATGAGGGACCGGTTATGATTGTTCCTTCCAAATATGCCAGAAAACTACTTCGGTCCAATTACTTCTGGCGATAAGACTCCTTACTTAGCTTAATCAAGACCTCTTGGTTAAGCTCATGCTCACCCTCGAAACTGATTACTTCAGGGGTTATTCTCATGTTTTCGGCTATCCTGCCTTGCTCTTCCATCACATGTGCTGATAAGTAAGGGTCTTTCTTTCCATAGATCCAATAAACAGGTTTATCCTTTATCCTTTCTGTGCTTTCCAGGGCCGGTAGATCGGGAGGGAAGATGCCTGCCCAAAGAATCAATCTGTCAAAATGAACTTCCGTTTGAGTGGCAAACCTGGAGATAGTGGCAGCTCCCTGGGAGAAGCCAAAAAGGGTGATTTTTACATCATCGGATAGCTGTTGTTTTACCTCTTTATGAACAGCTTCCAGGTAAGCAAGGTAGTTGTTGATGTCATTAAGCCGATCTTCTTTGGTCATCCAGGTGGCACCCACGCGACCGGTAAAACCTTTAAGGTAGTACCTGGAGAGTCCCTCAGGTGCAACGATAAGATGTCTTCCATCATCCAGGCAGGCAAACTGCTTTATAAAGTATTCGGCCAGGTGACCGTGTCCATGGCATACAAGCCACATATGTTTAATGCCTTTGTCGGGTTTGCCCAAGGTTCGATAGCGGGCCTGAAAAGTAAAGGTTAATCTGTGCTCTGTACTCATGTGTTGCCCAAAGATGCCTCCGAAAATTTAAAGGGCAAGAGGTTTTCAATTGAAGCTGATTCGTAAATCTTTCCCTCAGCGTCCATCATATATAGTTGGATAGGGTCTTCCTGATTGTTTTCATATTCACTCATTACCTGCCGGCAGCTGCCACAGGGCGAGGCCGCTCTGAATATTTCATCTTCGGCTCTTTTTGCCACCACTGCTACTGCCTTTATGGCCAGTTCCGGATATTGCGATTTTGCAGCGAAAAACGCCACTCGTTCAGCACAAAGGCCTGCCGGGTAGCAAGCATTTTCCTGGTTGTTACCGGTAATAATCTTACCGTCCTCAAGGCGAAGGGCAGCACCCACCTGAAATTGTGAGTATTTGGCATAGGCCCTGAGTGCAGAAGCCTGAGCTGCCTGAATTAAAGCTTGCTCCTCTTGGGGCAATTCATCCATTGAAGGATAAACCTTGAGTCGTGATTCACTTGAAATAGTTTCTGTCATAAATCTCCGTTAGGATGAGAATATACGGGGAAAATTGTGATGTGGTCATTTTTTTTTGAAATAACCAGGAATGGCGGAGCTTTTGGTCAAAAATGCGAACGACAAATTTTGTGGTTTAAACAACATTTAACATATTGCTTCATGGTCGTAAGACCTAGCAACCTATTTACCAGAATGCAATACGATGGAATCTTCTGTCGACTCGAATTCAATGAGTCGAATCTTTTCTATGCGTCTAACAAGCGCATGGCGCCTGCCTTTTTCTGGGGCAAGTTCAACAGGCGTCTTGAAATTCCTATGAGTGCTATTATCGATATGGAAGTGCGATCTTACATGCCCTATGGAAGGGGACTCGTGCTGAGAATCAAGTCGGGATATCACTACGAAAAAATAAAAACACTCGCCCCCATTAATATCACTGCTGTTCCCGAGGCTGTTCTTGATAAGCTTCGATCCATACTCAAGAAAAACAGTGATGCGCAACCCAGAATGATGGCTTCCTGAATTCTTCTTCGGAGACTTGGTTATTGACTTAATTAATTCTTTAAATTCAACGAAATTTTTTCTTTGAATGGACAGAATTCTAATCCTTGGTGCTGGTCGATCAGCTACCTCACTTATTAAATATCTTCTGGAAGCCTCTGTGTCAAACGATTGGCAGGTGATAGTGGCTGATTATGCTTTACAACTTGCCGAAGAAAAAGTTGGCAATCACCCAAAAGGCAAGGCCATCGCCTTTAACATTAATAAAGAGGAAGAAAGAGATACAGTAATACAGGAAGCCGATGTGGTGATTTCTATGTTGCCCGCCCGGTTTCATCCTATTGTAGCTGAAGCTTGCCTGATGTTTGGAAAGCACCTGATTACCGCCTCATATGTCTCCGATGACATGAGGTCGTTTGATGAGCAGGCAAAGGAAAAAGGCCTGCTGTTTCTTAATGAGTGTGGGCTTGACCCGGGCATTGACCATATGTCGGCCAAAAAGGTAATTGACGATATTCGTGGACGAGGTTTTGAACTCAGAGCTTTTGAGTCGTTTACCGGTGGTCTGCTCGCCCCCGATCCTTCAGATGACAACCCATGGGAGTATAAGTTTACCTGGAACCCCCGAAATGTAGTGCTGGCTGGTCAGGGTACGGTTAAATTCATTCAGGAAGGGCGTTACAAGTACATACCTTATCACAAACTATTCCGAAGAACGGAGATGATACACATTCCGGGGCATGGCTATTTTGAGGGCTATGCCAACCGTGACTCGCTTATGTATCTGGATGTGTATGGCTTGCAGGGAATTCAAACACTCTACCGGGGAACATTGAGAAGACCGGGCTTCTGTAAAGCATGGGATATCTTTATTCAGCTCGGTGCTACGGATGATTCCTATATGCTGGAGGGGGTGAATACCATGACACATCGCCAGTTTATTAACTCTTTTCTGTCCTACAATCCCGCTGACTCGGTAGAGCTTAAGCTGGCTCATTATCTGGGGCTGGATATTGACGGACCTGAGATGCATAAACTCAGGTGGCTGGGGTTGTTTAATGAAGAGCCGGTAGGTTTGCAAAAGGGCTCTCCTGCACAAATTCTTGAGCATATACTTAAGAAGAAATGGACGATCGGACCGGATGTCAAGGATCAGATTGTGATGTGGCACCTCTTTGACTATGAAGAAGCAGGACAGGTAAAGCGTGTCAGGTCTGCTATGGTAACCAATGGTGATGATGCTGTGGATACTGCTATGGCCAAGACCGTGGGGCTGCCACTGGGTATAGCAACAAAACTATTACTGCAAGGAAAAATTGAAGCAAGAGGTGTGCAGATTCCGATTATACCGGAATTCTATAATCCCATTCTGTCTGAGTTGGGAGAGCTGGGGTTCCATTTTATCGAAGAAGAGGTAGTACTCTGAGCCTAGCTTTTTTTCTTTTTCTTCTTCTTGTCCTTCTTATCTTTTCGCTTGAAAAGTCGCTTGAGAAAACCCTCCTTCTTCTTTGGCTCTGATAAGGTACTGTCTACCTGAATTTCCATGGGTTTGGGCTTATCTGTACGAGTGAAGATCTTTTTAATGATCCCTGACCCCTTCTCGGGAGCACAGCCCATTACATTCATTGTTTTTATGGAGGGAGGAGCAAATCTGGCCTGTGTATAACGATCGAAGTTAATATCCCGATTCATCTTCTGAAGCAAAAGAGCATAGAGGGGTAGGGCTGAATTTGCTCCCTGACCCATGGCTGTACTTCTGAAACCAATTCGGTAATCATCTGATCCAACCCAGGAGACGGTTACAAGCCTGGGGCTGATCGCAACAAACCAGCCATCCTTGTTATCCTGGGTGGTGCCTGTTTTTCCTGCCATGTCATTTCTGAGGGCATATGTTCCCCGTAACCTTCTTGCAGTACCTCCGTTCACCGTGCCTTTCATCATCTCTATCATGATCTCGCGTGTACTTTCCGTAATCACGGCTTGTTCGCTGACTTCCGGCTCAAACTCGGCCAATACGCGACCGCTGTTATCTTCGATACGCGTGATATAGTAGGGGTTGGCAGGTTTTCCTGAGTTTATAAAGCTTGTATAAGCCCTGGTAAGTTCTAAAAGACTAAGCTCTGCTGTGCCAAGAGCCAGAGAAGGTACTGAGGGGAGGTCAGATTCAATTCCCATACTCCTGGCCAGTTTAATCACGTTGGGAAGCCCGGCATCGTTCAGGACCCTTACCGCTACTGTATTTACCGACTTACTCAGGGCCGTCTTCATCGCATAGTTCTGATCATAGATGGGGGGCGAGTTTACCGGGGTCCAATCATTGAACTGAGGAAAGGTCACTTGCTGAGATGGATAGTATTTGCAAGGCTCAGTACCGTTTTCCAGGGCTGCTGCATAAACGATAGGCTTAAAAGTAGAGCCTACCTGTCTTTTGCTTTGTCGCACATGGTCGTACTGAAAGTGCTCATAGTCTATGCCGCCAATCCAGGTTTTAACTGCTCCGGAATACGGGTTGACAGAGAGCATACCTGCATTCAGAAATTTCAAATAGTGCTTTACGCTATCGATCTGAGTCGTATTGACTACCCTTTTACCATCCCAGTCGAAGAGCTCAGCCGTGGTTGACCTTCTCATTGAGTCAAGAATTGCCTGGTCGCTCAGTCCCCGGGCTTTCAGTTTCTTGTAATGAGGTGTTTGGGCCAAAGCGCTATTGATGATGGTTTTGGACTTAAGCCATGGGGCATTTTTGCCGTAGCTGGCTTCAAAGGCTTTTTGAAGTCCTGTCATGTGCTCTTTCATGGCTTCTTCAGCCAGCTTTTGCATTTCGTAGTCAAGGGTAGTGTAAATCTTCAGACCACTGGTAAACAGGTTCAGTGAGGTATTGTGTTCCTGATTATAATCAGTTACCCAGGAACGCATTTTCTTCTGTAGTTCTGCTCTGAAGTAGGGTGCAATGCCAGCATTATGAGTAAAGGGCTTGTAGTCAAGCTCCAGGGGCTTTTTCTCCGCAATACTCAATTCTTCTGCTGTAAGAAAGGTGTAGCGGTACATCTGACTCAGCACTACATTTCTCCTCACCTTGCTTCGTTCAGGAAAAAGTCTTGGGTTGTAGCTATGTGAGGCCTTGAGCATTCCTATAATGACCGCTGACTCTTCAAGACTGAGATCTGAGCAAGGTTTGCCAAAAAACTTCTCAGCAGCACTTTCTACCCCGAAGGTATTGTCGCCAAAGGGTACGGTATTAAGGTAAAGGGTCAGAATTTCCGCTTTGGAATAAATCTTTTCAAGCCTTGTGGCCACAATGGCCTCTCTGGTTTTGTTAACCGGCATGGTAAACCAGCCGTGGTTTTCTCTCGGAAAGAGATTTTTTATCAACTGCTGAGAGAGAGTACTGCCGCCTCCCGATGACTCATCTCCAAGCAAAATGGTCTTAAAGATTACGCGCATAAGGCTGCGCCTGTCCACACCGTTGTGTTTGTAAAACCTGGCATCCTCAGTAGCTATGAGGGCATTGATCATATGCTTGGGAATCTCCTCAAAGCCGATGGGTTGCCGGTCAAATATGTAGTACTTGCCCAGAAGCTCCCCACCATCAGCAAATATTTCGGTAGCCTCACTTTGTCTGATCTCTGCCAATTGGTCTGTGTCAGGCAGGATCGTCCAGAACCCAAAGTATACACTGAAATAAAAACTGAATGCCCCAAAAACCCCCAGCAGAAATAAATAGAATATCCATTTAAGTATTCTGGTTTTTAACTTCTTAGGTTTTTTTCGGGTTTTCTTAGGGGAGCTCATAAACTACTGGTCAGAACGCTTGAACCGGGGTACTGTTGTCTTCTGATAACGGTAAAAATAGGTGAAAGCCTTCGTAGCCAAAAGACTTGTCTGTATTTTCACACAAACCATCTTGCAAGCCCTGATGAGAAGTGTTTTTTATGATAGAAATCAGCTACCCGAAGTTTTGCAGGAGCTTGAGCAAAAAGGCCATATCCTGGATTATAATTACGAAAAACACCGATTTGAACTAACAGACGAAAACGCTGCTTCGGGAGCCTCTTTGCGACTGCCCATTACCATGTTTTATGAGAAGCAAGTTTTCGTACCGGAGAAATCTCTGGTTTATGTAATGGTGCTGGTGCAATCGGGCAGTGCTTCCATCGGAGTTTTCGAGGATGAAAAATGCCTGGAACACAAGGTGTTCGGGTCATATATGGTGAGAAAGAAGCAAGGTAAGAGCCAGATTAAGCATTTGAAAACCAAAGGGAAGTCACGGGCTGGTTCGAGGGTAAGGCTTGCCAGTACCATTGAATTTTTTGAGAATATCAATACCCGCTTACAGGGTCATTTTGATCAATACCAATTTGACAGAATTGCGCTGAGCTGTTCCAAAATTCTGATTCCCTATCTCTTCAATTCCAAAATCCCTACCCCCTTTGACAAGAGGGATGAACGTATTTACAAAATCCCGAAACACCTTCATCAACCCAATTATGAAGTAATGCTGGGGATGCAGCGCTATCTTAATAAGGCAGAGTTGGTTTTCGATGAAGAGAGAAACCCTGAACTCAACACTATGGATTAGTGTTGTGACACTGATGAAAAATGAAGATCTGCTTTGCGACCCCGTATCGGGCGAGTGTTCTCCCGCTGAATTACCAGCCTTTGGTGCCCAACAGGTAATAGACAAAGATCATGAGATTATCTATGTAGGCGACCCTATGTGTTCGTGGTGCTGGGGTATTTCCAACCACCTGCAGGAGCTTAAGGTCAACTACCCGGAGTATCAGTTCAAGGTGATCCTCGGAGGGCTTCGTCCGGGAGGGGGAGAGGCCTGGGACCAGCGGATGAAGGATTTTCTGAAGCACCATTGGGAAGAGGTGACCAAACGCAGTGGTCAGCCCTTTGGCTATGCCTTGTTTGACAGGGAAGAGTTTAACTATGACACAGAACCTCCTTGTCGTGCTGTGGTAGCTTCAAAGAAATGGCTGGGTGAGGATGTTCTTGCTTTCTTCGAAGAGGTATCCAAAAAGTTCTATGTGGATAGTGAAGACCCTGGCCAGGTTGAGTTTTATAAGTCAATCTGCGAGCAGTTCGATATTCCGTTCGATGAGTTTATGAAGGAATTTGAAAGTGAGGAGATTAAGTATCAGACCCATCAGGATTTTCAGCTCAACCGTCAGTGGGGAGTCACCGGGTACCCCACGGTTTTATTTAAGGCGAAGGAAGAGTTGTACCAAATCAATTATGGCTATTCGGAGTTTGCGCAAATGAAAGATGTCATCGAGAAGATTAAGAAGGGTTGAAGTCTCTTCGGGGCCAGGATCAAATTACTTTTTATTCGTCTTTTTCGCAAATACATTAAAGGCAAGCGCCTTGTCTATCCAAAACTCTAAATCCTCGTCCAGGTCAAAGCCATCCGGGTCTATAAATACAAAGCCTCTCATGACGGTGCCGGTAAAGTCCATCTCGCGTGTGCCTTTTTCTCTTAGTGCTTTGGCATAGGCTTCTTTGCCTATGCGGGCCATGATGCGTGAATTACCAGTTGCTTTGTCGATGTCCACGCCAACGCACATTTTCTCATTCACCATAAAGATGAGCCCACCCATCATTTTTTTCTCAAAGAAAATGGCCTGCCTTTCGTTAAGTACTTGTCTTACCCGGTCCACCAGGAATTCATCATACGCCATGGTCTGTGTTGTTTTCGTTCTCCACTTCTTTCTTAAGTCCTTCAAAGAAAAGCCTGATTCCCCTATTTGATTGTTTTCTGACTATCAAAACATCCATAACTCTTCCAAGTATCCTGTATTTCATGGTATAGGTCATGGTTTGCGAAATTTTAGTAGCCATACCAACTTGTTCCAGGTGATAACTATGCTTCAGAGCCTTCATGGGCAAGTTACAATCAAAGAGGGTAAAGGAAAGTTTTTGGTGCGGCTGCCATTCGCTTACCTCTTCCTTGAACCAGCCATTGGCTGTGTGGCAGTGTCGCTTAGCACCGAGCCCCGAAGTGGCCTTTTCAATCAGTCTTGAATTGGTTACGATAGGGTCATACTTTTCAAGTCGGCCGAGATCAGATAAAACCCGCCAGACAGATTCGGGGCTTGCATTGATTGTGATGTGGTTGTGTAGCGTTGTCATATATTAACTTGTAATTTCGAAGTTAAATTTAACTATTAGCTTTGAATTTGCAAGTGGAAATTGGCGATCGTATTTTTATTGCATGAAAAGAAGGTCTGACTGTCCAACCAATTACGGACTGGAGCATTTTGGTGACAAATGGTCACTTTTGATTATTCGGGATCTTATGTTCAAGGGAAAGCGCCACTACAATGAGTTTCTGGAGGCTGATGAAAAGGTGTCAACAAGCGTCTTGCGAGATCGGCTGCGAAGTCTGGAGGCAGGAGGTTTGATCCGATCAGGGGAAGATGTGGTGAAAAAATCGAGAATCCGCTATAGTCTGACCCCAAAGGGGATCGCCCTTTTACCTTTAATGGTAGAAATGATTATATGGTCAGGGCAGTTTGATGCCGATTCCACTGTCGACTCCGCCTTTCTTAACAGGGCAGTTAGTGACAGATCCGGCCTTATCAGGGAAATAGAAAGAGAGCTGAAGCTTGCCCACCTTTAGTCGTTGGCAAACATGATCAGCTCAGTATCAATTTTTTCAGGGGCGATATGGACGAGTCTCCCTCCAAAAACCGAGGTGTCGATCATTTTCTTTGGCGACTTAACCATTTGATATGAAATGGCCGGAGTTACAAATTGTCTTATGTTTTTCTCTCTACGTTCGTCTTCCAGGTGATAGTGACCACAGAAAACAGTGGTTTCAAGTTCGGTTTCAAATAGAATGTCCCTGATCATTCCCCTGTTTTTCATTGCGTATTTACTTTCCACATAGCAGGGTACGGCCAGTAGAGGGTGATGTATAAAGAGAATGATTTTCTTTTTAGTTCTCACCGCTTGTTTCAACCATGTTACCTGATCTTTATAAAGCCTGTCGGGAGAGCTGTCTAATACGATATACCGATAGTTGTCGTCCTCATAGAGGTAATAGTGACCGTCTTTGCCGGCAGCGGAAAGGGTGGCTATTTCTCCCAGGTCGTGATTTCCCAGCACTATATTCACCTTGAAGTTTTTGAGACTTTCAAAAAAGAAGGGATGTGCAGATTCTGAACCTATGTCACCTCCAAATACAATGTCGGTGATACCTTTGTTGGAGAGGTGATCCAGCATAATAGTCCAGTTAGCACGGGGATCAACTCCCTGCTCTAAGGGAAAGGCTTCGTGAAGGTGAACATCTGTAATGTGAGCGATGGTTTTCATTCTGGTGTTCTGGCTGGTTTTAGAGTTTTTGGATCATAGGATTGAAGGCCTTGGAGGCTACCAATACCTTGTCTCCGATCTTCAGGTTCCTGATGTCGCTTTCATCGGCAACCACCTTGACGAGGTTTTTACCAATTAAAACTGAGATCACAAAAATAAAGTCTTGTTGGGTGATATCCAGTATTTCCCCGGTAAACTGAAATTTTCCACTTACTGCTTTATTTGAAAAAAAATCTGCAGGTGTACTTCGTTTGAGGATTTTTCCTTCATACAAAACCAGCATGGTATCTGACATTTTAAGAATCTCCCCCACATCATGGCTTACCAGCACCGTTGTTAAATTGAACCTCTGGTGTGCCTCCAGAATAAAGTCCTGGAGCCTGGATCGCATTTCTCCATCCAATGCTGATAATGGCTCATCCAGTAGCAGTATTTCAGGTTGGGGTACCAGGGCCCTGGCCAGAGCTACTCGTTGCTTTTGCCCTCCCGAGAGTAAGTCTGGTTTTCTGTCGGTCATGGCTCTTAGCTCCATAATATCGAGCAACTCTTCTACGATTTGGGCATTCTGGCCTTTTGAAAGAGCAAAGCAAAGGTTTTGACCAACTGTCATGTTCGGGAACAAAGCGTAGTCCTGAAAAAGAAAACCCAGCTTCCGTTTTTGAGGAGGGAGATTTGTTTTGGTATTGGCATCAAACCAGGTCTTTCCATCTACCTTGATACTCCCTGCCTCAGGGTTTAGCAAGCCTGCCAGCATCCTGAGTATGGAAGTTTTACCTGCACCGGAAGGACCGTAGAGTGTAAGGAAATCTCCTTTTTCCAGACTGAATTCCACCTCCAGATTCATTTCCCCCTCTGAAGACCATAGTTTTTTATGAAGCGCTGCTACGATCATTTCCAGAACTGTTTAAGGTATCCGCCATTGACCAGATAAACGGTCAATAATATGAGGAAGGTGATGACAAAAAGTACAATAGAATAGGTATTTGCAGTTCCATAATTGAGCGCCTCTACCTCATCGTAGATTGTGATGGAGGCTACTTTAGTTTCACCTGGAATATTGCCACCAATCATCAGCACTACTCCGAATTCACCGATGGTATGGGCAAATGACAAGACGATTCCTGTAAGCAATGCCGGTTTCATATTAGGCAGTAATACCCTCCAAAGGGTGGTAAACCTGGACTTACCCAGCAGGTAGGAAGCTTCTCTTATGGAAGTGGGAAGGTTTGCAAACCCTGATTGGATGGGATGTACCATAAACGGAAGACTGTAGATAATGGAGGCAAATACAAGTCCTTCGAAAGAAAATACCAATTGGAGTCCCAGGTTTTCGTTAAGCCATTGGCCAAAGCCATTGGCGGGGCTAAAAGCAATAAGCAGATAAAAGCCCAGTACCGTGGGGGGGAGCACCAATGGCATGCTTACCAGCGTTTCTATTACCGGTTTAATCCTTTTTTTGCTGTTGGCGAGCCAGTAAGCCAGAGGGATGGCAATGCACAGCAAAAGCAAAGTCGTGATAATGGCAAGCTTGAAAGTCAATATGAGTGGAGCCCAGTCGATCATTCAGAAAGCATGATTTCGTTCGTCTTAATCATGGCACAGGCGAGGGTGCCGACCTCCAGTCCCAATTGGTTCACCGCATTGGTGGTGATGATGGATGAGATTGCTCCTGCCTCTGACTGAATCGTGATCTTGCTCAATAGCTCACCTTTTTCAATGCGGGTAACGGGACCGTCTAACTTGTTCTGGAGGCTTATCTGGTGTGTTGAGCCCAGGCCAATAATCACCTCTGTCTCTTTGAACATCAGCTTTACAGGCATGTCAACCTTCAGGTAGGTAGCCGTGTCAGGGGTGTCTATAAGAATTACAGAGATAAGGATACCAGAGCAGTCCACTTTGACAAGTGATAAATCTCCTGAAGGAGCGACAGACGCTATTTTGCCAGACAATACATTCATTCATTGAATAGAAGAGTAGCCGAATTTATTCAATATTTCTTTAGCCTCAGCTGAAAAAAGGAATTCATAAAATTCGTTAGCGCCAGATTGTTGCCCGGTGTTGTTCTTTAAAGTGACTATCCCCTGGAGAAGCGGGCTATGATAGTCCGGAGGGATGTCTATCCAGCTACCCTTATCCCTGAGACCGGGAGCCAGTACCACTGACTTTGCTGTAAAGCCGATTTGAGCTGCTTGAGAAGTGATGAATTGATTGGTTTGGGCAATGCTTTCCCCATATACCAGTTTAGATTCCGCTTGCCCGGTGAGTCCAAGTGCTTCTAAGGTTTCCATGGCAGCTCTGCCGTAGGGAGCAGTTTTGGGGTTGGCAATGGCAATATGAGAGAGGGTTTCCTCCCGGAGTGATCTGGTCAGGTCCGGTGATTCATTTTCCATCGTCCAGAGCACTAATCGGCCGGTAGCAAATGCTTCAGGTTTTTTCCGGGTAAGCCCCTGTTGATAAAGCTCTTCCGGATATTTCATATCTGCCGATACAAAAATATCGTAAGGCGCCCCGGCAACAATCTGCGCAGTGAGCTTTCCAGAGGAGCCCAGAATGGTTTCGCATTCAATTCCCGTTTTTTTTGAAAAAGTTTCTGTCAGCTCAATCATAGCGAATTGCATGTTGGCTGCTGTGGCAATGATAAGTTTGTTTGTCTTTTTTTGATGGCATGAAAACAGGCATGCCACGATAAGTGCCATCAAAAATGAGCTGACCTTGGGTGTCTTGATGCGCAAAGAATTAAATGTGAGAAACATTTAGTTTGATGTTGAGTGGCAAACCTCCTTAGTTCTAAGGAAGTAGGGTTGTGTAAAACGATTGGAATAATAGATACCAGAAGTCAAACCTGACATAAGAATTGTGATATAATTCTCGTTTTGTTTCAAATGATCTAATTTTTGATTGTATAGTGATATTACGAAACTCAAATTTTAACTATATAAATTATCTCCTTACTTTCACGGTATGACAGAACCCAAGACACACCACTTAGGCAATTTAAAGGCCTATTATACTAAGAAAGGAAGGACCTGGTGCGTTGAAGAAGATGGTAAACTTACTAAGTTTAAATCAATAGAGGCTATGGTGGAAGCATATCCTGATCTATTGAAAGTAGAACCAATTCAAATGTCTGTTGATAGAAGAGCGCTTGCCCGAACCAAGACCACACCGGTCACACTTCAGGAAGCTGCCAGAAATGCTGATATTCTATCTAAGACGGTTACTTGCTATTACTGTGCTGGTAATGGGACAGTGGCTTTTATGCCATGCCCTAACTGCGGAGGAGTAGGTAAAATAAAGGTTTCTACACGTGGACTTTGAGGTATTAACTTCATTTTTTAGTTGTAAACGTTAAGTATGAACAATTTTACGAACACCGCGACTTTGTCGCGGTGATTGCTTCTTGTTGCATATTGTTTCTGACCTTTTTTTGACTAAACTTGAACATGGCGGACAATGCACGTTTCAAGGGACAGGCAGAGTTGTTGATGCCTTCGGCAGATTTGACTGAGGATATGGACTTCTTTACCCATCTCGGCTTCAGGCTTGACCAGATTTACCCTTCCGATGACCCCGAAGTGGCAAGAATGTCAGGCCACGGTTTGGTACTGAAGTTGGACCGATCAGCGAAAATAACTGCCCCTGTAGTCCACTTGCTTACTGATGAAGCGCCTGCCGAAGAGCTTGTGGCTCCTAATGGCACTCTGATAAAGTTTGAGCCTTTATACTACCGGCTCGAGTTACCATCAACGCAACATACTTTTGAGGTGCGCAGGTTGAAAGACAGCGCCCCCTGGGTGATTGGCCGTGCAGGCATGCTTTATCGCGACCTGATACCAGACAGGTTGGGGGGGAGTATTATTGCATCTCACATTCGTATACCCGATGCCGGCCCCGTGCCAGATATGGTTCACTATCATACTATTGGCTTCCAATTGATCTATTGCTACAGAGGCTGGGTAAGATTAGTGTATGAAGATCAGGGGCCTCCTTTTATTCTTAAAGCCGGAGATTGCGTGACTCAACCTCCCCAAATAAGACACCGAGTGCTGGAGTCATCTGAGAATCTGGAGGTAATCGAGATAGGTGTTCCCGCAGCACATATGACCACGATAGATCATGAAATGGAACTTCCCAACACAGAGTTTCAACCTGATCGTGAGTTTGGGGGACAAGTTTTCTGTCGTCATGAGTTGAAAGATGCCCAATGGCAGCCATGGAAAGCTCAAGGGTTCGAATCAAGAGATACCGGTATTGCGAACGCAACCAGTGGAGTAGCTTCAGTAGAGGTGATTCGGGCCGGGGCTGATACAGGCAAGGAGGCTTTGTTAAAGCATGGCGTAGACATTCTCTTCACTTTTGTGCTTGATGGCGGCCTGAAACTTCTTGCTGAAGGACAGGAGCAGGATTTGAGAGCTGGTGATGCTTTTGTCATTCCACCCGATTGTACATATCGCTTTCATGAGTTATTGCCTGATACACAACTTCTTGAGGTAAGTCTACCAGGCTAAAACTTACAATGGTTAGTGTGAAAAAAGTATTGTTTTAGTTGTAGTTTTGTATATATAAAATCATATTTTAGTAGTTCTGTTTTTTTAATGAGCCTATTTTTTAGGCTATTATTATGGTTTTAATTATGCAAGGTGAAGACTTTCTGGATAATATCCCTTTTGATGCCGAAGATGATACCATTTCAACCCGTGTTTGGTCATTTACCAAAGAAAGGGCTGTGGAAAAGGCCCTGAACCGGATTGACTACAGGGCCAAGAACATGGGGCGTATATACAGCATAATCGATGACATCACTTCACAATCTCCCAACCCTGCTGACCCTACAGAAGAATGGCAGTGCTTTATGAAAGCACAATTACTCTGAAAGCCGAATAGCCCTTCCGATGGCATAGCAAGTCTGACAAAGATGGATGATTTTCTGCCGCTCATATTAAAATAATTTCAATCTTAGTATGTTTATACTAATTTCATGGAGATTTATCATCCTGACCCTCGACCAAGGCTTTGAAAAATACGAAAACAGAAATTCTAAGGAATGCGGTTCATCTTTTTAATCAGAAGGGCTTTTTTAAGGTCACTGTTAAGGAGATTGCAGACAAAATGGGCATTAGTCCCGGTAATCTGACTTACCATTTTAAGCGCAAAGAGCACCTGTTGGCAGCTATTCAGCAAGAGATTCTTGATGGATCAAAGGGAATCATTATTCCTGAAGGGCAGGAAATTACGTTAAAGCACTTCCGGGATATCTTTGCCCGGTTTTATGAAATACAGAGGGAGTATTGTTTCTATTTCTCAGAGATCATCTACCTGCTGGAGGTTTATCCTGATATCACCGGAGAATATAAGAATGCCACAGCCACCCGGATAAAGGACGCACGGAAACTAGTGGATTACTATATAGCGACAGACAGATTGGTGAGCGAGAAAGGTGATGTGGATTATGATTATCTGATTCATAATTTATGGATGGTAAACACCTTCTGGACATTGGGAGGTGCATTGCTTGACAGAAAGTACTCAGATAAAGACTTTGATTCTCCTATCGAATCTCTTTGGAAAATCCTGCTGCCTTATCTAACCGACAAAGGCAGAAATGAATATGATGCCCTGAAAGCAGAACAAAGCGCCTAAAAATACTCTTTACAAAAACGATAATCACTTTAGCCAATGGCAGTACCCAATCCACCTTTGGAAATGCTTCCCGATGATCTTCCGTTACCTCCAAAGTTTGAAACGATGGAAGCGGAAAGAGCTTATTTGAAAAAGAAACTGAGCGGTGCTTTCAGGATTTTCGGTCGATTTGGTTTTTCTGAAGGAGTGGCCGGACATATCACCGTTCGTGACCCTGAGTTGGAGGATCATTTTTGGGTCAATCCATTCGGAGTCTCGTTCAATCAGATGAGGCCCGAACTTTTACTGTTGGTTAATCATCAGGGAGAGGTAGTAAAAGGAAGTCTACCGGTGAACCGTGCAGCTTTCGCCATTCATTCTCAGATACACGCTGCCCGACCTGATGTGATCGCAGCGGCTCACACTCATTCGGTTTATGGGAAGTCTTTTTCAACGCTTGGTCAAAAGCTGGCGCCCATAACACAAGATGTGTGTGCTTTTTACGAAGATCATGCCTTGTTCAGCGATTATACCGGCATAGTAAATGAGTTGGAAGAGGGTAGTAGAATAGCAGAAAGCTTAGGTGACTATAAAGCGGCCATTCTTCAGAACCACGGCCTGATTACCGTGGGGCATTCTATTGATGAGGCTGCCTGGTGGTTTATTACCATGGAGCGAAGTTGTCAGGCGCAACTACTGGCAATGCAAACTGGTCAACCCCTGGTTGAAATCAGTCATGAGGTAGCCATGAAAACACGTGCTGAATTGGGTTTTCCGATCGCTGGTTATTTTCAGTTTCAACCTTTGTGGCAGGACATTGCGGCCGAACTTGATTTTATAAGGACGTAGCATGTTCGATACTCAGTCATATCTTTTAATCATGCCGACTGATGGATAACCTGAGCGCATTGATCGTGGCTGTGGCGCTTATGTGCATTATGTTTGGCATGGGCTTGTCGCTTACTGTCAACGATTTTAAGCGAATTGTAAGAGAGCCCAGAGCCGTGCTGATAGGGCTCACAAATCAGCTGATACTTGTACCGTTAATTGGTTTTGCGCTGGTGTCATTGCTGGATTTGAGCCCGGCAGTTTCTATTGGTATTATGATTCTTGTAGCCTGTCCGGGCGGGGCTACCTCCAATCTTATTTCGCACCTGGCCAGGGGAGATACTGCTTTGTCGGTAACACTGACTGCCGTGGCAAGCCTGATTACCGTTATCACCATTCCTTTGATTATCCGGTTTGCCTTAAGCGAATTTCAGGGTGAAGACCGGAAGGTTACACTGGATGTGTTCCAGACCATAGGGCAACTGCTGATGATTGTGGTGGTGCCGGTGGCCATTGGAATGATCATTCGGGCAAGGGCTACAGCTTTTGCCTTGAAAATGGACAAGCCGGTGAGGGTAGCATCCGGTGTTTTACTGGCTGTTATTACACTTGCTTTGATTGTGAAGGAACGATCTAATATTATACCTTATCTGGAACAGGCAGGTCTGCCCACGGTACTCCTATGCGTAACAACTATGGTACTGGGGTTCTTCTCTGCGCGACTTTTCAGGCTCAAAACCCGGCAGGCGGTTAGTATTTCTATAGAGTCGGGTATTCAGAATTCAGCCCTGGCAATCACGATTGCTACGGTAACTCTCCAGGATACGGGTTTGGGCATAGCAGCGGCCATTTACACCTTAATTATGTATGTAGCAGGGTTTGGGGCCATCCTTTACGGAAGGAAAGCCGTTCGGGCTGAAAGTGTGAGCTGAAGACCGCTTCTCAGGATTATGCTATTGTGAAATCAATTCAATATGGACTGATGCCGTATTGCCGTAGTGATCCCGGGCTTTGATGGTGAGCGCCAGGGATTTTTGTTGCCCCAGACTGCCGCTGATAATCAACTGATCCGGGTCAAAATCAATTTGTTCGGGAAGTCCTTTTCCATTGGCGAGAGCGGCCGTGTAGCTCAGCATAGCATCATCTACATCTTTAAACAGGTCTTCTGGTAGTCGGGTGCTGAACTCTGCGCTATTTACCCTGAAAGTATTGATCGGATTATACAGATAAGGCTTGAAAATGGTTTGAGTATTCACCCAGTAAATGTCTGATTCATAGATCGTTTTATTGCCCTTTTGCTCAGTGCTCATTCTGCTGAAGAAAAGATAGCGGTTGTCTGGAGAGACAAAGGGTCTTTGCTCAATTTCAGGACCATTAATGGTAGAGCCTAATCTTTCCGGTGTGGTCCAGTTTCCCTGACTGGTGCGGTAGCTGATGTACAGGTCGTGCTTGGTCTGAAATTCGTTTTTCCAGGCTTGTATTATGATATAATCTTCATTGGGTGACATAAAAAGTCCATCTTCATCAGCTTCTGAATTCAGGGCATAGACCCTTTCTGCGCTGGTATAATTATCTGTCAAGGCTGCCCGATAAATATCTCCACAGCATTGGCGGGTATCATCACGGTTAGAGGTAAAGTACAAGGTGCCCTCTAAGGTTTTTCCATGCCCAGCTTCGCGTTTTGTGGAGTTCACAGTCTGGTTAAGCTGTCTGTTGTTTGTAATTCTTTTCGGACTATAATTGCCTACCCACAGGTCATTTTCAGCTCCGTTAATAGATTTGGTGTAATAGAACTCTCGCCCTCTGGGGCCAAACATTGGGAGCGAAGTGTTGATGTTATCGGGCAATATGGTACTGTTTGGTCCTGTCCAGATGCCGTTTTTCCGGGTCAGAAATTGAATATTGGTCTGTGCAGGGTCGTTTTCATGGACTATGCCAAAGGCAATGGTACTACCATTGGCAGACATGGTAAAGCCCATATCAAAACGGCCGGCCATTGAGACAATTCCCGGAGCAAAGATCCGTGGTGTATCTCCTGGCGGGAGCTGATCGAGGTAATCGAGTCCGTTACTCTCTCTTTGAGGGCTTAGTGAACAGCCCGCAGCCATCAGCAGGAGCATGGTAGAAAGAATACAAAGGGAGGGTTTATTAGATATGTTCATCTGATCCTTATGATGTTATCATCCTTACAATGGCCAGGTCGTCTGTAACTTCATGTTGCCAGCGTTCGCGGATGAATCTCATTTTACGTTCAAGAAAGTTATTGTGTTCGGATAGATGCACATTGACTAGTAAAAAATCTATAATTTCTTCCTCCTTTTTCTGTTCCGAGGGGCTAACGAAGTTTTTGAAACTGAAAATACCATCTGTACTAATAGACAGATCACGAAAATCTTTGATAGATACATGTTGTGACTGAGCCTGGTACCAGGCACCAAAATCTGTTCCCAGGTGATAAGCCAGGTAGTCGGGTCTGTCGTTTTGTTCGAACTCCAGGAGGTTACCATCATAACATATCAAGCCGTCACCGATAACAATCAGTTCTGCCTGTAGACTTTGCTCATCTACTAAACCAAGCACGAGCGTAGATAGCATTTCATGTGTATCTAGCCCCAACTGGTTTTTGATGGCTTTTAGTCTACTAAAAAGTCGTTTGAGTATCTCTTCGAGTTTGAGATCCAGGGGTACCGGGGAGGGGAGTCTGAAATCTTCGTAATAGAGTTCTTTGGCAATCTGGCGAAGTATTTTGCCTAAGAGCATGGCAGCAAAAGCTGATTCCGTACCCATGGTACAGCCATCTGTTACAGCAATAAGTTGTTGGTTTTTAGTAACCGGGCTGGTTACCCAAAAGTCTTCACAATAGTTGGTATGGAAGTGTCCAATGTTGAGGGTCGTATAGGTTTTGATCATTTATGAGGCCTGCCGGCCGCGTGGAAGGATAGAGAGCACTCATGAGTGTCCTCTCTATAAACATGTCAATTCCTGTTCTCCCTTATCGGGCTTATTTATGATGCTCAGCGGCATGCATGGCAGCTCCTATGATGCCTGCATGGTTTAGCTTTTCAGATACGGAAAAAGGAGTGTCTATTTTGATGCTTTTTCTGAACTTGTGAATCTTCTTGCTGAGTCCGCCCCCTATAATCAGGTGATCCGGGGTGAAGATTCTTTCTACATGTTTAAGAAAGAAGTTGAACCTCGCTCCCCATTCCGGATAGGAGAGGTCTTCTTTTTTACGGGCAGAGTCAGCCGCCCAGAACTCAATGGGCTCTTCATTTTTGCCAAGCATGCGGCCCAGCTCAAAGTTAGGTAGTAACTGGCCATCATAGAAAGCACCACTGCCTAAGCCGGTGCCAATGGTGATCATAAAAACCAGGCCGGCCTTATGGTGAGCACCGACTCCAAAGCGCATTTCCGCAAGGCCGGCAGCGTCTGCATCATTGACAATGAAGAAGCGCTCATCATCGCAGTATTCGCTGAAAAGATCATCTATTTGTACGCCTTTCCAGGATGGGTCAAGGTTGGAACTGAATTTGGCCTTGCCTTCCACTACCACAGAAGGAAAAGTACAGCCAATGGTGTCTTCCCATTCAAAGTGGTTTTTTATCTCCCGGATTACCTCAGCAATGGCCTTAGGAGTGGCCGGTTTTGGGGTGGGAATCCTGAACCTTTCGGAGGTAAGTTTACCCGTAACAGTATCTACAATGGCTCCCTTGATGCCGGAGCCACCAATGTCAATTCCAAGAACTTTCATGCGCGCGTTTCAATAAAGGCTGTGAAGATATTGATTATCAGGGGAGTGGGCAAATTGAATTTGAAAGAGCTTTACCAATGGACAATAACGGTTGTATTTGGGTTAATTGAGTGCCAGCAGCAAGTGGCTGCATGTTACAGGTTGGTACTACTCCCCGGGGAGCTTTTATTGATGGCTTGTTTTAGCGCTTATCTGAACTTAAGTGTGGCTTTCAGAAGCAAGTACATAGATTTTGTAAGAGGAGAAAAGCAATAGCATAAGAACGATAAGCCCTATGATACCAGGAGGCATCAGTGCAATTGAGTTAACAGTAATTACAAAGAAGAACAATAGCAGGTTTCCTATTTGATTGAGCCCATAAGCGAGGCGCTGGGTTGAGTTTAGCCGAAACATAAAATTAAGCAAGCCGATAAAGATCATAGCCAGACCTGACCCGATAAACCAAAGAAGGTTTGTGGAGAAATCTTGAAATGTGAGGAAGCCAAAACATATATGAACAATTCCTATTAAGGTCAGCATCCAAACACAGATAGTATGAAGTAGTCTCATGGTTTATTTTTCAGGCAATAAACCAGAAAGGAAACCCAACTCATTGTATAAAATCGACATGGTTGTTCAAAGACTGATAGTGGCCGGAAAATCTATCGTTTTTGGCAATGAATTGTGTGGGAGACCGACCTGTCAATCTTTGAAAATCTCTACATAAATGTGACTGATCATGATAGCCGAAATTTGCAACTAGTTCCATCCAATCTACCGGACTCTCATTCAGAGTTGTAAGAAGCTTTTTGATTCTGATTATGTCAAAGAGCTGTTTAGGGGTTGTTCCTATCTCTTTTTTATAAATCCTCTCAAAATGTTTTGTGCTGATTTTGAGGTCATTACACAACTGACGGATAGAGGTATTAGCCTGAGTAAATTTTACTCTGGAAAGACTCTCGAGAATGAGAGGGTGAGGTGGAGGAGTTCTCGATAACTTTGCCAACAAAAAGCTTTCAAGAACAGAAAGCCTTTTAAGAACATCTGTCTCATCCCGAAGCCGATTATATAAATCCTGTCCTATCAGTATATCGAGCGAAACGGTTTGGTTGCGGAGAGCGAATAAGTCTGTTTTTATAAAGGGGTAAAAACCTTCAGGCCGAAAGCAGACTCCCAGGATATCAATGTCTCCGGATTGTTCAATAATGATGGAATGATCGAATTGGGGCTTGATGGCTCCATTATCAGGAGATTTTAAGGTAGATGAGGCCTCAGTTTTGAAAAACGGTGATCCAAAATTTATGATAACCTCTGGATTTCCGTCAGGCACATCTCTTGAGCGAACGGGGCCATTACTTGTCCTTCCGGTCATTGACCAATAATGTCGGATGTACTGTTGCAAAGGGAGAGCCGCAGCATATTTTTGAAAGACCATAAATAACAAAGGCTTCTGTGTTTGTTTACGAGTTACAATCTGCAAAGGGTTTGGAAACCCCGGGATCTTTAATAACTCCTTAGGCTTCAGCTGAGGGTTCAAAAAGGAGAAGGGCCTGAAAGACTGGATTTTCAGTTTTATGGTTTTGATTTGGCCCTTGAAAGTCGGTTTTTAGGCATGTCAATCAGTTAAGTTGAAAAATGAAATTATCAGGTGCTCAAAAACAGCTTTTAATCTTACTCGTTTTTCTTGCTACAGCGGTGATCTTGTGGAATACTATTATTCTGTATCCGGTAAAGATTTTCGTGGTCATGCTGCATGAAATGAGCCATGGGCTTATGGCAGAGCTCTTTGGCGGAGATATTATCGAGATTCAGATTGATCATCGAATTGGTGGTTATTGCAAGTACACAGTGCCCAATAGCTTCATAGGCAGGTTTATGATCGCAAGTGCCGGTTACCTGGGAAGCTTATTGTGGGGAGCGTTGATTCTGATTCTGGCAGTAAAGACGGACAAGGATCGGTATATTTCCCTCGGAATCGGTATCGCATTGCTTCTGCTGAGTTGGTTTGTGATTAAGACCGGAGAACCCTTTGGCATCATTATGACAGTCGGTTTTGGCTTGTTTATGCTGGCTTCTTTTAAGCTGCTGTCAGATACTTTTCATGATTACTTCTTAAAATTCATTGGTATGGTTAGCTGCATCTATGTGGTGATTGATATCAAAGGCGACCTGATCGATCGTACCGGTATTGGCAGTGATGCAGATAGCATCGCTGAAATGACGGGTATACCCAGTCTGGTAGTAGGGATCATCTGGTTTTTTATTGCTTCTCTGGTGATTTATTACACGTTGAAGTATGCTTTCAGGAGCTTGAAAAAGTAGTTTCCCTACCGGTTATTTCGACTTATAGGTCTTGATGCTTCTGAAAACGGTGTAGAAGAAGGTGAGAGCAAGGAATATCTGTATGAAAATCATTAGGCGCTGAATGCCACCCCAAAAACCGCTGCTATCAAGTATCATAGCTGTTGACACTGTTTCATAGTCAGGGCCTATGTCCCAGAAGGTAGACTTAAGTTGAAAGTATAGGTGAACGTAAAACGCTAGAAGAAAGGCATTCACAACAAGCAACATGAATGTGCTGGTATTCATCCGGAATTTTCCGATCAGCTGAATGAATAGGTAATAGAAATATGTGAGCCAAAGAAACAGTTGAACGCCAAGCCCAAAAGTGTGAGTGACTAAATAAGTATCGCGAAGCTGGATATCTACATCTGATTTCGATAATTGATCGAAACCAAAGAACAGGCCAATCAGGCCAGTCGCAGCCAGCACTATGAGGACAATTCGGGGTAATTCAACCCTCAGCATCTCTTTAATGATTTTGCTAATACGCATGATGGCTATGAATAAGTCCAGGTTAAGTTGTTATGGACTCCCTTCCTCCTGCATCTTCAAAAATGCATCGGAGCGCGCTAAATATCAAACCACTACATATGGCCTCTTTCAAGGGGGTAGATGACTTAGTTTGTCGAATTAAACTGGCTATTGTTTGACAAACAGCAGGTTTTGAACTCTTCCGTTAGAGATTCGGAAGCCCGTTATTTGCCCTTTTGTGTTGCGTTCAAAGCTTATGTGATTAAATGAAAAGTCATTGCCATCAAATTTGTCCTTCATTATGGGGGTGAGCTGAAAATCGCTTAGTCTTTGATGTTTGGTTAGGAGCTTGCCGTTTTCCAACGTCAGGCGATAGGTGGTCTCCAACTCAGGGCTGTAGTAGCTGCCCGTATAGTCGTTTATATTGTTCAGCGGATAACTCACCGGAGTGTAAGGTTCTAAAAGCATAGGATCATTTTCTCCTATTTGTATAGCCATTTGGAGTTTCCCACCACTCTTTGAAAAACTCACAAAAACGTTATTGCGTCCATTCATGACCATAAACTTATTCTGCCCGACAGTACCTAGCTTATCCGGTCTGCCATTTCTGGAAAGGGCTAATGAGCCGTCTTTCATGAGTATTTCTGTAGCGAAGGCATCTTTATGATTCCAATAGTCACCAATGAATTCCCTGAGGCTGTTTTCTGAAAGACTGATCAATTCGGGTGCTTTTTGGCTCGTAGGGGGATCAGTTTCTTCATAAAGTGGTTTGAGGTAAAGATCAGTCACTTGCGCAGCGATTCTCCTCGGGTTAAAGCGTCCATTGTTGCTCAGTACAACTACGGAGAAATCCTGATTGGGAAACCTGCTGACAAAAGCGCGATAACCGGCATCAGAACCACCATGTTGTATTTGTGAGAGGCCGTTATATTCATTCATAAACTGGCCAAGTCCGCCACGAAAGGTTTCACCATTATTGAGTGTTGTTCTGGTGTTCATTTGCTCGATCAGTTTTTTACTACCGACCTTCGGGTTATGCAGATTGTCAGTCCACAGACTGAGATCTTCTACAGTAGTGAAGAGGCTGGTGGCTCCTACGTTGGCGTAGTTAAGTGGTGCTTTTAGAATGCCTCCGTTTCTCTGGGGTCTGTAAGAGTATGCCCTGTTCTTTACAATCCTTTCATGATCGTCATAAAACTGGGTGTTTTTCATACCCAGTGGCTCAAAGATGTTCATTTGGGTAAACCTTGAGAAGGACTGTCCTGATACGCGGGCTACTACCTCTGCCAGCAGCGTAAAGCCGGTGTTGGAATACATATATTTTTCACCGGGTGTGAAGTTGAGTTCGTTCTGTCGGCTGACCATGTCTAGAATATGATCCATGGTGATTACATCATCAAGCCGCCAACCTCCCAGAATCAGGAGTTCCCATTGATCTCGCAAGCCACTTGTATGACTCGCCAAATGGCGCAACGTAATCTTTTTGCCAAAGTCGGGTACCTCTGGAATGTGTTTCCGGATATCATCGTCCAGAGAGAGCTTTCCATCTTCTACAAGAAGCATAATGGCAAATGCCGTGAACTGTTTGGAAACAGAGGCTACATGGAAAACGGTAGTGGGGGTAATGGAAATATCGTATTCGAGGTTGGCACTCCCATAGCCTTTTTTGTAAATGATCTGCCCCTTGTGTACTACAGCAATGGCAGCTCCGGGAGTTTCAGAATTGTCATAATTACTGAAAATGGCATCAATCTCGGAGAATGTTGGGCTAAGCAGACTCTTTTTACTTTGACATTGCAAAGAGAATGGAAGGATGAGCAAAACGAACAGACTGATTTTGAGACGAAGCTTCATATGAGTTTAAAAAATGACGTTTAGAATTGACCAGATAATCCTCGGGTTGTTGAATAAACTACAAACATAGTTATTTAACTAAGAAAACAAATCATAGAATGACTTTATATGAACTGAGGGAAATTACTGTTTCAGGGCTTCCAGAAATGCTGTGGGCGCCTTTAATATTAAGGACACTTTTTTGACTTGTGTGCTTTGCGTTTTGAAGGTAATGAGCACGGTATTGCCACGCACTTCTGTATTGATTATGTCCCTAAGTTCAATTTTGTGCACATTGTCCAAAGTGTCGGAGAAGCCTGCCACAATAGGGATTGGTTTAATCCATAGCTCTTCAGTTGTCACAACCACCTCGAGCCCTTTTCTGGTACCGCCCATTCTACTCATCAGTGAACCTAGTGATCCACCGGAAACTCCTTTTTCTCTGAATACGACCTGAACTTCAAAAAGCGATGGGAAGATGCGAAGTACCCTTTTCCCTTTAATCATTAGCCCAAAGGCCATCAGAAACATCATAGATGAGGTTACTATGATAAAAATGATCTGTTGCTCCATGCGTTTATCGTCCCGCAAAAATATAAAAAGAAAAGCCCCTTGAACCATAGATTCAAGGGGCTTTCATACTAAGGTATTCGTCTTAGTTTTGAGAGTGTAAAGACACCCTGTTACCTTGATTGTCTTTGAACATGGCGATGAAACCATACTCACCTATGTCGATTTTAGGAGAGAGGGGCTCACCTCCGTTTTCGGCAATTTTTTGAAGTGTAGCTTCGATGTTCTCTACTGCAAAGTATACCATACTGCCTTCCATTGAGGGTACATAGCCCTCTCCCTGAATGAGCGTGCCAACAGCTCCTGCCTGGGTAGGGTTCCCCGGGAACCATGCCATCATACTACCGCCCATTTCATTGATGGGCATTTCAAAGCCAAATACTGCTTCATAAAAATTCTTCGCCTGCTCTATGTTGTTAGCAGGAATTTCAAACCAATTAACCGGATTCATAAAAAATAGATTTTAAGTGGATACGTAATTTAGAGTTTAGACGGATGAGCTCAAAATAGGGGACATATTTGAGCGGAATTCTTTTTCAATCCTTCAATTGTACCGGAATCCACCCCTTTTGGACGGTGGCGGGTTCTTCTTTGATCGATTCCATAACCGCATATTTTGCTAAAAGCCTTGTTGAGTCCAGAATGGGTAATGGTGAATTATCTTCTGTGATAATCAGCGGAATTTCTGTACAGCCTAATATCACACACTCTGCTCCCTGTCGCTTTAAGGCTTCTATGGCTTCAACAAACAGCTGTGTGGTTTCGTCTGTGAATTCTCCATTGCAAAGCTCATTGAAAATAGCATCATGAATTTTCTGCCTTGTCTCTGAACCGGGAATAAGACAGTCGATCTCCATGCGATCCAGAATGTTTTTATATACCGGGCCAGTCATGGTCCAGTTGGTTCCGAGCAGGGCTGCTTTTGACCAGCCATTGGCTTTGATTTCAGTACAAACAACCTCGGCAATATGTAAACCGGGTAGGGCCAGGTCATCAACTGCTTTTTCCAAAACAATGTGAGCTGTGTTATCGGGACAGATAAAGAAATCGGCACCTGCATCGGCCAGATGCTGCACACCACGACCAAGGTGTTTGGCTACAGTATCATGGTCATCGCTATTCCAGGCGGGCATACTGATTGACATAGGGATGGCACTGACTATGATCTCGGGGTGATTGTGCTCTCCGAGTACTTTGCCACCTTCACGGCAGGCAGTGATAAAGCAAAGAGCACCTCCTTCAGCGCTATGAGCGGCTATTCCAATTGTTTTCATATTGAGTTTTAATCTTGTCCTGATTGAAGCAAACGGGATTAGGTTGATCAGGATAGGCTGGAGCACCAGGTATTTACCAACCGGACTGCCTGTGAGGGACTGTTTTAACTCAAACCCTCCATAGATTTTAGAAACTACAGTCCCTCCAAAAACTCCAGTGTATCTACTCCATCAGCATAGTCCCATAGGGCGGGTTGCTGCGCTTCACCAAAAGCAATGCTGCCTTCGTACCACCCATGCTCCGATACCGTACATTGGATTTTATCCTGGTTGGCCGCCAGCTTTAGGTCCAGTTCGGCCGGATTAGCATAGCTCTCATGGAAGATGACCGAGATAGGAGAAACCAACTCCTCACTTTCTCGCAGCATAAAGAAACCTGAATCGAGATGTGGTTCACGATTTACCAGGTAAATAGACTTATTGTAATCGTAGTTGTTGCGGTACTTGTGATGTTCGAGTACTGATTCGTAAGAAGAAAGGGCTTCGATGAACGGTATGAAATCATAGCCCTCCGGAACATAAACCTTAGATACATTTCGGCAACCCAGTCCGTAATAGAGAAAAAGGTCGTTGCCTAAGGCTTTGATGCTTTCCGGACTTTCATCTCCCTTGATGACAGCCACGGAAGTACGGTTTTGCCTGATGATATGTGGGTTTTTCGCAAAGTAATGCTTGAAATAACGGGCACTGTTGTCCGAACCTGTGGCAATGATAGCGTCCATGCCCTGTAATCTTTCGGTAAGCTCTATTCTCTCACCAAAAGCCGGTTCTATTTCCTTAATGGTATTGATCAGGAAAAGCATCAGGGCCGTATCCTGAGAAGAAAGTTTGACCAATGCCTTGTGACCGGCAATCAGTACGCTGAGCAGATCGTGGAAACCAACCATGGGGATGTTCCCTGCCATTACCAGCCCAATCGTTTTGGGTTTGGCAGGAGAGAGGTTTTTGCCGGCAGCGAACTGTTCCAGGGCTTCCCGGCTTAATGATTGTCCTATGGCATTAAGTGCGTGATTGATGCTGGTAGGAGTGAACCAATTGTTTTGTCCGCCCGCCCGCAAGGCCAATTCTTCTTTTTCAGCTTCAGTCAGCAACAAAATTTTTTGACCAAGCGTATGAAGTGCACTAATTCTATAGGGTAATAAGGATATGTCGTTCATCGGTTACAAAATTACTGCTGATAAACATGTTTTTTCAAACATTTTAAAATACTTTTGCCCCTTGAATGAAAGGCGGGAACATAATTGCTCGTTTTTTGTTAAAGACCTGATCCGACTTTGATAATAATCAGAAGGGTCATTATAGCCGATTCAATGCTTTTCAGGCAGAATTTCCGGCTTTAATAGATTAGTTAAAGAATATAGAGATAAGCACGATATGGCTATTATAATCACAGACGAATGTATCAATTGCGGTGCCTGCGAACCTGAATGTCCTAATACAGCTATTTATGAAGGTGGCATAGAATGGACCTGGGCAGGGGGGACCGACCTCAATCAGGTTGAGATGGGAGATGGCACTGTGGTAGATGGTAACGAACCACAGGAACCTGTTTCGGACGAATTCTATTATATCGTATCAGGTAAGTGTACTGAGTGCATGGGCTTCCATGAAGAACCTCAGTGTGCTGCTGTTTGTCCTGTAGACTGCTGTGTGGATGATCCTGATTACAGAGAAACAGAAGAAGAGCTTTACGCTAAGAAAGACTGGATGCACGTATGACCAGTTAACGCTGGAAACTTTCAAAGTCAAAATACCAAACTCCGAAGGCTGCCATTAGGTGGCCTTTTTTGGTAGTCAGGTAATCACTGATAACTGGTCCGAATGAATTACAAAGGCCTCAATACCCATCAACGCATTTTTCCACGCTTGATCAGGTAAGACTTCAGGATCTCATCAAAACCTTCGTTGATATCAGCCTCAATCAGATCGATTTTCAACTTGGCGCATTTCAGGTATAAATCGTGATACTCTGAATTCATGCGCTTACGGAATTCCTTTTTGATGGCAGCGGGATTGAGGCGAATCTTCTCTTTAGTCTCCGAATCGATAAACTCATACGGGCGATCTTCGAAGTCGAAATCAAATTCTGTTTTGTGATCTGTTACATGAAAGAGCAGTACTTCGTGCTTTTTATGTTTCAGATGCTGCAGGGCAGCTAGTACCTCATCACCGCTATTGGCGGTATCAAACATATCGCTAAAGATGACTACCAGCGACCTGCGATGAATCTTTTCGGCCAGCATATGCAGTATCTGCGCTACATTGGTGCGTTGTTCTACCCTTTCCTTTTCCAGCAGCGTTTGCAGCATCAAAAAGAGCTTGTGAATATGAGAAGCTGAGGATTTTACCGGAGTTTCGAGATCGATCTTATCACTAAAGGTATGGAGTCCTACGGCATCTCGTTGTTTATGAAGTAAATAGGTAATAGCTGCCCCTGCCATAACGCTGAAGCGCATTTTGCCAAAGGTCTTTTCCGGATAGTACATTGAGGATGACTGATCAATCACAATCTGACAACGCAGATTGGTTTCCTCCTCGTAGCGTTTCGTATATAAGCGGTCGGTCTTGGCAAAGATTTTCCAGTCGACATGTCGGGTGCTTTCTCCCGTATTATAAAGCCGGTGCTCCGCAAACTCTACCGAAAAACCATGGTATGGCGACTTGTGCAGGCCCGTAATAAAGCCTTCAACCATCTGTTTAGCAAGTAGTTCTATATTGCCAAACTTCTTAATGTCGTCTAATGAAAAACTCATTTTATAGATTTTTTGTCTTGAATGCCAAACGTAAAAAACGGCCTCTGCGCCCTAACTAGCCTACTATTTTTTTTACATTAAGTTTCTCCAATTATTTTTACGGCTCTTGCAATAGTAACTATTATTAGGTTATATTTAGGCTTCATTGGATAGAATATCGACTTCAAAAACCGAACAATAATTAATCATCGAGCAGAGGCAGAGCAATGGATAGTGACAAGAACGAAATTTTTTCGCAGAGGGTAAGGGCAGGAAAACGAACATACTTTTTTGATGTAAAGGCAACGCGCTCAAATGATTATTACCTCACCATCACCGAGAGTAAACGCAAGTACAAGGATGATGGTTATACGTATGAGAAGCATAAAATCTTTTTGTACAAGGAAGACTTCAACAAGTTTATGAATGCACTGAGCAATACAGTAGACCACGTGAAGGAGGAGCTTATGCCAAATTTTGATTTTGATCAGTTCAATGAAGAGCCCGTAGAGGCGACAGCCAACTCAGAAGGCAATTCGGAGCTTAGCTGGGATTAAAAAAGAACCTATTGAATACATGATATTGAAGAGTTCTTGTGTTGGCAAGAACTCTTTTTTTATTCAGTCTTATCGTGAGGAGAACCGCACTGTATATCATATTGATTATTGCCGGCATACTGGGCTTTGTATGGTATTTCACCAATATATTTACCTACCTGGTTTTGTCTTTGGTACTGGCTTCTATTCTTCGACCGCTGGTAGAGCGAATTCACAGCACACACTTTTTTAATATCAATCCACCGCGCTGGATGGCAATAATTGTTGCCTATAGCTCCCTTGTAGGTGTCTTTTCCCTTTTTGTGGTGTTGTTTATTCCATTGATTAATGAGCAGAGCTCGGTGATATCGGGGCTCGACTATGGCAAGATTACGGCCCAGGTGAGTGGTCCGATAGAATCACTGGAAGAATTTTTGGTGGATATGAATCTCCGGGATAATATCACCAACGAAGGTGACCCGGAATCGGGCTTTCTGGTAGAAATAATAAAGGAAGAGCTGGCCGAAGCTGTGGGAAAGGTAAACGTTCAGAACATTCTCAGCTCCGTGGCGGCAGTGACCAGCAGTTTCCTCATCAGTGTATTGGCCGTGGGCTTTATCACCTTTTTGCTGCTTTATGAGAAAGGGCTGTTGCGTAACAGTATCATTGCCAACATTCCCAATCGTTATTTCGAGGTATCCATTGGTGCCTTGAATAAAATTGAGAAACTTCTTTCCAACTATTTGTTGGGGCTGACTTTTCAGGTCTTCGCCATCTTCGCCATAGCCGCTACAGGCTTGTCCATTTTGGGCGTAAAGTATGCCCTCACCATCGCTTTGTTTGCCGCCTTTGCCAACCTTATCCCTTATGCGGGACCAATTCTTGGATCTGTTTTCGGGATTATCGTGGGACTTTCTACGGGCAACGACCTGATTACTACCAATGACTATGTCTTCCTGGTGGCCAAGATCATCGGGGTATTTTCTATAGTCCAGCTAACTGATAATATCATCCTTCAACCGCTTATATTTTCGAAAAGTGTGAAAGTGCATCCGCTAGAAATTTTTGTTATTATCTTTGCGGGCGCTTCGATAGCCGGGATCTCGGGCATGATTGCTGCCATACCTGTTTATACCATAATCAGGGTGTCGGTAACAGAGCTGCGGAAGGGCTACAAGCAGTATTACATTTTCAGAGCATAGATAGCATAAGATGGGACTTCAGTGTGGAATAGTAGGTTTGCCAAATGTTGGTAAATCCACCCTTTTCAACGCATTATCAAGCGCCAAGGCGGAGGCAGCCAATTTTCCTTTTTGTACCATTGAACCTAATGTAGGGGTAGTCACGGTACCCGATCCGCGGATCAACACCCTGGAAAGCCTGGTGAATCCTCAAAAGGTAATTCCTACTGTAATTGAGTTTGTGGACATTGCCGGACTGGTAAAAGGAGCAAGTAAAGGAGAGGGACTAGGCAATAAGTTTCTGGCTAATATCCGTGAGGTAGATGCTATCTTGCATGTGGTCAGGTGCTTTAATGACGACAACGTTGTTCACGTGGCCGGTTCAGTCGATCCTGTTTTTGATAAAGAGGTTATTGATACGGAGCTTCAGCTAAAAGACCTGGAGTCAGTAGAAAAGAAAATACTCAGACTGAGTAAAGTGGCTAAGTCGGGTGATGCGGGGGCCAGAAAAGACCTGGCAGTGCTTGAGATATTCAAAGAAGCATTGGAGAAAGGTCAGAATGCCCGCTCGGTAGATGTTTCCAAAGATGACCTTGAGTCAGTCAGAGATATCCATTTGATTACGATCAAACCGGTGATCTATGTGGCCAATGTGGAAGAAGAGGCGATTCATACGGGGAACGAGCATGTAACTGCTCTGAAGGAGAAGGTGAAGGATGAGAACGCAGAGGTAATTACGATCTCGGCAAGCATAGAATCGCAGATCGCTGAGCTCGATGACGAAGATGAAAGAACCATGTTCCTGGATGAGTATGGATTGACTGAATCGGGCTTGAATAAGCTGATTCGGGCATCTTATAGCATTTTGGACCTGATCACCTACTTTACTGCCGGCCCCCAGGAGGTAAGAGCATGGACAATCAGAAAGGGCTGGAAAGCTCCTCAGGCAGCGGGTGTGATTCATACAGATTTTGAAAAGGGTTTTATAAAGGCTGAGGTAATAAAACTGCCTGATTACGAGCAATACAAAACGGAGGTGGCTATTAAGGAAGCCGGTAAAATGGCAGTAGAAGGGAAGGATTATATAGTGCACGATGGTGACGTTATGCACTTCAGATTCAATGTTTAGTGCCATTGCATCCTGATCAGTTTGTCAGGTAATATTCAATCCACTAGAACTTCTTAGCTACCGCAAGCGTTATCATTCCTAAGCCTGATACTATTTTTTGTTTGCTTGAAGACAAAAAATATGCTTTTTTGATGATTGGTTGAACAAACCTTAAAAACTCTCTGTTAACAAGCTACAAAATGCCTCGGATGAGTCAGATCTTGTTATGAGAGGGATTTTGGTTAAAAAGTAGAGTAAATAGTGAGAGTAAGAATAATTTTTAAGCTAAAGAACAAAGGGTCCTTTTTGCCTTTTCACCATCAGTTTATCCTTGCCCAGTTTATCAAAGGGGTAATTGTAAAAGGAGGAAATGAGAAGTACGTAAACTACCCTTTCTACAATTTTTCAGGTCTTAAGGGCCAAACCAAAGTGAGCCGTAGTGGTCTTCATTACTACTCAAACCTGGTTACCCTGGTATTGTCTGCTCAAGACAAAGACTTTGTAGATTATGTATTGGGACTCATATTTGAGTTTGACACCATTTCTTTGGGGAACCTGGAAATAAGCCCGTTATCTACCGAATTGGAAACTCAGCCTGAGCTGAAGGAAGACAACAAGTTCATTTGTATTTCTCCTACTGTACCCGTGAAATCTACCTTTAACGGTGTGGAGGGTAAGCGTTTTATCCTTCCTGAGTCTGATGAGTTTTCTGATTTGCTGTACGACTCCACTATGCAACGAATGGAGGCTTCGGGTCTTTATACAGCCGAGCAGATTGAGAGCTTCAGTAAGTTTCAGGTAGTACCTGACATGGAATACCTCAATAAGCTAAGAGCCAAGGAGAAGAAGTTTGCCAGAATTTACTCCGTATTTGATATGGATGTAAAATATGAGGCCAGGGGCTATACACTGCCTTTTAAACTTTATGCGGCCAAAGAGGTTCAGGAGTTTGTCTTTAACTGTGGTTTGGGACAGTACGCTTATAAGGGTTTTGGTATGCTTGATCTGGCTAATATCAACCCGGTAGGAAGATCAAAGGCTTATACCTTCAAGAAGGAGGGAGTAAAACCGAGGTCAAAACCAAGGCCTAGAACCAAGGCCACTTCCTAGTGTGGTGATTGGTTAATTGTTTAATCGTTATTGGTTCTTATATGTGTCGACAGTGAAGTCATTACTGTTCTTAATAAAGCAGCTGATTTTTAAACATTCATGATTCTGAGGACAGACACGATCTAACGCCTGTTGTTATAATTTACACGGCCATAACCAATAAGCTCATCGCCACGGCTGCCCATTGCGCGGAAATATACGAAGACTTCGTATAAGTTTTCTGTTTCAAAAAAATTGCGTTCTATCTCCTGTTCATCTAAGGGATCAGCACTCCAGTACATGTAATTGTACCAGCCTTGTTTCAGAAGGAGTTGATGCGTATAGCTACTGCTTTCTTCATCGTAGGTCATGCGAGATGCTTCGTTTTTACGCCAGCCATTAAAGGCGCCTATGATGTAGATTCCCGTTCTGGATTTTGGCATTTGCAGGGTAAATCGCGTTTGAACATATTCAGCTGTAATGGCGGTATTTCTTCCCTCCGAATCACGAATGTAGAACTGTCCATTGAGATCCAGATTTTGAAAATAGCCCTCTCTTCGTCTTTTATCTGTCATCAATTTAGCAATTGGCCGATTATCCTCGAAATAGACATTGCCCACATTTCTGCCCGAGGCATTGATGGTACTCAGGTCGAAAAACCTGAATTCATTACCTCCTGCAAAGTCATTTTCATCTCCTAGGTTCTGGTACTTTAATACACCCTGGTTTTCATCCAGAAAGGTGGGCTGAAGAGACTTCTCCTTGTCGGCACGCTGATTCTGTCGCACCATTACCTTGATATCTCTTCTGGGGTCTGTCGCTCTTACGGCTCCATAATTCACTGTAGCCTCAATACGCTGATGGGTCATGCGATTGGACACGCTGGAGGAGCGCAGCACCCGGGCACCTACCAGGGCTTTGTTTTCATAAATCATAAAGCGCCTGGTAAGCACCAGGTCTTCCTTTTTTCGGTCACGGTATACGACAGCGAGGTAATTACCGGTTTTCTTGAAAGTGGGAAGCGGAAAGGTATAGTGGACATAGTTCACCTTCGATTCCGATGAAAACTCGAAATCTACGATCTCAAATTCATTGAAACCCTGCACAAACATACCCGGCCTGAAGTCGGAGGGAGTCCAATCGGCATTGCAGTGAATAAAACGTACAAAGTAATAGTCGGCATCCTGAGCCAGGTCATCAAACTCTAACATCAGGTTAGTACGGTCCTGTATGTTTTTTACCGAAGGGGCAAAACGGTCGCTGATCCCGTTTCCCTGTGGAAGAAGTTGTATCGACCGAATAGACGCCTCATAAGCATGATTGTCGTAAATGATGTCTTTTTGCTGGGCTGATAGCGGAATTGCCGAAAAGAGCAATATTTGTGTTATGAGAAGGGTTGAAAACAGTTTATACATCTGGGCTTAATAACGCTACGAAATTAAAATGTTATTTAATAATTGGGCATGAGAAGGCGTTTATTCTGTCTTAAACTTAGGTGGTACAAAGATTGCTCCAAATTGATGATTTATTTTTGTGATGATTCCAACCCTATCCTGATGGGTAGTGTCGGAGTATAATGAAAGGAAGGAAGACTTCTTTTAGTGAATGTTCCAGGACGAAGACTTAATAGCGAAGTGCATAGAGGGTGACCAGCAGGCACAGCGGGAATTGTATGACCGCTATGCTTCTAAGCTGATGCCTATGGCTATGCGTTATGCCAAATCTCAGGCAGATGCTGAAGATATTTTGCAGGACGCCTTTATCAAGATCTTTAAGAGCCTGGAAAGTTTTAGAAAGGAGGCACAGTTTCTCACCTGGATGAAGCGCATCGTCATTAATACCTCAATCAATCACAACAGGAAAAAGCTTTATCAAGAGCCTATGCTTGATATAGAAAAGACGCCTTTGCATGTGGAGCAGGAGCTGATCCTTTCTCAGTTTCATTTTACGGAGTTGTTGGCCATGATTCAGAAACTTCCGGTGGGCTGCAGGACAGTATTTAACATGTTTGCAATTGAGGGTTATGCTCACAAAGAGATTGCAGAGAAATTAGAGATAAGCGAGGGTACTTCGAAATCGCAGTACTCACGCGCCAGGGCTTTGATGAAGGCCATGGTCATTGAAGCGAGTGAAATCGTTCAATCGAAAATATCAGTATAATGGGTGATTTTGAAAAGGACTTACGAAATGCCTTTGAAGGAGCGGAGTTTACACCGTCACCACAAGTGTGGGATGGTGTAAAGGCAGGCCTTGCTCCTAAAAAGAAGGTGGGGATTTTCTATATGTGGCAAACCTACGGGGTGGCTGCTACGATTCTATTTTTGCTTACCATGGGCTTTTTGTTCCGTGATGAGCTTTTTACAGCAGGAGGCACTGAAGGGCCACAGACAGAAATCGCTAAAACCTCAGAAACTGATGGGGAAAAAGAAAGCCAGGAAAATGCGGCAAAAGACTTGACTGCTAAAATTGACTCTGCCGATGTCAATGACCTGAAAGAAGATATTCAATCGACTGAATCACTTATTCAAAACAGACAGTTACAAGCAAAAGATACCAAAAGCCTCGACATAAATGACCTGACGGAAAGTACGCCTGAAGCCGGTAATAATACTGAGTTAATAGCTGCTTTACCCAACACAGCTGAAAAAAGCGAGAGCTTTGAGGAACAGGTACTGACACAGCTACAGGCCGGTAGCGGTTTTACAGAAGATGAAGTATTAGGTATGAATGTTTTAAGTCTTCAGGATTTGCAGGAGAGCATCGCTGCACTTCGTTTGCGTTGGGAACTACAAAACATGGTGGGACCACTGGAAATAGATACGACTCATGTAGTTGAATCCACAGAAACACTGACCGCCAGCCGTACCAGCCTGAGTGGTAGCTTTGGCGGAGGTAATTTCAATCCCAATTCAGGTGGTTCTGATCTTGCTTTGCAGGAAAACATTGCCAACGACCCCCTGGCAGGAGATTTCAGGGTAAGCAGTAGTACCGATGAAAGTGAAAAACAACTAGGCTCCCTTTCGATCGGAGGTGGCATTGGTTTTGAGATAGGCAGAAAGTGGATTCTGAAGACCGGGCTACGTTATAGCCAGTATCGCTATGCGACCAATTCCAACGCTTATTCGGAGGAGGATGGCCGTGTGCTACCTGTTTATAGCAATACCAATGCCCTGAGTGCATCATCTCAGTTGAGGTATGCAGGTGAATATGAACTCACCAATACCATTCACAGTATCTCTATACCTATACAAATGGGATATAAATTGCTGGACGGAAATCGTTTTGGGGTCGTGTTGAATGCTGGCCTGGGAGCTGATTACTTCGTGAGGTATACCGTAAAAGGAGAATTGAATTTTCTTGACACGCGCAAAGTGGATTTGGGAGAAACAGACCTTCTGAACAGGTTTAATGTAAATGTGCTCACAGGCCTGGAATTGAATTATAAGCTCAATAAGAAATTCGCTTTATCGGGTGAGGTGTTTTTCAGACAGTACATTCCATCTCTTGGTGAGACTACCGGTGTTGCCACAACCACCCCATCGTTCTTTGGCTTTGGGCTCGGGCTTAACTATTACCTCAAGCGAAAAAACTAACATGCGTCCATTACTGAGAGCGATCCCGGGCTTGGTTTTGGTCCTGTGCTTCACGGCTTGTAGCGATGATACCGTTGAATTTGGTTCTGTTGTTGAATTGAGAGCGGATGAGCAGGTAGTGATGGCTGATAACACTGTGGTATCGTTGACCGCAATCAATGACTCACGGTGTCCGACCTCCGTTGATTGCATATGGGAAGGCAGGGCAGAGGTAGTGTTGCTGATAACCAGAGAATCCGGTGAGCAGGAAGTGGCGCTGAATGACGTGGAGAAGGCCTCGGTGATTGTAGATAATTATCTGATAGAATTTATAGAACTCAATCCTTACCCTGAGTCTGTCTCTTTGACACCTGATTCGGTGCTTAAGCTGAAAATCTCACTCAATTAGCGTTCAAACGGCTCAATCGTTGAGTGTATCGATGCGCTCTGCCAGTGACTCCCATGCTTCCTGAGCGGCTTCCAACTCCTTTTCCAGCGCTTCGTAAGTCGTCTGCTTTTCCTGAAGCTTGTTGAAATCAGCAAATATGGCCGGATCAGCCATCTCAGCTTCTAGCTTGGGCTTTTCGACCTCCAGGTTTTCAATTTTACTTTCGATCGTAGCAAGCTCTTTTTCCAGCTTCTTAAGCTCGTTGACGGCTGCCTGATCCGGAGTTTTTTTCTTGCCTTCTTTAGGTTTCTTTTCGGTGTTTACGGCTTTGGTCGCTTTGGGGGCAGCGGGTATTTTACGGTTTTCCTGCCAGTCCACAAACTCCTCGTATGTACCGGGGTACTCTTTGATCTCGTAATCTTCTATGTACCAGATTTTATTAGCAATCTGGCTCACAAAGTGTCTGTCATGAGATACTACCACAAAAGTGCCTTCAAACTGCTGCAGTGCCTGGATGAGAATGTTCACAGAGAGAAAATCAAGGTGATTGGTCGGCTCATCCATCATCAGGAAATTCGACTCTGCCAGTAAGGTTTTGGCCAGGGCTACGCGAGATTTCTCGCCTCCCGAAAGCACCTTGATCTTCTTGAAAACGTCATCGTTGGAAAATAGAAAGCAACCCAAAACGCTTCTCAACTCAGTTTCGGTCTTTGCACTACCTGCTTGTTGAAGTTCCTGCAGAATCTCATTTTCCACATTCAGCGCCTCCAGCTGATGCTGTGCATAGAAACCGGTAAGCACATTAAAACCTTCTTTACGCTCCCCTTTAATAGGTTCGGTGCCGGCAATGATTCGTAGCAAGGTGGATTTACCTTTTCCATTGGCCCCAATCAGGGCAATTTTATCACCTCGTTCTATCTGGGTAGTGGAGTTTTTGATAATCTCCAGGTCGCCATAGGCCTTGGATACATTATTCAGCTCCATGATAAACCTGCCGGACTTCTGTTTGAAGCCAAACTTAAAGTTCATAACCACTGAGTCATCTACCACATCTTCGATCATATCCATCCGGTCCAGTGATTTTACTCTTGATTGAACCTGCCGGGCCTTGGTGGCCTTGGACCGAAAGCGCTCAATAAAGCGTTCGGTTTGCTTAATCTGCTGCTGCTGGTTAATAAATGCGTTTTTCTGAATCTCTTCTCGAAGCTGCTTCTCGTCTACATAGAATGAGTAATTGCCTGAATATTGGTTGAGCTTTAGCTGAGAAACTTCTACAATCGAGGTTACCACATTGTCAAGAAATTTGCGATCATGCGATACCACAATGATGGCACCTTCATAGGTACGCAGGTAATTCTCAATCCACTGAATAGAGGGAAGGTCCAGGTGGTTAGTAGGTTCATCCAGCATAAGCAGTGCTGGTTTTTCCAACAGTAGTTTGGCCAGCATCACCCGCATGCGCCAGCCTCCTGAAAACTCGCGCAATGGTCGGGTCAGGTCTGATGTTTTAAAGCCTATTCCTTCCAGAATTGCTTCAGCTTCTGACTGCATGGAGTATCCGCCAAGGGCTTCGAATTCTTCCTGGGCTTTGGTGAGTTTTTCTACAAGGCTATCCTCATAGTCTACCTCCATTTGCTTTAGAATTTTATCAATATTCTGCTGCAATTGAACCGCCCGTCCAAAGGCCTGCATGGCAACTGTCAGGATGCTGTCATCTGACTGATAAGAAAGTAAATCCTGATTAAGGAAACCTATGCTGCAATCTTTGCTTTTACTGATGTCACCGACAGTAGGCTGGTACTCTCCATCGATCAAACGAAGTAGTGTCGATTTACCCCTTCCGTTGAGCCCAATCAGTCCTATTTTGTCTTTAGGCTTAATATGGAGCGATGCATTTTCGAAAAGAGCACGGCCTCCGATCAGGTACGAGAGGTTATTGATGGAAATCATGCCGCAAAATTAGGTTAGATGCTCAGAAATCAAACTAAAGCCATTGATAAAAGCGTCTGTCGGGGATAGGAGTTTTTTTAATAATTTCATGGCAAACAAAACTACTATGTTCAAGAAAATCCTCGCTCTGGCCTTAGTGTCCTTTTTCGTGATACTCACAGACGGCTGTAAAACCTCGGGTCCTGTGTCGAATCTCTATCCGGAATATGATTCGCTGACGGCCAGGATTAAGCTTCCCGAAGGCTTTAAAATTTCTGTTTTTGCCGGAAACATAAGGGACGCCCGTTCGCTGGCCAGTACTCCAGACGGAAAGACCGTTTTTGTAGGGAACCGCAGGAGGAAGAACGTTTATGCACTGACCGACACGGATGGAGACATGGTAGCAGATAAATGGGATACCATCGCTACAGAGCTTACAATGCCTAACGGTGTGGCATACAGAGATGGAGACCTTTATGTGGCCGAGGTAAACAGAATTCATCGCTTCCCGGATATCATGAATAATCTGGCGAATCCTCAATCCGAAGTGATCTATGATGGTTATCCTACAGACCGCCACCATGGCTGGAAGTTCATTGCTTTTGGCCCTGATGGTAAGCTCTATGTACCAGTAGGTGGGCCTTGCAATGTATGTGACAAGGAGGACGAAAACGAGGTATATGCGAGTATTACGCGTATCAACCCTGATGGTTCAGGCCTGGAAGTGTATGCCAAGGGTGTGAGAAACAGTGTAGGCTTTGCTTGGCACCCGGATACAAAGCAGATGTGGTTTACGGATAATGGCAGAGACTTGCTGGGAGATGATATTCCAGCCTGTGAACTGAACCTGGCATCTGAAAAAGGATTACACTTTGGATTTCCTTTCTGGCATCAGGGTGATATTCCTGATCCTGATTTTGGAGATAAATACCCCAGAGATAAGTTCACCGAGCCCAAATTTAAGTTTGAGCCGCATTCAGCACCATTAGGGTTACGTTTTTACCAGGGAGATATGTTTCCTGCCAAGTACAAGAACAACCTTATTGTAGCGCAACATGGCTCATGGAACCGCTCTCCTGAGGCAGGTCACATTGGTTATCAGTTGCGCTTTGTACAGATTGAAGGAGATGAAGTCGTGAACAGCGAAGTTTTTGCCAGCGGATGGCTGAATAAAGAAACGAACAAAGGCATGGGCAAACCGGTTGATATTCTTGAAATGCCTGATGGTTCAATACTTGTATCCGATGATGTTGCACATTGTATTTACCGCATTAGCTACGAAAAATAATTTTACCTGATAAAAAACAGTGAAGGCTCTGCGCTTATGGGTGCAGGCCTTTTTTATATGGCTTCACTTTTGGTCGTACATGAGGTTTCCAAGGCCTACCCGGGCGAATCGTTGGGTGCTGTCAATTCATTATCCTTCACGATGGAAGCCGGAGAAATACTGTCATTTGTAGGAGAGAGCGGTTCTGGCAAATCAACCTTGCTGCGTATGCTGGCCGGTTTACTCAAACCCGATTCAGGAGAGATTAGCTTTCAGGGAAAGGCCCTTGAAAATCCAGAAGAACAGCTTATTGCGGGAAACTCCGCTATAAAGATGGTTTTTCAGGATTTTGATTTGATGCCCAATATGACGGTGGCTGAAAACCTCAGGTATCCCTTACTCTCCTATGATAAAGTTTATGCCAACGAACGTGTAAGGGAGTTGCTACAGCTTTGCGGCATTGAGGAACTGGCAGGCAGATTGCCCAGAGAGCTTTCGGGAGGTCAGCAGCAGCGGGTGGCATTAGCAAGAGCTCTGGCAGATGAACCTGACTTGCTTTTGATGGATGAACCCTTCAGTCAGCTCGATCCTGTAAATAAATCTCAGCTGCTTAGGGAAGTGTTAAGGATTCTGAAAGCCGCCAGGGTTGGGCTGGTTTTTGTGACGCACGATACGCGTGATGCCTTGATGATTTCAGATCAAATTGGCTTTTTAAAGGGAGGTAAACTCCTCCAGCAAGGCAGTCCTGAGACACTTTACCGAAGACCTGAAAACCTCGATATTGCCCGTTTTTTTGGGCCTATCAACATCTTCAAACCCGAGGCGATGGCGGTACAACTGCCCGGGTTATTCGAAAAAGTCAGAGAGAGAAGAGCCACAGCAGTAGGCATTCGTGCCGAGGATGTACGAGCTGGTGAAATTCCAGGACTTCAAACTTTGAAGGTATCTGTTTCTGATACGTTTTTTCTTGGCGATCGATTTAGTGTTGAGGGTGAACTGGCCGGGGGCAGGCCCTTTGTATTTCAGGCAAATACTGCATTAGGGGAGGTAGGGAATGAGATTTCTGTTTCATTTTCCCTGGATAGCCTTATCTACTTTTATTAAGTAGTGGTTTCTTCATACAGGGGAATTTTATATATTCGCCTATGAACTTCGGTTCAGACCTCCAACAAACCATCAGCAATTCGACCAATCTGTCGATTATTTTTTCGAACTCTACTTTAATTTCTGATCAGATGAAAAGGATCATATTATTGACTGTGTTGTCAGTCTTTCTTACCGGTTTTGCAATGCAGGCCCAAAACCTTAATAAGGTATATGGGGCAATGGACGAGGGCGACTATGAGGTCGCGCTGGGACTGCTGGAACCCATAATGAAAAAGAAGCCTAAGAACTATGAGGCTAAAATGCTTGCTGGCATCTGCCATACCGAGCGCTACCGACTGGACGAGGCAATTACGCTGTTCAAGGAGGCCGCTCCTGTAGGTAAAGATGTCCCTTTTTATTACGTCAAGTTTGCAAAGGCTTATTTACTGGACGAGCAGGTGGCCGAAGCAGAACAGACAATCAGGAGCGTACGCCTGCAAGACCTCGAAGATTTTTTAAGACCGGAGTATATTCTGGTGAGCAACAACATTCAGAATGCCAAGAAATACCTGCCTAATCCGGCAGATATTATTATAAAGAACCTGGGGCCTAATATTAATTCGGGTGGTAATGAGTACAGCCAGGTAGTAACCGAAGATCAGCGGGGAATCTACTTCACTGCCAGAAGAGAAGGTTCTTCTAAAGTGGGAGATGATGGGGAGCCGATTGAGCAGGTGCTGAGTGCTGACATGAATGACAAAGATGAGTGGAATAAGGATAAACCTCTCGAGGGTTTTAATGGCTCCCGAACCAATGAGGCACCTATTCAGCTGAGTGATGGAGATTCTAAACTTATCACCTTTATCGATGAAGATCTTTTCATGTACACAAAGGATGATAATGGGAGATGGAGAAAAGAGGCGTTCCCTTTCAACTCCAAAAGATGGGATTCTCATGCTTTCATCTACAACAATGAGAGCTCTATGATTTTTGCATCAGATGTGAATCATACCACTGAAAACCTCGACTTATACATTGTACACAAAGGTGACAATGGCCGCTGGGGTAGACCTCAGCCTATTGAAGAACTTAATACTACCCTGAATGACGATGCTCCTTTTGTGGCTGAAGATGGTACTTTGTACTTCTCTTCCAGGGGACATGACTCTATGGGGGGCTACGATATTTTCAAAACTACCTATGATAGTACGGCAGGTAAGTTTAACCCACCGGTGAATATGGGTGCCCCGATCAACCTGCCAAACGATGACACTTTCTTCACTCTTTATGGAAGGAACGCTTACTTGTCTTCAAGCCGACCTGATGGTTATGGTCAGGTAGATATTTACAGAATTATCATGTTCTCTGAGTCTCAGGTACAGGGTAGGTTAATCGATTGTGAAGGTGATAAACCAATTGGCAATGCCAAAATCACGGTGGTAGGCCGAGAAGATGAGTTCACGGCAACTTCAGATGCTACCGGAGTTTATAAAATGGACATGCCTATTGAGCAGGACTTTACCCTGAGGATAGAAAAAGATGGAGAAGTGATCTACGAAAAGGATCACGAGGTACGCGTGCTCTTCAGAGATGAGTTTGACATTAATCAGGATTTTTATGTAGGCTGTGAAAGGGGGGAGGAGATACTCTACATAACCATGATCAACAGCTTTGATCTTGACCCGACAAACCTACCGGTAGCTCCGCCAGAAGGCCTTGCTCCTGTGGAGGTAGTTGAGCCCGAGCCGGAACCAACTCCTGAACCAGAGCCTGAGCCGGAACCAGAACCAGAGCCTGAACCTGTTGTAAAAGAAGAAGTGAGTGCTGATGAACCAGAGGCACCAGTAGTTGTACCACCGGTGGCTGATGAAATTGAGCTGCCCAATGTATACTTTGACTTTGACAGACATACAATTAAATCAGAGTTCTTCCAGAGACTGGACGAAGCTGCAGAACTGTTGACATCGAGAAGAGACTTAAGGATTATGGTGGCAGGCCACACGGATGCTTACGGTACCAATCCTTATAATGTGGCCTTGGGTCAGCGAAGGTATACTGAGGTATACAATTACCTGATCAATAAAGGGGTAAATGCAGATCAGATGGAAACAAAGACGTTTAGCGAAGATACTCCGGTACAATCCAACAGAACAGTAAGAGGTAGAGCCTTCAACAGAAGGGTAATGCTCTACTTTATTGAAGAATAGAATATTCAACCACAAACCAACCGAAGGCGGAGTTCATTTGAGCTTCGCCTTCTTTTTTTAATCAGGACAGTATTTGTATTATGGAGAGTGGTTTGATGATGACAGTTAAAGTAAAATGCCCGCTCAAAGAGACGGGCATTTTGGTAAACAGCTTTATAGGTAGTAAGGCTGTACTTGTATATGAAAAAAGTGTCTTACACTACATGTGACCTTAAGTCATGTTTGAGAAGAAAACCACAATTTTCAGCTCTTCTTCGATGTCAAAAAAGCGATGCTCTACTTTGGCCTTAACGTATAGTATCGAACCAGCTTTGGCATCAGTAGTTTTGCCTCCGGCAATAAATTTGGAATTGCCACTGACAACATAATACACTTCATCGTGAGCATGTGGTTGCTGTTGGTCTTCTACGCCTGCAGGAAGTACGTACAGCCCCGTTCTCAAAGTTTCTACATTCAAAAAAGGCAGGTACCGTTTTTTGCTTTTGGTAAGCTCGTTTTCGAGCTGATCAAGCTGGTAAAAAGCCTCAGAGACGTCCTGGGTCTGCGTAGGTTTCAGCCAGCCGGCCATGGTTTTAAAAGGCCTGATCAGGGCTATCGCCCCGGCAGCAAATATGAGTCGCCTTCTCTTCATTGTTGTTTGTAACGGGATTTATAAAAAAGAATACTGGCGGGGAGTAAAAAATTACTTTGCCCGGGTGTATTTTATCCTCCAGTTGAGGTTCCATGTCTTACCTCCATCAGAGCTTGACTCCCAGTCCCAATTGAATGCGTCTTTTGTAATATCATAGAAAACCATCCTTGAAATTACCTCCTGACCATTGCGTTGCTGAGGAGCCGTTTTGAACATTTTCCGATCTCCGTCAATTTCACCGGTAAAGTTGATGTTACCACCCTGGTTGTCCATCCAGGTTTGGTGCCAGGTTTTAGTGTTGGGGTTGTATACGGAAATACTCATGCCCAGATAGCCTTTTTGAACTCCTTCGAGTGCTTCAAAGTTTTCCTGAATCACTTTGCCATCCAGTACCCTGGTAATGACATTACGGCCCTTTTCTGTTTTACCTCCGGCTCCCTGCCAGGTGAGGTCCCAGGTGCCCACCCAGAAATCGAAACTGGATTCCGGGTTGGACTGGGCACTTGTTGAGAAGCCTATGATAACCAAGAGACCTCCTACTATGAGCTTTTTCATTTCTTTCGTTTTGACCTAAATTACCTTTGCCAGGTATACCAGAGGCCAAAACCTATAAGATTTTCCTTCAAAACGGACTATTCGTACATTCTCCAGATCATTTTGCCACCATTTTGAGTCGGGTAGGAGAGTTGAATGACATAGGGTACCTTTTTAGTAAGCCAGAAGGTGAGTCCTGCATTCGTATTGACTTTCCAGGTATCGTACTGCTTCTTGTTATCGTCTGTGATTGTTTCCTTCTCTGCTATGGTCGCAACAATGGTCCCCTTTCCTGTTTCAGTCTGCTGGCTGAATACAGGTATGGAATAAACTTCCCCTTTTTTGAAAGGGAGGCCTGAAAGCAGTACTCCATACATGGTCCAGTCATAGGTCTTGCCATCACCTGGGTAGTCAACGTTTGCGGCTTCTTCTGTAGCCGTTTTGGTGCTGTGTACTACTTTCTCTTCCCCAAACTCGGTATAGGTATAATCTCCTGTGGTTTTGAATTGACTGGCCCGATAAGGAAGCAGGGTTTGGTGCTCAAAGAGGTTTGTCCATAGCTCTTGTAACTGCATGGAAGGATTGTAGAGCTCCTGAATTCTGCTGATGTATGCTTTCCCATCCAGCTCAATCAACTGGGCATAATCTGTCCAGATGGTTACAAGCGTATCCTTTCCCTGCCCATCTACAGAATACACCTTCCATTTGTTACTATAAGGCTTCAGGTGCTGGCCGCTGATGGTTTCACTCATGTCGCTGGCTGCCTGGCCATGAGCTGATTGATAGCTCGTAGCGAGCAGGGTGAGAAATACAATAGCTGTGATCTTTTTCATAAGTGCGATTCAGGTCAGGTAATAGTGATTCAGATATTACTTCAGGCTTTCACCTTCAATGGCCTCCAGTATCTGGTTAGCGGAGATATTGTTGTATTCATCAACCTGACCGGAGGGCCAGGTTATTTGAATGCTGCTGATACTTTCTGTATTGGCCAGGCCAAAGTGGGCGCGGATATCATTGTCACCTAAAAAGGTGTTATTGGTTCCTATCACCCTGGTCTGGGTCATCGTTTTACCATTCAGTGTAGCGGTAACTCTTACAATGGCCCCTATGGCTGATTTATTGGATTTAACTCCAGTACACTTTACAATGAGCCAGTGATTACCGTTACTGAGGTCGTTGCGATAAAGGAAGTTAGGTGTGCCACCATTGGCACCTCCATTGATATAGGAGATCTTATTGGAAATATAAATGTCGATGTCCCCGTCATTGTCATAATCCCCATTCGTCATACCCCAGGTGTTCTTGGCTCCGGGAGCTTCTATAGAGCTATTGGCCACATATTCAAAAGTGCCATCGCCTTTGTTGCGGTAATGCTTGTTGGTAGTACCACTGTTGCCTACAATAACATCCACATAACCGTCATTGTCAAAGTCAGCCCACATATTGGCCAGTGAGACAGACATTTCATTTACCAAAGGTCCTTCGGTTATCCTTACGATGGTATCACCCTTGTTATGATAGAAGTTATTGAGCATTCCGGGAGGAGTGCCCTGCGGATTGGCTGTACCGGAGTAGTTGGTCATAAAAAGGTCCAGGTCTCCATCATTATCATGGTCTATCCAGTTCCAGGTCTGGCCATCATTGGCATCTGTAGCAAAACTGATGTTGGTGATGCGATTGAAGGAGGCCTTTCCGCTCTCTTTGAGTTGGTTTTGATATAGGAAATCAGGGGCCACCGTGCCATTGGCAGGTCCACTCCCAATAAAGAGGTCCATATCTCCATCCAGGTCATAATCACTCCAGGTGCCATTGGTAAAAGGGGCAGTCGGGCCGGTAATGGGAGTGCTGATTATTTCGGCAAAAGTGAGGTCGCCATTGTTCTTAAACAGCGAGTTACTGTTAATGGGCTTACCAACAAAGCGGGCAGGGTGGATGGTGACCAGGTCGAGCCAGCCATCATTATCGTAATCGCCCCAGGCCGCATCAAAGGCCAACACGGAGTTATTTCCCACATTATAACTTTCGATTCTTCTGAACTTGAAGTTGCCCAGATTCTTATAGAGCAGTGAACCCATTTTTGAGAAGCCATTGGCAATAAACAGGTCCGGCAGACCATCATTATCAAAGTCCGCCCAGGTATGACCGAAAGTAATGGCTTGCAGGCCTGTGACTTCTCCGGCCTCAACTTTGACAAACTGATCCGATCCATCATTGCGATAGATGGTATTGAATCCGAATGGGGTATGTGCATTGGATAGGAAAAGGTCCTGATCACCATCATTGTCAATATCCACAAAACTGACACCGTTCGTGTTATTGTTTTCTTTGAAGACTTCGTTATCAACCTTCACCCAATTCTGAGCCTTCAGGGTGAAAACGCAGCTGATCAGCACAAATGAAAAGAGAATCCGCATGGCTTTTTCTTTTCAAATAGGCGGCTTATGAAGGAATTGTCGGTAATGCCTATAAGATTTGCCTTAAAACACACAGGAATGGTGGATGTCGGATTTTAAATGTTGAATTCGACCTGGCTAAGATCTGGGAATCTTTACCTTGGGAGAGTTGTTAGTCCTGTGGCTGGGGAGTTTCTTGTTTCTCTTCAAGCAGTTCTTTGCGATATTCAGAGGGTGTTCTGCCAGTGAACTTTTTAAAGGCGTTGAGAAAGGAGGTTTTGTTGTTAAAGCCAGAGTCTATGGCCACGGCCATGAGTTTGGCCTGTTCATACTCTTCAGATGCCATCAATCTTTTGGCCTCCTCCACCCGAAGCTCATTCAGGTAGTCTGTGAATTTCTGATCCTTGGCCACATTGATTGCCTGTGACAGGGCATGAACGGTAATGTCAAGCCTTGTAGCTACTTCCTGAAGTTTCAGATCTCCCTGGGTATAAAGCTTTTCCGTGCTCATAATTCCATCCAACTTGTCTACGATATACTCGATGGAATTCTCTGTTAAAGACGATTTTTGGTACTTAGCCTCGGGAGTGGGGTCTTCAATCACGGGTGTTTTAAAACCATGATAGCCTATATAATAGATGAATATGGCCATGCCCAATGATACCATATAATCGTATTCTAATACCAATAGTCCTGTCCAGTTCAAAACATGATATGCCGCAAAGCAAACTACATAGCCCATAAAAGAAAGTGCCACGCTTTTTGCCCAGCGATTGTTGCCGGTGGTTCTGGTAAGCCAGAGGTTTAATATGGCATAGATGATCAGGTGGGCCGTTTGACTTGCTGCGAAAAACATCACAGGTAAGCCCAGGTTTTGAATCACGGAAAAACGAAACAGATACAGAATGCCAATGAGTACGAAGGGGGTGAAATGCAGCCAGACATTTTTTGGCCAGCCCTTATTTAAAGTGACATACAGATAGAGCCAGCAAATGGGACCAAACAGATAAGTGAATTGAAGAATCAGTACCAGAGACCTGGGCAGACTAGGGTTGATTTCTGTCCAAAAGGTGGTGTAATAGCCAATGGTGACCGTAAATGTAAAGATGAGTGCTGCCAGCAGAGATTGGCTGATTTTGTTTTTCCCGGCCTTCTTCAGAAACAACATGATGGAAAGGAAAGCTCCCTGAGCGGAGGCTGCAATAAAGAGCACAGTCCAAAAGGTTAACTTGGCTTCCATGAGTTATTTGATAATGACCTTATGCTAAGGTACAAATAGTATGCTTTGGTTAATAGACCTGATGATAACAACGAAAACAAATTGTTTAGAAACAGTTCTGTTTTGTCAGACATGATTTCAAGGATGACAGAGGTCTGCCCATTCTTAGATAACCCGGAAAATTCACCTTTTGGAATTCCGCTTGCCATAAGGGGCGTATCTCTTCTATAAACTGGTCTACAGGATTGTAACCCCGCTTTTTTATAAAATGCTTCACTCCCGACCAGGTATTCAGGTATCCTTCAAATTCAGCAAGGGTAAATTGACTGCAAATCTCGAATCGGAAATTTGTTGAGATTTCATCGAAGGGGAAAGGCATTTGTTGATAGCCCTTGTCTACCCACTTCCGTTCCTCATCCCAGTAGGGGCCGGTTACGTCCTGATAAAAGCTGTCTAGTAGGGGAGTAATGACATCATCCAGGCGCAAAAGTCCATAGGTCCACACTGCGACAATTCCTCCGTGTTTAAGCAGGCGACTAACTTCTTTGCCAAAAGCATTAAAGTCAAACCAGTGATAGGCCTGACCTGCGGTGATCAGATCAAAGGAATGGTCGGCAAAATCTGTTTGTTCGGCCCGTTGAATACTGTATCGAATATTCGGGGCCTGATAAGCTTCGTTGAGCTGGTTGTGACTAATGTCTGTAGCATATATCTGCTCAAATTGCTTGCTCAAAATCTGTGCGACCTGACCTGTTCCTGTTGCACAATCCAGGGCGGTTTGGAAACCAGAGCAGTGCGAAAATATAAACTCGTAGAGCTCCGGGGGATACACCGGCCTATAGCGGTTATAGCCGGCTGATTGGTCTGAGAAGTTATCCTTCGGCTTTTTCAACGGTTTTGGTACGTCTCAATGGGAGGGTTGAACAGCGTAGCAACCCGCTTAGCTTTGAGGTCTCTGTATAGTCAACGCCAAAGACTGTAAATCCCCTCGCTTCCAAAGCTGTTTTAAGAGTAGAAAAGCTGTTTTCGATGACTACCTTTTCAGGGCCTATGGAAAAGACGTTCGGGAACATCCGGGTTTTTTCATCAAGGGTTACCTCGATTTGTTTATCAGCGGGAAAGAGCCTGTCAAGAATCTCGGGTTTTTCCCTGAAACCATCGTGATAGATGATGGCATGCTCTCTACCGACAGGCTGAAAGGTACAATCGAGGTGCAGTACATGTTCGTCAGGGTCATCGCTGGTCACAAGCGGTATAGCATGTACCTGCTTATGAGGAAAGGCCCTTTTTAGAAACTCATAGCCTGCCCGGTTGGTACGAAGGCTGATTCCCACGAATATATGATCTCCATACAGAATCACATCACCTCCTTCTATTCTGGCAGCAGCAGGGGCCCTCAAAATATCATCTGGATTGATTTGATCCAATAGATACTGAATGGCTGGTAGTTCAATCTGCCTTACAGACTCCAGCATGTTGGCCACAACAAACTTGTCTTCTATAACAAAGCCTATATCCCGTGTAAAGATCTGATCTACCCCCTTGAGCGTCTCAGGTCGGTATACCTGAATGCCCTGGTCGTGGAGCACCTTTTCAAAAGTGGCTATTTCTCTCTTCAGCTCGGCTTCAGTAGGATAGGAGCCATTCTCCATATGAAATTTGCTTACCGGATTGATATCAAGTGGTTCGCCCATATCACGGGCTGTGCCGAGTACAACGACTTCGAGTGGAGAGGTTTCGTCATTGACGAACAGGTTGATTTTGCCCTGGCTTTGCCTGGAAGGGTCTTTGGAATCAGAACTCATATAGTTGGCATGCTGCTTAAAACCAATATGCTAAGAAAAAAGGAGAAGGTCTATTTAAACTGTAAATAGGTCAAAAACCATGCAGTCGATTGAAAACGAGAAACAGTCTAGCTGAGCTTCAGGCCTTTGTTTTTCAAGGCAAAGAAGATCATAAGCCCGCTGGTAAGGGAAAGCACAGCCGCAAGAGCAAAAGCTGAGCCTGGAAAATAAACACCCACATCTCTTGTATAATAAGAGAATACAGAAGTCATCATAAGCGGACCGAGAATATTGGCGAGGCTTTGAAGCCCGGTGAAGGTGCCCATAAGCTCGCCTTGCTCAGTTGGCGAAACCTGACTGGACATGATAGCCTGAAGAGTGGCGCCAGCAAGGCCTCCTAATACATAGACAGGCAGAAAAGTATAAATCATCCACTCTTCAGTTGCTATAGAGAACAGAATCAAACCCAGAAAATTGAAGATAAGACCGTAATAGACTGTCTTCTTCTGACCGAACTTTTTTACGGCATTCTTGATCAAAACGGCTTGTACGATGGCAACACTTACTCCTACCAGGGTGAGAGAAATACCAATTTGTTTTGGGCCCCAGGCGTAAACTTCCTTACCAAAAAACGACCAGTTACTCTGTACAGCATGGCCTGCCAGATAAATAATAAAGAAGGAAATGAATAAGGTGATCAACTTTGGGTAGCGCATCAGGTTGATGAACGTACCGAGGGGATTAGCTCTCTTCCAGTCAAACTTTCGTCTGTTTTCCACAGGAAGTGATTCCGGCAGAATGAACAGGCCATAAATCCAGTTGGCAAAGCTGAGGCCAGCCGCCACAAAGAAAGGAACACGGGTGCCAAATTCCCCTAAAAAACCACCAATGATAGGGCCGATCACAAAACCAACCCCGAAGGCCGCTCCGATCATACCAAAATTTTGGGCTCGTTTTTCAGGAGTACTGATATCTGCTATATAAGCCGAAGCGGTGGTGAACGAAGCACCGCCAATCCCAGCTACAATACGACCAGCGAATAGCCAGAGCAGTGTTGGAGCGAAGGCGGTGAGCAGGTAGTCAGTGGTGAGCCCCAAAAGGGAGATAAGTATCACAAGTCTTCTGCCATACCGGTCGCTTAACCCCCCAAGAATTGGTGCAAAAAAGAACTGCATTATGGCATAGGAGGAAATCAGTAAGCCACCCATTTTTGAGGCATCACCGGGATCTTCAATACCCAGCTCTGCCAATAAATCAGGAATAATAGGGATGATAATACCAACACCAATTACATCAATCAGTACGGTTACCAGGATAAAACCAAGGGCAGGGGTTCGCTTAGACATATGGGGGAGAAAATCGGCCCAAAGATAGGTAATTTTCAGACTATCGCATGGGGTGAACCGGAATAGATGAGATCAATTAAATGATGGTGATCCCCTTAATTCTTCAGGGCCTGAATTTCACGATCAGGCCTAGTCCTGCGGCTATAGGACCATAGGTGATCACATAGACATTGCCTATATCGATAATTCCAAAATATGTGCCCAGTGTTGAGATCAGGCCGGCAGCTAAAAGAAAGATCCCCACGTAGAAATACTCCCTGTTGAGCTTTTTACCCACCTTTTGGAAATCTCCGGCAATCAGTTTGTTATCTATATAGCGAATCACCTGATCGATATACTCGTCCTCATGACCCAGTGTTTTGAGGTCAGCTCTTACCTGCCCGAAATCTTTGCGTCCGGAGGCTATTTCTTCAGTGTAGTGATCTATGATTTTGCTCTTGTCCATTGTCAAATAATATTTACCTCAGGAGTCAACTCAATACCAAATTTATCGGCAACGGACGCTTGAATTTCAAAAGCCAGGTTTCTGATATCTGAGCCTTTGCCTTCACCATAATTTACCAATACGAGGGGCTGGTTTTTGTGAACACCAATCTGCCCAAAGGTCTTGCCTTTCCAGCCTGCCTGCTCAATCAGCCAGGCGGCCGGTATCTTGACCAAATCGCCTGGTTGCTTATAGCCTGGGATGCTGCCGAATTCAGCTTTCAGACCTTCATAGTCGAATTTGTCTATGCTGGGGTTTTTAAAGAAACTACCTGCATTGCCGATTTCTACAGGGTCGGGCAGCTTGCTTTGGCGAATGCTGATCACAGCATCACTGACTGCCTTAAGGGTCAGGGTTTCCACCCTCATAGCTTCCAGAGTGTCTTGAATAGCACCATAGGAAGTATTGAAGGCAGGAGTTTTGTTTAGCCTGAAAGTAACCGAGGCAATGACATATTTTCCCTTAGCTTCTTTTTTGAAAATGCTCTCCCGATAGCCAAATTCACAGCTTGCATTGTCGAAGCGATGCACTTCGCCCGTGGCAATTTCCACAGCCTCCAGATGCTCAAATACATTTTTGATTTCTACCCCGTAGGCCCCGATATTTTGCATGGGTGCCGCACCTACTGTACCCGGTATGAGGGAGAGGTTTTCTACACCAGCCCATTCCTGCGCAATACAGTGAAGCACAAACTGGTGCCAGTTTTCTCCGGCCATTACCTTGACCAGAACATGATCATCATCTTCGCTGAGGAGTTCGATCCCTTTAAGTCCGTTTTTGAGTACAAGTCCCTCAAAGTCCTGCGTAAGTAGCATATTACTGCCACCTCCTAAAATCAGCAGCTCCTGGTCTTCTTTCCTTTGAGCCAGTGCCTCGATAAGCCCGGTAATACTGGTGAACTCATGAAAATGAGCAGCCTTTGCCTCCAGTCCAAAAGTATTGTAAGCTTTGAGAGATACGTTCTCCAGTATTTCTATCATTGAGCTGTAAGTAACCTCCTGTGATAGTTGATTTGGCCAAGGTGATACATCAGATGACCTGAGAGGTGAAGTAAAAATATATTGGTCGTAATAGGCTTATCATTGAAAACCCTTACCTCATAGATTTTGGCGAGGGCGGCATCATCCAGGCTATCCAATGTTTTGAGTACTATCTCCAGGGTTTCGTCAATACTGGCGGCCATCTCGGCACGAGGTACATTCTTATCATTAAACTCTTTGTCTCGTTCCCTGATATAGCCAGAGCCACCGAGTACCGCTCCGATAAAGTGTTTAAGGTTGCCGCAAAGGTGAAGTACCAGATTGCCGGCAGAGTTTGAAATGCCTCCTTGCACGATCCACAGCTGGGATTCATCCTCGTAGGCCATTAGCTCTTTTTTCAGGCTATTGAGATCTCTTTCAAAAAGGGCTTTGAGTGATTGTACTGTTTGACTCATAGTTTCAAATCGGTTTTAATTACTTCTATTTTTTCTTCCAGCAGGGCTTTTGTCTGGTTAAAGAGCTCCTTGCTTTCCAGCGGTGTATTGACTGAGATATAGAATTTGATTTTTGGTTCGGTGCCTGATGGGCGCGCAGAAATTTTGGTACCATCTTCCAGCATAAACTGAAGCACATTGGATTTATCCAGATTTACCGGTTTTTCAGTTCCGGTAACCAAGTTCTTCTCTACAGAAGAAAGATAATCAATGGATTTGACCACCTTGCTACCTCCAATGGTAGCCGGGGTCTGCTGTCTCAGGTCCACCATCATTTGCTTGATTTCTTCAGCACCATGCATACCCTTTTTGGTCATGGAGACCAATGCTTCCAGGTAGAAACCATATTGCTCATAAACCTCTGCCAGCAGATCGAATACCGAGAGGCCCTGATCTTTGGCCCAGGCAGTCATTTCTGCCAGCATAGCGCAGGAGGCAATGGCATCTTTATCGCGTACAAAGTCGCTGATCATATAGCCATAGCTTTCTTCACCACCTCCGATGAATTCTTTCTTACCTTCCAACTCTTTAATGACTGCCGCGATGTATTTAAATCCGGTGAGCGTATTGGGGCAGTCTACTCCAAAGCTCTCGGCAATCCGATCGAGAAGGTCAGAAGTCACAATGGTTTTGATGATCATTTGATTACCATCAATCTTCCCATTTTCTTTCCACTTCTTCAGCAAATAGTAGATGAGCAAGGTGGCTGCCTGATTTCCATTGAGCAGCTCAAATTCTCCGACTTTATTTTTTGCTGCAATCCCCACACGATCGGCATCCGGGTCAGTGGCCATGATCAGGTCTGCATCAAGCTCCGTAGCCTTGTCCAGTGCCAGAGTCATGGCTTCACGCTCCTCAGGGTTGGGGTATACCACAGTTGGGAAGTCACCATTGGGCTCTGCCTGCTCTTCAACTACAGATACATTGGTGAAACCCTTACGCTTCAATATCTCAGGTACCAGGGTAATGCCCGTACCGTGAATAGGGGAGAATACAATTTTCAGATCTGACTGCCGTGCTACCGCCTCAGGGGCCAGGGTAAGGTCAAGTATTGCTTGCAAGTAAGGTTCATCCACCTCTTTGCTGATAAGCTTTACCAGACTTTCATTCTTAGCGAATTTCACCTCATCAATGCTGTCGATCGCCTTTACTTCTGCGATAATGTTTTTGTCGTGTGGAGGGGTTACCTGTGCTCCGTCATCCCAATAGGCCTTATAGCCATTGTATTCGCGTGGATTGTGTGAGGCTGTGACCACCACACCACTTTTACAACCAAGTTGCCTTATGGCATAAGAAAGCTCTGGGGTTGGTCTTAGCTCATCGAAGAGGTATACAAAAATGCCATTGGCGGAAAAGACCGAAGCTGTAATGTCAGCGAAAAAGGTGCTGTTGTTACGGCTGTCATGGGCGATAGCCACTTTGATTTCTTCACCGGGGAAAGCCTTTAATAAGTAGTTGGCCAGACCCTGGGTGGCAGTGCCTACAGTGTACTTATTCATGCGGTTAGAGCCTACGCCCATTACACCACGAAGGCCTCCGGTACCAAACTCTAAATCTTTATAAAATGAGTCAGCGAGCTCGTCTGCAGAGAGTGCCCTGATGGCCGCTTTACTCTCCTGGTCAATATTACTGTTGAGCCAGCTGTCTGCTTTTGCCTGAATTGCTGTATCCATATAGTTCAAATGTCGAATGTTGGATGATGAATGTGAAATGATTTTGCGATTCAAAATTGATCATTTAGCATTCATCATTCTTCAGAAAAGGATTTTTTAAAGCCATTTCCGAGGGTGGTTCAAATGTCGTTTTCATATTTCCTAATTCAAAAGTTTTGGTGGTTTTCTTTCCCCTGAAATACTGGCCTTAAGGGCTGATTATTTGACCTCTCAGCTTGTGCCAGGCTCATGGGTCAAACCTTTTTTCAGAATGGCTTGCATGTTTTTATCTAAGTTCCATTCTTTGTGCTGCTAACCTGATAAATATGGATGTTGATAAGCTGAATGCGGATTTTGCACTACTTGCCGATAAGATCAATGAGTTGGATGATCTTGATTATAGTGACGAGCGATACGATGACCTGGAAGAGGAACTCCACGATATGGAAGACACTTTTCTGGAAGAGTTTGGAAATGAGTTAGAGGAAGCAATTGCGCTGGTGCATGATGAGTTCTGCCCGGACAATGACGTGCTGCTACCGACTGCCTACTTCGCGAAGAATTATATTCGTAAGCAGAAAGACCACAAAGGGCGCTATAGCTATGATGTGGAATTTGGGGAAGGCGTACCAGTTGAGGTAGATGATTTTGGAGATCAGGAAGTGAAGCTGGTATTAGTACCCGGACCATGCAGACTATTGGTGACAGTAGGTGACAGCGCCAAGCAAGAAGCCTGGAGAGCCAGAAAGAAATAGAAATCAGCGCACTGCGTTGTTTTATGAGATAAAAAGAGAACCTCTTCGAATAGAAGAGGTTCTCTTTTTTATTTGTATTTTTTCATGAAGGACAAACTGAACCCCAAAGGTTCAGTATACGTGTTCAGTATTTCTGTCAAGTATCATTTATCCTTCTATATTAATTACCAGTATAGGCTAATCTTGACCGCACTGTTTCGTAAGTTTAATTTGTCACTTTTTGCGGCCAAAAAGGACGAAACCGTGCCGGCCGTACTTAGGTACTAAGGCAGGCAGGAACCCTTTCCGATAACACCAAATCCAACCACCTTGTATTTCGCACTGTTATCGGCTTTGCCGCCCTCTTGTGCGTATAGGGTTGAATGAGGAATGAAAGGAGAAGATATTCAAAAGTATATTTATCCTTGATTATCAATTAGATAGATGAATAAGAGAGTAAAACCCTTCGTGGACTTAGCGCTTGAGTGGAAAGAAACTGGCCGGAGTTATTATGATATTATTGTGTCGCTTAAAGAAGCTGGTGCATCTTATGCTATTGCTTTTAGAACATTAGGAAAAATGGGTTTTACGGAGGATCAGACTGAAGTGCTCTTGGCAGAATCAAAGGCCTGGGAAAATGAAAGAAAGAGCCTGTTGGATCAATTTTTCGACTTTGTTGAAACCGATGATGACCTTATCGAATAGGACCACCGGACTGATTGAAACCAACTTTTATCCTTACTTGTACGAAACTAAAATATCTGATCCCCTGTATTCATCATTGGTCTTGTCGTACCAATGTCTGAAGCGGGCCAGGTTCATCTCTTTCATATCAGCACTACCATTGAAAATCAGATACTCTCCTTCCTCAGGCTTTTCTCCCAGTGTCTCAAGGCCTAAAACGCTGTAGTCTTCAGGTGAGAAAAAGATGCGCCAACTGCTGGCAATCATAGGGACGCCCAGTTCAAAATCAATGCTGATGGCTTTCTGCTTATTGAAAGTCACCTCGCGAACTTCTTTCATCTGATAGTTGTCTCCCTGAAGCACCATGGGTAAGCCGTACATAAACTCATAGTAGCCCCGATAATTGGTGTTTCGCTCAGGCTGGAGACGATATTTTTCAATCAGTTCCGGGTCCGTTTCCGGTTTGCCGTCCAGCAAGGTTTTTGCCTGACCATTTTCGTCTACAAGATGAGTAGAAACATGATCTCCCCTGTTTCTTTCCAGGCTGAAGGTTCTTGATGGTACATCGAGCCTGACATTAGAAAACCTGTCGGGTACAGTTAGCCTCGGTTCTCTGATCACCATATCCAGTGAGGCTGTTTGCCAATTGCCTTTAGGGTCGTGAAACTTGATGCTTTGTTCCAGAATATACTTGCCGTTTTTGCAGGTACGCTCGTGGTTGCTATTCCCGACTACTAAAAAACTAAGAGGCAGGAGAAGGTACAGGAGTGGTTTCATTGTTTTTCTATTTTATAGAAAAAGTACGGAATCAGACATTTTTTGTTTCAAAACAAGGAGAGGGAGCTGATTTGCCCGTATAAACTGCTTTGAGGGGAGGTGTATCAGGTGACAAAACTACTGCTTGCGCATAATGCGAAACCCGACATAAAAGTTTTCAGAATCGGGGAGTGAGCTCTGCCGGTCAAATGACATGGTGTGTCTTGGCCGGCCGGTAAACTGACCTCCTTTTACCAGTTTTCTTTCACCATTCCCGGGGCCTTTCGGGTCGGTTGTAGGTTCATTACTAAAGGGAGCAAGCCAGTCTCTCGTCCACTCACATACATTGCCGTGAATGTCATATAGCCCCCAGCGGTTAGGTTTTTTGGTACCCACCGGATGTGAAACCACACCAGAATTCTCCTTGTGCCAGGTAATCTCATCCCTGGGTAGCGAGTAGGCTTTGTCTGTACCTGCTTTCGCAGCGTGTTCCCATTGGGCTTCAGTAGGGAGGTCAAATTTTGAATTAAAGCGCTGTATTGTGTGAATGAAGGCCATGGTTTCATGCCAATTGATATTGGTTACCGGGTGGTTGCTATCACAATGCCGACTGGGGTTATGGCCCATTACCAGCTCCCACAAGTCCTGAGTTGTTTCGTATTTAGCCATCCAGAATCCTTCGCTGATTTTTACTGTATGGGCCTGCTCCTTTTCTGACCAGCGGTCTTCTATGCCTGAAGTATTTCCCATGGTAAATGAGCCTGCCGGTATCCATACCATGTCGATCATGACACCTTCAAAGATCTCAAACGACCTTTCATCCCCGGCTTTTTGTCCCTGTACGAAGGCAGGAAGGAGGGAGATGAGCAGGATGATAATGCCTGTTTGGGAAGTCAATGTTTTCTTCATCACCATCGAAGTAAGGCGATGTGCTTGATATTCGTGATTGTAACGTGTCGAAATGCCGGAAAAGGGATGAGTAGCCAGGTCATCGGTGACCTATAATTCCGAATAGCCTATGGCCTTCCATTATTTGTTAATTATTATTGTCATTCACATCTGAATCGAAAAGCATGAAACTCCTGAGACCCGTTTTTTTATTGCTCACATTGTTATTGACCGCCTTCTATGCCGAGGCTCAACTGGACCGTGCCGAAAAGAAAATGGTCAAATATGTAGATGAGCATAATAAAGAGGGGCTGGTACTCCTGAAGCAAATCATCAATATCAACAGTGGCTCTATGAATTTTGAGGGAGTAAAAGCTGTGGGTGATGTGCTGATGAAAGAGTTTGCAGCACTGGGTATGGAGGTAGAGTGGATTGATGGAGCTTCCTTTAACCGGGCAGGGCATTTGGTAGCGAGAATTGAAGGAGGAAAGGGCAAAAAGATTCTGATGATCGGCCATTTGGACACGGTCTTTGAAAAGGACAGCCCAAACCAGGAGTGGAGAGATATTGATGAAAACATTGTCAAGGCTCCCGGTATAGCCGATATGAAGGGAGGGGATGTGATTATTTTGCAATCGTTGAAGGCTCTGAAGCACGCAGGTCTGTTAGAGGATATGAACATTACGGTGGTGATGACGGGGGATGAAGAACTAAGTGGCAGACCCCTGGACAAGGCCCGTAAGGTATTGATTGAAGCGGCAGAATGGGCTGATATTGCACTGGGTTTTGAAAACGGAGATGGTGATCCTAAGACTGCTATTGTGGTCAGAAGAAGCTCTAGCGGCTGGACTTTGAAAGTGACTGGTAATGCGGCTCACTCTTCGCAAATCTTCAAGCCTCGTGTTGGGGCTGGGGCGATCTATGAGGCCTCGCGTATACTCTATCAGTTTTACGATGAGCTTTCCAAGGAAGAGTTTCTGACTTTCAATCCGGGTATGATTCTGGGTGGTACCACAGTAGAATATGACCCTGCGCTGAAGCAGGGGACGGCCTTTGGTAAGGGTAATGTGGTGTCTAAAGATGTGACCGTTACCGGAGATATTCGATGTATTTCTCCTGAACAGCTGGCACGTGCTCAGGCTACGATGAAAGCCATTGTTTCAAGACATTTGCCTCAAACCGATGCTACCATAAGTTTTGGCACAGGCTATCCTCCTTTCGCACCGGCACCTGGCAATTATGAGCTGTTGTCGCAGTTTAGTCAGGTCAGTCAAGACCTGGGTTTTGGTGTGGTTGAGGCGGTTAACCCCAGCAATGCAGGTGCGGCCGACATTTCTTTCACTTCGCAATATGTGGAAATGGGGATTGACGGAATGGGAATGGGAGGAGCGGATGATCATACCATTAATGAAACCGGTGATCTGAGAACCTTTCCTATGCAAACGAAGCGGGCTGCGGTACTGATGTATCGTATTATGAAGGGTATTGCGCTGGGTAAGGGGAAATAGGCTTCTCTCAGTTGCTACCCTTGCTGTCCACAGGTGCTTTCACATAGCACACCTCGCAGAATTTCTTCTTCAGGTTCGGATCATCCAGCAATTGAAAGGTAATGCCTCCTTGTGATTTGGCCAGAAACAGATTGCAGAAGCGGTCTTTGTCTCTTTCTTTGGCCCTGTCGAGGACTTTTTGATAATCGGGCCTACGAGTCTTACGACTATCGGTAATGGTCAGGTTCAGGTAGTAAAAGATAATATCAGTGCTGGCGTCTGGTTGAACAGCCCTGGTCCTCAGCAGGCTAAAGGCCCAGTCGAAGCGACTGTAATAGGTCATGTACTTGGCCAGTCGCAGCAGGTCATCATCTTCCAAAGGTTGTCTGCGGTAGGTATTATAAATGGTACGAAGCGATCTGTTTTTGCCATCGTAGTCTCGGGCATCGCTGAGGTATTTCGTTTGTACGATGTTATAGTTGATGTTAAGGGTGCGCAGCAGGTCCGGCTCTAATCGACTACGTTCTAGCTGATTGATATGCTTGAGGATATCTCTGGGTTTGGCAAACTCATCGCTGATGGCCCAGCGCCTTAACTTCAGCACGGTAAGGTTATAAAGGAGTTTCTGATTATCCGGCAGGAATTCCAGCAATCTGGCAAAGCTTTCAATACCTTTGTTCAGGTCGTCAGGGCGCTGATCGACCACAAAAAGAGCCTCATTGTTGTGCAGGCTAAAGTACTTGTTTGAGCGGGGAAGCTCCAACTCACCCAGAAAGCTTTCAGGAAGGTCTTTTTTGCCAATTCTATCAAAGATTACCTGCTGCAGGTAAATGGCTTCATCCAGATCTTCTTGCTGGAGACTCTGCTCGAAAAGTGATTTCAGCATTTCAGGGCTGCTGGTTTCGGGAGCAATCCGCTTTTCAAGATTTATCTCGATCAACGCCTTTCTGTGTTTGCCCAGAATATGCTCTATGGCATCCAGGAGTGGGGTGTTTCCTGCAAATTTCGCTTTCACCGCGTCCTTCGTCATGGTACCCATATCGGCAAACTCTGTTCCTACAATATCTCTGTTAAACTCTTCCCAGTTTTCCTTCGCTTTTATTTCAGAGATGATCGACTCATCCTGGTAGCTTTTCAAGGCATCAACAATGCTTTGTGCCCGACCTTCCTGAAGTCTGATGTTCCTGTCCAGTGGCCCTTCTACCGATGAAAATGCCTCAATCGCAATTCGTTTGATATAGTAATCTGTGAGGTTAAGCGTATCGTAAATAGGCTTTACCGACAGCTCATCAAAAACGGTTTGATCTTTTTTGAAGGGTACGGTGAAGTTGACGGTTTTATTGGCCTGCCCGAACTTCATCGATGTTTCGCTACTGAGGCTATCGCGATAAAGTCCGCTTTCAAGCAAAGACCAGGTATCATAGTCGATCTTATAAAAGAAGCGGCTGTCGCAGAGCCAGTTTTTCTGAACAATCAGTAGGTTGTACTCTACCTTTTTCGGATCAATCTCAGGAGGCAACTGACCGTAGCGAATCACATATACATTGTTGTTGTCCAGCTGTCCACGACTTTCAATCGCCTCCTTGTAGATCGGTGGCATCAACCGCCCTTTATGTGCCCAGGAATCCGCGTGGTCATTGGGAGCCCCGCAGCGATACTGCTCTCTTTTGATGATATCGATGGCAAAACCATCTCCTCTGTGATTAAAAATCTGATCGAAGTGCGTTTTGCTGTTAAAGAGGAGGTAAATAATTCCTTCGTGCTCGGCTATGGTGTATTGCACTTCCGTAGGCAGGCTGGCGACTACTTCAAAATACTCCTTACACTTCTTCGCTTTGTCGTCTCCCGGATCGTTAATGCTGTATACAGGCTTGTTCTGTCCGTGGAGGACAGTAAGCAATACTGTGGGGATTATAAGGGTCAGCGTAAGGCGTTTCAAAACCAATCGATCGTTTACTACACGAACGAAAAGTAGTAAAATTGTTACAAACCCCGGTTTTGGGCCTGTGATTAGGTTTTGTCACTGCCAGGTGGATATCGTAAAATCAGTCAGGTTCTCGGACGCTTCTGACCCTGAAACATCTTTCCGTGCTCAAAAAGGCAGCTCTGATTTGTAAAGGGTAAGCTCGCCCTGACAGTTATGAGTAGCCTGGCAGGGTGGGTACTCGAAGGTCAGTATCTTATTGTTTTCTGAAAATGAGATGGTCACCACCTCTTCAAAAGTGCCATCGGTGAGTACCAGGTTTTCGAGCGCAGTATAACCATGTACAGTATCGTTATTCAGGTAGACTTCATTGACAGACAGGGTGAGGGTTTCTTCGTACAAAGAGTAGGTGCCGAGGCCTCTGTATTTAAAGCCGAGAACCTCATTATTGTTATCGTTGATAATGACCCGCAAGATTTCCAATTGGTTATTTGCCTTGAAATGATAGCTGAGGTAAGTATTGACCGTAGCCGTTTCAGTGGAGGCTACATCTACCCAGGTTCCGTTGAGAGCCATGGTATTCTGATCCGGATTTGTTTCCTGGCAGGAACTAATGGCTATGAAAATGGAAAGTGAGCAGAGTAAAACAGACAGACGTTGCATAGGTAGGTGGAGTTTAAAATACACGTCCTTTGATAAAGGTATGCTTATCAATACAGTTTTCGGCCGGACCACAGTCTGGGTAATCCAAGGTCAGTTGCGTTTGATCATTGTCAATACTGAACTCAATGTTTTCATCTCTGGTGTCTCCCGTAGCGATAAGCTCCTCAATGCTGGACGCACTAAAGGCTGAGGTAGCATGAACCCTGATGTCAGAGGAGACGAGTTTTACAGTTGACCCGGTCAAGGCATAAGTACCGGTTTCTTTATATAAAAAGCCGGTAACTGCTCCGGTATTCTGCTCACCTGTCAGTCTCAGGGCCTCATAAGAATTATCTGCATTAAAAGTAAAAACCAGACTCTGGTAAAACTGAGAGTTACCGATAGCCTCAACGCTTTCCCAGGTGCCGACCAGTTCATTCGGGTTGGGATCGTCACTATTAGTACAACTCATAGTGATGGCTAAAAATAAAATAAACAGGGTGTATGCTGTGCGTTTCATGACTTGTGTATTGGCCCTTCGCTTATTCAGACACCAGTCAAAGCCACAAGGTTGGCAAGGGCCGGGAAAGAAGCCTGATTTACTTCCCCGTCAGGCAGATGAAGGCTTTCTGTAGTACATTCCCCTGCTCTGCAGAAAGCTCAGTAAGTACTTCTGTCTGGTCTTGGTTGACAACTGTTACCGAGCTGATGGTTTTGTTTTGCAGCTTTAGCACTTCGTCTTTCTTGCCCAGCTTTTTGCCCAGGTAGAGTGTGATGTTGTTGTCGCAAACGAAGTCGTTGGCTACGTAGAGCTTCATTTTGGAACCATCGGTAAAGGTAATCCTGACTTCTGGTGTGCGGTTTTTACAGCCCTGTTCTCCAATCAGGCTGATTCTCCAGATCAAAGTGCCTCCTTTGTTGGCTGAAAGACCGATGGTGAGTTTCTTCCTGCCGCCCTCCATTATCTCTATGCTATTGGCCAGAGTGGTTATTTCTTCCCCGGTTTGGGTGTCTGTTTTATTTACAGATATGTCTGCGCATTTGATGGCAGCCAGTGCGGGGTTATTGGGGCCGGAGTTGCCCTTTTTTCTCTTTTTTTTGAGCTTGGGAGCTTTTTTGGAAACCACAGCCGTGGTATCAAATTTCCAGGTACCGTCCTCCAGTAGAATGACTACTCTGCCATCTCCGGTAGTGGCGGTGATTTGAGCATGCATGCCGATGGTAGTCAGCATTAAGGCAAGGGCCCAGCAAATCCTTTTCATAGGTAAGCGTATTTTAGTTTCCGGTATTCAGGTGTTATATAAAGGTAAGGGATGAGGAGGGGATTTGAAAGGGGGGAACATTTCAGTTTTGGGCGCGACCTGATCGAACTTTATTGGTTGGTTTTAGTACTGTTGCCCAGCATTGACTACTCACTAATGATCAATGGCATGGTAAAGAAGATGAAGATATTTATGTAAGAAACCAGTATTGAAGAGATGAAAGGCCAAATTATTGGTTAAAGGATGGTCAGTTTTCGACTTGCACACTATCAGGCTGGGTTACGATCATTGGAGGCTCATTTGGTTTAATGGTTTTATCCTTATCCCCAGGTATTGATTTGTTGATATAAGTGATTGAATAGAGCTCCTTTTTTTGAATTGCTTCTACCTGTTTCAGAGAATCAGACCAGATAAAAAGGATCGATGATGTTTCTCCAATCAGGGAATAGACTTTGTTTTCAGGAATCATGTTTTTTTTAATTATCACGGATTGAGATAAAGGATTATTGAGAATTTTTACAGCTCTGGAGTATGACCGTGTGTATTGCAAACCCAGAAATAGTAATACTGTTAAGACTAGCCAAGGCCAGAACCGTTCTAATTTCAAAAAATTATAAGTTTTGTTTCTAAATGCAATAAATAAAAGAAACATGATGAATATCACGAATCCTATAAATGCTTGAACCCATGGGAAGTCAGTGTCTTTGGTATTGGATAAAACATTACTCTTGAGATTGATTATGTAATAGACAATTAGGACTAAAAAGCCGGTGGCTACCATAGTGACATAAAGGTTGAATAAAAATCTCGAATCCAGAATGACAGAGTTCTTTGTCGTTTTTAAGACCCACATTTGATACAAAGTAAAAGGAGTGGGGAGAATCACTAGGAGAATAATTAAAATTTGGATAGACTCGATACTCTCTTTTATTGGATTAATTAACATTTCCTGAATGGTAATATGATTTATTATGTCCACCCCAAATACCGAGTAATAAGCATTCAAACCTGCGTAGGAGTAAACGATCAAAAACAAATACCCCAAAGGAGCATACTTCAGGTACTGCTCCAGCTTACTCTTAGGCTTTTCTGTGTTGTTAGGCTGGACAATAACGGGCTGCTGCCTACCTGTAAATCTCGGTCTTCTTCTCATGGCTGGGGTGGGTTGTTAAGTGCGTCTTGTGGGATGAGCTGCCTGGTATCTGGCTTAGCCATAGAAACGGAATCTTTTCCAGGAGTTTCTTCAGGCTTATCCTTTAAATACCTCAGTTCCCTTATCTCACTTTTTGGAATTACAAAGCTTTCCTCTTTGGCTGTATCATATAAGAAAACTGTTGAATTGGTGGTTCCCAGTAGAAGGGCTTGTTTACTAGTCTCCTTTTGATCTTTTATCTCTAATTTAACCTGATTTGGCTTTTTATGAATAAGGTCTTCTGCTCTGTTTAGCATAAAAAGATAGTTGACATAGATGAAGAGGCAAATAATGAATGCCAACCTGAAAGCTGGTTTTCTGTTCAAATAATACTGATCAAAGTTGTTAAAGCTCTTACTGTTCAAATCCCACCAAATCATAACCACAAGCTGGAGAGGAATGCCTATTAAAAAGTAATTGAATATTAACTTCGATACACCTTGATAAATACCAAAGAAACCAAATTCGAATACCGGATGGGATGAGGACAAGGATACTATAATCGTCAAGGTAATCAGTAAATCAAAAAAAGAATCCTTCATCGGGAACCTCTCTTCAATTTTTAGCATCTCAGATTTAAGAGTACGCTTTCCAAAAAGCCGAAAAATTAAAGCTAAGAGTTCAAACGTGAAGTAATGAAACAGTATCATTACGATAAGATAGCTGAGAGTTACTCCTACATTGATCAATACACCAGAAATGTTCTCCAAAGGCAAAACGAGCATTTCCTGAACAGACATATAACCGAGAATTTCTATACCGAACTCTGAATAATAAGTATCTAAACCCACATACGAGTAGACGATCAAGTATAGGTAAGCCAACGGTGCATATTTCAGATACTGCTCAAGTTTACTCTTAGGTTTTTCGAGTACAGGTCTGCTAGCTCTTCTTTCCCGCTGGAGCTTTGTAGGGGTGATGGTCTCTCTCATTGGTTCGGATTGGTAGCAATAGAGTCAAGTCTATTGACATGAAGCACTTTTGTCTCCTTATACTCAATTTCTTGAATGTCTTTTTTGAGATAGGCCTTGTTAGATTGAATCAAAGTATCTCTTAAAAATATTGAAGAGTTAGACTCACCAATTAACACACCCGAAATTGTAGCAGTTTTGTGCAAAAATGTGACTGTTTTCACCTTGCTTGTCTTCTGTTCTACCAGGTCATAAGCATCAAGTGTCATGGACCAATAGTGCAGAATCGATCCAAAGACTAGGATCGTGATTGTATTGATAAGTGCTGCATGTTGTCTGAACCAGGTGTCTGATGGAATAATTTTTTTAGGGTCCTCTTCGTATCTCCATCTAAACATTAAATAGACTCCTGGTACAATGAACAAAACATGGCCAATGAAAGCATAAAGGACAATTTCATAGATCCAGGGTCTGCCATTCGCATTCAAGGCCACATAGAGATGTAGACCAGGGTAAGCGATCATTAGATGAAACAAATAACCTCTAAGTCCCATAACCAAAGGTTCGAAGCCTTCAGTCTTGTGTTTTTTGAAAAAATATGAATTCAATGATGAAAAGGAGAAAAGGACAAGTACAATTAAACTGGCTGTAATCACACTTTTTACACTTTTTAAAGGACTTAGTACTAGCTCCTGAACAGACATGTGTGCCAGGATATCAATCCCAAATACCGAATAGTAAGCATTTAACCCTACATAAGAGTACAAGATCAAAAAGAAGTAAGCCAGGGGGGTGTATTTGAGGTACTTCTCAATTCCGGATTTTTTCTCCTGTTCTACAATCTTTACAAGTACCGGTTCTTTAATCTCGTTATGCGATTCCACACAGGAAAATTTTAATGATTATAATAATAATCAAATCTTCACCCCATTCAAAAGCATTGAGAATATGAAAAATTGGTAAGCTGACGCTTATCTGCCCATGTTGGCGTCTTCACCAACATGCCGTGATTTGGAAATGGGATTAGCTGACGCTGATCCCTGATGGGGGAGCCTGCAAAAAGCCCCTTTGCTTCGCTGCGCTCATCAGTCTTTTGTCATTCACGCCTCTTATGAACAAGTTCAACGTGACGTGAATGACAAAAGCCCCTGCTGACAAGTCAGCGAGGGGCTTTTTGCGGAGAGAGGGGGATTCGAACCCCCGGTACGGTTTCCCGCACGCATGTTTAGCAAACATGTGGTTTCAGCCACTCACCCACCTCTCCTAAAGTGTATTCGGTTTATGCTGAACCTCCCCTTCTTGCGAAGGGAGTGCAAATATAAGAGAATGCCTTTCATTTCACCAAGCTCATTTCGGAAAAACAGTCAGATTTTTTTACTGAAAAAGATGCGACTTTGTCAGCCGGGTGCAATCTCCCGAGATACACCATGGTTGATCTTGCTTCATTAAGCCACGGGCTTGTCAATAGGTATATTCAGAAATCAGAAAACTTACATTTGCCTTGGGCTGTATGCCTGTGATTTATAGAAATTAAAACCAAAGATGTTACCATGAACATTTTTCAATTGAAGAAGAGATTTTTTATGACCCTGTGCCTCTTGTGCACTGTGGGCCTCCAATATGGCTGGACTCAGCAACTTGACCTCGAAAAGCTTGAGGCCATGAGTCCCAGAAATATCGGACCGGCCGGAATGAGCGGCAGAGTAACCAGTATTGATGTAGTCAGAAGTAATACCCGCGTCATGTATGTAGGTACTGCTTCAGGTGGACTCTGGAAGTCAGTAAGTGGAGGGATTGATTGGGAGCCCATTTTTGAAGAAGAAAAAGTGGCTTCCATTGGAGCTGTTGCTATCTCTCAGAAAAACCCTGATGTACTTTGGGTAGGCACCGGAGAAGGTAACCCCCGAAATAGTGTAACGGGTGGCTATGGCATTTACAGAAGTCTCGATGCCGGTAAAAGCTGGGAACTGATGGGACTCGAAAATACCCGAAATATCCACCGAATCATCATTCATCCCGATGACCCGAAGACGATATATGTTGGCGCTATTGGCTCACCCTGGGGGGCTCACCCTGAAAGAGGTGTGTTTAAAACCACGGATGGTGGTAAAACCTGGCAACACATTTTAAAAGTAAATGATGGCACAGGGGCAGCTGATATGATCATTGATCCTTCGAACCCCGACAAGTTGATAGTGGCCATGTGGGAGCACAAACGGGAGCCCTGGTTTTTTAACTCCGGTGGAGAAGGGTCAGGCATGTATATGACCATTGATGGTGGAGACAACTGGAAACAACTAACCAGCGAAGATGGATTACCTAAGGGGAATCTGGGCCGAATGGGACTGGCCATTTCTACCAACAATCCTGAGGTGGTTTACGCGCTTATTGAGGCAGAAACAAATGGTTTTTATCGCTCTGATGACGGGGGGTATACCTGGTCATTGCAAAGTACGAACAACGAAATAGGTAACAGACCTTTTTATTATGCCGATATCTATGTAGACCCGAAGAACGAGAACAGGATATATAGCATATTTACGTTCGTAAATGTAAGCCAGGATGGCGGAAGAAATTTCGGCAGACTTTTCAATTCGTCTCTGGTACATGTAGACAACCATGCGCTGTATATAAACCCTGACGATCCTGATTTTATGATTTTGGGTAATGATGGAGGTTTGTCGATTACGCGCGATGCCGGTCAGGCCTGGCGGTTTGTAGAAAATCTGCCAATTGGCCAGTTCTACCATATAGCAGTAGATGATGAAACGCCTTATAATGTGTACGGAGGAATGCAAGACAACGGTACCTGGACAGGGCCGGCCTATAACTGGCGTTTTGGTGGACTACGCAACAGCTACTATTTTCAGGTAACAGGTGGCGATGGTTTTGATGCCATGCCTGACCCTGATGATTCCCGCTATGGCTATGCTCAGTCACAGGGTGGTTTTGTACAGCGCTATGATAAATTATCAGGTCATACCAAATTTGTGAGACCTACACATCCTGATAAAGATATGCGTTTGCGCTTTAACTGGAATGCTGCCATTGCGCAGGACCCCTTTAATAACAATACCATATACTTCGGTAGTCAGTTCGTGCATAAAAGCACTAACAAGGGAGATACCTGGGAGGTGATTTCTCCGGACCTTACTACCAATGACACAACCAAGCAACAACAGCGATTCAGTGGTGGACTTACCATGGATGCTACAGGAGCTGAGAATCATACGACCATACTGGCTATTGAACCAAGCCCCCTGGAGCGGGGAGTGATCTGGGCTGGTACAGACGATGGTAAAGTGCAAATTACACGTGATGGTGGAGAGAGCTGGACTGATTTGACAGCTAACTTAAGCGGGATTCCTGCTGGAAGTTGGGTAGCTCAGGTGCGGGCCTCCAAACATAACAAAGGAGAAGCCGTGATTGTAGTGAACAATTATCGCAGGTTCGACTTTGAGCCATATTTGCTGAAGACCACGGATTATGGAGCTACCTGGAAGTCCCTTATTGAAGGAAACGATATCTGGGGTTATTCTCTGTCTTTCGTTCAGGATGCTGTTGAGCCAAACCTGATGTTTTACGGAACAGAATTTGGCTTGTATGTCACTGTGGACGGAGGAAACAACTGGACACAGTGGACCAATGACTACCCTACGGTATCTACAATGGACATGGTAATTCATCCCACAGAACATGACCTGGTGATTGGTAGCTTCGGGCGCGGTGTTTTTGTTCTGGACGATATCAGGCCTTTAAGACTTCTCGCTGCTAAAGGTGCTCAGACTGCAGAAGCAACCCTCGCTGTAGTAGAACCAGCCGATACTTACCTGCTGAATCTGACGGGACCCACGGGAGAAGGAAACCCGGGAAGTGGTTCTTTCGTGGGAACTAATCGCTCTTTTGCTGCCCAAATCAAATTCTTCGCAAACAACCCTGCGGATAAAAAGAAGGAAGAGGCTGAAGAGGAAGAAACAAAAAAGGCAAAGCGAAAGAAGAAGAAAAAGCAAAGCGAGGAGGCTAATGAAGAAAAGGACTCTGCAGATACAGTTAAATTCGATCAGGTGATGATAGAAATTTATAACAGTGAAGGTTCCAAAATCAGGACACTGGAACAAAGACCGCAAAGCGGTCTGAATGTAGTGAACTGGGGACGGACAGAAAAGGGAATAAACTTTCCGAGTCGCCAGGAGCCGAGAGAAGGTGCTCCTGAACCAGCTGGCTCGCGAGTTTTGCCAGGTACTTATAAGGTGGTGTTGAGCTACGGCAATGTAAAAGATTCTACGAGCATAGAGGTAAAGGCCGATCCACGGGTAGATGTACCAACGCGGGTGTTAAGGGCACGATATGAAAAGGAACAAGAGTTTTACACCTTGCTGGAAACTATCACAGGAGAGGTGAACAAATGGAATGAGTCGTATCGTTCCGTTGACAAACTGCTGAGTGCTATCAGGGGCCGAAAGGGTGATGAATTTAAGGAGATCAGAGAGAAGAGTGAGGAGATGAAGAAAACGATCGAGTCATTTCGCGAACGGGTACTGGGAGAGGATTACTCCGGTCCTGAATATCGTATGCCGGAAAGAGCACCTTTGCTAAACGATGCCTTTTTCGCCAGTTTCTATATCAGCAGTTCTAATGAAATGCCCGGAGCTACACAGGATCGCCTGTTATCTCATGCCAGGGCCAATTGGGCCGAGCTGATGGAAAAAGCCACTGCATTCTATGATAAAGAATGGAAGGAATACAAGGAGGCAGCCGATAAGCTTGATTTCTCTCCTTTTATAGAAGACAAGTAAGCCGAATAAGTCTCTCTTACCGAAGAGGTTGTTTCAGAAGTTTTTCAGGTCATGTACCGGCATGGCCTGAGCTTTTGAGGCAACCTCTTTTTTGACCTTTTAGCCGTGCTTGATGGGACCGATGGCCGGCTTTGGAAATGAACTCGGAGTAAGAGGAGACTGACAGACCTTTGACCATGAGGCAAGCAAAACGAGGCTGGCGGGTTTTTAGGTACAACTTTGCCACCAGATAAAAAACAAAGGCCAGCTCTATCCAAGCCAGCCTTTGAAGGTTAGTGGTGATAAAAAGTCTTTATTCGTAGCGCAATGCCCTTACAGGATTCTGTCTGGCCGCTCTCAATGAGTGGAAGCTTACCGTAAAGAAGGCAATGATCAGTGATAGAATTCCCGACATAGCCGCAGCCGCAATGATCACCGTTTGCAGGGGCATACGATATTCAAATACCTGAAGCCAGTCTTCTATCAGCAGGTAGGCAACGGGGGTGGCTATGACAAAACCAATCAGTACCAATACCATAATGTCTTTGAAAATCATAAATACCAGCTGTGGTACAGTAGCTCCTAATACCTTGCGCACACCAATTTCTTTGATGCGGGTAGAGGTAGTAAAGGAGGACAAACCTAACAGTCCTAAACAGGAAATAAGAATACAGATATAAGACAAGATGCCTGTCAGAGAGCTTTGTCGCTGATCTGCTTTGTAAAGTTCTTCTGCCTGCTGATCGAGGAAGCGGTACTCAAAGGGGTGCTTTTGATCGAGCTCCACAAAACGGTTTTCCAGGAAGCTGAGCGCCTGACTAAGGCTACCGTTTTTTACATTGACCAGGAAGGTAGGCAATGCCTGTGGTGGTAAGTTTTGCAGGGGAGGGTACCTGAAAATTACAGTAGGTTCTACCTTCATGTGTAGTGAGAAGGCATGGAAGTCTTTCACCACCCCGATAACGCGGCTTTGCACAGGGGCACCGATAGGACTGACCACTTTGTTGATGGGATCATCCCAGCCCATTTTGGCCACCAGGGCCTCATTAACCAGTACTTTTTGGGTAATGTCTGTAGGAATATCCTCATTAAAATTTCTACCCGCTACAATCTCCATCTGCATGGTGTTTGTATAGTCTTTACCTACCCGCAGAACATTGAAAGTATCTTGCGTGAAAGTAGAATCTTCTTGAGTTTCAGCTTGCAGTAGCTGTCTGCCGGCACCAAGAAGACTATTGCCCACAGAGACTCCACCGCCTATACCCAAAGCATCAGTAACCCCCACGATATTGGGGTTTTGCATCAGTTCCGCTTTGATAAAATCTATGCGATTCCTTACTTCTACATCCTGCATCGGGATGAGGATTACATTGTCTTTGTTAAAGCCGAGATCTTTGTCTCTCATAAAACTGATCTGATCACTCATGAGCAGTGTGGAGATGACCACCCCGATGGACACAAAGAACTGAAAGGCTACGAGTATCTTTCTGAGAAAAAGACTACCGGGGCCCGTTTTAACGCTGCCTTTCATCGCTACGAGTACTGAGATAGCCGAGAGATAGAAGGCCGGGTATAGACCGGATAAAAGACCAATAAGTACGGTAACACCCAGCGAACCGAAGAGGAGTAGCTGGTTGTTCATAAAGTCAAGGCTGAGTTCTTTGTCTAAAAGATCGTTGAGTCCTGTACCCTGAATAAGAATGTTAACAATGAGTACTGCCAATAGCAGTGAAAAGAAAGCAATAATGAGTGACTCACTCATAAACTGACTTCTCAGCTTGCCCCGCGTAGAGCCCAGTACTTTTCTAACACCTACTTCTTTAGAGCGGTTGGTAGCCCGTGCTGTGGCCAGGTTCATATAGTTGATGCTTGCCAGAATCAGAATGAAAATGCCAATGGCCATAAACGAACGGGTATAGGCCATGTTACCTGTTGGCAGATCATACTGCACATTTGACTTGAAATGAATCTCGTTGAGCGGAACCAGTCTTGGAGCAAAATTTGAATCACCGAGATTTGCCTGGCGGGCAAGCGGTGCCATGTGCTGCTCAAAGAAATCAGGAAAGCGATCGTAGATTTGATTGACATTAAAGTTTTTGGGCAGCTTTACATAAGAATAGAGTGCAATATTCCAAAGTTGACCGCTCTTTTGCTGTGCTGTAAGAGGTGGTTGACCAGCCCTTTGTGTGTGCAGTGAGATAAGCCCGTCATAGCTTAAGTGCACATTGTCAGGCATGTCTTTGATAACACCGGTAACCTTGAATGTGCTATTATCTGTTTCCAGAATCTCATTCATTGGATTTTCGTTACCATAAATGCGCCTGGCAACGCTTTCAGTGAGCACAACGCTATTGATCTCGTCCAGGGCGGATGTAGGATCTCCATAAATAAACTCATGGGTAAAGTTGCCGAAGACCGAGGAGTCCGCGAAAACCATGTTGTCGATATAGAATTTCTGATCTCCTTTTCTGAACAGCTGTCGGCCAGCATTCTGGAAGCGAGTATAGCTCTGAATCTCAGGAAAGGCCTCCTGCATCATCTCTGCAAGAACCACGGAGGTAAGGGCAAACTCATCGTCTTTGCCGTTTATTTTGAATTTGGATTCAATTCGGTAGAGCTGGTCCCAGTTTTCATGATGTTTGTCAAAGCTCAGGTCCTTTTGGACGTAGAGTAAAATGATCATGGCAACGGAAAGGCCTATGGCAAGGCCAAAGATATTCAGGAACGAGTAGAACTTATTTTTAAGTAATACCCGAATGGCGTACGTAATGCTCTTCATATATGTGGAAACACCGGTTCTTGGTCTCCCACTGAGGGCATTAAATATGCCAAAAACTGTAACCTTTTTGTTCGGTATTGACAGTCAGTTAGTTAGCTTGAATAGCAAGAATAAACAATAGTAACTTTTGTGCGAAATCGCACTCGAATATGCACGATTCCGTACAGGTTTGAGGCAGAGAAAAAGGTCAACTCAACCAAATGGTAGAACTGACCTTTTTCTTTGCTGATTATGTGATTGGATTACTCGTACCTGAGTGCTTTTACCGGGTTTTGACTGGCAGCCCTCAATGAGTGATAGCTAACTGTCAGGAAGGCGACTATAACGGCCAGAACACCTGAGAGCAGAGCGGCTAGCATTAATGTCTGTGTAAGGGGCATTTTGTATGCAAATTCCTGTAGCCATTGATCAATCACATAGTAGGAGACAGGTATGGAGATAACGAAACCAATGACAATGAGCACAAGCACATCTCTGAAAATCATATACACCAGCTGAAAGATGCTTGCTCCTAATACTTTTCTTACCCCTATTTCCTTAATCCGCTGAGACGTGCTGAAAGAAGCCAGCCCCAGAAGACCCAGGCAGGAAATGAAAATACAGATATAAGAAAGGATACCGGTAAGCTTGCTCTGACGTGTGTCTTCTCGATACAGGTCCTCAGCCCTTGTATCAAGGAAACGATACTCAAAGGGATGAGTAGGGTCCTGCTCTCTGAAGGTTTGCTCAAGATGGCTCATAGCATCCTTGAGTGCATCACCACGCACATGTACATGGAATGAAGCGAAACCGCCCTGAGCTGCCAAAAACGGGTTTACATTCTTATGGAAAATCACCGTGGGCTCAACCGCACTATGCAGAGAAAACGCATTAAAATCTTTAACGATACCTACTACCTTCTGAGGAACAGCGCCAGGGAAAGGCAGAGATACGGTACGCCCTATAGGATCTGCCCAGCCCATTTTCTCGACCATGGCTTCATTCACAAGTACAGCCTGTGTTTCATCCGTCTTCTGACTCTTGTCAAAATCTCTGCCACTTACCAACTCCAACTGCATGGTTTTCAGGTAATCGTCTCCCACAAAAAGTACCGGGAAAGTATCGTCCACTACGATTGAGTCAGCACCTTCAATTTTCACCAGGGTTTTGCCGGCACCGAGAAGGTTGTTACCCAAATTGGTATCTCCACCTACGGCTATCGCATCAGTAACACCAATAATACCGGGGTTTTCGAGGAGTGTATTTTTAATAGCTTCTGATTTGCTGTTGACGGTGGCATCCTGAATCGGCACAATAATCACATTGTCTTTGTTGAAGCCGAGGTCTTTATTGTTGAGAAACTCAATCTGATCTTTCATCAGCAGGGTGGAGATGATTACCCCGATAGAAATAAAGAATTGAAAGGCCACCATGGCTTTTCTCATATTCATGCTGCCCGGTCCGCTTTTGACGGAACCTTTGAGTGCCTTTACTGTGGAAATCGCAGACAGGTAAAAAGCCGGGTACATACCTGAAATAAAGCCTATGAAGAGGGTAATGCCTATGGAACTGAACAATAAGGTCATGTCCTGAAACGGATGGAAGCCCAACTCTCTGCCGAGCAGACCTTCGAGGCCAAGCCCGTTTACCAATAAGGCCACAAAACCAAAAGCCAGTACCATAGAGATAAGAGCAATAATGACAGACTCGCTTAAAAACTGAGCAATCAGGCTACCCTTTGTGGAACCCATGACCTTTCGAACACCTACTTCCTTAGAGCGACTTGTAGCTCTCGCAGAGGCCAAATTGGCGTAGTTTATAACGGCAAGAAGTAGGATGAAAATACCGATGGCCGTGAAGGCATAGGTGTAATTTCGGTTTCCGGTAGGCAGATCGAACTGGGCCGTTGAGCTAAAGTGAATATCACCCAATGAGGTAAATTTAGGAGCAAAAGTACCGTTGATGTTGGCCAGTTTGGCAATGGGTGCCATGTGCTTTTCATAAAAGTCAGGGAATTTATCTAACAGAAGATCAGTGTCATAGTTGGGAGGGAAGAGCAAATAAGAGAAATCAGAGGCTCCCCAGAGAGCTCCTTGTTTTTGTTGAGGGGTAAGGGCTCCCAGATTAACTTCCAGCGTTGAGTAGGACAGCAGTCCCTCAAATTTTAGGTGAACATTGTCAGGCAAATCCTTGATAACCCCTGTGACCTTAAACTGATTATTGTCTGTTTTGAGGATTTCTCCTATAGGGCTGGCATTGCCAAAGTACTTTTTAGACAATGACTCTGTCATCACCATACTTCGGGCTTCTATAAGTGCAGTTTTGGGGTCTCCTTCTACAAATTCGTGGGTAAAGAGACTGAACATGGATGAGTCAGCATAATAGAGATCATCCTCATAGAACTGATCATCGTTGCTTCGGATTAGTACTTTTCCGGCTGTTCTGAGTCGGGTGTAGTTCTGTATCTCCGGATATTCCGCCATCAGAAACTGAGGAAGGAACTGAGAAGAAAGCGCGTACTCATCATTTTTACCCCCAATGTTGAACTTGCTATCTATGCGATAGATGTTGGCATGTTTCTCATGTTGTTTGTCAAAACTGAGGTCACTTTTGACATAGAGAAAAATGATAATTGCTACCGCGAGACCTACTGCCAGGCCTAGAATATTCAGTAGTGAATAGAATTTGTTTTTGAGCAGAACACGAAGAGCGAGCGTGATGTTTTTCATGGCCGGAGAGTTTTTTGAGTGATTGTTGACTTTTTTGGCTTTTGAGCTTTTGCTAATGTAAAAGTGCGGTTTTTGGAGCTTAAACAGTGATTAAACATGTTGAGCGATACAATCACACAGCTGTGTGGGTTCAAATTCCGCTGAACGGAAAGCAAAAAGCGTCCGATAAAGACGCTGTTTGTTCCCCGAGGAATAGGGAAGGATAAGCCGAGATTCAAATGCCGTGAACGGTTGTATCCGTCCGGTTCAAAATGACTTTCAACTTACTGATTGTTGCTATAAGGCTTACATCCTTTTTCAGGCGCTTGCCAATAAGTATTCCCTGAGGTTTATCTTCTCCGATGGAGAAGAAGATATTAACCTCATAGCCAACCCTGGTTGCCAGATTCTTTTCTGAGCCTGTCTGTTTTCTAAAGACTATTCATACCTGAGTGCCTTGACCGGGTTTTGACTTGCGGCTTTTAAGGAGTGATAGCTTACTGTAATGAAAGCAACCGCTATGGCCAGAACACCAGATAGCAAAGCAGCCAGAGCCAGGGTCTGTGCCAGGGGCATCTGGTAAGCAAATTCCTGAAGCCACTGGTCTATGATGTAGTAAGAAACGGGTATGGATATGACAAAACCGATGATAATCAAAGCCAGAACATCCCTGAAAATCATATACACCAATTGGAAGATGCTCGCACCCAATACTTTTCTTACGCCAATCTCTTTGATACGCTGAGAAGTACTGAAAGAGGCGAGTCCAAGGAGCCCCAAACATGAAATGAAAATACAAATATAGGATAGGGTGCCGGTAAGTTTGCTCTGACGGGTATCAGCTCTGTAGAGTTCTTCAGCCCGTGTATCCAGAAAACGATATTCGAAAGGGTGTCCCGGATCGAGTTCCGTAAATGTCCGTTCCAGATAGTCCATGGTTCCTGAAAGTCCCTTTCCGCTTACGCTGATATGAAAAGAGGGGAGTCCTCCGAATTGCTGAGTAATGAATGGATTGTTTTTGTAATGGAAGATTACCATGGGCTCTATAGATGTATGTAGAGAGAAGGCATTGAAGTCTTTAATAACTCCGATAACCTTAGGTAATTCACCTCCAAAGGGAAGTCCGATTTCTCTTCCCAGGGGCTCTTCCCAGCCCATTCTTCTGGCCATGGCTTCATTCACAAGCACACCGGTGCGGGGGTCTGAGGGCTTGTCTTTATCAAAGTCACGACCTGCCACTAACTCCAGTTTCATGGTTTTGACATAGTCATCGCCAATAAACATCACCGGGTAGGTTTGATCTGATACGATCGAATCAGCCGTTTCGGCCCTGATCAGCGACTTACTGGCACCGAGGAGGTTGTTACCCAGAGTAGCATCTCCTCCTACCACTACTGCATCTGTAACTCCAAGAATATTTGGATTTTGCATCAACTCTCCTTTGATAAAATCAAGGCGATTACTGACGGTAGTGTCCTGCATGTTGATGATTACAACGTTTTCTTTGTTGAAACCCAGGTCCTGGCCGCTGAGAAACTCAATCTGATTCTTCATCATCAGCGTGGAGATGATTACCGCAATAGAGATAAAGAACTGAAAGGTCACCAGTACTCTTCTCATATTCATACTTCCTTTACCACTCTTTGCAGCTCCTTTCAAAGCACTGGTCGTAGATATTGATGAGAGGAAAAAAGCAGGATATAGACCTGAAATTATACCGATCAACACGGTGATTGCGACAAAGCTGAGGCTGAAGGTGGGATTGCTCAAAGGAGCAAAAGTAAGGTGTTTATCAAGCGCATTGGATATACCGATACCTTCGACAAGTCCTGCCACCAGCCCGGAAGCCAATAAAAGTGAAACAAGTGCAATTACAATTGACTCACTCATAAACTGAGCCATCAGGGCCGCTTTGGTAGAGCCCAGGGCTTTCCTTACACCTACCTCTTTTGAACGGTTGGCCGCCCGGGCGGAGGCCAGGTTCATATAGTTGATAGAAGCCAAAAGCAAGATAAATATGCCGATGGCCGTGAAGATATAGGTGTAATTTTTATTGCCGGTTGGAAGGTCAAACTGAGGTGGATTATTGGTGAAATGCATGTCGGCAATGGGCATAAAAGCAGGCTTGAATGATATGTCCATATTGGCCTGTTGCACAAAGGGAGCCATGTATTTGTCATAAAATCTTGAGAACTGATCCAGCACTTTCTGGGCACCCTCGGGCTGACGAAACTGCAGGAAAACAAAATCTGTTGGGGTCCACAATCCTCCACTGACTCTCTGTTGTTCGAGCAGCTCCTTGTTTGTCTCCAGTGTGGCGTAGGATATGAAACCATCAATAGGAATGTGTACATTTTCAGGGAGGTCTTTCATAATACCATTGACCTGAAGGCGATACTGTGGGGTCTCCAGAATTTCTCCAATGGGGTTCCTGTTTCCAAAATGCTTTTTGGCCAGACTTTCAGTTAGGATAATGGTATTGGGGTTATCGAGTACTGTGCTGGGGTCCCCTTCCAGCAATTCGTAATCAAAAACAGAAAAGGTAGAAGAGTCGGCAAAGAAAACTCCACTCTCAAAAAACTTCTTGTCGCCATAGGTGAACAGTACTCTGCCTCCGGGACGCATTCTTACATACTTCTCAATCTCAGTGTACTCTGCCTGTAAGGCTTTGGGAAGAAACTGAGAGGACACGGAGAAATTGTCTGCTTTACCACTTACAATGTAGGTGGAGGTGACCCTGAAGATATGATCGTGATTGCTGTGCATCTTATCGTAGCTCAGGTCACTCTGGACATAGAGAAAAATGATCATCGCCACTGCTAAGCCTACAGCGAGGCCCAGGATATTCAACAAGGAATAGAACTTATCTTTAATTAATACCCGTAGCGCTAGTGTGATGTTTTTCATGACCGGAGAATTTTGAGTGATTGTTGATTGTGTTTGACCTTAGAGATTTTTCTAATGTAAAAATGCCGTTTTTGGGCCGTATAGAGAGATTAAAATTGTTGAGCGATACAATCAAATGGTTGTATGGATTCAAATTCCGCTGAGCGGACAGCCAAAATTCAAACCGGAATGTAACTTCTTGCAAGTTTGAGAGTCTATCTGTAAAAGACAGATAGCTGATAAAGCACTGACACCGGAAGGTGTGAGTGTTTTGATATGAGGTAAAAAATAGATATACTTCCTCTATATTATTTTCAAAATAGTAAAATATAAAAATGAAAGGGACTTACCTTGGTGAATTCGAAGAGCTGGTACTGCTTACCGTGGCACTGTTAGAAGGGGATGCTTATGGCATTAATGTTAAACTGGAGGTGGAACAACGAACAGATAGAAAGATCAACCTGAGCGTGATCCATTCTACACTTTACCGTCTTGAGAAAAAAGCCTATCTCAATTCTGCTCTTGGTGAGGCTACTAAGATCAGGGGAGGTAAGCGAAAGCGGTATTTTTCTATTACACCTTATGGTGTCAGGAGCCTGAAAGAGGCTAAGTCGCTGCGCGATGGTATTTGGAACTCTATCCCTACTTATGTCTTACAACGATAAATCACCTACACCGCCACGCTGGCCGCTATGGCTGCTCAGGTGGTTTTGCAGCGAACGCTGGCTTGAAGAGATCGAAGGTGATCTTCAGGAAGAGTTCATGCTCAACTGCCGCTGGTACAATGTAGGCTATGCCAGGCGCAACTACTGCTGGACGGTCATGAGGTCGTTCAGAAGCTACCTGATCTTCGATAAACTCAGAATCAATAACAACAACCATAAAAACGTCATGTTCTCAAACTATCTCAAAATTACACTCAGGTCTCTCCTTAAGAATAAGGTGTATTCCATGATCAACATTTCCGGGCTTGCCATAGGCATAGCAGGTGCTTTGTTGATCTTACATTATGTCACATTCGAATCGAGTTTTGATACTTATCAGAAAGATTCAGAAAGCCTTTATCGGGTAAGTCTCGATATCTATCAAAACGGTGAACAGGTCTTCCATAGTGCCGAAAATTACCCGGCTGTAGGGCCTGATATGCAGACGGAGTTCCCTGAAGTAGAAGGTTGGGCCCACTTGTATAATATGGGCTCTAAGAACAATGTGGTCATTACCTATGAAGAAGGACAGGGACAACCCATTCAACTGAAGCACAGAAAGTTTTTGTACGCCAGTCCTACTTTTTTATCGCTGTTTGATGTGCCTATGGTGCAGGGGGATGCTGCAACAGCTCTGGCTGAGCCTTTAACCATGGTGATCTCGGAAAGTACCGCTAAAAAGTACTTTGGTAATGAAGATCCAATAGGAAAGCGTTTGAGGTTGAAAGATGATGATTTCAATGATGAAAACTGTGTGGTAACCGGTGTGTTTAAGGATTTGGAACCCAATACACATTTGAAATTCGAGGTACTCATTTCTACTCCCACGCTCTACACTCGTTTCGATGGTGCACTCACACGTTATAAAACGGGCTGGCAGCGCAAAGACTTCTATACTTATGTAAAGCTGGCTGAGGGAACAGATCCAATGGCGCTTGAAGCCAAACTTCCACCTTTTGTAGACAAACACATGCCTGAACTAAAGGATCAGGGAGGACGGAATGACTTACACCTGCAACCGCTTGAGCGAATCCACCTGGATTCACACTTGAGTGATGAGGCAGAACTTAACGGAAGTGCTGAGCCGATCATCTTCCTTTCTATCATCGCGATTTTTATCGTAGTAATCGCCTGGGTTAATTATATCAACCTGGCTACTTCCCGTTCGCTGGACAGGGCCAAAGAAGTAGGCATCCGAAAGGTGCTTGGCTCGCAAAGAGCACAGCTCATCAGGCAGTTTATGTTTGAATCTGTGGCTATTAATTTACTCGCCATCATCCTGGCCATTGTATTGATTGCCATTGCCCTTCCTTCTTTTTATCAAATGAGTGGAATCCCGTCCGAGGTGCTGATCTGGGAGAATGGCATGCTCTGGTATACTTTAATTGGCATCTTCTTATTCGGTTCCTTTATCTCTGGTTTTTACCCAGCCCTGGTACTTTCGTCTTTCAAACCGGTAAGCACACTGAAAGGCAAGTTCAGAAACTCTGGTACAGGGGTAATCTTGCGTAAGGTGCTGGTCGTATTTCAGTTCGCAGCTTCAGCGGCTCTGATCATCGGTACTTTCACGGTGTATCGTCAGATGCAGTATGTTAAGTCTGCCGATCTGGGCTTTGACCTGGAGCAAACCATTGTGGTAGAAAGGGCGGCTATTGCCAGTCCCACGCAGGAAGGTCGTGTACAGCAGGTTAACTCCTTCAGGGATGAATTGGCCAAAAATCCGAATATCATTAGTGTGGCAGGTTCGAGCATGGTACCTGGTAAGAAAATCAGGTTCAAAGGAGATGTCAGAGGTGTTACTCAGCCCGCTGGTGAAACTTTCCCTATGAACGGGGTAGGAGTGGATCATCACCTCATCAGTACTTTGGGACTGGAGATCGTGGCCGGAAAGGATTACGTTTTCGGTGATCCTCAAAATCAGGCTACGGTGATGGTGACTGAAAATGCAGTGAAGCTACTAGGCTATGAGAGTCCTGAAGATATAGTGAACAAGCAGGTGGTGATTGAGAATTTTAGATTTACCGCTACCGTGAGAGCTGTGGTAAAAGACTATAATCACGAATCTTTAAGAATTAAGGCGATACCGTCTATCTTCTTCTACAGCCCATTCCAGGTAGAGTACTATATGGTGAAGATCAATCGCCAGAATATAGATCAGGCTCTGGATGCGGTGAAAGCCCAGTGGGACACAACTTTCCCCGGCAATCCTTTTGAGTACTTCTTCCTGGATGAATACTTCGATCAGCAGTACAAGTCAGAAGATCAGTTTCAGTCCTTGTTCTCTGTCTTTGCCGTGCTGGCGATTTTCATTGGCTGCCTGGGACTTTTCGGTTTGTCGGCTTTCACTGCCATGAAGCGCACCAAGGAGATAGGCATCAGAAAAGTGCTGGGAGCATCTGTTCCCGGATTGTTCTACCTACTCTCTAAGGAGTTTATCGTATTGATCCTGATCTCGAACGTGATCGCCTGGCCGCTGATATACTATACCATGGAAGGCTGGCTGCAGGGCTTTGAATATCGTACCTCCATTAATTTGCTGGTGTTCGGTCTGGCTACCCTAATCGTGGTGGGCATTGCCTTGATCACCGTAAGCTTTCAGACAGTCAAATCAGCCAAAATCAACCCGGTTGATTCGCTGAGGTATGAATAATTGAGACTGTCTTCCAACAAAAAAGCCGGATATCTTCGATAAGACATCCGGCTTTTTTTATGATCTTATGAGTAGAATTACCTTCTGCGGTTTCCACCACCGCCTTTTTTGCGGTTATAGGGCCTGCGGCCTCCTCCGCTTCCACCTCTTCTTTTAGGGTTATATTCAGGGCCTTCACCTAGCTCTGAGGGGAGTTTTACTTTGCGTATTTCCTTTTCTATCAGCTCTTCAATTCTTCCGAATTTGTACTGGTCATCATTGTTGATAAAGGTAACCGCTTCTCCTTCTGAGGAGGCACGTGCTGTTCTACCGATTCTGTGGATGTAGTCTTCCGGATCGTTAGGTACATCGAAATTGATTACCATATCAATGTTGTCGATGTCTATCCCACGGGAGATCACATCTGTAGCAACCAGAATCTGCAGTTTCTTACTTTTGAACTCATTCAGAATGGTGAGTCTTTCAGCTTGTTCCAGGTCTGATGAAATCATGTTGGCATTCAAACCCTGACTTTGTAATTCGCGGGTAAGCTGTTTTACCTTGATTTTGGTAGAGGCAAAAATGATCAGGCTTGGTACATCGTTGTCGCGCAGAAGGTATTTTACCAGTTCAATTTTTTGACCATCATAAGCCAGGAAAGCGGCTTGAACAACCTTTTCAGCAGGTTTAGAAATTGCGATACTCACCTCTTGTGGATCAGTAAGAATGTCTTTGGCCAGCTTTCTGATTTTGGGAGGCATGGTAGCCGAGAACATAATCGTCTGCCGGTCTTTGGGAAGTTGGTTGATGATCTTCATGATGTCATCATAAAAACCCATGTCCAACATGCGATCGGCTTCGTCCAGAATCAAATGTTTCAGATTGTCGATCTTGGCATAACCCAGGTTCAGGTGAGAAATTAGCTTACCAGGTGTACCCACTATGATATGAGCACCATCTTGCAAGGCACGTTTTTCCCGTGCAAAACCATCGCCATCACCACCACCGTAAACAGGCATAGAGGTAGCAATGGTGAAATAACCGAGACCTTCAAGTTGCTGATCAATTTGTACAGCCAACTCACGTGTAGGGCTGATCACCAATGTGTTGATCTGACCCTCCTGAATCTTTTGCTCGCTGATTTTGTGCAGCACGGGTAGTAGAAAGGCTGCCGTTTTTCCAGTACCCGTCTGGGCCACGGCAATGATATCTTTGTCGTCAAGAATAACCGGAATAGACTCTTCCTGAATAGGGGTAGGTTTTTCAAAACCCATAGCGTCCAGGCCTTGTAAAACGTCTTCGTGAAGTTTGAGTTCTTTAAATGTCAAAGGAGTGAACTAACTTAAGTGTATGAATTGTTGAATAAACAGCCTGAAAGATACTAATTGAGTACGTAATGAAAAAAGCTGTTTTTAAGACTAACATTAATTGTGGTAGCTGTGTTGCGAATGTAACGCCATTTTTAGAAAAGGCACAGTCAATTGACGATTGGCAGGTAGATACTACGAATAAAGATAAGATTCTTACGGTGAAAGGCAGTAATGTGAATGTTGCGGAAGTTTCTCAACTGGTGACAGAAGCAGGATATACCATAGCCGAGAAGAAGAGTGGGTTTAAGAAGCTGTTTGGTTGAGGCAGAGTTCAAAAGCATAAGCTTTTTACTTTTTGTGGTCAAAAACTAACGAACTATGTTGACGGTACTCAAGTACTCTTTTCGAAAACACTAAGCCCAAACTCGTTCCGAAGCCTTATATGTTGATTTAAACTTATATTAATCAAGGTGTATGTTTTTCCACTTGCCAGAAGAGGCGAGTTTAAAAGACTAGTACTTCTTCCAGAAATGGGGGGAGAGCAGCATCAGTACAGTAAAAAGCTCGAGCCTGCCCAGGAGCATCAGAATGGAGAGCAGCCATTTTCCAGGCCCGGGGATGCCCGAGAAATTATTGACGGGTCCTACATCTCCGATTCCCGGTCCTACGTTGCCCAGGGAGGTGGCTACAGCTCCTAGCGCGGTATCAAAGTCCACATTCATAGAAGACAGCAACACGGCACCAACCAGGAAGATCAGGATATAAATCATGACAAAGGCCAGTACGTTGAATACAATGTTTCGCTCAATCGCCTTGCTGCTGATTCTTACGGGTATGACAGCTGAGGGATGAAGCTGCCTTTTGAGCTCCAGAAAGGAATTTTTAAAGAGTACTATATGCCTGATTACTTTTACCCCACCGGCAGTAGAACCAGCAGAACCTCCTACAAAAAGCAGTATAAAAAAGAGAGTAGACAGGAAGGGAGCCCAGGCTGTGTAGTCTGCGGATACAAAGCCAGTGGTGGTAATAATGGAGACTACTTGAAACAATGAATCCCGGAAAGATTTTTCAAGCCCGTTGCCACCTACAAACAACAATGTGACCGTAACAATGAGTGTGATGGCGAGGGTAAACAGGCCATATACAATAAATTCCTCATTCTTAATGATCTTCTTAAACTGTCGTTTAATACCAAAGTAGGTGAGGGTGAAACTCGTTCCTGCCAGGAACATAAATACGATCAGTACATACTGGATAAAGGGAGAATCGAAGTGAGCGGCACTGTCGTTTTTTGTGGAAAACCCTCCGGTAGCCATGGTGGTCAATGCATGATTAATGGCGTCATAAGCCGACATGCCCCCTGCAAACAGGAGAATGGCCTCAAGTAAGGTAAGGCCTACATAGATTAACCAGAGTCGCTTGGCGGTCTCCTGGATGCGTGGCTGAAGCTTGTCAGGGGTGATACCCGGTGCTTCTGCAACAAAAAGCTGCATGCCTCCAATCCCTAAAAAAGGCAGGATGGCTACGGCCAGTACGATGATTCCCATACCGCCAATCCACTGGGTAAAACTCCGCCAGAAGAGAATGCCTTTAGGCAGTGATTCGATGTCGGTGAGAATGGATGCACCGGTAGTGGTATAACCTGATATGGTTTCAAAGAAGGCATTGGTGAAATTGGGAATGCTGCCACTGAGAATATAAGGCAGGGCACCAAACAGGGACATCACCAGCCAGCCAGCGGTTACTACGATATAGCCGTCTCTTTTCTTTAAATCTTTGCTAAGGTTTTTGCGTGTGAAGAACCTGAGTGTAAAACCTGAGGCTGCTGTGATCAGCGCAGCAATGGCAATGGCCCACCAGGAATCTTCTTTGTAGTAAAAAGAGAAGGGCAGACAAAGCAGCATAAAGGCACTGTTGAGCAGCAGTAATAGCCCCAGTATATTGCCTATAACTTTAAAATTGAACTTCATTGCTTATCAGATGAAGTAAGACTCCACCTTTTGAATGCATTCGGGTTTGGTCAACACTACCACCCGGTCTTTTGGCTGAAACCTGAAGTTACCAGGAGTAGTAAAACCCACACCATCTCTGATTACACCTCCAATAATAGCATTTTTTGGGAATTGTAAGTTGCGAAGTTGATGAGAGGTGATCTTTGATTTCTCCTTTACCTCAAACTCAAGTATCTCCGCATCTACTCCGTGGATACTGGTCAGGGCCACAATTTCGCCTTGTCTGATATGGCGGAAGATAAAGTTGGCCGCGATCAGTTTTTTGTTAATCATCGTATCTACACCGATATTTTGAGATAGGTGTATATAGTCCATGTTCTCGACCATGGCGATGGTTTTCTTTACCCCGTTGTTTTTGGCCACCAGGCAGGATATGATATTTGTTTCAGAGTTACCGGTTACGGCAATAAAGGCGTCCATATCGGAAATGCCCTCTTCCAGTAGCAACTCTACATTTCTGCCGTCTCCATTGATCACCATAGCGTCAGGCAGCAGATCCGCCAGCTCAAAGCATTTATCAGGGTCGCTTTCAACAATCTTGACATTATAGCGCTGGCTCAGAAGCTTCGCGGCATGGTAACCTACTCTGGACCCCCCCAGGATCATCACACTTCTTACCCCGGCCTTTTTCTTTCCAGTAAGGAAAAGAAGCTTTTCGATACCATCGGGCTGAGCGATAAAATAGGCATGATCGTTTTTCTTGAATTTGGTGTCTCCGTAGGGAATGATGGTTTCATTGTTCCGGAGGATGGCCACCGTCATAAAGGTCTGATCGGGGTTCAGCTTAGCTACCTGTAGCATGCTCTTGCCTTCCAGTGGACTCCTGTCATCAATATTTACACCTATAAGCGAGAGCAGTCCTTTTTCAAACTCAAAGCTATCTGTCAAGGCCACCTCTTTGAGTAACCTTTTGATCTCTTTGGCTGCCAGTGATTCGGGAGAAATAATCTCGTCAATCCCTAAATGCTTCAGGTTGAGCTTGTCTTTTTGATAGAGGAATTCGGTATTGCTGATACGGGCAACTGTTCTTTTTGCCCCCAGGTGCTTGGCAATGATAGAGGTGGTGATATTGGCGTTTTCAGAATTGGTTACTGCAATAAGCAGATCAGCCTCAGAAACACCAGCCTCTTCCAGTACGGAATAAGAAGTTGAATTTCCTTTGATTGTCGCGGCATCTACCTGATTAGAGGCATATTTCAGCTTGTCTTGCGCCTGATCAATCAGCGTGATGTCCTGCCCCTCGGCACATAGCAGTTTTGCCAAATGATATCCCACATTACCTACCCCAGCAATTATTACTCTCATTCGTTTTGGCTATTGAAAAACGCGGTAAATGTAAATAAAAAACGAAGTGGCAAATTCAATTATTTTAATTAATTGCCTGAAAACGATTGAGATGCGTCTCCTGAAGCTTTTAAACCTGACCTGATATGGAGGTCGCGTTGCGGGTACGGTATCTCAATATTATGTTCTTTAAACTTTTCGAAAATACGGTAGTAAAGTTCACTTTTAAGGATAATCGGCCTGTCGGTATACCGATTGGTCCATACCTTCAGATCAAAATCAAGTGAGCTGTCACCATACTGGATGAAGAGTACCTCGGGTGCCGGTTTTTTTAATACCCCGGGATGTTCTTCTGCTACCTCGGTCAGAATTTTCTTAATCACTGCCGGGTCTTCCTTATAGGCAACTCCAACAGGGATGCCAAAGCGCACATTACGGTCATTATGACTCCAGTTAATCACCTGCTTGTTAATTACATCGGCATTGGGGATGATGATGGAGATGTTGTCATTGGTATTGATGGTAGTTGCCCGTGAAGAAATCTTGATGACATCACCCGTAATGGAGCCTACATCAATGCGATCACCCACTTTGACCGGACGCTCAAACAAAATGATCAGGCCCGAAATAAAGTTGTTGGCTATGTTTTGCAGGCCAAAACCAATACCGACACCCAGTGCACCGGCCAGCAGGTTAAGAGAACCGAGGTTGATACCTGAGTTCTGAATAATGATGATCCCTCCAATGATGATTAAGAGGTATTGGATAATGGTTCCTATAGATTGACTCACCCCGATATCATCGGAATACTTTGATAGTATTTGTTTGACGAAAATCGATTTGAACTTGCCTGAGAAGAACGCCAGCAGGGCCAGATAGAAAACTACCCTTAGCAGATCAAAGAACTTAACCGGATTTTCTTCATGATCTATAAGGGTCCTGTTGAGTGGGGAGTCCTCATTAAGTCCGATGCCAGTCAGGAGTGCGGCAAATCCTACGATCAGAATGGCATACTTGGTGATATTTCCAATGGAAAGAATCGTCTTACGATCATCTATATATCTTCCCAGAATTCGATTGATCAATAAAGCGCGTACGCCATTTCCCAAAAGGTTGATCAAAAACATGAAGAGCACCGGTACAATTATATCTGTTGCGGTGAACTCGAACCCCAGGAACTTATGCGTTTCACCCAGAAACGGTATGTTTTCGTTGATAAAACGAATCAACCGGCCATAGATCGTCAGGGCTTCATTCATAATTCGAATATAGAAATCTTTTAACTATCGGGCAGCAGCAGGGAGGAATCTCCATAGCTTAAAAAGCGGTAATTGTTTTCCAGTGCCTGGCGATAAACTTCCTTCCAATCTTCACCAATCAATGCAGCAACCAAAAGCATCAGTGTACTGCCGGGTTGATGAAAGTTGGTGATGAGTCCATTACAGACTCTGAAAGTATAGCCAGGGAAAATAAATATCTCCGTGCTACCAATGATCTGGTTCAGATCATGGTTGCTCATCCAGTCAAGAATGGCCTGAAATGCAGCTTTACGCCCCGGCAATGCTCCTGTTTGTTCATAAGGCTCCAGTTTATCTATTGCAAAAACCTCGTTGCCGCTTAAAAGCCGGATGCCAAACCAGTAAAGGCTTTCCAGGGTACGCATGCTGGTGGTCCCCACGGCTATCACATTATCTTTCGCCTCTACAATCTCCTCAATGCTCCGGACAGGAATCACCAACTGTTCAGAATGCATTGGGTGCTCAATCACATTCTCTGTTTTGATCGGCTGAAATGTGCCGGCACTTACGTGCAGGGTAAAGAAGGTTTCTTTTACTTCTTTGTCTTTCAGTCTCCCTAAAATCTCAGGCGTGAAGTGCAGACCTGCCGTAGGGGCTGCCACCGCGCCCTCTTTTTCTGAATACACAGTCTGGTAGCGGGGCTTGTCTTCTGCCTCAGGTTCACGGTTCAGGTAGGGGGGAAGAGGTACTTTTCCGGCCAGCTCTACTATCTCCGCAAAGGAATAATCCGGGTTAAGCCAGGAGAAGCGGACTGTTTTAGAGGCTTCTTCTGTTACTTCCACCTTGACCTCCACGCCCTTGTCACCATCTTCCAGTGTTCTTCTGAGTACCTGACCACTCTTCCATTTTTTGAAGTTGCCAATCATGCATTGCCATTGCACTTCGGCTCTTTCTTCCATGACCAGGCTCAGAATATTGGAGGGAGCCACTGGTTTGAGCAGAAAGATCTCGATTTGCGCCCCGGTGTCCTTATAAAAGATCATACGGGCCGGAATCACCTTGGTATTATTAAAGGCCAGGGTGCTGCCTTCAGGAATCAGGTCAACAATGTCTTTGAAACCCCGGTGATCAATTTGCCCCTGATGGTAGTGTAGTAGCTTAGATAAGTCCCGTTCTTCCAGTGGGTATTTTGCTATGCGTTCGTCCGGCAGGTCATAGACATAACCCTGCAGATTGATAGATGTTAACTGACTCATGATAAATGCGCTGGCAAAGATAGAGAATGTGCCTATACAAACGACTTGATCAGATGCGAAAAGTGTAGTCGTTTTGGTTCGGATAAGCAGGGGATGAATCATCATTTGACCGACTTTTTGCGTTGATCGGAAACGAATCTGCCAAACAGCCTTCAATCTCTTTCAGGGCCGATAATTAGTACAGGACAACTAATCTTTACTGATTTTACACGCAAAATATGTTTGCTACGAAAGTGCTCAAATAAGGTTATAAAGCCCATTCTCGTACAAAAATGTGCACGTTTATGCACGGAAACGTACATCTGCGAACGCTTCGATTGAAGTGGATTTACGTAAGTGTCTCTTTTTCAGTGTTTTGTGTTTTTTGGCACACTGATTGGAAAGTAATGGGCAAGGTTAAAAACAACAAGGTTAATTTTTCCACTTTGGTCGGTGGGAACTCAAAATATCAACAACAATGAAAGTATTAGGTCACAAAAACATCTGGGCGTTAGTCGCCCTCCTTCTGGCAGGAACGGTTATATCCTCTGCCAGAACTACCCCCTCTGAAGTAATAGTACAACCGGAAACCACCCTGGAGTTCGAAGATGATTTTTCCTATATGGAAGAAGTCGAAGAATATGTGGATGATTATTTCGAATCAATGGAATTCGAAGAGGATCAGCCATCGGTGATTAAGGTGTATGACGAGAATGGAGAATTAGTGCTGATTGAAGACACTTCAGACAATGAACTCAGTGAAGAAGCGGTTCGCCTTATCAGGCAATCAGAGTTTCTTACTGAATATGATGATACCACTTATTATCGGTTAAATAGTTAGTTAGTAGTTTTAGTTTAAGGTTGATTAAGGGAGTCTCATACGGAGCTCCCTTACCTATTTTATAGGGGTTTGTTTTTTTAAACTAGTACACTAAATCATCCCTTCCTCTTTCCAATCCTGAAGAATGAAGGATCTAAAGAAGAAATACAGGGTTGTGATCAGGAGAGACTCTTCATTTCACTCAGAGAGTGAAAGAGGGATGTATTTCTAACCAACGGAACTATGTGTCGCTTAGACTTTCTGTCCATTCCAATCCACAACGAAGAATCACACCTGCAATATTCCTCTCCCTAACACGGGGTTGATCCAATGATATCAGAGATGACTTTATTCATATATCGTTTAAACCAACCAACCTAAACCTCACCACATCCCCAGGCTTCATCTGGGCCAGCTTATCCAGGTCTTCCGTGATTATATTGGCGAGTCGGGTATAGCCGCCTGAAGTTTGGGCATCGGCCATCAATACAATGGGCTGCCCTGCATTCGTAAGCTGAATGGTACCGGGAATAATGCCCGAAGAAATCACCTCCTGGGCTGATTCAAAGTGAGCAAGTGTCCCTTCCAGTTTATAGCCCATTCTGTTAGAGTCATTGGAGATTTTAAAGTCCTGGCTGAAAAAGTCACCGATGGTAAGATTCGAGATCAGGCTAAACTCCGGCCCGGGCAGTACCCTGATGATATTGAGTTTGCTCAGGTCAGGTCTGTCTTCAGGAGCTACAACTGCTGGAGCAACCAACTCCTCATAAACTACCTCAAGCAGCTGGCCTTTTTGGATGGCGCTCTGTGGCGTTAGCTCGGAAGCCTTGGTGGCCGAAGCACTAGAACTGCCCAACCAGGAAGCTATTTGCCAGCTACCACGAACTGCCAAATAAGTTCTACATCCGGTAACAGGTCTACCGAAGCTGATCTCATCACCATCCATTACATCCAGGGTCTCGTAAATAGGTACCGGTTCTCCGTTAATTTTGGCAGAAAGATCAGCACCGGCAATGGCTATTTGTCCATCGCCCTCCACTTTAATGGTCGGTCCCATCAGAGTAATTTCGAGCACCGGAGCATCTGTGCTGTTTCCAACCAGATTATTCGCTGTTTGAGCAGCGCCTCTGTCCATGGCCCCGTTTACCGGAATGCCCAGACCCTGGTAGCCGATTCTCCCCTGATCCTGGATGGTGGTTTGGAGACCGGGCTTTGAAAAATGAAGTCTGATGTTTTCAGCCATGGGTCACCTCCGTTTGATAAGTTCCTTGTTTAATGTCGGCTTCAATCGACTCGTACTCTTCCACACTCACAGATTTGAACTGCACATAATCTCCGGGTTTCAACAAGGCAGGTACTTCCTTATTGGGCCTGAAGGTAGGTACAGGTGTCCGCCCAATTAGCTGCCAACCTCCCGGAGCATCCGTAGGATAAATACCGGTTTGATACCCTGCGAGCCCTACAGCACCTTCGGGTACCAGCTTCCTCGGGTGGGTCTTTCTGGGGCAGTACAGGGTCTTTGGTAGTGAACCGAGATAGGCAAAGCCGGCCACAAAGCCAATCATAAAAACCCTGAAGGGTAATAGTGTATGCTGGGCAACTATTTCCTCTGCTGTCAGGCCCGTAAATTCCATGACTCCCTCCATATCAGGTGAGTGCTGATCCTGGTAGCACACGGGGATATGATAGATGTCCCGTTGACCTTCAGCCACTCCGGACTTGAGATTCAGGGTCGAAATGATTTCTTTGAGTTCAGTGAAGCTGGTATGGTCACGGTCAAAGCCTACGGTAAGTGAGCAGTAGGCCGGTATGGTAAAGGTAACTCCGGGTAAGTGCCTAATGGCTTCATCCAGGCTGATGACCTGTGCGTTCACCACCTCGTCAATTCTCTGGTCCAGATTGATCAGCAGGGCATTATCGCCATAAGGTAGGATGATCATAGGGAAAAAGCTCTTTTTTCGATGCCAGCCGCCTTGAGTTGGTCGGTGATGGTTTTGAGAATGTCAACAGCTACCGGATTATCCCCATGGATGCAGAAGCTTTGTGCTTTTATGCTCACCGGTTCTCCATCCAGGGTCTTTGTCTCATTGTTCAGGGTAATGGAAACCACTTGTCTGGCGGCATCTTCGGCACTGCCTATGACTGCATTTTCTTTCAGTCTCGACCGGAGCTTAGCGTTGGCCTCATACCTGCGATCGGCAAAGGCTTCGGCTACAAAGGCCATCCCAGCCTCAGCAGCAATCTGTTCCACGTGACTACCGGCAAGTCCCATCACTACGAGCTTAGGGTCAATGGCTTTGATACCTGCAATGACCGTGGTAGCCTCAGAGGCATTAGACGCAATTTCATTGTACAAAGCACCGTGAGGTTTTACATAAGCCAGTTTGCCACCGGCACTTTCAACCATACCCTTCAGTGCAGCTACCTGGTACTTCACATAAGCCTTTAGCTCTTCCCGTTTCATGGGGATAACCCTACGTCCGAAGCCCTGAAAGTCAGGGTAGCCGGGGTGTGCACCAATCTGTACCCCATGCTGCAAGGCCATATCGATGGTCTTTTCTATGTGGTAAGGATCACCGGCATGCATGCCACAGGCGATGTTGGAAGAGGTAATGTGCGGAAAAATGGCGGCATCATTGCCAATGCTAAAATTGCCATAGCTTTCACCCATATCGCAATTGATATCAATCGACTTCATGCCTTCAATTTACAATAGCTGATGAGTTATCAAAAAGAGGATTTTCAGTTCGGCTAAATTGGTCGTATTGCTGGTGCTTTCAGGTTTATGAAAATGAAAGCAATGGACCTCGTCCGTAAAATCGATACTATAGCTCGTCAGGACTTATAAAGTATACCTCAACAATTTTACCTCCTGCCATTTTATACATGGCCATAACCCGGGCCGGTTCCCGGTCTTTATTGAAAATGACAGACTCCTGATCAATTACCACATTTCCTAAAACCATTCTGTTCACCAGGGTACAATGTAGGTCGGGAGTGTTTTGAAACATACCCGCATAGCGAGCACGCATCTGCTCCTTGCCTTGAAACTGAAGTTGTTTGGGGTGGTTGTAAATCTTGACGGTATCACTGTAGGGTGCCAGAAAAGCATCAATATCACGGTTATTATAGCCGTCCAGTTGTTGTTGTGCCAGTTTTGCGGCTGCCTCTCCAGTTTGGGCCATCAGGCCTGCGGTGGTTAGCGTCAGAAGCAGTGAGAAGAAAACGCTTTTCATGAATTCATGTACTTTTTAAGTGATGACAGCGCCTGCTGTCTGATTTTGTTTTTCATAAAGCCCGACCAGCCCAGCAGCATACCGGGAAGTCCAAGCGCCATGGAAGACCATTTCCAAAGGTTGAAAGTGTCTTTGTGATAGACAATTTTACCCTCCTCAATGATAAATTCTGCATTGATTTTATTGTGGACTAACCTTAGGGTTTTAGAGAAGGGGTAAATCGCTTCCCAACTGGCCCTGGCACCACCGTTGGTTACTTCGGTTACTTTATGGCTTACCTTTAATTCCTTGCCTCCACGCTCCACCAGCATGCTCCACATGGCCCTGGCTTCATCTCCGTTGAGTCTGCCGAAGGCAGGGTCTTCAAAGACAATATGTTCTGCATAGCAGGCATTCATGGTACCTGCATCTTTTTCTTTAAAGGCCTTATAAAACTTATCAATCAGTGCCCTGTTCTGTTCAATCTCTGCCATTGTTCTAAATCAGTAAGTAATATCGCAATTCCCCTAAAAGGTACCTAGCCTTATATGCTTTCACTGATAGGGAGTTGTCTCTTATTAATAGAAGTGTCCAATAACAGACCTGCTAAGCTGTTGTAAATGAATTGCTTGTGGTTTTTGAACAATATTGTACTAACTTAACTTATCAATACGGATTCGTCCATTACAACCGAAGTACCATGAATACACGTTCCAGATTCTTAGTTTACGGGTTTTCCATATCACTTCTGTTTCTTGCAGGTCCGGCCTGTAACACTGACGATCCATCCAACCTTGGTCCGAGTAACAGCCAGCAAATCTTTGGTGAATGGCTTCAGAGTGAGTTAATCAGAAGTGGCTGCACTGATGCCAACAATAACTACAGACGGCCTTGTAATGATTGTAATGTCCTGTCCATGGATACTGAATACAATTTTAATCTTACCAATGATGATGAGCTGTTGGCGATTGGCACCTTCAGGGTTATCAATGATTCTGATATCAGCTTTGACCCGGGAATATTTGATTCGGAAGGCGTTTCTTCAGCACGATATGACCTGATCAAAGGGGCTATGAAGTTTAGCTACACCGATGTAATTACAGGCTGTGCAGTGATCGAGTCTTACATCGTCCATACCACCATTGGAGGAGGTAGCTGACAAGTTCATAGCTTACGGCCTCTCCACTCATACGAATTAGACTGCAATCTTTAGTACGATCTGCTATTTTTCGCATAACGTATAAACCTACTTAGTGCCATGAAACTACGCGCCCTCATTTTTACGCTTTCACTCTTTTCCGTAATACTGCTTCCTGCCCAGCAGCTCGATATGAACTTGTTACATGGTCTGAAGCCACGGAGTATCGGACCGGCCGGAGCCAGTGGCAGGGTGACTGCCCTGGATGTTGAGCTTAAAAACCCCAACAATATTTACATGGGCTCTGCTGCCGGAGGGTTGTGGAAATCAGGAAACGGAGGTTCTACCTGGGAGGTGATTTTCGATGACGGTAAATCTGCTTCAATAGGTTCCATTGCCATTGATCAAAATAATCCCAATGTGATCTGGGTGGGTACTGGTGAAGGCAACCCACGGAACAGTATGAACAATGGAGCGGGTATGTACAAAACCATAGATGGAGGGCATACCTGGCAGTTTTTAGGACTTGATAAAACCAACGGTATTCATCGCATTATTCTTCATCCGGATAATCCGAGTGTAGCAGTAGTCGCTGCAACAGGCACCCCCTGGGGGGAGAATCCTGAGAGAGGGATATACAAAACCACTGATGGAGGCAAAAGTTGGCAAAAGACACTTTATGTAGATGAGAAGACGGGAGCCGCTGACCTGGTAGTCGATCCTTCCAATCCGAATAAGCTGATTGCTGCCATGTGGGAGCACCGGAGATGGCCATGGTTCTTTGAGTCCGGTGGACCGGGATCGGGCATCTTTGTAAGCTTTGACGGTGGAGATACCTGGACCAAAAGAACGGAAGAGGATGGTTTGCCCAAGGGTGACCTGGGTAGAATAGGACTCGCCATTGCTCCTTCAGACCCTGACAGGGTATATGCTTATGTGGAATCTAAATCAAATGCCGTTTTCAGATCGGATGATGGGGGATTCAACTGGAAGCAGGTATCAAAAGCAAAAGATGGCGGTATCGGAGGAAGACCTTTTTACTATGCTGATATCTATGTCGATCCGAAAAATGAAAACAGAATTTACAGCATCCATTCTACGATTACTTCTTCGGAAGATGGAGGCAAAACCTGGCAGACCTTTGTGGCTGGTAACAAGGTGCACACCGATCATCATGCCTGGTGGATTCATCCTGATGATCCTAATTTCATTTTGAATGGTCATGATGGCGGCTTAACCATCACCCGCGATCGGGGGAAAAACTGGCACTTTGTGGAAAGCTTACCGCTGACCCAGTTTTACCATGTAAGGGTCGATAATGAAATTCCCTATAATGTCTACGGAGGGTCACAAGACAATGGCTCATGGAGGGGCCCGAGCCAAACCTGGTTTAAAGGAGGAATTCGTAACTTCTACTGGCAGCGCCTCAGTGTGGGAGACGGTTTTGATATGGTACCTGACCCACAAGACAACCGCTATGGTTGGTCGATGGGGCAGGGTGGAGGCCTTAACTATTATGATCGGGTTTCCGGGCTATTGTACAGAGTACAGCCCACGCACCCTGACGGTGTTCCACTCAGGTTTAACTGGAATGCGGGTATTGGCATAGATCCTCATGATAAGTCGGTGGCCTATTATGGCAGTCAGTTTTTGCATAAAACCAGTGATCAGGGACGAACCTGGGAACTTATTTCTCCAGATTTGACCACGAATGATCCGAAAAAGCAGGATGGTAAAACAGGGGGGCTTACCTATGATGCCACCCAGGCGGAAAACCATACAACCATTATCTCTATTGCACCGAGCCCGGTAAAAGCCGGTATTATCTGGGTGGGTACCGATGATGGTAATGTGCAGGTAACCCGTGACGGGGGCAAGACCTGGAATAATACCGTACGAAATATGAAGGGGCTTCCGGCCAATTCCTGGGCCGCTCAGATTCAACCTTCTACCTACAATGAAGGCGAGGCTTTTGCCACCTTTGACAATCACAGAATGAATGACTGGACTCCTTATGTGTACCACACCAAGAACTTTGGCCGTACCTGGACGAGACTGGTAGACGAAACTGATATGAGGGGTGCGACTCTTAGCTTTTTACAGGACATCAAAGTACCGGGTCTTATGTTTACGGGTACGGAGTTTGGCTTATGGGTGAGCGTTGATGCTGGTAAAACCTGGACCCAATGGACCAATGGTTACGGTAGCTTGCCTACCCAGGACATGGTGATACAGGAGCGTGAGAATGACCTGGTCATTGCCACCTTTGGCCGTTCCTTCTATATTCTCGATGACATTGAGCCACTGCGTGCCCTGGCTAAATCCAATAAACTGCTTAATGAATCGGTTCGTGTTTTTGATGCTCCCAATGCCTATCAGGCCATGTTGGGTGAGTCAATCGGCTATCGTTTTGGAAAAGTGGGAGATGCCTTATACGAAGGGGAGAACAGGCCTTATGGAGCACTGATTACTTATTATCTGAAAGAAGCCGCTGAAGAGCCAAAGGCTTTAAAAGACCGTGTGAAAATCGAAATTTCAAATGCTCAGGGTCAGGTAGTAAGAACACTCTATCGTCAACCAAAAGCGGGTATGAATCGATTTAACTGGAGAATGGAAAGAGATGGGGTGAGAAACCCTGCCAGGAGCAAGCCTTCCAGGCCCGGTGCTCCATCGGGAGGTATGGCTGTCTTGCCGGGGATGTATATGGTAAAGGTAAGCTATCAGGGTAATTCCAGCGAAGCCAGTCTACCAGTGTTGAAAGACCCCAGGCTTGAAGTAAGCCAGGAAGAAATGATAGCCAAAAACCAGATGATTGAGCGCTTTATGTCGCTTCAGGTAAAGGTTACTGATTTGGCCGATGCTCTAAGGGATGCTAAAGCAAATGTGGAAACGGTGAATAAGCGTGTGAAAGGCCAGGACAAGATAAAGGACCCGGAACTGAGCAAAAAGGGAAAAGAGATGATGGAGAAGCTTGATAAGCACTACTATGCCATAATGAGCAAACCTGTGCAGGGAATTTATCGCGATCCTAAGGTAATTACCAATGCCATGTTTGGTGCGATGAGCAAGCTGCAATCGGTACAGGTGCCGATAAGTGCCAATCAGGAGACGGCTCTGAATCAATTTGAAGCTAAAGTAAAAGCACTGGAAGCAGCCGTCAACAAAACCATGAATTCAGACTATAAGGCCTACCTGGCTTATGTCAAAGGAAGTGGTCTGTCACTGGTGGATGATTATTGAAATTCAGGAGATTTAAAGAAAAAAGAGTGTCCTGATTCCAGGACACTCTTTACATTTAAGACAGTAATCCAACCTACTTTGGTGGCTATTTAATCTATGCCAGGGCCCTGGAGTGGCACAATGTGACAACAGTCATGCCCTATTAAGAAATCCTGCTCTACCACAATTGCTCCATCTTTGGTACCAATGAACCTGATATTCGTTCCGTTGGCCTTTATTTCACCCAGTTGTGCATCGGTGAGAACCGTATAAAGACCTTTCGTAAATTGACTATCCTGTCCTGTGAATGTATAGGTCTGTCCATTGTCCATGTTCTGGGAGTAGTAAGAGTCCAGGATGATGGCATTACCCTGATTGTCGCTGGGGGCATAGGTGAATGTTACAAAAACCTCCGTGCACCCTATATCAGCCCTACATTCCAGCGGTTGAGAATCTTCTGCACAGCCCTGAATGATTAAAATCATTCCCATCAACACCGCTAAACCTATCTTTTTCATCTTCTTATCAATTGTTTTCTACTTAGACAGCAGTGGTGCCAATGAGGTTGGAACCTGTTCGGTATTGATATAATAGTTTGTTTTGATGAATCATTTTCTTCACTAATAAATCAATTCCTTTCTTAGATTATTTTAGTTAATTTAATTTGTTAGAAACAACAGTTAATTTTTTAATCAGGAATTATGAACGATAAACTTAGTTTTAAAGGCACCGTCCAGAATGCTAACGGAACGGATATGCCTATTTTGGAAACTCTGGGAATGACGCAGGTCATTCTACAGCCCGGGGAGCTTTTGACACCTCATATTCATCCCAATGCGAACGAGTTGGCATACTTTGTGTCAGGTACTGCAGAGGTAGCTGTTTATAGCGTTGGACAGGGGGACCCTGATGCCACTCCCTTTCAGGTAACAGCGGGTGACGTGGTGTTTTTTCCACAGGGAGCTGTACACTATGTTCACAATATCGGAAAGACAGAGGTTGATTTTATTCTGTCTTTTGATAACCCCAATTTTGACCTGCTGTTTGTGACAGACATCTTCAAACAGTTCGATACCGCCATCTTCCAACAGGCTTTTGGTGTAAACGCCAAAATAGCTCAGGCGATGACTCATGGTGGAGGGATTGTGCCGGCACCTGTGAAAAGGAGAAAGAAAAGAGTAAAGAAATAGCCGGGTCCTCCTAGCCTAACCGGGATCCGCTGGCCGGTGTCGCTTGTCTTAATTGAGAAGTACACCGGCATCTTTTTTTTACAAGCAGTGTATATCTTAGGGTGTGATTATTCGATGTTCAGAGCTGCCGGGGATCTGCCCCATAATCCAATCTGGCAAAGCTTCTTATATTTACTCTGCTTTTTATCAAACAACCTTAAATTATGCGTAAGCCTGTCTTATTCCTGTCCCTTGTCTTTATCTCCCTTATAGCCTTTAATTCCTGCCAGTCGGGTGGAGAAACTGAGCAAGAGACTGAAACCCCAATGGATGCTAAATCTGCGATGTACACCAAAGTAAGGTTGGGAACAGACCTGGGTACATTAAGCGAGAAACAGGAGCGCATGATCCCTATCCTGATTGAGGTGGCTCAGATTATGGATGCTATCTTCTGGCAACAGGCTTACGGAGACAAAGAAGCACTGCTTAATGGCATCAGCGATCAGAGAGAACGCGATTTTGCTGCGATCAACTATGGACCCTGGGACCGGCTGAATAATAATGAATCTTTTGTGGGTGGAGTAGGCGAGAAGCCTGCAGGAGCCAATTTCTATCCTACGGACATGACCAAGGAAGAATTTGAAGCAGCTGATTTGGAAGATAAAACATCATTATATACCATTTTGAGGAGAAATGAAGCTGGCGAGCTATACACGATTCCTTACCACGAGGCCTTTGCGGAAGAGACTCAAAGGGCATCTGACCTTTTGAAAAAAGCTGCTGAACTTGCTGAAAATGAACAATTGAAAAAGTATCTGACCCTCAAAGCAGAAGCGCTGCTTACCGATGAATATCGAGAGAGTGACCTGGCCTGGATGGATATGACCACCAATCAGATTGACATAATCACAGGACCAACAGAGACCTATGAAGATCAGCTATTTGGTTATAAAGCATCACACACCACCTATGTGCTGGTAAAAGATATGGAATGGAGCGCCCGCCTGGCCAAATATGCGGCCTTGCTCCCCGAGTTGCAGACAGGAATTCCGGTACCAGAGGCTTATAAATCCGAAGAGCCCGGGGCAAACTCTCAACTGGCTGCCTTTGATGTAATTTATTATGCCGGTGACTGTAATGCCGGTAGCAAAACCATTGCGGTAAACCTACCCAATGATGAGCAGGTACAGCTGCAAAAAGGTACGCGCAGATCTCAGCTAAAAAATGCCATGCGTGCTAAATACGACAAGATTTTACTTCCTATTACGGATGTTTTGATTGACAAAGATCAGCGCCAGTACATTACATTCGATGCATTTTTTGCCAATACCATGTTTCACGAAGTGGCTCATGGTCTGGGTATTAAAAACACTATTAATGGCAAGGGTACGGTGCGTTCAGCACTAAAAGAACATGCTTCGGCTTTAGAGGAAGGAAAGGCCGATGTACTGGGACTCTATATGGTGTCTAAGCTGCATGAGAAAGGAGAGATAGAAGGAGACATGAAAGAGTACTACACTACCTTTATGGCATCCATTTTCCGATCTGTTCGTTTTGGTGCTTCCAGCGCCCACGGAAAAGCCAATATGATCCGCTTTAATTACTTTCAGGAGCAAGGTGCTTTTACCAGAGATACTGCTACAGGTACCTACAAAATTGATTATGATAAGCTAAAGCAGGCTATGAACTCACTGTCTGAGATTATCCTGACCCTACAGGGAGATGGTGACTATGATGGTGTAGCCCAATTGGTAGATGAGAAAGTGGTGATCAAAGATCAACTCCAGGCCGACCTGGACAAGCTGGCTTCACTGGGAATTCCAGTGGATATTGTCTTTGACCAGGGCGTGGATGTGCTTGGCCTGTCGAATCAATAATATTCAGGCTTTCAACCCGGATAGTGTAGCCGTGAGTCTGCTGTATTATCCGGCATCAGCGGTTTTTTCAACCTGGTTGACGATTTGCTGATCATATTGATAGACCTTGAGACCGAGGGTAAGGGAGTATACGTCCACCAGAATATGCATGGCTATGGGTACCCAGAGCGAGCCTGTGAAATAGTAAATGGCTGACCAGAGAAGGCCAAGCCCCATAGTCGATAACATGTTTTTAAACTTGGTGCCGGCATGCCCCAGCCCAAACATGATATTGACAATCAGTATGGCAAATATGGCCGTGGTATGTTCCAGCAGAAGCTCATAAAAAAGGCCGCGAAACAGAATCTCTTCACAGACTCCGGCTGTCACTGATACGCCAAGCGACCATTGATGTTCCGCCTTGTTTTTCGGCAGCACAAACATGACCTCTTTTAGCTTCTTTTTGCCTTTAATCAACCTCTTTTCTGGGTAGGGTAGTCTTTTTACCAATTGAGCTCCGAGTATTACAGTGGCCACAAGTCCGGCAATACTAAGGGGATCGGTAAAAAAATGAAGACCAATAGATGATAAACCTCCGGCCTTAAGGCTAAGCATAATGACTACAGGCAGGCACATACCCCACTGCATTACCAGGATGCTTTTATAGGTTTGAATCAGCTTGTCCGGATTGGCATGCATGTATGCCTGCGTTTTCCTGGCAGTGGCAAAAGCATAAAGAGGGAAAATCACTCCCGCTAAAAGGGCAAAGAATATTAGCCCATAACTCATGTCTGGTCCTCCTTTCCGGGACCTGGTATCAGGTCGGTGACTAACTCTTCCCAGAGGCGCTCACCGTCACTCAATAGATACTTGTTCTTAACCAATTCGCCTTCATCACCCTCTTCCGAAAGATCGATCGGGGTAATCATAACAGCATTTCGTTGCTCAATGGCATTCAGGTCAATGCCCTCCTCTTTGAGTCTGGCCAGAATTTTCTCCTTAATACCATCCATTTCCAGGCTGTCATGGGTGATCATAAATACTTTACTTTGACCCTGAATACCTGCCTTGACCTTTTGAGCGATGACCTTCAGATCATCGGGAGAGTAATGATATTGACGTTTAAAAGCCCTGGAAAAGGTTTCATAGTCATTATAACCTAAGGATAGAGCCAGGTCTTGTACCAGCCCTTCGCCCTGGGTAATTACTGCATAGGCTTTGGCCAGCCGCAGCTTTTCTATGAACTTTTGGGGAGTGGCTCCGGTCTCCTGTTTAAATACTCTGTGAAAGCGGGAAAGAGACAGGCAAGCTTTTTCAGCGAGCATATCGGAAGTCAGCCGATCACTTAAATGATCTTCGATGAAATTCAAAACCTGCTGAATCGACTTCTTCATACCATACCAAAAATACGGTAAGTAAGAGGAATAGCGTATGACGAATTCTGCTGACTTCCCCAGGTATGCCCCATACAGAGCTCAATCAATCCGGAACCTTGCCATGATCTCGAAGCGGAGTTTGATAGGTTTAAAACCTATTCCGTTCAATAGTACATCCAAATCATCATTGGAAATACTATTGGAGCCGATATTGCGTCTGGAATAGTTTCCTCCTGCTAATTCTCTGATCAGGAGAGGCTTTCCCAGCTTTGAGTCAACAACAGAAAGGAGGGCTTCCGCCTTGTTTTTTGCAGCCAGCAGTGCCGTTTTTTTAAGCTCGAGCCTGAACTCAGGCAGTCGACTATGGGTTACCTTGCTTATACTTTGGCTTTCAATATCCAGGTTGTCAAGGCGGTCGGTAAAATCCTTAAGCCCGGAAGGGTCCTTGAAAGTAAGGTTGTAAGTTTTACTGGCAAATGCCTTGCGCTTTCTTTTAGTCCCCAGGGCACTGGCTGATACGTTTGTGATCTTGATGTTTTCTTTTTTAATGCCACTGGCATTAACGGCAATCAGGAAACCGCCTTCAATATCTTCAAGGGATACGATTTTCCGATCCTTTTCATATTCCCGCAGTACAACGGTGTACACGATGATATCTGGTGTAATGTCCATTTCCGCAGAGCCATTTACCTCTATGTACGGATCTGTTTCATTGTTCTGAGCAATTGAAGTAGCAACTGCGAAGCAGAGTAATAGTGTTGAGATTAGTGCTTTGTACATGATTCATTGAGTTTAATGTGTGACTGTTTATTCTATATATTTTTCTTTCTCAAACCACTTATGGGCTCGTTGTATGGCACCTTCTATGTTCAGATCGGGTTCATAACCAAGCTCCCTTTTGGCTTTGCTTCCATCCAGGTGCTGACCTCCGGCTAAGACAGCAATGGCGGTGGAAGAGAGGGTAGGGGGAGCTCCTTTAAACAGCGTATAACGCACCTCCTGGAATTTTGAAATGATTTTAGCCAACCTAAGAGGAAGTGTCTTTTTGAGAAGTGGAACTCCTGCCTGTTGACAAATAGCAGCTACCAGGTCATCAGTAGTGGTGTTATGCCCGGTGATGAGGTAGCGTTCGCCAAAGCGGCCTTTTTCAAGTGCTAGCAGCAATCCCCGACCTGCATCACGCGCATAAATGACATTGCGGTTTCCTTTTATATAGGCCGGTAAGGTTTGGTTGGCCAGGTCTACAATCAACCTGCCGGTAGTAGGGCCGTAGTCGTATTCCCCAAAAGTCATAGGCGGAATACCAATGACGATTGGAACCCCATCTCTGGCCGCTTCTCTGGCCATCTTGTCCATCAGCCATTTTACCTGTACATAAGGTGCGGGGTTTTCAGGAGCCTGGTCATAATAGAGTTCTTCATGACCCATACCTGTTTTGGCTTTAGGCATAGCGATGGCGCCCCCCAGGTAAAGAGCTCGTTGGATACCGGCTTCTTTCACGGCATCCAGAAAAAACTGCATTTGCAGTCGTGCTGTCTTGATCTCCTGTGATAGTGGTTTGGGCAGGGTGGGGTAGTAAGCCCCACAATTGGCTACCATATCAAGCCCTTCCATGGCCCTGATCAGACTTCCTCTGTCATTCAAATCGGCAATGCGGCTTTCATAGGTTAAATCTGCAATACGACTGAGATCCGAGCTTGCCCGATGAATAATCCTGATCTGATATTGCCTTAATTGAGCTGCTATGGCCAAATGATGTCCCAGCATACCCGTGCCTCCAATAATACCAATTTTCATAAATCGTGAATTCTCCAGGTTTATAAGTTATCGACTTAAATGCTGATAAGCGATATAAGAGAGACTAATTGACCAGAGGAATGTTATCCTCTTATTTGTGTTTATTAGAAAAACGGATTGTGATTCTCCTCAGGTAAGGCAATTTCGCTGCAATGTTGGTGAATGATAAAGAGGAGTACTGGCTAAGTGAGAGGGTTAATACCCTTTACCATTCAGATCAATAATTCCTGAGGGCCAGGAGTAGTCAGCTGGGTAGATCATTATATGATCATCCCAGAAGGGGTTTTTGTCTGGATCTTCCGGATCGGTTCTATTTACAAAGGTGTTTTCAACTGGTTTGCAGTTAAGCTTTGCATAGAAGTCTGGTACTCCAGTTTGGAAGAGGCAAACCTCGGTACTGCTGGTATCTACTGCCCTGAAACAAGCCTCGACCAGCTTTCTGCCGATACCAGTACCACGACTCTCCATTGACACACAAACACTTCCGAGCCCCATGATTTTAATACTGCCAGACTGGGTATGTATAACGCGTGGGAAAATTTCGGCATAGCCCAGTAGTTTTTCTTCCATGGCAAAAAATGCCTGCCGGCCCTTACTGCGATTTCTGTAAGTTTCTATCTGTTCGGCTTCCGTCTTTTGGCTTGGGGGCTTTACGGGCCAGGTAGCATATTCCAGAGCAATGGCAGCCAGTGCCAGGTTAGCAGGCACTTCGGTATTCGGGATTTGTAAGATTTCCATCAGGCAGGATGCGAAATAATTTTTAATTCTTGTTCACGTTGGTATCGCTCCATACCAAGTTCTATCAGAATATCGAGTAGCTCGCTATAACCTATACCTGTGGCCTCCCACATTTTTGGGTACATGCTTACTTCGGTAAAGCCCGGTAATGTATTGATCTCATTGATAATCATTTCCCCATCTTCCTTTACAAAAAAGTCTACCCGTGCCAGTCCCTCACAGCCACAGGTTGTAAAAGCATCAGAGGCCATTTTTCGCATTTCACTGATTTGATCATCCGAGAGCTTGGCAGGGATGTGGAGTTTGGCCGCTTCCTTGCTGATATACTTTGACTCAAAGTCATAAAAGGCATCGTTCTCCATTACGATTTCTCCCGGATAGGAGGCTTTGGGGTCTTCATTGCCCAAAACAGCACATTCAATTTCCCGACCCACGATATTGGGTTCTATGATCACCTTAATATCATATTCAAGACCGTCTTTCAGGCCGGCAGCGTAGTCTGCCTGATTGGTTACCTTATGTACCCCAACCGAGGAGCCAAGGCTGGCTGGCTTGAGAAAGAGTGTATCTGTATCTAACGCCTTGCAGGCTTCTTCATAGCTATAGGGGTTATGCTTTGTGGCGCACAGGTAAGGTGCAATACCAATACCCGCATCGCGGAGTAAGCGCTTGGTTACATCCTTATCCATACAGACTCCCGAGCCAGTTACACCGCAGCCCACAAAGGCTATGTTTACCATTTTAAACAAGCCCTGAATGGTGCCGTCTTCCCCAAAAATACCATGTAGAATCGGGAAGGCGAGATCAATTTCTTCCTCAATCACCCCTGTGTCGGTATTCAATACTTTGGCTCCGTTACTTCCGGGTATCAGTGTAATGGGAGTATTGTCCGTGTTGTCGGGGTCGAGCGCGGGCAGCAGCCACCAGTTGCCGCTAAGGTCTATTTTAATCAGACTCAACTCATAGTTGTCTCGGTTGATCTGGCTCAGAATACCTCGTGTAGATCGAATGGAGATGGAGTGCTCAGTGGATTTTCCACCAAAAATCAGGGCTACTTTAAGCTTTGTCATGACAAAAAATGATTGCTGATTCAATAACGACAAGGAGTCAGAAATTTCATAGTGAGGACATGGTTTTTTGTTGCCGACTCTGCCTTGTGGAATATAGCTAGTTTAGTCAGAAAGTAGGGAAAGCTCCTTTTGAATGTCTTCAATAAGCTTTTTCACCCTTATTTCCTCTCTTTTGTAAAAGTTGAGCATCACCACTCTGCTATGATTCATGTTTTCCGTTAGTAACATGAATTCATGGTCCTGCCTTTTGGAATAATTGGTCGGGTAATCTATCCTTTTAAGTCTCTTGTTGACATAGTAGGAAGGCTTCATTCCGGACATTCTCTTGTTTAGAAGGGGCGAGTAGTTTTGATAAAACTTGTAGGCTCCTTCACCTTCTTCCAATCTTACCATGGCCTTGAAGGTAAAATCGTAGAGATTAACAATTGCCAGCCTTATTGAATCATTGGAAATGAGATGGACTCCCCTTGATTTGAGTGTTTCATAGGCACCCGTATTGGGAGTGAATGTATAATCGACCAGGGCATCGGTGTAATAGTTGGCTACCGAGTCTGTAGAGAGCAATTCACCATTGATGAATTTCACGAGTTGTATTCCTGAATGAATGCTGGAAGCATGTCCCTCGCTGTTAGATTCCATATCGTCCAGAGTGGACTGAAGACCATTGCGAAGTTCTTTGAGCATTTTAATCTCGTCTATCTTCTGAAGGCGCTTCTGGTTCCAATTGTCCAGCGAAAAAGCTACCGTAATGCCTATGAAAATCGAGAGGATTTCGAGAAAGAAAGAACGCCAGGATATTTTTGCCCTTTTCGACATATAGCTAATTTAATGGATATTGGATTGTTTTTAACCTCTTCGCCTTTAGTTCCTACAACCTTGAGAATTAATTAAGGTGTACGAAAGTTATTCCCTCACGGATTATCTGAAGCAGATTTATTTGAAATATGCCGTTCACGCAAAAAACCGGTTCACAGCAGGTTTAATTTGTCTGTATCATCTCTACCATACATTCGTAGAAAGTCTGCTTCGTTATTTTTGAACGAAGCCAGGCATAGAAGATCATGGCCTGCAGATCTTCTTCCTGTCGCGGTACCCATTCCCAGGATACCTGCACTTTTTTCTCCAGATCGGCCAGATTCAGTATTTCTTCTTCATACACAATGCGTTTGATCAGGGTGAGAAAGGTGGCAGCCCGTTTATATCTCTTCTGATGAAACAAAGCGGTATACTTTCTTTCGATCGATCGAATTTTTGATTCTGCAAGGTCTTTCTGGCCCGAATCATTAAAAAGCAATACTGCCATGAGGTCTCTTTTGAGCAACCACTCCAGGCCCAGGTGATTTTTATACCAGGTATCGGTGTGGTCATAAGTGTTGAGTAACTGGATGCAACGCTTGTAGTCTTGCTGGTAAAAATGATAAATGCCGAGGTTGGTAATGACATTGCCGCGAACCCGCTCCGGCAGCTTTTGTTTGGCCAGTTCTTCCAGGAGCAGGATAGATTCTTTCAGTCCTCCCAGAAAAATGAGATTGGCAGCTTTGAGCTGATTCACCTTGATTAAGGTGCTCTTTTGAAAGTGAACCGGAGTATGATCGAGATGTATGGAGAGGGCCCCCAGATAGTGCATCGACTCGCTGAACTTTTTGGTTCGATACTTAGTGTGGGCCAGCATCACCATTAACTGAACCATATAGTAATGGTTTTCCTTGTGAGTGAGGGAGAGGTAGCTGCGCTCCAGGGTCGGTTCGAAGGAGTGGAATTCCTTACTCACCACAACCCATTGCCTTAAGGTAGACATGAGAGAAAAGAGAATTTTGGGACTCTCCCTACTCAGTCGCTTCATATTAAAGTCGGTGAGTGTTTCAGTCAGTATGTCTCCAAAAGACACTTCTTCGCCTTGCCGTCTCGAATTTGTTACGCGCTCTTTCAGCACGGCTTGTAACACAATGATTTTTTCAGATTGTCTGAGCCGGTTGCCGTTTTGCTCATAGTGTGCAATAATGCTGCTGAGCTGCAGGTCAGCATTTAAATGGCAATACTCCATTTGGAGCAGATAGATTGTATTCAGCAGATCGAAGAGCTCATATTGCAATCCGAAGTGCTCTGCGCGCAGAAGGAGTTTCCAGCCTGCAGCAGACAGTCCTTTTTGAAAGAGGTATTTGGCCATGGTGTAGGTGGCATTGACCCTGCCGGAAGCTGTGGCGTCCTGATCCATTGACTTCAGTATCACAAACTCTGACAGGTGCTTGTAAAGTCGCTTTCGCAGGGTATGATAGGCATTGTCATTCACTTCCAGTTTTTCTTTCAATTTATGGGTGTCTGTTTCACCTGAAGCCAAGAACGAAAACAGCGCCAGGTCTTTGCGCCCCTTCTTCTGACGGCTTCTTTGTATGAAAAATTGAAATTCGCGATGATCTCCTTCATCCAATGAGGTGATTACTTCTTCCAGAAAACGCATTTTTAAAAATACGTTTTTATTGTAAAAAAATAGATTTGATTGAAATAAGTACTGATTAAGAATGTTTTATAAAATACGTTTTTTCAAAAAAATGGCTGGAAGTAATCACCCGGTTGGCGGATGTTTGAATAAAATTAGTCGTCATGAAAGATTTTATTCAAAAGTATTGGATCAATGCACTAGGCCTCGGCTTGTTGTTTACCGCCTTGCTGTATTTTCTGAAACTGGCCGTAGCCAGTGGTTGGTTTCCCATTGAACTCAGGCTGGCCTTATCCAGTCTCTTGGGATGTTCCGGACTGTTTTTCGGTTTCCGGCTGGTCAATCAGCAAAAGCCTGTTACCGGACAGGTGTTGGCAGGCCTGGGTACTGCTGTTCTGTATGCCACCATAGGCTATATTAGCTTTTCGGAAGAAATGCTCTGGTCCAGCAGTTCGCTGCTGATCGCCATGGTAGGAGTGAGCTCGGTTGTGTCAGGACTGGCTGTCAGACAAAATCAACGTATTCTCTTTGCACTTAGTATTCTGGGTGGGCTGATCACGCCTTTTGTTATCAAGGCCTCCGCTCAGTTGGATGTGGCATTATTTATTTATGTGCTCATTCTTAACCTGGCAGCCATTTATGCGAGTATCTCTAAGGGCTGGAAGGAGAACATGCTTATTGGTTTTGTCCTCACTATAGGACTCTTCAGCTCTTACTATTTTCTCTTCGAGCCGGGTAGCTGGCAAAGGCCTTTTACCTATTGCACCATCATGTTCGTGGTATTTATGGTGGGCTTTGTCATCACACCCTTCCGCGAGAATAAGAAGTACGATGGCTTTGAGCTCATATTGGGGGTCTTCAATGGAGTCAACTTCATTCTTTGGAGTCACTGGATCTTTAAGGAGTTCTCTATCCCTTATGTAACGCCACTTCTGATTGTGGGTGTTTCCTTCCTCACCTTGTCTTGCCTGATTTACCATCGCAGCGAGAAGCGGGGTATGGCCGCCTTTGGAACATATATGGCCATGGCCCTCATGTCACTCGGTATAGCAGGAAACGACCTGGGCAGGCTCTACCAACAGGGAGGACTGAACTATGTGATCACTGCTATGGTATGGTTACTTCTGATTGCTTCAGTCTTGATTATCGGCAAGAAAATCAAGGACCGACAATTGGTTTATGGATCTATGCTCGGGTATCTTCTCTTGATTGTCTACTGGTTTGGCCGAGCCTGGGAGGTGGACTGGTTACCCGTATTGGGGGTGGAATATATACCCTTTCTCAATGCCGGAGCGCTCGTCTGGTTAGGCCTGATCATCCTGGGGTTCAATTACTCCATTGATGTAAGAAACGGAGATGAGCAGCTTCTGGTATGGGGCGGAAAGGGTACAGCCTCTGCCTTGCTCGCCCTTGTCAGTCATATCCAGATTGGGGGCCTTCTCACCATTCAGGTAATGAACCTGTGGGAGGCTTATGACATGGGCTGGCTCAACCGTGACCTCAGCTTGTCTGCATGCTGGTTTCTCTATGCACTGGTGCTTTTTCTGTGGAACAGCAGATTGCCGCATGCTCTCTTCAGGTGGTTGGGCGGAGCTGTGCTCATTGTATCGGCAGCCAAGGTAATGCTATGGGACCTGGCAGGAGAGTCTACCACACAAAAAATCCTGTTTCTACTCTTTTTGGGAGGAGTCACCCTGATCATAGGCCGCATCAGAGCCAAAAAGAACCTGAAGGCGGGTATCCCTGAGGGTGAAGTAGCTCAAATAGAACAATAGTTGATTATCCTCCGGCAGGTGTCCTCCAAAACCTGCCTTCCTTCCTCTCCCCTGAAGTAAGACGTACTTCGGGGGAGAACCTTTTTTCAAGGAACTGGTTTATTCCAGTTCTGTTCTTTTCAGGCGTACCTCAACGGTGTGAGGGGCCGCTTCATCACCACCAAAGTAGGGCCAGAGCCAATAGTTATCTCCGGATTCACAATTAGCTGTTCGAGGTAGTGTTACAGTTTCCAGGCCATCTCCCATAAAAAGATACTGTTCAGCCTCTATGTTGATGGTTAGGTTTACCTCTTGGTTTAACGAAATGGCACCCATCAGTTTGTGACTCAGGTTACCCTCATTATACGAGTAGGCCAGAATTTGCAGCTCGTCTTCATACCATCGCCAACCAAAGCGGGCACTCTCACTTTGGTGATGCTGACCACAGTCTGAAAACCCTACGAGTTTATTGATGTCGGCCTGATTACTGGCAAGTTGAAGCGTATACATCGCACTATCATCAAACAAGGCCGTCACCTTAATACCCGTGCCGATAAAGGTCTCACTGCGCACAATGGAAGCATGGGTTCCGGCATCGATGGTAAAGATTTCAAAACCGGTATCCGGGTCTATTTCTATGGCTTCATTGCATCCTAACAGGATAAGGGCCAGAAGTGGAAAGATTTTTTTCATAATGATTGATTGAGTAATGCAAAGGAAACTTGTCCTCCTGAATTATTAGACTACAATACGAGACATCTGGTAGACTGGCTGCTTGTTTCTGTAATGGCTTAAGGTATTCTTCGTCTTCAGCAAAACCCGGTTCGGTAACCTTATTGCCGGATTGAGGTATTCTAGCTGTTTAGGTCAATTGTTTTTATTAGTTTTACGAATAGGTAAGATATAGTAATATGGAAAAGAAATATTATCTGGGTGAGTTTGAAGAAACAGTGCTTTTGGTTACTGCCTCTCAAAATGGAGAAGCCTACGGCCTTTCTATTACAAAAGTGATTGAAGAGGAGCTTGGGCGTTCGGTCAATATGAGCTCCGTACACACGGCACTTTACCGGTTGGAAGAAAAAGGCTTCGTGAAATCTGATTTGGGAGGAGCCTCTGACAGAAGAGGGGGGAGGAGAAAGCGCATTTTTCAGATTACCAGTATGGGTAAAGCAGCTCTCATGGAGGCGAAAACCCAGAGACAGTATCTCTGGTCTAAGCTGCCCGATTATCTATTTCAGGGAGGAGACTCATGAAGTCTTCAGGACATACAAAACCTCCCGGACTGGCCGAATGGCTATTCCGTGTCTACTGCGATGATCCTTTAAAAGAGGAAATCGCGGGTGACCTGGAAGAACGTTTCCTCGACCACCTGGAGGTCCATGGCAGCCGGCAGGCCAGGCTCAAATACTGGCTTAACGTATTCAAGTTTTTCCGCTGGCATACACTCAAAAGAAGAAGGTCAAATCGATACACTCAAAACAACATCGCTATGTTCAAAAACTATTTCAAAATTGCGTTCAGAAATGCACTCAAACAGAAGGCTTACAGCTTTATTAATCTATCGGGGCTGGCAGTAGGACTCACCAGTTTTATACTGATCATGCTCTATGTACAGCAGCAACTCAGCTATGATCAGTTTCACGAAAACAAGGACACAATTTTCCGCGTGACGGATGGAGAAGATGCCATCACACCGAATATTGTAGGCCCTTTTGTGAGCCGTAATTTTCAGGACGAGGTGGCCCAAAGCGTTCGGGTCATTGTTATGGGCAGTCAGATATTTAATCTCAAAGAGAAGTCATTTACAGCCAATGTATATCACGCTGATTCTGCTTTTTTTACCATGTTTACCTTTCCTTTTATACAGGGCAATGAAGAGACGGCCCTGGCTCAGCCTAACAGCATGGTGATCTCCAGAAAAGCAGCCATGCAGCATTTTGGCAGAGAGGACGTAATGAACGAAGCCTTTCAGATGTCGGGGCGCAATTACAAGATCACCGGGGTAATGGCAGATATACCCCAAAACTCCCTGCTGAAATTCGACTACATGGTTCCCTTCAATGATTTGCGATGGGCGGTGCGCGAAACCTGGTCGAATAGAAGCTATCACACCTTTCTGCAATTGGGAGATCAGGTAGATCCTAAAATTCTGGAACAGAAGATTGCCGCTAAAATCAACGAGACATTTGAAATCCCCGCTGACAGCGAAGATGCTGAAGTGGTTTATTTGCAGTCTTTTAATGACATCTATCTGCAATCGGAAATGCGTTTGAGCTATGAGATTGGCCGAACAGGTGATATCAAGTATGTCTACATCTTTTTTGCTGTGGCCATGCTTATCCTGCTCATTGCCTGCATCAATTACGTGAACCTTTCTACTTCACGTTCGCTTGAACGGGCCAAAGAAGTAGGTATTCGTAAAGTAGTGGGCGCACACCGGGGGCAGTTGATCTATCAGTTTCTGGGCGAATCCTTTCTCTTTGTCTTTGGTTCGCTCATCTTGTCTCTCGGTCTGTCATGGGCATTGCTGCCTTACTTCAATGAATTGGCCGGGGTGGTGATGGATGTCTCCTTCCTGGTAAGCTCACAATTTCTATTGACGCTACTGGGCCTTGGAATATTGATCTCCCTATTATCCGGTTTCTATCCGGCACTTATGCTTTCTATGTTTAAGCCGGTAGTGGTATTGAAGGGAAGGTTTAAAAACTCTGGTTCTGGTAGCAGGCTGCGCAAGGCCCTCGTCATTTTTCAATTTGCTATCTCTGCTTTTCTATTGATTGCTACCCTGGGTGTCAACAAACAACTCAATTTTATTCAAAACAAAAACCTGGGCTATGACCGGGATCAGGTACTGTTTTTCAGGATGAACCGGGATTTGCGCACCAACTATCAAACTCTGAAAAATGAGCTGTTGAGTAACCCAAATATCAGTGGTGTGACCATGGCGTCAAATACACCCCTGAATGTGGGCTCAGCGCATGGTATTCAAACAGGACCCGGTGATGAGGACTATGAATTGATCTACTTTATACATGTAGATGAAGATTTTACCGACCTGATGGATATGAACATCCTGGCAGGCAGAGATTTCAAAGAACTGGCCAATCCTTTTAATGAGCTGGACACCAGTGGCAGGGTACCCAGCTTTATTATCAATGAAACTACTGCAGCGCTTTTCAACTGGACGGCAGAAGAAGCTGTGGGGCAGAAAGTGAACATCTCAGGTATGGAGGCTCCTGTTCAGGCAGTGGTACAGGATTTCCATTTCAAGTCTATGGAGCAGAAGATTGAGCCTTTCGTGTTGATGTGCAACCCGAATAATTACTTCTATACCATGGTCAAGGTAGGGAATGAGAATGTAGGAGAAACCATTGATTTCATAGGAGAGAAAGTGCAGGCAGTGGCTCCGAGACTTCCTTTTGACTATCGTTTTCTGGATGATCGTTTCGAAGGAATGTACCGTTTTGAAAGTCAGCTGAGCGATGTGTTTATCACCTTTGCTACCATTGCTATCATCATTGCCTCCCTGGGTATGTTCGGACTCATCTCCTTTATGGCGCTGAACAGGGCCAAAGAAATGGGAATCAGAAAGGTATTGGGGGCAAGTGTAATGCATGTAGTGATATTGCTCTCAACAGATTTCCTGAAACTAGTATTGATTGCCTTGCTGCTGGCCACACCTATAGCCTATTATATTATGGGAGACTGGCTCACAGATTATGAATACAGAACCAGTCTGGGTATTGGTGTAGGTATGGTAGCTGTGGCCAGTGCTTTGCTAATCACCATGCTGACTATAGGTTATCAGGCTCTGAAAACCGGTTTGGTAAGCCCTACGAAAGTTCTAAGAAATGAGTAAGTCAGACAGGAAGAGGTTAGCAGGCTATGAACAATGATAACAGAGTAAGGCCCCCACGGCTGGCGGAAAAGTTCTTTTTATGGTATTGTGCAAGTCCGCTTAGAGAGGAGATTGCCGGTGACCTGGAAGAACGTTTCCTGGATCATTATGATGAATTTGGACTAAGAAAGGCACAGTTAAAATACTGGCTGAATGTATTTAAGTTTTTCCGATGGCACAGACTCAGAAAAAGTACTGGAGGAAACCTTCGCAATATCACGGTCATTTTTAGAAACTGTTTTCAGGTGGCCTTCAGAAGTGCCATGAGGCATAAGAGCTACGCTGCACTCAACTTGTTCGGATTGATTTTGGGGCTATCCAGCTTTATTATGATCATGGTTTATGTGCAGTATCATGTAAGCTTTGATAAATTTCATGTGAAAAGGGAAAGTATTTATCGCCTGACAAGCGGAAGTTTTGCCATTACCCCTAATGCATTGGCTCCGTTGGCGGCAGAAAGTTTTCCAGGTGAAGTGACCTGGGCCGTGCGTAGTATTAACGCTCCATCCAAAACCTTCAAACACAATGGCAACGCATTTAAGGCAAATCTCTACTATGTAGATCAGGGTTTTTTAAAAATGTTCTCTTTCCCCCTTCTTTTGGGGAGTGAGGGAGAGTCACTCAAAGCTGACCTTTCTCTTGTTATTAGTCGCAAAGAGGCGCTCAGGCTGTTTGGCAAACTGGATGTAATAGGGGAGTTGGTTGAGCTGGACGATAAAACGCATACCATTACGGCTGTCATGGAAGATGTACCGGCTGGTTCATCTCTGCGCTTTGACTACCTCGCACCGCTATACACCCTCAATTTTGCTCGTAAACCTGTCTGGAACAATATGGCTTACCAAACCTTCCTTCTGTTGGCTGATGGTGTGGCACCTGAGAGGTCTATGGCATCACTCAATAATAGTGTAAATGCGACTGCCGGATTTGAGCCCGGTTCCCGCTATTTTGAATTGCAGTCATTTGGTAACATTCATTTGCAGAAAGATAAAGAGCTGCAATACGAGAGCCTTATGGTTACTGACGGGCAATACATCTACATCTTTCTGGCAGTAGCCGCTTTTCTCCTGATCATTGCTGTGGTTAATTATGTTAACCTGACCACGGCCAGGTCTCTGGAGAGAGCAAAGGAAGTGGGCATTCGCAAGGTAACAGGGGCGGTAAAGTGGCAGTTGATCTTTCAGTTTTTAGGAGAGTCCTTCCTTTTTGTCTTTGTTTCATTGCTGCTTTCTCTGGGTATTGTCAGCTCCCTGATGCCCTATTTCAACAGGCTGGCAGGAGTGGAACTGTCTCTCTATCAGTTACCACTGGTTTCGACCGTATTATCTCTGCTGGTGATCGGGCTATTGGTCACTTTCTTTGCCGGTATTTATCCTGCTATGGCTTTTTCCCGCTTTCAGCCCGTGCAGGTCCTCAAAGGGAAGTTTAGCAGATCGCGGGGAAGCAATAACCTGAGGAAAGGGCTGGTGGTATTTCAGTTTATCATTTCTGCATTCTTGTTTACAGCCACCATGGCAATTGATGAGCAGTTTGATTTCATGATGTCTAAAGATTTAGGCATGCGCAAAGATCAATTGCTGACTATTAAATCAAGCGCGGAGGTAAGAAAGAATTACGAAGGTTTTAAAGCTTCGCTTATGTCTAACCCCCAAATTTTGGGAGTCTCCATTGTGAATAATAACCCCTTGAATGTTGGGGCATCGCATGCGTACAGGCTGAACGAAAGCGAAGAATTCAGTCCTATTCACTACCTCAGCGTTGATAAAGACTTTCTTGAGGTGATGGAGATGGAACTGCTGACCGGCACTGGTTTTGATGAAATTATGGTGCCTTTTAGTGCAGAGAGGCCTTCTTTTCTGCTTAATGAAACAGCCGTACGTCAGTTGGGACTCAATACTGAAACTGCTGTAGGTACCGAGGTTGACATTGTTGGCAGTAAAGCACCCATTCAGGGGGTAGTGAAAGATTTTCATTTTGCCCCGCTTTCGCAAAAAATAGGACCACTGGTTATCCTGCACGATCCGAAGAAGTTTTACCGGGTGGTCGTAAAAGTCAACGGAACGCAGATAGGGGAGACCCTGGATTTTATGGAAGAAAAGATGAAGACAATATCACCCAATGCTGTTTTCGATTATCGGTTTCAGGATCAGGCTTTCGCAGGCCTATATGCGCAGACCAGCCGACTCAAAACAATATTCAAGCTGTTTTCCAATATGGCCGTAGTAATTGCCTGTCTTGGTTTGTTGGGCCTGGTAGCCTTTACTGTACAACACAGGGCAAAAGAGATGGGAGTAAGGAAAGTGCTTGGTGCATCAGTGATGAATATCCTGACATTGCTTAGTACCGATTTCTTCAAACTGATAACCATTGCTTTACTAGTGGCCATGCCGTTGGGTTATTATGCTGCCAGGCAATGGCTCAGCGCCTATGCCTACCGTGCGGAACTGGGTGTGGGAATTTTCCTCAATGTGGCGATTTCCGCTACCGTGGTCACACTACTGATTATTTCATATCAGACGTTGAGCACAGCCAGGGTTAATCCGGCCAGAATCTTAAGAGATGAATAGGCCGATGGCTTTGTGGAAAAACCAGGAGAACCATCATGAATGTGGCATTAACTGATTTGACAATCAAAAAGTTAGAAAGTGAAATGCTGCAGTCGATATCTCCGGAGAGAATGGATTGTAACGGGTAATTAATAATCAAAGGCCCGAATCCTGGAAATCTATCAATAAGAAATAGAATAAATGAAGAAATCTTAAATCAATGTTATTATTTGTTTTACGAATAGGTAAGTAATTATGAGTTATATGAGAAGAATTATTGGAGTACTCGTTGTTTTGGCCGTTGTATCAGGCAAAACGACTTTGGGACAAGAAACAGAGTGCGACTGTGAGGCCACTTTTATCCAAATGACAGAGAAGCTGGAAGCCAATTATATTGGGCTCAGGCATTTTCAGCAGAGAGACAAAGGGCCTGAGTATGAGCAAAGAAAAACGAAGTATGCTGTGAAGTCCGGGACTGTGACTGGCGAAAACTGCGCTGAGTTTCTACAGGAATTTCTGGATTACTTTCAAGATGGTCATCTCTATGTGATTGAGCGACCAAAATTTGAAGAAGCTAAGATGGCGGCTATTGAAGCTAAAATTGAGCAAGAAAGAGTGGATATAGTCGAACTGCGTGAAAAGCTTAAAGTACAGAAGGCAAGTAATCCGGACGATGAGGTGCTGGGAGAATACAAAGATGGTACCTCTGAATTTATCATTGTCAAAGAGGGTAAGGTCTATAATGCTTATATCGTCAGTTCGAAGAATGAAAGTGTAAGTCCCGGAGAAATCAAAGCGAGCTTTAGCCCTGCGGTGCAAGGCTTCAGGGGTACCTATTACTCTTATGCACATATTCCAAGGTTTATGAAGGGGGGACTCTATAAAGATGGAACTCTCCTCAGGGTAGAAGGGTCTATCTGGATCAAAACAGATTCTGAAAAAAAGCGAGAGCTCAGCATGGTGAATTTTGAGGGAGATACAGATTGGCCTACGGTACAAAGGCTGGATGATGACAATGTGCTGATGTCCATTCCTAAGTTCAGCGTGGATTATAAGGTATGGCAACAGGTAGTCAAGGACAACAGGGAGACGCTGATGAACGCCCGGAACCTGATTATAGACATACGAGGAAACAGGGGAGGTAACGCCATCTACTTTTCCATTTTTGATCTTTTCTCTGACCAAATACGTCAGGCCAGTCAGGGGCATGTGCTTGCCTCAGAGGATAACAAGGCTTACTTCAGCCGGTATAATGGCAAAATATACAAGCAGGTAGTCAAGGATATTGAGCAGCGTATGGGCCAAATAGTCGATGGTCCAAAGTACGCTGATGGTAATATCAAAAGGCACAAGAAGAGTAAGGTACAGAATGTGGCCATTCTTACCGATGAAGCCTGTATGAGTGCGGCTGAGTCATTTATTCTTCATGCAAAAGGAGCAAGCTCCCTGGTCAGGACTTTTGGCAGTCCTACCGATGGGGTGATAGACTATACCAGTGTTAATGCCATATTACTTGACTCGGGCGATCAGAGAATCTACTTTGGCTACCCTACCAGCACCTGGCATAAGCAGATACCCGATGATGGGTATAATAAGACAGGAATAATTCCCGATGTACCGATCGATGTGAAGGTTTGGGACAAGGTGGCTTTTATTATGGAATACTATAAGAAAGCCAAATGACAAATTCTTGTGCAATTTAAAAAAGGAGCGTTTGGATTTTTACAAATGCATATTACCTTTGACGCAATGATTAACAGCAACGCATATTACTACCACTATTATCATAACCCGAAAGATCGGAACGGTAGCTCTATGTAATCAGCGAAGAAAAACAAAACTGAAAATATACGACCCGGTTCCGAAAGAGCCGGGTTTTTTTATTGCCAAAAACGAAAAACAGAAGGTTTTACTTAAGCGGTTGAACCATTAATTGACACACAGTATTAACTACCTATAATAATGAAACAGATCTACGAAAACTACACAGCCGAGGACCAGAATGTCTGGAAGATTCTATTCGATCGGCAGTTCCCAAACCTGCCTGAGGCCGCCACTGGTGAGTTTATGACCGGTTTGAAGAAAGTCAATTTTACAGCGGAGAAAATTCCGAATTTTGAGGAAACCAATGAGATACTCAGAGGCCTGACAGGCTGGGAGATTTATGCAGTGCCGGGCATTGTGGAAGATGATCTCTTCTTTGATCTGATGGCCAATAAGAAGTTTCCTGCTACCACCTGGGTGCGTAAAATGAGTCAGCTCGACTACCTGGAAGAGCCCGATATGTTCCATGATGTGTTTGCGCATATTCCGCTATTGGCCAACCAGGCTTTTGTGGATTTTTTGCAGGCTATCAGCAAGTTTGGCCAGGAATGGATTGAGGACCCATGGGCCATTCACCTGCTTTCACGCATTTACTGGTTTACCATTGAGTTTGGCCTGATCAGGGAAAACGGAGAGCTGAAAATCTATGGAGCGGGTGTATTGAGCTCTTCAGGAGAAACCAAGTACTCACTGGGCAATGAGCCGGAACATCACGAATACGATGTGGACCATATTCTGGATACCACCTACCGCAAAGATAAGATGCAGGATCGCTACTTTATCATCGACTCTTATGAGCAGTTGTACAATTCAATTCCTGAGATCAAAGAGAAGATCGAATTGCGATTGAAAGAAAAGGCAGCCGCTGTCAATTAAGTTTTCTTTAAGCGCTTAATATTGCAGCCATGAGTGTTGTTATTATCAACTACAATGCGGGAAATGTGCAGTCCGTTACCTATGCCCTGCAGAGACTGGGCGTAACGCCCGTACTCAGTGACGAGGAAGAAGTCATCCGTTCGGCCGATCGGGTAATTTTTCCCGGTGTAGGTGAGGCCAGTACTGCCATGAGGTTCCTCAAAGAGAGAAGGCTTGACAGGGTGATCAAAGACCTTAGGCAGCCGGTGTTTGGGGTTTGTCTGGGTTTGCAACTAATGTGCAGACATTCTGAGGAGAATGATACTGACTGTCTGGGCATCTTTGATATTGAGGTGAAGAAGTTTGAGCCAAAGCTGAAAGTCCCTCAGATGGGCTGGAACACCCTGACTCAGATGAATTCGCCACTGTTCAAAGGAATTGCTGAGGAGAGCTATGTTTATTTTGTGCATAGCTACTATGCCGAGTTGAGCGATCAGACGATTGCCAATACGGACTACGTCAATTCGTTCAGTGCTGCCCTTCATAAAGACAATTTCTATGCCCTGCAGGCTCACCCGGAAAAGAGCGGAAAAGTAGGGGCTAAGATTATTGAGAACTTTCTGGACTTGTAATTTTGAATGTTGAATTATGGATGTTTAGTGATGAATGCTTGATGTTGAATTGTGTTTCGAAGACGTCATCGCGAGCTTGCGAAGCGATCTCATCAGGCCTGGCCGGTACTCTCAAAAAGATTGCTTCGGTCATACCTCCCTCGCAATGACGATAAATAAGAAGATATGCTAATAATCCCTGCCATAGATATCATAGAAGGAAAATGCGTACGCCTTACCCAGGGTGACTATGCGCAAAAAAAGGAGTATGCGGATGATCCTGTAGCTGTCGCGCAGCAGTTTGAAACTGCGGGTATTCAGCGATTGCATGTGGTTGACCTGGAAGGGGCCAAGGCCAGCAAGCTGGTAAACGAAAGTACATTGAGGGATATTACCGGAAATACCTCGTTGAAAGTGGATTTTGGTGGAGGTGTAAAGTCAGATGAGGCCATTGAAATGGCATTTGAAGCCGGAGCGCATCAGATTACGGCTGGTAGCATTGCGGTGAAGAATCCGGAGCTGGTAAGCAGCTGGATTGAGCGCTATGGGGCTGAAAAAATCATTCTGGGAGCTGATGTCAAAGATGAGAAAATTGCCATAAACGGCTGGCAGGAAGACTCGGGAATAGATTTGTTTAACTTTTTGAGTGATTTCGTTAAACAAAACATCCAATACTGCATTTGTACTGATGTAAGCAAGGATGGTTTGCTACAAGGCCCTGCTTTTGAGCTGTACCAGAAAATCATGGACCAGTTCCCGGACCTGAAGCTTATTGCGAGTGGAGGCGTATCGAACATGGATGATTTGCACCGTCTTAATGAAATGGGAGTCTATGGTACCATAGTGGGCAAAGCCTATTATGAGGGCAGGATCAGCCTGGATGAGCTGGCAAGCTTCAGTTTGTAGTTTATATGTTTATAAGTTACCGATCTATTCACCCTCAAATCAGAAACATAAAACAGAAAGATGTTAACAAAGAGAATTATTCCCTGCCTTGATATTAAGGATGGCCGTACCGTTAAGGGTGTCAATTTTGTAGGCTTAAGAGATGCCGGTGATCCGGTGGAGCTGGCTGCACGATACGCGGAAGAAGGGGCTGATGAGCTCGTGTTTCTGGACATTACGGCTACGGTGGAGAAGCGAAAGACACTGGTTGACCTGGTAAGGCATGTAGCTGCGGAAATTAATATTCCATTCACGGTAGGCGGAGGTATTTCGTCTGTGGAGGATGTGTCGGCACTACTCAATGCAGGGGCTGATAAAATTTCAATCAATTCGTCAGCAGTGAAAAGACCCGGTCTGATCAATGAACTCGCCCTGGAGTTCGGGAGTCAGTGCGTGGTCGTGGCGATTGATACAAGGCATGTGCATGATGAACATATTGTACATGTAAGGGGCGGAAGAACCCCCACGGAGCTGCGCACCATCCCCTGGGCACGGGAAGTTGAGCAGCGCGGTGCAGGCGAAATATTGCTGACTTCCATGGATCATGATGGCACCAAAGCCGGCTTTGCGAATGAGTTAACTTCAGAGATTTCCGGTATGCTGTCTATTCCGGTAATCGCTTCAGGAGGAGCCGGTAATATGGAGCATTTTGTTGATACCTTTACGGCCGGCAAAGCAGATGCGGCCCTGGCAGCCAGTATATTTCACTTCAAAGAAATAGGGGTCCCGGACCTCAAACAGTTTTTAAAAGACAAATCCATTCCTATCAGGATAGAGCAATGAGAAAATTAGAGAATACCAATCAGGTAGATTTCAATAAGAATGATGGACTGGTACCTGTCATCGTTCAGGATAACATGACGCATAAGGTGCTTATGCTGGGCTATATGAATACCGAGGCGCTCCAAAAGACGCTCGATTCGGGCAAAGTAACTTTCTTCAGCCGTAGCAAACAGCGGCTATGGACAAAGGGGGAAAGTTCTGAAAACTACCTGAACCTGAAGGAAATACTTATTGACTGCGACAACGATACTTTGCTTGTAAAAGCGAGCCCCGATGGACCAACTTGCCATACCGGAACGGATACCTGTTTTGAGGAAGATAATGTCGGGGCTACGGGCTTTCTTGATTACCTTACCAGCGTAATTCAACAAAGAAGACAACAGTCTCCTGATAGCTCCTACACGGCCAGCCTTTTTGCCAAGGGCATTAACAAGATGGCACAGAAGGTAGGCGAAGAAGCCGTGGAATTGGTGATAGAAGCCAAAGATGACGATGAAGATCTCTTCTTGAATGAAGGGGCCGATTTACTCTTTCACTACATGATACTGCTTGAGGCTAAAGGTTATTCCCTCAAAGACATTGTCAAGGTACTTCAAAGCAGACATAAATAGGGGGAGCCACCTTTTGCATAGTAGCCATTGGCACAAGCAGTCCTCCGGGTATCACAGATTGTACCCGTAACTCTATTTGTCTGATAAGGTTGATTACGACTGTTGTTTTTAAGGAACAAAGTATAAAGAGCTTATCCCGGTTATGGGTTGAGCTATTATCAAAGCTCAAATCCCAACGCTTTATGAACAAAGTCTGCTCTTTTCTCCTTTTAAGTTTTGCCAGTCTGAGTGCCTTGGCTCAGTCTGAAACTCAACCAGAGATCATAACAGACAGGCCAAGCCAGACCGAATCGGCTTTTGTGATGCCACGAGGATATTTTCAGATAGAAACGGGCGTCCTTTATAGTCAGGGGGGGCGTACACTGCAGGCGGCAGATGGCCGCGTTCGTTTTCTTGAGTCTGAACAGTTCACCTATAATACCTCTTTGTTCCGCTATGGTTTAACTGACAAGCTTGAATTAAGATTGATTCAGGGAATTGGGAATGAGAAATTTTCAACCAGGTCCACCGGTGTTCAGTTGGGTTCAACTATGGTAGGTATGAAGTTACATTTGGCAGATGCCATGGGAGCACGACCACAAATCTCATTTTCAGGCCTTATAGGGGGACCTGTGTTCTCTAATGAAGAAAGTGGTACACAGGCAGATTTCCGATTGAACTTTCAACACAGTCTCTCTGAAAGGTTGGTGTTGGGGTATAACCTTGGAGGTACGCTTGAAAATGATGCGAACGATTTTAATTTCTTGTACACCTTTGTTCTCGGATACAACCTGACACCTAAACTCTATTCCTATGCAGAAGTTTATGGCTCATTCTCGGAGTTAAATGCCTCTGATAATGGTAACCTTCCTGCAAACCACGAATTTGACCTGGGTCTGGCTTACCGGGTAAACTCTCATCTTCAATTGGATATTTTCGGAGGTACTGCCATTTCTGACATTGGAGTGAATGCCATTTTTGGACTAGGGCTTAGTTTTCGTATTCCCCGAAAAAACTAAACAGAATAACCCCGGTTTTTAAAAAGACTAAGTGCTTCCCTTAGTGAGTTTTGAGGAACAATTTGTATAATGAGGAGTTCATGTCATTACGGACCAGGACTCTTTTTATACCCTAAATTTTAACTCCAATGCTCAGATTTGTTTGTTGCCTCGCACTATTCTTTGCTACAACCTGCCTTATGGCACAATCAGATACCACGGCTCTGGCCAGTGACCGTCCTACCCAAACGGCTTCTGCTTTTTTGATACCAAAGGGAATGGTTCAGATCGAATCTGGTTTTTCAAGAACTACTACCAAACTGGGCTTTGATGGTTTTTCGAGTATCGACCTTGATGTTACCACCTATAACTCAACGCAGGTACGCTTTGGTGTATCTAATAACCTTGAATTGCTTTTTTCTCAGTCTCTCGTAAGGGCTCAGATTTCCGGAACAAATAATGGGTCCGATACAGGTACACAATTGGCACCCACCGGTATTGGTGTCAGGTTTCGCCTCTTTGATATGAATGACCGGGGAAGGCCCCAAACGGCATTTCTGGTGAACTTCAGCGGACCATGGCTGACAGATGCGGAAGGTTCTTCCCTGGATCTCAGGTTTAACATGCAACATAATCTGGGAGAAGCTTTTTCGCTGGGTTATAATATAGGAGGTGTAATCGATGACGAGTTTAATTCATTTGTCGGTACTACCTCGGTGGTGTTTGGTTATGTTACCTCCGCGAGGCTCTCAGTTTTTGCAGAATTCTACATGACTTTCCCGGAATTGGCCGATAGTTTTCTTCAAAGTGATTTCGGATTGCTTTACTCAGTTAATCCAAATTTCCAGATCGATGTCTTTGCAGGCCTGGGCATTAGCCAATTCACTCCCGACTCACTGATTGGTGCCGGTGTAGCGATTAGAATTCCGGGGAAATAATCTATCTTTCGGCATGTCAAAACAGGCTGCCAAAACCATCATGATGATGAGACCGAAGCACTTTGGGTACGACCCTGCTTCGGCCGAAACGAATGCCTTCCAGGTAAAGGAAGGCTATGAAGATACCCGGGCTATTCAGCAAGCTGCTTTAAAGGAATTTGACAATGCGGTGGCAACGCTCAGAGAGGCAGGAGTCAACGTATTGGTGGTTGAAGATTCAGACAGTCCACAGAAACCCAACGCAGTTTTTCCCAACAATTGGGTCTCTTTTCATCGCGATTCAAAGGTCGTACTGTACCCCATGCTGGCAGAAAACAGGCGTGACGAACGCAGACCGGAGATTTTTGATGAACTCAAGGCACAAGGGGTCAGCATTGACGAGTTTATTGATCTGACCCACTATGAAGGGGAAGATAAATTTCTGGAGAGTACCGGAAGCGTCATTTTTGATTATCCGAGAGAGATAGCCTATGCCTGTGTGTCTGCACGTACACATCCCGATGTGTTGCTCAAATTCAGTGAGATTATGGGTTTTGAACCTGTAATGTTCGAGGCTCTGGATAAAGATGGTATGGAGATTTATCATACCAATGTAATGATGTGCCTGGCAGATGAATATGTGGTGATTTGTGCCGAGTCGATTTCAGAAGATCAACGAGCTGAAGTGCTTGGCGCCCTGGAGAAAACAGGACATGAAGTGGTGGCGATCAGCTATGACCAGATGTATGCTTTTGCCGGTAATATGCTTGAGGTGGAAAATAACGCAGGTCAATCCATCCTGGTCATGTCTGAAGCTGCTATGCACAGCCTGGACCTCGACCAAAAAGAGAGACTTTCGCAATACTCCAGATTGCTTTCCGTACCTATTTCCACCATTGAAAAATATGGCGGAGGCAGCATTCGCTGTATGATGTGCCGGGTGAATTAGATTGGTCATTGGTCATTGGTTCCGAAAATCGGAGATCAGTAGATCAGTAAAACCTCCGGTCGGAGTGCTAAGTCAGACCAGCAATGATTCCAGGTATTTATCGTCATGTCACCCTTAATTTATTTCAGGGTCTCTCTAATGTGGGGTTATGCTCACCAAGAACCCTGATTACTGGTTTCCGATTTCTGATAACTTGTTTCCGCAAAGAACTTCCAACTTCCTCTGACGTAAATTACAGGCATGATGCTTTCTGATGTTCAGTTCGATCTTTGGTCAATGCTGCTGGCATTTGGTGTTTTTCAGGGCTTCTTTTTGATACCCCTTATTCTGAAAGGGAAAAGACCTGCGAGTATCTTCCTTACCGCCTTGGTGGCAATTATATCCCTGCTGGTGATCAACTACCTCTTTTTAAGCAGCGGACTGTATCGATACTTCCCGCACTTTATCTTGGCACCTAATCCGCTCTTTTTCCTTATCGGACCGCTCTACTATTTCTATACAAGGTCACTCCTCGATCCGGGCTTTGTATTCCGGTGGTCCCGATACTGGCCTCATTTTATGGTGGTGCTTTTAGGAGTCTTGTTTCATAAAGAGTTTTATGCCCTCTCTGCCGATGAAAAAGTCGGTTTTTTTGAGGGTTACTTTGCACTGGAAGAGCTACAGGCTTCGTGGTGGGTCACTACTTATGCCTTTGTCCATATCCTGCAGTCACTCAGCTATATCTATCTGTCAGGTCTGTTGATTCGCAGGGCTATTGGCCAAAGCAATGGTCAGAAGAAACTCAGGTATCTGGGCTGGCTTCGAAAGTTTAACCTGACATTTTTCGCCTATTGGGCCATCGATTTTGCAGGCATTCTCTGGCTCACACTGGCCAATGGTTTCTTTCATGAGGTAGACTATATATTGATGCTGAGCAGTGCGGCCATGATTCATTTCCTGGCGTTCATTGCCCTGAGACAGCAGAAGGTTTTTAAAGAGGTTTTCCTGGCCGATACGAATGGACGCTATGAGAAATCAGTCCTGGACACAGATCGGGCAGCAGCCATAATGAAATCATTGGATGAGCTGATGGAAAGACAAAAGCCACATTTGCAGGGTGACCTCAGACTCAGCGAGTTGGCAGCCATGCTTGGTATTAATGGTAACACCCTTTCACAATTACTCAATGAGCAACAGGGTAAAAATTTCTATGAGTTCATCAATGGCTATAGGTTGGAAGAGGTGAAAGAAAAGCTGTCCAATCCGCACTTTGCCAACTATACCATCCTCGGTGTTGCGATGGAGTGTGGCTTTAATAACAAAAACACTTTCAATCGCTATTTCAAAAAGGAGGTAGGGTTAACTCCTTCGGCATATCTGAAAAGTTTGGACTAAATAAGTCACATCCTACCCAAAAGGACGCTTTCTGATCAGTACAGGATTACTTTGGGCTAAAAAACTCATGCGTAAAATTGTACTGATATGCCTCTTTGGTCTCTTCACAATAAGCCTTTTGGCACAGCAAAACCAAACTGCGGCTATTCCACAATGGTTTCTGGAGGCCATAGAAGAAATGGTGGGCGAATGGAAAACAAGCAATGCCAAATACCAGGGGAAAGATGACCCTTATGAAGCCTTTGGGATGTTTTGGGAAAAAGGAGTGGATGGTAAAAGTATGAAAGGAACTCTTTATGGATTTTATGATGGCAAGAAGACCGTCCCCATTTGGGAGTTCAGAAGCTATTGGCATCCTGCCGATAAAAAGGTGTATGCATTGCAGTTTGGTTTTGGTGGCTTGTTTGGGAGTGGGGAGATGCTTCCCGGTACTATAGATCAGACATTTTTTAACCCTGATGGCTCCTTCTTCAGGGCCGGACATAAATCCGAAATGAAAAACAATCAACACATCACAGCCTCCTTTAATATTGATGAAAATGGAGAGTGGACTCCCAGGAGAAACTATACCTGGGATAAGGTGAAATAACACTGCGGTGATGAAAATCTGCCTGCTTCTGAAATCAGAAACAAGCGGGTTTGACGGGGTTAAAAGTGAAATGTATGGCTGTATTTTAAGAAAAAAGTACTGCCATTGCTGACCGGGAGTTGCAAGTCGTTTCTGAAGCGACCCTGATTTAAATCACCGTTGAAGACAAAGTAAAAGTCATTGCCTTCTTTGGGGTTATACCGCAGCCGGATACTACCGAGAAAGGTTTTGCTCACATTGTTATGCTGAATAAAGGCGTTGATGGTGAGCCTGGTGTTGAAGGTATAAAGCATTTTAATCCGGGTGAGTGCCACATTTACCTCTTTACCCAGCTCTGAAAACTTAAGCCGATTCAGTGAGTAGTTTACCTCGACAATAAAGTCGGGAGTCACATTGTAGAAGGGGGCTATGAAAATGGTGTTTTTATGCCCGTTGTAGAACTTTCCGCCTCCTCCGCCAATCCTGTAAGAGAGTCGCTTGATTGATGAGGTAGTGACTGAGCCGAATACACTGTTGAAAGGATGACGCCCGGCCTCTATGCTAATGTCACCCGGAAGGGCCAAAGATTGAAAGAGCTGTTCTTCATCAGACCTGAAGCTGAGGTCATAAGTCCAGCCTAGCTTGGTTATGACGGTATAGCCAAAATGGGAATTACGTGTTTCCAACTGGCCATGCGAATTACCCCAGGTCAGACCTCCCACGGCATAAGGGCCATGTTGAACAATTTTTGAGGATTTGGACGGAAACATATTGTAATTCAATATGTAATTAAATTGACTGAAATCCGGTCGGTGTTCGAAGCCAATCCTTGGTACATAGTCCTTTCCGGCCCGGCCATAATTGAGTGTATAGGTAAAACCTTCCTGCGATCGCTTGGAGAGTTCTATAAAGAACTTGCTCTGATCTAAGGCGCTGAAAGAGTTGTTGTTTTCTTCCGTGAAGGACTGTGCCCAGCGCAATGCGAGATAGTTTTGTTTGTGCACCCTGAGCGTTGCATCGAGCCCATATACGGTATTGTAGTTCCCATTAAGGTCCGTTCTGTTAGTGAGGATCATGCCTACTGTAGAGTTCTCATTTAAAACCCTTTTGCGTACTCGGAATACGCTAAAGTTCTCGGAGCCTAAGTCTCCTCTGGGGCCGGTTTGCATATTGAGCAGTCCTGCCTCCACGGTACCGAAACGACCATAGGCCCTGACACCTCCATAAATACGGGTTTGCTCACCATTGACAATACCAATTCTACGACTATGAAAGATACGGTCTGAGTTGCCAAAGTTGAATTCAAACAAACTAGAACGCTCCTGAAAGAACAAGCGTTTTTCGGGAAAAAAGAGGTTCAATCTGGTCAGATTTACCTGCTGGTCATCTGCTTCTACCTGTGCGAAATCTGTGTTGAGTGTCAGGTCCAGGGTGGCATTGCTACCCAGAGCTAGCTTGGCATCCAGCCCTATCTCTTTTTTGAATTTTGTTTCAGCATTCCATCCATCATCGGTATTGGTGGGAACCTGTGCATTGGCCATGCCTGTGAGTATATAGGGTGTGATATGAACTGGTCTGCTTTGGTCAATGTCTCGGAATGAGAAACGCTGAGTAAGGGACGGACGGAAAGAGCTTCCCGTTGACAAATCCCTTGGTGGGAAAATGTCTGTCTCGTCATTACGGGCCAGATAGCGCCAGGTGGTAATGCCCATAACGACTTCTCCATCCACCACCTCAAAGGGTAAGGAGGTAAAGGGAATCCTGATTTCGGCATACCAGCCATGCTCATCCCTCGAAGCGGCACCATCCCAGTAGCTATTCCAGCTTAGGTTAAAGGCAGTTGGGCCTTGAATATCGTTGGAAAGGGCCATGTCCAGCTTAGAACCATGAGGGGTAACGAAAAATGCCAAAGCATTCTCGCGATCGTTGTAAGAATCTATCAGGAGCCCACACCATTCTGTATTCTCAGTAAAGTCATCACGCTTTTTGGAATTGAGAACCATTTTATCAGGCTCGGAGTCATACATTCTACCTGAGAGGTAGAGGTATTGATTATCGTACGCTAGCCTCAGTTCAGTTTTCTGAGTCGGGTTGGCTCCGGCATCCGGTACCTTTTGGGTGACGTTAAGGGGCGGCACTGAGTTCCAGACAGATTCATCGACTCTGCCATCGATAATAATGGGTTCGGTGATTTTAGTGGCCCGGAGCACCTCCTGGGAGTAACCGGAGGAAATGAGGAGCATCATGAAAAATGCGATTGAGCCACCCCGTAAAAGTATACTGAGCTTATTCATGGTTTTGAGTTTTGGTTCGTGACTATGAAAATCTGATTCAAAACTATATCTTAACCGGTGCGTAGACTTAATCCAGTTTTTAACTATGATGTGATCCGGTTATGCTTCCCTATAAAACCATTATTGCGATAGACCGTGCTTCAGGGGTACCCTTGTACCTTCAGATTTGCAACGAGTTTATCAAGGAAATCTCAGCTGGTACCATTGCTTCGGGTCTGAAACTTCCCGGGTCCAGAAAGCTGTCAGAGTTATTAGAGGTCAACCGAAGAACGATTATTTCGGCTTATGAAGAGCTTGAAGCACAGGGCTGGTTGGAAGTAAAACCCAATCAGGGAGCTTTCGTAAGCTCCAAAATCCCCATTACTCATGGGCGACCGCTGGCCGGAGGGGTGCTCTATGACCATAAAGAACAGAGTGTATTCGACCTCAATGATAAACTTGATTTTCTGGAACACTATCGTCCTCCGGATGCGGCTAAACCGGAATTGGTGATTGATGCAGGTTATCCGGATGTGCGTCTTGCTCCATTACGTGCCCTTACCAGGCATATGAATGGCATTATCAATGGTAAGCGTAGCGTCAAACTACTGGACTATTCAGATAACTTCAATGGGGATCCGGTGTTGAGAGAGGAGGTAGTGAATTACCTGGCAGAGACACGGAGTATCAACGTTTCTGTTGACAATATCATGATTACAAGGGGCAGCCTCATGGCTTTCTTTAACATCTTCCAGGTACTCCTGAAGCGTGATGATCGGGTAATTGTGGGGGATGTGAGCTTTCGGGTAGCCAACGACATCATCCGCATTGCCGGAGGTAATCTGGTAAAAGTACCTATGGATGAAGACGGTATTGATGTAAATGCCATTGAAGAGGCCTGTGAGGAAGGGCCGGTACGGGCGGTGTTTATCATGCCTCATCACCACAACCCGACTACGGTATCGCTCTGTGCTGAAAGACGAATGAAGTTGCTGATGCTGGCCGAAAAGTACCGGTTTGCAATCATCGAAGATGACTACGACTACGATTTTCATTACAACAGCAGTCCTGTTTTGCCCATGGCCAGTTCCGACAGATCAGGTTCTGTGATTTATGTAGGTTCTCTCAGTAAAACCGTAGCTCCGGGCCTCAGAACAGGCTTTATTGTAGCACCCACTAACTTCGTTAAGGAGCTTTCGCGTCTCAGCCGGTTTATAGATTGTCATGGCAATATGGCCCAGGAACGTGCCATCGCTATGCTTTTTGAAGAAGGTGAAATCCGAAGACACATGAAGAAAGCCCTTAAGGCCTATCGTGTCAGGCGTGACCTCTTTTGCAAATTGTTGAAGGAAAAACTCGGTGAGCTGGTCAGCTTTAAAGTACCTGATGGGGGACTGGCGGTCTGGACGACCTTTCATGACAGCATCAATCTGGACCAGTTAAGAGAAACGACTCTGAAGAAGGGACTACTGATTTCGAAATCTGTGTTTTCAGACGCTGAGGGCAATAGACTCAATGCGATTCGCATGGGTTTTGCCTCTTTAAACGAGAAGGAAACCGAACGGGCAATGGACATACTGAAAGAGTCGGTTGATAAGCTATTGTGCCAATGATTTGCTTTAGTCTATATTAAGAACTCCGGTTGCGTAGGTGCGGGCATTGCCACTGATCAATACCCTGTCTCCTTTATTTTGACAGGTAAGCTGGCCGCCTCGTTCCGAAAGTTGAAAGGCGATCATATCCGTCTTGCCGAGCTGCTCTGCCCAATAAGGGATCAGTGAACAATGAGCAGAACCGGTCACGGGGTCTTCAAGAATCGAAGCCTGGGGTGTGAAAAACCTGGAGACAAAGTCGGACTGATGGCCGGGTGCTGTAACGATCACGCCTCCCGGGTCCAGGTTGATCTGGTCCAGTACCTGCCGGTCAATAATGATGTTCCTGATATCTTCTTCATTTTCATAGACAAGGACATAATCTCTTGCCTTGAAAACCGCTTTGGGTTGCTTGCTAAGTGATTTTTCAATAACAGCCGGAAGGTTGGCAGGTACTGGTTTCCGGGAAGGGAAATTCATGGTGTAAAGCCCGTCTTTTGCCCTCACTCGTAAGTCTCCACTTAAGGTGCTGAAGATCATTTCGTCTTTTGGGTAATCCAATATGCTTTTCAGCACATGAACTGTGGCCAGAGTGGCATGTCCGCAAAGGTCCATCTCAATTTCGGGGGTGAACCAACGCAGAGCAATTTTGTCTTCCCCGGGAATAAAAAAAGCCGTTTCTGCCACTGCATTTTCCTGAGTTATCTGAAGAAGCAGGTCGTCAGGCAACCAATGAGTGAGTGGAACCACACAGGCGGGATTTCCTGAGAATATCGTTTCTGTAAAAGCGTCAATTTGATAGAGGTCTAGCTGCATATGGTTTAACCTGAGTTCAGTTATTATTTATATTTCTGAGCGAAAACAATCCTGGACCTTAGTGCGGTAACTCCGGCCAATGGGGATTTTCTTGCCTGGAATTTCAACAGAATCGTATTTAATTACCTCCACACATTTCGTATTGACAATGAAGGATTTATGCGTGCGAAGAAAGCCTTTTTCGCCCAGCAGGGTTTCCAGGTTGGCAAGTGAGTGAAGGGTAACCAGTTTTTTATCTGTAGTGTGCCAGCTCACATATTCCTTCATGCCCTGTACATATAGAATGTCGCGCACATCTAGGCGATGAATGACCTTGCCCTCTTTGAGCATCAACGTATAGTCTTCATCCGAAGTGTAAGAACCTGTGTTACTATCCGGCAATGAATCAGTTGCTGTTGATTGGCTATTGAGTTTCAGTAGTGAGAAAATAGTACTGCCCAGGAAGGCGATGGAGTAAGGAGCCGAACCTGACAGAATCTGCCAGAAATCTGTGGGCCACCATGAGGTATCTCCGGGTACTATCATTCTGGTTACTCCCGGAAAAAAGATGGCAAATGACAGACCAATTATCTCAAATGAAATAGAATAGGTGAGGTAGATCAGTCCTATGGAAATCAAGGTGTAAATCAGGTATTGCCCTTTTAAGAGCAGTCTTGTGAGTTCACGAAGGTTGGCATAAACCAATAAAGCGTGAAGAGACACAATTGCTACATTTTTGGCCAGGTAAAAATCGAGATGACGACCACCACTGAATAAAAGCGATTGGATAAACCAGTAAATCAGCCAGAAGGCAAGGTGACTATAAAACGATGATTTCGGAATCTGCATAGAGTCAGTGTATATCTTAACATACGGCTTTTCGGGCAGAATAGCAGTGGTTGTTGGTTGACCTTATCCGGTCGTTGGTTGATTTATTTTTCTAAAAGGCTTCAAATCCATCATTTTTCAGAAAAACTCAAGGGATGAAAAACTCAAAGTTATTGACAGGCTTAATACTGATGCTGATTTGTTCAGTCGGTATGGCGCAGGGACAAGGCTTGTATAAGGTGGTATATGAAGCCGACAGAGATGGGAATAGAATCAGTGGCAGCCTCGAAGAGCTTATAGCCTATGTAGACAGTGGCAACCCCGTAAGGGTAGGATGGGAGCTGTTGCAGAAATGGCCGAACGATACCACAACTACCATGAGGCACTGGACTGATGGCGGCTTTGTGACTTCAACGAGAGGGCAGGTGTTCGCACAGATCCGGGGTATCTTTGGTCAGGGCTTTGCACATATAAGCGGGCCTCCGGGCATCTTCCTATTTAGCAAGACACCTAATTCATGGGTGGCGGTAATCGGAACGGATGGGAATATGAGGGCGAAGTTCGAAATCAGTGAAGATATGAAGGAACTGCCAGAGGAGGCAATTAAGGCTATGGAAAGTTCAAAGGTGAAAACCATGTGGTCGGTGATGGTGAAGGAGCGTTCAGACCATAGACCATAGACCATGGACCATGGACCATGGACTGTTGACTATCGTCCATTGAATGCTGGGTTTACGAAGAAAGGAGACATTATAAATGAAATGGAGAAGGCCCGACTAAAATGATCAGGCCTTCTCGCTATGTTAAGCAGGCAGGTTGGCAAAGGCTTTATGCACAATTTTCCATTGTCCTTCCCTCCGCACTACACCCAGCAGGTCGTGGTAGTGAAAGCCCAGCATGGGAACCGAGGCTCTCACCAAACCAATACTTCCCATGAGCTCAATACCGGTTATTTGCATGGTATAGGGTTCTCCCAGCTCTTTGGGTGATTGTCGATTTGCTACTCCACTGAGGTAGCTTTCCAGGTCTTTCTCATAGGGTTCTCCGTTCACATGGCCAAAAAGAACAATGCCCGGTTCGAATACCTGTCTGAGTAATGAAACATCTCCTTCGTAAATGCCCCTGAAGTAATCCTCGATCAGTTCAGTGACTTTTTTTATGTCCTCATGTTTCATCTCTATCCAAATTGATGTCCTGAAACATGACCTCCATCTACATTGATGGTCGCACCGGTAATAAAATTGCTGTTTACCAGGTGATATGCTGTTTGTGCAATGTCGGAGGTCTCTCCAATACGCTTGAGCAAATGAAGCCCGGCCAACCCATCGGCATCTTCCACACCGATTTTGGACTGCAAAGGACTACGGATAATACCGGGTGAAATCGTATTCACACGAATGTTATTTCCTCCAAACTCTGCAGCCAGTTGACGTGTAAGTGCATGGATGGCTCCTTTACTGGCTACGGCAGCAGCTGCCGGAAAACCCGCTATGGCGTGATCTACGAGTACCGTACCCATGTTGATGACGGCACCACCATTCCCTTGTTTTACCATCTGTGAAATGGCTGCTTGCGAAGAGTAGAAGGTGCCTTTCAGGTTCACAGCGTAAAAACCATCCAGGTCCTGCTCATCAGCTTCTAAAAATGGTTTTGGACTAAAAATGCCCGCATTGTTGATCAGAGCATCCAGTTGCCCGAAGTTGGCCAGAGCCGCTTCCACCAGTCTTTTCCCCACCTGAGGGTCTCTTACATCTCCCGCCACAATCATTGCATTCTTTTTGTCTGGCAAAGATTCGTAGGCATTTTCAAGATTTTGTGAGTTTGACGAATTCATCACTACATTCCATCCCTTCTCTAAAAAGAGCTGAGCAATACCAAGCCCTATGCCGGCAGAAGCTCCTGTTACAATGATCGTTTTCATTTCAACTTCTGGTTTGGATTGGAAGCTTGTTTTCCGGCCACGCCCCAGTTTTCATGGGCGATCTCATCAATCACCACATGGGTTGTATCTGGTTGTTTGTCCAGCACCTTCACCACCAGATCGGTGGCTCCTTTGATCAGCTGTGCTTTCTGTTCTCTGGTCACGTTGGTATCCGTGACACGAATGTTTATATATGGCATACATTTATGTTTTTAATGATGCCACAAAATTGGGTTTGAAGTGTGGGCCCGGAAAGGTGAGTTTTACTGTTCCAATGGTAAAAATTCACGCTGCCTGAAAGCTGCCGGAGTCATGTCAGTATTTTTCTTGAAGAACTTCACCAGGTTGGTAGGTTCGTCAAAACCAAGGTCGTAGGAAATTTCCTTGACGGGCTGATCAGTGGCAGAGAGCCTTCGTTTAATCTCCAGCACCACCCGCTCTGTAATGATTTCCTTAGGCGATTTACCGCAATAATGTCCTGTAAATCGGGCCAATGAGTTGTAGGTAAGGTTGAGCTGATCGGTATAATGGCTCACCTTGTGTATTTGTCTGAAATCCTTTTCCAGTAAACCCGTGAACTCGCTTACAATCTTGTCGTGGGCGAGTGTTTGTTCTGCTGCCTGTTGTGCACTGAGATGCGCGCAATAGAGCAAAAAGAGCTGGAAGAAATGATAGGAAGATTCCTGCTTTAAGGCTCCATGCCAATCGTCCAGGATGATAACCAATTGCCGGGTTAATGTCTCCAGGTAGACTGTGTCTTCCTCTGAAAGTCTTAGGATTTGCTTGCCCTGAAAGTGTTCCCGGATGCAAAAAGAGAGGAGTTCCTGTACCTTCTGTTCTGTCCCGGCCACAAAATCAACCGTGAAAGTAAAAATCCGGAAATCCTGAGGTTCCGGGGTGAAATCGAATGAAAGATCCTGATTCTGTGAGATTACGATCAGCGTATTGGGTTGGAAGTGATATTCCTTAAAGTCGACAAAGTATTTGCCGTTACCTTCTTTGAACCAGATGATCGCATATTGATCCGGCCACGCAGGCTTTACCTGACCGAGGGGTATACTCCCGCCCGGAAGTTCATTGCTGTATATTTTTAATGGCCCTGAAACTGTTGACATGCCGAGGTAACAGGAAATGGTAAAATTTGATTCCACAGCTTTTAGAATCTTACGGAATTCAGGAGTATCTGAAATGAACAATAGTATAAAAAAGAGATCAAACAGGCAGATGTTGTGGCTTTTTGAAATGGTAAAGGAGCGCACTATATTGAGTTACCTAATCACCACTACTACTACTGTATATGATTCACCGATTGGTCAACCTGGGTGTGACCGACAGCCTCAAAGTGGAAGAGGCACAGCTGATTCGGCTCACGAATGTGCTGGCACTGCTTCCTATACCTGTCTACCTCTTTTACATAGGGTACGGCTATTTCTTTGATCAGATTTTCTCGTCTTTTCTGGCTTGCAGCATGATTGTGCTGACATTCATTTCGCTTTATCAGAACGCGCTCAGGCGATATGGTATGGCCAAACTGGTCTTGCTCTGGCTAAATGGATTTAGTCTGTGGATTACATTTCACGTCTTTAACATAGACTATTCAGTACTTACGGGATTCCTGCCGCTTATTATCTGCTACCCTTTCTTTTTTGAGCTGAAGACCGAGCAGAAGGTGTTTTTTATTTCAGCAGGCTTTACCATGTTCTTTATCGTATCAAGCTTTTTTCTGCCAAGGCAGGTGCTATATGCCATTACACTTACCCCCGATGATGCCGAGCTAAGTAACTTTTTTCACCTGGTGTTTTCCTTTTTACTCACCGTATTTTTGGCCTATGCCTTATCCCGGTATACGAAAATCACCCGCAATAAGCTTATTCTGGCTAGGGAAGAGGCAGAGAAGTACAGCAAACTCCAATCGGAGTTTCTCGCCAATATGAGCCACGAGATACGCACCCCGCTCAATGGCATTATTGGCTCTTCTCATCTGCTAAAAAGTACAAGGCTGACTAATGAGCAAGAGGAGTATGCAGAGACCATAGGGCTGAGCAGCCAAATGCTCAGAGAGATCATTGATAATGTATTAGATCTGACCCGGCTGGAGGCAAACGGGCTTGAGCTGGAAGAGAAGAACTTCGATCTGGCACGCACCATCAAAGGGGTAGCCTTAATGCTTAAACCGACTTTGGGAAAAAAGGAGGTTGATTTAAAAGTAGACATACCCGAAGACTGTATGAAGTTTGTGAAGGGTGATCAAAAACGCATTAAGCAGGTGGTGAGCAATCTTTTAGGAAACGCGATTAAGTTTACCGACTCAGGAGAGATTACACTGAGCCTGCAATGCAGTAAGCGAAGCAACAGCGCATATAACTTCGAAATCAGGGTTCGGGATACCGGTATAGGTATCTCTACAGCGGATCAGGAGAAACTTTTCACACGCTTCTACCAGGTTGAATCTTCTGCCGATCGCAGGTTTATGGGGACAGGGCTTGGTCTGGTGATTTGTAAGAGCCTCGTAGAGTTAATGGGAGGGACTCTCTCCGTTAAAAGTGAGGTAGGAAAGGGTACGGAGTTCAGAATAGTGCTGACCCTGGCCGTGGCAGATAAACCTGTTACTGCAAAGCTCGAAGAGGCCATATCCGACAAGGAGCAACCAGATTTAAGTATTCTGGTAGCTGAGGACAATGAGGTAAACCAGGTGGTGATGCGCAGAATGCTCTCAAAACTTGGATATAAAATGGACCTGGCAGAAGATGGTGAGGAAGCCTTTGAAATGGCGACTTCTGAGGCTTATGACCTCATTTTTATGGATGTGCAGATGCCCGGTAAGGATGGTATGGAGGCAACTCGCGAAATCAGACGGGCCTCAAAGAGCCTGGACAAACCACTCATCGTAGCGCTGACTGCCAATGCCATGGCCGATGATAAAGACCGATGTCTGAAAGCAGGAATGAATGACTACCTGTCTAAGCCTGTGAGTGCCAAAGAAATCCAACATATATTGGAAAGGTGGTTTTGAATACCGCTCGCGTGACCTGATTTTACTAGTTACAGAAGGAGTTATAACTCCATTGTGGTAAAAACCGGCAAGCTCAAACTTCCGGCTACTAACTTCCGACTTCTGACCCGATGCTTGTTTTTACAGGACCGACTTTTAATGGCTAAGCAAACCTAGGGTATAGTACTCTCTGCACAGTTTAGTCTTGTACTACTTCCTTTACTCTCTCGGTCTGATCAGCCTTAGTCAATGTCAGCCGGACTATGCTCTCTTTCTGGGAAAGCAGGCTATGGGGTACTCCTCCTTCCAGGGCAATTAAGTCTCCTTCTTCAAGATTGAGGCTGCTGTCTGGCAGACCGAATTCAATGGCTCCCTCTACTATCTGAATTACTATGGGGAAGGAGGTTTTATGCTCTTTCATCGCTTGCCCCTGCTTCAAAGCAATGCGGATTTCTTTGGTAAAGGCAGTTTCAAATAAAACAGTGATAGCGGGTCGGTTTTCCTGGAAAATGACATTCTCGAGTATTGAGGCTGTTTTCATGTGCTTGATGATTATCTTAATCTTTCTACCCTCGAAATTATGGTTATCTCAGGGCCTGTTTTATGATCTCAATCACATTAGAGAAAAACTATTGCTTTAATAAATACCTGAGTCTCGATCGCTGTACCTTGGTCTTGTTCTCGGTTGCCGCTTGTGTCTTTCCCAGCGACTTATACAAGATGTATCGTAGGTATGGGAGGTTTGGATCTTTGGGTTTTCGATCTTCACAGAGTTTCAGGTATTCCAGCGCTTCTTTGTGCTCTTTTTTGAGTATTTTTCTTACGGCCAGGTTGAAGTAATTCATATAAACCTCCGGATCCTCAGCGCTATAGTCAAGGTCAATTTTTAGTGGGTTGGCTGAGGGACTGGTAGATCGCTTTGTGAAAAGATCTTCTATCGTCATGATAATGTTAACTTCTTTACCATTGAGCTTAGGTAGCTGCCACCTGCCTGTCGATGCCATAATGGCCTTCAATGCACGTTTGTCGTTCGCTTTACTGATTCGATGATTGACAGTGACATGGTCTATGGACCCATCTGGTCGAATCATAAACGTAGCATGGAAGTAATTTTCGCCTGTGCTATAGCTACTCTTGATCTGATTATGAATAAATACGTGGAAATCAGGCGTGTTGGTGGTTTGAAAGATCGGATAAAGCTTCTTCGAGGCCAGGTAGGCTGTATCCCTACCAATGATCACTTGATCTTCTGCAGGATAGGGCAGTGCATCCAGAAATACAGATTCGCGCAGGTAGTAATGGCGATTGGAACCAGCTGTTATTTCACCATTGTTCAAATCTACTAAAACCAACTTGTCCCTGTCTAGTTCCTCGATTTTGAATTGTCTTCCTGAGCCAAAGCCGACTATCTGCTTATTGTACTGATAGGTAACCTGTACTCCATTGGCAAGGTGGCTGGCATAAATTTTCATCTGACCACTATTCTCAAAACTTACTTTCAGATAATCAGCCTCTGTGATTTTTGGGTTTTGAGTTACTGGCGCGTCATAAGCCACCTCTTGCACTCTTACCCAGCTACCAATAAGATTTGAGTCAGACTGAGCCCGGAGCATGGATGAGCTGAGGCAGAAGAGGCTTAGCAGTATTAATTTCATAGCAATGAGTCTCAAGGCTTATTCTGCCCTCAGAGTATCGGCCGGGTTTTTCCTGGTGGCCTGCATTATTTGCCAACCGATGGTTAGGAACCCGATAATAAATACGACTATAAAGCCCGAGAGCGTGTCAAGCACTCCGAAATTGGCCGTTTCTACGAAGTCAGAAAGAAACTGGTCTTTTACCACATAGCGGGTCAAAGGAGTAGCAATGAGCGCTGCAATTACAATCATCAGCACAAAGCTTCGTGAGAGTAAGAGCACAAGTCTATTCACGCCAGCCCCAAGAACCTTGCGGATACTAATCTCCTTCATACGGCTTTCAGTGGTGAATACGGCCATACCCAGGAGACCCAGGGTGGCGATGGAAATAGCCAGAAAAGCCAGAAAGGAAATGATGGTGAAAGTAGTTTTCTGAGACTTATAGGTGGCGGCAATCTCCTCTTCATAAAGCCGGGCTTCAAAGGGGTGAACCGGGTCGAATTTGCGATAGCTCGCTTCAAGTTTTTGCATCATACCAGCCAGATCATTACTTCTGAATTTGACACCCAACAGCATGTTTTCCCTGCCTGGGCTGTGCTGAGTAAAGCCGAAACTCTTGTTCTCAAATATCTCACTGCCGGCCACATTGAGAGAGATATTGACAAAGTTTTTGACCACACCGGTAATCGTATATTTCTGACTACGACCATTAATGGTTTTGCCCAGTGCTTCTTCAGGGCTCCCAAGTTCCATAACCTCCAGCAGGTGCTCGTTCACAATGATCTTATCATTCTCTTCTCCCTCAACCAGTGGTTTATGAAATCCGGTGCCTGCCAGCAATTCATAATTGTGCATGTCGAGATATTTGTGGTCGATGCTATTCCGCATTACTATATTCCGCAGCGTCTTATCATCATTTTCTACCATGATCAAAGTCGCTCCTCCCGTACCCATGGTCATGATAGAACGGGAGGTAGCTACCACCTCTGACAGTCCGTTGATATCATTTTCCAATAGGTCAGTATAGTCACCTCTGGTGCGGATATTAATAATGTTTTCTGATTCAAAGCCCAGATCGTAATTCAGAGCAAACTGGTATTGCTTGTTCATCAATACAGCACTCATAATCAGGCCAATGGATAATACAAACTGAAGAACGGTCAGGCCTTTCCTTAGAGTCATTCCAGAGAAGAGCTTCACTTTACCAGCACCCATTAATACTACATTGGTCTTAAGTTTAGAGAGAAATGTGGCAGGTAAAAGCCCTGCCAGAATACCTACAGCGAGTGCGAAAAGGACTATGTAAAGAATACTAATTGGTGTAAAATCTAAGGTAAACACTGCGTAACCACGAGCGCTGGCATCGGGCAGGTTGAGAAAAGCCGGTTTTAGAAATATGAACATGATGATACCAGCTACGAGGGCAAATGTGGATAGCATTGCGGCCTCTACGATAAACTGGGTGAAAATCTGTGGTCTGGTGGCTCCGGCCACCTTGCGTACACCTACTTCTTTTGATCTTCTCAAAGCCCTGGCCAGGGAAAGGTTGGTGTAGTTAAAGGCTGCTGACAGAAGCACCACCAGGGTAAGACCGAGCATGATGCTGAGCTGCTTGCCGGAGAATCGGGTGCCGGTCTGGTTGCGGTATTTATCGCTGGTGATAAAAGATTTTAAGGGCTGCAATTCGTGAGTAAGTGCAGTTTCCTGCGTGGCATTATAGGCTTCCATAATGGCTGGCAGGGCCGCTTCAACATCCTCTTTCCTGGTTTCTTCATTCAAAACGAGATAGACAAAGCTATCGTGAAAAGCATCAGGATCCGTTTTGTAATCACTGCTCCAGCCACGGCCTGTAGCAGGCTGATCATAGGTGGAGTGAGAGACCAGGGCCTCAAACCTGAGATGTGAATTGACCGGAGGATCAGGCATTACTCCTGATATTACTCCTTTGATGGTACGATTCTGAAAACCACCGGTACTTTCCAGATCCAGAGCTTTGCCCATAGGGTCAGCATCTCCAAAGAGTTTTTTAGCCGTAGTTTCCGTAAGTATGATGTTGTTAGGGTTGAGCAATGCGGTTTCGCTATTGCCCTTGGTGAGTTCAAAAGAAAATACATCAAAGAAAGAAGGCGTGGCATAGAGTCCTTTAATATTAATCGGGCCTGCCTCGGTGGTCAGGTCTGCCGACATACCCGGTCGAAGGATCAACACCTGTTCTACTCCCGGTACCTGTTTTTCTATTTCTGCCCCAATAAAATAAGAGGCAGAAGACATGTCCATTTCCTGGCCGAACATGACCTTGTTAGAGGTAAGTCTGTAGATATTGTCTTTGTTTTTGTGAAAGCTGTCAAAGGAATTGATCTCTGTAAGCATCAGAATCATGAGTATTCCTATGGACATACTAATCGCCAGACCTATTACATTAATGGAGGAAAAGAGTGCGTTCTTTTTTAGACTTCTGAATGAAGTTTTGAGATAGTTTTGAAACATGCCGTAGTTGTTGAGTTTTTGAGATCCTGAGAACTTTTTAAGCGCCCAGGGTTGTAGAAAATTGAATACATGAAACCAAAAGAGAATACCCCTTTTCCACGAAGGTTTTTCCTGAAGCTCGTCCTCATATTCGCAGAGGTCTCCTATGATCTCTTCCAGGTATTCTGCTTTGCAGAACCAGCCCAGGAATCGCTCAGAAAATGGAATCAAGCGCCTATTCATGCTGCAAACAGTTGACGGGGTTAGAGAGTGCTGCTTTGATGGACTGGGAGCTGATAGTGAGCAGCGCAATGACCAGTGCTGCTGCTCCTGCCAGTACAAACATCCACCATTTTACATGGATGCGATAAGCAAAATCTTCGAGCCATTTGTTCATGGCAAACCAGGCGATAGGAATGGCCAGGATAAAACCGAATATGACCAGTTTGAGAAAGCCAGAGGCGAGGATGGACGTGATATTTTGTACAGAAGCTCCCAGCACCTTTCGTATGCCAATTTCTTTCTTACGCTGGCCGGTAGCAAAGGCGGCCATGCCAAAGAGTCCCATTGAGGCGATGAGGATAGCCAATATGGTAAACACAGTGAACATTTCTCCCAGGCGGGTTTCAGCACGATAAAGCTCATCGAATCGGTCGTCCAGAAACTTGAACTCAAAGGGATAGGGGGAGTAGGCGGCTACGCTCTCTTCCAGAAAAGCCAATGTTTCGGGTATGTTTTCAGGACGAATCTTTACAGCCATGTATTGAAACCAGCTATCTCTCATCTTTAGCATCAGTGGTGCTATTTCCATGCGCATAGAATGCATATGAAAGTCTTTTACCACACCAATAACGGTCTTGGGAGTGACCTCCCGGATTTGCTTCCCGATGGCTTCTTCCGGTGTCCAGCCAAAGGCTTTGGCAGCTGATTCATTGAGGATTCTGGCTTTGTTCAGGTCGCTTTTAATATCAGCTGAAAATTCTCTTCCTGTTAGTAGTTCAATGTTGAAAACGTTCACGTAGTCATGGTCTACACGGGCACGATAGATTTCGATTTCAGCATCTTTGTCGGTGCCATTGGGCCTGGCCAGCGTGCCTGATGTTACATTGGTAGGTAACTCGGCAGTGGCGGTTGCTCCCAGTACCCTGGGGTTTCTGAGCCACTCGGCCTTGAGTTCGTCTATTACCTCCAGTATCTTCCTGTCCAGCATATTGATAACCACAATATGTTCTGTATCGTAACCCAGCTCCTTGTCCTGAATGTAGTTGAACTGCCTTGAGATGACCAGGCTACCAATGACCAAAACGATGGAAGTCGTATATTGAGCAATGACAAGGATGCGCTGCAAACCCATGCCCGATGCTCTTTTGCTGGTCTTCCCTTTCAGTACATCCACAGGTTTAAGTGATGCCATAAACAGAGCGGGGTAGCTCCCTGAGATAGTACCTACCAATAAGGTCAACAGCAGCAGGCCGGGAACCAGCCAGGCGTTCTGAAACAAATTGAGCTCTATCGGGCGTTCCAGCCAGCTAGCAAAGCCAGGTAAGATGAAATTGGTACTGGCTACTGCGATGAGAAGAGCAAGGAATGAAATCATCACAGATTCCATGATGAATTGAAAAATAAGCTGTGTTCGGACAGCACCAATCACTTTTCTGAGCCCCACTTCTTTGGCTCTTTTGATGGAACGGGCAATGGCCAGATTCATATAGTTGAAGCAGGCCAGTAAAAGCACCACCAGGGCGATAAAGGAGAATAGGGATACGTATTGTGGATTGCCTTTGAGGCCAATATCAGCATTTACGTCAGTTTCTAAATGCAGGTCTGTGATCGGTTGTGCATGATAAGACAGCTCAAAAGGATAGTCCTCATGGTGATCTTTGATCAGTTCAGGGAACTTGGTTTCCAGAGCCTCCGGACTGGCTTCAGGAACCATACGAAAGAATGTATAGTAGTCAAAGTTGTTCCAGCGATCTCCATTCATCTCACGCACGTACTGACCACTCGAAAACATTGGGGTGAGAAAAGAGTATTGGAGGGATGAATTGGTGGGGAGATCCGCCATCACTCCGGTTACCACAAAGGTCCAGCGATTATGGAAGAGTACAGATTTACCAATCGGATCATCCTCTCCGAAAAGCCTTTGGGCCAGAGATTCGTCAATGACAATGCTTTCGGCTACTTCCAGGGCTGTTTTGGAATTGCCACGCAATAACTCAATGCCGAACACATTGAAGAAGGCAGTGTCTGCACGCAGGCCTTTTTCGTGAAAGTGGTGTTCTTCAACACTGAGCAGGGCCGCTTGATCTCGCACCGTAGTGGCGTGCACTACTTCGGGATAGCGGGTTGTAAGCTCCGGGGCCATGCCTACCGTCATATAGGCCTGCTTATTGGTGCCCATATATTCGTGGTCAGCATTCTTTTTATAAATGCGGTAAATATTTTCCGAACCCTGATAGAAACGATCATAGGACAGCTCGTGCTGTACATACAGGAATATGAGAATAAAGCAGGTGAGCCCTATAGCAAGTCCGCCCACATTGATGGAGGAGTATAGCTTTTGACGGGTCAGGCTGCGCCAGGTAATTTTCAAGTAATTTTTGAACATGCCGTAGTTGTTGAGTTTTTGACCGCCTGAGAAGCTTTTGAGCGCCCAGGGCTTTAAAAAGTTGACCGTATGAAACCAATAGAGCAGGTTTCTTTTCCATGCAGGATGCTCCAGAATTTCATCGTGGTACTCATAGAGGTCACCAATGATCTCTTCCAGGTATTCTGCTTTGCAGAACCAACTGAGCATGCGTTCAGCCAGTTTGGGTGGTATCGTATTGGGTTGCTTCAAAGGCTGAAGCTGATGTTTTTACTCAACTGTAATTCCGGTATCTGCATCCAGAGATTTACCTTGACATCACGGCTGCGTTGCAGTACTTTTTTACCTGCTGCTGTAACTGTAAAGAGTCTTTTTCGCCTCCCGCCACGAAGTTCTGTAGCACCCCCAAGATTGGATTCGATAAAGCCTTTTTTTTCCAGCCGGTTGACTGTACCATGTACAGCGCCTATGGTGACCGTGCGATCGGCTTCCGTTTTGAGTGCCTTGCGGATGGCAAAGCCATAGGCTTCTTCTTTGAGCATGACAATCAGCAGGAGAATCAGTTCCTCCAGCTCCCCGATATGTTCTTTTTCTGTACCCATTAGTTCTACTTTGTATAACAAATCTACGGAAAGAGTTTTTGATTTGTTATATAAAATAGAACAAATAATTTCGAATCGTGGATTAGAGCCTGGGAGGGAGGTTTTTTAGAGTTGTTCAGTGTTACTCGCTCAGAGTCGTCCGACCACTCCAAGTGGTCGGACGACTGGTGGCTTAGCCTGAGTTATTATAATTACTCCCTTTGCTTCACCAGTCCTTCACTGTCGGTTTTTATAAGTAAAATACTTCCTTCATCACCACTGAAGCTTGCGGTATGCCCAACTAAGACATAACCGCCATCATACGTTTCTTTTACAGTATACCCAAAATCTACTTTATCCTTTTCTCCATATGTTCTTGTCCACAAAGTATCCCCGGCACTATTTGTCTTAATCAGGTATACGTCTCGATTTTCAGAAGTAAAGCCGATCGCAACAAAACCTTCATCCTTTGTTTGTTGGCCTTTTATTCCACGCTCCTCTTCAACTCCTCCATAAGTTTTTATCCATTCACTTTCACCAAATCCATCTGTTTTGATGAGGTAAAGGTCTCTGTTTCCGTTTTTGGCAAAACTCTCCCCATAGCCTGTTATCAGAAAACCATTGTCATCGTTGAGGGTAACAGAATGAGCGACATCGTAAGCTTCATTGCCAAAAGTTTTATACCAAACTTGTTTTCCAGCGGGATCCGTTTTTAGCAAATACCCGTCTCGGTCTTCCTGATTAATACTGGTATAGCTGTAAGTAATACCCACTGCAACATATCCGCCATCTGGTGTTTGTTGTACTGAGAATACGCGATCTGTTTTATCACCCCCGTAGGTGTTTGACCATTCCTCGTCTCCCTTTTTATCTACTTTTATTAAGTAAGCGTCTACCTCACCATTGCCCTGGCTATTGGTTTGAGCGGCAATAATAAAACCATTGTCCTCGGTAATCCGAACATCCCATCCAAACTCATCTCCATCACCTCCGTATGTTTTTGTCCAGATTGTATCCCCTTCGAAATCAGTTTTGATCAGATAAACATCCATTCCACCGTTTCCAAAACTATCAGTATAGCCTACAACAATGAAGCCTCCATCATCAGTTTGTCTGACCGCCCAGCCGTTATCTTTGCCCTGCCCTCCGAAGGTTTTTTTCCAGATTGGTTCCCCTTTTGAATTTGTCTTTATTAGAAAAACATCCTCTCCTCCGTGTTCACCGTCTGTCGTGTAACCTGTAAGGATATAGCCACCTCCTTTAATTTGCTCTATCGTGACGCCACGAGATATGCCAGCATTACCAATATGTCTGATAAATGATACTGGTTCAATCTTATCGTTATTCAATTCCTGCTGGCCATTTAAATTCAATGACCAGAATGACAAGTAGATCAATAATACGATTCTATGTTTTGGCTTCATCTTTGGCTTATTACATATTACTGGATTTCACACTTGCGTTTAATTTCTGTTTCAGTAGTGAATACGCTTGCATAAGGAAGTTGTTTAAACTGCTCTTCTGTAGTCTCTACAACCGTTCAGAGTCGTCTGACCACTCTAAGTGGTCGGACGACTGGTAGCTCACCCTGAGTTGTTATGATCGCTCAGCGTTATTGCCCGGCAAGACTCTGAGTCAACGGCTTCCTCAGAGTCCTCTGGTGAGTGACTCGGAGGGAGTGTGGAGCAGGTACCTAGTTATAGCTCACCATAAATACCTCCGTAGAGTCTCTATTGGTATAAATGATCAGCCTTGGGTCCGGTTCAGGAGGGAAACTGAATTTCTGTCGGTCTTCGCCCAGTGTTTCAGGCTTGAACCAGTCAGTACCGGGAACGGGCTTATTGATCCATTCATTGGCATTCGTATCGATCGCGACTTCGAATTGATATTGTCTTATGATTCTGTTAAACTCTGCCGGGCAAGTATTGAAGTGCAACCAGTCTCCCCCGGCAGAGTCCATATAGTCTGCATGATCGATGATCTTCAGGCAGGGATATCTGGGGCTACCATAATAGTATTCGTAAATCTCTTCACCCGATCTCTGCTTAACTGTATCAGTGGCCAGCACATTAACCTCATTGATAAGGGCATAGACACTATAACTGCCAAGTATGATACTGACTGCAAAGCAGGAAACAATGGCAACGATGGTCTGTCTGCTTTTACCCGACCCGCTCGCAATCATAATGATAATTGAGATCAGAAACAGGGCCATAGCCAAGAGTCCCATTGCGACAGCTCCTCTCATAAATCCGATTGAATATCTGTGAGTTTAATGATTTGCGACAGTATCAATATCAGAAACTATATCGCAAAAAGCCAGTGATGTTCCTGCCCATCCCCATAATCCGGGAACTAAAGGGAAAGTAGGCCTCTTTTTTCAGAAGGTGCTTTTGGTGCTTTGAGATTCTTACTTTTTCCCAAATCTAAAAAATGAGATCATTTGGTACTCTTTGTTTAATGTTCGCCATAGGCAATGTTGTGAGTCCGTTCTTGCTATCTATATTTACTAGTAGGGTATTCTTCCCCATATTGACGTTTTATGCTTTGATAGCTACAATCTCCTTTTTTATTTAATGAAGGTATCAAAGTTGTTAAGGGGCCTGTAATTCAATTCTTTTTTTGCCTTTGCTATTGAATATACCCTATCTATTCTATCCATGAATTTCCAATTATTCCTGGCGTAATAATTTTCTGCCTCCGGATAGTATTGGCATATCACCTTTTTAGGATTAGTATATAAGTCTGCTAAGTCTTTTTTCTTAAATGGGCTATCATTTGAGATATTATAAATCTCAAACGTGTCGAATTTCTTTTCTAAAACGAGTTGATGACCTATCGCTCCGTCCTCTTCATCCAATCCTCTATAAATTCTATGATTAGCTTTTGTGTTATCATCTTCCGGCAAAAACCTTGAGACTCTTAAAACAGTGGCTTCAATTCCTTCTTTCTCAAAGTAGTCTTTACAAAGTAGTTCACAGGTTAACTTGGTAATGTCATAAATGTCTCTTGGATCAGGGAGCAACTCTTCATCCACCCATACAGCTTGTTTGTCGCTGACCATGGCTGTACCATAAATTGAGGTGGTACTTGTGTACAAAAATTTATTTATCCCATTTTCAATTGATGCTGAGAGTAAATTATTTGTCCCTTTTATATTGGTAACTATGAACTTATCTCTTGAATAGTTTAGGTCAGTATGTCTTCCATGTAATGCCGCTGTATGAATTATCGCATCAATTCCTTGAGTGATTTCTTTAACTACATTCTTGTCTCGAATGTCGATTAATTCGTCAGTCGTTTCTCCTTGTAGCAGATCAATCCCTAGTACATTGTAATTATTTGTCCTTAGAAGCCGAACAATTTCTTTCCCAAGTTTGCCTGAAGATCCTGTTACTAATATCTTTTTCATTGATAGTGGGTTATGTTCTTGCTAAAAGGTGCTGGTATCTCAAACGAGGGTTATGAATTTTAGCTATTGCTAGGCTTTTGTTGTTTATAGAATATTTCTTCCGATTTGAGTGACTGAAATATTATTTCCTGTCATAAATCTGGTTGAATATCGGTAAGTTTAATGATTTGCGACAGTATCAATATCAGAAACTAAATCGCAAAAAGCCAGTATGTTCCTGCCATCCCCATAATCCGGATGCCAAAGGGAAATTAGGCTTTGTGGGTAAGGTTGATAATGCGAAAGCCGAAAGTGATGGAATTGAAATCAAGCGGTCATACAGCTTTTATCCGAAGCTTAGTGAGGTGGCAGGCATTAGTATCTATAGCACTCAAATTCAATCTGGTTTTCTTCCCAAATGCTCGGTCAATAATTTCCATTTGGAATCTTCTTTTATTAAGACAGAAGTGCCAATGCCGTTTCCAGACGCAGGTTTTCCCTGGATGATACCCGTCCAATTAAATTCGAATAAATAGACCGCATACTTGTTATCCTTTACCAGCCATTTAATATTTTCAACAACATAGTTTTCATTTTGGATCAGAGAAAAGTTTTTCTCGAAGGCTTTTTGGACATTTTCTTTTCCAATGTGAGTCATTCCATTGGAAAAGGTGACACTTACATTTTTGGAAACTAAAGGCTCGACCAGGGTCCAATTCTGAGTTCCTAGAGCTGTTTCATATGATTTAATAAACTCTTCCGGGTTCATTGTTTTTCTAATTGCAGGTAACACATTTGGGTAAGGAAATTGGTTAAGACTTCCGGGATAACCTACTCAATTATCCTCTTTCCGTTTAAAGCGGAAGTTTTGTTTTGAAAGCCAAAGAACTGTCAGGAACCATGAATCCTTGATGGTGAACTTATGCTTATTCATAAGATGATGAATGATACCAGGCATATGGGCCGCTCCATAAATAACCCCAATCCGAACATCATCCTTCCTCTCATTTTGTAGTTGCTCGTCTATTTTCTCCATGATGATGTTGTTGCGTTTCTCCATGATGAAGTTGTGAACTGAGTTAGACTTCCCGATTTTCATGAACCAAAGCTGATCGTCTGTTCCTTCATTCTTTCTAAACGTTTTGGCGAAAGACCTTTTGTTCTCCTTAAATGAAAGAAAAGTTAATCCGATAATGAGAGAAAACCTGAATAGAAGTCTGCCAGTGAGGGGGATCTTCTTCCAGGCATCTTCGGCTGCCTTACCGGCATAATCAGCATGGATGAGTTTGTGTTGAAACTTCTTCATGACCAACTCATCATTTTGATAACGAAGACCCAGTCGCTTGGCAAAGCGTCTGTACGAACTCCAAACCGATACCAATTTCTTCAATCCAACCCCCTCGTAAATTATGAAGTCACATTTTTCCAGTTCTTGCGAAACTTCTTGGTAGAATTCTTTGGATCCGATATGGAGCATCGGGATTACCAGAAATTCGAGTTTGCCTCTTTCGAAAAGATAAACTGCCGTGCGTAAGTTATAATCGTTAGCGTCTATAATTTGCATTTAACGATGTATCAGATCTGAATTTGGAGTTAAAGGATTGTATATGGTCTGTTTTTCTGTGATTAACCATAGAAATCAGAAATTATATCGCAAAGAGCCAGTAACATTTCGGCCCACACCCATTATGCGCGCGCCAAAAGGAAAGTAAGCTTTATCGGTGAGATTGGCAATATTCAGACCAAACTCCAGACTGCTATGGTTAAGCTTCCAGATAGCTTTGAAGCCTAAATCAACTAGGGGATAGGCTTCCGTTTCAATGACACCGAAGGTTTGGCGAATCGAGCCTGAAGGCAGCCGATTATATGGCAGCACATAATCAACATTGGCATGAGCTTGCAGAGAGAGGTTGGTTCTTATATTGCGATTATGCAAGGCACTCAGTCGCATTCGGCCCGGAGGAATGCCAATGAGGGGAGTGCCCCCGGCAAATATTCCTTCGTTACCGAGGTTATCTCCCTGGGTGAAGGTTCCAGAGAATGACAGCGTTGTACTGCTTTCTGAATCCAATCCGAGGATTTTGTAGTCGAGTCTGGCTTCTAATCCCATGGTTCGCGCCTTATCAAGGTTTCGATAAGAAAACTCACTATTGCCCAAGAAAAACTCAGCAATTCTGTTTTCGAACAATGCAAACCAGCTGGTAAGGGCGATATCAAATTGGTTGTTCAGCTTCCGAATCCGGGTCCACTCAAGCTGGTAACCATATTCCGGTTTCAGATCAGGGTTACCAAAAAAGGTGCCTCGTCCCCCAAAGAGTACGCCTACCGACTCCTGCTGTGTGGGGTACCTGAATTTACGGGTCAGGCTGATGATATTAGTATATCGATCCTTTTGACTGTGGGTGAGCTCCAACCCGCCTGAAAGGGTGGTATAGTGCTCCTGTTGCTCTCTGGTACCTATACTGGCAATATCAGCCCGGATAGCAATGCCCAGTACGGTTCCTTTCAGTTTGTACTCTGCCAGTCCAAACAAGCCTGCCATTTGCTCCACCCTGCTTTGAGTAAAGGTGTTTTCGTCAAAAATCTGATTGATGAAATCCTGACGGATGTTCTGTTGATCGAGCCAGGAGCCTGTAAAATCAGCTCCTACTTGCAGGGCGAGCAGGGGAGAGGGTTGCAATGCCAGCTTACCACGGTAGCCAAAAGCCTGTTTCTGATAATTGCGATTTTCAGAGACATTCAGGCGGCTAAAGTCTCCGTTAAAATTGCGTAGCTCCTGATCAGTATCCAGCCAGAGTGCCCAAAGGTTTTGCTTTAAGATGACTCCGTTTTTTAGTGCAGCCTGTGATTCCAGGTTGGTTTGGTAGGTGAAGTGGTTGCGGTACTTACGGAACTCAAAAGGGTTGTTCTGAAAACCTTGCGGCCTTTCAGTGTCGCTGTTGCTATAGTTGTTGCTCCAGGTGAGCTGATGGGTTCTGGCCTTGTTTCGTCTGAAAAGAGAGAGGTTAAGGCTGTTTTGTCCCTGAGCGGAGTTTAGGGCAGTTTCTCCGCTGCCGAATTGAAAATCGTCTGTACTGTTGGTGCGGCTGGCAAACCGAAAGCCTGATTGATCATTCTTTCCGGAAAGCTCAAGGCCTGCTGTCTTGCTGCTATTGTTGCTGCTGTAAGCAAGGTAGATGCTGCGTTTATTAGCAATGCTACCAAAGGACGGTTCATCAAACCTGATGACACCACCAATGGCGCCACTACCATAGAGTGTACTTTCTATTCCCCTCACCACCCGGATATTTACCGTACCGGGATTGATGTCGTCTGTAAGGTATCCCTGATCTACCACTCCCGTACGAAGGGCTCCGTTATGCTCAATCCGCAGCCGGTTGGCCGACATGCCTCTGTATACCAGGGGAAAGCCAGCTTCATGGATTTTGAAAAAGCCGGGAATATGATCGAGGGCATTAGAAAGATTCGTTTCAACGCCATTTCGTAGCCTGTCACTGTTCAGCCCTTTTTTGCTTAGATCCGATACCTCATAAGTGAAAATGACACTCTCAAGTGTGATGGTTTTGATACTGTCTTCCGCGTTGGCATTACCAGACTGCGAGTACAGCTGACTATAGAGACAAAGAAAGGAGCAAAGGATGACTGCCTGACGCATTCACTAATTTATAGCATCATTGGAGAATCTGGCCCATCTCAAAGTAGTTTGTCCACCACTGACTCTTTCTACCATCTGAAATTTGTATAAGAAACCTTCACGGGTGGCCACCAGGTATACGGGTTGGTCTGCCGAAGCCAGGTTTACGATTCTATTACCAATAACGAGAGCGTCATAAGCGGCTTGCAGTATGGTGCCGTCAGCACGGCCCTGGCCATCTACATCGGTCACCGGGTTAAAGTTAAACACACCATCTGCCTGAAGGTTGGAAGTCATGGTTTGATCCACCCGGGTGAAAGCATTAAAACCCGCTAGGCCAGTACCAATACCTGAATGCTCCGAAATATTTATTGCCTTTACTGATGAATTTGAGGTCTCATCTCCAAATAACAGAAAGCCCGGACGTCCGCCTGCCGCTGTACGGTAGGTGATGATCATCAGGTCCCAGGGTAGGTTTGGCTCAGCATCAAGTTGGGCAACACGCCCCGTGTCTCCCTCACTCATGTCAAGCCCTGCACCTGCGGGGAAATTATTTGGGTTGATGTTGATGGTACCTTCATAAGTGGCTGTATCGACCACAATGTCGCCATCATTACCACCACAGGAGAGGAAAACAACGATCAAAGTAGCGAGGACGAGATTGGAGAGTAGCTTTTTCATAAGGTTAAAAGGTAAATTTCGGCTGCTGTTCTTTATAAATATATCACAATAAAATTTCTACTAAAAGTGAAATTCAATTTATGACAGAGTGAACTGAAAGTCCTCCATTGCCAGTATATGATAGGATTTTAGAAAGTACTCTTCTTATTCAGGTCAGGAACGGCCTTATCAATTCTTTTAGCAAGTTCCGGCAATTTGATGGTGGGCACTGCGGGAAAGAGGTGATGCTCGAGGTGATAAAACATGCTGAAGGTGATTTTATTCTTCCAGCCACCCCGTTGGGTCCTGGCAAAATTCGGATCATCATCAGTATGGTGGTGTACCGTCCAGACAGCAAAGAAAGCCATCAGGAATTCGGCTATAATCATCACAATGATGTGATAGATAAGAAAATGAATATTGAAGTAGAGGGCTACAAAGAGCAGTGCGGCCATAGAGGCCAGTTCCAACAACAGGTTTTGGCGGTATTGCTTATTTCCTTTTTGCCAGGTGACCTTGTGGATGAGAAACATGTGAACGGGGCCGTAAAGTATAGCACCGTACCAGCTCATTTTGGCCGATTTACCCTCATAATCCTCATCGGTAAGGCAGTATTTGTGGTGTCTGAGGTGGTTGAATTTTACCGCATGAATCGAGGTGAACAACGAAAGACTATTCAGGTACAAGGTGAGCCATGTCAAAAATCTATTGGTACCGAGTGAATTGTGAAAGCCATTGTGCACCTGTCTCAGTCCGGTGAGAAAATAAACGGCAGAAAAGGGGAGTGCCAGCCAGTAGTAACCGAGGTAAGCAAGTGTAACCGAGGTCAGCAGCCAGGGAATGGTCAGGTTATTCTCGATCAGCATTTCTTTGACTGAGAGATGCCTTAAATCTTTCCAGTCTACCTTTTTGATCACCTCCTGATGTGTCATCGTCAATGGGCGTTGATATATTTGAGTTTATACGAGTTTTCTAAGAATCGGACTGTGTTTTTGGGATCAATTATGAAAACTAACCGGGCTTAGTTTTTGAACCGGAAACTTTGAACTAGTAGTCCCCAATCAGCTTCTTTAGTTTGGTTCTGGTTTCGTTGAGTTTTCTTAAATCGGACTTGTCTCTGGGGCCTAGAATGTGTTTTTCGATAATGTTCAGCATATTGATATCTGCCTTGGTTCCGAATGACCTGACATATGCAAAGTATTCATCCAAAAAGGTGAACGCTATTGTCATTGAAAGCCTTGCATCCATATTATACAGGTTTCTGCCGGTAGTAAAGCCCAGGTTGTCGGGGTCAATGTCAAATTGATTCATGAGCCTTTCCTTTTCTCCTTCTATAATATCTCCAAGTGCGTTGAAACTACGCTTGTTATTCAAAACCTGAATTTTGTAAATGAAAATCAAATTAGGGGAAGTGCCTCTTTCCTTTTGTAGCTCAGTTGAGTTGGTAATAAACGCCCGGGCATATGCCTTGCGATCAGGGTCATTGATGAATTCATCCAGTTTTGATGCTTCCCGCTTTTCTGATTCTGTTTTTAAACTCATCAGCCTATCCTCATGGTAATCAGGGGTTAAGCCGAACCAATAGAATAATGACTGGTGAATGGCTCCTTGCGCTTGTTGGCTCTCCAGTTTTGTCAAACCTTCCACGTACTTTTCAATGAAATCATGGGTTGATCTACGCGCTCTTTTAGAAGCATCTTTGGTAAGTTGCTTCAATTGATCTATCATGAATCGCTCTATTTCAATATCTCCTTTGAAGAAAGACAGACATTCAATGGCTGAAAGCTTGTCTTGTTTTTTTTCAAAATCGTTCCCCCCTGTTATTTCTGAGGCTATCAGGTCCATGAGAGGTACCTTAACCGCCTGGCTTCGATTTTTGTAAATAAGGTTTCTAAGGTCATCGATTGAAAGGCCGTTAGGTTCCCTAATGCGTTCAACCAAAAGGTCTTCGTAACCAGTTGTCCCAAAGTGATCAAGAGCGCTGGCTGCCTTTTGGAAAACATAATAATCTGAAGTGCCAGCCATCATTTCAAGAAGCTTCGGGGAAGCTTCCTTATAGTTCATTTCTTTCAGTTTGTCTATAATCTTTACCAATTCGCTGGCTATGTCTTGCTGGTCAGGACTCATGACATTTGCATATAAGGCAGAATCAGAGGCTTCTTCAAGCTGTTTTAGTAGTAGTGCACCATTAACATCAGCATTGTTTATAGATATTTGTTCAACTACCTCAGACCGTACTTCCGTAAAGGGACTAGCGAGTAAGGCTAGCTTCAGCTCTTCTTTCCTGCCTCCTTTCAGCTTCTTAAGCTGTTTGGCCAGAGCAAACTGAACCTCCGCATTATTAATGTGAGGAATCTCCATAAATACATCATAGATTTCCTGATTGTCTAAATGGTACAGCATCATGATTTTCTCACCAAGCCGATCCTTCTCTGTTGCAATAAGTAGCTTCATTTTGAGGCCTCTGACGAGATTTTCTTTGAATTGAGGTCTGCGGGACTTTTGAACATAGGCCTTGATAAAGTCTATAAACATGGCCGAGGATAGCGAATTTTCCTTTTTTCGATGGAAGTTAGAGTAAGAAAAACCAGTGTGTACAAGGTCGTAATAGGCTCTTTTGTTCTTTATCCGTACTTCACCAGCTGTTGGAGTCCATGCGGTATAGCCATTGGGTTGGCTGCGTACAAAGTCATAGGCCCTGTAAAGGTTGTTAGCCACCGTGCTGCCTGAACCCGAAGAAGAATTAAAACGACTCGTGTATTTCTTTGGCGATTGTAAAAAGAGAATATAACGCTCACCAGGCTTAAGCTTATCCAGAGGTCCGAACTTATTGCTGTAGCCGGTATACCAGATATGGTCATCTTTGAGTTGACCCTTGTAGATTTCTATGGGCTCTAAACGAGCTTTATAGGCATTTCCTTCCTTCACTTTGAACAGACCAATGATATCTGACTTAGACAACATTTCATGCCAGGTTGGGTTTGACCAGGTATCAGCCCAAAGAGGAAGGCAAACGAACAGAATGGATACAAAAAGAATAGACCTGAACCGTTTCATTGTGACGTCTGTGGATTGAACTCCTGCTTAATGATTACTGCTTCTGACAAACTCTACCAGTAATACGTTGAATGAATCAGGATGGATATATAATCGCCAAGCCAATTTGCATTTTCTATATCTGACTTAGGCTGATTCAGGTCCGTCTATAGAGTTGATTGGTCGTCTTTATTAAGGATGGGCGAGAGGCTTGATATTTCAGATCATGACACACCTTAGGCTTCGGTGAAAGAAGGCAAAATCGATTCGCCCAATTCCTCCAGTACCTCTTCTGCAGGTCTGGAACCATATTTAAGGTTAATAATTACATGGTTGACTCCGATTGATTCAAGGAGCCTTAAATGGGCCAGGGCGTAGTCACTTCCTCCTTTAAAACCAAGATGAATGGGACTGGGACGGGCACCCTTATTTTCCAGTAAATCCAGGTATAGAGACTGCATATAGGGCTTCCATGGTTGTCTTGTTTTCTTCAGAGCACTTCTCCAGTTTTCAAGGGTCTGTTGCAAAAAGTCGAAATTTCTGGGGTAGTAAAGCCAGCCATCAGCATATTCAGCAATCCAATCCAGAGATTGGCCTGAATGCCCAGTGATGAACATAGGGGCAGAGTGCTTATATTTTGGTAGCAGATCAATTTGTCCATTCAGGCTGCCATAATGCTCAGATTGGTAAACCGGAAAGTCAGCCTCCAAAGCTTTCAGGTAAAAAAAGCTATCTCTGAACAGGCTGCTTTTTTGTGCCAGATCCTGGTTGAATGCAGGATACTCACTGGGACGGTCTCCCGAGGCCAGCCCCATCATGATTCTGCCCCCGGACAGGTTTTGCAGGCTGTACAGGGACTTTGCTGTATGCACGGGGTGGCGCAGGGGTAAAATGATGCTTCCTGTCGCCAGGGTAATGTGTTGGGTATGATTCATTATGTGAGTCATATAAACCCAGGGATCATACAGCTGACCTGCATCTCCAAATGAAGGGTCGTTAAAAGGTACATCTCTGAACCAGAGTGCTTTAAAACCAAGTTCTTCCGCTCGTTTTGCCAGTTTTTCCTGATGCTCCATTTTGGCAATGGAACCTTGATATGATTCAATGGGAAAAACAAGTCCGAGGCTTAGTTTGCCCTGCTGTGCGATTTTTTCCAGTTGCGACATGGGAGAGGAGAGGTTTACAGGTCTGCCAATATTGAGTCTGTTGCTGTAAGAAGGGCGGTGACCTTTTCCTGATCGTATGCATCTGCATGAGCCGCAGCAAAAGCACCTTTTACGGTTCCCTTGTCATTATCAAAGTACTTACCGGTCATCTCATGGTATGTTTCTGAAATGGCCAGATCATACAGGATGTTGGCACCTTTATCCGCACTGGACCAATGTTGTCCATAGGCTTCCATTGCCATTTTAGTATTGAGCAGAGAACCTGGGTTTACTGCGATGAATGTGCTGCAATCAACCATTTTGGCCAGAGCAAAACTCCACATGGTGAGTGCCAGTTTGCTTTGGGCATAGGCGCTTTGGTCGGAGAGATGCTCAGTCCCTCTCAGGGCTTCCAATGAGACCGGGGCCTGTGCTGCTGAGCTTAGGTTGATGACTCTGGAAGACTTTTCAAGTAAAGGGGTGAGCTCTCTGGTGAGCAGATAGGGGGCCAGGTAGTTGACTACGAACCTGATGTCCATACCATTTTCCGTACTTGCTGTCTTGCTTTTAAAAACACCCGCATTGTTGATCAATACATCTAGTTGGGAGAGATCTTGTCTGATTTCAGAAGCCATATGCGTCACACTGTTCAAATCGGAAAAATCAGCCACGAAGCCCTGGATGTTGCTATTGCCGGAAACTTCCCTGATTTCGGAAACAGTCTGATTCAACTTTTGATCATTTCTGCCATGAACAAGAATAGTATGTCCTTCTTTGGCGAGTTTGATAGCAGCTAATTTACCTATGCCATCAGTGCTGCCCGTAATCAGAATAATCTTGCTCATAATTCTACTTCTGAGATTCTACTATAAAATTTATAGTTGCAAACATATTGATAGTTAATTAGCTTCACAATAACGGTCAAAAAGGATAGCTTAAGATTTATTGAAGGAATTGGTATGTATCGGGTTAAAGGAAAGGATTACCCTTGTTGTACGAGTGTTACGATGGGGATCATAGGGGGGAAATGGAAGTCAGTGATCTTGTTCCATTTAATGGCAGGTACCTTAAGGTATAACGAATTGAGAAGGAGGATGGTAGGCGTGACAGAGAGAACCCTGAGTCTGCAATTGCAGCAGCTACAGGAAGATGGTGTGGTAAACCGAAAGGTCTACACTTCTAAACCTCCTTTGAAAGTAGAATACTCTCTTACCGATTTTGGAAAAACTTTAATGCCCCTCTTACAGTCGATCGCTGATTGGGGGGATTACGTGGTGGAAAACTATTCAGAAACCTCCTGAAAGAACCTCCAGGATGTGCTACAAAAAAGCCATCCTGAGTTAACAGGACGGCTTTAATCTTAGGTTGTCGTGCCTTGAAGGCCTTATTCGTTTTTAAATGACTCTGAGAAATCGTCAAAGAAATCCAGGTCTGCTTTATCGTATTCTTCTTTCATCTTAGGCCACTCATTCTCAAAGAAGTTGTTTACTGCATCCATAGCAGTTTTCATCATCTTCTGAGCGTTCTCAAGCAATTGTCTTTCGGTATCACCCGGAGTACCCATTCTTGAGCTATTGTACCTTCTGGCCTGCTGTATCCAGGTGCCGGCATTAGGTGTAAAACTTCTGAAGATTCCCTGAATGCTTCTGTCTCTTGGCAGGCCGATCGTAATCTTGCGAACCTCAGTAAATTTCTCCTTCAGGTCTTTTACTGCTTTTTTCAGGTCCTTTACCTTGTCCTTGTCAGCATCCTTAACGCGCGCTTCTACTTTTGAGATGGCCGCGTCAGCTTTCCTCATACGGTCAGAAATCTTAGACCATGTTTGTGACATTTCCAGCACCTGATCTTCGAAGACCTCATTGGCACGCAGCTCACTCATAGTGATATCAATCCGTGGATCCATATGCACTTTTACCTTCTTGGAAACGGTCTGGTCGTTGTATTCAACTACCATAGTGTATTCTCCTGGAAGCGCTGAACCTGCCGACTGCTCGCGGTTGCGTCCTGATCCGCCCCCCTGCTGGAAGCCGCCAAAACGCCCGCCTCCACCACGACCGACTGTCGGGAATGGGTTTTTTCTGTCGAGTCCCCAGCTCACTGAGTTAATCTCGCCCTTCTTGATTTTCGTAATAGGAAGGGTTCTTACGGTATCGCCAGCTGCGTTCATTACATAGAGCTTGCCTTTGGTTGGTAGCTTTTTTACAGTACTGTCAGCTTTGGCTTCGGTGTTGTCCTTCTTACCCTTCTTTTTCTTCTTCTTACCTTTTTTAGGAGCCTCTTCTTCCTTCTTTTTGGCGTCATCACGTACAAAGAATTTGACAGTGCTCTGGCTTACAAATTTGTTTTGTCCTTCAAAAGGACCCCCATCACCCGGGAAACGCATACCTGCCGGCTGTCGATAGCTAACCTGGTAACCATCTGCAGGATCAAACACAGTGATGTCGGCATTCAATACATTGTCTACACCTTTGGCAGCAAACTCACGGAGCGGACGAATATCATCCAGTACATAGAATGCCCGGCCGAAGGTTCCAATCGCTAAATCATGCTCTCTTGTTTGCAAGGCCAGGTCCATGGTAGATGCAGATGGATACCCATGCTTCCACTTGTTCCAGTTTTGTCCCTTGTCAAAGCTTACAAACAGTCCGTTTTCAGTACCCAGGAAGATCAGGTTAGCCTCAATCGGGTCTTGTAGAATAGAGAGGGTGTAACCAAATACATCATTCTCATCTACAATACGCGTCCAGGTCTGACCATAATCGGCCGTGTGGTAAGCATAAGGAGTGAAGTTGTTTCTTCTGTAATCATTGGCGATCACAAAGGCTTCACCAGCGTTATAGTCAGATGCTCTGATCTGAGGGATCCAGCTACCTGCCGGCAGACCGGGAAGCTTAGAAGCCACATTCTCCCAGTTGTCACCACGATCTCTCGTTACTTGTACATTACCGTCATCCGTACCTACCCAGATTACATTTCTGTCTACCGGGCTGGGGGCAATGGCCAGGGTGGTTGTATGGTTTTCAGCGCCTGTGGCATCATAGGTCAAACCACCACTTTCGCTTTGCTTTTGCTTTTCAGGGTCGTTGGTTGATAGATCAGGCGAAATGATAGTCCAGTCATCACCGCGGTTTGAGCTATAGTGCAAAAACTGAGAGCCATAATACACACCATCATTGTTGTGTGGGTCAATCGCTACCGGAGCATTCCAGTTAAACCTCAATGTCGTAGCTGTGTCAGGGGCAGTAGGCCTTACTGTTTTACCACGACCACTCACACGGTCGTAACGGCTTACATTACCCTGTTGCGACATGGTATAGCCGTAACGCGAGTCACCGGGGATCGGGGCTACATCAAAACCATCACCGAAGCTGAGCTCCTGCCAGTCGTGGTTACGGATACCAGCGAAATTGAAAACATAAGAAGGCCCTACCCAGGAGCCGTTGTCTTGCATACCACCATAGAGGTTGTAGGGAAATTCATCATCCACATTGATGTGGTAGAACTGCCCCACTGGAAGCTTTTCAGTAAAACGCCAGGTTTTACCCATGTCGCGGGTAATATTAAGTCCACCATCGTTACCATCAATCATAAAGGACGGATCGTCCGGGTGAATCCACCAGGCATGGTGATCGGGGTGAACACCGAAATAGGGGAGGATTACCTCAAAGCTTTTTCCGCCATCTTCAGAGCGCGATACGCGAGAGTAGAGGCTGTAAATTCTGTTTTCGTTTTTAGGGTCTACATAAATGTCGGCATAGTAGAAAGGGCGGTCACCTATATTCTGGGTACTGGCAGAAGCGGCCCTGCGGGTCCATGACTTACCTCCATCGGTACTTCTGTATAATCCGTTAGACTTTGATTCTATCAGTGCATAAACGTAGTCAGGGTTGCTTTGCGAGATCGCGAGACCAATACGACCCAGCTCACCTTTTGGTAAACCTTCTTCATTTGTAAGCTTCTTAAAGTTATCGCCACCATCGTGAGTTACATAAAGACCAGAACCTTCACCACCTGATTTGAAGTACCATGGCCAACGTTTGTGTTCCCACATGGCCACAAAGATTTTATCCGGGTTGCTGGGGTCAGCTACCATATCGGCTACACCTGTAAGGTTATTGTTGAAAAGAATCTGGTCCCAGGTCTTGCCACCATCTTTGGTACGGTAGAGGCCACGTTCGTTGTGCTCTCCCCAGGGAGAACCGATCGCCCCTACAAATACAGTATTAGGATCGTTGGGGTGAATGTAAATTCTGTGAATGTTACGAGTTTTCTCCAGGCCCATCAGCTCCCAGGTTTCTCCACCATCTATTGATTTGTAAACACCATATCCACCGGATACAGAGTTTCTCGGGTTACCTTCACCGGTACCCACCCAAATCACATCAGGGTTTTTTTGATTAATAGCAATGGCGCCAATACCCAGCACTTCTTCATCATCGAACAGGGGCTCCCAGTTGAGGCCACCACCTGTAGAACGCCAGAGGCCACCAGAGGCAGCTCCTGCATAAATGATTTCAGGATTGCTTTGTACTACATCTATGGCGGTGATACGACCACTCATAGCGCCCGGGCCAATGCTGCGGGCTTTCATATTTTTGAAGATGTCCATATCTACTTTCTGGGCCCATGAAGGGCTCAAAAGCAGCATGAACAGCACCATCAACGATGCTTTCCAAATGTTGTTTTTGAGAATTTGGAGACTGGAAAAAGTCATTGGAATCTGGTTTGATTGAAAATTAAACTCAATCAAAGTACACCAAGCAGAGCCGCGGTGAAATCCAATTTGTAAGAACGCAAAGAATGGGTTATGAATGGTTGTGACAGATCAATTGTCACAAGTACCCGATAAACCCATTTTTCGCCTACGTCTTTGATGCTTAATCTATAGACGAGAGCAGCACTTTAACGCCTATACTAAAGGTAAAGTAATCGAGTTTGGCATTTTTGATGTTGAGATCGTAAGCTTCAAACTCATTGTTGTAAGTAACTGATCTTGAGGTCAGGTAATCGGCTTGTGTACCTCGTAAGGTTTTTACCCGAAAATCGAGGCTGACGTATTCATCAAGGAATATTTCAAAACCACCGCCCACACCGTAACTGAGCGAGAAGTCTCCTAAATCTTTGTTTTGGGCAAACTCTTCTTCCAGGGCACTGTCTCTGAAATTGGCCCGGGTATAGATATAGTTGAACCCAGCAAGGAAATCTACATAGGGCTGCACCCTGCCTTTTACTTCCGGCTTGAGTCGAACGAAGCCGAGGGTATTGAAAATTTCATTGTTGCGTCTTACGCGCACATCACCCAAACCCGGACCGTGCCAGCCATCGCGTACCTCCGAACCGTATCGGATGAAATTGAATTGACCACCGACATGAATGGGGGAGTTATTAATCTGAATGGCTACTTCCATGCCGAAACCACCACCCCATAGCTCGGGAGAGTCTCGTTTGAAATCACCGGTAGGAGCAAAGCCTTCAAGGCTGAGTCCGAAAGTAGACTGTGCCATACCCATTGCCTGGAACATGAGCACGGAGATGGAGATAATAAAAAATTTACGCATTGGTTGAATATTTTGTTGACCTGCCCTGCTTAAAGCCAATAATGTGCCAAAAAATTCGTTCCTTATTGAATATTTATCTCTACGAAGGGAGGATTCAATAGGTTTGGTATTCAGACGCTTACTAAAATAATTGGCTTTTCAACTAATTTATTTAGTATAAGGTATTAACTTAGGGCTGCACAAATCTATTCCCATGAGCATTATTTCAGAAAATATTAAGCACCTGAGAAAGCAAAAAGGCTGGACTCAGGGCGATTTGGCAGAGAAAATCGAAATCAAACGCTCCCTCGTAGGGGCTTATGAAGAGGGGCGCGCTGACCCACGACTGAACAACCTGATGAATATCTGTCGCCTGTTTAAGGTTTCTGTGGATACGTTGATTAGTAAAGACCTGACCAAACTAAGTCTTGAGCAAATTGAAAAATTGGGTAAGGGTACCAAAACCGATACTAAAGTCCTCTCTATTACCGTAAATCAGGAAGATGAGGAGTATATCGATCTGATTCCTCAAAAAGCTTCTGCAGGGTATATGAATGGCTATGCTGACCCTGAATACCTGGGTGATATGCCCAAATTTCATATTCCCAACTTACCCGGTACCGGTACTTATCGGGCCTTTGAAATCACAGGAGATTCTATGCTTCCCTTAAAGCCCGGCACTATCGTGATCGGTCGCTATCTGGAAGATGTACGCGACCTGCGCAGTGGGCAATGCTATGTGATTCTTTCGAAAGAAGAGGGTGTGGTTTATAAGCGCGTTTTCGACTATGCTGAGGAGCATGGTAAACTCTTTCTGGTATCTGATAATAAAGCTTATTCTCCATATGAAATCACGCTGGGAGATGTACTTGAGATTTGGGAAGCGAAAGCGTATCTCAGTATGGAGTTACCGGAACACTCTGAAGAAGAAATGAATTTCGAGAAGCTCACAAATATTGTAATGGACCTTCAGCAGGAGATCATCAAGCTTAAAAGCTAATTTTTACTGAGCATTACCCCCAGCATCAGGCGCATATAGGAATAATTCAGAGCTCCCTGATCAAACCAGGCCGGAGAGAAACGAGCATCTAAAAATATGGTGTGCTTGGCATTGTAGGCCAGTCCTGCACCCACATTCATACCAATGCGAAAGGGGTTGGCAAACTCTTGTGTAAAAGCTCTGAAGGTTTCATTTCCACCCTGGAGGATTCTACCATCGACCACTACATCACTGGAAGTAGCGTACTGTATTTCGAGTCCTCCACCAAAGGTGACATTGAAGCGTCTTCCCGGAAGTTTGTACTTCAGATTCAGCGGCAGACTGATGACGGTGCGTGAAAGCTCCACAGAGGTACGGTAATCTATCTGTCCCAAAACACCTACAAAATCTGCATGCAAGGCAATGTTGATAAAATTGGAAATGATATCGTCATTTTGCCTAACCAGTTGTGTGGCTGAGAATTCACCCAGGTAGTCCTCGTTGGTGATTATCAGGTCAGCATCGAGAAACAGCCGCCCGGTACCCCGCGATACTTCTTTTTCTACCCTGATGCCCAGGGAGAAGAGCTGACGATTTACCTCACCACTATGCCCGTTAAGGGTCAGTCGTGAAAGGCTGGGGCCCGCAAGAATCCCAATCTTGGGAGGCGAAGTTTTACCAATTCCTGTATAGGCTATACCCTGAGTATTGGCATAGCGTTGGTCATATGCTTTTAACAATCGGGTGAGTGATTTGGCAGACAGAGCTACATTTTCAATCTCATCAGCCACCAGTTCGCTTTTTGGAAGCATAATTCTGAGCACATCAATGTAGGTTTTGAATACTTTTTGCCTCCTGCTATCGCCTACTATCTTTTGAGTTAGCTTTCTGAATTCTCCTGTCTGGTTGCTTTCTATGTAAAAGAAGTTTCTCGCATTGGCATCGCGATAGCTGAACAGGGTGAGACTCCCCTGATAAACAACCTCCAGAAATATGGCTTTTGCATCTTGAGTCTCTTTGGAGAGAAAGAGTAAGTCCTGACCAACACCATAGCCAAACAAGTCTTTAGGCAAAAAGGTAGTCTCTTTCTGATTGTGATCTCTGAAAGTGCAACGTTCTGCCGCTTGATTATAGCTGATGTACTTGATTTCACCTCTTAGTGTGTCGAAAGGGGAGGTAAGTACAAAACCTTCCTTATAAAGCTCCTGGGCCATCAGTGTAGCACTGAAGCTGAGTAGAAATATAAGAAGGGTGGACTTTCGTAACATGCCTAAGATTAAGGTTAGCAATGCCTCATCCTTAATTTAAGCATTTATGGTTGGAAACTGATCCCGAAAGTTGATAGGGACTGCTTTTTATTTGATTTGTGTTGAATGAACGACCCTTTTAAGTCGGGCCCTGTCAATCTTGCCAGAGGCGGTTTTGGGTATTTGCTGTGAGATAATCTCTTTCGGTACTTCGAATTTACCCAGACTGGATTTAAGCAGGGCTTTTAAGTCCTCAGGAGGAATCGTTAAGCCCTCACATATCAACACTATTTTATTACCCAACAGGGCATCGGGGATACTGGAAATGGCATAATCCTTTGCCTGACCTTTTAATAGAGGCGCTATCTTCTCTTCCAGCATTTCTGCCGATACTTTGACCCCTCCGGTGTTGATGATGTTATCTGCCCGGCCGGTGATTTTAAAACTCCCGTTATCCTTCAGGTCTGTCAGGTCATTGGTCTGAATCCATTGGTTATCGGTTACATCTGCTTTTAGCCTGAGGCAACCTCTTTCGTCAAGCCCAAAATCCACACCCGGCAACATGCTGAAGTGATCTGCCCGATCAGGGCCGTTAAGCTTTTGAAGGGCAATGTGCGAGATGGTTTCCGTCATACCGTAGGTAGCATAAACCCGGCACTTGAGGGGCTGAATTTGGCGGATTAGCTCTTTGCTCACGGCAGCGCCTCCCACAATAATCTTTTCCGTGTTATTCAGAAGTTGAAGGCCAGCTTCGGATTGCAGCAGGTTTTCAATCTGAAGTGGTACCATGGCCGCAAAGTCAAAGGAACCTGAAGGGATTTGGACGGAGCTAGCGAAAGAAACAGGAGCCACAAGGTGGAGGTGCCAGTCAAATTGCATCCCCCGGGCAAGCATCATTTTACCTCCGATGTAAGACATGTTAATACAAACCAGGGCCTGCAAACCTGTATTGAGGTTCAGGACCTGAGCAGTTCTGCTGGCACTGGCCAGCATGTTTTTACGAGATATTGTATGAACGGTAGGTTTTCCGGTGGACCCAGAGGTTTTTTGGTCGAAAAATTGCTTGTCATTTACCCATGATCGGATAAAGTGTTGTGCATTTTTTAAACCTTCAAAGTGCTCATTCACGTTGGTATGTTCTGAGAACTCAGCAGGACTCAATATCTTATCAGAAGTATAAAAACTGGCAGGCATTCAGATAAACTCAACTATGACTAAACTCTTCCAAAAGTATCTGTTTTTATTGATGATTTGTAGTCCCCTTTGGTCCTGGGCTCAAACAGACCTTGGCTATACGATTGAAGGGGTTGTGAGCGACTCGGTAACGAATGAAACCCTGCCTTTTGCCTCTGTGTTTTTTTCAGGTACTACCTTCGGCACTACTTCAGATAAGGATGGTAATTTTGTGTTGAAAGCAGACCGGCCGGGTACCTATGATCTGGTGATCTCCTTTACAGGCTATGAGACCTATTTCAGGCAGGTAGACCTGAACGAGCAGCAGGTACTGCGGCTGAATGTGAAACTCTACCTGAGTACCGTAAACCTGGGAGCAGTAACTATTACAGCCAAAAAAGATGAGGCATGGCGAAAGAACCTGATACTTTTCAAGCAAACTTTTCTCGGTACCTCAGCCAATGCCAATTCCTGTCGCATCGTCAACGAAGAAGTATTGAATTTTGACGACAACAGGAAGGACAGAATCTTTGAGGCCTACGCGAGCGAACCTCTCATTATTGAAAACAAAGCCCTGGGCTACAGAATAAAATACCTGCTGGAAGATTTCAAGATTTACTATGCCAGGAATTACTCAGTTTTCTACGGGTTTCCGTCTTTTGAGGAGTTGGGTAAAAAAGGAAAGGTCCGGAAACGTTGGGCGCAGGGTCGCGAGAAAGCCTACCTGGGATCTATCTCACACTTTTTTAAAGCGCTTTATGAAGACAAAACTAAAGAAGCCGGTTTTGTGGTGAATGCAGCCAAGGATATGAAAAGAGGGAGGGCAATAGACCTTACACCGATCAGAATGCGCAGACTTGTGAGTACAAAACCTAATGGGACTACCAAATCGCTTTCGTTTGAGAATTACCTCTATATCGTATATAAAAAAGAGAAGGAGAGCCTCCAGTACAAGATTTATCAAAATTCCATCAGCCCCAAACCGGCAGGCAAAGAGCAGCTTTCTTGGATTTTCTTACCAGAAGGCATTACCGAAGTAGATTTTGAACAGTCAGGCTACCTTATTAATCCACTGGCAGTGGTTACAAATGGCTATTGGGGTTTTGAAAAACTGGGCGATATGGTGCCTATGGACTATCAGCCTGAAGAAAAGTAAAGGGGCTGGGATATAATGTAGCTATAGGAGAACAACCCGTTCTAAAGGAGGTTAAGGGAAAGAAGTAATGGTTAATTGTATTTAAACAATACTCCTATGGGTTTTCATGTCTTTCATCATACCCCGCTCAGGTCATTGTTGATCATTGTCGTTTGTTACTGTTTTTCACAAAGTCATGTCAAGGCCCAGAACTACAAGATTGAGGGAACGGTTTATGATAAAAGCACAGGAGAGACCCTGCCTTTTGCCAATGTGTTTTTAGCCAATACTACCTTTGGAGCGCCAACCGACCCGGGGGGAGTTTATAGTTTTAGTGCGACACGAAGCGGTACTTACAAACTCACAGTGAAATACCTGGGTTTTGCCACCTATAGCAAAGAGATAGAGCTGAGCACCAACACCAGTCTTAAGGTAGACATCCGCCTTGGTCCACTTGAGAAAAAGGTAGATGGAGTGGAGGTCACGGGATCCAAAACACACATAAGAAGAGGCTATTACGAGACCAATGACAGCTTTATTATTGAAGAAAAGGGCCCCCATTGGAGAAAGTACTTCAGAATGTTTCAATCTGTGCTAATGGGAGGCAGCAGATTTGCGTCAGGAACAAAAATTGAAAATCCAGAGGTGCTGAGCTTTGAGGTGCTCAAAGACCAGACCCAGGTATTGGCCTTTGCTTCCAGCCCTATTAAGATTGTAAACAACGAGCTGGGCTACGAGCTTGACTATGTGCTGGAAAACTTCGAATTAGATGTGCAAACCAGGCTTATGACTTTTCTGGGGTATCCTTTCTTTAAAGAGCTGGAACCCAGAAATATAAAGCAACTCGAAAGATGGCAGCAAAACAGGTGGGAAGCCTACCGGGGCTCTTTGAGGCATTTTTTGAAATCACTCCATGCAGATAAGCTGGAAGAATGGGGCTTTGAGACTCAGTGGATGCCATTTGGCAGTACCAATGAATATGCGGCTCCGAAGGACTATAAGACTACCTCCTCAGGCCTGGCAAGGCCTATAGATCTTTATGACTATGTAAAGCCTGGAAGTCATCCCGGCTCAAAGAAATTCTATCTGGACGCACTGATACTGGTAACTGCCGCTAATAGTGTGGAAGAGGATGGCTATGTAAGGCCACCCTGGCACGAGTATTTCTTTGGTAAGAACCTCAATAACAGCAGGCGTAACCTTCAAAGGTCATGGATAGAAATAAAGCCGGGTAAAAGCGTAGAGTTTGATGGGAATGGCTATGTCTTCAATCCACTGGATTTCGCCTTCTATGGCTATTGGTCGTTTAAGATGGTGGGTGATATGCTGCCCATAGAATATCAGCCCTCAGACTTTCATGGGAACTAAACCAGGTCCATCAGGATGAACCAGGTTTAGCATAGTGTGAACTCATTCCTGTATCAGCCTTTTTAACCCAATACAGCCTGAATCAGAATGGATTTTTCAAGTAAGTAGCCAGGAGAGCCGTTAGTTTTTGTGGGTCGCAATTCAATCCATTTGAAATAAAGGTTAGTGCAACATCCATATCAATAAAGTATATCGGCTGAGCCAAAAATCCATCGATTTGTCCCCCGTGCGAAACCCCTTTTTCTGTGGTGATAGATGGTGGCACTACAAAATCGTTAATGCCTCTTCCTCGCCCATCACGAAATTCGGTCATTTTTGACAGTGAGTTTTTCGAGACCAACTTGCCTTGCATCAATGCTCTGAAAAATATGTTTAATTCTGTAGAGGTAGAAACAATGGCGCCTGCTCCACGGGGTAAGTTCATGCTTGTTGTGGTAATTTCATTCCAGCCGTCTTCGTAATAATAGCCACTCGCTGTTTTTTCCATGATACCAGCATCAGGGCCATAGGCGGTATGGGCTAAACCAAGGGGGACGGTGATACGATCAGCTAAATTTTGCCCATAGCTTTTACTTGTAATTTTTTCAATGATATGACTAAGCAGGATGTAATTCGTATTGGAGTACTCGTATTGACTACCGGGCTCAAACACACTGGGATAGGCGGCTATTTTCTGTAGCTGTTGATCGGCAGTTAACCCGGAAACTCTATACTCCTCAAAAGCCTCATCGGCAGTCATATTGAAAATACCGCTTCTGTGACTCAGTAGTTGGGAGATGGTAATCTGATCAGCATTCTTCACTTTTGGGTGGAAGCGAGAAAGTTTTGTGTCTAATGATAGCTTCCCTTCATCTATCAATTGAAAGACCATAACAGCCGTAAAAACCTTGGTGTTAGAGCCGATCTTCATCAAAGTAGTAGGGCCAATTTTGTTCCCCTGGTCTATATTGGCAAAACCGACTTGCCGGTCATAGACGACCTGGCCATTTCTTGAAATGGTGAGCGTACCCATGAGTTCATTATTGGCTTCCAGGTCATCCATCATACTGTCGAGTTTGGCGATGGTTTCCGATTTACTTTGAGCATTGAGTATGCCTAAAGATAAAAACAGGGCTAAAAGAGTGTTTGAAAAGTGCTTGATATAGCGCATAAGGTTCGTTTGTTGTTTAAAATCGATTAAATACGTGGGGTAGGTTTGGTATGAAATCAACCAAAATCTCTCCTTGAATCGTGAGTACCTTAAGGGATTATGCTACACTTTGGGTTGCAGGGCGGTCAGCAGCATGGTTACCAATTTGGAAACCAGAAATATAAAGCAGCCCAGCAACGTAGAAAGAATGGTGAATTTGAGGCCCATAGCTAACTGGTTGGCGGAGGTCTCGATCTCACCACTAAACTGATCCAATACCTCGACCAAACCGAGCAGTTGCCCGAAAACCCCGTAAACCAGGGCGAACAAACCCAATGAATTCAGAAGTTTGATATGTTTTTCTGAACGTTCCGCTCCTTTTCTGATGAGCCAGAGGCTTCTGATCGAAATGAGCATACAAATCACAAAAATGATAAGGAGGGGGATCATGATAAAAGGACCGCCTTCCTCAATCTTCTTTAAAACAAAAGAAGTGAATGTGAGCTGTTGTAAAAAGACCATCTTTCTAATGTAGATAAATTCCTATTTGTTAATCACAGTACGATGATAAAAGGATGGATTTTATGAAGGAGATTTATGCGACCTGCTGAGGCCAGAGTAAGATATTTAACCTCTTTAGAGAGAGTTTTGGTTATTGAGACCTTTGTGGTTAAAAAGAGCCTGGAATTGGTAATTGGTCGCATTCATATTGCCTTTTGCAAGAAAGATTGTTTATTCAGGGAATGACTTTGACAAGGAAGGTATTGCTTGAAAAGCTCACAGAAGCAGGGGTTCATCTGCTCTTCTGGTCGTCTGTGTTCCTTTTTTACCTCTATGTGTTCGGATACAACAGTACACAGGTCAAATTTAACCTGGTCTTTTCCTCATTTCTGATGCCCATTACGATGGCCTCATGTTATGCTGTGGTTTATTATTTGATTCCCAAATACCTGATCCTGAAGCGGTACCGTAGCTTTCTGCTTTACAGCATCTACACTTTTGTGCTGACGGCCTTTGCTGTGATAGTATCAGTTTTCTATGCGCTTATTTTTATTCTGGATCTGAGGATGGCCGAAATGCCGGTAGCCAGGAGTTTGCCCTTTGTTCTCATTACGGTGTATCTGGTAATATTCCTCGGCAGTGGCATTGCCTTGCTCAGACATTACTATAACTCCAACAGTCGCAATGATAAACTCAAAAACAAGGTGCTGGAAACCCAACTGAAGCTGAAAGAACAGGAACTCAAATACCTGAAGATGCAAATTCATCCCCACTTCCTTTTTAATACCCTCAACACCCTCTATGGTTTTGCCATGACCAAGGCTGATGAAACACCGGAAGTCATTCTGCGCTTATCGAACCTGCTGGATTACCTGCTGTACCAGGTAGATAAGCCCCTTGTGAGTCTGCTCTCTGAAATACATCATATAGAGGACTATATAGCGCTGGAGAGAATCAGGTTCAGCGATAGCCTGGATCTCGATTTTAGAACTGAAAACATCTCAGAAGAACTTCAGGTGGCCCCAATGCTCCTGATTCCCTTTATCGAAAATGGATTCAAACATGGAAGATCAAATCATGGCAAACTGCATATTGAAATCAATTTGAGGGAGAAAGCAGGCAAGGTGTTTTTTACAATGGCAAATTCAGTAAAGACCAATGTAGATCAGGAAGAAAGTAGTGGTATAGGACTTAAAAACATTAAGCAGAGGCTGGAGATGGTTTACCCTCAACGGCACAGTTTGAGTATTACCAGCGAGGAGAATGAATTTAGGGTAGAACTGATGATTGATACAAATGGATAAGACAACGAACCGTGTGAAATGTTTGGTGGTGGATGATGAAAAGGTTGCCAGAGATATCATTTGCAGTCACCTCGCTCAGATAAGTAGATTGCATGTGCTGGCTACTTGCAGCAGTGCCATAGAAGCGCTCAGTATGGTACATGAGCAGGAGGTCGATCTGGTTTTTTTAGACATTAATATGCCGGAGTTGTCAGGGTTGTCGTTTGCGAAATCTTTGAATAAGCAAATCAAAGTAATTTTCACCACCGCCCACCGTGAGTATGCCATTGAAGGGTTTGAACTACAGGCCCTGGACTATTTGCTCAAACCAATCTCCTTTGAAAGACTTTTTAGTGCTGTCAATCGCTATTTTGAGATATATGCGAGGCTAAAACCGGTTTCCCCAACAGCGAGTTTGACTCAATCACCATCCGGGAGTTTTTTCTTTGTCAAAGCAGATAGAAAAATGGTGAAGGTGGTGCTCGATGAAGTCTCTTACATCGAAAGCCTTAAGGACTATCTGAAAATCCATACGCAGTCGGGTACTGTTGTGACACGGGAAACCATCAGCAATATTGAGGTTCGCTTGCCGCGTGCAGCATTTCTGCGAATCCATCGTTCTTATATCGTAGCCATTAAAGCGATTAGCTCATTTACACATGAATATGTGGAAGTTGGTAAAATGATGTTGCCTGTGAGTAGAAGCTACAAGGCTGAGGTAAATGAGCGATTGATGGAGGAGGGCTACAGTGCTTTGTAAGCCTTGAAAATTGCAGTGTTCTGTGCTGAGTCCGTTTCCACCTCGAGTATTTTAGCCGTTGGGCCAGGCTGGTAGAAATCGGCAAGAGCTTTCCCCAGTTCCTCGCGATCACCCACCTTTTTATACTCCATTCCAAAGTCCTTTGCCGTATTTTCAGCAGTAAGCAGCTGCTCTGTCTCAAAGTATTCTGCCAGCTCTGGTTGGTCAGACGGGCCTTTGATCATCCTGAAAATACCTCCAGCATGATTGTTGAGTAGGACGATGCGCAGGTTGTGGATAGGGTAGTTATGCCAGAAGGCATTGCGATCATAAAAGAAAGCCATGTCTCCGGTAATAAGTGTAATCAATTGATCCTGAGCCAAAGCCGCACCTACCGCGGTACTGTTGCTGCCATCAATGCCGCTGGTTCCCCGGTTGCAAAACACCTTCACATCAGAACGACCTCTGAGGCCCACAAAGTTTGCATAGCGTACACTCATGCTGTTGGCTAAATGCAATTGAGAATCGGCAGGCAAAGCGCTCATTACTTCATTTACTGTTTCAAATTCTCCGAAAGGCTGGCTTTGAAAGAAACTATGGACATTAGCTCTTTTTTTCCTGTCTCTTTCCAACCACTCATTCAAATAAGCTGAAGAAGTGGGCTGATCTTGTAGCCTTTCATGAAAGGCTGTAAAGAATGCATCCGGCTCCATAGGAATGATCCGGGTCAGCGATTGGAAAGTATCCTGATAGCGCTCATGTGGTTGAATGTGCCAGTGATGGGCGGGCTTATGCTTCCTGATAAAGCGTTTTAAGTTCTTTGATATGTTGGACTTGCCAAATGTGATCAGCAGATCGGGAATTAGTCCGACATTCTCTTTGTCATTCTCTGGACACAGGAAAGCGTCCTGATGAAGAATTGCATTCTGCAAACCATGCAGGTTGCTGATGATATCACTGACTACGGGACTGTGATGCTTATTCGAAAATGAGTTAAGAGCCTGAACTAAGTCTTCTGTATCAGTTAACTGGCCACCTATAATCAGCCTTCTATGGGCTAGTTGCCAGGTTTCAGTCAGTGCTTTCCAGTTTTCATCACTCAGCACTGCCTGAGGGGCTGGCCTTTTTATCGGTCTTACCTCTCTGAAAAGGGTCTTTTCGTTTGCTTCAGGGTAGAAGGGCTCTCTTAATGGTACGTTGATATGTACTGGTCCTTTTGGCTCTGCACTGCACTGTAACAGGGCTTCGTTCACGATTCGGTTGCCATGCCACGCTATGTCGGGCTGATTCGGGTTGTCAGGGTAGCTGAAACTGGCTTTTACATGTTTGCCATAGATATTCTCCTGCTGAATCGTCTGGCCATCATATTGATTAATCCACTCCGGGGGTCTGTCTGCCGTCAGGACCAGCAGTGGCACCTCCTGAAAGTAAGCCTCGGCCACCGCTGGGGCATAGTTAAAAGCTGCTGAACCAGAGGTACATATGAGAGCAACCGGTTTTTGCTGTTGCTGGGCCATTCCCAGTGCAATGAAGGCTGCAGCTCTTTCGTCAGAAATTACTTTGGTTTCCAGAGCGGGATGTCTGGCAAAAGCAAGAGTAAGGGGAGCCGAACGTGATCCCGGAGAAATAATAGCCGTTTGAATGCCATGTCCGGCACAAATGGCCGCAATATCGTTGATGTGTTCCAGTATCAATGGTGATGACCCATTACGTTCAATAAAGTGTTGAACTTGATTTCTGTTTCCTGTAGCTCTTTGGCAGGGTTCGAATCTTCCGTTACACCGGCACCCGCATAGAGCCTGGCTTTACCCTCAAATAGTTGCATGCAACGCAGATTCACAAATATATTCGTATGATCATCGATATGAACTGGCCCTAAAAAGCCGCTGAAAAATTCGCGGTCAAAGCCTTCCCATTCCTGGATCATGGCCAGGGCTGTTGTCTTAGGCATACCCGCTACAGCTGAGGTAGGGTGAAGCAATTCCAGCATCACGGTGCCCAGCTCAGGAAAGTTGGTTTCCGCCATGTTTACCTTGTAGTCGGTTTTGAGATGTAGCAGGTTGCCTGCCAATACCGTTTTAGGTCCTCGCTCTTCGAATTCGCGAAGCCTGATCTTTTTAAAGCAGTTGATAATGTAGCGTCCCACCATAGCCTGCTCTTCAATTTCTTTCTGATTCCAGGCAGTATCGCTGATAGATTTTTCGGGATCGCGTTTTTGAGTGGCGGCCAGGGCTACTGTTTTAAAGAGATCCCCTTCCTGTTCGATCAGCACTTCTGGTGTAGCTCCCATCCAGGTACCTGTTCCGGGTATGGAAGTGAGGGAGATAAAGGCATTGGGATAAGTCTTGCCCAATTGCATGAACTGATCCACCACATCAAAATCGGGTTTGAGGTCAATCTCCATATACCGGGCCGGTACCACCTTTTGTACTTGTTCCGATTTGATGGCGGTGACACATTTGTCTACAAATTCCTCGTAGTCTGGCAGGCTGGACTCCAGGGTCTCTTTTCTTTTGTGATACTGAACCTGACTCTCCGGAGTATCCAGGTAGCCGAAGAAGCTATCGATAAAGAGTTCTTCTTTATGAGAGGGTTTGGCCTTGCTAAAATCAAACTGACAGCTTACTTCATCGAAGTCAAAAGCTATATGCAAATCTCCTTTAATAAAAAGGTGCTGATTTTTTACATTGTCGAAAGGAGCCATGACAAAGCCCTTTTCAAGCTCCTCAAAGTCTACTTTGTCTAATTGCTGTACCTTGTCGAAGGAGACCAGAATATGAATCTCTCCGGTGTTAGGTAGTCTCCAAAAGGCAACCGGGTAGTCATTTTGATAAGCTGCAGAGATGCTGGCCCTGGTAATTTCCTCCTTCGAGAAATCCTGAAGGCTACGGGTTGCTGTTTTGATAGCTGCTGGTTTTCTCATCCCTTCTTTATATCAATGACCGCAATGGTGATTCTGCTGATGCAAACCAGCTCATTCTGATCATTGGAAACTTTAATCTCCCAAATCTGAGTGCGCCTGCCAACATGAACCGGCCGTGTGGTTCCATATACATAACCCTTCTTTGCACTTTTAATGTGGTTGGCATTGATTTCTAAGCCAACGCAGTACTGCTCTTTCGGGTTTAGTGTACAGGTGGCGGCCATGCTACCGAGGGTCTCTGCCAAAACCACTGAGGCACCTCCATGTAACAGCCCCATGGGCTGGGTTGTCCTTTGATCCACCGGCATTTTCGCAGTAATGTAATCGTCTCCCACCTCGGTTACCTCAATAGCCAGATGTTCAATCATATTGTTTTGACCCATACGATTGAGTGTCGCTACATTAACTCCGGGCTTGAACATGGGATTTTTAGATTACTTGTTAGCTTTGCGCCTGATTCGAGCAAAAATAGAAGAAAATTGAACACCAAAAAAATCTACCTTACCCGTCATGGACAGACCGATTTCAACAAAAAAGGCATTGTTCAGGGAAGTGGGATAGACTCGGATCTTAACGAGCTCGGGCGTGCGCAAGCCAGGGCGTTCCATGAATATTACAAGGACATTCCCTTTGATAAACTCTATGTTTCGGCATTGAAAAGGACCCACCAGTCTATGGCCGGATTTACTGAGTCAGGCCTCGATTCTGAGCAGCTGACGGACTTAAATGAGATTAGTTGGGGGGAAAGGGAAGGTGTACCGGTAGATGAAGTGGCCAATGCTTTTTACAAGGATATGATCGATCGCTGGAGGGCAGGAGAGACTGACCATAGAATTGATGGAGGAGAGAGTCCTGTGGAAGTAGCGGTGCGAATGCAAAAAGCCCTGGATCATATATTATCGAAAACAGGGGAAAGTACGGTATTGATATGCATGCATGGAAGGGCCATGAGGGTGATGCTCTCGGTAATGCTTAACTATCCTCTGAAGGCCATGGATGTATTTGAGCACTCAAACCTGTGCCTCTATGAGCTCAATTATACAGGTTCTTTTTTCTCTGTAGAGCGATTTAACGATACTAATCACCTGACTTACGCAGGCCTTTAAGGGCAATCTTTGCCTTACTGTCCAGACTGTTTTTGTAGGGGTGCTTTCTGAAAGTAAGGACCTTTTCAAAATACATGAGGGCCATATCTGTGTTTCCTAAATCTTGTTGCAGGTATCCTAGCTGGAGAAAGGAATTGGGAACAAAATAATTTTCGGGAACCTTCTCTTCTTTACTGATAACCTGTCTGTAGTAGTCTATGGCCTGCTCATAGTTTCCCTGCAGATGGTTTAGCCTGGCCTTGCGATAAATAAGCTCGAACTGCTGATAGGGCTCAAAAGAATTTACGCTCACCGAACTGAGTAGTGAATCAGCAAGCTGATAAAATCCGCCATCAATACTGAAGCGAATTTGTAAAAGCACAGGATCTGGAAATGGCTTCGTATCGAGTAGTTTCTGGGCATTCTTGTCTACTTCGGCATCTGTTTCACTTCGCTGCCGGGCTTCTGCAAAGTAAATGCCCGACTGTCGCTGATCTCCCATAAAGAGCGCGCACAGTCCGGCCTTAAAGGAGGCATCTTTGAGCTGATTGATTCCGCGGAAATTCCGTAGAAAGAAATCATAGTTTTTAATGGCCTCAGTATAATTTCCTTCCTGAAACTGAGTTTCGGCCAGCAGGTAGGTGAAGAGGGGAGTGGCCTCCGGACTTTTCAACGAATGGAGCGAATTTTGTAAAAGAGTGGCAGCATTGGCAGATTGATGCGACTTCATCAATACGAGGGCCAGGGCATACCGTTCCAGGTGTGTGATATCCTTGTTCTCCGCTTTTATGAGCTTAACGGCACCTTCATGATTTTCCATCAGGTAAGATTCTATAAGCGCAGAAATCACCATGATCTCTTTTCGGAAAACTGAAGGGTGATTCATCAATTCATATAGTTCAGCCAATCCGGCTTTTGTATCTCCTTCCAGCCCGAAGATACCAAGCACCCATTGATATCGGTCAGGTACGGCCCCGAAAATGACATGGAGTAGTCCGAGTGCCTTGTAGTTCAGGTCAAAGTCAGGGTAGTTTTCAATATTATCATTGATAATCTTGTAGGCACTTCTCAGGGCCCATACCCCGTTCCATTGCTCTCCGAATTTGAGTTTGATAAAGGCCCACTGAATCTTTATTTCTGCTCTGAAAAAGTCGTTGTATGGGGAAGGACTATCCAGTTCTTTAAGCTCTCTTAGTCTTGCCTTTTCATTTTTCCTGAGGATATCGAACTGCTCCTCATCTTCGGAGAAAATAAGGGATGTGACATCACGCAGATTCTCCAGGTACAGATCGAAATTGGGAATGTCTGAATCGATATTTCCGATCTCAGCAGAAGTATTAAAATCCAGGTTTAATATGCGCTGATAGGCTTGTGGAAGTGGCGATTGTCCGTTGAGAGACGTAGTGATTAAAACAAAAAAAGGATAGATCAGAAGACCTATCCTTTTTATTGAATTGCTTTTTTTTATCACCTCAGATTTAAGCAGTTGTTTTTCTTCTGCTTCTTTTTGGTTTTACTTCTTCTTTAACGATTTCGTCAGTTACATCAGAAAGAATTCTGCCACAGTGCTCACACACAATGATCTTTCTCTTTTCGCGAATATCGGCTTGTCTCTGTGGGGGAACTACGTTAAAGCAGCCACCACAAGCTCCACGACTAACAGCAACCACGGCCAAACCGTTCCTTGCATTGTCTCTCAGCTTGTTGTAAGAGTTAAGAAGTCTTTCTTCGATATTAGCAGAAGCCTTCTCTCTGTCGGCTACGAGTTTCTTCTCGTCATCTTCACTTTCCTGTATCAACACTTCCAGTTCCGACTTTTTAAGGTCCAGATCTTTAGAGCGTTCGTTAAGCTCAGCTTCGGTTCTTTCTACTTCACCTTTTTTGATCTCAATCTTAGCAAATGCTTCTTTGATTCTTTTTTCAGAGATCTGTATTTCCAGAGTCTGAAGCTCCATCTCTTTAGTGATGGCATCGTACTCACGGTTATTACGCACATTCATTTGCTGCTCTTCGTATTTTTTGATCAGAGCCTCAGAGTTTTTAATCTGTGTGCGATGGTCGGCTATATTGGCTTCGAGGTCAGAAACCTCTCCTTTGAATTTGTCAACCCGCGTTTGATAACCTGCGATTTCATCTTCCAGGTCAGCAACCTCATCTGGTAACGCTCCTCTTACTTTCTTGATTTCATCCATTTCTGAATCAATCTTTTGAAGTGCTTCAAGAGATCCCAGTCGTTGCGCTACAGTTTTTTCCATCTACGTTTTTTAAAAGTATTTCACAGGGTTCGTGTCCACCCTTGACAAACAAGTTGCAATATTAGCAAATTTTTCTGTCAAAAATGAATGTAGAAGCTCTTTTGTAAAGATTTCGCTTTCATAATGACCAATGTCTGCAATCATGATTTGTCCTTCAGCATCAAAGAATTCATGGTACTTGAAATCAGCGGTTACAAAGGCATCAGCCCTGCGACTTTTAGCCCTTCCCAAAAGAAAACTCCCGGCCCCTCCGCAAACGGCTACTTTCTTGATTTTCGGTTGATCTTTTTCAGTATACCGGATGGTATTGAGATCCATTTTGTCCTTTAAATAATAGAGAAACTCGTTGGCAGTCATTTCAATGGGTAAATCGCCAATCATACCCGAGCCGACCTCCTGGTTGCTGTTTTCAAGGTCGCTGATATAATAGGCCACCTCTTCGTAAGGGTGTGCGCTTTTGAGCGCATTCAGCACCTGGCCCTGCAAATGTTTAGGATAAACCACCTCAACTCGGTTTTCTTCAACCTCCTCCAGCTCTCCGGAAGTTCCTATAGTTGGGTTTGCATCCTGATTTGGTTTGAAGTAGCCTGTACCCGTAACCCTGAAACTACAGTCGGAGTAGTTGCCTATATTGCCGGCACCCGCCTGGTGCATGGAGGCGATCACTTCATCAGAATCAGCAACAGGGATAAAGGTGACCAGCTTTTGCAGTGTGCCTTTTTTTGGCGCCAGGATCTTTACGTTTTCGAGTCCCAGCTTTTCACAGATTTTTCGGTTTACTCCGCTGATCACGTTATCCAGGTTGGTGTGGATGGCGTAAATGGCGATGTCGTTTTTAATGGCTTGGATGATGGTACGCTCCACATAATTCTTTCCGTTGAGCTGTTTGAGTCCACGAAATACAATGGGATGATGCGCCACAATCATATTACAGTCGCGCTCAATGGCTTCGTCTATCACCGATTCAATACAGTCCAGTGTAATAAGTACACCTTTGACCTCCATAGAGGCACTGCCAGTAATGAGCGAGGCATTGTCATAGGACTCCTGCAACGAAGGAGGAGCAATTGATTCGAGGTGGCGTACTATGTCTTTTACTTTTGCCATATTTGATGATATTTGCAGCTTTTAGTTCAATAAAGATATAATACGCACTGATAATGGCGATGCTCCGCTGGTTATTATTTCCCTTTGCCGCCCTTTATGGGTGGATGATGCGTGTGCGAAATAGTCAATACGATACGGGTTACCGGCCGGTGGTTGAGTTTGACCGACCTGTTATCTCTGTTGGCAATCTTTCAGTGGGAGGAACCGGCAAGACTCCCATGGTTGAGTTTTTAATCCGTCTGCTTAAGAATGACCACAAACTGGCCACCATTAGCAGAGGCTATGGACGCAAGACAAAGGGATTCAGACTGGCAAATGATTCAGATAATTCCAGCACCCTGGGGGATGAACCTTATCAGTTTTACCGCAAGTTTGGTAATGAGGTATTGGTATCTGTGTGTGAAGAGCGCATTCTGGCGGTACCGGAAATAGTACAGGAGCACGAAGAGGTAGAAGCTTTTCTGCTGGACGATGCCTATCAGCACCGAAAAATTGGTCGCGATTTTAACCTGCTGCTCACAGAGTTTATCCGGCCCTTTTACAATGACCAGGTGGTGCCGGTCGGTCGCTTACGGGAAGGGCGTTCCGGAGCCAGTCGGGCCGATGCGGTAGTGGTTACCAAGTGCCCGCCCGGCCTGGATGAGTCGGTGAAGAGACGGGTTGTCGGCCGTATTCAGAAATACAGTGGTGAAAAACCTGTTTACTTTTCTCATATAGGTTACGATGAACCTGTTCTGGCATTCGGACCAAAGGAGACCTGTGAAAGGGAGGTGATAATCATTACAGGGATAGCACAACCAGGTGTTTTTTGCAAACAGATAGAGAAGACGAGCAAGGTGCTTCATCACTTTGATTTCCGGGATCACTATGCTTACAAGGCAACTGACCTGGCTAAAATTGAGGCATATGTTAAAGAATCACAAAAGTCAGTGTCACTCCTGACTACTGAAAAGGACATGGTACGACTTTTGTCTTTGAAAGAGCATCCTCTTTTCGAAAAAGTATCGTTGTTTTACATGCCTATCAAATTTGTGATTGATAAAGAGGAGGAATTCAAAGATCAGGTGCTGAAAGTCTTTGATAAAAATTGAAACGAATACTGAATTTGTATTTTTGCGCGTGCTAAGAAGGGTATTACTTATTTCCACACTTTTATTCACTGTTTTTGCAGCCTACTCCCAGAGAAGAACTGTGGGAGAGTTGGGTAGTCGTGATTCGCTGTTAAACCGAAGGCAGGAGCGGATTATACGAGATACGGTCAAGAATAACTATAGTGCCAAAACTACTCGCTTTACTTACGAGAAGAATTTCAAGTTCAACGACCTGATTTTTTACAATCCGGATACCATTCCTGATAACCTTCACCGCTTTACTGACTTTGAAAAGAACAACAACTTTATTCAGAACCTGGGAGGAATCGGTACCGCTCTCAGGCCGCTGTTTTATGAAGGAAGGTCGGTAGTTGGTCGTACCTCAGGCTATCATGCTTATGATGCCTTTTATATTGGGCCCGATAAGATCAAGTACTTTGATACCCGGTCTCCCTATACGGATATCAATGCTACTTTTGGCGGAGGCGGCAGGGCCATTACCGATGTGCTCTTTAGCCTCAATGATAGCACCCAGTTTAACCTGGGCTTTAGCTATAGTGGTATCAGGGCCGATAAGCAGCTCTCTTTCCTGACCCGCGGTGATCGCAGTGTGGAAAGCACCAATTGGAATATCTTCGGTTTTCTAAGGCCTAAAAAGCTACCTCGTTATCTACTGCTTTTTAACCTTACTCAGATGAAACATACGGCTGCTGAGCAAGGCGGAATTGTTGAGGCGATTACCATGCCCACGGCCGATACCCTGTTTTATGACTACCTGGATGAAGACGTGGCTCTGGATGAAGCGGAAAGCTATGATAAACGTGGTGGACTCCATATCTATCAGCAATACGACCTGGATTCGGTGTTTCAGGTTTATCACTCGGCTACTTTGTTCGACCAGATACTGCGGTACAATGATACCTATGACATTAAAACCTCAACAGATTCCCTGATATACGTTCCTGTGAATACAGATTCAGCCGGTACCATCGCAGACAGAACAGCTTTCAGAGAGTTTACCAACGAATTCGGTATCAAGGGATACACGAAGAAGTTTGCCTATACGCTCTTTTACAGAAACAGAAGTGTTCGCTATGACAACCTGTTGCTGGGAGAAGTGCGAAAGGACTCCGAGAGTTATCTGGGAGGTACTTTGCGGCAGCAGGTTACCCCGAAGATTTTCCTGACCGCCTCGGGCGAATACCTGATTGGGGGGAACTATCTGATTAAGGGAGATTTTAAGAGTGATTTTTTTACGGCTCGTTTTTCAAGGGTGAAAGCCAAACCCTCATACCTGTCTGAATTTTATACCGGGGAACAGAGAAACTGGACCAATACCTTCAATGATGAGGTTTCTGATAATCTCTATGGTGAGATCAAGCTGAATACCAAACGGCTGAGTTTCAGACCCTTCTTAAGATTTAATCGTATTACGGACCATGTTTACTTTGGCCCGGACAGGTTGCCTTTGCAGGCTTCTGATGACATTGTCTTGTTTTCGCCCGGAGCCCATTTCGATTATCAGCTTAGCAATAAATGGAACTGGAAGAGCACTACAGTTTTTAGCTCTCTATCAGGAGGAAGTGCAGATGTTTACCGCATTCCTGAGCTGATGATCAATGCCCAACTGGCCCATACCAATATACTGTTTGATGGTAAGATGATCATCCAGACAGGAATGGACGTGCATTATCGCACGGCTTACCGGGCTTATGCCTATGATCCTGTGGTACAGCAGTTTTATCAGCAAAACACTATAGAAAATGATGCCTTTGTAAAGATTGATCTCTTTCTCAATTTCAAGGTTCAGAACTTTATCTTCTTTATTAAGTCAGGGCACTTTAACCAGGGGCTTATAGGGGATGGCTATTTCCTTACCCCTTACTTTACGGGTAACAGACAGAGTCTGGACATCGGTGCACGCTGGTCGTTTTATGATTGATATTTACTCTCGCGAGTAATTTTGGATGAATAATGTTGGATTGTGAATGGGTACCATTCGCTAAAGGGGGAGGTATTGGATGAACAGGTTTCTCAAGTTTCGACTCCTTTGGCAGGAAAAAGAATGCTGTTATAGATTTCGGGTCTGATTGATAAAACCTCATTCAAAGTCGTCTGACGACTTGAAGTGGTCGGATGATTGGTCCCTTATATCAAAAAAGCCATCCTGTCCGGGACAAGATGGCTTTTAGAATTTCTTAATTCAGTGGGTTACTGACCGTTGAAGAGGGCGAAGTTTACCCCTACATTGAGCACGTGCTTGAACTGCAGCTCAGCGGTTGTACCACCATTACCATCATCAAAGCGGATGTCTTTGTCGTAAATGAGTTGAGTACCGAAGGTGGCATTGAACCACTCGTTTACTTTCATTACCAGCAGGGTTTCCCAGTTAACGTCAATCGTACCGAAGGTCTCATAGGATGTAAAGAAGTTTACATTACTCTGGAATGCCATGTTCTCCGCGAGTTTAAGGCTCAGCGTTGCGAGCAGGTTAGAACCAAACTCAGCTCTTACTTTGTCTCCCGGGGTTACACCAAAGGCACCCGCATCAGACAGGTCGTCATCGGATACGAAAGTGAACTTACCGGCTGCAGGTGAAAAAGACAGCGAAAAAACATCGCCCTTGATATAATCCATACCCAGGTTAACGGTAAGGTAGCCCGGTGCCATAAATGATGAGATTTTAGTGGCTATTTCTCCGCCATTGCCATCAGGAGCAAAGGTATTACCTTCCAGTAGCTGCGTTCTGAGTACTCCGGTAAGGCCCCAGCCCAGGTTTTCGTTGATTTTCTTGGTATACTGACTCAGCAAAATAATCGCATCATCGGTCTTTCTGAATTCTCCCTCGCCTACTTTGGCACCTCCTAAGGCGAAGTCAATGCTGGTTTTCCAGGTATTGCTTCCGGTGGTACGAATAAAGGCGGAGTTGTATACGCCTCCCAGGGCTACAGAGCTTTCACCCCCGCCAGCCCAGTTGGACAGACCTACATTGGCGAAGTTAAAGCCGAAAGAACCCTTTCTTTCCCAGCTTACGGAATCGGCATTTTGCGCATTCAGGCTCCCCAGACTGATCAGCGCCACAAACAATAGTGTAAATTTTTTCATAGGTAAATAGTGCTTAGTATTTAAAAATTGCCATTTGAGGGAGGTGCCACAAAAGTACGGGGCAAAAATGAAAGTCGATTAATGTTCTTTACTTTTTTTAGCTCAACCGATTGCTTCTATTTTTGCAAAAGATGGAGAACCTGAAAAACAACCTGCTGGGACTACAGCTTCCGACCGATCCGCGCTGGGTAGATATCGCTACCATGAACGTTGAAGATATCCTGGTAGATCATGCTTATTGCGAGCAGAAGGCAGCTTCCTCTTGTATTTCCCTGATCGTGCAGTACCCTGATAAAGCAGACCTAGTGGCCATGATGACTCCGGTGGTAGCAGAAGAGTGGAGTCATTTTGAAAGAGTGGTAGAGCAACTGACCAAACGCGGTATGGCCCTGGGTAAGATGCGTAAGGATGAGTATGTAGCCAGATTGAGTAAGGTGCCTAAGAAGGGAGGCAGCCGGGAGCAACAGCTCGTAGAGAAGCTGCTGATGAATGCTTTGATCGAGGCAAGGAGCTGCGAACGCTTTAAGATACTTTCTCAAAACATAGAGGACGAAGAGCTGCAGAAGTTCTACTATGAGCTGATGATCTCAGAGGCTGGTCACTACAAAAACTTCCTGGCCCTGGCCAAAACTTATATGCCCGAGGACTATGTGATGGAACGCTGGAGGGCCTTTTTAGAAGCAGAGGCAGAGATTATCAATACACTGGAGGTAAGAGGGGACCGAATGCACTGAAACTTGTATTGTGATTATGTCGCTTTCGAAGTATCGTGAAGAATCTTGCCAAAATTACTTTGTCCTTATTCAAAAGCTTTATGCTGACATACCGCGCTCCATTATGATTCTATCCTGGGCTTTTCTATCCAATAAACTGTACCCAGTGAAAGCGAGCTAAAGACCAGGAAACCGATAATCAATGGAATGGCTGAGTTGTTATAGCTAAAGCCTATGAGTATTCCGAAGGGTACAGAAATAAGTGTTGACAAAGACCCTACAACAGAGCTCCCTATTCCTGCAATTTTGCCCAAGGGTTGCATGGCCAAAGCGTTTAAGTTTCCAAATAATATACCAACGCAGAATAAGGAAATGACCAGGTAAATCATCACCATGGTAAAGCTCAGCCCCAGGGATAAACCTGATACTAAAAAGACTCCCGAGACAAGGCAAAGCACGATCAGAGCAAGTTTGACCATGCGCTGGACGCCATACCGCAAAACTATTTTTGCATTGACTAAAGAGGCACTTCCAATGAAAAGTGCAAAAACCGCAAAACCTCCGACAAAGAGGTGGTCATTGTTATAAGAATGGAAGATTTGTTGGATGGAACTTAAAAAGCCCAAAAACACACCGGAGATAAATCCGGCAACCAGCGTATAACCCAAAGAGACTCTGTTTGTGCAGATTTTGTAAAGTGTAGAGGTTACCTGTTTGATTGAAAAGGGTTTTCTGTTCTCTGTATCCAACGTTTCCGGCTGTCGGACCATAAACCAAAGAAATGCGACTAATGCTACCACCGCCAGCACAAGAAAAATGTACCGCCAATGCATAAAGTATAATATCCCCTCACCAAGTGCGGGAGCAATGGCTGGTACGATTATGAATATCGACATGACGAAAGACATGATTCTGGCCATGTGCGGTCCTTCGTATTGATCCCGAACTAAGGCTACACTTATTATGCGAGGGGCAGCCAGTCCGATTCCCTGAAATAACCTTCCGATAAGAATAAACTCCAGGCCTTTGGAAAAGAAAGAAATGAAGCAACCTGCAATGAAAATTGAAATCCCAATGGCAACAGCCGGTTTCCTACCGACAAAATCTGACAGAGTACCAAAAAATAACTGCCCGAGAGCAAGGCCCAGAAAGAAGATTGAAATGATCAGTTGGGTGTCATTAGTTCTTTTGAGTGGTAGGTCGTTGGCAATTTCGTCAAGTGCGGGTAATAAGGTGTCAATTGATAGCGCTACCAGTGCCATCATGGTTGCCATCAACGCTACAAATTCTATAGTTGATAAAGGAGATGTAGTTTTTCGATTCATAAATTATGCTTTGTCCTGAGACAAAATTAGTGCGAGGTGACACTTTGTGAGTTAGCTATATCACTCTATTATTTATGAATTTCGATCAAGGCCTTTTTTAATTCAGAGGGTGTTTGAGCGGTATGATTCGTGATAAAGCGGTTGTAAGAATTCTGACTGTCAAAATTTAACTGATGTGATATTTCCTTGTGTGAAAGTTCATTTACAACAAGTAGTCTCTTTATCTCAAGCAGCAAAGAGTTCTGTATAAACTCCTTGGGAGTTTTGCCAAAACAATCTCCGACTTTGATGGCAAGCTTGTTGGTGGAAATATTTAAGATAGAAGCATAGTCTTTTACATTCCTTTTATCTCTGAAATGCTCCTGTACCAATGAAGCAAATTGCAATGCAATGCTATGTTGATTGGGTACATCGCTTTGCTGTTCTTTATTAACGAATTCAAATAATTCAATCAGTATCAGGCTGATGTAATTGACGACTTTTTGAAATGACATAGCAGTTTTATTCTCAAAAGCAGCAAGCAGCTTTTGAGATAGCCAGGACAGTTCATTGAATGTGGAGTCATTGAGGACCATTTCAGAATGGTTCTGAAACAATTCCATCCATTCCCATTGAAGCGAAGCAAAATTCAAGGAGAGAAATTCTTCAGAGAACTGAATTGAAATTCCGTTTTCCTCAGGTTTCTTTTTTAGCAGGTGGATTTGGCCCGAGGCAATCATATAGACGGCCTGCTTTTTTATCTTGTAGTCTACAAAATCAATCTTTTGTTCCCCACCATTTCCATTAAAAAAGAAAAGAATTTCATGATAATTGTGCCTGTGGATTTGACTGTGGTCGTAAGGATTGTTATGGGAAATTTTATCAATAACAATCCCCTTATCATGTTTAGTGTTAATGTGGAGATGATGGGCTTTGAATTTCATAAAAACTGCTGGAAATGTACAGAGAAATGATGAACATAAAATTGTGCGTAAGCCCATAATACTCATATAGATTGATAAGGGTAGGTTGAATTCACAGAGTACTGCCTATGAGGACTTTTAATGATTTGTTAAAGGTGGTTTTGGTGTTTGAGTTCAACATAAATCCATTAGGTTATCAGTCTTTGCAGAATATCGGCATAAGCGCACTCTAGAAGTATGAGAACTTCTTTCTCATTATGATTTACGCCCGGCCTGAGTTTGATATGCCTCATGTGCTTTCCGCTACCCTCCAGTAGCCCGGTAGGGTCTGGCAGGTACGCTCCATAAAAGAACCCAAGATTGACATGGGAGGTGAAGACATTGATGTAAGCAAAAGGGGCACTGTCAACACAAACGATCGGGTAATTGTCATGAAAGATATCCTCTGTTTCACTACCGGAGTGCTTAATGGCATTGAACCACTTTTGTGCAATTTGGTGTAACGCTACGGGTTTTTGTTCCAGCCAGTCAGTAAAGTGGATGTCCTGAAGGTCTTTACCAGTGTATCTGAGAAGTTTGGGCATTGGAAAATGTAATTCGAGGTTTTGGAAGCCTGTCGCGGAGCACAAAGTTATTTCAATGCATTTTAACAGCTTTATTTAAGATTTTCAATCTCAGTTCTTAATGTGTTGATATTGTCTTTAATATGCTGTTCAATTTGCTTGTATTCCTTCAGACTATGAGCACTAATAGAATTAGCCTGCTCCAAATTCCTGGTACTGACAATTCTCAATTCGTAGCCCCAGCCGGTTTCTGTTGTGTTTAAGGTGAGGTACTCAGAGGCAAAACGCGTCAGTACAAGAAAGTCCGCGTCTACTTTTTCAATGATTGGTGGGCAATATTTTTTGTCGAACACACCCTGGTAAGAAACTCCCATAAGTGCTTTGAGAGGTAATGGTTGTACGTGAATATTCTCAAATTTATCAAGCTCCTTTTCTATTACGTGGTTAAAACTATAGCCTCTTTGAGCATATGTATACCCATTAGAACATTGAACTACAATGACTTTGAGAGTGTCTGTTTTGATAGAGCCGGGATCAGGACAATCCTTGGTATTAGTTGTTGCCCCAGCTGATGAAACGGCATAGCTGCCAAGGATTGACATCATTACCAACATAGAAAAAGCCATACGATAGTTCATAACCTTACTTCGCATCTTTGATGGATTAACACTTCATTAATAAACGCTCTCTCAGGCTCAAAAGGTTTATGATTTAGAATAGCAGTCTTTTCGGTCGCTGTTCCTGACCCGTACAAACGTCTCATCAGAATACTATTGAAAGCCTTTAAATAGTTGCACTGACTTACGGCAGGACCTGCGCCAGGTTACCTGCGGGACTTGTATCGATCATGCAGGCCTGTGCCCTGTAATATCATGGGAATGCATTTCTCAATCCGGCCTATCCTGGTCTCAGACCGTTTAGGTTTGGAAAAGTGTAAAACATAGCCTCTTTGTCGTCCGGGAGTGAGGGCTTCAAAGGCTGTTTTCAAAACGGGGTCTTCTTCGAGTTTCATTTCAAGCTCGACCGGGATGGGTTCTGGGTTTTTCTTAAGTGTTACCGTAAGTCCGGCTTTTTCCAGTTCGATGGCTTCAAAAATGTACGCTTTGATGTGTCGTTCGGTTTTTTGAATTTCGTTTACATGCTGAAATCTGAATAACCTCGCAGCCTGAGAGTTAGGGCCAGGTTTGACGAGAAGATTTTCATGGTCACTTAATAAAGAACCCTTGAAGAAACTAATACAGCAGTATCCCTTCAGGGCACTAAGCATAAGCATATTTTTGTTTTGAAAAGTATAGCAGGGAGCTCCCCACTTCGACTCTTCCGTCAAACCACAATCCAGAATGATCTTTCTCAGGAGCTCTAGCTCAGCAGTCCATCGATGAACCTTACAGTCCGGTGTACCTCCAAGTGTACAGCGGCCGCATCCCTCAACAAAATAGTTATCTACTGAAGTGTTCATCGTTCCCAGAGCAGCTTAGCATCTCTGAAGTTACTCAAAACGAATAAAAAGTATTGTCTTGAAAGCCCTGGTAGATACCCGGGATATTTCAATGACGCATTGTTTGATCCCCTCGATAGTTGGTTTGAAAATGAGTGGACCAGATTTTTGATTTCTGACAATGGCTGCAATGGTAGACTGATTATCCCACGATAGGCCTTACTGCAATGTTAAAATATTGTAACAGGGGAGAGGTTTGGGTGACCTGGGTAGCTTGGTTCAGGTCATTGGCCCGGATAACGACAAAGCCGGCAATTACTTCATTCAGTTCAGCAAAGGGACCATCCGTCAGAACGGGCTTATCCTGAGTAATGTAGGCACCACCTTTGTCAAGTCTGCTGTCAGAAAGGTAATGATCAGGAATGGTTTTGACCCATTCCCTGTATTCACTGAGACGCCTTTCCAACTCCTCAGGACTGATGTCCCGGGAAGCCTTGCTGTTCAGCAGAAGCAGAAATTGCTGCATTTGGGTTCTGTGTTGATGGCTGTCTAATTTCGGGAATGTAATCCCATTTTATTTCCTTCGGAGTCAAGAAATATCGCAAAAAAACCAATTTCATCAGCATGTGGGGTCTTTGGGATTAAGATTTTTCCTCCATGCTCCTCCACTTTGTCCAGAGCAGTTTGCAGGTTCTCACCTCCGTTGAGGTAGACTGTCACTCCCTCTGCTGAAGGTTTATAGCCTTCGCCTTTCATGATCACTCCCGTGACTGTTTGGTCTTCATAAGGGAAGAGGCCCATTTCAATGCCCGGGAATTCCAGCGGTTGAATGTCAATGCTCAGGATGGATTCGTAAAATTTGATGGCCCGGGAAATGTTGATGGCAGGAATTTCAAAAATGGAAACGAAAGTGTTCATGTTGCTGGTTGAGTTTTCGGTTTGAGCCATGGTTTTCATGGGGACTAAGGTGATAAAGCTCAGCGTGAGCCATACCACTATGCTGTAAAATTTATTTTGCATTTATGCTGCTTTTTTCACGGCATAGATAGCCTGATTCAAAAAACTAAAATTGTAAAAATGCGACAGGTTTAGTCTTTTGAATAAATGATGGAAGAGAGCATCATTTGATCATTGCTCAAATATTCTTTTGGGTTGGTTCCGGTGAGCTCTTTGAAGTCTTTAATGAAATGGGCCTGATCATAATATTCACTCTCATAGGCCACCTGAGTAAGGCTCTTTTCCTTATCGTCCAGCATTAGTTTTAGCGCAGCCTGCAGTCTGATGATCTTTCCCAGTTGCTTGGGGCTGATACCGACCTGCCTGGAGAATTTTCGCTCCAGACTTCTCCTTTTAGAAAGATCTTCTTTCAGTATCGTACCGATAGAAGCATTTCCTTTGGTACTGGCCAGAGCTTCAGTGGTAGATTTCACAATATTATCGATGACGGATTGTTCTGTGAGTCTGTCAAGTAAAAAACTCTCTACCGTTTCTATTCTGGCCTGAGTGGATGAAGCCTCTATTATCTTTTGTTCCAGTTGAATGATCAGAGCTTTTTCGAACAGCGATGTTAGCGGAGTTTCCTTGTCGGCCAGTTTATGAATGGGGCGAGTAATGAAATTGGCAAAGCCGTGGGGGTAAAAACGTACGGCAAAGGTATTGACATAACCTGTCGGCTGCACGTAGTAGGGCTTGGTGATCTGACCAAACACCATGGCACGTGGCTGGATGATATATGCGGTTTCTGAGGTAAATCGCCTGACATCATCCCCCAAAATAAAGCACATTTCAATGCAGCCATCGGGGATTATCCGTTGTTTTGGTGCCTTTATGTCACCCGGCACTTCTAAAATCCAATGACACTTAACAATGGCTGCGAGATCGGGATGAGGTTGGAAAGTCTCGTAGTTCATGATTGGTGTTCTGGGTTGTTTAGGCCTTTACGATGATGTATCTTCTTTTGGCTGGTACAGCTGAAAACTGTCAAGAAAGGCATCTATGTCTTCGGTATTGGGCTGCCTGCGCGCACAGGCGAAGTAGACATAGTATATCCTGTTACCGCGTTTTAAGAGCCGGGATTTCATCATAGCTCCCGGGGTTGAGGAGAAAAGCGCATAGGTAATGCTTTTCTCATAGCCTTTCATCTGATTGACTTTTCTTTCTGATATTCTGAAATCATCAACCTGAGCGCTGATGTTTTTAATAGTTTGATCAAATAGCTCCTCGGTATCCCAGGCCTTGATCAGTTCTTCAGGAAAATCGATATAGGAAACGACATACCTGTGCTCTAAACCGACTCTGTATTGAAAAACGTATTCGTTAAACTCCTGGGTTGCTCCAAGCTGGTAATGTCTTGATGATACACTGGGTTTGTCGGGGAACTTTGCAACAAACTCACCTGTGCGGGATCCGTAGAGCCCTGATTTGAATTTTACAACATCTGGTAAATCATTGCCTCCACAAGATGTGACAAGCAGTATTGTGAGCAAAGCAAGGTAATATTTTGACATATAAGATTTGTTTAATGTACTTCTCCTACTCATGTGAACACTCTTTTGAGGTGGGAATTTGACTAATCAAATATAGCTTTTATCCGCGTTAACTCTTTTGGCGTCCCGCTGATTTTATTTCATCTCTTACCCTGACTTTCTTTGATGTCAGCCTTCTCCAGCCGATACCTGATAAAGGTTTCATTGCCTACCTGCAATTTGGCCTCTTCTTTGAAACCCAACCTGAGCAGACCCTGAACGCGGGTTCTGGAAGGAGGAAAAAGTACCTGGACTGAGTTGAGCCCAAGCTCACCAAATGCCCTGTCGATGATTTGTTTATATAAGGTTTTGCCTATACCCCAGAAGTCAGGGTGGAGCACGAGAGCAAGGTCTGCTTCACCATCTTCCGGTTGAACGCCACCCCAACCAGCAAACTGATCGTCAATCATAAAGGCCCAGGGACCATACCCATGGTTGGCCCAAAGTCTTTCTTTGCCTGCCACAAACTTGTCACAGGTGTCCTCAGTCCAGTTACCTTTCAACAAGGGCATCTGTCGCCCGACCAGCGGATTGTTCATCAATTCAATGATGTCTGATTTTTGAACCTCGCTGAGTCGTTTGAATATTATGTTCATTGTGTTGCTACCAGAGGTCTGCTATGACCTGCTATAATCAGTCTAGCCCCATATTTCATTGGATTGAGTCAAGATAACGGGAGTTTTATCAGTTATCAATATTGTCTGCTCATGCTGCGTTACGTATCCTCCTTTGTTACCGACTAAAGTCCAACCGTCTTCCAGCTCAACCGCTATCGTTGATTTTGTGGAAATAAAAGTCTCGATGGCCACCGTAGTGTTTTTTCTGAATCTTTCCTGGTTTGTTTTAACCCGATAGTTTAAAATGTCACTGGGTTCTTCGTGCAAACTCCTCCCGACTCCATGTCCCGCCAGGTTTTTAATTACTTTAAATCCGGACCTTTTTGCTTCAGTTTCTATCAGGTGTCCAACGTCTGCTATCTTAACACCTCCTTTTATAAGAGCAATGGCCTTTTGTAAAATCTGCTTAGAGGCATTTACCAGTGGCTGGTGGTTGTGGATGTCCTCTCCAATGACAAATGAACCTCCATTGTCGGACCAAAATCCATTCAGCTCAGCTGACACATCAATGTTAATTAAATCTCCCTCTTTCAGGGTTTTATCCCTGGAAGGAATCCCATGTGCCGCTTCTTCATTTACACTAATGCAGGAATAACCGGGGAATCCGTAAGTTTCGTATGGGGCTGATTTTGCTCCGTAACTCCTTAAAATTTCGCCTCCATATTCGTCCAGTTCTTTGGTGGATATACCCACTTTGGCATATTCTCTCATCAGTTTCAAAGTAGTTCCAACCACTTCACTGATGCGTTTCATTCCGATAAGTTCGGATTCTTTGGTTATCGACATTTTGTTTTTATCCTAATGATTATGGCCTCCTGGTCTTGCGAAGTTCAATAGAAGCAGAGTTTTTTTGTCCGTTAACACAGTGGGTACGGGAGTCAAATTGACTTGGGTCAAATGTACAGAAAGAGCAGTAAAAACTCAGAGGATCTGAAAAGCATTATTTCTTGTACGCGTTAATAAGGGTATTATCTGAAGCGAGCACTCGGGAAAGATGAATTAGGAAGTGTTTATGAGGTAAGACTCTAAGAAGCTTACTTCCTACCTCTTGCCTCAAGCCCTTAAAAAGGCTCACTCCTTATGTCTTTCTCTTCTTCTTCTTAGCTGCCGGGAACAGGATGTTGTTCAGAATCAGCCTGTAGCCAGGAGAATTGGGGTAGAGATTCAGGTCAGTGGGTTCTTCACCTACTCTATGTTGATAATCTTCAGGATCATGACCACCGTAAAAGGTCCAGAAACCCTTGCCGTATACGCCATGAATGTACTTGGCCTCATCAGCCACTTCTGCTTCTCCCATAACCACCACATCCGGCTTGATCACTCTCTTTTTAAAAGAGGTAGTCTGACCAAAGAAGCCTTTGATCAATTGGGTGTGATTCTGTGTCAGCATGGTTGGTATGGGGTCCCACTTAGCGGAGAATTGAAAGAGGGTAAAGTAATCATTGTCTTCTCTAAGCCCACGAAACCTACGGGCTTCCGTATTATCTATATCGCTGAACTCATATTCCAGTGGATCCTTGCGAAGTTTGAAATCTTCAAATGCCAGAGTTTCACTGAAGTCGAACTGTGATTCTGCATTAGGATTGGCTGGATCACCATCATACATGGCTTCTATAAAATCGAGACCCGCACCGGCCAGTGCAATATCAAAGCTGTCAGTAGCAGAGCACATGGCGAACATGAAACCGCCACCGGCCACAAAGGCCTGAATTTTATGAGTAATGGCCAGCTTGAGCTCAGACACTTTGGCGAAACCATGTTTGCGAGCAGAGGCCTCATAGTCTTTTTGCTGCTGTATATACCAGCTGAAATTTTTAAAGCTGGCGTAGAACTTCCCGTATTGTCCGGTAAAATCTTCATGGTGCAGGTGAAGCCAGTCATAATCGGAGAGTTGATCAGCCATGATCTCATCGTCATAGATTACCTCGTAAGGTATTTCAGCATAGCTCAGCGCCAGGGTTACGGCATCATCCCATGGCATTTTGCTTTTAGGGGAGTACACGGCAATTTTCGGAGCCTTCTCCAACTTCATCATATCCATATTAGAAGCAGGCGAAACAATTTGCGTTTCCAACTGGTTAGCCTCTGCATCAGAGATGACTTCGAAGCTGATTCCGCGGATCACGAGCTCATTTTGATAGGAGGTACGGGCGGGTAATAAAAAACTTCCTCCCCGGTAATTTAACATCCAGTCAATTGCTTCGTCTTTATTGAGAACCCAGTAGGCAATGCCATATGCTTTCATATGATTGGTCTGGGATTCGTCCATAGGAATGAGCAGCTTATTTGCATAACCTGATAGACTAATGATCATTAAAAGAACGAATGCGAGTATTTTCCTCATGCCGGGCGTGTTTATAAACCGTTTAACTGTACGATCGTTTAATTTAAATATTTGTTCTAAGAAATTGACCAGTGGTCAGCTAGTTTTAGAACGGGTAAAAACTCAGTTTGATCAATGAACTTAAGAGAAAATATCAGAGAGGGGATAAAATCGATCAAATCGAACAAGCTCCGCACTTTTCTTACCGGCTTTATCATCTCCATCGGAATCACTGCTTTGGTAAGCATGCTGACGGCTGTAGATGGTCTGCGAAGCAAGATTGATTCGAGCTTGTCGGGTCTTGGTGCTAATAGTTTTGATATTGGCCAGCGCGACTCTGGCAGAAGAAACAACAATGGCAGAAGAGAGCGCTCTTATGAGCCCGTAAAGTTTAAACAAGCCATAGCCTACAAAAAAGGCTTTGATTATCCTTCTACGGTAACGGTATATACCCGGATATCGGGTGTTGCGGAGATCAAGTATGAGAACGAGAAAACCGACCCTAACATTACCATTACCGGAGGTGATGAGAATTATTTTACGATCAAGGGCATTCAGATAGAAAAAGGAAGGAATTTTTCGGGACTTGAGACTCAGTATGGTAATTATGTCTGTGTCGTAGGAACGGAAGTGGTGAAGAGATTATTTAAAGAGAATCAGGACCCACTGAATCGTACTCTTAAGTTTTATGGCAATAACTACCGTATTATTGGAATACTGGAAGAGAAAGGTGGTTTTGGAGGTGATACGGAGGAAGACAGGAACATTATCATTCCCCTGCTAAACGCTAAGCGATATGACAAACGAGGGAATATGCGCTTTAATATCACTACCCAGATTGAGAATCCGGAGGATATAGACTATGCCATGGGAGAGGCGACTGGCTTTATGCGTAAGATAAGGGGAGACAGGATAGGAGCTGAAGATTCCTTTGAAATAGAACGAAGTGATTCCGTAACGGAAGCCCTGGATAATATGACCAACGGTTTGAGGATCGGGGGCTTTGCCGTAGGGTTTCTTACCCTGCTGGGGGCGGCTATCGGGCTGATGAATATCATGATGGTATCAGTAACGGAGCGTACACGCGAAATTGGTATCAGAAAGGCACTGGGGGCCACCCCAAAAAGAATCAGGCAACAATTCCTGATTGAAGCCATTGTGATTTGCCAGATGGGCGGTGTGGTAGGAGCCTTGTTAGGGATTGGCGTAGGTAATTTACTCGCCAAGGCTTTGGGAGGCGCTTTTGTAATTCCGTGGGTCTGGATTATCATGGGACTGATCATTTGTGTGATTGTCGGTTTGATGTCAGGATACCTGCCAGCCAAAAAAGCAGCCCGTTTAGACCCCATTGAGGCCTTAAGATTTGAATAAGCGGTTGATGACGCTGATGAAAAAGCCACCCGTCTGGGTGGCTTTTTTTAATTTTACCAATATAAAATGAGGAAGCTATGGATTTATATGATCCGATACATAAGAAGGTAATTGGTGTTTCATTTATCGTGTTCAGCGTGTTCAGCCTGGTGGGTGTCTACTTCTACGACATCTTTATGGAGTTCATACTGGAAAAGGCGCAGGAGGAACCTGATTTCGATATTGAAATAGGCTGGATCTTTGCGTTCATTGACTCAATTGTTTGGGCACTTGCCCTGCTGTTTCTGGTGCCCAGGCTTATTTTGGGCATAGCCCTTACCATGGGTAAGAAATGGGCCAACGTACCGTCAATGGTCTTTGGTATTATCAGCCTGTTGAATTTCCCTGTGGGTACTGCCCTGGGAGTCTACTGTATCCTGGTGTTTACAGCAAAACCACGGCCAGAAGAAACATTCGATAAGCGGGATCACTGACCGGGTACGTATACTACCTGTTTGGTCTCGAAAAACTCTCCCTGAAAGAAATCTGAAATGTGGAAGGTCCTTACTCTTTGAAGTCCGGACTCTTTGATCTCTGCCTTTAAATCTCCGCCTTTCAGATAAAGCAGCCCGTTTTTTAGTCTGAACTGACGGCCGGGTTTGATCTTTCTTCTGATCCAGGGATAGAAGACAGAAAGCCTGGATACGGCCCGGGAGATGATAAAGTCATAGCTGCCTTTGATCTCTTCCGCCCTGATTTGCTGCGCTTTTACATTTTCCAGCCCAATGGCCTTTGCTACTTCATTTACTACTTTGATCTTTTTGCCAATGGAGTCTACCAAATGAAACTTGCAGTCGGGAAACAGGATGGCCAATGGGATACCCGGGAAACCACCTCCGGTGCCTACATCCAGTATTTCTGACTCTGGCCCGAAGCGATGTACCTTAGCAATGGCAAGTGAATGCAGCACGTGTTTTTCATAGAGGTTCTCAATGTCTTTTCTTGAAACCACATTGATTCGCTCATTCCAGTAGCCGTATAGCTCACCCAGCTGACTGAATTGTGCAATCTGTTGCTCTGAAAGATCAGGGAAGTATTTGAGGATGGTATCCATGCCGCAAAGATGCGAAGATTTCTCTGGTGAAATAATCGGAAGTGAACTAAATCAGGCTAATTAGCGTAAGGTCTCGCTTATAAAAGAAGACCAATTCCCAATAGTCCAATTCCCAAATTAGATGTGCTCTTTCTTGCCCTTTACCAGGTCGTACATCAGCTCACGGGCCCTGTGAAGCTGAGCTTTTACGGTACCCAGAGGTGCCTCCAGCTCCTTGGCGATTTCGTCATAGCTAAGTTCATCGAAGTAGCGAAGTCTGACGAGGCGCTGGTATTTGGCTGGTAGTTTGGTTACAAACATTTGTACCAGCTCGATTTTCTGAGCTTTAATTGCTTCTTCCTGAGGGTTCAGGTTCCGATCCTGTACATCTATGGTTACGGCTTCGCCATTATCATCTTTGAAGGAAGTATTCAGACTCATAGTATCGAGCCTTTTCTTTCTGATAAAATCGATGGTATTGTTGGTGGCAATCCTGAAAAGCCAGGTGCTGAATGTAAAATCTTTTTTGAATTTATGAAGATTCTTGAAGGCCTTGGCAAATGCTTCGATCGTCAAATCTTCTGCATCATCAACGTTACGGACCATTTTCAGAATCATGTGATAGACAGGATTCTTATACCTTTTCATCAACTCTGCAAAAGCATGCTGATCTTTTCCTTCTACCGCTCTGTCTATTAATTTAAAGTCTTCTAATGCTTTGTCTGAAAACTGCTTTCCTAACTCCATTTAATTCTTTTAGCTGTCAGCGCAATCAATCCTACTACCGGATAACTAATCGTATAACACAAATCAAATAAGGGTAGTGCCCAATATGCTAGCTTTACCTTAAGTTTTTGACCTGAGCGGGTAAATATACTATAAAATGACCAGCTCCTGACCGCGAAAGGAACCAAAATCAAAGCCTTATTTTCAACTACCAGGAGCAGATAAATAAAGAGTATCCAACCAACTAGCGTAGCTAACGAAAAATTGGCCAAACTCGTTTTGTCTTTTTTATGATAGCGCTTACCGACTGATAAGTGTCGTATTTTCTGTTTGAGATAAGCCGCCCAACTGATTTCAGGAATAGATACCATTTGGCTGTCCTCAGATAACACCACTTTCGCGTTCTTCTTATTGGCATGTCTATTGACGAAAATATCATCATCTCCGCCAGTGTACTTCTCATCACCGGCAAAACCTGCTTTTTCGAAAAGTGCTTTGCGATAAGCCATATTACGCCCTACACCCATATAAGGTCTTCCGGCCAGGGCGTGAGACAGGTAAAGGAGGCCTGTATGCAGAGTTTCAAAACGGATGAACTGATTAAGAACTGTAGGGGCCTCTCTGTATGGAGAAAAGCCAAGTACAATATCTATACCTGACTCGAAATTACTTGTCATTTCAGCGATCCAGCTTTCCGATTTTGGGTAACAATCCGCATCTGTAAACAATAGTAGCTCGTGGCTTGAAGCATCTATTCCTTGTTTGATCGCATTCTTTTTGCCTGTCCAGTCATCAGGAACCTCAGTAATACTGATGGTTTTGAGTTTTGAAAAGTGCTTGCTGAATTCTTCGAGAACTGTGGCAGTACCATCATCGGACCGGTCGTTGATCACAATTACTTCATAAAACGGATATTTTTGTTGCTTCAGGGCCTTTAAAAGTCTTGGAAGATTTTCCTCCTCGTTTCGTGCTGCAATGAGTACAGATACTGGCTGAGGATTAGTCTGAGGAGAGTTGATGGTGGCAAGAGGTAGTTTTTGAAATACACGCCAGTGATACATCAGTTGAATGAACAGCGAGGTCATAAAAATGATGGTAAGGAAGTTTTCTGGATCTGACATGGGACGATTCGAAAAATAAGGAATTAAGAATTACCGATTAGTACTATTTTTGTGCGATCAAAGAGCAGGCATGGATTTTAAATTACTGGCAAAGGATAGTGGATCAAAGGCAAGGGCCGGGGTAGTGAAGACTGATCATGGGGAGATTGAAACGCCCATTTTTATGCCTGTAGGAACCGCAGGGTCGGTGAAAGCTGTACATCAGCGCGAGCTGAAAGAAGATATTAAGGCGCAGATTATTTTGGGTAATACCTACCACCTGTACCTGCGGCCTGGGCTTGAGGTGATAGAAACGGCCGGAGGTCTGCACAAGTTCAATGGTTGGGACAAGCCTATATTGACTGATAGCGGTGGTTATCAGGTCTATTCCCTGTCTGGCACCCGAAAGATCAAAGAGGAAGGGGTTACCTTCAAATCGCATATAGACGGTTCTAAGCATGTATTTACACCCGAGGGAGTAATGGACATTCAGCGCACTATCGGAGCGGACATCATCATGGCTTTCGATGAGTGTACGCCTTATCCTTGCGAGTTTGGCTATGCAAGAGAGAGCATGGAAATGACCCATCGCTGGCTCAAGCGCTGCTGCGACCGATTTGATGCGACAGAAGGAAAGTACGGCTATAGTCAAACACTCTTCCCGATTGTACAAGGCAGCACCTTCAAAGATTTGCGAGTCCAGTCGGCCGAAACCATTGCTTCGTTCGAAAGAGAGGGGAATGCCATTGGCGGGCTTTCTGTAGGCGAGCCTCACGAGATGATGTACGAGCAGACTGAGGTGGTGTGCGATATATTACCAGCTGATAAGCCGCGTTATCTGATGGGGGTTGGAACTCCCGAAAACCTGCTGGAGTGTATGGCCCTGGGAGTGGATATGTTTGATTGTGTCATGCCAACCCGTAATGCTCGTAATGGGATGCTTTTTACCAGCGAGGGTATTTTGAACATGCGTAACGAGAAATGGAAAAATGAACATAGTCCGATCGATCCCAATCTGGAAGGTTATGTAAGCAGTTTCTATTCCAAGGCCTATTTGCGCCATTTAATTACCAGCAAGGAAATTTTAGGCGCGCAAATTGCCAGTATCCATAACCTTAGCTTCTACCTCTGGTTGATGAAGGAGGCGAGAAAGCATATTTTAGCAGGTGACTTTACCAGCTGGAAAAATAAAATGGTGAAGAAAGTGACCGTGAGGCTCTGATAATGAGGATAATAGACTGGTATATACTGAAGAAGTTCCTGACCACTTTCATGTTTGTGGTGCTGATACTGGTGTCTATTGTTTTGATCATCACTTTTTCTGAGAGGAATGAAAGCTTTATCAAAAATGACATTCCGGCCAAGCTGATCGTCAGGTACTTCCTCAATTACGCCCCTTATATCGCCAACATGATCACCCCGATTACGGTGTTTATTGCGGCTACTTTCGTTACTTCTAAGATGGCCGGACATACCGAAATTGTCGCCATACTGAGTGGAGGGGTGAGTTATCCTCGTTTTCTAAGACCTTTTCTGATCGGGGCCAGCATTATTGCCATTGCCAGCTTTTTTCTAACAGGTTGGGTTATACCCAATGCCAATAAGTACAGGGTGGCCTTCGAAATCCGGTATTTTGACAAGGAATTCAACTATAAGGAGCGCGATGTACACTTTAAGGTTAGCCCAACAACCTATGCTTACCTGAATTCCTATAATTCGCGTAACGATCAGGGTTATAAGTTTACGCTGGAAGAAATTCAGGATAAAAAACTGATCTGGAAACTCTCTGCGGCCAGGATTAAATGGGACACTGCAGAAGTGGCCTGGAGATTGACTGATTGGGATCTTCGGACAGTCAATGATTTTGGGGAAGACTATGTGTATGAGAATATTAAGGACACTGTCATTCATATTAATATGAGTCCGAAGGATTTTGGTAATACCAAGAGCCTGGAGCAAACCCTTACACTGAATGAACTGGATGACTATATTGCCGATTTGCAGCTGAAGGGGGCTGATAATATCCCGGTTTATGAGATAGAAAAGCTGATACGGTTTATGTCTCCGTTTACGGCCATCATTCTCACTTTTATAGGCGTCATACTATCTTCTAAAAAGACCAGAGGAGGGGTTGGTTTTCAGATTGCCCTGGGCTTCCTGTTGGCCTTCATTTTTATCTTGCTCTTTATTGCCACTAAGAGTATTGCGGAGGCAGGGTCTATGAACCCCATATTTGCGGTATGGCTCCCGAATATGATATTTACGGTGCTGGCCTTTGTGATCTATCGTTTTGTGCCTAAATGACGGAGGCGGCCAGTTTCAAAGATTATCTCAAGCTACATTTGATTGTTTTCATCTGGGGTTTTGCTGCCATCCTGGCCAAGCTGATAGAAATGCCCACTGCTGAAGTGGTATTTTACCGAACCCTGCTGGCGGCCATTGGCCTGGCCTTATTGCTCAAATTCAGAAAACGGGCCTTTAATATTGGCAGGGCAGGAATCCTTAGAACCCTGGGAACCGGAACCTTGATTGGGGCTCATTGGGTACTGTTCTTCGAGGCCGCCAGGGTAGCGAATGTTTCTGTGTCTCTTGCCGGATTGGCCACGGTGACTTTCTGGACCAGTCTGGCAGAACCCCTGTTTAATTCCCGGAAGGTGCGCATTTTCGAAGTTGGGATTGGGCTGGTGGTGATCTTGGGCTTATACATAGTCTTTCAATTCGAGTTTGACAATGCACTTGGACTCACGTTGGGAATTATCTCAGCACTGCTGGCTGCCATTTTCTCTGTACTCAATGCGGGGATTGCCAAAAAGTATAACCCCTATATGATCACCTTCTATGAAATGGTCGGTGCCTTTGGTGCTGTAGCCCTGTTTACCGTCTTCTATGAGCCTGTTTTTCTTGGAGAGGCCTTCCAGGTGAGGGTTCCGACAGCTGAAGACTTGCTGTATATTTTTATTCTGGCCGCAGTGTGTACGGTGTATGCTTATTCAGATGCGGTTGAGCTGATGAAGCGCATTTCAGCCTTCACAGTAAACCTCACCATCAACCTGGAGCCGGTATATGGAATTCTCATGGCCCTGGCCATTTTTGGTGAATCTGAAGAGATGAGCTCCGGTTTTTACCTGGGTACTTTCATCATTCTGCTCGCTGTATTCCTTTATCCGGTCATCAACAGGCGCATGAGAAAGAGGGCAGAACGGATCAATCAGGCTGGCCTCTAAAACACCGGGCTTACTTCACATTATTTAACAATTGAACAGACAATAAGGCTTGCAAATTGCTTGTAATGAGCTGTTATGAAGCTGCTGGACCGGTATATTCTAAGGAAATTTCTGATCACTTTTTTCTTCGTAGTGCTCATCATGGTATCGGTTGTACTTATCATTACCTACTCTGAGCGCAATGGTAGCTTTATTGAAAACAACCTGACGACCGCTCAAATCATTGGCTATTTCCTGAACTACTCTCCTTATGTAGCGAATGTCATCACGCCCATTACGGTATATATAGCTGCTACTTTTGTGACCTCTCGTCTGGCATCTCATACCGAAATAGTGGCTATTCTGAGTAGTGGGATCAGTTATACTCGTTTTCTACGTCCTTTTTTATTGGGAGCTGTGGTCATTGCCCTGATCAGCTTTTTTCTGACCGGATGGGTAATCCCTGATGCCAATAAATCGCGCATCCTTTTTGAAGCCAACTATTTTAACACGGGCTCAAAAAAGAGCGAAAAGAACGTCCATATAAAAGTGGCTCCTACGCGTTATGCCTATGTAAATGTGTTCAATATCAAGCGAAAAACCGGCAGGGGTTTTACTCTTGAAGAGATTGAGGATGAAGTACTCCGCTGGAAATTGGCGGCTGAGAACATTCAATGGGACAGTGTGGAATTGGTCTGGCGGCTGAAAGGTTGGAGTTTAAGAACGATCAATGGCTTTAATGAAAGCTATGTTTATGAGCCAAACAAAGATACTGTGCTTCATCTCAATATGACTCCTGACGACTTCTCCAGCACTAAGAACATGCAAGAAACGCTGAACCTGGACGAACTGGGTCAGCATATCAGCGATTTGGAACTAAAAGGTGCAGATCATATTCCCATCTTTGAAATAGAGCGACTGGTGCGCTTTATGTCTCCCTTCACAGCCCTGATTCTCACCTTTATCGGGGTGACGCTTTCGTCAAAGAAAACGAGAGGAGGCGTAGGGTTTCAGTTGGCCCTGGGCTTTTTGCTTGCTTTTATCTTCATCATACTATTCATGACCACGCGCAGTATCGCACTGGCAGGTGTAGAAAATGCCGTGTTGGTGATCTGGTTACCCAATATCATTTTCACAGTACTGGCCCTGATGATCTATCGCCTGGTACCTAAGTAATATATGGCAGAATCATTCCGTATCCGATGAGTTCAAATCTCTGCTTGATTTGAGCTTATAGCCATGTTTGCTTAGCGGCAGGGATCTTATTCGATCGCCATTGGCAGCAAAAATAGCATTGGTCAATGCCGGTGCCAGCGGGGGAGTCGAAGGCTCTCCCACACCTCCCGGATCTTCATCATTCTCCATGATGTGAGAGATCACCTCGGGCATATGCCTAAGTCGGATCATATCGTAGTTGGGGAAATTAGACTGCTCTATTTTGCCATCTTTCAGGGTGATCTCGCCATAAGCGGCTGCCGTAAAGGCGTAAACGATACCACTTTGCATTTGTGCATGAATGGTATCCGGGTTTACATAATGGCCACAGTCAATCACGCAATACACCTTGTCCAGGCTGTATTCCTTTTGTGCATTCACGGTTACTTCTACTACCTGTGCTACAATAGACCCGAAAGATTCATGAAATGCCAGGCCCTGCGCTTTACCTTTGGGCAGAGTGGAGGCCCATTGACTCAACTCAACAGCTTTTCCCAAAACTTTGAGTTGACGTGGTTTTTTCCGGAGTAGTTTTCGTCTGAGCCAATAGCTGTTTTTATTGATGGCAAAGGCCATTTCATCTATAAAGCTCTCCGTAAAAAAGGCGTTGTATGAATGGCCTACACTGCGCCAGAAACCGAGACGCATGGGACTCTCTACAAAGGAGTACCCGATCCTGGTGGTCGTAAAATCATAGGCCAGGTGAGCAGCTCCCTCAGGGGCAGTAGTGTCCTGTGACTCCGGTGGGGTCATAAGCGGAAAGTTACGACCGATACTACTTCTTAAAACAGACTGCATGGCAATGTGATTTTCCAGTGCACCTACTCTGCCAAATTCATCTACCCAGGCTTTGAACCTGCTCAGTACCATAGGCCTGTAAGTATCGTTTTGAGTATCTTCTTCCCGCGACCAGACCATCTGCACAGGAGTACCCTCTACACTTTTTGCGATTTTGGCTGCCTCAATCGCAAAGTCATTCTCAGCCCTGCGTCCGAAACCACCTCCCAGGTATTTGATGTCTATTTCAATGTCTGACTTTTTCACATCTGCTTCACTGGCAACGGCCATAGAAACCAGGAAGGGGGCCTGATGGCCCACCCATACTTTTGCTTTGCCCTCTTTTACCAAAATGGTGCAGTTGAGAGGTTCCATGGTAGCATGGGCCAAAAAGGGAACTTCATATTCTGCCTCTACCAGAAATGCTGCCTTTTCAAACTCCTGATCAACTCTTCCTTTTCTATCCTTGATATGATCAATCTCTCCGTTGAGCCTTTGCTTTAGTGCCTGTCTGATTTGATCCGTAGAAAGTTGCCCATTTCTTTTGGTGTCCAGGGTTAATTCCAGCTTATTGGCAGCCTGTTGTGCCCGCCAGGTATTGTCTGCTACCACTGCAGCTCCCTCACTCCAGTGAATAACCTTTTTGACACCACGTAAGGCCAGAACCTCCTGCTCATTATTAACGCTGAGCACCTCAGCACCTTTTACCGGACTATGCTTTACTGCAGCAAAAAGCATGTCAGGCACTCTTACATCAATACCAAAGGTGGCGCTCCCATTTACCTTTTCCTTCAGGTCGATGCGCTGCGTTGGTTTACCTACCAGGCTGAAAGCCTCTTTCGATTTAAGCACTATATCATTCGAAGGCTTTTCCTGTGCAGCGAGTTTGGCCAGCGATCCGTAGGACAGTTTATTTCCATCACTTCTTTCGATATATCCCTCTTTGGCACTTAACCCGCTGCTCGTTGCCAGGCCCCATTCCTTTTGTGCGGCCTTGTAAAGGCAATCCAGGGCCATGGCTCCCAACTGACGATAGTGTAGATAGCCATCTCTTACTGAGGTACTACCTCCCGTTGCAATGTAAGGAAGTATATAGGCCACTTTTTCCATGAAATGAAATCCGGTAGAGCTGGAGGTGCGCTGATAGTTGGTGGCGAGGTTGATGTTGGCATAGGGCGATTCTACCTGCGGATGGACAACCTCAATCTGATCCAGGGAAACTTCGAGTTCTTCAGCAGTAAGCATGGCTAGGGCAGTGAGCACTCCCTGTCCCATTTCGGCCCGTGCTATGGCGAGCTGAATGGTGTTGTCAGGTTTAATAAAAATGAATGGGTTTAGTGCTTCACCTTCTTCAAAGCCTCGCCCTGTAAATTTTTTCTTCTTAAAGTCAGAGTATAATGACCCACCAAGCCCGAGGGCAAAACCACCTCCGATAATAGAACCGGAAATGATAAAAGCCCTACGTGTAATCTTTTGTTTCCTTGTTCTTTCTTTGGCCATGACTACGCTTCTTTGTTTTCATTGCTCAGCTGCATCACAGCCTCCTTTATGCGCTGGTAGGTGCCACAGCGGCAAATATTGGTGATGGCCGTTTCCAGTTCTTCTTCCGTAGGTGACGGGTTTTGTTTGAACAAGCCTTCTACTGCCATGATCATGCCCGACTGGCAATAGCCGCATTGTGGCACCTGTTGACTCAGCCAGGCTTCCTGAATTTTTGAGAGGAGTTGATTTTGCTCTATTCCTTCAATGGTGGTGATTTCTCTGCCTGCCAGGGCAGCAGCCGGTAATGCACAGGAACGCACCGGTTGTCCGTCAAGGTGCACGGTACAGGCACCACAGTAAGCTACTCCACAGCCGTATTTGGTTCCGGTAAGGTTGAGCTCATCGCGCAGCACCCAAAGCAAAGGCATGCCCGGTTCTACATCTACATCATAGGTATTTCCATTGATTTTTAATTCCATGGTCAGTTGGCTGTTGAATAGAAAAGTAAGAAATGTTTGGCAAAGCAGTACGATGGCCACGAACCGAATAATGAAGGAATGAGATTCAATTTACTGAGGTGTAGCTCTCCTCTTCCTCGAGTCTTTGGGTCCCCTCAGCAGTTCTGAATTGAGTAGGCAATGTCTCTCTGCCTTTTGGCCGGGGCGCGTAAACGATGAAATGCAGATGATACCCGGTAGCCCAACCCGTATTGCCGGTAAGCCCGAGTGGTTCTCCTGCCTTTACGTTTGTTCCAAGCTCTACCAATACCCCATTTTGCTTCAGGTGATAGTAATCCGCAAAGGAACCGTCTTCGTGCATGATGGTGACAAAGTTGCCCAGTTTGGCACAGCTTTTACTCGGGCAACCACGATTGGAGTCTTCCTTGAGTCTTACCACTGTACCCGGCCGGGCAGCCATAATGACTTCATCAGCCGGAAGGTTGAAATCCAGAGCGTTTTCGCCTTGATGACTGCTTTTTCCATTATACCCCTGAGCTACTTTAAAACGTTTCCCTTCCTCAAAAGGAAGCCTGTAGGCATAGCTGTCGTTATGCTCTGAGGTAACGTCACCCATATAGTAGGTAAAGGAATAATTATAGCTCCAACTCCTGTTTTGGGGTATTACAAGTTCGGTTAATTGATACCGCTTACTGCCGGGAGGCACTACGATATATTTATCCGGTTTCTGCCTTGGTTTGAGTCCTTTCAGGTCCAGGGTGAGCTCGGTGGATTGAGGGTAGAGCTTGTCATTGTCTGCATATATGATTACAGCAGTTTTCGTTTGCTCGGCATATATCTTCAAATCTTGATTCTGAGCAAAAATCTGAAGGTAGCAGCAGCTTAAAAGTAAAACGGATAAGAACCTGACCATGATCAAAACATACGAAATTCGGGCGATTAAGATCAGGATTTTTACTGGTTATACTTATCAGATTTCGATTTGGGTACAATAGAATCCAGCACGATGATGTACTTCCCGGCTATCAGGTCTCTCATACTTTTGGGCATCCTATACTGAATGCCCTCACCCGGCATACCAAACCAGGGGATAGCCTTACCCTTTAGAACGCTGTCAATGTCCTGGATTACCTCAAACTTGTAATATGTACGTTCTCTGGATGAGGCTGGCAAGGCGCGTTCGCCAAAGGGAGTGCCTGTAGGTGCTACGAAAGTACCCCAGAGGCTTCCGTACCGATCCACTCTGTCATCGTCTTCCAAAGTCACTACTTCAACGCTGATAAAGCCATCTGCCGGAGGGTACTCACTATTCAGGTTATTCATTTCAAAGAAGGTCTCCAGCTTATCCCATTTTTCAGCTTTCCAAAGTTTCCAGGCTTTGTTCATAGCTTTGGGTAAGGTGTCCAGATTGGAGGTTAGCTGCCTGAACATCCCGAAAGTGAGCCCTCTCACGGTATCATGGCCAGCACGAAGTTGGATTGATTCTACAATACCATAGTTGCCAACGCTGTATGGTTTGAGCGTGGCAGAACCAAGTGTAAGTACCAGAGACAGTAATGCGAGATTGTATTTTAGTGCCTTTTTCATTCCTGAAGCTTAAAAAGTTGAATTATTCATTCGGAAAATAAATAGCTGACGAAAATGCTAATTATCAGCATTTTGCCAGGTTTAACCGTGATATTTGAAAATCACAATCTTGGTTTTAAAACTTTGTAACTAACTGCTTGATTTTCAAATCGTCATATTATGAAATAGTTGTCTATTGCATAATTGCGGTTAAAAAGCTGAAAAGGAATTTAGTAAGAAACGTTCACTGATAGGACATAATCGATCGGGAAAACACAATTTTTAATCAAGCAAAAACTGCTGACTTTGCATCGCCTTCCATGCTGGTTTAAGAGGAATGGCTTCAGCAAATAGCCCGAACATGGTAGAGCCGGACCCGCTCATGCTGGCATAGATTGCTCCCGCGTCATAGAGCTCGTTTTTCAAGTCCAGAAGCATTGCGTGCTTATCGAAGAGGCTGGCCTCGAAGTCGTTGATCAACTCTTTTTTCCAACGATCAAAATCTTTGGATAACAGTAATTCAGTGAGATTGATATCGGACGGCTTTGGGGAAACTCCGGTATAGGCCATCTGAGTAGAGATATGCAGTCCGGGGTTGATAACTACCAGATGCAAACCTTTAAGGCTCAGATCCAAAGGGGTGAGCTCTGTGCCCGTTCCGGTTGCTAATGCAGGTTGATTCCGAATGAAAAAAGGGCAATCGCTACCCAACTGAGCAGCATAATCTTCCAGCAGAGAATCGTCCAGAAACAGCTGATAGTGAGAATTGAGGGCTTTGAGTATAAAAGCGGCATCGGCTGAGCCGCCTCCCAGTCCCGCTCCCATCGGAATGGCCTTGTGCAGGTGTATGCTCAACTCAGGTAGTGGCATATCCTTTTTCAGAAGACGGTAGGCCTTCAGCACCAGGTTGTTTTTTTCAGCACCGGGAATGAGAATACCGGTGGATTGAAAGCTGGTTTTTTTGGCTTCTACAAACTCCAGGGCATCACACCAGGGGATAGGATAAAGGCAACTGCTGATGGTGTGAAAACCATTGGGCAGCTTTCCGGTAATCTGAAGTCCCAGGTTGATTTTTGCGTTTGGGAAGCTTAGCATATGAAATGGTATGCCGGTGGAAATATGGCTGTCTCAAAAATTAATTACTGTCATTGCCCACAATGCGGTAACTGCGGTTTAGCGCTTGTGACTGGTTGTGAGATTCCCTTTCTCAGGGAAATGACATATTCACTGATTTTTGAGACAAGCCTGATTATTCGTTCGATTAAGATCTCGCTTACTTTTCTAAGTCTTCAATCAATGCATCGGTGATGCCTGATGCAGAGAAACCACCATCATGCATCAGGTTCTGCATGGTTACCATCCTGGTAAAGTCAGAAAAGAGCATTACACAGTAGTTGGCACAATCTTCAGCACTGGCATTACCTAATGGAGACATTTTATCAGCATAAGAGAAGAACACGTCAAATCCGCCTACACCTGTACCCGCTGTGGTCATGGTAGGTGACTGAGATATTGTGTTTACCCTTACCTTTTTAAGTCGGGCGTAGCGCTCACCATAGCTTCTGGCAATTGATTCCAGCATGGCTTTGGCATGTGCCATATCAGAGTAATCGGGGAAAGTTCTTTGGGCTGCTATGTAAGAAAGACCAAGGATTGAACCCCATTCGTTTATGGCATCGAGCTTTTCAGCAACCTGCATTACTTTGTGAAAAGAGATGGCCGATACATCCAGTGTTTTTGTCAACCAATCATAGTTGAGGTTACCGTAGTCACGACCCTTTCGTACATTGGGACTCATGCCTATCGAATGCAGAACAAAATCAATCTTGCCTCCGAGTATTTCCTGAGACTTAGTGAACAGGTTTTCAAGATCTTCGATAGAGGTAGCATCTGCTGGAATTATCTCAGCGCCACACTCTGCAGCCAGATCGTTTATTTTACCCATACGCATGGCGATGGGGGCATTGGTCAAAGTAAATTGCGCGCCTTCAGCATGAGCCACCTGGGCTACTTTCCATGCGATAGATCGCTCGTCCAGAGCGCCAAAAATGATTCCTCTTTTTCCTTTTAATAGATTATGAGACATAGTTGATTCTGATTTTCAATTGAAACGCAAAAATAGCTATTCCATTTAAGCTTATACAATTACTTTCAGGGAAATGGTTTCAGTGATTTGGTAGCATGAATGCCTGTCCTTTGTAGCAAGAGTGAGACCAGCCTGATCTTTTGAGATTAGTGGGCTTATAGAATTCTGATGTAAATTATCTGACAATGAGGCATTTCTGAATTCTTGAAATATTTTTTCTGTATTGTGTTAACAAGTGTAAAGAATGCCCCGTCTACCTTTTGATTATGGATGTAGCACAGTTTAAGAATGATATTCTTCCACTGAAGAACAAGCTATTCAGGTACTCTCTCAAAATAGTTAGAGATGAAGACCTGGCGAAGGATGTAGTGCAGGAGTGCCTCATCAAAGTTTGGGAGAAACGTGATGACCTTAAGCTGGTTCATAACCTGGAGGCCTGGTGTATGCAGGTAACCAGAAACAAGGCCCTGGATAAGCTGAGGTCTAAACATGTTGGTCGAACGGACCAGTTTGAAGTGAAGTTTGATACAAGAAAGGAAAGAGATACTCCTTATGTGGTAACAGAACGAGAAGATCTGATGACCCGAATCAAGTCACTGATAGCCGACCTGCCCGACAGACAACGCGAGGTAATGCAGCTCAGAGATATTGAGGGCTATACCTACAAGGAAATAGGAGATATACTTGAAATAGATATTAATCTGGTGAAAACGAATCTTTTTCGTGCCAGAAGAAAGCTGAAAGAAAGCTTGACAAAAGAGAATGCTTATGGACTCTAATATTGAGAAGTTACTGGATAAGTACTGGGCAGCAGAAGCCAGCCTGGAGGAGGAGAAGGAGCTGAGGACCTTGCTGACGGATACAGAAGCAGGGGAGGAGCAAGAAGAGCTGCAAGGCCTGTTTGCACATTTCGATGCTGAGAAAGAGCCGTCTTTAGGTGCTGACTTTGATGATGAGCTGATGGCGATGATAGAGACAGAACCTGAAGTAAAAGTGATCAGCTTTTCAGATTACTTCAAGCGATATGCCAGTATGGCAGCAGCGGTATTGGTACTGTTTATCAGTAGCTATGTCTTTATCATAAATCAGAATAGCTATGTGCAGGAAGATACTTTTGAGAGCCCTGAAGCTGCCCTGCAGGAAATAAAGAAACAGCTTTTGACAGTATCGATGTATATGAACAAAGGGAATAACCAGATCAGTGAACTGAGTAACCTGGGCAAAGCGGACATGGGGATGGAAGACCTGTCGAAAATTAATGAGGCTGCCAGAAGTCTGGAGCCTCTCAACAGAATGAATATCAGACGTTAGTAAATAATAAATTTTAGTAAAGAAAATTAATAAATATAAATACATGAAAAGGTTAGTAGGAATTTTAATAATGAGCGTTTTGGCTGTGAGTGTACAGGCGCAAAACGATGCGATCTCCAAGTACTTTGGTAAGTATGCGGATGATGAAACTTTCAGCCACGTAACAGTAAGTGGCAAGATGTTTCAAATGATCAACAGCATTGAGGTTGAAGATGATGAAGACAGAGCGTTGGTTGAGTCGCTTGGTAAGATCAAAGGTGTGAAAGCGCTTTTTGCAGAAGATGGTGTAGATGGTGCCAAAATGTACAAAGAAGCTATTGCTTTGATTGACGGCAAAGGATATGAAGAGCTGATGTCTATCAGAGATGATGAGAAGGACATTAAATTCATGATCAAAGAAAAAGGTAATAAGATTGATGAGTTGTTTATGGTAATGGGTGGCGATAACGAATTTGGTGTGGTAAGCATCACCGGTGACGGTATCGATATCAACCAGCTGTACAAGCTCTCGAAAAACTTAGGACTGGACGAGTTCAGTCATCTTGAAAAAATGGGTGGTAATTAAACCACCCTTTTTTCCTTTTATAAAGGTCAATTACTTAATTTTTTAAATATTGGATGTATGAAAAAATTAGTAGTGATACTACTCACAGTTCTTTGCGTTTCGGCTTATGGTCAAAGTGAGAGCGTAGAAGAATTTCGCCAGAGCAACAGACCAGATAATAAGCTGGTCTTTTACAAAAGCACACTCCGCATGTTTGCCCGGCTCTCTGTACAGTTTGCTGAAGATCAAAAAGATATGCCTGACCTGGGTAAGTTGATCGATGGCATAGAAAAAATCAAATTTTTTAGCTACCGCCCTTCTTCAGATCTGGATGATCTGGCTGGTCGGTTGAAAACTGACATCATTGGAGAAAATTATGAATCGGTGATCTCAGGTAAGTTTGGTGCCAATGAGATGGAAGTCCTGATGAAAGAGAAAAAGGGCAACCCCGTAGCTTTCGTAGTCATTGTACGCGGAGATGAAGGACTCCAGCTTATGGATATTGAAGGTGTGCCGGATTTAAACAATCTGGTAGAATTTTCACAGTACGTCAGTACTAATGGAGATAGCTTTAGCTTGCTGGATGCCTTCAGATAATACTTTCTCTGTGACTTGCAGAGAAACTCAGAATATTAAATAAACGCGATTTGGAAACCGTATTAGAGATTAAAAACCTCTCCAAGCACTATGGGAGGTTGAAGGCTGTGGATGGCCTGAATTTAACAGTGCAAGCCGGAACTGTCTTCGGCATTCTTGGCCCTAACGGAAGTGGCAAAACCACTACGCTAGGCATGATCCTCGATATTATTAACCCCACAAACGGAGAGTACACCTGGTTTGGAAAAAAATCCGGTACCGCTACCCGTAAGCGTATCGGGGCCATTCTCGAGCACCCTATTTTCTATCCCTATCTCACCGCTGTACAAAACCTAAAGGTGGTTTGCGATATTAAGGAGGTGCCTTACAGTAGAATAGATGAGGTACTGGTGCAGGTAGGACTTGACGAGCGCAAGAACGACAAGTTCAAAACCTTCTCATTGGGTATGAAGCAACGCCTTTCTATTGGCTCTGCTTTACTGTGTAACCCGGAAGTAATGCTGCTGGATGAACCTACCAATGGGCTGGATCCACAGGGAATAGCCGAGATCAGGGAATTGATCGTAGATATTGCCAACAGTGGTAAGACTATATTGCTGGCCAGTCACCTTTTGGATGAGGTGCAGCGTGTCTGTAGCCATTTTGCCGTATTGAGAAAGGGAAAATTGATTCATACCGGCCTTGTAGATGATGTGTCCAAGGGAGATAAAATCGTGGAGGTAAAAGCTGATGCCGACAATCTTCTTGAAGTTTTAGAACGTTCAGGTATGGCTTCTAAGGTGAAGCGCGAGCTGGATAAATATACCATGACCATGCAAAATGGTTATTCACCCGAAGACGTAAATACCTACTTATTTAAAAATAATATCACCGCCAAACACCTGTTGTTGAAGACTAGAAGCCTTGAACAACAGTTTCTTGAAATTTTGGCTGAAACGGAAGGAGGCCAGAGATGATGAGATTACTAAGAATTGAATGGCATAAAATTGGTGCCAACCGCACCTTTAAAGTATTGTCTATTATCTACCTGATCGTTATCATGGTGATCAGTATGGGCGTAATGCCATTTTTGCGATATGTTACGAGAAAATTTGCAGACAATGATTTCGGAGAAGTAGACTTCACCATGCTGCCTTTTTATGAATTTCCCGATATATGGCAGAACCTGACCTATGTGGCGATCTATTTTAAGATTTTCCTGGCCCTGAGCCTGGTATACGCTATTACCAATGAGTATACCTACCGTACTATCAGACAAAATGTTATTGATGGTCTGAGCAAGCATGAGTTTATCTGGAGTAAAATTGTCATGGCTGGGTTTCTAAGCCTGATTTCTACACTGACACTGTTTGTGTTTGGAATGTTTACCGGGTTGCTCTACTCGTATGATACCTCCCTTTCGGTGATTTTCGAAGATATCTACTTCCTGGGTGTGTTCTTCCTGCAGCTTTTTACCTATCTGCTTTTTGTCATGATGCTCGCCACTCTGGTGAAGAAACCACTGCTGACAATGGCACTTATGTTTTTCATTGCTGTGGTGGAAGGAATCATATTCGGAAGGTCGATGGCCTTTGATTTCCCCTGGGTGCAGGATTTCTTACCGCTGACAACCATCAACAAGTTAAACAGTGTGCCATTTCCGAAATACGTATTTCAGGAAATTCAAGACTATGTAAAACTCAAAGAGTTGATATTGGTATTGGTATATGGAGGGCTCTTCTATCTGGGTACAGTGAGGCTTACCGTGAGGCGGGATTTATAGCAAGTACCGAATAGACATATAATAAATGGGAAGGCCCGACTGCATTGCAGCCGGGCCTTTTTAAACCCTGATTATCACCAACCTTAACTGTGATATCTTTGCTCCTTCATCTCTTATACATATCAACGGATTTAAAAGAAAAAGGTGCTGCAAATTTTTGAGTCTCGTCTTGCTCATGACGACAAATGTGGGAGATATAGCTTTAACAGGCCTGAGCCAGCCGCTCTTTGGGTAGGGAATAAACCCCGAGATTGTCCATTTAGCAAAAACCACTTCAACCAACCGTGTAGAATTGGCTAGTTTTAAATTATGAAAACCCGTGTCCTGTTTCTGCTTTTTATAATCAGCTGTTCTCCCATGTCAGCTCAAATCACCAGTACTGGCCAATTGCTGGATGCCATGCAGGTGAAGTATCGGGGCAAGTGGTTTAAAGAGTACACCTTTGAGCAGCAAACCATTCGATACAATCAGCAAGGAGCCGTCAGAGATACAGCCATATGGAATGAGGCAGTCAGCTATCCAGACCATTTTCGCATAGACTTTGGAAAGCCAGGGCAGTTCGTGATTTTCAAGAATGACTCCAGCTGGCGTTTTCAGAATTATAAGCCGCAGGGAAGCCGATTTGAGCCTCAGGAGTTTCTGTTGTTTAAGGGAGGGATGTATTTCACCTCCCCGGCTGTCATTATGGACAAGCTTATTGCCTATGGCTACGATACCTCCATCTTCAGGGAAGATCGGTTGAACGGCCGAAGAGCCTACGTAATAGGGGCGAAGAAGGGAGACCTGACTACCAAGCAATTCTGGATAGATGCCGATCATTTTTACACCATCCGCAGAATCAGTCGATTGGGTAACGGCAGTGCCCTTGACGTGCAATACAGCGATCATAAGGCCGTGAAAGGTGGTTGGGTAGAACAGGTGGTAACCTTCTATCGCGATGGACGACTCATCCAGATAGAAAACTACCTGAACATCAATGCTTCCGGCAAACTCGATCCTCAGATCTTCAACGTTGAAAAGCCGGCAGTTACCTGGTTTGAGAAGCGGAAATAGGGAGTCGCGGGCCTATGATAAGCCCGATTGCCAGGTTATTACGAATCACAGGAGAAAATGAGCTAAAAAAGCCGACAATCTCTTTTTTCAGTGGCTAAAATTCATCAATTTCACGGCAGAAAAAAATAACGTTATGGCTATCGTATTTGTATTAGTACTTTTTGTTTTGGCAATTGCCTCAGCTTGGGTAATTCCTAATAAGAAAGTAAGTAAGCACGAGAAAGACTGGGTCTGATCGACACTCGTTCCAAAATATTTAAGCCACTTTCAGTGGCTTTTTTTGTCACTTCACTCAATTAAAACTAAAGTCTTTTTAGCCTTTCCTGATATATTCTATCTTTAATCCGTCCATACTCAAAATTATTTTTATGTTTTTGTAACGATAAGGATAATTGTCGTTTGACTTGTATTGGATGCGGAGCCTGGCTCCTGAACTAAACGACCGAATTTCTTACTAATGGCCAAACGCTATCTGTCCCTCCTCATAGGGTTCTGGTTGGCACTTTCGAGTGCCTTCTGCCAGACTTCCGATACATTTCCCGTCAGCGGAAACTACAATCAGCCACTCCTGGAATTTATTGAATCGGTACAAAAACAGCATCAGATCAGAGTCTTTGTCAGATCTGAATGGATTGTGAACCTCCGGGTAGAAGGTACTTATACTGATACCCCTGCCCTGGAAATCATTTCAGCACTTATCACCCCAATCAACCTTAAGCTAACTGCTTACAGCTATGGCAATTATGTGATCTTACCAGATAAGGGCTTTGTGCTTCCGGAAGACAATACAGCCGATATAGATCAGGGCCCCTCGATTGTTACCATCGGAAACGCTGCTCAGGCTGTTGGGGGAATTGCCACTCTCAACGGTTATATCAAAGACGGCAAAAACGGAGAGACTATTCTGGGAGCTACGGTCTACGCCCTGAACCTTGAAAGGGGCGTGGTAACGAACGAGTTTGGTTTTTATACCATGGAACTCCCTACTGGCAGACACAGGCTCAGAGTGAGCTTTCTGGGCTATGAGGACGAAATCAGGGAAATTGAGGTTCGTTCTACCGGCTCACTTGATATGGAGCTTTTTGAAGGGCTCACGACCCTGAGCACCGTGACCGTGACGGGTGATTCTCCGGACGAAAATATTCGGGGGGTCTCTATGGGGGTAGAAAAAATTAATATTCAAACCATAAAGAAGCTTCCCAGCCTGATGGGGGAGGTTGATGTAATCAAAAGCCTGGTGCTCTTGCCTGGAGTATCCACTGTGGGAGAAGGCGCATCCGGCTATAACGTAAGAGGGGGCAGCGTAGGCGAGAACCTGATTTTGCAGGATGGCGCAGAGGTGTTTAACTCATCGCACTTATTCGGATTCTTTTCGGCATTTAACCCTGATATTGTCAAAGGACTGAACTTGTACAAAGGGGGCGGTGTACCTGCCAATCTTGGAGGCAGGCTGTCTTCTATTCTGGACGTACAGTTGCGCGATGGCAACTTTAAGCAACTTGAAGGCAATGGAGGGGTAGGCCTGTTGATGAGCCGGATAATGCTTGAAGGCCCTATCCAGAAAGACAAAAGTTCCTTTATCATAGGAGGCAGAGGCTCATATTCAGACTGGATTCTGAACCAGGCCAAGGATATCGATCTCAAGCAAAGTGAGGCGGGTTTTTATGATGCGAACATTAAGATTACCCAGGAAATCAATAGCAACAACAAGATCTATCTGACAGGTTATATCAGCGATGACCGGTTCAAGCTGGCCAATGACACCACCTTTAACTTTGGTTCCCGTATTCTGAGTCTGAAATGGAATCATGTGTTTTCTGACAATATCTTTTCGTCTACAACAGCTACAGTAGGCCAGTACAAATACAAGGTGAAGGATGACGTTGGCATCAATCAATTTGAAATGGATGCCTCCATCGACTATAAGGCAATTGATACGGAACTGGAGCTGGATTTTATTGCCAATCACAATATTGTGATCGGAGTCCGTAGCTCTCTCTACGAAGTGGCTCAGGGCGATTTGGTGCCCCTCCAGACAAACCTCAATAGTGAGGCAGTCAGTATTCCCACAGAAAAGGCCCTGGAATCAGCCTTATATATAGCTGATGAGTGGGAAATGACGAAAGGAATTACTGTGTCTGCCGGCCTCCGCTATTCTGATTTCCGGAACCTGGGGCCTGGTGATGTATTTACCTATGACCCTGATCAGCCCAGGAGCACTGCCTCCATCATCGATACAGTTTCCTTTGCCAATGGCGACCTGGTTAAATCTTATGGAGGTTTTGAGCCAAGACTCGGGGTAAGGGTGTCATTAGGGGCTAAGAGCTCCTTTAAGGCGAGCTATAACCGAATGCGCCAATACATGCACCTGGTATCCAATACGGTGGCAGTTACTCCGATTGACGTATGGCAGCTAAGCAATACCCATATTCGCCCTGCCACCAGTGATCAGTATTCCGTTGGCTACTTCAGAAATTTCAAGGATAACAACATTGAGACCTCCATTGAGGCCTATTATAAGAAAACCAGTGATGTGCTTGACTATAAAGGAGGAGCCACCCTGCTACTCAATGAAACACTCGAAGCAGATTTGCTTCAGGGTGAGGGGAGAGCCAGGGGAATTGAGTTTCTGATCAAGAAAAAAGATGGAAGGGTGACAGGCTGGCTTAGCTATACCTATTCGCGCACAGAACTCAGAGCGTCCAGTCAGTTTTCATCAGAGACTGTAAATAACGGAGAGTATTATCCTGCCAACTATGATAAACCCCATGACCTCACCATTGTGATGGATTACAAAGTAGGAAAACGGGTGAACTTTACTGCCAACTTTACCTACAGCACCGGCAGGCCTATTACGGTACCCACTGCCACCTACAGGCTGGGAGCCATTCGCTCTCTCGCAGATTACTCAGGGCGGAATCAATTCAGAATCCCTGATTTTCACAGGTTGGATTTGTCACTCACCATCGGCAGGGGCTTCAAGAGATCAAAAAGGGTAAAGAGCGAATGGAACATCTCGGTTTATAATGTTTATGGCCGTAAGAATGCCTACTCTGTCTTTTTTGACCGAAACTCCAGGGCCTATAAGCTTTCGATACTCAGTATTATACCTTCTATCAGCTACAATTTCCGATTTCAGTGAGTAGTCGGATAACCATATCATTGCTAATGCTTTTTCTGGTACTGGGGTGCAGAGAAGCGTTTGACCTTGGCGGTATTGAGGCCAATTCCAGAAAGCTGGTGATTGATGCTGTGGTGACAGATACGGGCGAGAATGGTTATGTCAGGGTTTCATATACAAGCCCTCTGGTACCTGATCAGGGTGTGGTTTATGAAGATGAGAATAATGCCATTGTCACGATTTCCGATCGGGATGGTAATGATTTTGTATTTACAGGAAAGGGTGAAGGAGAATATATAAACTCTTCTTTCAAAGCCGAGTTTGGCAAAGAGTATCAGCTTTCTGTGAGGGTAGGCGATGGCCTGTTTCAATCAGATTGGGCAAGGCTGTCTGTAGACCAGGGAGTAGCACCGAGGCCTTCTTTCAGGGCCGATACGGTGGAGGTACTCTCAGTGAATGGGAATATCAGCCATGAACTGGCCGTAACCATCAGTGACGAAATAGCAAAGGCAGGTGAGAACCAATACTATCACTGGAACCTTGAGCATTACTATATATACGATGCCTATGGGCAGCCAGGTACGGATCTTCCGGGCTCACATCGTTTTTGCTATATCCAGGATCTGCCTCAGACCGAAATGCTTGTCTATCAGGACAAGGGGATTGAAGGACTCACAGGAAACCAATACCGCTTAGACGTGGCAGGGATATTATATGGTAATAAAATGATCTATGACTATGGGATTCATTTTATCCGCTACCAGATTTCTGCAGAGATGTATACCTACTTTGAGAATATCAGAAAGCAACTGGAAAACACCGGAGGTGTTTTTGATTCGTCCCCTGCCTCAATTCAGGGGAATATCAGACAGGTACGCGGGAACATTGAGGTTCTGGGCTTCTTCGGAGTTTTTAATGAAACGAGTACACACCTTTTCTTTAATCAGGATGAGCTTCCTTTTCCAAAAAGGTCTCTGCCTACCAGTCCTGTGGATTGCCCCGGGCACCACAATGTGACCCTTGAAAATAATTGCTTCAATTGTGCTTCAGTTTCGGCACGTTTTAATTCAACTACTAAACCTTCATGGTGGCGATGAAATGGCATAAATATATATTGTTGGCCCTTTTTGTGATGCTTTCTGCTTGCAGAGAAGCCTTTGATTTTGACTATCCGGATGTATTGGAGCCAGTTGTGGTCATTGATGGTTATGTTACCGATAATGGTAAGGCCCATGTGGTGAAAGTGAGCTATTCCACCACAATTAACAATCGGGGACAGGTAGAAACAGACTTTGTCACCGATGCGGATGTTAGAATAGTGGATGACCAGGGCGGTTTTACGGTTCTCAATCACAGGCAGAGCGGATTATACCTGACGGCCCCTCAATATGCCGTGAGAGAAGGAGTTAGCTACCAGTTGGTGGTAACGCTGCCCAACGGTGAGGTATATAAATCAGAGGTGAAGACTTTACCACCGCCATCACCTGCTTCGGCAGATATTTCTTTTCGAGGTGATACCCGGGATGTTTTATCTAATAACATGATTGACCAGGAGGAAGGGGCACTGATAGAAGCTACCATTCAAAAGGATGGCAACAGACATTTTTACCAATGGGTAGTCGGGCAGTATTTTGTCATACAGTCCGACCTGGCTCCGGATGCTTTCAAGTATTGCTATATACGGGACTTTGATGAAGCACAGGTGGTGCTTTTGCAAGATAATCCTGCCCAGGGAGGTATAGCAGAATATACTTACCCAATCGATTTTATACCGCGTTCGGCTAAGATGAAAGTAGATTTTGGTGTGGAGGGTGTACTGCTTACGCTGACGGAAGAAGATTTTGAATTTTGGGATGCTGTCAGGCGACAGGCTGAAAACTCCGGCAGCCTTTTCGATGCAGCGCCACATTCTATTGAGGGCAATATCCGGGGAGCTAATGGTGAAAGTGTGCTGGGATATTTTGGTGTTTACAGAGAGTCGCTCGACAGAGTGTTTTTTACTGATGCTGATCTTGGGTTTAACCCCAGAACCTATCCGCCATGCACAATACCCCCTTTCGCTGACAGGCCACACCCTTGTGAAGATTGCAGGTTGTATGAATATCAGGAGAACTTTGGAATCTTTGCTCCAGCCTGGTGGAGAAATTAAAAACTGATGGTTATGAAGAAAGTACTTTTTCTTGTTTTCTTGTTTCCGGTCTGGACCATCTCAGCTCAGACTAATGATCAGTCTGAGTTTTCAATGGCCCAGGCGCAGAACCAGGAGATTTATATCCAGTTCGACAAACCCTTCTACCTAAGTGGAGAAACGGTATGGTACAGTCTGTTTAATATGACAGCCGATGCACATCGGCTTATTTTCGGCAGAAGGTTTATGGAGCTTGCCCTGATAGACCGCAATAAGCAAATTGTCAAGAAAGAGCGTATCAAGGTTGAAGACGGGCGTTCTGCTGGCCAGTTTGAGCTGCCGGGCTTTCTTACCACAGGCAATTATATGATCGTGGTGAGCTATCCTTTTGAGGATGTGGAAAATTTCATTTACCGTAAGGTGATCTCCGTTTTCAATCCCAACGAAATCATCAGCAGTGAGACAGAAGAGCAAAGGCAGGTATCCGCTCAATCGGCTGGGAGTAGTACAGTGGACAGTGATTATGTAACGGTGGTAGCTAATAAGAGGAGCTATGGCGCCCGTGAGAGAGCCTCTATAGCCATCAACCTCAAAGGCTTCACCAATGCTGACTTATCAGTAGTGGTGCGTGAGCGAAGAATGAGTACTGAAAAGCAGCGAGATATACGAAGCATTATGCTCGACCCTGGAAACCCTGAGGTAAATGCTACACTTTCGGAGGTAGAGCGTACAAACTACCGTGAGAATAAGCCACTGAACTGGTCTCTGGTGAGTTCGCATGGAAGCCTGCTCTATGAATTGCTACAACTGGATTCCCTCGATGGGTCCAGTATACCTTATGCTTATGTGGCTGAAGATCAGGTTTCTTTGACCATTTTTGAGGTAAAACCGGGCCTGTTTGTGTTGGACGGAACAGAGCTGACGGGAGATCGCAAGACCTTTTTCTTCAATAACTTTTCTTTCAGTAAGCGAACCTTCAATAGCATGACCTTTCGCACTACCCGTGATATGGCAGACAACGAGGGAATGATGAATTTCTCCTGGATTGTAAGACCCAGAGACTACAATAAAGTATTTAATGCAGAGCTACTTCGCACTCCTCAGGCTTCAGATTATGTGTTGGATTATGCCCAGAAGAAAGAGATTCTGGGTGAAATTTATAAAGGACAGGCCTATGAGCCTGTGCCGGAAAAGGAGAGCCGACTGGAGACCAATCGCATGAATTACCAGCCTATACAGTATCAGAAGACCGCTGATTATTCCGATATGGCTTCGGTACCAGAATTCCTAAAAGAAATAGTGACGGGGATGAAGGTCTGGAACACGCCAAAGAAGAAAGATGTTAAGCTCAACTTTTCAGGAGGACGCTACGAGAGCGCCCCTTTGTTTTTGGTAGATGGCGTGCCTACACTCGATCTGGAAAAAGTTTTTGCTATCCCTATGACGGATATAGAGGGGGTAGGGGTTATGAAAGATCCTCAGAACGGTACACAGCGTGACCAGGCGCAGGAGGTTGCCCGTTATGGTTATTTTGGATCCAACGGGGTGATCGTCATCAGGCTCAAGGAGGGCGTGACCAATCCCTTTCAGGAAGAGTTTAATGATCTATTGAGCACAAAACTGTATATCCAAACCGGTAACTATCCCCAGCCAGATTACAATACACGGAACCGTAAGTCGCCTTCACCAGATTTTCGCCCGGTGCTTTACTGGGAACCATTGGTAAAAGCCCGCAGAGGTCGCGCCCAGATAGATTTCTATACCTCAGACGATGTTGGAGTTTATGAAGTAATTGTTGAGGGGATTGGCGAGAATGGAGAGGTAATTCATGCCCGTCAATCTATTGTTCTGGGGAATCCGGCATTGTTTTCTAAGAATTGATCAGATAGGTTTCTTTCTGTTATAAGCCTTGTTAAAGAATTGTTCTCAGAATATGTGACCTGTCAGACGTTAAGCTTGTTCTTAAGGTAATCGCTTGTCAAATGCTTGACAATATCAAAGGGCTCACAATTGGTTACACCAGAATTGACATCAACGGGGCCCATTTGTTGAGCAACAGCGAGTGCCGCTGAATTCAATGCTACATTTCTTTTGCCAATACCCAGGAGTGCCCCGGCCATGGCGAGTTTGATGATATTCTTCTCATCCCTGAATGAATTTTGAATTTGCTCGATTCTATCCAAAAAAAATGAGTTGTCAGGAGCACTCTTTTTAGTGAATTTTGAAACCTCATAGAGCAGACCATATCCACATCGCTTACGAATAGTGTTATTGCTGTTGATCCAACTCATTAAAAGAGGGACCACAAATGAGGTTTTAGCCAGGGCTGCATCACAGGATGAAAACACGTGTGCCAGATGCCCCTTATACAGGTGGTCTACCTGAGATTCTGCTTGCTCCACGCTCATCAACTTAGGATCATCAATCAGCAGAGAAAGTACCTTGACATCATAAATATCACTCTCCCATAGCGTTTTGGACAACTCATGATCTCGTCCCAGCTTCTTTGCCAATTTGCGCAAGACAGTCAACCCAATACCAAAGCTCTTCAAGCTATCAGGTTCCGGGTTCAATCTATTCCAATGATCAATACCACGCTCATTGCGATGTTCTTCGAGTAACTCTATTATCTCAGAAGTATTCATAAATCAATGCTACATTATTTGGTTTTTCTGCTTGCGTCCTACGTTCTGGCTATGTGTAGCGCGGGAAGGGTAGGGCACTGTCCTGTTCAGCCGCACGGGCGGTAGCCAAAGTTTTGTCTTTGAGATTAAACTTAACGAAATAAAGATGGAGATTCTCCGTGATTTGCCTCTTCGTTGCCTGCGAGGAGGAGAGAGTTTGAATAGTATCCGAAGTACAACAGTTCACGTAAATAAGACGATAAGCATATTTTCATCTTGAAACTATAGAATGAGCTTTATGGATCGGATAATTGTATTAGTGACGCTCACTGTTTTGTCTTTTTCAATCAGTTGTACAAAAAAGGAGCAAGGAGTTTTTACTGATGAGCGTGATGGAAGAATTTATCAAACGATAGAAATTGATGGACAGATCTGGATGGCTGAAAACCTTGCCTTTGAAACAGATTCAAGCTGGTGTTATGATGATGACCTGAATGACTGTGATAAAAACGGACGACTTTATACCTGGTACGATGCCTGTAAAGTTTGTCCTGATGGATGGAGGCTTTCAAGTGATTCAGATTGGTTGGAACTTGAGAAAGTTATTGGAATCCCGGAAAGTGAATTATTAAATGAAAAATTCAGGGGAACTTCTCAAGGTGAACGTCTTAGAATTGGTGGGGATTTAAAGTTCAATGCAACTATATCAGGTTACAGAAGGCCAAATGGATCCTATGACCGCAGAGGGCAGAGGTCTGCATTTTGGCTAAGCACCGAAACGAGTTTAAAGTCCGCTTTGCATCGTGATATTAGAAATGATACAGGTGCCATATACCGAAGTAGTGTCCCCAAGTTCTATGCTCTTAGCGTCAGATGTGTGAAACAGAAATAGTAGAATGGAATAATGCTGGCAATTACTAACCCTGGTGAAACCTGACCCTCTCTTTGTATTGCTTATAAGGTTTAGTGTGAAATACGTTTAACGCAGTATTACATGGTATGGTAGGTGGTTTATTCTTTTATCCATTGAATTTCGTAATCAACTTCACCTTCTTCTATTTCACCAACCTTAAATCCGAGAACTTTGGTTGCTACTCTTTTAAATTCGGTTTTCCATTCCGTCCATTCATTCAACTCCATATTTGCTGAAAATTGAAGACCGCTTGGTTCAACGGAGGCTACAATAGATTTTTCTTCCTCGTGATAGCTGAACCAATAAGGAATTCCGCTTTCCTCATTTCCATCTTTTCCGAAGCCCATCCAGCCATTCATTTTTTGATAAATTAAAGGAACTTTGTCCCAAATGTCTTTAGGCAAATCATATCTTATATTCAGGTTACATTCTTGATATTCCATTTCTTAATTGCCTATAACAGGTTGATATGTGGAATTTGGGCGAAGTAGTTATTACTAAATAATCCATCTCATTTATTCTGAAAGATTCAGCTGCCATGAAATGCCATATTTGTCTTCGCACCATCCGAATTTTTTACCAAATCCGTAATCACCTTCGCCTTGGTAGTTGTCTAAAGGAACCATTATCTGACCTCCATTTGAAGAAAGTTCTTCGAATAAATTTTGTATCTCATCTTCAGAGTTGCAGGAAACAAACAGGGATACCCCAGGTGTAAATGACCAGGCGTGATTATAATTACTTTCGGAAACCATATACTCCACACCATTTAATGTAAACACTCCATGTTTGATAAGCTCCGGTGTTCCTCCTGCCTCACCTTCTGAGTATTTTGTAATGCTTTTAATTTCCGAGTTTGGGAAGATAGAAGTATAGAAATTTATGGCTTCTTCAGCCTTTCCGCATTGAACACCTACAAATGTTAGAAATGTGGTTGTTTTCATTTTTTTGAGATTTGGTCCAAATCAAATTTTGTTGTTCCGAATTACTGTCAACGTCCGAAGGTATCAGACGTGAATTGAGAAGAAGATAAAAAGACTTTGGGATTTTAGAGGTGTTTATTTTAAGAGTTTGTGTAAAGCTGGCTCGTGCGTTATCTGAGATTTACGTTTTTGAAGAGCCAGCGCCCAGTACGGTATAAGATGGTGGTTTTTGCTGGCTTTCTATCTTGGTTTGTATCAAAGTTCGTTCATTCTCCTTCTCCGCATATTGTAAGGCAAGTTTAAGCAAATCGAGTTCCTTCTTCATATTACCTTTCATTCTATATAATTCTGCAATAAGGCAATAGTAGAAATGGTTCTCTGACAAATTCAACTTCTGAGCTTCTGTTAAAGCCTCATCTACGGAGTTTGCCTTAGCTAACGCATATGTACGATTCATAGCAATTATTGGAGAATATTCGATCGTCAATAGTCTATTATAGAGTTGAAGTATATTTTGCCATTTTTTACTCTTATCAGTAGTATGCCAATAGGCAATGGCAGCTTCCAAATGATATTTTGATACCGTAGAGCCTTTAGCGGAAAGGGATAAATATTCTTCTCCTTTCTTTATTAAGTCCTTATTCCACAAACTTTTATCTTGTTGTTCGAAGAGAATAAATTGTCCGTCTTTACTTTTTCTTGCTTCTAATCTCGAAGCTTGAAAGCTCATCAATGAAATTAGAGCATATATTTTACTGCGGGGTAAAAACGATTGTTGTGATAAAAAAAGGCTTAGCCTAAGAGCTTCCCGGCACAGGTCCGATTGAATGTCTTTTTCTATATTGTTGCTGTAATAACCTTCATTAAAAAGTAGATAAAGTATTCGCAAGACGCTGTCAATTCTATAGCTGTATTCGGATTTTTTCAGCTCGCGAAAGCTAGCACGGTGATTCCTTAATTTTTGCTTAGCCCTGTACATTTTTTTATTAATGGCATCTTTTGAAGTAAGAAGTGCCTTTGCTATTTCAATTACAGAAAAGCCACAAAGCAGTCTTAACGATAGACAAATATGTTCTTCCTTCTTTAGTTCAGAATGACATATAACAAACAGCATCCTTAGCTGACTATCATTTATGAGTTCTTCACTAAATGGAACATTTAGGTCCTTGTCAATGGAATGGTAATATTCTGGTTGAACTTTTTCGCGGAAAACGTTATCTCTTCTGAAATGATCTTTGAGTTGGTTAATAGCTACTCGCCTTAACCACGCTTTGGGCTTGTCGGGTATCCCATTATGGCACCAGGTCTTCATAGCTTTAAGAAAAGTGTCGCTTACAATATCCTGAGCCAATTGAATATTTTCAATGCCATAAAAACGACAAAGTACAGCAACCAAGTTACTGTACTCTGTCTTAAATAATTGTGCTATTTCATTTTCGGGATATGTCATTCCATATCTTCAAAATTCATAATATCTCTAACTTCTACTTTACCTCCACTGGCTAACGCTGGGCAGCCATCAGCAAGTTTGATCGCATCTTCAACCGACTCAGCACTAACAATCATAAATCCACCAACTATTTCTTTTACTTCTGCATAGGGGCCATCGGTGATAGATCCATCTGAGTGCATTGTTTTTCCTTCGAAGCCTAATGCCTCTCCTGGATTTTTAAGTTTTCCTTGAGCACCAATAGATCCCATCCAGTCCTCCCATCTTTTTAATTCGTCTTGAATCTCTTCTGGAGTTGGTTCATAATTTGGATTTGGTTCACTATGGAACAGCATCATAAAATCTTTCATTCGTTTACTTTTATTTAAAATTTAAATCAACACCTATCTGACGAATGAGATTAAATAAATAGGACAGAAATTCTAATTTTTTGCTTGCAGAGAACGGTTTGGCTATGCGTAGTGCGGGATTTCAAGGTACTAACCTTTCTTTTCGCTCACATGGTAGCCAAAGCTGTGCCTTTGGGACTAAATTTAACAAAATAAAGATGGAGATGCTTCGTGATTTGCCTCTTCGTTGCAAATGAGGAGGAGAGAGGCGGGATTTAGCGTTTGTTGTGAGTCGTTAATCTTTTAAAATTATGTTTTGCTCTTCTAATTTGATTAGAAGGGGTTGAATCTGACTAATATCGCTTTTGACAATTGGTAAAAACTCACCTTGATGCTTATTAAAAAGTTCTACTGTATGGTGTTCTTGCGAAACCGTAGAATGTTGAACAAAATTAGCCCTCATGGTAGTAGTAGTAGTCTGTAGTTTAACCCTGTAGCGGCTAAAAGTGTTAAGACTAATACTTTCCTTTTGTCGGATTTTTATAAACAATACTTCTCTGAAATCTGTAAACTCAAATTCACCAAAATTAAAATTTACACCGGTTCGTGAAGTTTCAAAAGCCAGGTAGATTATTATCAAAACAATTCCATAGAAAATATACCCTTGAATGAATAGAAAAATTGCTGGTATAATCAAAAAGCCTATTAAAATGCCACCTACATTTTTCTTAAATGTCGAAGTTTGATTATAGATTATCATAGGGCTCAGTGCGCATATTCATTTTTAGCATTCGTTATGAGCTTTTGTGCCTCCAAAAGTCCTCTCTCCAGTTTTGATACAATTTATTTTCATCCAAGGTTTCAAAATCATAATTGACAGTTACTAACCTGAAATTACTTAGTAACTCAAATATGTTATCTGCCATAAAACTAAACTCATGCGTATCTAAGGCATAATAAATCTGATCTAGATTATCTTTTTTCATACCAACAAACAGACTCCCGGAATGACCATGCTTACTAATTGGCATTAATCCAAACTTCTCAAGATAATACCTTTGACTATCATATTTAAGTAAGTCCTCTAAGTCAATAAACTGTTCAAATGAAAGTTCATCATCATCTATTTGATATTTCGCTTTTTCTAATGAACAGAATATGTGTGTCATGAAATCCTTCTTAATACTATCCGATTCATCAAGACAAGTTGTAAAACCAAAATATGGTTTGAATACGGTTGCAAAGGATTTGTAAACAGGCGGAAGTCTCAATTTATTAAGCTCTTCAAATTCTTGGGAATCGATTATATTCTCCCTAAACAGTAATAAATCCCTCATGGAATATTTTTAAATCAACTCTGTTGCTCATAACGGTTTGGCGATGTGTTACGAGGGACTTCAAGGCACTGTCCTTTCCTTTCGCCCTCACGGTAGCCAAAGCTGTGTCTTTGGCTTTAATTTAACGAAATAAAGATGGAGATGCTCCGTGATTAGCCTCTTCGTTGCGAACGAGGGGGAGGGGGGATGTTACCACATGTTTAATGTACGTCAATCCCGTCAAAGTAAATTTCCGTTATTGCTGTGTCTTCCCACTTTAAGCCAGGGTAAACATCTACAATCTCAAACTTGAGCGTGAACCCGGGCTTCTTCTTCAAAAGTTCGAAGTTGTCGCGATCTCCATATCCAATCGGATCAACCTTGAAATGTTGTTCGGCTTTAGAGTCTTCAAGTTCAAGGATGGCATATGGTTTATTGTCAATGTACATTTTTAATTTTTTGACTCTGGAATTGTTCTTCCAGGCGTTATCACTTTTTACATAACCGTTGACAATAATGATTTCGGTCATTCGAGGGTTTTCCGGCTCAACATGATATTCAATATATTCTCCAATTCCATATCCCGAAACGCCTTCCACCCATGCTGTTTCGTAGCTTAAATCGTGAGCATTTTGTGCGTTATATGTGCTGGTGCCTTGTGCAGTCAGTTCGGATGAGGCTGTTTGTGTGTCCTGGCCACCGCCACAATACCAAGTGCATGCACCACCCACAATATCCCACATATCTTCATAAATCTCCCCGTACTTTTCAAAGGTTGCCTGTTCTTCAGGTGTTAGTTCGTCCCATGTTCTGTTGCCCTCGCTTAAATCGCTCATTGCCTTGTCTCTTATGGCCCATTCTTTTTGAACAGTTGGCCCGAAATTCAGCATCTTCCCAATTCTTGGTTTAAGAGTTGGCACATCCTGGGCGTTTGGAAAGTTGAAGAATGATAGAAAGAATATGGTAAGTAGAATCTTCATGAGTATTGGGTAAGAGTGGTAACATCTGACTGAAGTGAGTATGCACTCCATTTGCTATACGTGCATAGGTTTCTGTTTAGCACTGTCTGTTCAAAATGATCAGTTCGCATATTCATTCGTAGCGTTTGTTAGTGAGCGTTATTTAGTTCCGATATGAGTTTATTAATGTCCTTAATTAAGCTCTTACTTAAGTTGGATTGCTTTTGAGTTTCTCCTATGACTCTTTGGGAAAGATCAACCAATTCTCTCATTTTTGATCCTTTTCTCGGGGACCAGATCGTGCCGGATTTTGAACCCATCTCAGTAACAGAAAAATAATAATTAGTCCCGTCAAGCCCCTGTCTGTCATCAGAATATTTCACGCCTTTCAATGCGACCAAAAACAATTTTCGTATCAGTTCGGCCGATTCTTTTGTTATTTCGTTTCTGGAAATTTCTTGTTTTAATTTTTTCGGTTTGTCCTCGTATTGATTGTACCAAATACTATGATTTGCAGTACTTGTAATGGAGTAATATTTATTGTCTTTTTGGTTGTTGTCTATCTGCCATACCAACTCTTTGGAGAATGAAGGTAAAATTATCAATTGACTAATTGGTTGATCAGAAAGTCCCTCAAAAAGCAAATCTCGTATTTGAGAATAATATTGATACTGAAAGTCATAGTCTTCAAAAATATTCGAATTCGGCTCCAGGTGGTCTTGAGCCAGAGCCAGACTGGATGACAAAGAGAGAAAAAGTGTAATAAGAAACCTGTAATTCATAAGTTCTCTGGAATATGCCCACTAACGTTCTGTGTATGGTGTGTATCCCGAAGGGTATGCACTATACACCTTGTTGGCATTTCGTTTTTTTATTTGTTTTCAAGAGAGAGTGGGAAGGGGGAATCGAACCCCCATCGCTGCCGTCTTGATAAGCTGTCTCTCCGTACAATATTCTACAAGTCATAATGTTGTGGTCCCACACTACAGCTCCCACTCCGACAATTATGTTTTTAAAAATATTCATAGGCTTGAATTTTAACAGTTCAGTAATTAATTGCTTAATCATGAGACTCATCCAAAACTCTATACTCGTAACCATATTATACATCAATTCAACTTCTGAACACAAGTTCTTACATGCGTTTATACGTTGTTAATCAGTCCTTCACCGCTCGGGCTATCTTCAAAAAGCATGAATTCAATTTGTCCATATTCTTCTCGATAGTCGTCTATGCACTTTTTTAATTTATCATAAGCATCAGGAAGATTTTTTCTCAAGTCTGATAGTCCTTCTACTCTAATTTTTGAATTTGAATCCATATCAGTCAAACAGTCCCAAAATGCATCAAAATTTTGTCCATAATATGCTGGAAAGTCGAGCTTCTTAGATACATACTCATGGAATGTTTCTAGGTCGATCATTCCTGATAAGTCAATTAAGTACTTCATGTTTGTTTCAATGAATGCCAACTCGTTTATATGTGGAATTTGGTCAAAAGTTCCGCAATAACCAATCTTTTTAATATATATAGGTGAGTAAATTAGATAATTCCGTTTATTTTAGCTGTGGTTAAGAAGACCCCGATTTGGTTGGTTATTGCGGAAGTATGATTCAGACACTAAAGGATTTTGAAAAGCTATTGACTATAAAAGGCTATAGTCACAATACAATTAATGTATATATCAATGCCTTGAGGTTGCTACAACATTCGGGCAAATTCAAAGATTGGAGCCGACTGGCTGATACGTTTTTACAGGACTTGTGTTTTTCACTGTTCTATCATAAAAAGATGTCTTATGCTTATCAAAAGCAAGTAATCGGGGCTACACAGCTATTTTACAAGCTGGTTTATGACAGGCAGGTATCACTTTCAGTTCTGAGTGTAACCAGAAAAGCTTTTAAACTGCCGGTAGTTCTGTCAAAACAAGAGGTGACATCACTAATAAGAGTAACCGATAATTTAAAGCACAAGGCAATTCTGGTGACCATATATAGCCTCGGACTTAGAGTGGGGGAGCTAATTCAATTGAAAGTAAAGGACCTGGATGGCAGTAGGGGAGTAGTGACTATTTACAATGCTAAGGGTAAAAAGGATAGACAGCTGATGTTCCCTGAAAATTTAAGGAAGTTGCTGAGAGAATACTTCAGGAAATATCAACCTCGTGAGTACTTGTTTGAAGGACAAACTTCCGCCTCTTATTCAAGGAGTAGCGCGCTGAAAATTGTTAAAAGGTCGACAAAAAAGGCTGGTATACAAAAGCCAGTCACCCTGCATACCCTAAGACATAGTTTTGCTACCCATCTGTTGGAAGGGGGAACGGATATCAGGGTTATCCAAAAACTTCTTGGACACAACTCGATAAAAACCACTATGATCTATACCCATGTGGCAAGTGATCAGATTGTGAAGGTCAAGAGTCCGATTGACTCTATTGTAATGTGAATCTAGGTTGCAAAAAAAGCCATCCCTTACGAGATGGCTTTTGCATTGTAGTTGGTCAGTTCTTAAACCTGAATCATTCATTAGGAAATCTATTCCATTCTTAAATCACTTCAATTCGGGCATTTATCACAAGTTTGTTGAATCACCATAGCGATGCTATGCTTCGTCAACATAAATGCCTGACTTATTGTGCTTTAAGCCTTCATTATGATTCTTAATGCATAAATCAGGTTAAATATCATATTCCTTATCGGTGATCCTAATGCGGTTGCCACCGGCATTGATTGCCTCATGAATCTTGTAGATACATACCTCAGATTTGTAAGACTTCACGGCATCATAGTTCAGTGTTTCTTCTTCTCTTACGCTTTCAATAAAATTGTAAAGGTGTGCCGTATGAGCTGCCAGGTTATACACCTTACCCATATCCTTCATCTCGTTGATGTCATAGCTGATCTGAGGAGCGGTTTCCTTGATACCGGAATCACCCGATTCTTTCTCCTTGTACTTCTGCATATCCGCCAGATTGCTGATATAACCTTTGTCGATATACTTCTGCCACTTTTTCGAGTGAACTCGCGACTCGCGATAGATCTTGTTATCCTTGCCTTCTGAGATAATGAAAGCACCATCGTCTCCCACAAAACGCTCATAAACACCTATGGCACGGGAGTTAGAGATGTTCTCATAAATACCGATAGCGGGTCCGTTGGGTGTATCGTATTCCAGTATGGTGGCCATGGTATCGGCCTGTTCAAACCCAAAGTAGGAGTTGTTGCCGGCTGCGTATACTGTATGAGGATAAGCATCAAAGAACCAGTTGAAGATATCAATCTGGTGTGAGCCTAAGTCAGAGACCACACCTCCGCCCAGCTTTTTATAGTTACGCCAGTTGTATACCTGATCTACCGTGTCAAAGCCATACTCTTTCAGCTTTGCAAGGTCCAGGTTGTCACGTTTGTTTGGTCTTTGTGTCCAGATTCTGGAGCGATTCCACTGCCCGATGGCATGGGTAAGTCGCCCGAACATCTTCTCTCGCTCCAGCAATACATTGTAGGTAAAGCGGTAGCGATCGTTACTTCTTCGCTGTCGGCCAATCTGAAGCAACTTTCCGGATTTCTTCATGGCTTCGGCCATTTTGCGGGCATCCTCTATATTGTTAGACATTGCCTTTTCGCAGTATACATGCAGGCCTGCTTCCAGGGCATCTACTGTGTGCTTTTTATGCCAGAAGTCAGGAGTCGTCAGCACGATGGCATCCAGGTTTTCCTTCTCCAGCATTTCGTAAAAGTTCTCATAAGCTTTTACCTTGCCATTGTGCTCTTTATTATAGCGATCTTTGGCGCGTTCTCTTCGGCTTTCTACTATATCGCAGACCGCCACCAGGTTGGCACTTGGTATTTTAGGAATGTTGCTGAAAATGACCCCGCCACCACGGCCTCCGCAGCCTACTACGGCTACATTTACCTTGTCAGCCGCCATCAGCGGTTTAGCCGTAATGCTAAAAGGATTGGCTAATACCAGTCCCGTTCCGAAGAGGGTAGAGGTCTTAATAAAGTTTCGTCTGTTGGTTTTACCTGTTGTCATAGGCCAGTGAGTTTTGAGATTAATAAATCAGTTCCAGCGCGTTACTGCGGATTAAGCCACGAAATTTAATGGATTTCGGCTTAAAAAGTGAAGTTTTCCTGCCTTGCTATAAGCCACCCATGTAATTTCTGAGACGGCATCGACCAGTTTTTCAATTTCTTCGACTGATAGCAGAAAGAGTCCGGTGGAAAAAGCATCAGAATAAGCTCCGTTTTCAGAGGCCACCCATATCCTGTCGAACTCAGAGATGCCCGTATTCTGCCCCGTTCTTGGGTCGAAGATATGATTGCCCTGATGAAAGGTACCGGAAGCACTGACAATGATATTACTGAGTTTGAGCTTTTTCTGCTCTGTAGCAGCGCTGATGGTATACTCCCAGCAAGGCCTTACAGCGGTATCATTGCGTACCATTACCGTGCTGTCGCCCGCGCTGATGCTATAGGTTGTTACTCCCAGGTCGTCAAGCAACAGGGCCAGCTGATCCAGCGCATAGCCTTTACCAATGCCACCCAGATCAAAGCGCATACCTTCCTTAATGCAGTAAATCATGGGGCTGTCCGGACTCAGATAAATGCTCGAACCCAGCTTTGCCTGCTGAGCTTTCTCCAGGGCCTTATTCATTTCAAATTCATTGAGAATGCCCTGCTTTGTCGCCCTGAAAATATCCATGTGCTCAGCCACGCCAATATCAAAAGTCCCCGCGGTCCACTGTTGTGCCTGAATGGCCTGCTTGATTACTTGCCAGGTTTCACTGTCCAGCGGTAGTTGCTCTTCTGTGGCCATTTTGTTGATGCGGCTGATGTCACTGTCAGCCACAAAACGGCTGAGTTTCGCTTCAAGCTCATCCAGCCTTTGAAAGCACTGAATGGCTGCATTTTCGGCATAGTCGTCCTCTTCGTTTTCTATCCGAATAAGAAATTGGGTGGCCATGGCCTGGTGTTCAAAAGAATTCATTCAGGTGAATTGAAAAGGTACTACTTCACTTTTTTTAGCTGACTACGCCCCATGAGCTTGACAATCATATCTGCATCGGGCATTTGCGCCAGAATTACCCTGGCCAGTACGATCAGCGGCACAGATAACAGCATACCCGAAACGCCCCAGATATAGCCCCAGACCACCAGGCCGAGAATGACCGTTACCGTGTTGAGCGCTACTGAAGAGCCCATCACCAGGGGTTCTATTACATTGCCCCATACAAACTGGGTGGCCACAAGCAGGATAATAAAGAAGGTATAGGTGCCTCCTGAGTCGATTTGGATCAGGCCCAGCAGAATAGGGGGAATGGTGGCTGTGATAGAGCCTACTGTGGGAATGAAGTTGAGCATAAAAGCGAAGAAGCCCCAGAAGAGTGCAAAGTCTATTTTGAAAGCCCAGCAAATAAGCCCGAAGCATAGCCCGGTACAAAAGCTGGTAACGAACTTTACCTTCATATAGCTCACAATGGAATCGCGCACCTCCACAAAGGCTTTTACCAGTCGCTGCTGGCCAATATCATCATCACCTTCCAGGTAGTGAATGTACTTTTCATAGCGAACAATACTGCCCAATACCGCTACCAGGTAAATAGTGGCAAGAATAAAGTTCCAGGTAAAGGTGCCCAGCTGACCTGCTACCACTCCTGAGGTGTTCAGGATAAAGTCTGAGGTGGCCACTTTATTGATCAGCTCAGTGAAGTTGGTAACTTCTATTTTGTCTACCCCCGGCAGGTGGTCAAACTGCTCAATCATGCTTTGAGCCCTGTTTTCAATCTGACCAAGCAGCTTGTCCTTTTCAGATACAATTTGGGAACCTGTATCTACCATGATCAGTCCGGCCAGGTAAAAGCAGCCTACTGTGAGCAAGGTAATGAGCGTGATAGAAATAGTATAAGGCCATTTTTTCTTCTCCAGAAATGCAATGATCGGTTGCAGGAGGATCCCTGTAAAGATGGCAAAGGCCAAAGGAATCAGCAGTCCTGAGAGTGTTTTCACGATCATGATGATCACAATGGCCATAAAAAAGATCAGGATATTTTTTATGGTAGCCAGGTGTGCTTCGGAGGTCATAAAAAGTCCGTTTACGGAAAAGTAGTAAAAATGAAGGGGCTTGTCGAATTTTTCACCTGACTTTACCCAGCGTAGACGATTAATATTAATTTTGTACCTTCAAAAATGTCCCTATGCTGGAATTCGAACAACCCATATTTGAGCTGGAAGAGAAGCTGGAAGAGATGAAAAAGCTTGCAGAAGGCAGTAAGGTGGATGTATCTGATACCATCGTTTCGCTGGAAGAGAAGATCCAAAGGCTGAAAGAAGATACATACGGCAACCTTACCCGCTGGCAGAAAGTGCAGCTTTCCAGGCACCCCGAAAGGCCCTATACACTGGATTATATATACAATATCACTGACGATTTTATAGAACTTCACGGAGACCGTACTGTCAAAGATGACAAAGCCATGGTAGGTGGTTTTGGTACCCTTGACGGGCAGTCCGTTATGTTTATCGGTCAGCAGAAAGGTAGAAATACCAAGCAGCGCCAAATGCGCAATTTTGGTATGGCCAATCCTGAAGGCTATCGCAAGGCACTTCGTTTGATGCGCATTGCAGAGAAATTTAATCGTCCTATCGTTACCCTTATCGATACTCCCGGGGCTTTTCCCGGCTTTGAGGCTGAAGAGCGTGGACAAGGCGAAGCCATCGCAAAAAACATCCGCGAGATGTTCACTCTGAAAGTACCTGTTATCTGTATCATCATAGGTGAAGGCGCTTCGGGCGGTGCTTTGGGCATAGCCATTGGAGATCGTGTTTTGATGCTTGAAAATACCTGGTATTCTGTAATCTCCCCTGAGTCCTGCTCATCCATTCTGTGGAGAAGCTGGGAATATAAGGAGCAGGCTGCTGAGGCGCTGAAGCTCACAGCTGACGATATGAAGGGCTTTGGTCTGGTGGATGCCATTGTAAAAGAACCTCTGGGAGGTGCTCACCAGAACCCTGACTGGATGTATGCTGAAATGAAAAAGACAATCCTGGAAGAGCTCAAGCCTCTGATGGCCATGGATACTGATGACAGAATCGATAAGAGAATCGATAAGTTCTCAGACATGGGAGAGGTGGTAGAATAACCAGCTCAACCAAAAAACTTATATAGAGACCATGAAGCGCGGCTTTGTGGTCTTTTTGTTTTTAGTTAATTTTCAAGAAACACACCAGCCTTGCCAGACAACAAAATCAATTGGAAAAATCACTTTATAGAATTGATAGTGGTGATTTTCGGCATCTCCATTGCTTTCGCTATCGATAAATACGCTGAGCGGATTAAGCAAGAGAGTGAGATGATTTTGTCACTAGAGTCATTTGCTGATGATCTGGAAAGAGATATCCGAATATTTGGTGAAAATCAGATCCCATCCAACCAAAGAAGGGTAGATGAGCTGAACACCCTCATTGGAAAACTTAGGGCAGAAGAGCTGGAAAGTGATTCATTAGGAATATTAGTGAGAAGAATGTTTAGCTCTGCCAACTCGCGTATTACCGTTGCCACTTATGAATCACTAAAATCCTCCGGAAAGCTGGAAGATATACCCAATGTAGAGCTCCGCAGAAAAATAGTGAGTCACTACGAAAATAACTATAAGCAGTCAGATTACATTTCTGAGGTTAATACCGACTATTATGACCGGTTGCTAACCTATATTTCTGAGCATTCATCAGCACTTTTTGATGGCAACTTTAACGACAGAAAACTGCTGACCGATCCGGGTTTCCGAAGCATGGTAGCCCGTTGGGAAGATATTGTCAGTTTTAAGGTAAGAGAATACAAACGCATGATGGAATCCTCACAAGAAGTGCTGGATGCAATCAAAGAAGAATTGAAATAGCTATGGCCGGGGCAAAATTAAAGTGGCGTGAATACCTGATTGAGCTTCTGGTGGTGATCATTGGTATTTCCATTGCGTTTTCCATTGAAAACTATGCGGCTAACCGAAAGGAGAAAGGAGAGGAGCTATTGCACCTGAAGGGGATTGTTGATGACCTGGAAACAGATGCCAGGGTTTTTGAAGAATTTGCCGGTTATACAGAAAACACCCTTAAGTATACCAGGCGCTTTAATGAGCTCATCAGAGAGAATAACCGCACGCATGACTCTTTGAATTTCTTACTACTACGAACAGGCTGGATAAGCAATTACGAACCCAGGGATATCTCATATAATTCGCTGAAAACATCTGGAGGCCTGGACAAGCTCAGCAATTTTGAACTCAGAAGAAAGATCGTTTATCACTATGAGCACAAAGTGAATGACGTGTTTTTTCAGAACGAATTACACAAGCGCAATCTCGATACTTATATCACCCCTCTACTCCTGAAATATTCTGACTTTACCTCACGACAGAGGCTGGAAGCCGATTTTTTTGATGTCAGGGAAAACAGCAACATATTTTCGTCACTGGAAGGTCAGCTATCCAATAAGGTTGATAACTATCGTCAGGCGGCAAAATTCACAAAAGAGATCCTGGAGCTGGTAAAGGCCGAGTTAAGCAACTTTTAACATGAGCAAGCAGAAAATTCAATGGAGGACCCACTTTATCGAGCTATTGGTGGTGATCATCGGTATCTCTATCGCCTTTGCGCTGGAAGGCTGGTCTGAAAGAAGAAAAAACAGAGAGCTGGAAATAAACTATCTTCAATCGCTGAAAACGGACCTTCTGCAGGATAAGACAGACATGCAGGTAGTGCTTGATTCATCAGATGTGATTCTGAGATACATCAACGAGACTTTTGTGTATCTCTTCTCAAACAGGGAAACGGAGGCTTTCAAAAGACACCATATTACCAGCACTTATACCGCTCCTTACTTCTACCCCAAAAACGGCACCTATATATCCCTGGTAAATTCAGGGAATCTGAACCTGATCAGAGATTTTGAAATTAAATCTTCTCTGGCCGATCTGTATGACGTACAGTATGAGGAAATAGCCAGGGTGGATGGGGTGATCAGAAATCTGGTAGATAACATGATCTATCCCTATGTGATTGAGAATGTAAAGTTTTCAGCCACGAGAGATGGAGTAGATGATGTGGTGGCACTCAGAGAAAATAAGGCCATAAATCTGATGGGTAGCTATTTGAATTTTTTGAATACCAGGAAATCCGGTTATCTGGAAGTAGATCAAAAAAGAGAACTACTTCTTGAAAAAATTGATCAGCAAATAAGCGAACTGAGATAGCGATGAAGAATAAGTTTTCCCTTAAAACTGTAGTGCTGGAGGTTTTCATCGTAATCGTGGGGATCAGTATTGCCTTCTGGTTAAACAATTGGGGAGAAGAGAAGAAGGAGCGAAGACTTGAGGTAGAGTTTCTTAAAACCCTGCGTTCTGACCTGGCCATCGATAGTGCCGCTTTCGTATATCAGATTCAACAGAACGAGCGCAATATAAAGCACCTCAGGGCCTTTGTGAAGATTTTAAGAAATGAAGATTATATCAACGACTCCGTCTCCTGGTATGTTGGCGCTTTCCTGAACAGAAACAATTGGATTATTAATTCTAATACGTACGAGATACTGAAGAGTGGAGGGAAACTCGATATCATTTCCGATTTTGAACTTCGCTCAGATATCAGTGTTTTTTACAGGATAAGAGCCTTTCAGGCAGACAGAATTCTGGATGTAATACAAAACTTCGCAGATGATCAAATGGATCCCTATCTTACCAAAAACACCGACTATTTTATAAGTAGAAGCCCTGATAGTTCATTTATAAGAGACCTGGAGTTTCAAAATCTCCTTGCTTTATGGACTGAATTCAGCGACCAGAAATTGAGATTGTACGAAGGGATTTTAGCGGATATCACCCAATTGATCTTTAAATTGGATGCGCATTTGAAATAAGAGAAAGTATGCAGTTACATGTGATTGATACCGGCTTTTTTAAGCTGGACGGAGGGGCCATGTTTGGCGTGGTACCCAAATCTCTCTGGCAAAGGACCAATCCGGCTGATGAGAAGAATATGTGTACCTGGGCCATGAGATGTTTACTGGTTGAAGATGGCAATCGACTTACCCTCATCGATAATGGAATAGGGAACAAACAGGACGCCAAATTCTTCAGTCACTATTACCTCCATGGTGACCACTCTTTGGACGGATCACTCAAGCAGGCAGGTTTTTCTCCTGGCGACATCACCGATATGTTTCTCACCCATCTTCACTTTGATCATTGTGGTGGGGGAGTAGATTATGTAAATGAAGATAAAGAACGGATGGAGCTTCATTTTCCCAATGCACGGTACTGGTCTAATGCTGATCATTGGAAGTGGGCGACAGAACCAAATGCCAGGGAAAAGGCGTCATTCCTGAAAGAAAACATTCAGCCCATGCAGCAAAGCGGCCAGCTCAATTTCATTGATATTGATGGGGGAGGTTCCTTCGATCAGTTTGATGTGATCACAGCCGATGGTCATACTGATAAGCAAATGCTACCCAAAATCAGGTATAAAGACCATACCATCGTATTTATGGCCGACCTGTTACCTTCTGTTGGACATATACCCCTGCCTTACGTAATGGGCTATGATACCAGGCCCCTCCTGACCTTGCAGGAGAAGGGAGATTTTCTAAAAGAAGCAGCAGATCATAATTACGTGCTCTTTCTTGAGCATGATGCAGTCAATCAGTGCTGTACAGTAAAACATACAGAAAAAGGGGTAAGGCTCGACAGAACCTTCCCCCTCAGCGAAATTCTATAAACCTAGATATTTGAAAAGAGTTGATTAGAGGATGAAAGTAGGACTGGCATTATCAGGAGGAGGAGCGCGCGGATTGGCACATTTTGGAGTGCTGAAAGCCCTGCAAGAGCTCGGGGTTGAAGTACACGAGGTGGCTGGCACCAGTGCGGGTGCTATAGCCGGTGCTTTTCATGCCCATGGTTACTCACCAGAAGAGGCTATGAAGCTTGTTTCGGGTACCAACCTCTTTAAGGTGGTATGGCCTGCATTTAGCTGGAGAGGACTTTTCAATATCAGTAAGGCAGAAGAGGTATTTCGTAAATACTTTGATGAGGACTCATTTGAGAGCACTCAGCTGCCTTTTAAGGTGGTGGCTACCAACCTGAATACGGGGCTCAAAGAGGTTTTTTCGGAAGGTCCTTTGGTCAGGCCCATGATGGCCTCATGCTGCCTGCCCTTTATCTTTGATCCGGTTCAGATTAACGGGCAGCTCTATGTAGATGGCGGTATTGTAAACAACTTACCAGCCGAGGTGCTTAGCGAAACCTGCGATGTGGTGATAGGAGTAAATGTGGTACCGGTGATCAAGGATGATAACCTGAGCGGTATGAAAAAGATGATCGAACGCATTTCTATGGTGGCCATCAGTGCCAATGTCAACAGTAGCCGCAAGCACTGTGATATACTGGTGGAGCCCAGAGAGCTGAGGTCTTTCGGTACCTTTGACCTGAAACAGGCACAGGAAATTTTCGACATAGGCTATGAGTCCACCCACCATATCTTTGAAATGGATAAAGAAAAAGCTCCCATAAGGAGCTTGCTTAAAATTTAGTGCGTGACTGTCACTCTCATTAGTCGCGAATCCAGTCTGCAATATTGTCAATCAGATCTTCAGGAACTCTTTCGATGGTGTTGATGTCCGTCATAAAAAATATTTTGGATGTCGGATGTTTTACAACTCCTATAAAAGGCATCCCTGTAGGCTCATCATTGTCTTGTACACCGTCAAAGTTCAGGTCTACAAAGGCGTTCTCTGAGAACCAGGCCAAAACCTGAATGGCATTATTGCTCTCCGCATTCATCAGTGCAGTGGCAGCAGGGATATCGTTGATTGACTGGAGTCCTTTGGTAATAGCATGTTCGCTAAACCTACTCACATCGGCCATAGGGGCACCGCTGGGAGCACTATACTCATGTACTGTTCCTGCAAACTGCAAGCCCAGCATTTCGGCAAGTCTGTCTCCGTTAGGATCGTGCGTTTTGTGGTCAGAAAGCAAGAGCAGACTGATCCCACGATCAATGGCTTTCTGGTAAGCCGTCAGTTCGCCCTCGGTATAATCGCTGAATCCACCGGCCCGGATTATAATGTTATAGCTTTCCAGTACCTGGTCACTGATGGTAACATTCCTCCCCAACTCATCCACGATAAATCCACTTTCTCTCAGGTAGTTGGCCAGGAAGGTCCCCTGGTGAAACTGGTCCTGATGATAAGTGCCGCTTTGCGGAAACCACCAAACACCACCATCATGCGAGGCATCTACGAGAATTTTGAGGCTTTCTCCCGGGGTGCTACCAATCCCAATTTCCTCACCCGTCTCGGGAAGGACTTCATCCAGACTATTACATGAGAATAAAGAGCACAGGAGAAAAAGGGCGAGTCCTGCGTTGAATGATTTTTGCCAATTATTTTTTTTCATGATTACAGGTTGTTTTGAGTATTGTTGAGCTTGCATTTCTATTATAGAGAGAGCGAAAAACGAGGTGGTTTATTGTGAGTTTATTTGATGGGTAATTTTAGTTGTTATTCGGTTGTTTTTGGTGATTTCCGGTAGTGTGTCAGATGCTCAATCTGTCCATACCTCGTAAAAACAAACAACCACAGCAATCGATCTCCGAGTGTCTCTTCTTCATTTTTGAAGTATCTGAAACTTGCCTGTCGCGTGTTTTTTTGCTCTGCCATAAATTGAATCCGAACAATAGGCTGTTATTTCCTTATCTGTAATACCTTTGAGCGACCCTGTTTTATGGTGGGGTTATAGCACTATGATGTACCTACTGTCTAAGTTTTGGTTTTGGCTCAAGGGCTGGAAGATAGAAGGTGAACTCCCCGAAGGAGTTACCAAGGGCGTGATGACAGCCGCGCCCCATACCAGCAACTGGGACTTTGTATGGGCCCGGACCTCATTTTATATCTTACGTGTACCTCTCAGATACACCATTAAAAAAGAATTTCTTATCGGGCCTTTAGGCTGGATTCTGAAGAGTATGGGGGCCATATCCATTGATCGTAGTCCTAAAAAGGAGGGAGAGGCCAGAAAAAGTACTGTCGAGGCGATGGCTGATCTGTTCAAAGATCGTGATCAGCTTTTTGTAATAGTAACACCCGAAGGTACCCGCAAGTACGTAACGGAATGGAAAACAGGGTTTTATTATACTGCCTTGAAAGCCGGGGTGCCCATTGTAGTTGGCTTTGTAGACTACAAGGAAAAAAGGGCAGGTATTGGTCCCACCATTTATCCATCTGGTAATATCGAAGAAGACTTTGAAACCATCAGAGCCTTTTACCGTACCAAGACCGGTAAGTTTCCTGAAAATGGTGTAGACTAAATCCGCTAATATCTTTTAAATCCCAAAGGAAGTGTAAAGACATCAGCTTGTGGAAAAGCCAGCTGAACTGTCGAAACCGCTGTGGTTGATTGCAGGTGGGTGGCAATAATATGCTTTGGATCGATCTGATCTTTGATAAGATCATTGTTAGCCATGCTTATCAACGTGTTGAAGGTGGGGATGATAACCACATCAATGCCCTTGTCTTTCAGATTAAAGGGCGAAAGGTTGGCCGCAGAATAGCGTACATCTCCCATATGTAATACTTTGAGTCCACCTATTTCTACCACATACATATAGTTTTCGACTCCTGAAAAATCATTACCAAACTGATCGAAATGGTAGGCATGAAGCACTTCAACCCTGATGTCATTATGAGTAAATACCTCGCTGGTATGCAAGACAGGGCTGAGGCTGGCAACGCGACTGCCGTTTATACCGCTTCTGGCCTGAGGAGGTGCCAGATACTGGCCATTGATATTTGAAGCGAGATAGGTATTAATAGCCGGGATGGCATAATGATCACTATGGGCATGCGTAGTCATAGCAATATCCGAGGGTCCGAAAGGGGCTCTGCCCGACTGAAGATTGTTCAAAGCCGTTTGAGGTACCTGGTACCACCTCGTAAGGTTGCCATGGAGCCCGTCAATAATTACCTGTTTACTGCCATCGGAAATTAAAAACCCCATATTACCCATATAGGTAATTTTGATAGCGTGCTGTGCCAGTTCTATAGCAGAAGAAACAGTCGAAAGACTATTGAGCGTGGCCTGATCTCCATCGGCTACTGATAAGATAAAAACAACATAGGGTCTGCCTTCCGCGATGGTTGTTCCATCCGCGTCCATCAGATTGGCACTGAGGCTCACCTCCTGATCGTTGCCGTTGGGGGTGACGGCTACATACCGGCTATCAGGAAGCGCCTCAGCACTGGTGAGGTTAAAAGAACCGGCATTCTCATTTTTGACCACCATGATCCGGTATTCAGAAATCAGGGTTTCGTCAGAACCTTTGTTAAAAGCGACCAGCAGGTCCGAGCCATCGCCATTATTGAAGGGGTCATCAACAAGGGTAATAGTGGCTTTCGGGGCACTCAATTCTGCAGGTACCGGGTTTCCGTCACCGCTGTCGCAGGCACAAAAAATGAAAGGAATAAAAAGGAGATAGTGTATGTGTCGGGTGCGCATAGTTCTGTTTTATTAGAGAACCGAAGAACGCCCATAGCGCTACTCACATAGCCATGTGGTTTAAACTTGGCCTGGAATCAAAGGCGATATAGAGAGAGATAATTTCCTGAGCAGATTTTTTCAAAAAATAAATGCATTTGCATGCTCACTTTTACTACCAGCCGCCTACTAAGCATATGAATCCAAACAATATTAACTAATGAAAAGAATTCTCCTCGTAATGCTTGTCGGTGCTTTTACCTCTGCTACTATTCAGGCACAGATTGTCCATACAGACAATGTAGAAATTGAAAAGTCGGGTGATGCCAAGCTTGATATGACAGATACGGGAAATAATAAAACATGGCAATTGGTTTCCGGACTTGCGGGCTTTCAGATAGGCTACCTCACTGGAAACCTTACGGGAACGAGTTCTCCTTTTCATATAGGGGAGCAGGGCTGGGTTGGTATTAATACGACTTCACCTGTAGCCCCACTAACTGTAAATGGTGACATTAACATAGCTAATGGTTTTGGTATTTGGACTGGGAATAATCGCTTGCTTGCCTCTCCGGGAGATAATACCTTTTTGGGATTGCGTACCGGACAAGCGAATACCACGGGCTATTATAATACCTTTATTGGAAAGGATGCTGGTTTGACTAATTCCACTGGTAATCAAAATACTTTTATCGGTTTTTTTTCTGGCCTTAGTACCAACACGGGCAACGCTAATACCTTTTTAGGGTCAGAGGCGGGAAGATTTAATACAAGTGGGAGTTCAAATACTTTCATAGGAGCGGGTTCTGGTCGTGACAATATATCTGGTATTAGAAATGCTTTTGTTGGGCTGAATTCAGGGCGTGTTAATTCTACAGGGTCTTACAATGCTTTTTTTGGTTATAATTCCGGAGGTTCTAATTTAACGGGAGGGTATAATATGTTCATAGGCAGGCAAGCTGGCTATGGAAATACTTCAGGCTCGAGAAACGCCTATATAGGAAGTGGTGCAGGTGCTGCCAATAACGGAGATCAAAACGTTTATATTGGAGATGGGGCAGGTTCTTCAGGTACTTTGGCACATAAGAACGTAGCAATAGGTTACCACGCAGGTAGACTCAATAACTCCGCTGTTGGTATGAATACATTTATAGGAACCGAAGCTGGTAATAACAATACAGGTGGACAGTATAATGTGGGAATCGGCTCTAAGGCGGGTAGAGGGCTCGAAGGAATTGGAAATGTGGCCATTGGCATGAACTCGGCTGGTGATAATTCTTCCACAGGTAGTTACAATGTGTTTCTAGGTTATGAGGCAGGGCTTGGAGCGGTTAGTGATTCGGAGAGACTTTATGTTGCCAATAGGCGCATTTCCCAGAGAACAGCCTTGATTTATGGTGAATTCGACAATGGTAAGGTGGGGATTAACACGACCTCTCCAACAAACACGCTCCACGTTTTTTCTTCAGATCACGGGGGACTCTCTCTTGAAACAGCGAACCAAAAAAACTCCTACATCAGCTTCCACGAGCAAAACACCAGTAATGTCTCCGAACTTAAAGGAGGATTGGCCTGGGATGCTACTAATGAAATTATGGCATTGGATACTTATTTGGGAGGAGACCTGATGCTGAGGACGATTAATGGTGGCAGCGTTGGTATTAATGCCACAACCTTAGAACCTAATTCTGCTCTAACGGTTGGAGGTAAAATTGCGGCAACTGAGTATCTGCTGGCAGATGGCTCACCTTTACTAGCTTCCGTTTCATCATCACCCTGGGGTACTACAGGAACCTCCGCTATTACCTTCAATTCAGGAACAGTAGGTATTGGTTCTGTGATTGATGAGGACGCTAATCTTCATGTACAGGGAGCGGGTTCGGCAAATGGAGATGTGATCAGCTCGATCATGATTGGAAAACTAAACGGACCTCAAATACAGGCTATTCAGGAGGCAAATGATAATGATGTTCAGGGCCTGGCTTTTAGAGTTAAGTCATCTGGAGCATGGGCTGATGACAGTTTTGAGGCAATGAGAATTTCAAAGGATGGCGAAGTAGGGATTGGTACTGACAACCCTGAGACCAACCTGGATGTGAGAGGTAATGGGAATGTGGCCCAGTTTGGAAATAGTGCTTACGAAGATCAATACATCACTATAAGAGACAACACGAATGGTGCTATGTTTGGAATAACTCCAACGACAAACGGTGGAGCCTTTCAACTTCAGGCTGGGTTTAATAAAGGTATGAGGTTTATGGTAGATGGTACCACTTCAGGAGACAACTGGGGCACAGGTGTTAATGCTATGGAAATCACTCAGGAGGGTAAAATAGGAATTAATACCACAAACCTGGAAGCTAACTCCGCCCTTACTGTAGGAGGTAAAATAGCGGCAACTGAGTATCTGCTGGCAGATGGTTCACCTTTACTAGCTTCCGTTTCATCATCACCTTGGGCGGCTAGTGCCTCAGATATATCATTTCAGACAGGGAATGTGGCGATAGGAACCGCAACGGCCGCTTCCAAGCTTCACGTCAATGGAGATATTTACGTCCCGCTGAATAAGTCCATGGGCTATAGTCCTGGAGGAGATACATTCACTTATGCGGGAGATGATGTTGGTCACTATACCCTGGGTTGGTACAGTGTGCCTGGATCGGCAGAAGCAAGACTCTCCGGATACGGAGGGATCAAGCTTTTTACGGCAAGTACGGCCAGAATGTATATATCAGATCAGGGAGACGTAGGTATTGGTACGGTAACCCCTACAGCAAAACTTGAAGTAGATGGTAATGCACTCTTCCAGGGTAAAATTGAATCAACCAAAGTAAGAGTTTCTACTACTCCTCAGGGAGGCTGGCCAGACTATGTCTTTGAGCCGGAGTTTAAACTCAGACCACTAAGCGAGGTGGAAGCATTTGTAAAAGATAATAAGCACCTGCCTGAAGTACCGTCCGCGAAAGAGGTGGAAGCCAATGGAATTGATCTTGGCAATATGGATGCTACACTGCTGAAAAAGGTAGAAGAGCTTACCCTATATATGATTGAGATGGATAAGAAGCTTAAAAAACTGGAAGAAGAGAATCAGGAGCTTAAAAAGCTGGTGAAAAAAGATAAATAGCCGCTTGCGGCAAATTTAAGAATAGAGTTTTGGATTGGTAAAAGGGTGTGGGCGCGAGCTCATGCCTTTTTTAATGGATGAATTGCCAAAATTCATCGATGTTTTTCGGTCATAATTGAAACCTTTTCTCTTTATAATCGACATAATGGTAGAATTTTTGTTTTGTCTTACGTGTGATGTTCTGGTAGATCGTCACAGAGGTGAAGTAATCAAAAGGATTGCTTCAGAGAACAGAAAATATCAACAACAACACATCAAAAACTCATTTTTAAAATGCGTAAAACTTTTTTCGCAATACTGGTCATGCTATGCGCTGCGGCAGCATTTGCACAACAGAAATACACCCTCAATGGTTATGTCAGAGATGCCTCCAATGGGGAAGAACTTCTTGGGGTAACGGTCTATGTCAAGGAGCTTAAAAACGGAGTGATCTCCAATAGCTATGGCTTTTATTCACTCACCCTGGCACCCGGTACATATACAATCCGCTACAGCTTTATCGGCTATGAAGCTGTGGAGCAGCAGGTGGTGCTGGACAAAGACATCTCACTCAATATTTCTCTGGAAGAAGAATCTGTTGAACTGGAAGAGGTGGTGGTCACTGGTAAGGCTCCTGAAGAGAACGTTACCAGCATTCAGATGAGCCGCAACGAGCTCAATATAGATCAGGTAAAGAAATTGCCAGCGCTTTTCGGAGAACCTGACATTATCAAAACCATTCAGCTCTTGCCAGGGGTTATCTCTGCGGGAGAGGGCACCTCCAGCTTTTTCGTAAGAGGAGGCAGTGCCGATCAAAATCTGATTCTGATCGATGAAGCACCTGTGTATGATCCATCACATTTATTCGGACTCTTTTCTGTCTTTAATGCAGATATTATTAAAGATTCGGAGCTTTATAAAGGCGGGATTCCGGCCCGTTTCGGAGGCAGGCTTTCGTCTATACTGGATGTACGTACCAGGGACGGCAACAACAAGGAATTTGAGGGAGAAGCAGGGATTGGTCTGCTGGCCAGCAGCGTTTCGCTGGAAGGTCCCATCAAGCAGAACGAGAGCTCTTATCTGATCTCGGCCCGCAGGTCTTATGTAGACCTCTTTCTAAGAGCGGCTGATAATGATAATCTGGTGTACTTCTATGATATCAATGCCAAGGTAAACTGGAGAGCTAATAATAAGAATCGCTTTTTCCTTTCGCTGTATTCAGGACGTGACGACTTTAGCTTTGGCGATGACTTTGGCTTCGACTGGGGTAACAGAACCGCCACCTTTCGCTGGAATCACCTGTTCAACGACAAGCTGTTCAGCAACACCTCCCTGATCGCCTCGAATTTCGATTATGGCCTTGAGTCTAGCAGTGCAGCCGATGGCTTCACCTGGGACTCAGACTTGCAGGAGTATAGCCTCAAAAATGATCTCAATTACTATGTGAATCCACAATTTGAGCTCGATTTTGGCTACCACTTTACCTACCGCAGGTTTGCCCCCGGAGAGATTATACCGAAGGAGGGGTCGATCTTTAAGGAAACCCGACTGCAAAACGAGTATGCGCTCGACCATGCCTTTTACCTTGGCGCGCAACATAACCTGTCAGATAAACTGACATTTATTTATGGAGCCCGACTCTCCATCTTCCAGAGCGTAGGTAAGGGAGATGTATACCTGTATGAAAACGACCTGGATAATGTGAATCCGACTCGAGTTGATACCCTTTCTTTTGGCAGATTAGAGCCCATCAAAACTTATGTAAATCTTGAGCCGAGGGTTTCAATGCGCTATATGTTGAACCCGCAAAGCTCTGTTAAACTGAGTTATAACCGCATGGTACAGAATACCCACCTTATCAGCAGTGGTACTGTACCCCTGCCTTTCAATACCTGGGCACCCAGCAGCTATTATCTGAAGCCTCAGCTGGCCGATCAGGTGGCAGCTGGCTATTTCCGAAACTTTAAAGACAATACCTACGAGGTGTCAGTAGAAGCTTACTATAAGAAGATGGATAATGTGACAGACTTTGCAGATAATGCGCAGCTCTTCTTCAACACCGATCTGGCTACAGAGTACCGTCAGGGAGAAGCTACTGGCTATGGACTGGAGGTCTTTGTTCAGAAGAAAAAAGGTGACCTAACAGGCTTTGCCAGTTATACTTGGTCCAGAGCCGACAGAACCATTGATGGGGTAAACCTCAGCAGAACCTTTTTAGCCAATCACGATCGCAGGCATAGCTTCAATATGCTCGCCACATACGATTATAACGATAAATGGTCCTTTGGTGGAAGCTTTACCTATGGTACGGGTAAGCCCACTACTGTGCCCTCTGGCTCTTATCAGTGGGGTGACGGCTACATAGCCGATGTAATTACCGAACGCAATGGATACAGGCTACCAGCCTTCCACAGACTCGATTTGAGCGCCACGCTGACTCCGAGAAAGAACAAGGATAAGAAATACGAGACATCCTGGGTATTTGCCCTTTACAATGCTTATAGCCGTCAGAATCCATTTTCATTGTACACACGCGTTGCGCAAAATAAAGACGGAGAAATCATTGGTGACGGTACCCAGAAAGAAGCCCGCATGATTTACCTCTTTCCACTACTTCCATCTGTCACTTATAACATCAAATTCTAAGAAACCGGTCATGAAACATATTTCAAAATACATATTTACGCTACTACTAGTCGGGTTTTTTGCCTGTGAGAAAACGGTCAGGTTAGATACTGAACCAAGCGAGACCAATCTGGTAATTGAAGGACTGATTACCACAACAACAGACCTGAACTACATTAAACTGACCAGATCGAGAGATTTCTACTCAGGTGGACTGGCTGATGGAATCAGCAATGCAGTGGTAACCGTTAATGATAATGCCGGGGGAGAGGTGCGTTATCTGCACAACCCTGAAAACCTTCCTGAGTTGGATGGAGTGTACCTGCCCGAAACTCCTTATGCAGGAGTAGTAGGAAACACGTACACCATGATGGTCACTGTCGATGGTGAGAGTTATACTGCTCAGGAAACTCTGATGCCGGTGACTAAAATTGATTCCCTGGTCGTAATTGTGAATGAAGACGAACTGGCCGATCCCGATGAGGAAGAACATTTCTTTGAAGTGCTTTTTTATGCTGAAGAGCCACAAGACAGGGTAGATCACTACCTGTTCAAGTTTTATGGCAATGACGAACTGGTTAAAGACAATGAAGAAGATATCTACTTTGCCGAGGACGAGTTTATAGGCGAGGCCATCGATGACCTGCCAATTGCCGGTTTTTTTGCCCTGGACGATCTGGTAAGGGTAGAAATGTACAGCATTACGCGAGAAGCTTTTATCTATTATAACGACCTGTTCAATATTATCAACAATGATGGTGGTATGTTCAGTCCGCCACCGGCCAATCCAAGAAACAATCTCTCAAACGGTGCCCTGGGCTATTTTCAGGTAAGTGCTTTGGAAATGGATGAGGTGGTAATTGTCGACCCAAGAGAGGATTAGTCATTGGGTAACTGGTGAGTGTTGGTCCGTCAGCACCGGAGGTCAGACGGATTAACCTTCATCGGTCAGACCAGTATTGCGCTGCTTGCCATACTGATCTGGCCGAAGCGTCTCGCTTCGACCTTTACAAATCCCTTACCCAATTAATCTTCCCGGCCCCGAGCCTGTAATCTTCCCGGCTGAAGATATCCATTTCCACATGCAGCGTGTCTCCCTTGTGCAGGCCATCCATAACGAACCTTTTTTCTGAGGGCTGAGTGTACTGCATCTCATAGCGATCTGTGCTGTCTCTGCGGGAATAGAAAATGAATGACTTTTTCAAGGTATCAGCTTCGTAAACATATGCCTTGTTGCCTCCGGTCATATCTTTGATGGTCATACGGGTGGGTGAAAAGGAAGAACCGATCATCATTTCATCCCAGCGGTTCTGGTCTCCACGAAGGGGGGCTAAGGTGTCGCCATTGATGATGAATTGATCAACGACATATTTGCTGTGCAGTATGGCCTGCTTTCTATTGTCGAGCCTGGTATCTCTGATGCCTCCCGAAAACTGTAGTGTAGCAATAATAATATAACCGATGAGCAAAGTCTTCAGCACATAGCCGGAAATGCGGTACCTGGGGTTGCTGATAAGCGGCACCTCTCTTGAGGCCTTTGTAGGTCTGTTAAGTACCAGCACATTCATCAGTCTCTTAGCGTCATCCAGCAGCAATACCATCACCATCAGCATCAGGTGAATGGCAAACATCTTTACCGTTACATCATAGGCGATGTCAATCAGCACCACATTGGCCATGGCTACAAAGCTGATGATGGCACCCAGGAGCGTACTTCGCCTGAAGAGCAGCAATACTCCGCCCACCATTTCAATCAGGCCTGTACCAATATTATAGGTAGGAGAGTAGCTCATAAAGAGCCACAGAAAGCCCATGGGACTGTTATTCCCTACCGGATTATCCATTCTGTCGAGGCCCATGTACCCAAACTGGTAAAGGTACACCTTAGCAATGCCATAGAGGAATAAGGTGAAGCCGATATGATAGCGCAGTATGGTCCTCAACAAGCTGTGGAGCTTGCTGCTGTACTGCCATCGCTTTCTGGAATCGATAATTGACCAAATGATGGATAAAATGATTGATAAGGCTCCACAGAGCATAAAGCGGGCAAAGTCGTATTTGGAATCAAAGCCCTTAGCCAGTCTTTCGGGATTAAAGGTCCAGCCGAGAAAGGTTTCGCCAAACCACTGGGTAATACCTGTCCAGGGAGAAATGTCATCGGCTGTAAGCCAATTGAGATATTCAAAACCGTAAGGGAAAATGTAGAAGACCCAGTACAGAAAACCAAAGCGTAAGAGGAACTTCCTGACTGGAGTCCATTGTGTTCCGGCCTGCTCAGAACGTAAATTCATGATGTTGCTAATGTTGAGTTACCTTAATAACCCAATTTATAAGCAAAACCATATATTTTGATGCAGAGAATCAGAATATGTGTTGGATGGTTCTTTGCGGTTACTATACCACCGTCACCAGGAAGTAGTTCTTCTTACCTCTTTGTACCAGGAAGTATTTGTCTTGAAGGAGATTGATCTCCGGGAGACTGTCTATACCCTGAATTTTACTCTTGTTGATACCAACACCACCACCCTGGATCATTTTACGGGCTTCCCCTTTTGATTTGAAGATCAGGCTTTCTGTGACCGTGGAGAGCAGCTCAATGGGGCTGGTAGTAGATTCAAAGTCAGCCTGGGCTATGGTCACCTGTGGAACACCCTCAAATACGGCCAGCAGTGTGGCTTCATCAAGTGATTCCAGGTCTTCAGAAGTAGATTTACCAAAGAGTATTCCTGAAGCCTTCAGAGCCATTTCATAATCTGCCTCTGAGTGTACACGAATGGTAATGTCTTTGGCCAGGGCCTTTTGAAGGGTACGCGTATGAGGAGCTGCAGCATGTGCTGCTTCAAGTTCCTTTATTTCCTCCTCACTTAGCAGTGTGAAAATGCGGATAAAGTTAGCTGCGTCCTCATCTGAGGCATTCAGCCAGTACTGGTAAAACTTATACGGAGAAGTCTTTTCCGGGTCAAGCCATACATTGCCTCCCTCAGACTTACCAAATTTGGAACCGTCAGCTTTTTTGATCAGAGGAGCGGTCATGGCAAAGGCTTCGCCCTGGGCTTTTCTGCGAATAAGCTCAGTACCCGTTACTATATTACCCCATTGGTCAGAACCACCCATCTGAATCTTACAGCTGTGGTTTTGGTATAGGTGCAAAAAGTCATACCCCTGTACGAGCTGATAGGTAAACTCGGTAAAAGACATGCCGCTCTCCAGTCTGTTTTTTACAGAGTCTTTCGACATCATGTAGTTCACGGTAATATGCTTACCCACATCTCTGATAAAGCCCAGAAAGCTAAAATCTTTGAACCAGTCGTAGTTATTTACAATCTCAGCGGAGTTTTCACCGCAATCAAAATCAAGGAATTGTCTTAGCTGCTTTTCCTGGCAGCTGAGGTTATGATTCAGGAGTTCTTCAGAAAGCATTGGTCTTTCTGAAGATTTACCCGAAGGATCCCCTACCATGCCGGTGGCTCCGCCTACCAGTGCAATAGGTTTGTGCCCTGCCCTTTGCAGGTGTACAAGCAGCATAACAGGTACCAGGTTACCAATGTGCAATGAATCGGCCGTAGGGTCAAAACCTACATAACCCGTTGTCATTTCTTTAGAAAGCTGATCTTCGGTTCCGGGCATGATATCGTGGATCATACCTCTCCATTGCAATTCGTTTATAAGCTGGTTCATGTTACCCTGAAATTATGGGGGCAAATATAAAATAAGAAAGGGGAGGGGAAAAGGAGAAAGTCAAAAAGGCCTGTTTACCAGGCCACTGTACCGTAGTTGTCTCCTGAAGCTTGCTTCTGTGCTTTTTTTGTGGTCTCCATGGCCTTGGTAGGTTTAGTAACCAGAGGCGCTTTGGCTTCCAGGTCAGGGATCTCTACTTCCATACCTACGCTTACCTGCCCGTTGAGTTCTGCACCTTTTTCTATGGAGATTTCCTTAGAAAAGATTCGACCAACGATCACAGCTTTGTGTGCTACGTGTAACGAACCCTTGGTTAGTACATCGCCATTAACATAACCCTCAATAGTAATGTCGGCACCGAGCAGGTTGCCGCCTATTTCTCCATGTGCACCTACGATTACTTTTTCTTCAGAGACCAAATCACCGGTGACATATCCATCTACACGAATGCTGTGTTTGGACTTCATGTTACCAGTGATCACTGATCCTGCTTTGACCTGTGTAATATTTACCGAATGGTTGGATGCTACTGAGTCTCTTGCCATGAATTAGTAATCTGCCGGTATGGTTGTTTCAGAACTTAAGTTGTTTTCATCGAACATTGATACGATGGTAGAAGCATTACCAATATCAAGTCCTACAGCGGTACTCTTCACGCCTCCATTGAGCTGAGAAGAATTAATGCAGTAACCACGGCTGGCAAGTGCCTGAGGCTCGTGAGCTACTTCCAGATCAAGAATGTCCTGGAATTCCTGCTTAAAGCAGTTGACAAGCTCAGGGTACATAGCGCCACCTCCGGCAAGGTACATTACGTGAGAGAGGGTGAAATCATTATCGTTGAACGCCTTTCTCATGGCAGGAGAGATCACATCTTCATAATACTGTCTCAGTACTTTATCCCTCAGTGGTTTAATATCAATACGCTTTCTGTTCAGAAAGATCACACCCTTCTGGAAAGCTGCATCAATCTGATGTTCCGTCTTCAATTCGAGGTAATACTGCTTAGAGAGCTCTTTTTCCAGCAGGTTAACTGCATAACGCAAGCCATAAGTAGAAAGAGATGTTCTTTGTACAATACCTCCCTCAGTACTCAACAGACCTTCCAGTGTACCATAGCCAAGACTCATCACAAAGAAGTTTCCGCTGGCCTTTGTCATGCCCTTTCTCAGCGCAATCGCACAGCCTATTACTTCAGGAATCACCTGTACATTGTCTATGTCTACCTGAACGTTTTTCTTGGAGCCTCCACCGTAAGTGGCAGCATCGTACTCAATCACATGCTGGTTATTGATCAGACCTGAGGCTACTTCTTTATACAACTGGAAAGTAGAAAAAGGGAAGCCAGTGGTGATGGTAAGCGGATTGCCTAAACGCTGGTTGGCTATCAGAAGCCCTGATTTGAGCAGAATGTTATAATCCAATTCGTCCGGAGCACTGTTTATATTTCTGTGAGGAGAAACTCCCTCAGTTAAAGCCAGGTTTCCAATAACATACCCGTCACCATTATGATATATTTTGATACCGTTGATCAGGTCGGGAGATACATTTCTAAGGTCTGTATTGTTACCCTCAAATACACTAGGGAACGTGTAGGTCTTAAACATAGTAGGTTCTTTGTGTTAGGCTCGTTTTTGAAACCGCAATAAAAGCAATAATACGACTAAATCGAATTGATTGTCGCGTGGTTGCCGAAAATCAGGACGAATTTCTTAAAAACTTTTGTATTTAAAAACCGATTAGGGCTCAACGGTCTACTACCAGCCCTAATTTAGTGTTATCGGCACTTACGGCAATGCGGGTAATGTTCTCGATCCCGAGGTCCGACAGGTCCAGGATCTCGGACCAGGCACTGTCAAACGTTGGGTTGATTTTCCAGATTTTATTTCCCACGCTGGCCAGGTAGGTGCCTTGTGGTGTAACGGCCCAGTCATTGGCATCTCTGGGAGTCACGGTCATTCTTCTGACCTTATCGCCACGGCCTGCAATCATAAAGATCTCCTGGTTGCCCTTTTCAATTTTTTTAGAGAACAGGAAATTTCTGCCTCTTGTTTTGATGGTAGGGCCAATGTTTTCTTCCAGCTTACGATCGTTGCGTACCTTGGTGCTGGAGAGCATCAGGCTGTTAGGGTCGCCCAAAATAAACATGGCCACCTCAGTGCTGGCCCAGGCATGATAGCCTACTGGTTCCAGTTCTTCGAACATCAGCTTGGGAGACTCTTTTCCGTCCAGCGGAAACTGCCACAAGCGTTGTTTGTTATCCTCTTCCACGCGCACCACCACAAAGGACTTGGTACGCGAAATCATGTGCGCAGAGTACTCGCTGGTATTAGGTGTATTGGTCACATTTTCAGAAGTGCTGTCCAGCAGATTGTAGTGGAAAATATCCATTTGCCCATCGGCCTGAGCAGAGGTAAAAAGCACCTCGTTTGCATTGTAAAAATAGGGCTGATTATCGTAGCCATCACGGTTCGTGATATTCCACGGGTTTGTAATCTTAACCCTTCGCTTTACCTCCTTCAAATCGAAAATGTAAATGTCAGTACTGGGCGGGTTCTGAGCTTCCATTTTTAAGCCGGCAAAAATGGATAGGAGCAGGGTGAAGATTATAGATCTTTTCATGACCGTGTAATTTCGATTTTTGATTTGAGGAGCGAACATAGAGACAATTATGAAACTTGTCAACCATTCAACGGCCAAGAGGCAGGAATGGTACACAGTAGATGTTTTGTAAGCCTCAGGGTTTAATGATAAGGGACATTAATATGGGGTGACGAAATGTCAGGTTTTATTGAGAGTGACCTGGAGATTGTTGATTTGTTTTCGGACAGGTATAGATTGTCTATAGGTCAAAATTGAGAAAAATAATTGAAGTAATAGTTGTATTATTGATTATTAAAGATCTGATTTAAAATAAGTTAAATGTAGTTTTCTTATATGTGCTCAAAATTTGAGCATACCGGATAATGAGGAATACTCCTATGATATTATTGTTTATAAATTTCAAATCAATTTGAGTTCTCGTTAGTTTGATATGGCAATGACAGAGATTTCTTACACCAATGAATTACTGGATCACTCACGGAATATTCAGGACGACCTGGGCGATCAGGTGATCGCCTTTTACTTCCCTGACCGAAAAAACGAACTTGAAAAGTTACTGGTGGCAGTTTCTGATAACCGATATGAACCCACAGAAAGTGCTGCTGATTCTTTCCGGAATCTGTGGCAGCATGTGTTTAGAAATACTGATTTAGCTGATCGGGAATTGCAGAAGAAAGGTCAAGAGTTTTTCGCTAAAAACAGCTCCGATCTGATGTTGCTACTGGGCTTTTTGTCCTTGCCATATTGCTATGCCGCAGCTAATGGTGCAGAGGTGCTGATACGCTCGAAACTAATCAAAGAAGAGCCTGAAAAAAGATTGTTGGAGACAGCCGAATTTGTCTTGGATGTAATGGCTCCAAATGCTTTCGGTGCTAATGGAAAAGGACTGGCTTCTATATTGAAAGTTCGCCTGATGCACGCAACTATCCGCTACTATGTGGCGCAGGATAAATCCTGGTCTGACACCTTCGGAAGGCCCATCAATCAGGAAGATCTTGCCGGAACTAATTTGTCGTTTTCGCTGATACCTATGCGTGGCCTTCGCAACATGGCGAGACATATGAGTGGAGAGGAAAGCCTGGCTTATATCAGGTACTGGAGCCTGGTGGGGAAACTGCTGGGGCTGAGAGAAGAGTTACTGCCGGAATCGATGAAGGCAGCCAACGTACTCGAACGCAAAATTCGCAAACGGCAGTTCAGAAAATCGGAAGCTGGTATCAATTTAACGAATGCCCTGATGAGTTACTTCGATCAGGCAACCAGGGGCACAGAGCTTGAAGGAAAGGGCAGAGCTTTTTCACATTTTTTATTAGGAGAAACCGTGGCAAACTTGCTTGGTCTGGAAGTGGATGTACTGAAGCAAAGGCTCTTTCGGCCGATTCCTAAATTCATCAAACTAAGAAATGTCTTCCTGAATAAACCTGATACTTATGTGAGCTCACTTAAGCGCTTCTCCCAGCAAAAGGAAGGTAAGGAAGGTGAAGAAGCATTTGGATTGCCCCGGGCGTTCAGCTCTGCTTCAGACGCCCCTTGATGCGCGTGTCTCGGAGGTATTTCTTATCCAATACCTGAAAGATAATTATCAGAACGACTAGTGCAATGACAGGGCCAACGGGACTGTCTTGAAAAAGGTCCAATTGTTTTGAGGTTTCATTCCCCACAAAGGAGATGGCAGCAATGGTCAGGAAGATCACCCCTGCTATGGCCGAAGAGAAAAGGAGAAATTCCCAGAGGGCTTCTTTCCTTTTCTTAGCCTCGAGCTTTCTGATGATCTCGGCAGAAAATGAGGGCTTTATATCAATTTCCGAATCCTTATCCAACTCGCTTATGAGTAGCGAATAAAGCTTTTTGTCTTCTTCTGAAAATGGTGTTTCATCAAAAGCCTGTTGGTCCCGAAGTTCCTTGTCAATATTCATAACAGCTCCTCTTGTTTTACAAATTTACTCAATTGCTCCTTTAAAAGCTTCCTTGCCCTGAAAAGGTAATTCTTTACAGTGCCTACCGGTAGCCCGGTTATCTCTACTATCTCAGGGTAGGTCATCTCCTCAATGTGGTAGAGGTACAGTATATTTCTATAGTGTGCCGGAAGCTTTTGAATATGCTCCTGCACATATTTGCCGGTGTCCTGCGATTCATAAATCTGAGCAGGGGTTTCTTCAGTAATGAAAAACCTTTCCTCACTCGCTTCTTCTAACTCTTTATACACCATACGCTTTGATTTTCTCAGATGATTAACCGTGTGACGGTAAGCGATCGTAGCGATCCAGGTAGAAAGCTTACTTTCAAAACGAAAACCAGGAAGTTTATCATGGACCTTCATAAATACATCCTGGGCCAGCTCTTCCACACTTGGTTCATCATTCACCAGTTTTTGCACCATATGGTATACGAGCTTTTCATATTTCCTGATCAGAAAAGAAAATGCCTGTGTGTTACCATTTAAGATGCTCCTTACCAGCGACTGATCATCCATGAGTTAGGTGTGACACAAAAGTTTCAGCAAGGGTTGCCGATTTGTATTAAAAAAATGCATTTGCAACAATTTCGATAAAATTTCAGATTTTGCTGCAACATCTCAAAATGAGTCTGTGTCTCAAGGGGCATAACAATTGAAAAAATCACGTTATGGACGGAATGGATATCGTGCTGATGCAGGTGGTTGTATTTAGCTTCACAGGATTTACCACAATAGCAATTATTAAAGCCATCACCGGCTACAGGCTCAGAAAACGTATGATAGACGCTGGCCTGGTGGACGAAAAATCAATGGAACTTTTGAAAGAAGGATCAAAACAGAGCTTTTACAGCTCACTCAAATGGGGTCTTATTCTTTTCTTCTCAGGAATAGGCCTGATGTTGATCGAATATGGCAGGTTCTACTATGAATCGAGCATGGCCTTTGGTATTGTCATTACGGCTGCCTCTTTAGGCTTTCTTATCTACTTCGTGTTTATGCGTAGAGAGATCCAAAAGGAGGATGATAAATAAATTGTTGATTGCCTCCGGGCTAATTAGGCAAATTTATTTCACAAAATGCCGGCTTCTCAAGAGGGACCGGCATTTTTTATGACTATTTAATCAGTCTCGTAAATCTCCGGTAATCCGTAGAATGGAGCCCAGGAGAAGAACATTCCTACAAAAGCATTGGCCATTTCTAGCTGTTCCCCCGTATTCGGTCCTGAGACTGCCATACCGAATATATTCCATTGATTACCGAGCTGATCCTGCATGATCACCGGATTTCCAAATGAATTGATAAGCTCAAAAGCCAACACCTCACCATCAATTTGCTTCTCTTTAAAGGCCATAAGAATGTTGCTGTCTTTACTGCCAATAATGGTAAAGTTTGCCCCATTAAAGGTGTCGGTGATAATCTGATCTTCTTCGAAGAATTTGAATTGGTACACCTTTACTTCCTGATTTTCGATGATCCCCAGTACCCGTTCTTTTTGAGGAAGACGACTATCAGTCACGTTTACTCTGAAGAGCAGGCCGGGTGCGCTGCGATAATCCCCGTATGGGTATCGCTGATAATCCCGATCATGACCGGTATTGAGAGATACAACTGTAGTATTGGGGTAGAGCCTTTTCCAGGTGCCCCAGGTGGTTTCTACTACATGAAAGATCTCAGCCTGAGTGCCGATGTTGGCCCCGTTGACCGATTGTAGTGCCTGCTGACTCCAGATGCTTCGCGTGGTACGATCATAGGGCATCAGGTTGGTTTGATAAAGCAGACCGGATACGCCAAAGGTAGTGCTGACGCCATTGTACTCTCTTTCCCAGCCTACAGAGGTTCTGGTAAGGGGGCAATGGGTGATGGCAATTTCACGACCGCTCACATTATCGTTAATGATTTCATGCCAGTCGAGTATTTTATGAGGGTAAGCCCGGGCATCTGTACCATTGACATAACCGACCACCAACTCGTTGTCAGCTATGTAAGCTCCATCTTCTACCGGCACCATCTCAGGATCTGTCAGTGCCGGAATCGCATCCGTAACGGCTCCTGTAAGTACCTCGTTTCGTGGAATCAACCAGTCACCCTCCAGGTCCAGTATGCTTGGGGCTGAGTCATTACAGGCCAGGGTCAACAGGCTCATACAGATGATTGTGAAAATTTTTGCATTACGACTTTTCATTTTGTGCTTCCTTGTTGGGTTGATCAATCCGTTCGTTGTACTAATATGTCAATGCAGGCCTGCAGTTTCCAGGGGTAAGTACAAAGCATTTCAGCGAGTTTACCATCATTGATTAGGCGTTTTGGTCAATCAGAGTGGACTTGGTTACTTATCTACTACAATAACGGCTCATAAAAGAAAGCTACCCGCGCAAAAAAATCAGACTTGTCTTGCCAGCTACAAAGGAAAGGTCGTCTGTAAGTCATTTGATTCTATTGATCTGGTTTGTAGCAGATTAACCGGAGCGATGAGCTGAATGATGAAAAACATTAGTCCGTTTTGGATCGATAGACTTCCGGGGAAGTTTTTTTGTACTAAATCTTTAGTTCTATTCAGGGTTTAATGATATCTTAGTTGTGGTCAACTGATCTTACCCGGCTATGCGAAAAACTATTGTTCTGATATCCTCTATCTTTTTGAGTGTAAGTCTATGGGCCCAGGAAGGTAAAAAACAGCTGGTATTTACGGCTACTGGACTTACTGAGCAGGCACAGAAGTTGTTGGACAAGGAAGATTACGATAAGGCGATTGAAGTCTGTGATCAGGCGCTGGAAGCCGCTTCCATTTACAGAGAAGCATACATAGTAAAGCATAAGGCCTATGAGGGGAAAGGGGCAAGTTCTGCCAAAAAGATTGAGAACCTGAAGGCTGCTCAGAAGATATCGCTGGAAGACGAGGAGTTGGCCTATTACCTGGGTAAAATTTACCAAAAAGGTTCGAGGTTTGATGATGCAATTGCCGAGTACACCAAAGCCATCGAGTACAGCCCTGAAGATTCTGAATTTCGCTACTTCTATTTCTTTAGCCGGGGTAGCAGCTATGTAAAAAAGCACAAAAATGAAGAGGCCCTGGCTGATTTCACGGAAGCACTGAAGCTAAGGCCGGAAAGCACTTCAGCCCTGGTAAACAGAGGCTTTTGCTACTATAACCTGAAGGACAATACAAAGTCCTGTCAGGACTGGCGCAAGGCCAGTGAGCTGGGGAGCAAACAGGTAAATCAGTACCTGAGCCAGTATTGTAAGTAAGGTCTTTTTCCGGATTCTTACTCTCTGCCACTTTGCTTTGCTAAATCTGAAAAACGAGACTTGGCGACAATCTGTACCCCTGGGTCCTGTCCAGGCCTATCAGGCTGGTCACTCATGATAATTTCATAGTTAGAGGCATGAAATTGCAAAGAGGTAGCAGGTGTGTTTTTGAGCAAATTCACTTCATAATGTTCTCTTGCCAGAATGGTCAGTATGGAATGAAGTTCCGTATAGCTGGTTTCCAAATGGGCGATGATGGTGGTATTAATATCTCTTAAACGAGCTGCCTCCAGATTGTACGACCAAAAATCAGGATAGAGTCTGTGCTTGCCATAAGTGTCTACCCTTAGAGCTCCATTAATGATTTCAGGCTCATATCTGGTATGAAAATCGGTAGAGTTACGGTGATAAAAGTACGGATTCACGCCTTTTCCCACTTCTTCATAGTCTTCAGACCGGAGCTTCAGCAGGATCCCTTCCTGGTTAAGCCTGATTCCGGCCAGCTTGCCATTCCTTTTTTGAATAAATCGAAAAACACTATCCATACCAGCCTTATGCTCTTCATAATACTCATCCAACTCGTGAGTATCATCATCAGCCACCATCCATCCAAAAAACACGGAGTTTGAGAAACTGTGCGTGCTCAGGTCGAATGCGATTGCCAAAGCAACAACGACAGAGATAAATGGATACCAGAAGTATTTAGTCAGGTAAAGAGGTCTTTTCCTAACCTTACCAGAATCTACGGTAAACGCTTCAGGTAAGCCTTCGAGTCCTTGGGTTTTGTGGGTGTTGAGATGCTTGAGTTTCTCAAAGGCACCCGGAGTTTTCCTCTTCCGGCTTCTCTTTCGCATATACCATCCCATTGTGTCCATATCCGCTTTTCTGTTTGAGTCTGGCCAGTATTGTATCAATTACCAACCGTAAGGACCGTCTGCCCAATACACTCCTGTAGTTATGGCAGTTAGCTTGCTTCTTGTATTCAACGAATCAGGACTATCGGTAAAGGCAAAAAGATATCCACGTCCTAACCTCCTGAAATTGGCTATAACGCCATGTTCCAGTTCCTGCAACTGATAACCCGTTTTGGTTGCTTTCCTAAGCATGTCATCCAACACGGAATATTCAGTTCTAAGATGCGCTAAAAAGGTAGTGTTGACATCACGAACGTTATTGACTGCCAGATCATATGACCAATACAGGTCATAAACCTTCTTGTAGTCATTAATGTGGTATAAGAGCTTGCCGTCTATCACTTCGGGTTCGAGAATTTCATTGACAGACATACCCCGAGACTTATGATGATCTTCCTTTCGTTGTCCCTTAGATAAGGTGTGGTAGTTGGCTGATCGTATGCTAAGAAGCATATCTCCATGGTAAGAGGTACCTATATGAGCAACTTTTCCCTGTTTTTGCTTTACGAAATTCACCAGGCTGTCAAGGGTTGTCTGATCTTCAAAGTACAGGTCAGCAATACCTGTTTCTTCAAATTGGGCTATTCGTTCCTGCCACCTGGCTTCTGAAAACACTGTGTCCTCAAGGTAAAGGTAGACAGCGCTGGCCATCGCCAAAATCAGTATGAGCCAAAACCAAAGACGTTTGTAAGCAGGCCTGAACCTTATGTCCTGATAGGCTTTTGAGGCATTATAACTGGCTTGACTGGCTTCTTTTGGGGTTGCGGTATAGGCCGCCTTTACTTTCTTGAAGGCTTTTTTAGGTTTACGTTTATAAACCTCCTTTCTCATACCAAAACCCATATATCCCATAGCAAGGTGATCGGTTGGTTGTCTTAACGTTGTTGACAGCCGCAGGGTAAGCAGATCGTGGTCAGCGGATTTTACAAGGGGCTGATGGATATGTGCAGAGGCCAGAGTGAATTCAGCCAGCTCGGAAAGGTATCCTCAAACTATTGGATACGGTTTTCCAGGAAGAATCTGAGATTCTGAAACGAATGAGTTTTACCCGCTTGTCTTTTTTGATTTCAGAAGAAGCTCTTCCCCAAACCCTGGGTGAAAGGAGGAGGAGTTGGTTTTTCTCTTCATCCAGAAGTTTAGAAACGTCTGTTTCAACATCTTTGACCAGCTTTTGCTCAATGGAGACATTCTCGGTCAGGTTTTTTACATCCTGTGTGATATTGGAAGACATATTGCCTTCCAACTCAATCACCACTGCTGTTTTGGTAGATTCCAGGGCTTTGCTGAAAGCTCCCGGATCAACTTCAATAGGCACGTTGGTTACCTCCAACTTAAGTTTCTTTCCTAGCTCCATCACCTCCTTGATATGAAAGCCGGTTGTCATCAGTGTTGTAATACTATCGGGAATATTCGGGCCTTCGTGCAAATTCTCCTCCAGGCAAAGGGGTTGTACATAGACCTTAAACATCTGATAAATCTCATTGGCATGATCTCCGGCCTGTTGATCGCTGCATTCCAGAAAAGCATGAGTAGGATGGGTCTTGGATTCTGAAATGGCCAGGGCATTGAAAAACCTGAAAGTGTAGGCCAGGTTAAAGTCGGAATGTTTGCCGATAAGCTTTTTTATCCTGGAATAGAGCGCTACCAGGTTAGCCTCAGTGCTTTCAGATGCCTCATTTTCTGCCACATAAAAACCGCTACGGTCTTTAGATACCACCAGACCGATTTTCTCCAGCTCACGATAAGCCCCCAGCACCGTCAGGCGATTTACTCCCCAGGACTTTTCTCCGGCTCGTACTGAAGGCAGTTTCATACCGGGAGGCCATTTGCCAGTGGCTATTTCATAAATACAATGCTCAGCGATATCTGCCAGCTTTCCCTTTGCTAATTCCATGTAACCAGAATCTGATTCTCAAAGATAGTCAAACGATCAGGTTTTCAATCTGTTCTAAAAAATAGAACAATTTAAAAAATCTTCCGTATGTTTGACTTAACTCAAAAACCTGAAATATGTCTAAACTCTATTTTACTTTTTTCCTTTTCTTTGGCCTGCTCTTTTCCTGTAATTCTGGAAGTGGAAACACGGTAGATTCTAACAACAAATCCATTCAGGACGCTCGGAATGCCTACTTTCAGATGGACCATAAAACGGCCTATTCCATTTTTACCAATGTCTGGAATGATCATGAGCAGAGGAAAGAGGATCGCGCCATGGCAGGGCTATTCATCGCCAAGATGGATTGGCTGTTCTATCAAAATAGTGACCGTGCTTTTAATATGCTTGAGTCTCTTGAACCCCTGAAAGAGTCATTGAGTGCACTGTATGGATTAAAGGGACGCATCCTGGCAGACGAAGGGAGATTTGAAGAAGCGATTTCCGCAAGCCGTAGCTCCATTGAATTGGGTGAATCGGAGACGGAAAAGTACCGTGGAACGATGGCTTATTGCGAAAATGTACTGGCAAAATATAAGTTCGGAATATTGAAGGGGGCTGTGGTCAGTGATGACCAGGAACTGAAGAATGCCTATGAATTACTGCAAGAGATGGCAAACGGCAGGCCCGGGGATGTAGACCTGGCCGGATTGTATTTGGGCTACAGTCTTTTGTTGCAAAAAGGGCAGGAGGCTTTCGATGCCTGGATGTCGTACTATCGATTGACTGATATAGAGCAGGTACATGCTTCTCTGCTTGCAGATGTGGACAAATTTAAACGGGCCTTATCTCAATATTCAGGTGTAGCCGGTGAAGAGAAATATACCGAAGATATAATTCTTGGGCTTGCTGAATCAGGGTTTTATGAATATGCCGTTTTGGTTCATAAAATGCATAATGACAGCAGCGAGCCTACACAAGAAAGGATGAATGAGATTCTGTTGTATCACGATTTCTTACAGAAAATTGAAGCTGTTTCCATCGATTTTTATTTGCAGACAGTTGCAGGAAAAGGCTCGGAAAAGAAGTACAAGAAGGCAATGAGAAATGAAGCTGAGGGTTTGTGGGCTAGCCTTATCTGGAGCGGAAGCAAACCTGAGTTTTCAGATGAGGCCTTTGTAAAAGAGGTGGAAAAGAGATTTAAGGCGATTCTCACTTTCATTAATGCCAATGGTTACTATGGACTCCATATGGGACACATTGTGCTTGACGATAAAAAGCTGATCAGTCAACATGGTAATAGTGCAGAATTCAGGTATATCTCTATAGATCATATGGTGTCTAATGGATATTCAGGATGGTTTTGGGACGGTCAGGCAGAGACCGGAGGCTGGGCAGGAAATGATGAGTCGTTTCTTCAGGTGAGAAGTGCCTACACCTCAGGGCCTACAAGGGCCTGGCTGATGCTGACTGATTCGGTGGAAATCAGGAAAACTAAAGAGAGAATGAAAGAAATGACGGTGCAAGATGATGCGCTGGCAAAAGAAAACCCTTATTCCTTTTTGCCGGGTTTAAGCACTCGCATTACCTATAATGAAGGGAGGGAGTTGCTGGACTCGCTACAGAATACAGGGCTGAGTGATGGGCCCTTGAGGCTTGCCTTTATCAATCTGATGGAGAATATCGTACAGGGAGCCAGCATTTATGCGCACGAAGGCAGGCATGCCATCGATAAAAAGAACGGATACTCTAAAAACTCTGAAGAGTTAGAGTTCACAGCAAAGTTGTCTGAGATCTATTTTTCAAAGAAGCCCCTCTATTCATTCAGGGCTATTATGAACAGAAATATTGGAGATGGTACCTCTCATGGCAACTCAAACCTCAGGGTAATCAAGGCCCTGGTCGCCTGGATGGATGAGCATAGAACTGAAATTAAGGGGTTTGACGCTGACCGGCCCACGCTACCGCAGATTGATAAATTGTCGGACCAGCAGCTCAGAGCAGCTGTAAAATCTGTTGATCCAATGGTGAAATAGAGGCCAGGCAGTTTACACTCTTTTGGGCTTTTTGCTTGTCAGGGGCCAAAGTAGACGAAGCGTTTTAAATAACGACCGTCTTTTATTACCCAAACACATTCGTAGTGGCCTGCTGCAGAATTGGTACCGGAGGTGATGAGTATGAGGTTTTGATAGACATAGCCCTGAATGGTATTCTTATCGACCTGATAAAGAAAGCTGGTAGCCTCGGCAGGGATAGAGACGGGTACATTATTGATACAGACAATAATAGATGAGACTTTGTTGTCAGGCTGGCCAACACCCTGATCCATACCTAATAAACATTCCGCCTTAGGTTGACTTAAGACCTTTGTTACACTAAGGCCAACTTCAATACTATCGTTTTTCAGGGTTACCTGCTCTCCTGAAATCTTCCCGATCAGTTTTGATTTGATATCCCGAAGGTAAAGTATCCGGCTGCTGTGCATAAAACCGGACTTTCCGGGTGGATTGTAGCAGTTACCTGGGGAAGGCCCCTCTGAGAAAGTGACGGGTCTCCAATCAGGGTTTGGAATCGGTGAATCGTAATTATCGTAAAAGACCTGCCCGTGAATAAGTCTGAAGAGTACATCGGATTTGAGGCTGCTATCAGCTCTCACATTCGTGTAGCCGTCCTTATCCTGAATAATGGCGAGCTGAGCTGCTGAAGTAAAAGTGGCAAGCAAGAGGAGAAAAGTAATTAGATACTTCATGAATAATGATGTTGTAAACCTATTGATACTAATGCACGAGTAGCATACTGAAACTAATAAAACCGCTTGCGCTCGAAGTAAATCGTGTCTTCATTCTCTCTTTCAAAGTTGTATTTGATAAAGTCCCTGTTCCAGTAGATCTGATTTTTATCGAAGAAATAATACATAAAGGTACCTCCGTGATGGGGTAAAGAGGCCACTTGCCTGAAGTTGGCATCGAGTACCACAATCTCTTTCTGGGTATTGAACTCCCTGGCTTCATAATCCCGCTCGCCCAGTCCTTTCATGGCTTCCCTGAAATAGTAACCGGATACGGGATCATAAACCAGTTTCCCGTAGCGGTCATTGATCCAGAAGTAATGGCCGCTGATCTGATTGGGGCCTATGTCTTTTCTCTTTTTTTCCACTTCCGTAGAGGTCCCCACCAGTTTGCTTTGGGCAGGATAGGTCTTTGTGTAGCCGGCAAAGTCGGTAACATAGATATCGGAGGAGAGTGGGAAGCTGATGACAAACTTATCTGCTTTTGCACTATAGATGATGTCGGCCATTTTGAGTTGCTGTGAATGATCCTTACCCTGGTATGGTTTGGGATAATCGAGTACAAACTCCTTGGTCAAACCCGTATTGAGGTCAATGCTACCAAACATATTCGGGCGGTTTTCATAGTCGGTTTTAAACTCACCTACGGTAGCAGGCAGCGACTGCATATAGACGTTGTTTCCTCTGTGGGCCAGGGTGGAATAGGTTCCAATCGCTCCGAAACCGATACTGTCATTCTTGATTCGCGTCTTTTTGTAGATGCTTCCCTTAAGATCAGAAAGATAGAAGGTCGCTTGCCGCTGGCTATAGATAAGAATGGAATCTTTACTGATCATATGAAGACCTCCTCCCGGGAATACAGCATTCACGGCATTAGGGCCCTGAAAATCATACTTGATTTTTTTCTCAAGCTCCTGCTTTTCTATATCGTAAAAAAGCAGGGTGTTTTGCTGATGATTGAAAATCATCAGCTTGGACCGGCCATCTATGGTTACCGGCTCTCTCAGGTAGTTGTAGATGTCTGCTTCCGGGTCGGTGAGTAGCCAGTAGTTGTCAGCAGTTTGGCTGACAGGCGCTGTAGCCTGATATCCGTCTGCTTGCTGCCCATGACCTTGTTGACAGGATTGGTGTAGGGCAACCAGGAAAAGAAGGATAAAGGGTAAGAGAATCTTTCTCATAGAATCAGTTTTCGGAATGTGAAAAGTCTCGAGGGTTGTTAGGTTTAGTTCCTTATGGTCCGGGAAGGTCGCCCATCTCCTTACTTTTCTTTTGTATCTCCAAAAGAAAAGTAACAAAAGAAAAAGAGACCAACATCAAAACCATCGGGGTTAAATATTGCATAAGACAGTTTTTATTGGCCGATGGTCACGCTGATGTTGGATCCCAGCCGCACATCGATCCGAGGTGTTTTCGGATGACCAGACGGTCGTGGATGAGTGTTTTTAGTGTAAAAGTTCTTCCAATTCTACTAATTCTGTCTCCTCCAAACTCTGCTGGATCAGCTGGAAGAACTGGCGTTCTTCTTTTCGTACATGAGATTCCAGAAGAATGCCCAGCCTGTCGAGTGTGTCTGGAAGATTGCCGGTGGTTGGGAGTTCTGCAAAGAGCTGGTCTATGGCTTTATGTTCGGCCAGCAGCTCTTGCACCAGGGTTTTGAGCTGAGCGTTAATGCCGACAACTTCCGGAAAGAGCCTTGTTTCTTCAAGGTCCATATGGAGCTTTAGTTTCTTTTTATAGAAAGTCAAGGCATAATCACGCTTGCCATCATCATCTTCTGGATAGCCTTTTACGGGAGGAGCGTTCTTTTTACAAACGAGAGCCAGGAAGAGCACGCTTCGGTGAAAACGGGAGAGCGGTATTAAGCTGGGGTGCCTTTTCATTTGAGCCTTTCCCAAATCACTTCTACCGGGTGTTTGGCTTTTCTGCCCGTTCCATCTTTGATCTGATGTCGGCAGCTGGTACCCGGGGCAGCAATAATTACTTCCTCAGCCTGTTTCCGCACTGTAGGGAAGAGCACTAACTCACCAATCTGCATAGACACATCAAAGTGTTCGGCCTCATAGCCAAAAGAGCCTGCCATACCACAACATCCCGATGGGATCATATGCACTTTCGTGTTTGGCAAGAGACTCAGTATTTTTTTGGTGGGTACCATTGACGACAGCGCCTTTTGATGGCAATGCCCGTGGACTTTGATCAGCTGTTCTGCTCTTTTGGGCTCGGTAAAAAGATCTGCATGTAAATGCTTGTCTTCTATGGCTTTAGCTAGAAATTCTTCGAGGGTCAGGCAGTTTTTGCTCAATGCTTCGGCCTGAGTTTTCAATTCTCCCCGTAACAGGCTCGGGTACTCATCTCGGAAAGTGAGGAGAGAAGAGGGTTCTATACCCACCAGTGGTGTCGCTTCAGAGATCATAGGAGCAAAGAGCTTCACATTCTTTTCTGCCAGTACTTTTGCCTGATTCAGTAATCCTTTGGAAAGGTAGGTGCGACCGCTTTCTTCATGATCTGGTATTTGCACTTCATAACCGAGTTTATCCAATAGCTGAATTGCCTTTTTGCCTATCTCTGCATCGTTGTAATTGGTAAACTCATCGCAAAAGAAGTAGACAGTGGAGTGTTTGGTGGCAGAACTGGCTTTGAAATGCTTTTTAAACCATTTGCTGAGCGGAACCCGGGCCAGGTCAGGCATGCTGCGGTCTTTGGCAAACCCTACCACCGACTTAACAATGTTGCCTGTCAGCTTGTTACCAAAAACAAGGTCGTAGGCCCAGGGAGCTTTGCTGGCCAGTTTCATGCTTTTGCTAAAGTTGGCAATCTGTCTGGTACGGAAAGGTATGCCCTTGTCTTTGTAGTACTGGTGTTGCCATTCGGCCTTTAATTTGGCCATATCTACATTTGAAGGGCACTCTGATGAGCAGCCTTTACATGATAGACAGAGGTCCATTACTTCTTTGATCTCCTCGTTCGCAAATGGATTGTTATCGTTGGAATTTGTTAGGATTTCGCGAAGAATGTTGGCCCTGGCCCTGGTAGTGTCTTTTTCATTGCGGGTGGCCATATAGCTGGGGCACATGGTGCCACCACTCAGTTCGGACTTGCGGCAGTCACCCGAACCATTACAGAGCTCGGCTGTACGCAGAATACCCTGATGCTCCGAAAAATCAAGAGTTGTTTCAAAATTCGGTGTCTTTTGCCCTGCCTTGTAGCGTAGTGAGGTATCCATCGGAGGGGTATCCACAATCTTACCCGGATTGAAGATGTTTTGTGGGTCCCAAAGGGCCTTTACCCGCTTGACCAACTCATAGTTTTTCTCCCCGATCATTTGAGGTATGAACTCGCCTCGCAAGCGTCCGTCACCATGCTCACCGGAGAGAGAACCCTTGTATTTCTGTACCAGGGTGGCTATTTCTTCCGCGATGGTGCGAAAAAGCCTTACGCCATTTTCCGTTTTAAGGTCGAGGATAGGGCGCAGGTGGAGTTCACCAGAACCTGCATGAGCGTAATGCACGCAATAGAGTCCATGCTTATCAAGAATTTCGTTAAAGTCGGCAATGTAGGCAGGCAGATCTTCTACGTCTACCGCAGTGTCTTCGATTACAGGAGCAGGTTTGGCATCTCCGGGTACATTGGAGAGTAGCCCGAGACCGGCCTTTCTCAGATTCCATACCTCTTTGATCTGATTACCAGATACAATGGGATAAGCATAGCCAAGTTGTGCCTGAACGAGGGCATAAATCAGGTTTTCGGCTGTGTTATCTGCTTCTTCTTTCGTTGCTCTGGCCAACTCCACTACCAGTACGGCCTTAGGGTCACCTTCTACAAAAAAGCGACTCTGCTCATACATGGGGTTCCGTTTGGTTGCTTCGAAAATATAGTGGTCCATCAGCTCACAGGCCGAGGGACCAAATTTCAACGCGACCAGATTGGCCCTCAGGGCTTCATCAATGGTATGTGCATGGATGCAGACCAGTCGTTTATGCTTTGGCGGTAGCGGACTGAGTTTGATCTTGGCTGCTGTTACAAAGGCCAAAGTACCCTCTGAACCGGCTATCAGGCTGCTGAAATTGAATGGGGTGCCCTGGGCCTCAAAGGGATCCTGTCGTAGCAGCATATCCAGGGCATAGCCCGTATTACGCCTGGGAATGTTCTCTTTGGGAAAGCCCTTTTTAATATTGAGTTGATTCACTTCGTCCCTGAGCATTTCACGGGTTTCGAAGTAGATGCTGTTATGAAGCTCTCCGCTGGTGGACAGGCCGTTGCAACGGTCGAGAAAAGCACCTTTGTCCAGTGGACCGAACCAGGCCAGACTGCCATCGGCCAGTATGGTTTTTGTCTCCAGCAAATGCTCGCGTGTGCTACCATAAACCACTGAGTTTGAGCCGCAGGAGTTGTTGCCGATCATACCGCCAATCATGGCCCTGTTGGCGGTGGAGGTTTCCGGGGCAAAGAAAAGCCCGTACTGTGCCAGCTGACGGTTCAGGTCATCCCGAACAATACCGGGTTGTACCCAGGCCCAGCGTTCTTCTGCATTTACTTCCAGCACCGCACCAAAATGGATGGATACATCCACTACAATTCCTCCACCCACTACTTGTCCGGCCAGCGAGGTACCGGCAGTACGCGGAATCAGAGAGGTTTTATTTTCCCTGGCAAAATTGACCAGGGTTATGATGTCATCGTCACTGGCGGGAATGGCCACGGCTACAGGCATTTCTCTATAGGCCGAGGCATCGGTGGCATAGAGCTTTCTGGTGGTATTATCGGTAAAGAGATCGCCTTTGAGAGCGGCTTTAAGCGCAGTCAGATTCATTAATGGCAAATTAGCAGATAATGACTTAGCTGCCGAACGAGAACCTCAGGATTTTAACCCGGAATATGCATTGGGAAATCTATTCCGTAGACAACTCACTGTGAATCAGTAAAGTAGATGAGCTTTTTGATTTAACCATAGCGATGCTATGCATAAAACAATAAAGCTCCCTGATTCTGTGTGATTGATCTACTCATTACGAAGTTCCAACACATAATCCGGGTTTATGATTTCCAACGAAGCATGAGAGGTGCTGGTCGTTGGTGATGCCTTAACGTCCTTTGGATTCAGGTCCGCCTTTTAGATTTTACACCTGCTGGACCTGATTAGCCGGGGATTCAATAACTCACATAGATATGTGGAATTTGGTCCCTGAGGCTGTGAAACGAGTTTCTATTGATTTGGCTGGCGTTGATTCAGTAAATCTATCAACCGCGCCATGACCATCGCTAAATACTACTTGATCTGTCTCTGTTTTATATTTTTTCTGAGCTGTAAAAATGATGAAACGCCTGATCCCGGACCGGATCAGGACCCTGAAGTTATTCTCATCGACTCTCCTGAAGAAATTACCGGTGGAAGCTTCGCTATTATCAATGTGAATGTGGTACCGATGACGGCTGATCGGGTGCTGGAAAATCACATGGTGCTGATAGAAAACAATGTGATCAGCGGCCTGGGTATACAGGGCACGATCAGCATTCCCGATGGTATGGAAGTGATAGATGCAGATGGAAAAGGCTACCTGATTCCCGGCCTGATGGACATGCACTATCACCGCAGTACGGGACTCGACCTCTTCCTTTTCGCAGCCAATGGGGTGACTACTGTCAGAGAGATGTGGGGCTCAACCGGACTTGTGGCTTTGCGGGATCGTATTTTGGCAGAGAACCTGGATGCACCACAAGTATTTGTGGCCAGTCCGGGTATGAATGGTGCCAATGGGGCCTTTGAGCAATTTACTCCTCCTGTTATTACCGTTGAAGAAGCCCGTGAGTTGGTGAGGCAGTATAAGGCGGAGGGCTTTGACTTTATTAAGGCCTATAATAAGCTGGAGCCAGAGGTGTACGAGGCGATTATAACGGAGGCTGCCCTTCAGGACATTCCGGTGGTAGGCCATGTACCGCGCCTGGTCGGTCCGCGAAGGGTTTTCCAGTCGGGGCAAACGAGCACTGAACATTTCATAGGTTTTGGGCTTTATGCTTCATCGCAGGGCACTATGTCCAGGGGTACACTGAATGCTGAGCGGGTGGATGAGCTGATAGATTTGTCGCTTAACAATGGAAATCTGTGGCATGTACCAACTATCATGGTGGATGTGCTTTCGACTGCAGATGTGACCAGAATCAAAGCCAGCCCTGAGTATCAGGTGATTTCGCAGGTGCTGAGAGATAATTTTGAATCTGGTTTTGCCCAGGGCACCACCACTTCGGTGGAGTCGGAGATCAATCACAAGCAGGTGCTAAAGGCCATCTTCGATAAGGGGGGAAAGATCATGCTGGGAACGGATGCTGGTTTTGGTTTTGTGATTCCCGGGTATAGTATTCACGAAGAACTGAATTATACTGTCGAGGCAGGGCTAGGCAATTATGAGGCTTTGAAGACTGCCACGGTTAATCCGGCCACCTACCTGAAGGTGATAGACAATGTCGGTACCATTGAGGTGGGTAAAAGAGCCGATTTGGTACTGCTGGAAAGCAACCCACTGGAGAACATTGGGGCCACCAAAGACCGCGCAGGCGTAGTGCTACGCGGCAAATGGATTTCTGAGCAGGCGATCAGGGATTTTCTGGCAGGCGGATAAGTTGACTGGTACTCCGAAAAGGTCCTAAGACCTTAAGCAATCCAATGAGACGCCAGAGGTTTATTGGATTATAATATATTCTCCGAATTCCAGATAAGCTTGTTTTGAGAGTCGGATCAGTGCTTTTTCGAGCATTCCCTGATTCTTCACATTGATAATGACTACAGCACTTTGAGAGGATTCATCTCTGAACGAAAAGATGCTATTGGCTTTTGCCTCAACCTTCTGATCAGGGAAGTGCCGATCGATCAGGGCTAGAGTAGGTGTATTTTTGCTATCCACAATAATGAGTTTGGTGAGCTTTTTTACAGCAAAACTCTCAATGGATGATGGATCGTCTATAGGAATCAGGTATTCATGTGGAAAGGGGTTGAAGTACTTATAAAGTGTGCCTTCAATTCTGTCAATGTCTTCCTCCTTTTCGGCATTGAGGTAAAAGTTGATTTCGCTAAGCAGGGTCGCAGGGGTTTTGTCTGCTTTAGGAAAGGTATTGGCGAACAACACCACGGATTGATCAATATAGGCTTTATCGATGGGCTTATCGGCTTTTAGATACTCTTCGGTAAGTGGATAAAGTGCTCTGGCGAACCCATCAATGTATCGATTGTTATACCAGGGGTTGGGGTCCATTTCGCCAGTCAATTCTTTGTTGGCCCAGCCATTGCCCAGTACGGTGGCAAGGGCCTCGTCCAGGTAGCTGTTGGCTATGGGTGCAAAAGCTGAAGGGTTTTCATCAAACCATTGCTGTATGTCCCTTTGTAGTCGGGCGGGTTGCTCGGCATAGAGTGTATGGCAGATTTCATGGATGATTACTCCCAGAATATCTTTGTGAGGATTTTTTCTTTTTGCCAGAAAACCGCAGATAAGGGCATTCCCTTTGGCAGTAGCGGTAGTATTGCCGTTGGCGAGCGGAATGGGGTATACCGCCAGTTTAAATGGCAGGTCTTTCGTCCAGCCAGACTGGTAGAAGGTGTTGGTTTTAAAGAATATACGTTCGAACTCAGGCAGGTATGGCGCCAGCTTTTTCTGAATGTCTTCTATGCTGGCTTGTGCCGGATTCCAAACCAACTTATCGTAATAGGGCTCAGCCCTTTTAAGGGTCTGATAGAGTGTGTTTTGAGAGATATAGGGTAGAAGTCCTGTAATCCGCACATTGAAATCATCGAGATTGGTCGCGTTGGCAGCAGCAGACCAGATCAGGTCATTTACACTCACCCTATGGTGATACCGCGACTTGGGAAATTCTTTTCTGGTTATCAGGTAGTTGAGGTAAATGTCTTCGTAATCTTTGGCCAGCTGCTGAAATTCAGCGTCTGAGCCCAGGTGCTCATTTATGTATTCATGATAGGCTCGATAGCGTTTATGTGCTTCACCAGAAGCTTCTAAGAAGGTGAGGAGGCTGAGTGCTTTGCTGGCATTTACCTGGATAAAGCTTTTTTGCTGTGCTTTTAAATGCAAGGCGCCAAAGAACATGGCAGTGAACAGGATGCTTGTTGTGAGTTTTTTCATAAAAAAGTGAATTGACCTTGGTGCCCACCTTATTCACTGTCGACCAACAGTATTGAGGAGAGGCGTTTATAAGCTTAGTCAATCCTGAACGGGAATTTTGAGAGAACTCACGAGTGTTGAGTTTTTATTGATGGGTGTGGAGCGTTTGTTGATGGTCGGAGAGTTTGCCTGATTCATCAAGAAGAATTTGAGGTGAGTGGTGGAGGTCCCGGATGACACCAAGACCGGGCAGTATGTGGGTGAAATATCTTGCCTATTTTAATGAGATATATACATTGATCTGACCGCAAGGGTTCTAGTCTTAGCGAGACTCTAAGACTATATGAAACAGACTATTTGATCTTGATGGTGCCGTTTTTATAAAGCTCAATGGCCCGGGTGAGTAGGAGATTGATGGTTTCTACCGGCAGGTCCTGATTCGGATCAACTCTGAAGATCTTCATGCGGGCGCGTTTACCTGTTTCCAGTTGAGGGTGATCGATGTGCTTGCCTTCCACAAAGAGCATATAAGGTGCTCCGGTTTTCTTGTCGGTCCACAGGTAGCAAAACATCTTCTTTTTGAAACAGAAGCCGGGCATGCCCCACTTCATCGTTTCTGTTACTGCCGGGTCCTGTTCGAGAATGATGTTACGAAGGGCCAGAAGGCAGCTCTTGTTGGGTTCTGATTTGTTGAAGTAATAATTATCTAATTCCCGTATCATGGCGTTCTGCTAATTTACAGCAACTAAAAAATCTACCCTGGCATCCATGGGGTTTTTCTCATTTTTGTCAAATACTTCAAAGTCAGCGGTAAAGGCCCGGTTTAACTCCAATTGCCATATTTTGGTCCATTCTCTTACGATCAGCCCTTTGGTCAGGTCACCTTTGGCAGAGATTTTCACATAGTTGCCACGATCGATAGATTTACCTACCATACCCTGTGGGATGTCATCCAGACTAATGACAGAGCAACCAAGAATGGCTGTATAAGGCTGTGTGTGGTTTCCTTCATAGTCAGTATAGAGTGAATAGACGGTATTGTCAACTTTATTGGGAATGGCTTCGAGGATATTGTCATTTAAAAAGCGCCCCCAAAGGCCGGCTATTTCTTCGGCTGCCTGATTGTTTTCATTGGTTGTCCTGATAGCGATTCCAATGATGTGGAACGGTTCGATTGTTACGTTTTGCATTGATAATCATTTTGATTTACTGCAAACGTAAGCCACACCAGTGTCAAGGGTATGTCAGAGGTGTTTTTGTTTTTGCCGGCATTGCTCAAAATATTCCTGGAGTGTCATATCGTGAGGTTCGAAGGCAGCTCCACTCAGTCTGATTTCCTGAATATAATCGAGTCTGAAGGCTCTGAAGTCTTTTCTCAGTCTGCAATAGGCCACCAGGAGCCAGTTTTCCTGGGTGCTGAAAAGGGCAAAGGGTTCAATATCTCTCTGGCTTCTGACTCCTTCCAGAGACAGATAATCGAGCTGTACGAGCTGGTAGTTGGTAATGGCCGACTGAAGTTCTATGAGGTAGCTACTGGTTTTCAGCTCTTGCTGATTGGTTCTTATTTGTAACCTGTTTTCGAGTAGCTCCGCCTTTTCCTTCTGCGTGCTTTTAAACACTGCTTTTACTTTGGTTACAGCATTTTGATAATGCTCGGAAAGCGACTGATCCTTATTCCGGTTGATGATTTGCTCAGCCGTAATAAGTGCATTGGCCTCCTCTTCGGTGAACATGACCGGAGGAAGCTTATACCCTTCTAAAATGGTGTATCCTCTGCCTTCTTCAGTTACAACAGGAATGCCGGATTTTTCCAGAGTTCTGATATCGCGGTAAATGGTCCGAATGCTTACCCCATGCTTTTCCGCAAGCTCTGTCGCGTTGATAAGCGTTTTTGACTGAAGTTGAGTGAGGATGGAGGCCAGTCTGGCCAATCTGGGTTTATCTTCAGGCATGTTAAAGCATTGTGGCGAAGTGGGGTTAGCGTACTTTCAGTTTGAGTGTTTGAAAATAACTGTTTAACCCTGTATCCAGAAATGGTAATTCATCCAGGTAAGCCTTTTCTTCTAATAACTTCATTACCTCACGGGCATTGGATATTTCGTCAGTTTCTGCATATAGATAGGCTTTTAGGAAAATCAAAATGCGAAGTGAGTCAAATATTAAAACTTGATCATCACTATTCATGTTTAAATGCTCAAAAAGCATCAAGGCATTCGTGGCAGCTTTTTTAAACTCGTCCAGTGATAGTGACGTAGCGGCCGAAGGTTCAAGTTTCTGAATGAATAAGCCCTCGCTTAATAAGCCTGCCAGACTAATTAGGCTTTCGTCTGATGTACCCTGTGAAAAGTATATGTCGCTGTTAAAGAGGTTTTCTCTAATTAAGCTCAAAAGCAATAAATCACCACGTAAAAGATACTGATCGTAGTAGGTCGGTTTCACCAACCATGAGAAGTCCTGGATGGTTATTGTTGAATCTGACCAAGCCAGATATTGGAGTGTATCCAGTTCTGTTTCTGAAAGGTCAAAAGCAACGATATTTTTGTCAGTAAGGTGTTTTGGATACCACTGTGATGACAAAAGTCCCATGTCAACGACTTTTACATCCTGCCTGTATTGGTTCACTGTTTGTAAATACATTATGGGAAATGTGATGTTATCACCAGGAGAAAACAGAATTGCATTCGGGCTACAGGAACCCAGCATCTTTTCTTGTCTTTTCAGCCAGAATTCGCCAAATCCCCCTCTTCTTTTTCCTTCTTTGAAAGCCCATATGGCGGAGTCTTTTTTATCATTATATAAGTGTTTCAGAGCCATAGACCCCCATTCGGCTGATATCTTTGAATAGGGATCAAGGACTACAAGGTCGCCCGTATAGTTTGGTGTGAGTTGAATTACTTTTTCAAACTGTTTGCTGCTCCTGATGAGTAATTTCAAATTCATATCTATGATATCACTACCATACTGAGAATTGAGACGACTGTATGCGTAGCCCAAATGGTAAAGCGCTTCTGAATTATCCGGCTGGATTTCTATGGCCTTCTCAAGAAAGTAGAGTGCCTTTTGATAGTCTTGCTGATCAGGAGTTTTTGAAAACTCGAGTTTCCCGCTGTCCAACAAAGCCTGAAACTTTTCTTGCTGACCATGTATTTTGGTCAAGGCCAAAACTAAGAGGAGTAGTGTACAGAAGCTTTTCATGATTTATTCAATGTATGACAACCATTATGATGGTTTTGGTTATAAACCACTCAGGTTGAGAGAGCTTGTTTTGCTGCTTCAGTGGCGATGATCTTGTGATCTTCCTCATGGCTGACAAAGACACCAACCACCGTTACCACTTTTTAGTAAGACAAATCCATCTTGTCTCCAACATCTAAGCTCAGCTTATCAGCAAGGACCATAATGATCAACGTAGCATTCAAGTTTATATCCATTTCTGGATTATATATACTGCCAGGTAATAACTCCAACTCTTTATTTTCAACCTCCTCAGAATCATCATTTAGGGACTCTGAGGAGATAGGGTTTGAGAATTAACCGGCCACTTCGCCAATCATTACGTTCACACCACCGGTAGCAAAGTTGGGGATGTCATTGACTGCCGCCTGACCTTCTGCACCTCCCATATTGGTCTGCAACGATTCCAACGAATCAAAATACACCTCTGCCATGCGATATTCCGAGGCTGCGGAGCCATCCGGGGTGCCTACAAATTTGGTCAATTCTACTTTCACTACGCCCGGAATTTGTGCTGCTATGGGCAGGTGGGTTTCGCTATAATACTTTTCAAATGCCTCCGGACTTTCCGGGTGACCATACATCACTACTAGTTTTACCATGGTTGTCTGTTTCAATTTATCACAAAGTAGTGATAGCTTATTGCTTTACCTAGAGTGGGGTGATAGAAGGAGCGATGTTTCCAATACAGGTACTCTGGACTCAATTGTGAAATAATAGATGAGGACTTTGAACCCGAGTTTGGTTATAAGACTTACTACAAAAATTCATCAACGGGTGTGGTTATAGGGCTCTCGCTCCTATTCGCAGCATAACAAACGTTGTCATGGGGCATATGGGCCATACCTTCAGCTTTTTCTGAGGTTATTTAATATCTTATACCCGAAACTCAGTATGAAAATGACCTACCGACATCCTAATACCCGCCTCTTCTGTTTACTGACCTTTTTCTGCTTTTCTCTGCTGATGGCTTGTTCTGACAAAGGGCAAAGCGAGAACCAAACGAGCATTACAAAGGCTACTATTGAAAAGGGGTCTAATGGTTATCAGCTATTATTGGATGGAGAACCTTTCTTTATTCAGGGAGCAGGATTGGAATTTGGTAGCATTCCCAAGCTGGCAGCACATGGTGCTAATTCTTTCAGGACCTGGCGTACAGATAATGGACAACGATCGGGTAAGGCAGTGCTGGATGATGCTCAGAAGTACGGTTTGAAGGTGACGATGGGGATTGATGTAGGGCGCGAACGACTCGGCTTTGATTATGATGATGAGGCTGCTGTAAAAGCTCAATTGGAGCGCATCAGAAAAGAGGTGATGGAATTGAAAGATCATCCGGCCCTGATCATCTGGGGGATTGGCAATGAGCTCAATCATCACTCGGAAAATCCTAAGGTGTGGGACGCTGTGAACGAGATTTCAAAAATGATCCATGAGATTGACCCAAACCACCTGACGACTACCTCGCTGGCGGGGATGAATAGAGAGTTTGTTCATCTTATTCAGGAGAGGGCACCAGACCTCGATATCCTGAGTGTGCAGATGTATGCCGAGGTAGAGATTTTGCCGAGATTGCTGAAAGAGTCTGGCTGGGAAGGCCCCTTAATGGTAACAGAATGGGGCGCTACCGGTTACTGGGAAGTAGGCAATACCGAATGGGGGGCGCCTTTTGAGAACAACAGCTCTGTAAAGGCAGACTTTTATCTCAATCGTTATAATAAGGCCATACTGTCGCAAAAAGAGCAATGTATAGGCTCCTATGTATTTCTTTGGGGCCAAAAGCAGGAAAGAACACCTACCTGGTTTGGAATGTTTATGCCTGATGGACGGGAGACAGAGTCTATTGATATGATGCACTATGTATGGAATGATGAATGGCCGGCCAACCGAACGCCCCGGATCAATGACTTTACCCTGGAATCAAAAGTAGCCACGGATAATATCAAGCTCTCGGCAGGTGAGCAGTATAATGCGGTTATTGATGTGACTGATCCTGAAAATGATGTGTTGACCTATCGCTGGGAGATTATGAAGGAGAGCCAGACCAGTGCTACCGGTGGAGATGCGGAAGAGGTACCGGCTAAGATTGAAGGACTGATCACCAGTGAGCCCGGGGCCAGTGTTGAATTCCTTGCTCCCAAAGAGGAGGGGGCTTATCGACTATTCATCTACGTGGATGATACCAACGACCACACCGCCCATGCGAATATTCCGTTTTATGTGACAGGGTAAGTGGATATCAGCATTATAAATGCTGTTTTCCGCCTACTCGTTGCAAACGAATAGGGGGGAGATGCCGAGGTTGATCAGGTTACGGATTTACCTACTCGCTTTAAGATTATTTTAACCACGTGATGGCATTCTGCGACATCTTTCTGTAATCGTGTCCTACATTGGCTACGGTATCGATTTCCCAATTAAATATCCATTTGTTTTTAGCGACCAGATCTCTGTTGGCTTTGTAGAACCTTGATCCTCTTTCCAATCTGTGAGCTCCTTGTTGCATGGCCATCTCTGTGGTTCTGAAAATGCCAAGTTCCGGATCATTGTCTAATTCTCCCAGCAGGATGATCAGCTTCTTTTGATAAGCCTGCTGCATTTGTGACTCTGATTCGGTGCCGGAATGTCTTAATCCATATGGGAACTTCAGGCTTTCGTCAGGAAAGGTGTAGAAGCCGGCATTCGCGGCTACGGCCGTCTCAATGCGGGCTTCTGGCAGCAGCATTAGCATGCGGTGCACGAACTGCCCTCCGGCAGAATGGCCGAAAATGTCATAATGCTCATTGGAGATATCATTGGCCGATTTGATATGATCAAAGACGTTTTCGACAACAGTGTAGGCCCACTCTTCCCTCGGGTTCCGGGTGCCGAAAAAGGTGAACAGATTACCCTCCTGGTAGTCGTTGGTGGTAATGTCGGAAAACTTACTGGCGAATTCGGGTGCAATGATCAGCAGATTGTGTTCATCCGCCATTCTTGTCCAGGCTCTCAGATAGTCTTTGGCATTTCTTCCACCGCCATGCATGACGAAAACGATCTTTTGTCCGTTGCTCCACTGCTCAGGTTTATAGGTTCGTACCTTGATGGACTTTCTCTGACTGTCTTTATATGCATACATCACGAAGTAATCTTCTCCGTGCGCTATAGGGCTCACCTCAGTTACTTTGGGTCCTTTTGGGAGCACATAGAGATAGATATATCCTGTGACTGTAAGTAGTAATAAGAAAGCGAATGTGTAGAGGATTGCCTTTTTTAAAAACCTGATCATTTTGGGTCTTTTAAGATTTTTAAGAGAAGAGTCGGGGGATCCTGGAAAAGGTTTTAAAACTTCTTAAAAGAATTTCTTTCGGGCATTTTTCGTGGTCTATACGAATAAATTAGGAGTTGATCGGATTACCTAACCCTATTACCTCAAAAACTGATCTGACCTATAAGTGCCGATCTGGGTATGGCACAGACCTCCAGCGTTCTCACTATTTACTAATCACAGATAACCATTAACTAATAATCCCGCTTAAGAAGGAAATACCATTGAAAAAGTAGAGCCTTGGCCGAGCTCGGTTTCCAGCAGAATCTCCCCTCCATGCATTTGCATAATCTGCTTAGAGAGGCTTAGCCCGATACCGGACCCACGATTTTTGGTGGAGAAAAAAGGCATAAAGATCTTTTCTCTGGCCTCCTCGGTAATTCCCGGGCCATTGTCGCTGACCTGAACCACCACGTTGGAGTTGCGCTTGGTTGTGCTCACCAATACTTTGCCATCAGGTTTACCCTGCACCGCCTCGCGTGCGTTCTTAATCAGGTTGATCAATACCTGCTGGATCAATTGCTGGTCCAGGGTAATGTTCAGGTCGATTTTGGCAGGGCTATAGGTGAGGGCCACATTGTTTTCTTCAAAGTCTATTTTCAGGAGAAAAATGGCTTCCTGGGTAATGGTATTGATTTCCATCGGCTGCTTATCGGGTGTGGGCAGGCTGGTGTAATCACGATAGGCATTTACAAAGTCGATAAGCCCCTGACTGCGACCGGAGATAGTGCTGAGGCCTTCAGTAAGGTCTTCCAAGCTCTCTTCGGTTACCCGGTTGATGCCGTTTTCTTTCACCAGGTCTTCATTCAGTATATCGCTGAGGGTGGAGGTGAGAGAGGAAATGGGAGCGATGGAGTTCATAATCTCATGCCTCAATACCTTGGTCAGGTTTTGCCAGGCCTCCAGCTCTTTGGCTTGCAGTTCTTCCTTAATGTCCTGGAAGGCCAGTAGCCTGAAAGAGTCATTGCCCAGCTTATAGCGGGTTTCTTTGATGGCCAGTTCCTGACCTTTTTCGTTTTTATAGGTAGCCCGGTGCAGGCTGCCTTCCATCTTCATCAGCACCTTGGCCAGTGCCGGAGATTTGGTATTAAGGTCTTCTACCTTTCGCAGGTTTTCCAGACCCAGGAGGCCCAGGGCTGCCCGATTGATGAGGGTTACCTTGCCCGATTCGTCAATAGAGATAATACCGGTGCCTATATTTTCGACCACCACGTTGAGCTGCTGAAAAAACTGTTCCCGTTTTTTGCGCTCAGCGAGTATGGCATCCACTACATCTTTAAAGGCCATATTGAGCTCCTTGAAGGTTTTACCCAGCTTGTTGTCGTGAGTAAAGCCCATATTGAAGTCATTGTACTTGATGGCATCAAAAAATCGCTTCAACTTTTTGTTGGTGCTTTCTATATAGTTGAACAGCTCAAAAACCTCGAAGAGAATGAGGAAGCCAGTGACCACCGTAGTGACATATTTCCGATCAAAGAAGATAAGGTACACGAAGGCAGCCACTGTCAGAAAGAGTATGATCACCCGGATAAGTACAAATAATCGAAATCTGTTAAAGCCCATACTTCTCGAGTCTGCGATAGAGTGAAGAACGGGTGAGGCCCAACTCCTGGGCAGCATGGGTGATGTTTCCGTTGTGCTTGGCAAGCACTTTTCTGATCAGAATGCGCTCCACATCTTCCAGGTTGAACTGCTCCAGGTTAATGTCTTCTTTTTCTTTTACCGGCTGCGCATTGAAGAAAAAATCTTCGGGCTGCAAAATGTTGTCACGACTCATGATCACGGCTCGTTCAATGGCATGTTGCAGCTCACGCACATTACCGGGCCAGTGATATTTCTCGAGTCGTTTCAGGGTAGCCTCGCTGAATTTGTAAATGTCTTTATTGTATTTGCGGGCATAATCGGCCAGGTAGTGCTCCGCGAGTAATGGCAGGTCGTCAATGCGCTCGCGCAGGGCTGGCAGGCGCAGCTCAATGGTGTTGATTCTGTAGAGCAGATCTTGTCGGAATTCGCTGTTTTGCACCATTTCATACAGGGGCATATTGGTGGCACAGATTAATCTGATATCCACCTCAATGGTCTTGTTGGAGCCCACCCGGTTGATGCGCTTGTTCTGAATAGCGGTGAGTAATTTGGCCTGTAGAGGCAGGGAAAGGTTACCGATTTCATCCAGAAAAAGGGTACCACCATTGGCTATCTCAAAGCGACCGGCACGGTCTGTTTTGGCATCGGTGAACGAGCCACGGGTATGGCCGAAGAGCTCGCTTTCAAAGAGGTTTTCTGAGATGGCACCTAAATCTACACTGATAAAGGGCTTGTTCGATCGGTTAGAGTTGCGGTGCAGCGATCTGGCAATCAGTTCCTTACCTGTTCCATTCTCGCCAAGTACCAGCACATTGGCATCGGTCTGGGCCACGCGGTCAATCGTATCGAACACCTTGATCATAGCAGGGCTCTGACCAATGATTTCCGAAAATTTCTTATCGAGTTCAAGGTTGAGTTGATGCTGTGTATCCTTTAGCAGTTCTATCTCTTCTTTTGTCGACTTCAGCTTCATGGAAGAAAGCATGGTAGCCAGGAGCTTTTCGTTCTCCCAGGGCTTCATCACAAAATCTGAGGCACCTGCCTTTATGGCCCGTACCGCCAGATCTACGGAGCCGAAAGCTGTGATCAGCACAACTACAGCTGCAGGGTCTACTTCCAGGATTTTGTCCAGCCAGTGAAAGCCTTCCTGCCCACTATTCACATCCTGGGTAAAGTTCATATCCAGGAGAATTACATCATAGGTTTCGTTTTTCAACAGGTCGGGCAGCAGTGTGGGATCTTTTTCTAAATCGATCTGTCCAAAATGCCTTTTAAGAAAGAGCCTCGCTGCTTTGAGCAGGTCTTCATTATCATCTACAATAAGTATGCGTCCTGTTTTCATTGTTGTTGTGAGTCTTGCGTTAACCCTGGATTATTTATTATAAAAGAATAGCTGATGAAAATACTGATAATCAGCATTTTGTCAGGGTTAACCCTGATATTTGAAAATCACCATTTGGATTGCGTCAGTTTACAACCAATCAGTTGATTTTCAAATCGTCAGATTATGCAATAGTACGATATTGCATAATTGCGGTTAACCTGTTAAGCGTCAGCCTTAAGATAACCGATCCGAATTGAATTCAGTAGTTTTTGATTACTGAAGTGACATAAGCCAGTAGTGGAGGTTGTGGCACAAAAGAAATCTTTCATTTGTGGACAAGCAAATGGGACTGTTCGCTCACGGACATCATAGTCCATACTTGATCATGTTGAATCCTGCTTTTTTTAATTAAATATCTGATATACAATTGGTTAAGTGTTGGTATAGCTTTTGGTAAAGATGTGACAAATTTTGGGGAAACCCATTTCACATCACTCACAAAATGATAAAACTATGTTCAGGAATTATGTCAATATGGCCTTAAGGCGGCTTAGAAAAAACAGGCTTTATTCCATCATTAATGTTTTCGGATTAGCCATTGGTATGACCTGTTTTATGCTAATCATGCTCTATGTAGAACGTGAATTCAGCTTTGACGAGCATATAGAGGAGTCTGATCAGGTATTCGAGGTGTTTTTGGGAGATGATCGTTTTGGCGAGCTCAGGTATTCTTATGCTACCATGGCTCCTATTGCTGAAATCATAGAGGAGTCTATTCCCGAAGTTGAGGCTACGGTGAGGTTTGGTAGCTGGAGTCATCGCGTACTTAAGGTAGATGGGGAAAGATTTTTGTATGATGAAATCTTCTACACTGATAAATCTCTTTTTACAACCTTTGAGTTAAGTTTTATCCATGACCAGGCGGCAAAGGTGAGGTTTGAATCCAGGGATATGATTCTTTCTGAGTCTGAGGCGATTAAACTTTTTGGTGAGACTGATGGAGCAATAGGAAAAACCGTAGGAGTGACGGACCTGGGAGATTTTCAGGTAACGGGTGTATTTCATGATATGCCTTCCAACAGTCATATGGACTTTGATGTGCTGATCTCATTCGAAAATGTAACGGCCATCCATGATTTATCAAACCTAAGAGTGGGCGGTCAGGAGTTGAGTTATGACCTGAGAACTCTCAATGTCTTTCCACTTTATTTAAAGCTGGATGCACCTTCTGAGGAGCTATCATCCATTGAAACCAAGATTGTTTCTTTACTAAAGACACACTTTGAGAAGGATTATGAAGTAAAATTGTTGCCTTTGGAGGAAATCTATTTCTCCGAATTGAATCCTGGTTTTTTTGGTAAAGCTGGTGACCGCAGTGGGTTGTCTCTCTATATACTGACCAGTATGATAATACTGATTTTAGCCATTGTGAATTATGCTAACCTTGCCACAGCCCAGTACGGCCAAAGATCTAAAGAAGTAGGCGTGAGAAAGAGTCTGGGTGGGTTTCGGTCCCAGTTAATTGCTCAGTTTATCTCTGAGTCTGTGTGCTTAACAGCTATTTCTATTGTATTGAGTGTCTGTTTTCTGGAGATAAGTTTACCATGGTTTAGAGACTTCTCCGGTTCTGATATCTCATTAGATTATCAGAATCCGCTCACCTACTTAAGACTTACTGGTTTTGCGGTTATCGTAGGAGCTATCTCGGGTTTGTATCCTGCGCTGTACCTGTCTAAGCTGGAGGTTTTGGAGACCTTAAAAGGGAGAATTCTAAGGGGCAAATCCGGAGGCTACGTGCGCCAGTTATTGGTAGGTTTCCAGTTCTTCGTTTGCCTTTCACTTATTACTATTACAGGTATTGTGTTGCGGCAGTTTAACTATATCACTACTATCGACAGAGGTTTTGGCACTGAGCAAGTGATTGCTGTCAACATTGAAGATGATGGAGTAAAGAAAAATTACGGTGCTATAAAGTCTGAACTGCTGCAAGACCCAAATGTGAATTTCGTGAATGGATCTGTCTTTTCGGCATTCGATGGAGAGGCACCCTTGATGCAACTGGCCGGAAAAGATCCGGAAAAAAAGGTCTTGGTAACCATGATGATGGTGGAGCCTGGATTTGTTGAAAACCTGGGAATTGAAATACTACAGGGAAGTGCTTTTAATGCACAAACACCAGCCGATAACAAGAACAAAATATTGGTGAATCAGGCCACTGTAGAAGAATTTGGCTGGACTGATCCTCTGAAAGAGAAACTAATGGACATGTCTGTTGTAGGCGTGTTAGACAATTTTGTCTATGGTTCGGTTAAGAGGGAGGTCAGACCTCTGATGGTTATGGCTGAACAGGCTAATTTTTCGAAGGTTTATTTACAACTCAACAGCAGCGATATGCAAGCGTCATTAGAAAGTGTTGAAGTCGTTTATGACAAATTTGCTACCAATTACCCTTTTGAATATACCTTCCTGGACGATCAGTTCGCTACTAAATTTGCCTCCGAACAAAGGCTTAAGAGAGTATTTACAACCTTCAGCATATTAGCGGTGTTTATAGCTGGCCTGGGTATGCTGGGTTTGTCTCTCTTTTTAGCTCAGCAGCGAATGAAAGAAATTGGTATCAGGCGTGTATTGGGAGCAAGTACCTTCAATGTTGTATGGTTACTTAATACCAATATCACCAAACTTATCATTCTTGCAGCATTACTGGCCCTACCCGTTAGCTACTACTATATGTCGGCCTGGCTTGATGACTTTGCCAATCGTGTTTCACTGGATGCACTTTCGTTCATTATCCCAATCCTGGCATTAGTCTTATTTGCCTGGGGTATATTGATTTATCAATCGCTTTCCGCTGCCAGAACGAACCCGGTCAATGCCTTGAGATCAGATTAGTCCATCTTGTTGTTCGTCAGCGGACGGTAAAGTGCGTTAACGAGCAAATTGTTGAATAATTATTGTACTAATTTACTTAAAGTCAGATAGTTAAGTTTGGTTCGATAATTGGCTGAGTAGTTGAAAAAACAGCTATGTTCAAGACTAATTTCATCATTGCTACGCGTAGTTTAAAAAAGCATCTTGTCTATACCTGGATCAATGTGCTGGGACTTGGAGTGGCGCTATGCTGTGTCTTTATGACTTATGTTTATGTGTCTCATGAGGTAAGTTTTGATACAGCCTACCCGGAAAGTGAGACATTGCATCGCCTTGTAATGGATGGTATGAATTCGGATATTATGTCTGTTCATTCGAACCTCTCATATGTCAGTACCGAGGGCGTCAAAGAAGCTTTTCCTGCAGTAGAGGAAATTGCCCGGGGACTTTTTGCCTACAATAGTGAGCTGGTAAGATCAAAAGACCGATATGACCTGGCTTTTGAGGAGAAGGAACTCGTATATACTGAGTCGTCATTTATCGCCATGTTCGGTTTGAAGGTGCAATTGGGAGATGGGGGGCAGTTGGAAAGGCCTAATACGGTGCTCATCAGTGAAAAGGTAGCTGAGAAGTACTTTGAGGGCACTTATGCCATAGGTAAACTACTGCTTATTGGAGATAGTGAATTGGAAGTTGTAGGCGTTTATAAAGACTTCCCCTCTAATACCTCAATTAGCCCTGAATTTGTCATCTCTTTACAAACTCTCAAGGTAAGCCCTGACTATGAGCAGCACTTCAACCATCCTATGATGCTCCTCTTCCAGACTTTTCTAAAACTCAACCCCGGAACAGATAAGGCTACTTTGGCAGAGCAATTGACTACGCTGGCAAGAGATAAGAAGGTACTCGTTTCCGGTGTAGAGGAATACATATTGGAACCAATTCAGGATTATCATTTTACTTCATCGGATTATATGCCTCAGTTCAAAGAGCAGGCCGATGAGAGACTAATGACCTGGCTGATAGCTATCTCGATTGGTTTACTGTTGGTGGCCATCGCCAATTTCGGTAATATCTCATTGGCTGTGGCATTGAGCCGCACTCGCGAAGTGGCTGTCCATAAGATCATAGGAGCTCATAAAATGCAGATCATTAAGAGATCACTGATGGAATCCCTGCTGCTTTCTGCCATGGCATTTTTTGTAGGATTGGTATTTATGGAGTTGTTCCAGCCTGATTTTGAACGATTTGTGGGACGTGATCTGGAGCAGGCCGGGCTTGGTATAGGTAGCTACGCGATTCTATTTGCTATCGCCATGGGAGTGGGTTTGATTGCCGGACTCTATCCGTCCATATTGATTTCTAACATTAAGGTAATGAGTCTGTTTAAATCGGGGCTGAACCTGGGCAACTCCAGGTACTCTGTTAAGAACTTATTGATGTCTTTTCAGTTTGTTATCACCTTCGTGATGCTGGCACTGACATTCTTTATGAACAGGCAGATAGATTTTATGCTGTCTAAAGACCTGGGCTTTGATTTCGAGAATCGACTGGTGATGAATAGTTCCTGGAATTATGCCAGGGATAATGATCGGAGTGTTATGCAAAACTTCGAAAACGAACTGATGGCCATGCCTGAAATACTGGATGTTACTCTGTCGGATGTTCATCCCGTGTCGGTACTAAGAAAGAACGCACTTCGAAGTAAAAAGCTCGAAGGTGGAGAAGTGGAGCAGTCAATTCTTATGGCAGGCATTCAATGCGACTTTTTTGATTTCTACAACATCGAAACCTCTTTTGGTGAAAGCATATCAGAGCTTTTTTGTACCGATGGCAGGGTCGTTGTACTTAATGAAGCCGCAATAAATGGCTTTGGTGATAATGTAGCGGGGAAAATTCTGCCTCATTTTAAAGGTGCCGAAAACATGAACTTCATGATTCAATCCGGGAGTGTCAAGAATTTTCATCTTACCTCAGTCAAAAATGACTTTGTGCCCCTGGTTTTTGTACCTCTTATCAATGTCAATGCTGCAAGCTTCTTTTCGATCAGAGTAAACGATAATGTTGATCAAAAGCTGTTGTTTGATAAGCTCAACGCCCTTTGGTGGAAATATGAACCCTCTGAACCCTTCAGAATCACCGCTTTGGAAGATGAGCATAAAAGGCTTTACTCATCGGAGCTAAAAATGAAATCAATGACAAGTGCTTTGGCGATGGCAGTATGTATCATTGCCTTTGCCGGAGTTTTCGCATTGTCAGTTTTCTATGGTAAACAAAAGCTGAAGGAAGTGGGAATAAGAAAGATTCTCGGAGCCTCATTTGGGCAGCTTTTCATTTTACAGAGCAAAACATTCTTTATTATTCTGATCATTTCGAGTCTTATAGCCATTCCCATGGTACAACTGGCCTCAGATAGTTGGATAAACCAATTTGCCTTCAGAGTGGCTCCATCCAATTGGGTCTATGTCTTTACCGGATTGACGCTGATCCTTTGTACACTCTTATCATCGGGCTGGTATTCTGCTAAGGTGGCCCGCACAAATCCCTCAGAAATCATCCGAGATAACTAATGCTCACAAACATAACCTGACCTAAAACCCAATTATATGATTTTCAGCCTCATAAAGCAGTCTTTAAGGCACCATACAAAAAATAAGGTAAGTGCATTCATTAATGTTTTTGGCTTGTCACTGGGGATGGCCTGTTTCATCCTGCTCGCTTTGTTGGTGAAGTACGAGTTGAGTTATGATAGTTTTCAGAAAAACAAAGACTTGATTTATCAGGTTCAAGCAGACTTTGATGCAGAAAACAGATTCGAACATTCCGGTTTAATCCTGGCTCCCGCTGGTCCGCTATTTGCAGAAATGGTTCCTGAAATAGAGGACTTTACCAGGTTTAAGTCGAGCAAAAATGTACTGGCAAAGGCAAATGGTAACCGGTTCATTATTCCTCAATTGCATAGCACAGATGTGGCGACACTCCGGTTTTTCGATCTGGAGTTTTTAAAGGTATCTGCTGAATCGGTTGAATTGAACAAAAGCGATATTCTCATTTCAAGGTCAGCGGCAGAAAAGCTGTATGGTTCTGCAGATAGTGCTCCGGGTGAACCTTTTGAGATACCAGGTTATAGTAAGTTCGTAGTAAAGGCAGTTTTCAATGACCTGCCTCAAAACACACATTTGGCTTTCGATTACCTTATTTCCTTTGATCATGTTGCTGGCCTGATGCACTTTGAAACAGGGTCCAACTTCAATTTTCTAAGCTGGAGTGCAGGTGGCTATCCTACCTATATCAAAACAAAAAAGGCTGTAGAGGACCTTGTGTTGCTCGAAGGCAAAATGGAAGGAGCAATGAAGCCACATGTTGAAAGAAAAATCACACTGATACCCTTGGAAGAGGTTTATTTTTCTGATAGAAACGAGGGCTATTTCAAATCAAAAGGAGACGATCGTTACCTTAATCTGTACCTATTGATAGGGATAATCGTACTCATTGTGGCAGTTGTGAATTATACCAACCTCACAACGGCACGCTTTTCTAAAAGGGCGAAAGAAGTAGGAGTGCGAAAGGTTGTCGGGGGAGGTCGTTCGCAGTTGATTTTACAGTTTTTAGCCGAATCGATCGCCTTGGTAATGGTGTCATCGATTGCAGCACTCTGCCTATTCGAACTGGTGATTCCTTTCTTCAATAGCTACCTGGGTATGGAACTGACGATAGATTATTCCTCCATTTCCACTTACGTCATTTTTATTGGTTTTACCGTATTTGTCGGAACAATTGCCGGCATTTATCCCTCACTCTTCTTATCTGCATTTAGTCCTAAGCAAGGCTTGAATAAAGGGTATTCAGGTAAAAAAAGCGGAGTATTCCGAAAAGTGCTGGTGGGCTTTCAGTTTGCCACCTGTCTGGGTTTAATGGTTGTTACCGCGGTGGTTTACCAACAACACGCCCATATCAGTAAGTTAGATACAGGTTTGAATAAGGAGCTTTTGGTGGTACTTCCATTAAAGGACAAAAACCTACAGGCTTCATACCTCAGTTTCAAGAATGAACTATTGACCAACCCTGAGGTGATGGGGGTTGCCGGGGCTTCGATTAATGTATTTGGCGAAGAGTTTTTTATTAAGACTGATGTAGAGGGGCAGGAAGATATGTTGATTACCTGGGTGCGGGTAGAAGAGAATTTCTTCGATCTGATGGAAATAGAAAAGGAAGAGGGACTTCTGTTTTCGGAGCAGCAAGAGAGTGATCGCCAAAGGTCAGTGATCATAAATCAGGCTGCGGTTGGAGCCACCGGGTGGGAGACCCCACTCAGCCAGTCCTTGATGGAATCTAGGGTAACAGGAATTGTCAAGGATTTTATCTACGGATCAGCCAGAAATGTAATTTCACCCATGATGATTCACGAAGGAAAAGAGGGAGATTTTGAATGTGCTTACATCCGTATTAATGGGAATATTTCTGACGCTATGACTGCTATTCAAGATGTTTTCGATGAGTTTTCCCCTGATCATCCATTTGAATACCGATTTCTGGATGATGAGTTTACTGCTAAATATGAATCGGAGAAGAAGCTAGGGGAAGCCTTTGCGGCTTTCAGTATGCTGACCTTGTTTATTGCAGGGTTGGGTGTACTTGGGTTGTCGATTTTTATCGCTGAAACCAGGACCAAGGAAATCGGGATCAGGAAGGTGCTCGGTGCCGGTATTAATCGTATCGTTTGGCTGCTAAATGGAGACATCACATTGTTGATTTTGGGCGTAGCTGTTATAATCCTGCCTTTAGCATATTATGTTATGACTGTCTGGCTTCAGGGATTCGCCTTTAGAATCGATCTGAACCTGCTTTATTTCTTCACCCCCTTATTGTCACTCCTGATAGTGGTATGGGGCATTTTGCTTTATCAATCGCTCCGATCCGCCCGTTTGAACCCTGTGGAGGCTCTTCGGTCTGAATAATAAACCGTGCATATTCTTGTGCCATGAGCTCATAAAGAAATAAAGGCGTCCGCTGACGGACGGTACAGTGCGTGAGCGGATAGAAGTTTTAATTGATGTCTCGTTAAGGTATTGATTACGAGTTGTTTAACTTTGGTACGGCTCTTGGAAAGAACTGATCAAAGATTGCATTATGATTCTCAATTTTCTCCGCATTGCACTGCGTCAGTTTACCAAGCACAAAGTATACTCCCTGATCAATGTATTAGGACTTTCCATGGGACTTTGCTGCTTTATCCTGCTATCTCTTTTTATAAACCGGGAATTGAGCTTTGATAGCTTTCAGACTAATAAAGAAAATATCTATCAGATGTACCTGGCCGATAGCGCTGCGGTAGAAGGGCCATTCAGTTATACCACCATGGCCCCCATGGGACCTGAGGTGATGGCGAGTGTACCGGAGATTACAAATTTTACTCGTTTTGGAAAAACCTCCCTGAAGATAATAACTGATCAAAAGTCTTTTGAGGTCAAAGGTTTGTGTTATACCGATGCGAGCACATTCGACATATTTGATATCAACATCATCGCAGGTAATGCGCCAGGCAAGGTGTTTTCAAAACAGCAGATTCTGATCTCTAAAGAAGAGGCTCTCAGGTTATACGAGAGTGTGGACGAGGCCATAGGCAAAATTATTGAGATTCCGGATCTGGAAAAACTCGAGGTAATCGGGGTCTTTGAAAACATGCCTGAAAACTCTCATTTGGGTTTTGAAATGCTCATGTCTTTTGACCATGCCAATGAGTTGCTCTTTTATGGATCAGGGTTTAACATGCCCGGCATGGATGTGATGAAATGGGGAAAGGTAAGCGCCTATATAACTTATTATCAGACGACAGGCCCAATTGATGTAGAAGCCGTGGAGTTGAAAATCCAGCAGTTTATGCTGCCACATACGGGCGAGAAGGAAGTTAAATTAATGGAACTGGAAGATATCTACCTGAGTGAGTATAACCCTGGTTATTTCAGAGATAAAGGGGATATGAAAGAGCTCAAGCTGTTTGTAGCGGTAGGTCTTATTCTGCTGCTGATTGCTGTGGTAAATTATATGAATCTTTCCACTGCGCGCTTTTCTAAGCGAGCCAAAGAGGTGGGAATCAGAAAGACCATCGGAGGGCATAGAAATCAGCTGGTTTTCCAGTTTCTGGTGGAGTCACTTACCATTACCACATTTGCCCTGGTCGTTGGACTTATGTTGGCTGAGATGGCGATGCCCTACTTCAATAACTACACCGACAAAGTGGTGGATATTGACTATACGGCCCCTTTGACCTATTTCTACCTGTTGGGCACCATCTTGCTGGTAGGCCTGGTTTCCGGTCTTTATCCTGCCTTCTATCTCTCTAAATTCTCTGCCAAGCAAAACCTTATCGGGGGTAGCGGAAAAGACAAAAGTATATTCAGGAAAGTGTTGGTAGGTGTACAGTTCGCTATTTGCCTGGGACTGATCTCATCGACCTTTATCCTCTTCTCGCAGCATCAGCATATGCGCAATATTGATATGGGTTTTAATACTGATCAGATGTTGATCATCGAGCTGGACAAGGTGCTCAAAAAATCTGCAGTCAGTATCAAGAACGAACTTAAACTGTCACCAAATATAGAAGATGTTATGCGAGCCAATATCAGTCCGCTGTCTGGTGGTGCTGTAACTATGGGCATATCTGTGAATGATGATCAGGAAATATCTTCTTCTTTGATGAGCGTAGAGTCGGGTTTAATCAAAATGTTGGAGGTTGAAGCTGTTCAGGGCAGCCTGTTTGCGGATTTACAAGAAAGCGAGATACAGAGTACCGTACTGGTAAACGAGGCTTTTGTAAGAGAGGCTGGCTGGGATGAGCCACTGGGCAAAAAACTTCTGGGCGAGAATAAAATCGTTGGTGTGGTTAAAGACTTTATCTATGAATCAGCCAAAAGCGAGATCAAGCCCACAGTAATTATGCAGAAAAGCGATGCTGATGACTACTTATACCTAAGAATGGTAGGGGATGTAGGCGCGGGCCTGAAGCATATTGAAAAGACGCTCCAGAATTTTGATGCCGATCATGTTTTTGATTACACCTTTCTGGATGATGTATTTGCCGCCAAGTATGAAAAAGAAAAACGTTTAGGCGAGGTTTTCGGTCTCTTCAGCATCTTTACCATTTTTATAGCAGGCTTGGGTGTGTTGGGGTTGTCAATCTTCATTGCAGAGTCCAGAATTAAAGAAATAGGCATCAGAAAGGTGTTGGGAGCGCGACTGGCTCAGGTGGTTTGGTTGCTCAACAGTGGCATCACTATACTGGTACTCATTGTGGCCCTGGCTACTATTCCGGCTGTGTATCATTTTACAGAGCGCTGGCTCGATGGTTTCGCTTACAGAATAGATTTAAATCCATTTCATTTCATTTTACCACTTCTGGCACTGCTGGGGATTATCTGGTCCATACTCTTCTATCAGTCTTATAAGTCGGCCAATGCAAACCCGGTAAACGCCTTAAGAATCGAATAATCAATTCAAAATAACAAAGTATCATGCTCAAAAACTACCTCAGAACTTCTTTCCGGTACCTTGCGAATAACAAGGTATATTCATTGATCAATGTGATGGGACTGGCTGTAGGTATGGCCTGTTTCATGCTGCTTACCATTTTCGTTCAGCAAGAGTTCAGCTATGACGAGTTTCATTCGAAGAAAGACCTGATTCATCAGGTTTATCTGGCAGACTCAAATCACCTGAGTGATGGCTACAAAGGGGCTACCCAGGCTCCGGCAGGTCCGCTTTTAGCGGAGCAGATTCCTGAGATTACCAAATTTGCACGGCTTTTTAAGGAGTCTCAGAAAGTAGCTAAAGTCAGCAATCAACGATTTTTAATTGACAAGGTAGTCTATGCTGATGCCGCGATTTTCGATTTGTTTGACTTCCCTTTACTGTCAACCAAGGGCAGTGATCTTCAATTATCGATTGATGAAGTGGTGATTTCAGAAACAGAAGCAGAAAAGCTGTTTGGCACCTCTGAACAAGCCATTGGTCAGACAGTGGAGATCGTAGATGTAGGAGAACTTCTGATCAAGGATGTTTTTCGCGACCTGCCGGAAAACACGCACCTCGATTTTAACTATGTGATATCTTTTGCACGGGCCAATAAGCCTTTTGAAGGTTGGGGAGATAAGAGTGTTTTTGATTGGGGCTTTTTAAGTGTTTTCAGGCTTTATGTTGAACTATCAGATGAAACTATCGATCCTGCCAGCGTTGAGCCTAAAATCAGGGAAACCCTGAATCCACATCAGAACCAATACGGTAAGCTTCTGGCTTTGCCCGAAATATATTTTTCTGACCTGAATGTATATGGCAAGAAGGGAAACAAACAGTATGTGCAATTGTACCTGGCGATTGCGGTGCTCATCCTGATTGTAGCCTCGGTCAACTATATGAACCTGGCTACAGCCCGGCTCAACAAAAGGTCAAAGGAGGTGGGAATTCGCAAAACAGTAGGAGGCAACCGTACTCAGATTGTAAGGCAGTTTCTGGTAGAAGCCTTGCTGATCTCCTTTGCTGCACTCGTTCTTTCCGTATGCCTGGCAGAGCTGTCTCTGCCATTTGTTACGGAGCTGGTAGGCAAACCGCTGGACATCAACTACCTGGACCCAACGGTGCTTTCTTTTATGCTGGGCTCGGGCTGTCTGGTAGGGATAATTAGCGGACTGTACCCGGCTCTATACCTGTCCAGGTTCAACCCGGTGCAAATTCTTGCGGGTAAGACCAGAACGAAAAAGAGCTTCTCCTTTCGTCAGGTGTTGGTGGGGTTCCAGTTTTTCACCTGCCTGGGCCTGATGACCACCACACTCATTATTTTTCAACAGTTTAAACATATGCAGCGGGTAGACAAGGGGCTGGACGATGATCAGGTGATTTCGGTAAGCCTGAAAGACAAAGGGCTCCAGAAAAACTACCAGGCCTTTAAAGCAGAGCTATCCCAAAACCCGGCCATAAGAGATGTGACAGGAGCCGCCTTTCACGTTTTTTCTCAGAGCAGCAGTTTCTATGTACAGCCAGAGGGTACCAGTGAGAGAATGCCCATAAGACTGATGACCGTGGAAAAAAACTTCCTTTCCAATCTTGGTATAGAGCTTTCTCAGGGCGAAGATTTTAACCAGCAGAACGACCAGTTGAACGAGCGTGCTATGCTTGTCAATGAAAGTGCCGCGGAGGAATTTAACTGGGATGAGCCCCTCGGAAAGAAAATTCTCAGCTATAAGGTGAGTGGTGTTACTGATGACTTCATTTTTGGTAGTGCCAAAGACGCCATAGAACCTTTGATGATCCTGGCCAAGCCAGACGGTTTCGAGCATGCCTTTATCAAAGTGGCAGGCAGCGATGTAAGAAATGTCCTGAAAGGTATTGAAGAAACCTTCAATACCTTTTCTGAATCATACCCCTTTGACTACAGTTTTCTCGATGACGACTTTGCTGCTAAGTATGACAAAGAACAGAGACTGTCCCGGGTGTTTACGGTTTTCAGTATCCTGGCCATTTTCGTAGCAGGCTTGGGTATACTTGGTCTGTCTATTTACATAGCGGAGCAACGCACCAAAGAGATCGGTATAAGGCTGGTGCTGGGAGCCAAAATCGGCAATATTATCTGGCTCCTCAACAAGGGCACTACCACCCTCATTGTTATTGTAGCCCTGATTGCTTTACCCTCCGTGCATCTTATCATGAACTCCTGGGTAGAGGGTTTCGCCAACAGAATTCAATTGAACATAACCATTTATCTGGCACCCCTGATAGGGCTTGTGCTTATGATCTGGCTGATTTTATTGAATCAATCCTTTAAATCGGCAAGGCAAAACCCGGTGAAGGCATTAAGAACAGAATAAGCTCAAAACTCAACATACCATGCTCAAAAACTACCTTAACATAGCGACCCGAAACCTTGGCAGACAAAAAGGTTATTCTTTCATCAATATTGCAGGACTGTCAGTAGGCATTATGGCCTGCATCATCATTCTGCTTTATGTACAGAATGAGGCCTCTTACGAGAAGTTTTACCCCGAATCAGACAAGATATTGAGGGTGACCACCCATTACGAAACTTCGGGTGATGCCCGTAAAATTGCCATCACGCCAAAGGAGATTACGGAGGTTTCGCTGAACCAGATACCGGAAACAGCCCTGGCCACATTGATCTTTGACTGGCGGGTTGGGCGAGAAATTCTAACCAGAAGCGGGGACAACGTTTTTACAGAAACAGAAGTGTTCTATGCCGACTCAAGCTTCTTTAAGGTATTCCAGCATCGTTTTCTGGAAGGAGACCCGGCAACCGCACTGGCCGAACCCTCCGTAGTGGTATTGACAGAATCTACCGCCCGTAAATACTTTAACCGCGCAGATAATATAGTGGGCGAGGTATTAAATGCTAATGGCCGAGACTATAAGATCACGGGCCTGATAGAAGATATTCCGGGTAATACCTCCCTGAAATTCAATTTTGTGATTTCCGCAGGAACGCTCGGCAGACAACTGGAGAGTTATGGCTGGTTTCCCATGAACTACTTCACTTATGTAGTGCTCAATGATAATGTGACTGAGGAGACTTACACGGCTAAGTTGAACAAGATATTGGATGATGATATAGGTGAGCAGTTGAAAACTTCGGGTACCACCATGTTTTACGAGACGCAGCCCATCACCGAAATGCATTTCAACACTTCTTTAGGAGCCGATTATCCTGAGAAAGTGAGCAAGAGTCTGATCTACTCTCTGCTGGCGATTGCCGCTTTTATATTGCTGATCGCTTGTATCAATTATATCAATCTGAGCACTGCCAAGTCGGAGCGCAGAGCCAAGGAGGTAGGTTTAAGAAAGGTGCTCGGGGCGGTAAGACGCCAGCTGATCGTTCAGTTTTATGCAGAGACTTTAATGCTTACTACCTTAGCGGTAGTACTGGGAGTGGTGCTGGCAGAGATACTGTTGCCGAGCTTTAATCAAATGGCCAACACCCAGCTGGATATTCTGTATTTCAGCGATCCCTATTTCATGCCGGGTATGGTGGGCTTCATCCTGTTTGTCAGCCTCGTTTCCGGTAGCTATCCGGCAGCTTTCCTTTCTTCTTTCCTGCCGGTAAAAGTGCTCAAAGGTACGCATCAGGTAAAAGGAGGTAATTTGTTCAGAAGAGTTCTGGTCATAGTACAATTCACAGTAAGTGTCTTCCTCATCGTGGGTACGCTGATTATTTACAATCAGCTGAACTTTATGCAATCCAAGGAAATGGGCTATGATGCCGAGCAGATTGTGTACATGAAGCTACCGGACCGGACCACCAGAAATAATTTTGAACCCTTGAAAGCCGGTTTCGAAACGATCACCGGTGTTGATTATGTGACTTATTCCAATAATATGATCAGCAACGTGCAATCGGGCTGGACAGCCGTGATGGAAGGATTGCCTAAGGACGTTACCATATCATTCAGGGGCATGAATGGTGATCAGGATTTTCTGGAAACCTTTGGTCTGGAACTGATTGCGGGTGAAGGCTATCAAAAAAAATCGAACTGGAAAACAGAGATTTTCTATCTGATGAATGAAACAGGGGTGAAGGCACTGGGCCTGACTCCGGAAGAATCCATTGGGAAGAAGTTTGGTCTTTATGAAAATATGATGGGCACCATTGTGGGAGTGGTAAAGGACTTTCACCTCGCCAGTCTGCATGAAAAAATTGATCCCATTGCTATATACACAGGGCCTGATGATTATAAGAATCTGCTTTTCGCCAGAGTCAATACGGAGCGCATGGAACCTGTATTGGCACAAATGGAACAGAGGTGGGACGAGCTGAATCCTCAGCGTCCTTTCGAGCCCCGGTTTCTGGATGGAACTATTCAGGAAATGTATGAAGCCGAGCAACGTCTGGGCAACATCATTCTGGTGTTTACCTCTCTGGCCATTTCCATCGGTTGCCTCGGGCTTTTTGGTCTTGCATCATATATGGCAGAAAAGAAGACTAAGGAGATTGGTATTCGTAAAGTGCTTGGAGCCGATATTTCCAGAATTATCCTGATGCTGTCCAGAGAATATATTCGCATCATTCTTATCTCCAATGTCATTGCCTGGCCACTGGCTTATTACGCCATGAACAAGTGGCTCGAAGGCTTTGCTTTCAGAGTGGATATCGGTTGGCAGCTCTTTCTCCTGGCAGGAATATCTACTGCCTTGGTAGCATTATTGACTGTTTCTTTTCAATCGATAAAAGCCGCGATTTCCAATCCAATTAAAGCCCTTAGAACCGAATAAACATCAATACTATGCTCAGATTTATCAAACTCGGTTTCAGAAGCCTCAAAAGAGAACGCTTTTTTGCCAGTGTTAACCTGGCCGGACTTACCCTTGGCATGTTCTGCTTTCTGGTGACGGCCCTCTATGTAAGAGATGAGCTTCTGCATGACAAATGGCATGAAAACGGGGATGATATTTACCGGGCACGTATTGAGTTCAACCGTGGTAATGGAGCCGTGTTCAATCTCTTCCCGTCCATCAATATTGTAGAGGGGCTGAAGGAAGAGAGCCCGGGAGTCGTGAATGCAGTAAACATCAGCCTGGCAGAAACAGCACACTACCTGATAGGGCGTGACCGCTTTGAGACTGAAAAATTATTCTACTCCCAGCCAGCGCTGTTCAGCATGTTCGATTTTGGTTTGAAGCTGGGGGATGAGCAAACTGCACTGGAGCCGGGAAAAAGTGTGGTGATCTCTGATAAGCTGGCCCGGAAACACTTTGGCAAAGAAAATCCAATAGGGGAGCTGATTGAGATAGAAGATAAAGGGACTTACAAGGTCACGGGGGTGCTGAAGCCCATTCCCAGCCAGTCGCATCTTCGTTTTGATCTTATTCTTCCCATTGATTTTTCCGCTGTGCCTTATGTGGGAGCTAAAGATAGCTGGGTGACCGGCTCCGGACTGAATTACTTTCAGCTACAGGAGGGCTATACACCTGAAAAACTAAAAGCTGATGTAATACGCTTGCTTGAAAAACATGAAGCCAAGGAGTATGGCGAAATGTATGAATTTGCCCGTTTCTCAGAGCTTTACATGGGTGCCTCTTTGATGCGAAACAGCCAGCAGAATATGTTTGGAGGGCAGATGAAATACATCTACATCTTTTCAGTAGTCGGGGTGTTGATTTTGGTGGTTGCCTGCTTCAATTATATCAACCTAACCACTGCACGCTCCTTCGCACGGGCGAAAGAGATTGGTGTGAGAAAAATCATAGGTGCCAGCCGTTCGCGACTGGTACTGAGCCAGATGGCAGAGACCTTTTTTCTGGCTTTGCTGGCCCTGGTAGTCGCTTTGATCTTTCTGGAGCTGAGCCTTGGCAGTATCAATGCCATGATCGGGAAAGAGCTCGATATCAATATTCTCAACGATCCGCAAGTGGCCATTTTACCTATGGTGTTGTTGCTGTTAGTGGTACTGATCTCAGGTATTTATCCGGCTATTACCGCCAGTACTTTTAACCTGTCCACGGTGTTAAAGGGCAACAATCCAAAGTCGAATGTGAGCTTTCTTAGAAAGACACTGGTTGTATTACAATTTCTCATCTGTGCGGGCTTACTTTCCGGGGCGCTGGTCATCAGAGGGCAGGCAGAGCATATGGTCAATATGGACCTGGGGTATAATGCCCAGAACATCCTGAGTCTTGACCTGCGAAACGATGCGGTTTATGGTAAATACAAGGAGCTGAGAGCCGAGCTGGAGAAGATTCCACAAATCTCGAAAGTAAGTGGTTCTCCCATGCCTGATCTCAATTCGGTCTTGTTTATAGAGAAAGACGAAGAAGGAAATGAGGTTAATCTATCTCCTTTTTACGGAGTGGCTGACAAAGACTTTAATGAACTTTTTGAACTTGAAATAATCGCAGGTACTGATTTTAGCGGAGTGTCGGCATCCGAGTTAAAAGGAGCCACACTGATGAATGAAACAGCTTTGAAAAGCCTGGGTTGGGAAGATCCCATAGGTAAAAAAATTGCTGGTATGACCATCGTTGGTGTCATGAAAGATTTTCTGTTCCGTTCAGCCAAAAATAAGATTTCTCCGGCCATGATCGTGTATAATGCTACTGAACTTGGCAATCTCCAGTTCAGGTTCAGAGAGGGAGATAGAGAGGCCGTGTTAACCCAGGTAGAGGAGGTTTGGAATGAGTTCGCCCCGGACGAACCTTTTGTCTATGAAGAGATCAGCAGCTTTTTTGCCGGCTCTTATACACGGGAGGAAAATCTCGTAAAAATCTTTGATGTACTTACCCTGTTTCTGGCAGTCGTGGCCTTTCTTGGTCTCTTCGCATTGTCCACCTTTGAGAGCCAGCTTCGGGAAAAAGAAATCGGGATCAGAAAAGTATTGGGAGCCAGCTATATGAACCTTATTTCAACCCTGAACCGAAGGTTTATGACCCTGATTCTTATCGCTATGGCTGCATCAGTTCCTTTGAGCTATATGTTTATCAATAAGTGGCTTGACGATTTTCCTTATCGCATCGACTCCACTGTTCCTTACTTCGGCTTTGCACTAATCTCCATTTTGCTGCTGGCTACACTGTTGCTCAGCATTCACGGATTCCTCAACTCCCGTAAAAACCCAGCCTCTGTATTAAGAAACCAATAAGCGATGATCAAAAACTACTTCAAAACCGGTATTCGTAATCTCTTCAGACATAAGGGCTATGCTTTGATCAATATTGGTGGTCTGGCCATAGGCATCGCTTCCTGTTTGCTCATCTCTATGTTTGTAAAAGATGAACTGACCTACGACAGACAACACGAAAGCTTTGATCAGATTTACAGAATTACCACGGTATCCACGCGCCAGGAAAAGAGAAAGGAAATGCAGGCTTCCTGCTACCCGGCTGCAGAGGCTTATGCCCGCCAAATACCTGAAATAAAGCACTTTACCCGATTGAGGAAGGAGGGTGCGGCAGTAAGAGCTTCTGAAGAGTTATTTGATGAAAAACGAATGGTTTTTGCAGATGATGGCCTGTTCAGGGTTTTTGATTTTAAGCTTGTTGAAGGAGCCTTCGATAATGATATAAACAACCTGTCATCGGTTGTACTTACGGAGCGTGCAGCCAAAAAGTATTTGGGCGCAACGCAGTGGGTTGGCCAGACGCTAAACATGAATGTGGGCAAGGGTTTTGAAGATTTCATTGTCACGGCCGTAATTGAAAATCATCCTTCCAATTCTTCGTTCGATTTTGATGTGATCTTACCCTGGACCAAATTTGAAACTATTCGCAATGCTCAGTCATTGGGGTTGTGGTTTATTACCCCGGCCGATTCTTTTATTGAGTTGCAGGAAGGTGCAGATTTGCAGACGGTAATTGATAAAATGAGGGACGTCCGTTGGGCGAGCAACCCGGGTGACGAAGGGGTTGCCGCCTATGCGAAGCAGAGCCATAATGAATTGCTTCCGCTCAGTGAGGTACATTGGAACTCCCGAAGCAATTCAGCAGATATCAGGCAGTCGTACATCCTCTCAGGAATCGCTGTGCTCATTCTCATTATCGCTTGTTTTAACTTTGCCAATCTCACTATTGTCAATTCTACGCGCAGGGCGAAAGAAGTGGGGGTAAGAAAGACCATCGGAGCCAGGAAAAAACAGCTGGTTTCGCAGTTTTTAGCCGAAGCAGTAATTATTTGTGTCGTTGCCTTCCTGTTTGGAGTGGTGCTGGCAGAATTGGCTTTGCCGGTTTTCGAACGGATAACCGAGAAGAATTTTACACGAAACATCTTAGATGATCAGGGCCTGCTGCTCATCTCTTTCGCAGGAGTTTTGCTGGCGTCATTATTGTCAGTTATTTACCCCTCCTTGATACTTTCCAGACTTCGCATTGTCAGGGTTTTTAAAGGACATGTGCAGCTGGGAGGAAAGCGCTTCCTCACCAAGTTCATGGTGACCTTCCAGTTTTTACTGGCCATGGTTTTCATTACGGTAACTGTAAGTCTCAACAGGCAACATGATTTTCTGGTAGAGAAAGACAAGGGCTATAATGATGAAAATCTGATTCGCTTGAGTCTTCCCACCACCGACTCGGAGGCCCTTGCGCTTCGGTTCAAAGCAGCATTGGAAGCCAACTCGGGTATTCTTTCAGTAGGAGCAGCGAATGACCTGAATGAAGCGAATTGGGTTGAGAATGAGCAAGGAGAGAAGGTTTTGATGATTACGGGATATGCCACACCAGACTATCTAAAAACACTTGGAGTAAAAGTGCTCGAAGGTCGCGGACTAACGGCTGCTGACAGATTGATCGAAGATCCGGCCATCGCCAATGTTTTGGTGAATGAGCGAACCATGGAAATTCTCGGGCCTGATTATCAGGTGGGCAGTACCATGCTGGATGGTCAGTTTCGAATTGTGGGAGTAATGGCGGACTATCAGCTTTTTTCGGCAAAAATTCCAGATCGTGCCCTTTTGTTGAGAGCTAATCCCCGCGCGGGTAACAACTTTTTCCTGAACAATGTCTTTATCCAGTACCAGTCGGGTAACCTGCCGGGTATACTGGCAGATCTGGAAACTACCTGGAAAAGTCTGCTTCCTGAAGAACCCTTTCAGTACACTTTCATGGATGTTTATAATGAAAACCTTTATAAGAAAGAGGCCCTTTGGAGTCAGACCCTGAACTATGCTTCCAGCCTGGCCATTGCTGTCTCTATCATGGGACTGCTCGGGCTGGTAGGACTCACAGCAAGCCAGAAGAAAAAGGAAGTCAGCATCCGTAAGGTATTGGGCGCGTCTGTTTCCAGACTGGTCATACTGCTCAACCAGGGCTTTACGAGGCTCTTGCTGCTGGCTATTTTACTTTCAGTGCCCATTGCCTATTATATCATCGATCTGTTTCTGCAGGACTATATCAACAGAATGGAGATAACGGCCTGGCTGTTTATTCTTCCCACGGTTGCCACCTTCCTGGTGGTTTGGCTCACAGTTTCTTCCATCACTTTCAGGTCTGCAAGACAAAACCCAGTCGATACTTTAAGATACGAATGATCGGCAGCCCTGGTCGTCCGGCCACTTTGAGTGGTCGAACTACTAGCCCCCTCTGTTTAAGAGTCTAAATCACTGAGTCTTAGTGTTATGAATATCAGCAGTCCGCCAGCGAACAGTAAAGTTCGGAGGCGATCAGAGTATATAATTAACTGGTATTTAAGTGTCTGATTTTCAATAGTTTAACTTTGGTATAAGACTTGAATAGTAAATAGGGAATTCAAACAACCCAAGCCATCGAGTTTTAGTGGTTAACCCTTAGTACTATGCTGAAAACCTATCTCAAAGTAGCTTTCCGAAATCTCTGGAAAAACAGACTCTACACTTCTATCAACATAGCTGGCTTATCTGTAGGACTTGCTGCCTGCGTACTGATCGTCCTTTTTGTGCGTGATGAACTGAGTTATGACCAGCACTTCGAAGACTCAGAACGGATTTATCGTGTCACCGGAGCCTACAATCAAGGTGGAGATACAAAAACGCTTTCGGTTATTACCACTTACCCATTGATGCCTGTGCTGGCAGCCAACTTTCCTGAAATGGAAGCTGCCTCTCGATTTGATTTTTGGTCACTGCTCGTAAGTCGGGGCTCGCAGCACATTCAGCAGGAAAACATCGTAATGGCGGATTCGTCCTTCTTCGATCTATTCAGCTTTGAAGCTGTAGCGGGAGATCCTGCGGTTGCCATCAGGGAACCCAATTCTATCGTCCTCACGGAAAGTACAGTCAAACGCCATTTTGGAGAAGAAAACGGCCTTGGAGAGGTGTTGCGAATCAATGATATGGACTTCAAAGTGGCAGCCATTGTAAAAGATTTACCGGCTAATACTCATTTTGAAGCAGAGTTATTTCTGCCCTTAAGTACCGGCATCGAGTGGTATGGTCCCTGGGTGTACAGAATCTTTAATGGTACCAGTCACTATCTCTATTTCAAACTGGCCGATGGCATTGAAACAGAAAACTTACAAAGCAGGATCAACGCCTTTCTCAATGATAAATACAGCGATAGTTTTGATGAGCATAACTACACGCTGCAGGCCATGGAAGACATTCACCTCAACTCTGATATGACGGGTGAGATTCAGGCCAATGGTAGCAAATCAGCTGTAACCATCTTTACAGCTACGGCTTTAGTCATTTTACTGCTTGCCTGTATCAATTATATCAACCTGTCAATGGCAGGCTCATTTCAGCGCAGCAGAGAGGTGGGGCTGAAAAAGGTTTTTGGAGCTGGCAGAGGCTCCCAGGTCTTACAATTCCAGGCAGAGTCACTTTTGGTGGCATTGGTATCCTGTGTATTATCCGTGATTCTGATAGAAATGGCGATGCCTTCCTTCAATCAACTGACAGGAAAAGCTTATGAATTTCAGCTCTTTCAGGACCTCATCCTGGCCGCGGCACTTTTTGGAGTTGGTGTGGTCATCGGGTTGATCTCCGGTAGCTTCCCTGCCTTGTTCTTGCTGAAAATGCAGACTTCTGAGGCCTTGAGAGGCAGTACACTGAGTAAAGGAAAGGGTAGCTTTAATCTCAGAAACGGACTGGTAGTTTTCCAGTTTTTTATCGTGGCCATTCTCATTGCTTCCACTTTTATCATCCTCAATCAGGTTAATTTTCTCCGCAACATGGACCTGGGTATTGATCAGGAGCAAGTGGTGTTGATACCCATTCAAACCGGAGAGATGGCTGCTCAATATGATGTGTTCAGAGAAGAGCTTTTACGAAATCCGGGAGTGGTGAATGTAACTGCTACCAGCAGTCATCCCGCTAACAGAATAGGGGGATGGAGAGGCTATATACCTGATGGTGCTGAGGAACGTATCAATGCTCCGACTGTAGTCGTGTCGTATGATTTTTTCGAAACCATGGGTACCACCATGATCGCAGGGCGTACTTTCGACCGGGAACACCCCACTGATATCACTGAGGCCTATGTGCTCAATGAGGCCGCTGTAAAGTTCTTCCAGATGGAAGATCCGGTGGGTACTTCAATTCAGGGCATGGCTTACGACCTCACCACATGGACCCGTAAAAATGCCAAGGTAATCGGGGTGGTGAAAGACTTTCACTTTGCTTCACTGCACAATGAAATCCGGCCAGTGGTCTTTTCACTGAGCTCTGAAATCACTACCGGGCTGAACTGGATGGAGGTACGTATTTCTCCCGAAAACACGAGACAAACCGTTGCTTTTTTAGAAGACAAGTGGACTGAATTTGCTCCCGACAGGCCCTTTGATTATAGCTTCCTGGATGAGAATATTGCTGAGCATTATGCCTCTGAAGATCGCTTTCTTAAGCTCTTTACCAGCTTTTCATTGCTTTCAATCGTCATTGGTAGCCTGGGGCTTTTTGGTCTTACAGCCTTTATGATGAAGCGCAGAACCAAGGAGATCGGCATTCGCAAGGTATTGGGTGCCCAGGTATCCGGTTTGGTGGCGGTGCTTTCCAAAGACTTTCTAAAGCTCGTTTTGATTGCCAACCTTCTGGGCTGGCCGCTAGCCTATTACCTGATGGATGGTTGGCTACAGAACTTTGCTTATAGCAATGGCATCTCAGTCTGGGTGTTTGTGCTCACCGGGGCAGGAGCTTTGCTCATAGCCTTTGGCTCAGTGGCCTATCATTCAATCAAAACAGCCGGAGCCAATCCTGTCAACTCAATCCGCTACGAATAAGCAAGACCCATGCTCAAAAACTACCTCATAGCTTATCTCAGGAATATATGGCGAAACAAGTTGATTTCGGCCATCAATATATTCGGACTTGCTATAGGTACCTCAACGGTACTGCTGGCAATAGTCTACCTGGACTTTGAGCATAGCTATGATGATTTCTATGAGGATGAGATTGGACGTGTGGTGGGAACCCATTCCTATCAGGACAGACCCACCCTTCATATGGGTACTCTGCCTTACGACATGGGGGCAGAAATACGCGATAAAGTACCTGAAGTAAATGGGCTCACCCGAATCAAGGGGAGCAATCTGACTTCCGTGGTAGCCTCCATGGAACAACCAGACCAGTACTTTAATGAAGCTGGACTTGTATATGCCGATGGCAATTACTTCGACTTCTTTAAGATTGACCTGTTGGCCGGAAGCAAGCAAAGCTTCTCTGAAAACACCAGATCCGTAGTACTTTCAGAATCTGCAGCACTCAAGTATTTCGGTCAGCAAAACCCCTTGGGTAAACTGCTTGAGATTAAGAATCAGGAGCTATTGCTTGAGGTTGTGGGTATTATGCCCGATTACCCCGCTAATTCGAGCATCCGGTTTCACATGGTGGCATCAGTGGAAGCGCTTCGTTCATTACCGAATGCTGAGAGTACCTACTTCAGTAAGCGTAGCTGGGCCTATCAGACCTTTATTAAGACAACAGACAGAGGAGTGGCTACAGAGAAAATAAACCACTTTGATGAAGCTAACCTTTATAAAATCAGGGAGAACCAGGCTTTTTACATAGAGCCCATTACTGATTTGCATTTTAAGTCTCAGACAAGTGAGACCTTTTATGCCAGCAAAGGAAATGCGCAGCTCCTGCTTTGGTTTTCAATTATTGCAGGCATTGTATTGCTCTTTGCCATTATCAACTACGGCAATGTACTGACAGCCAATGCACTGAAAAGAGTCAAAGAGGTGGGGGTGCGAAAGATCATTGGGGCTAACCGCACAGATGTGTTGCTGCAAATGGTATTTGAATCTTTGGTCACCAGCCTTTTTGCCATGGTGGTCGGCTTTTTGTTGATAGAGTTGACATTACCCTACCTGGGTAATTTTGTACAAAGAGACTTATTGATAACCCCGGTGTATGGATTAAACTTTTACCTGTTCAGCTTGCTGCTGGCCCTTGTAATTGGTGTTGTTTCGGGAGCTTATCCCGCTTTGGTGCTTTCCGGGATCAATACACTCAATCTCAAAAAAGAAGGCACAGGCCTCAGAAGTAAGAAGAATCTGGGGAGTGCGCTCATCATCTTTCAGTTTGTGGCCAGTATGGTCCTGATCTCGATAGCATTTTATATGAACAGGCAACTGGATTATGTTACCACCAAAGACCTCGGCTTCAATACCGATAATACGCTGGTGATTAAAAACCTCAACACGAGCCCTGATAAGGTGACCCTGTTGCAAAACGAACTGCTTTTGGAGGCCTCCGTAGGGCAGGCTGCAATATCTGATTTTATTCCCGGAGAGAAGACCTTCAGGGCGAGTAAGGTCAAGGCAGGTTTTAACCGGGGAGGAGAGAAGCTGGAAATGGCACTGCTGGGCATCGATGAATACTTTACAGAGCTTTACCAGATTGACATTTTCGATAACAGCAATCCGGATACAAGAAACCTCTTCAGCAAGGGAAGCCAGAATGTACTCGTCAATGAAGCAACCTCCGCTGCTTTTGAGGGTAGCCTTATCGGAGGTACATTTTCCGGCTTATTTGTAGGCCAGGGAGAATACGTGGTACAGGGAGTTATCCGCGACTTTCATGTGGCATCTCTGCACAATGAAATAGCTCCTTTTGCTTTGATCCCAGTATCCGGTTCTTATGGTTCGAGGCACCTTTCCGTAAGGTATTTACCAGGTACTGATAAGCAGGAATTGCTCTCGACCATCAAGTCGAAGTTTGCTGAGATAATGCCGGAGGTACCTTTTGACCTTTCTTTCTCCGGGGAGGGACTTGCTCAGGCCTATGCTGATGAACTCAGAACCGGTACCATGATCAATGTTTTGACACTGCTCAGTATCGCCCTCTCCTCAGCCGGTATTTTAGGCATTACGCTCGCCATTACGGGCCAGCGAAGAAAGGAAATTTCGATCCGGAAAATTCTGGGAGCAGGCTTGGCACACCTGTTACTCATTCAGAATAAGCGCTTTATCCTGCTCATTGGGGTGGCTTTTACTTTGGCAGCTCCCTTGGCCTATCTCTCGGCTAACTGGTGGAAAAATGATTTTGTGTATAAGGTGGACTTTTCGCTACTGTCGCTGGCGGTCCCGCTGTGCATTATGCTTTGTTGTACTTTTTTGGTCTCCGGCTGGCTTACTTTTAAAACGGCCACTACAAATCCTGTTAACTCTATCCGCTACGAATAAAAAGACTCATGCTCAAAAACTATTTCAAAATCGGTTTCAGAAACATCTTAAAGCACAAGGGTTATGCATTTATCAATATGTCAGGTCTGGCTATTGGTATCGCCTGCTGCCTGCTCATCTTTATTTACGTAAAAGACGAGCTCACCTATGACCGCTATCATAGCAATGGTGACAGAATTCACAGGGTCTATTCCAAGCTTAATTTTGGTGGTTCTGAAATGACCACCAGTAGTACATCTATTATTGGCCCTAAAGCCTTTGCGGATGAAATCCCTGAAATAGAATCCTTTGCAAGAGTCGGTGGAGCTTCTGCCATTGTGCAGCATAATGATGATTATATAGATGAAAACGGTTTGCTCTATGCAGATAAAAGCCTCTTCGAGATTTTTGATTTTGAGGTGATTGAGGGAAGTCTGAATGGAGTACTGTCGGAGCTTAATGATATCGTTCTCACTCGCAACCTGGCCGAAAAGTATTTTGGAAAAATGGATGTGGTAGGAGAGCTTTTGAAAATGAGGCTGAGTACTGAGTTCGAATCCTTTAAGATAGCTGCGGTCATTGAAAATCATCCGGCTAATTCCTCATTCAACTTTGGGATGGTCATGCCCTGGACGAAATATGAGTCTACCCAATCGGCCGCTAGTCTGAACAGTTGGGGCTCTTTGTCTATTGGTTCCTATGTTATGCTCAGCGAAGGTGCCGATGTGGCTGTGGTCGCAGACAAGATGGAAAAGGTACGGTTCGCTCTTCATCCTGATTCCACCTCATTTGTAAGACGAATACATAGTGATCTGCAGCCTTTGGCTGACGTTCATTTAAATACAGAAATCAATTCAGGTCCCGGTGTTACGGACACCAGCGACCCGGTATACTCCTATGTACTTTCCGGAATTGCCTTTCTGATACTTATCATCGCCTGTATCAACTTTACCAACCTCTCAGTAGCACAGTCGTTGCCAAGGGCCAGGGAGATTGGAGTACGAAAGGTAGTGGGAGCAGTGAAAAGTCAGCTGGCAACTCAGTTTCTGATGGAGACCTTCCTGATGTGTACCATGGCTTTTGTGGTGGGTATGATGCTTGCAGAATTTTCCATGCCGCTGTTTGGTACCCTTACCGAAAAGCAGTTTCAGCTAAGCCTTTTCGATGATCCGATTCTCTTGATTTCAGCCTTTTCCATCGTGTTGCTCACCGCATTTATTTCCGGTTTTTACCCCGCGTTTATCGTTTCCCGCTTCAACGTGGTGCGATGTCTTAAAGGCGGTGCTGCTTTCAGGGGCAAAAAATATGTTACCCGGGGTCTGGTGGTGGTCCAGTTTGCGATTGCCACGGTGCTCATCATTGGTGCTTTGACCATGCGAGGACAGATCAACCATATGATCAATCAGGATTTGGGCTACAATGATCAACACCTGTATAGGGTAAGTGTCACCGGGTTCGGAGAGGACAAGGGTATTCTTGAACTGTTCAAGGGAGAACTGGCTGCCAATCCCAATATTATTGGGGTAGCAGGTTCTACAGGTTACGGTAGCGCTAGTTCTCTGGTCAAGGAGGATGGAGAAGAATTTTTTACGGCCGTAACCTATGCAGACCAGACATACCTCGATGTAAAGGAAATAGGACTGGCAGAGGGCAGATTCCTGATCAGTGAAAAAGATATTACTATTGAAGGAGACGACACGATTAGAAATGTATTGGTAAATAAGGCCTTCCTCAAAGAGCAGGGTTGGGACGATGGTATTTCGCAACGTGTAGAGGGGTATCGGGTAGTAGGGGTAATTGATGATTACAACTTCAGCAGTGCCAGGTCAAGGATTACCCCACTCATGATTCATAATTTCAAAACAGATAATTCTTATGCCACTCAGATATTCGTAAAATTCAACCCAGAATACTTGCCCGAAGTCAAGCAAGCGTTGGAGGCTGCCTGGAGGAAATTTGTACCCTACTATCCATTCTATGGAGATTTAGTGTCAGAGTCCAATCAGAACCTTTATCGGGATGAGGTCCGCTGGAATAAAATTATCTCTGCGGCCTCTACTTTAGCCATTCTTATTTCCTGTATGGGGCTGTTAGGATTGGCACATCTGGCTACACAGCAACGTATCAAAGAAATAGGAGTACGCAAGGTTTTGGGAGCGAGTATTGCTCAGATTTTGCTTTTGCTCAATTCAAGCTTTGTAAAGCTGATTTTGATTTCCATTGTACTGGCTGTACCTGTGGCCTATTTTGCCATTAGCCAGTGGCTGGACAATTTTGCGGCTCAGATCAATATCTCGATCTGGCTCTTTTTGCTACCCGGTCTGATCATCCTGGCCATCTCATTTCTGACGGTCACCATTCAGTCGCTAAAGCATGCTAATGCTAATCCTGTCAACTCACTCAGATACGAATAAAACAACCTGCTATGCTCAAAAACTATTTGAAAATCGGACTACGAAACCTACTCAAGCAAAAGGGCTATTCCTTTATCAATATTTCCGGCCTGGCTGTGGGTATTGCCTGCTGCCTGCTTATTTTTCTCTATGTCAAAGATGAAGTAACCTATGACAGTTATCATGGCAAGAAAGACCGGATATTCAGGCTGATCTCGTCCTTCGATTTTTCGGGAAGTAGCATGACGGCCGGTTCTACGAATTTCACGGAGGCTATGGCTTATAAGGAAGAGATTCCTGAAATTGAATCTTTTGTCCGCCTGGAAAATGATGCCGGAATTATAAGACAGGGCGATGAGTATATTCAGCAACAAAATCTTGTTTATACTGATCCGAGTCTTTTCGAAATCTTCGATTTTGAGCTGCTGGCAGGTAATTTCGATGGCGTGCTAACCGACCTGAATGAAGTGGTGATTACCGAAGAAATTGCCACGAAGTACTTTGGCAAAATTGATGTAGTAGGAGAGAGCCTTACCATGAATGTGGAGAGTTCCTTCGAAGAGTTTCTTATCAAGGCAGTTGTCAAAGACCACCCCAGCAATTCTTCTTTCAGCTTTAAGATTATGTTGCCCTGGACACTCCGCGCTACTCAGCTTAGCGAACGCAGGTATAACTCCTGGTCTAATATCTCCATCAATTCCATGATGCTTTTAAAGGAGGGCGCTGACGTTTCGGTAGTTGAAGCTAAGATGAAAGACGTACGCTTTAGAAGAAACCCTCAGGAGGACAGCTTTGCCAGGGAAATAGAAAATACCCTTCAACCACTAACCGATATGCACCTCGACACCACTGTTGGGGGCAATAGTGACGGTTTGGTAAGAGGCAGTGAATCAAAATATTCCTACATCCTTTCAGGTATTGCACTCATAATACTCATTGTCGCTTGTATCAATTTCACCAATCTTTCCGTGGCGCGCTCCTTCCCGCGTGCTCGTGAGATAGGCGTGAGAAAGGTATTGGGTGCCCATAAAAAACAAATTGCCTTTCAGTTTTTAAATGAGGCCTTTGTGATGTGTATGATTGCCTTTGTGCTGGGGCTATTGTTGTCAGAGCTGACGTTACCTGTATTTGAAGAGCTCACTCAGAAAAAGTTTACCCATACGGTAGTAGAAGATCCCGTACTGGTAGCTGCATCCTTTGTGCTGGTATTGCTGATAGCGGTATTCAGTGGTTTTTACCCCTCTTTTATATTGGCCAGGTTCAATGTGGTCAAATCGCTGAAGGGTAGTATTCGTCTGAATACGAGAAGCATGGTCTCTAAAGTACTGGTGATCGTCCAGTTTTCTATTGCGGCTGTGCTGATGATCGGTACCATCGCCATGAATCGCCAGATTGATTACATGATGAACATGGACCTTGGCTATGACGATGAGAACCTGGTACGTATTTCCACACGAAATGCTGGTCAGGCCAATCTGGTAGGGCTTTTTAAAACCGCATTGGCTGACAATCCGAATATCCTTGGAGTAGCAGGCTCAGACGATTATGGAAGTGGTACGGGAGCTGCAAGTGGCGAGATTGAGTTTATGTCTGTTTACAGCACGGTTGACGATCAATACCTGGACTTAATTGATGCACAACTATTGCAGGGACGTACACTTAAAAAGGGAGACGATCGGTACCTGAGGCCTAATGAAAGCGGAGGCACAGATACCCTTTGGAACGTTCTGGTAAACGAGGCTTTTGTGAAACGAATGACCTGGGAAGATCCCATCAACAAAATCTCCGACAATCAATACAGGGTGGTCGGGGTGCTTAAAGATTTTAATTATGCCTCTGCAAAGAGTGAAATAAATCCGGTTATGTGGGTGTCTGCCACCGAACGCGAAACCCAATTCCTCAACTCTATATACGTCAAATTCACACCTTCCTTCCTACCTCAGATCAAAACCCTGCTGGCCGATACCTGGAGCAGCTATGTGCCCGATCGTCCATTTGATTTCGTTTTTATTGAAGAATTGAATGCAGCCAGCTACGAAGGGGAAGCCCGCTGGAGAAAAATCATTACTTCAGCCTCGGTGCTCGCTATTATTATCTCTTGTCTGGGGCTTTTTGGTCTGGCACACCTTACGACCCAGCAAAGGATCAAAGAAATAGGCATACGCAAAGTGCTGGGAGCCAGGGTTTCTGGCATCGTTGTGTTGCTCAACTCCAATTTTGCCAAACTGGTTTTGGTATCCATTCTTGTGGCTGCCCCAGTAGCCTGGTTCGGTCTGCAGGAATGGCTCAAAGGTTTTGCCAATCAAATGGATATTTCCATACTCCTTTTTGTCATTCCCGGTATCATCACTTTCAGCATTGCTATAATCACGGTCAGCTTGCAATCGTTGAAAACTGCCAAATCTAACCCTATAGATGCATTGAGGTACGAATAAATTTTTTCAATTATGGTCAGAAACTACATCAAAGTCGCACTTAGAAATTTTGTAAAGCATAAGGGGTATACCTTTATCAACGTTACGGGTTTGTCACTGGGCATTGCCTGCTGTTTGCTCATCTTCCTGTATGTAAAAGATGAGTTTACCTATGATCAGTATCATAGCAAGGAAGACCGCATTTTCCGTATTACATCGGAGATCAGTTTTTCAGGCAGAACCACCATGTTGGGAGGCTCCACCAGGCCTGAAGCTCAGGCCTACCTGGATGAAATACCCCAGATCGAAGCAATTGTGAGGCTTGACAAAGGAGCTGCCGCTGTGCAGAAGGGAGATGAGTTTATTCAGCAATCCGGACTTATTTATACAGACGAGGCCATTTTTGATGTCTTTGATTTTAAATTTTTGGACGGTGGAGCCGATGGATCTTTGACAGATCTCAATACGGTTGTGCTGACCAGGGAAACGGCTTTGAAATACTTTGGGCAGACCGATGTTTCAGGAGAGGCTTTACGCATAAATCTGGCCAGGGGACCTGAGACCTTTTATGTTACAGCCGTGATTGATGAACACCCGAGTAACAGCTCTTTCAATTTTGAGATGCTCATGCCCTGGGCACTCAGAGAAAGTCAGCTTAACAGCTACAATCTCAACTCCTGGGACAATGTGGGAATCAATTCCTTTGTTCTACTCAGCGATACTGATGACAAAGAGCTCGTAACTGATTTGATGAAACAGGTCAGGGAAACCAAAAATCCCGCAGCCGAAGGTAAATTCAGATTAGCGATAGTAAATGAGCTACAACCATTAGGCGACCTTCATCTGAACACACGGATTGATGGTGGAGTAGGTAATATTGCACCAGTCGATCCGCTTTATTCTTATATCCTTTCGGCCATCGCGCTGGTGATTTTAATTGTTGGCTGTATCAATTTTACCAATCTGTCTTTGGCACGTTCGCTGCCAAGAGTAAGAGAAATTGGGGTAAGAAAGGTACTGGGGGCTCATAAAAAACAACTCGCTTTTCAGTTTCTCAGTGAAGCCATGCTCATGTGCCTTGCGGCTTTTATATTGGGGCTTGTGCTGGCTGAAATGGCACTGCCGGTTTTTGGAGAATTAACAGGAAAGGTATTCTATCAGGGAGTTGCCAGCGATCCTATGCTGTTGTTGCTGTGCCTCTTTCTGGTGTTGGTCACTGCCATTCTTTCAGGATTCTATCCCTCTTTTGTGGTCTCAAGGCTTAACACGATCAGTTCTTTGAAAGGAAAGGCAAGCATCGGTAAAAATGCCACCGTGGCCAGGGTTTTGCTAATCGTACAGTTTACCATAGCAGCGATACTCATCGTAGGTACGCTTACCATGAATCGACAGGTCAGCTATATGATTAACAAAGACCTGGGATATGATGATGAGAACCTTATTCGAATCAACTCATACAGGTCCGGAGTAAAGAATATCTCTCAAATCTTTAAAAATGAGCTGGCTCAAAACCCTAATGTCCTTTCGGTAGCCGCAGCTGATAATTACAACACCTACATTGGCTCCACATTTGGAGAGACCACTGTGGCCACAGTATACAATGAAATTGATGACCAGTACCTGAGTACCATCGGAGCTGAACTGATCAAAGGACGTTTCCTCCGTGCTGTGGATGATATCTATATCAGCGGAACAGATACACTTTACAATGTGCTGGTCAATGAGGCTTTCGAGTTGGCTTCGGGAGAAGAAGATGTCCTTCATAAAACCACCGGTCGTTATCGTATTGCAGGGGTTATCAAAGACTTTCACTTCAATTCTGTGGAGGGAACCATTATGCCCCTGATGATGCAAATGAATGATGAAACCGGTACAGCGGCCTTTCAGAGCTTGTACGTGAAATGCAGCGAAGCCTATATGCCCAGGGTACAAGCCGAACTGGCAGCTCTTTGGCAGGAAAACTCTCCTTTTCAACCCTTCGAAAGCAAGGTGGTAAAAGATGAAAATGCCAGGAGGTATGCAGATACTACACGCTGGAAGCAGATCATTACTTATGCCTCACTACTTGCTATTTTAATTTCAGTCATGGGGCTTTTTGGCCTGGCGCACCTGGCCACGCAACAGCGTACCAAAGAGATAGGTATCAGAAAAGTACTGGGGGCTTCTCTTACGCAGATCGTGGTATTGCTCAATACCAATTTCTCATTGCTCGTGCTGATCTCGGTAATCATTTCTACCCCTATAGCCTATTATGGCATTGAGCAGTGGCTGCAAAACTTTGCCTATACCATAGATATTACGTGGACACTCTTTCTGATTCCAGGTCTTATCACCTTTACAATAGCCTTTGTTACAGTGAGCCTGCAGTCGATGAAGCATGCCACTGCCAACCCTGTAGACTCACTCAGATACGAATAAAAACCTGATCGCTATGTTGAAAAACCATATACAAACCGCCATTCGTAATCTGACAAAAAGAAGATTCGTTTCGCTGATCAACCTTACCGGGCTTTCCATCAGTCTGACCCTCTTTATCATCATTGGTTTGTACATCAGTTTCGAAACCAGCTATGACGGGTTTCACCAAAAGGCTGATAACATTTACATGCTTACCAAGGAGATCAATACTCCTACCAATCAGGATGTCCATGGTCTGGTGAACTACCTGGAAGGCCCGTTACTGGCCCAGGACAACCCACAGGTAAATCAGGTGGTACGTTTTTATAAATCCGATAATTCCCTGAGCAGGTATGGCGATGACATTTATCAGGAAGATGATTTCTTCTTTGTGGATAAAAATGTATTTGAGGTTTTTGACTTTGGACTCCTCGTGGGCTCAGAAGAGCAGGCCTTTAGAAACTCTGATGATATCCTCATCACAGAAGAAACTGCCATGCGGTATTTCGGCAGGTTGGATGTTTTGGGCGAGGTAATCAGCGTGACAGAGCAATACTGGAATGTGACCAACGATTTTAAGGTGGCCGGGATTGTTGAAAATCCACCGACAAATTCACATATCCAATTCGATTTTCTGGCCTCATTTGATGCTTTTGATGCCATTACAGAGTATAACACCACCCACGATGACCCCGTATGGCTTTGGGGCTGGAATGCCTTTATGGCTTATGTAGAACTGAATCCCGGAGTCGATCGGGCTTCCTTTGATGCCTCCCTGGAGGCACTGGTGCAAAAGCATTACCGTGAGCGCGATAAGGAGATATATGAGCTATCGCTTACTCCACTGGAAGAGGTTTATATGAGCACAGAAATCAGAAATGGTTTTGACGCAGCAGGAAATCCCAGGAGCATTAAAGTGCTGTCAGGTGTCGCCCTTTTCATCCTGATCATTGCCTGTATCAACTTTATCAATCTCACAACAGCCCGATCTTCGCTTTATGCCAAGGAGATTGGCGTGAAAAAGGTATTGGGTGCCAGACGTGTACACTTGTTTTTTCAGCTGATTACAGAATCTATGCTGCTTACCCTGCTGGCCATTGTGCTGGCCCTGGTTACCGTAGAACTCACTCTTCCGGTTTTTGAAGATGCCATTGGTAAATCCATTGAAATTGACCTTTGGGCCTTGCCTGTACTTACCAGGCTGATAGGCATAGGGCTTTTGATAGGAGCACTGGCTGGTTGTTATCCTGCTATCTCACTTTCAGGCTTCAAAGCCCTTACTGCCCTTAAAGGGGAGCGTGTACAGGCCGAAGGCCGCTTTTCGGTGCGTAAAATACTCGTGGTATTCCAGTTTACTGTTTCGCTCGTGCTGGTAGTTGGCTCAATGGTGATTTATAAGCAGCTGGTTTTTATCTCTGATAAAGATTTGGGCTTCGATCAGGATGAGCTGTTGTTTATGGAGTTGCCTTCAGGAATCACCACTGCCGATACTACCCGCTATGAGCTGATGCAGGAGCGAATGCGACAACTCGGTAGTGTACATGAGGTGACCTCCACCGAGTCAAGACCGGGAGTTTTTGTAAGTAATGAATTTGTATTGGCCGATGGTGCCGGAGAAGGCGAGAAGGTATTGGTACCCACCATGTGGGTAGATGATCACTTCTTCGAAACTTTCAACATTGAGCTGACCGCGGGAGCTTCCACAAAATATGAGGAAGGAGCATCTATTCGTTATTACCTTAATCAAAGCGCGAAAGAAATGTTTCAGTGGGAAGATGCCATAGGAAAGCCCCTGGCCATCAGTTCTACTCGGGGTGTAAGAAGACAAGGCTTTGTAGCTGGTGAGGTGCCCGATTTCAATTTCGAGTCGCTATACAACCCCATCAAACCTATGCTGATAGGGGTAAAGCCAAATCACCTTGCCTCTGGTCGATGGAACCTCTTTGTAAGGGCGAATACCACAGAGTATACCAATCTGATTGCTGAGCTCAATGGTATTTGGTCAGAGAGTTACCCTGACAGACCTTTTAATATTTCTTTTCTGGACCAGGTAATAGAAAGACAATATCAGGCCCAGAGCAATCTACTGAAAATCTTACCATGGCTCACAGGTTTTGCCGTATTTATAGCCTGTCTCGGGCTATTTGGCCTGGCCTCTTTTGTGGTGGAAAGACGTACCAAGGAGGTAGGCATTCGCAAGGTGCTGGGAGCATCTGTGCAGCAGGTAGTGGTGCTGATCTCCAGCGACTTTATGAAGCTGTTGCTCATTGCCAACTTCATAGCCTGGCCGGTGGCTTTCTTTTATCTGAAAGACTGGCTTAGCAACTTCAATTATCATATTCCTCTCAGCTGGACATTCTTTTTAATGGCGGGGTTGCTGGTAATGTTTATCGCATTTTTTACCGTGGGGCTCAAGGTGGTCAAAGGAGCCCGCTCCAATCCGGTTGACTCACTCCGTTACGAATAAAACTCAAAAACGACACAGCCATGCTCAAACGAAACCTTAAAATCTCGCTTCGTAAGCTCTTCAGACGAAAGGAGTTTACACTCATCAATGTCTTCGGCCTGATGGTAGGACTCACGACAAGCCTCTTCATTTTCCTTTGGGTCAACGATGAGCTGTCTTACGACCGTTTTCATAACAAAACCGAGGATGTTTTTGGCCTTTGGGCTCATCTGGATTATTCCAATGGAGGTTCGGGCACAGGTACCTACCTGAATGCTTTGGTAAAGCAGGTGCTGGATGAAGAATACCCCGGATTTGAAAAGGTCACCAGGGTAAACTATAACCCTGAAAACCAATTATCTGTGGGAGACAAGAATTTCAAAGGACATGGGCTTTATACGGATGAGGAATTCTTACAGATTTTCAATTTTCCGATCATCTATGGTCAACTGGAAGAAAACAGCCTGGAAACCAATAAAGACATTATCCTCACGGAAAACCTGGCGATCAAGCTTTTTGGCACAACTGATGTGGTGGGTGAGTTGGTCAGGATTGATAATGAAAGAGATGCCGTGGTAAGGGCTGTAGTGGAGGACCCTCCGGCCAATACCAAATTCCAGTTTGACTACCTCTTATCCATGGAACACTGGGTGAGTACCCGAAGTTGGACCAAAGGCTGGGGCAATGGCGCCATGGAAACCTATGCGAGAATTGAAGAAAATGCCGATGCAGCACAACTGAGTGCAAGAGTTGCTGATTTGGTGAGCACTAAATCCGATTTTGATAACCGTACCCTGTTTCTTAAGCCAATGGCAGATATGTACCTCTATGATAAGTATGAGGGAAAGCAGCTTGTAGGCGGACGTATTGAGTATGTACGTCTGTTTACGGTCATCGCAATTTTCATCATTGTTATCGCCTGCATCAATTTCGTCAATCTATCCATTGCCGAGTCATTTAAGCGAGCCAAAGAAGTTGGGGTACGTAAAGTAGTAGGAGCCAACAAATGGGCCTTGCTCTACCAGTTTTTAGTAGAATCAACTTTGGTTGTGGCCACCGCTTTTGTGCTGGCAGTTATTGCCATTGAGTCCCTTTTACCGGCTTTTAATAATGTTACTAACAAAGCCATCGATTTTGACTTATTCCAGACGGAGATGATTCTGGGCTTCCTGGGCCTTATCCTGGCCACTGTTATTATTTCGGGGCTTTATCCTGCCATTGTACTTTCCAGTTTCAAAACTATTCAGGCGCTTAAGGGTAAGCTTGAAAAGAAAGGAGCAGGCGGGATTGGTGTTTTTATCAGAAAAGGACTTGTCATATTTCAGTTTGTCATAGCCGGCTTTCTCATCTTCGCCATGGTGGTGATAGATCAGCAGGTGGGCTACATTTTTGAAAATGAAAAGAGTATAGATAGGGAGGGCGTTATCGTATTACAAAACGATGAAAGCCTGATTGACCGCTATGAACAATTCAGAGCTGAACTTTTAAAAGACCCGAGTATCGGTGGTGTTTCGAGTATAGGAGAGCTACCAATCAATGTGTCTTCCAGTTCCGGTGACCCCGATTGGGATGGAAAAGATCCGACCAGGGATGTGAACAGCTTCAAGCTACTTTTTACGGAGCAGGATTTTATACCAACCATGAATTTGGAAATGGCACAGGGCAGAAACTTTTCGCGTGAGCTTAAAAGTGACTCTGCCAGCGTCATTCTTAATGAAACGGCCATAAGGGGTATGCACCTGGACGATCCCATCGGCAAGCGGTTTAGCATGTGGGGTATTAATGCGAAAATCATTGGGGTGGTAAAAGACTTTCACCTCAACTCGGTCTATCAGGAAATTGACCCTCTTGTTATTCTCAACTGGGCAGAAAACACGAGTAATGTAATGGTAAAGGCCGCTCCCGGCCAGACTGCCAGGGCCATAGATGTGCTGCAGGAAACCTATAGCAGCTTTATGCCGGGCTACCTGTTCGAGTATGAATTTATGGAGCAATCGCACATTAATATGTATCAGAACGAACTGATGATCAAAGACCTGGCGCGTATCTTCGGTTTGATTGCCGTATTTATATCATGTCTGGGGCTCTTTGGGCTCACCTCCATCAATGCAGAAAGAAGTGTAAAGGAAATCGGAATCAGAAAGGTGCTGGGTGCCTCGGTCTCCAACATCCTGCTGCGCTTTTCACGACAGTCGCTTGTACTTCCGGTATTGGCCTCATTGCTTATGGTGCCCCTGGCCTTTTACTTTATGAACAGTTGGCTCGAGAGCTTTGAATACCACATTGACATCCGTGCCTGGATGATGGTATTGGTAGTGGGGCTTTCTCTGATCATTGCCTGGCTTACGGTGAGCTTTATTGCCTGGCGTGCAGCCCGAATGAACCCGGTAAACTCTCTTAGAAATGAATAAGCTCAATCTTAAAACTGCCATTCGAAACCTGAGGAAGAAACGATTATTTGCCTTCGTCAATATCGGTGGACTCACTTTCGGAATGCTATGCGCCTTGTTTATCGGTACCTATGTGATGCATGAGTTGAGTTATGATAAATTCTACCCCGATTATGAGCGTATTTACCGTGTCAATGTAAACAGGAACAAGGGGGGGCTGACAGAAAAGGGAGTAATAGGACCTACCGGACTGAAGCCTTATTTTGATGAAAATATAGGGCAGATAGAAGTTGCTGTAAGACTTCAGCGTAGTGCTTCGGCAATTTTTGAAAAAGAACAGGAGTTCTTCAAAGAAACAGGAGGTTTCTTTGCCGATGTGGAATTCTTCAATCTATTCGGAATCAAACTCCTGGAAGGAGATGCCGCTAATGCGCTTACGCGACCTGAGGCCATTGTTATCTCAGAAAGCCTGAAAGAAAAGTACTTTGGTGATGCTCCTGCATTAGGCAAGTCTATTACCACTATGAGAGCATACGACAGACTAGCTCAGACCTATCAGGTAGGTGGTGTTTATCCCGACTTTCCCGGAAATTCACATCTGTCACCTGACTATCTCTTATCTTTTGAGAAGTTGAGACTCAACCAGAAACGGCCGGTAGATGCTGAATGGTCCAATTTCAACGCTTTCACTTTTGTGAAACTCCATGAAAAGGCGCATGTAGAGGCTGTGAATGCGCTGATCAAAGATCAGATAGTTGCGGGCAGTACCCAATTTGATATGCACGGAAACAGTGTGCTGCTACAGCCCATTGCTGAAGTTCACATGCAGGATTTTGTTGCTTTTGGCGACATGTCCGGACAAGTGAAAAAATCTTCGATCTATGTCCTTTCGGGTATTGGAGTGCTGATTCTTGGGCTGGTCTGTATTAACTTCTTCAACCTGTCAACAGCTCGTTCGCTGGAAAGAGCCAAAGAGGTGGGGGTAAGAAAATCAGTAGGAGCCAGCCGAAGAAACCTAATGGGTCTGTACCTCACAGAAACGGGGTTACAGGTGATCCTGAGTTTGTTGCTGGCCCTGATCCTGTTCGAGGTATCAGGGGATTACTTTGGTGGGTTATTGGGCACTAACCTAAGTATGGGAGAGATGGTCAATAGTTTAGGACTGATCAATTTCCTGGCTTTTACACTGGCATTAGTCACAGTATTGGTCATTGGTGCCGGGTTCTATCCGTCCTTTATCATTTCCGGCTTCAGACCGATTGAGTCTCTTAAAGGGAAGGTCAAGCTGAACCCTTCCAAATTCAGCCTTGGTAAGTCCTTATTGGTGATTCAGTTTGTTATTACCCTGGCCATAGGTATTGTGGCTTCGATCATCTATGCCCAGGTAGATTATATGGAGAATATCGATCCTGGTTATAACAGACAAAGCGTCATTTCTGTACAGCTATACAATTCTGAGGAATTAAAATCCTTTGGAGAAGAGCTTTCGGCCGATCCACTGATAAGTTCAGTTACTTACTTAGATGACAACCTGCAGAAAATCTTTAATTCCAGTACTGACTATGTCTGGGAAGGAAAGCCTGAAGATCAGCAAGTGCGTGTTTACAGGTTAAGTGTTGATAACAATTTCCTGGAGTCTATGGACATGAAGCTTTTACAAGGGCGGGGCTTTGACCCCAATCTGAGTAGCGATGAAAATTCCGTGATTCTGAATGAAAATGCTGCCAGGCTTATGGGGATAAGCTCTCTGGCCAATTTTCCTACGATTAGAAAAGGGGAGGAGAAGACACTGAATGTCATTGGCATTGTGGCCAATTTCAAGGCTGGTGACTTCAGGGAAAATGACAAACCTGTGCTCCTCTACAGAAACCCCGGGCGCTTTTATCAGGCCTACATCCGATTGAATTCTCAGAACATACCCGCTGCCCTTAAAAGTGTTGAGGCAGAGTGGAAGAGTTCGATCCCCGGAACCCCCTTCGAATATCGCTTTCTCGATGATCAGTATGAGCGATTATTGGCCAAAGACCGACAAACCAGCTCTGTACTGCTCTTCTTTACAGGCCTGAGTATTCTTATCTCTTTTATTGGCCTTTTTGGTATGATCCGTCTGAGGGTTCAAAGCAGACTCAAAGAGCTGGGTATTCGGAAAATCCTGGGAGCTGGTTTCCGACAGGTGATAGGTTCGGTTTCAAGAGAATTTGTGTTCTATCTTATTCTGGCTGTAGTGGTGGGCATTCCATTGGCCATTTATACGGGAAATATCTGGCTGGCTGAATTTGCCGAACGCATTAGCGTTACAGCCATGCTCCCGGCTTTTGTCGTCCTTATTATGGCTGCTATCGGCCTCATTACACTTCTCTTTTCCACCTTACCACTCACCCGGCTTAATTTGGTCGAGACACTCAAAGAAGACTGATATGTTCAGAAACTATATGGTTACCGTGCTGCGCGCTATCCAGCGAAACAAACTGTTTACGGTAATTAATCTGGCGGGTCTTTCCGTGGCCATGGCCTGCTTTATCCTGGTAGGACTATACGTCAGGTATGAGCTTTCTTATGATAGATTTCATGATCGGGTAGAAGACATTCACATCGTACAAATGAAGTACAGTGAAGAAATGGGAGGCTTTACCAGCAGTTTTGTACCCGCTGTATTGTCTGAGGCTCTGGAAAGCCAGCTACCTGCGATAGAACATGCGGTGGTAACCAATACCGGTGCCGGGTCGATGATAGTGGAAGCCGCTAATGGCCAATTCCTGCAGGAGAAGTATTATGCCGTGAATAATTCATTCTTTGATGTTTTCACCTTTCCGTTGCTTTATGGTGACAAGGCTTCAGCCCTGACTGAACCCACCTCTGTGGTAATTTCTCTCGAAACGGCCATAAAGTATTTCGATACTGAAAATGCCGTGGGAGAAGTACTTAAGGTTGATGGTAAAGGAGCATTTAGAGTAAGCGGGATTTTGAAACCTTTCCCGAAGAATTCACAGTTTCAACCACATTTCCTGCTTCCTTTTGAAGCCGTGAATTCTCTTCAGAGCCGTACCTCCTGGAATATGAATGCCTATTTTGTCTATATCAAAACCTTACCAGGCACAGACCTGGAAAAACTTAAAAATGATATCTGGGATGTGTATGAGGTTAAGAAGGCAGAAGGTGTCACGGTGGTATCTGCACATCTGGAAGCGTTCACCGATGGATACTGGGAACAATCTTTCGGGGCACAGCTCAACAATAGGGACAGAGGGTTGGGAGCTAATAAAGATGTAATATATGTCTGTTCTGGTCTCACCATTTTACTGCTCTTTATCGCCCTGGCCAATTATGTGAATATGGCTACTGCCAAGGCGGTAGAACGCGCCAAGGAGGTAGGTATCAGAAAGGTCAATGGGGCTTCTCAAAAACAGCTGAGAGCTCAGTTCCTGGGTGAAACGATATTGTTTGCTTTGCTGAGCCTGGTTGTGGCGCTGATATTGGTGGAATTGCTACTGCCTTCAGTATCTGAGGTGCTGGGTATTCCTTTGAAAGTTGATTACTCAGACCCAAGCTGGTTGTTATCACTGCTTGGCTATGCGATGGGCTGTGGCTTGTTGGCAGGCATTTATCCTGCCATATTCCTTTCCCGCTTTAACCCCGTAAGGGCCATCAAAGGGGATTTAAATACCCGAAGCAGCCGCTTTTCTCCCAAGGGGATATTACTTTTTCTCCAGTTTACCATTTCAGGTACCATGGTAGTCGTTTTGCTTATGGCCAATGCGCAGATCAGGCATTACCTGGATTTTGACCTTGGCTTTGAAAAGGAACAGGTCATTTCGATCCATGCTCCTGTACCTCTCCGAAAGGACGGCCCCGTGGTGATGAATCAGGTGAGAAACCTGGGCGGAGTAGCGGCTGCGACTAAAGGCCCCATGCCTTTTGGAGGTGATGGTTCTGCCAGTGTGGCTTATGAAGATAAAAAACTGCGGAGCGTTGCAAAGGCTGGTGTGGATGCTGACTTTTTACCGCTCTTCGAAATTGACGTGGTCTCCGGTCGTAACTTCGACAACAACAGGCTGGAAGACTTCGAGAATACCATTATGATCAACCAGGCACTGGCCGGTGCTCTGGAGCTGGAAAACCCTGTGGGTCAAATAGTGAAAATGGCAGACAGGCCGGTGAAGGTGATTGGGGTGTGCAAAAACTTTTATATCAATGGAGCGCTGTCTGATGAAGAGCCCTTGTTCCTGTATCCTACCAGGAATAGCTTCTCTAGAGTTTTAATCAAGCTGAGACCAGGAAACCCAACCGAAACCCTGGCAGCCCTAGAAGAAATCTGGCAGCCCTATCTGGGGAGAAATATCTTCAAATACGACTTTCTCGATCAGGCCTATGCTAATAGAGTAAGTAGATTACAGCGCATCACCCTGATTGTCAACGGTATTACCGTGTCCATTGTCACCATTTCTCTGTTCGGGCTATTCTCTTTAGTCGCCTTTCATATTTCCCGAAAGCTTAAGGATATTGGAATCAGAAAGGTGCTGGGGGCATCAGCCGCTCATATCATGCTTATTTTAAGCAAGCCCTACATGACCATCTTGCTGCTATCTACCTCGGTGGCGTTGCCGCTGGCCTATTATTTAATGCGAGAAGTGCTGAGCAAATACCCTCACCAAATTAGTCTTGGGCCTGCCTATGGCACAATGGCCTTTGTGGCCATTCTTAGCTTGTCGGCTTTGGTGCTTTTAAGCCGGGCCTTGTCTGCCATCCGAACCAATCCTGTAGATATATTGAGAAACGAATAGACCGTTTTTAGCTGATTTACCGTCCGACAGCGAACATGAAAGACCATCCACGATCAGCTATTGAATAATAGTTGTGTGTTAAATTGTTGATTTTCAGTATTTTGTGAATTGGCATAAGCCTTGGTAAAGAGTGAACAAAAAGACAGCTGCCATGCTCAGGAACTACCTCAAAGTTGCGCTTCGGAATATCAGGAAAAATAAGCTCTATGCCTCGCTCAATATTCTGGGGTTGGGTATAGGATTGGCCTCTTTCTTTGTGATCTATTTGTTTTTGCAAAACGAACGGTCCTATGACACTTTTCACCCAAAAGCCGATCGTATTTACAGGGTGCTTCAGGAGCAAACGGACGGAGTTCAGACCCAGGTAGCAGCCGGACTTAATGCAGCATTGGCACCTGCTGCTGCTGAGCGTATTCCTGAAATTGAGGCCTTCAGTCGTATTGAAACTTATCCCAAACAGGTGCTGATTCCCGGTAGAAAGGATTCATTGCAGGTTTTCAAGAGTCTGGCAGTAGACAAGGGCTTTCTGGATTTTTTCGAGCTCTCATTTGTAAGAGGTTCAACAGGTAGTTCATTCCTCAGGCCCAACTCTGTACTAATTTCAAAAAGCAAAGAGGATACATTTTTTGATGGTGATGCTATTAACAAAACCATCAGTGTAAATGGAAAGGAATACCTTATCGAAGGCGTTTTTGCTGATATTCCACCTAATTCTTCGCTGAAGGCCGATATCATTGTGCCCTTTGAAACCATGCATGCCTGGCGCCTGGAAGAACTCAGCTGGGGTGTAAGCTATTTCGATCAGACTTTTTTCCTGTTCTCTGAAAATACAGATGTCAACCTGATAGAAGAAAAAATCAATACACTTGCCCGTGAAAACAGGGTTACAACCGAAATAAATTTCAAGCTTCAATCCATCTATGACATTCACTTTTCGTTAGGATTGACCGATTCTCTGCGTGAAAAAACAGATGAGCAATACATTTATATTTTTACCATTGTGGCCATATTTATTCTGGCTTGCTCTGTCTTTAATTATGTGAGCCTGGCACTCTCTCAATCCATTGAGCGAACTAAAGAGATTGGTGTGCGGAAGGTGGTTGGAGCACTCAAAGGACAACTTTACAGACAGTTCATCAGCGAATCGGCACTGTATGTTCTCATGGGCTTTGTCATCGCCCTGATACTGGTGGAAGTGCTCGTTCCACAGCTGGAGGTCATTTTGGGGCGTACCCTTTCTACTAATCTTTCTAATACTCCTCAACTGTTGATTCCGGGCTTGATCTTCTCGATTCTGGTGGCAGGCTTAGCCGCGCTGTATCCAGCTTATATCGGGGCTGCGCAAAAGGTGGTAAGTATTTTCAGAGGTGGCGGACGATTCAGGTCCCATCGACTGATCAATGTGATATCTATCTTTCAGATCGGGGTCTTTATGGTATTGGTCAGTGTGGCTTTTACGGCCAATAAGCAGATGCACTTCATGCAAAACGAGAACCTGGGTTTTGACAAGGAAAATCAGCTGGTGATCAGAATGTTTTCGCAGGCAGCCTCCGGTAAGGCAGAAGTGCTAAAGAATGCCCTGGCACAAATGCCCGAAGTCAAATCATCCAGCTTTAGCAATTCTGTTCCTTCGCGGGTAATGGGTGCTACAAGGTTCAATGGATATGACTTCTCTTTTGTGAATTTCAACGTAGATGCAGACTATCTCAATACCATGGGGATGGAGCTTAAAGAGGGAAGGAACTTCGTGCCGGAAGATCAGGATACAGCCAACCTGGTACTGATCAATGAAAGAGCGGCCTCCTTGCTCAACTTTGGAGAAACGGCTGTAGGAAAAGTCATTGATGCGGGCAGCATTGAGTTTAGAGTAATTGGGGTAGTGAGTGATTTTCACTGGGTTTCAAAACGAGAAGAGATCGGTCCGACCCTTTTCAAAAAAAGGACTCAGGATCGAGGTGTAATGGTGGTAAAACTGCAGACGGGTAACCTTGTGGAAACCATGGATCAGATCGAGGCAAAGTATAGCGAGATTACCGGAGGCGAGGTTATGGGGTCTTTCTTTCTGGACGATCAGATCAATTCGCAATACAAACAGGAGGGGATCATGATCAAGATGATCAATACATTTACCCTGGTAGCTGCGCTGGTAGCTTTTATCGGCCTATTTGGCATCGCGGGTTACTCGGCCAGAAGAAGATTAAAGGAGATGGGGATTCGTAAAGTATTGGGTGCAGGTTTTATGTCCGTGCAGCTGGCACTCAATAAGGCCAATGTCTGGAAACTGGTGCTTGCTGCACTTATTGCCGTTCCGCTGATTGTCTATTGGATGGAAGGTTGGCTTGACTCATTTGCCTATCGTATTGCGCTCCCAACCGGATTGATCATTGCTGCGTTGATCATTGCATCTTCAGTCATTTTACTCACGGCCATGTTCCACAGTGTAAAGGTCTACCTGATCAACCCTGTAGAGATTCTGAAGGACGAGTGACCAGAAATGATGAATGTTTAATGATGAATGTGTGAATTCAATATTAAATATTTATAATTCAACATTCAAAGGGAATGGTGTATCAATAAAAAAGCCATTCTCTGGATCCAGATTTTTACCTGTGTCATTGTGGTATGAAAACCAGGTATTTGTAACTCCTGCATTGAGCAGCAAATCAACTATATAAGGTTCAGAATGGTAGTTCCCACTTAGTGACCAACCTCTCATAGTTTCACTAATTCCCTCAAAAACTGACTTCAGTTTTCCCCCATCATAGCGGTCAAAGAGTGACTGAATGGTTTGCCTGTCGGCCTCCGAAATGGGGAGCTGTGGCTCTATAAATGACAAGTACAGGATGGAAAGCTTAAGCGGAGAAAGATCTTCTCGCTGGAGCTGATCCTTCAGAAAGTAAAGGGTTCCTCCATCATTATCCTGGAATTGCGCTGCAGAATATCCCAGCTCAACGAAGTCCTCAGCAATCTTCTGATTGAGAAAATGATGGTTCAGTGATTTGATGATGGTTTGCATCATTTCATTGACCTGCGGGCTGAGTGTCCGTCCCATGATTACGGGTCTGAAACCGTTCAACTGAGCTTTAATGCGTAGCAACTCAATGGCCAATGAGGCATGGGGTGAAGGTACAGGACAATGCAGAATAATAGCTTTACCATCGCGGATGATAGAATCCCAGGCTTCCGCCCGCCAATCGGGGTTCTCTTCTAGTTTGATTTCGAGCTGTGCTGAAACCTGTTCAAAAAGAGGATTGTTTTTGCCATCGAGCAGCTCTGATATCAGCATTTGCTATTGAGTAACAGGCTTGCTAAGCCTATTGTTTGTCGATCTTCTCGATAATATTGTACACCCTGTATTCCCCAATCCTTGAATCAAAAAACTCCTGAGAGGTGTAGGCGATCGTAACAGATTCGTCCATGAGCTTCATATAGTCAGATGATAAGTCTATATCTGAATCAACAAAGGTCAGCCAGTGAAACTTAGATACCCGGCCGCTTTCATCCCTTAGAGAAAATACGATAAACTGGTCTTCTTCCACCTTGGTGATTTTTCCTTCAATGGTACTTACGGGATTATCTACCGGCTCTTCTTCCTCGTCATCATCTATTTTTCCTACCATTCTCATCAAAACATTCGGACAAGCCGTAGCCATCTTAAGACCAATCACCCGGCCGAGCTCTTCTCCACCACCCTGGTCGATCTTGCTCAGGTCGATCTTAAAGTCTTTTTTCAACTTCTTTTCATAAGGTGAGGCAGCCTGAAGCATACAAAGCCCGAGCTCCATGGTGAATTCCTCATTGCTCGAATCTTCCGATACGCCACCCAGGCACTCGCATGATTTTTTCACAATCTCATCCATATAAGCCTGAGAGAACGATTTTGTGGTAATGGTGAGCAGCAGTAATATGTAGAGAGAATATTTCATTTTGTAATGTTTGTCAGTAATTTTTCTAAGAGACTGATGATGTAAATAATTACAAAACCATTCAAGTTTGAAAAATCGTCAAAAGCTGGGAATATACCGATCGATTTGGATGATAAAGTTGAGTAGAATTCAAAAAGCTGATTTAGACGTTCCTCCGAGAGCGAAAGGCTGCTGATCAAATCATGTCAATCGTCCTTCTTTTTGACATTCACCCCAACAGATGACCTCTGTCAATCTTAAAAAGATAGATTGATTTGTCTAACTCAATTCATTCTCCGGACATGCTCAGAAATTATATCCAAATCTCATTCAGAAGCCTTAGGAAAGACGGACTTTTGTCCATTATCAACCTTTCCAGCCTGGCCATTGGTATCAGCGCCTCCCTCATTATTTTCATTTATGTAAGCAATGAGCTCTCCTACGACAAATTTTCCACAGCTAATCGCACCTACCGGTTGGAGCTCAGGCAGAAAAGCGATCAATCGCCAAAATGGGCCATCAGCCCTCTGGACTGGACCTATAAATATGCCGGTCGAATCAGTGGTATTCAGGATTTTGCGCATGTAGATACCTACCGGGGTAATACTTCAGTGAGGATAGGTGATCAGGAGTTTTTTGAGGATAATATCTTCAGGTCCAACGAAACGATCATTGAATTGCTGGATTTGGAAGTAGGAGGGCCATTATCCGATGGCAAGCTTTCAGGGCCTAAAAAGGTAATCCTCTCACAATCTCATGCGGTAAAATACTTTGGCAGTGCCGACCCTCTCGGTGAGTTTATCAACATAGATGGAGAGGACGGCTTTGTGGTCACGGGCGTTTTCAAGATGACAAAACCTTCTCATATTAAGCCTGATATGATTGTATCAAAGCAAATTGTCAAAGAGGACGTGGGCTGGTTCTACAATTATATTCGCCTTGTACCGGGCACACAGCCCGCTGCTATTGAGGTACAAATCAACGAAATGGCTTCTGAGCTTCAAGAGACCTTCTTCAATGATACCGAGTATGCGCTCATTCCCATGGATGAGGTTTATTTTCACTCAAAGTCCAAGTATCAGCTTTCAGCAGGGGGAGATCTTACTTCCGTCTATGTCTTTTCCACTATTGGCTTTATGATTCTGATCGTTACGCTGATCAATTCGATAAATCTTACCTCTGCTACTTTACTCAGACGATCTCAGGAAGCAGCCATGCGTAAGGTGCTTGGATCGGCCAAAAGGCAGTTGATATGTCGATTTCTTTCAGAAACGGGCATGATTACTCTGGCAGCCTATCTGCTGGCTTTTATTATCGCCTACAATCTATTGCCAGTGGTTAATCAGACCCTGGGGCTCGATCTGAGCTTCAACACCTCTGGTTTCATGGTATTGATGATTGCTTTGATTTTTGCGGTTGCCGGGGTGATTGCGAGTATTTTTCCTGCCCTCAGACTTACAAAGCAAAACCTGGTGACGGCAGTGAAAAGTAACAAGACTAAAAGGGCCGTCTCTCCCCTCATCCTCTTTCAGTTTGTCATCTCAACTGTTTTGATTGTGGGCACCTTTCTGGTCAAAGATCAACTGAAGTTTTTGAGAAACAGAGACCTGGGTTATGGCACTGATAGAATCTTATTTATCAATGCTCTGGCACCGAATTTAATGTCCAAAAGCTCAGAATATGTTAAGCGTTTTGAGCAACATCCCTCGGTACTCTATACAGCCACCAGCATGGGAGCTCCAGGTGACCCGGCTATGATGGGCAATCAAAATGCCTGGGCTGAGGGAATGGCAGCAGATGAGAATATCTTTTTGCCTCTGTACTCAGGGGATGAGTACTTTGTAGAGACTATGGGGTTGACGGTGGTGGCAGGTAAGGGCTTCAGTGAAGGAGCGAATGACGGAGCCAACGGCACTTCAAGGTCGGTGTTGATCAATGAAGCTGCCGTAAGGCAATTCGGCTGGGAGGATGCCCTTGGCAAACGCGTGAAGATTTCAGGTAATGATCATACAGTAATAGGAGTGGTGAGCGACTTTCATTTCCTCTCCCTTCAAAATAGTGTTGGTCCACTCGCTATATCTTACGGACAGAACCAGTACATGATGGCGATTCGTATGAGGGCTGATAACGTGCCGGCTACTATGAAATTTGTAGAGGAGCAATGGGAGGCAATTGAACCCAATAAACCCATGGATGCCTTTTTTCTCACCGAGAACTTTGACAGGCAGTATGCGCATGAAGATCGCCTGGACCTGATTTTGAATGTTTTGACGGGAATTGCTCTCGTAATCAGCGCCATTGGTACACTGGCCATGGTCATGCTGATGGCAGAGCAACGGATCAAAGAGATTGGGATCAGGAAGGTATTGGGAGCTTCCATGCCTGCGCTGCTGTTAACGCTCAATCGTCAAATGATCGGGGTGCTGCTACTTGCCAATTTAATTGCCTGGCCGGTCAGCTATTACCTTGCACAGGAATGGTTGAATACCTTTGCCTATGCCATTGAGCCCGGGTTTGGTGCCTTTGTGATGGCTGCTGTGATAACATTGATGGTTTGTGCCGCATCCCTGGGATACCACTCACTGCGTGTTGCCAGGGCCAATCCGGTAGATACTCTGAAATGCGAATGATAAACCCCTCATCCATCATCAAAAATTTATCATTCAACATTCCACAGGTCAAACGATTTAACACTCCTTTAGCACTAATTAACTATGCGTTATCAATGGCTATCTTGTGTTCTGAGTAAACTTGTACCAAACTCAACACCATGATTAAGAATTACTTCAAAACCGCCCTGCGCAATCTTATCAAGTACAAGGGGTATTCATTCATCAACATTACCGGACTGGCCCTGGGTATCGCCTGTTGTTTGTTGATCATCCTTTATGTGAAGGATGAGCTGACTTTCGACCGTTTTCACAAGGACGGTGAGAACATTTATCGCATGCAGACCAGCATTACGATGAACGACAATAAACAGGTATTTAATGCTGTAGGCCTGCCAGCGGGACCAACAATGGCCGAAGCGCTACCTGAAATTGTGGAACATGTACGCTATAGATCAAGCGCACTTGAAGTAAGGATTGGTGACAAAACCCTCAATGAGGGAGGGAATTACTTTGCGGAACCACAGTTTCTCAGTGTCTTCAATTTTCCTGTCACCCAGGGAGATGGTGTAGCCGCCCTCAACAGCGGTACAGAATTGGTGCTCACGGAAGAGGGAGCCATCAAGTACTTCGGCACGGAAGATGCCATCGGTGAAAGTATGGAGGTGAAAATCAACGGGCAATGGAAAGCGTTTACCGTAGGTGCTATTCTTAGGGATATACCGAGCAACTCCACACTCAACTTCAACATGCTGGTGCCATTTCAGGCCTATCTCACAGCCAATAACAGGCAGAGTAATAGCTCGAATGACTGGGGTAGAATAGAGCTGGGCTTCCAGACCTTCATTGTCACCGCTAACAATATTATACCTGATAGCCTGGTGTCTAAAATCAACAAAGAAAGGCTAACGAGAATGGAAGGCCCGATGGCCCAGATGATTCAATTCGATTTACAGGCCCTGGATGAAATGCACTGGGATGCCACCATCAGTAATGGGAATGGAATGAGAGAAGGAAGTAACAAGGTGTATTCTATTTTACTGAGCGGTATTGCCTTTGTGATTCTGATGCTCGCCTGTATCAATTTTACAAACCTGTCTGTAGCCAGAGCACTGCCCAGAGCGAAAGAAATTGGGGTAAGAAAAGTGGTGGGAGCGGCCAGAAAACAACTAGTCTCACAATTTCTTAGCGAAGCACTCTTCGTCAGTATGATCGCCTTTGTGCTCGGGTTGATAGTAGCTCAGCTGGCACTGCCGGTTTTTGAAACAGTAACTGAAAAGGAATTTAGCGTAGCCATTATAGATGATCCGGTTTATGTGCTGATCGCTTTTGTTGTGGTATTACTGGCGGCCTTTATTGCAGGTATCTATCCGGCATTGATGATCTCAAGATTCAATACGGTCAGTGCGCTGAAGGGCAGTGCAGCAGGTGTGGGAGGAAAGAACTGGCTCCAGAAAGTTTTGGTAGTGTTACAGTTTACCATTGCCACCTTTATGATCATTGCTGTCATTACCATGAACCGTCAGATTTCGCATCTGATCAATGCCGATAAGGGCTATGACGATAAAAATATCCTGTCGGTACCTCTGATATATAGTGAACAACCCAATGAAGAAGGTCAGATTCCTGGTGATGGTGAACGTATGATGAATTTACTGAAAAGCGAACTGGCACAGAGTACCTCCATAGAATATGTTACAGGCAAGAGTCGTGGGCTGAGCATGACCATGATGCTAAGTATGAACGAAGAGACCGGAGAGCGTCAGCAGGTACGGACGTTTATGGAAAGAGCAGAACCAGACTTTTTCAAAGCCCTGGGCATGGAAATCATCGAGGGTCGCGACTTTAATCTTAAAAATGGAGAAACGGAGAGAGACTACATCATAGTTAATCAGCAGTTTGCCAAAAAGATGAACTGGGGAGACTCCGTATTGGGGCGTAGGTTTGGTTTTGATGGCACTCAGCAAGAGGTGATAGGTCTGGTAAAGGATTATAACTTCCAGTCACTGGAAAGCGAGATAGATCCGATTGTGGTCAATCTGCGAAAAGACCAGGCCGTGGGTGAGCTCCTGGTGAAATTCAAAGAAGGAACACTGGCTCAGTCTGTAGATGCTCTGGAAGCCGCCTGGAACAAGTTCAATCCGGTAGTTCCTTTTGAATACAGGTTGATGGAAGAAGTCAATGCGGACCAATACGGAAACCAGGTACGTTGGAGAAGTATTCTCATCACAGCCTCACTCATCGCCATTTCAATTTCCTGTCTGGGCTTATTCGGCCTGGCGTATATGGCCACTCAGCGCAGAACCAAAGAAATCGGTGTTAGAAAAGTATTGGGAGCTCCGGTACCTAAGATTGTTTTCATCCTTTCTAAAGGCTTCTCATTGCTGGTATTTATCTCCTTTATCATCGCCTGTCCATTGGCTTATTACGGGGCGGAGGAATGGCTAAGCACCTTTCCTTATCGTATAGGTTTGGAGTGGGATATGTTCGTCATTTCCGGTGTTGTTACCATGTTTATCGCCATACTTACGGTAAGCTTTCACGCGATAAAAACAGCCGTTTCTAATCCTGTAAAGGCACTGAGGTATGAATAATCTTCTTTGAGGGATATTTCAATAGAAAAAGGCGCAATGAACATAATCAAAGCGCCTTTTTAATTTTTGTTCCGTCAGGTTTTTGGCATAGTCTGGTGGATATGATAGCAAAACTTTAACCAACCAATGACTATTGACCAATCAACCATTTGCCACACTAGTCATTATAGTCTCCGTAGTACTTGTTGTGCCAGTAGTCAACATAATGCGAAGCTTCATCGCCATTTTGAAAAGTAGGAGTCTTTTGTGGGGTACCGGTTTCCCGCTGATGTTTGTCTGTAAGAGCCGCAGCATGCATTTGCTGAATTTGCGAAGCATGTGGTTTGATCTTTACGGAAGAATCGGCTACCGGGGCTTTCACTCCGGCAATGGGGTCATCTGTTCTCGCAGTGCTCAGTGTCAAGACATCGGCAACATCCGGAGCGGCTTTATCACGATCCGTTAGCGGAGACATTCCAAATGCTTTTTCGAGTGTAGCCAGAATAGAGGTATGATCCAGGGGAGTAGGGCCACCCGGTCTGTAAACCGTACCGGCTTCAATCCATGGGGAAATAAGTACTGTCGGCACACGCACGCCAAATCGTGTAAAGTCGAAGCCAAAGGCAGCCGATTTGGCTGGCGGAGATACTGCATTGTCAGGAGGCGTGATATGATCATAACAGCCGCCATGTTCATCATAGGTAATGATGAGCAGCGTGTCTTCCCAGTAATCAGATGATTTTACAGCATTGTAAATCTGTTGCAGATAGACTTCTCCGGCAGCTACATCATAATTAGGGTGTTGGCTGTTACCATCTGAACGCCATACCGGTTCCAGGAAAGAATAAGTAGGTAAGGTCTTGTTGGTGAGTGCCTTTTCGAAGGTTTCAAAGCTACCTACCTGACAACCCGTTGGAGGGCTGTTTGGGATATCCATGCAAAATGCTACTGTGTAAGGTTTGCCATGGTTGCCGAAGATACCCCAGGTATGACCATTCTCAGTGAGATTGGTAAAGATGCTTTTGGCACTGTATGAATGTACTTCATCATATAAATAACCCTGAGAAGTACCCATGTGCGTAAAGGCACGGTTGGGTAGTGTTTCCGTTGGAGCGGAGCAATACCAATGGTCACAAACTGCATAGCCTTTGGCCAGGCCGGAAAGTATAGGCAACATTTCCGGTGTGTAAATCCCCATAATGTCTCTTGGTACTGTACCGGGAAAATCAGGAACCACCTTCAAACCACCGGTAGGGGGAGAGGACTTGTACCATTTCTTATAATCATCGCTATGGTAGTCTGAATCGCTGCCATCTGAATAACTATGCCTGGAATAGCTATCATCAGAGTAACTTCTATGCTCATAATCACCGTCTGACCCTGAACCTTCGGAGTCGGGCTTGCTCACGGTAGGAGGAGGGGAGGCCGCTTTCTCTTTTTGTTCCAGTGGGGCGTTGTCAATACTACTTTCAAAGTCCCTTACAAAGCCCTGGTTTGGTGCGATACCTGATGGATAAGGAGGAGCTCCTGCACCAAAAAGCTGAAAATTTGTATTAGCAAAACCTTCTCCCGGGTCTTTCTTGGGCATGTAGTAGGCGTACTTATTGTTATTTACAATAGGGAATACCTTATGGTTGACGCCATTGCTGTCGGGATTAGATTCCTTGCCCGTTAGTCCCTCGAAAGGATGCCCCAGGGGAGATTTATTATTACTGTCTTTGTACAGAAAACCGAGCATGCTGTCAAATGATCTGTTCTCAAACATCATTACGACTACGTGCTTAATTGGAGGAGGTGTGTTTGCCATGAAGGAAGGTCTATAGTTAAAAAAGCTTATAGGACAATATCGTATTTTTTTGACAAAATGTTGGGAGATTTTGTGCTGAAGATTTGGCACAGTCCAGCCAATCTATTAATTACTCAACTAGTGCTGTTGCAGGTCTACGCTTATCATCCAGTTGATACCGAATTGGTCCGTGAGCATACCAAAGTAAGAACCCCAGAAGGTTTTATCCATAGGCATGGTCACCTTGCCTCCGGCAGACAACTCTGCCATCAGACGATCAGCTTCTTCGTTGGAATCAGTTCCGATAGAGATGGAGAAGTTGTTACCCACCTTATAGCCAGCCGCCCAAGGGCCGGCAATGTCGCTGCCCATCAAAATGGTTTCTTTGCTTATGGGAAGTGACATATGCATGATTTTATTTTGATCGGCTTCAGAGAGGGGAGGCATACCCTCTTGCGGAGGCATTTCGTTGAAGCGTCCTACATAGGGAAACTCTCCGCCAAATACTGATTTGTAAAAACCGAAGGCTTCCTCACAGTTGCCGTTAAAGGTTAGGTAGATGTTTATGGTAGTCATAACTATTTGGGTTAACTAAAAAATAATCTCTGGATTAAGTTCATCATCTTGCTCTCTCAGCACAGATAGACGGATATTGTCAAACAAACCATCAATAGGTTACTGTTATGAATTTGAATCAAGCAATGATATTAAGCGCCTCTGTATTCTGCCATTTACCTCTTGTGAAATCAGGGAATTCCTGTGGAGCTCCGTTTTGTGCAACCGATGCCTCACTTAATGGACTCACTGCACTCCAGAAGCAACCTTCGTAAACATTCTGATCGATTGGTTGACCCTTTCTCAGGCATTCAATAATTCGATAACGCATGATGAAATCCATTCCGCCATGGCCTCCCATTTTCTTGGCCAGTGCTCCTAAGCGTTTATACAGTGGATGTTCATATTTCTCGAATATTGCTTCCAGTTTTTCGCCTTCAGCCCATCGGTGGTGGCTGTCTGTAGCACCTTCTACTCCTCCTTCAAGAGCGATCCGACCGGGGAAACCGGCTAACGTGCCTGCTGTGCCTTGTATCAGGTTATGTCTTGAATAGGGTCGGGGACTGGTCTCGTCCCATTGCACCATGATCGTTCGCCCCAGGGTGGTCTTGATAATGGAAGTATTCATATCACCTCCTTTGAATTCCAGAGCATTCCATTTATGGTCAGCTTCAAAATTTTTCTTGGCATATAGGTTTCGCCCCTTGCCGGGAGATGAGAAGGAGTTGATAAATCTGAAATTATCTTCTCCTCTGGCGAGATTCATATATTGAGCTACGGGCCCCAATCCGTGCGTGGGGTACAGATTGCCATTTCGCCTTGCATAGTGATAGGTCCTCCAGGACCCCGTTCCGCGTTCAACCTGGTTCATCTGTCCACGCAATTCATGAATATAGGCAGCTTCACCGTGAAGCAATTCTCCTATGACTCCCTGTCGACACATGTTAAGGTAAATCAGTTCTTCTCTGCCATAATTCACATTCTCCATCATCATGCAGTGCTTTCCCGTCTTCTCTGATGTATCCACGATTTCCCACATCTCTTTAATGGTAAGGGCTAATGGTACTTCAACAAAAGCATGTGCACCCTGTTTCATGGCTTCAATGGCCATTGGAGCATGATCTTTCCAGGGAGTGGCAATGAAGACGGCATCGGGCTTTTCTTTCCTAAGCATCTTTTTCCAGTCATTTACTCCTCCGGTGTATAGGGTGAGGTTCTTGTGTCTTCCTCCTCCGTTTTCCTTACATCTGTCAGCAGATTTTTGAGCCAAATCCTCGTACAAGTCACAAATGGCAACAACATCAGTGCCTTCTATTTGCGCAATTTGTGAGGCGTGTCCGGAACCTCTTGCACCAACGCCTATAAACGCACATTTAACTGTTTCTAATTTGGGTGCTACAAAACCGCCCATATAGGCAGCACCTTCTACTGAAGTAGGAGTACCAGTTTCAGCATTGACTAGTGCTGGTGCTATACTTAATCCCGCTCCTGCCAGGGACGCCTTTTTTAAAAAGTCTCTTCTGCTTGAACTCATGTTCTTATTATGTTTTTTGAGTGCTGGAATTCTAAATTACCAAATTGTAAACAGCTTCATTATTTGTCAGTAGTCTTTCTCTATAATTTCTAAGAGAAAATATAAGCCTGTCACATTCATTCAATGAGATGATGTTAACAGGAAATTACAACCAAAGCAATCTGAGGTACTACTTAATGACCAATACCCGTGGATTGATTGGATACAGCCACTCAATGCCTCTTTCGGTGATTACCGCATCATCTTCCAGGGGAACTCTCAGTTTCTTGCCTCCCCATTCCGGCACCTTTGTATAGGCAAAAAGCTCAATGGAAATAAGGTTGGAGGGCTTGAGTTCATAACCAAGCCTTGCAGGATTGAAAAAGGCAACGGAAGGGCCTATGCCATGTCCCCAGTTGCCTACTGAGTGGCAGCCAATAATTACATCTGTTTTATCCAGGTCAGTATATTGATTAAAACCCTTCATTTTGTTGAAACCCGCCTGGGTCAATGCTTCATAAACGGCCGTTTCCGCCTCTTTGGCTGTGACTCCCGGTTTGATGGTTTTCTTAATGATATCTCTGACCTTGACGCCCTGGTCGAAAGCATTTTGTATTCCCGGTGGCACTTCTGTTTCACCCTCTCTGAGTACGTAAGCAATGCGTTTCATATCCGTATACATGTTCATAATGCCGACACCCCAATCGATCATCAGTACATCTCCGCGCTGAATAATGCGGTCGGTTGAGGTCGCGACTACACCATCAGGTCCGGTGATGTATACGGAGGGCATGCCAAAGGAAGAACCGAGGTTGTTTTTAAACTGCTGCTCTTTCATCCACCAGGCCACGTCTTCCAGGGTAGTGACTCCGGGGGTAATTACTTCATTGGAAAAGGCCCTTTCTGCTATAGTATAGGAGAGTTCACCAGCTTCACCATAAATGGCAAGTTCACTCGCAACTCTCCTGGATCTGAAATCGGATACCAGCTTTTCTGCCGAAACAAAACGGGAAGCATACTTTTTACCTAAAACCTCACTTAGCTCGAGATAGGCCGAGTGTGTAAGCCCATCAGCTCCTCCTATGTTTTTGGATATATTGAGTCCGATTCTTTTGGGGTCCCGGGTCGAAACAAATGCCTGAAGTTCATCGGCTGACCCGAAGTAGTCGTAAGTGCCACCTTCTTCTAACAGGTATCCGCTGATGCCGAGTACTGCGCGTTCAATACGATCTCCACCACGATCGGTAAAGATGTAGTAGCCAGTGCCTCCCACATATCCTTCTCCCATATCCGAGTAGAGCGGGTCCAGATTTCCCTCGCGGTTGGTGACGATCCACATATCAATATTGTTTTCCCGCATCGCTTCAGGCAAAACAAGGTCGAACTTGTCATTGCGTACCTGGTTCATTTTACGCCACCTGCGGTGGGCTTCCTGGCCAAAAGTACTGAGGCAAACAATAAGGAGGAGGGAGGAGATGATGGTTTTCATGGTCTGGTTTTATCAGACCTAAAATAGCAATTAATACTTTGAACCTGGATTGAATGATAGATAATGAGCCCCTACCATCATTAACCCGACACCGGAAAGATCTTCTTAAACCGAATAGGCAGCTCATCTTCAATAATGAGTTTTTCTGCGGTAAACGGGTGGGTAAATGCAAGTGAGTAAGCATGCAGAAATAAGCCTTTTCCCTTCAGTATCAGGCCTTTCTCACCGTAAAGGGCATCTCCGAGAATGGGGTTTCCCATGCCGGCCATATGTTTTCGCAGCTGATGCCTGCGACCGGTCTTTGGACTTAATTCAACCAGATTAAGCTGGCCGAACCGTTTTGAAGCAACAGAGTCGATCATTTTAAAATGCGACTCTGAAGGTTTATCGTCAATGGCTGACCTGATCACGCCCTGTTCAGCCATTTCTCCGATTGTAACGGCATGGTAGGTTTTTTCAACCTCTTTGTCGGCAAAAGACTGGTTCAGAGCACGAATGGCCGAACTTGTCTTACCTGCCAACAGGGCACCAGTGGTGGCGTAATCCAGCCGGTGTACCGGTTGTGGACTCTGGGCATCGTGAAGCGTACTCCCTGCCAGGTTTTGAGCCAGAGCCCTGGTGATGGTTTTAAATTGATTGCCGCTAACCAACATACCGGCCGGCTTGTGGATGACCGCCAGATGCTCATCCTCAAACAGTACTTTGAGAGGGAGAATCAACCGTTTTTGGCTATGCAATTCATCAGCCACCGATAGGCAAATAGTTTCTCCACCTTTGATCCAGGTAGCCGTAGCAGCTACCTGATCATTTACAGTGATGTACTGGTTTTTAATAGCTTTTTTCAAAGCAGATTTCGTCAGGGCAGCGGAAAAAATGCCGGGGCCATAATCCTGAAGGCGAACAGGCCGGGCCAGAGGGGGTACAATATGGGTTTCTGCTATTTCTCTGATGATTTAACTGTTTTAGGTACCTGAATAAAGCTCCCAAACTTACAGCCCAAAGAGCATCTTATGGTAGTCAATCAGACAAGATTTCATATGAGAGCTCCACCATGCCGTCTTTATAGGCTGTGACATCTTCAAGGTGCAGCTGTTGCTCACTGCCCACAAAATCGAAAAACAGGATTCCGTCTCCCAGTATTATCGGCATAATGGATATGCATAACTTATTTGCCAGCTTCAGTCTAATGAATTCTTTGGTAAGCATGGCTCCTCCGGCCATCCATATATGGTTGTGCTTGCCTCTGAGGCGATTGATAAGTTTTGGGAGATCACCCGCATAGAACTCCACCGTTTCGCGCTCCGCTTTCCGTTGCCTGCTGGTCAAAACCACCACAGGAGTTTCACCATAAGGCCAACCCAGTTCCAGGGCATGCTCATAGGTTTTTGAACCCATTACATAGCAGTCTATGCCCTCAAGAAAATCTTTAATCGCTTCTTCCGTCAACGTTATGCCCGGCTCATAGAGGTCGGTTGATCGTAGCCAGGAGACATCACCGTCTTTTTTGGCAATAAAGCCATCGAGGCTTGAAGCCATATGGATGGTTACTTTGGATTTTCTCTTATTCAATTTTGAAGCCTCGCTTGTCTGGTATTGAATTTGGCTAAAACTGCGAGAATAAGCAAAAGGCGAGCTCATACGATGAGCAGCGAACATTATCTGGAACATATTAGCTGTATAAACATATAGGTTTGTACATTTTTTGTCATGACAGTTTTGATTTGAATTATCTGGTCAATAGGCTAATTTGAACTGATTATTGACAATAAAACTCAACAACATGAAAGGTCTGTTTTTTGAAAAATCAGTAAAGTCTGAAGCCCAATGCATATCGGGTGACGGAGGTTCCCGGGTTTACCTCCTTTTTTTGATCAGCCTCCTGTTTTTTGCTACTGAGTCAGGGATGGCCCAAAGTCAGGATCGTGTACCCACGCTGGCGGAAAGGAAGGCATTGTTCAACTATGAGAAAACAGATTTAGGGATCAAAGAAATTGGCAGTGAGAAGCGAGGCACGGTGACAGTGCATGATATCACCTTTGTGGGTATACCCGGGAAGAACCCTGTCAAAGCCTATCTTGTTGTACCCGAGGGCTCAGGTTCCTTTGCCGGAATTTTGTGGGGGCATTGGCTTGGGCATCATACATCGGATCGAAACCAGTACCTGGATGAGGCTGTGGATCTGGCCTCTAGGGGAGTGGTCTCTCTGCTGATCGATGCTATGTGGGCGGAGCCTGGCTGGTATGAGAACAGGGCGCTGGAAGAAGACTATGAGAACTCGATCAAGCAGGTGATTGAGATGCGCAGGGCGATGGATCTGCTGATGAGCCGTGAAAATGTTGATCAGGATCGTGTTGCCTATGTCGGACACGACTACTCTGGCATGTATGGGTCCATTGCTGCCGGGGTTGAGCCACGAGCCAAAACCTATGTTTTTATCGCTGTTACCTCTAGTCTTACTGACTGGGCATTTTTTGCAAACAAACCCAAATCAAAAGTAGCCTACATAAGACAGAATTCGGTTTTTGAACTCACCGATTTCGTGAGTGAGCTCAGAGGTAGTGTGCTCTGTCAATTCTCAAATACCGATCCCTTTATAGCCCGCACAGATGGCAACCTGTTTTTCAATGCACTTACCGTAGAGACCAAAGAGAGAAAAAGATATGATGCAGAACATTTTATGGGTGGAGACGATATCAGAGCTGATCGTACTGCCTGGCTGATAAAAGAGCTGGGGTTGAAGTAATGGTATCAACCCTGTTGCGGACAAGATCATTGTGAAACTTTGGTCAAGCGGCTTTTTTGCGCTTTTTCCTGGCTAATACCTCCATGCGCGCCTTTTTAGCTTCTGATGGCCCTCCGGTCTCGGCAAATACCTTCAATTCGCTCAGGGCCACAGGGAGGTTTTTGAGCACCGTCTTCCTTATTTGGCCACCAAACAGGTTGCCCATAAACTTTTTGACCCGCATGGTAACATTCATGCTGAGTAAAGATTGATTTGGTCCTGCTTCAGAAACTGTCCAGTGATTACCGGCAAAGACGAGAAATCCCGGAGCTCCTTCTATTAACTCATAAGCAAGCTCTCTCTTGCTATCATCAAACAAAGTGAGCTTTTCGTGTACTTTGCTGTATCCTTTGAGGTTTACATGGCAGGTGCGTTCACTATAGGAAGCCCCTTTGAATTTGGATTCGCCAGAGGCTGTTACATAGTCAATGCTTGAAAACCAATTGCCCACATCCTGAAACTCTCTGACGATTTTCCAAAGTGCATCGGCTGATACATTGATCACTTCACTCTTCTCAGATATCTTGATTTCGGTGTACTTCTTTTGCTCTTGCCTCATAACCTTTATGTGTTTTTTGATACTCAAAGGTTGGAAAAGCATTGGAGGACTACATTCTCATTTTGTCCAACTACTTGCTGGTTTGGCTCATACGATAGTGGCTGGGAGAAAGGTCGAATTTTTCGCGAAAGGAGGCTGAAAATGTAGTGATGTCCTGAAAACCCACCTCAAAGGCAATGGCTGATACTGAATTTTCGGTTGAACAGAGTAGCTGAGCCGCATAGTCCAATCGCCTGTTTTTAATATAGCGGGCAGGAGTATCATTGTAGATTTTTTTAAACTCCCGCTTAAAAGATGAAAGACTTTTGTGGCAGACAAAGGCCAACTCCTGTAGGTTCAGGTTACTGAAGATATTGTTTTCGATGGCTGAGGTAAAATGGAGTTTATCGGGTGTGAATAGGTCTCCTAAAAAGCTGTTGACACTGGCATATTGCTCAGACTTCAGAAGGATCAAGATCAATTCCTTGAGCTTAAGCAGGGCCAGTTCTTCGTCCATAAGTTCCGGGTTGTCGAAGTAGATAAACAGGTTGTGAATGAACTTGTCCAACAGCTCATTGGCAATCATTTTCTTTGGGGGAAGAAGGGGCTCACTTTTACTGAGAAAGGAGGGGACCTCAAATTTGTAGATTTCGTGTAGTATGTCGGGGTAGAAAAGTATGGTAATGCACTCCCAATCACCCTCATGAAGGTGGGCCACGTAATTCCCACATTTTTTAACCAGGGCCTCGTTGGCCCCTACTTTGATCGCACCTCGCGATTCAATCACCTCATAGGTGCCACGAATAAGATAAAAGAAGCAGGCCATATCATCCATTTGGCCGGCTGCTGTAAACGGAGTCTTAATTTTGGCGCGTTGAAACAACGGTCTGCCCTTAAAACTTACGATACTTTCTTCCAGTAACATAGCGGCAAGCTAAGGAGGAAAGCGTGAAAAGACTTTCTTAAAAAGGCCAAAAAAGAGATACCCTTATTCTATCACCTCGCTGATCTGAAGTACCGGCTGAACGTTCGTATAATTTGGAATGTCGCCAATGATTTTTTGAGCTACGGGGCCGAAGGCATCTTGATAGTCAGAGAGTTTATCAAAATACAAATAGCCAATGGCCATATAGGGAACGGGTTCTTCAGGGGTTCTTCCTGCTATTCCCTTGTCTATGGAAAAGGATTTGAGCGCTTTTCCTAATAAGTCTGCTACCATGGGCATGTGTTTTTCGGCATAGTAGTCCATATCAAAGGTATTTCCTTCACCATTGGGGTAAAGCAAGGTCACTTTGATCATTCCCTTCTCAATATCTGAGGCATTGGTGGAGGTGCCATAATGATAGCTGGCCAAGAGTGCGAAGGTTCCCAGGATGGAGTAGATTATTTTAGTTTTCATAATGGTCGGTTTAGCGTTTCTAAAAAAAATTCAACAGAGGCTTAGGGCTTTGCAGGTCTGTTGAGAACAGAAGATGCTCAATAGTTATGGAACAAGCAATTTAAAAGCACCCGGATGAAATTGTTGTAGTAGTGAAGGGCTGAGGATCTTCGTGAACGCCCCTTTCTGCGCGGTAAAATAGCCAGTGTACTTCCCCCCTTTAATTTTTCTCTTTGATCAGAAGGGGATAAACCTCGCCTGAGTCATGCTCATCGATAATGAACATAAAGTTATTTTTGTAGTTCAGTGCTTCAAACTCGTCTGCCAAATCCATTTTTACCAGTACTTCATGAATGGCAATCATACCACTTAACTTATAGAGTGAGATTAGCTCACTAAAACCATCCAGGTCATGAATTTCTGTTTCCTTGTACCTGTCTGGTAAATTGGGCTCGTCTAATTTTTCCAGAGGGTCAAAGAAGTTGAGAGTTAATCCATCCGTAGAATAGAAATCGGTGGTAAAGTCATAATCCCAACCCATATCAAATTCTTCTGTCTGAACTTCATAATCTTTCCATTCTCCGATTCCGTAAGCATAGGCTTCTACATCCCTGTCAAAAAAGTGATCATACTCAAAAAGTATGGCGTACAATTCTTCCTCCTTTAAAATTCCGGCCTTGGGGTTTGTCCATGATTTTTTCAGGTTAAGACGAATTTCCGCTTCAAGCTTGATTTTGTATGAGTCAAAATCGAAAGCTTCCAGGTCTGCATAGACTCCTTCAAAAATTTCCTCTTTATTGCTGAGGGCTTGGAAGTCCCTTTTGTATTCATCTCTCTGGTTTACCAGATAAGATTTTATGTGGTTGTTTTTCACTGCTTTGTTTAATGACTATTACGCTCTATTGTATAAGTAAGATGGCTAAAAACCGGGCGATAATCAAGTTGTGATCGGAGGTGTCAACCCAAGGTTAAATATTGGCGAATCTGTTCGTTGCACCAGTATTTAATATAGAGAGTTTGTTGATCAGAATAACAGAGTGATCATTTTAAGAGGGGTGTTTTATTCAAAGGGCAGTAGGTCTGGCTCCAGGTATTCTTCCTTTGCTTTTTGAGAGGTGAAAACATCAATACTATAATGAGATGATATCAGGCTCTTCAAGCCTGTTTTGAGCTTGGAGAACTCTGAAATGAAGTCAGGAAAGTTGCTGGATTCCGAACGCTGTATAAAGTGATTTACGACAAACATCGATGCTATGGTCAGCGTCTTATTGTACTTGTCACTATCGCCAACAGATTCCACAAACTTTAAGAGTTGCGACTGTATATTCTCCGTGGCTTGCACGATTCCGTATTTAGTGATATTGATCCAGGCCAGCCGTAAATGAGCTTCATGACTGAAAATTGACGGATCAAGGTGACAGCCGGTAAATTGCCTTAGAAATTCCTCGTCTGATAGTTCAAGATGTTTTTCCATGGTTCTTTGCCTTATGAGGATACAAAGAACAGGAGAGGATCTCAGCAATCCATTTACATTTGTTGAGAAAGCTGCTTCCGCGTCCGGCTGAGTTGGGTAGGGCTAAGTCCGAGGTAAGGGCAAGGATTCATACAGTATTGATTCTGGGCTTATGTGGCTTGAGAGAAATGTAATTTTCGATTTATTTCTTCCAATCTAGTGGTTGAATGTGTTTTTCTAGTCTTGTTTTCAATGCTTACCTATTCACCAATGTTCCTTTTCGCCCCTTACTCTGTCCACAAAGGTTGATGCGTCTATTTCATCACACCCAAAGCGGATTTTGAATCTATTCGATATCTTTTTTACCCACTCCGATCCGAATTTTGTATCAATACCCTCTGCATCAAGGACATCCAGAGCAAAATCATCTGCATGGTAGTATGATGTTTTTGAGATTTGATCGTAACTATCAGGTGGGATACAGAAGCCCCATTTAACACATAGGTCAGTGAGAAGATGGCCCAACTCGCATTCCATTGGAGGTACGTTTTTTCCTGGTTTGAATCCCATACTAATGACCTGGTTATTCCCCGATGCTGATTATATCATAAACAGACTATCTTTTCAAATGTTTTTCCGCTTTTAAGATGTTCGACCACCAACCATTTTTTTCTAAAAGAGGGGTGAGGCTCACCACCTTACCATTTGGTGAAAACTGAAAGGTAAGGTAATTATTGGTGGCTCCCTTTAAGCCAAACTTAGTCTTTGAGTATGGGATTAACTCAAAATAAAATGCACTCTTTTCTCGGGCAAACAGCTTGTCATTTTTTATTATGATTTCGATAAAACGAGTATCATTTAAGTCATAAACTCCCGGATAGGTCATTCGTTCTTCTTCTGATAATCTGTGACTGTTGGCAAAATCTTCCTCAAGTGTCTCAATGATCCGGTATTTCAGGTACTGTCTGAATTTTGGATAGGCTTCCAAATCCTCCACGATTCCATTGAGTTCTTTATCGGTCTCAATAGATTCAACGCTTAATCCTGCCTGGTTCAACTCATGGACGCGAGCAACGAAATTGCTGTGAATTTCTCTCATTCGAATAAGGTCTTTTTTGTTGCTTAGAAAGTGCTCCGGGTTTTTTGAGGTATTGCCTGAAACTATAATCGTATTTTCGTCTGAAAGCGACAATGCCTGATCTATCCCGCTCAAAAGGCCGTCAAGACCATGTGGTCCGGCAGGTGTCAGCCAGTGACTTTTAAATCCATCACTCATAAAGAGTACATTACTTTTTTCCAGATAAACATCTACATGATCAAGCGTATGGGCTGGGGTGTGATAGGCTACAACAACCTCATCTCCCATTGAAATAGAAATTCTGTCGCTAAAAAGTATATCGTAATATGCGGGAGAGTACTTAATGTTTTCGTGTGAATAGATAACTGCACCGCGATCTGCGAAGTACTTATTCGCGTGATGATTATAGGGATCAGAATCGCTGTTGACAACGTATTTGATGGGTTTGTTCGTTATTTTCTGTATTTCTTTTTCTAAGGAAGGAGCGCTATTCATCATCATAGAATTAATGAGCATTACGTCCTTGTCTCCGATAACCACACCCATATTTCCGTTATTGGCGCCTTCCCAGAGTTCGGTAAATATGTAAACGTTTTGGCTTACTTTTTTGACGCTATAGGTTGCCTGAGCATAGGTGAGATTTGAGATGCAAAACAACGAGATACAGATGATGGCTTTTGACAAAAGGGGTATGATTTTCATGAATGAATTTAGATTTGAGGATTCTGATTTGTTGTGTTTTTGGACTGAGTAGAGCAGTTTAATCCGATTCAGGTATTCAATTTGCCTGAGAAAAAATCACATCGGCACTTACCCAGTAAACTTCACCTTCAGTAACTCCGGCCCATCCCCGCTTAGCGATACCGCTGTACCTTCGGGTAAAGAAAAAATACTTACCATCAGGGCTCATATAGGGACAGAAATAGATCCAGCCCTTCTCATAAGGCAAGGCTACTCGTTTCGGACTTTGCCATTCGCCATTTTCTTTGAACGAAACCTGAAAGCCTTCAGGATTACTGGCGATAAGGTAGTCTTCATTGGGACTGATGTAGCTGCTGGTGGCGTTAGCTTCTGAGTTCAGGCTGATACTTATGGGCGTTTCAAATTTGCCATCTCCAAGGTGTTGAGCCCGGTAGGTGTCTCTGCCACCCGCTCCACCGGGACGGTTGGATTGAAAGTACAAGCTTCCGTCATTCACCACGATGGGGTAAGATTCAAAGTGCTTAGTGGATACCGGGAATGCTGTCTTAGAGGCATGCTGCCATTTGCCATTGACTTTCTTACTCTCATAAATATCGGGAGGGATTCGATATAGTTTTTCAAGGCTGACGTCATTACTGTACAACTCAGGGTCAACTCCCAGGAAGTACATGGTTTTGCCATCAGCCGTAATGGTAGGGTCACAGGCTACTGAAATCGCGATATCATCAGCATACATTTGAATGGGTTCAACTGCTGTCCACCGGCCATTGATCAGCTCAGAATGATGAATCACAAAGCTGCCATCTACAATTCTGGAAAAGAACATCTCTGTGAAGGTATTATTGAAGACCACATTCAGCTCTATACTTCCTGTATTTACTATGTCCGGTGCGAATATTTCTGGAGTATTGTCGGGAGTGGCCCGTCCAAAGTATGAGCCTGTATCCTCATGGCAGCTATGGAGAAAAACAGCTAGTATCAGCAGAACGAAAAGAGACTTCTTCATAGAGTAGTTTTGATCCGTGATAACGCCTGAATCAAATGGAAGATAGTCTTAAGGTATAGACGGAGGTTTTAGTCCGACATAATTTGCTATAAAGAAGACGAAAGCAAGGGGTCAGAAAAGTCACCGACCAGACTTGGGTAATTCTGTCTTCTCATGAACCCCGGCACTCTGCACTCCTGAAGTTTTAGGTTATTTTTTTGATTTTACAATGCCTGATACGAGCTTGACAACAAGCAAAGAGACAATGCCCACTGCTAAACCAGCTAAAAATTCTCCCAGAATTGATGGTAAGGCATGTAATAGGTCATGTACGAAATGGAGGTTATGGACGAATATTCCTCCTGCCACTAAAATCATAGCAATAGTGCCTATGAAAGCCAGGCTTCTGATTACATAAGGCAGTGTCTTTACCAGGCCTGTACCCACACTTTTTGCAATACCTTCTTCATTATTGCTGGCTGTTATCAATTTATAACCTACATCATCCATTCTGACAATAAGTGCCACGATACCATAAACCCCGATAGTTGCCAGTATGGCCACTATCGTAACCACCGGAATTTGTACCTTAAGCTCCTCCTCAATCACGGTGCCCAGTGCTAAAATTATGATTTCTATCGACAGGATGAAATCGACAATAATGGCAGATTTGACCTTTTTGTTTTCACGTTCCAACAGCTCTTCTTCCGTCATTTCTATGCTCTCGGCATTAGACTTGGTATGCTTTCTATGAAATAAGTATTCGTAAATTTTTTCGGCTCCTTCATAAGCCAGGTATAAGCCTCCTATGAGTAGAATGGGAACAATAGCCTCAGGCAAAAAGGCACTTAAAAGAAAAGCAGCGGGCAGAATGATTAGTTTATTCAGAAAAGAGCCCTTAGTTATTTTCCATAGCACAGGCAGCTCTCTTGATGAAACAAAGCCTGAAGCTTTTTCAGCATTGACTGCTAAATCATCGGCAAGAATACCAGCCGTTTTTTTTGTTGCGACTTTACTCATAACGGCCACATCATCCATGAGAACCGCAATGTCATCTAATAGCGCAAAAAATCCTGATGCCATAGTTTGTATTATTGGTTTTATCTAAGTGTTCAATTTTCGTGAATCTACTGCTTTGTAACTAACAGCGACTCGTTTAGATGCGGAAGTTCTCCAAAAGCACGACAATTACAAACTTCTGCTTCGTTGTTTGGCTTTTAAATCGACAAGATGAGGGCTGGCGATAACGTAGACTATGGGTTTGGATGCGGCTGCAAGAATAGATTAGATATCGGTGAACAGGTCCGATGTACGGCAGATGAGGTTCTCTATTAAGATGAGTTCCTTTTTATTGCTCCCGATTGGGTTAATTATAACGGTGTGAATCACCCAAATAAATCGCTGCTCAAATATCGGTCTCCACGATCGCAGACGATATGGACGATGATACCTTCATCGATTTCCGAGGCCAGTTTCATAGCCGCGGCCAAAGCACCACCGGAGCTCATACCGGCCAGAATGCCTTCTTCTTTGGCCATACGTCTGGTCATATTGGTGGCTTCCTCCTGGCTTACGTCAATCACACGATCCACTCGCTCTGGCTCAAAGATTTTAGGTAAAAACTCGGGGCTCCATCTTCGGATACCGGGAATGCTACTGCCATCAGTCGGTTGGGTACCTACAATCTGTATCTCAAGATTTTGTTCTTTGAGGTAGCGCGATACCCCCATAATAGTGCCTGTAGTGCCCATTGCCGATACAAAGTGAGTGATCTGACCGTCAGTGTCTTTCCAGATCTCAGGCCCGGTACTCCGATAGTGCTGTCCGTAATTATCGGCATTACCAAACTGATTGAGTAAATGATAGCCTTCATTGGCTGCCATTTCATCTGCCAGCGTACGAGAATATTCAATAGTCTGTTTAGCAGGGGTGAGGATCACTTTTGCTCCATAAGCCTCCATGCTCAGCACACGCTCACGGGTGGAGTTATCTGGCATAATCAGGGTCATATCCAGGCCCATAAGCTGAGCAATCATGGCCAGGGCAATACCGGTATTGCCACTGGTGGCTTCCACCAATTTGTCTCCGGTACTGATATCACCACGATCCAGCGCACCTTTGATCATGCCATAGGCGGCACGGTCCTTTACGGAACCTCCGGGGTTATTGCCCTCCAGCTTACCGTAGATTTTCACTTTGGGATTGGTGGGTATGTGCTGCCACTCTACCAGGGGCGTGTTTCCTATTAATTCCTCTAATTTCATGTTGCTATCTTAGGGGGCAGTACAAATGGACTGTTGTATGATTTCCTGATTACTAATCAACCAGCTAATGTTATGCCATTTCACCTTTAAAAACAATTGTATCGGTACTGCCATCTGTACCATTCATTTGGGCCTGATAGTAAACCTTTGAGAAGGGAGAAATGCTGCGTGTGAGCCATACATTACCTCCCACAACAGAGTCATGTCCTATATCGGTTTTGCCACCTAATATGGTAGCCCCGGCATAGATTACCGCATTGTCACCTATGGTAGGATGACGCTTGGTTTTGGCATCCTTTTTATCAACGCTAAGTGCCCCCAGGGTAACTCCCTGGTATATTTTGACATGATCTCCAATCACCGTGGTTTCCCCAATTACAACCCCGGTGCCATGGTCAATGCAAAAGAAATTACCGATGGTAGCAGCCGGGTGTATGTCAATACCGGTCTTACTATGGGCATGTTCTGAGATCATCCGTGGAATAAGGTGAACACCCAACAGCTGCAACTCGTGAGCAATACGATGTGCAGCAATGGCTACGAAGCCGGGATAGGTACGAATTACCTCTGTTCTGCTTTTTGCTGCCGGATCACCTTCAAAAAGAGCCGTCAAATCCTGTTCCAGCTTTTGATGAGTCAGGGGCAATGAATGAAAGAAACTGTCGGCTATTTCATTGGAGTCTCTTTCTGATTTCAGGGGATTCCTGGAAAGAATCTGCTCCAACTGCAACCTGAGTTTTTCGAAATGGAGCTCAAACTCCTTTTGAGAGTTGAACTGCTGCTTTGTGAAATCGGGAAAGATGGTACCCAGCAATTCATTGAACCAGTTGACCACCGCTTCAGGCGAAGGGCAGTTGGGGCAAGCCTGCTGTCGTACATACAACGAATTGATGAAATCGCGATCCATAGTGCTTTAAGTCTCTGTCAGATTAAAGAGTTCATGCCTTTTGATAATAAAGTCAGCTACTCGTCATTGCTGTGAGTATAGAATGGCTCACGATTTTGATTCAGAAAGGTTGTCTGTTTTCTCTATGTATTTAGTAGGGTAGTGGTGGCGGTACTTTTGAGTAGGTTGGTATTTCAGTTTGAGACGCAGGTTGGAGAGTAGTGCCATCTCATACGAGTTAATAGTTATAAGGCAGATTTCCCGTCAGTACCGCTGGTCAGAAGGAAGAGGCTTCTCTGGTTTTATTACAGTGGAATTGGTTACCAGTTATCATGTGTGTCCTATGTCAACTGGCTAACAGCTAAACCCTGTCAAAAATCACTTATCCTTAATGACAAACTCCAGCCCTTTCACAAAGGCGGGAGCCATACTACTCATATGCGAAGCATCCAGTTCTTGAGATTGCAGTGTCATTTTCTCACCTTTCCATGCTTTAAAGACCTCAAGAAAGCTTTTATAGGCTGACTGGAAAGAGGCTTTTTCGCGGTTGCCGTATGAGATAAACACTCTTGCCGGTTCGGTTGAACCGGAAGGAGATTTAAACAGGTTGTGGGAAAATCCATTATCCTCATCTACAGAGGGGCTGGTGATGATATAGCCCTCGAATAAGGCAGGCCTGGTAAAGAGTGAATAGAGCCCAAAGAGGCCTGCGGTAGAGTGACCATAGATAAGATTACTTCCATTGGTTTTGAATTTCTTATCGACCTCCGGAATAAGCTGATTTTCCAGAAAGCTGAGGAACTTGTCTGTTCCTCCTGATCCAGGAGCCTTACCGGCAGTGGAGGGCATATAATCTCGGGATCTTTTCTGAATCCAATTGCCAAAGTCTTTATAGCCAATACCTACAACGATCAAAGCAGGGTGTTCAGGTTCAAATGACATGAGGGTCTGAATATCGTTCACCATGCCGAAGGTGACATTGGCATCGAGTACATAAAGTACCTTATAGCGAGTGTTTGATTGTGCATAGCCAAAGGGCAGGCCCACCATGATTTCAAAATCATCATTCACCGCAGTTGAGTGGAGGGTAAACTGCCGGGTATTGGCCAATCGCACTGATTTTTCCTGAGCCTGCGAGTTTAAGCCAATCATAAACAGCGCCAGGAGACACCAGGTCAACGCTCTGTCAGAGATTCTGATGTACATAAGTTGGGTCGGATTTTTTCAGGAGAATCTGCGCTTCCCTTTCATAAAGGTTTTTCTCTTTTTTAGCTGATGATTCGTCAGGATGAAATAGAAAAGCGGACCTATAAGCAGTGTGCTGATCAGTGGAATTTGTTGCTTGCTTAAACGGGTTCTCCGGGTTCGGTAATAGTCGATAAACAAAAAGGCATGGGCTACCAGTAGCAGTGAAATCATTACGGTCCAGAAGGTAGTACCCATACATATATTCACGTAAGAACGATAGATTTAGTTACGAGCTCAACGCATCTGGGGTGAAGGTCATTTTATGTGTTGGTCTGAAAGCCGGCACTGCATTTTTGAAGTACGATTCCCCAGATTAACCAGTTATCTCACTAACCCGGCATGGGAGCCATCATGCGGTCGAGGGCATAAACTTTATGAGTCCCTTCTTTGCCTTTGGCTTTAATTTCGAAAGCTCCGCTCACAGTACACCACTTTTCGAATTTCTTAAAGAGGGCTTCAGAGATAAGAAATTTGGTATTGAGGTCTTTGTTGGCCTGCTCAATGCGGCTGGCAAAGTTGACGGTATCACCAATAGCCGCTTCTTTTTCCATGCCCTCGATGCCTATGGTGCCCCAGATCACATTGCCGGTATGAGCGCCTAACCTGATCTTGAAATCTCTGTCAACCAGCGAGTGGATATCGCGGTCAAACTCATCGATGGCATCCTGCAGGGCAAAACCTGCCTTGATCAGGTTACCAGCATGGTTCGGGTCATCATCTAAACCGAAAATGGCAAGGAAGCCGTCACCATAGTAGTCAATGATGCGTCCGTTATACTTCTTGATAATGTTGCCCGCTATAAAGAAATAGCGGTTGAGTACATGTACCACATCATAGGCAGGAGTTTTTTCGGTAAAGGCGGTATAGTCGGCAATGTCAACAAAGAGTACCGAGGCTTCTTTTTCTTCACCCAGACTTCGGGGCTCTTTCGAACCTCCATATTGCATGATCACGTCTTCATCTACCTTGTCCAGTACCAGCCTTCTTGCGGCTACTTTTCCGGTTGGCGTGCTTTGGCAGGCCAGTCTGATTTCTTCCGGTAATCCCAGTTTGCTGGCCAGCTTGGTTTCAGCCTCATTTTTCGCGTTCAGGTTCTCAAGACCATCTTCAATGCGCACCCTGCAGGTAGAGCAGAAGGCGTGACCTCCGCAGGCATGGACGTGGTTGATACCATGTTCCAGGGCTGCGTCAAGAATGGTTTGCCCTGGTTTTGACTCTATACAAAGATGATCGTTTACTAATTCGATTGATGCCATACGCTACTTGTCTGTCTTTCTTCTGAATTGAGCCGCAATATGGCTGCTTTCAATTTGTGCTTCAGTAACTAAAGATACTCTGAAAGCTCAAGCCAACGCATTTCCATCTCGTCCAACTGAGAGGTGATTTTTTCAATCTTGCCAGAGAGTTCCATAAGCTCTTCATGGTCTCGCTGGGACTTGTTGAGTTGTTCAATCAATCCGGCTTTCTCTTCTTCAAGCTTCGGGATGTTGGTTTCCAACTCGTCAAACTCTCGCTTCTCTTTAAAAGAAAGCTTTTTCTTCTCTTTTTGTTCCTTAGCTACGGTTTTTTTGACCTCCTCGGATTTAGGGGCAGTTGCTTTTTCCTCAGTTTGTTTTTGTCGGAAGTCGGTATAGTTGCCGGGGAAATCGCTTATATCTCCATTGCCATCGAATACAAAGAGGTGATCGACCAGCTTATCCATAAAGTAACGGTCGTGCGATACCAGGATCAGGCAGCCTTCAAATGACTCCAGATAGGCTTCCAGGGTATTAAGCGTGATCAGGTCCAGGTCGTTGGTAGGCTCATCAAGCACCAGGAAGTTGGGACTTTGAATTAATATCTGCAACAGCTGCAGGCGTCTCTTTTCACCACCGCTGAGCTTGCCGATAGGTTTGTATTGTACATCAGGGGGGAAGAGAAACCGGGTAAGGAATTGAGATACGGGAATGGTCTTTCCCTTACCTACCTCCACCACCTCGGCAATGGCTTTGGCAAATTCAATAATGGTCTGACTGTCATCAAAACCTAATTCCATCTGTCGGTAATAGCCGAATTTAGTGGTTTGCCCCTGTACCACTTCTCCGGCATTGGGGGCAAGTTCACCCAGGAGGAGTCTGATAAAAGTAGTTTTTCCAGTACCGTTGGCTCCTACGATGCCCACCCTGTCTTTTCGGGGAAATACATAGTCGAAGCCAGAGAAAAGCGATTTTTCTCCAAAGCCATGACCTAAATCCTCAATCTCCAATACTTTCTTACCCTGGCGGGAAGCCTGTGCTTTCAGTGTCAGGTCCTGTGCCGCCTGACCGCTAAAGGCCTTTGACTTGGTGTCCTGAAAAGCATCTACACGGTACTTGGCCTTTGTGCCCCGGGCTTTGGGCTGTCTTCTGATCCAGTCCAGCTCTTTTCGATACAGGTTTTTAGCCTTATCAATCGAACTGCTTTCTGACTCATGTCTTTCAGCCTTTTTTTCTAAAAAGAATCCGTAATCACCCTTATAGTAGTGCAGTTTTCCATGATCCAGCTCAATGATTTCGTTGGTCACCTTTTCCAGGAAGTAGCGGTCGTGGGTAACCAGAATCAGGGCCATATTAGCCAGGCTCAGGTAGCTTTCAAGCCACTCAATGGTTTCGATGTCCAGGTGATTGGTGGGCTCATCCAGTATGAGCAAGTCAGGCTTCTGAATCAACACCCTGGCCAGGGCTATCCGCTTTTGCTGCCCTCCGGAAAGGTTGGTCACTTCCTGATTGAGCTCATGCAGTCCCAGCTTTCCCAGGATCTGCTTTGCCTGGCTTTCAAGGTCCCAGGCACCTGCGGAATCTATTTTTTCAATGATTTCTGTAAGATTGGCACTTCCGCTGAGCAATGCCTTCTCATAATCGAGTAAAAGCTTATGGGCAGGATCATCTGCATCATATACTGCATCCAGTACGGTCTGGCCTGCCTCAAATTCGGGGTTTTGCAGCAGATGTCGCACCACAATATCATTTCGAAAGACCACTTCGCCCTTATCCGGACCGCTAATGCCGGTGAGTATTTTGAGCAAAGTTGATTTGCCGGACCCGTTTACACCCACAAGGGCTACTTTTTGACCCTGGGTGAGTCCGAAGGAAATACTGTCCAGAATAGTGCGGTCTCCGAAAGTCTTTGAGAGATTTTCTACAGATAGGTAGTTCATTAGGCGCTAAAGCTACAACAGGGCAGGAGAAGAACGAACATAACCTTAATAAAAAAAGAGACTGCCTCACCCCGAGACAGTCTCCAGTAATTGTTCTGAGAATCGAACTAAAACAGCAGGAGAGGGTCATCAACTCCCACTGAATTATCTTGAAGCCGGTCATGGCGTTTTCTCAGCAGGCCATGGCCGGGTATGGTATTTAGTTTTGTCTAAAATGAAAAGACGGCTGCCAGCAAAAAGGATGACAGCGACTTGCTGCTCATAGTGCCGGGATTGGCACCATCAGTGGCAAAACCATCGTAAGACAGTGTGTCTACCCTGATTTCGGGAATCAAAGTAAGATTACCCACAGAATAGTTGGCTGAAAATGTAAGGTCAAACACACTTTCGTCAAGGTCTATTACGCCCACACCATCGTCACCGAAGTACTCTCCTCTGAGTCCCAATGTAAGAGCATCTGAGGTAGCTACCTGAAAATAAGCGGCTACACCGGTGAAATTGTCAGAGGCTGTCGTGGCGTTTAGTCCCAGGTATACAGCATCACTCACATTAGTGCCTGCTGTAATATCGAACTGGGTGAAACCATCGCTGATAATTGAGTTTAGATAAATGGATGACTTGTCAGTTGCGTATCCCAGTTGTAGGCCTCCTACGTAAGAACCCGTTGGGTTAAACTCAGTGGCATCGGTTGGGTTGAACAGGCCTGTCATCAGTGAAAAACCGCCACCCAGATCGAAGTCTGCCTTAAAGCCTGTGTGACTGAACGGGCCATAAGAGAACATGTAGGAAGTGGAGTAGTTGAAATTGCCTGCTGGTGAAATTACCTCATAGCCAAGAAACGTATTGAAGTTACCAAGTGTCAAGGTCACCTTGTCTGAGACGTTATAGTAGACGTAAAGCTGATTGATGATATTTGAGTTGGTAATTGAACCAAATACCGCTTCCTGGCCACGTGGCCCAAATACCAGGTCGGCTACGACACCAACTTTATCCTTTTGGTAAGTACCAATCACATTGACCATCCCCAGGGAAAATCCAGGGAGGTTGGCAAATGATGTTCCGGGAGCCAGGGTGGAGCCGTCACCCGGTACGTTACCAGAGTTCAGGTTGGCCCTGAAGTAGGTGTCTATGCTGCCTGAAAGGCTGAAAGGGCTTTCTTCTTTTTCTTCTTCTTGTGCGAATCCGGTGCTCGTAAGACCGGCACAGATCAATAGTGTTAATAGGTATTTTATGTTTTTCATTTTAATTTGAAATCAGGTTAAAGATGATTTAACTAAGAAACCCATTCAGGTCTGTGCAGGAGGTAGGAGTCCTGTTCAGACCGGGTTTCAAAACAGCAGTAGAGAAACTCTGCTGCTGTTTTTTTTATGAGTGTTGATTATTCGTCATATACGATGGTGTATCCTCTCATGCCATGCTCATGACTGTCCAGTCCTTCAACCTCATGCTGTTCGGAAACTCTGATGCCGAATAACTTTTTAAGGACAAAGAAAATGGCGAAGGCTCCCACAAAGGCCGCCAGTCCACAAATGGCAACCCCTTTCAGTTGAATCCAAAGCGTGTGCTCAGGGTTGGTAGAAAAGATACCAACTGCCAGGGTGCCCCAAACACCACATACGAGGTGTACAGGAATAGCACCGACTACATCGTCAAGCTTAAGTTTGTTAAGGGCCAGGGCACCAAAAACACAGAGAACACCTGCAATAACACCTACTAGTAGAGCTGCAGCGGGATTGATCACATCGGCACCAGCCGTAATGCCCACGAGACCGGCAAGGATACCGTTGAGCACCATTCCCAGATCCAGTCTTTTATTAACCAGGTAGGCTGTTAAACCTCCGCCAAGTCCACCGGCACAGGCAGCCAGAGAGGTAGTAAGCAGCACAAATGAAGTGCTTGCCGGATCTCCGGACAGCACTGAACCTCCATTGAATCCAAACCAGCCTAACCAGAGTAGGAAAACACCAATTACCGCCAGTGATACATTGGAACCCGGTAGGTCGTTGGTCTTGCCTTTTGAAAATTTACCCTTTCTTGGGCCGAGTAAAATGATACCTGCCAGGGCGGCCCATCCACCTACAGAGTGAACGAGGGTGGATCCTGCGAAATCATAAAAACCCATTTCATCCAGGGCACCACCGCCCCATTTCCAGCTACCTACAATAGGATAAACCAGGCCGACAAAGATCAGCGTAAATACCAGGTATGAAGTGATTTTGATGCGTTCTGCAACTGCTCCCGATACAATAGTAGCGGCAGTAGCAGCAAACATGGCCTGGAACAAAAAGTCGGTCCAGTATGTATAGCCTCCATCTGCGTAGGCAACAGAGTTACCATTGTCGGGAAGTGTCAGAAACCAACCCCCAAAGTCAAACCAACCCGGAGTGTCAAAGCCAGGGTACATGAGGCCGAAACCGCATACGAAAAAGGTAAGAATACCGATGATAGGGGTGAGGGGGTTTTTAAATAAAATGTTCACAGTGTTTTTGGCCTGGCCAAAACCTGCTTCGACCCCGGCAAACCCGAGGTGCATGATGAATACCAGTGCGGTGGCCAGCATCATCCAGATGTTGTTGGCCGTAAATAATCCAGTGGCAATGGCTTGTTCCAACTCTTCGCTGGTAGGAGCTGCCTCTTTGATTACTTCATTTGCAGTTGTCCCTACTTCTTTAATGGGATCTGCTAAAGCCAAATAAGCTTCGCTAAAAGATGAATAATCCATAATTAAGTTTTGTTAATAGTGTCGATTTGTTCAGAAATGCGTCAAGCACCTGATACAAATCAAGGAGATAGATTCATGAAAACAAAAGAGATATAGGGTGAAAAATAGAACAAAAATTAAGTAAATACTGTGAAAACGTTTTCTATTGGGTGCAAAAATTGCTTAAAACACGATTTATTACGTAATGTAAACGATTGCAGGGGTGTTTTTTGTTTTTTACTAAAATGACTACTTAAAAAGCCTTTGATTTATTTCAAACATTCTTTGCTCACTTGTCATCTTCTAGTGTAACCAATGTATTGGTTAAGAAGTGTACTAATAATGTAATGCTAGTACAGGTTGAAGCGTATTAGTAGAAGAAGCAAAGTGAGTAAAGGCTTGAGGTTGAATGAATTGCTTTATTATTATAAAAAATGTTAAAAAAGGTCGATTGCAATAAAATATAAACTATATTTATAGTTGGTTATCAATACTCAAAACAACACCTCAAATCATGAAAAGAAGAAATATTACGATTGTCGCTGGCATATTGGTCGCAGTGATAATCTTCTTTATCACCCAGGTCAATAATGGAGCGACTGACAGTCGTGAGGTTACCGTGGAAGTACAACGCGGTATTTTTAAATCGGAAGTAACAGCCTCAGGCGAGCTGTTTGCTAAAAAATCAGTAAAAATCATGGGGCCGGATGGTATGCGTCAGGCCAATGTTTGGGAAACCACCATCAGTCATATCATTGATGAGGGTACGGTGGTCAAGCAGGGAGATTATGTGGCCCGGCTGGATCAGTCTGAGCTTGGTCAAAAGATTGAACAAAAGAAGAATGATCTGAAAATCAGTTCGGCTGAATTTGCAGAAGCAAAGCTGGATACGGCTATGGAGCTGCGCAAAGCGCGTGATGAAATGGATAACATGCTCTACGAAATGGAAAAGCAGAAGCTTGTACTTACCAATTCAGAGTTTGAGCCTCCGGCTGTGGTTAAGGAAAAAACCATGGATCTGAACAGGGCTAAAAAGAAGCATACACGGGCTGAGGAAAATTACATGCTTCAGGTGGACAAGGCCAAGGCTAAAATGCAGGCTGCTCAGGCAAAACTGGATGAGGATCAAAACAGACTTGATTTCCTGATTAAAGTAAGTGGCCAGTTTACCATTACGGCTCCTGAGGCCGGTATGCTTATTTATAAGCGTGACTGGAGAGGTAATAAAATTGCCCAGGGTGGTCGTGTGGCTGGCTGGGATCCCACTGTAGCTACCTTGCCCGACCTGACCAGGATGGTTTCAAAGACCTTTATCAATGAGGTGGATATCAATACAGTACAGCAAGGACAGATAGTAGATATAGGCCTGGATGCTTTTCCGGATAAACACCTTACAGGAACTGTGTTGGAGGTGGCTAATATGGGGCAGCAAAGACCTAACTCAGATGCTAAGGTATTTGAGATTCTAATCGAGATCAATGAGTCTGACACCACGCTGCGCCCTGGTATGACCACCAGTAATAACATAGTGGCCAATGTGGTGGAGGATGTACTCTTTGTTCCTGTTGAGGGAATTCATAGCCAGGGTGACTCTATCACCTATGTGGTGCAAAGAGATGGTGCTGGAATGGTAAAGCAAGAGGTAATCCTGGGGCAGTCCAATGCGGATGAAGTCATTGTGCTTGCAGGATTGTCAGAAGGCGTAGCTATCTATCTTTCCGATCCGGAAGGGCTTGAAAATCAGCGAATCAAACTGCTGAACAACGATATTAAGACTCAGGCACTGGCGAGAAACAACTGATCATGGTCAGGAAAATTCTTACAAATTTTGCCATAGCCATGGAGGCTGTGTTTGCGAATAAAGTGCGCTCTCTGTTGACTGGTTTAGGGATTATCTTTGGGGTAGCTGCTGTAATTGCCATGTTGGCAATCGGCTCAGGAGCTCAGGAGGAAATTCTGGAGCAGATTAAGCTGGTAGGGGTGAACAACATTGTGATTACCCCGGTAATAGAGCAATCTGAAGGTGAGGTAGCCGAAGAAGAGGCTGCAGCAGTAGGAGATGCCAAGGGTAAAAAGAATCTGTCACTGGGCCTGAATTTCCTGGATGTAGAGAGTATTAAGAGAATCATTCCGGGCATTGAGGCAATTAGTCCTGAAATAATACTGGACACCAATGCTGCCCGTGATGGCTTTCGCAGAACGGCCAAGCTGGTGGGGGTGGAGAATACTTATTTTGATATCTCGGGCTTTGAGTTGGATGAGGGTAACTTCTTCAATGATGAGCATTTTGAATTGGGTAAACCTGTATGCATCATTGGCAAGTCCATAAAGTCAAAATTCTTTAGTTCTGAGGAGCCAATTGGTAAATACATTAAGGTAGGCCGGCACTGGTTGAAGGTAATTGGGGTGCTTGAGAACCGTATTATTTCCGATAAGAGTATTTCGAACCTCGGTATCCGCGACTATAATATGGATATCTATACACCATTCAGTACGGCTCTTATCCGCTACGAGAATAGAGCTATGGTTACCAATGCGCTGATCCAAGAAGCACGTAGAAATCAGAATAACAAGCAAGGCGCTTTGAACTATCATCAACTCGACCGATTGGTAATCAAGGTGAAGGACACCGAGCAGATTACCAGCATCGCTGAAGTGCTTTCCAAAATGCTGAAGAGAAAACACTCTCAGGTGGTCGATTATGAAATCAGCATTCCCGAATTACTCCTGAAGCAGCAGCAGCGCACGAAGAACATCTTCAACTTCGTATTGGGTGGGATTGCCGGAATCTCCCTGCTGGTTGGAGGGATTGGTATTATGAATATCATGCTGGCCTCCGTGCTGGAGCGGATTAAAGAGATTGGTCTGCGTATGTCACTGGGGGCTACCAAGCTGGATATTATTTACCAGTTTCTGCTTGAAGCGGTGATGATTAGTTTTTCAGGAGGTACGGTAGGCGTGATCCTGGGGCTCAGCGCTGCCTATGGTATTGCGAATCTGGCTGATATTCCAACAATCGTGAGCTTCGGGTCTATTATTCTGTCTTTTGGAGTAGCGGTAACAGTGGGGGTGGTCTTTGGTATTGCACCAGCCCGGAAAGCCGCCAGTCAGGATCCTATTACCTCGCTCAGGTACGAGTAGGTATAGTATTGCATGTACGAAGACAGAAGGAAAGTCGTTGATCTTACAAAGGTCAGCGACTTTCTTTTTTCTGCACTGTTTCAGGTATGCTTGTTGTATACTACTCTGCACGAAGGATGTCGATTGACATTTGAACAGATGTTTAATTTAAGTAACAAGGTCATGAGGAAGTATATGTTGATGATGATGGCTGTGATGTTGGTGATGACCACAGCCATGGCTCAGAAAGAGAAGACGGTAGAGAAACTGACGGGTAAAGAGCTAAGAAAGCAAAAGAAGAAAGACCGTTTGGAACTGTTTGAATTACAAAAACAGGAGGGAAGAAGTTTGATAGAGGACAGAGACTTTGTGTTGCAGGCAGAGCGTATTGGAGGAAAGAATAGCATTCCGATCAATGTCGCAAACCAGATCAATTTTATAAGAATTGACGGAGACGACCTGATAGTGCAGTATGGTTTGAATGCCGGTGCCGGTCGTAATGGCCTCGGGGGTGTCACTTATGAAGGAAAGATCAGACGCTTTGATGCAAAGGATCTGGGCGAGGGTAAGACTTATACTACGCGTATTCAGTTCTTTACTCCCTATTTGAACGGTGTGGCCACTGTGAATATCAGAGTAAGAGGAAATCAGGCTCAGGCTTCGATCTGGAGTAATGGACAGGTATTGAATTTTGAAGGATTTTATGCCTCAAATGAAAACAGCTCCATCGCTCAGTCGCAGACCTTGGGAAGTTTTTTCTGATAGGTTTGCAGATAGATATTGAAGAAAGGGTGGTCAGAGGATCACCCTTTTTTTGTTTTCACAGGTTTGTTCTAATTGCCGGATTGGGTCATGGCCGGGTAGATATAGCGTATCATCATATCCATGGGTTGTGTCTGGGAGAGTTCGTTGTCATAATTTCCTCCGGTCATCACTACTACGGCATTCTCGTTGGGCAGTATCCATAGAATTTGTCCACCATTTCCTGTAGCTGCATAGCCCTTCAGTGATGGCATAAAAGATGGTCCTTTTTCTATCACTAAGGCAGTGTAGCCATAAGCCAGGGTAAATGGCCCTATCTGCCCTCCGCCTACCTGAGCTGAGCCTGCCTGCTCTACCCATTCCTTACTGAGGATTCGTTTTCCTTTCCAGGTACCTCCATTGAGATACATCTGACCGATTTTTGCCAGGTCTCTGGGCTTGAGACTAGCTCCGGCTGCGGCATTCAACCAGTTGTGTTGCTTATGAGTACGCCATTGAATATCACTGATCCCAAGGGGTGCGAACAGGTGTTTTTTCGCAAAATCCAATCCCGTTGCTGGCAGTGCCTCCTCCAATACCGCGGCCGTGACATTGGCAAGGCCACCGCTGTACTCAAAGTTGATTCCCGGTTCTGAAATTACAGGTTTAGAGAGGGTGTACCTTACCCACTCACCATTGCGGTACATCTGGGTTTCGTCATTCTCGTCTGTGCCATAGGCTACATTCGACTCCTGCCATTGAAGCCCTGCCGACATAGTTACCAGATGTTTTAAGAGGATCTTGTTTTTTGCCTCTGTTTTAAGGTCCTGATAATTCGGTAGGTATTTAAAGACAGGTTCATCACTTGATTTGATATGGCCTTTATCTATAGCCATACCGAGCAGGGTGGCGGTCAGGAATTTCGAAATAGACCTTAAAGAATGAATGCGCTCACGGTCAAAACCGCCACCATACTTTTCCATTAGGAGCTTGCCGTCTTTAATGAGCAATACGCTATGGATATTTTTGTAGTGGCCGCTGTCTATTTTATTTGAAAGTTCCAGCAGGAGTTCAGTATTGAGGCCGGCTTTCAGGGCGGAGCCTGTTCCCCAACCATCATCAATACGAGGTGGGCTAAGGAAATCGTCTTGTGCACTAAGCCGAACAGCGATGAAAACAAGTGTTGCTATGAGTAAGATCTTTTTCATGTTTTTTACTCAAAGCTGTGGTTTCCGTTAAAACGGATCGCCCGAAATAATGATTTCGGAGCTATTGAATCATCTATGAAAGCTGATTTCTGAATTGATTTGGAGTGTTTCCTGTGATTTTTTTGAAAATGGCGTTGAATGATGACTTGGAGTTAAAACCGGAGTCCAGTGCAATTGCCAGAAGTGTGAAATTTTGATGATCTCCTGACTTCAGCCTGGCCTTAAATTCTGTGACTCTGTATTCATTGACAAAGTCGTTGAAGTTTTTGCCTGTTCCCTGGTTGATGATAAGGGAAAGTATGCCCGTGTTTACCGACATTTTGGTAGCCAGATCCGATAGTTTGAGTTTGGGGTTCAGGTAGGGTTTTTCTCTTTCCATAAGCTCCAATAGTCTTTGTGTGTAAAGGTTAAGCTCAGTTTCGCTGAGTCTTTTAGTACTGTTTGAAATGGACTCAGGTTCCCGGTCAATAAACAACTCAGGCCGGAACAGACCATAGTAACCAATCACCAAAACCACTAAAGACATAAGTGCCCAAAAGAAGTAGGCAACTTGTATAGAAGGTTCTCCAAACCAAAGGATCAGGTAGGCAATGTCTGCATAGCCCGCTATCCACCAGATGATCGTGACAGCTAAGAAAGAGTATGTGAGCCACCGAAGCCAGTTCAGGTTAATGGTTTTTAGGTTTGAATGATGATTGAATGTCCAGGCCTGATATCTCTTCATTTCCAATGCCGAACAGACCACATAGGTCATGGCCTGAATGGCTGCTACTGTCTGAAATATTGAGGTTATAAGCAACAAGGATGGTGTGTTAAAAATCTGCTCATAGGAAGTGATCTGATAAGTCGATGTGAAAGCACTGATGAGCACCAGGAACACCAAAGCGGGAACAATGTGTAACAGATGCACTTTACGCAATACAAACTTAGGGTTTACAACACTGCGGATGTACAAAAAGAAGGAAGGTCCAAGAAGTAAGATAGAAACCAGGTAATTGCCCAGGCCTATGGACGGGCTGTAGGGAGTGTTGAGCAGGAGCTTGAAAGAGTAACTGAGTAAAAATACGGCCAGCATTACGTTTGATAGCTTTCTGTGCCGCTTTGAGGTAAGTAAAACGATGGCCAGTGTTACCCCTTGAGATATGCCTGTGAGTAGAAGAAAGGAGATAATTTGATGTTGGCTCATGCTTTCCCTTATGTTATACGTATTTTTTTAATGGAGGTCTAATGCTTAGTGGATGGATCGATGCAATCAAAGGTTGCTTTATAAGCATGAAAAAAGGGTCACCACTTCACAGTAGCAACCCTTTTTTGATTGATTAAGAAATACTATCAGTTGGCTGCTTTTGGCAGCTCAGTAATAGCTTCTTCAATAGGATCTACTGTGATCTCCTTTATGTTCTCTACTTTTTTATCGTCTGGAGTCTCTCCATGACCACCGCCCAAAATAGGAGCGATAACCAATCCTACCAAACAGGTCAGCTTGATAAGGATGTTCATAGAAGGACCAGAAGTATCTTTAAATGGATCACCTACTGTATCGCCAGTTACCGCTGCTTTGTGAGCTTCAGAACCTTTGTAAGTCATTTCTCCATCAATCTCAACACCAGCCTCGAAAGACTTCTTGGCGTTGTCCCATGCACCACCAGCGTTGTTTTGGAAGATAGCCCAAAGTACACCAGATACAGCAACACCAGCCATGTAAGCTCCCAGGGGCTCAGCACCCATGGCGAAACCAATAATGATTGGGAATACAATGGTAATGGCACCGGGAAGCATCATCTCGCGAATAGCAGCTTTGGTAGAAATATCCACACACTTACCGTATTCAGGAGTAGCAGTACCTTCCATGATACCGGGAATCTCTTTGAACTGTCTCCTTACCTCTTTCACCATTTCCATGGCTGCTTTACCTACTGACTCCATAGCCAGGGCCGAAAAGATAACTGGTACCATACCACCTATAAACAAGGCAGCCAGTACGTCTGCTTTAAAGATGTTGATACCATCAATGCCTGTGAAGGTCACATAAGCTGCGAAGAGTGCCAGGGCAGTCAGGGCAGCAGAAGCAATTGCAAAGCCTTTACCGATAGCAGCGGTAGTGTTACCCACTGAATCAAGAATATCAGTTCTTTCCCGAACCTCATCAGGGCAGTCGCTCATTTCAGCAATACCACCAGCATTATCAGCAATAGGGCCGAAAGCATCAATCGCCAGCTGCATGGCCGTAGTAGCCATCATAGCTGAAGCAGCAATACCTACACCATAGAAACCGGCAAGCTCATAAGCACCCCAGATAGCACCTGCGAACAGGATAATAGGGGCGAAAGTAGACTTCATACCTGTTGCCAGACCAGCAATGATGTTGGTAGCAGCACCCGTAGAAGAGTTTTGAATGATATCCATAACCGGCTTTTTGCCGATAGCAGTGTAGAATTCTGTGAAATACGAGATGGCTCCACCTACAACCAGACCAACTAATACCGCACCGAAAACGCGGATAGAAGTGATCTCAACATCACCTTCGCCAAACAGGCTCATGGTCATGGTAGCTGGTAAAAGCATATCGATGAGGAAGTAGCAGGCAATAGCTGTTAAGAAGATAGATCCCCAGTTACCTTTATTGAGGGCTGACTGGACCTCTGCTTCCTTAGCGTTGTTGTCTTTGATTTTAATCAGGATCATTCCACCCAGTGAGAATAAGATGCCTGCTCCGGCAATCACAAGAGGAAGAAGGATAGGTCCGATATTACCGAATGAATCAGTAACAGAACCACCCATATCACGAATTACGTAATTACCCAATACCATAGAGGCCAGTACTGTAGCTACATAAGAACCAAACAAATCGGCACCCATTCCTGCAACATCACCTACATTGTCACCTACATTATCGGCAATGGTAGCAGGGTTTCTCGGGTCATCCTCAGGAATACCCGCCTCAACTTTACCTACAAGGTCAGCGCCTACATCGGCAGCTTTGGTGTAAATACCTCCGCCTACACGGGCGAAAAGGGCAATAGACTCAGCTCCTAAAGAGAAACCGGCCAGAGCTTCCAGCACTACAGTCATGTTATCAACTCCACCATTGGTGTAGTCTCCACCCATGAAGAACTGGAATAATAGAATAAAAAGGATGCTCAGTCCGAATACAGCTAAACCTGCAACGCCTAATCCCATTACTGAACCCGCAGTGAAAGATACTTTCAATGCATCAGGGAGACTGGTACGGGCAGCTTGCGTAGTTCTTACATTGGCCGCAGTGGCTATGCGCATACCGATGTTTCCTGCCAGAGCAGAGAAAAAGGCGCCTATTACGAAGGCAACTACTATGAACCAGTGTGTGGTTTCTACTAAAGTGGAGATAACTCCTAATAAAATTCCTGCAACTACAACGAAGATGGCAAGTACTCTATACTCTGCACTCAGGAAGGCCAAAGCGCCCTCACGAATGTAATTAGCAAGACTTTGCATCTTTTCGTCTCCTGCATTTTGCTTGTTTACCCACTTTGCTTTTACAAGCATAACCAGCAAACCTATGAGTCCAAGAACTGGAACTACGTAAATCAGATTAGACATATTCTATAATCGGTTTTTAAAAATGACGTGCAAAGATAAGAGAAGCCTCCTAAAAAACGAAAGAAGCTTGAATCTAAAAAAAGCATTCGATTTCATGGAAATCACTATATATTCGAAAGGATGAAAATTCTGGTCACAGGTGCTACTGGTTTTCTTGGCTTTCGCATAGTTGAAAAGCTGGCAGGTGAGGGTATAAATGTGGTGGCTGCCGGTAGGAAAATCGCTGACAATCATTACGTTGACAATTCAAATGTAGTTTACAAGCTGGGGAGTCTTGAGGATGATCAATATGTGGCATCTCTGTTTGGGACTAAGCCCGAAATGGTGATTAATTGTGCCAGTCTCTCCAGTCCCTGGGGGAAGTATGAGACTTACTATCAGAGCAACGTACTTAGCCAGAAGAATCTTATCAACGAAAGTAAGAAGGCAGGAGTCATACGATTTATTTATATCTCTTCTCCCACCATTTATTACAGGCACAAGCATGTGTTGGGTGTTAAGGAATCTGATTTGCTTCCTTCGAGCCCCGTAAACAACTATGCAAAAACCAAGCTGGAGGCCGAGGTACTTTTGAAAACCTCCGGACTCAACTACATCACGCTGAGGCCCAGGGCCCTCATCGGTAGAGGAGATACAGTAATAATGCCCAGGCTGATTCGTGCGTACCGGGAAGGGAAGCTCAGGGTGATTGGAGATGGGCAGAATTTGGCAGACCTGACCTGTGTAGGTAATGTGGTGCTGGCCGTAGAATGTGCCATGAAAGCGCCCCATGAGGCTTTGGGTAAAGCATATAACATTTCGAATGGCAGCCCGGTGAAACTCTGGCCAACGATCAACGGTATGTTCGATGCCCTGGGTTATGCGCGAATCAAAAAACGCATCCCCATCAACGTGGCTATGATGGCCGCCTGGTTGATGGAAAAGAAATCGATACTTTCTGGTTATGCAGAGCCAGCTTTGACCAGGTACTCGGTGGGGGTGTTGGCCTATTCCATGACCCTGGATATTTCTCAGGCCCGAAAATTGCTGGATTATGAATCTGTTCAAACCACTGAAGAGGGAATCAGGGAGTTTGTGGATTGGTATAAAACTCAGCAGCATGACTAAAGTTTCTTTGGAAATAAGACAGGCAGGATTTTGCACGGCTAGTCAGCACCATGCTCTGAAGGATGCTGAACGCAAGACCATTCGGTTTTATGCCACTTTTGGCTTGATTCACCACCCTGAAAAAGGCTGCATACTTTTTGATACTGGCTATTCAATGCGGTTTTTTGAGGAAACCAAATCCTTCCCATACAGCTTGTATGCCAAAACCACTGCTGTGGTGATGAACAAAGAGGAAGAGGTTGTCAGTCAGTTGGCTTTGTTGGGAATTGAAGCAGATCAGGTTAAATATATCATCATCTCTCATTTTCATGCAGATCACCTGGGAGGGTTGAATGACTTACCAAAAGCAACCTTCATTTGCTCCCGAAAGGCCTATGAGTCTGTGAAAGGCAAAACGGGATGGTCAGCAGTGAAGCGGGCATTTCTGCCAGGGCATTTACCGGCAGATTTTGAACAGAGAGTGAGATTGATTGATTTCACAAGCGGAGAACAAGACCCAGTACTAGGTATTCTGGTAGATGTCTTCAATGATCAGGCAATTCAGCTTTGTTTACTTGAAGGACATGCCAGGGGGCAAATGGGCGCGCTGATCAATACTGCTGACAGAAATTTCTTTCTTATAGCTGATGCTGCATGGCTCAAAGAACATTATGAAACAGAAGCTCTGCCGCATGGCATTGTCCGACTGTTTTTTGACTCCTGGAACGAGTATAAGGCCAGTTTGAAAAGGTTAAGGAGATTCTATCAGGCAAACCCGGAAGTAGAAATGGTAGCCTGCCACTGCAGGGAGACTTTTGAAAAGCTGAAAGGGAAAAGATTCTGATCATGCGTTTTAAGCTTCTCATTCTCTATCATTTTATCCGCTTTCGTCTGAACAGGAAATACCTCAGAAGCGAGATAGGACTGGCGTATTTAAGGGAGCGAAGAAAGAGAAAGTGGCGAAAGCATTTAAAGCGTTCTGCTTTCTATCAAGACCTTGCAGAATCTGACCTGAGTGATTTTCCTTTGATGGATAAAGCTTCTTTCATGGAGCATTTTGATGCGATTAACAGTGTGGGGATCAGCAGGGAAGAAGCTTTCGCAATAGCTTTGAAGAGTGAGGAGAGCCGCGATTTTTCCAGTGAGATCAATGGTGTTACGGTGGGACTTTCCTCAGGTACCAGTGGTAATAAAGGTATTTTCCTGGCCAGTCTGAAGGAAAGAGCTGTCTGGGTAGCTGCTGTTTTAGATAGGGTAATAGGTTTCTCACTGAGGAAGCGTAAAGTGGCCTTCTTCTTACGCTCCAACAGCAACCTGTACGAATCAGTAGGTTCGAGTCTGCTTTCCTTTAGCTATTTCGATATTAAGGCCGATATGAAACAAAATCTGGAGAAGCTGGTGGTACTTAATCCTCATATTCTGGTAGGGCAACCTTCTGTACTATTAGCGGTGTCTGAGTATTACAGGGATATGGGAATAAATTCGGGCTTTGAAAAGGTGATCTCTGTAGCCGAGGTATTAGAGGAGGACGTGGCTCAGCGTTTGGAGCAGGTATTCAAGGCGAAAACCGAACAGGTTTATCAGTGTACCGAAGGTTTTCTGGCCCATACTTGCGAGCACCGGAATCTGCATTTCAATGAAGATTGGCTACATATTGAAAAGAAGTACCTTGATGAGGAAAATAAGCGTTTTCATCCTGTGATTACTGATTATCTGCGTAGCTCTCAGCCTATAATACGTTATGAACTTAACGATATTATACAGGAGGGAGAGACTTGCAACTGTGGGTTAAAATCTACCGTGATCCGGAAAATTGAAGGCCGATCAGATGATGTTTTTGTACTAAGGAATAGAAGAGGTGAGCCGGTGATTATCTATCCGGATTTTGTCAGAAGGGCTGTTATCACTGCCAGTGATGATATTACAAATTATGTGGTTACCCTGATCGGAAGTAACGAACTAAGCTTGTACATCGAAACAGGGAAGGGGAGGGTTCGGGACGATTATGAGCTGGCCAGTACTTCACTCCACGCCCTTTTTGAATCGTTTGACGTTGATGGTCTTTCGATTAATGAGCAAAAGGCGTTTGTTTTGGAATCTGGTGCCAAATTTAAACGAGTCCGGAATCTATGTCAGACCTAGTAGAATATGGTGTTGATCAAAATTAAATCCCCCGTTAGGGGAATTAAGATAACTTATACAGGGAGGGTTTTACTTAATGCTACAGTAGATGCGTAGATCGTTCAGAATTAGTGGGGCAGGAGCTTACCTTCCCGAGAATCGCGTGCCCTCTGCTGCTCTAGAAGAGCAACTCTCTCTTCCTTCGGGTTGGATAGAAAAATATGCTGGTGTGGTATCAAGGCCCGTTGCCAAACACGAGACCAACCGTTTTATGGCGGTCAGGGCCATCGAGCAAGCCTTGCAGCAGGCGGAGCTTAGTCAGTCAGATATTGGTGGGCTTATCTCCGCCTCGGCCACTTACGATTCTCCATTACCTAATAACGCCAGTCGGATTAAGGCAGCGCTTGCGGGGTCTGAGAGTTACGACTACCCCTGTGTTGATATTGATGTGACCTGTCTGAGCTTTCTCCCGGCATTGGACTATGCGGTAAGCCTTCTATCTGAAGACTGTCGACACGTGGTAGTGGTTAGTGCTGAGATTGCTTCCAGAGGGCTTAACTCTGAAGATATTGAAACCTATACGCTGTTTGGTGATGCTGCGGCTGCGGTGATTGTTTCTTATGATACTTCTTTTGAATGTGGTGCGATGAAGTACTCACTAAAGACCTACGCTGAAGGGGCTGGGTTTACCACGATCAAAGGTGGGGGCAATGATTTTCCATTCTCTGAGGTAGCCTACGATCCCGCCTTACATACTTTTCAAATGCAGGGTAAACAGTTGTTGAAGGCTGCCAGCAAAAGAATCCCCGAATTCCTTGATGACTTTTTTACTGCTATCGATCCGTCTGAGGTTGATTGGGTCATCCCTCATCAGGCCAGTAAGGCAGGTTTGGCCCTGTTTCATAAACTGGGGCTGTTTCCAGAAGGAAAGATCATCAATACACTTTCCCAGATGGGTAATTGTATAGCTGCTTCCATTCCCTATGCCCTCGCAAGCAGCATTCAGGAGGGAAAGGTAAAGAGGGGAGATACTTGTTTGCTAATCGGTACTTCAGCCGGATTTTCCATTGGGGCTATGTTATTGAGATACTGATATGGGAGTGGCCTACGGAACTTTGCTGTTGCTGGTATTGGTGCTCATGGAGCTACTGATCGTGCGACTGGTGATGAAGGAGAAAATTCCATGGAATGAAGTAATCCTTAATCTCAACTCCGGTCATGTATTGCTTTGGATTTTCAGGGGTATGGAAGTGTTGGGCTTCCATTATGTATTACAGTATTTCAGCCTTGACTGGATAGCTGTATGGCCTCCGGCTGTACAATGGGTTTTTGGCTTTGTGGCCTGGGACTTTCTTTTCTATTGGCTGCACAGGCTGCATCATAAATGGCCTTTGCTTTGGAGTATCCATGCGGTACATCATCAGGGTGAGCATTTTAGTCTCTCCCTTGGCATTCGAAATTCATGGTACTCATCGCTGTCTTCTTTTCCTTTCTTTGTTCCCCTGGCCGTTTTGGGTTTGCCTCTGGAAATTTTTGTAACAGTATCTTCAATTCACTATACCATCCAGTTTTACAATCACAATCGCATTGTGAAAAAAAGTGGCTGGCTCGAGTATATTATGATCACTCCATCACATCATCGGGTACACCATGGTAAGAATGCCGAATACCTCGATAAGAACTGCGGAGGTACCTTTGTTTTCTGGGATAAGCTTTTTGGTACCTTTCAGCAGGAACGGGATGATATCAACCTGGAGCTGGGTACACTCGATGAGATGAACTCTGAAAACCCCTTTTGGGCCAACAATATTCCGGTAGCTAAGTTTTTGAAAATCCCGCTGAAATCGCTTGGGGCAAAAACACAGACGATTCGTCTTCATCCCTTTTTTATAGCCTTAGGGGCTTTTGTCCTGTTCGGGCTGTTGGTGCATTTTATTTTCAGAGAGGCCAGCATGCCCTTGATGGAAAAAGCTATTCTATTTGCCCTCTTGTTCTTTGGTACCATTGCCAATGGTGGGTTAATGGAAGGTAAGGTCTGGGGCATATTCGCCTGGTCATTTATTCCGCTTGCTTTGGCTGTTTGTTACCTGTTGGCCGCTCAGGAGTTGAGCATACTCCCTCTTGTTTTGATAGGCCTACTCGGACTGCATTGTCTTTATGTGCTGGTGGCCGGTGTGAGACTCCTTATGGGAAAACAACAGGTTAGTTAGTCTTGACTGCTGGCTTTTTTTGATTTGTGTTGCTGTCTGGAAGTTCTTATTCACACTTCCCGGGCATTCAATCCCTGTTCACGGAGCCAGCGACTATAGACAGTAGTATAACCATGAGTAACATAAATGTTTTCAGCCCCTGTAGCCGCGACAGCCTCATTCAAACCATTCCAGTCCGCATGATCTGAGAGTACGAAACCGCGGTCAGCAGGCCTTCGTCTTTTGGAGCCTCTGGTCATCATCCAGCCCGAACAGGCTCCTGTGACATAGGGTTCAATGTTTTTAACCCAGGTAGCATCAGGAGTTAATGAAGGTGTTATCACCATGCAGCCTTTGAGACGATTCTCGGCAATGTTGTTCTCCACGCATTCCAGCCTGGGCAACGGAGCTCCGTTTCTAATCAGGGCCTCATTGGTATTCCAAATCGATTTATGAAGGAAAACCTCGCCAATACTGAGATCGAGATTATCTATGATCCGTTGAGCCTTGCCCAGTGAATAGCCAAACAAAACAGTACTCTTTCCTTCAGCCTGATTTTTTCTCCACCAATCATTGATCTCATCAAATACCATTTTTTGCGATTGCCATTGGTAAATGGGCATGGCGAAGGTCGATTCCGTTACAAAGTGGTTACATTGAATGGGTTCAAATGGCGTACAGAATCCATCATCTTCCGTTTTATAGTCTCCCGAAACGACCCAAATCTCACCTTTGTACTCCACCCTCACTTGTGCAGAACCGTAAATATGTCCTGCCGGATGAAGGCTGAAGTTGACCCCATTGATCATAGTGTTTTGTCCGTAGGCAACTGTTTCGAGTTTTATCCCTTTCCCTAGTCTCAATTTCAGTACTTCTTCCGAGTCTTTATGTGCCAGATAAGACTGCATCCCTGGCCTGGCATGGTCGGCATGAGCATGGGTGATAATCGCCCTTTTCTGAGGTTTCCAGGGGTCGATGAATACATCAGCCCTTGGGCAATAGATTCCCTTTGGGTGAAATTCGATCAACTTTGTCTTTTGCATCTGTTTATAAACCTACGCAAAAGCTTCGGGTTGATAAATGATTTGATTAACCCCCTAGTGAATGAATGGCGACTTTCGTAGCTCCGAGTATTTTATAGCTCTCCGCATCCTGTGCATAAACTATGATGCTGCTCTTTTTTAAATCAATGTCCTTAGGTAGGTTCAGGGACGTTTTGCCTTCATTGGAAAGTGTCCGCTGTTTAAAGTCTCTCACCACATTGTCGTGCTCAAGCTTTCTACCACGATTCTCCCCTCGGGTCACATCCGTAGAGATGCCGCGTTCCACCAATGCGATGTTGATAATGGCATTTTTCAATACATCGTCTACCGCGTAGTTGAGTCTGACAGTGTTTTTGCTTCTGGATATTTCACTGACCGCAATCTGTACCGAGGGAATGCTCGCCAGCGCGGTGCGAATGGCACTGGAGGCTTGTCTTTTACTTGATCCGACAAACTCGGTTTTGCCATTTACTATCATTTGTGGGGTGTAAACCCCGCGATTACCAAACTTTGAGGCATAGGTATATTGCCGTTCCGTAAACTCACTGTTACTGAAAGGGTCCTTCCAGCCCAACCGGTTCCAGTAGTCGACATGAAACGACAGGCCGTAAATAGGGAGATCACGGTCACCAGACTGATCAATAAACTCGCTAAGCAATTTGTCGGCTGAAGGGCAGCTACTACAGCCCTGTGAGGTGAACAGCTCCACAACTACGGCATTCTGATTCTCAGGTTGATGAATTGTAAGCTCTTTGGGGCTTCCTGGGAAAAATGAAAAAAGAATGGCTGAACCTGTTAGGAAGGAAATGATAACTGAGGCTTTCAAATACATGATTTCTTTTTGATATGAGAAACGGATTTGAAGTGCGTTAATTCAACCGATACTGTGGTTCCGGTCGACTGCCTGACGCTTATGCGAAAAGGTTGATTCTTTTGTGATGCTGACGTGATAAAATGAGCGATCTAAGGCTTGAGGGAGCCAACACCACCATCAATACCTATTACCTGACCAGTGATCCAGCTACCTTCATCAGACAATAGTAATCTGGCCATATGGGTAAGGTCTTCCGGTTTGCCAAAACGTCCTAGCGGATGTCTTTTGTTGGAAACTTCCTGCTTTTCAGGGGTAGCGATGATGCGGTGGACCAGTGGGGTATCTGTAAGAGAGGGGGCTAGTATGTTAACCCTGATTCCATGAATAGCCCATTCGGCTGCCAGTGATTTACCCAATCCCTCAATGGCGCCTTTCGAGGTGGCAATCGAGCTGTGGAAGTTCATCCCCAGCTTCGCGGCTACCGTGCTGAATAATACTACAGAGGCTCCTTTTGCCGCTTTCAGCGATTCAAAGCCCGCTTTAAGTACTTTGATAGCTCCTAAAACATTGATTTCCAGATCTTGTTGGAAGGTGTCAATAGGCAATCGATGGAAAGGTTTTAGATTAACGGTACCCGGGGCGTAGACTATGCCATGCAGTTCATCCGGCAGGTCCTCAATGGTCTCTTCCATTTGGGTCACATCTAAAGAGATATAGGTGACACCCGCGAGATCAGGGTTGCTGCGAGAGGCAATTGTAACATTTGCCCCCTCGGCCAGGGCCGATTCTGCAAGGTTTTTGCCAATGCCTGAGCTGCCCCCGACTATCAGGATATTCTTGTCGGATAAGCTCATGACTCTGTTATGCTTTAGTTTGGATATAGCTCAGAAACTCGTTTTTGGTACCTTCCTCCTTGAACTTACCGTGAAACTGTGCTGTCACCGTGCTGCTGTTTACATCCTGAATGCCGCGGGAGGAAACGCAGAGGTGTTCTGCATCTATGACCACCGCTACATCTTCTGTTTCCAACATGGCTTTCAGGTCATTGGCAATCTGAACCGTCAGTCGCTCCTGTACCTGCGGACGCTTAGCGAAATAATTTACAAGTCGATTGATCTTTGAAAGACCGATCACCTTGCCGCTTGAAAAGTAGGCCACATGTGCCCGGCCAATGATCGGTACAAAGTGATGCTCACAGTTGGAATAGAAGGTGATGTCTTTTTCCACCAGCATTTCATTGTACTGATACTTATTGTCGAACAGCGCCACTTTCGGCTTGTTGGCAGGATTGAGACCACTGAAGATTTCCTTGATATACATCTTCGCCACCCTTCTGGGGGTTCCGCTCAGACTATCGTCATTCAGGTCAAGTCCCATGATCTCCATAATGTCTTTGAACTTATCTTCGATCAGCTTCATTTTCAGCTCATCGTCCATGTCAAAGGCATCCGCTTTCATGGGAGTATCATAGGAAGTACCTATGTGCTCATCTCCAATCTCCTCTATCGTATAATTGTTAAGCTGGGTACTCAACAAAGTTTCGTTCTGTCTCATAAAGTCTGATTTTTAATTCCAGTTTTGCGTCCACTTTGTCTCGCAGGATATTGTAAATCACCACCGCAATGTTTTCTGCCGTAGGGTTGAGCGATTGGAACTCCGGAACATCCAGGTTCAGGTTTTTGTGATCAAATCGGTCGCTTACGTGCTCTTTGATAAGATCGCTCAGTATTTTCATATCACACACATATCCCGTTTCAGGATCTGGCTCACCAATTACCTTCACAATCAACTCGTAGTTGTGCCCATGGAAAGACGGATTATTACACTTACCAAAAACGGCTGTGTTCTTTTCCTCTGACCAATCCGGGTTATGAAGTCGATGAGCAGCATTAAAGTGTTCTTTTCGGAAAACTGCTACTTTCATTTACTTGCTAATGTTCAAGATTGAGTAAAAAGTATGTTTACTACTTAATTCTTTGCAACATGTATCGAACATAAGGTACGTCAGTTTTGTTCAACTATTCAAAAAAAATGCTGATGGAGTAGCCTGCATCAGACAAATTATTGTGAATAGATCTGATGTTTTGATCGTGGGAAGCGGTATGGGAGGCCTGTCTGCAGGTGCTCTGCTGGCGGAAAAAGGACTGCGAGTGACTGTGCTTGAGCAGAACTGGCAACCCGGAGGCTGCACCAGCTCTTACCGGAGAAAAGGCTTTGTTTTCGAGGCCGGAGCTACAACATTGGTAGGATTGGGTGATCATATGCCTTTGCAGCATGTTCTGGACAAAACTGGTATCGAGCTACCTGTGAGACGTCTTTCACTGCCTATGCAGGTACATCTGGCGGATGGTGCTACTATCAATCGATATGAAAACCTGAATGAATGGATTGCCGAGGCAGAAAAAGTGTTTGGAGCAAAAGGGCAGCGCGTTTTCTGGAAGGAGGCCTACAAGATCAGTCAGTTCGTATGGAAAACCTCACTGAAGCAAACGGCATTTCCACCAGGTAAACCAGGTGATTTGTGGTATTCGCTTAAGAATGTGTCATTGGATCAGATCAGAAATTTGCCTTATGCTTTTATCAGCACCGAAAAATTACTGGAAAAACACGGACTTTTGGATAACGAAGCCTTTGTAGCTTTCGTCAATGAGCAGCTACTCATCACGGCTCAAAATCATATGTCAGAGGTAAACGCGCTATTTGGAGCAACCGCCCTTTGTTATACCAATTACCCCAACTATTACCTCGATGGTGGATTGCTGAACCTGGTGAGACCATTTGTAAAATACATAGAAGACCGGGGAGGGCAGGTAGTGTTGAGAGAATCCGTAAATAAGATTGAAAGGAATGCTGAGGGGTATGGATTGACCTGTGTAAAAGGTCAGGAATATGAAGCTGAATACCTGATTTCGGGCATTCCTATTAACAATACGCTTGAGATGATGTCTGAGGAGTCAAAACAGCATTTACAAGATAAAGTCATGGAATCAGAGCAGCTCAATAGTGCTTTCCAGTTGGGTATTGGTTTCAAACCTCATAAGGAATTTGATACGATACATCATCAGGTTCATCTCGATTCTCCATTAGTCGAGACGGGTTCTGCCTCCCTGTTCATTAGTCTAAGTCATCCTCAAGATGACCAAAGAAGTGATAAGCCCGGAATGATGGTGATGTCGGTCAGTACTCATGTGTCTGATCCACTTAACAAGATGATCAACAGTGAACGGACAGAAAAGGCTGTCATTGATGTGCTTATCTCAAAGGGTTTTTTAAGGCAGGAAGACATTGCTTACCAGCACTCTTCTGCACCAAAATCCTGGGCCAAGTGGACAGGCCGCAAATGGGGTTTTGTCGGAGGTTATCCTCAATATATGTCTATAAAACCCTGGCAAATGCTGGATGCCCGGCTCGATAAGCATAAGGCCTACCTCGTTGGGGATACGGTGTACCCTGGCCAGGGGATTCCCGGAGTCACACTCTCAGGCATTATAGCAGTTGAGAAGATGAGCTGGGATTGGGGACTTTAAAAACGAAACAAGGCTGTCCCGATCAACCAGAACAGCCTTGATGATTTTATAGAAATATCCAGCTAGTTGGTAACCCAGATGTCAGTCAGAATGCCATTGTTGTTACTTCCTCCACTTACCCAAAGCTTATTGTTCAGGACAAACAGTGCCATTTGATCCCTCGGGGCAAATATGGGGTTGCTGGTTTGCTGGGTCCAGGTTGCACCTCCGTCAGCTGTGGTCCATACATCGTTAAAGCGGTTGCCGGTATCATCATCCCCTCCAATCACCCATAGCAGGTTATTGTGTACGATGGCTCCGTGAATCCACCGTTCCAGAAAGAGATTACCGGTTACAGAGACCTCAGTCCAGTTGATGCCATCTGTGCTTGTCCATATGTCATTTCGTTGTCTCAGCAGCTGTTGGTTATCCAGATCAGCTCCGCCAATAAGTGTCATTGTGCCATTGAAAACGGTCAGCGTATGACCTAGTCGGCCGGAGAAAATATTGCCGCTGGTAGTTTCCTGGGTCCAGGTAGCGCCATCGGTACTGCTCCAGACTTCATTTTTTGGGACTCCGTCACTACCGCCCACTACCCATATTTTGTTGTTAAATACTACTGCTGCATGATCCGAGCGGGGGGTGAAAATACTTGTAGTATTGGTTTCGGTCCAGGTGGCGCCATCAGCAGATGACCAAATCTGGTTGGATCGACCACCATCAATAAATCCGCCAATCACCCAGATTTTATTATTGAACACCACGGCCTGGAAACCATTTCTGGGCGAAAAGATATTGTTTCCAGTATTCACCTGAGTCCAGGTGGTGCCATCCGTGCTGGACCAAACCTCGTTGATGCGTGTAGTACCCCTGATACCCCCGATGGAATACAATGTGCCGTTCAGGTTGACGATTTCATGACCATAAACTCCTCCAAAAGCTACATTGCTGGTAGCTTCAGTCCAGCTGAGTTCCAATAAATCATTGAGGTTGACGGTGACTACTGCTGTCTCTTCCAGTGGGCTATTGGTTACGCTGATGTTGGCTGTTAAGGTAGGATTGGTTTCGTAATCAAATTTGCTTGCGTCTGCCACAGTGAGCACACCAGTTGTTGTGTTAATGGCAAATGCCCCTGAAACGCTTTCACTCTGAAGGCTAAAACTCGCAGAACCAAGGTCTGTCGTTCCGGTTACTGTAACAATTTCCATATCAGCGGCAGGGTTTTCATCTAAGCTGACGGTCTCATTTTGTGTACTAAGGGTTTCCAGGAGGTTGTTAAGAGTAACCGTCACGGTGGCGTCATCTGAGCCCGGACCATTGCTGGCCCTTACTTCAATGGTAAGCGTGGGGTTGGTTTCAAAGTCTAATATTGTAAAATCAGCTATCGTTATTTCACCGCTGTTGGCATCAATTGAGAATGTGCGCGCAGGGCTTTGGGAGGTAATGCTGAACCTGGGGGAACCGGTGTCTACCGTAGCGCTCATGGTCACGACCGCCTGGCCATTGCTTGGGTTTTCGTCCATGGTAACTGTCTCATTACCCATTGTGACCTCATCCGCTAAGTCTTGTAGGTTGATGGTGACTGTCGCTGTCTCGCTCACATCTCCATTTGATACCCGTACAGTAATCGTCAGTACGGGAGTTGCGTATTTCTCAAAATCAAATTCTGAAACATCAGCTACCGTCAGCTCTCCGGTACGGATGTTGATGGCTGTCGCTCCACTTGAAGGAGTCTCGCTCGCTACCTGGTAGGTAAGAAAACCCTTATTGGTACTAGCGTTGATGATCGTTATGACCTGATCCCTTGAAGGGTTCTCATCAAAATCGATAGTGACATTGGGGTTGTCGATTGTTATAGTAACCGGGTCATCATCACTACCACAGGAGTGGAAGAATAGAATGGCAACAATGAAGATTGGGTAGAAAAACTTCTTGTACATATTTATACAGGTTGAATGAAGAAAAAATCTGCATAGGACTGCAAATCGAGGAAAGTCGATATCTGAATTTGGTGAAAATTTGTTCAGAATCAAAGTTTCCCGACTTCAGTGAGTAGGTTAAGGAGAAAGCCGATCTGTAACGTCAGGTTACGAATGATGCCTTTATAGTTGCCTGTTTCCGGCTCCTCAAGCTATTATTAATAACAGAATTATGATTCAGGAACCGATTCATGTAAACATGCATCAGTCACCGCGTAGGCATTATTAACTTTTTCAATCAAACTCACTTTGCATGATATCTATAAAAGTCAACGGCCAAAACAAACAAGTAGAAGACGATCCGCAAACCCCCTTGCTCTGGGTGCTCAGAGACTCCCTTGATCTTACCGGAACCAAGTATGGCTGCGGCATAGCACAATGTGGCGCTTGTACTGTTTTGTTAGATGGAACAGCCGTGCGATCCTGTTCATTACCAGTTGGGAGTCTTAGTGGTAAGGAAATAACTACGATTGAAGGCCTGGCCAAGGACGATACTCTTACGGATGTACAGCAAGCCTGGGTAGAAGAAGATGTGCCTCAGTGTGGTTATTGCCAGTCTGGTCAGATCATGAATGCGACCTCTCTGCTAACCCGAAACAGCAATCCATCTGATGAGGAGATTGAGTCAGCCATGAGTGGTAATATTTGTCGATGTGGTACTTATTCAAGAATTAAGAAAGCCATCAAAAGGGCCATTAAATCTTAGTTATGAACAGGAGGAATTTTATCCGGTTAAGCACCACCGCTACCGGAGGTCTGGCCATTGCTATGACTGTGCCTGCTGTGGCTAAGGGTGTTTTAGACAAGGAGAGCTTTGTTGCGAATGTGCTCACAGAAATCCATGCTGATGGCTCGATTACTTTTATGCTTACCAAACATGAAATGGGGCAGGGGACGGGTACTGGAGTGCCCATGATTTTCTGTGATGAGTTGGGTGCAAACTGGGATACCTTTAAGGTAGTGCAGGCCCTTCATGATGAAAAATATAAGAGATTTCAGGGGACTACCGGGGGTAGCAGTGGTCTGAGTTCTATGTGGCACCCGTTACGTCAGATGGCGGCCAGTACAAGAGAGATTTTGATCCGGTCGGCAGCCAGACACTGGGGTGTGTCCAGAGATGGCTTATATACAGAGAATGGATTTGTTAAGAATCCGTCCACAAATGCTAAGGTTAATTTTGGAGATCTGGTTTCTATAGCTCCAAAAGTTGAAATTCCCGATACTGATGAAATCAAGCTCAAAGACCTCAAAGAATTTAAGTTAATCGGCCATGGGGTTCAAAACAGGATCACTCCTAAAATCGTCAGGGGAGAAAAGCACTTTGCGTTGGATCTTAAGCGTCCGGGAATGGTGTATGCCAGTATTGAGCGCTGTCCTGTCTATCGTGGTAAGGTCAAAACCTATGATGAGACCGCTTGTCGTCAGGTGAAGGGAGTAATTGATGTTATCAGAGTACCTGAGATTTATGAAGATGATGACTTTATTGTGAGAGATGGAGTTGCCATAATTGCCCAAAATACCTGGGCTGCCATGCAGGGCAGAAAAGCCCTGAAAGTTGAATGGGAGCCCGGTCTGAATGGTAGTGCAAATAACGCATCATTAACCAAGAAGATGCGTGCTCTGGCGAGCGTGTCTGGGGAAAAGTCCAATGACTATTACGGCAACTTTGGGGATGTGGAAAAAGCTATCTCTGAAGCAGATGAGGTGCTTACAGCTACTTATGAAAACCCATATCATGCCCATGCCTGTATGGAGCCTATGAATGGAATTGCAGAATTCAAAGACGGTCATCTGGAAGTTTGGTCTACCATGCAAAACCCCAACTGGGCTAGTGAGCAAATCACCAAATACGTCAATGTTCCGGTTGAAAACCAGACCATCCATATACTTCCGGCAGGTGGGAGCTTTGGTCGTAAATTTTACCCCGAACACGTTACTGAGGTAGCATTCCTTGCATCAAAGCTGAATGCACCGGTGAAACTTACCTGGACTCGTGAAGATGATATTCGTTGCGACTATAACAGCGCCTTTCAGCATGACAATCATAGTGTAGCACTCAAAGACGGTCAGGTCACTGCCTGGCATACCAATGTCGTGTCTACAAAGAGTTGGTCGCCCGAACCATGGTTTCCGTATGTCGTTCCCAACAAGCTGGGTGAACAACATATCATCGATTCTCCCCTTACACCAGGGGCCTGGCGTAGTGTCGGTGCGCATCGGGCAGCATTTGCATCCGAGGGAATGATGGATGAAATAGCACATAAGCTCGGAAAAGATCCACTCGCTTTCAGGCTGGAAATGCTCGGTCGTGAGATTGAATTGGGAGAAGATGCTCAGAAGCACTACAACCAGCCCTATTCTGTAGATGCTATTAAGAAGACACGTCAGGTATTGGAACTTGCTGCCAAAAAAGCTGATTGGGGTAAAAGAATGTCAAGAAATTCAGGTCAGGGACTGGCTGTGTACCGCTTTAGTAGAAGCTTTTGTGCTCAAGTCGTAGAGGTGAACGTAAGAAGAGGTAAGCTCAGGGTTGATAAGGTTACAGCAGTACTCTATTGTGGTACAGCCGTTAATCCCCATTTGGTTAAGGGGCAAATTGAGGGAGCTATCATTTGGGCGCTTACATCAGTCCTCTACGGAGGTATGGATTTCAAAGATGGTCGGGTTCAACAAAGTAACTTTCACGACTACAAAATGCTGCGAATGAATGAAACCCCGGAGATAGAAGTTCACATAGTACCCAACACCGATCCAGCGGTAGGAGTAGGGGAGCCAGGAGTGCCCCCATTCACACCTGCTCTTATGAATGCTATCTTTGCAGCTACAGGAAAACGCATAAGAAAAACCCCGCTTGATATGGCTGAACTGGCTTAGTGGCTAAGATTGTAATTTATATCATCAGTCATGATAGCTATGAGACAACCTTGCTGGGTACCAAGAATAACTCCCAAAACGAGCGTGAAGAGGTAATTCTGGACTTATTCAGATTTTCATTTTTTCTTCGAGTATTGCAATGCGGGCATTGAGGTCATTGATAAGCGTAAAAGCATCACCCGGAGGAGAAGCATAGCGCGTAATATTTGCTTTGAATTCCCATACTTCAATAATCTGCTCAGGAGAAAGAGGGATGTCCGGGTAATCACCCGATCTGTTATCCGATTTGCAGATGAGTCTCGGTATTTCTCCATCCAACCGGTTGATGCACCTCTTTAACAACATGCCGTCAGGAGTTACAATAACATAAACCCGGCCATCTCTGATCTGATGCGGACTCTCCACATATTGATTGATTGTGATATCTCCAGGATGAAATCCCTTGTTGTCTATTTGGAGCATTGAATGTCCCTCCACCTCGAAAGCACGGAAAGTGCCATTCTGAAAGCCCGGTAAGCCAAAAGAAGGAAGCGTTTCTACATATTCCTGATTTTCATAACCCTGAAGGTACCCTGCCTGAGCTTTAAGGGGTACAAAGGCAATGTTTTCAGCCATCTGGTCATTCATGGTCACCATCACCGGCCTGATGGCGGGAGAGGCAGGTTCGTTGACAATCGGTAAGTTTGGTTCCTCATCAATGCGATAGGGCTTAGCCCCCTTTTCGGCAGACAGATTCCCTTCTGCATTGCCCCCAAAAGTCACTCCCATTCTTTGCAAAGTGGTAACGTCCAGATCAAACAATTCCAGGATGTTCAAATCCTGAAAGCCATTCATGATTTTGATAAAATGCTGAATGCCATAGTTTTTTCCATTCAAAATATTGTGCATTTGAGAAGGAGACATGTCGCACATCTTAGCCGCCCTGTTGGCAGATATATTATGCTGTTCCAGATAATCTGACAGCTTAGTACCTATAGTATTAACATTAAGCATTATTCAATATTTTGAATTATTAATTTGGATCTATTCAAAATATTGAATAGATTTACACTCTCACACTTATACAAATATGATAAGTTTCAAGGAGATAAAAAACAACGAAAGCAGGTTAGGATTATACCAAACTTCCTGAGTTAGTTGGACTTACTTCCGGAGTAAAGACAGAATATTCATAAGTCTATCAGATACTAAAAGAGATGACGACAAAAGATTCATTAAACCAGAACATCTGGAAAGCAATGCAGCAACGGATCGAAAATATCCGAAAAAGGCAAGTCCTGGTTACAAAAGCGAAGGAGCTCGGCAAAACCCAGGTTATTCTTAAGCTGCAGGTCGAAAATCAGGAACAAAAATCCCTTGATGGAGCATCCGATTTAAAGAGAATTGAGCTGAAAAATCGGACCAACGAGCTCAGACAAATTCAGGCAGAGTATATGAAGCTGGCAGGAAGTGAGATGGATATCCTCACATCAAATCTAAAAAGGACCATCAGCCAGATAGAATCATCCGGGGGCTGTGATGTAGACCTGGAAGATCGCAGGTTTTCCCTGCAGCAGGCTTTATGGAAAGTTCAGCATGAAATGGACGAAGTAACCGGTAAGCAGAATTGAAGTAATTTCTGCGATCAGGCATTATGGCACTTGAGCCTGGTAAATAGCATAGAACCCTTACCAATCGAACAAAACAAAACACAAAACACATAAATAACATGGCAAAGAGAATCAAAAAGAGAATTGTGGTAGCACCACCCAAAGAAGAAGTAGGTGAAGTAATGAGGAGTTTTGCTGAGGCAAGCAGTAAGCTCAAAGAACTCGAAGCCCAGGAAGAACTGCAATTACTTGAAGTAAGAAAAAACTACAGTAAGAGAGCCGAGGCCCTGCTTGAAGAAAAGCAGAACGCCATGGAAAAGCTCGAAGCATTCGGCATTCACAACAAAGACGAGCTCTTCGGAAAGAAGAAGAGCATGGATCTCCATCATGGCGTCATTGGATTTCGTACAGGTACCCCAAAGGTAAATAAGCCGAGGTCCATTACCTGGAACCAAGTTATTGAAACACTCAATGAAGCAGGGTCTGATTTCCTGAGAACCCGCATAGAAGTAGATAAGGATAAGATCATTGCCTGTCGTAACGATGAGGATGCTATGCAAGAGTTAGCCAAAATGGGAGTCGGTGTGGTTCAGGAAGAAACCTTCTTTATTACCATCAGAGAAGGACAGTTGGAGGCCATGGCTTTTGCCATGGCCTGACACAACCCTGTCAATCCATTCAGGTGCCCGGCACCACTAGCCGGGATCATTACATTTTCAGTCCCTCGGAAATCTAAAAATTTACCGACTTCACAGTCGGGCGGGACCTCTATGGGCTTATCCAGAGCATGAGATAGTCCCAAATATCTCCAATAGCAAAACACGATGATCAGAATCAGGTATAAATCCGGCTGGATTAGATTCAGGACAATTGACGAACTAATGGCAGTCACAGGCTGGTCATTCTACAGAGTCCTTTTTGCCCTGAAAACAAATACCTGTGTCATGGGTGTGGAGCTGGTTTACGGAGAGAAAAAATCAAAAAAAACAAAACCTCAGATGAACAAGAAACCAGAACAACGACCTAAATACCAGGAAATTAAAAACCAGCTGCGCATGGTGAAAAAGCGCAAGGGCCGGGCCGATCGCGTTATCCGAAGATATGAAGACACCTGGTTCCAGGGTCGGGTGGAAACCAACGAAATCAAACACGCCAGGGCCGAGTCAAAAAGACTTCAACTTGAATTGGAAAAGCTCAATAAAGCCATTGAGCATTATAAGCGCTACGAAAAGAGAAGAGTACCGGTAACTCGATATTAAAATCCTTCCAATGTCCTAAACTCATCATTAAGCTGAAGCCTGTATCAGGCCTTTATGTTTCTCCTCCCCGCCCCATTTCCGATGGGGCATTTTTTGGGGAAAGCGAGAAGCTCAGAATATTAAACCATAAGAAGCCCGAAATATCAATGAAAGAAGAGGACATCAACATAACGAGATTCAGCAAGACAGAACTGCTTGATACCCTGGAAACGCTTCTTCTCGGTTACTATACCAGTGATTTTGATGAGGGCCAGGAGCCGGGGGATAAGAATGAGTTGGTTTTGAATTACCTGACCATTAAGAAGCTAATCAAAGAATCTGAGGCTGTTTAGCAGGTCCTCCTTCTTGACGCTTATCTCTGAAATCGAACTTAAATGCACGTGTATTTGCCTATATGTACTGTTTTCTTGATTACAAAATGATTCAGGCAGACAATCGTGACTAACCAATCAACAGGTCTCTATCTATTCACAAATTCTAGTTCGACTTAAGTATTTTTCTTTCAATAGTAGCAGGAGAGATGCCAAACTCTTCCGATAACGTTTCGATTACATCATCCCATCGAATGCGCTGTTCATTGTAGAGTTCATTACAGCGTTCGCGTACCTTTTCATGTCGCCTTTGCGTATTCCTTTTTCTTATAATATCGCTCTGTCTTACCTGCTTCACTTTCATAACAAACGCTTTGTGACGTGGTGTAAAATGCTGTTACTTAAAAATACCGGAACGGCCGGGCATTTATCAAATTTGCCCCTCCATTCCGGTACATTTTTTTCCTCATCTTTTTAAAAACCCGCGGCTATTTTCATATCCCCCAAAACATAGGTGACTCAAAATCAGTATCGTCTTCCAGGTCAGGTTCATCTATATCCCAACCAAGGGCTGTCAGGTCCTTTTTAGGCAATTTCACCACTCGTTTTCCAGAGCGGATATCTTCCAACTCTTTCATGGTAGACACACAGTTCAGGACTACAGTCTCGGGAGTAGTTTCTTCTGTTTTACTATAGAGCTGGTGTAGTACAATACTTACTACCCAATCCGCCAGGGGCAGATCACTCTTGCTCGTTTGCGGATTAAATAGCCCATCCGTTTCGTATAGCTCCTGCAGGTAGCTGTCTATGATCGAAAAGGCAATGGCCTCCTCATCAATCAATACCTCTCCTTTACTCAGTTGCTCATGCTTCAGCAACTGGTTCAAAGCGCTCTTACCAATTCTCTTTGTGTAGTGCTTTCTCGCAATTAAATCGTTCATTTTTTTGTCAGTTTTGATGTGATTCATAATTATCTGACCCAAAACTGATCATCGAAAAGTAGGTTTTTGAGCCATTCAGGCCTATTGGGGCGAGTGCCAGACCCAGTCGTTCAGAAAACGACACCATTGGGTAACCAGCCATTTCACAGCTCAGACCAGCCCCCCATATTTGAGACATCATTGATTTAAAAACAGCCACAACAAGAGTCAAACTGGTCATTCAGTAAGACCTGAAACCGGCTCATCGGATCATGTGAAGACTATATCAAATACATCCATACCTGAGCTTGAAAAGTCTGACACAACTCCGAAAGAATCAGTGATAAATACAGTATCCCGGGAAGACTGGCAAGACAGAATGAAAATGTTTCTGTGACCCGTTAAAGCCCGGGATTCGTCCCGGCTTTAACACCTTAAAAAAACAAATGATAGACACCATTTTAAATCGTATGTGTGAAATCTCAGGGATGTGCTTCAGCATATTAGCCAGCCTCCTGACCAACAGCAATCACACCCTTTCTTCAGGGGAAGTCGGGCATCAGATGGCACTGGCTTTTATTACTGGTATAGTAGGCGGAGTGGCTGGGCTAATTGTGAAGCTGGTCTGGAACAAGGTCGGGGTGAAAGGAACGAAGAAAAAGAAAAAAGGCAAATGAGCATACACTTATGGCCAGAGCAAAGAGGAATGAATTTTTAAAAGGATCGCGAAAGCGAATTAAACAACTATAACCAATTATAATCATGGGATTACCTGATGTTAGTATAAACATTTTGAATGGCCAATTGGGCCGAACCGAAAGTACTGCTGATGATGTGGCAGGTCTGATTTTGACAGGACCGGCACCTGCTAGCCTTACCAGCGATACGCCAACCCAGATCTTCAGTCTTGCAGACGCTGAAGCCCTTGGAATTACGTCTGCATATGATACCAATGACCGTAAGGTGCATCGTCAGATTGCCGATTTCTACGAAATGGCAGGGGAAGGAGCAGAGCTATGGATTTCTATTGTACCTGATACCACTACCATGGAAAGCATTTGCACAGTATCTAACCTTAGCAATTCGGCAAAAAAACTATTGGATGCAGCTGGCGGTACCATCAGGTTACTGGGCGTAACCAGAACACCCGATGGAGTAGTTACTGCCTCCGGAGGTTTTGACGAGGACGTAGAGGATGCTGTGGTAAAAGCACAAGCCCTTGCAGAGGCCTTTGCTCTGGATCGCAAACCTTTGAGGGTTATGATTGAAGGTCGCGACTATCAGGGAACACCAGGGGCAGTTAAGGATTATACTCAGGGCACAGATAACAGGGTTTCGGTCATTGCTCTGGGCTTTGAATCATGGATTGATACTGGTAATGGAGATGCCGTAACACCTTCTAAAGCGGCTGCAGTAGGCAGAGCATTGGGAGCTGCAGCAGCTCTTCCGGTACAACGAAAAATCTCCAGGGTGAAAAACGGAGATTTGGGACTTACCGAAGCATTCCTGAGCAACGGAAAAAGTCTGGCCGAAGTGCCTGATTCTGAGCTGGCGACCCTGCATGATAGCGGGTATATCGTTCCGCGTACATTTACCGGTATCAATGGCTTTTTCTTTAGTAGCGACAGAACAGCCACAAGCGAAGCAGATGATTTCTCAAGCCTTGCCAGAGGACGTGTGATTGACAAAGCCCAGGTGATTGCTTACCAGGTACTGGCCAGGGAAATTGAAGATGACATTGTACTCAATGCCGAGAATCAGTTGCCGCTGGTAGTAATGAAAAGCTACAAAGCCAATGTAGAAACCGCATTTAACGCCCAGATGGTAAGCCAGGGAGAAGCCAGCAGCGCTGAACTTATCCTTGATGCCTCGCAAGACATTCTTGCCAATGATGGAATTCAGGCCACCATTTCAATTATTCCTACAGGATATTCATCCAGCATTCAGGTCGATTTAAAATTTGATAATCCAACAGCTTAATCATGTCAGTAAATACAAACGAATACGCATTTTCAGATGTAGAAGTAAGATTCCTGGACCGAACCATTTCGGGTTTTCAGGGAGTCAGCTACAAAATGACCCAAAATAAGGTCAATATCTACGGCAGAGGTAACAAACCGGTTGCCCGGGGTAGAGGGAATAAAGAGTTCGAGGGTACCGTAAAGGTCCTCCAAAGTGAGCTGGAGGCCCTTCAGATTGCGGCAGGTAAAGGCAGTGATATCTGTGATATCCTCCCATTCGATATTGTGGTGACATACGAACTGGAGGGTGGCCAGGCCACTACCGATACCCTTAAAGGCTGTGAGTTTACCGAGCAGGCCAAAGAACTCAATCAAGGTGATACCCACATGGAAGTGGAGCTGCCAATTACGATCAGCGATATCGAGTTCAATAGTTAAAACAGAAACACACTTTAGTTATGTCTAAGCAAACAGAAACAGGGGGCCAGAAAGCTGGCCCCACCCAAGACCAAATCGAAACATGGAAAAGACAATATGGTGATGTCTTTAAACTTGATGTAGAAGGTGGATTTACCTGCTACTTGAAAAAGCCCACCAGAAGAATCTATTCCATGGCGCTGAGCCAGGGTCAAAAAAGCCCTATGCGATTTAACGAAATCATTATAAACAACTGTTGGATTGCCGGTGACGAGCAAATCCGTGAAGATGATGATCTCTTCTATGCCGCATGTGGCCAGATCGATGTATTAATACCTGAAGTCGCGGCCGACATAAAAAAGCTCTAGACGAAGCGAAGGGTGTCGTCCGGAATTCAATCCGCGTAATCGACACCCAGCTTCGCTACTATCTCAACATTCAAAACCCAGAGGAATTGGGTGATACGGAGTGGGCTGAACAATACACACTCCTCATGCATATCAGAAAACTTGAAAAGGACCAATCGCAGTGAGTACATACGAATACATCGTGGAAGTGAACGATAAGGCAAGTGGCTTTATCAATCAATTTACCAAAACACTAGACAAAGTGAATGAACGCTTTGGCTCTAATAGAATTTCTGGAACGGAGGCATTCGAGAGTCTGACAGCCCCTCTGGATAAGGTAAGTCAAATAGTGGGTAACCTTGGAGGAGGATTAAGCTCCATGTTCAGCTTTGGGCCCGAAGGCGAAGCCGCCAGTGCCAGCACGGGGGCCCTGGAGCAAAGTTTGGGAGGACTGGAGTCAAAGGTGAATCAAGCCTTTGATAAATTTCAGTCCTTCTCAAACTCTCTCATGGGAAGCAGCAACGAAGGAGTAAAAGCCGAAAGCACCTTTGAAGGAATGTCCGGAGTATTGGCGAAACTGGGCATCGATACTGGTAATTCCGGGAAGATGCTTGACGGTTTGGAAACCAAAGTAATCAGTGGAAAAGACGCCATACTCAGTTTTGCCGACCAGGTTATTAACAAGGTACCAGGTGCCCTGAACTCGGTGTCAGGAGCGGTTGATATTGCCAAAGATAAATTCCTCGAAATAGGCAGTACCATAGGCACAATGCCGGTAGGTGATGCACTTGCAACGGTAATGTCGGGCGCTGGAGATGTTATGAAAGGGGTATTACCTGAAGCCATGAACGAAGAATGGCTACGTATCAGCGAAGGAATCCAGACCAACCTCGTTCCTGCATTCAATACTTTCTCTGAGATGACCGGAATTACCCTGGACAGTATTAGCCCCAAGATTGCCGAAATGGCCACTGGGTTTGGCATGTTCCTGGGAGAAAACGGCCCGGCCATTCAGGAGTTTATTGGTCAGGGACAGCAGATGGTGGGGTTTGTATCCAGAGCGCGCGATACTATTTCACAAGTCAGCGGCAAATGGACTAAGTATAAAGGCCTGCTTACCAAGACGAATATCCTTGCCAAGGTAAGTGCGGTGAGGGCCAAAGCTCAATCAGTAGCAACACTCGCTTTTAGTGCCGCAACCGGTAAACTCAATATTGCTACCAAGCTGATGGCAGTCGGTCAGCGAATCCTCAATACTGTGCTTAAGTCTAATCCCATCATATTGATTATCAGTCTTCTCTTAGCCGGAGGGGCCGCTATACTGGCCTTTGCCCGAAAAAGCAACAAGGCCAGTGAAGCGACCAAGAAGATGAATGAGATGCATGAAAAGACCAACGAGGTGCTTGCCAAAGGTGAGGAACTCAGGAAAAGGGTCAACAATGTAGATAACCTCAACACTCGTCAGAAGGATGACCTGAGATCTGATCTCCAGAATCGTCAGAAGGAGCTCGAAGATCTGAAAGCGGCCAACCAGGTGGAGCTCAATAGCTTTGACCTCAAGGCCAAAAAGGAATCCCTCGAGAATGGCAGCCTGAGCAGAAGTGAAAGAAGAAGTGTGAAAGAGGAGATAGATAATTATGAAAAACTCAAACTGGCTGACTCTAAAGTAGCCGAAGCACTGAAGCAAAATGCGGCCCAACAAAAAGTGGTAAGTGCTAGTATCGCGGGACCAGCAGGTGCGGCTGCCGCAGCCGAGGGAGAAGGGGGTATGACTGAGCTGCAGGATGGAGCCACCGATATAGCCGGTGGAGGCAAAAAGGCAACCAATATCAATATCAGCCTGGAAAAAATGATAGAAACGCTGGAGGTACATGCCGAAACATTGGACGAAGGCCTCTCAGATGTGGAAACGAAAGTGAAAGAAGTGTTTTTGAGAATCCTTAACAGCGGTAACTACGCAGCACAATAAATGGAAGAATTCAGAACCAGCAATCAACTTGATTTAAGGCAGCTCTATCAGCAGCTTAATCAACGAAAAGTGAGGTTTGTAATACCTCCTGCCAGTCTTCAGAATGGCAATAATGGTAATACTCAAGAGCAATTCAATCTGGGAGAAAACGATGAACAGGCTGGGAGTGCTCTGACCAATTATTACCCTGGCGGGGTGGAGGTCGATCAGGAATCTGTGAAGGAGGTACTGGATGACGATTTCAACCTCAAAAGCTACCTCGGTACTCCGCTCGTCATGCCGGTAATGCTCGAAGACTATCAACTGCCCAACGAACCCATTATCACGGTCACGGGAAACAAAAAGATAGTGAAAACGGCACTTACAGGTGTGAACAGGGAAGGAGAGGTGCAGCGCAGGGGCTCAGTCAAAGAGCTCATCAGTGTCAACGATTATACCATTAAGATCACCGGTGTTATCGTCAACGAACAGAACTTTGGCGAATACCCCAGGAATGAAGTTGTGCAGCTGAGAAATCTCTATGAGGCCCGCAAGGCGTTAAAAATCAGGAGTCTCATCACCGATGTTTTCGGTATTACGCACATTGCCATCAGCAATATCTCAGTTCCCGGTCAGCCCGGTATGCACAACAATCAGCGCTATGAGATCACAGGTTTCTCTGACGAAGATTTCCGAACTGATCTGCTGAGCCAGCTTTGATTGAAAAAATGACAAGACTCTTCTGAGTCAGTCAATACCCCTAAACAAGAACCATGTTTATTCTTACTTGTCAAATAAAAATCGGGGATATCACCCTGAACCAGATCAATGATGTCAAAATTGAGAAAAGCTGGCGCAACCTGGATGATAAAGCCATGCTCAAGTTGCCGCGGGTTAATAAGCTTTTATCTAAGAATTTTGAGGTAGGGCAGCCGGTTACTATCACCCTGGCCTATGAAGGCGAACCCAGCAAAGTAGAGTTTGAGGGCTATTTGAAGAAGATCAAACCCAATGTGCCCCTTGTGCTTGAATGTGAAGATCCGACCTGGCTACTTCGTCAGACCAATATTGAAAATGTCTGGAAAACCAGTACCACGGTAAAGGAGATAGTGGCCTATATAGTTGAGCAGGTCAACAAAGAAAACGTAGCTACTCCCATCACCTTATCCGAAGATATTAAGAAGATAAAGCTGGATCACTACCGCATTCAGCCGGTTTCAGCTGCTGAGGCAATCAATCAGCTCAAGAAGTCATACGGACTGGCCGCTTATTTCAGAGGGCATGAGCTTTATATAGGAATGGCCTATGGGAAACTTGAAGGCAGAGTGGGCTATCATATGGCCAGGAATGTGATTAAGAACAACCTAACCTTCAGAAGGAAGGAAGATGTAAAAATCAAGGTCAAGGCCACTTCTATTACGAAGGACAACAAGACCCTGACAATAGAGTCAGGTGACAAACAAGGCGATCAGCGAACCCTGTTCTTTTACAATATTACAGACGAAAATGTGCTGAAAGCCAGGGTTGAAACCGAGCTGGGAAAGCTCAAGTTTGACGGCTTTGAAGGTAGCCTCAGTACATTTCTTATCCCATATGCCACCCCCGGTATGACGGCTGTGATTACAGATCCGGATCACCCAAAGCTTAAAAACGGCTCCTATGTCATCGACTCGGTGACTACCACATTTGGGGTAAGAGGAGCCAGGAGAAAAGTAGAACTGGGCGCTTTGGTAGCGGCCACAACCAATGAACCTGATGAAACTTGATGAACAAATATTAGACCGACTCAGGGAAATGGTGAAGGCCCCGTACCTGGTTTTTCCGGCAGAAGTGAAAGAAGTAGACAGAAGCACCCTTAGCTGTACCATTTTACCTCAGGATGGCGTGGAAATGTTTGATGTGCGCCTGAAAGCCGGAGTGGAAAATGTAACCGAAGGTCTGGTTGAAATCCCGGCTATAAATAGCTCAGTGCTGGTGGTGCTGATCGGTAACTCTCCTGAAAATGCCTTTGTCGCCAAGTGTTCCAGGGTAGAAGAGGTACTCTTTTATGGTGGAGAAAATGGTGGACTCATTAAGGTAAGTGAACTGGTAAGTCAGCTTGAAAAGGTCAACAGTTATCTGAAGACTCTTACTAACGCATTTATGGCGCCTGTACCTGTTGTGTCCGGAGATGGAGGAACGGCCCTGGCAGGACATATCTCCTCACAACTCGCCTCCGAACAAATACCTGACTATTCAAAGATTGAAAACCCTAAAGTAAAACACTGATGATAGATATACTGCTGGATGAAGGATTCGATTTACAAATCGAAAATCAGGATTTCAATATAGGTGAAAGCACTCGCCAGAATCAGGGCCTGATATTAATGGCCAACAAAGGTGAGTTCAAGCAACATCCTTTCATGGGAGTGGGCCTGAAGCTCTATGTAGAGGATGACCGATTGGGTGCATTGAGAGTGGAGCTCACCAAACAGCTGGAACTCGATGGTATGAAGGTGGAGCGCGTCAATGTTTTTTCAAATGGAAAACTGGAAATAGAAGCAGGCTATGAATAAGCGATACTATACAATTTACGAGGGGCAAAGCCTGCTGGATGTAGCGCTGGAGCTCTATGGCGACATAGAAGGAGTGATTACCCTTATCGAAGACAATCCTGAATTATCATCCCTGGATGATGATTTGTATCCGGGTCAGCAACTCCTCATTGATAGCAGCAAAACCATCAACGAAGATGTGGCCAGCTACTATAAACAGGAAGCCATCAGGCTGAATAGCCGGTCGGCTTCAGAAGAGGCCCCGGTGGCCGATCTCTCCGGCCTGATTTCTCAAGACGATATACTTCTGAGAGACTTAAATGATGAAATATTAAAAGCAAACGATCAATGAGCAAATTAGATAGAACAAGAGATCAGGTAAACACGATCCTCAACAATGTCTGGAACGGACAATATGCCACGGCAGCCAACCTGACCACGATTCAAACCAAGGCTGATCAGAATGAAACTGACATAGCTGCTAATCAAACCGATATAGTCACTAACCAAACGGATATCGTTGCCAACGGAGACAAATTGGCAACACTTTCCGGAGAAGCAGGCAGTGTCAGTCATAGTACAGACGGCACTTTGACCCTTGACCTGAGCACAGCCAGGCAATATCCTGTAGTCATGACGGCCAATGTAACGCAACTCGATTTGAGTAATGGAGTCCTGGGGCAGTCCTATGTGGCGAAAATAGCGATTGACGATGCCGTCAGAACCTTTGCTTTTGCGCCTGACCTGGATGAAAGTGATGGAATAGGTATCTACAATGCAGGTGATAAAGTTACTCATCCCAATGGAAGAATCTACAAAGTAGCAGCAGGGCAAAGTGGTTTGAAGGGGGCTGATTTCCAGGTTGATTTGGATGCAGCTGACTGGTTACTTCACATCAGAACCCAAAACGATGACGGCTATTATCCTTCACAGGCTGATGAAGACATTTTGAGAATTGAGTGTATCGGAACCGATTATTATAAAATAACACCTCACTATGGCAGCTAATCATATTTCTACAGAAAAAGTAGTGGGCAGCTTTTTTAACAGAGCCAGCCGAAGTGCTGATATCTCCGGGAAGATTCCGTCTGATCACCAGGTGACAAAAAAGGGACGGAAAGGAAGACGTACTGCTGATAAGGTTAAGATTCACAATGATATTGAACATAAAGGATGGTGTTTCACAGCAAACGATACCTCTTTCCTGACTGAAGCGCACCTTGTTGGGCCAAATGATGACAGTTCATTTACCACAATAACAGGGACTACCAGATTTCTTAGCCATATGTTAATCTATATCCCTTCTTCTATGATTGATCAGGGAGACCAGAAAGTATTTGGTAGACAAAATGATATTGGAGTTAGTATCCGGACTACAGCAAATGGTCTAACCATGAGGATTCAAGGCAACTATAGAAGTCCCTATGTTTACGATTTCACAGATGAGGAGTACAAAGTAGATGACTGGAACTGGATCTCCATTTATCGGGATGAATCCAACAATGATGATGAGACGTTAAGCTCTGCAAATTATACAATCAAGGCGTTCATTAACAATGTCGCCCTGAACAACATGACCTATGGTTCGGCCAGAAACACTAACACAGGTAACTCTGCTATTGAATGGACCTGGTTTGATTTCTCTCATGTTGATAGTGGAACAAATCCAGCGAACTATTTTTCGCTGATGACATTCTTTGCGGATTTTAGGCAAAGCGCCTTTCCCAATATCACAGATAGAGTAAATGAAGTACATTCTTCTACGTTCAGTTTAGACAATGTTACTAATATTTATGATGGTCCGGATACAGACTTTGGGTTCTACTCAATGGGGCCTTCGGGATTACAGACTTTTGGAACCATCCCCGATAACACAGAGAGTAAAGATATTTTAATTGCCAATGATATAGCCGGGTTTGTTGATGACACCATAGTTACCCCATACTCTATAGTCAACAAACAAGGGTATAATGAATACAAGGGTACTTTTGTAGACTCCAATAAATACTGGCGTGCCGATAAAATTACGGATTGGAATTGGAATCAGCTTTGTGGATTGGCCGGAGGAAGCGATGGCCTGACCGATAACTTTCTCATGGAATTCAAGGTCAAATGGCCAGGAGGACTTAGTAATAGCGGGGATAGGTACCTGTTTAGAGATGAGTCGGTAAACTACCCCATCAGAGTTTTTAAATATGCAGAAAATGGAGTTGGTGATAAATTAAGGTTCTTTTTTATGGGCAAAGATACTTCCAGCGGTACCTCTGACCTGGAATCAGTCATCATCAATGGAGACATAGAAGATGGTTACTGGCATCATATTCTGGTCCATGTATACAGAGATTTAACAGATTCAGGTGCTTTAAAGGAAGATATCTATTATGATGGGACCCTGGATACCTCTAATCTTCATGAAACGGTACTTGGCTTAAGGTATGACAATTCTACCTCCACCATTGACATTGGTGAAACCTGGGATGGATATCTGGCAGACCTGAAGTTTTATGATGCCACAAAGGTTTATTCCACACAGGAAATTCAGGATCATCTGGCCGGGAAACCTACCGTAAAAAACTACTGTAAAGCGCATTTTGCTTTTGATAAGCGAGGTAGCACGGTAGTTGACAAAATCCAGCAGCTTCCATTGAAGCTGTTCACTGGAAGTGTTTCTGATACTGATATCCTAACAGAGCATTATGGAGCCTCTTTGGTTGATCCTGGCAAGGACGTTTTGGGAAACACACTCCAGTATTGTGGAGAGCTGTCTCCCAGATTACAATTGGTTAATGCACCATGCGTAGTTTTAAATGGAACAGACCAATCGATAAACTTACCTGCCGAAACTCAAGTGTCGGGAGATCAGGATACCACCTTTTGGTTTAAGGTTAAAATAGACCCCAATTCAGGAGATTATACGGTTTTTGGATCAGGCGACTTGAGCTTATTTAGGTGGTCCACTACCGATACAACAATAAGGTTAAGAGGACACACTAATGCCACGGAGAGCATAATGACTTTCCCACACTCCATTAGAACAGGGGAATGGCAGGATATAGTATTGATTAGAAGAGCTTCTGATTCTCTTTTTACTTGTTATGTAAATGGAGTTCAAAATACTGAAGGATACATTTCTGTAAGTAGTGGAACTATCTTTAGAATTGATTCCCTGGGAGAGGGTAGCACCAGATGGACAGATGGAGAAATATCTTTATTCGGCAAATGGTTTAGATCATTTAGTCTGGTTGAAATACAAGCCCTATCCACACAATTACCTTCAATGGATAGTGTAGAAGACTTATATGTTTTTTCAGAAGGTAAAGGATCTACGGTTTATGATATTTCCGGCAATAATAACCACGCTACCATTGTCAACGGAATTCTACCGGATGTATGGGGGAAACAAAATGTATTCCACTATAATTTCTATAAAGGCTTTATTAAGTCTTTGAAAAACATGACAGGTGTAGAGGCATTTTTTGACTTCACTGATATTGACTCCTATACGTTTAATTCGGATGGATCGATTGCTACTATTACTGATCAGGTAAATAAATATGAACTTGTCAATAATGATCCTGATAGTGTCTATTCTAATAGCGAATTAGCATTGAAAGGCAATTACCTGGCAATTGACCAGGATCATTTTCTAGGAAACCTAGACCAGTTCGACATCTTTTTGAGGTGCAATTTCAAGTCATCAGCAACCAGTGGTACAGCCTTTTTGTATCTGAATCAAGGTGACAATAATGAGGTCTGGCAAGTAGGGAAACATCCGATAGGTTCGTTCAAAAGGATATTTTATAATGCCGATAGTGATACGCCAGCATATGACGATGCACAAGTTGAATTAGCCTCATTCGCTGATTTTGATGAGTATATCAATTATAACATTAGACATGATGGTTCAAATCTGTTTTCTTCTACTAACAGTAATACGCTGACTGATGCAGGGATAACGATTAAACCTAAGGACAATCCACTGATAAGTCACTTAAATTTTGGTATAGAAGGAAGTCAGAAATACCTCATTGTTTTCAACAGAAATGTAACCGATGATGAGAGGTTTTTTATCAATGCCTTTATGGAATCAGGCTTGGTACCGGAGGGCGCACTCGATGGACTGACAGACAAGAGGGGCTATGAAGTTACGGGTCAGTACAATGGCGCCTCTGATATTCAGCTTCCTGATATTCCGGAAATGCCTGGTGATCTGAGAGGTAAGGCGTTTACCCAAAACGAAGTGGAGGGACTTGTCTATGCAGGCAGGGTATTAAATTCCAATAAGGACCTTGCTGTGTTCCGGGAGAAAGCGGAGAGCATTCACTTTCAGAGAAAAGACTCTGGTTTAATTCTGGACGACTATCCTGCAACATGTCCCAGTACGGCCTTGCAAAAGATTCATTCTGACTTCACAGGTAACATCCTCACAGTCAGAAATGAAGACAATTTGCAAGATGCAAGCTTTGGATTTGATCAATATGGAAGGTTGCCAGAAGCTGATATTGTTGAGCACCTTAATGGTACAGCGAATGGAAGGGTAACAAGTTATAACTTTCAGAATGTCGACCATGTGGGAGTTGGGTATACGCAAACAGTATTAGCGGAAATGCCCTTTATCGCTAAGAGTGGTGTTATCCAAAAAGATAGCAGAGGGCTTCCTGCGCTCAGATTTGACGGTGCTCAAAGCCTGGCTTATGAAAGTCAAACAGCCTTTAAGCCCATGCACGATGGCACAAGGGGAGTTCAGCTAATTGGATTTCAGGTAGATGAAGGTCAAAGTGACTTCTGGCTGATAGGTAACACTGACTTTCAGGGGCAGGTAGGCTTTGAGTTTTTTGGAGATGTATTCAACCTGGATAAGGCACACTTTATCGTCAGAACGAACACTGCCGATTCTGCGATTCAAGATTTGGATATTCCCATCCTCATGGGTGAATACAACAGGATGGTCAATTATATAGACCCTGCTAACCCTGATGCGATTGAAAGGAATACAGTGCTCGTCAATGAGCTCGAGAGAGCCGCCAATGCCTCTACAGAGTTACCTGATGTGGGAAATACCGAAGATGGCACTACCAGCATCGGAGCTCTTGGAGTCAGGAAGATGGAGGGGTATATCAACGAATTGATCTTCATTGGGGACCATAAAGCGGATATGCTGAAGCTGTCAAGATCACTCATGTTTATGCCTTAGAACTTCTGTTCAGTGTATTTGCATACTTCTTATATAAACCCCTATTAAGCTGAGTGGTCAGCTTGCTGCTGCACTAAGCCAGGAAGACCGAAGTAGAGGTTTTTCACTGTGCCAGACTCCTGATCGCTCACGGGGCCAATCAAAAATGTTCATTCAATACTTAATCGTTCATCATAATGTCAAGAACAATCAATGAAATATATGCAGACATCATTGCTGAAAAAGACAGCCTTGATAGTCTGGAAGATCTCGGTTACTCAGCCGATGATACAGAACTCCTTTTACAGGACCTGAATAGCAGTTCCAAAGTAGCCGTCTGGAGACTCTGGGCCTATATCACAGCTGTTACCATTTTCTTCCACGAAAAACTCTGGGACCTTTTTAAGGCAGAGGTGGAAGAAAAACTCAAAGCCATACCGGGTACCGATACCTGGCTGGCCAATGAGTGTAGAAAATTCCAGAACGGAGACACCCTCATTTTCAATAATGATGGCACCTATGGCTATAGCAGCCTCAAGCCTGACGATCAGATTGTCAAGAGGGTGGCTGTTACGGGGAATTTCGGAGCCAGTGTAGTCAAAATAGCCAGTCAGGATGAGGAAGAAGGGCCGTTGAGAAAACTCACGCCCGAGGAACTCACTTCCTTTCAGGGCTACCTGAACCTGATTCAATATGCCGGGTCTTCGGTAACGGCTGTTTCAAATGCGAGTGACAAGTTGAAGTTTTCGATTGAGGTTTTTCACAATGCACTCGTCCCCATTACTACCCTGGAGGTGAATGTGGAAAGTGCCATTAACAGCTACCTCGCCAACCTTGAGTTCAACGGAGCATTCCGGGTGATCAAACTGATTGATGCTATTCAGGCAGTTGCAGGTGTGGTAGATGTGGGGATTGAAAGCATGGAGGCTAAGGCCGATGATGCCGTCAACTTCTCAAATGTGAGCAGAATGTATGAGCCTGCCAGTGGGTACCTGGAAATCGAAACCGGTTCCCAGTATTCTGAAATGTTAAAATTCAGTGTGGAATGAAGTACGATTTTAACATACCCAAATCGGTGAAAATGATGATCCCCGCCTTTATGCGGGGGCTAAAGCAGGTCGACTGGCTGATCTCACTTACTCATCCGGTAGTTTTTGTACATGGCTTGTTCACAGATTTTATAAACGCTACAGATAAGAGGCTGAAATGGAATGGTCAGAGTATCTCTCTGAAATATCTCCTTCAGGACAAATTTGGAGGAGACATTGAAGTTGTCAACCAAAACCAGACGGCCAGGCCCTTCTACGTTTATGGGGCCGGTGATACGAGAAATCCGGCTGTTTTCAACCCGGGCAATCCTAAAAACCCGATTGCCATTGATGTAAATGAGTTTGACCCTGAGGCAGTAGATTTTATCATAAATGTAACTTCGGCTGTTGTCCCCGATGAACCCACCAAAGACGAAATGATCGCTTTGGTCAAAGAATACAAACTACATTCCAAACGCTTTAAAATAACCCTAGTGTAATGAAAAGAAACGATTATTCAAATTATAACAGAGGCCAGGAAATAAGCGGTGTTACTTTTCAGCAGCATCAAAACCAGGTCATAGAAAGTCTCAACACCGTGATGCTGTCACTGGGTTTGGATGCCAATGAAAAAACAGTGTTGTGGGGTCTGAAAAATGATGGATCCGGAGATACTTACAACATCTCAGCAGGAGCCATTTTTACCCAGGGAGAAATCTTTCTGGTTGATGCCTTTTCCGGGACCGACAGCACGAACGTACCGGTATTAAACCCGGTCACTCTCGAAATTGGAGATCAGGTAAGGTTCGCTGATGGCTCCATAGAAGCTGTTCATATGGATTACAAATACCAGATCACACTGGCAGCTGTAGATTCAGGAGAGGTCAACTTTGCAGACCTGAAACAGCTTAAAGATGTGCTGTCGGTGATGCTCGATGTAGATGCGAAGCTGAATACTTTTAAGGCTGATATTGTAGACGGGGCCAGCGAGGGTTTTGACACACTAGCTGAAGTCGAAACAGCCCTGACAGCCAAAGCAGATCAATCAGTTATTACACAGCTACAAACCGACATAGCGGCTGCAAATACCTATACCGATAACGAAATTGCGGTTCTGACGGCCGGTGCCGGTGATCTGGATACTTTTGCCGAGGTATCCTCAGCTCTGGACCACGTTAATAGTGGTGGAGTTTCCAGTCAGGCAACCGGCTCGCTTATAAACGCTAATACGCCTCCGGTGAGCATCACTACGAGCGGAACTATACTGCAATTGACCAGCGCTGATATACAAGTAGGAGAATTATTTGCAAGCTCAGAGAAACCAAAGATAGTAACGGTTTTTTGCGATATGTTTTATCAGGAGGAAGGTACGGCAGATGATTTTGAACTTGAACTGATGTATCGTATAGGTACAACTGGCTCCTGGGAAAGCATCAGACGTAAGTATTTAAAATCTAATAGTTCTAAGCTGCATGCAGCCCTAAGAGGACAGTTTAAATTGGTTACTACCCCCACGGATATTATTCAGTTTGCTGTCAAAATGGTTCACGATGCTAATGATCAAGTGTATCTATCTCCCGTAAACGAGATTGAGTTCGATGCCGTCTACTAAGAAATAGTTTTGAGTGGGTTGAGTGCCCTTGCCTGAGTGATCGGGCAGGGGTTTTTTATTAAATCTGATGACGATTTCAGAAGGTTTTGAACGTTTTTAAAACTTTCTTCCTGCCTTTTCTGCAGATACGGGCGCTTTTTAGCCCATTTACGACAAGCTTACAGCTTTTGTGACAACTTGTGACATTCCTTTACCCTCCCGTGACAAACCTTGCTCAATAGCCCCGTTAGTTTGAATAAGCAATCGCTCGAAGGTCATGAGCGATGACTTATGAAGAACTCAAAAAACAACAACACAATGAAAACTCAAATTACAAAATTGATGGCCGCTGCTATGTTATTGGCGGCCTCTTTTACCGCAAACGCAACAGACAATGCTTCAGAAAGAAGCCTGAAAGTATCAGCCAAAAACAGCAAGGCAGTGGTGCTGCAACTGGGAGACTTACCTGCGGGTACCAACATTACTATCTGGAATGCCGAGGGAGAGCTTCTCTTCAGAGACAATACCAACAACACTGAATATGCCAGGGTCTTCAACCTGAAGTCACTGGAAGAAGGAGAGATCTATCTGGAGATTGAAAGTGCAGGGCAGTTAGAAATCCTTCCCATCGAGGTGACCTCATCTTCGGCAAAAATCAAAAGATCGGCTGAAGTAATCATAGAAAAGCCGGTAGTAAAGCAAAGTGAAGGCGCAGCTAAGGTGTTCTTCGGACAGAACAACGCTGATATGAAAGTAACACTGTTTGATGCAAGCAATGATATAGTGTACCGCCATACCGTAGCAGACGGTACCGGCAGCAAGACATATGACCTGTCCAAGCTGGAAGATGGAACCTACAAGTTCCAGTTCAGTGCCAACGGCAGAACCTTTTTTCATACAGTCATCCTGAATTGAGAGTGCAATCAAAATGGAGGATGTTATTTTGGCCACCCATACGGGGTGGCTTTTTTTACGCCCTATTCCTTCAGAATCTACACATCCCTCGGCTTATTCTTTGAAAACTCCGAGGTTTGCTTTTTCGGGTCCACATTGCTCTCTCAGAGTCATCGCTTGCGAGACTCTGAGTTAGAGATAGTCTCAGAACCATTTTACCGGTGGATCTGCATGAGAGACTTCGCTCAGTTTTCGTTAAATAACAGACTAAGTTCCTACCTTCCTATACTCAGATGACATCACTTTCCTGGCCATTTATCTTCCATTCAAACTGCAATCTCTGCAATCGTTTTCTGGCTCAATATGAGAATTTAATATACCCACTGTTTCAAAGGTGTATCACAATGGGTACAACCCTGTGCGAATGTGTACACTTTTAATGTTAATGCAGTGTTAAAATATTTGTAAATAACTGATAATCAAGTATTTGATTTTTTTGGCACACCCGTTGCAATTAAGGAGGCAGGTCAGTTGTCTTGGTCGGCAACTTTAAAAAGTCATCCGGGTGGTTCCGGAAAATTCAAAATATAAACAACAAAGGTCATGGACTCTATTATCAACAACAACATCAACGTAATCAAGAGACGATTCATCTTGGCAATCGGCATCTTGGTAGGAATTAGCACTATGGCACTTGCTGCACCTGTAAAGGACGCAGACAAGTTGACAAAAGGAGAAGCAAAAGAGCTCATCCTTCAAGTAAAGGATGATTTGAATATCGAAGAAGAAGAAACTCCCTTTTTGGAGTTTGATGAGGAAGGTAACATTCTCAGTTCTCCGGTAAAGACAATCAAAATCTACGATGAAAACAACGTGCTGTTACTGGAGGCTCCCATTAAAAAGGTCGAGGAGCTTAACAACAAGCATTTAAGCAAGCTGATCAACGCGAGTGATTTTCTGATTGAAAATCATAACACGTCATACTACAGGTTGCATCTTAAATAAGGAATCAATACTCAACACAACCAACAAAGGGGTTCTGCGAAAGTGGAATTCCTTTTTTTGGGTCTAAACGGACAAATGTGTCTTTACATTATGAAGGTGGGACGATGAGATGTTCATTCCGGGAGAGGTCGAATCACTTTTAAAAATCCAACCTTGGCTATCTTATATTTTCCAGATAATAAGCAGCAGGTGTTTTTCCAAAGCGTTCCTTGTAGAGTCTCGAAAAATAGGGAGCAGAGGTGAAACCAACCGCGAGAGACACTTGTGTTACATGCGCATAATGCTGCTGTTCAAGGTAGTTTCTGGCCATTTGCAGTCTGATTTCTTTCAGGTAAACATTGGGAGAGTAGCCTGTTGCTTTCTTTAGATTTCGCTGAAATTGTCGTTCGCTTAGTCCTACAGCCTCCGCCACGGAAGCTATGTTGAAATCGACTTTATGAACATTCTCCTGAGTGATTTTTTTCACATCCAACAGCCAGTTTTCGAGCTTGTCCGCAAGGCTGTTGTTATGTTCATAACTCACTTCGCTCACCAGATTGGCGACTCTTCTGGACTCTGAAGCTTTCAGCTGATTCCTGATTCTTGCTTTAAGCTCCTCAACTGAAAACGGCTTGATCAGATAATCATCCACCCCGATCCTGAAAGCTTCCAGCTTATCTTCATCTGCCGTTCTGGCGGTCAGCATAATTACCGGGATAGATTCAAATGCTTTTTCTGATTTCAGAGTGGCAAGCAATTGCATGCCGTCCAGTTCTGGCATCATCATATCAGTGATGATCAGCTTAGGCTTGTTGGAGGTGGTTTTTAGAATCGAGAGCGCTTCCTGACCGTCTCCAGCCTCCATTGTACCAAAATCTTCAGACAAGCTCCCGACAATAAAATCGCGCATATCAGGGTGGTCTTCCACCACCAGGACATAATCCTCTTTACTGAATGTCTTTTCGACCTGCTTATCGGACTTTACAGGTTCTGTTTCCCTGGGTACGGATTCATCGACAGAAGGAACTACGTTCACATAGGGGAGGGTCAGTGTAAAAGTACTTCCCTTGTCAATTTCACTTTGTACAATGAGCTGACCATTCATGGTTTCGGCAAGCTCTTTACTCAATGCGAGGCCTATACCCGTGCCGCCACTTGCTACCCTTTTTGAGTCTTTGGTTTGAAAAAAACGTTCAAAAACATGAGGGAGATCCTGCTTTGATATACCCATGCCATCATCACTGACCGAAACCAGCAAATGATCTGGACCGCAGAGTACTCTGAGGACAATCTGACCATTTTCCGAGGTGAATTTGAAGGCATTCGATAGTAAATTATTGATGATCTTTTCTGTCATATCCGGGTCGAGATGAAAAGACTCATCGATGTTTCCCTTATAACTATAGTGAAATTCTATGTTTTGAAAGGCTGCCTTTGATTCAAAGCTGTTATAAAGTCTGTTAAAGAAGGGTTTCAGTTTGACCAATTTAGGCCTGGCAGTCATCTTCTTATTCTCAAGCTTTGTCAGATCCAGAATCTCTTCTACCAGCTTGCTGATTTGCTGGCTGTTTTTCTGAATCCGGATCAGGTCTTTCCGGGTTCCCTGATCCAGATCTCTTCTGGAAATAAGTTTGTTCACCGGACCAAGGATCAGGCTGAGTGGGGTACGCAGCTCGTGGGATACGTTGGCAAAAAACTTGGATTTAAGAGCATCCAACTCCTGAAGCTCATCCGCCTGCTGTCTGATTTTTACGGTTCGGCTGGCTATTTCTTCTTCTAGTACAGCCTGGCGCTGTAACAGTCTTTTTTCGCGATAGGCGACTCTCCACCAGATCAGACTGATGAGGGCAAGTCCGATAACGGTAAAAAACCACCAGCGGAGGTAGAAAGGCCGTATTACGACTACTGGTATTGATAGCTCTCTGGACCATTGTCCCAGCCTCCCCTGACCCCTTACAAGGAGTGTATATGTGCCATATGGCAATGAGTTAATTCTCACCAGGGGTTGGTCCACATAACTCCATTGCTGATCAATCCCCTCAATTTTATAAGAGAAAGTATTCTCATCAGAATCTATAAAGTCCAACAGCGTGAATTCAAGTGAAAAACCGAGCTCATCAGGTTCAAGCCTGACCTGTTCAGATGTAAAATAGTCCCGCGTGGATTCCTGATAGAGACCGGTCTTTCTCTCCTGTTTTTTCAGTCCAACGACCTTCAGGACAATATCAGACTCAAGCTCGTTTAAGAAATCCATTGGATGGAAGGAAGTTACCCCGTCAATGCTGCCGAAAAACAACTGGCCGTTTTTTGCCTGGAAGTGTGAGGTAGTGTTAAATTCCTCGTGGATCAGTCCATCAGCGGTGGTGTAGGTACTGATGCCGAAATCATCAAGCCTGATACGCATTATACCACGATTACTGGGAACCCAGATACAACCATAGTCGTCCTCATAGGTGGCATAAACCGTATTATCCGAAAGCCCGTTTTTAGTAGTCCACTGCTTATATTCCCCTGTAAATGTATTGAGTTTTACAATGCCACCACCCTTGGTAGCCAGCCATAGAAAGCCTTCTTTGTCTTCCCTGATATGTGCAATCGTATTGAATGGGATTGTTTCGTTGACGACACCTTCTGTATGGAATCTTTTGATAAACCTTCCTTCAGGATTCATCAGATAAAGGCCTGTAGTAGCGCCAATCCATATGCCTGATTCGTTTTCATGGAAGGTATAGATAGAAGACCGGCCCAGTGTTTCAAACGCACCATAGTTCCGAACTTTCCGAATAACACTGTCTTTTTCGTCAAGTTGAGCGAGCCCCACATTTCCTCCCAGCCATAAACGAGACTTGCTGTCTGAAAAAGCTGACCAATAAATGACACTCTCTCCCCGTACTCTTTCCTCATAGTCTTTGGCGTAGGTATAATCAGTGAATTCCTGGGTATGGATATCATATTTGAAAAGGCGTACCCCTTCATCTGTATACCAGAGATTTCCCTTTTTATCAGGAATCAGTGCCAGGCGTTTCAGTTCCTCCTGATCGCCATGCCCTCCGTAAAGAGTGGCATAGGCCTTGGCGGTGTCTCCTCTAATGAATTTTTCGCCATAGAAATTGGTGTTCGGGCTAAAGCGTTCTTCTTTACCAGAGTTTAGGTCAATCTTGTAGGAGAGTCCAAGTCCGTTGGTAAATAGTTCGTTCTGATCGTTGACATAAAGACCCCGGGCGCCATATCCGTTAATGCCGAATACGCTGATATCCGTGAGATAATTGGTGAAAAGTGATTTTTCTAACTTGATGATATTTATCCTGCTGTCGAAATTAGACCAACCGTTGCCCGAACGATCAAAATACAGAGGTATAGGAAAAGCCTGAATCTCTTGTTCTAAATCGTATTCTACCAATTCATTCAGAAAGCCATCATAGACAGTACGACCATAAGCCCCCTGCTTTAGATACCAGCTTTGTTTGTGGTAAGGGTCGAAACCCATGATTCGTTTACCTTGCCAGAAAGTGGTAGCAGCCCCGCCCAGGGGGTGTTCATTCACAAAAAGAACCGGAGGCTTTTGGTCAGGCTTACCCGCAATAGGCAATTCCCGGAGGTAATAAACATTTCCCATATCATCTGCTCCCAGAATGCCCAGTGCTCTGGGTTTGCCCGTATCCACTTGCTTTATGATCCTTCCTGAGGGGGCTAACAACCGGAAAGTACCCTCGAAGCTCAGCCAGATTCCCTGAGGACAGGTTTTAATGCCATGTATGACTTTACCGGCTTCATATACCAGCCGGAATGACGGGACGGAATTATCGGGTTGATCATACAGGTAAACCTTGTCATCTTTTGTTATGAGCCATAGATTTCCACTTACATAGTCAGACTGAATGCGCAAGAGGTTCTGGACGTCCATTGGCAGCGGGGAATCAAAATAATCTGAAGCTATTACTGATTTTCCAGACCGCGGGTCAAAGATCTGAAAAACCATATCATTACTTCGGTTGGGGTCTGTACCCAGCAACCAGAGATTGCCTTCCCTATCTTCCGAAATACTACGTACAGCATCGCTGATAAGGGCACCGTTTTCTACGGTATAAGACTTCACCCGATAACCGTCATAACGACTCATGCCTTCGCTGCTGCCCATCCACATCAGTCCTCCGGCATCCTGAAAAAAGGGTCCGATGTTACGACTGACCAGACCGTCTTCCACACCAATGGATTTGACTTTGATACTGTACTCCTGGGCAATTCCCTGAACGGAAAATGTCAAAAACAGGAATATATAGCATGCCGATAAAAGCCTTCTGGTTATCACAGATTCAATACTAACAAAATGATGTGGGGCAAGCAATGAAATTCGCCCGGTTCGGATTCATCTCAGAAATACCTGAAAATATTAAGTGATTGATAGTTAGGTGTTTAGTTGCTATGTGTCGGAAAATTAGTGTGTAAGTGTCGGGTTTTTGAATGCTCAGATCAAAGAAGCGGGCTGGCTGAGGTGGTATCTTGTCTTACCTCAATTTTAGTAATTCAGTAGGCCTTCCGGCAGACTGAAATCAATGTTGAAAAGACTATTTCATCCAAAACAGCTATTATGAATTTCTCTGATTCTATATCGCGGCTAAAGATCCTGATCATGGCAATATGTATGTTGATTGCATATGATCTGACAGGTCAAACCCTCCCTACAGTGCCATCCAATGATTTTGATTATGCCTCCACATGGACAAACGGGAATAAAGGTGAATACTATAACTATGAGTACGACCCTTGCACCGGGGTACTCAAGTTTGTCTTTTTTGCTTATGCAGATAATTTCGGGAACCCTGACTTTATGGAGTCTTTCGATTTGACATTGAAAAATGCTGATACAGGAGAGACACTTAAACTCTTTGAATTTAAGTACCGATCTAATTTCAGCGGAGCTTCCGAATTAAGGCTTACAGGTCCTACCATTGACCGTACTGTTTATTATCTGCCGGGTACAGGAGTGTCTGCTGTAGAAGAGGTCTATAGTGATCCCAATGTGAATATCAGGTTTGAGATAGATCTGGGAGAAGACTTTTTACTCCATAAGAATTATCTCAATATGGATGTCAATTGGTATGATGGAGATCTTTTTGGGGAAGAGAACACTACGGCTTCTATTATCAATCAGGAGAAAGCAAGTTTTACCGCAACCAGTGTTGAAGTTCCTTTAGTCCCCACAGTAGCACGCCTCTCTCATAAAACCGGTTTTCAACTCAGTTTTGATTTAGCATCAGACTGTACAACCGATTTTGATAGCGACCAGGGTGTATTTTATGACGTATTGAGAATGCGAAGTGGGAGCGTATCTGAAGAAAAGGTGATGGCCACTGAAATTCCTTACAGAAAAGGGCCTACCGTATATGAAGATGATGTAAACATAGACGATTGCGATACTTATGAGTATGCCATCAGGGCCATTCTGATCAATGATACAGGTACCACGATAATAGGTGTTTCATCCTACTCAAGTCCGATTTTTTATCAGGAGATCTTAAGTGAGCCCAATGCCCTGGCAGCAACGAATGACCGCTGCGATGGTAGAATAGAGCTTAGTTGGGAGGATAGCAGAGGAGCTGATGTAGACGGTTATCTTATCTACCGAAAACAACCCGGTGAGGCAGATTTTAGTCTGCTTACTACTCTCAGCGCTTCCACCAGAGTCTATCAGGACAATATTGCTGAAGCTTTTATCAACCAACCGATTGAGTATCGTATAGCTACAGAAGATAAATGCGGCAGAATAACAGCTACTGAGGACCTGACTGAATTTACGGGAACAGCTTTGACCCGTGAAGTACCTCCCTCGGAGGTGACAGCACAGGTAATTGCAGATGGAGCGAGTCAGGGGATCAGGATAGAATGGAAGGATAACTCAGATTTCGAAGATAGTTACCTCATTACCCGGCAGTTAAAGTCTGGTGGTGGTGGAGTGAGCTTTGATGTCCCTGCCAATACTACTCAGTTTGATGACCTGACTGCTTCTATTTGTGAACTATATATATATACCGTTAAACTGGTAAACAGCTGCAGTGCTACAGGTTACAACGACCCTGATGAGGTAAGAGAGATTTCCATAGATGCTAATTTGGCAGGAATACTGACCGAGAGCTCATTGAGTGCCTCCAGAGGCTACTTTTCAGAAAGGGTCACGCTGGATTGGACAACCTCGGGGCTGTCAGAGAACATTAGTCGCTTCAGAATCTACAGCAGACTGCTTGGAAGCACAGATGAGCCCATTCAGATAGGAGTTGTCAACGGGGCAGAAAGAACTTTTGATGATGAGAAATCAGAAGCCGGAGAAGTATTTGAGTACTTTTTGATAGGTGAAACAGACTGTGGAGATGTAGTACTTTCCACCCTCAGTAGTGATGACATGACCACTGCCGAAAGCGGGGTGGGTAGGGCAATAGGCTTTAAAAGCCCCACAGGTGTGATCAATGGTAATATCGCTTATGAGGGGGGAAACGGGGTAGAAAACGTAAAGGTGATTGTGGAGAATAATGATGAGGGAAGTGGCTATGCCCTGGCCTTTGAAAATGCACAAACCGCGATAATTCCTGACACTAAGGCACAACTGGCATCTACGACTAACTCCCTGAGCCTTTCTGTTTATATAAAACCCGACCTCACCGCAATTGCTGAAGGTGCTGAGGCCTCTGTCCTGGAGAAGGACGAAAGCTTCAGACTGAAAATTTCCGATAAAGGTTTTTTGACGGCAGGTTTATACCTGGGAGGTGAGTGGGAAGAACTCAACAGTACCGCTGAGATCGAAGATGCTATATATAGTAACATTTACGTGACCTATGACCAGACCACTTTCTCGATTTTTATCAATGGAGAATTGAATGTCAGCCGCAGCCTCACTGGCATATTTTCCGTTTCCAATACCAGCGATTTGATATTGGGCGATTTATATACCGGTCTGATCGATGAACTAACGGTTTGGGATGTGGCAAGGACGGCCGAGGAAATTGAGCGTGACTATGTGCGTCAGCTTCAGTCAGAAGAAGAAGGAATGATTGGCTACTGGCCGATGAGAATAGGAATAGGTGATCAGATTTTTGATGCAGCTAGATCAGGTAATAAATTTTTTGGAACAGACGGCAGCTTAAATGAGGCGACCTGGTCTACAGACGTACCCGATGCTAACCAATTGGGTACAATCGGCTATACCAACCTTCAGGGTAACTATACCATCAGTGGAATAGCCTTTAAGGGTGCAGGGCAAAACTTTCAGGTAACTCCTGTCTTTGGTGTACACGAGTTTTCACCCACTCAGAAGTTCATATTCCTGGGGAATGGAAACCTGGTACAGAATGGAGTAGATTTTACAGATATCAGTTCTTTCACAGTTACCGGTACCGTCTTTTTTGATTTCGGAGATAATACTTCGGGCTCCGAAGGAGTAAACGTACATATAGATGGTAAACCCGTGTTTTCAGCGGGAGGGCAGCTGCTTAATACCAACTCCTTCGGCCAGTTTGAAATACAGGTACCTATAGGAGAGCATTATATCGAATTAGTAAAAGAAGGACATACATTTCAAACGGGGAGATTTCCCGATGAGGCCGATGAGCTGTTCAATTTTAATGAGCCTCTCAGCGGACTCACTTTCTATGATACGACCAAACGCAAACTGATTGGAAAAGTAGTAGGAGGTACCCGGGAAGGAGATAAACCTGTAGGCTTTGACAGAACAATCAACAATATCGGTCAGGCAGAATTTGTACTGAAATCGACAGATGAGACCATTATAGCAAGAGTACAAACCGATGCTGAAACAGGTGAGTACATCGTAGAACTGCCACCAAAAGTCTACAGTGTTTTTGATCCTAAAGACAGTCTTCAGGTAGGTAAGATGAGAGTAATAGCAGGCGATAGCCTTATTAGTTCCCCGGTTAGTCAGGTGGACTTGCTCAATAATTTCAACCCATCTGTAGAAGCCGATACTGTTCTTTTTACGGATATGGTGCCGTTACCAGAAGCTGCCGTAAGGGTAGATACTGTAGATAACAATACGAGGGAGGTAAGACATTTTCCCTATGACTACAAAGTCAATTTTGTCTATAGAAACACACCACAGGTGTTTGTCTTTGATGGTAGCAGACGAAATACAGAAACACGCTTTCTGGGAGAATCTGAGTTTGTAGTTCCGGCAAGAAAAGACAGCGAGGCCGATACTGTTGATTTATACAATGAAGCCCTTGTAGGAGATAAAGAGGCCACTGATGCCAATGTCTTCACACTCGGCTATCCGGTAGTCTTTACCGATAGTCAGTATAAACTCAGGATTGGTGTAAATGAGGTTTATGTCAACCGCGACAGCGGTGCTCCGGTAACAGACCAAGTGCCCGTTACGGATGCCGCTATTACGGTAGATAGTGATGTGATGGCCCCTTTTTATTACAACGATGAAGGACAGGCCATAGCCTACTCGCAGGATCCTGCGCTAACACAGCTCCTGCTCAATAGCAGCGATGGAGATACGCTCGTCCGTTTCTCCGCCCTGACCCCCGAGTTTGCTACCAATGCCAATACAGACATCAGCTTTACACGTGAATTTAAAATAACGGTAAATGCAGGTGGCAATGTAGTGAACTGGCCTGATCCCAATGATCAGAATGCAGTACAGCGTTTATATGTTTTTGGCCATGAAACTACCTCAAATACCAGTTTTGTTACTTCCGGCCCGGAGGTAGTAGACTTCATTATTCGTGACCCATACGGAGGTGAAAGCTTTGCCTATTTGGAAAAGGGTACGACCCTGGCCGTGACCAAGACCTATACCGGTGCCAATTCCCTCGATCTGGGTTTAGAGTTTGACTTAAAGTTGGGGACTGACAATAACAATGTCACCTCATCTACAGATTTCACCTATACCTCTGCCAAGGATTCTTCGGGAAATACTACCGATATCGTCACCACCACGCAACGGATCGAAACGAGATCGGATGCTCAGGAAGTTGGAGCAGGTGGCGATTTGTATGTCAGCAGCTCTCGTAATTACAGAGCGGGTTTGTCAAAAGTACTCAGGCTGGTAGATGCCGATTTTTGTTCTGTTGACGGACCGGTAGCCTGTCTTGAGGGTTCTAAAACCATTGTGCTCGGAGGTAAGAACTACAAACTTGGCAGAACCGTTGCCACTACTTTAGAGCAAGACGGAGCCCCTACCTATTTTGTCTATACCCAGAATCATATACTGAACACCCTGATTCCGGATTTGAAAAATGCCCGAAACTCCGTTCTCGTTACGGATAACCGGTATGAAAGTGTACTGCCAACCTCCGATCCTAATTATGGCGTCAGCAATGATGACACAGTATGGGGGCTTGTAGGGAATGATTATCAGACTTATGATGAGAACATTGATGACAAAGGAGATAGTTACCTGTTTACCCGAAATAAGAATGATGAAGTTGATACGGTTTATTGGATTAATCAACAGATACGGCTTTGGCAGGAAGCTGTAGCACAAAATGAGAAAGAAAAAGCAGATGCCTTTGCCACAGACGATTTTGAAAATATTTCAATATCGGCAGGGGCACGTTTGTCAAGAGAGAAGAGTACCACCTTTACAGATACTAAGGAAGTCACTTATTCAACCACAAAGGCGCTCACTACAAGTTTGGAGACAAATTTTGAGGCCCTGGCAGCGTCTTTCAAACTGGCAGGTAATTTATCTGTTACTGAACAGTCCAGCGAGGGTACCATAAGCGATAGTACCGTGGTTACCACTTATGGATTTGAGTTGTTTGAGCCTGATGTAGGAGACTTTGTTTCAATGAACGTGTATGATGGGAAAAACGGTAGCGGACCTATATTTATTCTGGCGGGAGGGGAGACATCATGCCCTCATGAAGAAGCCGTAACCACACAGTTTTATTTACCGGGTACCCAAATTGGCAGCACAACTTTTCAACGTGATAAGCCAAGGCTGGATGTAGATGTGTCACAGCTATACAATGTGCCTGCTGATGGTCAGGCGGCCTTTAATTTTACACTCTTCAATGACAGTGAGAGTCAGGACGATTTCCTGTATTCACTATCGGTGATTGACGAATCTAACCCCAGCGGTGCAGTTGTCAGTATGGACGGAGAATTTTTTGACGCCAGAAGAGAATTGTTTGTGCCGGGCAATAGTGCTATCCGTAAAGTAATTACCGTAGAGCGGGGTCCCTTTGAATATAACTATGAAGACATCAAAATTGTGATGGCTTCCGTGTGCCAGTCAGATCCTACAGATTTTGAACGAGTCATAGCAGATACAGTATCTATCTCCGCTTTCTTCTTGCCTGTTTGTACCACCCCTGAGTTGATTACTCCCTCAGAAAACTGGATTCTCAATAGCAGTTTTGAAAGCCAGATGGAATTTGAAATAGGAGGTTTTGATATCAATTTCCCCGGTTTTCAATATGTACAGCTCGAATACAAACGCTCTGGTACTTCAGGCTGGTTACCTATCCAGCGATTTTACCGCAACCTTAGTGATGCAGAAGACCCTGATACTGCGCTGGAAATAAATAAAAGCGGGTCCAGTACCTTCTACAAATGGGATGTCTCTCAAATACCGGACGGGGATTATGATCTAAGGGTAATTTCAGACTGTGAGGTATTGGCAACAGGAGGTGAAGTCACCTCGGTTTCCGGTATCAGTTCTGGTACAATAGACCGTGTCAACCCACACCTTTTTGGTCTGGCCGAACCGGCCGATGGAGTCCTCTCACCGGGAGATGTGATTTCGCTTCAGTTCAATGAACCCATTAATGCAGCTTTACTGACTCCCTCGAATTTTTCAGTAAAAGGAGTGTTGAACGGAGGAACTGTGAGTAATAATGTGGCGGTGAGCTTTGATGGCACCGGTAATGAGTCAGTACTTATCAGTAACGCCCCCGATCTGAGGTCGAAAAACTTCACGATTGACTTCTGGGCCAGAAGAGAAGCCACTGGTGCTGAGATATTACTGCACCAGGGAGCTACAGTCGGTCAGAAACTCCAAATAGGGTTTGATGCTGATAATCAACCCTATCTGGAAATGAATGAAGCTAGACTGACCGCTGATTTTGCTGTTACCAATACAGGATGGAACCATTACAGCTTTGTATACAACAGGGAGCAAAACCAGGCATCTCTGATCGTGGCAACTGCTTCTGAAACACGGGCTACCGGCCAGGAAGATTTTGTTGTTGATTACCAGGTTGCTGAGGCCCTGACCTTTGGCAAAAGCTCAGTAGGTGAGACACAGCCTTTTAATGGTCTGCTCCACAGTTTACGTATCTGGAGTAAGACACTCTCAGAAACGGAGATAGCGGTTAACAGAAATATCAGCCTTTCAGGGAATACTACCGGGCTTTTGGCCTGTTGGCCACTTGATGAGGGCAAAGGAGATATATCTCTTGATAAAGTGAAGTCCCGACAAGCTCAAATTAATGCATCCTGGAGACTTGATCCGGCCGGGGTATCAGTAGCATTCAATGGCTCCGATCAGTTCTTACAAAGCAATGGTATAGCCGCCTTCTCTGCCGAACAGGATTTCACCATCGAAATGTGGCTCAAAACCTCATCTGCCAAATCAATGACTATGTTTAGCAATGGTAGTGGTGATGGTATCGATGATAACGCTGCCGACTGGACGATTGGCTTGAATAACGGGCAAGTCACAGTAGAAAATGACAGTGCAACAATTGAAACAGAAAACATCAACCTTGCTGATGGCAGTTGGCATCATCTTACAGTTGTGGTAAACCGCACTACCAATACCCAGATCTTTGTAGATGGTGAATTGAGAGTTTCTGTGGCCACTGGCGACTGGCCGGCCTTTGCCAATGACTTATTCTGGTATGGACGAAGAAGCTGGAAAGAGGCCGGAGTACTTAGGTCGGATCAGTATTTTGAGGGTAACCTGGATGAGATAAGAATCTGGAACTCCAGCCGGTCACAGCGCGAAATACTGTTTAATCAGTACAATAAGCTCAACGGTGACGAAATTGGTCTCATCGCTTATTATCCTTTTGAGCGCTTTGATAACAGTTCTGGCGCACCAATTTTAACTAATACCTTATTGAGTGGTCGGGAAGATGCCGGAGCAGAAGCAACACTGGAGGGGAGTCCGGACTTTGCCAATGATGCACCTCCTGTCAGACAACCAAGACCTTTGCAATCAGTCAATTTTAGTTACTCGGCTAATCAGGACAGAATTGTAATCACTCCGATTGAGGATAACGAGCGCATAGAAAATGTCATACTCAATATCGGTGTAAAAGGCATTCGGGATCTTCGGGGAAACCAACTGAGAACCCCACTGACCTGGACGGCCTTTGTGGATCGCAATGATGTAGAATGGATTAACGATGACCTGATTTATCGTAAACCAGTCAATGAGCCCTTTACTTTTGAAACAGAAATTGTGAATAACGGAGGACAGCGCAGAAGCTATAGCATTTCCAACCTGCCCGCCTGGTTAAGTGTGAGTGATGCTCAGGGCAGCCTGGAGCCGGGACGTACCAAAACAATACTGTTCACAGTAGATGCATCTTTGAATATCGGGGATTATGATGAGTTCATTCACCTTTCTACCGATTTTGGTTTTGATGAGAGGCTTAATCTGCAACTGGCCGTTTATAAAGACCCTCCGGCCGACTGGACAGTGAATGCGGCTGATTTTCAGTCTTCTATGAGCGTGGTTAGTCAGATTCAGATTTCGGAAGTCTTCTCAAGAGATGAGAATGATTTGATTGCGGCATTTGTAGATGGTGAGATCAGAGGGGTGACGGCCCTGAAGTACATCTCCTCCTTTGATAATTATCAGGCCTTTCTATCAGTCTATACCAACAATACTGAAAGTACTGAAGTCACCTACAAAATCTGGGATGCCAGTGAAGGTACTGTTTATCCTGCTGTTATTCCTTCTAAGGCATCTGCATCCATACTCAGCCCCGATGCATTTATCGGCAGTCCGTCCGACCCGGTGATTTTTAATGGAGACAAAGTAATAGAAGAAACTGTCAGCCTTAGCAGTGGCTGGAGCTGGGTGTCGTTTAATCTTGAATCGGAGGCTTTTAAGGACTTAAATACACTCTTCGAAAACCTGAATGCTACGGAAAATGATCAGATCAAGGGAACCGAATTTTTTGATCAGTATGATCCCGTCAATGGTTGGTTGGGCAGTCTGTCCGCAAATGGAGGTTTACAGAAGGAGCGCATGTATAAGGTCAACCTGGCAGGAAAGGGAGAAATCAGTTATGTAGGCAAGCTGGTAGATGTTGTTACCTCGCCCATTGATCTGGCAAAGGGATGGAATTGGGTGAGCTTTTTTGGTCGGAGCAACCAGACTATTGACGAGGCCCTCTCCAATATCACAAACCTGTCGGTAGGGGATCGCATCAAGGGTCAGCGTGAATTTGCCATTTATGGAGGCGCAGGTGTCGGCTGGGTGGGAAGCCTTGCCAGCCTTAAGCCGGGTGAAGGCTATCTCTATTTCGCCAATGAAGCAGGAACGCTCACATACCCCGAACTGTCTGCAGGTATCTCCAATATAGGCAGTACAGCAGGAGGCCAGTCTCTCGGAAGCGAAGATAGAAGCATTGATTTTGAATCTTTTGGTTTAAACCCGGCGGACTATGAGACCAACATGAACCTGGTTGTCAAAGTAGAACCAGTAACCGTAGGTTCTGACGACATGCTGGTGGCCAAAAGTGATGAGAAGGTGGTAGGCCTTGGTTATGCTTCACCAAATCCCGTGACTGGCGAAAGAACTTTCTTTATCACAATCTATGGTACTACCGCATCAGAGATTGAATTTGAGCTGTTAAAAGGTGATGCCAGTATAACCTTGAAAGCTGAACAAACCATACCCTTGTCTTACAAAGCAGATACCCAATTAGGTTCACTGGTAGAACCGGTAATGCTCATAAGTGAGCAATTTTTACCTGAGTCTGTCACCGCAAAGGCTGTCCCCAATCCTTTTGAAGAAAACATGCGTCTGTCATGGTTTGCAGAAGCTCCGCCCCACCGTATTCAGGTCATGAATACGGAAGGTATGGTAATGCAGGAACTGAACAATCTCCATGGAAATCATCAGGATATAGGGTTCGGAGGTATGGCCCAGGGTATGTACCTGATTCGACTGCATTTTGAGCAGCAAGTGCTTGTTCTCAAGGTTGTTAAATCCAAATAAGCAGCCTTATGAATTGCCTTAACAAAAGAACTTATCGTATCGGCTGGTTAGCCTTAATGCTGTTAACGGTCCTCCATGTCGCCAGGGCACAGAATGCACCTGAATGGACCGTCAACTCTGGCGACTTTCAGTTTTCTATGACCCTCGTAGCCTCGGTCAGGATTGACAATGTCCTTTCGGGAGATGCTACCGATCAAATCGGTGTTTTTGTAAATAACGAGCTGAGAGGCACGGGCAAACTGACGGTGGAGGTACCTTCAAGCGGAGCACAGGTAGCGTTTATTCAGGTGTATAGCAACACGGTAAATGGAGAGACGCTGAGCTTTAAAATCTACGATGCCAGTGAAGACCAGGTCATTGCCGCTGTGAACGCGGAGGTTTTTGAAGATGGTAAGAAACTGGGCGGCAATCAGGCACCTTATGAAGTAACAAACAACACGGTCCCTTCCTTAATTCAGTTGAGTAGTACCAGTTTCAATGAAAATCTGAGCATTGGTACAGCAGTGGCAACGTTGTCAAATAACGATCCTGATGAGGGAGAAACACATACCTATACCCTGGTGGGTGGCGAAGGAAGTGAAAACAACGGCCAGTTTTTAGCGAAGGGAGCTACGCTTGAAACGGCAGTAGTTTTTGACTTTGAAGCATTGAATTCTGTAAGTATGAGGGTGCAGGTTGCGGATAGTAAGGGAGCGACTTATGTGCAGGTGCTCACCCTGTCTGTCAATGATGTCAATGATGCACCTACCACTGTCAACCTTGATGGTGGCAGTCTGGATGAAAATTTGCCAGCTGACAGTTCTGTTGGTACCCTGGCCTCTACTGATCAGGACCTTGAAGATACTCATACCTACTCGCTCGTAGCAGGAGAGGGTGATACGCACAATTCGTTGTTCAGAATAGAGGGGAGCTCTGTTTTGTCACAACAGGTTTTCGATTTTGAAACAATGGCCGAAGCGAGAATTCGTGTTCGGTCTACAGATCAAGCAGGTGATTTCTATGAGCAGTCTTTTCCCATCCAGGTAAATGATGTCAATGATGCGCCTTCAAACCTTGCACTCAGTTCTGTAACCATAGAGGAGAATGCCGGTAACAATGCACTTGTAGGTAGCCTCAGCACTCAAGATGCAGATAGCGGGGATTCACATACCTATGGCTTTGCCGAAGGAGTGGGAGATGACGACAACACACTTTTTACCCTAAGAAATGATGGAGAACTCTACGCGATAGAAAACTTCGACTTTGAAACAAGACAACTATACAATATCAGACTTTCGACAACCGACAGTGAAGGAACTGTTTTTTCTAAAAGCTCTGAAATCAGAATTACGGATGCTAATGAGGCACCCGGTGAGATACTGCTAAGTAACAGTAGTATAGATGAGAACAGTGCAGACGGCACTGTCATCGGCAATTTATCCTCCTCCGATCCGGACACTGGCGATGATCACCAATACACACTAATAGCGGGTGCCGGTGACGAGGGGAATATTGCATTTACAATCAATGCCCAGGATCAGCTAATTTCCTCAGAGGTCTTTGACTTTGAAAAGCAAGCCGGCTATAGTGTGCGGGTGCAGAGTACTGATAACGGTGGCTTGTCAGTTACACAGGTACTTATCATAACAATCAACGACTTGAATGAGGAGGCGACAGCCATAGCGCTTTCTGGTAATCACCTAGAAGAGAATAATACTCTGGGGGATGAAATTGGTACTTTGAACACAACTGACCCTGATAATGCTGAAACCTTCACCTATACTTTGGTAGCAGGAGATGGAGATACAGATAATGCTTCTTTTGAGATGGATGGCAATACCATCAAAGCAGCTGAGGTTTTTGACCACGAAACCCAGAGTGATTACAGTATTCGGGTAAGGTCCACTGACAGTCAGTCCAACGGGTTGGAGTCAATTTTTTCAATTACCATCCAGGATATAAATGAGACGCCAACAGCTCTCGACCTTTCCAACAGTACAGTGAATGAGAATCAGGCTGAAAGTACGTCTATTGGTGTCCTTTCTACCACGGATGTGGATGCCGGGGACGCCTTTGTTTACAGTTTTGCGACAGGAGATGGAGACAGCGATAATGAACTCTTTACCATCCAAAATGGCAATGAGTTGTTTGCTACGACCAGTTTTGACTTTGAGACAAAATCGAGCTACACTGTCAGAATCAGATCTACTGACCAGGCAGGAGAGAGCGTATCATCTTCTTTCATCCTGACCATTTCTGATGTTAATGACGCCCCGACAGAGATTCTTCTGTCACAAAGTGACCTGGATGAGAATAATGCCGTAGGGGATATAATCGGAGTTTTTAGCAGTACAGATCAGGATGAAGCAGATACGCATACCTACAGCCTCACTGCCGGTACAGGGGATGAGAATAATGCCAGTTTCAGCATCAACAGCAATGGTGAGCTGGTGGCAGGAGAAAGCTTCGATTTTGAGCAACAGTCGAGCTATTCCATTCGAGTGAGCTCTTTTGATGCTGCTAATGCCACTTTTGCCACTTCCATCACCATTACCATCTTTGATGTCAATGAAAGTTCTACCGTAATCGCACTATCCGATAATCAGCTGGAAGAGAATAACGGCATAGGGGATGCAATCGGTACTTTGAGCACCACTGACCCGGACAATGCTGAAACCTTCACTTATACATTAGTGGCAGGAGATGGAGATACAGATAATGCTTCTTTCGAGATTGATGGTAGTACTCTGAAAGCAGCAGCCAGTTTCGACCATGAAAGCAAGAGCGATTATAGCATTCGGGTCAGGTCAACAGACAGTCAGTCTAATGGGTTGGAGTCAGTTTTTACAATTACCATTCAGGACATAAACGAGACACCAACAGCTCTCGACCTTTCCAACAATACAGTGAATGAAAACCAGGCAGAAAGCACATCCATTGGTACCCTTTCTACCACAGATGTAGATGACGGAGATAGCTTTGTTTACAATTTTGTGGAGGGAGAGGGTGATACGGATAACGAGTTATTCACTATTCAGAATGGAAATGAGTTGTTATCAACCACCAGCTTTGATTTCGAGATTAAATCCAGCTACTCAGTCAGAATTAAATCCACTGACCAGGAAGGTGCAAGCGTGGAATTACCCTTTACCCTGACCATTTCAGATGCGAATGATGCACCAAGCGGGATGTTACTGTCGAGGAGTGATCTGGATGAAAATAATGAGGTTGGCGCAGTTATCGGAGCCTTTAGCAGCACAGACCAGGATGTTGGTGATACTCATACTTACAGCCTCACAGCGGGTACCGGAGATGAAGATAATACCAGTTTCAACATCAATGAAAGTGGCGAATTACTGGCAGGAGAGGGCTTTAACTTTGAGCAGCAATCCAGCTATTCTATCCGCGTTACTAGTACTGATGCCGGAAATGCTGTTTTCGCCTCATCCTTCACCATTACAATCAATAATGTAAACGAGGGGCTACTACCATTTCATTATCTGAAAACCAGCTGCCGGAAAACAATACCGCTGGTGCTCAGATAGGGATATTCAGTACAATTGACCCGGACAATGCGGAGACCTTTACTTATGAGTTGGTAAACGGAGAAGGTGATACAGATAATGCTTCCTTTGAAATTGAAGGAGATATACTGAAGGCTTCCCTGGCTCTGGATCATGAGCAGCAGGAAACTTATTCCATCAGGGTTCGGAGTACGGCTACCGGTACCAGTGCTATTGAGGCCGTTTTCAGCGTGATTTTGGAGGATACCAACGATGCACCAAGCGCTATTGAACTGTCCAACCTGTCGGTGGATGAGAACAATGCCGGTGATGAGTTAATAGGGGAGTTGAGTACTTCTGATCAAGATTCGGGAGATGAGCATATCTATAGTCTTACCAGTGGTTCAGGAGATACGCACAACAGCTTTTTCGCCATACGCAATACCAATGAGCTGGTGCTGACACAGACAGTAGACTTCGAAGCCAATGAACAACTGGAACTTCGTTTGGTGAGTATTGACCAGGGAGGCGCACGCTTAGAGTCTGCCTTCATTATTGAAGTTGAAAATTTACCAGAACCAGCCTTCAGTACTGAATCAGCGCTGGCTTTTGACCCAACAGGCATAGGCGAATCAACCACTCAGAGTTTGTCTGTCAGCAATTCAGGCCCCGATGGTAATCTTCTCATAACCGGAGTCTCGGTGAGTGGACCCTTTTCTGTTGATATCAATACAGCTGAGATCACTCCTGCCATGTCGGTTACTTTTAATATTACTTTTTCGCCTACGGACCGGGGGGACTTCTCGGGAATGGTGACTTTCCAGACCAATGTGGGGGAGAAAACAGTAGCACTGACAGGTACCGGTGAACTAGTGACCGGTTTTGAAGACTTACCGGATTTGAGTGATCAGGTACGGATTTTTCCGAATCCTGCTACAACCTTACTGACCATTGATGTTTCAGTATTTAATGGACAGTCGGTTGACCTTGAATTAATAGGGCTTTCAGGATACCAGATAACACATAAAGAAAAGCAGTCGACTCAGCGCGAGATCAAGATAGATGTTTCCAGGATGCGAAAGGGTGTTTATCTGCTTCTGTTGTCCAATGGTACTGAGTCTGCAAGAAAAAAGGTGATCATCAAATAATACCTCGTTTGGTTGTTGAGTCCAAACCGGAGCTATTACACCGATAGTTCCGGTGATCACCCTTAGATCTGATCGCCCAAACAGCTGAATGGCAGTACTGGAAAACAGAAAATCCATTTGGCAGGTCGGATTATTCCCTTAATATAAGCTTCACGTTAATAGTTGATAGAAAAACAGGAAGATTGCCTGGTAATTAAATCAATCTGCTATTTCTTAAGTTGTTGATTATCAATTGTTTGCTTTTGATGGTCGGTTTTTTCATATCCCGATGTCGTGTTTTTAACACCCTGGTTCGTATGAACCGCCTCTGATAATGGCCTATTTCATATAGCCGAATGGCTGATTTCTTCAGCCGGTATTGCAAGAGTCTCTCTAAAATCTTTGGATATGGAACCAGGAAAAGACATCAACCTTATCAGGGCTATTTATGCAGCATGCCTGCTCTTTTCACTCCTGATACTTACATTTTCATTGCATGCACAGCATGACATACCGGGTATGGATTACCGTTCAGAAACCAGGGCAAAGAAACCGGTTGCCATTGAGCATGTAGGAGAGGTAAATGCTACCTCATTGAACGGTGAATCACCACAATTCATCTCGGTACCCATTCTCTTCATTAAAGGAGGGGGAAATTACACATATGCAATAGAGGTATCAGATGAGGATGGAGATGTGATTTCGGTTTCTGCGACCAGCCTGCCCGACTGGCTGAGTCTTTCGGTGAATCATAACAACACCTCCTTAGTTGCCGGCTCTGGTACCGGGGCTCAGGTCGATGGATACGGAAGTGCTGCTTCTTTCAGCACACCCTATGGTCTTACAGTGGCAGATAACGGAAACATCTATGTAGCCGATGCCGCTGGAACTTCTGTGAGGCTCGTGACACCACAGGGAGAGGTTTCCTCGCTGGCACTTACAGACCCGTCAGGTGCACCTTTTTCCCTGGCCTCTATACATGATGTAGTCATAGATAGTCAGGGGAATCTGTATGTGCCTGAGCGATTCAAACACAGAATTCTCAAGATTGATACTGACCTTAAGGTAACCGTATTGGCCGGAGGAAGCCAGGGATTCGACAATGGCAATGGCGCTGAGGCTCGTTTCAAATTTCCCATGGGACTGGCTGTTGATAGTAACGATAATATCTATGTTGCAGACTCCGGTAATAGTGCCATCCGGAAGATCGATACCAATGGTGAGGTAACCATTTTTGCCGGTGGCAAAGGCTACGGCACCAATGACGGGGATTACAGCACTGCGAGGTTAGCTGACCCTTTTGAGATTGCCATAGACAAAGACGATAACATCTATGTAGCTGATCGCGGAACGGGACGTATAAGGAAAATCACACCCGATCGCCAGGTGACTACTTTGGCTGGTTCAGGTACACAACCAGATGGTATTACTACATACCCCTCAATCAAGAGCCCTACGGGCATTGATGTAGATGATGCCGGGAATGTATATGTGGCTGACCTTGGCAATGATGTCATCCGTAAGATCAGTGTATCAGGAGAGATATCTGTAATAGCCGGAGTGCTGGACCAGGATGGTGATGCGACAGGCGATGTAGCGACAGCGCGTTTTGATGGCCCGGCTGGTATCGCAGTAGGCCCATCAGGGAAATTATATGTGGCGGATCATCGGAATCACAATATAAAGCAAATCGGAGGAACCTATTACCTCTCAGGAAAAGCGGGTACGGTAGATGGTGACTATGATATAGTATTGACAGCCACAGATGAGACCGGTGAGAGTACCGAGCAAAGCTTTAAACTCAAGGTGGAAGGTGTGCATGCACCTGAGATTATCTCAAACCCCGTATTGAGTGTAGATGAGAAAACCAGCTACCACTACCCGATACTTACTAAAGATGACAATGGTGATCCTGTGACCGTAACTGCAGTTACCAAACCTGGTTGGCTCAGCCTCGGAGGTAGTAACAGCAATCTTGTGAGCACCCTGGCAGGAAACGGAACACAGGAACACAAGGACGGAACAGGAGGTGAGGCAGCTTTCCAGTCTCCCTATGGCCTCATGGCAGACCCGGATGGTACGCTGTACGTAGCCGATGCAGGAGGGAATTCGATAAGGGTGATAAGCCTTGAGGGTGTGGTTTCGACTATGCAACTGAAGGATGAACAAGGCAATGATTTTGCCCTGAAGGCCATTCATGATGTGGTCAGAGACAGTCAGGGTAATTTTTATGTACCGGAACGAACGAATCACCAGATTTTAAAAATCTCGGCAACTGGTGTCGTCAGTGTATTGGCCGGGTCTAGTCGTGGTTACGCCAATGGAGTAGGAGGAGTAGCCAGGTTTAATTTTCCTATGGGACTGGCTGTGGATAGCGATGATAACATTTACGTAGCTGATTCCAATAATAATCGTATCAGGAAAATCACACCGGGAGGACAAGTAACAACCATAGGGGAACGGACCGATTTCTCTGACCCCTTTGAAGTAGCTTATGGTCCTGATGGCAGACTCTATGTGGCAGACCGCGGGGGAAACCGTATAGTAAGGCTCAGTCTCCAGGGAGAAGCCACTGTAATTGCCGGTTCCGGCACGCAACCGGACGGAACAGGTATCTACCCGCGATTCGGCAGACCTACGGGCATAGATGTAGACGCCTCAGGCAATGTGTACTTTGCAGAGATAGAAAGCCATACTATTCGCAGAATATCGCCTTCGGGAATAGTGAGTATACTGGCTGGTGCTATCAATGAGAAGGGAAATGTTCAGGGAGAGGCTTCTGTGGCACGTTTTAATGGTCCGGCCGGTATCACGGTAGATGCTGCCGGCAATCTTTATATCGCTGAAGTCCATAGCGATGTAATCCGAAAGATATCAGGAGGCTCTTACTGGCTTGAAGGTACGGCAAATGTTCTTCCGGGTGCCTATAATGTGTCGCTTAAGGCGGAAGATCCCGGTGGCGCTATCGATACTCAGGATTTTATCATTCAGGTACTCGATAAAACCAGACCTGAGCTGACTTCTGCAAGGAGAGTAGAGTTTCCGGAGAATAGTAGTGATGTGGCTTATACGGTGACAGCTGATGATGCCAGTCCGCTTTCTTTTGTGCTGGGCTCTCAAAATGATGAGCATCTTTTTCAATTGAACGAGACAACGGGAGAACTCCGTTTCATATCACCACCCGATTTTGAAGCACCTTTAAGTAAAGTCGACAGCAACGTTTATAGCGTTTTTATAACCATCTCAGACAGCAATGATAATTCCATCGGAGTGACTATCGCTATAGAAGTCACCGATATTTCTGACAATCCGCCTGTTTTTACCTCCACTCCGGTGGAAAGCGCCAGCCAGAATGAAAATTACGAATATGTAGCAACCACAATCGAACCCGATGATCAGGAGGTCACGTTGACCGCCACTGGCTTACCAGACTGGCTCAGACTCAGGTATGGTGATGTCAATATAGTGTCCTTATGGGCAGGAAACGGAATAGAGGAACATAAGGACGGAACCGGTAATGAGGCAGCTTTCCAGTCTCCCTATGGCCTTATGGCAGACCCTGATGGAACCCTTTATGTAGCGGATGCAGGTGGAAATTCGATCAGGGTAGTAAGCCCTGAGGGTGTGGTTTCGACTATGAAAATGAAGGATGAACAAGGCAACGATTTTGCCCTGAAGGCCATCCATGATGTGGTCAGAGACAGTCAGGGTAATTTTTATGTACCCGAACGAACGAAACACCGGATCTTAAAGATTTCAAGCGGAGGAGTGGTAACTGTTCTGGCCGGGTCCAACCGTGGATTTAAGGATGGAGCTGGAGAAGCTGCCAAATTCAATTATCCCATGGGACTGGCTGTGGATAGCGATGATAATGTCTATGTAGCTGATTCCAATAACAACCGTATCCGGAAAATCTCCCCAGCAGGGCAGGTAACGACCATAGGGAAATGGACCGATTTCTCGGACCCTTTTGAAGTAGCTTATGGTCCTGATGGCAATCTTTATGTGGCAGACCGCGGTGGAAACCGTGTAATAAAACTAACTCTCGAAGGAGAAGCCACCATGATTGCGGGTTCCGGTACTCAGCCGGACGGAACAGGTACCTATCCGCGATTGGGAAGGCCTACCGGCATTGATGTAGATGCTTCAGGCAATGTGTACATTGCTGAAATTGAGAATCATACCATACGCAAAATATCTCCCTCAGGAGTAGTGAGTATACTGGCAGGTGCTATCAGGCAAAAGGGGGATATTGAGGGGGAGGCTTCTGCTGCACGCTTTAATGGTCCGGCAGGTATCACGGTAGATGCAGCGGGTAACCTCTACATTGCCGAGGTTCATAGTGATGTAATCCGAAAGATTACGGAAGGAGCTTACATCCTTGAAAGTACCAAAGGAAAACCGGTGGGCGTTTACCCTATTGTGCTCACGGCTACTGATTCTGATGGAAACAGCACTGATCAGCAGTTCAATGTCACCATTGCTAACAGTACTCCCGAAATTACAGCGATTGAGTTGGATAAGGAAAATGGTTTTCTGGAGGTGCGTTTTACTGAGCCTGTGTTTTCAGTACCAGATGCCAGCAGTGCGGTGACCTCCGATATGTTTACACTTCAGTTAAGTGGAGGAATCGCTCAGAACCTGGTGGTTACGGGGCTTACAGATGAGAATGATCAGCCCCTTACCGGAGGTGAAGCCACCTTGCGACTCAACTTCACCTTTGATGGATTGGCTGAGGGTACTGAACTACTGAACCTGATCTTTATGGAGTCGGACTTTTACGATGCAGAAGGAGCGTCCCTCAGTACTTACGCAGATCCGCGTCAGTTCACCTTGTTTGACAAAACCAGGCCTTTCGTGCAGTCCCTTGTAATGGCAGCAGATAACAGCTACGTAGATGTTACCTTTAACGAATCCATTTTCAATCACAGGCAGCAGAGTGGCGTGCTGGATCGTTATTCGATAATTCTGGGAGGTAGTGGAGTGGGACATCTGTCTCCTTTTATCACTACACATTACACCGATTTCAATGATGCCTCTCTGAATGTGCCTGCCACAGAGGTCAGGGTATATTTTACCATGGGGGGAATACCAAATGGCTCAGAGCAACTTTGGGTTAGATTTCAAACACAAGGACTTAAAGATGCTGCCGGAAACTTTGCTTCAATTTCTCAGACTGCGAGAGCTGATTTGAAAGACCAATTGGGACCACAGGGATATGGCTTGTCTTCTTTGATCACTGGGGTGGGACTACTTAACGAGACCAATTTCAGCTTTGATCTATCTGGTGCTGAGCTTCCTGGGGCTTACAGTTATACCATCAGTAGTTCGGGAGGAGGAACCCCTTTAACAGCTCAGGGAAGTGTTACAGGCATCAATCAGTCCTTTGGGCCGGTAGATGTAAGCAACTTGCCAGACGGCACGCTTACTGTGCAGATGGTGCTCAGTGATGTGCTGGGCAACGAAGGAGCACCTGTGAGTATCGATGTCATAAAGGACACCACGCCACCGGTAATGGCGTTTACCGAGAGGCCGGGAGAAGATAAGATCCGGGTCACTTTTTCTGAAAATATTGCTGTTGATCAATTGTCAGCATCAGATTTTATACTGACAGATTGCAGCGGTAGTACCTTCACTGTTCAGCCAATCACCGATGATATTCCCAACGACAACCAGCTTACACTGAACATCACTGGTGTGTCAGGCATTGATGGAAGCATGTTACTTACCTATACGCATGGTACAGGTACCATTAAAGATGATTATGACAATACCATGGTTTCTGACGGGACAGGGGTAACCGTATTCGGAGGCTTTTTTAATATTGAGAATGCGGCCTTCCAGGCAAGTCAGAGTTTTAGTTTGGAAGATGGAAATCTGCCTTTTATAGCAGGCGATATTGACTTCAGCAATGACGGTACAAAACTCTATTTATCCGGTCAGATCGAAGCTGATCGCAATGTTGTGTCTGAATACAGGTTGGGTAACCCATATGATTTGGCGAATGCAACCTTCTCAGGCCTGCTTGAGTTCAGCGAAATGGGGTTCGTAGGACCGAAGTTTGACTTTAGTCAGGATGGAAAAAAGCTACTGGTCTATAAGCCTGAAAGTTTTGATGTTGTTCTGTATTCGCTGGGAGAACCATTTGATTTGGCTACTCAGTCAAATAAGAGTGACCTCACTTTGTCAGGTGGGCCCGGACGTTTCGGACTGAAGGATATGTGGTTTAGCGATGACGGGCGGCTCTTTACAGCAGTCTACAGTGAGAGAAGTGAGATTTCATTTAATTACAATGGAGACAATGAAATTGTACAGTATCGCCTGAATACGCCATATGCCTTTAACTCAATTGTTCAAAGCTCCCGGAAGTCGGTGGACCTGGACAATAATACACCTGAATCCTTTGAATTCAGCGATGACGGAAGACATCTCCTTATTTTGTCTGCATCGCAAAGCGTATTGTCTTACCGACTGACTACTCCTTTTGACATTGCCACGGCTATTTTTGTGACAGATGAAGAGGCCAATTTTAGTCCTTCATTCAGTGATGCCGAAGCAGTAGGGTTGAGTCTGCATCGTACAGGTAAGAGCACTTTTCTCATCACTCCCGAAGGGCGGATAGATCAATATAATTTTGTAGATGAAAGTGCTCCTGTAGTAACAGGAGTAGTACAAAGCAGCAGTACCCGTATTACGCTTCAGTTGAGTGAGGCAGTAACGTTGAATACCAATGCAGGCACAAACTTCACACTGACCGATGGTAGTGGAAATGACTTTCAGGTCAACCAGGTAAGTATTTCTTCAGGCAATACCCTTGTATTGGATGTAGCAGATATGTCTGCAGCTACGGGTGATTTGTTTCTGCTTTATAGCCATACAAACAATCAGGTAGCCGATGCCGCCTGTATCCCTATGGCAGGTTTTGCCGAACCCTGGCGTATTGATATCGATCAGGAAGCTCCCGTAATGTCTTCTTTAACGAACCTTAGCGATACGGAGTTGCAGCTTACTTTTTCCGAACCTGTCCAACTGGAAGGGTTTGCCGTTTCCGATTTTGTCCTGAAGAATGGACTGGGCAATACAGTCCCCACCCTGAGTATGCAACCGGCACTTACAGAAGATAACCAGCTCATTATAGAAGTGGCAAGTCTTTCTGGTATTGTTGGTGATGCCCTGCTGACCTACACAGCCTTGAATGGAACAATTGAAGATTTCGGAGACAATACCATGGATGCCGATAATACGGGAGTTACGGCCAACCTGGATACAACATTACCGACCCTGATAAGCGCTACAGTAGTGAGCAATAACCAGGTAAAACTTGTTTTTAGCGAAACAGTAGATGTTAATCGCACTCATGAAGATGATTTTTCTATAAAAGATGGTGCGGGTAATTCCATTGATGTTAGTCCTCAGCATATAGGTCATACACCAGGTTCAGAACTTACGCTGGAGGTATCAAACGCTCTCTCCAATGCTGTTGGCGATATTACAGTTACATACACCAATGCTCATGGAGCGGTGCGTGATTTTGGTGGAAATGTAATGACTACAGACCTCAACGGCATCCTCATTGACCATGATAAAGTCGCGCCTGCCTTAGTTGGTGTACAGAAGGAAAATGACCAAAACCTCATTCTGACCTTTAACGAACCTGTTCAAAGTACGGGAAGTGCCAATACTGGCTTTAAAGTGACAGATGGCATGGGAAATGAGGGGACTGGCCTTATCCAGGGAGATGAAACTCCTTTTGATAACAAAGTAACCCTTAAAGTCAGTAACCTGAGCACCTTGATAGGAGACCTGTTGATCACGTATACAAATACCCAAAATGAGATAGCCGATTTTGGCTCCAATGTTCTGGCTACCAATACAACAGGGGTAGTAGCAGACCTGGATGTAACCGCTCCAACTCTGGTGAGCGGTATCAATGACAATAATCAAAGACTGATACTGACCTTGAGTGAGGCTGTGCAGGTTCTGGATGCTAATCCTGGCGATTTTGTCGTAGTAGATTCCAGGGGAACCACTTTTACCACTATCGAAATTGATGACGTGGACCCGGCAGATACACAGATTGCACTACTCGTGAAAGACCTGAATCTGGCGGTGGGAACACTACAGATAAGTTATGCGAAGACGAGTGGCACCATCAGTGACTTTGGTGGAAATGATCTGGCTACAGATGCTAATGGGGTGATGATAGAGGATAATACTCCTCCCGTGATGCTTAGTGCCACAAAGACCAGTGAGGATCGAATTACCATTAATATGAGCGAACCGGTTAGGGCAGTATACAATACTACTGGAAAATTCAGAGTTACTGATTCTCAGGGAAGGGAGTTTTTGCCTGGAAATCCATTTGTAGTTTACTGGAACAGTAGTCAGCTTCATTTATACATACCGGGTATAAGCAGAGCTGCCTGCGAGTTAAAAATCACCTATGAAAACGCTGGTACAATCGGGGACTTTTCAGGGAATTTGATGGCTGAGGATTTAACGGGAATCAGCCTTCCGGTTCACCAAGCGCATGATATAAGCAAAGGCCAAAAAGTAAGAGATAATGAAGGGTATTCTTTTGAAACTATTTTATCTATTGATGCAGCAACTTCCATGGAATTTAGTCATACCGGGCATAGGTTGTTTATTCTTGGTACCGCCAGCAACTCGGAGGACCAATACATATATCAGCTGAATCTTTCTGTGCCCTTTGATCTGTCTACGGCTACTTATGAAGGAGTAAAATTGCTGGTAGATAGTAATACGGATCATATAACCTCTTTCTTATTTGATAATTCCGGAGATCAACTGTTTGTGCTCAATGGTCCGGGAGGTTTTATTGAGGTCTTCGACTTATCTAATGCTTACAGTTTAACAGGGGCAGTCAACAGAGGACCTGATGCCAGAGGTATTTTCTATGAAGAAGGAGTAACTGCCCGTGGTTTCGATTTTAGCGATGATGGAACCAGGCTTACGGTGGTTAAGAATTTTCTGAATTCAAACACCTCTGAACCCTTGAGTCGTCTTGTTTATTTTTATTTCGAACCAACAGAAGCTTATAATATATCGCTGATTAAGAGTATTGCATCAGCACAAAAGCAGACAAGCTCTAGTGGTCCCGCTACCAGGGTCATTAAATATGATAATGAAGAAAAGTCTATTGTATGGACTTGGGCCAGTGACCCCGAATTCTTCACGACTGTTACCCAAAGAGGTTTTAGAAATGGACCTTTTACGGATAGTTTTGAAGGTTTTAACAGATTTCGTATCGCGGGAGATGAAATTCAGGACATTGGTTTCAATGATGATGGCTCCGCTTTTTTTGTGTTGAGCGATCGCATCTATGAATATCAAATCATTGATCATGACGGGCCGGTGATGGCAGAAGGAAATATCAGGGGAGAAGATCAGTTGGAAATCAATTTTCATGAGAATGTCGTTATGAATGGTGCTCAACCATCGGACTTTATTGTAAGAGATTGCAGAGGGAATAGTCTGACTGTTTCATCAATAAATGACCCACTGGTTGCCGATAGGAATCTTATGCTTACCATACCGGAGCTCAGTTCAGCATCCGGAGGGGTGACGGTTACCTATATCAATAATTCGGGAGGAGTTCTGGATTTAAACTGTAATGTGATGGAGAGTGACCAGGTAGGGATAGAAGTCCCTCTTGCATTCAATAGTCACGATGTGCATCAGGCAGTTTTATCGAAAGAAAGCAGTGAATTCACAGCTGCTAACTTAGGTTCTCATAGGCTGGTTGACGTTGACTTTAGCCATGATGGTATGCAGGCTTTTTTCAATTATGGTATAGTTGTTTACAATTATGAGTTGTACCAACCTTTCGATTTTGATTATCCGATTGTTCCTAAGAATGCATTAGAATTTTATTATTATGAGCTTGTGCCGTACGAGGTGGATTTAAGTCTCTTTGATGAAGAAGGAAGTTCATGGTACGCTTATTTTGAGGCAACAGGAATATTACAGACGTATGATTTAGAGAAGCCTTATGATCTTGAAATAACTGATATGGAAAAATCGGGACAACTGGACCTGAGATCCCAAGGTATATCTCCAAACGACATGAGCTTTAATAAGGATGGTACGCTATTATTCGTATTAGAAGATGGTTTCTCGGTTTATGAACTTGCCGAGCCCTATAACATAGAGAATGCGGTTTATCTGGGTAAGCAGAACACATTTAACACTATTCTGAACGCTCTTGATACGGACCTGAGATCTTTTGCCTTTGATGTTAGCGGATCCCAGGTATTTGTAGCTGGTGCAGAGCATGACAGAGTTTACAGGTTCTCTTTAGACGATCCATATGACCTCTCTACTGCCAGTTATGCAGGAAATACTCAGGACATGCAGATACCTGCTGAAGTAGGTCATCCGTTGTCTATCAACTTTAGTAATCATGGTGATAAGCTGTTTTTGACAGGAGAAAGCGGAGGTTTTTTCATATTTGATTTACCTACCTTGGTGGATGGTACCGCTCCGGTACTCGAGTCAGGACGAACGGAAAATGCCAACAAATTGATATTAAGCTTCAACGAAGAGGTAACAGTCTATGAGAGCTATCCGGAAGATTTTATTGTAACCGATGGCATCGGCAATGTGCTCACAGTTGATGCGGTATCAGATATTACAGCAGGGGATAACGAGATTACCTTATCGGTTGCTACGCTGGGTACTGCAGTGGGAGATGTGCGTGTCACCTATGTCAACAACCATAATGAAGTAGCGGACTTCAATTGTAATGCACTGGCTACAGATGCATCAGGTGTTTTGGTCGATACTGATGTAACAGCACCCACCCTGGTAAGTGCTGCAAAAGATAACAATACCCAATTGACCCTGACTTTTAGTGAACCCGTTCAGACCAACGGAGGGAACCCGACTGACTTTCAGGTAACTGATCTGGCAGGCACCAGCTTTAGCGTCATTACCCAGGCAGATGGAACAGCTTCTGATAATCAGATTGTACTGAACACCGCTGACCTGAGCTCAGCTTTAAGTCAGTTGTCTATTACATATGAAAATCAACATGATGAATTAGCAGACTTTGGAGGCAATCTGTTAGCGACTGATGCGGTGGGAGTCAAAGTAATCGTAGATTTTATTGCCCCTGATGTGACGATTTCCAGCACACTCAGTGGCACAGTCAATACAGATATTCCGATCACCATCACCTTTACCGAAGACGTGGTCAGTTTTGATCTGAGCGATATTACGATAAGCAATGGAATCGCCTCCGGCTTTTCCGGCTCCGGGGCTGTTTATACAGTCTCCATAAGCCCTTCCGCGAATGGGGCAGTACTGGTTGATATAGCAGCCGGTGTGACGCAGGATGCCGCTGGTAATGATAACACCGCAGCTACGCAGTTCGGCATACAGGCAGATATTACTGGGCCAGACGCCCCATTGGTGAAAGCAGTTTCTGATGATACAGGTGCTGATCCGACCGATTTTGTAACCAGTGATCAGACTTTGATTTTTTCCGGTACAGCCGAAGTCAATAGCCTTGTAGAGATCTTTATTGACGGAAACAGCATAGGAACTACCCTGACAGATGGCTTAGGTGAGTGGACTTATGACCATAGCGCACTGACGCTGAATGATGGTAGTTATGATATCACAACCAGAGCCACGGATGTTATTGGCAATGTGGGCAATCAGGGAGCGGTGCAGTCTGTGGTGGTGGATACCAATACTCCGACTAATCCGTTATTGGCCGGAATAACTGAAGACACCGGTATCAGCAATACCGACTTTATTACGAATGATACCAGGCTGATTTATTCCGGTACAGCTGAGCCTTTTGCTGCGATTATAGTTGGAGCAGGACCTTTTACCCTGCAGACTACTACTGCCGATGCCAATGGCAACTGGATAGCAGATGTGACATTCAGACCTTTTACGAGCTCCATTACCATATTTATAACCGCTGCAGACGCAGCCGGGAATGCCAGCCCAAATACCAATACTTTCCTGATCGGCATTGATACAAATGCTCCAGATGTTCAGAGCATAGTCAGGGCTGATCCGAATCCAGCATCAGCCACTAGTGTGGAATATACAGTCACCTTCAGTGAAGCGGTATATGGGGTTACCACAAATAACTTCAGCCTGGTATTCACAGGTACGCAAGATGCTGCTATTGCCAGCCTTTCTGCCAGTTCAGGTACCAGCATTACTGTGACGGTAGATAACATTATCGGGGAGGGGAGCTTTGGTCTGAATCTTAACAATACCAGTGGTATAACGGATGTAGCAGGTAATGACTTGTCGGGTACTTTTACAGGAGAGGTGTACAATACAAATATTTCACCTACAGACATCAGCCTTTCGGCAGGTAGTGTATTGGAGAACAATGCTATCGGAGATGTTGTGGCTATGCTGACGGCCAGCGATCCCGATGCAGGAGACACCCATACTTTTAGCTTTGCCACCGGTGCCGGGGATGCAGATAATGCTTCATTTACCATTGACAGCAACGAACTCAAGGCAGCAGAGGTATTCGACCTGGAGACTAAAGCCGGTTACAGTATTCGTATTCAGGCAGATGATGGCAGAGGAGGCACTTATGAAAAGGTCTTTACCATTGCGATTGACAATGTACCTGAGGCCGATATGCGTATCACAGGCGACCTGGATATACCCGCCACTCCGTTGGGAATTTCTACTACCTTTGATATAACCATTCACAACGATGGTGATGCCACGCTTGATGTCACCAGCATCTTTTATCCCACTGCATTTAATGGTCCTGTTTCGGGCAATAGTATTGCCCCGGGAGGGAGTGAGGTGATCACCATGAGTTTCACCCCGCCAGCCGCTCAGACATACACCGGGGATATCACTATTAACTCCAATGGAGGGACCGGAATTCTTTCACTGAGTGCAGACGGTGCCATCATTACTTCTCTGGAACGCGAAACGCTTGATGCCGAAGCGATACGGATCTATCCCAACCCGGCTACGGATATGGTGACCATAGATCTTTCAGGATACTATGGACAAGGTCTGGATATCCAGCTCTATGATGTATCGGGTAACGAAACCTTTGCTGTCAGCGATTACCGGAAAACTGAGCTGCGACTCGATGTGTCGACTTACCGGAATGGACTCTATCTGGTACAGTTTACCAATAGAAGCAATACAGTGCAGAAAAAGATCATGATCAGAAAATAAAACAAACATGAAAAGTATTAAACCCATCAACACGATAGCCTTTCTATTCATTTTGGGAATCATCTCTGCTATGGCTTGCGGTGGAGAGGAAGACCCCAGTGCTCAGCAACTGGCATTTGAAAAGCTTGCCGGCAGTTGGGACATATCTGAGGGAGGTAGCATCATTATAGACGGACAAGACGCCACGGCCAACTTCACAGGCTTTGCTTTCTCCTTTACCAATGCCGGATATACCACGACCAATGCTGGTGATATGTTCCGGGCATCAGGCACCTGGGAGTGGGCGGATGAAGAAGCACGACAACTGTCAATTGACGATGGCAAGATCATTACCATTGTTACATTGACCGAAAGCCTCTTCGTTTTTTCATTTACATCGGATGGTAATGCCGGTACAGCCAATCACGGTGAAGGCATAGCCGGCAATTATACCATTACTGTCAATAAGTAATAAGGCCGGAGCAATTCGCATGACTACTGAATTTTATTAGAAAAGCTGCTCTTGAGTTATCTGTGTGGTAGAAACGGGGGAGTGTATCAGATCTCCAGGTTTAAAATTGAACTTTTCTAATATTCTATTTGTCAAATGACCAAATGTTATAATCAGAACCTTTAGTCATGTATGCTGTCTGCCGATAACAATAGAAAATACGTATTGATATAAAGGACAATTGAGAAGAATGCACAAAAAAAGGGTAACCCGCAGGAAACCCCTTTTTTGATGTTATACTGAGTATTTTTGAGTAATCTCAGATGTTTAGGGTCCTCAATGATAAGAAGGTTCTTTTAACCCACCAAATCCCTAAAATCGCTTAAATGTCGCTACATGTAGTTTTTGAGGTTTTTCCACAAACTTATGTATGTGAACGACATGAAAGCAAGTGCACAAATTTTCAATTTTTTTTAGCAATATTCTTCGAATACATCCGCCAGGTGGTTGCCGATTACCTCAGCACTTCTTCCTTCGATGTGATGTCTTTCTACCATGTGTACCAGCTCACCATCTTTGAATAAAACCACAGAGGGAGAAGAAGGAGGGTAGGGCATATGATACTCTCTTACTTTGGCAGTAGCTTCTACATCTCCACCAGCAAAAACAGTCATCAGGTTATCAGGTTGTTTGTCGGCTAATTTTAAGCCCATTTTCACCCCGGGACGTGCCGTACCGGCAGCACAACCACAAACAGAGTTAATTACGATAAGGGAGGTGCCTTTATGCTCACCAAGGTGCTCATCTACGGAGTCAGCAGTCTTCAGCTCAGAGAAGCCTGCTTCTGTTAATTCTTGCCTGAAAGGGACAAGTAAATGTTCAGGATACATATTTTTTGTGTTTATAAGTTTAAAGTTCTCTGTTTAATGTTCCCGTTCAACCTTCAAACATTGAACTCGAAACATAAAACGGTATTACATAAACCCAAGCTCAAGCTGGGCTTCTTCAGACATCATCTCTTGTGCATAAGGTGGATCGAATGTTAATTCAACCTCCACATCATTGACACCTTCAATGCCTTGTACTTTTTGCTTTACTTCTTCAGGGATGATCTCCGCTGCCGGGCAGGAAGGAGAGGTCAGGGTCATCAGAACATAAACGTTATTAACCGGAAATACATTGATCTCATAGATCAGTCCCAGCTCATATACATCCACCGGAATTTCCGGGTCATATACTGTTTTTATAGCTGCTACGACTTCATCCCGAAGTCCGTCTTTAATTGCTGATTCGCTCATTGCTTCATCAAATTCCAAAAATCTGAAAATCCAAATTCCAGACCTTGATTCGTATTGTAACCATCAAAATGAGAGGCCTAAGACCCCTTATGTTTATTAATAATTGCCGAGAGTATACTTCTCAGTTCCCTTGCAAATTCCTCTGTTCTATCCTCTAAATTATAAGGCTCAGCCATTGGAGTTTGGGATTTAGTCATTGGAGTTTACGTTTTCTACCTGTGTAGAAAAAGCCAGTCCATATATTTTCATTTGCTTCATCATGGCACCCAGACCATTCGATCTTTGGGTACCGATAAAACGATTCAATCCTATTTTATCAATAAAGTAAAAGTCAGCATCCACAATCTCCTGTGGTGTTCTGCCAGAGGCTATTCTTACCAGGATACTCACCAGACCTTTGGTAATAGCTGTATTGCTGTCAGCTCCAAAAATCACCATATTCCCATCAAGACGAGCATCCAGCCATACCTTTGACTGACAGCCTTTCACGATATTGTCTTCCGACCTTTGCTCATCCGAAAGATCCTGCAGCTGATCACCCAATTCCATGATATAGCCAATGGTCATTTCCATGTCGCCATCCAGCATGGAAAATTCCTCTATGATCTGGTCTTGTATATCGTTGACAGTCTGGCTCATTATCTTTTAAACTTGCTGATCGTATCCTCTAATGCCACTATAAAGGCATCAATTTCCTCAATTGTATTGTAAACCGAAAAAGAGGCCCTGGCAGTTCCTTCTATACAGTAGAAGTCCATCAGAGGCTGTGTACAATGGTGACCTGTACGCACAGCTACACCTTTAGCATCGAGCCACATACCCAGATCAAAGTGGTGGATGCCTTCCACTTCGAAAGAAACCACACTTACCTTTTGTTTGGCCGTGCCGATGATTCTTACTCCCTCAACCGCTTCCAGTTTGGCAGTAGCATGTGTCAGCAGCTCTGATTCATAGGCTGCAATGTTTTCCTTGCCTAGCTCATTGATAAACTCAATGGCGGCTTTGAAAGCGATTACATTACCAATGTCTGGAGTGCCCGCCTCGAACTTATAAGGGATGTCGTTGTAGGTGGTTTTACCAAAGCTTACATCTTTGATCATTTCACCACCACCCTGGTAAGGAGGCATCTTTTCCAGAATATCTCTTTTACCATACAATACGCCAAGCCCTGTAGGGCCATACATCTTATGAGCAGAAAAAGCATAGAAGTCAGCACCTAAAGCCTGTACATCTACAGTCAAATGGGAGGTAGCTTGCGCACCATCCACTAAAACCTTTGCCCCAACCGCTTTGGCTTTCTGTATCAGTTCCTTTACCGGGTTTACCGTTCCAAGCGAATTGGAAGCGTGGTTAAACGCCACAAGTTTTGTTCTTTCCGATAGTAGCGCGTCTACTTCTTCGAGTATAATATCACCATCCTGATTGATGGGTATTATCTTAAGCAGGGCTCCACGTTCTTCACAGATCATTTGCCAGGGCACAATATTGGAGTGGTGCTCCATAGCTGATATCAATACCTCATCGCCCTCATTCAGGAACTTACGTCCAAAACTGGAAGCTACTAGGTTGATGCTCTCGCTGGTCCCTTTTGTGAAGATAATTTCTTCTACCTCGTTGGCATTGATAAACTCTTGCACAGCCTTTCTTGTAGCCTCAAATGCTGAAGTAGATCTTTCCGCTAAGGTGTGAATGCCGCGATGAATATTGGCATTGTCTTTTTGGTAATGGTGTACCAGTGCGTCAATAACCCTCTGAGGTTTTTGATTAGTTGCTGCATTGTCCAAATAAATCAGGGGTTTACCATTCACATTTTGATGTAGAATGGGGAATTCTGCCCTGATTTTCTGAATGTCCAAGCCTGTATGCTCTAGCGTTGTCGCCATATTAAGCCTCCAATCTCTCTGTAATAATTGCTTCCAGGTAGTTTTTGATTGCCTCGTTATCAATGTTCTCGAGTACATCGCTGGCAAAGGCTCTCAGTAAAATGGCTCTTGCCTTTTCCTTCTGAATCCCCCTGGCCTGTAAATAGAATAATGCATCCTGATCCAGTTGACCAGTCGTGCAACCATGAGAACACTTTACATCATCGGCCCAAATCTCAAGCTGAGGCTTGGTGTTGATGGTGGCATTGTCTGACAGTAATACATTCTTATTTGACTGGAATGCATTGGTTTTCTGTGCATCCTGACGAACGAAGATTTTACCATTGAAAACACCACGTGATTTATCATCCATGATGCCCTTATACAGCTCATTGCTGTATGAATTGGCCTTAACATGGTCCACTACCGTGTGATTATCCACATGTGTTTTACCCTTCAGTACATAAAGGCCATTCATATGTGATTCACAACCCTCACCATCCAGTCGAATGTTCAGATTGTTTCGGACCATGGCGCCATTCAGGGCAATGGTATTGGCAGTGAAGTTGCTGCTGCCTTCCTGTGAAGCATAAGTATTAGATACGTGATAGGCCTTATCACTATCGTTTTCTATTTTGAAATACTGGATATGCGCATTGTGGTCAACGGAGAATTCGTTTACTACATTGGTAAAACTCTCGTGCCCGCCAACCGTATCAAATTTCTCTATGATGGTGGCTTGGGTAAACTTACCAGCTACCACCAGGTTTCTGATCTGGTATGACAGTTGGGCATTGGCACTATCTCCGATAAAGTAAAGAGCGATAGGTTTATCAACGACCACCTTGTCAGCAATCTCAATAAATACTCCGTTCATGCTGAAGGCAGTATTCATAGCGATAAACGGATCAGACTCGAGGGCGGCATTCTTACCGAAATACTGCTCTACAGTCTCCTGCTTTTCTTTCAGAGCTGTCTGGAAGGGGAGAACGGTCAGGCCATCTACCGAAATAGTATCCGACAATGACTCATTGTACTCGCCATTCAGGAAGATGAGCTTGTAGGCATCTAATCCTTCAACCTGAACGCCTTCTATGGCCTCAGATTCGAGGGCGAAAGCCGGAGCTGACTTATCGAAATCAATATTTTTGACCAAAGCCCTGGTCAGATTGGTAAACTTGTATTCTTCATCTCTGGCAGCCGGCAGTCCGGCAGTCTGAAGCTGAGCCAAAGCCGCCCTTCTTACCTGGTGTACCGCTGACTTACTCTGTCCGTTGAGCTGTTTTTCAAAAGCTTCAAACTGAGTGGTCAGAGAAGAGATAATGGTATTCCCTGCAATTTCTTTCATACCCTTAAGCTTGTGCTTCAGCTTCTTCTTTAATCCAATCGTATCCTTTTTCTTCCAGCTCAAGAGCCAGGTCTTTGGTGCCTGATTTTACGATGCGCCCTTTATAAAGCACGTGTACATAATCAGGTACGATATAGTCCAGCAGTCTCTGGTAGTGAGTTACCACAATGGTAGCATTCTCTTTTGACTTCAGGGCGTTTACACCATTGGCCACAATACGTAGGGCATCAATGTCAAGGCCTGAATCAGTTTCATCCAAAATAGCCAGCTTTGGCTCAAGCATCGCCATCTGGAAGATTTCGTTTCGTTTCTTTTCTCCTCCAGAGAAACCTTCGTTGAGAGAGCGACTCAGCAAAGATTGATCAATCTCTACCAGTTTCATCTTCTCTTTCATTCTCTTCAGAAAAGAAACCGCATCCAGTGGCTTTTCACCATGGTGCTCACGAATCTGGTTAAGGGCTGTTTTCATAAAGTTAGTGGTGCTCACACCGGGGATTTCAACCGGATACTGAAAAGCAAGGAAAACACCTTCACGTGCTCTTACATCAGCGTCAAACTCCAATAAATCCTTGCCCATGAAGTCCACTTCTCCACCAGTAACCTCGTAATCTTCTTTACCAGCTAATACAGAGGCCAGGGTACTCTTACCAGAGCCGTTAGGGCCCATGATGGCATGTACTTCACCGGCTTTCACTTCCAGGTTAATTCCGCGAAGAATCTCTTTTTCTTCAACGCTTGCTTGTAGATTTTTTATAGATAACATTTCTGTATAATTCTCTTTTGGGATTTGTTAATTGGTATTTGAGGATTACCCTACTGATCCTTCAAGGGTGAGGGCCAGTAGTTTTTGTGCTTCCACAGCAAACTCCATTGGTAATTGTTTCAGTACTTCCTTGGCATAGCCATTGACAATCAGTGCTACAGCAGACTCTTCGTCAATACCCCTTTGCTGACAGTAGAAAATCTGATCTTCACCAATTTTGGAGGTAGTGGCTTCGTGCTCTACCTGGGCCGATTGGTTTTCTATATCGATGTAAGGGAAGGTGTGGGCTCCACACTGATCTCCCATTAATAATGAGTCACATTGAGAGTGGTTACGGGCATTGTCTGCACGTTTCATTACCTGAACCTGTCCGCGATAGCTGTTTTGAGACTTACCGGCAGAGATTCCTTTCGATACGATTCTTGATTTCGTGTTTTTACCGATATGGATCATCTTGGTTCCCGTGTCGGCTTGTTGGTAGTTGTTGGTTACCGCTACGGAATAGAATTCACCTACCGAGTAATCTCCTTTAAGAATACAGGACGGGTACTTCCATGTAACAGCTGATCCGGTTTCTACCTGGGTCCAGGAGATTTTTGAATGATCTCCTTCGCAAATACCCCGTTTGGTTACGAAATTATAAATACCGCCTTTTCCGTTCTTGTCACCGGGGAACCAGTTTTGAACGGTGGAATATTTTACCTCAGCATTCGTAGCGGCCTTAATTTCTACTACCGCAGCATGGAGTTGATTTTCATCTCTTTGCGGAGCCGTACAGCCTTCCAGGTAACTTACATATGAACCTTCTTCGGCTACTATAAGTGTTCTTTCAAACTGGCCGGTATTGGCCGCATTGATTCGGAAATAGGTAGAAAGCTCCATGGGACAGCGCACCCCTTTGGGGATATAGGCAAATGAACCATCAGAGAAAACTGCCGAATTCAGCGCAGCAAAGTAGTTGTCGTTTACCGGTACTACAGAACCCATATGCTTTCTGATCAGCTCAGGGTGATCTTTGACAGCCTCAGAGAAAGAGCAGAATATGATGCCCAACTCAGCGAGCGTATCCTTAAAGGTGGTTGCTACTGATACTGAATCGATTACAGCATCCACAGCAACACCCGTAAGCCTTTTTTGCTCAGTAAGTGAGATGCCCAGTTTTTCGAAAGTGGCAATCAGTTCAGGGTCTACCTCATCCAAAGATTTTGGAGCTGCCCCTTTTTTGGGAGCAGAGTAGTATTTGATATCCTGATAGTCAATTTTGGGGTAATGGACGTTGGGCCAGGTAGGCTCTTTCATCTCTTTCCACTTTTTAAAGGCGTCAAGGCGCCATTCTAAAAGCCACTGAGGTTCGTCCTTTTTAGCAGAAATAAATCGTACTATATCTTCATTCAGACCCTTGGGAGCTTCATCCGCCTCAAGGTCTACGGTCCAGCCGAACTCATATTCCTTCGAGGTGAATTCTTCTAAAATCTGATCGTCATTGCTCATGCTTCCTTATTTAGAATCATTTTAAATACAAATGTACAACTAATCTCGGTATAGAATGGTTTCCGAAATCGGGGTTTTTGTACGGCCCAAATCTTATTTTTTTCAGAACCTCTTCAGAAAGTCCCTAAACCACATTTGGGCTGCAAAGGTACGACAGGAAATGCACAATTTATAACACTAGGCTTCCAGTATAACGCTCCTGCTCAGGGTCTCTTCCAGGGTGATGAAGGTTTCCGTTCTTTCTATGCCGTTTACCTTCTGGATTTTATCGTGGAGTATGTTTTTAAGATGCTCTGTACTTTTAGCATAGATGCGGATGAACATGCTATAATTACCGGTTGTATAGTGAATACTGGTAATCTCAGGAATGGCGATAAGCTGTTCAGCTACTCTGTCATACAATGAACTCTTGGAAAGGTAAACTCCCAGGAAGGCAGAGATGTCGTAGCCCAGCCTGGACAGGTTCAGATCGAGGGAGGCTCCATTTACAATTCCGATCTTTTCCAGCTTGCCCATTCTGACATGCACAGTGCCGCTGGAAACATGGGCGAGTTTGGCCACCTCTGTATAAGGTTTCTTGGCATTTTTTTGAAGTATAGACAGAATCTTCAGATCCACATTATCGATTTCGTAATTCTCGGCCATATCTGATATAGGTTGTTTATGAATTCGTAACAAAAATAGTGATTTGTTATTTTATCTGTAAATATTGATTCAATTTATTAACGATATTTTAAAAATTGCGTGTACTCTATTACCTTTGAAACAGTTTCAAACGAGAAACAATGAAGTTTTAATGACAACACACTGTAGGGTGACGAAACAGGCAGCCGTGCCCTCCTTTCCCGGGGGTAGAGACTCTGAGATAAATGCTGACTATCAGTCAGCACTAATCACTCTGTGGAGGTTCGAATCCTTCTCCTACAGCACTGAGAATCGCGTGACATAAAAAGTCACAAGGATTTTGGAGAAACCTGAGCCTTTTGAAGGTGAGAATCCCTGCCTGCGGCAGGCAGGCCAACCTTCGGGCAGGCAGGCTTCTCCTATAGCTTAATGTTTTGAGATTAGAATCAGATAAATAGAGGGGAGTTCTTGATGTAGAACTCCCCAAAGAATCTCAAATTTTGACATGATATTTTACACACTGTAGGGTGACGAAACAGGCAGCCGTGCCCTCCTTTCCCGAGGGTGGAGACCAAGAAATAAATCTAGACTACCTGGTAAAGACTAATCTCTCCGTGAAGGTTCGACTCCTTCTCCTACAGCACTGAGAATCGCGTGACTTAATAAGCCTCGTGGATTCTGGAGAAACCTGAACCTTTTGAAGGTGAGAATCCCTGCCTGCGGCAGGCAGGCCAACCTTCGGGCAGGCAGGCTTCTCCTACAGCAATTAAAAGACCAGCCTCGCGCTGGTTTTTTATGCCCCTGGGTAATATCAGGCAGAGTTGCTTTTTAAGGGGGTATCCGGTAGGCTGATCAACAGCCGGAAACAAAGCCGGGACTGTTTGCGTAACAGAAATCGATGATTTTTTCAGGTATTCCTTCGGGTTTCAAACCCAACTCCATTGCTTCCGGCTTCTTTAATCTTCTTCTCATTGCCTCGTTTTTGTTTTTAGCTAAAAGTGAGAGTTATGGTCAGGTCAGCCTCAAGGGTAGTGTGGTTTCAGAGGAGGGAAAGGAGATCCCTTTCGTCAGAATCGGGATTATTGAAACAAGGGTAGCCCTGATGTCTGACATTGGAGGAAATTTCGAACTGCAGATACCTGATCAATACAAGAACAGGTCTCTTACTTTTCAGGTGCCGGGCTTTAAAACACGTTCCGTACTTCTTAGCGATTTAATCAAAGAATCGAACCCCAGGATAGTGCTGGTGGAGGACATCATTGTCCTGAACGATATTGTGGTGAGCAATAAGCGGTTGAAGCGTAAGGTAATAGGCAATGACGGAGAGAGAAAGGGCAGTGATGTGGACAATGATTTTAAAGGAGACATCAATATGGCATATGCCATCAAAGCCAAAGGCCGAAAGGCTCCATATGTGGTTACTAAACTATCCGTACTTGTCAGAAACCCTTATAGCCATCCTTATTACATTCGGCCGCTTATCATGACCTATGATGAGGAAACCGGAAAACCCGGAAAAAACCTTCTCAGCGAGAATATATACTTTGAGGTAGAGGAGGGCAGAGGCTGGATGGATATAGACCTGGAGGGATACAATGTGACTGCTGAGGGTACGATTGTAATAGGTGTGGAGTGGCTGGGTACATCCGGAGAAGTTCCTTATTTTTCTATCTCTTATGATTTTGGCAAGGCAGAGAGTTTCAGAAGAACGATGACCTCAGAAGGCTTTAAGGCCACAGGCAAGTCGAATTGGCTACCTTATAATTCTCAAAGAAAAAGACCCCTGATCAAAGCTGAGATTGAGTATTGACCTCTAATCATCCAGATTGTAAGTAGCGCCCTCGATTTTGAAGACAAAGGGAGTTTCTTTTCCGCCATGACAGATCTTATTAGTGCCGGCATGAATGGTTGCTCCAGCTGATACCGTGTATTCAGTGCTGATCTCCCAGGGTGATTCCTCGAATGGAAATACCGTGCTGATGGTGATTTTTGCATCTTGACTTCCAGAGTTGGTTAGCATAATTTTTTTTCCGCAACTGCCTGCTGCCTCTCCTTCAGAAAGGGTTACTTCGTTCATCGCATCCTGAGCGATCGGGCTATTGTGCCATTCGGTAACATTGGAAGAATCCGCAAAAACCAAGGCAACGGTCTCTTTATAGGTAGGAGGAGCCATATTCTCCTTCTTTTTATCTCCTGATCCTGATTGACAGGCGGCCAGTGTCAGAAGGATGAGGGCGGGCATTATTTTGAGTGTTTTTAAGATGATTGTTTTCATGGTAGAGCTAATTTAATCAAATCGTTCATAGTGTTTTGCTAACCCTCAGATTCCAACCCATAACTTCCTGTTCGTCACAATGAGGGGGCAGATTTAAATTGAGTACCTTTAGTTTTGTTGGCTTAGTACTGCTCAAACCGGATGTCAGACTCCCTGAATTTTCGAGGCTATTACAGAAACCTACCAGTTGCTTTTTGGAAGATTTGTCTGACGGCTTTACTCATTGCTGTTTTCTTTATCCTGCAGGAATACATCAATCACCTGGTCAAGGGTCATCCCTTTGCGTTCAGTTGGTTTGATGTCAGCGTGAAAACCATAGCGACCTTTTTGCTCTGGGCCCTTTTGGCACCGCTGGTGTGGGCCTTTGCCAAAAGAGTGAGCTTTAAAGACTTCCGGTCATCTTTCAAAACAGTGCTGTTGTCACTGCTATTAAGTTTTTTGCAACAGACGATGGCCGCTTCTCTCATCGCTTTGGGTTACCTGATTAATGTAGGTGCCTGGATTCAGATCTTCAGCCCCGACCGTATGACCTCCAACTTACTTGGCTTGTTTTCAAGCCTGGTTCAGCTTGTTTTTTATGTCGCCATGTTCCTCTTTTTCGATTACTACCAGCGATACCTGGAGAAACAAAAGGAGCTTAACAATGCTCAGCTCTACGCGCTAAAAATGAAATTGCATCCGCACTTTCTATTCAATACACTCCATGCCATTTCCTCAATGATTGATTACAATTCGGAAGGAGCTCAAAAAATGCTGACACGACTCGGTTCGCTTTTCCGGACCATTCTGGAGAATGAAGACCAGCAAACCGTCTCTTTGGAAGAAGAACTGAAATACATTCAGGATTACCTCGACATTGAGCAGGTACGGTTTGAAGAGCAGTTGGAGGTGAGCTTTGATGTTTCGGACGATACCCTGGATGCCAGGGTACCCAGCCTGATTTTGCAACCGCTGGTTGAAAACTGTATCAAGCATGGTATCTCCAGCATGAGCGATAAGGGTTGTATTCAGATTATGACGGAGCGGGTCAAGGGATTAAACGGGGCAGAGCGTGTGGCCCTTATGGTTAGGGATAATGGTAAGGGTTTTGGTAAATCACGTCAAACCAGCTTTGGTATTGGCATTAAGAATGTGAACGACCGGCTTTCCCGACTTTATCAAGAGGATTTTTACTTTGATATAAGGGCCGGAGAAAGCTCTGGTGCTGTTGCGAAAATTGAAATCCCGTATTTACAGAAAATCTGATATGGCCATAACTGTACTTGTTGTCGATGATGAAATACCTGCCAGAAAAAGGGTGTTGAAGCTCCTTGAATCACATGATGATTTTAAGGTGCTGGGGGAGAGTAATAATGCAAAAGATGCTATTGCCAAGATAGAGAAGTTCGAGCCGGAGCTTGTTTTTCTGGATATTCAGATGCCAGATATGGATGGCTTCTCGGTTGTATCACGCATCAGTTTGGACAATCCTCCACATATCATCTTTGCCACAGCCTATGATCAATATGCCCTGAAAGCATTTGATGTCTGTGCGGTCGATTATCTACTGAAACCTTTTGATAAAGAGCGTTTCGACCAGGCCCTGTATAGAGCGAAGGAGCATATCAAGCTAAGACAGACAGAAAAGTTCAGTCAGAAACTGCTGGACCTTGTCAAAGTTTATCAAAAAGACCAGACGGTGTTTCTGGAGGTGTTTACGGTCAAGTACAAAAACCGGGACCATTATGTAGGGGTGGAGGAGGTGCTTTATATTGAAGCTGCGGGTAACTATGTGACCCTCTATCTGGAAGGCATAAAGCACTTGCACCGGATTACCATGAGTGAGCTGGAGGATCAACTTCCTCCAAAAGATTTTTTGCGAATTCACCGATCCGTCATTGTGAATAAGCGCTATGTGAAGTCCACGCGATACCTGTCTAAAAACGAATATGCGTTTCAGCTCAAAAACGATATCAAACTGATCTCAGGCAGGGCCTATCGTGAGAAGATCGATGATTTTTTGGGATAAAGAAATAAGAATTCCCATTAGTAACTATGTGCCTGATTCTTAGGTTTTAGCGTTTATGGAGTCGGAAATAATAATCCGTACTTGTGCCTGACTGGAACCCCAAGGCTTTGGTGTCAAGGCAAAACGAGATGGATAATTCGTCTAAGTCAATAAGTGATAGCAGGCTTTCCGTCCCGTCATCATATTGTAACGCTAGATAATTTCCGGCCTTACCCAATGTCCAGGTACCGGCATAGGTTTTATTATCAGGGCGTGCCACACCTTCATTGATAAGATCCCCTCCGTAAGCAATATTGAAGCGTTCGTTATCCGTGAAAGTGATTGTGTAGTATTGTTCTTCAATAGATTCGAATTTGTAAACAGAGTGAGAACGGGAAGGTAGCTCCAGCGTTTTCGATTCCCATGTGCCTAGGAGAGCTCTTTTTATGGCTAAATGCTCATTAGGTGTTGGTATGGAAAACCTTACCATTTTGGCCTGATACTTTCTTACCTCTTCTTTAAAAAAAGATTGTTCATAGATTTGTCCATCCAGGGAATTGTTTGACCCGGAAAAGAACCTGAAAAGACTTTTTTGACTTGAGAACGATGGATTAAAAGCAAGAAGAAGGTTGTTCTCCAGAGAATCAATATAGCATTCAACAAAAGTCGATGTTATTGTTCTAGGTCCAAACTCTTGCCTCAAAACTATTTCATTTTTACCATCGAAGTACAGTTCCACTCCATGAAATTTTGATCTGGTATCTATCTTCATTTTCCAGTAGCTGCCTGCTTTCGTTGCTTCAGATATTAGATTTTTGCTTAACTGACCAGCAGGTTGAATTTTTTCCATCACCACATATGAACCCCGTAGTGTGTCTTTAATCATAAGCTCTGAACCTTTCGTAATAATTGGTAAGCTTAATGAATCAAATACAGAAGTTGCGTGCTCACCAGCGAACGTATAATACCCTTTCAACAGATTTCTGTGGTCCCGGTATAGTGGTAGTTTCAGTAGAGATTGATTATCAGGAAGGAACTGCATTAAAAAAAAGGCTGCGGTATAACTACTGTCAATATGAACTTTCAAAGAATCTTGAGACGAAAAATTGTCTTTTGAGATTCTTAGAGAATATTTTGACATCCAGGTACCTTCAATGTCCTGAGCCTCAATATTTGATAATGGAATAGAGCAGGTGATAAGTCCGATCAGGGTTATTGACCTCAGGTAGCGTCTTAGATTGAAGGAGTCTTTTATCACATGAGAATATAGCAAGTCTTCCCAAATTTATTCTTGGAATTCGGGTGAGGGGCTCTTTTTGGAATCAAAGGGGGGGAGGTAAGGTTGAAAAATGGATCTTTGTGAATCTACCACTCCCTCATCTTGGCCTTTAAACTCTTTAGCGCCTCTGTATCATAAAGGTTTCCATCCTTAATCACAGCATCGATCGTTCGGGTATTGCTAATGCTCTCCAGCGGATTGGCATTGAGGATCAATAAATCGGCAATCATGCCATCCGCTATCTGACCCAGCTTATTTTCCATACCGAAGTATCTGGCGGGCTCCATTGTGGCTGATGCCAGTGCTTCGAGCGGTGTAAGCCCAGCCTCCACAAAAAGTTCCAGTTCTCTGTGGAGGCTCAGGCCGGGAGTAAGGAAACCAATGGGTGTATCTGTGCCTGCCATCATAGGTACGCCAGCCCGATGGGCCTTGCCGGTCATTTGTAAAGCCCATTTCGAATACTTTGCTCTTTCTGTGTTGGGGGCTGAAGATTCAATTCGACTCATGGCACTCCTCCAGTTTTGTTCAATGGTATCGGGCAGGTATTCAAAGCTTTCCTGCCAGTGTGCCTGGGTAAATTCTTTGAAGGTGGCTACATGACCAAGGGCCAGCGTGGGAATCTGAACAGTTTGATTTTTCGCCAAAGTCTGTAGCACATTGGCCGTATTGTCCGTGTCAGCATTGTCAACAGCGGGTAACCTTTGAGCACGATGGATATTTGACCTCAGGTCTCCTCCCTGCAAAGCTCTGCCTTCGGTAAGCATGTGCTGTCTCTCTGTCAAAAGCTGAGTGGCATTGCCGGCCATAGACATTTCCACATTGCGTAAATGTTCCATGCTGTTCAGTCCCGCATTGGAGGCTGAAATTACATCCATGCTCAAAGGGACGTGCCCGGTGACCTTAAGGCCTTTTTCGCTGGCTTTCGCCAATACTGCCCTGAACTGGTCAGGAGTGAGCATCTCATAGGCCTTTAGAAAATCCACTCCAAGGCTGTCCAGGTAATCGATATAGTCATTGACGTCATCAACGGTATCCAGACCGTGGGAGAGGGGTGGCCTGTCGGGACTGCTGCCATCATATACGTTGGGCATACCATCCAGCAAAGGACCGGCAATCATGAGGCGAGGGGTTGTGGCTGGGTTCTGTTCTGAGAGCTCCTTCCACTTGCGCATAAACATAATCTCTCCACCGGTATCCCTGAGGCTTGTAATGCCATAGGCCAGAAATAGGTCATTCATATACGGTGCTAACTCTTCTATATAGGCAAAGTGGACATGGGAGTCCCAAAGACCCGGAATCAGGTATTTTCCCGAGCCATTGATGATTTGATTTTTCGTGGACAGTTTTAGGTTCCTGGTATTGTCGACCTTCAGGATTTTTCCCTCCTGAATCACTACGGTTTGGTGCTCCTTTATCCCGTTTTCAGGATCAATCGTGGTGATGTCTTCTATGCAAATGGCATTGGTAAATAACTGACCATCAGAGCTACAGGACAAGGTCAAGTGCAGAAGGAAGAGGAGGCTGAATGTCTTTTTCATATGTATTAATAATTACTCAAAAAGGTGGGCATTGTCGGTCCTCCTTCTTTCGATTCCCGGGTATATTAATTATCGGACTTTCTTTAAAAAGAGTTCATTAAGTCCTGATGTAAGGTTTATGCCCACTTGAGTACTGTCTCCACTAAACCTGAAACGCCCGAACAGACCGTCTATATGGAATAGTTGGGGACCTACTGGAAATAGCTCCGTACTCCCGGAGGTTCCCTTGAGCAACATGGAAGAGTCATTGGTTTCTATTTCAAACCAGATCTCGCCAGACTCATACCTTCCTACCCAATGAGTGTAGCTTTTCAGATCAATGAGAGATTCCTTATGTTCCTCCGATAATAGCGAGTTAATCTCTCTGTAAGCATAGATTCCTGCTGTTCTGAAATGGGCAACCTGTGTTACTAATTCCCCACTCGAGTTCCAATAACTCGCTATCCTGTTCTTATGACGAAAATCATTGAGGAAGTAATCTATGGCCTCGTCTGTTATGTTACCCGTCAGATAATCACTTGCCCATGGGGCTTCTTTCACATCCTCTTCGTTATAGGCTAAGATTTTGTCCGCCAGTTCGTTCTGAGCCTGTTCTACAAATGGCCACCTGCCCTGATAGGTGCTCTTAAGCTTTTCCAGAGTACCGGTATATTTTTCAGGTAGATCATCTGAAAGTTTAACCAATGTATGGTAAGCATCATTTTCAAGGGTCAACCTCATTTCTGTCTTGATGAGAAACAATAAGTCTCTATTCACCTTTAGCTCTGCAGCGCTAAGCTCTGTAGTTAGTGCGTAGCGGACCAAAGAGTCTTTTTGGGCATAAAAAGAAATGATGCGTGTGCTGATATTCACTGCATTTCTAATTTCTTGTTGTGCCAGGCTCAATGTAGTTCTGATCTTTTTATCTTGTTTGCGGGCCTCATTAGCATTGTTGAGGCTCACGGCAATAAGAATGCCTATGATGACGAGCACTACCTCGCCCAGAGCATAAAGCAGATATTTGGTGACTTTATTGTCTTTCAGCACTTTCTGACGGAGTTGTCGAAAAAATCTTAGCATAGCAGTCGATCTGTTGATCTGGTGCGGCTCTGCGAGCCAGGTGCTTAAGGTGAGAAAGTCAGAAGATACGTAAATTATAAGGAATGGGAAGTGAAGAGAGTTGAGTGATGGATGATGAATTCAATGTCCATAGTCCATCCCCCATGTTGATCACCTGAGGTTTTAGGACCAATAACGGTTTCGCTACTTTTTCAGAGCCTGTATCAGGGTTTTAAAATCTATTTCTGCAGAGATGATGTAGATAGGAGCGTTAAAGGCCTTTTTTACCTGCTTCTCACCACTGAGCAAATAGCGATAGCCGAGGCCACCAATCAACTGCAGCCACGAATTGAATTGGTATTTGGCTTTTACCGAATGTTCTATCAGGCTTTTTCTTTCACGTTTAAGTCGTTCATCAGTGTTAGGCTCTTGTATGCGGATATTTACGCGTCCCATCCCGTACTGACTGTTGGCGGTGATGTTCCAGCGATCATTTTCGAGCACTAAATATTCTCCATAAAGAGAGATGTACTCAAAACCAATCAGGGCAGGTACCAGCTGTGCAGGGCTTTGGCTTTGGTCTAAATAGTCTTTTTCAACCTCCTTGCCCAGAAAATCGAGGAGTCGCGTGCCATAAGCCCCAAGGCCCAGTTCGAATTTGTTATTGAAGACCAAACCCGCGCGTACTCCGAAAATGCCAACCGCTTCGGTGCGCACAAAGGTATTTCTGGAGTCCAGTTGCAGGCTGAAGCTCATCTTTTTCTTAGCCTCCTCCTGGGCGCTAACCAGATTGGCTATCACGCAGAGTAAGATCAAAGCCAGTATGGAAAGTCGATTGATCATGAGTATTGATTTAGTTAATAACCAAATTCAGGTTACTAACTAAATTATAAAAACCGTCCAGTTGTTTGAATGAAATGTAATTCAGCCAACATTCTTTTTCGATTATTCTAACAGTAACCCTAATGTTTCCTGAATTTGAAACCAGTATACCGGTTAACCTGATTGAGCCAGTCGTATAGTGTGCGTTCATAAAGCTTTTCCGGAATATTATGCCCCACTCCATCGAACTGAACAATCGTATAGACTTTGCCTGATTTTTTTAGTGAATCCACATTATTGATACTTTGCTCTACGGGTCCTTTTGAGTCGAGCTGAGGATCTCCAAAGATCCAGAAAACCGGAATCTCCAGTGACTTTAGCAACGGAAATGGATCGAAGTCAACTATGGTAGCATACCACTTTCTGTATCCCACCAGAAATTCTGAAAAAGGCGAGTTTCCTCCGTAAACCCGGGGAAACCAGGCTTTGGCTTTACTAGTCTCAAAGAGTTGCGAGAAAGTGTCCTCCTTTTCTGAGCTTGTTTTAGCCTCTGCGCGTTGCATTTCACTGGCTTCTGCGATCTCTGAATCAGAAAATCCTTCCTTCTTTAACCTGGCACTTCTTTCAAAAATCCGGTCGTCTCCCACAGAGGTGACTGAAGCCGATCGGATGACCATAAAGCTGATCAGATTGGTTTTGGAGGCGGCAAGTGGCGCTACCCAGCCACCCTGACTGCTGGCATGGAGACCAATTTTATCCGAATCAATCTTCTCCTCTCCGGTAAGGAAATTGACAGCTGCGACCACATCATTGGCAAGGTTTTCAAAGCTGAACCTGTTCCATTCGTTTTCTTCGCCTTGCGACTTTCCAGTGCCGCGTTTGTCGTAAATCAGCGCTGCATAGCCAATGCTAGACAGCCATTTGGCGCTGTAGCTACTGTTCTTTCGGGTCTCAGGCCCCGAGCCATGCACAAATACCAAAGCCGGAAAAGGCCCTTCTCCTTTCGGTAGATACAAAGTGCCACTGAGGGCGATGTCACCGTTTTTGAAGCTCACATTCTTTTTTTCAACAGCTGACAAACTGGTTGAAACAGCTAAGCCAATAATGACCATTCGTATGATTGATAATCTCATGAGTTTTTAGTTTTCCCTGTAAAAACCATGTTTGAGGTTATTACTTCGACTCAATTCTGATTCGAGACCTCTTTTCCGAGCGTTTTCACATAGTGTGAGGGGGTATGACCGGTATGCTCCTTGAAAGCCCTGTTGAAAGAGGCTTTGCTGTTAAAGCCTGATTCAAGGGCAAGGCCGAGCAGGGTTTTATGAATGTGTTCACCAGAGGCTATGTGCTTTTGTACTTCCCTGATCCGGTAGGTGTTGACCAGCTCCTGAAAGCTGATTCCCATTTGTCTGTTGATGATATAGGATAGCTGTTGGCTGCTCAACCCTGATTTTTCCGCCAGATCTTTTAATGAAAGTTTCTCATTGAGGTAAGGCTTTTCAGTATTGATGAGGGTTAGAAGGTCTTGAGCGTATTGCTGTTCCTCCCCTTCGAAAAAGCTCCTTACTTGCTTTGAATACTCTTCTCCCTTAAAGAGCTGTGGGTTTCGGAAGACCAGGGCGGCTAAAAAGTAGAAGAAACCTGAAATAATCAGACTGCCCAGTCTGTCGGAACCGCCTAGCGAAAGCAGGTCAAAGTAGCTGTTAAAAAATAAGAGGTAGATGACCATGACCATCAGGCCAATTCCCTGGAAGAAAGTCTTTACCCTGGTGAGAAATTGCACTTTCTTGTTCTTGGGGAAAAAGGCCTTCCAGTCATCGATTCTCCTATTCAGTAATCTTATAATGCTGAAGAGAAAAGCAGCGGTAACCAGTATTTTGAAGATGATCAGGAGCAAAAGGTTGTCGCTGATACCTGCTGAGTAATAAGCCAACTGATCTGCTCCGGACAGGGTCAAAACCGGGATCTGCCATAGTAGCCCTGCGAGGTAAGGCACGAATGTGATAAGCCTGAGCCACTTTCTCCCAGTACCCGAAGCAGTGATATATTGAGTGTAAAACAATAAAAAGGGCCAGATAAGCAAATCCATGATGTTGCCGAGGCCTATGGTGACCGGATAGGTGTCTACGATATCAGATTCTTCGGCAATCTCTCCGAGTAGCATCAGAGAGAGGATGAAAAGCACTACAGCTATGTTATGGGTTTGTGGCGAGAATCTTTTATGAAAAAATACGAACAACAGGGTCATGAAAATGCCCATGACAAAGCCACAGGTAAACAGTACTACCCATATGTTGAGTGTGATCGCGGCCAGCATCAACTATGTTTGTTTTCGAGCTGTGCTTCCAGTGCCTTAAGGCGGTCCAGGGTGTTTGATTGATGGTTTTTATAATCCTCCATTTGAGGATCAATGGATACCAATGTTTTGCTGATCTCCAGACTTTTAAGATAAAGCGATCTGGCTTCGGTTAACTTGTTTTCGGCAAGTCTTCTTTCCGCCAGGGCTTCGTTGCAGGCTGCCAGCGCATTGAGATAAAACTCATCTTGTGGATAAGCCTTAAGGAGCTCCTCGACAAGGTCGATCATCTCTTGCTGATAGCCGTCTCCCTTTTCATTGAGGTCTAGTTGATAATTGAGGTCAATCAGGCACTCATATGATTCTATCAGCATATTGGCATAACAGGCCTTAGGGGCATGATCCTGATAAATAACCTTCATCAGTTTGGTGTGGTCTTCAAAGCAGTTAAGGGCCGAGACTTTGTCTTTATGGCTCAGGTAGGCCTTGCCTGCACGCTCAAACCCTGCAGCTTCTACCAGCCGGGCATCCAGTGAGTCTGCATCTTCTGAGTCAGGAGTCTCTGCCAGCCAGGCTTCCACCTGTTCTGTGAGCTGTTCGGCTATGCCAAACCACTTCTGCTCTTTACATTGCTTTGTCAGATCAGCCGCTTTGGCTTCCAGACTGTTGCGCAGCTCAGTGTTTTCCGGAGAAAGGAGCTGTTGATATCTCCATAGAAAGAGTTCCTGCTTCATGAAGTTAAAACCGAGCGAAAACCTTTGTTCTTCAAAATAGATATGCCCTCTGATAGAACAGGCTTCTGCGATTACCGGCAAAAGTGCCGGGGCTGCTCCTGCCAACAGGTCATCTATCAGCTCCGAATAGTCATCCGCTTCCCGGTCTTCCATATCTTCTGCATAGCAATAGGCCAGAATAAGGTTCAGGGTTGATTCTGCATCTTCGGGGTCTTGTTCCAATGCCCTTTCAAGGGAGTTGATTGATTCCTGAAAATGGATTGGGGCCCTGTTGCTGTTTTCGGCAATGGCCACTTCTCCCATGCTCAGATGTGCCAGTCCAAGACATTTGGAAATGATCGGGACATTGGGGGAAAGCTTCCGCTGGGCTTCCATCTGTGTGATCACCTTATCCGGCTTCGGCATCTCCAGTGTTTTGACAGCTCCCTGGGTATCCTGTCCCGTAATTCTGAAAAACCCATTATGCCGGATCACTTTTTGAATTGACTGAAACAGTACCTCTCCGAAACTCAACCCTTGATCTGTATAAAGGATAGTTTGATGTTCAGCAGACATATGATTCAGGTTGTTCATTCAGGTTTTTGGTAAACAGCAAACTAATATCTGGCTTTTTGATGAATCGGTCATATGCTGTCTGTTAAAAATTGGTCTCGCCTTTCTGTTTGGGCCAGTGGCATTTAAAAGCGGTAGATGAAGCCAATTCCTATGTCTGCCCGCTGAGTAAGGTTCTCGCTTTTTATGGCTTCTCCAAAGTCTACCTGAACCTGGCCCAGACTTCCGGTTACACTCCATCTATTGTTCAATACAGATTCCAGGCCTAGTCCGTATCGCAGAAAGATATTATTGTCGGTTTGTTGGTGTTCGTATCCGTTTTCTTCAGTGAAAGAAATGTCGAAGCTTCGTTTTGTACTATAGGCATAGGTATAGATCTGCCATTTTTTAGAAGTCCCCATGGCAATGCCTGCAGTCAGTCCAAGAGCTGTCTGTGTGCCGCTTCTATAATCTATCGATAGCATTTGTATCCCGTTATGGTAGTTTTTAGCCAGATCGCCATCGATGAATCCCAGCTGTAATTCTGTGCCTATCACCACCCGCCCGGAAGCTATTTGCTTACGAAAACCCATGGCAATGCTACTGACTAAGGTTGACTCCTGTGCGAGAACGTCAATGCCATCTATCAGGGCTCCGGAAAATACGTGCTGACTTCCCGCTTCTACCTTTCCATATAGTCCATCAAAGAAACGAACAGACTCAACCTCCTTACTGTGCTGTGCACTGACTGTATTGTGAATAAGGCCGGATAAAGCGAGAACCAGAAGGCCTGCAGATAGCTTTTTTACGGGTATTAATCTGCGTAGCAGCTTTCTGATAAGGGGCGACCAGTAAATGCCTGCCACAACCCCCAGTAGCACGGTCAGGGATTGTAAGGCCGGAAACTGACGGCTCATGAGTCCGATCAAAACCGGGAAGATTCCGATCGAAAAATTATCGGCCATGAAGTCCATGATTAAGTTGTTGCGTTTTTGTTTTTTGATCTGGCTGGCTGGTAAAAGCTTGTGAGAACTAAACCAATCGAGGGTCTCGGCCATGGCTGTTGATGTTTCGGTTGGCTCGAAGTCAGGTAAGACAGATTGAAATGCACTGTCGTCTAATAGAATGGTATTCTCAAATTTATAGTGCAATGTTTTAACCTGTTTGAGAGTCGGATTAACCTTCGCCAACAGACTGATCAGGCCTTTGCTCATGACACTGATTTTCAAAGGCTTTTCTGCCACTTGCGCCAGTTGATGAAAGAAGTCTCGCATTGATGAAAAGGTGCTGCCACCATAATTCAGTGCCTGGTAGGCTCTGTCAGTCTGGAGTAGACTTAGAGCTGCAATGGCCCTGCCGGCATCCATGTTATAGGCCATTTGCTGGGGGCTTTCTATATCGAAAAGCCAGGGCATGGACTTGCCTTTCAGCTGGTTCATGAATACAGGTTCAAAAGATTTGTTACAAACATTCGGTCCCCATACCTCGGGTAATCTTACGATTAGTGCCTTGATTCTGCCAAGTCGTGCAGCATCTTTAATCTGTGCTTCTAATTCTACCCTGACCTTGCCCAGCTGTGTTGCAGGTTGAAAGGGTGTGATTTCTGTAATAGGCTGTTTGAGGTTTCCGAAGTTGTAATTGTTGCCGGGGAAGACTAGTGTCACCTTGTGCCTGGCAGCGGCATTGATTACATTCCTGGTCAAAGCAGGCATTACTTCGGCCCACAATTCATAGTCCACATTTAGTCCGTGAAAGACATGGGTTTTTCCAGTGCAGAGCTCATCCAGAAGCAATGTGTTGTCTGCTTTGCCTACCACTACCCGTAGCATGGGATGGCTGCCAAAGAGTCGTAGCGCTTTTTCATAGTCCCTTACCAGAATGGTGGTTGCAATTTGTTGATCAAGTAAGGCCTTTACCACGGCATAACCCAGGCTCCCTGAAGCGCCCAATACCAGAAATTCTGTTTTCATTGTTTTTGAGTTTTGATTTTTCATACTGCTAATTTGGGAGATCGGGCTTCCGGGTTTTGTATGAAATGCGCCTGATGCTTGACCATTTGCGAACAGGGTATTCACAACACCGGAAAATGGATTTTAACAGTCGTTAATTGTGAGTAACTTCCTGAAAGTGCAAGAGCAAAAGGTCATATCGGTAGCCGTCCCCATTATTAATTACAGACTCCAGATAGCCGAGCGATTTGGTGCAAAGAGGCCTGAAGTACTCAAAAAGGCCGGAGTTCACACCGACAAGCTGAGCGAGCCGACAGGGAGGATTGTTCTGGAGGAAGAGCTGGTACTTTGGAAAACCATGGTGGCAGAGACGGGTAGGGAGGATCTTGGTCTGATTTGTGGCTTGAATTTCCCCATCCAATCTACAGGCCTGATTGGCTATGTGATGATGAACTCGCCTACGATTGGAGTTGCGTTTGAGAAGATTTGCATTTACCAGAAGTTGATCGGTGAATCCATGGGGATGCGGGTCGAAGCTGATGAGGATTACTTCACTGTTTTTATCGAAATGTGGACAGGTTGGAGGAACGAGTTGCGCTATACGCAGGATGTATTGCTCGGAGCCTGTCTGTCATGGGCAGAAAAGAATACCATTTCCCGCGTTCGTCCTTTACGTATTGGGGTTCATTATGAACAGCCGGCCAACTACAGAGACTATGAAGAGGCTTTTATGCCCGCGCCTGTTGAGTTTGGAGTGCCTGAGAGCTACCTCGTGTACGCCAGGGCAGATATGGACAGTGGTATTTTGAGTCATCAGAGTGAGTTGATGACCTTTTTTGAGCAACAGGTAAAAGAGCAGTACCATAACTTTATGGGTACAAGTACCGCTGCCGAAAGGGCTAAAAAACTAATCCTGAAGTATATGGAGGGAGAGCTGCCGGGTATTGAAATGATAGCCTCGGAAATGGCCATGAGCGTACGAAGCCTTCAGAAGGCATTGAAAGGGGAGGGTACCTCCTACCAAAAGCTGCTTAATGGGGTAAGAAAGGAACTGGCGATCGACTATCTGAAAAAAGGCACTTTTAACATGTCTGAAATCGCCTTTTTACTAGGCTTTTCAGAGCTCACTGTGTTTTCCAGAAGTTTTAAAAAGTGGACAGGATACAGCCCAACCGAGTTTCCTTTTTGAATGAGTATTTGTTGATCACCAGTAAGGGCTATACTGGTGGTTTAGCCTGGTCATTATTTATCAAAATCCTCTTTGTGATAAATAATGACCATTGAGATTTTACTTGCTTTGCCAGACTGCGTTGGCCTTACCAACTCGGTTAGGAAGCATTTTGAATAAGAATTTTGCAATGGGATTTGAAAAAAGATAAGTTTTTCCATCCAGGGTCAGGCTATGTTTCCCTCCCTTGACATCTGTTTTTCCTGTACTCACGGCAAAGGCGCAGTGGCCATTGAATTCTGCTGTATTTATGTGATTTGTCATGACCGATGGTTTAGTTGATTCCGTCCATTTGCTTGATTGGTCGCACTTCAATGGTGCCTTCGGCATCTTCGAACATCGGATTGGCTTTGCCAATGGCTACCGCTTCTTCCAGATTTTCTGCCACAATGTGGAAATAGCCCACAATTACTTCTTTTGACTCGTTAAAGGGACCGTCCTTGAAAACTCCTTTATTACCGTGTACAATAGCTCCGTTTGTTTCAAAAGGCTGTGCGCCTTTTAGCTTACCCGATTCCATAAGTCCGCCAATGTACTGGCCGATTTTTTGAACATGGGCCTGCTGTAGCTCAGGAGATAAACCCTCCAGGTGATCTCCTTTGGTTTTGATGAAAATCATAAACTCTTGCATAGTTTTCTTCTTTAGTGATTAATTGAACCTTATAACCGAAAGTCAAAGAGCAGGGGGTAAAAGGGACATACAGTTTTAAAAAACTTTAATTTTTTTCGGAATACTCACTTATCTTATTGTAAATCAGGGTCTTAGTTTTTTCTTCAAGTGGCAGTGTTAGAGCTTTGTTGAGAAGTAGAGCTGCTGCATGACCTTCTCCATTTTGAAAATGGAGGTCTGCCTTGGTTGTATAATAGGGTAGGTAGCTGTTAAAGGTTGTGTTGTCTTTTATGCTGTTCATCGCCTTCAGCGCTTCTTTAGGGCCTGCAGTTTTTGAGAGTACAATGGCCCTGTTGAGCAGCACCACTGGAGATTTGTCTATTGCTGCCAGCATATCATACAGTGATAGAATACTTTCCCAATCTGTGGCGTTATATGTTCGGGCGGTACAATGCTGTGCAGAAATGGTAGCCAGAATATGGTAAATGGAAACTTCGTTTTGGGCAGCAGCAAACTCCAGATAATAGAGTCCGTTCTTTATAAGGTTCTGATCCCACATATCTCTGTCCTGGTGCTCCAAATCTATAAGGCTATCGCACTTATCAAGCCTTGATTGGAAGCGGGACGCATTCAGCGTCATCAGGGCGAGTAGCGCATAGGTATTTGAAGAGCTGATGGTGGGGTTGGCTGCTATAATCTTAGCGAGTCTTATGGCTTCTTCACATACTTCAAAGCGGATGAGTTTGTTGCCGGATGAGGCATTGTAGCCTTCATTGAATAGCAGATAGATGGCTTCCAATACGGTTGAAAGTCTGTTTTCGAGTTCCTTTCCTACAGGTACTTCAAAAATAACATTGGCCTTTCTTATCGTCTTTCTGGCCCTCACCAGTCTCTTGTTGATGTTTTCTTCGCTTGTGAGAAATGCTTTGGCAATCTCAGGGATGCTAAAGCCACAGAGCGTTTTGAGTGTAAGAGCCACCTGGGAATCAGGGGAAATGGAGGGGTGACAGCAGGTGAAAATCATCCTGAGCTGGTCATCCGCTATTTCTTTATCTGTAAAAACACTGTCTGAAAGTGAGGTCGGGTTTTGATCTGAGGCCAGCCGATGCAATACCTCAGGGATCATTTGATTTTGGAACTGCTCTCGCTTAACCAGGTTGATTGCCTTGTTTTTGGCCACCTGATAAATCCAGCCTACAGGATTATCAGGAACTCCTGAGTAGGCCCATTTGTGCAGCGCCTCGAGCATGGCTTCCTGTACCACATCTTCTGCCAGCTCGATATTGGAAGTACCAAAGGCATTTGTCAGAACTGATACTAATTTGCCGTACTCATGCCTGAAGAGGTGATCAATTTTGTCAGATATGTCAGTTTCACTTTTCAGCACGGTAAAAACAGGCCTGTGTCAGAAAATTGCCTAAAAGTTATGGAATAACCTATTGGTTCCCTGCTGTAAAGATCGATTTGGGTTCAGAACCGGGGGGGGGCTGAATGATTATTCTGGATATGGTATCATGTGCTTCTTCCTGCTACTAAACCATTCGCTGGCTGGTGAGTTGTTTGATTATGCCATTCTCTAAGCTTGTTATCGGGTATCTGCTCACAGCAGTGGTTTTCTTTGCCATTGATATGCTTTGGCTGGGCCTGATTGCCAAAGGGCTCTATAACAAGTACCTGGGCTCCTTTCTGGCCGAACAGGTCAACTGGACGGCAGCCATTACCTTCTATCTGTTGTTTATTGTAGGGATCTTCATTTTTGCCATAATGCCGGCAGTCGAGAAGGACTCATTGATGAAGGCCATGCTCCTGGGAGCACTCTTCGGGTTTTTTACTTATGCTACATATGATCTCACAAATCTGGCTACTCTTAAAGACTGGCCCATCAAAATTGTGCTGATTGATATTGTTTGGGGCGCAATACTCACGGCTTCTGTGAGCACCTCCGGTTTTGCTATAATGAAATGGTTGAACGGATGATATCCCTTTATCTTAATCTGGGTTTACTCTTATTGGGCTATGCGAGTCTTTGGTTCGTTATCTCGCTGATTTTAAAGCGAAATGATGTAGCGGATATTGCCTGGGGGCTTGGTTATATTGGGCTGTGTGTATACAACTGTTTTAACTTTTCACAGCATGTTACTGCCCTGGTAGTCTATGGCCTGGTGAGTCTTTGGGGTTTAAGACTAACTGTCTATATCGCTATAAGAAATGCCCGTAAGACGGAAGACTTTCGTTACAGACAGTGGAGGGAAGAGTGGGGAAGTACTTTCTATTGGCGGTCCTTTCTTCAGGTGTATGTATTGCAGGCTTTTTTCCTTCTTATCATCAGCTCACCTATCATAATGGCCTCGATGTCTACTCCTTTGGGCTGGCACTGGGCCACAGCAGTAGGAGGCGCTCTTTGGCTCGCTGGTTTCTACTGGCAGGCTGTAGGCGATTACCAGTTGTCAAGGTTTTTAAAGCAGCGGAAGGATAAGACGGAGATCATGCAAACGGGGCTTTGGCGATACTCCCGTCACCCCAATTATTTTGGAGAAATATTAATGTGGTGGGGCATTTTCATAGTCGTATTGCCACTGCAATACGGAATCTACGCCATAGCAAGCCCATTGCTTATCACCTGGTTACTCACATCAGTATCAGGGGTGCCAATGCTCGAAAAAAAGTACAAGGGTAACGAAGCCTTTGAAATCTACAAGCAGCGAACACCTGCGCTATTACCCAGATTCCGAAGGTGAGCCTGACAGGTTTGTTTCGCAACAAAATATTCTGAAGGATGATGTCTGAGTGCTCAAGAGTGTTTTCCTGAATGTGATTGATGTATTTTTTATGATTAACCGATTATTTGTAGATGCCTAATGGATGCTTTCTGTTTAGATAAAACCAAATAAAATATCATAAATGATAACATAATAAGTAGTTTATTTTGAATAAGCATTTATTCCCAAAATAAAATTTTTATCCCGTTTTGGGAGAATATCGATTAGTATAGATATACTATTTGGCTTGTTTTGGGCGATTTTGCTTCTGGAACAGCCTTTGCGACTTCTGTTTCCAAAGAATGCGCTATGAAGCAGAAAAAACAGAAAATAGTTTGGGGAGTAATGGTTTTACTAACCCAGATCTGGTTGATGAGTTGTGCAGGAGGGCATGTTTCAGAAAATGGCATTTTTCAAGACGGACATAAGGAATTGAAGTCTTCGCTGGTAGGAAGCTGGCGTATTATTAACCCCAACTATGAATTGATGGGTGAGGAGTTGTATACATTTTATGCAGAGAATAAGAAGGTTAAGTTGAAGGTAAAAGGAAAGGAGCGGAAGATGGAACGATTTGATTCATCGGATGGTCTTTCCTTTTCTTTTGAATATTTAAATGACCTCGGAGAAAGGATTTATGTTGCGGGGCAATTCAAGTCAAGTGCAAAAGAAGCGCTTGTGTTGCTTCAGGAGCCGATGAGCAGTATGCCCGTCAGCCTTAATTCGCTGTTGCTTCAGAGGGGAACTCCCGAGGTTAAAACCGTTGTGGCCAGTACCGTCAAAAATTAGATTTGAATAAGTGATAGATAGGTGAGGTTAAACACCTTGGAGATTGATTGTGTAAAACTCCGGCAGTGATGTCGGAGTTTTTTTGTTGAATATGGAATGAAGGGATCACTTATTGATCTCGGGGAAGTCAACAGACATTCCAGATTGGTAATTAATCATTCGTAATGGTCATTTTATTCTTCATAATCATCGGTATGGTCATGGCTTCCGGGCTACCCAAGGGTTTAATCGAAACGTCACCGTTTAGATTTTGATCGATTTTGGCTTCCAGAATCCAACCAGTGTTTTTATCGATTTTTAGTGTTGAGACCATCGTTCCTGTTAAGTTGTATTTGGTGGGATTACCATTCACTTCTACGAAATCGGCCAGATTGATTGTTTTTATTGCTGAACTACCGGTTATCAAGATATGGTCGGCATTTTTTTGTTTGAATGTATACACTGTGTTCATCTCAGCACGAAAACCAGATTTAAGCTCTGTGTCGATTGACCAGCTTTCTCCTATGGCTACCGGGGTATCCGGAAATATTGCAGTTACCATTTCAATATTTCCTTTGAAGGCATCTGCACCATAAGCATCAGCGAGTTGGTCTTTGATTGGTTGAATCTGTTCCTCAGTGAGCATTGGAAAATTGTCGAGGATTGAATCAAAGAGTACTTCAACATTTTTTACTTCCAGAATTTTGCCAGTCCTGGCCATTTTTATTTCTACTGATTTTCCGATCATTAATGACATGATCTCGGAGAAAATATCATTTTCGTCATCGCTTTCAGAATCAAAACTCATTTCACCTGTTGGAAGTCCCATAATCATACTTAGACGATCATACTGCATCTCAATGTCATAGTAGCTGTTATGGACTTGCTTGACCATGTAAGACGTCACTCCACTGAGCGTCATCTGGATATCAACTTTTTCGCCCATGTATTCCTGCTCAATGGTGGAACTTGAGATCATCGCCTGTTTATAGACTTTTCCTTCTTCCAGGTTTAATTGAAGTCTATTCTGATGTGCGTTTAAATGGCCAATAGCGGTCAGGGACAATATGAAAGTGAAGAATATTCTCATTCTGTTTTTTGTTAAATGTAAATTAAATCGCTTGCGCTATTGATAATTATGTTCAAAAAGCTGACTCCTTATCAGTTCTGTATTCTGTCGATAGTTTTAGCCAATTGGTTAGTGCTTTCCTGAGTTAAAAGGTCATCTTGTTTCGTGTAAAATTTACTCATTGTAAAAATCTGATATACGATCCTTTTCTTATCCCATATTCCCTACCTTTTTGGTGTATTGCTGGTTTAGTAACTTTGGTCACAGATCGTCAAGATACAGATTCTATCTTTGTGGCGATTCTTGTGTTTTATGAAAAGCATCCGGAAGTATTTCCCTATCCTTGAGTGGTTACCCCAATACAAAAAGCACCAGCTACAAGGTGATCTTTTTGCAGGAATCACTGTAGGGGTTATGCTTATCCCACAGGGCATGGCCTATGCCCTGATTGCAGGATTACCACCAGTTTATGGCTTATATGCCTCACTGGTACCACAGCTGATTTATGCCATGCTGGGTACTTCCCGTCAGCTTTCTGTAGCTCCGGTGGCTATGGACTCCTTACTTGTTGCCTCGGGTGTTGCCGTATTGGCTACCGAAGGCACAGAGGCTTACATTCACTTTGCCATACTTCTGGCTTTCTTTATGGGAGCTTTCCAGTTACTACTGGGCGGGGTGCGACTCGGTTTTATTACCAACTTACTATCCCGACCGGTTATCAGTGGCTTCACTTCGGCTGCAGCACTCATCATCGGACTGAGTCAACTGAAATATCTATTGGGGGTAGATATCATCAAGAGCAACAGGGTATATGAAATTGTGGCCAACACAGTTGACAAGCTGGGCGAGGTTAACATCGCGCCCTTGTTAATTGGCCTGTTGGGCATCATTATTATTCTTTTGACTAAAAGAATCAGCAAGAAAATTCCGGGAGCATTAATTGTCGTGATTTTGGGTACCATAGCTTCCTATGGCCTCAATCTTCATGCTTTTGGTGTATCTATTGTCAAAGAAATCCCTGGGGGTCTCCCGGCCTTTATCATTCCCGATTTCAAGCTTGGTAGTTTTGGTGAGCTTATCCCTCTGGCGTTGACCATAGCGGTTGTGGCCTTTATGGAAGCCTATTCAGTATCAAAGGCATTAGAAGCTAAGAAGAGGGATCATAAGGTGATGCCCAATCAAGAGCTTATTGCCCTGGGGGTTTCCAATTTGGTCGGTTCCTTTTTTCAGTCCTTCCCTGTTACCGGAGGGTTTTCCCGGTCTGCGGTCAATCATCAGGTAGGAGCCAATACCTTGCTGTCTTCAGTCTTTAGTGTTTTATTGATTGGCCTTACCCTGCTCTTTCTTACTCCCTTGTTTTATCATTTGCCTCATGCTGTTCTGGCTTCGATCATCATGGTGGCTGTCATAGGTTTGGTTGATCGCAAGTATGCCCGTTACCTGTACCAAACCGATAAGGTGGAGTTTTTACTCTTCATCGTCACTTTTCTGATTACCCTCAATCTGGGTATGATCAATGGTATTGTTTCAGGAATCGTTTTTTCCATCCTCATCTTGCTATATAAGGCAGCCTACCCTCATGTGGCTATTCTGGGCAAGGTGGAAAACTCCAAAGAGTTCAGGAATATCGAAAGGTTTGATAACCTCCAGCAGTGGGACAATCTGCTCATCATGCGTGTGGATACGCCTTATGCCTTTATCAATATTCAAACGATCAAAGACAGGGTGTTGAAAGAGGCTGAATTGCGGAAAGAAAAGCTCACACATATCATCCTGGATGCCAGCTCGGTAAGCCATGTTGATGCTACCGCCATTCAGGAAATCAATGCCCTGACCTTGACTTTAAAAGAAATGGGAATCCAGCTGGTATTTACCAGTGTGATAGGCCCGGTAAGAGATGCGTTTCACAAAAACTGGAGCCGTGAAGGTACACAAGGGCAAATGTTTTTAAATACCAATGTGGCCGTGAAGGCGCTCACAGGACAAGAAGTAGAATTGCTGAATGAACACGTGGTTCAGGTAAATGTGTAACGAATGTTACAGATGAATTTTATCTTTGAACCGATTTTAGCTTAGAATTGTAAAAGAGAAAGATTGAAATAGTACTTACATGAAGATAGAACAAATATATACCGGATGTCTGGCACAAGGAGCCTACTATATAGAGAGCAATGGCGAAGCAGCTATTGTGGACCCTCTGCGTGAAACACATCCGTACATAGAAAAGGCGAAGAAGCAGGGAGCAGAAATCAAGTATATTTTTGAAACACACTTTCATGCCGATTTTGTTTCCGGGCATCTCGACCTGGCCAATAAGACCGGAGCAACCATCGTTTACGGACCAGGTGCTAAAACGGAATATGCCATTCATGAGGCTACTGACGGTGAAGAGTTTGCCGTTGGCAACGTGAAAATAAAGGTATTGCACACTCCCGGTCACACGCCTGAAAGCTCTACTTACCTATTGATAGATGAGCAGGGCCAAGAACACGCCATTTTTAGTGGTGATACGCTTTTTATAGGCGATGTTGGTCGGCCTGATTTGGCTGTAAAATCTGACCTCTCGCAAGAAGACCTAGCAGGCTTGCTATTTGATAGCCTTCGAAACAAGGTGATGCCGCTGTCTGATGAGGTAATTGTATACCCTGCTCATGGTGCGGGTTCAGCATGTGGCAAAAACATGAGTAAAGAAACCTCTGACCTGCTGGGCAACCAGAAGAAAACCAACTATGCCCTGCGTGCCGATATGACCAAGGAAGAATTCGTCAAAGAGGTGACCACTGGTATTTTGCCGCCCCCTCAGTATTTCGCTAAGAATGCCATGATGAATAAAACCGGGGTAATCAGTATGGATGACGTGCTTGAAAAGGGCAATGTGGCCCTGGAAGTAGATACCTTTGAGGCGATGGCCAATCATGAAGGAGCTCTGGTACTCGATACGCGTCATCAGTCAGATTTTGTAAAAGGCTTTATCCCGAATTCCATCTTCATTGGTATCGATGGCAGCTTTGCCCCCTGGGTAGGTGCTCTTATTACAGATTTACATCAGCCAATTGTGTTCCTGGCACCTGAGGGTAGAGAAGATGAGGTGGTAACACGTCTTTCAAGAGTAGGCTACGATAATACTTTGGGCTATCTCAAAGGAGGAATAGCTGCCTGGACAGCAGCAGGTAAGGAGGTTGATACGCTCAATTCTATCAGCGCAGAAGAGCTGGCTGCCAAAGTGAAGTCTGGCCCCGTTGATATACTGGACGTAAGAAAACCGGGCGAGTTTGAAGCCGAGCAGGCCGAAGGTGCTGAGAGCTTACCACTTGATTTTATCAACGATAATATGGATAAGGTAGACGAAACCAAAGACTATCAGGTACACTGTGCCGGTGGTTATCGCTCTGTAATCTTTTCGTCTATATTGAAATCACGCGGTTTCGATAATGTAACCAACATCGAAGGAGGTTATGCAGCAATGAAAACGGTAGGTATTCCTGTAACCGATTTCGCTTGTCCTTCAGGTAAATAGTCGCAAGCCCTGTCATACTTAAAGGCAGGCGGGGTTATCGCAATTAATAGATTCGATTAGGCTGGACATTGTTCGGGTATTCATTTCTAACAACGGTTTTTGGTTTGATAGGCCAGTAAACCTGATCCTTTGTGACCGTTAGTTTACGGTCAGATGAGATATATGAACTTACGGAGAACGACAATTTACTCCGTGTACAAAACAACATAATGCAGAACATAATTGACTTTATAAGCCAGCCCTGGCCGTGGTATGTGGCCGGCCCAATGATCGCACTGGTCATGTTCGGGCTCATCTATTTCGGCAACAACTTTGGTATGTCAGCAAATTTCAGAAATCTCTGCTCTGTTATGGGAGCGGGTAAATCCTGTGAGTTTTTTGACTTTGACTGGCGAAAACAGAAGTGGAACCTGGTCTTTGTGGTAGGTACAATACTTGGTGGTTTTATTGCCAGCCAGTTTTTGATGGACAGTAGTACCGTGGGAATTAACGAGGCCACTAAAAGTGAGTTGGTTGGCTTTGGAATGCTGGATGCCGGTGAGGGTATGATGCCTGAATCAATCTTTAACATTGAATCTCTGCTGACGCTAAAAGGTATTATTTTCATTGTGTTAGGTGGTTTCCTGGTCGGCTTCGGTACCCGATATGCCGGTGGCTGTACATCAGGTCATGCCATTAGCGGGCTCAGCGATTTACAACCTGCCTCGCTGCTGGCTGTGATTGGTTTCTTTATCGGGGGGCTCATCATGACCTGGTTTATTCTACCCTCTTTACTAACTCTTTGATTTCACCCCCATGAAGTATATCAAATATCTTATTCTCGGTACTGTTTTCGGAGTTGTACTGACCAAAGCAGAGTTAATCTCCTGGTTTCGCATTTATGAAATGTTCAAATTCGAAGCTTTTCATATGTATGGAGTGATCGGTTCGGCAGTGGTTGTAGGGATTGTCATTACCCTGATTGTCAAAAAATCCAGAATGAAATCGCTCTCGGGTGATCCGATCATCATAAATCCGAAGAAATTCTCTATTCCCCGCTACTTGCTGGGGGGAATTATTTTTGGCCTTGGTTGGGCCTTAACAGGCGCTTGTCCCGGTCCCTTGTTTGTACAGGTAGGTAATGGCTATCTTGTTATGATTGTTGCTATTGCTTCGGGTCTTTTAGGAACGTATGTTTATGGTTTGCTAAGAAACAAGCTACCTCATTAATGCGAACCAAAGCTCTCAGATCCGCCTGCTGTTTTATATTTCTATTTTTTTTGCAATCCGCGCTTTTAGCTCAATCTACTGACGAAGAAAAAGCGAGTCAACATACTGCGGAGTTGAAAACCCGCTATATGCGCACTGGCAATAGGGGTGATTTGAAGGATTTTGCCATTCTGGTAAGCCACTTCAAATATGAGTATAAGACAAAATTGAATGATTGGCTCAGCTTTGGAGTACAGACAAACGGGCTCTTCAACTATGGAACTAATGGCTTAAAAGCTGATGGTATTACGGGCTCTGGCTCTATCTATGAAGGTAATCTTTGGAACAGGCGTTTGATGACGGGCAGCGCTGAGCTTACCTTACCTCAGATTTATGCTGAGTTCAACATCAAATCTCACCAGATAACGGTCGGTCAGTTTTTAAAAAATACCCCACTGATCAATGCAGAACCCTGGCCCTTACCCAATGCGCTGCAGGGGCTTTGGTATAAGTATACCACCGAAAGAGGAGCTTTATTCCAGCTGGGAACCATCTTTCAGATGTCTTCCCGTTTCTCAGGTGACTTTGCTGATATAGGGGAGTCACTGAGCCTGATAGGGGTAGGTGTGGATGCTACGGGAAATCCTGCACAATACCGCGGTAATGTAGAGTCGGATCTGATTCTGATGACCAACGTGAACTTCAGGGTAGGGCCAAGAGCTACGGTGGATGTGTGGAATTACTTTGTAGAGAATGTGACCAATACTTTTATGGTTGAACCAAGCCTGACCTTTGGAGATGGTTCATGGACCGCAAAGGCTATGCTGATGTACCAAAGCAGGGTGAATAATGGCGGAAATGAGCTTACCCAACTTGCTTATACCTTTGATGAGAGTGCCAGCTACCTTGGAGCCAGGCTGGAAAAAGGTTGGGAGAACAACAAGCTGCAGCTGAACTTCACTCGAATTGGAGACCAGGGTAGGTTTCTGCTGCCCAGAGAATGGGGCAAAGAACCCTTTTACACCTTTAGAAGAAGGACCCGAATAGAAGGAAACAGCGATGTGACAGCTGTGATGCTCAACTGGGAACGAAGCTGGGACAAGGAAAAATCCCGATACCGCCTCTTTACCGGTATGGTTCAAAACTGGATGCCTGACGCTTTCGATGCCCCCCAAAACAAGCGAAAACTACCCAGCCATCTGCACTGGGATGCTTCATTTAAATATGAGCCCAAAGGACGTCTCAATAACCTGTCCGTAGAATTGTATACCGCCTATAGATGGCTAACAGACGAGATAGGAACGGATTTGAATGCCCTGATCAATCGGGCAGATTTCTGGCACATCGATTTTATTGTAGGCTACAAGTTTTGATCTTGTAGTATGAAGGTGGAAGATGCCATACAGCGAGTTTTTAGCCTGGTAAAAGTGCTTGTAGCGCTATACACCCTGGTGCTGGTACTGGTGATTCTAATGCACAATCAACCTTCTCTGTTTGCAAACAAAGCTACAGCCAATGACAGCTGGTCCCCCCGCAATATCAATACGGACCTTGGCGATTCTCGCGAAGATCGACTGGCAAAATATGGCTATGAGGTGATCACCCAATCTTCCCGATACATTGGTCCCCTGGCCGAGGCAGGTAACCGATATGCCGGGAACAATCTGAGCTGTCAGAACTGCCATCTGGAAGGAGGGACCAAACGCGGATCGGCTTCTTTTGTAGGAGTGGCTAATCGTTTTCCTCAATTCAGGGGTAGAGAGAACAAAATGGGAACCCTGGCAGAGCGAATTAATGGCTGTATGGAGCGCAGCATGAATGGCAAGGCTTTACCCGAAAACAGCCTGGAAATGCAGGCCATGATTGCTTATATGAAGTGGCTCAGCACGGATGTACCTGCTGAAAGGGAAGCAGAATACAAAGGCTTTGTAAAAGTAGTATTGCCAGAGGCGAAGGCTGATCCCGTATTGGGCAAGGCGGTTTTCGTCAAGCATTGTCAAACCTGCCATATGGCTGATGGACAGGGGCAGAGACCGGATCCCAATGGACCTTATGTTTATCCTCCACTCTGGGGAACTGATACCTATAACCATGGCGCAGGTATGCACCGGGTAATTACAGCAGCACAATTTATCAAAGGCAATATGCCTCATCTTCAGGCCACCTGGGACAATCCTATCCTGAGCGATGAGGAGGCATATCATGTCGCTGCCTATATCAATAGTATGGGGCGTGCTCAGAAGTCCAATCCTGGAACTGACTTTCCTGACAAGAAGCTGAAGCCGGTTTCTACCCCATACGGCCCCTGGACTGATTCCTTCTCATCAGAGCAGCATAAATACGGGCCCTTTCAGCCAATTATGGCCTTTTACGAAAGAGAGTTTGGGATTAAGAAGGGGAAGTAGCTGTAGGTCTCTGGCTTACGCAGCCATTCCAAGAAAGAAAAAGAAGAAGTAAATAACATAAATACCCAAGCCAAGCCAAAAACTGACCATGGTCCACTTCTTGGCATCATCCGAGGCAAATTGAGCCCCCCGATAATCTCCGTTATTATACATAGAGTCTACTTTGGCAGCATACACTATTCCTGCAATACCAAAGGGCATACAGCAAAACAGTGTCACAAGAATAGATTCTACCAGCCAGTTTTTAGGCCGTTGCGGTGGTCTTTCCTGCTCTTCAGCTCTTCTTTTCTGTCCTATTGTTTGAGGATCGGCAATCGCATCGGGCACCGGGGGTGGTGTGGCAACCAACAGTTCAGCCAGTTCTTCCAACTCTGAGGCGACTGTCCATTGTGCCAGTCCATCGTACCAAATCAGGGTAGTTTCGGTGATACCTTTTTCACGTAATTCGTCAAAGGTAAAAGGACCGTGCTTTACAGTGCCTTGGGTATAGAAGTACTTTTTCATGGTATGAACTGACTCTTAAGCCAATAAATTAACAGTCTCTTGCCGCAAGTCATAATATATCAAGAAAAACTGTTGAGAACAGGGGAGGGCAAGACTCAGGCCGAGGATAATTTGTAAGGTGAGTAGCGCTAATTGTCTTTCCTGAAAAGCAGGAACCAGGTGGTGGCAAGTATGGTGGTGAGGCCGGCAGCGGGTAAGATATACATGATGAGAATACCAACTACCTGAATGCCAAAGCTCCAGTCAGTTCGTGCCCTGTTTATCATGGCCATGAAATCTGCCATGTCGGGAGAGGTTCTTAAGTACTGAAAAATAAGGAGGAGGACTATACCTGAACCATAGGCCAGAAGAGCTTTCCACCATCTGTTCCTTTGTTGTTTCTCAATCTCTTCTTTATGATGGCCAGGAGGATATATCGGCATTAATTCTTCTTTACAAACTGAGTCAGGATGTAGATGGTCTGGCCATTTACCTTGCCTTCTATATGCGTAGCATCGTCATAAGGCAGATTGATATTGCGTACGGCAGTACCCCGTTTCGCTGTAAAACCGGCACCTTTTACATTCAGGTCTTTGATTAAGACTACCGTATCTCCGGCTTGAAGAGTGGCCCCGTTGCTGTCTTTGTGTACAATGGTGTCAGTATCATCATCTTCTGTGACTCCCGCCTTAGCCCAGGTCAGGGTCTCATCATCCAGGTAGAGCATGTCCAACAGGTCTGCCGGCCAGCCTTCGTCTTTGAGTCTGTCTAGCATCCGCCAGGCTATCACCTGTACTGCCGGTACGGTGCTCCACATGCTATCGTTTAGGCAGCGCCAATGATTCGGGTCTACCTGATCAGGGTTTTCAAACTGTGTTTTGCAGGTATTACAGGTCAGGATATGGGCATCAACATCTTGGGTAGTAGAGGCTGCCACTTCAAATGAACTGAGACCGTTCCCGGCTCCGCAAAGCTCACACTGTGATTCGCTTCGGTTCAATAATTCCTGCTCTATGCTCATGCTGTCTTATTTTGGGCACGAAGCTATTGAATATCGCGATGAAATCAGTTTTTTCTCCACGTATTATATAGGAAGTCAAACCCAAAACATGGTGAGGCCGGGTATAAATATGGCTACATAGATAGCCGCCATTTGCCAGTAATAGTTGCTGATAAACAGGCCGGTTAACGTGAGGAGATTGGCAGGAGCAGCGGAGTTGATGCTACCCGCACAGGACCAGCCTTTGTAGTTTACCGTGTTCTGCTGAGTGTCTGTGATTTTCCAGCGGGTTTCCCAGAGATTGCTGAATTTCCATCTATAAGTCTCTCCTTTAAATTCTATCGTGGCTTTGGGTAACCAGTGACCGAAGCGGATTTTACCCACTTGTTCCCGTGTGTCCAGATCAATGATCTCTACCCGGTTTGTCATGCCTTCTCTCACTCTGAACTTATAGCGCTCCTGATCAATTTTACCGGTAGCAGAAAGTGTGAATCTGCTGGGCTTCAATTCTCCCACCTTTTCATTATCCGAGAAGATGCTGAAAGCACATTTAAAGAATCCTTTTTTCCAACTTATGTTTTTCATGATTTCCTTTTTGCGTTAATGTATTGCTTACCCAGAGGTCATTGCAGAAGACCAATGGGCTTGCTTTCTGTTCCAGGCTCCGGTTCTGGTGTCTGGAATTAATTATTTTGATGGGCCATTAAACCCTGATGTGGCTGCTATTTGATCTGTTCCTTTAGCCAGTGCGTTACTTCTTTCAATACCTCTATAGAAAAGGTTTCCTCCAGCTTTCCATATTCACCGGGCAGGCCTGTTTCTGTCTTCTGAAAGAGATGGTTAAGGCCTGGGAACTCAATCGTTTTTACCTGAGTATTGCCTCCTTTTGCCAGCCCGGCCTTAATGGCCTCCAGATTCACTTTTGAGGGGACCTGTAAGTCTTTGTCTCCATTTACAGCCAGCACCGGACAATTTACCTGCGGCAAAACCTCTGCAGGGTTGTATTTGATAAAATACTGCATCCAGGGAGCCAACACTGTACTGGTTTGTGACTTCACAAACTCCTCTTCCGTCATGTTAGCTGGCCTGAAAGAGGCAGGTACTTCTGCGAGAATGTACTTGCTGAGCTCCGCTTCAAGTTCAGTTTCATCGGTAGCCTCTTTGATGAGCTTGAAAACACCAGCGTTGATTTCCAGGCTTCTTTCAAGCATGGGACCGCTTACTCCCTGTGCACTCGATATAGCTTCTGACTGCATGAGTAATAGCTCATCACCAGGGATGCCAGTGCCTGCTAAGAGCACGATAAAGGCCACATCTTTTGATTCAGCCGCTACAATGGGAGCAATGATGCCGCCCTCACTATGTCCCATAAGCCCTATATGCCGCTGGTCTATATCGCTTCGGGTGGTCAGGTAAGCCACGGCACTACTAGCATCGGTGGCTAGGTCTTTGGTAGTTGCCGTCCCGAAATTACCTTCTGATTTGGCAACTCCACGGTCGTCATAGCGAAGTACCGCAATTCCATTTCTCGTCAGGTGGTCTGCGATGACCAAAAAGGGCTTGTGTTCTGCCAGCTCCTCATTTCTGTCCTGAGGCCCGCTACCTGAAATCAGTATGACTACCGGGTGCGGACCGGCTGTCTTAGGCAGGGTAAGTGTACCGGCCAGCTTAATGCCTGCTTCCGAGTTTTCGAATAGCACCTCTTCTTCCAGGTAGGGGTAGGGCTTTACTGGCTCTTGTGGACGTTTTGCCACCTTTTTTTCTATTACTTCTCTCTTAAAGTTCAGGGCTAATGAACCACCCCCCTGGCTCCAGGTGCCTGTAAAGGAATTGCTGCTAAAGGTGCCATTGTAGCTGGCATTGATATTTGATAGGGAAAATTTGAGCACATTGTTCTCGAAGGTAATACTGCTGATAGGCATACCTTTTGCACCCTGGTCGGGGCTATCGAGTCTTGCTTTGTAGGCACCATCCACTTGTTTGACATGTAAAACCAATCTGAGCTGAGAGCCTTGTACGTCCAGAGCTCCATGCCATTGGCCTGTAATATCCTGCGCTGACATGAATGCTACCTTCAGCAATAGGGCTGTGATTAATAATATTCTAAACATGAGTCTTTTCTTTTATTCTTGAATCAGAAATTACTGGTCCTTAAAATCAATATCGTTGAGTGCTTTTTTTACCTGTGACATGTTTCTACTATAGAAGCGAATGGTCAGGTATAAAACTATGGGGGCAAGGACAAACCCCATTAAGAGACTGATACCGGCACCTTCCAGGTTATCGAGTATGTTCTCTTTTAGAAACAGGGTATAAGTGACCGGGATGACACATATGATCGAAAAAGCATTGGTCCAGATGCTAAGCTTCTTATAAAACTTGAGCATGGCCCTGAATTCATTAAATCGATCAATTACAGTGTTATATGTATTTTTAATCAGATCTATTTTCCTGGCTTTCAGAATAATTTTAGCTCCGAATACAATCGCAATCCCGAGTATAATGGCCATGCCAATACCCCCGGCCAATGCAGGCCAGTTGGTAAGCTGGGCAAAATTGGCAATCAGATAGACGAGTATGATTCCGGAAACCGTAATCCCGAACAACTCCATTCTGATAATCCTTCCCAGTCGTGAGCTGGACTTTTCCTGTGTCATTTTCATGATCAAATCCTGATTAAGCTTTTTCTGCTTTTCCAGCTGATCTCCCAGGTCAGACCAAACTGCTTTCATTTCATCTAAATCCATGGCTATGATTGCTGATTAATCTGTTTTTTTAATTTGCTTTTAATGCGTGACAATCGGGTGGCTACATTGGTGACACTTAATCCGGTGATCACGGAAATCTCATCGTAACTCTTATCTTCGAGATAGAGCAGAATGATACCTTTCTCCAGAGAACCCAGTTCCCTGATTTGCGCGTAGAGCGTTTTGAGCCTCTCCTCAAAAGAGGAATCATGCGCTTCTGTTATGTCCAGCACCACCTGATCAATGGGTACCAGCACTTTATGCTTTTTAGATTTTCGCAGGTAGCTGATGGCCGTATTCAGTGCTACGCGATAGAGCCAGGTGCCTCTTTTGGAAGCGCCTTTGAATGCATCGAAAGAATTCCAGAGCTGTAACACGATCTCCTGGTACAGGTCCTTCTGGCTGTCCCGGTCATCTGTATAGACAGAGGTGATCTTGAAAATAGCCCCTTCGTTTTCGCTTATGAGTTGAGTAAACTCCGCGGTTTTACTCATTTTGTATTCATTTGACTTATTAGTCGAAGATGGCCCGAAAAAATCACACCCGAAAGCAAAAACTTTTTGAAAAAAGCAGGTTTATGATTACAGTGTACTGATTATCAGTACCTTATTAGTTGATAAAATGTCTTGGGATAGACTGGGGGTTATAGCTTTTCCGCTATAGTGCTACCTGCAGACAGAGGATTTAAGTAATGTCTTAAGCGCTTTATTATAATTGACATGAATGCTGCCGATGGATTCACTGTCTATTTCTGCCCCTCTTCGGAGCTGCCAGGTTTTGCCGGTTACTTTCATGCTGGCCACTATGGTTTCGGTATCAAGTGAATATACTTCAAATACCACTCCTGAGCCTTCGGTATAAATTTCTGTCTGATCTACACCCATTGATGACCCTCGGTATTGTTCCATACTTCCTACGGAGATGATATGAGATACCTTAAAAACTTCTCGAAGCTGATGAATAAAGTCATCGTTGTCTACCTGAGCATCCGTAGCTTTGAAACCGGCTTTGGCGAATTCATAGTTGAGACCGGGATCATGGAGGTAAACCACCTCAATGTCACATCTGGATAATCGCCTTTTCGTATCGGTGAGCATATGGCGAGAAGTACGCGAGTCCTGCCCGTTGTATCCGGTAAAGAGCACAACATCCGTAGGGTTCAGGCTGCCACCTGCATTGAATTGTTGTTTGACCTTTGCCGTGTGAATGCAGGAGTTGAGAGCGGCTAAAGCAAACAGGGTGAGTATCCAAAATAATGACCGAAACTTCATGATAGGAGATAATTACGATAACCGGATTGCTTTGTCAATATATTCATTGATGATCTAAGAAATCATTTAGCAGCTTGTTTACGACCAGATGAGCTTCAATGTTCACCAAATGTGCCGCGGCTGGAATGGCGCTTATTGTACTGGCTGAGATTCCTTCATGCAATACCTCTACATTATTCTCAATGTAGGCAGCATCTTCCAGTCCGTGAATAATAAGAGTTGATTTGTCGATATCAGCTAGCCTGGAGGCAGGGGCTGTTTCTTTGAGCTTTGGCGGCCGGGTGTAATTGCCGCTCTCTATATAGCTGGCAAAAGCTTTTCTGACGTACGCCACGGTGGTATCCATGCTGGCAGGCAAGGACCTTTCTCCACGACCGTAAAAGGTGATTTTTTCAACGATATCCGTTGCGGATTTAATATCGTTTTTCTGAAGTGCCTGGCCTAATTCAATAATAGGGCCCAGGTAGCTCATGTCCTGTTCCTGAATACCGGCAAGGCCGGGAGACATAAGTACAAGCTTGTCTACATATTCCGGGTAGGCCATGATAAAGTCAATCGCGATCATAGCCCCGAGTGAAAGTCCTGCCAGATGAGCTTGCTTTAAGCCTGATTCATCGAGAATGGCTTTTAAATCCTCGATATCGTAGAGCTCATTGTTCTTGTAGGCGGATTTGCCATGTCCCCGCAGATCATAAGTAATTACCTGGAAGTCTGCGGCCAAGGCAGCAATCTGTGCCTGCCACATATGCTGATCGACCCCACCACCATGAATGAAGACGATAGCAGGTCCCTCTCCGATGGAGCTATAATGAATCTCGTTTTCTCCTGACCTGACCATACTTTGAATTCTTCGTGGTGTGTGCTGGCAGCCCAGTAAGATGAAAAGGAACAAGGCAAATAAGCATTTCATGATACCTGCGGTTATTGCATGATGGTGTGGCTAAGTTCGTTTCATTCAGGAGTTTTTACAAATAGCGGTTTTAGTAGCCTACTACTGTTGGTTTACTGAATTGACGTCCTAGGTGTCCTATGCAGCTGCCTACAACACAAAAAGACTCTCAATCTGAAAGTCTTTTTGTGCGTATGAGAGGCCTGCCTGCTATTGGCAGGAGTTTAAACTTTTAGAGGTGTAGCAACGAGATTTTTGTGTCAAATTTCTTAGGTGCCATGTTCATTCATAGCCAGTCGTTACTTTTTGGGGTCAAAAAGTAACCAAAAAACCTTTCCGAAAACACCAAATCCAAGCCCGGTTTTTGCCGCACAAAGCCTGCGCGAACCCGGTCCAACCGCCTTGTATTTCGCTCTGTTTTCGGTTTGTCCGCCCTCCTTAATGAATAGGTCAGAACCGATGATCTGACTTGGTATAGATACCAGGTCTAAATATGGATGTACTATTTACAGATTTGATCACTTTTGCTCTGCGTCACTCCGCGCCCTTTTCGGTTGCTCAAGACTAAAAAAGACTCTCAATCTGAGAGCCTTTTTGTGCGCATGAGAGGCTTGCCTGCCTCTGGCAGGAGTCGAACGCTGCTTTCAGCAGGCAGGCCATGGGAGCAGGCAGGCTCCACAGGCAAGGAAACTGGCCTCTGAAGACAGCGCTTAAGGGCGGTTTTGAATAGATTTCAAAAAAGCCCGTCCCTGACCGGTTTTTAGATACTTTTCGTGATTTCGAGCCTCCGTTCTGGTTTCGAACGATCGGGTATATATGAGATCGAAAGGAGCGTAAGCCCTGGTCGTTTTATTTTTACCCTGGTTGTGTCTTTTAATCCTAACCTCTAATTCAGAGGACATGCCTATATAGGTGTAATTCCTTGATTGAGATCGAATGGCATAAACAGTGAACGGCATGGTTTAAAACTAAAAAAGACTCTCAAACTGAGAGCCTTTTTGTGCGCATGAGAGGAGTCGAACCTCCACGTCCTAGGACACTGCCACCTGAAGACAGCGCGTCTACCAATTCCGCCACATGCGCTAATGGGATGCAAAGAAAAGCAATTTGTTTGAAATGAGAAATTCTTTTTTCGCTCTTATTTCACAAAGAATCAGTGACCTTCAGATAATCGATTTATTTGAGCCGTTTTGGATTGTTTTTCGCCTGTTAAATATCCAGGAATTCAATGAACTCAGGGTTGTCGTTCAGGCCTGTAAGTACTTCGCCAATCAGTGTGCCGGAGGAGTCGTATTGAAGTACATTCTTCTTTTTTCTTTGCGCCACATAGAAATTACCCAAGCTGTCAAAGGCCATGCCTGAGGCATGATGCAACCCACCGTCAATAAATACATCAGGAGCTACTTCTCCTTCAGGTGCTCCGTTAGATAAGTCGTAGCTAAAGATGCTCGATCCTGCACCGATATATAATTGATTGTTATTGGCTTTCAGGTGTACCGGTGAGCTCATGCTATCTGAGGCGAGGTAACCTATTAAACTTCCATCCGAGAGGTTATAAGCATTTACACTATTGGCCACTTCGTCCGCAACATACAGGTAGTCGCCATTTACCAGAACCCCGCGAACAGAATTCTGGACCTCTCCATCGGTTACTGATACGGAAAGTCCCTGACGCGAAGGAACATTGGGAGGGTAGGGGCTACTGATACCGTCCAGTTTGCCTGTGTCGGAAGCGATAAAGGTGCCCGAGAGAAAACCACCATTTGGATATTGCCCGGTCAAATAGCTGGCAACATGCTGTGCAGTGCCCTGCAAAGTCATCCGTGTTACCACATTAGAATCCTGGCTCGAGAGGTAAATATTACCATTGCCGTCAAAGGCGAGATCGAAGGGGTGAAAAACAGAGTTGATGGTTTCTCCTGATGCTAAAACAGAACCATTTGCAGGAGGCGACTTTTTAAGACCACTCAGATCGTATGCAAGTAGCTGATTCAGCTTTTTGTAGGCGTCTACTACATAAAGTTTAGAACCCTGGACAGCAAAACCACGAAGTTCTTGCCTCTCAGGTATATCCGGTAGCAGTTTGGTCGATTTGGCACTGGGATCAGAGAGATCATAACCATGGATATTGTTAAGGGCATGCTTGCCTCCGTGAAAGCTGATGTAAAGTTTCATAGGTATGGTTTCTGGTAGCTGAATCTACCAATTTCCTATAAGAAATATCAGGGTTTGAACCTGATCCGCACCCTTACCTTAGAGTCTACCGGTGTACTACGGTCGATGCCCGTCTTACGTGCCTGCCACCTCGGTCCGGTTTTGATCAAACGAATGGCTTCTTCATCGCAGCCATAGCCCAGGCCTTTGAGTACTTTGAAGTTTTTGAGATCTCCGTTCTCCGTTACAGTGAACTCAACCAGTACGCGGCCACGAATATTTTCAGCTGCTGCGGCATCGGGGTAGATGAGGTTTTCACTAACATGTTTGCTGAAGGCCCGTCTTCCATAAACTGGCTTTGCCGGATTGTAGTTCTTCACAACATCTTCTTCGTCAGGTGGTTGTGGAGGAGCATAGTCCGATACCACTACTTCACCCAGGGATGAAACATCCGGGCTCATCTCCATATTGATTACAGTCCTGTCTTTAACTTCTTCTTCTTGGGTACTATAGCCCAGATAACGAAACAGCAGACTACCGATAATGGTGGCGCTACTGAGACTGTACGCTCCTTTGGCATCTGTGAGCATACCGATAGAGGTGCCTTTTATCTGCACAGTCACAGCCGGCAGGGGAATACCTTCGTCATCCGTCACAACTCCGCTGACCGTAAATGAAGATGCTTTGATTTTATAACCTGCACCGACCATGCCAAAGGCAAGAGTTTCGGTGGAGTCAGGTTTGGTTTGGTTCCTTGAATTAAAATCGGCCCTTAAAGATTCTGGTTGCTCAGTTTGTAAGCCAGCTGTCCTACCCTGAAGTGCTTTTTCCAGAGATTCCGGGTTAGAGCCAATGGTATCCTTCAGATTGATGCTTATGCTTTCTATAGAAGTGGGAGGAGTGACAGTCTGAGCCTTTTGATCAAATACCGTACTCACAGCTGAAGGTCGCTCCTTCCTCTCAGAAGTATTGGCCGCCCTGAGTGATGTGGCATCAATGATTTCCACATCACGGAGCTCTTCTTCGGCTATTTCTTCTTTGGCAGCCTCCAGACTCAAAGAGGGAGCAGGTTCTGATTTTGCTTGTAGCTCCTCGATGTTAACAAATCCGGCACTCTTGTCATCTAAATCAGGCTCTTCACTTTTTTCCTCTGTTCTCTTTTTGCCCACGTTGCCATCTTTTACCACCTCACGAGCATTCCCATCAATATCGCCCCCCCGCAGTTCCAGAGTATCAAGCGCTGATTCGTTTTCAGTCTGATCGGTTTTGTTATCCACTTGCGTAATCTCTTTGGTAGTAATATCTGGCTCCTGCCAAAAGAAGAGAAAGGCAGCGGTAACCAGCACCAGTAAGCTGGCTGCGATTTTTCTGGTCATGGTCCAGAAAATCACTTTGGTTTCATGGTCTTCGGCAAGCTTATTGGCGAGTCTGGCGTTGAGGTCATCCAAATGTGCATCAACCGAATTTGTAGTTAACATTTCCAAACCCTCCAGCGCTTCAGCCTCAAAGGGATTCTCCAGCAGGAATTGCTCCACCGCATACATCTCGTCTGCAGAGAGGCTTCCTTCCTGATAGGCTTTGATCAGCTCCGGGGTAAGTTGTTCGATATGGTTATGCTTCCTGCTCACGCAAACTTTCTACACAGATTTTTAAATTTCTACGGCCATTCTGTACATGGCTCTTTACTTTTTTGAGTTCAAAGCCAGTAATGAGCTCTATCTCCTGGTAGCTTTTCTTTTCCAGGTAAAAGAGGCGAATACAGGTTTCCTGCTCATTTTTAAGCTTTCCTATGCAAACTTCCAGTTTTGAGAGGTCTTCTTCAAGTGCCTCTTCACCATTAAGATGCATAACAGGTTCATTTTCCATAAAATCCTGCCCGTTTAATTCTACCTTATTTTGCTCGCCCCGGCTTTTCTCTTTCCGAAGCTGCATCAGACATTCGTTTTTGGTCAACACGTGGAGCCAGCTCTTAAAGTTGTCTACCGTCTGATCTGTCAGTTTGTAAAGTAATTTTTCAAACACCTGCATGGCCATGTCTTTGGCGGTTTCTTCTGACTTTAGGTATTTGAGCGAAACCCCGAAAACAAGGTGCATATATCGCTTATATAGTTCACCTACATAAATATTATTGCCTGTTTCCTGGAAACGGGTAATCAGCTTGGAATCGCTGAATGAGGCGATATTTTCTCTTTTTCTAAAGAGCAATTAACAAAATTTCAAAAAATCTTTCATCCCTTTTATGGAATCCTGACTCCGGTTGCATCATACTATCAAACAAAGGGAATCGCAAGGTTCATTTGATAAATTCAGAGCCACTAACGTGCCAGAATTTAGAAAGGTCATGAATACCGAATTCCCTGAGTGTTGAATTTAAAACAATTAAGCACATGAAAAACCTGATTATAATGATGATGATTATTGGAAGTGGATTCCATAACATCTCAAATGAAACTTTTACGAGAACGATTACCGGAGTTGTGACGGGAGCGGATGACGGAGCCCCTTTACCTCAGGTCACGGTTTTATTGAAAGGAACCACAAGGGGTGTTCCAACAGATGCTGACGGTAATTATTCTCTATCTGTACCTGATAATGGTGGAGTCCTTGTCTTTAGATATCTGGGTTATGTAACTCAGGAGATTGCCATCGGAAAATCGAAGGTGATCAATGTCAAACTCCAGCCAGATTCGATTGACGTTGGCGAAGTGGTGGTAGTGGGCTATGGTAGCCAGGAGAAGAAAGAAATTACCGGGGCTGTTGCCAGTTTCAACTCGCGGAAAATGATGTCCAGTCCAGCCCCCTCAAATACAGGTTGGTATGATGTGGATGATCATAGCAATGAATCTTATGCTGAGATCAGCGAAAATGGCTTTCATGCTCCCTGGAAAAACCCCTTTTCCACCTTTTCCATTGATGTGGATGCTGCTTCATATAGCAATATGCGCAGGTTTATCAATCGGGGACAGCTACCCCCAAAGGATGCCGTGAAGATTGAGGAATTGATCAATTACTTCGGCTATGATTATGAGACACCGCGTGGCAGACACCCATTTGCTGTCAATCATGAGGTTTCCATGGCTCCCTGGAATCCAAAGCATCAGCTGGTACACATTGGCTTGCAGGGAGAGAAGATAGAAACAGACAACCTACCGGCTGCTAACCTGGTATTTTTGCTCGATGTTTCAGGCTCTATGAATGCATCGGACAAGCTTCCATTGCTTAAAAAATCGCTGAAGCTGCTGGTGAATGAAATGCGCCCTGAAGATAAGGTGGCCATCGTAGTTTATGCAGGAGCAGCAGGCGAGGTATTGCCTTCGACTTCCGGCAAAGAGAAAGATAAAATTCTGTCAGCACTGGAAAACCTCAGTGCAGGAGGCTCAACTGCTGGTGGAGCGGGTATCAAGCTGGCTTATAAAATCGCAAAAAAGAATTTTATCAAGAATGGTAACAACCGCATTATCCTGGCAACAGATGGTGATTTTAATGTAGGAGCCTCCAGTGATAAAGCCATGGAAGATCTGATAGAAGAAAAGCGTGATGAAGGAGTTTTTCTTACCGTGCTCGGCTTTGGCACCGGCAACTACAAGGACTCTAAAATGGAAATACTGGCGGATAAGGGGAATGGCAACCATGCCTACATCGATAATATTCTGGAAGCCAAAAAAGTACTGGTGAATGAGTTTGGAGGCACCCTCTTTACCATCGCCAAGGATGTGAAGATCCAGGTAGAGTTTAATCCCGCTACAGTACAGGCATACCGCCTGATTGGCTATGAAAACAGAAAACTCAATGATGAGGATTTTAATAACGATAAAAAAGATGCCGGTGAGCTGGGGGCAGGTCATACCGTCACCGCTCTGTATGAAATCATACCGGTAGGAGTGGAAAGTGACTTTAAACCCCTGGATGATTTGAAATACCAAAAGACAGAACCCAGAAAAGTCAGTGGAAATACCACAGACCTCATGACCGTAAAGCTACGCTACAAAAAACCTGATGGAGATAAGAGTATTCTACTGGAGCAGGTAGTGAAAAAACAATCTGTGAGCCTGACTAAAAGCAGCCGGAACCTGAAATGGTCCGCTGCGGTGGCCGGTTTTGGCATGCTCCTGAGAGGTTCCGACTTCAAGGGTGACCTTGAGTATAAGGATGTAATCGCACTGGCCCGATCAGCAAAAGGAGCAGATGATCAGGGTTATCGCAGCGAGCTCATCAAGCTGATGGAAACCGCTGAATTATTAGGAGAAGATTAAATATGTAAAAAGTAGAGTGAAGATCGTTCCTTCCAACTACCTCTCTGCGGTAGTGATCATGCCACAGGCAGAAGGCCTGTGGCATTCTTTTTTATCCTGTCATATAAGGTTTAACTCCCTGATTTGAGCTTTTTCCATTTTTCAATCTGTTGTTCATAGCGCCAGATCCACTCCTTGTTATTACCGGTAACCATAAAGATGGCCAGGCCCAGCTTTGATGCCTCGATGGCCTCATCATATCGCTTAAGCTTTCCCAGCAGGTCAGACTTATACAGGTTGAAATAACTTACATCTTCCAGTGCTATGGCTTTGTCAAACCAGTTAAGGGCCTGTTCCGGCTCTCTATTGGTTTCCATATAATAGACTGCCGCATGAAAGTAATCGTGAGCCACTACAATAGGTTTATCCCGGTCATCCGGTAGTGCCAGGGTCTTTTTGATGTCAGCAACGATCTGAGCATCCTGAGCCTTTTCATCAATCTTAACGGAGATGGGAATGACGTGCTTACCCCAGCGTAGATTTAAGACGGCCTGCTTGTCATTTACCTTGTCAAAAAAGATGGCCAGACTCTCCTGGTGATCCAATTTGGCTCCTGGAGTTACATTAAACCGGAGCAGGTCATTTTCCTCCTTATAGCCGTAATGCCCCCACAGGCTAGTGTCCTTACTCACAATAATGGTCCAGTCTCCGGGCTGAGGAATGGTGTAGAGAGCGTAGTCACCAGCTGGAATCCTGTTCCCCTCCAGGTAGATGTCTTTAGAGGCTGAGAGCTTGGTGCTGGCATTGGCTCCTGTTCTCCAGACCGTACCGTAGGGTACCATTTCTCCCTCTCCAAAAATCTTTCTGTTTTTCATATTGGGACGGGTATACTCAATGCGAATGTCAGTAAAGCCTATGCGCTGCATTACTTCAGCATACTGACTTTCTCTTGGGATGGTAATCTGAGCCTGACTCGTCAGGCTAAGTGACAGAAGACTTAAAAGAATTAGTATTTTCTTCATGGTTCGTGTTTTTGACCTAGTTACGAAGGGAGCCGTTTCTGGTAGAACAGTTCAGCCTGAAAGGAGTATGAAATGACCGATTCGGACAAATGCGTTTGATAAACTCACCGCCACTACCTCCCAGAGATAGTTTTTGATGCAGCTGCTTTTTTAAACTGGCCTGGCGTCATTCGGCTAAATTGCTTAAAACAGAGGTTAAAAGTAGACCTGGACTTAAAGCCTGACTCTTCTCCGATACGGCAATAGATAAGTGTTGGTATTGGTCATCAAGCAGTTTTGTTTTGGCTTCCTCTACCCGATAGTGGTTGATGAACTCGTTGAAGTTTTTGCCAAGCCCTTTATTGATCAGCTCGGAAATTTCGTGACGGGTAAAGCCGGTCTTCAATGAAAGTGATTGAATCGTCAACTCCTGATCAAGGTAATGCTTTTCAGACTCTACCAGGTGGACCAGCCTTTCTAACTGAAGCTGATCGATGGCAATGGGGGGCGTGATTGGCTCAAATACCAATAGTCTTTTATAGAAGCCCCGTGAGTCAGACATAGACTTGAAACCCATCCGATAAAAGATTACAGTAAGCCCCAGGTAGGGGATGGTAGCCGGGTGAAAGCCCAGGGAATTATAGGACAAGTCCATAAGGCTTATAATCAGAACGGGTATCAGAAACAAGGGAAAGGCCAATGAATAGAGCCTGACTTGTGTCCGTGAAAAATAGAGTGCCGAGCTTTCTCCCTGACGGAACTTTACTGCGAAAAACAGACCAATCAGCCCATAGCTTGTACCAGAAATAAGGGTAGCATAAGAGTAACAGGTAGGAATGGGGAATGCCGGATAGACCACATGGGTAGCGTAGTATAAAAAAGGTAGCAGGTGAAGCAGGTAAAAGGGTGATAGCTTTGCTTTAATACTGGTTTTTAGTCGAATAAAGAGCCAAATGGCCGGACCTACGAGGAGCAGCGAGATCAAACTAAAGGACTTTATGAACAGCCATAAGCCGGACTCTGAGATATCGCGAAATGGATAGATAGCCAGTCGGGCGGCAATCACCAATAAACCGAATGCGAGAAAGATATTATGATTTTGCTTGTCTGACCTTTTGAAAACCGCAACTGCCAGCAGCATACCCTGTGCTGCACCGATCAGTATAAAAATCTGTAAAAAATGGATGTTTTGCATGCCACAAATTTCTCCTATGAGAAACGAGCATGTCTTGTTGAGGTTGCCTTGAGATAGTTGACCACTGTAGGTGACTACTGGCAGCCTGATCTTACAAGTTTTTTATATCTTCCGACATGAAATCTAGGTTTTGGAGTCTGCTTTTTTGGATGGTGATCGCTGCGGCTTTCATTGGTCCGGGTACGGTTACAACTGCTGCGGCCTCCGGAGCAGGTTATGGATACAGTTTGCTTTGGGCTTTGTTGTTTTCCACCCTGGCCTGTGCTGTGCTGCAGGAGTCGGCAGCCAGAATTACCATTGCCTCAGGTAAGACACTGGGGCAGGCTGTCAAACATCGATTCAAAAATAAGAGTATTGCCTGGTTTATGGCCATTTCTATCTTCCTGGGCTGTGCGGCTTACGAAGCAGGTAACATTCTGGGAGCTATTTCGGGGGTGGCGCTGGCAGTTACGGGAGTTGATCCTGCTATCTTCACGATTATCATTGTATCGGTTTGCGGGGCGGTGCTTTGGTTGGGAAAAACCAGTACGGTAGCCAATATCATGGGGGTAGTGGTGGCCGTTATGGGCTTTGCCTTTCTGATGGCAGGTTTGAGTACTCCAATAGATGGGGCCGCTCTGGCCAAAGGGCTTTTCATCCCTTCATTTCCTGAGGGTTCTATCATACTCACCCTCGGGCTGGTAGGCACCACGATCGTTCCTTATAATCTCTTTCTGGGCTCAGGATTGGCAAAAGGACAGACCATAAAATCTATGCGTTTTGGCCTGGTAGTGGCTGTTTTACTTGGGGGAGTCATATCCATGGGTATTTTGCTGGCTGGAACAGCTGTAGATGGCACATTCAGTTTTGCCGGGTTAGCGGCTACACTCAGTGAGGCGAATGGTACCTGGATGGCAACCGTCTTTGCGATTGGCTTATTTGCTGCCGGATTCACCTCTAGTATCACGGCACCCCTCGCGGCCGCTATTACCCTTCAGAGTGTGGGTAGCAAAGACAAAGACTGGAGTGAGACCAGTATCCGTTATCGACTTGGTTGGGGGCTGGTATTGCTGACCGGACTCATTTTCGGTGTTACCGGCATTAAACCTATTCCGGTAATTATCATTGCTCAGGCGGCCAATGGACTGATACTTCCCATCATAGCCATCTTTCTATGGCTCATCTGCAATAACCGGAGTGTGATGGGAACAAATGTTAATGGAGGAGCGATTGATGTTTTTATGAGTATCACGGTCTGGGTATCGTCTCTACTCGGTCTTATCAATGTATTTAAGGCGGCAAACTCTGCTCTGGGGGAAACCTTTGTATTTGCAGGCAGCACGCAAATGACCCTGCTGATCCTGGCCACGCTGGTTACGGCCATCACCATATTTCTGGTGTTGAAGGAGAGAAGGCTTACTGCTATTTCTTAGCATTTTCTTTTCGGTTCAGCACATAGGGTTGTTTCTTTGCAACTAATTAAAAGAGATATGAAAAAGCTTCTGTTTGCGTCTGTGGTAATGTGCTTTTTGGCATGTGGTGGTGGTTCTGATGATTCCGGACCAACTAACCCTACAAATCCACAACCTGTGGATGAAAATTATGAGGCCTGTGTGCTTGAAGGCACTGATCAGACACTGGAAATTGTCACCTGGAACATTGAGAATTTTCCACAAACAAGCAGCACGGCAGCCTCGGTTTTACAAATTATTGCAGATACTGACCCGGATGTAATAGCCCTTCAGGAGATCACTTCACAATCAGCTTTTGCCGATTTATTGAGTGAGCTTAGTGGATGGTCAGGAGCACTTGAGAGTTTCAATGGCAGCAACCTTATGTTGGGTTACCTTTTCAAAAACTCGGAAGTGACTGTAACGCAAGCAGCGACAAATCTCTACAATGAGCAGACTGACGCTAACGACTTTGCTTTCACGGCTTTCAGAAGACCCCTCTTAACTACCATTACGCATACAAGCGGATTGGAGCTTTCTCTGATCAATATTCACCTTAAATGCTGTGATGGTTCTGAAGACAGAAGACGAAGTGCCTCTGAGTTAATCAAAGCTTACATCGATACCAATCAATCTACAGATAGGGTAGTGGTATTGGGAGATTACAATGACGAGATCATCGATTCACAGGATAATGTCTTTCAGAATTTCATAGACGATGCTGCCAACTATCGTTTTGCCACGATTGATATTGCTGCCGGATCAAACAACAATTGGTCTTTTCCATCCTGGCCAAGTCATATCGATAACATACTGATTACCGATGAGCTGTTTGAAGATGTGATCGAAACGCGTACGCTGAAACTTGATGAGTGTAATAATGCTTACCTCAACTCTGTGTCTGACCACAGACCAGTGATCATGAGTTTGAGAAAAACGAACTGATTGTTCCCTTAACGGCATTCGTCCGACCACTCCAGGTGGTCAGACGAATAACTAGTGAGAGAAGAATGCCTATTCTAATTTCCCCGGGCACTTAGGTTGTTGGCAGCCTGAAGCTTGCTATACACTGCTACATGCTGAGCAAAGTCTCTGAACTTGGCACCGCTGCGCCAGTTACGGATAAAGTCCGTGTCATCACCAAATAGCTGGGCAAATGCCTTTTTGTATTTGGCTTTGCGCACGATCTGCGGCTTCTGATCATTCTTTACCACCAGAAAGGTTCTGTCTTCTCCGCCAACCACGCGGATGTTACCCACCGAAATAGGCATAGATTTAGAACCATTTGGGTGATGATAGACCTTGATGTGTTGATCAAAACCAGGATTGAGCAATTGCAAGAGTCCCGTCTTGTTCTTCCTTCTTGGAATTCGTTGGCTATCATAAATGAGCCAGTCACGATCCAATACCTTGTCAAAATCGGTTTGAATGGCTTGTCTGAGGCTGAAGGCGTTACTTGCTGCCGCTTCTATCTTGGCAAAAGCGCCCGGTTGAATGGCAAACCGCTGGAGTTGTGTTGCTTTGAATTTTCGTTTGTTTCCAAACTCATCAAGAATCGTCACCCTTCTTATAAAACCACTGGCTTCAGTAGCACTTCTAAGGTATCCTGAAATGCTGTCGCCTTCCTGCGTAATAACGTAGGCAAGCCTGTCGCTCACAAAAGTGTTATAAGGGGTGAGAAATTCCTGGGCGGCTACCTGGCTGACCAAAGCGACAAATAGCAAGATGGTTATTTTGAGTTTTTGCATGATTGAAAAAGTTTAAAACCACCCTGACAATTGCCATGCCAGAAATGCTAAAAAATGTTAAAACTCATAAAATTTGTATCAGCAGACCCTAGCCCTAAAGGACCAGATCGTCTTCAGGCGGGTGATGAAGTGCTGCCAGTTTTTTAGGAGCAACCGTGCAATAGGCCGTACTAAGGGCATCTTTGAAGAGATCTTGATGTGTTTTAGCCAATTCAAAAATTGTCCAACCTTTTTTACCCCAGGCACCTGGCACAGGGTAGACAGCCTCGGGGTCGTAAGCACAGAAAACTGACTGATCATTTTCACCAAGCTTTAATACGGCTTGTCTTTTGCCTGAATCGAGTGTACAAAAAATCTTCTTTCTTATCCGGAAAGAGCTCTTCTCAAAATGTGGTTCCTCGGTAACTTCGGTGAGGGCCAAGGCCATTTTTCGCAGGTCATCAACAGTGATCATAGATGAATTTATGAATTTTGGCCGAAGTAACCGTCTTTTATAAAAACGGAGAATGTATACCGCATGATCGGGCGACCTGAAAATGAAATGGCAGGACTTTGTCTGGTAATCAAACCTCGGTGGATGTTTAAACGTCTTATCCAATTATGGAGAGCCTGTTTCAGAAAAGAACCCGAATCTGGACGATCATTGTCTTTTGGTTGTTTATAGCGCTGTTGCTTACAACCAAATCATCCATAGGTCAGCTGCATAAATTTGGTTTCAGCACCTGGGTTCAGAATTTCTTTTTCCAGGCATCGGGAGCCGCAGTTTGGGCCTTATTTACCCCGCTGCTCATTCGGTTTTACAAACGTTATGACCCAACCTCCGGTAATGTTGCCAGAGCACTACTGGCGCATTTGCTTCTAAGCCTGCCACTGGCCGTAGCGCACAGGTCATTGGCCCTGTTACTCGACTTTGGAGCACGCTTTGTATTTGATATGGATTTCTTTGGCAGTACGAATCCCTTTGAGGTGCTCTGGCGTTTTCGGCTGGTCATATTGGAGAGCTCCATTATGGGTTTAATCATCTACTGGATTATCGTAGTTGCCCTGGTAGCTATCAGCTTTTACCGTAAGCATAAAGCGCAGCAATTGTCTGTGATAGTGGAAGAGCCCAAACCCAATTCTCTATCTCAGATAAAGGTAAAAGAGGAGGGAGTATTTAAGCTGATCGATACAGCTAGCATATTGAGCTGTGAGGCATCGGGTAATTATATTATGCTCTATACAACCGAAGGTCAGTATCGCCTGCGCCAGACCATGAGTCAGCTCGAAAAACAGCTAGGAGAACCATTCATCAGGGTGCATCGCTCTTCTATTATCAATCTCGATTTCCTGGATAGTTTTGAGCACCTTTATCAGGGGGAGTATCTGCTGAAGCTGAAAAATGGTCGCCAGCTTACCTCTACCAAAGCATACCGCGAAAACCTGCTGCCTATTCTGGTGGCGACCTGACCTCCGATTTCGTCACAGAATAGGTAATATTCGTCCCAGACCCTTTTCTGCTCTGCTACAAAGCCGTTTCTATGTCAAAAAAAGGCCATGAAACGTAAACTCTTACTCGCTGTTTTTCTACTCAATATCATTGTCATTTCCCGGGCTCAGGATACATCCTACTGGCCCGATGAGGTAAAGCTCTTTCCCGGAATGGACGTTGAAATATTCAGCATTGACAAGTCTCATTCAAAACTCAACTTCTCCATCGGATTTTTTGGTTTCAGCGATGTGGAAGGAACCTTCGGTCGCTTTGGCGGTACGGTCATGTACAATGAAGAGGATTTAACGAAAACCTCCATCTCTCTACTCATTGATGCTGGTACTATTAATACGGGAAGCTCAACCAGGGACAAGGACCTGAAGAAGGACAAATTCTTTGACATCGAGAACCATCCTTTGATCACGTTCAAAAGTAAGGAGGTGAAAAAGAAGGGCAGGAACCTGATGGTGGTAGGAGACCTGACAATGAAGGGAATTACAAAGGAGCTGAGCATCCCTTTTGAAAGGACACAGGGCCGTTTTATCGATCCCTTTTGGAGCAATCTGAATATTGGCTTCAAAGGAACCATAACCCTGAAAAGAAATGACTTTAAGGTACATGGAGGTAGCTGGGGAGAAAAGGTGCTTTCAGAGGAGGTCGAAATTGATTTCGCCATTGTGGCCAAGCAGCCCAATACATTCAAATGGGGGCCGCGCGAACTGTCGGCACAAATAGACGAGGTACTGGACCTGATTATCACCGAGGGTGTGGAAGCTTCGAAAGTCAAATATCTTGAACTGGTTAAGGGATTGGAGAAGGATGGTTTTGCCGTCACACTGCCAGTCAAAAGGCTGATGCAAAAACATCACTTCAATAAAGCATTGGCTTTCTGCAATTTCATTATGGAAAAATTTCCTGATCACAAAGGAAGGATTAGCAGAGATATGGGCAGGATCTATCTGTATATGGGAGAGAAAGAAAAAGCAGGTGAGATCTACAAAGCCTTGTCAGCACGAAACCCTTATGATACCGAATCATGGGAGGTACTAAAACACCTGAAGTAGCCTTATGGACAAGTCAAAATTGAAAAAATATAGCTGGTTGGTGGTACTATGGCTCTTTACTGTAGTTGGGGCTTTGCAAATGATAGATGCTGGCTATGGTAAGTTTGAGCATCTGGAAGGCTGGAAAACATGGTTTGCAAAATGGGGATATCCTGCTGGCTTTTCCATTGTGATTGGTGTTTTGGAAATAGGCGTGGCCTTGTTTGTACTCATTCCAAAACTGTCCAGCTATGCAAGCCTTATGCTGATTGCTATTTTGCTCGGGGCATTCTTCACTCTGCTTTTCAACGAGTCAGATTTATCTTTGATCGACCCCTGGTTTGGCATAGCGATTTTGTTGGTGCCACTTTTTGGCAGATGGAAACAGCGCTGGCGCCCTGGATTTAAATCAGTGACTGACTAGCGCTTCGAATACCTTCTTTACATAATCGGTGGTGGACTTGAGGTAGTCCAGGTTCACGGTCTCGAAAGTATCGGTTGATCTGTGATAATGGGGCGTGGTATCCTTGTTTTTGTATTCCTCAGTAATACCAATGGCATCAAAGCCCAACTCACGAAAGGCACGGTGATCTGTGGACGTCACATTGGTTCTGTGAATAGGGAAGTCAAAGCCATGGTCTTTGGCTACCTTTCTGTAGAAGTCTTCAAGCTCTTTGGTGGGCATTTCCAGTTCTATGCCCAGGTCTCCATCCTCATCCCAGCCCATCTGGTCTATAGTATGTGCAGAAACTATGTTGACTTCTTCCTCTTTCAACATCTTCGCAAATGCTCGGCTGCCTATCAGCCCTCTTTCTTCCTCATCAAAGAAAATGATATAAACATTGACACTCCTTTCTTTTAGCTGACTCAGGTATTTGGCTACCTCATATACCAAAGCCGTTCCAGTGGCATTGTCATTGGCACCCGGGCAGTCCTTTACACTATCGTAATGTGCTCCCAGTACTATCCACTCATCGGTTTGTTGGGTGGCTTCCAGGGTTCCTATTACATTGATACCCGTTTCGCTATAATTTGATAGGCTCGTTTCTGTACAGAATTCAGCCAGTTGTTTTTGAAGATACTCAGCAGCATACTCCCGGCTCTTTTGCTCGTATCGTTCCTTAAGCGTGATCCCTTCAGCAATGGGGGAGGCTCCGGTAAGCTTACGGAGCAGGGTTACCTGATCGTCCTGAAAGGCAAATGCCCCTGAGAGACAGCAGATAATAAGACAAAGGGAGAGCGCAGACTTTCTAAGCATAATATATGTGTTTGACCTTGCCACTAATATATCATGAATTAGGCTCACCGACAGGTCATCTCATCAAATTTCTGTCATCCGGGTTTTTGCCAGTTGCAAGAATTTTAACGGATTAACAAAAATTGGCAAAGCCTTTGCTAAGTGAGTAAGCAGACTTGTTCGTCTCACTATTAGATCCGGTAAAATGGATCTGATAATGAGTTCGTCAAACTTTTTATCAAATAAAAACACAGGTCAAAGATGACCTCAGGTCTTTAAAACAAACTAAATATCACAACAACGTAAATTCATTACCAATGAAAAAATTCTCAACTCTAGTTTTAGTACTCCTCGTGGTTTTTACAAGCAGCTGCGCGAGTATCCTTAGTAAAAGCCAGTACCCTTTAACCATTACTACTCAGCCTACAGGCGCTAATGTGACGGTAACCAACCATAAGGGTGTTGAAATATTCAAGGGTGTTTCACCCGCCAATCTCTCTCTGCAATCGGGAGCAGGATTCTTCAAAAGAGCCTCTTATCAGGTTGCTGTTACCAAAACCGGTTATGAAACTCAAATGGTACCCGTTCATTTCAGAGTAGACGGATGGTACTGGGGCAATCTGTTGCTCGGTGGCGTGATAGGTATGCTCATCATTGACCCGGCTACAGGAGCTATGTACAAGATTGACAGTGAATACATGTCAATTACACTTTCACAGTCAGTGGCGGCCAATACACAGCCAGAGCTTAAAATCTATGATCTGGATAATGTGCCGGAACACTTGAAATCAAAGCTGGTTAAGATACAGTAGTTCGGGAGTATGTAGATGTTAGACTTCAGACAAAAGACTTTTTTGTTTTTGAAACTTTCAACTTACATGTACTAACAGAAAAAGAAAATCATACAATCGAGAAATCGAGGCAGGGTTGTCAGAGATTATTTCAAAATCTTTCTGATGGCTCTGCCTTTTTCTATAAGACCTTATTTCATCTGTATTCTCAGTTCAGGGAATATCCAGGTAAAATTGGTTTTCCTGCGGCTCGTGATTCAGTAATCTCCCCCGGGTTTTCAGAGAAATAATACTCTTGCACCTGTGCGCTATTTGCAAAGCCGCTTAAATAGAGAAAAGCTGACTGAATAGATGCGCTGTTGAGATTAACGGATGTAAACGATTAGCATATGGGTGAAGATCTGGCTAATTGTAAGCCAGCCGCTAATTGGAAAAATAGTTTTCAACAAATTCTCAAATTTCCATTTGCAGTTAAAAAATCCTTTTCTACATTAGCGGCTCAATGAGAAACAACGCTTTACATACAGCATGGTGGTGGCACGTAACGGAACTCCGATAACGTGAACGATCAAGCTTTGTAAAGTCTATAGCTATAACAAAAAGCCCGCAGTTCATGCGGGCTTTTTTTCGTTTATAGGGTTCTGAAATGACCTGAAATTGAGACAAGAGAATAGAAAACAAGTTGATAATGGCAAAGATTAAGCTGACAACTACTTATAAAAAACTACTGGCCGATACGGTCACTCCGGTGAGCATTTACCTGAAGTTGAGGGATAAATACGAAAACCCGATACTCCTGGAAAGTTCGGATTACCACGGCAATGAGAATAGCTTCTCATACATCTGCTGTGAACCTCTGGCCCGCTTCGAGGTCAAGGAAGGAAGTTTCAAACAGTCACTTCCCGAGGCCGAAGAGGTGTCTGGCACTGTAGCAGGTATTGAAGCTCAGGAAAAGCTAAGTGCTTTTGCGGGAGCCTTTGAGACAGATGAAAACGAATTCAAATTCATCAACAATGGACTCTTTGGTTATATCGGCTATGATGCCGTGCAGTACTTCGAGCAAATTCCCGTACCACAGGGCAAGGATGACCAATATGGAATTCCGGATATTCTCTATCATGTCTATCGCTATGTCATCGCCATAGACCATTTCAAGAATGAACTCTTCATTTTTGAGCATAGTCCGGAGGGTACGGAGGCTAAAGGCATTGGCTCTATTGAGAACCTGGTAAACAATAAGAACTATCCCTCCTACGAATTTGTCACCACCGATGAGGAAGCCTCTAACTACAATGACCAGGAGTTTCTGGAAATGATTGATAAAGGTATGGAGCACTGTTTTCGGGGAGATGTATTCCAGATAGTACTCTCCAGAAGGTTTCAGAGTGGCTTTAAGGGAGATGAGTTCAACGTTTACAGGGCACTGAGGTCAGTAAATCCTTCACCCTACCTGTTCTACTTCGACTATGGTAGTTTTAAGATTTTTGGATCGTCTCCCGAAGCGCAACTGGTAATTAAAGATCGCAAAGCCACTATTCACCCGATTGCCGGCACCTTTCGCAGAACAGGCAATGACGCTGCCGATGCCGAGCTAGCCAAGAAGCTCCATGACGATCCTAAGGAAAACTCAGAGCATGTAATGCTGGTAGACCTGGCCAGAAACGACCTGAGCAGAGCAGGTTCTGATGTTGTGGTAGACACCTACAAAGAAATTCAATATTTCTCGCATGTGATTCACTTGGTATCGAAGGTCACAGGTACGTTACGCGATGAAATGGAATCGACAGAAATGATCTCAGGCACCTTTCCGGCTGGTACGCTGAGCGGAGCCCCGAAAGTAAGGGCTATGCAATTGATCAATGAGTACGAAAGTACCCGCAGAGGATATTATGGAGGAGCCATTGGTTTTATGGGCTTCAACGGTGATTTCAACCATGCAATCATGATCCGCTCCTTCCTGAGTCTGAGCAATACGCTCTACTATCAGGCAGGAGCTGGTGTGGTAGCCAAATCTAACCGAGAATCAGAACTGCAGGAAGTAAATAACAAGCTGGCCGCTTTGAGAAAAGCAATTGAATTGGCACAGGAAATAAGGTGAGGAATATAGTAAGTGAGTTATTAGTTAATAGTTATTGGGATGAATATCAAGCGTTTTACAGAACTGGAGGCATTGAAAAAAGCCAGACAGTTGCGGAAGGCTATCTCTGAGCTGGTAAAGAGTTTCCCAACAGAGGAGAAGTATTCATTGGTAAGTCAGATCAAACGTTCGAGTAGATCAGTAACTGCCAATATTGCTGAAGGTTACGGGAGATTCCATTATCAAGAGAACATTCAATTCTGTAGAGTATCAAGAGGTTCTCTAACCGAAACACTTGATCATCTGATTGTTGCCTTTGATGAAGGATATATCAACGAAACAACTTTGAATGAATTCCAGGCCAAGCTCGATGAATGTCTTAAGATTCTCAACGGCTATGTCAATTATCTCCAAAAGGCGAAAGAACGTCCTGATAACCAATAACTATTAACCGATAACTCTCAAGCGAAGCGACCAAAATGAAAATACTAGTCTTAGATAATTACGATTCATTCACCTACAACCTGGTGCACTACCTGAAGGAGCTGGGCTATGAAGCGGATATAGACGTTTTACGGAATGATCAGATTTCTCTGGAAGCGGTCGAAGCGTACGATAAGATCCTGCTTTCACCCGGGCCGGGTATTCCTGAAGAAGCCGGCATTATGCCCGAGCTGATCAAACGCTATGGTGCGACTAAAAGCATATTAGGTGTATGCCTTGGGCATCAGGGGATTGCCGAAGCTTATGGTGCTGAGCTCTACAACATGCCGGTAGTGCTGCATGGGGTATCGAGTAAGGTGAAAGTGACCATACCGGAAGACCGGATGTTCTGCGATATCCCAGACGAATATCAGATATGCCATTACCATAGCTGGAATGTAAATAAGAACCAGCTCGGAGATGAGCTTGAAGTTACCGCTGTGGATGAATTTGGAGAAGTAATGGCCATTCGCCACAAAATCTATGATGTGAGGGGGGTACAGTTTCACCCGGAATCCATCATGACCGAGTTTGGGCATAAGCTGCTCCAAAACTGGATCAATGATGACAATAGTCACAATATCGACTCAATTTTAAATAACCGACTGGATTTGATTGCCCGCGAAGACGAGAAGTAATAATGAAAGAGATTCTTAACCAACTATTTGATTATAAGTCGCTGGACAAACAGACAGCGAAAGAGATTCTGGTGAATCTTGCCCAAGGCAAGTACAATCAGAGCCAGGTCGCCTCTTTTCTTACGGTATACCTGATGCGCAGCATCACGGTAGAAGAGCTGGAAGGCTTTCGGGATGCTATGCTGGAGCTTTGTGTGCCTGTTGATATTCCCGAGTACGATGCCATTGACCTCTGTGGTACGGGAGGTGATGGGAAAAACACCTTCAATATCTCTACACTGGCATCCTTCATTGTAGCCGGAGCGGGACAGAACGTGGCCAAGCATGGTAATAATGGAGTTTCTTCAGTGTCGGGATCATCGAATCTGATGGCGCACTTTGGCTATGAGTTTACCAATGATGTAGGCAGGCTGAGAAAAAGTCTGGATGAATGCGGGCTTTGTTTTCTGCATGCACCGCTCTTTCATCCGGCCATGAAAAATGTGGCACCCATTCGCAGAGAGCTGGGAGTAAAAACCTTCTTCAATATGCTGGGCCCCATGGTAAACCCTTCTTTTCCTAAAAAGCAGTTGGTGGGAGTTTTTAGCCTCGAACTGGCAAGACTGTATGGCTACCTCTATCAGAAAACTGACAAACACTTTGTAATCCTGCATGCGCTGGACGGCTATGATGAGATTTCACTTACCGGAAGCTTCAAAAAAATCACCCATGATCAGGAGGAAATTGTAAACCCGGAAGCTCTGGGCATGAAACGCATCAAGGCGGAAACTATTTTCGGAGGTGATACGGTTGAGGAGTCTGCTAAGATCTTCGAAACCATTCTGAAAGGAGGAGGCACCGAAGAACAAAACAATGTGGTCATTGCGAATGCGGCCATGGCACTACAATGTGGCAAAGGATACAGCGTAGAAGATGCTGTCGGCCACGCCCGCGAATCCCTGGAATCAGGTAAAGCACTCAGTACATTTAAACGAATATTAGAATTATAAATTAGTCGATAGACCATGGTCCATAGTCAATAACGACTATGAACCATCAACCATCGGCCATTGACTGAAAAATGGATATTTTAAACCAAATCATCGCACATAAGCAGCAGGAGGTAGCCGAGCGCAAGAGCCTGTTCCCAACCAAGCTGTTGGAGCAAAGCCTCTACTTTGAAGGTAAAACAGTATCGCTCACCAGGTACCTTTTAAGAGAAGACAAGTCGGGTATCATTGCTGAGTTCAAGCGGCAATCACCCTCTAAAGGAATTATCAATGCACATGCCCAGGTAGAGCGAACTACCATCGGCTATATGCAGGCCGGAGCCTCAGCCCTTTCGGTACTTACCGATAACAAATTTTTTGGGGGTAAAAGCGAGGACCTGATGACGGCCCGGAAATTCAATTTCTGTCCGGTGCTGAGAAAAGATTTCATCATTGATGAATACCAGATTACAGAGGCAAAATCAATCGGGGCGGACGCGATTCTTCTGATTGCAGCGGCACTGGAACCTACCAGACTCAAACAGCTCGCAGCTTTTGCAAAGTCACTCGATCTGGAGGTACTGATGGAAGTACACAATGAAGAAGAGCTGGAGCAAAACCTGAATGAACACCTCGATATAGTGGGAGTCAACAATCGCAACCTGAAGACCTTTGAAGTATCCATAGAGACTTCGAAAGTGCTTTCAGGACTTATTCCTGATGATTTCGTTAAAATCTCTGAAAGTGGTATCAGCAATCCTGCTTCGATTCTCGAGTTGCGCGATCATGGATATAAGGGCTTCCTCATTGGAGAAACCTTTATGAAAACCGCCAGACCCGAGCATACAGCTGCTGATTTTATTGAAAAGATGAATAGGTTATTAGTTAATGGTTAATAGGAGAATTCAACATTAAACACTGAACATTCAACATTTCAGAGCGATGAAATTAAAAGTCTGTGGCATGCGAGAGAGTCAGAACATCAGCGAACTGCTGTTGCTGAACCCCGACTATATGGGCTTTATTTTCTATGAGAAATCCCCCAGAAATGTGGGAGAAGTGCTGGATGAGGCTTTGTTGAAATCATTCCCTGCATCAGTGCAGAAGGTTGGTGTTTTTGTGAATGCATCTCTCGATTTTGTAAAGACTCAGGTCTCAAAATATGAATTGGACCTGGTGCAGCTGCATGGTGATGAATCGCCAGCATATGTGGCCGATCTGTTTGCTGTGGGCATCCGGGTGATAAAGGTGTTTTCAATAGGGGATGCCTTTGATTTCAAACAATTGGGCGAGTACAATCCCTTCGTTGAGTATTTCCTGTTCGATACCAAGGGCAAGGCCAGGGGTGGGAATGGAGAGCTGTTCAACTGGGAATTACTCAAAGACTACGATCAGAAAGTGCCTTTCTTTTTAAGCGGAGGCATTGATCTGGAAAATGCCGGTGACCTAAAGGTCCTTGAAGGGATGAACATCCACGCCATTGATGTGAATTCAAAGTTTGAATTGGAGCCGGGCTTAAAGGATATTGAGAGAGTACGAAGTTTAAAGGAGGCCATATAGAAATGACTAACGAGCAGAATACAAATCGCGCTGCGCCTTTAGGCAGACTTATGACCAGACTCTATCCGGGATTAAGTACGGGTATGGGCTCATTTGTGCTCATTTTTGGGCTGCTGATTCTCACTTTTGGTATGGTGATGGTCTATGAGTATTTCGTGTTAATTGAGCATTATCGATCAATTCCTTTGATAGCGATGGTGGATGAGCTCTACCAACAGTTGACCTTTTTCTTTTTGTTCATTCTGGGTGCGCTTCTTTTTCTGCGCGTGCATCGGTTGGGCTGGACGATTTTAACGGGCTTGTTCATTTCTATGACGATTAAAGGGGTTTTTATGATGTCCGGCAGAAGTGTCTACAAACTGGTCAATCCGGGTCTGGGTGGTTTCCATGACGATATTAATCCAAGCATTCAGGCAGAAATGGTCCTATTGCTCGTGTTTACAATGATATTGACAGCTATCATGCATTTCGGAGCTATTCGAGCTGGGTTCAAACTTTCTAAAAAGCAGGTATGGTTAGGTTGGATAGCAGCAGGACTGCTGATAAGTGCAGATATAGCGGTTAAATGGTTTTTTGATTTAGAAAGATCAGTATTATGACGTACCATATCTCTACAGACAAATCCAGATTGGATCTAAAGATGCTCCACAGCTTCCTTGCCGAAAGCTATTGGTCACCGGGTATTCCTATGGAAACAGTGAAGAAAGCCATTCAGAACTCCATCTGCTTTGGAGCCTATGATGTCGAAGGAAAACAAATTGGCTTCGCACGAGTGGTCACGGACAAGGCCAGCTTTGCTTACCTGGCTGATGTATTTGTACTACCGGATTATCGTGGCAACGGCATCTCCCGATTGATCATGGAAGCTTATACGAGTCACCCTGATTTGCAGGGGCTCAGAAGGCATATGCTCGCTACCCGGGATGCTCACGAATTATATAAGAAATATGGCTTTGTGCCGATACCCAATCCGGAAATACTCATGCAACGACATGATCCGGAGGTTTATAAACGAATAGAAGAATGAAAGTACAAGTTGACGAACGAGGCTATTACGGCAACTTCGGAGGAGCCTACATCCCTGAAATGCTTTACCCCAATGTGGAAGAGCTCAGGGAGAACTACGAGCAAATTGTTGGGGCGGCTGAGTTTCAGGAGCAATTTGACGGGCTGCTGAAGGATTTCGTAGGACGACCAACGCCCCTTTATGCTGCCGAAAGACTCTCAGAGCAGTATGGTGCCAATATCTTTCTGAAAAGAGAAGACCTTTGCCATACCGGAGCCCATAAGGTGAACAATACCATCGGGCAGATTCTGCTCGCACAGCGGCTGGGTAAGCAAAAACTCATAGCCGAAACCGGTGCCGGACAGCATGGAGTAGCTACTGCTACTGTCTGTGCCCTCATGGGGGTAGAATGCATCGTCTATATGGGTGAAATCGATATGGCCCGTCAACGACCTAATGTTGAGCGCATGCGCATATTGGGGGCAGAAGTACGAGCGGCCAAAAGTGGGAGCCGTACCCTCAAAGATGCCACCAACGAAGCCATGCGGCACTGGATCAATAACCCGACCGATACCCATTATATCATTGGCTCGGTAGTAGGGCCGCATCCATACCCTGAAATGGTCGCCCGTTTTCAGTCTGTGATCAGTGCGGAAATCAAGACTCAGCTCAACGAGAAACTCGGCAGAACAAACCCGGATTATGTCATCGCCTGTGTGGGTGGAGGTAGCAATGCCGCTGGTGCCTTCTATCACTATTATGATGAGGCTGACGTGAAGCTGATAGCGGTGGAAGCAGCAGGTAAAGGCAACGAAACGGGAGAATCTGCAGCGACTACGGTGCTGGGTAAGCCCGGTGTATTACATGGTAGCAAAACCCTGCTGATGCAAACAGAAGATGGTCAGGTAGTAGAGCCTTACTCTATTTCTGCCGGTCTCGATTATCCGGGCATTGGTCCCGTACATGCGCACCTGCATGAGACTGGACGTGCGAAGTTCTATAGCGTGACTGACGATGAAGCCATGAAGGCCGGGGTTCAGCTCAGCCGGTTGGAAGGTATTATTCCGGCTATTGAGACGTCACACGCGCTGGCAGCCTTAAACCAAATGAAATTTAACACTGATGATGTCGTGGTGCTCAATCTTTCCGGCAGGGGAGATAAGGACCTGGAAACCTATATCAAGTGGGGAAAATACTGATGAGAAGAGGGTATTGAGTATTGGGATGATACAGATACCCAATACTCAATTACTCAAGACTCAATACGAACAAAAATGAACAGAATAGATCAACTTTTTAAAACCAAACAGCAGCGGGTGCTCAACGTGTATTTTACAGCAGGCTATCCGCAACTGAGCGATACACTTTCCATTATGGAGTGTCTGGAACAATCGGGAGCGGACCTTATTGAGGTAGGCATTCCTTTCTCCGACCCTGTGGCTGACGGGCCTACCATTCAGGAGAGCAATGGGGTGGCCTTAGAGAACGGCATGACACTGAAGCTTTTGCTGGAGCAGCTAAAAGAGATGCGCAGAACGGTATCAGTACCGGTAGTGCTGATGGGCTATATCAACCCTGTTGTACAATACGGCATTGAAGCCTTTTGTGAGAAATGTGCAGAGATAGGGGTAGACGGATTGATTTTACCCGACCTGCCCATGTTTGAATACCTGGATACCTACAAGCCTGCATTCGATCGGCATGGTATCTACAATATCTTCCTGATTACCCCGCAAACCTCCGAGGTCAGGATTCGTGAGATTGATGAAAATTCCAATGGCTTTATCTACATGGTTTCTTCTGCCAGTACGACTGGTGCAAAGGCCAGTATTTCGGCCGATCAGTCAGATTATTTTGCGAGGGTAAAGGGAATGAATTTAAACAACCCAACGTTGATTGGCTTTGGTATTTCAAACGCTGAAACCTTCGATAAGGCCTGCGCCAATGCCAATGGAGCCATCATAGGCAGTGCTTTCATCAAAGCCATTTCACAAGAGGGGGAGATGAATGAGAATATAGAACAATTTATATCAAGTATTAAAAATTAGTCAATAGACGATTGTCCATGGTCGATAGAGAGCCATGGACTATTGACTATCGACCATCGACTAAAGACAATGATCATACAATTCGAACAAGGCATAGATGAGCAGCAAAAGACCGCCATCATCAATCGCGTAAAAGGACTCAAATACAAGCCTACTGAGGTGACTACTCAAAAAGGTGACTACCTGATCGGTACCGGAAAGAAAGACTTCGATATCCGGACCATGGGACATATGGAGGGTATCAAAGACATCCACATCGTTTCAGACGGTTACAAACTGGTATCGCGCAAGTGGAAGGTAAAACCTACCGAGATAGACCTGGGCGATGGAGTCGTCATTCAGGAAGGTGGCTTCCAGATCATGGCCGGCCCCTGTTCGATAGAAGGTGAAGACCAGATCAGGAAAACAATTGCCCACCTGAAAGCCAATGGTATTACCATAATGCGCGGAGGGGTATATAAGCCCCGAAGCTCGCCCTATGCTTTCCGTGGTCTTGGTATTGACGGACTCAAAATCTGGTACGAGCTGGCCAAAGAGGCAGGGATTAAAATCATTACGGAAGTGATGCAGGTAAGCCAGATAGCTGAAATGGATCCCTATGTGGATGTCTATCAGGTAGGGGCCAGAAATACTCAAAACTTCAACCTGCTGGACGAACTGGGTAAAAACACAGATAAACCAGTAATGATCAAACGCGGTATCTCCGGCACGATTGACGAGCTACTTTCTTCAGCGGAATATGTTTTCAGTGGTGGTAATGAGCGACTGCTGTTGTGTGAGCGTGGAATCCGTACTTATGAGAAAGCCACTCGTAATACCATGGACCTGAATGCCATTCCAGTGCTGAAGGAGAAGACACATTTACCGGTAATTGCCGACCCATCTCATGGTATCGGTATCCGCCATCTGGTAGAGCCTATTGCCCTGGCGAGCATCATGGCAGGAGCCGATGGCGTGATTTACGAAACCCATCAAATCCCTGAAGAGGCCTTCTCTGATGGTCAGCAAACACTGAACTATCCGGAATCTGATAACCTGATCAGCAGGCTGAGGAAAACCTTTGAGTTAAGAAAGAGTTTTTAAGAAATGCCCACGCTGGTTCATTTAGCCGATGCCAAAGAGGCAAAGAAGATTCTGAAGAACGGCATAAAGCCGGGTAAGAATGCATCGGGCGTTTTCTTCATGCCGGTATCTCAGGACTTTTTTGGTTCGTATCAATGGCTGAGAGAGCTAAAACGCAGTGGTGCGAAGACTTTCGTAGGTATCTACTTTAAACTGAGCTCAAGCGAAGAAGTCTGGTATGGCCATTATAACGAAAAGCATTCAAAGGGCTCACTGGGCGAGGGTATTGGCGACTTTTTGGAGAGAGATGATCGCCTGGGTTATGAGTTTTTAATCGAGAGGAAGATTGAAGCTTCTGAAATTGTGAAAATGCGGCATCTACGCCAGGGGATTGGTTGGCGATATGCTCCACATAGTCATCTGAAAGAATCCCTCTGCGTTTGTCCCATTTGTGTGAGCAGAGGGGAAATCAATGCCCGTAAAAAGATCAACAAGGCAGAGCCTCCCGAACCGCGCCTTGCCTATCCGGTACTACTGGCAAAATTGAAGACGGAAACAGATGAGGATGCTGTGGGTGACTTGTTTTCACAAATGAAGTCGAAAAGGCGGAAAAGCGATCCTGAGGAGCTCAGGTTTATCATTGACAGAGGGGAGGAGTCGGATATTGCATGGCTGGCCGCCTCACTGAGTAGTTTTAAGCACCCGAATGCCCTGAAAATGCTACTGGAGCTCTGCACGCACGAAGGAGATGAAGTGCGTGAATTGAGTGCCGAAGGCATACTGGAGCTGAGACCTAAGGAAGGCAAAGAATTGTTGAATGAGTTTTCAGCTGATCCTGCCATAGCGAGGGCTATTTCTGACTGATTTCTACCCGGTATTATAAGGCACATCAATAGGTTTCTAAATAGATTGGATGTCCGAAGAGGCTCCCAATAAGCTGTAATCCCTTAATTTCTACTAATAAATACCTGGTTGACAGACTGAGAAAGGCCCTTGCACTAAAAGTAAACCCCAGACTAACGGTGACAAAAAATGAGGGCGATTTGCTCAAAAATATTTTTTATTTTTAGTATTTTTTGGTGAAAAAACATTTATATATTTGGTATATAAATGACAGCCAAAACTACTATTATGAAACGAATATTTGCATCCTTCTTTGCAATCGGAGCCATGCTTTATTTTCAATCCTGCGGAGATGATGATACTTCTGAGCCTTCAAATGAAACGATTGAAGCAACCGCTAACATTAACCCTAACAATTTTCCCGGAGGCATAGGCCTTGACTTTAGTGCAGGTGAAAACGGCCGTTTAGTTCAGTTAGATGAAGAAGCCAGCTTCGAATGGGATATTCAGGTCATTACCTACCGTACAGCAGAAGGAGGCAGACCCGGAGTGATACTTTGGGGAGATAGTCGTAATAGTGCTGCAGCGACTCAGGCAGTGAACGTGTCTGATGGTTTGGGAGTAGGCATGGGAAAAACTGGCTTTGACGGTTTTGCCCGCGCTACGACAGCCATGCAACAGGCACTGAGTGCTGATGATGAGTTTCTTTTCGATCCGGTATTAGATGTGGATCAAAACGGCCGTGCAGACATTGATATTCTGAATGCTGCCTGGCAGGACCTGGTAATAGGTGACCGTATTGTAAACCTGGAAGAGGCAAATCAGCCGGTTTACCTGGTTAAAGACCGTAGTGGTAACTTGTATAAATTCCAGATGGTATCCAGAGAGTCGGGAGGTGCTACAACTCTGAGATGGGAAAAGTTTGATGCTGCTTCTATTGACTAGTTGAGAAGCAGCTTTTAAGAAAATTGAAAACGACAGGCTGAGGATCAAACCTCAGCCTGTCGTTTTTATTTGAGCATTCATAACAAAACCAGGATTTATACAAAGGATAGTCTGGCAACTGAAAAGTCAGCCTGAGTCTATTCGCATGAGTTTCTTATTCGAAGTCTATCACTTATTTTTAATAAGTGTCGACTTTAAACTTTCATAAATGGTAAAAAATTTCAGTACTCTATTTCAAAAGAAGATTCTCTTGATGGTTCTTATTGCCTTGATGGCGGTACCAAAAACAGGCCTGGCTCAACAATCATTTAATCTGAATAATGTCCTCATTGCCTCCAAAGAAGGAACAAAGAGGATTTCTGTTTTGAGAACCGGGCAGAAGGTAAAGTGTAAACTAAAGGGAGGAGAAAAAGCAAAAGGCGACCTTTACGTTTACTCGGATCATATTGAAATAGGGAATAGAAAGGTCGAATTCGAAGAGATTGAAATGATTAAACCAGTCAATTTGAAATTGTTAACAAGACAGTTAGGTGGCTTCGCCTTCAATGAGGTAATAAGAAGGCAATCAGATGCGAACTTTGGTACCGGCTACTTGGTTAGAAATGGTGTATTTATCGTGTTAAACCTCACGGTTCTCAATAAAAAAATCAAAACAATAAAAGGCTGGACATTCAGGATCAAAGAGATGCCCCCCATGAACTTGCGTAGAAGGAGGTAATTGGTTCGATAGCCAAAGAATCCATCATCAGGCTACGGAGTGTTGTTTGAACAAACATCACAAAACCGTGATTTATACAGTGCATTTTCCAGCAGTTGAAAGGAGAGACCGCCTTGAGGTATTGGGGCAAAGAGCTGGCAAAACCTTGTGTTATCCCGTACCATAGCCCTTTCCATAAGTCTCAGAAAATCTGAATCTTTCAGCAGAAGGTCCGGTTGGACCAGGGCATATCCCAAATAGGTAAAAAGAATATCTGAAGACACGCTTTCCTTTCTCACCCTGGGTCTGAGTATGTCCTTCGCCTCGCGATAGCGAGAGTAGTACACCAGGTAATGTGCGAGTCCCATAAGTTCTTCGTCTGTAAGACGGGTGGCTCTATAGCCATTATATATTTGCGATAGTGATGCGTTTTTACGCTTATACTGCCGTGCATTATGATAGTAATCTGTTAGCAGAATAAGGTAGTTCATCTCCAGACGAGCCACTAACACCGGGTTCAGGTCAGAGCTTTTTAACAGGTCTATTCGGGCCTGGATATCCCTGCCATAGCGATTGTTTTTACTGATACTCCAAAGCCTTGTTTTAAGGGCAATTACATTGAATTGAATTTTCGGAGAGTGGGGCCTGAGCTCCAGGAGTTTTAAGAAGCTGTCGAGCGTTCCGGTAATGCCGCTGATATCCTGCTTATGCTTAAAAATAATGTTGTTGTTCAGCAATGGCAGGTTTCCGATGGATTCGGGTATTTCCAGTTCATCCAGAAACTCTTCAGGTAGTCTTTGGTTCTTAATCTTGCTGAAAATGGCCTTCTGAATAAAAAGGGCCTCCTCCAGGTTCTTTTCATTGACTCTCTTACTGAGGTATTTTTTGAGTATCTCAGGATCATCCGTTTCCACTGTATAACGTTTTTCCAACTGTACCCTGATATTGGCCTTTCTGTGCAATTCTAGCAAGGGTTCCAGGCGTTGTAAGAGGCCTTTGTCTGTGTTCAACAGGTTTTTGATTTCAGCCTTTGGCAAATCAGCCAGATGAGCGAAGGGCGTGCTTTTAACATCCTCAAAAAAGTCAGTCCAGTTCTCCTTTGTATTTACGGTCAGCGGCACCTTTTCTGTCTGGTAAGTTTGCATGGCTTCGAACATGCGCTGTGCCCTTTGCTTCAAAAGGGCCGTATTGCGGGCTGTATTACCCTCTACAGACGCAAAGGCATCAATGCGGATCCCCGTAATTTTAAAGTCGGTAAGATTCAGTGTGTCGTAAAAAGGCTTGAGTAGCGTACTATCATAAGCAGACTGATCATACTCGAAATAAAGCGTGAAATCAGCAGTTTTAGATAGGTCTTCGGAGACAGTACCGGCACTTTCAGGAATACTGTCGCGGTACAAGCCTGTAGGCAAAAGCGACCAGTTGCTGCGTTCCAGGTGTGTATATCTGATATAATCGCATCGCCACTTTTTCTGCGCAACCACGAGGTTGTATTCCACATTGGCAGGGTCAAACTCTTTGGGGAGTTTTCGATAGGGAATCAGAATTCCAGATTCGCTTTTTCTCTCCTGGGGAAAATCCTTCTTGAAAAGCGGAGGAAGCAAGGTGCCATTGTAGGCCCAGGAGTCATCCAGAGTATTGGGGCGGTCACAACTGTATTGTTCTTTTTTAATGATATCTACGGCAAAGCCATCAGAGCCTTTTTTAAACAGCTCATCGATATGCTCAGCATGTGAGACGGCCAGGTAAAGCATCCCATTCATGTAGTGTATCGAGTAATACTCTTCAATAGGAAAGTTCCGCCTGAACTCAATGTAGCGCTTACATCTTTTGTTCTCTTTCTCTTCCGGGTTTTTAATCCTTTGCACCTTTTCTATCTGGCAGGAGGTGAAGAGTGCCGCAAGAAGAATGAGTGATGAAAAGGCTTTATGCATATAACTTGAAGATGCTCTGAGTATTAGTACTGTAACTGGAGATTAGGTTAGCATTCAACTTGCCCTAATTCCAAAACCTTACCTTCTAAAACTCTCACCGATAAATTTCAATCCTATGGGTAAAGAAGTGCGCCAAAAGCCCCAGGTATGAGCCCCATCACGTACACGGTATTCATGGGGCAGGTTTTTACGCCTCATTTCTATATGTAGTTGTGCATTGGCAATGGCCAGAAAGTCGTCATCACCGCAATCAAAATAAAACCGAACCTTATTTAGCTCTTCCAATGGCTTGCTTCGAACCAGATCAATAATGGAATTGGTTTTCCAGTGATCGGTAATTCGTTTTTTGCCGGAGAGTCCCTGACCGATAAGCTTTCCGAACATATTGTCATAACCCTCTTGTCCCATGTCAGCAAAATCATTTGCTGTCCATAAGGCACTGCTATAGCCAGCACAGGCCGCAAAAAGATCGGTGTGGGTCAGAGACAGCCTTAATGAACCAAAACCTCCCATAGAAAGCCCTGAGATACCCCTGAATTCCTTCTTTGCCTTGATCCGGTATTTACCCTCTACATGCGGCATAAATTCCTTGATAAACATATCCTCCCATAACTCAGTGCCAGCATGGTCATTCATATACCAGGTCACCTTTCCATCAGGCATGATGATGATCATGGGAGGTATTTCACCCGAGGCAATCCCCTCATCGACCAATCGTTTCACCTCTCCAAACTGAGTCCAGCCAGTCTCATCATCGGTATAGCCATGGAGTAGATATACTACCGGGTAGGCTCTTTGCGAGGTTTCATAGTCTTCGGGCAGGTATACAGAATATTCCACATCATAATCCAGTATATCGCTATCCATACTCAGGCTTTCGAGTAGCCTTGACTGAGCATTGGCAAGTGTGCAGATGAATAAAAAGAGAAATGTGGTTGACAGTGCGCGTTTCATAGTGAGCTGATTCTGATGTATAATTTAATGTTTACTGGTTGAACTTCGCGGTTTTATCCGTGCCAAATACATCCTGACCATTTTTGGCGTGCAGGCGAATGTTGATTACCAGTTCTTCAGACATTGAAAGTGCCAGCTCATAGAGTAGGTCAATCAAAGACATGAGCTCTTCATAAGGTCCTTCCAGAATGGTTTCAAAAGCCGTTACCTGGTAAGCAATACCCGATTGCTGAATGAGTGCGATACACTGATCGATAATGGGGTAGCACTTTGCAGCATCCGCAATTGGGATAATCTGTACACCCAGGTTAATCTGATGGTTGGTCATAAATTATTTGTAATGAAACGAACCTAGAGAATTTGTTTTATCGACACAAACAGAGTGGTTTTTTAATACTGAACATTAGCGTCCAATGTCACGGTGTCGGGAAGGTAAGATATTGTTTTATAACTAAAATTTTGAGCTATGTCACGATTGTGATCTTATAGTCGATGGCCTGTTTTGATGTTCGGAAATATCTACCTAGTATAGATATACTATTTTCTAACCGAATGAAATACAATGGTTTTAGCTGTCAGTTAAAAGTGACTGACCAATTAATCTCTTATAAGGCAAGCAGGGTTTTTGAACTCCTTGTGTGGATGAAGAGGTTTAATCAACGGGTTGAATTACCCATGAATATTGTAATCGGCTATGAATGCAGACAGTATATGGTTTTTCTAAAGGGAGTGGTACTTTATATAAAAACCGGAAAAAATCAGGACAAGGTGCGGAAGCTAAGTCCCATTAACATCACTTTTGTTCCAAAACATTTCCGAAAACGACTTTTGACTAATCTGGACAAGCAAGTGCAGGCCTTTCAACTCTGATTCAGAGGTGCAGGTAATAAGGCTTTAGCAATGCGGTAAACCTTTCAGAATAGGGCGCAGATCCCTGGTGGATAAACAAGTCCTCCGTTTCTATCTCACCTTTCTCTTCTTTACCAAACAGAGTCACTTTTCTGAAAACGGGTTTCCCGGCTTTGTGATAGATGATGACTTCCTTTTGCGGAAATAGGCCTGACTGCCTCATTTCGGCTGAGAAAACGGACATTTCATGATCTGGAAGAAGTATAAAACATTGGCCCTTTGGACTCAGAAGTTGCCCTATTCCTGTAGGAAGAACTTTCAATAAATCACCTCCATCGTGCAGGGCTTTGTTTTTGGCAGTATCCTGTCCGATGAGATGTTGCCTGAAAAAGGGAGGGTTGCAAATGATAAGGTCGTAGGAGTGGGGAAATGTTGAGCTGTTTGAGGGTTGAAATTTGGGGTATCCATGCTTGCAGAATTCCTGAAAAGATGAGTGAATGATATGGAGGCGATCTGACCAGGGAGAGGCAGAAAAGTTGACTCCGGCTTGTTGGAAGGCACCTTGATCAATTTCTATGGCATCAATTGAGTCAGTCTTAGCCACTTGGGCAAGCATTAAACTTAGCAGCCCGGTTCCGGTGCCAATATCGAGGATTCTGCTCCCACCTTCCAGGCCCTTATGATGCTCTGCTATCAAAGCTCCAAAGAGGCAGGCATCCGTAGTCACCTTCATGCCACACTGATCCTGAAAGATGGTGAACTCTTTGAATTTGAAAAAACTGTTAGCCATATGGAATGTTGAATTTTAAATGATGAATGTTGAACGAATTGCCTCTCATCCAACATTCACAATTCATCATTCACAATTATTAAACATTATTAATGCCATTTTCAAAAGCCACGTCCACCAGGTGATCTCCGCTTTCTGCAGCCTGTACTGCCAGTTGGTCGCAACGCTCGTTTTCTGGAATGCCTGCATGCCCTTTCACCCATTGAAATTGCACCCGGTGCACCTTATAGATTTCTGCAAACTGAGTCCAGAGATCTTTGTTCTTTTTCCCCTTAAAGCCTTTTTTGATCCAGCCCCAAAGCCAACCCTTTTCCACAGAGTCTATCACGTACTTGGAATCTGAATAGATGGTTACGGGAGTATTGGGTTTCTTAAGCGCTTGCAGTCCTTTGATTACTGCCAGCAATTCCATCCGGTTGTTGGTAGTAGATCGGTAGCCTTGCGACATCTCTTTGCGAAGGTCTTTGTATTTCAAAACGATACCATATCCACCCGGGCCGGGGTTGCCAAGTGATGAGCCATCGGTATAAATTGTAACCATGTGTTTGCCTGTTCTGCTGATTGATTCGGTTGCAAGTTATAAGTAAACCAGCACTATAAAAGCAGAAGGCAGGGCATAAAGTTTTTGGAAAAGGGAGATTGCTCTGGGGATGTGGGATTCAACTATTCTGAGTAAAAATCCGTTCCATGGTGCTTTGCAAAAATACAAAGCTGGGTAGGTTTGAGTATTGACTTTGCAGCTTATCAAAGGTGCGTTGGTAAAGGTTCAATACCGGCTTTTTACCCAAGGTGGGGCTGAGTGTGCCAAATAGCTCTGTGGGCATGCTTAATACTACCATTTGATCTGACATATCAGAATCTTCACCCGTAGGCATTTTACAGGCTTTAAAGCAGCGTTCCACCTTGCTGAATCGTTCCACGAGCTTCTTGCTTTGCCCATGTACCTCTATGATTTTGCTTAGCACTTCTGTGAGAAAAAAGCATGACATGGCGCAGGGTTGCCTGTCGACAGGCATAAAGAAAACCACCACCTGATCTAGCGTAGCCAGGAAGGGGAATTTCGTTCTGAACTTTCTCCGAAATTCCTGCAGTCGCATTTGCCCATCAGAGTCCAGAAAGAAGCCCTCGAGGTCGTTGTATAAAGGCGGAAAACTATGAAGTTTAAGCCGGTTGCCTGAATTGAGAAAATCATCCAGATCTTCGGCAAAGGGGAGGGCTGTTTCAGATCCAGCCAATTCGTCATCGATAAAAGCACCAAAACCCGTGAGATCAATATCGAGCTCACGGGTGAGGATGGGTAATTTTATCAATGATTCGAGCGACAATATGTTAGAGGCTGCTCGCTTTATAAATTTTAAGGAAACCCAGGGCCGATAATCCCCAGGTAGCGATCAGGGCCACAAACCAGGCAGCACGCCCGGCCACATCACCCAACAATGTATTGAACAGATTGAAGTTATACACCTGGTCTACCTGCATGTGTAAGTGCCCTACGGCCATGATCAGAAAGCCCCAGGCCAGTAATTGCATGCCGGAACCAAATTTGCCTCCCTTTAGTCTCTTTGCCACCAGAAAACTAAAGACGATGGCTATAATAAGGAATGGCAGTTCCACCAGGCCGAATATTTCATTAAAGGCGCTGTCGCCCCCATGAGATTGAGCGGCTGCAGGAAAAGAGATGCAGCTAAGGAGTGCCATAACAGCCAGTACGAAAAGTGATTTGCGTTTTAGCATAGCTTTTGTGTTTAAGGTTTGAGGTTGTTTTCGGTTACTTAAAACATTGGTTTAGTTCAGGTGATCTTTGAGATAGGTGAGCGCCATGTCATATCCTGCCAGCCCAAAGCCCGTAATCAGACCTGCACATTCCTTGGTAATCAGACTCAGGTGTCTGAACTCTTCCCGCGCGTGAATATTTGATATGTGCACTTCGACTACCGGAGTCTTGATAGAAGCAATGGCATCAGAAATGGCCACAGAAGTGTGGGTATATCCACCTCCGTTGAAAACTACACCCTCATAGCTAAAGCCCACCTCATGAAATTTATTAATGAGCTCACCTTCAACATTGCTCTGGTAATACTCCAGCTCAAGTGATGGGAATCGCTCTTTCAAGATTTCAAAATAAGCTTCGAAACTTTGATCTCCATATATGGACTTTTCTCTTGTGCCCAACAGGTTTAGGTTGGGACCATTCATTATCATTACCTTCATGGGCAAATTGACTTCTTTGAATTAACTTTGACGGTGGCTTGGGATATCTATATACAAGAGTATGAAAACTACTTGAAACTTGAACGTTCATTATCAGGAAACTCAATCGAGGCCTACGTTCACGATGTTATAAAACTAAGACAGTTTCTTGAAATCACAAATTCAGACCTGAATCCACTGCAAATAACAGTCGTAGAATTACAGAACTTCATAGAATATATCAATGAGTTGGGTATGACCCCGCATTCGCAGGCAAGGATTATTTCGGGGCTTAAATCCTTCTACAAATTTCTGGTCTATGAGGGTGAGCTGGACAAGGATCCCACGGCACTGCTGGAAGCTCCAAAGCTGGGCCGCAAGCTGCCCGATACGCTCAATATTCATGAAATTGACAAGATTTTCGAAGCCATAGACCATTCCACCCCACAGGGAATGCGCAACAGAGCCATGCTTGAAACGCTTTATAGTTCAGGGCTTCGGGTCTCTGAGCTCGTAAACCTGAAAATGGCGAACATCCTCTTCGATGTGGGTTTTTTAAGAGTAGTCGGTAAGGGAAATAAAGAGCGCCTCGTACCCATTGGCAGGGAAGCCATGAAGTTTATCAATATCTACCGGGAAGAGGTGAGGGTACATCAGGACATTAAACCCGGTCATGAGGCTTTTCTCTTTCTCAATCGCAGAGGGAGACAGCTTACCCGACAGATGATTTTCATCACCATCAAAGATCTGGTGGCGACCTCGGGACTAAAGAAGAAGGTAAGTCCGCATACTTTCAGGCACTCTTTTGCTACACATCTTATAGAGGGAGGAGCCGACCTGAGGGCTGTTCAGGAGATGCTCGGACATGAGTCTATCACCACTACGGAAATCTATACCCATTTAGACAGAGATTATCTAAAGCAGGTAATCCAGGAGTTTCATCCACGCAGCTAAGCGAATGTTAAATTGTGAATGTTGAATGCTGAATTTTTTCATTCGCAATTCAGCATTCAATATTTCCAGAATCAAAGCCACTTCTTCCGTCTGAAATAGAAGAGCATTCCACCTGCCATCAAAATTAAAACACCCCAAAAGATAGGGTAGGAGTATTTGTTATGTAGCTCGGGCATATACTCGAAATTCATTCCGTAAATGCCTGCCATAAAAGTCAGTGGAATAAAGACTACCGAAAAGATCGTAAGTACCTTCAGAATATCGTTAAGCTTGCTGCTCATCTGAGAATGATAGGTGTTGAGATTATCATTGATGGTTTCCCGGTTAAGCTCAATGATTTCCGTTACATGGGTGATATGATCGAGCAGGTCCTTTAAAAAAGGCCTCGTCTTCTTCTCAATGGTTATATGCTGAGACCTGGAGAAAGCATGGATAGCCTCCCTTAGAGGATAGGCATGCTTGCGCATGTAGTTGATCTCCTTCTTACTCGCGTTAATCTCAGCAAGAATTTCCTTGTCAGTGGCGTCTACCAGTTTCAGCTCCTGATCATTGATCTCATCATCGTAGCTGGTCAGAACCGCCAGGTATTTGTCTACGATTACGTCCAGCAGTTCAAATACGAGGTAATCTGATTTTTTCGTCCTGATACGACCTCTTTTCTTTCTCAGTCTGTTTCTTACTCCCTCAAAAACATCTCCCGGCTTCTCCTGAAAAGTCACAATATAGTTAGGGCCAACCACAAAACTCAACTGCTCCGTGTCGAGCAATTTGTTACTCACCTGCAGCATTTTAACTGAGATCAGAAGATTATCGTCATACTGATCAAAGCTGGGGCGGTGATGAATGTTCATAATATCTTCCAGTGCCAGGTTATGCAGAGAAAAACGGTCCCCGATTTTTTGGATAAGCTCAGCATCGTGTAGTCCCACCACATTTAGCCAAAGTACTCCCTGATGAGGTGCTATTTCATCCAGAGATTCCGGCTCCAGGGTATACTCCTTAATTTCCTCCTCATTATATTGAATCACTTCCAGGGCTACTTCGAGGGAAGTGTCATCACCTGTGTATACCAGGGCTCCGGGTTCCAGGTGCAGCTTTTCTGAAGCAGCTCTGGCTTCTGTTTTCTTTCTTAGTATTCTTGAAAACAGGGTTTTGGAAGTCTTGCTGTAGGTCGATTCTTTCACAATCTGATCTTTATTGAATTTAGCCTGCTCATTCTAAACATTTTTTTGATATGAAGCCTTATTTTTGCCGAAACTTAGCGCTTTGTACAAATCACTCATCCGTCCTTTTCTTTTTACCAAACCCGCTGAAAAGGCTCATTACTTTACTTTTGGTCTTATCAGAAACCTGTTTAAAGTCCCCGGTGTCCCGGCAATTTTCCGGTCCATCTACAACTATGAGCACCCCTTGCTCGAAGTAGAGTGTTTTGGGTTGAAGTTTAAAAACCCGGTAGGACTGGCTGCTGGTTTTGATAAGGATGCCAGGCTATACAATGAGTTATCAGCACTGGGCTTTGGCTTTATCGAAATAGGAACCCTTACCCCAAAAGGGCAGGCGGGTAATCCGCAGCCCCGTCTTTTCAGATTGCCGGCAGATCAAAGTCTTATCAACCGGATGGGATTCAACAATGAAGGAGTTGAAGGGGCTATTGAGCGGTTGAAAAAGAAAAAAACCAATGTGCTGATCGGAGGGAACATTGGAAAGAACAAAGTGACCTCTAATGAAAATGCCGGTGATGATTATCAGGCCTGCTTTCATGCCCTGCACCCTTATGTAGACTACTTTGTGGTGAATGTAAGTTCGCCTAATACTCCCAATCTTAGGGCCTTGCAGGAAAAAGAGCCGTTGAAAGCGCTGCTGAGCTCATTGCAGGAAGCAAACAGCACATATGATAAAATGAAGCCGGTATTGCTGAAGATCGCCCCGGATCTGACCACTGAACAGCTTGATGACATCATTGAGATTGTAACCGAAACCCGGATTGACGGAGTCATAGCTACCAATACTACGATTTCGCGTGAGGGCTTGAAGACAGATCACAAAGAAGTTGAGGCCATCGGTGCTGGTGGGCTTAGCGGTAAAGCTGTGAGAGATCGCAGTACTGAGGTTATCCGATACCTGCATGAGAAGTCAGGAGGCAGCTTTCCTATCGTAGGTGTGGGGGGAATCAATACGGGTGCCGATGCTATTGCCAAGCTGAAGGCGGGAGCTACTCTGGTGCAGGTTTATACAGGCTTTATTTACGAAGGACCAGCCATGGTCAGCAAGATTAACAAAGCCATTGTTGACTGGAAGAAGGGGGTATAAAGAGCAGCCGGAATAAATTTAAATGAACCCTGCTCATTAATAAAATTCGCTTAATTTCGTATTTATAGGGATTACAACTTTTCAATGACTAAAAACGCCTACAAGTCCAATACTTTTAAGAATAAGACCCAATCGAAGAAAAAGAAGAAACTGAATTTCAACTTATCTGATAAGATCAAGCTTGATTTTTTGCAAGACCGAAGATTTCAACTCACTGCCGGGCTTTTCCTCTTGCTCTTGTCTGCATTCATTTTCATCGCTTGCGTAAGCTATATCTTTACTGGTAAAGCCGATCAGAGTGTGGTGGAATCCCTTGGAGGTTCTACCCCTATAGAACGAGGTAGGGAAGCAGCCAACTGGATGAAGCTCTGGGGTGCCTATACGTCTCACTTTTTAATTTTTCGCTGGTTTGGCATAGCCGCTTTTCTGATACCTCCATATCTTTTCCTGCTTGGTTACCGGGTAGTCTTTGGTAAGACCCTGATGAACCTGAACCGGGCCCTGGTATTTGTTTTATTCTTTTTACTTTGGACCAGCCTGTTAATGGGCTCTTTACTCAAGGGCAGTGATGGGGTTTCCGAATGGAGTTTTTACAGCGGTGGACTTGGCTATGAGCTTGCCGTAATCTTTGATAACCTCATGGGATTTGGAACCTTATTGTTCCTGGTCTTCACCCTGCTGGTTTTTGTGATATTCTATTTTAATATCACCACGATCTTCACTACTAAGAAAGCAATGGATGCGGAAAGCTCTTCCGTTCCTGCTATGGATGAGGGTACTGATCAGGATATTGTGGCCGATGGAGTCAATGCATCTCTGGAAACTATGACCGAAGAAGAAGTACCTGCCTCGGAAGAGGACCTGAAAGACTGGGTAGTTTCGCTTAAAGAAGAAAAAGAAGCTGCGGCAGAATCGGCAAAAGAAGAACCGGCCGCAGCGCCTGTAGAGCCATCAATTCCTGCAGTGGAGTTACCGGTGGAGAATGAATCAGCCATCACACCGCCTGCTCCTGAACCGGTGAAACCTGAAGAATCGGCAATTGAGCTTGAGATAAACCCTGTGCCAAAGCCTGCTGCCAACAAAGACAAGGAGCCAACCTTTGAGGTAGAAATTAAAGAAACGGCTGAAAAACTAGTCGCGAAAGCAGGACATTACGATCCGACCCTGGATCTGGCCAAATACCAGTTTCCATCGGTAGATCTGCTGAAGCAATATAGCACCGGAAAGATATCTGTAACTAAAGAAGAACTTCAGGTTAATAAAGACAGGATTGTAGAAACCCTGACCAATTTTAAAATTGGTATTTCGAGCATTAAAGCCACTATCGGCCCCACGATTACACTGTATGAAATCATTCCCGAGGCGGGGGTGAAAATCTCCAAGATCAAAAACCTGGAGGATGATATCGCATTGAGTCTGGCTGCTTTGGGTATTCGTATCATTGCTCCAATTCCTGGTAAGGGAACCATCGGAATAGAGGTGCCAAACGCCAAGAAAGAGATGGTGTCCATGCACTCGGTAATTACCACCGAGAAGTTCATGAACAGTAGCATGGGGCTTCCCGTTGCCCTGGGTAAGACTATCTCGAATGAAGTATTTGTGGCCGATCTTGCTAAAATGCCTCACCTGCTTATGGCTGGAGCCACAGGTCAGGGTAAGTCAGTTGGTTTGAATGCGATCCTTACAAGTCTACTTTATAAGAAGCATCCATCACAGCTGAAGTTTGTGTTGGTAGATCCGAAAAAAGTGGAATTAACCCTCTTCAATAAGATTGAGAGGCACTATCTGGCCAAATTGCCGGACAATGAAGAACCGATTATCACGGATACCAAAAAGGTAATCTTTACCCTGAACTCTCTCTGTATTGAGATGGATCAGCGCTATGATTTGCTCAAAGATGCGGCTTGTCGAAACATAAAAGAGTACAATGGGAAATTCATTGATAGAAAATTAAATCCCGAAAAGGGACACAGATACCTTCCTTACATCGTCTTGGTGATAGATGAGTTGGCAGATTTGATGATGACAGCCGGAAAAGAGGTAGAAACGCCTATTGCCAGGCTGGCACAGCTGGCCAGGGCCATTGGTATTCACCTCGTAGTGGCAACACAGCGTCCGTCTGTGAATGTAATTACGGGTATCATCAAAGCCAACTTCCCGGCACGACTCTCTTTTAGGGTAACCTCTAAGATTGACTCCAGAACAATTCTGGATGCAGGGGGGGCTGATCAGCTTATCGGGCAGGGAGATATGCTCCTTTCCATGGGGTCAGAAATGACCAGGATACAGTGTGCGTTTGTAGATACACCGGAAGTAGACGATATTTGTGACTTTATTGGTTCGCAAAAAGGATATGATTCCGCATATTTGCTGCCGGAATATGTTGGCGATGAGGGAGATGCGAGCGCTTTAGATGTAGATTTATCTGATCGTGATGCACTGTTTGAAGAAGCTGCAAAATTGATTGTGGCACATCAGCAGGGAAGTACCTCACTGATTCAGCGTAAATTGAAACTGGGTTATAACAGAGCAGGTCGTTTGATCGACCAACTAGAGGCAGCAGGCATCGTTGGACCCTTTGAGGGTAGCAAGGCCAGAGAGGTTTTGGTACCAGATGAATATAGTTTGGAACAGTTATTGAACAACATCGACAATAATTGATTTCATAGATATAAAGGAAGTGAATAGAATGAGAAGAATTGTTGGTTTGATGATGTTGGTGGTCAGTATGAACCTGGCTATGGGGCAGGGTGAAGATCCGAAGGTAGTTTTGGATAAGATGAGCTCTGTGTATAAGGCAATGCCTGGTTTTCATATCAGCTTTGTCCAAAAAGTAATTAGTGAATCCGAAGTAGTCGACCGTTTCACCGGATCGGCCGATGTGTCAAAAGAGCAGTTTATCATACGCTTTCGCGATCAGCATATTTATTGCAATGGTAGCATAATCTGGACCTACCTCACAGAATCACAAGAGTTAACAATAGCCAATTTTGAGCCTGAGGACAGCTTTATTAATCCTTCTAATGTCTATGATATTTATAAGGAGGGCTTTACCTACGAATATAAAAGGCAAGAAAATCTGGGAGGAGAGCTGGTGCACGTGATTGAGTTAATCTCAACTGATGAGGACAGTGATTTTACGAATGTGATCATGTACATAGGCAAAGATGACAGCTACCTGAAGGCTTGGGATTTGATAGATTACGATGGTATTAAGACCTCTTTTGAAGTATCGAACTTCAAGCCCAGTCAGAATTACGATGCAAAACACTTCGTTTTTGACTATGACAAGAACCCGGTCACCAACGAAGAAGATTTCCGAAACTAAATGACGAAAGAAGATCTGTTTGATCAAATCCAGCAAAAGCAGTCCTATCTGTGTGTTGGATTGGATACTGATATCCATAAAATTCCGAAACACCTGCTGCAAACTGAGGATCCTCTGTTTGAGTTTAATAAGCAGATTATTGATGCCACACATCAATACGCAGTGGCATATAAACCCAATATCGCTTTTTACGAGGCGCACGGAGTAAAGGGCTGGCAGAGTCTTGAAAAAACCATTGCCTATATACCGGATGATATATTCATTGTAGCTGATGCCAAGCGTGGTGATATAGGAAATACATCAAAAATGTATGCCAGGGCTTTCTTCGAAAATATGAATTGTGATGCCATTACGGTAGCACCTTATATGGGAGAAGATTCCGTGACTCCTTTTCTTGACTTTGATGATAAGTGGGTGATTCTTCTGGCCCTTACCTCCAATGCCGGAGGCAAAGATTTTCAGAACCTGGAGCTTGCCCAGGGCGGAGATTTGTTTGAAGAAGTGCTTCGTAAGAGTGCCGAATGGGCCGGTAATGATCAATTGATGTATGTAGTCGGGGCTACTCGTGCCGAATCGCTGCAGCGAATTCGTAAAATCGTACCCGATCATTTTTTACTCGTTCCCGGAGTAGGAGCCCAGGGGGGAAGCCTCGAAGAAGTATCCCGCTATGGTATGAACAGCCAGTGCGGCTTACTCGTCAATTCATCGAGGGGTATTATCTATGCCTCTGATGGAGAAGACTTTGGCGCGGTGGCTGGCCAGAAATCAAAAGAGCTTCAACAAGAAATGAGTAAGTTTTTAAATAGTTTTTTGTAGTTTAAGAAGTTAATTCTTCTTAAACGTGATACAAGAGGCCTTTCTTTATTTTCTCTGGAAGTACCAGTACTTCAATATCAAAAACCTGACCACCACTTCCGGTGAGTCTGTATCTGTAACATCTTTAGGCATTCGAAATGGCTTTGCCGGACCCGACTTTAAAGAAGCCCGGGTGACCATTGATGGTATTCAGTGGGCAGGAGCCGTGGAAATGCATGTACGTTCTTCTGACTGGTTCAGGCACGGTCATCAAAATGACCTCAATTATGAAAACGTGGTGCTCCATGTGGTATGGGAAGATGACAAAGCCATATTGCTGGCCGATGACACGGTTATTCCTACTATAGAAATGAAAGATAGAGTAAAGCCTGAAGTATTGAGGCGTTACCGCTACATGGTAGAAAGCCGCTCTAAAATCCCTTGTGACGAGTCATTGAAGAAAGTAAAGGCCATCACGCGCCTTTCTATGGTCGAAAGAGTATTGGTGGCAAGGGTTCAGGAGAAAGCGGCTGTTTTTACTCAGCTACTGGAGGGCAATGAACACGACTGGGAAGAAACTGCCTATCAATGGTTAATCAAGGGGTTTGGTTTCAAAACCAATGCAGAGAATATGCTGGCACTGGCAGCGTCTCTGCCTTTGAAAGTACTGCAGAAGCATAGAAACCAAGCCCATCAGATTGAGGCACTACTCTTTGGTCAGTCGGGTTTTCTCGATGTTGAAATCAAAGACGAGTACCCTGCCGGTTTGCAAAAGGAGTATCGTTTTTTAAAGAACAAGTATGGCCTCAAAAACAAGGTACATTACAATAGCTGGCACTTTACAAAGGTACGCCCCGGTAACTATCCAACCGTTCGCCTGGCACAGCTGGCAGGTCTGTTGACCAAATTCCCTCATATCTTCAGTTTCTTTTCTGAGATAAGCGATTTCAATACCATTATGGCAGATTTGGAAGTAAAGCAATCTGCCTACTGGACCAAGCACTATGCTGTAGACAAATCTTCTAAGCGCCAGATTGGGGTACTCTCCAGGGCTACTAAGGAAAATCTTATCATCAATACCACGGTTCCCTTCCTGACCGCATTTGCCAAAGCCAGGGATAACCAGGCATTTCTGGAGAAGGCACTGAACCTATTGACCGGAATTCCTGCTGAGCGTAACCACATTACAGAACTCTGGCAACGCCATGGCTGGAACGTTTCATCCGCTTTTGATAGCCAGGGGCTCATTCAGCTCTATAACCAGTATTGCACTCAAAAACGCTGTATTGAATGCTCCATCGGGCTGGAATTGATAGATAAGCCTAATAATCTCACATAGGTGGTCTGATACACCGGAAAAGGCTATCTTTGCCATCCAAAATTTGAACTATGGATAATCCGGTAATCATTTTCGGAGCCAACGGCATGGGCCAGGCAGCAATGGAGATTTTCGAAAGCAATCAGGTGGTCGTTTATGGCTTTCTGGACGATGATAAGGAGAAGCACGGCACGGAGTTGAACAATCTTCCTGTTTTGGGTAAGACAGATGATGATGGTTTTCTGAAACTGATCGGTAAAAAGTGTGAAGGGTTTATTGCAGTAGATGACAGGGCTTTGCGCAAAGGACTGGTGAAGTTGATGATGGAGCGCAGGAAGATGATGCCCGTCAATGCGATTCATCGCAATGCGGAGATAGCACCTTCTGCCCATATCGGCCATGGCAATTTTATCAATACAGGTGCCATAATTGCCTCAAATGCCAAAGTGGCTAATCATTGTATTATCAGTGCGGGTAGTGTTATTGACTATGGTGCCCAGCTGGGTGACCTGGTTCAGGTTGGAGCTGGTAGCATCATTGGCAGCGAGGTAGAAATTGGTGAGAATGCTTTTATTGGTACTGGCGTAACGATTGTACCCGGAGTGAAAATCGGGAAGGATGCGAGGATTGGAGCAGGTTCTGTAGTGATAGGAGAGGTGGCTGCTGGAAAAACTGTTTTTGGTAATCCAGCCGCAGAAGTATAATTTCTAAAAAACAGACCATTATGCTCGAAGCTATCAACCCCAAATTGCCAATGCGCAATAAAGAAATCACCAGGAGATTCTATTTGGACGTGATGGGCTTTGAGGAGTATGGCAATGTTGATTATGATGAGTACCTGATGGTGCAGCGTGACAACATACAAATTCACTTTTTCTTGTTTAAAGAGCTGGACCCTAAAGAAAACTATGGGCAGGTCTATATCCGTACCAGTAATATTGAGAGTCTGTATCAGTCATATGTTGATGGGGGAGTAGGGCTGCATCCTGCCGGGCATTTACAGATAAAACCCTGGGGACAAAAAGAGTTCGCTATGCTTGACCCTGATAGTAATTTATTGACCTTTGGTCAGGTTATGTAAGGAGCAAACTGAAAAACATGAACAACAAAGGACTGGGCAAAAAGAGCTTAAGCCTGTAAATAATAAAAGACAAAGTTTTAACATAAAACACCCCATTTGCACTGGGATACGAATTATGGAAAAAGAGTACTCAATTCTATTGTATTACTGCTATGCTCAGATTGACGATCATGAAGCATACAGAGAAGAACATCATTTATTCTGCATTGAAAACAACCTGCGGGGCAGGGTTATCATATCTCCCGAAGGCCTGAATGGAACCGTATCGGGTAAAAAAGCCGATTGTGAAGCTTATATAGCTTACGTGCAATCAGATGCTCGATTTGCAGATACAGAGTTCAAGGTGGAGGAAAGCGAAACCCAGGCCTTTGCCAAGCTTCACGTGCGTGTCAAGCCTGAGATTGTACACTCAAGCCTGAGGCACATCAACCCAAGAGAAAGAACAGGTACCTATGTGGAACCAGAAGAGTTTAAAGAGCTGTTGAAACAGCCTGATGAGGATACTATCTTTCTGGATGTACGAAGCAACTATGAGCACAGTGTAGGGCGCTTTAAAAACGCTATGACCCTGGATATTGATAATTTCAGAGAGTTTCCTGAGAGAGTGAAAGAATTGGATCACCTTAAGAACAAAAAGGTGGTTACCTACTGTACCGGAGGTATCAAATGTGAAAAGGCCAGTGCCTACCTCCTCGATCAGGGTTTCGAAAATGTCTACCAGCTTCATGGCGGCATTATCAAATACGGTATTGAAACAGGTGGTGAAGATTTTGAAGGCAAGTGTTACGTGTTTGATAATCGTATCACCGCAGATGTCAATTCGGTAAACCCATCCATTGTGTCCAAATGCCACATTACAGGCGTACCGACAGATCGCATGGTCAACTGTGCCAACCCGCAATGTAATGCTCATATAGCCATGTCTGAAGAGGCTGGTTGGCTGATGGACGGTTGCTGCTCCGATGAGTGTAGAGAAAACTCTGCCAGACGCCCCTATGATGGCACAGGCTATTATCAAAAGAATACCAATCACTATAACCCTCGCAAGAATGTAAAGCGTGAGGCGGCCAAAATCGACTGATATGGGTGAGATTAGGATCATTCCGGAATCAGAGCTGATTCTGGTCAACGACCGGGTATATCACCTGAACCTGCATCCGGAGCAGGTGGCCGAAACCATCATTGTTGTAGGTGACCCTGACCGGGTGCCCATGGTGAGTGCTCACTTTGATAAGATCGATTTTCAGGTAGGCAGCAGAGAATTGGTAACGCATACCGGGTGGATTGGGAGTAAACGCCTGTCAGTAATTAGCTCTGGTATGGGTACTGATAATGTAGAGTTGCTGATGACTGAGTTGGATGCCTTGTTCAATGTAGACCTGACGACCCGTACCGTTAAGAAAGACCTTACCAAGCTGGAGATAATCCGGATTGGTACTTCAGGCTGTTTGCAAGCTGATATTCCACTCGATGCCCTTCTGGTCTCTAAAGCCGCTTTGGGTCTCGATACGTTAATGCATTTCTACAAGTGGACTCCTGATCAACTGTCTGATGAGGTAACCACGAGAGTGCAAGAAGAACTCAGACTATCTTATGAGCCCTACTTCGCAGAAGCCTCACAATCCTTGCTGGCACAGTTTAGCGACAAGGTATGGGAGGGAGTCACCATTACCTGTCCTGGCTTTTATGCCCCGCAAGGACGTGCGGTTCGTTTACAGCCCAGGATCGGAGATATGCTCGACACCCTGGCGACTACGACTACTCCTTTAGGGCGTTTTACCAATTTCGAAATGGAAACGGCTGGCTACTATGCCATGGGCAGACTGCTGGGGCATGAAATGCTTAGCCTCAATGCACTCATCGCCAATAGAGGTACCAAGGAGTTTTCTGAAACCCCTGCCAAGGCTGTGGATCATCTTATCCAGACGGTCCTGGGGGTAATTGCCTAAGTGAACAGGCACTCTTTCTCAACGTTTTTTGGAGTAATGCCAGTAAGGTTACTTTATATCCAGATCTTGTTCGATAAGCTCAATGGTTTGTTCCGCAATGGTCTTGGAGCGCTCAAAGAATACCAGAACGCTATTGGTTTGGCTCAATGAAAAGGCTATGAAGTTGGATATATAAGAGCTGGTCATAAATTCACGGTTTACGATTCTGTCGTTGATCAGGTCATAATTATTAAAATACTCCGAGTAGAAGTGGTCATCCAGTGCTTTGGTCAGGTTTACCTGTTCAAACTCGATTGATTCATAGGAAGAGTAGAGCTGCACAAGGCGTTTTCGAATATCGTGGTTTTTGATAATCTTAAAGTCCCCGCTCTGTTTCAAAGTGATATAAGTGAAGTTATTGGGGTAGAAGAGGTTCAGATTACCCATAATCTCGGTATACTGTGGAATGCTATCCGGATTGATTTTGCGATGATCTCCCTGGAACATCGATACGGCTTTTTCCAGTTCTGCAGTCTTCGACTGATTGAGCAGCGTGAGGTAATCTATGAGTTCTACATCGGCCTGCAGGTCTTCTAAAATGTCATTTAGATACTGCACTTCAAGCTTGTCTTTTTTTCCGTCCTCAGCCAGCTCGCTGAGCCAAAAGGCGATACTAATGCCTACTATGACAAGGATAAACTCAATTAAATATTCTAAGGTTTTTTGTCTTGCTTTGCTAGATCCCATTGAAAAAATATTTAAAGCTGTTTCCCGGGAGAACCGTCAACACTTTGGTTGTTAACAATACTGCTGTTTGTCAGAATTGGTTGCTATCCACTTGGTAAATAGCAATTTATGTTCTGATTTACAAAGTCCGTTGAAGACTGAAAACCTGATCTCCGGTGCTGCTCTTTGACTAAAGATGCTAAAAATTAGAGAAAGGCGCATATACCACCCTAGTGTTGCTCTTTTTCTTTGAGTTTTCCCTGAATGAGGAGATTGAATTGTGCACAGGTGAGCACTCCATTGTGGCTGTAAGGGCAGGCTTTATAGTATAGCTCGCCTAGCTGGTCCTTGGTGGTAATAATATCATCCCCTTTGCATACGGGGCATACGATGCTCTTTGTATCACTACAATTGATGGTATTGAGATAGAAAAAACGTGTTTTTACGTCTACCGCTGCCACTGACGATCGATTTTGCCTGAAAGCTTCCTCGGCTGTCTCGAGTAGGTCCAGCACCTCTTTAGAGTGTTGTCCTCTTGATCCTTTAAGCTCCAGGTATTTGTTAAGCCAGTCTATACTTTGTGCATAGTTCTTCAGGTAATACGAGTTTTTGCCAAAATAGAAGCAGAAATCAGCTGAAAGCACATTAATTACCTCCAGGGCAGTCATAAAATAACCATCGGCCTCGGCATAGCGCTCCTGGTTCATCAGGTTCACAGCGGTATCGATAAATCTGCGGGGATCTTCGAGTGGTTTGGCAAGAACTTGTTGTGCTGAACAGACTTTTCCAAGGCAAAAGAGCAGCATGAAAATCGTTAGGCTTCGTCTCATATGATGGCAATGAGCCGCTAAATTAAGAAACATTTGACATTAAAAAGCCCCGGTAAACCGAGGCTACATCTATTATTTAACAACCACAAGGGGTTGGAAGTACTCCTGTTGGATACTACTTGGTGCTCTTTTTCCTTTTCGGCAGGGCAATTTTCTTACCTGCGATGCTGTAGATGCCAATCCCTGTGGCAATTACGGCTGCTGTGAATATTAACGTTTTCGTTCTCATTTTCTATTATTTGGGGTTACTCTTATTATACGACAATCCTTGTGCCAAGTTGGTTCGGTTCGTCAAAAAATATTTTTTATTCTTTGAATAATCTCCTCAGTTAAGACAACCGTTAAGGCCTTCATCCCTTACCCGTGCCAGAGATTTTTTTAACATTTTTTAATCAGTTTTAACAGTTAGTACGCTAATAACAGTTGGGGTAATCAGAGTATTCGATTTTTACAGAAAGTTCTAATGTCGGGTAACCTACTTTAGGCAACAGCCTCGTTGGTCGCTGTTCCTCCACTAATCAGTTTTTGATTTTGCTCCCCTCTTTTCTTTCATATCTTCCAGCGACCAACAAACTGTTACTGTAAACTGTATCAACCTTTATTATTATGAAGACTACACGCAAAGGCCTGATGTTACTACTTGGATTGACATTTTTTTTCGATGTTTTTTCACAACAGGCCCCTCCGGCCATAGATACGCGGATTTACGATATCATTAATGCAACCTCAGCTGACCGCCTGGAAGCTGATATTCGTAAGCTTGCCAACTTTGGTACCCGTAATACTTTCTCCGATACTGTTTCCAATACCCGGGGTATTGGTGCCGCCAGAAGGTGGATCAAATCCGAATTCGAAAAGATATCTGCCGAGTGTGGAAATTGTCTGGAGGTTTTCTATCAGAAAGACCTGGTGACCAAGGAGGGAAACAGGAGAGTGCCTCATGATGCCTGGGTGGTCAACGTGGTGGCAGTACTCAGAGGTACCGATTATCCTGATTCTTATGTGATGATGTCCGGTGATATCGATTCACGTGCTTCTAATACCATGGATTTTGAAGTGGATGCTCCCGGAGCCAATGACAATGCTTCAGGTATGGCTGGCACCATTGAAGCCGCCAGGGTACTATCAAAGTACAAGTTTAAGCACAGTGTGGCTTTTGTAGGGCTATCTGGAGAAGAGCAGGGCCTTTTTGGTGGTGCCGGACTGGCCAGATATGCTCAGGCTAACAACTGGGAAATGATCGGTATACTCAACAATGACATGATCGGTAACATAGAAGGAGTGGATGGGGTAATCGATAATCGCACTTTCAGAATTTTCTCTGAACCTACTCCAGCCAATGAGGAGGAGAGGGCAAGAAGAGGCAGAAGATTTACAGGCGGTGAAGTTGATGGTATTTCACGACAGCTTGCCAGGTTTATCCATAAGCAGGTAGGTACTTATATGCCGGAAATGAATCCCATGATGATTTACAGATTGGATCGTTTTGGTAGAGGAGGACACCACAGGCCTTTCAACGACCTGGGTTTTGCAGGAGTACGTATCATGGAAGCACATGAAAACTATAATCGCCAGCACCAGAACATCCGTGAGGAGAACGGTATCAAATACGGTGACGTCATTGAGGGAGTTAATTTTCCCTATACGCGCAAGCTAACTGCTGTGAACGAGATATCACTGGCAGGGTTGGCCTGGGCGCCTCCCGCACCGGAAGGGGTAGCCATTGGCGGAGCTGTTCGTCCATCTACTACACTGGCCTGGGAAAAATCAGATGACAAGAACATTGCCGGCTATAAAATCTACTGGAGGCTGACCACTTCACCCACCTGGGACAATTCAAGGTTTGTGACCGGAGTGAATGAATTCACCCTCGAAGGCATTGTGATTGACAACTATTACTTTGGTGTAGCCGCAGTAGGCCATGATGGCAATGAGTCGCCTGTGGTATTTCCAGCAAGGCAGATCAGAAGAAGATGATCTTCTGAATGTTAAACGTTGAGTGCCTACGCCTTGTGAGTTGATTACACCAAAAGCTACGGCACTTGAAAATGAAGAATTTTGAATGAAGCGGCTGAGAGGTCGCTTTTTTTTGTGCTTGGCTTCGATTTCCAGAAAGCTTGTATATACAAATTTGTATATATACGAATTTGTATATTAGTCCAAGGGGTCAGATAAGCATGAGAAATCAATCGACTGTTCCAAACGAGTTTTTTCTTTGAAGTTTTAACTAAACTTTGCGGACCTCCGCGCCCTTTGCGGTTATATTCTAACCGATGATAACGCAATTGCGCCAAGGCTGGTCATAATACTTTAAGTCATCAATGATTCACCCCAGCAAATTCGCCTTATCAATCCTTTGAATAAAATCGTCTTTTTTACTCTTACTCAGACTGATCATCATATCATCTGCCAGGCGGAGGGTATTCCCCTCAATGGCATTGACATAGGAGATATTGATAATATGCGAGCGATGCACCCTGAAGAAGGTGGCGGGGGGCAGAACCTCCTCCATCTTATTCATGGATTGTAAGGTCATGATCTTCTTACCGGCAGTGGTCACAATCTGCACATAGGCACCCTTGCTGGTGATATACTGTATGTCTGCATAGTTGACCTTCAGCACTTTGTTATCCGCTTTCACAAAGAGGAAGTCATCTGTTTTTTCTGCCTCAGCCGCAGCGGGTTGAGGATTGGCAGCAGCAGGTATATTGGCATTGGCCAGAATGCGATTGACAGACTTGTAAAAGCGATTGAACTCAATAGGCTTCAGCAGATAGTCAGCAACCCCGTATTCGTAACTCTGAATGGCGTACTCAGAATAGGCTGTGGTGAGAATCACCTGGGGGCCTGGCCCAAGGCTTTTCAGAAAGTCGATACCTGTGATTTCAGGCATTTCTATATCCAGAAAGAGCAGGTCTACCTTACCGGACCTGATATGCGGCATAGCCTCCAGGGCAGTGGCACAGGTGGCAATCAACTCCAACTCAGGAATCTTCGAAACATAATCGGCCAGTAAGCTTCTGGCGATTGCTTCATCGTCTACTACCACACATTTCAGTATCATACCAGTTCCAATTTAAGGTCTATTTCAAAAAAGTCATCGATCATACCGGCCTGTAGACTGTGTTTTTCACCGTACTCGGCACTCAGCATCTTTTGGGTGTTAGAGAGACCGATGCCAGAGTCTTTTTTCTTTTTGGTCTCCTGCTTAACCGTATTTCTGGTGGTAAAGTGTAATTCGTTATCGCTGACCTCGAGGCTGATCGTGACCCAGCCTTCTTCATTGGTCTCAATATCGCTGTGCTTGAAACAGTTTTCCACGAAGTTGATAAGCAGCATGGGCATAATGGTTTGCTGGTCATTGAGCCCGTCACAATAGAAATCTATCCGGTCAGCAAGGCTTTTCGATTTCATAGATTGGAGCTGAAGGTAATTTTCAATCAACTCCTTTTCTTTTCGTAAGCTGACGCGGGCAGCACCACAGTCGTACAGCAGGTATCGAAGAATTTTAGAGAGCTGCGATATCATCTCGGGAGCCCGGGGATCTTTCATATGGACCAGACCATAGATGTTGTTGAGGGTATTGAAGAGAAAATGTGGATTGATCTGGCTCTTAAGCAGGTCCAGCTCAGCTTTTACTTTATCTGCATCAGCCTTCACAGTATTAAGCTTCTGCCCGTAGTAGTAATGGGTATAGGCCGAGGTAGAAACCATAAAAAGACCAATGAGCGTAAAGGTGGTCCAGAGAAGGATATTCAAAACCAGGGGAGGTTTGTCCAATGTTAGCTGCAAAAGATCGATTACTATCGAGGCGAGTAAGCCGGAGGCCACTAAAACAATCAAAAGAATAAAATGCTTCCTCTTTCCCTTGTCTGCACTGAGAATAAGCTGCCTAACAATGTGTTTCTTATAAAGTACTATCACAATTATCGAGGTAAAATAGAACTGCAGTGCAAAATTGAGAGCTATCTCTGTTCCATCGTTAAAATGGATGGCGACTATAATCACCAAAAACATGAAGTTCATGATGACTATGGGAACTGAGTTGAGTAAACGCAGTGCCCTTTCCTCCTTCTCTGCCATGTTCAAGTATCTTTCTTTTATGTGAGTTTTGAGAGTTTTTTTAATGAAATGATCAGAATCATGAACGAATGAACCGAATCATCGAATGGATGGATTCATACATTCGTTTGAGCATTTCGTGCAGAAGATAAGGCCTTCTGTTCAATAATGTTTTATAGATAGATTAGCCAATCTATTCTTGCCTGAACGTAAGGAAAGGCCAGCCAAATTCAATCAACATGAATTAACCGTGATTGGACTAAACTGTAAGAACGTTGACTTTTTTGATCAGGCAAATGCCTTTAAAATGGTTAACTTAAAAAAACAGCCCAATCACATTAACCTTAAACAACTATGAAGATTAAAGCCATTCTCATCATGCTTATGGCATCGATGGCCTACAGTTTTGCCCAGGATTCCGGCAAAAAAGATGTCCGTATTGGAATGCTCCTCGATGTGCGCACTGCTGAAATTGAGCCACTGACTGACCGTTTGAAAAACGAAATAAGAGCAGTAGTGGGTGAAGACGCAAATATCATCTTTTCCGAAGGCCAGGTGCTGGTCAACGGCTTCGATCTTGATAAGGCAGAAGAGCACTACCAGACAATGATAACCGGAGAGAGTGATATCATTCTTGCCTTTGGTGCCATTAATAATGTGATTGTATCGCGAAAGCAAGAGCACCTGAAACCAACCATCCTGTTTGGCTCTGCACCCGGAGATTTCGCAGAACTGGATAAGACAAAATCATCTTCAGGCATTCATAACCTAGTGTACCTGGTTACCTCACAGTCTTTTGAGCAAGATCTTGACGTGTTCTCTGAGTTATATCCTTATGAAAAAGTCGGTGTGGCAGTAGAGGCAGCCATGGAACGTACATTACCGGTAAAAGAGCTGTTGGATAGAATTTTCCAATCAAAGCAGGCTGAGTTCAAACTAATCCCCTTCGAAAGTATTGAAGACATTACCTCCGGCCTGGAAGGAGTGGATGCCCTGTATATGGCAGGAGGCTTCTTACTGACAGATGGTGAGATATCCCGATTGGTGTCAGTGCTGAACGAAAAGAAAATAGCATCATTTACATCTACTGATGTCAACGATGTGCACCTGGGTTTGATGGCGACAAATCAGAGAGCAGAAACGCTTGATCAGTTTTTCAGAAGAATTGCCCTGACAGTTGAGGCTATTGTGAATGGACAGGATGCTTCGGATTTACCACTTTATATAGAAAGTACGAATGAGCTGACGATTAACTATAATACAGCAGAAAGGTTGGAAGTACCGATAAAATACAGCCATATCGCTACGACTAACCTGGTAGGAGACTTTGTTAGTGTCACAGCAGAAAAAAGATACAACCTGTTGGATGTGATCAATGAGGTGATTACTGATAATCTCTCCTTAAAATCAGGTGCTAAAGATGTTGAACTGGCTGGTCAGGACTTAAAAACAGCCAAAAGTAATTACCTGCCAGAAGTCAATGGCTCAGTTACCTCTACCTATCTGGATCCTAAAATCGCAGAGATTTCAAACGGACAGAACCCAGAGTATTCTACCGATGGGAATATTACTATCAGTCAAACCATTTTTGCACCGGGAGCTTCGGCTAATATCAAGATTCAGGAAGACCTGCAAAAAGCCCAGCAAGAGACCTATAATGCGAGTCAGCTCGATGCCATTTTTGATGGGGCCAATGCCTATTTTAATGCACTGCTGCTCAAGGCGAATCTGCAGATCAGTTCAAGGAACCTTGATCTTACTAAACGGAACCTGCAATTGGCAAGGCAAAACTATGAATCAGGTCAGTCAGGTAAATCAGATTTGCTTCAGTTCCGTAGCCAAATGGCTCAAAACACGCAAACTCTGGTAGAAGCAGTTAATCAATTGGAGCAAGGCTTCTTTTCGCTGAATCAATTGCTGAATCAGCCGGTAAACAGGAAGATAGATGTACAAGACGCTGACCTGGGCAAGGGAGTATTTGAAGAATACGATTACGATCAGCTCAGAGTTTATTTAGACGATCCTAGTCTGCGAGTGCCATTTGTGGATTTTTTGGTAAAGCAAGCCAGAAAAAATGCCCCGGAACTAAAATCACTTGCATATAACATAAGTGCCACGGAAAGAAACCTGAAACTTGCTGCTAAAGGCCGGTTTCTTCCTACCCTGGCAGTGCAGGGACAATACAACAGCAACTTTACACGAGGCGGGGTAGGCACGGAGGTTCCCATGGGATTTGCCGCTGCTCCCAGGTCAAACTATAATGTGGGTCTGAACCTGTCTTTACCCATTTTTCAGAGAAATCAGCAGAACATCAATAGGCAGACGGCAACCATTCAAAAAGAGCAGCTGGATATAAATCGCCAGAACATAGAACTCAACCTGGAAAGAAATGTGAATGTAGCCGTACTGCAGCTAACAAATCAGATGGCCAATATAGAACTGTCAAAGGTGTCGGAAGAGGCTGCCAGGGAAGGTTTGGAACTGACCCAGGAGGCTTATGCCACAGGAGCAGTAAACTGGGTACAATTGGTCGAGGCGCAGGATAATTACCTGAATGCCCAGTTGGCCAACGCCAATGCCATCTATAATTATCTGCTCAGTTCGCTCCAGTTGGAGCGCTTTATGGGCTACTATTTCCTCCTGCACTCCCCTGAAGAGAACGAAGCCTTCAGACAGGAGTTCTTAACTTTTTTGACCACAAGAAATTAATCATATCATGCATAATCTTATTAAATCAACCGGTCTGTTAACCCTTCTCATTCTTTTTCTTTCCTCTTGTGGAGGAGAAGATGTACAAGAAAAGAAAGTACTGAGGCCTGTCGTTTTTCAGGTAGCAGGCCTTCAGGAGTCGACTAACCAGCGTACTTTCAATGGTACGGCTGAAGCAGATAAAATTGTAAACCTCAGTTTCAGGAATAGCGGTATCATCACTCAGTTTAATATGAACCTGGGGCAGCGCGTGCGCAAAGGGCAGTTGCTCGCCCGACTGGACAATGTACAAGCCAGGCTGGGGTATGAACAGTCTGTAGCTTCGCTCAATAGTTCAGAGTCTCAAATGAAAACCACTAAACTCAACTATGATAGAATCCGCTCTTTATATGAAAAAGGAAGTGCCTCACTAAGTGATTTTGAGAACGCGAAAAATTCTTATCAGAATGCGCAAAGCAGCTTTGAGTCTTCGAAACGAAGTGTGGATATTCAAAAAGAACAGATTAATTATGGTTTTATCTATGCTCCTGAAAACGGAATTATTGCCAGCGTATCGGCAGAAATTGATGAAAATGTATCTCCGAGTCAGGTAGTAGCTGTGCTGAATGCAGGAGGTGACATGACCATTCGCTTAGGGATTCCGGAGAGTGTCATTAATGATGTGAGAGAATGCAGCAATGTGAGTGTAACCTTTCCGGCTCTTGACGGACAAGTGTTTGAAGGGCAGGTCACAGAAATTTCTCCTGCGGTCGATAGTAATACGGCCACATATCCTGTAAAAGTAGTACTGCTGGCACCCACAGAAGCTGTGAGATCAGGTATGGCAGCGAATGTCAACTTCAGCTTTACAAAGGAGGGCTCCGGCATATTAACCATTCCGGCCAAATCAGTAGGGGAGGACAGTAAAGGACGCTTTGTATTCCTGGTAAATGATCAGGGGAACAATGTAGCCACGGTTAAAAAACAACATATCACTATCGGCAATCTTACCTCCCGGGGCTTTGAGGTGACAGGAGGACTTTCTGCGGGTCAGAAGATCGCTACGGCCGGTCTCCAGACACTTCTCGATGGTCAACAGGTAAGCCTGCAGAAATAAGTCTTTTCATTTCAAATTTTATAAAGATGAACCTTACACAATTTGCTATTGAAAAGAACAGAATTACCTGGATGGTTCTGGGGACCATAATCCTGATGGGACTGGCCCTATACAGTTCTTTACCCAGGGATAGTATGCCTCCATATACCATAAGAGTAGCTACCGTGGTCTCACAGTTTCCCGGAGCTAGTCCGGAACGTGTTGAGCAACTGGTAACTGATAAAATTGAGAAGATTGCCCAGGAACTGCCGGAGCTCAAAGAAGTCAACAGTACCTCGAGAACAGGACTCTCTGTGGTTTCTGTTACGCTAAAAGACGAAGTGAGTCCCAAAGACCTGCAATCTGTCTGGGATCGCCTGAGACGAAAACTGGATGGTATTGAGGGGTTGCCGGATGGTGTTAATCCCAATCTGAATGATGATGGAGTTGGTGATGTATTCGGAATTGTGGTTGGACTTGCCAGCGATGGGTTTTCCTATGCTGAAATGAAAGAGTATGCTGATGACCTGAAGGACGACCTGATCAAATTACCGGACGCTGCCAAAGTGGAAATGGGGGGAGAACAGGAAGAACGCGTTTTTGTGGAGTTTGACAATACAGTGCTTCAGGAGTACGGACTTACCTCTGATAAATTACGAGGTATCATTGCTTCGGTAAATATCCTCAGTACGGGTGGTCAGATCAACCTGGAAGAAGAACGAATTATACTGGAGCCTACAGGTAATTTTAATTCTATAGAAGACCTGGAAAAAACACTTATTTCCGTGGGTGATGGTAGTCAGATGGTATACTTGCAAGACATCGCCAGGGTATCCAAAGGATATATTGACCCATCCAGGCAACTGATCAGAGTCAATGGAAAAAGTGCCATTTCATTGCATATCAATTTGAAAGAAGGGGCCAACGTCATTAAGTTGGGGGAGGATGTAGATTTGGTTTTATCAGAATGGAGAACAGAGTTGCCTATTGGACTGGATCTGGTCCGACTTTCTTCACTGGATAGTTATATCGATTTTAAAATCAGCGATTTCATTGTCAATCTTATTCAGTCTATCAGCATTGTATTTGCGGTTATGCTGGTTTTTCTGGGGTTCCGTACTGGGAGTATCATTGCCTCTTTGATTCCAATTGTGACCATTATGACCCTGATGCTTATGGGGTTGATGGGGGTTGGCCTGAATCAGGTAACCCTGGCAGCTTTGATAATGGCCTTGGGTATGATGGTGGATAATGCCATTGTGGTAGCTGAAACCATCATGGTAAAGATGGAAAATGGCACCAAGGCCAAACAGGCAGCCATTGAAGCCTGTAGTGAATTGTTTATGCCTTTGCTGATCTCCACCCTCACTACTTCGGCAGCTTTCCTGTCGTTCTACCTGGCCGAATCGGTTATGGGAGATATTGTGGGCCCCATTTTCGTAGTAATCAGTTTGGCATTGCTTTCATCCTGGTTGATTGCTTTGACTGTGATCACCATGTTCTGTTATCTCTTTTTGAAAGTTAAAAAGAAAGGGGAGTCCAAGCCTGGTATGATAGACAGGGCCATTAACTGGATTAAGGGTTACTATGAAAGGTTAATCATGTTTGCCCTGAACAAAAAGGGACTGGTGATGATTGTCATAGTGCTGCTGTTCTTTGGTTCCCTTTTTGGCTTCACCAAGCTTCCCTTTGTCTTCTTCGCAGATAGTGACAGAAATATGATCACCATTGATGTCAACCTGCCCTTAGGCACCAGAATTGAGAGGACCGCACAGATTATTGAAGGGATTGAAAAGTATATGGCGGATTCACTCCTGGTGAATGATCAGCGACTTACGGGTATTGATAGCTGGTCGTCCTATATAGGTGAAGGGCCGGAATCTTACGACCTTGGATATTCTCCGGATGAAGCCAACTCCAGTTATGCCCATATTCTTGTCAATACCTCCAGTGCTGATTTTAATATTGCCATGATCAATCGACTGGACGCCTATTGCTTTGTCGCTTTTCCTGATGCTGACATTAAGGTTGGTCCTTTGGGAGCTGGCGGGGGAGGTGTACCCATAGAGATCAAGGTTTCCGGTGATGACCCGGATGTTTTGGCCAACATTGCTGAATCTGTAAAACAAAAGCTTGCTACCATTTCAGGTACAAAAAATGTCAAAGATGACTGGGGTCCGAAGAGTAAAAAGTTTGTAATCAATATAGACCAGTCAAGGGCTCAATCGGCTGGTGTTACCAGTCAGGATATAGCCACCTCCCTTAAGACGGTTTTGGACGGCTTCAGAACGGGTGAGTATCGTGAGGATGATAAATCCATACCCATCATGTTACGAAGTGATGCCAGTCAGCAGCAAACACTGGAATCGTTGGAGACCATGAGTGTATTCGGTCAAAGTAACGGACGCAGTGTTCCCTTGATCCAGGTGGCCAATATAGAACCACAATGGCAGTATTCGAAAATCAAACGCTTTGATATCAATCGTACTGTAAATATTTCCAGTGAGCTGAAAGAAGGAGGTAATGCCGCAGCTATTACAGCAGAAATTACACCATGGCTGGATGCTGAGAAAGCCAACTGGTCTTCAGGCTATGATTATACTTTTGGAGGTGATGCCAAGAGTACGGCTGATAACTTGGGTGCTGTGATGAAGTACCTGCCACTTTCTGGTTTTATCATTGTATTGCTGCTGATTATTCAGTTTAACTCGTTCCGTAAAATGGTCATGGTGGTTTGTACTATTCCCCTTGCCCTTATCGGGGTGGTCATAGGTCTGCTGGTTTTCGGTGAAGCTTTTGGATTTATGCCTTTCCTGGGGGTGATTTCCCTGGCAGGAATCATTATTAACAATGCCATTGTGCTGGTGGACCGGATGGAGATTGAGCAAAATGACTTTGGGAGAAAACCTCAGGATGCCGTAATCGTAGCTTGTTTGCAGAGGTTCAGACCTATTCTGCTGGCCACTTTTACGACTGTATTGGGGCTACTGCCTTTGTACCTGAGTGGTGGCGAAATGTGGGAAGGTATGGCCGTGTCTATTATGATAGGCCTCCTGTTTGGTACAGTTATTACCCTGGTTTTCATTCCAGCGTTCTATAGCATCTTGTTCAAGGTGAATTACAAAGGCTATAAGTTTAATAAAGCCTTACTGGATGAATAATTCAGGACTCTACCAGCGGCTATACAGAAACAGGTTTGAATTGTTTTTCGCAAGCCTGATGACCATCATGTTTGGCTCCCTGGTGGTGCCCTTATCGTTCTATGAAAGAGTACTGTATCCAGTACTCTTTTTGGTTAACCTTATTACTGGAACGCTACTTATTTCTCATAGAAAGGGACTGGTAAAGTTCTTTGCTCTGCTCTTTGCGGTTTCTCTTATTTCGTTCGGCCTGGATTTTTTCGACCGCCCTGACGAGTTTGGTTTCGTAGAGTACATCCGTCTGGTAGTCTACTTTCTCTTTTACATAGTAGTCACCATTGAAATCATCAAGCAGGTATGGAGGGCCAAAAGGGTAAGTAAGAATGTAATTATGGGCCTTATGAGTGGCTATATATCCATCGGACTTCTGGGCTTTTTCCTCTTTCTCAGTATCGAACTGGTCAACCCGGGCTCATTCAATGGCTTATTGATTGATGATGTTTCAGATGCGGGGGCCAAGGTAGACTCACTGATATACTATAGCTATATCACGCTGCTGACGATTGGTTATGGGGAGATTTACCCTGTCACGGCCGTGGCCCAAAAGGCTGCTATTCTGGTAGGCCTCATGGGACAATTCTATTTAGTCATCATTACCGCTGTGGTTGTCGAGAAATATATCCGACATTCGCAGGATAAGAAAGCCTGAGGCTATGAACAAAAAAAAGTGGTTGCTTATAAGGGATTACTGGCTTGCCTGGACAATAGCACTGATGACCTACAATCTGGTAAGAGGGGTTGGTACTATAGATACGGATGGTGTTCAGATACCCGTTTTTCAAGGCATACTGCTGTCACCCCTGTTTGGGGCTGTTTTTGGGCTTGTTTTTGGCCTGGCACAACTCAATTTCGAAAGACTTTATAACAAGAGAACTCCCTTGCCAAGGCTCTTGTTTCTCAGGCTTATTCTGTCGCTAGGGGTTCTTTCTTTGGTGACATTTATTGCCTTTTGGGTTTTTAAACTGCTGCTCGGGTTTGACGATTTGCGCTATGCCGATTTCATGTACAATGCGCCCATTTTTGTGTTTTATGGCTATATAGTCCTTGTCGATATCCTGATTTCCATTTTCAGGCAGGTAAGCCTCATGCTGGGACCCGGAACGCTTAAGAAGCTGATTAAGGGAGAATTTTACAAGCCGCGAGAGGAGGACAGAGTTTTTATGTTCCTCGATCTGAAATCATCTACGGCAATGGCAGAAGAATTAGGGCACTTCAAATATAGCCGCATGATACAAGACTGTTTTGACGACCTGGCTGTAGTCACTGATACAGAGGCCGAAATATACCAATATGTGGGTGACGAAGCTGTACTTACCTGGCAAAGCAAAGAGGGCCTGAAAAACCAGAATTGCCTCAGAGCTTTCTATCATTTCAAAGGGCAAATTGATGCCCGCAGTGAGCACTATCTATCAAATTATGGTGTAAAACCCTTTTTCAAAGCGGGTTTAAACGTAGGTAAAGTCACTGTGGCTGAGGTGGGGAAAATGAAAAAAGAAATCGCCTACCATGGTGATACCATTAATACGGCAGCTCGTATTCAGGGCAAATGCAATGACTTTAAGAGTGAGCTGTTAATCTCAGAACAACTGAAGTGTGCCCTTGGCGATCAGTTGAGTTTTCATACTGAACTAATGGGCGATATTCCTCTCAAAGGTAAGGCCGCTCATGTTGCCATTTATGCAGTAGCCGACAACGTTTAGGGCTATAGACACTCTTCACTTATTCCATTTCACTTAATCAGAGTGAACCTTCACGCGACCAGAAAATCATTTCGCACAAATAGGTCTCCGATACCTTAGCCGCTGGCTTTAAATTTGAATTATTTCGGTACACAACCGATTCTTATGAATTCAGATTACAACAGCGTTATTATGGGGGTATGGCTGGTATTGGGAGCCCAGTTACTCATTTTGTCCATCGCCAAGTTCTGTTTTGGAACCAGAAAACAACTTCCGCTGGCTTTTTTGTGCATGGTTATGTCTATGTGGTTTCTACGGAAATTCTTCAGAGGTACCTGGGAAGAATACTATCTGCTAAACATCATCATGGGAGGGAGAAAAGAGGTGTTTCTGGGGCCATTGGTTTTGATACATTTACGCATGCTTACACAGCGGGTTGGCCACCAGTGGGTGCTAAAGCACATGGCCGTCCCAATCATTGTCTATCTGACCTACCTGATAATCAGCACAGGTTTTTGGGAGTACTATGAGAGTATCTACGAGGAATTTTTTCAGAGCTATCTTGCTATCATTATCACCAGTTTTTGGTATTATTTCTACCTTGGAATGCTTGAGTTTCGCAGAGAATTGAGGCATAAACTTATTCCCAAAGCGTACACAAGGCATTTGATCTTTTTTCGGGCATTCTTTGTCTACTATCTGTCAATGCCGGTTTTAAATCTGGTCAGACAACTTACCGGTTATGAAAATTTCCAGCTTATTAATACGAGATGGTTTTATCTTGATGTCAACGGGTTCTATGATTATATCTATAACCCTTATTTTTTCCTCCTCTCTTTTGTTCTCTTCATCTATGGTTTGACAGAGACCCGTTATTTCAAAAACCTCTTTCTGGCTCAGGATATTATTGTTAAAGAACCTGTTCCGGAAAAAGTAGACAAAGTGGAACAACTGGTAAGAGAGCATTTTTATGAAGCAAAATTGTTTCTGGACGCTGAGCTGACACTTTCACTCACAGCTAAGACTATCGGTTGTAGCAGAAAGGATTTCAGCGACTACCTGAAGGAAAGAGAGCTGAGTTTTACCGAATTTGTGAACCAACTGAAAGTAGCTGAATTCAAGCAGCTGATAGTAAAGGAAGAAAACCAGGTCTATGATATGGTGAGTGTAGCAGAAAAAGCCGGTTTCAGATCTAAGGCCACCTTCAATAGAGTGTTTAAACAACTGGAAGGAATTACCCCTCGGGATTATAGGAAATCTCTGTTGGAGGTATGAAAAGTGAGGGCGCCTCCATAAGGAGAACGCCCTCTGGGATTACAAACAAACTCAATCTTCAGTAAGTTGAGTGAGAGGGCCCACATACGAACCCGTCACAGTTTCGTCATCTTCAGTTTTTAGTATAAAATTGATGGTAAATTCCCCATTGTCTTGCTTTACATGCAAGGTCACTTCTTTCATCTGAACGCCTGGTTGTGGAATGGAGAGAGCATCTGAAAAATTTACTACCAAAGCCGATTCGGTCACCGTTCCGGGCATTCTTTCAGCAGACCAAACATATTTGCCATCTTCCAGTGAATTCGCACTGAAGGAATTCAGGTTGAAATACATAATGGTTCCTTCGTTTTCAGGTTGACCCGCTTCGTTTATCGTGATTCCCTCAGTAAATAAGGCGATGTCGTAGTCTCCCGCATCATTGTTGACTTCGTTCCAGTCTTTGACAATGCCGTGACTCAGCTCAAATACCTGCTCATTGTAAACCAGCTCATTCGGAATGGGCCAGTCAGGAATGGGTTCATTGTCATCGCAGGAAGCTATACTTAATACAGTAAAGAGCATGGCCAGAATGACCCAGATTGATTGTGTTTTTTTCATGGTTGTGATATTTAGTGGTTTTTGATTTACAGGTAACCAGACCATGGTTACCTCTTAGTTTTGTTGTTGTTTAACCCGAATCATGCAATAGACTTTCTATTACAGCTGTAACTCACCTTGAATCAGATGCTTTACCTCGTTTGTCTTCTCAACATAGCGGTGCTATGCTATCAAAGCCAAACTTCCTGATTCTTTGCGATTTACAGCCTCACTACGATTTCTATCACATGAATCGGGTTTAAAAATTCTGTTTTGCTTTGTGATCGTTTGGGCTGATGAGCATCAAGTCGTAACTGTAGATTTCAAAAGCCTCCCTTTTCGTACAGGTTAGTTTGCCCTCTGCCAGCAGTGCCCTTACGGGCCGTAGATCTATCAGCGTCCATTGATCTTTCTTTCCCTGTTTCATAAAACTGGTGCTTTCCTTCCAGCCATTTTTGCCAATAAGGTCTTTACCATTCCGGTAGCGTTTCATATGCCTGATGGTGAGGAAACCGGAGTTGTTTTGGTCCGCAATTTCCTTTACATGCTGGCCAATATCATTGACTCCATAGGGAGATTTGCCCCGGGTGAGGTGTACACTTCCGAACTTCAGAAAGACCCTGGGCTTTTCACTGGTAGCAGCGGCAACTGTGAGCAGACTGTCAAAATTGGCTTTCATATAGTCGGCCCTCTTCTGATTACTGGGTCGGTTATTCTCCAGTTCGCAGTAAATGTTCCAGCTGGTTCGCATAGCTGCTACCCTGGCTTTTGCTTCCTTGCCTACACTTACCAGGTTGAGAAATTTGTCAATGTTCTCACTCCACAGAAGTTCGCAGCCCATTTTGAATTTCCCCTTGAGTACCTCTTTCCGGTTCCATTTGCGTATAGTTTCCTTGCTTTCCTTATAGAGAGCAGTCAATTCGCTGCTCGGGGAAGCAACGTTTTTATAGAGCTTGTCAAAGTGCATTTCATAAGAGAAAGTGTGTTCCTGATCCAGCCCCCATAACCTGAGACTTGCGTCAGCTGCTTTTTGCAGAAACAAAGCGTCTTCTTTGTGGTTGGCAAAAATCAGAGGAGTAATCCTCAACAGTTTGCTACCATAAGTCTGGTTTGCCTGCCTGATACTTTCGCTCAGTCCTTCTGATTTTTTAGATAATTGACTAAGGGCGTTCGCTTGAAAAGGGCCCATCTCCAAAGCAAAATGACCGAATCCTTCTTCTTTCAACAGATCTATCAATCCGGTAGTGAAGTAACTTAACTGTTCCGAGCCATGCAGTTCGGCCAAACCCACAAATTGATTTTGGCTAAGCTCCTGCCTTAACTTGTCCCTGACAGTCCCTTCCAGCTCATGCCGGGGACCTAGTGAGAAATGAATTGTATTTTCCTTTAAAGCTGCATCCAGGTTCACCGATTGTCGGGCGTGTAAAGTCTGACAAATCAGGAGTGTGAACAGCGTCAGGAGTACAGCACTCGTGTTTTTTAATCTTTTCATCTGATCGTGCTCTGGCGAATTAGTTATTTGACTGCTCAGGTAATTCACCGATGTAGGTACCGCTTACAGCATCTCCATCAATGGTGGTGAGCGTGAAATTGACGGTATAGAGGCCTCCATTCAACGTGACATCCACATTGCCGCTGGCGATATAGATGGCATTGGGAATTGAATTAGGATCACCGCTATAGTCGGTCACCAGAAAGGCTCCTGAAATGGTCCCTGGTTGTCTTTCATTGCTGAAAGTGAAAGTGCCACCTTCAAAACTTGCCGGAGCATAAGAATTCAGGTCAAACAGAATGAAAGAACCGGCATTCTCAGGTTGACCTTCCTGATTGATGACGATACCTTCGCTGTACAGAACCAGATCATAATCTGCCGAGCCATTGTTGACTTCCTCCCAGTCTATGAGAATACCGCCTCCCAGCCCATAAGTCTGACCATTGATTTCCATTTCGCTGAGAATCTGAGGTCCGTCTTCAACAGACTTACTACAGGATAAAAAGATGGAAAGACCTATGGCCAGGGCCATGAGTGGTCGATAGACCTTGCTTCCGTTTTTGTTGGTAGATGTAGTGTTGTTTTTCATTGTGTTTTTGTTTGTTGTAAAAGTATTTGTTGTTGTTTTTGTCTTTGGGCTCAGTTGAAAGCTGTTTCGAGTGAAGTGACCATTTCTCTCACAGAAGTTCCCATAAAGAGGCATTGAAAAAACGTCTTGAACTGTTCGGTGGCAGAGATGAGGTAACCGACAATCAGTAAACCAGAGATTGCCGGTACCCATCTCGGAGACCGCCCTTTCACAGGGCTTTTCTTTTTGTTTGAGTTGTTCATAAAAGCTTGTTTGTAATCAATTGAATTCTGGTCGAATCCAGTGATGGCAAATATCACGCAAGACAAAGGCCAGAAGCCTAACTATTTCTGTTTTGCAGGTCTCAAAAAGTGTATTTGAGTCATTTTGAGTCTTTTTAACCTCGTTTTTTGAACGATTTGAGACTTTTGGCTGAATAAAAAATGACTGGAATGCGGTAAGTATGAAGGTGAGAATCTGAGAAAACCTTGAAACTGTATCATGCCTGGCACAACAACTGACATAAAATGACACACCTTGCCATAACTAAGCATTTCTAATTCCGCGATAGTTTGGAGAAGAATTAGCCTTCGTAACAAAAAACATAGAGTTCAGAACATTTTCCGGTTTTATTAACCTTCTCTTTGTTTTATTTGCAGTGTTAGTCATCTCGTTTTGACCAATCCCTCGATCATTAATCTTTTCTGCTTCATCCCACTTTTTTCTTCAAAGGGGGGCAGGTAATCATCCAACTCACTTTCAGAACAAGCAGACATGCGTTCAGAACAAAAATTTTCTGACGGGTGTGGTAGGGTATATTTTGCTTTCAAATCATTCAAAACACGTATATGGAATCAATTTTACGTATAAACTTTGTTTCACATCTGGTCCGAAAGGTCAGAGTTCAAAGAGCACTTTTATTGCTGCTTTTTGTCTTTATGGCTCTGAGCAGTCAGGCACAAAATGCCTTTATCACCACCTGGGAAACCACTGAAGTCAGAGAAGCTATAGAAGTCGGTGCCTTGTTCTCGAACAACTATACCATAGATTGGGGAGATGGGACCATAGAAACGGGGCGCAGCAACAATGCGACCCACGTCTACGAAAATCCAGGGATCCACACGGTAACCATCACAGGTGATTTCAAGCGATTTTCTGCCAACAGAGGAACAGTTGAAAAACTACGATCCGTAGAGCAGTGGGGTACCATAGCCTGGAGCTCCTTTGAAAGTGCCTTTAATGGTGCTGTTAACTTTCAGTTGAACGCCACAGATGCACCAGACCTTTCAGGGGTGACCAGTATGCGAATGATGTTCGCAGGGGCCACCACGTTCAATGCTGACCTCAACGGTTGGGATGTAAGCACTATCACCAACATGAGCTTTATGTTTTGGGGTGCCACATCATTTAATGGTGACATCACCAACTGGAATGTAAGCAATGTCACCACTATGTCATGGATGTTTCGCGATGCCAGTGCCTTTAACCGCGATATTGGTAGTTGGGATGTGAGTAGTGTAACCGACATTGAACGGATGTTCATGGGCACTAACTCCATGGCCTTTAACCAGGACATCAGCGGATGGGAAGTAGGCCAGATCAGCCGCTTTAATAACCTGTTTCAGGTAGAGGAAGGTACTCATGCATTCAATCAAAACCTGGGAGGCTGGGACATCAGCAATATGGTGCAGGCTTCTGCCATGTTTACCAATACCAGCATCTCGGTAGATAACTATGATGCTATGCTCATAGGCTGGTCCCAGCAGGATACACGCACGCCATTTGTTGGTGTAGACGGTTTAAAATACTGTAGCCTGGGAGAGGCGGCCAGAAACATTCTGCTCGAAAAGGGTATGAATTTTATTGGAGATGAGCGCAATGATAGCTGTCCTCCGGAATTGGCCAATGCGTCTAAAGACAGTGACATACAGATTACCGTCACCTTTACAGAAAATGTACAGACCAATGGCGGCAACCCTACCGACTTTACCGTAGTTGATGGGGCGGCCAACAATTACCCTGTTAGTGCTCAGGCCGATGGTACTCCGGGCGATATGGAAATTGTGCTTACCGTAGCCGACATGTCAGGTGCTACAGGTGATTTAGAGGTCTCATACACCAACAACAATGATGAAATTTTCGATACAGTCACTGGCAGTGCCCGATCCACTATCAACCCGGTGATCATTAACGTAACCCCTCCGGTAATGGTCAGTGGGGTAGGTGATAGCCATACCCAACTCACGATCACTTTCGATGAAGACATCATCACACAGGAAGGTAACCCCACAGATTTTACGGTACAGGATGAGCAGAATAATACGTATATCGTAAGTGCTCAGCAGGCAGGAGATGACGAAACAGAGCTTGAGCTGACGGTAGCCGATTTTAGCCAGGCGATCGGGAAGCTCACCGTTACCTACACTAACAACAACAACGAAATTAGTAATCTGGTGGGTGTTCCTATGATCACCGATGCAGTAGGTATTGAAATCCTGGATGAAGCAGCTCCCTTCGTCATTGGGGCTACCAAAGACAGTGATACCCAAATTACCCTGCTCTTCAGCGAGCCCGTGCAGACCAATGGCGGTAACGCTGGAGATTTTACCGTGGTAGACGGGGTAGGTGCCAACTATAATGTAAGCGCACAGGCAGATGGTACTGCCTTCGATAATGGCATCATACTGACTGTGGCGAACCTCAGTGGTGCATCGGGTGGCCTCACCATTACCTATGCCAACAATAATGATGAGATCACAGACTTTGGGGGAAATGTATTGGATACAGATGATACCGGAACTCACCTCAGCATCATCACCGACCCCAATGCCTTTGTCACTTCCTGGGAGGCTAATCGTGATGGCGCCAGAATTACCATATCGACTAATACCGACAATGGTGAGGTTTACAATTACACCATTGACTGGGGTGATGGAAGTGCTGCTGAAACCAATCAGGCTGGCGATGCCCAGCACACCTATGCGACCAAGGGAATTTACACCGTCACTATCACTGGCGACTTTCCGCGTATGGGTGGCGGCAATAGCTTCCTGTTATCTGTAGAGCAATGGGGTAATATGGCCTGGACCAGCTTTGAAGGCGCGTTTAAGAACGCCCGAAGTATGCAGATCAATGCTACTGATGCGCCTGATCTAAGCGGTGTAACCAGCATGGTCAGTACCTTTGAAGGCTGTACAGCACTCAATGCCGACCTCAATCACTGGGATGTAAGCAGTGTTACTGATATGACTTCCACGTTCAAAAGAGCCGCTGCTTTCAACCAGGACCTCACTGGCTGGGATGTAAGCAATGTTACCAACATGGCATCTATGTTTGATCAGGCCGCAGCGTTCAATGGAGATATAAGCAATTGGAATGTGGCCAATGTCACAGACATGTCGAGCATGTTCTCGAGTGCGACTTCTTTTAACAGTGATATCAGTACCTGGAATGTAAGTAGCCTCACCAACATGTTCCAGATGTTCCGATTTGCCTCGGTTTTCAATGTGGACATTTCACAATGGAACATCGGCAATGTGACCAGCCTCAGGTGGACTTTTGTATCGGCTTTAAGCTTCAATCAGAACATAGGCAGCTGGGATGTGTCCAATGTGACGAACATGAGCGGTACCTTCAACAAGGCTACAGCTTTCAACCAGGACATCAGTGGGTGGAATGTTTCTGCAGTAACCGATATGTCGGCCATGTTTAACGAGGCCACCGCTTTCAATCAGGACATTGGCAATTGGCAGACTGGCAATGTAACCACCCTGGCGAATATGTTTACTAAAGCAGAGGTCTTTAACCAGGACCTCAGCGCCTGGGACATATCTAATGTAACCTCGCTGGCAACGATGTTTTCTGATGCTACAGCCTTTGATCAGAGCCTGGGAGCCTGGGATATCACCAGTGTCACCAACATGAATTCCATGTTGAACAACGCGGGTCTCTCAGTAGCCAATTATGATGCTACCCTGGTAGGTTGGGCAGATCAGGACATCACAAACTCGCCTATTATCTCAGCGGGAGGATTGAAATATTGTACGGCAGGGGAAATCGCCCGGGACGAGCTGATTGGAAAGGGTTGGATATTTTTTGGTGATGAGACCAATGAAACCTGTTTCCCGATCGTGATAAACGCTACTAAAGACAGCGATACCCAAATCACTGTAGAATTTAGCGAAAATGTAATGTCTGCAGGAGGTAACCCTACAGATTTCACCGTCATCGATGATGCCAATAATAACTATGTGGTAAGCGCACAGATTGACGATGTGGCCGGAGATGCCAAAGTGGTGCTCACTGTGGCAGACCTGTCGGCAGCGGTAGGCGATATCACAGTATCCTATACCAACAATAATGAAGAAATTGTAGGAGTAGTGAATGGGCCGGTAGACAGCACCATTCGGGGAATAGTGATTGACATCACCCCACCGGTCATGGTCAGTGGCGTGCGCGATAGCAATAGTCAAATCACCATCCTTTTCAGCGATGTGGTGCTCACGAATGAAGGCAACCCTGGAGACTTTACAGTGGTAGATGAAGCCAGCAATGTATATCCGGTTTTGTCACAGGTAGATGATGTGGCTAATGACATTCGCATTGTACTTACCGTTAGCGATCTCACCATGGCCATTGGCAACCTCACCGTTACCTATACCAACAACAATGATGAGATCAGTAATACATTGGGCAGTATCATGGCCACGGATGCCACGGGTATTCAGGTGCTTGATGAGACCGTACCCCTTTTGAGCAGTGCTGTGAAAGACAGTGATACCCAAATCACCGCTTCTTTCAATGAGCCCGTGCAGGTTAATGGTACTAATCCCTCAGACTTCATGGTAACCGATGGTGGGGGTAATACCTTTGCCGTGACCGGTATCGCAGATGGTACCCCTCAGGACACAGACATCATTCTTACCGTGGCCAACCTGAGTATGGCCGTAGGAGGAGTGACTGTCACCTATATCAACAACAATGATGAAGTCACCGACTATGGCAATAACCCCTTGGCTACTGATGAAACGGGCGTGTTCATTAGCATACGGAGCAATGCCACTGACTTTGTCATGACCTGGGAGGTGACCAGCGATGGCGAGTCAATTTCCATTCCTACCACGGATATCAATGGAGAAGTATATAACTATACTATCGACTGGGGTGATGGCAATGTAGACACCAACCAGACCGAAGATGCCGAGCATACTTATACCACAGCCGGAAAGTACATGGTGAGTATCAGCGGAGATTTTCCCCGTATTTACTTCGAAACGTTCAGGACAAACAACAGAAAAATACTGTCAGTAGAGCAGTGGGGTAACATAGCCTGGACCTCTTTTAACAAAGCCTTTGTCTCTTGCCAGAACATGCAGGTCAATGCCACTGATGCTCCTGACCTGTCAGGGGTTACTGACCTGACCCGTATGTTCAACGGTTGTCATACCATGAATGCAGACCTGAGCCACTGGGATGTGAGTACTATCACTACAATGCAATATTTTTTTTCAAGTGCTCGTGCCTTCAATCAAGACCTGAGTGACTGGGATGTGTCGAATGTGACGGACATGTTCTCAACTTTCTCTGGAGCCACTAGCTTTAATCAGTCTTTGGCTGCCTGGGATATTACCAATGTAGAACAGATGTCACAGTTTTTGACCAATACCAGCGTGTCAGTAGCTAACTACGATGCCACCCTGGTAGGCTGGGCCGAGCAAGATGTGAAAAATGACGTGACCCTGGGAACAGACCTGTTGTACTGTATAGCCGGTGAAATCGCCCGTGAAAAGCTCAAGCAAAGAGGTTGGTTTTTTAATGGTGATGAATTCGCCTTCGATTGTTCGCCTATCATGCTCAGTGCTGTGAAAGACAGTGATACCCAAATCACTGTGACCTTTAATGAAGGCGTACTGACCAATGAAGGAAACCCCACTGATTTTGTAGTGACCGATGATGCCAACAATACCTATGCCGTTAGTGCACAGGTGGCAGCCTCAGTGGGTAGTACTGACATTGTGCTTACAGTAGCCAATCTGGCAGGATCCATTGGTAATCTGACCGTTACCTATACCAATAACAACAACGAGCTGATAGATGCCACCACGCAAACGCAGCTGGTAGATACCAACAGCGTTGTGATTGATTTCACTCCACCAGTGATGATTTCGGGTACTCGTGACAGCAATACGCAGCTCACTATCAGGTATGATGACGATGTGCAGGTGGCAGAGGCAAATCCTGATGATTTTACCGTGAAAGATGAGGCCAATAATGGTTATACCGTAACGGATATTGATGATGGTTTTGCGGATGATAAGGAAATCATCCTGACAGTATCGGATATGAGCCTGAGTATTGGCGACCTCACCGTAACCTACGTCAACAATAATAATGAGGTAACGAACCTGAATAATGTGGCCATGGCTACGGATGCTGCCGGACTGGTACTCGTAGATGGCCTGGCTCCGTTTATGGTCAGTGCTGTGAAGGATAACAATACCCGGATCACGGTCACTTTCAGTGAACCCGTACAAACCAATGCGGGGAATCCTACTGATTTTACGGTAACCGATGGTGCCGGTAATACCTATGCTGTAAGTGCCCAGGCTGATGGTACGGCTAATGATAAACAACTGATACTGACCGTAGCGGATCTGAGTGCTGTTACCGGTGGGCTGACGATCACCTATATCAACAACAATGCGGAAGTTTCTGACTTTGCCAGCAATGAACTGGAAACTGATGAGGCAGGAGTACATATCAGTATTTTCTCTGATCCTTCAGCTTTTGTAACTACCTGGCGCACCGATGAGGAGAGAGAAAAAGTGGAAATACTCACTAATGACGACAATGGCGAAGTATATAATTATACGGTAGACTGGGGAGATGGCAGAGTGGATAGCAACCGAACCGGAGATGCAAGTCATACCTACACCAACGCAGGTACCTATACCGTGATTATCACAGGTGATTTTCCACGTATTTCACTGGCAGCCAGAGCTGATATTCCACAGAGATTGATGACCATAGAACAATGGGGTACTGGCAAATGGAGCTCATTTCAGCGGGCCTTCCAGGAAGCGCATAATATGCAGATCACCGCTACCGATGTTCCGGACCTGTCCCTGGTTGTAGATATGTCAGAGATGTTTAGTGGTGCCTGGAGTCTTAACTATGACTTTGCAGGTTGGGATGTGAGTGAGGTAAAAGACATGAGCCGCATGTTTAACAACTGCTACAGCCTGGAAGGTGGACTCGGCACCTGGAATGTAGGGGATGTAACCGATATGAGACAAATGCTGAATCAGACGAGGGTCTTTAAGGGCGATCTGAGCAATTGGAATGTGGGCAATGTGACTGACATGCAGCAAATCTTCGGTAGTAGTGCTTTCAATGGAGATATCAGTGGTTGGGATGTGAGTAAGGTAACTAATATGTCATTGATGTTTATCGCATCTGATTTTGATGGAGGCATCAGCGGATGGAACGTAAGTGCAGTAGAAGACATGAGGAGTATGTTTGCTGCTAATGGTGCTTTCAGTGGAGATCTCAGTGGCTGGGATGTAAGCAGCGTGATCGACATGTCAACTATGTTTAGCCTGGCTGAGAGCTTCAATTCAGACTTAAGTGGCTGGAACGTAAGCAACGTTACCGATATGAACGGTATGTTCAAAGATGCCATAAGCTTCAACGGAGATGTCAGTACCTGGAATGTGGGCAACGTCACCCAATTTTATGACATGTTCAATAATGCCAGGGCTTTCAACCAGGACGTTAGCAGTTGGGATGTGAGCAATTCAACGCGCTTTGAAAGAATGTTTTCAGCGGCAGGATCTTTCGACCAAAACCTCGGTGACTGGGACATTACAGGAGCCAATGCCATGACGGCTATGCTAGATAATAGCAACCTGTCCATTGATAATTATACTGCTACCTTGATTGGCTGGGCAGCACAAGAGGTGAGAAGAGGTACTTCCATTGGTGCTCAGGGCCTGGTGTACTGTAATGCAGGACAGGAGGCCAGAGATATACTCACAGGCGGAGATAATGTGTGGAGAATTACCGGAGATGCACGTGCCGACATTTGTCCACCCGAACTGATTGGTGCTGAAAGGGTGAGCGATACAGAGATCACTGCGATCTTTAGTGACCCTGTTCAGACCAATGGCGGCAACCCAACAGACTTTACCGTGGTTGACGGAGCGGGCAATAACATCGCAGTGACTGCCCAGGTTGACGGTACTACAGGTGATACTGAAATTGAACTGACAGTAGCCGATCTTTCCACAGCCCTGGGTGATCTGACAGTGACTTATATCAATAACAACAATGAGATCAGTGATGCCTCAGGAACGTTTATAGCAGAAACCAGCGGGCCGGTGACTATCGATCTGGATGCTACAGCACCAGAGATGCAGAGTGCCTCCATTGACAGCGATACAGAAGTAACCGTAACCTTCACGGAGGCCATTCAGACCAATGAGACGAATTCTACAGATTTTACGGTTATGGATGGTAATGGTACCAACTACTCTGTATCAGCCCAGATTGACGGCACTGCTTTCGACAATAAGATAATACTGACAGTAGCTGATATCAGCGGAGCTGTGGACGGGCTGACTATCACCTACACCAATAACAATGATGAGATCAGAGACTTTGGTGGTAATGTATTGGATACTGATGGAACCGGGGTTGCCATCGTATCTGATGCTACTCCGCCAACGGTAGCCATTACCAGTACAGCCAATGACCCGGCCAGTGGTGCGTTTGATATCACCATTACCTTCTCTGAAGATATAAGCGGTTTTGATCTGTCTGATCTGACAGTGGGGAATGGTACAGCCGGTAACTTCGCGGGTTCCGGAGCTGTCTATACAGCTACCATCACCCCATCAGCAGAGGGAGCGGTTACCGTGGATGTGGCTGCGAATGTGGCTCAGGATTTAGCCGGTAATGATAACACAGCGGCATCGCAGTTTAGTATTGAAAATGATGAGACTGAACCAACAGTTACCATTACCTCTGCTGCAAATGACCCAACTGGTAGTGCTTTTGATATCACCGTTACCTTCTCTGAGGATGTGACTGGTTTTGACCTGTCTGATCTGACGGTGGGCAATGGTACAGCCGGTAACTTCGCTGGTTCCGGGGCTGTCTACACGGCCACCATCACGCCATCAGCAGATGGAGCAGTTACTGTAGATGTGGCAGCCGTGGCAGCACAGGATTTAGCTGGTAATGACAACACGGCAGCTACACAATTCAGCATTCAGGCGGACGTAACTGCTCCGGCAGCTCCTGTGATCACCGGTATTTCTGATGATAGCGGGACTGATAGTACAGATGGGATCACCAGCGACAACACGCTGAACTTTACAGGAACTGCCGAAGCCAATAGCACCGTGGAAGTTTTTATCGATGGTAGCAGCATTGGTACTACCACAGCCGATGGTTCAGGAGATTGGAGTTATGACCACTCTGCTACCACTTTGGCTGATGCCAACTACAATGTTACCGCAACCGCTACAGATGCCGCCACCAACACCAGTGCTTTAAGTACAGCCTTAGCCCTGACCGTTGATACAGTTGTTCCGGCTGATCCGGTATTGAGTGGTATCTCGGACGATAATGGTATCAGCAGTACGGACATCATTACCAACGATCAGACTCTTGTTTACACAGGTACAGCAGAACCTTTTGCTACAGTGATTATTGGTGCAGGGCCCTTTACATTACAGACGACTACAGCTGATGCTAATGGAGACTGGGTAGCAGATGTTACATTCAGACCCTTTAGCAGTTCTATCACCATATTCATTACAGCTACGGATGCAGCAGGAAATGGCAGTTCAAATACCAACACCTTCCTGATCACTATTGATACAATCATACCCACAGTACAAAGTATCAGTAGGGCAGATGCCAACCCAACATCCGCCAGCAGTGTGGATTTTACGGTCACCTTTAGCGAAGAAGTACACGGTTTAACTACCAGCAACTTCTCTCTGGCTCTGACAGGTACACAGAATGCGAATATCGCCAGTGTCTCAGTCAGCTCCGGTACCAGTGTTACCGTAACGGTTGATAATATTACCGGAGAAGGCAGTTTCGGACTGAACCTGAGTGATGTCACTGGTATTACCGATGTAGCAGGCAATGCCCTTTCGGGAACCTTTACCGGAGAAGTGTACAATACCAACTTCTTTCCGACAGATATCACGCTCTCCGGCAGCAGCATATTGGAAAACAATACAGTAGGAGATGTAGTAGCAATGCTGACCACAACAGACGATGATACAGGCGATACCCATAC
>JAAWWF010000060.1 GCA_021404565.1 Roseivirga sp. | reverse complement strand
AGTGGAAAAGTGTCCTTTTCCAAAATCATTCATCAGCTGAGTGCCAGAAAGCATGGTAAGTTCATTGCCATCAACTGTGGAGCCATCCCAGAAGGCACCATTGACTCAGAGCTTTTCGGTCACGAAAAAGGGTCCTTTACAGGAGCCTATGAGGCGCGTAAGGGCTACTTTGAAGTGACTGACGGTGGTACCATATTTCTTGATGAAATTGGGGAAATGCCACTCTTCACGCAAGCCCGATTGCTCCGCGTACTGGAAAACGGGGAATTCATCAAGGTGGGTGCCTCAAAAGTACTAAAGACCAATGTACGCGTGGTAGCAGCTACGAATGTAGACCTGCACAAAGCGGTTGAAAAGGGTAAATTCAGAGAAGACCTCTATTACCGCCTGAGCACGGTACCCATTTCTGTACCTCCCCTGCGCGAGCGTGGAAATGATATTGATCTGCTTTTCAGGAAATTTGCCACCGATTTTGCCGAAAAATATCGGGTAGAGTCCATAAAGCTGGATGAAGCTGCTAAAAACAGGCTTTTGAGGTTCCGGTTTCCGGGAAATATTCGCCAGTTAAAGAATATTGTTGAACAAATTTCGGCCCTGGAACTAAATCGTAGCATCACAGACGAAACTTTGGTAAAGTATTTGCCTCAGAATTCATCGAATCTGCCGGCTGTGTATCGGGGAGAGAATGGTAGTGGCGAAAACCTGAACGAACGTGACTTACTCTACAAGGTGCTCTTTGATATGAAAAAGGACATGAGTGAGTTGAAAAAGCTCGTTCATGACATGATACAAAACGGAGAAGTAGATACAGGAGTGATTCAGAATCATCCGAACCTTTTCAGAAATATGGACAAGGAGTTACCTGCTCATACTGAAGATTTTGTACCGGAGCCTATTGAACCTGTATATTATGATACCCAGCCTGTGGAAACACATGACTATGAGCTTGAGAAAGTGGAGGACATCACCCATGAAATGGAAGATGAATCGCTTTCCATAGAAAAGAAAGAAAAGGAGCTCATTGTCAAAGCCTTGAAAAAGAACAATAACAAAAGAAAGTATGCGGCTAAAGACCTGGGGATATCAGAGCGAACGCTCTACAGAAAAATCAAGCAATATGAAATCGAATAGGTCTCTTTGGATCATCTTACTGGTAAGCACCCTGCTCACGGCCTGTGGTGCCTATAGCTTTAATGGTGCATCCATAGACTACAATAAGACTAAAACCATGTCGGTTGCCAACTTCTTTAACGATACGGCCGGTGGACCACCGAACATGGGGCAAACCTTTACCGAAGATCTGAGAGAGTACTTTCAAAGAAATACCAAGCTCGAGCTGGTATCGTCTAAAGGTGATCTGCAGTTTGAAGGAGCCATTTCCAGCTATACGGTAAGACCTCAGGCCGTTACCTCTTCAGGCAGCAGAACCCAAAACGACCAATCTGGTCTTATGCGACTGAGTATCAACATAGAAGTGGCTTTTACCGATACTACCGATGAAGAAAAAGGCTTCAAAAGAGGTTTCTCTTTCTATGCCGATTACGACCCTCAAAGAAGCACACTCAATGCCGTGGAGAATGACCTGGTAGACGAGATCTTTGAGCAGATAATTTTCGACATTTTTCAGGCCTCGGTTGCCCAGTGGTAATTTTCATTCTATTTTTAGCCACGTAATCAATGATTGTGGATAAGGAAAGATTCAATACCCTTCTTGCTGACATGGATAAGATAACCGATCAGGATATCAAATCTTTGAATCAACTCCGCAAACAGTACCCCTACTTTCAGAATCAGTATGTGATGATTGCCAAAGCTTTGAAAAAGCGCAATCATGCCAAAACCGATGCCTTTATTAAAAAAGCCGCCATCTATTCTGCCGACCGTGCCTTGCTCAAAGCCATTATTATGGATGAGCATGATTTTGCAACCGTTGTAGAAGAGACGGTCGTTGCCGTTGCTCAGGTTGAAACGCCAGTGGCAGTAGCGCCTATAGTGCCGGCACCAGCGGCACTAAAAGAGCAAAAAGAAGAAGAGGCTAAAACGGAAGCAGGACAGGAAACAAAAGAGGCAATCACCCCAGCTCCTGAACCAGAACCGGTTAAAACACTGGAGCCGGTAAAGCCAGTAGCAACTGAGACTCCTGAGGTAGTA
>JAAWWF010000027.1 GCA_021404565.1 Roseivirga sp. | reverse complement strand
TTTTTTCCTTTTTTTTTTTGGGGGGGGGTGGGGGGTGTATAAGTTGGGGTTGTTGCATAGGTGTTGGTTTTATGAATTCGTTGGGTGAGAAAGTAAGTAATAATTGTGAGAATGGGCGTGGGATTGAATTTACTGGCTTTTTGTACAAACTCTTCTTCGGTTATTGGAGTCCTGCTGAGCGAAACAGAGCGTAGGGTAAGAATCTTGTGGTTAAGGGTGCTTATTGTATAATGGACATGTCTGAGTAGCTGGATAGACAGTCCGGACTTTTGTAAGGTAGGCGAGATATCTCGTCTAGTATTAGTGCTTGCTGACTGATTATTTTTAGTACTATCTCCTTTTATATCTGACTTAAAATATCTTGTCCTATATGCTGATTAAGTCCATTTTCATTGACTATATCCGCGTAAATTACCTGGCAGGTCATTTTTGAATCTCTCGAATGCCCCTGGTGATACTCTCCTGGAGTGGTATAAGGGCTTTGACTCGTTTTAGGATATAACAGATACCCCTTTTGGGCCTGCCAATAGATATTGTAGGCGAAAATCTGTCGTAAATCTGCTGTAGAGGGTTTGGCGTTGTCAATGATCTTCCACTTAGTATCTATAACAATCTTATCATCTGGCAGGTCGACTACCATGTCGGGAATAAGCGTACGATCTGCCCAAAAATAGTCCCAATCCTGATATCTTACTTTGGCTCCTGCTTTCAGCAGTTGTCTGTAGATGAATTCTTCCCAAAGCTCATTCATATCAAAAAGGAGTGCAAATAGCTCATTGCTACCCCCTTTGATGTTAGGTGAATAATTAAGGATGATCATTTTGGCCATCATGATGGCCTTTTTGTAGGAGTTGTTCTTTCTATTAAAAGCCAGGTTTTTGAAAGTCGTTTCGTCCACTTTTGTACGGTGGACTTGCGGGAAATCATGCAGCAACCTGTTTACATCATCAGCCAGGTTTTGACCGCGAGTTAAGCCACGCAGTACGAGCAAGGCCTCTCTAAGTATCTGATTCAGCAGGTGGTTGTGGTCGTAGACCTGATGCCGTGTATAAAACCTTTCTTTATGAATATGATTTTGTGATACCTGCCGGCCAAAATCAATTGCTCCTTTCAGTGCCTTAAGGTTGCCCTGCTTTTTGTGGTATTGCTTTACTAAACCTTGCTGGAGCAAATACCTGACCTGCCCCAGGTATTCTGCAAAGTAAAGATGAAGGATGGAGTGTTTTTTGAATTGCAGGCTGGCCTCGCTTAAATATTCCAGGTTTAAAAAACGCGTTTGCCGCAGCATTGAGACCAGTACTTCATGCCATAAGTTTTTGTCATTACTCCTGTCTGTTTTCGGTAAGATCTCGATGGTCAGGTCGCGTACTTGAATAACCCCTACAAACTGAAGAAATCGTATCCCGCTTCTTACCAACTCGAAGTATCTGCTACCGCCTCGGTTATCATGAAAATCTACCAGGCACTCATAGTGTTTTTGCTCAAACCAGGGTTGGTGACCCCTGAGGCCAGGCTCATATTGAAGCCAGTTATATTCGTAAACCTGATAAACGGCCATTTACCTGAGTGTTAGCGTTGTTCTGTAGTCTGATAAATGCTGGTAACAGCTTTGAGAAAGCCTTCTCTTAATTCCGGCAGGCGATAGTCTATGATTTGATAAGTGCTCTTTTCCCGGAATATTTCCTGGTCATCCATCTTGAAGCTGGCAAACTCAACAGAACGAGCCGGTTGCTTTTCTACAAAACTTTCTCCCAGAATGAGGCCGATTTTGCCAAAGTCTCCGTAGAAATATTCCTTCAGAAGAGGAATGAGCTTGTCATAGAATATGTCGAGTAAAACCCGCTCGCAATCAGAAGCCCCTATTACTGATAGCAAATATGAATGCCCGATGGTATGGTCCTGGTCAATCAAGAGAGCAATTCGTTGGTTGATCGTAGTCAATAATGTATCAAGTGCGAGACCATTAAAGGTGACTATATTCTTAAATATATTGCCCGTTCTGCCTGCTTCTCTGTCTTCAGTTTCGCCAAGAAGGCGATAGGCATCCTGATCAATCACCTTACCACTAAGCAACGCCAGTAGTGCTGTTTCATGATTGATCCATTTTTCGTTTTCCCATTCGTAGTCCCAGTCTTTTTCCCAAAGGGCCCAGAGGAGTACGGGAGCAGACAGTAACTGCGGCTGTGGAGCTACTTCCTTAAATGCAAACCTTCTGCGCAGCGCGGTATCCAGGGCTTCTACGCTACGGTCAGCAGTATTCATAGTGCCCAGGATGTAAAGGTTGGGTGGTACGGCAAAAGGCAGGTTTTTGTCATAGGGCAGATTGACCCATATTTCCTGATCCTCACCCATTCTTTTGTCTTGCTCAATCAATGTGATCAACTCCCCGAATATGGCCGATACATTACCACGGTTGATCTCATCAATAAACAATGCGTAAGGAGCTGCGTTTTGAAACTTTTCCTTACGTTCCTCCTTACTATCCTGAAAGCAGTCAGTGAAAGACTGGTACCCAGCCAGTTTAAGCGCCTTCAAACAAGACCGGTAGAAGATGCCCTTTTCTATTCGGTAGCCAATCTCGGCACTGTCTTGCAGCGCTGCATCATCAGCCTGGAGTACCGGTTTTAGTCCCTCCACAAAGTCTTCATAGGTAAATGACTGGTGAAAGGTGACAAAGCTATAGTGCCTGTTTTCTGTAGTCTCACCTTCAGATTTACTGATATTCTCTATTTGTTCTGCCAACTCTTTTACATCGGTGAGGTCTTGATCAATAATGTCTTTGTCTACATGCCAGCGGCTGTTTTCACCTTTGTCAAAAATGGCCGGTTCGTGCTTGCGAGTATGGTTCACCGTATTACTTTCATGAATGGTATGGAGCTGAAGCTGAGACCACACAATTTGATTGGGCTTAGTAGGTTTGTCTGGGTTATGCTTTTCCCTGATCAGGGGATGTGATACCAATTCGGGTACCGTCATACTACCACTATTGTAAAGCAAAGCGGCAATCAATTTCCACCAGGAATATTCCTCTGCCAGTCGGCCAAGTAAGTCTTCCTCACTTAAGGAAACCTCGTAATCCGTGAACTCTTCTTTCCATTGGTTGAGCTCATAGGTTTTACCAGTACCGGGAGGGCCGTAAAGAATGTAGTTGAGAGGGATATCAGTAGATAAAATATCTTTTTCTGGTTCCATTTGGCTTAGCGTTAAATCAGGGTGAGGATTGACTGGGGTTGTATCGAAGAGACGTTTAATATCTACATGGCGCTGTACGGATACAATGGTATCATACCAAATGCCTGCACCTGTACCCTTGGGAGCTTTACCATGATAAAGCTCAATATCTCGGGAGTAGAACTCCAGTACTTTCCTGTTTTCGTCTTTGCCTTTAACAATACCGGCATAGTGTATTTTCAGGTCATGCCTGCCGCCCATTCCTTTGATCAGTATATAATCTCCTTCTTTAATTTGAGCAAAGCGCTTCCGGGCATCTTCGGCTGTTTTGCTCTTATCTTCTGACTTATAATGAAGAGCATGCCAGATGTTATTTGTTTTAAAGCTTTCAAGGTCTTTATAGTTACTATTAAAACCCAAAGCCCAGTATTTTCTAGTGAGCTTCGATTCGATAAACCTTCTAAAGCTTTTGATACCCTGAAAATTCCGGATTTTTGAAACGACCGACAGTAAGTCTTCTCTTTTAAAACTATTTACCTGATCAAGAGTAAGTACACCCATCTTAGTAAGTAAGACAAGTTGGTATTGGGCATTACTGCTGTATAATTCCTTTGTTGTAACAGCGTATCCCCAGGCATTTAGTTCCCAGAAATACTCCTTTATCAAAGGAAACCAACTATTATAATTTTCAGGGAATTCACGCATATTATCAGATGCTATCATTAATGTCCGGTGCTTTTGTCGGATAAATACTGAGTATAACTATTAGATCTCTTATTTGTCTGATTTTTGCTTTGATCGGAAAGCGGTCCAAGAGTCATTGGTTCTGTATAGGATTTCCTGATAGCGCTCCTTAAATTTTTTTATTTCCTGTTCCGTTATTTCTGGGGAGTGAGTCTTTCGGAATTCTATTTCGAAAGACAAATCACGAAAATCATTACAGGTGTCATTGTATTTAATCCAGAATGATTTATCACCGAACATAGTAATAATGGTGCTTAAAAATATTACCAATGCATTCATTGAAAGTACTGTGATGCGAATAGTCTCCTGTTCAGGCTCGGACTCCAAATTAAGACCTAATAGAATTGTACTGACTAAACCGATGATTCCGACAGCAATTGTCAGTGTCAGATGCCTTTTTCTATGAGTCTCTTTTTTGCTTTTAAAATCGGACAACCGCATGTTGATTTTATGTTCAACTAATTCTAAACTCTCATCGCTCATTTCGTAAATATTTATTTGTTATAAATTATTAAAATTTTTATATAGAGAAAATTTTGTAATAAAACAATATGCCAGATTTCGGTGATTATGTGGAAACAGAGGCTACCACTATACCAATCCAACTTCCCTATTTTCATACTTGCGAGTCTTATGACCTCAGAGGGATTCTTCGAGCCAATCAGTTGAGTACAAGCCATTGTAAAGTCTATGATGAACCTTTGCTTTATTTTTTTTATGGTAAACCTGCATACCGCACCCAGGTAAGTACTATGGTAAACAATGATCCAAGCTCACAACCGGTTTGCTTAATGATAAAACCTAACGCAATCCCGGTACCTAAGCGAATATCTCCATTCGATACAGGAGCATACCATTATGATCATTACAATGAACATGTAAATAAGAAAATGGGCAAAGATGATTTCTTGCTTAATAACCATAGTCAAAGTCCCTTGAAATTTGTAAACGTTTTTTTCGACAGCAACGAACGTTACTTTCACTCTGAGCCTAAAAAAATTGATGAGATGAATATTCCGTATCTTCAGTTTGAAGTTAGTGCGTATCACAGGCTCATTACTGCAGTTTCTAAAAACAAAAATTCAACGGCTGATGATCGAGGTTGTGCTGTAGAGGTTCAATGCGATGCTGTATTGAATCTGAATATAGGGGACATTGAGTTGTTGGTTTTACCAAGCGATTGGTTAAGGAACGAAGATTCTGCTGCCCTTTTAGATCAGTGGGATGATGTTATAGATCCCTATTATTCTTATGGCGGTTGGAGAACCTTGGCCTATCATGGTATTATCACTGATAAAATTAGAAATCATATGGTCAATAGAAAATATTTAAAACCATGATAAATACTATTGGAAGTTACAGACTAGAAGGTTTTATTAATCCATCATTGCATAAAGAAATGGTTTTTGCAATACCAATATTCAGACTTGTGGATGAGTATTACAGACAGGTTATCTCATTTGATTTAATAACCGAAATGGAACCCGTAAGGGTGGATAAAAGATTTTTAATTCAAAGATTCCGAGGTACATATTTTTATAATCCAAATACCCAGGCCTTATATGCTTTCTTGAACAAGGGGGGGGAGTTGATTTTTGGAGATAAAATGAAGTTGAGTGAATTTTTTAAAGAGATTGTAAATGCAAATGATCTAGACCCTTTTCTATTACTGGAGATAGGTCAATTTCTTGAAAATTACGAAATAACCAAGCACGCATCGGACTTGATAAAAAAGAAGATGGGAGCTCGCTTACCCAAAGTTACTGAGAAAATCACCGAACTCACAGTTCCCAAGAGCTTTGCACTAGGGCTATGGTCTGAGAAAAAGCCTAAAAAGCTTAAGAAAGAAGAATTGATTTGGCAAACTCCTACAGAGATGTAAAGATGGCAGATAAGAAATCCCTACTTTTTACACTCAGCCCAAGACATATTGAGGCCTTACTTCGGGAAATGACCCTTAAAGAAAAAGGATATAAAGTGATTTATATCGTTGACACTTATGATGTTTCCAAATACTGTTTTCCTCTTGGTATTGAAGACGAAAATTCTAAACACAGTGTTCATCTAATTGCTGATCAGCAAATTTCACTTGATTATTTCTTCAATAAAATGACCCCTAAGCCAATCTTTTGTTCAGAATACAATGATGAACTTATTGGATTGAGAGATAAAGTAAGACGTGCCATAGTGACGCTATTAGATCGAAAAAAATTCATTTCGAAATATGACTCAGTCGTTTCCAAAGAGCTTAAAAACAGAGAAAATAACTATGCGTTAATTGCTGAAAACTTATCCCTGCTTACCTCCCTGGCAATTTCTGTCAGAGGAGGTGATGTTAATTTTAATTCTCTGTTCAAGGACAACCTTATACATATCGAAGATGATGGACTCGACCCTTCAGAGTATAGTAATATGGAACTGCCCGATGAATACAAAAATGATGAATTCTTAAGGGTTGTTTTTTCCCATTTTAACTCTTTGATTGACCGAAGAGGACAGCGATTTTATGCTGAATTGTTTGAAAAAAAAGGTCCTAGGCGCAAAGGGCAGACTTATTTTGAATTTCTAGATGAAGAAAGACAAAAAGAACTTGAAAGTGCATTCCGTGATGCTTTGATAATTAAAAGAGTACTTGAGTTGAACGTTTATTATGCAGAGCAGAGAAGAAAGAAACCAAACTCAGAAAAAGTTATTGTTAACTATTTGTCTTCAGCACCCTGGACGGGAACCGTAATCAATAGGTTAAAGGATTTTTGGCCAATGGTAGAAAACAGGCGTTACGACTTTCACAGAAATGATGCCCAAATGTTTGCAAACTTGCTATATAGGTCTGATAGTGTGGGAGACTTGAATAAGGTGAGATTCAAATTAAGGGATTTGAAATTCTTACTTGGGAAGGAGCAAAGATACAGGCTTTCTAAGAAAATGATTGAAATTCATGGTCTTATAGAGGATGAAAGAAACAGGTTGGAAAACTATAAATTGCTATTAAAGTATAATCACTTTACTAAAGCCATGCATCAGGCCAATGAGGGATCTGATTTGAAAGAGAATACTTCTGAAGCTCTTGCCAATGTAGGGAATTTTATCAATGCCAATATTAATTCCTTGACAACATATGTTGACCGCATTGATCTTTCCGTAATTCAACTGGATTTGTACAATAATCTACGAGATATTTTTGACTCAAAGACAATTGAAATCAATTACGGGAAAGATCCCGTGGAAAGTGTTAAACAGCAATTGCCACTGGTATTTAATTATACGAGTCTGACTGGAAATGTCTCCTGCACTGAATTACTTCAACACATAGTTTATTTTTGCAAACTCAAAAAGGCAAATAGTAGTCAAATTTCAGAATTTAGAAATAGCATAAGCGAACATTTTCCAAATCTGAAAAAAGGCAGTCCTGAAGAGGCATTGGTCAAATACCTTGTTTGCCTTGTATTGCCTACTACAAATATTCCGACTGAAAGAGACCCAAACCTCAAGACATTTGAAAACATTAATGTCGTATTGAGCAAATTCATGACAATATTGCCGGCAAAGCAGCGCTCAGTTTATGAAGATTCTGTTTTCAAGGAATTAAGATATATTCAGGTATGGGCCTCAAGAAGGTGTCAGAAGTATATAAAAGGACTAGACCTGACCAACAGATATATTAAGAAATATCCGAAAGACCCCAGATTCCTTCATTCTAGGTGCCTAATAGTATATGCCTGGATAAAAGATTATGAAAGCAAATCATACGAAGCACCCATACCAAAAGAATATTCTCTCAATTCGTCTCTGAAAGATGCGGAATATGCTATCGAACTGTATGAATCATTTAGAGAAAATGATGAAACAGCTAGAGACAGCATCGAAGCTTTACTTAATACTGCAGTTTATATTCACGCTGTTCTGGCTTCAAAAACTAAGAGCCCAGACAGAAAGGTGAATTCACTCATAAAATCCAGAGAAACCCTGCTGGAGCTTAAACAATACAACAAGTTAAGCGAGTATAAAAAACATGCTGAGTACTTGGCGACAGAAGCTTTTTTGGAGTTGAATGAGGCTGAAATTATTCAAAACATTGATAAAAGACGTCAAAAGCTCCATTTCGCTCTTGAATCTATTGATCGGGCAATAGATAAATGTGAAGGTACCAGCAAAAGACTAAAAGAGAATTATGAGATTAGAAAACGAATAATTCTCAAGAAACTAGAACATTGTAGTTGAAGGAGCCTTTTCAAGTCACTTTAGTGTCGCTTTTTTGGAATACATGAAATAGTGATCTATTTAACCCACATGTTTTTAGATTTGGAGTTGAATAAGCAAAAGAGCGAATGACTGACGAACAGTTAAAAAAACTGGAAGACGACCTGTGGGAAGCCGCCAATAACATGAGGGCCAATTCGGACCTCAAATCGACCGAATATGCCACCCCGGTATTGGGCCTCATTTTTTTGAAGTATGCCGATAACAAATACAAGCTGGTAGAGGAGGAGATACGGGTAGAACTGGACAAACAAAAGACCTCACGAAACAAAAGACAAGAGCATGAAATAGCCATTGAGAAATGTGGTTTTTACTTGCCTTACAATGCGCGTTTCGATTACCTGCTCAACCTACCTGAAGAAAAGAGCCTTGCCGAAGCCCTGAAAACCGCTATGCAGGGCATAGAAGAGCATCAGGAAGAGAAATTTAAAGAGGTACTGCCCAAAGACGATTTTGCCAGGCTTGAGAAAAGTGACCGGACCATTATTCCTGGACTGCTCAAGATATTTTCTGATATACCCGAAGAAGCCGAAGGCGATGTGTTCGGTAAGATTTACGAATACTTTCTGGGTAAATTTGCCCTGAGTGAAGGCCAGAAAGCCGGGCAGTTTTTTACGCCTACCTCGGTAGTGAAGTTTATTGTAGAAGTAATAGAACCCTATCACGGCCGGGTGTTTGACCCTGCCTGTGGTTCAGGAGGTATGTTTGTACAGTCTGGCGATTTTATACGCAAGCGCAAGCATGGCAAAACAGCCGATATTTATGTAGAAGGGCAGGAAAAAACGGGAGAAACCGTAAACCTGGCCAAGATGAACCTGATGGTCAATGGCCTGAGGGGAGAAATAAAGCAGGCCAACTCCTATGCCGATGATCCCTTTGATAGCTATGGCAAGTATGACTTTGTTATGGCCAATCCGCCATTCAATGTAAAAACGGTAAAAGAGAGTACCGTAAAGGCCGACAAACGCTTTTACCAATATGGACTGCCCAAAACAAAAAGCAAAAAAGAGGATAAGATCAGTGATGCCAATTATTTGTGGATCAGCCTGATTGCCACCTCACTCAATGCTACAGGCAGGGCGGGTTTTGTCATTGCCAACTCAGCCTCAGATGGTAGAAATGCCGAATATGACATTCGTAGAAAAGTGGTAGATACCGGCATGGTAGATGTAATTGTAGCCATGCCCTCCAATATGTTTTATACCGTGACCCTGCCGGCCACCCTCTGGTTTTTAGACAAGGCCAAAATACAATCCGTACGCAAGGAGCAAATTCTCTTTATAGATGCCCGCAATACCTTCAGGCAGATTAACCGCGCTTTGCGGGAATGGACGGAAGAGCACTATCTGAACCTAGCTACGATTGTACGCCTGTACCGAGGAGAAAACCCCCGCTTTACTGAACTCATCAGAGACTACCTGGCCAAAGCGGCCGAGCAGCTAGCCCCTGCTGACATGACCGCAAAGGCGCTGCTGACACAGCTGGCAGACACTACACAAAGCCTGCAAAGCTATACACAGGTGCTGGCAGAGAAATTTACCAAAGCCCAAAAGCAGAAAATGGCCGAATATAGCTGGGACGCTGAATGGGAAAAGCTCAGTGCCCTGCCGCTACAGCCTGAGGCAAGCCTGGAAAAGCTGGAAGTAGCTTTTGATAAGATAAAAGCGGCCGATAAAAATGCAGAACAGCACAAGGCAGTCGAAGCACTGAAAGCCCTAACAGACTACCACCAGGAACAGCTTGACCTGATCAGTACTTACCGCAAAGCCCAGGAAACCTTACTGAAGTGGACGGAGAAAAACCTGAAGGTAAAGAACAGCAAAAACTGGGCAGAGCTGGAGCTGAACCGTGCCTTGAAAACAACCGATGAGCTGCTGAAAAAACACACGAAGCCACAGGAGAGGCTGACCTACTTTTACGAACACCTAGCCTGGATGCAGCAGCGCTTTCCCGAGGGGAAATATGCCGATATCACCGGGCTCTGTAAAGTAGCAGACAGGGCTGAGTATAAAGAAGAACAGGATTACTCGTTGAACCCTGGAAGGTATGTTGGGGTAGAGGTTGAGGATGACTTGATTTCGGAAGCGGAGTTTAAGGCTTTGATAAGACAAACCTCTGAGAAGCTTACCCGTCTTAAAAACTCTAGTACGGAGTTGGAATTAGAAATAGAAGAAGGGATAAATGAGTTGCTTAATGAATGATAATGAAAACATATCGTTAGGGCAACTGGCGACTTTTAGAAACGGGGTAAACTTTGATAGCGGGAGGTTTGGTTCAGGGCTTAAAGTAATCAACGTATCAGATTTTAAAGACTATTTGACCCCGCAAATTCAAAACTTAAATGAAATTGATGGGGGTTCAAAGTGGCCTAGTGAGTGTTACTTGCAGAAAGATGATATAATTTTTGTTCGTTCCAATGGGAATAAAGACTTGATAGGCAGGTCAATGATTATTAAGAAAATTCAAGAGAAAGTGACTTACTCTGCTTTCTGCATAAGGCTCAGGTTTTTACTTAAGAAAGAAGTGGATCCGCTCTTTTATCTATATTTTTTCAAATCATCTGGCTTTAGAAAACGTCTATCATCTTACGGGAACGGAACGAATATTTCGAACCTCAATCAAAAAATCCTCAACAATCTAGAAGTTCCATCTCCCCCTCTCAAAACCCAGCAAAAAATAGCCTCCATTCTCTCGGCTTATGATGAGCTGATTGAAAACAATAGCCAGCGCATCAAGCTGCTGGAACAAATGGCGGAAGAAATCTATAAAGAATGGTTTGTGCGCCTGCGCTTTCCGGGTTACAAGGAGACAAAAATAGTAGATGGAGTGCCTGAGGGGTGGTGCAAGACAAAACTGGGAAAGGTTATAGAGCTTGCCTATGGCAAATCATTGCCGGATCGCGAAAGAATACCCGGAGAAGTGCCTGTTTATGGTTCTGGAGGTATAGGTGGTTATCATAACAAAGGGTTGGTAGCTGGTCCGGGCATAGTAATTGGTAGAAAAGGTACTGTTGGTAGTCTCTATTACGTCTACGAAGACTTTTTCCCCATAGATACGGTTTTCTACGCTAAGACGGAGTTACCTCTTGAGTATGTTTACCAAAATTTCAAATATCAAAACTTCATCTCCGGTGATTCTGCAGTACCTGGTTTGAGTCGGGATCAGGTTTATCGCAATTCCTTTTTAGTACCTGATGAGCATATTGTGTCAAAGTACATTCGTATTGCTAGACCTATATTCGAGCAAGTGAATGTTTTAAATGAAAAAAACGAACTGCTTCAAAAAACGCGCGACCTGCTTTTGCCCAGATTGATCAGTGGCAAGCTTTCTGTAGCATACTTACCAGAGCAGGAGCCTGAGCTGATGATGGCTGCTGAGCCCGAACCGGAATATCATTCATCAACTGCACCCTAAACCATGGCCAACTTTCTATCAGAAGACGATATAGAACAAGCAGATATTGACCTTTTTGTCAATACACTGGGCTATGATGGCCACGTCAATGCCTGGGGTAAAAAACTGATAGACAGAGCCAACCTGAGAGAGGTGGTATTTGAAAGCCATCTGCAAAAAGCGCTGAAGCGGCTCAATCCTGATTTGCCCGCGGAGGCCATAGACAAGGCCACAGCAGAGCTGACCAGAACACGCGCGGCATTGACCGAACTTATGGCCAATAAGGAGGTATATGGCTACCTGAAAGACGGAGTACCCGTAACCTATACCAGTGCAGCAGGCAAGGAAACACCAGGCTATGTGCGGGTGATCGATTATAACCAGCCCGCCAACAATGAGTTTTTGGTAGTCTCTCAGCTCAGCATTGGCTACCGCCACCTGGAAGGCCCCACTCGCAGGCCCGATCTGCTCATTTATGTCAATGGCCTGCCGCTGGTATTTATAGAGCTTAAAAATGCCTCAGAGCGGGTGGAAAAGGGCTATGACGATAACCTGCAAGACTACCGCAGGGATATTCCTCAACTCTTTGACTATAACCTGCTGGTCTGTATTTCAAACGGTATTCAAACCCGGGTGGGTGCTTTCAGTACCGAGTGGGGACACTTTTTTCCCTGGGCCAGAAAAGAAGATGTCACTCGGCAAAGAGATCAGCCCTCTCTGTTGCAACTAGAAGCCGAGGGTCAGGCTGTAAGTAAAAAAATCAGCCTGCAGTACTTCTGTGAAGGACTGCTCAACAAAGCCTCCCTTATCGACTACCTGGAAAACTTTGTGCTCTACCAGCAAGACCAGGCCAAGATCATCGCCAAAAACCACCAGTTTGTGGGCGTAAACAGTGCGGTGGCCTCCTTTGCAAAAAATCAGAAGCAGGGCCGGCAAGGCGTATTCTGGCATACCCAGGGTTCGGGTAAGTCATACTCCATGATCTTTTACAGTCGCAAAATCCTGCGCAAGCTCACCGGAGATTTCTCCTTTCTGATCATTACAGACCGCACCGACCTGGACGACCAGATTTACCGCAACTTTCTGGAAACCGGTGCCATACAGGTAAAAGACGGAGAAAAGAAAAGCCCTTACCGGCCCAAAAACCAAAAAGAACTCTTAGAGCACCTCCAAACCAACCGCAGGTATGTATTTACACTGATCCAGAAATTCGGCATCGAAAAAGGCAAGCAGTTTAAAGAAGTAACCTCACGTGATAGCTGGGTAGTGATGATTGATGAGGCCCATCGCTCTCAATACAAAGGCCTGGCCGATAATTTACGCATCGCCTTACCCAATGCTCAGTACATCGCCTTTACCGGCACCCCTTTGATCAAAGGCGGTATAACAGAACGTTGGTTTGGTAACTATGTGTCTGAATACAATTTTGCCCAGGCCATTGAAGATGCCGCTACCGTACCGCTTTTCTACAAAAAGTCAGTGCCCACCATGGTCAATATGGAGGAAGACCTGGTAGAAAAGGCTGCCGAAATTCTGGCCAAAGAAAACATCTCAGATGAAGACCAGGCCAAACTTGATCGGGAGTACTCCACGCTTATTCAGGTGGTAAAACGAGATGATAGGCTCAATACCATTGCCCGGCACATTGTACGTCATTTTCCTTATCGGCTCGACCTTAGCGACAAAGAGGGCAACCGCAAGCCCATGAAGGCCATGGTCATAGCCATAGACAAGTTTACGGCTGTGCGTATGCACGATAAGGTGGTGTATGAGATCAAAGAGTATATCAAAGAGCTTAAGCGAGATATCTCGCGGTCTATAGATCCCGAAGAGAAAGAGAAACTGGCCAATGCCATTCTTTTTATGAAAGAGACTGAAATGGCGGTAGTGGTCAGTGCAGAGAAAGGAGAGAAGGAGAAATTTAAAAAGGAGGGACTGGACATTACGCAGCATCGTAAAAGGATGGTGAAAGCCGATGAGGATGGTCGCAATGTGGAAGACTACTTTAAAGATGCCAACCATCCGCTGCGTATCGTTTTTGTTACTGCCATGTGGATGACCGGCTTTGATGCCCCGGCCGTCAGCACGCTCTATCTGGACAAACCCCTGCAAAACCACTCCATTATGCAGACCATCGCCCGGGCCAACCGTGTATTTGCGGTAAAAAGAAATGGGCTGGTAGTAGACTACTTCGGGGTTTTTCGTAATCTCAAAAAGGCGCTGGCCATGTATGCCGAAGGCAGTAACAAGCCAAAGGGTGAGGAGCCTGATATGCCGCTGCAGGATTTTGAAGAGCTGATTGAGATACTGAAAGAAGCCATTGAGGAAGGCAAGGCTTTTTGCCTACAGTATGCGGTAGACCTGCAGGCCATCATAGACCTGGGCGAGAAGGGCTTCAGAGAGATAGCCCTCTTTGAAACTTATGCGGACAGGCTGCTGGTCAACGATGATGTAAAAAAGCAATTTACCCTCTATACCAACGCTATTGTGTCGCTTTATGACTCATGCAAACCCGATATCTATAGCCATATCGACATCAAGAAAATCAAAGAAGTTTTTGAGTACCTCAAAAATGTAATCGATCGGAATGATGACCGCCAAGAGCGCCTGGCCCGCACGCGCCAAAAGGTAAATGAGCTCTTAGATGAGTCTATACTAGCCGAAGAAAATGCCTTGCAAGAGCCAGAAGGAGAATATGTGATTCAGTCGCATAAAAAGATAGACCTGAGTAAACTGGATTTTGAGGCGCTACGGAAAAAATTCAAGTTGAGCGATCATAAAAACATCGAGTTTGCCGACTTACGTGATTTTCTGGAGCAAAAGCTGAGGCAGATGATCCGACAAAACCGTACGCGAACCCGTTTTCTCGAACGCTTTCAGCAGATTATAGATGAATATAACAACGGTAGTAATGCAGTAGAAGAAGATTTTGAGAACCTGATGAGGTTTAAGGCCGAAATGGACAAGGAGATGCAGCGGGCTATTGAAGAAAACCTCACCGAAGAAGAACTGGAAATTTTCGATCTGTTGAAAAAAGAAAAATTGAGCAAGGCAGAGCTGAAAAGAGTGAAGCTGGCTGCTAAAGATTTGCTGGAAAGACTGGAAGCAGAAAAACATAAGTTGTTTGTAGTGGACTGGCATAAATCCCGTACCACACGCCTCAGTGTACAGAACAGAATCAAGGAACTATTAGATAAAGGTCTACCTGATACTTATGAGCAAGGTGCATTTAACGTTAAAACCGACCTGGTTTTTCAGCATATCTATTCCTCTGCTCAGCAAGGAGGTAAATGGTCCAAGGCCTCGTAATTAATGAAGCCAAAATCGTTTTGGAGGAAGACCAAATTACCGTTAGAGTAGCTTACCAAGGGCAGAAACTATTTGATTTTCTCAAAAGCAAGCTACAAGATGATGAAACTACTTTTGTCACAATTGATATGACTACAAATCAAATGGTAGTGTCCAGAGTTGATAGGCTAGATAACGAAGGTCAACTAGGAGAGGTAGTCAAGAAATTAACTGATCATTTCTGCTCAAAATAGTTATTTAAAAAATTGATATAACTATTATTTGTCCGAATCGTTTGCCTTGGATATGCAAAAGTCAAAGGCTTACCATGAAGCGCTTTCCCTTTTTCAGGATGGTAAAAAGGCCAAAGGCCATGAGAAACAACCTCATTTTGAGGCATGTTTTCAATTGCTGATGACTTGTGAGGGAGAGGAGGTAGCAGAATTTGTTATACAAACGGAATGCCATCACAAACATGCTTCACGGTTCTTTTGGGCCTCTGAGCTACCTGATACTTTCAAAGAATCACTTTTTTCGAAAGCTAATGCAGCTCAAATGCTCAGGCAGTATTTCAAGCATCCCGGAAGCCTTGAGCATATTTCTGAATCACTCATTAAATACCTGGCACAAACTTACCAGCGCGAGTTTGTTATTGTAGTAAGGGAAACACAGTCTTTCTTAGTGCCTCCGCATCTCAAAAGTTTCCTGAGATTCAAAGGTTTAACTAATGAAGTGGTACGCAGAGCTATTGTTGAGTGGGAATACATTGACAACTTCAAAAAGGCTTTCTCAAAGAAGTCATTATACTTTGATGGTTTAATCCGTGATTTTTCTTTTGAAGAGTTGTTGATTCACTTCACCGCTGCTAATGAGCGGCAAAAAAGGAGAGATCGGACAGGAATGAATAACGCTGCTTACAAAGTAGGTAGAGAGACAAATTTGCTTAGGGTCATGAATCGCGTTTTACAGCTGAAGCAGAAGCAAGAGGAAGATACAGGGCAACGGGCCACTGGTGAAGAGCAATTCTTAAAGCAGCTTGCTGACGCTTTACCTCCACAAAACACCCCTGAAGCCCTGGCCGACCCGCGAATGCTACCAGAAGAGGAATTGACCGAAGAAAAGAAGCTTTTCACTGAACTTATAGACTTTTACTTTAAGCTACATGAGTTCGAACACTACATAGACATGTACAGCTATGGCTATGCCGAGGTGGAAATGCTTGATTCGGATGAAATTCAGTGGAAGAGTACAGCTGCTTTTGTGCACCACAAGCGGAATGATCATAAGAAAAAATATGCTGAGGGCTATATGATCAATAGGGCCGCCCTAAAGTCAGGAGCGCGTGAGAGTAGCATGTCTGTGGGACAGTTTAAGGTGTCTTTGGCCGTAGCCAAAAGTAAGGTATACTACAAAACATTGTTCTTGCCTTTAGAGGCCCGTTACAATGATACTATTATTGATTTGAGCAAGGTTTTCCTTCTCCTGGCCTCTTTTTCGGAATACTTGATGCCGGCAGGTAATCAATGGGTAGCCGTAGGAGATAGCGTTACTAAGCTGCCTGATGTTTCGGCAAAGCATCCGCTACTCCCGGAAGATTATCTGGTTCGCCTGGACCATCAGTCTATGTTAGAGGTGATATCAGAGGTGTTTGGATGGGAAGAGCAGGAGGTTGTGCAAATAGTCGATTTTCTTACCAGCTACCTTGATCGATCAGACGCTGAAATTGATCTTTGGACACGCCCCCTGGTCAGACATGGAAGCCATGTGTACTGGTGTAGTACCTACCTGAGAGATCGTGATTGGCCCGTGCTGATTCAGGGTAGAGGGGCCAGAGAACAACTAAATAAAAAGCAGAAAGAGAGTGATGAACAGCTTGAAGAAGACCTTGCCAACCTTTTTATAGATGCTGGCTTTGAGGCAGTTGCCAGTCGGGTTTATGAAATTGATAAACAGACTAAACCGGAAATTGATGTACTGGCTTATGCAGATAATACACTGTTTATCATTGAATTAAAGACGACTTATCTTACAGAAGACCCGCTGCGAAACCTGCAGTATATCAACCGAACCTACGCTGAGAAGGCAGTAGATCAATTAAAACGTAGCAAAACGTTCATCGAAGCAAATTTTGATGGCGAAAAGTTCAGAGAACTAAAAACCGAATTAGGTATTACCTGTTCTCTGGAGGAGCTCAGCATTCGCCCTTTAATTGTTTCTAATGTCTTTGATGGTGACGACCTTGTATTCGATGAGGAAATCATGAAAATCAGTGCTTTTGAGCTCAGTATCATCTTAGAAAATGATCTCTTTTGGGTGTTGAATATCTCTGTTAAGGTTTCAGGGCAAGAAGAAATACCCGGCTTGGAATCGATGAGTATATATGCTCATGAGCAAATGCAAAATCAAAACGCGAAAGGATTTAGGAATGAACCCATTGATAGCTCTAAAGAAGCTTGCGATTTGTGGTCATCGAAAGATAGTTGTAGTGCAGATGATTTAATCACGGCTATTGAGCAGGATAAGGTTTGGAGTTTTCTGGATGAATTATGGGATTTTTCTGTGCATCTCGAAACAGTGTTTAGGAGTACGGCCCCGAATTAATCTTTGGTCTGCTGGTAATCTGAGTTATTTCTTTATGTTTATTCTGAGTGGATGGCTAAAACCTTCTGCTTTTATATCAGATGATTTAATGGTTGAAAAAATCGAATCACTCTTTCAAGAATTAGTTAACTCCAGCATGCACTGTTTTCCTGCCAAAGGGAGGGTAAGAGTCAGTGAAAAGCAGGGAGTATACATTGTTTACAGCAAACAGAACCAAGTACTGCATGTTGGGCGGACAGATGGAGGTGAGAACGGACTTGACCAAAGGCTTTATAATCATATAGCAGGAGAATCTGTGTTACGAAAGAATTATTTACGTCCGAATGGAATAAACTTGAGGCAAGGTGGATCATTCCGTTTTGTTAATTTGGAAGATTATCGAGGAAGAGTGTTTTTGGAAGCTCTTGCTATTGGAAAACTCTGCCCGGCTTACATCGGGAAAGGTAGAGAAGCTCACCGTAAAACCAGATGAGTCTCTTTATTGTGCTTAGCTCAAGCTATATAAGAATCTCATAAAATCACTTCCCCAACACACCCCCTCATTCTTGTATGAGCGAAGCCGAAACGAGGATTTATTAGGTTGATAGACAAAACTGGGCATTTGCGATGAAACAAGCAGGAGTAGGAATCAGCGGTTCATAATCTGGTATTCGCTACCTCGACCAGAGTATTTTTTCAATCAAAAACTCAGGGACAAAATCTGTACACCGTCAAACCTCAAAATGAAAACCGGTGTACAGTAGTTGTACACCGGAATATTTTCAGATTTTTTCAGTGTACAAGTGTTGTACACCGGGTTGGAGTTTAGTCTTTTTCGGTGTACAAAACTATTGCTCCTCCCAACCCCAGGGAGTTTCAGGGGTTTCAATAGGCTGAGTCAAGTCAAATACCACTTTGAAAACGGAGTTATTGTTTACCCTGTTGAGGTTGTAAGAGAAGGCTGTTTCAGCTAAAGAAACAGACCAGACGTTGGTGGCAGCCCGTGGTAAAAGGCTGGCAGTGAATTGATCGGCTGGAAAAACCTGCATGGTGGCAGACCCGGCATTGGAAGCCGTACCGCCATATTGGGTGACATCATCTTCGCTGCCATCCTTATGGCGGTGGTCGTGTTTGAGGGTGATTACTCCATTCTTTAGGGTAAAGATCCAGGTGCGTGATTTATCGTCACCTACAAAGAAGGGTACTTTGATTTGAGTGGGGGAGCAGGAGCGTATATGCATCACCAGGCGCTTGCCACCAAAAGCCGTGTCATCTTTTGGGAGCTCCAGGGTGCCTTCATAGGCCAGTCCGCAATGCTTTTGCAGATTGTTCCAGAAGCTTACTGCTGGGTTTTGGGCTTGACTTGTCAGGGTTACTGAAAGCAGAAGGGCTAAGGTGGTAAGTACTCTCTTCATTTCTTGTTTGTCGGTTGGGCCTGAAGATAGGGGTATTATTGTTAATGGGCCTCGTTTGATTAAAGCCTTTGGTTGACCACCCCTAACCACTCCTTCTCGCCTTCGCTTTGCTATGGCAGAGCGAGAAGAGGAGGGGAATTGTAGCCGTTTTCAGTTCTTTGTTTGCGACACTGTCGCTCGGCTACTGGGTCTTAACCTCCATTTTCTGTCAAGTTTTCAGATAGTCGAAATATCTCGCCTACGACCCCAGGCCTATGATCTCTAGTCTATCCTAATGCGACCATCGTCCATGGACTATTGTACAGTCGTCCAATTTCCACCCCTCGTCCTTGTTTGAGCGTAGCGGAAACGAGGACGTCTGATGTTGATGGAAGAGAGTCGAGCATTTGTAATGCGATGAAGCAAATAGAGAATGGAATGAATTGCTTGGAATTAAGTAGTCATCTTTTCTATCGGAGTTATTGGTAAACGAAGGAGATCCCCAGTCAAGCTGAGGATGACGTTCTAAATTGGTTTTGGATTGATACCGGTCCGACTTATGTGCTGGGGTATAGGAGTCTGACCCACTCCTCGTCCTTGTTTAAGCGCAGCGGAAACGAGGACGTTTTAGGTTGACAGACGAGAGTCGAGCATTTGTAATGCGATGAAGCAAGCAGGGGATGACGTTCTAAATTGGTTTTGGATAGATACAGGTCCGACTTATGTGTGCTGACGTATAGGAGTCTGACCTTGGATGCGGTCCATTCACAATTCAAAATCCATCATTCAACATTTCCGAATTCAACATTCCTAAGGCAGCGCTCAATCATCCTTACCGCCCTGTCTACCGTTTCCAGCTTGGTGCGGAAGGAGAGGAGGGCAATGCGAATGACAAAGCGGCCATTGAGGCGGGTGGAGCTGAGAAAGACATCGCCATCAGCCATTAGGGCATCCATCAACCTTTGGTTGAATCCGTTCGGGTCAGTGGGGTGAGGGTACCAGAAGTAGCTGACAGAAAGATCTGGCTCGGGGCCAATCTCAAAGCCAAGATCTGTGAGTTTTTGGCGCATATAATGGGTGAGCAATAGCTTTTCTTCCAGGCAGGCCTTGAATACCTCCAGCCCGTAAAGCTGCAAGGGTAGCCAAACGCGCAGTCCCCGAAAATGCTTGGAAAGCTCCGGGGATACATCTGCGGGATTGAGCGGATGTGCATCGCTGATGGTATCCTGCATATAGTTGGCAGTGTAGTGGTTGGAGTGCATCACAGCGGCTTTGTCTTTCACCAGTACGGCTCCCACACCATAGGGAATAAACAGGCCTTTGTGTGGATCGACTACGAGCGAGTCTGCCAGCGCTATGCCATCAAAAAGGGCCTTAGTTTGCTCCAGCAGGATAAAGAAACCTCCATAGGCTGCATCGATATGGTACCAAAGGCCTTCAGCCTGGCAAAGCTCACCCAGGGCCTTTAGTGGATCAACCACTCCTGTGTCGGTAGTACCGGCAGAGGCAATCACCATAAAAGGGTTCAGTCCGGCCGCCCGATCTGCTGCGATGGCTTCCGCAATCACCTGTGGTTGCAGGCGAAATTCCTCGTCAAGCGGTATCTCCCGGATGATTACGTCTTCCAGCCCTATAATGCGCAGGGCCTTCTGGATGCAGTGGTGCACCTGCTCGCTGAGGTAGATCACCGATTTCGGGATCAGTTCATTTTTGATGCCATATTTATCGCGTGCCGCTGTCAAGGCTATCAGGTTGGCGATGGAACCGCCTGAAGTGAGGTTGCCCACGGCCGAGGTAGGGAAACTGAAAACGGCTTTGAGCCAGTCGAGTACGGCATGCTCTATCGCTACCGCTCCTGGTGAGGCGAAGTGCACTCCGGCATACTCATTGGTAACACCCACCAGGTAGTCGGCCAGGGCAGAGGCATAGAGCCCACCACCGGGTATATAGCCCAAATGACCTGCAGAGGCCGGTTGAATGCCTTTTTCGGTCACTTCAGTTTTAAACAGATCGAGGAGCTGGCTGAGCGGAATGGCCTCGGCCTTAATGCTCATATCCCTGTCTACAGAAGCACCGGAGTAGGTGGGCATGCTGGCGACCTTAGCCAGAAAGCTGTCGGCAAAAGAATGGGCCTCGGTGATCAGGCCTTGTCTCTGGTCCTGAGAGGGCTCAAGTTTGCCGGAAACCTTGTTGAGTGCTTTGATTTTATCCTGTAATTCCTGCATGTAGCTATTCCTGAAATTGGTGGTGGTAATTTAAGAGTTTGGTTTCAATCCCCACAGCTCCCTTCTTCAACAGGTAGTCTCCAGATTAACCGGTATATAGTGGCCTTACCAATGTGGCCCACAGATGGCTCAAAGTATTACGAGGCCGGGACCGCGGAGCGGGTGCTAAGTTTTACCGTTTATCTGTGTATTTCTACCCGATCTCAACTTTGGTGAAGCGATAAAATGAATATTTAACTTATATTCTATCTCAAAATCATCTAACAAAATAGAGACTCATTATGTCAGACCATCCAAAGTTTAGAATTTACCCACCCCTGGGGATTACCCGCCTGGGGAATGGCCCTGCAAAAAAGTCAGAAGTTATTTTTTCCCCAGAAGTTCCCTGGGAAAATCTGTACCAGACAGATAACCAATACCTCACTGAAAAAGGAGAGATTAAGAAACAGGCTCAACGCTTTTACATTTATGAGTGTGACAAGTCGGGCCTGCCAAAGAAGTTAGTAGATCCAAAAGACTATGATATCTCCTGGTCAGTAGAAGTGGCTAATAAAAAGCCTTTCTGGTATGTGTTTAACAATTGTATGGACCTCTCTGTGCAGTTCAAAAATCAGAATCTGTCACCTCGTTTTTTCACTGAAGATCTCGCACCGGGTATCAGCGCGCCCTATCGTAATCCCAACGTGCTTACCAAAGAACTGCGTGATCCGAAAATTGCCAACTATCGCAAAGAGCTTGTAAACCACCCCGGGAAGGTAAAAGTAGATGCGAAGCATAAACGTAAACACATCGAGGGACAGTTTCCTGATCCGGGAAAAGGATTGAAGAGTCAATTACTTAAAAGACTCAATGCCAGCGGAGCGGATGTAAGGCTCGGTACACTGGAGTATGAAAAAGAAGGTACACTGATCTTCTATCCGGCCGATGGAAAATCTGCAGCATTGAATCCTTCTGACCTGAATACCGATTTTGCAGACAACGCCAATTGGTATGATGATATTTGTGATGGCCGTGTAACGGCTGTACTTACTCCTAAAAAGGGAGGTAAGCCTATTAAGCTAACAGACGCTAAATCTGCTGCCTGGGTAGCTTCCACACCTCCGGATTACGCACCACAAATTCAGCCTATCTCTACCATGTTTGATATGGTGACTGGAGCATCAAAGGATGAGTTTACCACTGACTTTAGTACGGTGTTTCCTTTTATGTACCGCCTTTATCGTATGCAGTGGGTAAACCTGGGAGATTTTCTGGCACCCTCTTTTAAAGAGACCATCGATGAACTGGTCAGGCATAATGAATTCAAATATCTCTATACCAATGATGGCAGCAAAAAAGCTCAGAAAGTAAGGGACAAGGTATTTAAGCTCTTCCGAAACCCTGAATATCCGTTGAAAAATGAACCCATCATTCCTTCCAAGGATATGACACAGATCAAAAATGCCTTTGATGAGACTGCTGATTTGCAATTTCCCTTTTATCCTGGTGATGCGATTGATTACCCGGGTAGTCCTGCGCAGTGGTTTGCTATTCCTCCACTTTTATACAAGCAATTCAAGCATTGGAGAGATGGTGACTTTAAAGGTCTGAAAGGCGACTTCTGCTCTATGGAAGAGCTGGGTAAGCATTATCAGCACAAATTCAGGAAGGCTTTGGATGAGAAAAAGCATCTTAAGCCTCTTATGATGAGTCGGGCTATTTTAGAGACGCTATATGGCGGTGGTTTTCACCCGGGAGTGGAGCTTACCTGGCCTATGCGTCACGCGCAAATGTATGCGGAGAATAAGTTGATAGGTGAGGATAAAACGGGTTTGGCTGGCCTTTATGGCTTACGTGAGATTCGTTTGAATGCGGCAAGTGAAGAGCGTCAGAAAGAAATTTTCTATAATGACTTTGGCTTGCGTATGAACCCACAGGATGTGCAGGACTCGCTGGATCCCAAGCATAAAAAGCACTGGTTATGGGAGGCTACACCGGGTGATCTGACTAAGTGGATGGGCATACCCTGGCAGTCAGACGCAGGGAGTTGTCAGGCGGTATTCGTAGAGTCACAATATCCTACGCCAGCCTGGTGGGCTGCTAATCTACCCGTGTCGGTACTGCCGGAAGACGGTTATGAGAAGATGAAAGATAATAGCATCACAGCAGAGACGAGACGAAGTATCTTTGCCAGTCGCCTACCCTGGTTGCACACTGCAGATACAGGTTTTGTAGGCTATCATGCAGAGGGTGGCTATACCAATGGTTTGATTGCCATGGTATACCAGTGGAAAAATGTAGGAATGGTTACGGGTAGAAAGATGAAGTCTGGGTTGGATGGCGTGCCCAAGGTGGTTTATGTATCCGAAAATGGTCCTCAAAAAGCGAAAAAGAAGAAGAAATAGTTTTTGAAAACTGATGTAATCATTGTTGGAAAAGGCATAACCGGATTGGTTATGTCTTTCCTTTTGCGACAAAGGAAAATTCCTCACTTACTGCTGGGTAGAGCCGGAAAGCAGGGCTCGCTGGCTCTGGGTGAAACCTTACCGCCTTCTGCTTTGCCTTTATTGAAATCTTTGGGCTTGCTACCCCTTTTTGAAGAAAATGCCCTGGCTAAAACCACCGGCTATCATTCTGCCTGGGGAAGCAGTCATGTCGTGGATCATAATTTCTATTTCAATCGTCCTTTTCAGTATGGACTCAAATTGAACAAGGAACAGCTGCTCCTGGCATTAGAAGCATTACAAAAGGAGCAGGTTTATCCGTTTAAAAGGCTATCTGGGATTAACGAAGAGGTTGATGGGATGTCCGTAACGCTGGATGATGGCACCAAAATAGCCGCTAAGTTTTTGGTGGATGCTACCGGCCGAAAGCGGGTAGTGGGTAAGGCTTTGGGTATTGCTGAAAAGGAGCATGATCAGTTGATGGCTTTCAGCGCTCACCTGCCGCGTATCAGGCTTCCAAGGCTGCCCCATGGTGTATTTGTGGAGTCTTTTGAAAGTGGTTGGGGCATTGTATCTGAGCTGTCGGAGCAAACCAGTGTGATGACGCTCTACACTACCAAAAGCCACGAAGCCAAAGCCGGTTTTATGAAATATGATTGTTGGCCTGAGCTTTTAGGGGATACGCAGTACCTGAAATCGTTTCTGAGCCCTGCTGAAGATATAAAGGTAATGGGAGGGAATGCGAATACCACCCGCCTCGCAAGCTGTGCAGGTAAGAGCTGGCTGGCGATTGGGGATGCGGCTATGGCCTTTGATCCTTTGTCGTCTCATGGCATTACTTCAGGCATCTACACGGCCAGTCAGGCTGCAGAGGCTCTTAAGAATAGTTTGGAAAGCGGTAACTCAGAGGCATTGGATGTATACGCAGAGCGACTTGAGAAGATTTTTGGAGGCTACCTGGAGCAAAAGAACCAGTTGTACCAGCAGGAGAAAAGGTGGGAGCTGAGTAGTTTCTGGCAGGAGATGTGTGCATTTGGCCGGCTGGCCTGAGGTTTGGTGTTCAGGAAGGCTAACGGTTGGTCGAGAAGATCAACAAAGGAAAAAAGGCTGAAAATTTTCTTCTTATGCTGATCGCAGGAAGCATCGAAGAAAATTTAACCCGGTTATCCATCGAGACTAAGGTGTACATTACATTCTGCCACACCCTCACCAATGTTATGAGCCTGATAAATGTCTTTGGCCTTTTGCCAGAACTCAAGTGCGCGGGGTTTCTCGCCTAAACCTTCCAGGGCCAGGGCATAGGAGCGAAAGGTATTCGCAGCTTCCATATCGCTTCGACTTCCAACAAAATTGACTACTTGTACCAGGCATTTTTCAGCACATTGAAACTCTTTGAGCTCATGATAAAGGGAACCGATATGCCGTAAAGTATGCATCTGCCGCACCTCATCTTTCAGTTCAATATAAAGACGCTCGATCTGCTTGTAGAAGCTGAGAGATTCTTTGAGCTCCTTTTTATCTGAATGTACCTGTGCGAAAAGCTTAAGGAATAATGCCTCTGAAGCCCGGTCGCCAGCTTCTCTGGCCGAAGCCAGCTGTTCTTCAGCAATGGCCAGCACCTGGGTATAGTTTCCGTGATTACGCAGGGCCCAGGCTTTTTTGAATTGAGATTGGAATGCTTCGGCAGTCATTGAACAAAACTACTAAGATTACCTGGTAATTCTTAAGCTTCTGGTTCCCCTTCAAAATTACAGAAATGGACCACTTAAGGCGACCGGATAACAAATCTACCGAAGACAAAGAGTTGATTAAAGGCTCCACAATAGGGGAGATAGGCACCCGTTTGCAAAATTGCAGGACTGTTTGGCTTGAAAATGGACAGGCCCGATTCGCGATGATCAGTGAAATTTGTCTATTACCTAAACATTTGTTTACTTAATGCGTATTAGCTAAACAAATGTTTATGATATAAGCAGCAGTTTTGGCACCTTAGAAAAGGTTGGATGTTTGTTAAAAACGAAGTCTCAGGCTGCCAAAATGATAAAGCCTTCTATTCGGATGTAAAATGAAAAGAGGTAGCGGCAATATGCAGGCAACCCAATCACCCTTGATATGACGAAAAAGCAACGAACACCAAAATTCGCGAATTTTTTACTGAGCCTCTTTTGCCGGAAAGAATACCTGGATGAGATCAAGGGTGACCTGGAAGAAACCTACTTCTGGCGGCTTCAGGAAAAAGGGAGTACCCGGGCCAGGTTGCGCTATTACCTTGACGTTTTGAGTGCTATCCGGTTGATAAGTCTTGAGAGAACAGGCGAGAGTGCATTGTCAAGGGGGATGTTGTTTAACTTCGCGAAATCATCACTTCGCAACTTCCAGCACCATAAGACCTATACTTTTCTCAATGTTTGCGGGTTGGCATTGGGTATGGCCTCGGCCTTGCTGATTCTTGAGTATGTATCAGACGAATTGAATTATGATCAATTTGCGCAGTCAGACGATATGTATCGAATTAGTCAGGATTTTGTGAAAAACAATGAGAGACTGTATAAGACTGCTGTCAGTCCCGGACCTTTAGCCCCGGTTTTGTTGAGTGATTTGCCAAAAGTAGAAAAGGCCGCCAGGCTTTTGGATGTGACGAGGATTTGGCAAGGCAAGAACATTTTTACCCTTCCGAACAATCCTGAGAAAACTTTTGTCGAACCACAGGTTTATTTTGCCGATCCGGACATTGTTGATTTGTTTGATCTGAGCATATCGGGAGGGGGAGCAAAGCTGAATGAACCTAATACTGTGCTGTTGAGTGCAGAAATGGCTGAAAAATACTTTGGTAGTGCTGAGAATGCCATAGGTCAGGTTATACAGTTCATCAGTGCCAGGGGAGAACCTCAACTTCTGGTTACCGGAGTTTATCAATACCCGGGGTCAAACATGCAGGTGAGGCCTGCGGCTCTTATATCATATGCATCAACAGTCAATAACTTCGGAGAAAAAGGGCCTCACCGCATGTGGGGTGTCAACTCATGTCTTACCTATGTAAAGCTTAGAGAGGGTTCTGACAGGAATGAGTTTGAGAACCAACTGGCTGATTTGCTCTTGAAATACAATCCCCTGGACACTGAAGAGGCAAAGAATGGTTTTCGAATCGGGTCTCTGCTGGTATCGCCTGTAAAAGAGATTCATCTTCACTCAGACTACCCGGATGAAGTGGGAGCCGTGGAGAATGCTACCACCATCAATGTTCTTATCATCATTGCCATTTTTATTGTGACCATAGCCTGGGTCAACTATATCAACCTGGCAGCAGCACACTCGCTCAATAGACTGAAGGAGCTGGGGGTGCGCAAGGTAATGGGAGCCAAAAAGGCGGAAATCATTATTCAGTTCTTTGTTGAGGCTTTTTTTATGAATGTTTTTGCATTGTTACTGGCAGTAGGAATAGTCTTTATCGGTCAATCTGTATTTAATAACGCTGTAGATAAAACCCTGAGTCTGGAGGCTATTGACTTGCTCAGTTTCGGAGTGCCGGTCTTGATATTCTTTTTGTTCGGGGTTATTTGTTCAGGTCTGTATCCACTTTCTGTATTCTTCTCAATGGGCACTGTGTCCATCCTGAAAGGGAAGCCCAAAAAGGGAGCCGGTAGTAGCCTGTCAAGAAAAGGATTAATTGTCTTTCAGTTTGTATCAGGTTCTTTGCTTATCATGATCACCTTTGCCATCAACCGTCAATTGGATTTTATGACCTCAAAAGATATGGGCATGAATACAGATCGGGTTTTGGTACTGGATGGTCCCGCAATCAAAGATGGTAGTTGGGAACAAAAGATTGAGAAGTCTGAACACATGGTAAACCGACTCAGGGAATTGTCGAATGTTCAATATGCCGGTGTCAGCAACAGTATACCGGGTGTGCCAATTCTTCAGAGTCAGACTTTATCCAGAGGAAATCATGGCGAGTCAAAAACCGGTCAATTTGAATTGGTTACAGGGAGTGAATACCTGAAAATTCTGGATGTTGGATTAATGGCTGGCAGGGGTTTTGAAATCAAGACCAAAGAACGGTCAAACCCGCAAAAGAAAAGCCCTGAAGAGGAAATAGAGAGAGTATCGGAGATCATCCTCAGCGAGTCGGCACTTAAAAAACTGGGCTTTGAAAACCCTTCCAGTGCTATTGGGGAGGTGATTTATCGAGGGAGGCATGAGGGAAGCAGTCCGGCTATGATCGTTGGGGTGGTAGAGGATTACCACCACGAAGCCCTGAAAAATAAAATCGATCCTATGGTGTTTTATGCCGGGAATTCATGGGACAACCACTACCTGGTCAAATTAAAGAGCAATGAGACTGCTGCTACAATAGGGGAGATCGAAGAAATATACGAATCGGTTTTTCCGGGAAACCCTGTCAACTACTACTTTCTGAATGAGTTTTTTGGCCGGCAGTATCAAAGTGAGGAGGTAAACAGTAGGGTTTTTGCAGGTTTTTCGATGATCGCCATCCTGGTAGCTTGCCTGGGCCTTTTTGGTCTGTCGTCCTTTATTGCGCTTCAACGAACCAAGGAGATTGGTGTTAGAAAGGTGCTGGGGGCAGGGATGAAGAGCGTGTTTTTTCTGCTTTCAAAGGAGCTTATGCTATTGGCTGCTCTGGGCTTTCTGCTGGCGGCTCCGCTCGGCTATTTCGGTATTAGCCGTTGGTTAGAGGGCTTTGCCTATCACATTTCCATCTCGGCTTTCTTATTTTTGGTACCACTGCTGATGGTCATTGTATTGGCCTTCCTGGCGATTGGTCCCAGGGTAATGAAGACGGCCTTTATGAATCCCGTGAAATCACTGAGGCATGAGTAATGAAAAAGAGGACGTCTCCAAAGTTAACTTTACGTCATGCTGAACGCGCCTGCCTGCTGCAAGCAGGTTTCAGTATCTCTAAGTGGTTGAAAATCAGTTAGAGTAGATTCTGAAATAAATTCAGAATGACTAGTTTTATGACTTTGGAGACATCCTTTTCAGACAGATATGATGACCTTACCTAGATAATTGCACAGTACATATTGTTTTCACCGGCACCCTTGGCAAAAACGAATACCTGGTTGTTGAGTGCAAAGGCCGTGGGGGCTGTGTCTGTTCTGAAAATGTCTGTGAAAAGCCCGGTAGGTGAGCTCCAGGTGGTACCATCATAGGTGCTATACCATATTCTGTTGGTCCCGGTACCCCGAAAGATCACATAAAGCATTCCTCCACATACTACCACGGCCGGACTGCTTAGCGTGGTTGCTCCATAAGGGACGAGTTGTGGGGCATTGCCCCCGGCTTTGAAATAGATGCCATTACCGTCAGCTTCTCTATAAACCAGGTAGAGCTCATTATTAAAGTGAACGTACTGGGGGCTGTCATTTGTGGCACCGGACTGTAATACTGACATCGATCCGGAGCTATCACCAATGTCCGTCATTTGCCATTGATAAATGTTGGTGTTTCCATTACCAGTATATAATACATTCAGAGCTGTACCGCTCCACATACTCATTTTGCTTACCCCAACAGCAGCAGGTGTGGTGGTGGTGGTCACATTGGTGTCCAGCTCAACCAATCCTCCAAAACCGTGGATGTAAGGGTTGCTGGCATTGAGGTAAATATAATCATTGCCATCTCCCTTGAAGAGGGTAATGACCGCACCTCCATACCCCAGGGCCCCGGGACCGGTCTCTGTAGTCATTCTAGAAGGAAGGGCAAAGGGTCCCACCCAGTTGACTCCGTCAAGCGCAGCACTTGCGTACATCAGGTTACCATTATTTTGTTTAAAGACGAGTGCTCCCATTTCGGCAGAGCCTTTTTTACCTTTAGGATTGTTTTCAATATAACTGGTGGCGGAAAAGTTTGTGTCGACTAAAAACGATGCCGGGAGCATGCCCAGCTTGGTGCTCCATTTTACCTGTGAACCACTGTTTTCGTCAAATATCCCCTTGGTTTTTACCTGGAGTATGCCGTTGGTCTGTAGAAAAACGTAGTTATCTCCGCTCGTGTTGGTACTCCATACAATGGAACCCGAGGCATCGGTAAGTTGAAGGTCTCCGCCAGAGGTAAGAGTAAGTGAGGTAGCAGCGGAATTGCTGAGGTTTGTGGTCCAGAAAACAGTGTTGTCGGAGCGTCTGATGACACTGAGGTTTCCGTCTGTTCCAAATTCCAGGTAGAAAGCCCGGTTGGTAGCATACAGCCTGTCTGTCGGATTCAAAACCGTCACCCCTCCTGTTTCCATGATGAAGTGGTCTTTTCTTTTAGGGGTGAGTGCAGTTTGAAGCTTGGTAGGGTCTACCTGATCATTTGCATTCAGGATCATATCAGCGTTTTGGTTGCCCATGGGCTTATCTATCAGTGTTGACCAGGTAGCAGCCACCGCATCCGGGTATCCCATTTGCTGACAGAGGGCGGAGATAATCTTCGGGTAGTAGTAGGTGTTGCAGTAGTTTTCTGCCCTGGCACCCAGATTACCTTTTACAAAATCAGAAAAATCAGAGTTGGGACGATCTACCGTTAAACTAAGTGGTGTGTTGGAGCCATCGGTGACAGCCATGGTAAGTTCAGTAAAAGTATGCGAAAATGTAATCGCTACCTGTTTTATCCGATTGTCAATAGCGGCTTGCCAGTTGGTATCCATACTACTGATGTGCTCGTTGACGGTTTTGGCAATAGTACCGCTCTGGGGTAAGGCATAGGCCTCATACTTGTCCAGTACCTCACCACTTTGTATTACGGCAGGGTCAATTCCGGGCTTGTTTTTTAATTGGGTATTAAACTCCTGGTAGAGCTTGTACTGCTCCTGGTATATACCCAGTTGGAGATTGGCACCATAGATAAAAACGGGTATACCTATAGGACCTATTTTATTGTTTGCCAGCTGTGTGAGGTAAGAACCGTTGATCATATGCCCGAGTGCAGTATTCAGGTCTGAATCCAGGTTAATAAGATCACTGACCGTAATAGCACCCTCTGCGACAGTCTTTCTTAAAGGAGCATAATTATTGAAAATGAAGTGTGCAGCCGCATGAATATTGCTGCTGGCGGTGGTCAGTGCCGATTGGTTAAGGTCATCTTTTATAAAAGCGTCAATCCGGGAGTAATCGACAATTTGCGTTTCCTGAGGTGGGTCTATAAAGTCAATAATAGCTCCTACAATGATTGAGCCTAAGCCTCCACCAAGTGCCCCGAGTATCTCTGCGGTCGTTTCTGAAGTTACATCTTTGAAGAAAGATTTCGTTAGTGATTCTGCAATTTTTCCTCCGGCCAAAGAGGCCTCGGCAGGAATCGCATCTGGCTGTTGAATGATGTTTGATTGATCCGTCATTATTATCAAGAGTTTAAATTTTTAACATGCGATCAAATTAGGTTGAGGTATTGAATCATACCGGATCAGCGATGGTCACAATTCTGCCAATGAGGTGTCAAAATTCTGCCAATCGCGGATTTGATGTTTCTTTGGCCATTTTGAGAAGGGGTGTAGAGTCAGGAACGGGGTATTTGAAATACTACGTGTCGCCTCATGGTTACCAGTAAAGCAGAGGGGGTGAGCGAGGGACCTGGTGAGGGATGCCTCCATTGAAGAAAGAGGTTTTCGGATTATCCGGAGGGTGACAAAAAAGAGGCAAGCTTCCGGTTAATACCAGAAGCTTGCCTCTTTTGTTCTGAAGTCAATGAAGATATACCTCAGTATTTCGCGGGAGTTCCTGCAGGTGGCAGGCTCTTTTTAATAAACTCGCGAATGTCTTCGTTGGCGTTTTTCAAATCCTCTGCACGCAGGTACATCATATGTCCGCTGCGATATCCCTTAAAGCTCATGCGATCCTTCAATTTGCCACTGGGGTCGAGGTGCCACATATTGTATTTGGCATTGAAGTACGTGGTGGCTCCATCGAAATAGCCGCTCTGTGTCATTACATGCAGGTAAGGGTTCATAGCCATGGCACTTCTCAGGTTTTCTCCGGTCTGATCTCCACTGCGGTCCCAGGGGTGTACCGGGCCAAACATATTGTACTTAATGTCTGTCTTGAAGTTCAGATAGTTTTGGAAATACCCATTGATAGCGGGAGTAAAAGAGTGTAGCCATGAGGTGAGCTCAGAGTTGAAATCAGGACTCATTCCCGCATCCATGCGGTCCAGCCCCTTGTAGCGTGAATCCAGGCGACCTACAGTGTGCCCTTCACGGTCCCTGAGCAGCTCTTTCCAGAAAAAGCCGGTCGGTACATCCAGGTTGTGCTGGCGAATTACCTTTTCATTTAAGCCTGAATAGCGCGAAAACATGCGTGTGGCTTCAGCCTTTTCCGCATCCGTAGCCCAGGCTCCTTTGGCCATAACAGGCAGTAGCTTGTCCATGGTATAAGCTTCTGCTTCAGAGAGTACATCCAGCAGGTCTTTGCTTTGCAAGTCAGCGGGTAGCATTTTATGATACCAGGCAGCCGCAGCATAGTAGGGGAGTCTGTTGGCCGCACCTACAGGTCCGTCTCTGTCGATGCCTAAGCCAGTAGGAGATACCAGAATTACCCCGTTGAGATACATCCAGTGACTATTTTGAAGTGCCAGTGACAGGCCGGAAACACGGGTTGTTCCATAGCTTTCTCCGATCAGGTATTTGGGAGAATTCCAACGATTGGTCCGGGTAACAAAGGTGTTGATCCACTCGGCCAGATAAGCCACATCCTGGTTCACTCCAAAAAACTGACTGCGATCAGCCTCTTTATCTAAAATACGAGAGTAGCCTGTGTTCACGGGGTTTACAAACACGATATCTGCTACATCCAGGATAGAATGAGGGTTTTCCTTTACTCCATAGGGCTGAATGGGATAGCCCTCATCGTCAATTTTAAGAATACGGGGGCCGGTATAGGCCAGGTGCATCCAAACTGAAGCCGATCCGGGTCCGCCATTGAAGGAAATGACCAGGGGTCTGCGGTCTTTGTTATTGACATCGGTACGCTCGTAAAAGGTATAAAAGAGAGAGGCAATAGGCTTGCCGTCCTCATTCCAAACCGGCTGAAAACCGGTGGTAGCTCTATAGGGTACCTTTTTACCCTTGATATTTGCCTGATGTGTAGTAACGATGGCCGTATCTGCTGGAATAGACCTGGTGGCCTGTGCCATGGCCAGCTGGCCAACCAGCACCATTGTGAGTGAGATAAGTATTCTTTTCATAGTTTATTCTTCGGTTGGAAATTTGTCTTTGTCTTTCAGCCCTTTGTTCAGGCGAGGGATGGTTTTCTTAATCATTGTGTCCATGCGGGGGCTAAGTTGCTCATGCATGTTTTTGTAATAAGCAAACTGCGACTGCTGATCTGCAGTCATGCGGCCTGTCCAGCCTGAAACACTGAAATAAAGCCCTCTGGCCCGGCTAAAGAGTTCCCTGTACATACGGTTGATCTCTTTTATCTCATTGAGAGCTTTTTCGGACACCTTTACTTTCTCGTTTTCCAGCTTGGTAGCATGGTTACCTATGGACCTGATCTTGCGGTTTACTTCTGCCAGTTGTCCGTAGAGTTCGAAAATCTCCATCAGATTATCAGACCAGGCTTTACGGTCAGCAATGCTGATATCCAGTCTGTGATCGTCCATTACCCTGAATTGCTGCTCGTAACTCTTACCTTTCACTGTGAGCTTAGCCAGGTAAAGTCCGGGAACTACCGGAGGCCCTCCGGGACTAAAGCGTCCGCCACTGCTAGAAATGCCTTTATGGTTCATGTCCCAGGCGATGCGATTGATACCGGCTGTGGTATCAGCCCTCAGCGTTTTGATCTGTTGGCCATTCAGATCGTGGATAGTGATCTTTATGTCTTTTTTGTCTACAGCACTTTTCAGGTAATAGTCGATAACAGCTCCTCTTCGTGGATTAGTACCTCTGAAAAACATATTACCTACATGGGCTCCGTCACGAGTATAATTGATCCTTTCAGCGGTGGGAATACTAAAGAGTGCTGCGTCCTGGTTCATGACCTGAGGCGAGAGTTCTTGCAGGGCATTGAGGTTGTCCAGAATCCAGACACCGCGACCGTGCGTGGCCAGTATCAGGTCATTGTCCCTGGGGTGTATCACCAAATCGTTAAAGGCTACTGTAGGCATGTTGTTTTTCAGCTCGGTCCAGTTCTGGCCTCCATTGAGTGAGATAAAAAACCCGATTTCAGTACCCAGATAGAGAAGGTTAGGGTTTTTAGGATCCTCCCTCAGCGTTCGGGCTACACGGTCGGCAGGCAGGTCTCCGGCAATAGACCTCCAGCTTTGACCGAAATCGGTGGTCTTATACACATAATTGTTGAAGTCATTGTTGCGGTAATTGTTAATGGCTAAATAGGCGGTTCCCGCAGCATGGCCTGAGGTTTCTATGGTATTGATCCAGGTTTCTTTTGGCAGTCCGCTGAGCCTGCTGGTTACGTCTGTCCAGTTTTTACCATCATCGCTGGATATTTTCAGCAGCCCGTCATCGGTACCTACATAGAGCATGCCTTGCTTTAGTCGTGATTCGGCAACAGCCGTCAGGGTAGGGTAATAGGGGATACCGTCATCCAGCGAAGCCGTGTTCTCATCAGCCCGCTGACCCATGATCAATAGTTCTCTTCGATTTACTTTTGAGGTTTGATCCCCCAGATTTGTCCAGGTGCTGCCGCCATCGGTACTCTTCCAGAGAATGTTGGTTCCGGCATAAATGGTGTTCGGATCGTGATGGCTGAGGTAAAAGGGTCCGTCCCAGTTGCCCGGAGCCATGGCATTGCCCAGCTCAGGTTCTTCAGTGCCGGGTCCCCAGGCATCCCAGTTTCTTCTGGCACCGATACGCCCTTTAGGGTCACCCGGGCGGATTGATTGTCGCTGACCGGTTTTCAGATCAAGTTTGAACAGGCCCAGGTACTGTGATTCTCCATACATCACGCCCTCTTCTGTGCGGTGTGCCAGGCTGAGAAAACCATCTCCACCGCCTGTTTTTCTCCAGTCTGAGTTGAGAATACCATCGCTGCGGTATGTCTCATTAGGGCCTACCCAGCTGCCATTGTCTTGCAGGCCTCCATATACATTGTAGGGTACCGCCATATCTACAGAGACTCGGTAAAACTGGCTTACAGGCAGGTTGGTTACGAAGAGCCAGGTTTTAGTACGGTCATATGAGATACCGATACCTCCATCATCTCCCTTGATGACATGGCGTGAGTCTTTTGGGTTGACCCAAAGAATCCGGTCATCACCATGCAGGGTCTGGCGTGGAGCACGGAAAGATCGACCGCTGTCGCTGGAATAGCTGAACTGGTTCATCATGTAAATGCGTGAAGCATCACTAGGGTCTACCAATGGCTGACTTGCATACATAGGGCGCGGGTTCCAGTCGCTCATAAACTCCCAGCTCTCGCCTTTGTCTTTAGAGCGGTACATGCCCGCTTTGCGCTTATTATAGGCGGTGGAGGCATTGTATTGAAAGCCCTGCTCTACCGATGCATAAACAATGTTAGGGTCAGTTCTGTAAATGGAAATACCAATACGACCATATTCACCTTCAGGTAGTCCGTTCCTTAATTCTTTCCAGGTTTTGCCACCATCGGTAGATTTATGCAGTCCGCTGCCGGGCCCGCCACCATGAAAGCCATAAGGCCTTCTTCTACGCTGATAGGTAGAAGCATAGAGGATATTCGGATTGTTCGGGTCCATGGCTATGTCGGCCACACCGGTATCATCATTCACATAGATAATGCGTTCCCAGTTTTCTCCACCATCCGTGGTTTTGTAGAGCCCGCGTTCGTTATTGGATCCCCAAAGGTGGCCCATGGCCGCTACATATACGGTATTGGGGTCGTTGGGGTGGATGACGATTCTACCAATATGATGGGAATCTTTAAGGCCCATATTGGTCCAGGTTTTACCGCCATCGGTAGTTTTATACACACCATCGCCCCAGCCTGAGCTCTGTCGGTTGGCGCGCTCACCGGTGCCTACCCAAATTTGCTCTGGTTGTGATTGACTGAGGGCTATGGCTCCTATGGAATGGGTTGCTTCATTCTCGAAGATGGGCTTCCAGGTAACACCATTGTTTTCGGTATGCCAGAGACCTCCGGTAGCGGTGGCGGCATAAATGACATAGGGATTGCTCTCTAACACAGCCAGGTCTACGACACGGCCGCTCATATTGGCTGGACCGATATGCCTGAGCTGCAGGCCTTCGAGCTGTTCAGGAGCTATTTTTTGTCCGAAAGCGGGTGCCAGAAGCAAGAGTGCTCCCAGCAGGAGAAAGGTTCTTTTCATCTTTGTGAGGTGGTAATGGTTAATGCCTTAAGATAAACAAGAAGGTAATAGGGCTGACAGACTTTTTTAGGAGTGGCTAAGATATAATGGTTACACCACCATCTTCCTCACCAAAACCATTGTCATAATTGTCATTTTTTGCTTTGTGCCTGGCAATTAGGGCCTCTTTCTCAACATACTCCCGGCCTGGCAACTCTTTGACATTCATGCCCTCAAAGAATGGTTCTTTCCTGATTTTGGCCAGTAAAACCCCGGCTTTACCCTTGATTTGTTTATTGTTGATTGCCTCCAGTAATATAATATCCTTCCCGTCTTTTACTCTCAGGCTTAATGCATAATATCTGGAGGGTAGCTGGTTTATGAACAAACCTTTTATATCATCTCTGGAGATTGAAATTCTATTAAACTTTAAGCCGAATACTTGCCAATAGTAACTTATCGCTGAAGCACTGGTGAGTTCCAGCTGGTTCCTGGCTGTTTTGAGGATGGAGTAAGTTGAAAAAAGTACTATATAGAATAGCCATTTCAACCCAATGGTACCATCTAAAAAAGCAATCGAGGTTGACATGAAGTGCAAGGGAATAACAAAAACCAGCAACACCCACGCTTTGTCCAGCAGCTTATTGAATTTGAGGTTAAGAGGAATAACCATATGCCTGTTAGTACGCTTTTCTGATCTTGCCAAGCAACACCGCCATACTTTCTCTCACCTTAGTAGTGGAGTGGTTATAGTGATTGGCCATAATGGTAAAGATCAGGGTCTTCCCTGAATCGGTTTTGATATATCCGCTTAGTGTGTGATTGTTACTCAGGGTACCGGTTTTGGCGAAAACATAGGGTTTGCCATCTTCTCCGGCATACCAGTTTTTGATAGTGCCTGATTCTCCACCGGCAGGTAGCAGCTCAAAAAGCCTTTCTTCTCCTACCTCATCTCTCAGGGTTTTGAGTAGCTTGACCATGGTACGAGGCGTGAACATATTATAGCGGGAAAGGCCGGAACCATCTACCCAGGCGGCATCATCTGTCCAGTCTGCAAAAGCTTCTTCCTTCATTTTATCAATGGTGGCCATGGTGCTGAGCGTATCACTTTCCATACCGCTGGCCATCAGCAATATTTGTTCGGCAAAGAGATTGTCGCTGGGCTGCAGCATATGCTTGTAAAGTGTATCGGTGGGTAGAGAATAGAGGGTGCGGGCTCCACCAATTTGCGGAATGGCATGATAGAAATTAACGGCTTTGTTCAGTGTGTCGGAGAGTAGTTCTATAAAAAGATTATCACTGTAGAGAAAAGGGCGGGTCAGGGTGTCAATTTCCTCTTCGTCAGCATCTCCCGGTTCGCCAATCTGGTAGAGAAAGTCATTTTCGTTTTCGGCCCTGTTAACCCGGCTGCGGTTGTCAGTTGGCTTTGGGTTTTCGCTAAAGAATGGTGTGAAATAGTCGGGTTCTATGGATAACTCCTTTTTCGTTTTATTCAGGTAGGCGGTGATGCTGTTGCCATACATGGGTAAAACGGCTTTTTCAGCTGAGTAATAGCCATTATAATCATCCCAGCCCCAGCCTGGCCCAAAGCGATCGTCTATAATAGGCCTTTTCCAGTAAAAGAGCTTCTCGCTTCTGGCGCTTAGAAAATCGAGTGCAGCTTTATCCTGTACTGCCGGATGTAGAAACAGTGGGTTACCGGTTCCCCAGAAAATAAGGGAGTCTCCTTTGATGGTGTATTGTAGTGCCGGCACAGCCTTGCCCAGGTACTTGATACCTGCATAAAAGGTGAAGAGCTTGGTATTACTGGCCGGGGTCATGTATTTGCTGTCGTTCTGACAGGCGAGTGTTTTACCCGTTTCCGGATCGTAAAGGGCAAAGCCTATATAAGCCTGTTTGAAGCCTTCGAGCTCTTTTAAGTCCTTTAGGATATGTTTCTTCTTATAGCGCTTTTGGCCATATACCTGAACGGATAAGAGAATTGCCAGGGAGCAAAGAACCAGTAGTCGGAATAAGGCTTTCATAGCCTCAATTTACGCAAAGAATCTGTTTGGTCGATTGATCGGGGGAGAGGATATCAGAAAAGTAGAAGATTGGTAGGTATGTTTTGGGTCTTACCTAAAATGGACACCGTCCTTTACGAATTCTAAAAAGCAAGCCTTATCATTTTCTAGGAACAGTGCTTTAGATTATATGCCGTCAGGGACGGTGTCCCTGTGGCGAAGGTCCTAATCGTAAAAAACCGCAACATCTTCAATACCCTTACGCTGGATATCCGGCACGTAATTCTCTTCGCCTTCATAACCCACGGGCAAAAGCAGAAAGGATCTTTCGTTTGCCGGTCTGTCGAGTATTTTGGCCAGAAAGTTCATAGGGCTGGGGGTATGCGTCAGGGTAACAAGACCTGCATCGTGAATGGCTGTGATAAGCATACCGGCTGCGATGCCTACTGATTCGTTCACGTAATAGTTGTTCTGTTTTTCACCATCAGGGCCAAAATCATATGCTTTTTTGAACATGATAATGAGGTATGGGGCTGTCTCCAGAAAAGGCTTGTTCCAGTCAGTACCCAGCGGTTCCAGGTCTTTCAGCCAGGTTTCACTCATACGGTTATGGTAGCTCTCGTACTCTTCTTTTTCAGCGGCCTCCCTGATTTTTGTCTTCATCTCAGCATTGCTCACCACACAAAAGGTCCATGGCTGCTTATGGGCACCAGAGGGAGCGGTAGAAGCTGACAGGATGATATTGTCAATGACCTCTTTCGGCACGGGTTTGTCAGAAAATTCGCGCACCGACCTACGGGTATCCATCCATTCATGAAACTGACCACTCCTGGCAATCATTTCTTCAGGCTCATAGTGCACGTGAGCATATTTGATATAAGGGTAACCGTCTATTAGCTTGGTTTCTTTTTCCTGGTTCATAGGTGTGATTTACGACTGTGAAATTAGGAAAGAATTATGGAAAGAAAGACACAGGATTACATTGTAAGTAGAAGTCAGAGCAAGTCTTTGAAACTCATCTCAGATAATCAAAACTGATTTACTTCGTGATATTTACTTCAGGTTGCCCGGGTATTTAAGGCACCGCCATCTATCTCGAAAGCTCTTAGAATACTGGGAATACATCTGATATCTCCTGATTCCTATGTAACCTTATAGCTTTAACTGTAGTCAAAAAATAACCCCGACTGATCTCTCAGCCAGGGCACGATTTGGATGTATAAAATCCCACTTCTGGGATTACCTTTATGACGACCTGTTTCATGATTTGTTCCCGGGTCGTCAGATTTTTTTATTCTTTTTTTCGATATACCAGTTGATTGGCAATGATGGCCAGCACGGCCGTTCCACAAAGTATCCAGGCAGCCAGCGTATTGACGTAGGAGAGTGGCACACTGGATAGTATTGCAATCACACTCAGCAGCCAAAGCCCGTCCGCCTTTTTGCTTTGCCGTTTCAAAGGCAGAGGCCTGATGTCCCGGGTCACATCAGTAAGAATGAATTTAAGCTTGGGATAGTCGTATGCCAACAGCCAGGCATTGAGGCTTAACAGAAAGAAGTTTACATAGGGCGTACCCTGCCATTTCATCGATACCGTTACTACAAAGATGTTGAGTATAATAGGAAAAGTAAGAAGGGCCCCCAGAGTGCTGAACCGCTGTGTAAAAAGTAACAAGCCTGCTATGATTTGAGAGCCTGCGATAAACCTTGCATACAGACCCAGGTCATGTTCCGCCAGCCTTTCTTCCAGCCAGACAGGGCCGATAATGCCTGGAAACTGATGCTCAAAATACAGCTTACTCATGCCTGCCGTAAAAAAGATCAGCCCGAGAAAAATCCGGATCATTACAATGATCCGGTGATGAAATTTGTGGCTCAGTATAGGCATCAGACGATGCGTTTTCTTACCATATCCCAACCTGACAAGCCAAAGACAACCAGAGCTACGATAAGGCTGCGATATACAGTTGTCATGTTTGACCAGATGTTAAAATCTTCGCCTAAATCGCGAAGGGCAAATATATGATAGCCATAAGGATGATAATCTGCATATTCCCAACCATTCATCAGGATCATTACTGAGATGACCCCGGCAATTCCTATTCCCATTGAGAGCATCAGGTTTTTTGACTTTTGACTCAAGGCAAACTGCAGTGAGGCATAGCCCAGGGAGGCGAGAAAAATCTTAAAACATGCCTGAAAGATGAGGCTCTTATCAAAAGCCTGATCAAATCCCAGCTCAGGGCTGGTGACTTTCAATAGATAACCCACCATAAGACTGAAAAAGGCAAATAGCATCAGGCTGAACAGGACCATCAGCACATATACCTTCATTTTGGAGATAAAGGTGGCCAGGCGCGAAATGGGTTGCGTATAGATGAGTTTCCAGGTATTGGAGTTATGCTCCACACTGTTGACAAACAAAGCGATAACCATGACAAAGAAGGGAAATAGAAAATTGCCCGGCTGAATGGTGTTGCCTAATAATACTTCCCAGGCGTTCTGGCCCTCCTTAATGATTTGATCACCCTTTTTGAAAAGAATAATAAAATTGATGATCGGCACAAAAGCCGGAGCCAAAACCAATAGCCAAAGCACAAAGGTGCGTCTGTATTTATACAGCTCTGCAGATATGCCTCTTTTTAATTCAAGTACTATATTCATTGGTCCAGTTTTTTAGTGATGTTAAGAAAGATCGACTCCAGGTCTTCATCTGAAGATTTAAGTTGGTAGACGTCAATGTCCTGGTCTACAATGGCTTTATTGATTTTAGGAATATCGGTCTTGGCTTCTATGGGAATGACAAGGGTACGGCTATTAGTTTCTGAGACGGTAAAATTCAGTCCTCTGACTATTTTAGCTGCTTCATCTACCTGGTCGAGCTCTACGGTGAGCTGATAACCTTTACCTTTTTCCTGCAGTCCTTCCAGTTTCCCTTCATAAAGGATCTTCCCCTGGTCTATAATCGCCACATCCGTGGCTAATTTTTCTATTTCGGAAAGGATGTGACTCGACAGAAAAATGGTTTTGCCATGTTCTTTATTGAGATTGATGATCAGCTCACGCATTTCAATGATGCCACTGGGATCCAGGCCATTGGTGGGTTCATCCAGAATGAGTAATTCCGGATCGGTGAGCAGGGCTGCTGCCAGACCAAGCCGCTGACACATCCCCAGTGAGTAGTTTTTTGCTTTTTTATCGGCATTGTCTACCAGTCTCACAATTTTCAAAACCTCATCGATGCGGCTTTTGGGTACACCCACCATTTTTCGAATTACTTCCAGGTTTTGTCTACCCGACAGGTGTTTGTAGATGGATGGGTTTTCAATCAGTGCGCCTATACTTCCCAGAACTTCTCCGCGATGGCTCAGCAGGTTTTTGCCAAAGATTTTGATCTGCTGATTTTTAGAGTGAAAGAGGTCGAGCAGAATACGGATAGTGGTTGTTTTACCAGCGCCATTCGGCCCCAGAAAACCATAAATACTGCCGGTAGGTACGGTAAGGTTTACCTGGTCAAGCGCTTTGAATTCTTTGAAATAGAAATCAAGGCCCTGAATTTCAATTATCGGTTTGGACATAGTAGTTGATTTGATGAAGAGACGAGAGAATTTAACCCTTTGGTATCATCATATTTTTTTCAATCTACCAACCAGCTCCTTTTGTCTACCAACCGGAGTAAGTCCTATGTGAATCAAACAACTCTGACAGAGTCAAAGGTGAGGGGTTACTTCTTACCGAATTTATCGTCTATTTTTAACCAATGACAAGGCTCAGGTTATGGTTTGAAAAACACGCACAAGATGTAGTTGTGGTGAGCCTGCATGCTGTTGCCTGGTTTCTCTACTTTGGCATGTTCTTTCTTACTGCCTCTCCGCAAGGCGGTTCTCCAACCAATAGATTTTGGTATGTCATAAGCATTGTGGTCACCGACATGCCGCTCTTCTATTACTTTTATCATAATGCTATTCCCAGGCTATTGGCTGGCAAGCGAGGTTGGCTCTTTACTGGTTTGCTACTCGGGGTTACTGCTTTATATCCACTGGTGCGCTATGGTAGCGATCTCCTGATTACCTATTATCTCCCCGAATTCCAGGCGCCACTGACCAATCTGGTAACTACTCAGTTTTGGCCTGCCTATGGAGTAAGAGGCTTATCCTGTCTATTTGTGATATCGATGGCCGGTATGGGAAAATTTACCTTTGACTGGTTTAAGAATGCCAGGATCAGGCGTGAGTTGGAGAACCAAAACCTTACTAGTGAATTGGCTTTTTTGAAGTCCCAAATCAATCCGCATTTTCTGTTCAACACCCTCAACAATATCCATACGCTTGCTTATAAAAAGTCGGATGGAGCCCCTGAGGCCATTATGAAATTATCGGATCTAATGCGTTATATGCTCTACGAATCGGATACGGAGGTGGTACCGCTCGATACAGAGATTGCTCATCTGAAAAGCTTTATTGGACTGCAGGCCTTAAGGTTTAAAACCCGGAACATAGTACAGCTCGATATCTCAGGAGATACAGCTAGTAAAATGATTGCTCCCCTGCTTTTGCTACCCTTTGTCGAGAATGCTTTCAAGCATGGCTATAACCTGAAAAAGGAAGGCGCCATTGTCATAAACCTTAATGCCGATGATGATATCCAATTTTCGGTAGAGAATGAGCAAGTGCCCCGGGGTATGGCCACACAAAAAGATGAAGCCGGGGGCATCGGACTCGAAAACATCAACAGACGATTGGAGCTTATTTACAAGGCGGATTACACTTTAGCGGTGGAAGAATCGTCTTCACATTTTAAGATCAACCTTACTTTGAAACGGAATGGATAGCATCCGCTGTATTATTGTAGACGATGAGCCGCTGGCCATTGAGATTCTGGAAGAGTATATCAAGAAAATCAGCTGGCTCGATTTAGTGGCAAGCCTGGAATCAGGCCTTGAAGCGATTGAGTTTGTAGAGCAGAATGCGATTGATCTGGTTTTTCTGGATATTCAGATGCCCGACCTCAGTGGCATTAAGACGGCCGAGCTGCTGAATAATCGCTGTGATATCATTTTTACCACCGCTTATAATCAGTACGCCATTGAAGGTTTTGAGCTTGAAGCCCGTGATTATCTGCTCAAACCCATTTCCTTCGACCGCTTTCTCAAATCGGTACAAAGATTAAAGCGTCAATCAAGTGAACCAAATCAGTTGAGCAGCGACTATATCTTCGTAAAGACAGAATACAAGATCAAGAAGATACGCTTCGATGAGATTTGTTATGTAGAAGGTATGAAAGACTACCTGAGGATTGTGACGATCGATGAAAAGGTGATGACGCTGCTAAGCTTTGCAAAGCTGATTCCCAGGCTGCCGGCTCAGCAATTTGTCAGAATACACAAGTCTTATGTAGTGGCGGTCGATGCCATTGACAGTGTAGAAAAAGGAAAGGTGAGGGTTGGTGAGAAGCTATTGCCGATTGGTGAAACGCATAAGGAAACCTTTTTGAAATTGATTGGAGGGCATGGTTTGTAAATAAAGCCTGTCAAAGCGTTGGTTCCCCTTTAGGGGCAGGGGTGAGGCATGGCGAGCAAGAGATAATTGAGGTATCTCGCTTCGACAACCAGTTACCCGGCAGAATGGACCTGGCCTTCATCGGTCAGACCAGTCTGTGCTTAGTGCTACACTGGTCAGACCGTTGGCCGTTATGATATTCAAAGCGTCTCGCTTCGACCTCAATATATTTCCACTTTTACCGAACCTTTCTGTCTGCTTATCGAAAATATAGACAACTGCTGCCAACCTTTTGGCTGCATCAAATGTTAAGCGCATATGGAAAAGGCAACGGCCACGAAAACGGGCAAAACTAAGACCAATCAGGAAGAGAAAATAAGAAAGGCATATATGGCATATGTGCTGGAAAACGGCACACAGCCGGCCTCAATTTTCAAGTTTGTGAAGGATATCAAAATCAAGGAAGAAGTGTTCTATGAGCACTACAATTCTTTTGAAAATGTAGAAAAGGATATCTGGTTGGGAATGCTTAACGAAACGGTTGAGGCGATTCAGGCCGAGGAGGTATACGATCAGTATTCAGCCAGGGAAAAGCTGCTGGCCTTCTACTATACACTCATCGAGGTGATGAAGAGCAACCGCAGTTATATTCTGCAGGTAACTCCGAAAAGCCGTAAACCGGAAATTCAACCATACTATCTCGAGTATTTCAAAAAAGCTTTTGACGAGTTTATTGCCGATGTTTTGTTGGAAGCCCAGGAAACAGAAGAAGTGAAAACCAGACCTTACATCAGCGACAGGTACAAAGATGGCATCTGGATTCAGCTGCTTTTTGTGCTTAGGTTCTGGATCAAAGACGATAGCAAGGGCTTTGAAAAAACAGATGCAGCCATTGAAAAGGCGGTAAACCTTTCTTTTGACCTGATGGGACGGGGACCACTGGATGCCATGCTCGATTTTGCCAAATTCCTTTATCAAAACAAGTAAACGAATGTCTATGGACTATTGACCATGGACTGAAAGCTAAAACGAAGTGTCATGAAAGAGCAGTCGAAGATACCCACGGGAAAAGTGCAGAGAGCCGCAAAGTTTGTTGGTACCGGTGCCAAAGTAGGGGGGAATTATGTGAAGTATTATGCCAAGAAGGCTTTCAATCCGCGAATGGATAAAGAGTCGCTTCATGCAGATAATGCCAGGGACATTTACAACTCATTGAGTGAGCTCAAAGGCAGTGCCCTGAAAGTGGCGCAAATGATGAGCATGGATAAGAACATGCTGCCTACGGCTTATCAGGATAAGTTTTCTATGGCGCAGTACAGCGCACCACCGCTATCTTTTCCGCTGGTGGTGAAAACCTTTCAGCAGTACTTTAAAAAGTCGCCAGGGCAGATCTTCGACACCTTTACCAAAAGTGCAGTAAATGCTGCTTCTATTGGTCAGGTACACCAGGCGGTGAAAGACGGGCATACCTATGCCGTGAAAATTCAATATCCGGGAGTGGCCTCCAGTGTAAAGTCTGACCTGAAGCTGGTGAAACCATTTGCCGTAAGGCTGATGAACCTGAATGAGCGTGACCTGGACCATTACCTGGAAGAGGTAGAAAGCAAACTGCTGGAAGAAACGGATTACTTTCTGGAGGTAGAGCGGTCTATTGAAATTTCTGAGGCTTGTGCCCATATCGAAAATCTGAATTTCCCTAAATACTATCCTGACCTTTCTTCAGATCGGGTAATTACCATGGACTGGATGCAGGGCAAGGTGCTGAAAGAGTTTATGGCGACTAACCCTGACCAGGAAACGAGAAACCGCATTGGCCAGGCCATGTGGGACTTTTATGATTTCCAGATTCACAGTCTGCATCAAGTGCATGCCGACCCGCATCCCGGCAATTTTATTATCAGTGATGAGGGCACTCTTGGCGTAATTGACTTCGGCTGTGTAAAGGTGATTCCGGACGAGTTCTACGAACCTTATTTCAGCCTCATTCGTAAAGATCTGCTCTACAAGGGAGAGGAACTGGATCAGCGTTTTCTGGATTTGAAATTCATTTATGAAAATGATACCGATGAAGACAAGGCTTACTTTTCTAAGGTAATCCGTGAGATGATGGGCCTCCTGGGACAGCCCTTCCATCAGGATGAGTTTGACTTTGGCGATGATGCCTACTTCCAGCAGATTTTCCAGATGGGAGAAACCATTTCAGAGTCTAAGAAATTCCGTGAGTCAGAGAAAGCTCGTGGTGCCCGTGATGGCCTTTATATCAACCGTACTTATTTTGGCTTATACAGCATACTTAATGAGCTTAAAGCTAAGGTGAGAACCACCAAGCCGGAATGGGCCGCTGTGGCGGTTTAGAGACGTTGTTAGTGTATATTAACCTTGCCTCTTTACCCCGTACTTATCCATTTTACAGCCACAGTTTTTGCAGGTGGAGCCACCCCAAAGTATTTCATGCCACCCCTGAGGTTTTCGCACTTTGGGCTGTTCGGTTTTACAATCAGGACAATGAACTGTTTTTAAGTTTACCCCGAATTTCTTTGTCCACTTTGCCATAATTCAATCAGCTATTAGTTTGTCACCCGATCATTAATTTCAATCCAGTATCCGTTCGGGTCGTTGATATAGATTTGACGAATGCCATCCGCGCGAATGGTGATGCTGCTTTTATCTCCGGTCCAGCTTTCGTAGGGAATATTGTGCTTTTCCAGATTGGCGATAAAGGGAGCCAGGGCATCCACTCCAAACGACATATGTACGGATTTGCTGAATTTGATCTCCGACATATCTCCCTGAGAGAAATGCAGTTGCTGACCGGTTTGATTTTCCACCCAGTCGATGGTGGCTACACCGGTAGGGTCATCAATGCGGTGAAAGCCCAGTACCTTGACGTAAAAATCTATGGTTGTGCTCAAATCCTTTACCACCAAGGACATATGATCGAAAGTGACCTGGGGGGACTGGGCCTGGATGTTAATCACCAGAAACATAGCTAAAGCAGAAAGCAGAATTCTTTTCATATCGAACCTGGGGTTTGATTTTTACTGTTTGCTAAACCTTCCATCAGAACTTAAGTACAATTTGAAAGTCATTCAGACGCGTTGTCGCATTGAGTATACCTTCAGACTGATTGTATCTAATAAATACCCCGAAAGGAAGGTGTTTTGAAATTGGTTTTTTTATGCCGAACTCAGCCCAGATTCCTGCGCCACTGGCAGTCTCAAAAGGGGAGTCGTTGATTTCTGTATTTTCATCTACAACGGTCGGTGAAAGTTCCGTTCTGGTGTACCTTGTTGATTGTGCTTTCAGTCCTAACCCCTGATCAAAAGATAAGCCAGCATTCAGAGTAAATAACTTTTTGGAGCTGATGCCAAGTGCATAAGTAAAGCCTATCAGAACTCTGGCATTCCACACTTCGATATCGATAGTGTTTTCTTCGAAGAAACCGGGTGGCTCCCAGGTCGCCCGGCTGCCGTAAGAAGCTCTATTCAGGCTCATGCCCGCTATAAAACCCACACTATTACCTAATCTGGCAGATCTTGACCTAAGTTCAACACCTATCAGTGGAGCAAGCGTCATATCGAAATCGGAGTTTCTTGTAAAACGAAACTTATTCAAATCTCCATTGAAACTGAGCTTTGAGATATTCATGCCTGCGGTGAAATCAATGGCAATGCTCCCTTTTGAAAAAAGCTCAGGGATAAAACCAAAGATATTGTAACTGGAGTTCATACAACCATTGTAATCCGAAACAATGCGGGTCATGGTGTTGATATTAAGTCTGAACCTTTTATGTCCTAGAAGTGGCTTGCTACAGTCTCCTGTAAGTTCTGCGACTTTTCTAAAGTTATTGACTAAGGTTTTGATGTCCTCTTTTTCGAGACCTTTTGAGAGATAGGTCAGTTTTCCTTCTTTTTCTATTACAAAACCCTCCCGGGTTTTATACAAGGACATTTTTTGACCTATGACCAGTTTTTCGACAAACGAGTTTCCATCAAAGCCATCTATGCCCGACAGGTTTAATGAGATATACTCCCTTCCTGAAGGTGTTCGGAAGCCTAACACAGTATTGGGCGTGTAGAGTGTCTTTCCTTTTGAGGTGTGCAAATACACTTCTTTACCATTGGCGGGCTTATGTTTTACCAGACCATTTATCGTGTCAGATTGGCTTAGAACAATATAGCTTTTGGGGTTCTGTCGCGCACTAAGCGACAAGGAGATGATACATAATCCTAATAAGAGAGCTGATTTTTTTACGTGCATGTTACTTTGCTTGAACTATGTCGGTTAGTCCATTGAATGACTAAGATGTAAGCATCAAAAGCAAAATATAATAGAAAAAAGAGAGGACAATGAGAGTATGTGCGAAAAGCTGTTTTAAAATATTGAACGGTGTTTTATCAGATCTTGTGCTTGTCTTTATTAAATCATGTTTTCAATGAGAGAACGCTGCATACCCTGATGGGTATACCAAGTCAAGAGTGATGTTGATTAGTCAACTGATCATCCGCTTAGCCATATTTATTAGTCATATATGCATAAGACTCCACAATCAGCTCTTTTAACACTCCTTCATCTACATCCGCCAGCTTTTTCACATAGAGGCATGACTTACCGATTTTATGCTTGCCCAGCTTGGCCATCAGGTCTTCATAACGGCCGAAGCCCGGCATGATGTACAGGGTCACATTTTGTGCTCTGGGTGAGAAGCCCACCTTCATAAAATCACCTTCGCGTCCGCTTTCATACTTGTAATGGTAATTGCCAAAACCCACGATAGAGGTACCCCACATTTTAGGGACTTCACCACTGATCTCCTCCATGATGGCCCTTATCCTCAGGCAGTCGGCCCTTTTGGTCTCGTCCGGAATCGCATTCAAAAAGTCATCTACACTCGCCTCGTTTTCGGTGGTTTTATTTTTTGCTTTTGCCATGCTGTCGTTTGGGCTGAAGGTTAACTGTCAAATGACATTCTTGTTCTAAATATCGAAATTCTCCGGCAAAGCTGCCAGACTAAAACCGGTCCTGTATATAAGGCCCGAAGATCATAACGGCTATAATGATTGTCGTCAGAGCCGTAAGCAAGACAGTACCAGCTGCTATGTCTTTGATCTTTCCTGCCTTGGGGTCGTGTTCTGGTTGTTTCAGATCTGTCAGCTTCTCTATGGCTGAGTTAAAACCCTCAGCCGTGATTACCATACCAATACAAAATATAAGCCAGCGCCACTCAGTTGCGGTTACTTTTAAATAGAAACCCAGAAAGATGACGATCGCTGTAGCCGCCATATGAATTCTGAAATTGTGCTCTTCCCTGATCAAAAGCCAGATACCCCGAAAGGCATATTTAAAGCTGCGGATGCGCGCCCTGATGGAAAAAGGTTTTGACATGGATCTAAGTTAGTCAGTTCTTTTTCGGGATGAAAAGTCTTAGGTTTGAATAAGTTTGACGGCTATTTTTGCCATGCCCTGGTCAGGTTTAATATTGAAAATATGAAGCACGGAATTCTCAGTCTCTTTATACTCCTTCTGTTTGCCTGTGAAAGTAATGAAGACAAGGCCGGTCGGTTTTTTTTAATGGGGAACAATTCCCTGGCCGAAGGCAACTTCAAGGAGGCGACCAGGCTCTACACCGAAGCGCTGCAGAAGAATCCTAAAATGAAAGAGGCTTTCAATAACAGGGGAGTGGCCTATTACAAAGATAAAAAGTACACGGAAGCTATTGTAGACTATACGAAGGCCATCAAGGAAGTAGATGCCTACTACATGGATGCCTGGCGAAACAGAGCTGATGCCTACTATGCTACAGGCCTGTATGACGATGCGCTTAAAGACCTGCTCTTTTTGGGAGAGGCTTATCCTGATTCGGCCTGGGTAGACTTCAATGCCGGCTTAAATTTTATTGCTAAAAAGGACTATAAACGGGCTATTAATGCTTTTGACAAATCGTTGGATAAGGATTCTTCGAATGTAGAAGCCGTTATAAACAAAGCCAGTGCCTATTACTTGTTTGGCTATTATGATCAGGCGAACAGGTTTCTGGATGATGCCGAAAAACTAGACCCGTCTCTGGCCAATATCTACAATACCAGGGCGCTGATCGCCACTGATAAGGGTAATTATGATGAAGCCCTGATTGAAGTAAACAAGGCCCTTGAATTGGAAATCAACAACCCCTATTTCAACAACAACCGTGGTTATATTCACCTGATGACCGATCAGTTGGAACAGGCAGAGAAAGACATCAATCTGGGTATCAAAGGTGATCCTCAGAATGGCTGGGCGTATCGCAACAAGGGCATCTTTTACTTTATGACCGATAAGTTTGATGATGCGCTGAGAAACTTCGAGCAGGCGGGGCTCTATGATGAGAGCATTCCCAAGCTCGACTATTACTGGGGAGCTACCCTGATCAAGCTCAACAGAGCCGGGGAAGCCTGTCCAAAGTTAAAGGCCTCAGTAGATGCCTTTGAGAATGAAGGCCGGGCTTTGTACGAGCAGCATTGTGGGGGGATTTAGAGTTAAGTTGATTTTTTGAAAGAGTTATTATGGTTTTGTAAGACACAATATTTGTGCCTTTATCTATCATTCGAACTTCAGGGTAATATGATTTCTATATTTAGTCTTATCGATGAGGAAACTAATTGCCGCCTATTCTATAGTGTTTGGTAAATTTGATTTGCAGTTCTTTGGTTGGGTTTTGGATAAGTAATCAAAAAACGGTCTTTAGCTAACGATAAACCTTTAATTGGAATAGAAATTTGTAGGGAATTTTTGCGTTACCGAGGTAAACATGGACCTCATACGAACCATCTTCAAAGATAAACTGGTTTTCAAATTTGATATCATAATTATAGAGTCTTTGGTCATTTGTCATAGGTCCGTTCTTCTTGTTATTAAACTCTGTTTTGATAGTGTCTTTATTGAAAAAGAAATAAAGGGATGTATTAGGGGTGACAGACTGCTCAGGTAAGTCAATGCCTAGCATCATGCCATTCTTTTTTTTATTCAGTTTCCTAAAGCTTCTTTTATCAAGATGTCGTATTAAGGTATCCGAATTAAAGAGTCGCCTGGTCTCGGTAGAGATAAGAAACTCGTTTCCATACATTAAAAAAAAGTCAATTTTCTTGGTGCTTAATTCGATAGCAGGCATCTGAACAGACCTAGGATGAGGGATGGCCTTGATTGACTTAAGATCACTACCTTTTCTTGGGCTAATTCCGGAAGGCAAAATTGGCTCTGACTCACGTTTTACCCCAATAGAATCGTGTGATTCTAGATAAGGTCTGGCGTCATTAGGAGTTTCTTTAGCATCGGCATCAAAATTCAATTTGAGAGAATCATCTTTGGGAAGGTAGGTAGGAATTAGTAATTGAGAGTCAAGGGAATCAAGTTGGGATATTGTCGATTGTAGTTTATTTTGATGGTTAGAAAAATCCTTAAATAATTGATTAAATCGACTTTTAACATAGGTCGTTGAAGCTAAGAGTATTATGAGACCTAAAAGCGGTAGTGCCGCGCTTTTCATGTTTATGGACCTATATGGCCTTTTGCTTGAAGTTGACCTTTTACATATTTATAATCCTCCTTCAACTCTTGCAGATCATCATTTACAGAGGATATGTTATCCTGTATCTTTTCACCAAGCTCTTTTTCTAACTTACCGATGGACTCCTGAATACCGTCTAACTTATTATTCTGTGTTTTAAGAAGTTCAGACAATTCGTTTACATCCTTGTTAAGTCCAAGTACAAAGGCTATAGAAGTGGCCAGTCCAATTAAGAATAAACTGTAGTTCAGCAAGTCCTTAACACTAAAAACGACCTTCTTATTCACGATTAGATCATCAGAGTTATCATTATCGGACATACGTATTGTTAATTTTTGAGAATTCTAAAGTTACGGTCAGAAACTTTGAAAGTCAAATTTTATTTAAGTAGTGAGAAATAAGACTTTTTCATGAAAATAACCTGTCGTTATTGAGTCTATCTAAATCATGCAATTTTCGATTTTTAAGTTGGTCAATAGAGCTTATACTTCCAGTTTTTGAGAGACTTGTCTGTTTGGTAGGTAAGCCTTCCGTGGAACAAACACTAATTTCCACTTTTCATTGTTAAAGGAGGGCCGGCCGGTGGATTTTCCATTTGCTCTATAAAGGCATTGAGCTTAGGCTGAATAAACCAGATACCAACAATGTAGAACCAAAAAAGTACGCATTCCAGTAGGTACTCCTCAAAACGCACCTCTCTTTGAAGTTCAAGGGTTTTGACCAGTTTGGCCAGAAAGTAGATTTGATAAAACCCCGAAAGCATGGCCAAAAGAGCGAAAAGCATGTAAAAGATGATGAAAACAAAAGAAAGACCAAAGAAGGGTTCTGGCTCCATAAAGTTTTCATCGGCTGTAAGGATGGTAACGGCCACGGCCATCATAATGATTACCACACCGGCCAGGGGAACCGCCAGTGCCAAATTGAAGTACTTAGGGTTCATCGGTACTCCCTCCGGTAAAAGCGGCTGTAACTTATTACCGATGCTCCAATAGTAGCTAAGCTGAAAAGCGATCATGCCAATGATGAGTAGCGGTATCAGTATTAGAATGCTGAAATCGGCCGGTTCAGGCTGGTTGAAATCTGAAAAGAGAAAAAACAGGAATATGATAAATGGTGCTATCAAAGCGGGTGATAACTGGATCAGGAAGATTTTCCAATGGGGAGCTCTGAGAAACCACTTCATAAGGTCAATAACTCTTTAGCGCTTTCAATAGTTTTTTCTGACGGACTTTTCCCTCCTATCATTTGTGCGATTTCCAGCAGACGTTCCTCTTCACTGAGCTTACGTATACCACTGGCTGTAGACTCACCGGCATCGTCTTTAAAGACAAAATAATGCGAGCTTCCTTTGGCGGCTATCTGTGGAAGGTGGGTAATGGTCATTACCTGGTGATTGCCGGCCATTACCGTCATCATCTGGGCCATTTGTATGGCCACTTCTCCGGAAATACCAGCATCTATTTCATCGAATACAATGGTGGGCAGGGCCGTTTTATCTGCCAGTATATACTTCACTGCAAACATCAGCCTGGAAAATTCACCGCCTGAGGCTGCGGTTTTCAGGGCTTGTGGGGCAACTCCCTTATTGGCTGAAAAAAGCAGATTGATATGGTCTTTTCCATTTGGGCCGGGGTCCTGATTTTTATGATCTATGGCCAATCGGGCATTGGGCATACCCAGGCCGGCCAGCAGCTCTTGTATTTGTGCCTGAAAGTCTTTGAAAATCTTCTTTCTGGAGGTTGAAAGCTGATCGCCCAGTTTATTGAGCTTTGTGAGGGCCTTCATCTGTGCAGCATCAGCTGCCTCAATGGCTTCATCCAGATTTTCTACACGAAGTACCTCATCACTCAACGCTTCCTGGATTTTGCGCAAGGCGTCTATATCAGTCACCTGATGTTTCTGCTGTAGCTTATACAGCAGACTCAGCCTTTCCTGCACCGCTTCGGTACGTGTTGGGTCATATTCTACATTTCCCTCTTCCTGTTCAAGCTCTCCAGTAATGTCTTTAAGCTCAATCAGTACACTTTCCACGCGGTCTCTGAGGCTCTCGTAGTTGCTGCTGAAGCTGCTGATCTGATTGAGTGAGTTTTTCAGGTCCAGTACAAAATTGTTGATATTGAATTCAGATTGATCGGCAATGGCCAGAGCCTCGTTAAGCCGTGTCTTTATTTCTTCGGCATTTTCAAGCTTGGCCAGGTCTTCCTCCATCTCTTCCTGCTCTCCGGCCTGAAAGTTTCCCTTTTCAAGTTCATCAAACAAAAACTGGTTATAATCAGCCTCTTTCCGTAGCTCGGCTGACTCATGTACCAGCTGCTCATGAATGCTTTTCTTTTCCTGATAAGCCTGATACTGGAGAGCATAGGAATCTTTCAGGTCAGCGTTTTGAGCAAAGGCATCAATCAGGTTCAGTTGAAAAGTATTGGTACCCAGTAGTAGTGTATCGTGTTGAGAATGTATGTCCATCAGGGACGCTCCCAATTGCTTCAGAAAGTCCAGGTTTACTACACCATCGTTGACGAATGCCCTCGACTTACCACTACTGCTGATCTCTCTTCTCAGAATACACTCAGTATCGTAGTCCACATCAAATTCATCGAAGAGAGCTTTGAGTCTATACTCGGAAACATCAAATATGCCTTCAATTACACATTTGCGGCTATTATCAAACAACACTTTGGTATCAGCCCTTTTGCCCAGCAAGAGGCCTAAGGCTCCCAGCATAATGGACTTACCCGCACCGGTTTCACCGGTTACAATATTAAGCCCCTGATCAGGGGAGATGGAAAGCTCTTTGATGAGCGCGTAATTAGAAATGCTAAGCTGCTGGAGCATGCAGCAAATGTATTAATAAGGGAGGAATTTTGCAGAGAAATATCGGGAACCTGTCTTCATCTTTCTACCGATTCACCAATTACCTGTTACACCAGTATAGGAGGAACTAATTCTGCACGATCTTCTGATATTTAGACCTGCGTGTGGGGTCAAGTTTCAAAAGCTCGTTGTAGGCCTCGCGCCTGATATTCATAGGGCCATTGGAGAAAATATTCAGCAGCTCGTCACTTTTGGCATCTAAAAAGGAGATGATGAGAATGGCGTTGGGCAGAGTGCGATTCACCTGCTGAATGTCTTTGAGTGCCTGCAATATATTCGTGCGGGTCTTGTCGGGCGTTGCGCGCATAATATCAAGTCCCTGGCGGTGATAGGTGTAAATAGCTTCCCGTACCGGCTGATACTGATTGTTGATAGAAAGGTTTTCTAACAGCCAGTAGCGATTTCTTCTGTTCTGAAACTGTCCCCAGCCATTTCCCTGTCCGGCATTGTTTACCACATTCAGTGCCTTTTGGTAAAAAGCGGCACCTCCGAGCAGGGAAAAAGAGTCATAGTCCATTCCCAGGGCTATAAAGGCGTAGTAGGCCAGGAGTGAGGTGAGATTGCTCTGAAAATTGTTCTCATTAAAGTTCATGGGCTGACCCAGGGTAAACTGGAAGTCCCAGTCCCGATCGGCAAAATTGAGCAGCAGGGTCTCATGAGAAGTTTTGTAGACAGGTCTTACCAGCTGTATCTGAGCATTGGCTGTGAACTGACCAATGGAGGGCTGATTCTGGATGGTGATAATGATGTTGCCCTTGATTTTTTCGTTGTTCTGAAAACGATCTGTCGTCCACACGCGCTCATTGAGAAATCGTTCAAAGGCCGTTTCCATTTCGGTGAAAATACCCCGCTCGGTAGTGTTCACCTGATCGGCATTTACGCTTACCGTAAAGTTCAGTTCCTGTGCACTGAGCGTGAATGAACTTAAGAGGAAAAGGAGAGAAAAATGGTTAATGAACTTTTTCCAGAATGGCATTGATAATGTCTTTCGCTACTTCTTGCTTTGACTTTAACTCAAAATCAAGAATATTATTCTCTTTATCAATAATACTAATCTTGTTGGTATCATGACCAAAGCCTGCTCCTTTGTCATTAAGAGAATTGAGCACGATCAAATCAAAATTCTTTTTTCTGATCTTCTCTTTGGCATTGTCTAGCTCCGAGTTCGTTTCCAATGCAAAGCCCACGTTGATTTGACCATTGTGCTTGCGCTCACCCAACTCTTTGGCTATGTCGGTAGTCTTTACCAAATCTATCGACATCTCAGCAGTTTTCTTCTTAATTTTTTGCGTGGCTACATTGCGTGGTGCATAGTCCGCAACTGCGGCAGCAAGTATGTTTACATCGGACTCATGGTTTACCTTCAGGCAGGCTTCATACATTTCGCTACCTGATTGTACTCTGACCAAATCAATATTGGGGTGACTAACACTCAGGTGTGTCGGACCTGATACCAGGGTCACTTTTGCACCTCGTCTGGCAGCTTCTTCAGCCAGGGCAAAACCCATTTTTCCGGTAGAATGGTTGCCGATAAACCGTACAGGGTCAATGGCCTCGTAGGTAGGGCCTGCGGTGATCATTACCCTCTTGTTGGCGAGGGGCTTTGCAGCCGTAAAATGATCTTTCAACCTGGCCACCATTTGCTCAGGTTCGGCCATACGACCTGTGCCAACCAGCCCACTGGCGAGCTCACCATGTTCAGCTTCAATCATATGATTGCCAAAGCTTTTGAGCCGCTCAATATTATGAAGTACGGCCGGGTGTTGGTACATGTCCAGGTCCATGGCCGGAGCAAAGAAAACCGGGCAACGTGCTGAGAGGTAGGTGGCTAACAGAAGATTGTCGCATAGACCATTAGCCATTTTGCCGAGGGTATTGGCACTGGCCGGAGCAATAATCATCAGATCAGCCCAGAGGCCCAGGTCTACATGATTATTCCATTCACCTGCCTCATTTTTAGTAAAGGCTGATAGTGCCGGGTTTTTGGAAAGTGTGGCGAGCGTAGTCGGTGTAATAAAATCATGGGAAGCCCTGGTCATAATTACTTTGACTTCTGCACCCTCTTTTACTAACAACCTGACGAAAAAAGCAGCCTTATAAGCTGCTATACTCCCGGTTACTCCCAGTATAATTTTCTTGCCCTCGAGCATGAAGACTTATTTTTGTTCGTCAGACTCTTCCTGATCTTTATATCTCCAGTAGATATTGTCATTCTCGAATTCTTCCACCGCCATAGAGGTAGGCTTTGGCATTCTTTCGTAGAACCTTGAAATCTCGATTTGCTCTCTGTTTTCGAAGATTTCCTCCAGATTGTCAACCGTAGAAGCGAATTCGGCAAGCTTGCCATTCAACTCTTCTTTCATGTTGGTAGAGATTTGCTTCGCTCTTTTAGAGATAATCGCTACTGATTCATAAATGTTCTCAGTAGGATTCGCTAATTCGTCAGTATTGCGGGTAATGATAGATGGACTTGCAGCCATAATTAATCTACTTTATTTAATGCTTCTAATTCTTTAACTGATAGCTCATTAAAACTCTGAGCTCTTTCCAGAAATTCACTTTCAGGATAACGCTGTACAAAGTCATTGTAGTACGCTATCGTTTTCTGGAATCTTTCCTTTCTACGGATTGTGATACTGTTTTCAGCAAGCTTGTAAATTGTCTCAATAGACAAAAACATCAGCTCCTCATTGTATTTAGAATCCGGGTAATCTGCTTTAAAGCTGTCAAAGGTAACGATTGCCGCTTCCAGATAGTTTCGGAATGACAATCCCGTTGATAATTTATAATATAATTTGGCTCGTTCGTAAGCCTTGGTTTCAAATCTTACCTGTAGTTCATCAATGATCTCATTGGCCCTCAGGTAGTATTGCGAGGCGGGTCTTCTGTTCAGGAAGTTCTGCATCGCGATGACCGCCTCTTCAGAACTGGTTTGATCCAGGTTAGAGTCGGGCGAGTCCTTATAAAGTGAGAAGGCATGCATGTATTCAGCCTGTTCTGCAAACTCACTTCGACCGTAGGTCTGGTAGAAGTTCTTGAAGCGGAAAGCTGCCAGTGTGTATAATCTTTGATAGTACTCGCAGTAAGCCCAATAGAATTGAACCTTTTCAGCTTCCAGGGTGCCCCGGTAGTAGGGAGATACTTTCTCAAAGAGTAATTTGGCCTTGGCGTACTTGCCTTGCTCATAATAGGCGATAGCGCCTTTATAGAGCTCGTCAAAGTCAGCGCTCTTTTCCAGTTTAGCCAAACGGGTAGTGCATCCAAACATCACAGAAACACCAACAAAAAGGGTCAGAACTACCGTTTTTCTCATAAGCGTGCAAAGTTACCAGTATTAGCGGAGATATCCAATTTTAGTATGTCCGCTTTCCTTGTTCAAAGAAAACGACTTTTCTGATCAAAACAGGCGGGTTTAACCATTTTTAACCTTCCCCGCCTGATGTTGACTAAGTGAATGCTGCTAGCGGTCGTATCTCATCCGTTTCACAATGTTCTGTAGGGTGGGTTTCTCTCGTATGCGCCATACAAAGCCCCGCAGCTTTCGGTCTGGGTCTTGTATCTCAAATGGAGGAATGAGGCTGCCGTCTACCTCCCGATAGGTACGGAGTTCGGTTACAAAGTTATTGCTGAAGTAAATACTCATATTCGAGCATTTCAGTTTGTTCATGGAGCTGGATCCACCTCCCGTATCTCCTGTGAAATAGATGCTTTCTCCATTGCCAAATACATCAGATCTTTCGATATAGCCATCTTCAAAGTAGACTACCATATCCCGACCTTTTACCTGATTGAAGTTTTTTGAGGTATCCTGAGAAATCACAAATGAGTTGATGGCGAGGTACATTCTGTGAATACGGTTATTAGATGTGGTGATGCGAATAGAGTCAGCGCTGATTTGACTGTCGATATTCCAGATAACAGGATCGCGGTACATGTAAATGGTAGAATCTGACAAATTATAAGTGATCGAGTCAGCCCTGGCCTGCATGTCTGATTTATACATCTGAGCCCCTAAATAGGCCGAAAGAAATTTATCACTCCCTTCATCATTTTGCACAGAAAGGAGTGTATCGCCCTGAATAAAGAGGCTGTCTCCGCGCATCATTTTTCTCAGATAGGCCTGGTCATAGGCCTTGGCCGTGCTGCTGACCTTATCGTAGTAAACCTGGTTGCCATAAATTTTCAGCGAATCCTCATAAGATTCGAGTGTAACATTTTGCATGCCCTGATAATACTGGAGACTGTCGTTTGCAATTAAGGTGTCACCTTTAATCTCATATTCCTCTGTGAGGATGGTACCGCTGTAGATTTCGCTGTATTTCTCAAGCTGTTTATAGAGCATCCCTACGGTGGAGTTCAGGGTGTCTTTTTCTTCTGTCAGCGCGTGTGTTCTGCCCCTGGATATGGCCTCTTTTTCTACGGTATGGTAGTCTAGCGTATCGGTTTCCATGTAGAAATCAGGACTGACCAACACCACAGAATCTATAAACTGGGCTTTTTTAGTATTGGCATTGTAGTAACCTCTGAGGCTCGTCAATACATTGGTGCTGTCTACCAGCTTGCCGCCATCAAAATAGTAACCTGTTTCTGTGGTACGGTCATAGTCCAGGTTATCGGTATACAGGTCAGTGCTGTCATCTTTAAAAATCACATTACCCCGTACTTTTACCAGGCTGTTGTTTCCCTCATATTCCATATAGTCTCCACGCAGATCCAGCGTATCTACCTGGTCCAGTATATGCACATTGCTAAAGGCCTGGGCAGAGTTGCTGTTTGAGTAGAAATAGGCTGAGTCGCAGTAGATGTTTGTATTGCCCTGGATAAGGTGAACATTACCCAGAAGCTTGCGCACGGGCTGGTTATTAACCACTCCCGGTTTTAACAGATCGGCCTTTTTAACAATGATCTTGGTCTGGGCCTCTAGACCTGTCCAGCCGATAGCGATTAATAGAAGTGTGAGAAAGTACCTGTTCATTTTCAGAATGCGCAAAATTAGCGATTTGTCGTATTTTTGGGCCATGAGCGACCGCTTTTTGGAGTTTATCAAAAAACATGCCCTTATTTCTCCTGAAGACAAGGTTTTACTTGCTGTGAGCGGGGGAGTGGACTCTATGGTGCTCATGTATTTGTTCCATAGAGCGGGTTTTGACGTGGGGGTGGCACATTGCAACTTTTCCCTAAGGGCTGCTGAGTCGGATGCCGATGAAGCTCTGGTGAGCAATACTGCTGCCTTGTTGAGAATCCCTTTCTTCAGTAAATCTTTTGACACGAAGGCATATGCTGAAGAGCATGGTGTTTCGATTCAAATGGCTGCCCGAGACCTGCGCTATGCCTGGTTTCAGACCCTGGCCGCCAGTCAGGGCTATACGCTCATCGCAACAGCTCACCACCTGGAAGACTCTTTTGAAACCGTAGTACACAACCTGACCAGGGGTACTTCTGTTTCCGGACTGAGAGGTATAAAACCCCGGAACGAAATGGTGATCAGACCCATGCTGGACTTTACTAAGGATGAGATTGAGCAATGTGCAAGGCAAAACAATATAAGCTGGCGGGAGGATGCCTCGAATCAGGAGGTTTATTATAAGCGTAATTTTATCCGGCATCAGGTGACTCCATTATTAAAGCAGTTGAATCCTGACCTGCTGAATACTTTCAGGGATACAGCAAAACGGAATACGGAGGTAGAGGCTTTCTTTTTGGCGGGGATGGAACAGCTAAGGCAAACAGCCTTCAGAAAACACGAAACCTTTTTATACCTGCCGAAGTCTAAGGTAAGCGGCCCCTATGTGCTGGAGCATTTGCTCAAACCCTTTGGTTTTAACTATAGTCAGTGTGAGGAGATGTTCAGGGCATTTAATGAACATTCGGGTCGGCAGTTTCTCTCGAAGACACACCGGCTGACGGTTGACAGGGAAGAACTGGTGATAGATTTAAGGGAACTTGCGGAATTTGAGGAGCAGTTGATTAGTGCAGAGGAAGGTGATGAATTGAAAATAGGAGAGGTGACTTACGAACTCAAACAATCTTGCGGACCCCTGGAGAAAAACTCCTTCAAGGAAGCAAATGCGCTACTGGATATGGAAAAACTACAATTTCCTCTTAAAATAAGGAGCTGGCGTGAAGGAGATCAGTTTCAGCCATTGGGTATGAGTGGCAAAAAAAAGCTCAGCGATTTTATGATTGACCGTAAAATTCCGGTAAACTTAAAAAGACATATCAGGGTAGTGGAATCGGCCGGTGAAATTGTGTGGGTAGTGGGCCTGCGGATAGATGACAGATTTAAAGTGACCCCGAAGACAAAAACTATTTTTAGCCTGATTCGGAAAGAAGGACATGTTTAATCCATTTAAGAAAACATATAGTAAAGAAGAGAAGGAGCGCATCGAGTTTTTAAGAGGCGTGAAACCTTTTGACTTGCTTTCTGATGATCAGCTTTTCATATTTCTACCCTACCTCTATCCAAGAGTTTATAAGAAAAACGAGGCTGTTTTTTTCAGAAAAGACCCGAGTCAGGCATTGTATATTGTACAGTCCGGTACCGTGTCGCTTAACCTCGACCGGGACGGTGAGATGGAGCCATTGATGAATGTAGCTGCCTCTGAAGCTTTTGGTGATAACTGCTTTGTCCGTGACAGTCAGCGCATCTATAATGCCATCGTGACCAGTGAAGATGCTCAACTGTTTGTTTTGCCTCAGGGAAACATTCTGGAGGTGTTTGATTCCAAGCCCAAAGTGAAAGCGCTCGTTTTGGAAAGCCTGCTGACACGCTATAATGACTACACTTCTAAGATTTTTGAGGCATACAAGTCTTCTTTTGGCTTTTTTGAGCTAAAACAGGCCTATACCGACAAAGCCTGAATACTTCTTTAATCATCTGCTTATCCGTTTCATTTCGTGGCCTAGGTTGTTAACTTTGCGGCTCAGTTTTGAATTAATAAATTTTACAAAGAACCTATGAAAGTTACAGTAGTCGGTGCCGGAGCAGTAGGCGCCAGTTGCGCAGAGTATATCGCCATAAAAGATTTTGCCGCTGAAGTTGTATTGTTAGATATCAGAGAAGGTTTTGCCGAAGGTAAGGCCATGGATTTGATGCAAACGGCTTCCCTTAATGGCTTTGATACCAAAATTGTTGGAGCTACCAACGACTACAGTAAGACAGCCGGTAGCGATGTGGCAGTCATTACATCAGGTATTCCACGTAAGCCGGGAATGACCCGTGAGGAACTGATCAGTACCAATGCTGGTATTGTAAAAAGTGTAGCGGAGCAGCTGATTGAGGCATCTCCTAATGTAATCATTATTGTGGTGTCAAACCCAATGGATACCATGACTTACCTGACGCATAAAGCCACAGGCTTACCTAAGAACAGAATTATTGGTATGGGTGGAGCATTAGATTCTGCACGCTTTAAGTACCGATTGGCAGAAGCTCTTGAGGCTCCTATCTCTGATGTGGATGGTATGGTAATCGGTGGACATAGCGATAAGGGCATGATTCCTTTGACTCGTTTGGCTACCCGTAACAGCGTTCCTGCTTCTGAGTTTATCGATGCTGAGAGATTGAACGAGGTAAAAGAAGCAACTAAAGTTGGTGGAGCTACACTTACCAAACTGTTAGGGACCTCTGCCTGGTATGCTCCGGGAGCTGCTGTTTCTGCAATGGTACAGGCCATTGCTCAGGACTCTGGTAAAATGTTCCCATGTTCTTGCATGCTTGACGGAGAGTATGGTCTGAATGATATTTGTATTGGTGTTCCTGCTTTGATAGGAGCCAATGGAGTAGAGCGTATTGTTGAGATTAATCTGGACGATGCTGAAAAAGAAGCTTTAAGCAATAGTGCTGAGGCGGTAAGAAAAACAAATGGTCTCATCTGATCAGTTGTTTTAGAAGAATTTTCAAATACATAAGAAAGGCCTGGTTTACTCGTAAACCGGGCCTTTTTGATTTTTAGTGCATGCCTGAAGACCTAAGGAATTGGGTCATAATGGCACAAGCTGGTTCGGTATTGAAATACTTGCTGGTAACCAAAATCCCCGGCTTTTAATAACAATAAATAAACTGTGTGCAGATGTATATGACAGGCCGTCAAAACCCGTTAACTGCCTGAGAACCTGTCGGGGAAGTCTGTAAATCAGTGATGAAAGATCTTTGGCTTTTAAGAGAGGGCATAAGTTTAGTTCCATCCAGTCGAGAATTGATTATTTTCGGCTTCTGTTAATGCTTGACTGATAAAAGATTTGAAAAGCCGAATAGTAGTAATCGCGATCCTTCTGCTGGCTATGGCTGCCGGCTGGTATTTCATTTTTGAAAAAAATAGTAGCAAAGGCCGGATTGAAGAGCTTATACCAGCCACCAGTATAGGAGTACTGTCTGTGAGCAATGCTACCGACTTTTATGAAGAACTGGCTACTTATGACTGGTGGGATGAACTGGCAGAGATACCATTTCTGGCTTCGGGTAAATCATTGCTCTCCCGACTCGATACACTGGCTATCAAGTCAGATTTATCAAGTTTACCCATTTTTATCAGCTTCCATATTACGGCCAATAACCAGATAGACCCACTTTACTTCATTGAAAGCAAGGGTTTTGAATGGAATGCCGAGGCCATCACAACCATATTGAATCGCGTTTATGGTGAGGGTTCTGTGAGCATCACCGAGCGGTTGTACCAGGACAAAACTATTCATGAAGTGCAGCTGCCTGAAGATTCATTTTCCTTTTTTATTGAGGGCAACTATCTGGCTATTTCACCTGCAGCTTTGCTTGTAGAAGATGTTATCAGAGCAACAGGGCAGGATCTGGTTCTTTTGGCCGGAATGGATTACAAACTGACGGATTCCCGTTCAGATGTGTCCCTACTGATTGATTGTAGTAAAATGGGAGATCTGGCCAGTGTTTTTTCAACTGAAACTCCGGCCTTCGAAACAGCAGACGGACTCTTTCTGAAGATGGACATAGAAGCCAGTGACCAGGGTTTACTTTTCAACGGAAGGTCGATCGTTAATACAAACAGTCTCAGAGAGCAGGAAACCAGCCTTACACTTAAAAACTTCGTACCTACCTCGGCATCTTCTATGCAATGGTTTGGTCTCAATAAAACACCTGAGAATGAACTCACAGATTTTGATCTTGGACGGTTTCTGGATCAGCATGGTGGTGAGCTTTGTCGGGTTAAGATGGATTTGAACAATCAGAATGAAGACCTGGTGCTCCTGGTTTCGCTAGATGAGCCTGATTTGGCCAATGCCATGCTCAATCAGTTTGCTACCACTGTTATGGCCGATAACGATACTTTATTTAGGGAGTCTTTCATGGAAACCGATATCATCTTTATTAACAAGGCAGAACTCCCTCAGATATTGTATGGTGATAGATTTGAAGGTTTTGAACAGACCTATTACACCATTTTTAATAATGTGCTGATGTTCGGTAACAATGTGGAGGTGCTTAAAACCATGCTCTCCGAATATGATGCAGAAAATACCTGGGGCAGGTCCATAGAAAGAAGAAGGTATATCGATAATCTGGTGCAGGAAACCAACTTTACTTCCGTCTACAACTTTGAATTCCTGCTTGAAGGTTTGAATGATAAAATGAAAGCCAACTGGCAGGACTTCTTCGACCAGCGAGGGAGACTGACTGCAGCCCTGGACGTTTTTTCTTTTCAGCTAAGCACCACGGGGGCGGGAGTACTTATCAATGCCTCGCTGGATTTTAATGAGTCAGCTGGCTTTAAGAGTACAGACCTGGTCGCTGGAGGTACTGAGCCGGGGGCTAAACCAGATGTCAGAGTCAATGCCTTTGCGGATACTACGTTAATTACCGCCCCTTTTGTCGTTACCAACCATAATGATGGTAGCAGGGAAGTAGTGCTTCAGGACCTGGACAACCAGCTCTATCTTATCGATGATCAGGGAGTAGTGCAATGGAAGAAGGATGTTAATCGTCCTATAAATGGTGTTGTTAGTCAGATTGATTACTACAACAATCGCAAGCTTCAATACTTTTTCTTCACAGACAGTGCCATTCACCTGGTGGACAGGAATGGCGATGATGTGGAAGGTTTTCCTAAACAGTTTGATACGGAATTACCCCTGGGGAATCACCGCGTGATCGACTATGACAATACCAAGCGCTATCGGTATACTGCGGCTGACCGAAGAGGAAATGTCTATCTATATGATAAAGAAGGTAAGCTGCTGGAAGGCTGGAACCCAAAGGCGATTGGTTCTCAGCTGCTGGATGTACCCGAACACGTAAGAATCAGGGGGAGAGATTGCTTTGTAATGGTAGAGGCTACCGGCAAAGTACACCTGACCAATAGAAGAGGAGAGTACTATCCGGGCTTTCCATATAATACAGGCAAACGTCTGGCCGGAGATGTGCGCATCACAAAGAGTTCAGATTTTACCAGAAGTGAGGTTGTGGTTACAAGCGATAATGGAGAGGTGATTCGGGTGAATTTTCTTGGTGCGGTGCAAGGTCGCAATCAGTTACTCAGGCCTGATGTAAGAAGCCGCTTTCAACTGCTGAGAGACAAACTGAATACCGGCTATGCGGTATTGCGCAGAGATGTGTCCAATGCGGTGTTGATCAATGAAGAAGGTAAGGAGCTGTTTAGTGTGCCGCTTACCAGAGGAGCAAATGCCGACTTTGATTTCTACAATTTCAGAAACGATAGCGAGGTATTTGTGGTCAGAAATATCGACCAGAGAGAGGGCTCTATCTTCAACAAAGAGGGAAAACTAATCACTACTATGCCGCTGGCGGCTGATGCGGCTGTCGGAATTATCTATCATCAGAGTAGAGGTGAATATGAGTTGTTTGTTAATTTCGCAAACCAAATGACCATTTACACGGTCAGAAAATAACAGCTATGAAGAGAGTTTTGCTACTTGTTTTTGCTGTCTCCCAGCTACCCGTTTTGCTCAGGGCACAGGATACACTGCCTGAAAGATTCTCAAATCCCTATGAGGTTATTTACAATCACCTGAAGTACCTGCAGGAAGAAGAATATATGCCGGCACAGGCAGCAAAATCGTTGTATCATAGCGATCTGAGTGAAGAGGAGTTGGAAAACCTGGCCATTGAGCTCAAGCAGATTCTGGATGGCACAGGCAGCTATGTAGCCCTGGATGACTTGCCTAAGTCAAACAACTATTATGATAGTCTCTACAATAAGCAGCGCTATGTGCTTTTTGACGAGTTTCCGGATGTCTACGTTCAGAAGTACGGAGACTATTGGTATTACTCCAATAAGACGGTGCGTGAGATTGATGCATTGCACAAGGAGGTATACCCTTTTGGTACTGATAAGCTGCTCAACCTCCTGCCTAAGCTAGGTTCTAAAAAGTACTTTGGACTGCATGTTTGGCAGCTTCTGGGTATTCTGGCCCTGACCATTCTCAGCTTTACTTTTCATAAGATACTTACATTCTTTTCCCGAAACCTGCTGGTCAGGCTGCTGCATAAATATGGAAAGGTAGATGTCGCCCGGAATTACATACTTCCTGTGGCCAGGCCACTCAGTTGGTTTGTAGTTTTCATGTTTGTGAAGCTGCTGTTCCCTGTCTTGCAGCTTCCGGCATGGATCACCAGCTACCTGATCAAAGGAGTGGATGCTGTATTGCCGCTCTTCGCTACCATCTTCTTCTATAAGCTTGTCGATGTGCTCAGTGCATACATGGAAAAACTGGCGAGACAATCTGAAAATACTCTGGATGATCAGCTGGTACCTCTGGTGCGGAAAATCCTCAAAACCTTTGTCATCGTGGTCGGGATTATTGCTATCCTGAAAGGCTTCCGATTTGATATCTGGCCTTTGCTCACCGGGCTTTCCATTGGTGGTCTGGCCTTTGCCCTGGCCGCACAAGACACGCTGAAAAATCTGTTTGGTTCGCTGATGATTTTTGTAGACCGACCCTTTCAGATTGGCGATTGGGTTACTTCAGGTGATATTGACGGCACAGTCGAGGAAGTAGGCTTTAGGTCTACGCGGGTGCGTACCTTCCGCGATTCGGTGATGTACGTACCAAACAGTATTATATCCAATAGCAATGTTGACAACCATGGCAAGCGTAACTATCGCAGGTTTTATACCAAGCTTTCGGTTACCTATGATACGCCTTCGCGCCTCATTGAAGTTTTCGTGAAAGGAGTGGAGCGTATTGTTTTGGCACACCCTGAAACCCGTAAAGACTACTACAATATTTTTCTGAATGATTATGCAGCCAGCTCGCTTGATATCATGCTCTATATCTTTTTTGACGTACCCACGTGGACTGATGAGCTAAGGTGCCGCCAGGAAATAATGCTCGAAGTGAACAAGCTGGCGGAACACCTGGGAGTGCGTTTTGCCTTCCCAACGCAGACCTTGATGATCGAGCAAATGCCGGGACATAAAGACCTTACACCCAATTACACTCAGTCGGGTGATGAAATGTCTAAACAATTGGACGATTATTTTGGTGCTCAGCCGAAACAACCAAAGTAAACCACAGTATTGATGAAATTTGGAACTAAAGCGGTACATGCCGGAGTAAAGCCCGATCCGTCTACAGGGGCGATCATGACGCCTGTTTACCAAACCTCGACCTACGTGCAAAGATCTCCCGGAGATCACAAGGGTTTTGAGTATTCAAGAACACAAAACCCAACGCGCTTTGCTCTACAGGATAGCATAGCGGCCCTGGAAAATGCCAAACATGGTTTGGTGTATGCTTCAGGTTTGGCAGCTATAGATGCCATTCTTAAGCTTTTAAAGCCCGGTGACGAGGTGATTAGCGGAAATGATTTGTATGGAGGTACTTACCGTATCTTCACAAAAATCTTTGTGGATTTTGGTATTAAGTTTCATTTCATCTCTATGGATGATGTGAGTAATATTGAAAACTACGTCAATGATAATACCAAGCTGATCTGGCTGGAAACTCCTACCAACCCTATGATGAACATCGTAGACATTAAAGGAGCTGCCGCCATAGCCAATAAGCACAAGGTGATGTTGGGGGTAGACAATACCTTTGCTACACCCTTCTTACAAACCCCACTTGACCTGGGCGCTGACATTGTAATGCATTCAGTTACCAAATACCTGGGAGGTCACTCAGATGTGGTTATGGGAGCTCTTGTTGTGAACAGTGAAGAACTCAATGACAGGCTTGCCTTTATACAAAAGGCGAGTGGCGCCATTGCCGGACCACAAGACTGCTTTTTAGTATTAAGAGGTATCAAAACCCTGCACCTGCGTATGGAGCGGCATTGCCAGAATGGTAGAATGGTAGCACAGTACCTGCGTAATCATCCTAAGATTGGGAAGGTGTACTGGCCCGGTTTTGAAGATCACCCAAATCATGATATCGCCAAAGACCAGATGAGCGACTTTGGAGGCATGGTTTCATTCACCCTGACAGAAGATGATAAAGAAGAGTCTTTCAGAATCATGGAGCGTTTTAAACTGTTTGCTCTGGCCGAATCTCTGGGAGGTGTAGAATCACTCTCAAACCACCCTGCCTCTATGACCCACGCGGGTGTTCCAAAGGAGGAAAGAGAGAAGATCGGACTACTGGATTCACTCATCCGACTCAGTGTCGGAGTAGAAGACGTGGACAATTTGTTGACAGACCTTGAACAGGCGATTGGCTAGACAAAATATTCATTCGATTATGTGCCCCGACCCAGTCGGGGTTTTTTGTTGCTGAAATTTCAGTCCAAATATTCTACGGTTCATCCGTGCTATATGCCGAATGAGGAAAATAATCTACCTTTTTGGCTGCTCAGAGTAAACTTTTATGGAACTTTGTCGTCATAATAAGTGTAAGAGATGAGCAGCTAAAAGGGCTGACGTTTCAAACAAATATTCAGGTCAGAATATCTATAAAACAACAACAGTACAAAACAACACGGTCATGAAAACAGTATTAAAAAATCAGAAAACAGTGTCAGCGATAGTCGCATTGGCATTGGCAGCGGTGGTCACTTTTGTGGCAGGAGTTAACTCTTACGGAGTGACTTCAAATGAAGCAGAAATTGTCTTCGATTTTGACGAAACAGCATTGATGGAAAGGGCTATTGCAGACCTGGAAGATGAAGTTTTTGATTTTGAAGAAGAAGTAAGTCTGAGAACTATTAAGATTTACAATGAAAACAACGAGTTGCTGGAAACAGTGACTGTTGGTCAGGACGAGGTAGTGGAGAACGAATTAACACAGCAGAGGTTGAATCAAGCTGAATTCTTATCAGAGTATAACAATACGCTGATCTACAAGATTTCAGAATAACATATATCAAATTACTGTATTCGGAAAGAAGGCTGCCCCAGGGGTGGCCTTCTTTGTTTTGTATACCCTTGATTTTGTTAATGCCAGGATAGACGAGGAACGGGGTTTGTATTTCGCATTGTTATCGGCTTTGCTACCCGCGTGGATGTATAAGAGGGAATAAATCACAATCGCACCGAGAATTCGGTGGATTAAAATGAACCTGTTATGCGGTTACTGTTTGACCACCATCTAACTACTGGTTAAATAGTCTTGTCTTAAATATCCTAAACATGGCTTTTTCATCTCATAAAACTTTTTCTGGCATCATAGTTGGGTAAGAAAGGGTGTTGTCCGTTTTATCAATGTCTACGGACAAACACATGAACATCAACACTAAATAGATATAGTTATGAAAGCAGCATCAAAAACTCAGAAAGCATCAGCCTTATTTGTTGGGATCGTAGTGTCAGTCCTGGCTATCTTCGCAGGAGAATTCAGCTCTCATGGAGAAACGGTTGATAACTCAATTTACCAACTTGATATAGACGAAACAGCCTTGATTGAAAGAGCCATTCAGGAGATGGACGAAGAGGAGTATGTGATAGAAGAAGCAATCCTGAAGACGATCAAGATATATGACAAGGATAACGAATTGATAGAAATAATCTCCCTTTGGGAAGATCAGGAAGTTGAGGATGAATATACCCTGCGACTGCTTAATCAGTCTAACTTTCTTTCATCTTATAACAATACTTCCATTTATCAGGTGGCAGACTAGGGTGAAAAATAATGTGAATCATAGAAAGGGAGCTGTTAAGCTCTCTTTTTTTGTTTGGAGCCGTTGAATTAGCAATCTGACATGAATCTTAATCAGAATATAATTTTAATGACATTCGATTGCATAGCTTCTAAAGTTGGTTTTGTGTTCATTTCATGAAATAAAATTTGGTTCTCAGTAAAAAATGGTTAACTTGATACAAGTTGTGCCGGGTGGAATGAAGAGCCACATAAAGGTATGCTATAACCGAATTATTAACTTAAAGTCTGTTAACTATGAGTGCTTCAGGAAGAAAGAACAACTTACTCGTGGCCGGGCTGATCGTATTGATCACTTCCGGCATTTTTTTAATAAGCGGAGGGGGACCCAATCTGACTGAATCACTGGATGCGATTGAGTTTGACGACCAGGCGATTCTGGAAAGGGCCTATGAAGATGTCCGAAATTCAGAAGAATTTCCGCAATTGGAAGAAGAACAAATCATCAAGGTATTTGATGAAGACAACAAACTCATTCAATCCATGACATTGTTGGCAGGCGATGAGATTATCGATGACGATTTCAGAAAGCTGGTCAATAAGTCAACACTACTCGCTGAATACAGTGGTAGTAAGGTTTATAGGCTGACCCGGTAAATCTTTATCGAAAGTCTAAAAATTAAGGAGCTTCGGCTCCTTTTTTTATGCCTTGAATCTAATCCAGGCGAGATATCTCGGGTACCCGTGATTGCCGCTCAGGCATCCTGGAAGGCCTAAACCTGGATTGCCTGCTAGCAACTAGTCTCCGAATGAGATGCCGATCCCCTTTGCTGCCTGAACCAGATAACAATCGGGGTCCACATTGTTGTAAGCGGCCGTGGCTTCTTTGAGTGATACCGAGCAAATGCTGTTATTCTTAAAAGCTACCATCTGGCCGAATTCGCTATTAATAGCGAGTTCCAGTGCCTTTACTCCATACTGTGTTGCTAACACCCGGTCGAAGGCATTGGGGGTTCCACCTCTCTGCAAATGTCCCAGTACCATTTCACGAATATCAGCTTTGCAATCAATCTCCTTCAGCTGTTGACTTAGCTGGTAGGCCACGCCCCCCAGTCTGAGGTTCTTATAACCAATTTCATCACTGGCCTTGGAGGTGATGGTACCATCCTTGGGTTTAGCGCCTTCGGCCAGCACAATATTCACAAAGCCCCGACCCTCATTGTATCGCGATTCGATCCGCTGTTTTACTTTATCAATGTCGTAGGGAATCTCCGGAATCAGGCAAAGCTCAGCACCACCGGCTATAGCGGCATGCAATGCTATCCAGCCGGCACTTCGGCCCATTACTTCCAGAATGATCACACGGTGATGACTCTCTGCAGTGGAAACCAGTTTATCTACCGCATCGGTGGCCTCCTGCACTGCTGTTTGAAAACCGAAGGTGTAATCTGTAGCAGACAGGTCATTGTCTATGGTCTTGGGTACGCCCACCACAGGCATGCCCATCTCAAAAAGGCGTTGGCTGATGGATTGCGAACCATCACCACCAATACTAATCACGCAGTGAAAGCCCATGTCGCGAATCATTTCCACAGTCTCCTTCGAGCGGTCTTTCATAAACCACTTTCCATCTGCATCCTGCGTTGGAAAGCCGAAGGGGCCTCCTTTGGTAGTGGTGCCCAGAATGGTACCACCTTTTACATGGATACCGGCTACATTTTCATTGGTGAGTGGAATGATCTCCTGTGGATTTCTGAGAAGTCCGTTATAGGCTTCAATACTCCCGTAGACTTCCACATCTTTTTCATGGGTGGCTCTTTTGACAATGCCACGAATAACAGCGTTCAAACCAGGACAGTCACCACCCCCTGTTAAGACCAGTATCTTTTTCATGAACACAAGGTAAGTGGCAGCCTCCTTTAATCAATGAATCATCGACTAAATGATTATTCCCTGATCGCCTCAATTACCTCGCTGAGCTGGTCTTTGAATGTCAGAATTTCCTGCGATTGATCATCTGTCTGACGGGTGTCTAGTCGAAAGCTCTTTTCTACTCCCTGCAGTGAGAAAGAAATGTAGAAACCACCCTGGTCGGCACAGTCGGGGCAACCATAGGCTTCCTTTTCAGAGAGTAATAGTTCCTGTGGGATTTTGGACAGCAGCACCTTGGCCAGCCCATAGTCGGTAGCACTCAGAACCCTGCCTGGCACAAACTCATAATTGTCACCCGTGAAATGCTCAGAGGTTTGATCTTCTACGAGGTCGTTTGGTGTTACCTTGAATACAGTAAAGCAATCGCCTACGCAAAAGCCGGCATACCGGCCAAAGATCATATAACCATCCTGCTCAAGCTCTGTTGCTCCATCGTCACAGGCACTAAAGCTTAAGAAGGCAAGTGTCAAAAGGCAAAGCAATTTCTTCATAGTTCCTCTTTTTACCCTTTGACACAGCTTTGGATTCTTAAGTTGTGATCAGGGCTTCATTTTCAAAGATACTTTTAACCAGCTACTAATCAAGGTCAGGGCCCTGGGTGAAAAGGAGATTTCATTTTCATTGTAAAGTAGAGGAGAACCTGAGGTTGCGTCCTGAAAGACATGATTGAGCCCGGGTAAAAGCATGGTGGCATATTGTTGGTTTCCGGCTTTTCGTAAATGTGCTGCTATGGCTGCGAGGTTCTTGTCAGGAGCCACAAAAGGGTCCTGACTACCATGTAAGGCCAGAAAGGGACAGGTAATGGATTGTAGGAAGGGCGCAGGGTCAAAGTCGACCTGATAACGATACCAGGGACTGGAGAAGATTTTGATTTGTTCCTCTATGGACTTTGGTACGAGGAATAATCTTTCATCCATATCCGGTTTTTCACTGTTTTCAAGCAAAATTCTCAGCTTTTGAGCTACCTTCTTGCTATCCAGTTCATTTCTGATAACTCCGAAAAGCTCCTGGCTGTGGGCTCGAAGCTTTGCTACTTCTGTTTCGTCAAGCCCTCCCAGCTGACCTATAGCCCTCACCTGGTCCAGTATTACTTCGGCCCCGGGAATTCCCATGCCACCCAGCGTGACAATAAAGGCCGTCTCTTTATTGATGGCAGCGGCCATTGGTCCGACCAGGGTACCTTCGCTATTACCAATAAAACCAATCTGTTCAGGGTCGATTCTCTGGTGTTGTTTTAACAATTCAAAACCTGCCAGGGCATCATGGGCAAAATCCTCTATAGTGGACTGAAAAAGATCTCCTGTAGAGCCTCCAATGCCTCTGTCGTCCGCCCTGAGTACAGCAAAGCCCTGTCGGGTCAAATGATCAGCGAGCACCAAAAAGGGTTTGTGCTGAGGGCTGCCATGGGACTGATCTCGATCATTGGGACCAGCTACGGTCAGTAATATCGCTGCAGGAAAGGGCCCTGTTCCTTTTGGCAATGTCAGGGTGCCAGCCAGAATTGTCTCGTCACGCTGATTGATGAAGCTTACCTCTTCTATATCATAGGGAAAAGGTGCCTGCGGTGTCTGGGATCTGTCTTTTATCCTGAGTTGAGGTTTAACCTGCTGTTTGACCAGATTTAACGTAGCCTTGTAGGGCCCTTGAATCCAGTTTCCCTCCAGTCTGCCTTCCTTTTGATTGACCGTACCGGTCCATTTTCCACCGGCCAGAGGGATGTCAAATTTCAAGTTGGGTAGAGATAGCTGTATATTGCTGATACCGATATCTTTCAGCTGCTGTTTTTCGCTGCTGAGGTTTCCGGTGAGCTTGCCTTCGGTTTGTTCAAATGTGATGAGAATGTCCATGGTACGTCCGCTAAAGTCGAGTGAACCCAACCATGAACCAGCCATATCAAATTTCTGTGCCGATAAATGTTGAGCAAAAAGCAGGAGGGTCAGGAGAAAAGTCTTTTTCATGTTTTTGCTTCAAACAACGAGTCTGGGGCTGTTTTTTGCGACCGAAAACATGTTTCTGAACCTAATTATTTTCCTGCTGCTGACGTTTGAATTCCGAGGGTGTCTGACCGGTAAACCGCTTAAATACCGTATTGAACGTTGACTTGGAATTGAAGCCGCAGTCCATGGCAATGCCCAGCAGACTCAGGTGTTTGTTGGCAGGCTTCATCAGTTGGACTTTGAACTCATTTACCCTGTATTCATTCAGGAAGTCGCTGAAATTCTGCCCGGACTGCTCGTTGATCGCTTGCGAAATATGTCTTTCGGGAAGCTCCATCAGAGTGGCCAGCTGTTTCAGTGTAAGGTCCGGTTGCTTATAAGGACTGTGCTCTGCCATATAATGCCTGATTCGTTTCAGGAGTCCTGAACCTTCATCGGCACCTAGCGAAGAATACTGATACTTTGGACTTTCTGGCGGACCGAAAATGACCTTGGGTCTTTTGAGTAATACGATGGCACCAGAGTAGATATAAAGCACCGCTATTGCCGCAGCCAGATAACCAGTGAGGGGATACTGATCAATACCGGCAGTCAGTAACAGGAACTGAACCAGTCCGAAGAGTCCTATGATTAGTATGGCCAGCCACAGCTTTCGCAGCCAGTTGACAAGATTAGTATCGGGGAGGTTTTGGTTGGCCCTTAATCGGTAACTCAATACCATATAGATGGCGAACTGCAGGTACATGACAATGGCTGCCAGCAAATCAGAGAGGGCAGGATGCTGACCGGCTGCGCCAGCCTGTACTAAAAGTAATTCCTGGATCATCTTGATCTTATCTTCAGCACCTCGGAAGTGGTAGATGACACTGATATAGATCAGATGAAGCAGAAAAGGTACAAAGTGGAATAAGTGAACTTTCCTCAGTGCATTTTTTGAAATGATGCTGACGGTATAGAGATAGAGCAATGGACCGAAAGCCAGATTGAACGGGATGCTCCAAAAGGTCAGATGCGGATACTCCAGTGCCTTACCGGAAGAAAGCAGTACCAGGTCGAAAAGCTGTAGAGAAAAGAAGAGTACGATCAGGCCCAAAAACAAATTCGACAACCCCTTGTCTCGATTGGTACAAAGGGTTGCCGAAAGAAAAACTCCCTGACCTGCGGCTATAAGCAGAAGTATAAATAAAGCCTCCAGCATGGCAGGGAATATACAAAGTATCTACAGATCAGCCTTCTTTTTTGGCCATTCTCATTCTGGTGTTCTCGTCCAGATAGATTTTTCTCATCCTGATATTCTTAGGCGTGATTTCCAGGTATTCGTCTTTTTGGATGTACTCCATTGCTTCTTCGAGAGAGAACTTCTTCGGAGGAGCAATTTTTGAGTTGTCATCAGACCCTGCAGCACGCATATTGGTAAGTTTCTTACCCTTCTGTACGTTCACTACAATGTCATTCTCACGGTTATGCTCACCAATTACCTGACCTGTATACAAGTCTTCACCGGCAGGCACAAAGAAGGTACCACGGTCCTGCAATTTGTCCAACGAGTAAGGAGTGCCCGGACCATTTTCCATAGAGATCAGTGAACCGTTTGATCTGCCCTTGATCTCGCCTTTGAACGGCTGGTATTCCTTAAACCTGTGGTTCATTACTGCTTCACCTGCAGTAGCTGTCAGTACGTTGTTCCTCAAGCCAATCAACCCTCTCGATGGAATATCAAACTCCAGGTGCTGTTGATCGCCTTTAGGCTCCATGATCGTCAACTCACCTTTTCTTTGGGTAGCCAGCTCGATTACTTTACCTGATACATGCTCTGGTACGTCTACTACCAGTAGCTCAATGGGTTCATGGCGGCTACCATCAACTTCTTTATAGATCACCTGTGGCTGACCTACCATCAGTTCATAACCTTCTCTGCGCATGGTTTCTATCAGTACAGAAAGGTGTAGAATACCACGACCAAACACGAGGAACTTGTCTTCCGTGTCAGTTTCATCCACGCGTAGTGCAAGGTTCTTTTCAGTTTCTTTGAAGAGACGGTCTCTCAGGTGCCTGGAGGTTACAAACTTACCATCAGTACCAAAGCCGGGAGAGTTGTTGATGGCGAAGAGCATATTCATAGTAGGCTCATCAATGCTGATACGTGGCAGTGGTTCAGGGTTTTCAAAATCAGTAAGTGTATCACCAATCTCAAAGCCTTCAAGGCCTACTACGGCACAAAGCTCACCTGCATGTACTTCTTCCACTTTCTGACGGCCCAGCCCTTCAAACAACTGAAGCTCTTTGATGCGCACCCTCTTGATGGAACCGTCTCTCTTGGTAAGGCCCATAGAGGCCCCTTCCTTGAGGCTGCCCTGGTACATACGTCCGATGGCAATTCTACCCACGAAAGAAGAATAGTCAAGTGAAGTTACCTGGAACCTTGGTGTACCCTGAGGTGCCGGAGCTTCAGGAATTACTTCTACAATTTTATCAAGCAGGGCAAAAATGTTATCCGTTGGCTTTTGCCAGTCATCACTCATCCAGCCATGCTTTGACGAACCGTATACGGTTTCGAAATCCAGTTGTTCTTCTGTAGCGTCCAGGTTGAACATCAGGTCGAATACCTGCTCATGCACCTCATCAGGACGACAATTTTCTTTATCCACCTTGTTGACCACTACGATAGGCGTAAGGCCCAGTCCCAGTGCTTTGCCCAGTACAAAGCGGGTTTGTGGCATAGGTCCTTCAAAGGCATCTACCAGCAGCAATACGCCATCAGCCATTTTCAATACCCTTTCCACCTCTCCACCAAAGTCTGCGTGACCGGGAGTGTCAATGATATTGATCTTCACCCCCTTGTAGCGTACGGATACGTTTTTAGAGAGAATGGTAATGCCGCGTTCACGCTCCAGATCATTGTTGTCCAGAATCAACTCACCTGATTCCTGGTTTTCTCTGAAAATTTTAGATGCGTGTATAATCTTGTCTACCAGCGTAGTTTTACCGTGGTCAACGTGGGCGATTATGGCAATATTTCTGATGCTTGTCATGAGCTTGTTCAAATTCAAGCCGCAAAGGTAGGGTTTTAATATGAATGTTTGGTGATGAGCTAATTAAGTTTGCCCAGATTCAATAGGGAAGTAACCGTTAATCAATATACAGCCAGATTTTACGAGTTTTGAGGGGAATAGTAGCCGATTTATTTGCTCACCTTCATGTGCATTGTTGAACAAAGAGGATATGAAAAAAGAGAAACTGGTAGTTATCCTTAATGAGGGAGAACTGTTCAGCCAGAGCAAACAGGAGGGAAGGAGATTATTATTGAATAGTTTATCAACTAACATCATCTGTTAATACCAATTGGTTTCTGTACCAGTTATATTAATAACCTTAAGCAAACCGGGTTCAACCTTGGATGAAAAAGCGTATTCGAAAAAAATGAAGGATAAGAACAAGAAGCGGATTTGGATAGTCTGGGCAATATGTGGGTTAGCAGTGCCCTTCCTGAACCTCAACGCTCAGGATGAGCTGCTTGACATTATGGCCAATGAACTGGATCGTGAGTTTGCTGTATTGGCTAAAGCAGATCCTCCCGCTTACTATATTGACTACAGGGTAAATGACCTGCAGGGATATGAGATTTCGTCAAGCTTTGGAAGCCTGATGAGCTCCGGGTCGGTGCACAGACGTATCGGGCACGTAAGGGTGAAAGTTGGTGATTATAAGCGAGACAATACGCATGAGGTAGATATGTATGGTGGTTTTGGCAGGGTTCGCTCGACACTGATCCCTCTGGATAATGATAAGGATGCCGTAAGCTATGCCCTTTGGAAAGCCACGGATGCTGGTTACGAAGGGGCCGTGAACTCATACGAGCGTGTACTTGAAAAGCCAGATTCCTCAGAGGTGCCGGATTTTTCTAACGAACAAGTCACTCTCTTCTCTGAGCAGGTCCTTGATGTGACTGGCATGATGAAGGTTGCTACCTGGGAAAAGCGCATTAAGGAGCTGACTGCCCCCTTTGCTGAACATGATGATATTACATCGGCTTATGCTTCACTATACTTTAGTGTGGACAGGAAGTACTTCACGTCCACAGAGGGCAGTCGCCTGGTACAGAATGCTCCGGGGGCCTATCTGATCATCACAGCGGATATTCGTGCGGCCGATGGCGACAACATTCCCATCTTCAAAACCTACTTTGCCTTTTCACCTCAAAACCTACCTTCGCAGGAAGAAATGCTCAAGGATGTGGAAGGGTTGATCCGTACCCTGAAAGCATTGAAGGAAGCCCCTCTGGCGGAACCTTATAGCGGTCCGGCCATTCTGGCTCCGGAGGTAGCCGGAGTCTTCTTTCATGAAATATTTGGTCATCGCATTGAGGGCCACAGGCTGAGAAGTCAAACAGATGGGCAAACCTTTAAAGAAAAAGTCAACCAGCAGGTACTGGATGGATCGTTGAGTGTAATCTCCGATCCCGGTCTGCAAACGATGGGCAACCGGGACCTGATCGGTACTTATAAGTATGACGATGAGGGGGTAAAGGGCCAACGTGTGAAAGTGGTGGACAGTGGTACCCTTAAGTCATTTCTAATGTCTCGAAGCCCGCTCGATGATTTTAAAAAATCGAATGGACATGGTAGAGCACAGGCGGGGTTAGGCCCCGTATCACGGCAGTCCAATCTGATTATAGAAACCAGTAAGCCAGTGTCGGAGGAAGAGCTGAGAGTGGCATTGCGAGAGGAATGTAAAGCCCAGGGCAAGGAGTACGGGTATTATTTTGCCGAGGTAACCGGAGGTTTTACGTTTACCGATCGCTTTACGCCTAACTCATTTAACATTACACCTACCATCGTGTACAGGGTATTTGCAGATGGACGACCCGATGAACTGGTGCGTGGGGTAGATCTTATAGGAACACCCCTGGCTATGTTTGCTGAGATAGCCGCGGCAGGAGACGAACCAGGCACCTTTACGGGGATTTGTGGAGCAGAGTCTGGCGGTGTGCCGGTAAGTGCCACCTCTCCGGGTCTTTATGTAAGACGGATAGAAACCCAGAAGAAAATGAAGAAAGAGTCGGGTGAAAAGCCCTTACTCAACAGACCAAAAGCCGGGAAGGAGAATTGATATGAGTGTATTCAAAAATGTCCTTTTACTGCCGGTTTTTCTGGTATTTACCTGGGTAAGTCTTAGTGCCCAGGAAGAGTCCGAGGTGGTTTTAAAAGCCATGGAAGATGAACTGAACCGCAGTATGCAGGAGCTGAGCCTGAAAGACCATGACCGGCCTTTTTTTATAAGCTACCGTGTATTTGATTCTAAAAGCCTGAATATAAACGCTTCATTGGGTGCTGTAAACAATGCTATGCTTTCTCCCCGAAGAAGAGGCAGTGTAAGGCTGATTGTAGGCGACTATGATTTTAACGATGAGAGCTTTGCCAGTCAGGGAATGTCGCTCAGTGTTTCGAACCAGGCCAACTTCGGGTTTGTTGGGGTAGGTATGCCTCTGGGAGCTGATTATTACGGTATCAGAAGATATTTCTGGAAGTCAACAGACAATATGTATCGCAGGGCGGCCAAACGATTTAAAGCACATCAGTCCAAGCTGAAAAAGGAGGGGAAGAAAATCGATGAAACCCCTCATCTTGTTTTCTCGAAAGTACCGGTGGTTTCTTATCAATCTGAGAGGCTTGATGCTGACTGGGACCAAAAAGCCATAGAAGACAGGGCGAGGAAAATATCTGCTGCCTTTGTTGCCTATCCAGACATAGGAGAATCCAGGGTAAATCTCTCTTTGAATCATTCCAGGGAGTACTATATCAATACTGAAGGGACACGTATTGTGCAGGACGATGCCGGAGTACAGCTGAAAATTTTAGTTTTTTCCAGCGCTACCCGGGCTGTTTTCAACTCTGAAGACCTCAACTATCAGGCCTCATCTTTTGATGAGTTACCCGATGATGCCACCATACTGGCAGACATTGAAGAGCTGGTGAAGAAGGTAAGGAAAAAAGAAACCGTGGAACAATTTGAGGATAGCTATGAAGGCCCCGTATTATTTTACGACCAATCGGTTGCCGGACTTTTTGCAAGACATTTTGTTCCCAGCCTCAATGCCACTCAAACGGCCTCAATCGAGGAGGAAACGGGTTTTCGAAACCGGTCGAGAGAATTGGATCACAAAATAGACAAGCGTGTAACCTCGCGAAGCCTGAGCCTAAGCGTTTTGCCCGGAAGGGAAAATTACCTGAAACAGTCTATGAAAGGAGCTTATCGATACGACATGGAAGGAGTGAAGGCCACTGACAGCCTGCTAATAGTGGATAAGGGATATTTAAAAGAACTTATGCGTGGCCGAACTGTATTGAAAGACTCACCGGGACCTAACGGCACAGGCCAGGGGGTGGGCGTACTTTCCGTTATCAGTCACGATACGAAAACAGAGACGGCACTGAAGCAACAGTTGATTGAGCTGGCTGAAGATGAGGGGCTGGAATATGCCCTGATTGTGAGAAAAATTCCTTTTACCGGAGGTGGTGTCAATGTTTACAAGATTTCTCTGGAAGATGGTAGCGAGACTCTTTTACAGTCTGCTTCGCTAAACGACCTTAATTTCAATTCTTTCCGCAAGGTGGGGGGCACCTCTACAGACCGTACGGTACATCACTTACCAGATTCATTTAATGGTAAGTTGATGTCTGTTGTTTCGCCACGCATCTTATTGCTGGAGGACGTGGAGGTGGAAAGCTTCCAGAATTACGGTACGAGAAAGAATAAGAAAGCCATGGTACAGAGTCCTTTAGTGAAGGAATAGCAAATCTGAGGTTTTTGAAAACTGGAAATTTTCTCAACTACCTCTGTGATCATCTTAGTTCCATTTTAGACTTCAAACGTTCTACTGACCTGGCGGTGATTCGCATTTTCGGGTGTCGGCACTATGAGGCTTCGGAACAAACCCCGGGAGGGGTAGAACACAAGTCATTCGGTTTTTGCTAAACTTGTTGGATTTTTTGCGTTTTTGTTCCGGAGAGCGAACTACATACTGAATATGCCGCAGCCTGATTTTTTGGTAAATGTTTTTTGATCGTAAAAGGGAAAGATTCTCGGCCTTATTTGACCGACATTATCAGCGGCTGTTTAATTATGCGCTCAAGTATACACGCGATAAAGAACTGTCTGAAGAGCTGGTACAGGAGACCTTTGTAAAACTTTGGGAACACATTGGAGAGATCAGTCAGGAAGCCCACTCCATAGAAGCTTTTCTGATTACCACGCTCAAAAATAAAATAATAGACTCTTACAGGCGCAAGGCGGTGAAGGACAAGCATCATGAGCTTATCGGTAGCAGGCTGGAAACCAGTGCGATGCCGGAAGATCACTGGGACCTGATTAATCAGATTCAATCAATCCAGGATGCCCTGGAGCCGAGAACAAAGGAAATCTTCAGACTCTCAAGAGAAGAGTTGCTTCCCTATAAAGAGATAGCTCAACAATGTATGGTCTCAGTTAAAACTGTAGAATCCCATATCTCAAAAGCCTTAAAAGCCTTCAGAGAAGGTTTAAAGGACTATCTGTAATTATTTTTCTCTTCCAATAGGGTAGAGGCCATGTACTGCGTCATATACTCAAACGTCAGTTGAGATAGATGACCCTTACAGGAATAACCGAAGAAGAGCTCTGGGCTTATATTACCAAAACGGCTGGTGCTGAGACCATCAGAAAAACAGAGCTGTGGCTTGCTTCGCCCGACTTCAATCAGGAGACATATCATAAACTCGTTCGGGTGTATGAACTAATGCAACACACCGAGGCCGAATCAGATGTGGCAGCTGCAAAAACTGCCTTCTTCGAAAGGGTAGAGGAGCTGCCAACGAGGCGAAGAGGCTTCCTGAAATACGCAGCTGTGCTCGCCCTGATTCTTTCGTCCTACTTTACGATAAATTGGATGCTTTCCGGCTATGAAACTCCCTTGGTGACCTTTGAGACAGCTTTTGGAGAAAGAGATACCGTGAACCTTCCCGATGGTTCGGTGGTATTTCTCAACGCAGCCAGTAGCTTGTCTTATCCGGAATCCAACCCCAGGTCATTGTATTTGGAAGGTGAGGCGTTTTTTGAAGTGTTTAAGGACAAGTCCAAACCATTTACGGTAGATACGAGGGAAGGCATTACGGTTAAGGCTCTGGGTACAAGCTTCAACGTCAGGTCTTATGATGGTGAAGATCTGGTTGAGACATTTTTATTGACTGGGAAAGTAGAAGTGGATGGCCTAAAGGGGCTGAAAGAAAAGGTATACCTGGTACCAAACGAGCAGGTAAAGTACTTTTCATTGAGCCAGACATATGAAAAGTTCCAGAATATCAACCCCAATGACGTGCTGGCCTGGAGAGAAGGGAAGTTGAGATTTACAGGAAAACAATTCAGGGAGGTAGCTGCTGATCTTAAAATCCGATTTGGGATCAGCCTGAACTTTGATACCGAGGAAATGGCTGTCACCAGGTTCACGGGTACGTTCGATGAGGAAACTCCGCTGATTGAAATTTTAGAAACACTACGCCTCTCCAAATCTTTTGAATACGAGCAGCAAGGGAAGAATACCTGGCTGATAAAATAGTGGGAAAACTGTCATTTTCCCACCTGTAGGCCAATAATAATAGATCGCTAAATCATCATTCATTTAACCACAATCAAATTTATGAAAATAAAACAGCAGCTAGGAAGCTATTTGAGTAAAAGGCAGATTTACCTGTTTGTATTTTTTGCTACAGTGTATTCTGTGGCGGCCCATGCACAACAGAAAGACACTCTAACTCTGAACTTCAGGCAGACATCTCTGAAGGAGATATTCCAATACATTGAACAAAACAGTTCCTATCACTTTGTCTACAACAACGATGTGATCAATGATGCACAGAAACAGACTATAACAGCTAAAAGCCAGCAGATTGATAAGGTTCTGAAAAAGCTGTTCGGAACATCCGATATCAGCTACACTATTAAAAAGAACTACATAGTTCTATCAAAAAAAGATGGAAGCAAACTCCGGAAGGGGATTAACCGGGGAGCTAACCAACGTTATACCATCAGCGGAGTAATAAAAGACCTGGATACGGGGGAAACATTGATCGGAGCTACGATAGGTGTGATGGGTCAGCCCCTGGGTACCACCACCAATGAATATGGGTTCTATTCGCTCACCCTGCCGGCTGGTTCTTATGAACTTAAGTACACCTATGTGGGCTACGAAGACCGCCCATTAAGCCTGGATTTAAATGAGAACATGAGGAGAGACCTGAGTTTAAAACCACGCTCAGTTTCTTTGGAAGAGGTTGTGGTGCTGGACAGGGCGAATACCAATAGTCAGATCAATACACCTCTTCTTGGTTTGACCACACTCAAGGTTGAGCATATTAAAAAACTCCCTTCATTGTTAGGTGAACCTGATCTGGTAAGAGCTATTTTAACCACCCCCGGGGTAAGTACAGTGGGAGAAGGAGCTTCCGGTTTTAATGTGCGGGGCGGCAATATTGATCAAAACCTGATCTTAATCGATGAGGCACCCATTTACAACTCATCCCATGTTTGGGGAATGTTCTCGGTGATCAATGCAGATGCGATCAAGGATGTAAAGCTTTATAAAGGGGGGATTCCGGCCCGCTTTGGTGGAAGGTCCTCATCAGTATTGGACATTCGTCAGCGAGATGGTGGAGGCAAAAAATTTGGAGGACAAGGGGGAGTAGGGCTGCTGTTTTCCAGATTGTTGTTAGAGGCGCCTCTGGTTAAAGACAAGCTCAATTATCTTATCTCAGCCCGGAGGTCTTATTTTGACATATTTTTTCCCCTGCTGGGCGATGATGTAAAAAACAACAAGGTGTTCTTTTATGATGTCAGCACCAAGCTTTCCTGGGACATCAGCCCTAAAGACAAACTTTTTCTTTCAGGATATTTTGGAGCTGATGTAATGAAAATCAAGTTCACAGGTGTAACAGCGGAGGATGGAAGTAAGGAGCCTGATGAGAGTATTGATTTTAAGTGGAAGAACACGACCACTACTTTACGTTGGAATCATCTGTTCAGCAGCAAATTGTTTATGAACACCTCTGCCATCTATAGCCGATACAATTATGGGCTTGATACCAAAAATGATGCAGGTGGCGGACCCCTGGGTACTTCCGGGAATATCAATTGGGAATCATCTGTTGAAAACTGGATTCTCAAGTCCGATTTTTCCTATTACCCAAGTTCATCTTCAGAAATAAGATTCGGGCAGAACACTACCCTTTACAAGTTTGCACCGGCCAGTGTTCAAAGCACCGAACCCGGGGTCAATAATATAGCCTTTGACACGGAGACCGGGCTGGAAATTGCTCCCTACATAGAACTGGATAAGAGTTGGGAAAGGTTCAGGGTGAATCTTGGATTGAGGTACTCCTGGTATACGAGCTATGGACCCAATACCCTCTCACTTTATAGCCCGCTCCTGCCCAGGTCTGAGGCAAGTATTATAGGAGAGAAAACTTATCAGAAAGGAGAGGTTATCAAGTCTTATAGCGGTCTGGAGCCAAGATTCTCCCTTAAATATGACATCAAAGCCAATATGGCTTTCAAGCTGAGCTACAATCGCCTGTTTCAATATGTGCACCTTATCTCTAATACCCATGCTGCAATGCCGTTTGATATCTGGAAGGTGGCAGGTAAGTACATTAAGCCCTTACGGGCAGATCAGGTATCGATGGGTTATGCTTTTGATACTCCTGATGAAGATTATTCTATCTCCATTGAGACTTACTACAAATGGATGAAGAACCTGGTCGAATATAAGAATGGGGCAGACCTCTTTGTGAATGAAAATCTGGAGACTCAGTTGTTACCAGCAGATGGCTATGCCTATGGTCTGGAAATGAGCATACATAAAAACAAAGGGAAGCTTACCGGTAACCTGAATTATACCTATGCCCGAACCTGGAGAAAGACCACCAGTGAGTTTGGAAGAGATAATGTAAATGATGGGAAGTATTATCCCTCCAATTATGACAGGCCCCATACGCTTAATCTATCCACCAGCCTTAGTCTCAATAAGAGAGCTACCATGACCAGCTTTTTCACTTATCAAACCGGCAGGCCCAATACTCTGCCAACAGGAAGGTTGTTTTTTGATGGAAACCCTTACCTGACCTACTCCGACAGGAACGCCTACCGGATTCCGGATACGCACAGGCTCGATCTGTCCCTCGAAATCGAAAATAAAGACAAGGGCAAAAAGTGGAGTGGGAGTTGGGTATTCGGGGTTTACAATATATACGGCAGTAAAAACGCCTTTTCCATCTTCTCCACTTTCCAAAACGAACAAGTGAGAACTCATCGCTTTTCTGTGATAGGTGCTCCAATACCATTTGTTACTTACAACTTCAAATTCTGATGAAAAAACTGATATACATACTGACATGTTTTCTGATACCCGGCTGTACTCAGGAAATTCCATTGGGAACGGATTTCGAACCCGAAATATTCATCTCCGGTATTCTACTCAACAGAACCGACTATATCACCATCCACATTCAGGAAACTACCGCACCTGACAACCCTGTACCCAATCGGATAAACGATGCCAGGGTTCGGCTCTATACCCGCGATACGGATGGAACAAAAAGACTCCTGACCGGGGATTTCACCATTGAGAATGGGGCTTATACCACCACACAAAGAGTAATCGGCAGGGTAGGTAATTTGTACTGGATAGAAGTGGAGTTAAGAGACGGTAGGTTACTCATGTCAGACGAAGAACCATTAAAGACTCCTGTAGAAGTAAAAGACATTACCAGTGAAAACGGTAGAACAAGAGTTGTTTTCAGTGATCCGGGTGAGGAAACAAATTTTTATATGGTTCATTTTCGCTTTTTTGAAGGCGATGAAGTGGTGAGTGAAGTGTTTGAAAGGTCAAACGATGTGCTTTTCAATGGGAATGATCAGGCCTTTATAGAAATACCCGAAGTAGGTGGAGGCAAGGTGAGTGCGAGCCTGTTAAACCTAAACTATTACACTTACCAGTTTTACGTAAACTCTCATGCTCAGTGGCTGTCGCAAATTGATTCGGACCCTGATTCCGGGGGACCCGACCGCCTCTTTGGCACGCCACCGGCAGATTTGGAGGGCAACATTCTGGACACATCCACCGGTACCCCGGTGTTGGGCTTCTTTGGAGTATTTAGCTTCAATTATATGGAGAAGGAATTTTGAGGATGAGACCGTAGATTCTGGTCCAAAACTTCTTTTGAATATGAACCAGGGGTTCTCCATGGAGAAACCCCCGGCCATATTATCTGACTTCAAATGTACTCCTTGACCAATGCTACTTTACCGTGAGTCCGCTGTCATCGGCAAACCTGCCGGTAATGAGCCACCCACCAAAATCTTCTGACACGGCAAAGAGCAATGTGTTCTCACCCTTTTTAAGGTTGAGGTAAACAGAATCGAAAAGGCCGACAGTACCCAGGTAACGATAATCGCGTGAGCGCCATTTGTTAGAGCCCCGGTAGATGGGCTTTCCATTGAGAATGGCCACTACCCGGTCGCTATAGCCAAACTCGAAGAGTCGGGTCATTTTGCTGTCAGCGTTGATGGTAACCTTGGCAAACACGGTATTGGCCGGTGTACCGTCAAAGAGCAGCCTTGCCCTTGATATATTGGCAGCGGTACCTTCTTCTACCTGAATCTTTTCGTCCCATTTTCTCCCGTTTATCAATGACTTCAATTGTGCAAGGTCATCAAGCTCTTTTTCTTCAAACATATCGGATACCTGCCACTCCTGAATCAAGCCCTCAATGGGCTCTCTTTCACCCGGTTTAAAGTCCACCAAAGTAGTGGCGTTTTCGTCTACCGTTATATTGGCCAGGTGCATGGCAGAAGCCCCACCGGCTGTGAGTACAATTTGTCCTGCGCGTGTCTCATGAAACAAATTCCAGGAGAGATGAGGTGTCTCTGAATAGTCGAGGAATACCTGAGCGCGGTCTCCGTTCACTACCAGTTTTACGTGTGTCCAGTCGTCATAATTATACTCATAGGCAAAGGAGTACTTTGGCCCGAAGTAGAGCTGCCAGGGTGTAATACCGTTGAGCAAAGGAGCCGCCTGGTTGGCGTCAGGCTTACCCGAAAGGTGTGGCCTGAGAAAGAACTGCTCGGCATGAGACGAATAAGCCCGGAAATAGACTCCGGGAAAAGCCTGCTCCTCTTTCAGAAACACATCGTATTCGATGGTTCCATTCAGAAATCTGGTGTTTTTGAGCAAAATGTTCCCACCCCTCAAGTAGATAGCGTCCTTGCCTTTATAATTTTCCGTGAGATAGGTCTTGCCTCTGATGTTCCAGTGGGCAGTGTCGAATGGGATGAATTCCTGTGCGCTGACCGCAGATGCGAGTGAGAGCCAGATCAGTGTTGCGATAATCTTGTTTCTAACCATGTTGCATACTTACGGCAGAGACCCGAAGGCTTCCGAAATTCTTCGGTAACATTGTGATTCATCTTTATTCAGTATTGTTCATTCGCCTATAAATGGGGACCTTTAGGCCCATATGCCACAGGATTCGCTCAAGGTTAAGGACATTGACCGGCTACGCAAGGAGTTGGAAAAACAGCTCGACTGGGGGCCTGTTGCCGAATGGCACAGCTCTATATTTACTGAGCTGAGCGATCGTATTTTTAGCAAATGTAAAATTGTGCTGAGCCCGGTAACCCTGAAAAGGTTTTGGGGTGTGGTAAAATACGAGGGCTCGCCAAGCATTAGTACACTCGATGCACTTTGCCAGTACCTCGACTACGAAAACTGGAGGGCCTTCAGACTCTCCAAGCCTGGCTGGAAGAAGAAACGGAAATCTACCGGCCCCAGCTTCTCAAAAAAATCACTTTATGTTACAGCTGGTTTCTTCTCAGCCCTGCTGATCATTCTATTGGTTAGTAATAAGAGCTTTGATACTCCGGTGGTATTCGATGCCATTTCTTTTTCGAGCCGCCCTGTTACCAATTCGTATCCCAATTCTGTGGTATTTGATTTCGACCTCAACGAGGTGGATGCCGATAGCTTATACATTCAACAGTATTGGGACCAGACCAAAACCATTGCCATCAAGCGTAATCAGGGACAGGCCACAGGAATCTATTATTTTCCCGGCTACTTCAGGGCTAAACTGGTGGTAGATGGCAGGATAGCACGTGAGCATGATTTGTTTTTGAGAAGCAATGGATGGATAGGAACCGTTGAATACGAACCGATACCCAAATACTTCGATCCGAGGCTGCTGGACGATAACGGACTGAGCTACCCTTCAGAGCTATCTGCAGAAATTCGAAACTCTGAGGAGCCTTTGGTTTCCGTGTATCACTATATAGACGATCTGGGAAACATATCAGGCGACAACTTCAGCCTGTCAGCAAAGGTAAAAGTAGACTGGAGCGAAAAATGGGCCGTTTGCCAGGCCGTGAAGATTTACGTCATTGGTTCGGGTGGTGCTATGATTATTCCTTTCTCCAAGACCGGATGCAGTTCAGATAATGACCTTCTGTTGAATGATGTATTTCTGAGTGGAAAAGAACATGATCTCTCGGCTTTTGGAACCGATTTTACTGAATTCACAGAATTAGAACTGACCGTAAGGGATCAGGTAATGCATGTTGCTATTCAGGGCAAAGAGGTATTCGAGATGGACTATAAGAATTCAATGGGAAGACTTGTAGGGCTGCGATTTAAATTCCTGGGGCTGGGTGAGGTGGAAACACTGAACCTGAAAGACCAGACCGGGCAGGAGGTTTGGTTGAGATAGATCAATCCAAATCAATTTCCTTTGTGTTGAGAACCCTGATTGACCCTTGGGTTGGCGTCATATTATCCCACACCCAGTTGTAATGATCTATTACCTGTTGCGCACCAAGCTTCGGTCGGTCAGCGGTGGTGTGTGCATTGGCTATCACCGTGATTTGATAGTCCAGTGACAAGCCGGCCTGCACCGTGGCATTGACGCAAAAATCTGTAGCGCTTCCCGTCACAAATAGCTCATTAACTTTCAGTTGCTTCAGCAGCTCGTCCAGTTCACTTCTGTAAAAGGCGTTATTCGCTGATTTGCTTACGATGATGTCTGCGGGCCGAGGAGTTAATTCTGATACTATTTCCCAGTCGCTGGTGCCGGGCATAAAGACACTTTCGGCACTGCCATCATGCTGAATATATACCACGGGCTGATCGAGCGAACGGAAATTCGCAACAAGCTGAGCGATCGTTTCAATCGTCAGCTCAGCCTGATACCTGGGTTTGACAGGAGGGAAGTCACCTTGCTGCATATCAATAATCAAAAGAGCTTTTTTCGACATGGTCGAAGATTGATAATTATTTGATCAGGGCAAAAAATCAGACCAATCAATTTGGTTCAAACAATGCAGGGGTACAGTCAGACTAGTCAAGTTTTCTTTGAAGACAATCTCCCGTTTCGGTGTCGAAGATGATCATGCCTTCCTTGTTCTCACTCAACTGACTGATCAGGGCTCCCTGACCATTCCAGATAGCACTTTTTCCACCACCCTGCTGTCCTTCACAGGGCCCGATGCAGTTAGACATCATGGTGACTATTTTTAACTCACTTGCCAGGGCCGCAAGGCGATCGGAGGCCTTGATGACACCACCGGGTGTTTTGGCTACACTGCTAAGGTAAATGCGGGTCTCCTTGTTACAGGCTTCTTTCGCATGCTCAGCAACTGAGATTTCGTAGCAAATCGCCAGGGCTATTTCATTTTCAGGACCCATGGCGGTTACGGTACTTTCTCCACTTACAAACCAGGGTTCTTCATCTTCATGCAGGTACTTTTTGGCATAAACTTCCCGTGGACTGGCAGGTTGAAAAATAAGCATAGCTATAGCGACTGCAGTATCCTGCTTTAAAGGCACTCCTATGCCAATGGTAAGAGCATGTGCATCGCTGAGCTGCTGAAACGTATCCAGGCGTTCATCCTCTTTTTGCAGAGCAGTATCAACGGCTACCGCTGGTTCATACCCACATATTGATAGTTCAGGAAATACGATGAGGTCAGCTTTGTGTTCTGCTGCTGCACTTATAAACTCCTCGTGCCGGGCTATATTGGCGGCAATATTTCCCGGGTCAGAGGCAATCTGGGCAAGGCATATTTTCATAAGTCTTAAATGTCAGCTCTGAAGATAAAGCTTTCTGACCTTTTCATAGTCGATGGGTATGTCAGAGTTTAGCGATACAAAGAATTCGGATTGCCAGGCCTGAGTCTTTTGAGCTTGTCTGCTGGTGGTTTCGTCCCAGGGTGGATAGACACGGAAAGCCCGCTTGTCCTCCTTTGGTTTTTGCGAGACGATGCCCCTTTTACAAAGCACTGCTTTTGGAAAAACGAACTGACCTGTGAGATCGCCTTTTTTACATTGATTAAGACCAGTTCGAAGGCGTCATGATCATCCAAAGGGGCTATCGGACCCTCAGCTATTCTCTTCCAAAGGGTTACAAACTGTCCCGTTTTAGCAGGCGTGATTTTGGCAGTTCTGCAAACTACCTTAAGTCCGTTGATTTTAAATCGACAGGCTTCATATTCACGACTTTCGAGTTCATTTTCAAAATCAGTAAGTCTGAGTTGAAGGGATTCGTAGGTCAGAGTTTTGGTCAATGCTAGTTGGTTTTCCATAAGGGCACCTGATGAGTTATGATACTTATCCGATGCCCTAAAGTTAGGTGTTGTGAAAATAACTATGTTCTGATACTGTCTAAATCATCCCGTTTTCATGTGCCATCACGGCCGGGATTGCCTGACTTACTGACCAGTGCTCTTGCAATTTCCCATTCTCAAGTCTGTGAATATCATAAAAGACATGAGGTTGTTCGTTCAGGGTACCTGTTGATTGAGTTACCACGAAATTCCCTTCACCCATGATCAGATGGACTTTTTCGATCTTGATTTGTTCAAGTGCTTTGCCAATATCTGATATTTCATGTATCACCTCGGGAGAATGCCAGGTCAAGTCGGCAGATACGAATATTGAAATCATTTCATGTTTTCTGTCGATCAGTATCTGTTGACACCAGTTCTCAACGATTGACTTATTGTGATCACTCTGAGGTCTGTCTTCAATTTGTACAGGACCATCGATCATCCAGTCAGCATGTGAACCCATGGCTGTTACATCCTGAATGGCATCCCAATGTTCGGCAATCAGTCCGTTTTCCAGTCGGAACAAATCCAGCACGACTTTCATTAAACCATTGAACTCAACCATCATGTGAGCTGCGACCAAATCACCTTCTGCTATTAAGCGCATAAAAGGCCTGGGCGGATTCTCAGGTGTTGGTATTTGTTTCAACATCTCAATGGCTTCGATTAAACCGGATTTTCCGGTTTTGATCATTGGATTGTGTTGGATGTAATTATCCGTAAGTACTCTCTCAGCAAAGACTGTGTCCTTTTTGCCTATGACGTTTTTATAGAATTCAAGTACGACTTGCTTATTGCTATTACTGTTTTTCATGTAGTATCATTTTTTGTTAGTCCCGCTTGCTGTGGATTTGGCTTATTAATGATTGTTTAACCACAAGACAGGGAAGATTGGCCTGATTAATAATCGGGCTCTGATTTAAAATATGTAGAAGTGAGCAGGCGCAGATATTCGGCTCAAACTATGTTTGAATGATTATACTACCCCTGAAAAGAGGGCGTCTTTTTGAGTGACGCGAATGATATGTGGATACTGATAAACAGGATTTAAAACTAAGGAAAATTGTTGAGCTACAACCAATACGATCGGGTTGTTCACGGAAAATACTTTATTGTCTATTAGTTGCTGAGGGTATTCAAAAAACAAAACCCCGACTATTGTAGCCGGGGCCTTATTTACTCCACTTTCCCGGCCTTTAAACCACCATTTTCGGGCGACCGGGTACCCACCTCTTCACTCTTTATGACTCTGTCCCGCTTAGTAGTTTTAAGCTCATACCGATTTGTTTATCCATTTCGCTGGTACCTCTTATGTTCCGGATCAGCCGGATTTTGTGTGCCGCACTGAGTTTGTAGAATTGGTTACGTGCATGCTCGTTTTGTTCAAGCAAGGCAGCTAATACCGCTGGTATCTGCACTTCGGATTCCCCCTGATCTGTTTCCAGTTGCAATGCTATTTTTTCTCCACCTATCATCGTCAAAGATTCCTGCCCTGGCCACTCTCTTTCAAGAGCTTTTATTCAATACTGCTGAAAATGGTTTTGGCTGCGTGGCCTTTTTGATTTGTATTGTTTTTTGTTAAAAAATCTGACCTGGCTGATTTATGGTGGTTTCTCCACCGGACTGGGCGAGCTGCATCAATGAACCAGATTGAGGAGAAGGTCCATCGATGACAGCCGCCAGTTGTAAATGGTAAGTGACGCCTTTTTCAGGGGTGGTTGCAGCTTCTATAGTTCCCCCAAATGAGGCGATTGCCATTTGACAGAAGGCCAATACTCCATTAGGATATGGCCGGGTTAAGTTTTTTTCTTCGAGTTGATGGCTCAGTTTTTCAACAGGCCTCAGGCTCAGTTGTATGCATTCTTTTTCCGGGAGTCGGGTGGCCGCGACTATAATGTTGGTATCTGCTTGCTGCATCAGTTCGAGCAATAGCTGGAGAAGCAGATGTTTTAGGAGCATTGGATTAGCCGTAACACTGAGATCTGATGGAACGCTCACCTGAATACTTTGGCTTGGTTCTTTTAGCAAGGTCCTGAGCTCCGATTGTACAGCGTCTATGGTGTCAAACAAGTTGAGCGCTTGCAGGTGGGCTTGGTTTTGTTTCTGTATAGTAAGCAGTGCTGTACTTTGCTGAATGAGGGCCAAATTCTGTGCTACAAGGTGTTTTGCTCTCTGCTCCAGGCGGTTGTTCAGCCAATCTTCCTGATTGCCGGTAAACTCGTCAAACAGTTGATCGAGTGCCCGTTTTTTTGCAGTCACGTGGGCTATGGCAGCCAGAATGACCAGGATAATAATTGAGGTACTGACTGCGATAATTAATAAGGTGTTATCGATATTGATATTGGTTTGTTGGAGCGTAAATGGGTGAGTTAAGGCAAACAGATAGGCAAAAAGTAAGCTGGTAAGGCTGAGCATATCAAAAAGAGTGAGGCAGGCGTTTTATTGAATTTATAAAACTGTGCCCGAATGAGAGAGGTGTTATTTGAATGATTTAAGTGCTGTGACACTTTGATGACGAGGCGTGCTCTGTGAGTACCTGAGAAACAAGGAGTAGGGTAGGTCGATGGGGACTTCAGTGCTCAGTGTATCCCTCGCTTGCATATACATGTGTTTTGCCTTGTGACATCAAATAGACAAGCCGTCAACATAGTTTTTTAACCCATTAATATGTGCTCAAAATAGGCGGAATGGGAGTTTTACAAGATGTGGGGGACGGAAGGATTTCAAAAACCAGATGCCTATGATTTTTCACATAAAGCCCGCCAATATGCTTGTCAATACTTAGACTCCGGGTTTTAAAAATGGTATTGAAACAATTGCTAGATTAAGGGATAAGGAGGGAGCATGAAAGGAAAAACTATTTTAATTGTTGACGACAATCGGGATATCATCCGGGCGATTGCCGAGGATTTAAAGACTTATAATCATCACTTCACAGTAATCAACGCCAACAATGGTCTCAATGGAGTGCGCATTGCCAGAGAGGAGTTACCGGATCTTATTCTTATGGATTGGGATATGCCCATCATGAATGGACTGGAGGCCATCAGAACTTTGAAGAACGATGCCACCACACATGAGATTCCTGTGATCATGGCTACCGGACGTATGACCACACCAGGTGATTTACAGATTGCCCTAGAAGCTGGTGCTGTTGATTATGTGCGCAAACCTGTAGACATTGTAGAGCTCAGTGCCAGAATCAACACGGCCATGAGGCTCAAAGAGCAACATGATGCTATTGGTAAGCTCATGAAGAACGAGATTGATCTCAAAAACAGAAAGCTTACTACGGCTTCCATGCTGATCGTAGAAAAAAACGGACTGCTGATAGAGTTTTATAATGAGATCAATCGCCTGCAGGGGACTCTCGATGAGGCCAGGCCCGAAGATCTGAGGCAGCAGGTGAAGCAGCTGAAAAAGCGTGTCGAAAGCCATTTAGAAATAGACGGTAGCTGGGATACCTTTAAAATGCATTTTGATGAAGTGAATCCTGATTTTTTCACAAAGCTCAACGGCATATCCAGCGAGCTTTCTCACAAGGATTTAAAGATGTGTGCTTACCTGAAGCTTGGTATGGATAATAAGGAGATTGCCCGATTGCTGAACATCACTTCCGGCAGTATCAGAACTGCCCTTTATAGGCTTAAACGCAAGCTGAATATACCGGAAGAAGATAATTTGAGGCACTCGATTGAGCAATTGAGCTAAGAAGGAATCAACCATGAGAATAACTTCACCAGCGGCCATTTACACTATATTGATCATTTCGCTGTATGCATCAATAGCATTAGGTCAGCAAAAAACATATGGTATTCCCGATCTGCAGAATTATGGACCTAACGACCATGGCTCAGGTACGCAAACCTGGGATATACTCCAGGATGCGGAGGGTCTCATGTACTTTGCCAATCGTGGTGGTGTCATCACTTTTGATGGCCATTACTGGAATACTATCCCCATGGCTAACCAAAATACGGCCCGCTCTATGGCGATGGACCGCAATGGTACCATCTATGTAGGTGGAGTGGGCGAGGTGGGCTACCTGGCAGGAGACAGTCTGGGGGGGCTGACTTATGTGTCTTTGATTGATAAGATTGAGGAAGAAATCCTGCCACGCCTTACCGATATGTGGTTTACGGCCTGTACGGAGGAGGGAGTGTTTTTCGTGGGGTTGCATGATATTTTTCACTATCGGAATGGAGAGTTCAAGGTATTCACCATGGATGATCAAAATGGCCCGATTAACCGTGCCTGGGAGATTGATGGTGAGTTGTATCTGTTAAGACCAGACTCAGGTCTGTGGACTATAAAATCAGATTCTATTAAGCTCGTGCCGGGAGGGGAACTGGTAGCGAATGGTAGCTCTACTGCAAGCGGGCTGATTCCCTGGAATAACAACGAACTGCTTTTTATTTCCTATCAGGGAGAAACCTGGGCTTTCAATGAGCAGGGAGGACGGAAAGAGGAACATCCGTCCTTTGATAATATGCGGGGCATTCTCAGTCAGACTTTCGTGGGTAAAATCGATGTCATTCCCGGTTTGGGTTATGGCTTTAGCACCTTTGACCGTGGCAGTGTTATTACTGATGAAGAATTCCGACCACTATACATCATTGATAAGAAAAACGGGCTGGCCAATAATGCGGTAAAAGAAGGATTCTACGACAATGCCGGTAATTACTGGATGGCGACCAATACTGGTATGAGCCTTTTGGTACTCAACAGCCCCTTTACCTATGCAGGTGAGCGGCAGGGCATAGATACGAACATACTGAGTGCTGTGATGAAGAATGACACGCTCTTTTTAGGCACGGCCTGGGGCGTGAAATATGAAAGTGATAAAGGCTTCGTTCAAATCCCCAACTCTCAGTTGGAGATCTGGGACCTGGATGTAGTCGAAGACAGGCTCTACGCCTCTGCTGGAAACTGGCTGGAAGAGTTGGATGTCAAAGGAGATCGCAGGGAGGTTGAGAGAACCGAGCCCTGGGGGTTAACTCCTCTGAAATCACGACCTGGTTGGTACATACTGCACTCCTCACATCAAAGCTTAAGAGCGATAGAGTTGGTCAATGGTAAGCTGGTTTCCAATGGTCATATCGCCAATTATGTGGGGGATGCCCGTATTTTGGTGGAAGACAAACAAGGCTATATCTGGATCAGTAACGGTCAGAACCCCATTGTCAAATTAAAACTGAATGAGGCAATGGACAGTGTTATCGAGCTCAGGGAGGTGGGAGTTGCTGAAGGCTTGCCAAGCGACATCAGAAGTGATGTGATTCCCTACGATCCGGCAGGAGATCAGGGCATTCTGGTGATCAATGACAGCTCTTTTTACACTTATTATGCGGAGCAGGATACCTTTTTGCTCTATGAGCCTTTTCTGGGTCTGGCGAAGGGTTTTAAGCATAACAGTTTTGTTGAGGCACCTGATGGTACCATCTATACCCGGGCCGGGCTGGATAAGATGCGCTTTGTCAAAACAGAGGGTGGTTTTCGGGTAGACTCGCTCGGTTTTGGCAAGATCAGAGATGCCCTGATCCAGAGTATTATGTTAGGGCCTGACTCTACCGTGCTGTATCTCTCTTCAGAGGGCATTATTCAATATCACCCCAATAGAGTACCTGAGGCATTTACCAATTTTAAGACGGTGGTGAGTCAGGCTATCAGTGGAGAAGAGGTACTTTCCGGAGTTCACGATTATGCGCACAATTTTTTGGAAAACGGACTGGGGCTTAACTATCAAAGCAACTCAGTGCGCTTTTCTTACAGTGCTCTGTTTTTCGAAGAGGCTGAGAAAAATACCTTCAGGTATCTGCTGGAGGGCTATGACAAAGAGTGGAGCTCATGGAGCACTGAAGCCTATAAAGAGTATACCAACCTGCCTGAAGGGCGCTATACCTTTCGGGTGAAGTCGAAAAACCTGTATGGGGTGGAGGGAGAAGAAGCCACTTTTGAGTTTCGGGTTTTTCCACCCTGGTATCGGAGCGGTTTGGCTTTTGGTGGCTATGGTTTGCTGAGCATTTTTTTTATCTGGATGATTGTGCGGGCTTATACACATCGGCTGATCAAGGAAAAAGAAAAGCTGGAGCAAATAGTAATAGACCGTACCCGGGAGATCAGCGAGCAGAAAGATGAGATTGCCGCTCAGGCCGATGAACTTAAGAAAACGAATAAAAAGCTGGTGGACCTGGGGCGCTTTAAGCAGGACATGACTTCCATGATCGTGCATGATCTTAAAAGTCCCTTGAGTGTGATTATCAAAACTGGAGAAAAGAAGGCCTCAGCCATTGCCCGGAAAATGCTCAACCTGGTGCTTAATATGCTCGATGTACAGAAGTTTGAGGAAACAGATGTACAGCCCAGTCTGGCAGATCACTCTGTAAATGATTTGGTGAATCTGGCTATTGAAGATGTTGAAGACAATATAGCTGAGGGAAACCTAAAGCTCGGGGTGGAGGTCTCTGACTCTTATGTCATTGCCATGGATGCCAACCTGATTGAGCGGGTTTTGGTTAACCTGCTGACCAATGCCATCCGTTATGCCCCGGTAAATTCATCCCTGCATCTGCAGGTGACCAGGGCGAGCAATGATGATCTGTATTTTTCACTGGCAGACGAAGGTCCGGGAATCTCAGCTGAAAAGCAGAAGATTATTTTTGATCGCTATGCACAGGCGGAAGAGCAGGTGAACAGCCGCTCTCAATCGACAGGTTTAGGACTTACCTTTTGCAAAATGGTGATAGAAGCTCATGGTGGCAAGATTGGTGTTGAATCTGAGGTAGGTGGCGGGGCTAAATTCTGGTTTACCTTACCAGGATTGTCCTGTGAAGCATCGGCCAAAGAAATACTGTTTGCCGCTGATTCATATATACTGACAGAGGAGGATATCGTAACATTGAATGAGGTATTACCAACTCTGAAAGACCTCAAAATCTATCAAAGTACTGGGATTGAAAATGTGCTCAAAAAGCTCCCTGTTCAAGAGGGGAGCGGCATATCCATATTCTGTCAAAAACTGATCAATGCCTCATATAATGGTGATGAGGAGAGCTTTAGCAGGCTTCTTGCTGAAATTGAGGAGGGGTAGATGGTTGCGCACGCTTTTGTGAACACGCACGCTTTTGGAAAAGCGCGCGACTTAGTTTCGTTTAGATAAGTACTAATTTACCTTTCTAAGAACGACTGCATTTGGATTGACCAGACCTCCTTCACCACTGACGACAAGGTCGCTGATAAAAGCATTGTTGCTGCCATACATCTTCACACTGCCAGTACCTCCATTGCCGATAAGGAAATCTCCATTAGGAAAGAATGCTACTCCCTCCGGCCTGTTCAACCCTGTAATGGAGTTGCGCAGAAAGGAACCGCTACTATTAAATCTGGCTACAACACCTCCTGACCAGTCGTTGACCATCATATCTCCATTGGACCTGAACCAGATGTTGGTAGGGCCCACCAGGTTTGAGTTGATAAAAAGGCCCAGGTCATTCCCTGAGGGATCGAATTTGCGAACCGAGCCTCCAGAGCCACCATTAAAGGACGATACGTAGAGATTGCCTTCTCCATCCCAGTCCATCCCGATGCTCTCGGATACCCCGATATTTGTGAATTCATCTACAAATGTGCCATCCAGTTGATACCTGAGTACTTTACCATCTCCATTCCATTGGAGTACATAGAGCAGGTTGTCTGCCCCGATTTTCATACGAGTAGGACCGTCTATACCAGCTGCGAAACTATCAATGAATGCTCCGGTGTTGATATTATACCTATCTATGGTTCCGCTGTTGAGGTTTGATATCAATACAACCTCATCCTCTTCCATAAAGAGGATGTCCTGGGGCCAGGCCAGATTTTGAGTTGTAAACACTTCAGGGTTGCGGCCATTTTCATCATATTTTAAAATCTGGTAACGTGGGTTTGATGAAGCCCCTGCATCACTCACCCATATTTCAGTTCTGGGAGCGGTACTGTCCCAAACAGAAAGGTCAATGGATTGGGATATGGTACCAACAGTTGCGGTGACCACCACATCTCCTACAGAGACACCCGTCACAATGCCATTTTGATCTATGCTGACATTGGCATTGTTGGCAGACCAACTAATGGTTTCCACCACATTGAATGGTTCATTTCCAGCATCAAATCCCTTAACTGATAAGGTGGTCATTTCGCCAAGATCTAAACGCAGACCATTGGATGATTCAATATTCAGAGAGGCTAATTCTGATGCATCACCATCATCCGAGCCGCAGTTGAGAGTGATTACCAGCAAGAAGGAGAGGAAGATGGATAGCTTTTTCATATTGCGATCAGTTGGGTTTTCCTGAATCTGGTAAAGACCAGGTAAAGAGAGGTCAAATCTTGTAGGATTTTCCCGGTTGATCCCGGTTTCTGAAACGAAAAATGAGATTCAGGTCAATTTTCACATGTTTATGTGATATGGTTCGTGGGTTGAACCCACGAGCTGAAAGGGCGAGGGAAGGTAATGAAGAGAAGTGTCTGGAAACCTTGCCGGGTTATTATAGCCTTAACTGATTAGATTGGCTGCTAATCTGAACCTTTTAATAGCTTGTGAATCCAGGAGAGCACTCTGTTTTTAGTCGGAACTGAACTGCTTGGTTCAGACAAATGGGTTTTCGTATCGTCTTGTTTGGCTTGATTGGAGTCCTGGTCTGATTCCTTTCGACTCTCATCCATATTATAGAGCTCAGCTATTTCATCCGGGAATTCCAGGCTAAGCTCCATATTGAAACCAGCTGATTCCATGCACTCCCTGAATTGATTCATGAATATTGTCAACTTAACCGGAAGACGATTGACATTGGTAATATACCGGGCCATCTCATCACGTCCGAAGTACCAGCTTTTCTCAATATCAGTATTCCCATGTCTCCAGTATTCCCATGATTCTTTCAAACTGGCCCATCTAAAGAGCCCATCAAGTTGATAGTTAAGAAAGTTTTCAATTCGCGTAAACCCAAGTTCATCCGCAATGCACTCTCTTAGTAGTGCATCAAAGGACTGGAGCAATGCCTCTCGGTTGAAACCCGGATGTTGGACAAGGTACATCAAATCAAACAGATCTTTCAGTCGTGGTCTTACCAGGGTTTGATGAATTTTCCAGGCTACCTGAAGGTGTAGGGGCGCGGTATGGGGTACTGTAAAACCTGAGCCGGACATAGGCTTGTAGGCCAATGGTTTGGTGCCTCCGGGAATTTCAAGATTGAATGAGATATCAAGGCCAAATTCAAATTCGATTCCATCTACCCAGCACCTTATGTCAGTATTGACCGTGGGAAAATCGTCTGCCATGGCGTAGTCCATCATTCGCCAAAAACTATTTTCTTTAAAGCTCCTGAAGACCACATTGTCATCCATTGTGAGCTCGGTTATCCGGACTACCCAGCGACTGAAAATAAGACTAGCTTGATCGGGTTCATCGATAGGGTCGATAAACACCCAATCGAGATCAGCCGGGACACGGATTATATTCTCAGGAAAATACTGTCGCGTGACATAGCTACCCTTAAGCATAAAGGGCATATTTATCTCAGAGGCTCTGCGAATGAATGCTTCATAGGCGGTCATGGCAGTTTTTTGCTGTTCAGTCAGGTTCATTTGTTTTCGCTTACTGTGGTAGCCATCCTTCGTCTAAAAAGCTATTATTATCATAAATGCAGAATTCAGCCTGTTGTTTGTCAATGGTCAGTTTTTGCTTCTCAAAGTCTTCCAATAATTGGTGAATGCGCTCTTCAAAGACCTGTTGTGTGCCATATTCCCTAAGGGTGATAAACCTGAAACCGGTCGCACTTTTGAGTGAATTTATGGAAAGGTGGACTTTGTGTTTCAGACATAAAGTCTGGAGCATGTCTGTATTGGTATAGCGGATTTTCCCATGCCATTCAAAGTACCTGTCAAATGTGGATTCGTTTTTGGCAAACAAATGGGCATGATAAGCAGGAATCTCAATTTTAAGGCGTTTTGAACCAAAGCCCTTTCTTGCCAGGTCGGATGATAGCTCGTTGGCCTCTGATAGAACTGATAAGAGACTGTTGGAATGAACAACTGTACTGAGCATGGGCTGTTGCACATGTGAGCCTCTGGAAAGCTCAATTAATAAAGCTTTTGCCCCTACTGACTCACAGTGTCGGATAAATTCTTCTTCACGGACTGCGGGGAGACCCTCAGTGGTCAGGTGAATTTCAAATGGTATTTTCTGAGCAATTATGGTCATAGCTGAGTAGAAGCGAGTTAGCCCTAGTCGAAGGTATAGTACTCATAGATATCAATGACTTCTTTTCTGGTTAAGCCATCTCTTTGCGCGATTACCAATGGATGTTCTATGGGTTTTAGCTCAATCAACGGTCTTGTGCCGTTATTTCTAAAAAGAATCCGTGCTACCAGCCGTTCAGTTTCTTCATATTGCCAGAACCAGCTTGACAACCAGCCAACCATTGGAGGCTCATTCTCCCGTTCTTCTACATCCATCAATTCTAAAAACCTGAGAAAGTTTGATTCGCTAAGCGATATCCAGGCACCAAAAACAAAAGGGTCTGACGCAGATGCTACAGGTAGTTCCAGGCAGCCTCTGACAAAGTACTCTTTCCCGTCAATCACGCAGGTATCTGAAGTCAGTTCTACCCTCGCTTCCCGCTCATCTTCCGGAATGCCGAAATAGTAGATGGGCGCCCTGGTGCCAAAACCCGGTACACCTTTATGAACCTCATCACATTTAGAGCATTTAAATTCGAAGTCATCCATGATTACAAGCTAAAGGGGAACGCGTTATTTCTACTGATAAATTACAAATTTAGAATAGCCCGATAGGTGCTGGTCACTACCTCTGTCATTTTCTCAAAATCCAGTGTGTCTATATCATCAGTCACTTCATGATAATGTGGGTTACGCAGAAAGGAGGTGTCATTTATCATTAGGGCAGGAAAGCCGAACTTCCAGTAGTTCATATGGTCTGACATACTCGCCAAACCACCCGTATCGGGAAAGGTGATTTTTTGAACATCGATTCCAGAGCCTGCGGACATTTGCTTATGAAACCGAAGGTTGAAGTCTTCGTGTTCCTGTATACCCACTACTATGATGAAATTGCCGATATCAGGGTATAGCAGTTTAAGTATTTCATCAGGATAGGGCTGGGAACCAGGCTCTTCGGAAAAATAGCCAATCATTTCATAACAAATCATTCCCAGCACATTGACATCCTGGTCCTTTAAGGATTTGGCATGTACATAGCTGCCCATTTCTCTGGTAGCGAAAAAGGGAGGCTCTTCCAGGCAATAGGCCACAAAATCAATTCCATAGGTCAGCTCTGGCTGATTGGTGGTGAGCATACGGGCCGTTTCCAGCAGGCCGGCTACTGCGCTTGCGTTGTCATCGGCTCCCGGCTGATTTCCACATACATCGTAGTGCGCCCCAATGATCAGCCGTTGTTCTTTCTCCGGTGCCCAGCTACCAATGATATTACGATATTCACGTCCGGCTGCCTGCCAAGTTTGCTCACTGACTTCCAGGTCAAATGAGTTCATTTCTGCTGAAATGTAGTCCGTTACCTGCTTCAGACTTTCAAGATTGAGGTAGGTGCGATAGGGCCTGAGTGTGGTCAAAAACTCCACATGCTGGTATAGATTGTTCTGATCTGCGCTGGTCATCAGGCATCAATATAAGTAATCATTGTACAAATGATCCGCCTGCCGGAGGGGTATTGTATTAAGAGGGAGGACTTTTTAAGAAGACATTAAGCTCTTTGCTATTCGCAAACTACCGCTTCCAAATCAGTTCGGGAATAAGCTGGTCTTGGTCAATAATTCCCGCTGCTTTCAGGTGAAATACCACACTCTTGATCATCTTGTCACTTACCCAGCTATCGGCTGCCCACTCTGTGCTATGGTACCATCTTTCAATGTCTTTAAGTTTTTGATCATAGCGCTTACTCGTTAGCGGAATCATACTGTCGTTATGCATAAACTGCTTACAACTCTCCTGAATAATGTCGAGCATTTTATCAATAGCCTCAGGGGCTTGTGTGAGTATCTCTTCAGAAGCTGCAATGACAAAGCAGGGCCATGGGGTAAGGTACTCGCCAATGCGCTTGAGCTTTCCGGCATCCACATAGGGTTTAGTGGTGTATTTCTCCCAATAGAAGACATCCGTTTCGCCCGATTTTAGCGATGCCAGCGCCCCGTCCAGGTTTTGAATTACCGTAAACTGGTCAGCACTCATGCTTTGTCCCTTGCTATTGGCGTTGACGATAGAAATCAGGTGAGAACCTGAGCCCAGCCTGCTGATGGCATGCTGCTTATCGAAAAGAAAATCGTGAGGCTGGAGTGGGTTATTCATTCCTGTATGAATGCCCCAGGTGAGTGGGGTGATTACATACTCACTGATGACTTTGCTTGGATTGCCCTTGATGATATCTGCCAGAATACCCTCGGTAAGTAGCAAACAAACATCCACCTCATCTTCCCGCAGTGCTTTGGTCATTTGACCGGTGCCGCCATAAAAGTCGGTCCATTCCAGGTTGATACCATGTCTTTTGAATTCTCCCCGCTCGTTGGCCAGGTGTATGGGTAGGTTGAAATGCTCCGGCACTCCGCCAATGCGTATGATGGTGTCGCTCATGGGCTTATCTGAAAGCGAATTTGTCTTGAAGGCGTGAATGTAAAATATTCCTGATCAAAACTCCCACTAATTTTTTATAAAGGAGGTCAAATGGGACCTTTGCGTCTTGTTTTGTCTATTTAATGACCATGAAGATGTGATTCACCTGCACTGAAAAGTGGTGACCTTAAAGATTTTCATTTCTCCCTTAGCACAGACACTTCCAGGCTCCGGGTCATTGCTCTTTATAAGAAAACTACCGCTCAGCTCCACAGATTCGCAGTCAGGGCTGGTTCTCAGGTTATCGAAGCAGACAGCAAAAGACTCACCTGTTGTTGTTGTTAAATAACCACCATCAAAGCAATAGCAACTAAGAGGATCTTTCACACCTTTTGAGCTCCTGAATACACCTTTCAAAGTAGTCGCTTTATCTTTTTCGGTACCTATGGGGGACGGAGGAGAGCCGCCTGAATTTGTGATTTTGGTTCCCTGACAACTAAAAAGGAGGCAGCAGAGGGTATAAATGAATAATCGATGAAACATACGGGGCTTTGGTTACCTGAGTGACCATTTACTTTACGATAAAAGCTGATTTTATTGTGTCCTCCTGCGACCTGAAATCTCGGGTAACCCTATTGCGCAGGAACAGGTAATGCCTTACGCCAACCTTCAGCCAGCTGTTGCGAAAGGTCTTTTATGATATCCGAGGATAGTTTTCTATTGGCAATATTTTCGGTTTCAGTCGGATCGTTTTCCGAATCGTAGAGTTCTGTTCCCTTTAATTCACCCCTGGTTCCGGTCTCTGGATCCCAGGTGTACCATTCTATGTAATGATACTTTTTGGTATTGATAGAATAGCCCATATATCGCTTACCATCGGGTGAGTTTCTTGGCCTTCGGTGAAACTGGCTGAAAGCTGCCTTTTTCCAGGCCAGATCAGGTTTTTCGATCAGGGGTACAAAGCTGGTGCCCTGCATATATTCCGGAACTTCCACTCCGGCCAGCTCGCAGAGGGAAGGGAACATATCCACCAATTCGGTGATTTCGAAAGTCTGAGCGCCCCGGTTCTTTTGATCGGGATAGCGGATGATCATAGGCACTTTCAGGTCGATATTATAGTTGGTCATTTTTCCCCAGCTGTTATGGTCACCCAGCTTCCATCCATGGTCTCCCCAAAGTATGATGATGGTGTTTTCATAGATGCCAATCTCCTTCATATGCGCTATTAAATCTCCTAAAAGGGCATCTACGTAGCTGACACTGGCATAGTAACCATGTTTCAGAATACGCGCAGTATCCTTGCTCATTCTGTAAGAAGAGGTGGGATGACCGATATGGTTAAAGCCATCGTAATGCCTGAGTTCATACATGGAGTTCATGGTATGTACCGGAGCTCCCTCCGGTATATCCGGGTTTGTCGCCAGGGGTATTTCTTCCCGATCGTATAAGTCCCAGTATTTTTTGGGCACGGCAAAGGGCAGGTGGGGCCTGAAATAGCCCAGGCCCATGTAAAAGGGCTGATCTGTCTTAGACAAGCGAGTGAGTGTTTGCATCGCCAGCTTGGTCTGAGCTCCGTCATAGTACAGGGTATCATGTACATCTGCCATTTCCCAGGCAGGACCGGTATTCCAGCCATCGGCATATCTGACAGGCCTCAATTTCAGTAGTGAGTCTCTCTTTATGGCCTGAGATCCATTGACCTCCTCACTGATGTAAAATGTCTCTCCGTCTCTCTTAAGCCAGTCTTTACGGACATATCGGGCAGGTCGCAGGTCGGGTTCATCCCAGGATACAGAATCGGGCATATAGTTATGAAAGATCTTGCCAAGGTTGACCGTGTGATACCCGAACTTCGAGAAATACTGTGGCATGGTGACGGTATTCGGATAGATCTCGCGGAATTTATCACCCAGATGCCAGACCCTTGTGGAGTCCGGTCTGATACCCGTCATCAAGCTTGCCCTGGAGGGCGCACAAACGGCTACCTGTGTAAAGGTGCGTCTGAAGGTCATACCTTCACCAGCCAGGCGATCGATATTGGGCGTAACCGCTATGGGGTCACCGTAGACTCCCAGGCTGGGACGCAGATCATCAATAGAGATAAAGAGAATATTGGGTTTCGGCTTTTCTTCGGTACTGCTACAGCCAAGAGCCGTCAGTAATGTCAGCATGGCAAAGGCATAATAAATAGGATTGTTCTTTATGGTCTTTGTAGTGGACATGGCTGCAGTGCTGAGGCTTTTAATAGGGTTGAATATAACGGCCTTAACGCAAGACTCCCACTGGTTTTCGACAAGTGGGAGTCTTAAGTCAGAGAAATTGAAAATGCCAGAAAATGGCATTCAGGTCAAGTGCTAGTTGTTTGCCCGTAAAATCTCTACAATATCATCCAGCTGGCGATCATTTTCGGCCAGAGAGACAAAGGCCTTACCTGCCGCATTGAGAGCCTGAAGATTTTTATCGGAAGCATCGTCCATTTCTGAATTGGCCGTACCGAGCTGAGGCTCCAGTCTGTAGTAAGAAGAGGTATTCCCTTCTTTCACTGTATCGAAAATCTGGTTGATCTGGTAATGCACGGTCTCCGAGTTTCCAGACATCATCACATCTATAATAGGCTGAATCCACTGGATCAGTCCCCAGTCTTTAGCGCGCTCATAGGCATAGGGCTTTCTTACGCTACCGGTACCAATGCTCACGACCATCATGTCTTTGGCTCCCGGCTGTTCTGCTTTGCCTTCAAAGTTCATCGAACGTGCTTCAGAATAAGCGCACATGGTAGGATTGTTGGCAAATACACCGCCATCTACCAGTGGATAGGGGCTGCCTATTTTGTTGACTACCAGTGAAGTTTCGAAGTAAGTAGGGGCGGCAGAGGTGGCTCTGGCCACATCTTTTACCTTGAAGTCGTTGATCTCGTTGCTCGCCCTTTGTTGCCTGAAGAAAAAGGCATTTCTGTTTTGCATATCATAGGAAGTGACCAGGCAGGGTTTGCGGAGTTCACTGAGCCAGGTATCTCCAAAGTTATCGCCCAAAGCACTTTCAATGGCGTTAGCGCTGTATTTCTCGTCTAATAAACCTGCTCCCGACCTGAGCTTTTGCATAAAGCTGACATCAAAGATATCGCCTCCTCTTTTCAGGTAGAGGTCTACGGCCTGTTGGGCGTTAAATTTGGAACGAGTTGGGTCCTCAGGGTCGGGCATCAGGTAAAAACAGCTGAGAATACCTCCGGTGCTGGTACCGGCTATAAGGTCGAAGTAATCTGCTATGCGCGCGTCCTGATTGCCTGTGGCTATCTGGAGTTTTTCTTCCAGGCGTGCTACAATTACACCAGGCAGTACGCCACGGATTCCGCCTCCGTCAATGGAGAGAATGCATACTTTTTTTTTGGTACTGTTATCGGCCATTTTTATGTCTTTTGGTGGTTAAAAAATCTCAATGTGAATGAGTGATTTACAAAGAGTAATATCAATAGATTTTGATTTAGTCTCAAATTAATACAAAATTATGAAATCTGAAGAGTTGTAATTAGTCATAAGAGACACAGAAGGGGGATGAAAGAAGTTTGTATTTGTATTGAGGGTGTCTGTGGGGATTTATGTCCAGAACTAGCTCATTGATTCAACCAGTCGGTAAATCTACCAGCGACCTCTCCATGTGTCTCTATCCTCCCAGATTCGAAATTATAGAAGGGTGTTAGCTGCCATCCCTCGCTCCCTGCAAACCCGATTCTCGAATGGAATTCCAGAAACTGCCATAGATTATCACCAAGCTTCATTCCATGGCAATCATCTCCATCATGGGAGAGGTAGATCACCTCAGAAGGCTCATTTCCAATGACGATTACATCTCCGTTATACACTTCCAAAAGGGGGATTTTGTTGGGAGATAGTCTGCTAGTGATTTCAATGGCCTCTGGGTCGTTATAATCAGGGTCTGTAGAGGCTTCAATCCAGCCCTTGAAATTCTCCATTTGCTCAGGCAAAGTGCTAAGGTTCCAATAGATCTCTCCTGAGAAGATATCAGAGAATTCTTCGGGCAAGTCTTCTTCAAACTGATAACTGAATTCCGCTCGTTTTGAAAACCTGAAGAGAGTTTTGTAATCCTGAGGAATATCAATACCCAGTAGCTTCTCCATCTGATTGATTTCCTTGTCCGTGGCCGGTCCTTCGAGAATAAGATCTTTTTTCAGGTTCCAATGCCGTTTTTTGATGATCTTCTTTAAGTCATTAACCTTTCTAACGAGCTGATCAAATACCTCTTTCTCTGTCATCAGGTTTTTAATCTCGTAATCGGGAAGAGGGATGCAAGAGATGGATGCCAATATCATCGACACTCACATCTGAGTTGGTCAGCACTACCACTCCTTTTTTGCCACCTTTAATAAATCCGGCAAAGGCTCTGTAACCACCTGTACCGCCATTATGCCAGACGATTTCGGCATCATCAAAAACCATCGTATGCCAACCCAAACCTACAATTGGGGTACTTCCCTCAACGCGAGAGTTCTTGTGAGAAAGCTGCATGGCTGGGTATAGGCTGCTTTCTTTTAAACCCGTATTGGCCTCAAGGTACTTTAGCATATCCGCTGCGGTAGAGCGAATAGCCCCTGCACCTGCCAGAGTGGGGATATCCCAGTTTTCGACCTGTCTCCCCCGGCTGTGACCATAGGCCAGCTCTTTTTGCATTTGAGGTGTGAGTATGACGGCTGTCTGGTTCATCTCCAGCAGTTTGGTAATGATTTGCTGCATCAGTGTTTCATAGTTACTGTTTTGCTTTTTGGCCAGTAAGTGCCCCAGCAAGCCCTGTGCATAATTCGAATATTCATATGTAGCACCAATATCTCTTCTTAGCTCATGTCCATTGATAAAATCGTAAAGCTGCTTTTCTGTGTAGTCGATATAGGGGTTGCCGGGATTAGAAGGCCTGAAGTTATCGGGCATACGAGGTAGGCCCGAGGTATGATTAGACATATGAACCAGTTGAATGAACTCTCCATTTCGGGTGGGGGCGTTGATACCATCTGGCAAAAGGTTTTGGACTGGGTCATTCAGAGAAAGCTCACCTTTTAGTACCAGGTCTGCCAGCAATATACCCGTGAAGGTTTTAGAGATCGAACCTATTTCAAATACAGATTGCTCGTTTACACTATCGCGGGTATTGAGGGATTTAAGTCCATAGCTGAAGTAGCGCACTCCCTGTTCATCAATAACCCCTAAAACGATTCCCGGGTTTGTGCCACTTTCCACCCTTTTGCGAATGCTCTTTTTTACTTTTTCGGATATGACAGCACTATCTTCCTGCGCGCATGAGCATAGACCAAGGCCCAGAAAAGCAAGAGTAAGAATGGTTTTGAACGGACTCATGATTGAATTTGGATAGATCCTGATCAAAAAGCAATAATCCGGAGACTAAAGAAACTGTCTGATCGGCATTAGCCAATCATCGGCTCAGGCTGAATAAGCAAGGTTTTGAGAAAGCAATACAGCCAGTATGATCATTCTTATGGTCCAGCTGATTGTACGAATCCAATTGGTTAAGATCAGCTTGTCAATCAATGCTGAAGTAGCATGTCTTGAAAGTTTCAGGTGTATGGGTACCTGAAACAGGGCAGTGCTTAAACCTATTATTCCCAAGAGGCCTACATTGAGAAAGTGAATAGGGCTAAGGCTGTGATAGAGCAGGTACAGAGCGGAAGCTAACTCGATCGTCATAATGGGAACGGTCAGAAACCCGGTGACGAAATTCTTCCTTTCATATTGAGGGAATACTTCGAGCTCAATCTGACGGAATAGTGGATAATGTACAATCTGTACAAACCAACAGAGGCCTGCCATAAAGAAGCTTACAATAAGGTGAATGATGAAGATAACCTCAAGTGATAGGTTCATGCTAGTGAGCTTCTGTCATTGTTTTGGGTTTCGCTTCCATACCCAGCGACCAGCTTCTACCCAGTTTCCCTGAGTATCTTTGGAATATGAAACATTGCGGTGCACATTTTCATCCACCACAAAGTTCTCGTCTTTATGATCAAATGACTGCCCATTGGGCCTGTAGTTGATCATGGTGGAGATAAAGGTCTTATCGTCAGGAAATTCCGTAACGCCTTCGGCAAAGCCATTACCACGATCGGTCATTGTATGGACATATTGCTTCTTTTTCGGATGCCATGAAAAAGTACCCTGCGAGCTGATGATGATCGTGTCTTTTTGATAGGCCACAATTTTTAAGGTGAGCAGGCCTTTCAGAGGTCTTTCAAACCACAGTCCGAAGGCCTTTGCCGAGCGAGGGTTATTGGGGTCATAATTTGGGTTTTCTCCTGTCCATTTGCCGGTGCCGCTACTCAGGTAATCGGCTAATATGTCGAAATGAGACATTTCAGTGTTACCTGACTGGGCCTTGCCCAGACTGCTGATCAGAAGGAGACCGAGCAGAACCATAACTGGAATGGCTATATAGTTTTTCATCTGTGAGTTGTTATGGCTGTTTGTCCAGACTGCCATCGAATGAGGTGATCAGACTGCTTAACTCTTTTACGAGATCGGGGTGCTCTTTGGCCAGGTTTATTTCCTCGGCCACATCTGTAGATAGATCATAAAGGGCAGGTTCAAAGCTACCCTGCTGTTTTTTATCCCAACCAATGGTTTTGGAGATATGTAATTTCCATTTGCCAAGGCGTACGGCTTCTGGTTTACCATTTCTTGCATAAAAGAAAAAGGGTCGCTCGGGCATGGATTGATTTCCAGGCTGAGCAAGGAGCTTGCTAATGTCCAGGCCATCTAAAACCAGTCCTTCTGGTATTTTGGCACCGGAGATGGTTGCCAGGGTAGGGAAGAGGTCCAGGGTACTGACCATGGTATTAGTCACCTGAGATTCGGGGATTTTTGCGGGCCAGCTTATAATGCCAGGTACTCGCTGGCCGCCCTCCCAGGTTTCCGCTTTTTTTCCCCTAAGAGGAAGTGCCGAACCCACCCTTGGGCCATTGTCGGAGGTGAAAATGAAAATGGTGTTTTCAAAAATGCCTTCTGCCTTCAGTGTATTGATTATTTCTCCTGCACTCCAGTCCAGCTCCATGATCACATCGCCATAGAGTCCCAGCTCAGATTTTCCTTTAAAATCCGGGGAGGCATGCAGGGGTAAATGTGGCATATTATGCGCCAGGTATATAAAAAAGGGTGAGTCCCCTCGTTCCTTAATTTGTCTTACAGCTTCTTCCGTGTATCGTTTGGTTAAATAATCCTGATCAGGTCCGCTCTCTATCAGAGTTGTATCGCGATAGAAGGGAAGGGGCGGAGATTGGAAATCAATATTACTGTAATAGTGATTATCCATATCGTTTGAGTAGGGCACCCCGTAAAAGGAGTCAAAACCCTGATTGAGGGGCATAAACTCAGCCTTATGACCCAAATGCCATTTACCAACGATGGAGGTGCTATACCCGGCAGTTTTCAGGAGTTCAGCCATGGTATACTCTTCCAGAGGCATGCCACCTTCAGAGAAGGGAAACAATACGGCTTCATGGAGTGCACTGCGTTTGGGGTAGCGTCCGGTGAGCAGGCCTGCCCTGGAGGGAGTGCATACGGTAGCTGGTACATAAAAATTGGTAAACCGGACCCCATTAGCTGCCAGTTGGTCCAGGTTTGGGGTTTCAAAACCTTCGGCACCATAGCTTCCAAGATCGGCATAGCCCTGATCGTCTGTGAAGAAGATGATGATATTAGGGGGACTATCCCGGGAGGCCTGTTTACAGCTACAAAGCCAAAGAAACCAAATGAGTGTCAGAATAGATTTTGATGCGGTGCCAAATTTAGCCGACATATGGTGAGTTTTTAAGGTTCAGTTTCAGGCTTCGTAAATATCGAATTTAGCAGAGAAGGCGGTCATGAATTCTTCATTGGCAAATTCTTCTTCCGACATGGTAGAGAGCTGTTCTAAGAAAACATCGAATGTACCATTCTTGAAAATGGTAAGCATTTTTCCACCATCTGCACATTTAGCCTCATGCCAGACATGAGGTGGAACGGTAATCGTATCTCCCTCCCTGAGTATGATGGTTTCATCATCGAAAACAAGTTCAAGCTCTCCGGTCAGCATATAAAACACCTCCGTCATTATTTTGTGATGATGTCGCTTTAAATGAAAGCCCGGCTTCAGCGTATCTTCTACTACACAAAGTTCCCCATTTGTTTGTCGCGATGAGAGCTTGACAAAGCAATGATCCTGGGCGTAATTATAGTTTTCGCCCTGATTCTTTCTTACGACTTCTTGTGATTTCATGGTGTGTTGGTTCGGTTGCGGGTTTGACTCAGATGCTGATAAGGTCAGCTGTTTGCCATGCTTTTGATCTTCTCCAGGTAGTCTTCCGGGAAATCGAGCTGTTTGGCGAGTTGATATAGGGATTCGGCATAAGCTGCATTGGTTCCGGTAAGTGACGCTGCAGGTAAATTGTAGCAGGTGGCCGTTACAGTTTCATTTGAGTTGATCGTAATTTCTACCTCCTCAGGAATATAGTCTGCCACACTGGCTTCGGCATAGAGCTTATTAATAGCTTCAGAATCAACAGTCATCAATATACCATAAGATTTTTCTCCCTCAGAGGGAATCAAAGAGGCACGGTTTCCAATTTTCAGGGCATAATCATTGAGATAGCCAGATCTTGGATTCGATGGCTGAATGCCGTTTTTCGACAAAATGGTGATGTCCATAAATAAGCCATAAAAGAATACCTCCATTGCTGTTTTTTATTGTACCTGAAACATTTGTCTCAGGAAGTTGATAAAAAGCTGCTTAATACCCAACTGGAAAAGGTGCTGAATGGAAAGGGTAGCAGGCTCCTTACAGATCAGATTGTTGGACATGAAGAGAAATCCTGTCAAGGCATGTACTCATTGACTGTATTATCTGGTGTTATTTATTCTTTAGACTGATCAGCCCTTTTTTCTTGTTCCGCTTGTTTTTCATTTTGACGAAAAACCTGAATAGCCTGTGGTTTCCCAAAAGCCCAAGGCGTTTTTTTAATTTGAGATCAGCTGAATTTTCCGGTACGTGGTTATTTTTAAGTTCCTGGAAATATGCTTTAGCCAGTGCTTTGTTCAACTTGAAAAAGGAAGACTCTCTTTCAGGTAAGGCCAGCTTAATCTGATACCGAACATCGATGTCCCGATTGTGCAAAAACTCTTCAATCAGCAGTTTGTTTCTCCTGGCATAAAGTGGAGCTGAAACTTTCTGACATTCCGCAACCTCCAGTTGGGTCATTTCAAAGAATACATCATTTTCCCAATCATAAGTTCCATAATAATGGCCATTCCATTTGGTCAGGTGCCCTTTTGTTTCCCAGGGGCCATCTCCTTTACTCATCTTTACCAAGGGTGATCGGGCCCAATAGTAGGCTTTGCAAACGCCAACTTTCACCTGATTGTTGCCCTCCCGAAAGCGCTGATCCAGTAATACAAACACTCTTTGAAACCCAAACACTCTTAAACAAGGATTGATATACTCTTTATTAAGGCTAGGGTCCGATTCATTAATGGCAGCATCGATAAAGGGCTCGAAAAGTTGCTCGGGAATGGTCTTCTGGACAGCAAACAGATTGGCTACAAACCATTTTTTGTCTTTTTGTTTCAGAAAGTCCACCAGCACACTGATGTCCTTTGTATTCCAGAAATGCTTCTTTTCCCGAAGCTTGTAGGAAATGTTGGGAAATCGATCGATGCCATGGACGCGAATTTCTCCCTTCTCCCATTGCGCCTTCCATATGTTATAGATTTCCGGTACCGTCATGCTTAAGATTGCTGTATCATCTTATTTCATCTTTTTCAACTTGTCGATGGCCCTTGCAAATTCATCAAAGAAGAACTTGTTGTCTACGGCATCCTTATCAGTATCTATACCATACAAAAGAGTAGATATCGCCCGTTTGTTATCTTTCCCTACAATAACAACGGTTTTTAAATCTTCAGGCGCATCAAAAAGCAGGGCCATGTCATCGCCCCATTCGTACTTTACATCCTGAAGATCGATGGCTACTTTAAAGGGCCTCCAGACCTCTATGCCGAGTTTCACCATTCCGACCAAATAGCCTGATTCTGCTTTGCCCTGAGAGCCCGGACGATACTCTCCTGAAAATTTGATAAGTAAAATATCAATCAGATGTGTATCGCGCATGTTGATCACTGAGAAGTCACAAGTCATTCCGTTGCACTCCTCTTTCAGAAGAACCGATCTGAAACTCTGTTTATCTCCTTTATTCATTACAGCTGTTTATATACCCTTTTTCAGTTTTACTTTTTCCATCTGGCTTTTGGCCCATTCCGGTGAGTTTTCTATCAGATAATTATGCAAATCAATGCCTTCGCCAGAGAGGGGATCAATGCTATTGACCATTTGAAGTCGGAGGTCCAGGAGTTGGTTATAGTTTTTGCCTTCTTTTTCCCTGACGATTTTGAGCTTATTCGATTCTATATGGCTGTCCTGTCGTGGATTGAACTTGTTGTTTAAGCCGGTGCATTGACTGCATACTCCTTTCTTGTTGATGAGGACGCATTTATGCTCAAAGATGTTGGTCAGGGTTTTCCGGCTATCTGCGAGGGCATGCTTTACTTTCCCTTCTGTGAGGCCTGCTATCTGCATAATTTCACCAATCTTAAAGCCATACACCTCTTTGAGCAGCAGGCAAATCTGTTGTTCCAGCAGTAGGGTCTTCGATACACAGGTAAAGCAGTAGTTCAGGTGTTCGTGCATTACGAAGGTGCCGTGGGGTGAGTTTTTGGCCACTTCAAATTTCTTATTGAGCAGCTTTTCATCCGAGACATGGGCATCTCTGACCAAATCCATCCAATCGACACCCCAACGTTGCTGTACGCGAAATGAATCGCGCGCCAGGTTAGTGGCAATTGAGAAAACCCAGGTTTTGAAAGAAGATTTTCCCTGGAACTGATCAATTTTCTGAAAGGCCTTCAGGTAGGTGTCTTGTGCCAGATCTTCGGCCTGTGCCCGATGAGTCACCATTCGATATAGATAAGATTTGAGTTCGCTCTGGAAGCCGATGAATTCGGCCTGATATGCTTCGTTTGAATTCAAGTAGTGTCTGTTTGTTGTGGATATCTTATCTGACGTATGCCTGTTGAATGTATCTTTTTTGGTGGAGATCTTCAAAATTCTCCAACGGCATTTGTCTCCTCGGGTTCACAGTTCGTTTACGGCCCTTGATGCCATATCAATGGCGGTTTTGGCATCTGAGCCAGGTCCAGAGTCGCAATTGGCTATGGAAATTCGTCCAAAGGGTTGTCTCCCCTTTTTTACAGAATCTCCAGGCCCGGGTACGGTATAGCCATGTGCCCAGCGATTGACCGTGATACTTTCAACATCCCTGTCAAAATCAAAGGACCCGCTGGTGAGCATACCGCCTAAATGCGCCCGGATTTCTTCTTCGTAGTCATTGAATTGTAAGCCCAACATTTTATATCTGGCTTCGCTGTATTGTTCGGCTGCGGGAGTGCCCGGTGTTTCTCCATAAGGACAGCTTATCATCTGAATAACGCATGGGTCATTGGGAGTTTTGGTATACTCATAGCCTCCGATACTCACAGGGAAATCCATCATAACTGCCTGATGTACATTGCCCGGTGACATGGCCAGTCCGATTTCCATTTCCTTCATTGCCTTCCAGTTTCTAAGGCCCACAGTGGTGTAAAGCAATGGACTTTTCGTCTGAAGTCTTAATGCCGATTCCTGCTCTTTGGGAAGATCTGATACAATATGTGGAATCATCATGTTGTAGCAAGCCATTACTACATTTTTTGCTTTGACCTGATAGGCTTTTTCAGCGTTGATGTACTTTACCAAAACCTCGCTCGAATCTTCAGGAGCTCCTCCATGGCTTACATTAACCACGGTACTATTTAACCTGATGCAAACAGCATTACCCGACTTATCCAGTTCATGATATCGGAACTTTGATAATACAAGTTCTTCTATATTGCCTCCCTTGCCCACAGCCGGGATCATTTTTTTCACCAATGCGCGCGCAATGCTGGCATTGCCATCGGGGAAATGATAGATGTAGGGATTATCTTCATCGTATACGGCCTTTGGAGCAAAACCCATAGCACCGCTGCTTTTGGCTTCGCTGATGGACATAAGATCGGTACCGGTGCTTCCCCAGTCCAAAGCAGAGTGTCGGGCCATTCTCAATACTCCGGGATCGTCAACGCCCAAAGTGTTTTTCAGATAATCGAAGTAGGAATGAGAACTAACATAATCTTCGATCTCTTCTTTGGGAACAGCGATCTCATGTAAACCACCATTCAATACCCTGAATAATTGTTCTTTTCCCCGCTCGCTCAGTGGGGCCTGTTGGGCCGCCTCTTCCCTGGAAAGCTTTACATCCATCAAGATCCCTTCTACATAGTTGGGGTAATTACAATAGGGATGTTTCACTATTTTGTTTTCGCCAAATGCTTCTTTGTTGAAGTAGGTGACTGCCCCCAGGTTATGGCGCTTGTAAAAGTCCTTGTCGTAGGCTGTTTTAAACTGTTCTACGTTTATTCCTAAATCCTCAAATAAGGCACGCACTACTTCGCTTGCCTGTTTGGGCTCTACAATAGATTGTGAGCCTCCATGCGCCAGGCGTAACTGGCCTTCAATTGTGTGTTCATTTCGTTTGGCGTGCCCTCCAAAGTCGTCATGATTGTCGAGGATGAGCACTTTTTTATCTTGTCCGAACCTCTGCTGATAGAAGTATGCTGCCGAGAGTCCGCTGATGCCCGCCCCAACGACTACCAGGTCATAGGTCTCAGTCAATTCGGTTGTGGGGCCCCAATCGGACTTTTTGTTCAAAGCTCTGGCATGTGAGTGGGTGTTTGATCCGGGATGACTTCCCCTTAATCCTGTCAGTGCAGGTGGGTAGTACAAGGGATCGATTTTATCCAGAACAGTATTAGTACTACATCCATAGGGAAGTAGGGAAGTTCCGGCTATGGCCAAAGCTCCATTGATAAAGTCTCTTCTCGTTATGCTACTCAAAAGTCTATGATTGATTATGTGACCGGGGACGATGCCAGGGGTTTTATTTTTTCATTATCTGTTTCACTCGCTCTTGATGATTATCAAACCCATTCTGATGAGATTTCTCTAAATCAATCATTTTATCTAGTCCGGTATCAAAAATTTGCCAATCGAATTCCCTGGATAACTCAACCAACCGGAACAAAGCATTTTCGCCATAGAGGCTCAGGATTTTATTACTTACAGGCTCTTCATCGATAAAATAGTCGATTGAAAAGTCCTTTCCTTTGATTTCTCTATGGTTATTATCTATGATGACTTTTGGAAAAGATGATTCTAAAATCGAGCAGAAATCCGTAGGCTCCAATTGGTTTACCTCAAGGTCTTCAACGGAAATAATTTTTTGCTTTGAATTAAATAAGACTACATCCCAACTCATTTCTATGATTTAATGCCGGATGTAATCTAGCTCAAAACAGCGCAAAACAGAAATGACCGAATGAAATGGCAAATTCAATGGGCTTTAAAACCTGTTATGCACTTAATGTGAATCGATCCTGTATTCTTTATCTAATGCGCTGACTGGAGGCATATCGATGTTAGAACCATCTTCATTATTCAATTCTGTCAGACTTATATTTCCCTTTTGATATTCTATTTCCAGGGTGACCAGGTCGAATAAGTAGTTGAGTTTGTTTTTGTACAGATCAATACTTTGATATAAGGAGATTTTTTTAAGGTTGATTAGACTCGTATAGATTTTTGCGTGAGAGTTTTCAGTGATGTTTTTTGAAATTATCTCACTGGAAATTATAGGCTCTATGAACTCAGGATAGGGCAGGGGGTTATTTGTTTCGAAGGATTTCAGAGCTGACTGACTTTTGGTAGAGTCATTTTTGAGTTCGGTGGCATAGTTGCCGAGTACATCGGTATAGGCATAGGTTCCACTCACAATGTTGCGGGCCGATTTCAACAATTTAATGGTGTCGGACTTTTCCTTCTTTAGATTCTCAGCGTTCGAAAGCGTTACTGCCAGTAGTACACCGAATAATGTGGCTATCATGGTTGATAAAAAGGACAACGTCTCTGATTTGGTCCCTTTAACTCTGACGATGATTAAAAAAATAATACTGATTGCACCTAGTAAGATGAGGATTAGTGAGCTATTCATAAGGATTGACTTTAAGTACTCCAGTAGTCCTGGATATCAGGGTGGCCAGAATATTCAGGAGGGAAAAGGTAAAAAGACTTCCTTGTTTAGATATAGGGCATTTTAGGGAATTTGATTCCGGGGTATACCTAGGCCGACATTAGTTTTGGTTTGGACTGAGCCCGAACTTGTTTAAAACCTACTATCCAATGCAGAGAAAAGCCTTGTCCAAAATGACGAGGCTTTCTGTTTTTTATGAGTTCGCTGATATAGGCCAATCTGGTTTTGCCGGCATTCAAATACTGCTGACAAACTCTGAAAAGACTTGCTTGTGACGTTTTAAGTCAAGCTTGGCAGACAGTGCCACGCGCACGATATAATCCTTATCACCCTCTTTGGTTGTTCCCTGGGTGGAGGTGGCGGGTATGGTCCAGTAGCATCCCTTTAATTGTCCATAGCTCACACAGAACTTGCTTTCATCGGGGATTTTCTGAATCATTAGATTGATTAATTTAAGGTTCAAAGCTCTTTTATAGGCTTCTTTTTCCTCAGCAGTATCTCCTTTAGTGGGTAGGTCCAGTGAAAATACCGAAGGAGTAAATCCCTGGTTTGCCAGTTCTTCAGAAACAAAATTGATTTTTGCTCCGGGCAAGTTGTCGTGGATAAAGTTGACGAACTCACGCGTGTTTTTATAGGCATCATCAATCCTCTGATTCATGGATGGTAACTGTGCCGCCAGTATTTCCACCTGAAGATCCGTGGCTTCATTATCGCAAAGCCTCAGATGCAGATCAATTTTCTCCATTAAGCTCTCTGCTTTTTTATTGGCCACACAGAAGCCGGCAGTACATTTACCACCACTTGGGAATTTGGACCCGCTTACATAAGCTATGGTTCTTACCGAAGAGAGTATGTCGTTTTCTCCCAGAAAATGAACATTGGGGCAGAATGTCTGATCTAAAATAAAGACCGGATCGATGGCCGTAGTACCCTGCTGAGTTTTGCGCTCTTTGCTTAAAACATCCTTAAGTTTGATCAGGTCGGGCACCTCGACCCTGGGGTTGGTAGGGATTTCAGCAATGATATAGGGCACAGCATCCTCATCAGCAATTTTACTTAAAACTGTATCGATGCTTTGAACCATATCCTGACCACCATCTACCGGTAGATCCACTACTTGGATATTGTCAGAGCAGGCCGCAACCCGCCTTGCCTGATCGTTGGTGCCTCCATAGCAATTGGGTGGTACTACAATCCTGATGGCCTTTCCCTGATGCTTTTCCATGGCATCATGCACCAGCCCCATCACGATGGCATATTGCACAGAAAGTCCACTGGAACCCACGAGCGCCTTGATATTGGTACCGGTAATCTCCTTAATGGCCTCTAAGACAATTGTTTTATGGGTATCAGCATCAATACCACTATGATCAACAGGGGTATTGTCTACCAGGTGATTTAAGGCTGCCAGGGTATTGGCAGGTGTCATGGCGATGGTTTCCCTTCTTCTAACATGCTGGATTTCTGAAACGTAAGCTCCGTTTTCTTCGCCATTGACCAATACAATACTGCCTAGTTGAGGCTGGGTATTGATAAAAAAGTCGACTCCTGCGACATTTGCCTGACTAAGATCAAAACTGCAGATATCATCTTGTTGCGAAAGTAAAATCGTGCTGCCGTTGAATCCAGTCAATTCCTCAATGCTATCAACTTTCTTTAGCTCAAAGCGATATCCATAGATATTTCTGAGTATATCGGCATCAAAGGAGGCTGGTAATCCTCCGGTGTAAGCGATGAGGGTGTTGTTGTCATCTACCAGGTTCTTTCTCAGCACAGCCAACACCGGGGCTACCTTGGACGAAAAGCTGATGACGTTTTCAGGCTTTATATTGTTCAGGCAGGAAACAACCCATTCCAATACGGAAGACAATGGATGACCCAGTCGGATATAATCGAAAGCCGTAGGCAGCTCACTCAGTGCTGATGATTCAGCATTGTTGTTATCGAATAAGACCTCGAATTGCTCTAAAAACTGGGTTTTGGCGAATTTTTCTTCATAGATATCAAGGCGATGTGTTGTAAGATTCAGCCAGTCGGCCGGCATGTTTGTCAATACATCTTTGATGTAGCTCAATACTTTGTTGTACTCCATTAGGTTCACCTTTATCCAGGTCGTGAATATAGTTTAAATCTGTTTTATGACCGTGCCTCAGCGCTTGTGATTAACAGCTCATTTTTCCGCTGAAATTTTCCTGAAAACACAGGCATATCCAACACTTATGGATATGGAAGAAGTTCCTGTTTTGTTCTGATTTTAAAATGTAGGTGGCCAAGAGCGATGAGGGAAGGTGAGGTGTTTTTCTGGTTGGTCAAGAAGATCAACAAAAGCGTGCAGAAGCCTTGCTGATCAGACATCGGAAATGAGTTCTCTCTACTGTTGTAGCTTATACATCAGCTTAACATGGCGCTCGATTTCCGCGGCAAAATCTTTATATAATGAGCCGTATATCGGTTCCAGCCTGGTTTTGACATTTAGCAAGGTTTCATCAGAGTCCTTGTTATCTGCATAGTCCTCTTTTACCTGATTCCAAACACTGGATAATAAATCAGCATCTCGCTTTACTGACCTTGCCGTGGTGGCACTCCCATGCCCCGTTAAGACTATGGCCGGTTTTAATTCAGCTATGTGATTAAGGGTGTTGATTAAATTCGGAACATTTCCATGACCAGTAATTACCGGCATCCAATCGGAACTCAGTACATCGCCCCCAAAAATGATTTTCTGTTGTGGCAGCCACATCAAAAGATCTCCCGGAGAGTGTCCATCATTAGAAAAAATGAATTCAATAGCTACTCCTCCGAAATTGCGTTTTTTATTTTGATCCAATAGGTGGGTAGGGTACACCAGTTGAGTAGTACCAATGGTGCCTTTGGTCACCCGCGAATAAAATTCCAGAGAAGGCTGTCCGTCCTGTTTCATTGTTGTCAGCGCTTGATTACTGGTAATAATCTCAATCACGGTGTCGGTAAAGGCGGCATTGCCGAGCCAATGGTCTGCATGACTGTGAGAATTGACTACCCAACGGACGGGTTGATCAGTGATTGTTGTGATGGCCTTTTTAATTCTGTGACCGATTGACTCGGAGGATCCGGTATCAAAAAGCAGAACCCCTTCTTCAGTGACGATAAAGTGACTGTTGGAATTCCAGCCCTTGTTTTCCGGGTTGGGCAAACCAAAGGATGGTGAAACAATGCTATAGATATTTTTGGCAATGGGAGTCACCACAAAATCGGGTTCGACCTGTGCTTTGCTATGGTGGGTTATGAGTCCAATCAGACTGAGTATCAGAAGGACCTTTCTATAGTGTTTTAAAACTACTCTCATTTGGCTACTCAATCAGTTTCCTCTTAAAACTTAATTTGAAACAGATGATAACGGGGTGAGAATTGTAAAGTTTCGGAGGGTTGCTTTTTAGTGAGGCAGAGACGAATGATTTTGGAAAGGAGTGAGGTTTTAATACCTTTTGTGGCTGGTATCTGATTCTAACTTTTAAAGATTCTTTTCCACCAGCTTTTCTTCTCTTCTGTACTCGCATTCGCATCTTGTGCCTTTAACTGTTTCTTCATTTTGTCCAAGACTATATCGCCCACCGTTTTTGAATTGGAATCCTCATCTCCCCAGGCTTTGATTTCTTCAATAGAGCTTTCTTTTTGAGGGCTGTCGATCTGATAAGACATACCATTCTCACCAGGGAAGAATATGTTTCCATCATTCGCACTTACATCAAAGAATCCCACCCGGTGCTTTTCAGCCAAGAGCTTTGTTTGTTTGTAGGCTTCTTCGGCAACCGACCATCTGAACCCCACATAAATCACATCTTTACCAATGCAATAGTCGGTGAGGTAGTCGGTTTCAATATTTTCATCTGCATAAGGGCCGTTCATGGCGGGGAATGCTTCAATCATTTCCAAAAACCAATGCTGCATTTCTTTGGATGCCACTTTGGGATCTTCATAGCTATGGTCTTCGCCCCATTCAACTTGTTGGGTATACCAATCCATAAAGGCTCCTCTTTTTTCAGGAGCGGCCTTTGGTCTGAATATCATCAAGTCGTAGCTCATTCTTCGTTCTGTTTATTGGTAATGTTTGGTTGAAGGCGTCATGTCAATCATACTTTCTATTGGATGGTCATCGGGCCATATTATTATTAAACTTGTTGTCCGAAGTTTGTAAAATAAGTGATAACACTATGATGACGTAGCGCATAATTAACTGCAAAGTCTTTCTGTTCAGAACTTAACGAAAAAGGGAATAATACCGGGGGGAAGGACCTGATCTTTTATCAATTTAAGTCCTTTCCATAATTCTCGATGGCTTTTTTTAGTTGTGATTTAACAGCCTGATAGGCATACTTTTCTGAATCCATAGTGTCTGCGGTCTCCCCGGATTCTTGCTCTGTAATTTGCTGTAACACTTCCTTGTAGCCTTTTATGAGGTTTTGGATTTCAGTTCTGTGTTCAGAATTGGTATTTATCAGTTTTGAGTTTTGCAAACGATAAAAATCCAGTTTCTTGAGTTTGGTTGGTTCAACTTGCCTTAATACATATTCAGAATCCACGTCATCCTGCCAGTCACCGCCAACTACCATGGTATTGACGACTAATTCGCCTTCTTGAATTTTATAGTCTCTTACATGTAGATTTGAGACAAAAGAAAACCCACAGTCAGGATTCAGCTCATAAACCCAGATATAGTTGGCGCTTTCAAATGGTTCTATTTCGATAATCAGCTCAGGGATACTATCTGAATTGATATCATTCATGGTAAAACTGGCTGAGTCAAAAAACAATGAGGAATATGCTCCAATGTCTTCAAATTCGTAAATCATATTTCCGTGTGAATTGAGAGCAACTAAAATCTCTCTTCCATTCCTGTTGGATTCACCCATCCCTTTTTTCAGGACTCGTTTTAGAGTAAGCTCGTTGGAGTCGCAGTTCACCTTGTAGAATTCAATATCACGCTCTTTGGAATATTCATCTGTGAGAATTTGGGCTCGGGACTGGAGTGAGAAAAGTACTGATATTGAAAAGATAAAAATTCGCATAAGGGTTGATTCTTGCTTGTACATTCGTTGATAGAACTTGACCAAAGCTTATTTAATCACCCGGTTGTTACTATACAAATTCTTTGCCATTCTAATAGATAGTGCCTCTGGTCACTTCTGATTTTGTAGCTGTAATCGCATTTGAAGTCGATTTGAGTTCATTCACTCATTATCAATAACGTTTATAGTAGAATGCGTTTTAATGTACTTTCAATTAGAGTTGCAGGTGGTGGTTAACTTTTTAATTTCCTCTAATCTCTCAATGAACATCCCTTTTCCTGATTCCCATCCAAACCTGATGACTTTGTTGATTTTCAAATAGGTCAATATTAACTGAGAGTGATCATTTCCAAAAACCGTATGCTTTGACCAATCATCGAAGAAAATTATTGTTTTTAACTTAAGTTTATTCAATTCAGGCAGCATTGAATTGAACGCGTCCCTTATGGTTGGATTAAACTCAATGGGGTATTGAAAATCGAATGGTAGTTTGGGTTGCTGTTCCTCCAAGCCACCGAACATGTGTCTGATTCCATGACCAAAAAACCAGTGGCTAGATTCGATTAAGTCCTCTCTTTTATAAAATTCATCTTCAGCACCTGTCTTTGCTCCCCAAAAGAATTCGTAATTGCCCATGAATTCCGTTTCCAATCTTAACCTGGCAAAGTCAAAATCTAATTGTCGGAGTAAGTGTTCAAATTTCAGCATGAAAGAAGACCATGAAACACCTCCGTCTAAATTTTTATAGGTTGCACCAAAGGTTGCAATCGGGTTTTCATAATAATATGGTTGTTCTTCCCCACAGAGATTGAACATTTCCGGCCGAATCCAGGGATAGTTTTCGTCCATCTCCAGGGAATCAATTACCTTCTTGTAATTGACTATATCCTCAACCTTAATTATTCCGTGAACTATAGAGATTTCCCCCATCTGTTGTTCGATTACTTTCTGCGGTTTGGCTAAAGTCAAACTTTAGCTGACTTTATGTTTTGTTGGGAGTAGTTATTTAATTTCCTTTTCCAGTAAATCATAATTCTGTTTCAAAAACCCATCAAGCAATCGAAACGAGTCTTCTTTCGAAAAATTTTTGTCGACAACATCCATCACTTCTTTCTCGCTCAGACCAAACCATGTCTTTTTGACCACAGGCTTGGCGTACCAAACGGAAAACCTTTCAGCATCCGGTTCGCCTTCAGCAGTCAGACAAAAGCTGTGGTTATCATCCACATTCTTAAAGTCAATAGAAGGATTATAATGGACATCTGCGTAGGGTATAGATTCTAACTTCTTAAGTTGATCTACCCATGGGTATGAAGAGACCAATTCTATGACCTCTTTACCAGATAGTCTTTTACCTGGATATTCAATTTCTGCTTTGTCAGGATAGCATATTGAGTAACTATACATTCTGTTTGGGTTTATCATGTTGAACTACAGGTATGTCCCGGTTCTGTTTTCCGAGAGTAGTTTTTGCCTGATTTTTCGGAAGAATTTGATCATTGGTTAGTGATTGGGTATCTGGGCCGTGTAGCTACTGTAATGACTGAAATGGGAGATAAAGATATGCTACACATTATTGGACCCTGGTTAATTTTTACTTTGTATTCTTAAAGGTGTCCTCAAAAGTTTTGGTCCATTTTCCGTTGATCAGTTTTTCTCCATATTCCTGAAAGCCACCATCCGGAGACTTACCGAAAAAGAACCTGGTCTTTTCATCTCTCCACACAATGAGTTGGTCATCTTTGAACTCTGCAGGGTACCTTGCTGCCCCGGTTTTAGAAAAGCGATGGTAGTAATATTTTTGATCTTCTACATTGTAATAGACGATGGTGCGGAGCTGCAAAAACTCGGTATTCAGCTCAATAACCAAAATGTTCTTGTCCAGGTCGTAAGAGATTTTTTCGTAAGCCGAGCCTTGGCGGCTAACCGCCCCGTTTTCATACACTTTTGTGGTGCCAATCCACTCTCCAACCAAAAAGCTGAGTTGTTCCATCTTTTCTCGCTTCAGGTTTTGGGCGAAGACGGAATTACAGAGTAGAGACAGGGCAATGAAATAAAAGTATCTGGAAACGTTTCGATATCTCATAATTATTCGATTGGGATTATTCGCAATGAGTTTAGTCCACGAAGGCGCTGGGTTTTTCCTTACAGCTTCGATTCGTAATGAATGATAAAAGATAAGACTTTCCAAACACCATCCACATTTACCAATATGAGGCTATCCAGGCCCGGTTTTCTGGGGGAAGGGTCGCCTGATTTTGATGCCTGAAATACCACGTCTACATATATCAACCTACCTGTTTTACGGGCTGTGGTCTCGATTATCCGTTCAGAAGTCTTTAATGGAGGTGATGCGCTATTGCGAATTGAATGCTGCCAACTTGAAATAAAGTCTTCTATGGTCTGTGGTTGAGGTGGGGCACCAGCTACCGCTTCGGTAACAAACTGGGCGCCTTCAATGAAAACCGAACGCATCAATTCCCAATCCGGCTCCACTCCGCTGTCATAACTGAAAGACTGGTAAAGGTCTCTGAGTAGGCGATCAATTTGCTCTGTTTCATCTTGAGATGGTGATTCTGACCTCAGCGATTGGTCTGAACGCCCGGACTCACAGCTGATGAGCGTGAGTAGGAAAACGACCAGGATAATTTCTCCAATGGCGTATTTCAGGTACTGAACCGTTTTGCCCTGCGTGAGTAAGTTTTTTCTGACTTTTCTAAAGAGTTTTATCATCAGTTAGTGGTTGGTCATAATTCTGTCCTCAAACTTTAGCCGGGGAGAATGAAGGACAGTGATTTGGCTGTAAATGGTGCCGGGTTTTGAGTTAGCAATCTTTCAATCCGAACCTTTGTTGGTCTTTGATACTAAAATACTGATTAAACAGATAAGACGGGGGTAGTGCTGTTGGCTGGTGAAGAGCCTGTCTGCCTCAGGCAGGCACCAACCAAGGCGGATAAATGGCATACAACGTTCTGTGATGGTGCGTATCCCGAAGAGTATGCACTATAGACCTTGTTGTAAGTAGTTTTTTATTTATCTCCCAAAAATGGAAAGGTGAATCTCTTCCCCCATTTCAGTCTCCTTACTAGTTGAAGTTGAAATCCGTTTTAATCCGTTTATTTCAAATGATTTGATATAATCCTCGTTCAAGAGCCAGGGAGGACCATTCTCATATGTTCTCTTCTCAGATTGCACTTCAGTGATTAGAATTAGTTGTCCATTGTCGGATACAAAATCCGCGATATTCTTAATTAATACCTGTTCATATTTTGGCGGAAGGGCTTGAATTGTGAAGATTTCTAAAACAAGATCAAATTTCTGACACCAGTCAGAAATTCCTTCTATCAAATCGGCAGTAATGAATTCGACTTTGGAAGTAGGGAATCTTTTTTTGCATAACGCTATTGCACTTTCTGAAACGTCAAAAGCAGTGACGTTAAATCCCTTAGCTTCCAGTTCGATAGCATCGTCACCTAAACCACATCCAACTACTAAAGCGGTCTTTTCATTTTCGAGAGGAGAACTTTGGTCTATCCATTCTTTAAAGATTGGATGTGGAGCCATATTAGCCCAGGGAACTCCATTTCCAGAATCATTTGATTCGGAATAAAGTGTCTCAAACCAATCATTAGGTTCGTTTTCATTAACACCCAATTTTTTTCTTAGCTCTTCATTCATTTAGTCTAAAGCTCTTTTAATCGTTTACTAGGTTCTGTGTATGGTGCGTATCCCGAAGGGTATACACTATACACGTTGTTACCTGCTTTCATTTAATTTCCAATATTTCAAAATCATGCTTCATGTAAGATTTTTCATTCAGAGAAATGTTGGGAGTGTAATACTCTTTATTTATCATTTCAATTAATTCCTCCAATTGAGTTTCTCGAAACAAGAATATGTTTTTCTGATTCACCTGATAGTTGTGTGTTGCTTCACCAATTGAGTTTAAATAGCCAGCGACCACCATACGTTCAAATATCTCATTGAATAAATTTCTATCCTTATTCATCAAAGTTTGACAATCGTACCAAATAAAGATTCTGTTCTTTGGCTCTGTCTCAAAATTCAGAAGTACATCATAAATCGCATGACTATTTCTCCCCATTTCAAATCCCCAGGGAATAGTTCGGCAAAGTTGATAACAGTAATCGTCAATAGACTTTATTTGCTCTCCAAATAGGGGACAAATTTCAGTTTCCCCTCTTTTCGCAAGTTCTTGAATCACGTTTGTTCCAAACCATTGAAGCGGTGAGTAATCATCTTTTTCAAATTCAGCTTTTGTAAGACAAATCAAATTTGAGTTCAGAGCCAGTTTAGCACCTTGTTCAATCCAGTTGAATTCTGATATTTCTCCAGCTTCTATTCGTCTCATTCGATTTTTCAATGGCAGGTAACAGGTTTGTATGTGGAAGTTGATAAAAAGTTTCGAAGTAGCCAATCAGATGTTCCAGTTAACAGGTTGAGTAAAGTCTCATAGGAAACCCGGGGTGGAGACACCACAAAAGAGCCTGGTGGGGTGGATAATGTGACTGGTTATTTTGGCAGGGTCTGCCGATTCTGGTTAGCCCGGATGTGGTATCAAAGAAATTCTGTTGTGAAATTGTAACAAAAGAATAATCAGGAATAACCAGTGCCTTAACATTTCTTTGCTAACTCATGGTATAAAATAACCTTAGCCATGAGATATTTTTTTACTTTTTTAGTTATCACTGCATGCCTTTCTGCCTGCCAGGGACCAGAAACTTCAGTAGCCACCCAACTTCCTTATAGCATTAAAGCCCGGGCTGGCGAAGAACAAGCTAAAGGATTTGTATTTCATGATCGAAATGAGAACAGTAAGAAAGATCCATCAGAACCCGGAATAGCAGGTGTGGCGGTTTCGAATGGAACGGCCATTGTGCATACTAATGAAGAAGGTGCCTATGAGTTGCCAGTCGCAAATGATGCCATAGTCTTTGTGGTCAAGCCAAAAGACTGGATGACTCCGGTTAATGAGTATTTCCTGCCACAATTCTACTACTTGTACAAGCCTGAAGGTTATCCGGAAAACTATAGATATAAGACTGCTGAGCCTACAGGACCACTTCCGGAAGAAATCAATTTCCCCCTTTACCCTGAAAACAGTTCTCCGGAATTTAAAATGGTGGTTTTTGGCGATCCTCAGCCTTACAACATCACACAAGTGGACTTTTTCGCTGAAGATATCGTAACGGAGTTGATCGGGCGCACTGATCTGGAATTCGGGATTACCATGGGAGATATTGTTGGTGACGACCTGGAATTATTCTCTCCCCTCAATCAGGCTGTTTCAAAGATTGGTATTCCCTGGCACAATGTTTTGGGAAACCACGATATCAACTATATGGCTCCTGATGATAAGATGTCATCTGCTACCTACGAAAGTGTCTATGGCCCGGCTACCTATGCCTTTGTTTACGGAGATGTTCACTTCATTGTGATTGACAATGTCATCCACGATGACGAAGCAGGCTCAAGGAGTTATGTTGGTGGCCTGAGACCGGATCAGTTTGAATTTGTGTCCAACTATCTTGAGACGGTACCCGAGGAAGATTTGATAGTCATGAGCATGCATATTCCCCTGGTACAGCACGGTGAAAGTTTTCGTCAAAGTGACCAAAAGAAATTGTTCGACTTGCTAAAAGGTTTTCCTCATACGCTTTCAATTTCAGCGCATACTCATTTTCAGGAGAACAAATTATTCCACAAAGATTCGTCTGACTGGCAACGAGAAGAACCTCACCATCACTTTAATGTAGGAACAACTTCCGGTAGCTGGTGGAATGGCATGCGCAACGAAGATGATATTCCTCACACCACCATGCGCGATGGCACTCCAAATGGCTATTCATTCATCACCTTTAAAGGAGCTGAATACATCATTGACTGGAAAGTGGCCGGCAGCCTAACTGATCATAAGATGAACATTCATGTGCCAAGGGGGATTGTGGCCAACTCTGCTGATACGACCTTGCTTACCGTGAACTTCTTCAATGGCAGTGAACAATCCGAATTGTCTTATCGGATCAAAGGAGAGTCAGACTGGAAGCCGATGCAAAAAGTATGGAAGCCAGACCCTTATTATGCTTTATTGGCCAAGAGGTGGGAGAAGTTCAGAAAGATGGATTTTAGGGCCCAATGGGCAGCTGATACTACGATTGACTTAGACCGAATTGGAGCTTTACCAGGACCTGTGAATAGTTCTCACCTATGGGAAGCTAACATTGGTACAGACTGGCCCCCGGGCAGGCATATTATAGAAGTGGAGGCCAGGGACCGTTACGGCAGAACCCATACAGCTTATCATATGATGCGGGTAATTGAAGAGTAGGCGTTTCCGGAACAGGGATTGATGCCTAAGACCAGTGCCAGCTTAGGCCATTGTGGGCCTTCATGACGGCTCGTTTTATCCAATCAGGTCATAGTGTTGAATTACAATCCCACTATCACAGGCAATTGACTTTCGTAGCTTAAGTCGTTGCCAACTATCTAATTGATTAAAAACTGGTACCCCTTGCCCTAATGCAATGGGATTAACAAATAAATGAAATTCGTCTACTAAGTTTTCCTTTACCAAAGCAGAGACCAATGAACTACCTCCGTAAACAATAATGTCTTTACCATTTTCATCCTTTAGTTTCTTTACTTCGTTCAGCAGATTTCCTTTTGCCAGTACCGTATTTTCCCACTCCGATTTCTCAAGAGTTTTCGTAAAAACGACTTTCTTTTGGCGAGCCTTGATTTTTGCCAATTTATACATTGGGTCTTTTGGCTTTGTCAAGGTATCATGCCAATAGGGTAGATAGTCAACTGCTAATTTCCTGCCTATAATTTCAGTATCGGCAGAATCTGCCAATTCCAGAACGTATTGTTTGATTTCATCCCATGCCCAGGTTACCCATTTTTGCTCGTCATTCGCACCTGTTGAATTAAATCCGTCCAGGGAAACCTGCATTTGTAATTTTAATTTTCTCATAAGGTAGGTTCTTTGAATGCACTAAGTTTTGGCCAAACTGAGTCCTGAAAGTTTTCGGGATGCAGCTTAGCGCCTGCGCAGAAGCTTTGGGGTAAGCCTTAGTGTTTGTTCGCACTAGCTACTATTTTTTTTCTTCACGCAAAATTTTCTCCATTTTACGACCTCTTGCTAATTCATCAATCAGCTTTTCCATTTGCCTGCATTGTTTATACAGTTCAAATTCATCTTCTATTTCTTCGATGCGATAACCACAAACCACTCCTTTGATCATGTGTGCATTGGGATGAATTGCTGCTTTTTCAAAAAACATTCCGAAAGTTACTTTCTCATCGATGAGTCCTTGTAAAGCATCTTCATCAAAACCAGTAAACCATTCTATTACCTGGTTCAGCTCTTCTTTGGTTCTGCCATTTTTCTCCAACCTATTGAGGTAAAGCGGATAGATGGTTGCAAATATCATATTGGCAACCTTTTCATTTTTTTCGGCCGTAACTTTCATTTTTTACTCGGTTTTAAATCTGTTGGTGCTAACGTACTAGCACAGCTTTGGTGGGATACGAGTACAAAACTTTCGTCTACTTCGCTAGCCAGCATTGCGTATAGCTTTTGTTGTGTAATGTTTTACGATTACTATTGCCCCTAATCCAGATGTGGTAAATCTGAATTTGAAAGCGTTACATTCAATTTAGACGCAAGGGCGAATCTCCTTACTTCCTGTAGTTTTTATAAACTTCCGAAAATTTCTCCTTGCTCAGGGTCTTCCCGGTTTCAATATAGTATTTCATTCCGAATAAATGTTGGACCAGACCTTTGGCCAGTTGTCCCTTCATCAGGTACATCATAAATCCTGGAGAGCTTGTAGCAACAGAGGTCATTTTCAATTCGGTCTTGTCGTTTCCGATTGCCTTTAACTCGTAGGTCGCAGACATATCCCTCATCATTGGTAGATTATGGTCGTCAGCAACTATTTTAACTCGTTTGAACTCTTCCACCTCGGTTATCGTCTCATCAAGCCATAGCTTTTCAGAAAAGTTGACGTGCCTTTTCGAGTTCAATTCTCCTTTTGTACCATTGTTCATGTAATGGGAAGCAATCATGCCTGGGTTGTGCACATGAATATCTCCATACTGGTAAAAAAGTACTTCCCAGACTTTTTCTTTTGAAGCGTTGATTACCTCGGTAAATTCTGACTTGCTCATTTTGTGTTTTTTTAATTTAACGATACAAAGGTGGTGACTACCTGTGACAGCGCTATGTCAAGGGTTGTTTCTTTTTTAGATGAGGAGGTCGAAATACTTCTCCATGGTCATGTCCAAAGGAGTGAAAGTAGCATGTGGAGAAGTTAATTTTTGAATGTAGTCTGTTATGAAAGCCCTGAAATCATTTCTCAGCTACAGCAATGAGAAGTCAATTGTTTGGCTGTTCCAGTTTTTTCGGATTGAAGTGCCGTAATGATGGCCGTTGATCGTAAAAGTCTGGAGTTCTAATTTTCTTCCGTCTTTACTTTTCAAATGCTACACAACGGTTAGTGTAAAATGCGTTTTAATGAGTTTTCACATAGTGTTGGCATACGTTTTTATTTTACTATTGCAGTGTTCCATCCGTCATACCTACAATTATAGGTCTCTGTTATTTCGATTAAGTAATCAGTTTGATTTGTAATGTCATCCAGCTCTATTGAAGATTTGATTCCAACCTCCATTAAATCTCCCTCTATACCAATGAGCGAAATATTATGTTCTCTGATTTCTTCGAAGAGATTTTTTAAATCGTCAGGTTTTCCAAAAATTCCATGTTCTATATAGTGTTCTTTAGATTCATCGCTACCAGCAGCCAGAAGTTGTTCTATTACATGTCTGTTTCCTATTTGTTGCCAAATATATTTGTCTGGAAGAAGGTCTGAATAGTATTCAAAAGGCTTTAGAGGCTTGAGTTCAAGTGAGTATTCATCACTAAAAGTTTTTCCCCATTTATTAAATTCGCTTTTAAATCCGTCAAAATCATTGTGCTCAAATATGTATTGTTTTTGTCCTTCAAAAGCTAGTCGTCCAACTTGTATACAATTGATTCTACTTTTTACAAGTCTAGCACAAAGTTCTTCTTCTTTAAGATTTTGATATTCATGTTCTTCCGGGATTGCAATCCCTTCATGTAGGCGATTTTGTGGTATGCGTATCCTTACAAATAATTCTCCTTCAAACCCTTTTTGATTTTGAGGTTCTTGATAAGTCAAGTCGATTGTAGCAAATGTTACATTTTCTTCCTCATCAATGGTTTGGTAAAACTCCCAATTCTCATTAGTGATTTTATGTTTTTTAAATCTATCCAAGAAACTCATGATTCTTTTTTATGTATGCGAACGTTTGTGTAAGAGCACCTGAATGCGGTTATCTTTAGTATAACTAAGATTGCTATTTGAATTCATCCGGGTAATGGGACTTTTAGTATTCACGAGAGCTTTTCCGTAACCAGGGGATAAACCCTGAGCCTATAAATGAGTGTGCCCCGTCCTAAATAAGCGTTACGGGTTTTAGATATGCCTGATTTTCCGGTAGAAATCGGTCATAACTCCTGCATTTCTTTTTCCAGTAACTGGTAAACAGTTTCCAGTTCTTGTTTAAGGTCATAGTAGAGTATAGCCAAATCTTCTAAATACAACACCCGGGTTACAATTAAATTTTCAAATTCTTGATTGTGCATGATTTTAATAATATCATCACTATCAATGTTAGAGTGTTCAAAACCTGAATAACCCAGAGAGTTAAATAAGTTTTTAAGATTGTAATGTTTGTTTAAGAAAGGTTTCAGATTAGCAGTCACATCTTCATTAACGATTTGCTCTCTCTCTATTATAAGTTCATTTGTCTTTATTAGGAGATAGATGGATTCTCGTAAAGTGTCTGATTTTATGTTAGCTAAATTCTCGTTTAATTGAGCTTCGTTGACTGTAATCATGTTTAAGTTTAAATGAAAATCAGTGCCGGTAAATAGGATTAAAGAGTCTATTTTGTTCAGGTCAATCTTGTCTTTGTTACCAATATTATTGTTAGCTATGCTCTGAGACCGTTCATAGAAGTATTCAATCGTTTCTAAGTCTTCAATTACGATAGAAATATTGCCTTCTAATTGATGTTTTAGTTTTGGGAAAAACTTTTCAATTCGGTTATCTAATTTGCGTTGCTCATTCCAGTTATTGGCTTGTAAAGCAATTAAAATCCCAATAACTACCAGTACTATTTCTCCAATGGCATATTTTAGATACTTTCCGGTTTTCCCCTCTGAAAGTAAGTTTTGTCTGATTTTTCTAAAGAATTTTATCATTGGTTGGTCATAGTTTCTGTACTGAAGCTTCAGCGTAGGGAGAATGAAGCACAACTTTTGTGTAAACGCACCTGGGTGCGGTTATCTTTAATTTAACTAAGATTACCATTTAAATTCATCCGGGCAATAGGACTTTTGGGGTTTGGGGGAGCTTTTCAGTAACCAGGGGGATAGCCTCAGTTCCGCTAAATGGGTGACCATAGAAAAAGCCTCATCCAAAATGAATGAGGCTTTCTGTTATTTTAAAATCAGTCTAACCCGCGGTGCTGACCAGGGTTTAGCTTCTTAACTGGCAGCTTGTGCCTTAATCAAATTCAACGCTGAACCGGCTTTAAACCAACCAATCTGCGCCTTATTGTAGGTATGGTTTGCCTTGATGATGTCTTTGCTGCCATCGGCATGCACAAACTCAAGGCTCAGAGGCTTACCGGGAGTAAATTCTGTCAGATCAAGAAAGTTGATGGTATCATCTTCCTGCACTTTGTCATAGTCTGCTTCGTTGGCAAAGGTCAAGCCGAGCATTCCCTGCTTTTTCAGGTTCGTCTCGTGAATCCGGGCGAATGATTTTACCAGTACCGTGGTTACGCCCAGGAACCTTGGCTCCATGGCGGCATGTTCTCTTGAGGAGCCCTCACCGTAGTTGTGGTCACCCACAACAATGCTGGGTACTCCGGCCGCCTTGTACTCACGGGCTGTTGCCGGTACGGGACCATATTCGCCAGTGAGCTGGTTTTTCACCTTGTTGGTAGCTTGTCCGAAGGCATTTACCGCCCCAATCAGGCAGTTGTCTGAAATATTATCGAGGTGACCTCTGAACCTCAGCCAGGGGCCTGCCATAGAGATATGATCTGTGGTACATTTCCCGAAGGCCTTGATTAGCAACTTAGCACCTGTGATGTTTTCTCCATTCCAGGGTGCGAAAGGAGCGAGGAGCTGCAGCCGCTTAGAATCTGGTTTTACAACCACTTCTATACCGGAGCCATCTGCAGCGGGTTCCTGGTATCCGTTTTCTTCTACGGCAAAACCTTTGTCCGGAAGCTCGTCACCTACCGGTGGATCGAGTTTCACCTGCTCACCATTGGCATTGGTCAGGGTATCGGTGATGGGGTTGAAGCCCAGGTCGCCTGAGATGGCAATGGCAGCCACCATTTCAGGTGAGGTCACAAATGCATGGGTATTGGGGTTACCATCGGCTCTTTTCGAGAAGTTTCTGTTAAATGAGTGTACAATGGTGTTTACCCGGTTATTATCTCCTGTTCTTTCCCACTGACCGATACAAGGTCCACAGGCATTGGTAAAGATGGTGGCATCCAAATCTTCGAAAATCTGCAACAGACCATCTCTTTCGGCCGTGTAGCGTACCTGCTCAGAGCCTGGGTTGATCCCGAAATCTGCTTTGGTCGCCAGGCCTTTGTCCACCGCTTGTCGGGCAATGGAAGCGGCCCTGGAAAGGTCTTCGTAAGATGAGTTGGTACAAGAGCCGATCAGTCCCCATTCTACCTTGGTGGGCCAGCCATTGGATTCTGCTTCACTTCTCATTTGAGAAACAGGCGTGGCGCGGTCTGGTGTAAATGGTCCGTTTACATGTGGCTCCAGTGTACTGAGGTCAATCTCTATCAGCTCATCAAAATACCGCTCAGGGTTGGCGTACACTTCTGCATCACCAGTCAGGTGCTCTCTTACCCCATTGGCCAGGTCGGCTACATCGGCTCTATCAGTAGCGCGGAGGTAACGTTCCATGGCATCGTCATAACCAAAAGTGGAAGTGGTGGCGCCAATTTCCGCTCCCATATTACAAATGGTACCCTTACCGGTAGCGGAAAGAGACTGTGCTCCGGGGCCAAAGTATTCAACTATCGCTCCAGTACCTCCTTTTACGGTGAGAATACCGGCCACCTTCAGGATTACATCTTTCGCAGCGGTCCAGCCATTCATTTCACCTGTCAGTTTTACACCGATTAGCTTGGGGAATTTAAGCTCCCAGGGCATGCCTGCCATAACATCTACAGCATCAGCGCCTCCTACACCAATGGCTACCATACCCAAACCACCGGCATTTACCGTATGCGAATCGGTACCAATCATCATTCCGCCAGGGAAAGCATAGTTTTCCAATACGACCTGGTGGATGATACCTGCCCCTGGTTTCCAGAAGCCAATACCGTATTTATTGGATACCGATTCAAGAAAATTGAAAACCTCTCCTGATGCGGTAAGAGAGTTTCTAAGGTCTTTTACAGAGCCTTCTTTGGCTAGGATCAGGTGATCGCAATGAACGGTTGAGGGAACAGCCGCTTTGTCTTTTCCCGCCTGCATAAATTGTAGCAGGGCCATTTGGGCTGTGGCATCCTGCATGGCCACCCGGTCCGGGTCAAAATCCACGTAAGATTTGGCTCGTTCATACACCTCCTGAGGGTTGCCATCCCATAGGTGGGAATAGAGAATTTTTTCTGCTAGTGTCAGGGGCTTACCGACCAGTTTTCTGGCTGCGTCTACCCGGGCGGGCATTCTTTCATATACCCCCTTAATCATATCAATATCAAATGCCATAAGATTGTCTCTTTTATACGTTTGGTTACTTCCTTTCACAATTGAGGAGAGGGAGCACTAACTGGTAACTAATATGCTACCGATACATAAAAATAACTAGTCTGGGGTATAAAGAGTTCGAGAAGGAGCAGAGTAGATTCGTTTCAATTCTTAATCAAGTTCAAGAGATCTTCTAAAGGGCAGGTATGAAATAGCCAGGTAATGGTCAAGTTTCCAAGCCTTTGCCAATGACCCGGGTACTGGTTCTTAGCTGTACTTCCGTTTGAGCAGGGCTGTAAGTTGATCCTGAATTTTTGCCCTGAGAGGTCTTAATGGCATAGGAGTGGAGATGAGTAACATGAAAACTGAGGAAAAGAAAATGTTTGTACGAGATGGACTTTCCACGCTCATTTGATTTCGGAACAAACTGATTCTGGCTGCTGTGAGCCAACCATATCGCACAACTACTTTTCTTTCCTGGCCCGAGCCAGCGATTTTATACGAAAAGCGATGAGACAACCCCTCTCGCAATGTCTGAATCAGGTCTTTAGGGTCTGGAGTAGTATTGCGTACAGTTACAATCATGACGGTTTTCGAATGATTTGTATGAAGATAATCAAATTCCCGGATTTCGATACTCCTGCCAAGTTCAATCTGCAATCAGTAAAGCATGACGAGTAGTCGCCAAGGTTTTGTAATTCGTTTGTACTGCTGAAAGAATTTCAAAATAGTAAAGTTTGACCTTTTGGGAGCAAGAGGTGATTTTATCGGCTAAGCCTCAGCGGGGAGTGAAGAAAGCCTGGAGTGCCTCGGTTTTAATCTGCATGCGGCAAAAGAGGAGTGGGGGGCGACAAAAAGCCCATCAACCAATACTACAATATTTCATCAAAATGGCATTTTGAGCCTTTTTGTGGGCCTTTGACTGCTCAACCGAATACATCTATGTTATCTTTAAATCTATGAAGAGGATGAGGATTGTTATTGGAGGATTACTACTTTTCTCAGCAATAAGTGGCTTACATGCTCAGACAGGTTTTGACGACAAATCTGCCCATTCGGGAATCTTTGATCTGGGTAGCAATCATGGAATTTCTTTTGGTGATTTCAATAACGATGGCCTCGAGGATGTATACATTGCCGTGAGAGAAGCTGGCGTCCCCAACAAATTGTATTTGAATAAAGGAGACCTCGTTTTCGAGGAAATCGCGGCATCGGCCGGGGTCAACAGCATGAGTGTAACTACGGCTGCCACCTGGGGAGATATCAATAACGATGGGTTTCTGGATTTGTATGTGGGCAACACTGATGCTTCGAATACACTTTACCTGAACAAGGGGGATCTGACCTTTGAAGATATCACGATATCAGCCGGGGTAGGTGATCCCTTTGATCCCAGGTCTGTGCAGTTTGCGGACGTAGACAATGATGGCCTGTTGGATATTTATGTGCACAATTTCAATACAGAAAATGTGCTGTACAAAAACAAAGGAGACAATACTTTTGAGGATGTAACGCAGGAGTCGGGGGCCTTGAATACCGGCCCGGCCATGGGGACTATTTTTTTTGATATGGATGGAGATGGCGATCAGGACCTGTATGTATTGAATGATGGAGAAACCAATGCACTCTTTGAAAATGTGGGTGAAGGAAAATTTCAGGACATTTCAGTAGGCTCAGGCCTTGACTTTCATTGTTCCTGCATGGGAGTTGACTTCGGAGATATGGATCACGATGGCGACTATGATATTTACGTGACCAATTTCGGGGTGAACTTTCTGTTTGAGAACAATGGAGACGGCACCTTTACCGACAAGGGTGGAGATTTTGATGTGGATGATGCCGGAATGGGCTGGGGTACCTTCTGGTTTGATTTTGACAATGACGGTGATCAGGATATCTACCTGGCAAATCATCAGTTTATCTCATCAAGACCCAATATGCTTTATCGAAATGATGACGATGGAAGCTCGTTTCTGCATGTAAGCAGCAACTCTAATATCGAAAGTCCATATGCTTCTTTTGGTACCGCATCGGCAGATGTCAACAATGATGGCTTTGTGGATCTTATCGTGGCCAACTGGGGGCGTACTGCCAGAAACCGACTGTATGTCAATAACCTTGAAGAGAATAACTCCATTTTGGTCAAGGCGGTAGGGACGGTCAGTAATACTTCTGCTATTGGTACCACGATTACGGTCAGAACAGGTGATAAAATACAAATGGATCAGATTACGGGTGCCACGGGCTATGCTTCTCAAAACAGCCTGGTTTTGCACTTCGGTTTTGGCACAACAGAGGTAATTGATGAAATGATCATCAAATGGCCTTCGGGCATACAGGAGTCTTATACCAACCTGCCCGTGAACAAGTACTTTACAGTGACTGAGGACCAAAATATTACCAATACGGGTCTTAAAAGGCCTGTGGTGACAAGTACTGAAGGAACTGAACCATTAATTGCGCATAGCTTTCCAAATCCATTTTCTACCAGAACCTTTATTCCTGTAAAAGCCGGCCTTAGTCAGGGCTTAAGGCTTGAAATCTACTCAGCTGACGGTGACAGAGTGAAGGTCTTGGATGTGCTTGAGTTCCATGATAATCAGCCTGGTTTCTATTGGGACGGTACGAATGTTCTGGGAACCAGGGTCAACAGCGGTGTTTACCTTTACAAGGTCGCTGCCGATGACAGAGGACTCATGAAAACGGGCCGGTTGATCCTGAATCGCTAGTATTATCAGTTTGGACCCCGGAAAGACTCTTTCCCTAAGAGTCAGTTTTGCACAAAAAAACCTACCCTTTTCCGGTAGGTCTTCTGATAGATATATGAGCAATCTTTTTACAGCCCGAAAGCTTGTTTTAGGATTTCCAGCCCGGAGAGCGGTGATGTGCCATTGTCTGGCATCTTTTGCAAAGTGGGACCAAAATTCTTGATCATACTTTCATAACTGGCAAAAGCACCCTGATTATCAGGTGCAGTGGTTGCAGTTCCAAATTGAGATGAAAAGACGTGTAAAGTTCCCGTACTACCACCTGCAATATTGAATGTTGAATTTGATACAGTTTTGACTGTGTAGATGTAATAATCCAGCTTATCTGAAGTTGGCTGACCATCCGGTGTTACAACAGTCCAGGTATAATGTGCAATAGGATTTACAGCAGGGGGCAGTTCCAAAATTTTAAGTTTTGGTAATTGAACACACCAACCATCTTCACAGTATTTTCCGGTGGGGGAGTCATTAAATAAATATGATATATCCGAACTTGGATATTTTGATCGATCTACCGGTCTTGAGTCATTGCTCTGCACCTCATCAAATGCAACAATGTTAAATCCATTACCCTTGCTGTTCAATTGCAGGTAGCCAATCAGTTGTATGATGCCTGAATTGTCAATGACCCCTCCATCAGCTACTCTAAGCAGTCTGTTATCACGTAGCGTTTTTAGACTCATTTGATTAATGGTGATATTGTCTATATGATTTACCTGGGTAGTTCCGTTTGGGATGCTAAAAGCTACTGACAATTCCTGGGCATGATATACGCAGTCCCAAGTATCACATTTACTCTTCATTACATTATAACTCGTTGAGTATCCAGTGGCTGCGCTGGAGGCTGTGGCAGCTGATATCACTGGTACATAGTCGGTTTGATTGGCTCCTGTGACAAGCGAATTGGTCGCGGTTTGTGGATCTTTTTTGGGAGTTCCTGAGTATCCCATGGGATAGGTGCTGGATGTGGTACCAATAAATGATGGTTTTTGCCGGGTAGGTCCGGTTTCTGCCAGACTGGTAAACGTAACTGGCAATATATCTGGTAATAATTCAGTAGCTCCCCCTTGTGTTATACAGCTTCCACCATTTTCTCCGTTCAGCACGACCGTGTTGCCGGGGGCACAGACCTGGTAATAGGTTTCGTTGTCCTGGTCATTAAGTAATACGGAATTCGTGAGCCAGGTACCGGCCATTAATAAAGTTTTGTCTTTGGCCCAGTTGAGATGATTACGGTCATTTAATTTACCATAAGATTGCCATTGGTAGCCTTTGTACACTAGATTCTGAACCACCAAGTTCCAATTCGGGTAAGGATCTAAAGAAGAACCACTAAAGTAATCTTTGATGACACATTCCAGATAAGCGTTACCTTTTTTCTTACTACAGTCAGTAAATCCTGCAAAGGCATTTTTCTGTCTGCCGAGCCATCCTTGATAGGTACCGCTGACAGTTGACCCCCAATTCGAAATGGCATTTTGATTTGTAATTTGATTAACAAAACCGGCATCGTACATCAACATGGTGCTGAACCAACTGCCTCCCGAATTGGACGAAATGGTCTTAATATTTTTAAATGCTGACTGGAGGCAGGTAGCGTTACCAGTGGGGCTGGTAAGGGAGCAACCGCCTGGATTGTTGTTGGCTTGCAATAAGGACATTATCCAGGCAGAATGGCCGGTGTGTGCCCTCCATCCACCTCCTGCAAAGGCCACATGAGTTTCACGAGATAATTCGTTGTCAATGGAATCAGAGATTTTTGGAGAACAATTGAGGCTGAGAATAATGACAAAAGCCACAGTGGCTGTCATTAGCCGTTTGATATGCATGAAAAATGCTTTACATATCCTCAGTGGAGTTATGCGAAAAGTAAAAAAAGTCATAATGATATACGCTGAGTGCGATTTGATTTGTTAAAAAATGTAATAATTTACATAAAAATCTGTGTATATCAAACAATGTATTCTGTTGATTAGTTTTCTGAATGAGTCTCTATTGCTAAAGCTTATTCTTTCGGGCTATTGCTACAATGATTTGGACATCCTCTTAATAGAAAGCCTTTCCATTGGAAGGGATAATTGGTAGAGGATGTCTCAAAAGTAAACTTTCGGTCATACTGAACTCGTTTCAGTATCTGTAAGTGATTGAGGATCAGTTAGAAGAGATTCTGAAATTAATTCAGAATGACTGGTTTTATGACTTTTAAGACATCCTCCTTTTGGCTTTCATTTATTGTGCTCCTTATTCACTCCTCAGCTTCTGGGCTGGGTTAGCGGTGGCAGCTTTACGGGCATGATAACCCGTAGTGAGCACCGTTACCATAACAGTACCTACCAGTACGGTTGCAAATATGGTAAAACCCGGAGTGATGTGGAATTGGAAATTTTCCAGCCAACCCATCATGGAAAAATAACCTAATACCGAGGCTGGTATGGCAGCAATGACGATGAGAATGACAAAGTCTTTAATGAGCAGGTTAATCAGACCTTGTGTATTAGCGCCAAGCACTTTTCTAATGCTGATTTCCTTTGAGCGCTGCTCTGCAGTGTAGGAAGCCAAACCTAATAATCCCAAACAAGCGATCAAGATGGTCATGCCGGAAAAACCTAAGAATAATTGGCCACGGATTTGATCAGCCTCGTAGTTCTCCATGAATTGCTCATCAATAAACACATACTCAAATGCTGTGGTAGGGTAGGTTCTTTCCCATGCCTCTTGAATATAGTCAATAGTAGAGTTGATGTCTCCGGTGATTTTAACAATGGCGGAACCATTGATACGGCTTGGGATAAACATCAGGGCGGTGATTGGGTCGTAAAGTGATTGTTGATGGAAATCCTTAACCACACCCACGACCAGGGCAGGAGGTAAAGAGTCATTTCCAGTCAGATTAATCTTTTTACCGATTGGGTTTGTCCAATTCATTCTTCGCACCATGGCTTCATTTACCATTACAGCCTGAGAAGAATCAGAAGCATAATCCAATGAGAAGTTTCTTCCCTGAACCACCTCAATACCCAGGGTAGGAAAGAAATCATAGTCAACCCTATAGTTGTCTAATCCACGGGGGTCCATGGGGCCTTCTTCAGTCTCGATTGAGAATACGTTTTTTCCATAATCATTTCCAGGAGTCGTACTTGATGATCCGGTCCCACCGATATTGGCATTTTGAACCAATTCATTTTTAAGGATATTCCATTTCTCCACATCTGCTCTACTTCTAAAGTCGATTTGCATCATCTGCTCTTTGTCAAAACCTAAATCCTTGTTCCTGACAAATTGCATTTGAGCATAAATAACCAAAGTACCAATGAGCATGAAGATGGAAATGGAAAACTGTAGTGTCACCAGGACCTTCCTTAATAATTTGTTGCCAGATTTTCCTCCGCCTTTGAGCACAGCCGCTGGCTGAAAAGAAGACAAAAAGAAAGCAGGATAGCAACCACCCATAAAGCCTGTGATAAACACGATACCGATGACCGCTAATATGACATTGGTATGAAGTAATCCCTCGATAGCCAAACTAGTACCCACAATGCTGTTTATTCCTGGAACAACAGCCATCATGACAAGTATGCTTAAGATCAGCGATATCAGCGTAATTAGAATTGATTCAGTTAAAAACTGACCTATTAAACCGCTTCTTTGGGCACCCATTACTTTTCTTAAGCCCACTTCCATAGACCGCTTGACAGATCGTGCTGTTGCCAGGTTCATATAGTTGATACTCGCAATAATGATGAGGAAAATGGCTATTGCAGTGAAGATTTGAACATATTGAATATTGCCGGCTGGCACTGGTTCATATTCAAAGTCTGAAGTCAAATGGATACTTTTTAAAGGGACCGGGATCATTTTGACCTTGATATTAATCGGCTCAAAGATCGGGTCTATGTATTTGGCAACAGTCGAATCAAGCTTCACTTGTAAGGCTTCTTTCGTGACACCGTCATTCACTAAAACATAGGAGAAGACTCCCCAGCCTCCCCAGCCCGTATCTTCGCCTGGAAAGATCGTCTTCCAGGATACCAAAGCCTCAGCTATCAGGTGAGAAGTCTTAGGCATGTCTTTATATACGCCTGTAACTTGCAAGGACATTTCCCTGTTTCCACCGCTTCGAATGGTTTGACCAATGGGATTTTCATTTTTAAAGATCTTTGTTGCCATGGACTGATTGATGACTATCGAATTAGGCGCTTCCAATGCAGTTTTAGGATCACCGGCTACAAATTCATAATCAAACAACTCGAAAATCGTTGAGTCAGCGGCATAGACGTTTTCCTGGAAGTAATCAACCTGATTATAATCAAACCGCCTTCCACCTTGAGGACTAATGCCTTGCATTCGAGTGGCTTGTACTACCTCAGGGTTTTCGTTTTTAACTGTAAATGCTGCCCGGCTCGTCATATTAGCCCACTTAAATGAATTGTCGGGCTCAGTTATTTCCGTTGAAAGGCGATAGATCCGATCCCCCTTGGAATGCTGTTTATCAAAACTCGTTTCATGAAAAATATATAGCAGGATTATTAAACTAGAGGCAATACCAACCGTAAGTCCAATAATATTGAGGGCTGTGTAGCCAGGTTGTCTTAGCAGACTTCGGAAAGCAACCTTTATATAATTTTTAAGCATGCGAGTTATTGTTTTGTTCTTTGACGATTCGAAACATGAAATTGTTCCAGCACCGGTTGAGTAAAGATATGATAACCTATCATGTAATTAAATCATCTGCTATGAAAGCGATTCAAAATAAACCTCTGTCTGGGTTGTGCACTTGCTATATGGTTTACTGCTTAGACCTGAGATCCTCAATAATTTTGGCATCCACCCAGTAGATGTCGACATTATCATAATCGTCATCTATTGCCCTGTTGAAGAGTATGTATTTACCGTCAGAGGTAACACTTACAAAGGCTTCCCATTTGTCAGAATTGACTTTATCGCCCATATTGATTGCGGTACCCCATGCTCCATCGCTCTGTTTGAAACTAATGTAAAGATCAGACTCTCCGTAGCCACCTTCTCGCTCACTGTCCCAGATGAGGTAGCTTTCATCCGGAGCAATAAAGGGATGTGCCGTCCATTCTCCTGTGTTTACTACTGGCCCCATTTCTTCCGGAGCTTGACGCTTGCCGTCTATTAGCCTTGATATGCGGATTACGTCATCGTTTTTATAATCATCAAAAACATAGGTGCCTTGAGCAGAGGCCGATAGGCGCATGATGCCCCAGTCTTTGCGATCAAACAGTGGGCCAAGGCTTTTGCGTTTTGACCAGCCATCACCAATGCGGTCTTTATAGCCTTTCGCCATGTACATGCGTGAACCATCAGGTGAGAACGATATTTCCCCCGTGCGTTTGAATTCAATGTATTTCTTCCAGGCGTTGTTTTGCCTGCGGAAGCCAATGACGGTGATAGGCTTACCTTTGCCACTGCGCGTGGTGAAGTAAAATTCATCCATTCCGGGAGCAAAAACACCTTCTATCTCCCAGCCTGCCTTGGAGATGATTCCCGGAGCAAATGGTTCTGCCACCAAACCGGGAGGCTGTTGCCCCATGTATGGTCCCTCTATGGTTGGAAAACTGAAAGCACTTTTCTGATTTTCTTGCGCATGCGTACTGTTAAGAGATAAAGCAATTGTCAGTATTAATAATAGCCTTGTTTTCATTGTTTACCAATTTGTGTTTACAATTCCAACCCGCCAGCTGGCTCGTTCACTAAAAAGGTCTACTAGACCTTTTCTATACGCTCCGCCCTATTTAGGCCTAAGGGTTTCGATAATCTGTGCATCCACCCAGTAGATATTTGATAGGCCAGGCTCTATGTCCCTTTCGTCTCTGCCAAAAAATAGATATTTACCATCTGGAGTGATACTCGGGCTCTTTTCATTGAAATTAGTATTGATTGTATTTCCGAGGTTAATGGGCTTCGACCATGTACCGCCTTGATTTTTGAAGTAGACATAAATATCGTTGTCTTTTCTACTTTCATCCTCTTTGTTTCGATCAGTCACTAACAAATAATCCTGCGATGGAGAAATGAAACCGTGGTGACCAAATTCAATTTCCATTTCTCTTGTTTCGGGAAACACTCCGTCACTGTTGAGAGCAGCATACATTTTGAATTGTGACAAATTGAAATAATAGAGATCTCCGTTTCTTGCCTGATTAGGATAAAACACCAGGTCGTCATTGATAGGTGACTCAAGTAGAATGGCCTCACTCCAGGAACCCTCCAATCTATTTACATACCAGATTTTTTCATCCATAAAAGCAGAGTCCAGAGCTGTGAAATAAATCCTTTTACCGTCAGGGCTAACGAATGGATGCATTTCTTCCTTTTTCCTCCCGTTCGTGAAATTTGCTCTTTTTATGGGAGTCCATTGATTGTTCCGGAGCTTTGAAAAATAAATATGTGTTTCTTCATCTTCATTACTGGCTCCAAAGTACATTTCATCGAAATCGGGAGAAAATGAAATACCACCCTCAAACCTTCCATTGATCGAAACAATACCAGGTGCAAAAATTTCAGGAGTTAAGCCTGGTGGTTTTTGCCCTAAGTAAGGACCTTTCAAGACTGGAAATTCACCATCTTCTGTTAAGTTTGATAACCAGGTGACACTGTGCACTCCAGTCAAAGGAAAAGCAGTTTGATGGCTGCCTTCAAGTACCGGATGGGTTATAGACAAGCTCTGATCATTACGTCCTTTCAGTAAAGTGATGAACTGTTCGACATAGCCACTCGCTTCTTCCTCTTCAGTGCCATGAGAGATAAAGACATTGGCATTCAGGTTTTGATTTTTTGTGGTAGCAGCTAACTCAGTGAGGTAGGGGATGTCACCCCTGAGCGCAGGGCTTCCCAGAATGTAGTTTTTGAAAGTATTGGGTAGTGAAAGCAGCGTGTAACAGCCAAACACACCACCTGCTGAATACCCGAAATAGGTGCGATTCTCAGGGATAGTCCGGTAATTTTTCTCTACGAATGCAAAGACATCTTCGCGTATAAATGCCAGATGATTACCTGCCTGTCCTAATTGATATTTGGTCTGGCGTTCAGGGTCGCTTAAGGGAACAACCGAGTAATCACGAAACCTGCTTACGTGCTCTCCATGTTCTTCAACCAGCGCTTCATTTATATCTTTTTGCCAGGAAATACCCACCAGGATCAAATCGGTCATAATGTATTCCTGGCTGACAGCCAAAACCTCCAAATGCCATTTGGCATCGGTATAATAGAGCACCGGGTACCGTTTGTCTGGGTTTTCAGCGTAGCCTTCGGGGAGCTCAATATAAAGCTCATAGTTCCGGTCATTCTGGTTGTCCTTAATAGGAATCACCTGCACCTGGTCTAAAGTAAAGGAAGTGCTTTTCTGGGCGAAAACGGTGTTTAGAGACAGGCAAAGTGTCAATATCAGTAGTGTTTTTGCTTTCTTCATATTGGTTGGTTTTAACCTGGGTAATGCAATAGACTTTCTATTACATAAACCCAGTTTAATACTTAGTTCTTCGGTCTGAGTTCTTCAATAAATCCTGCATCCACCCAGTAGATATCTACATTGTTCTCATCTATACTTCTGTTGAAGAGAAGGTATTTGCCATCAGGGGTCACAGTAGGATAGGAGTCCGATCTTTCGGAATTGATCTTGTCGCCCAGGTTGATAGAGGGGCCCCAGGAACCATCCTTTTGCTTGTAAGTGATATAAATATCAGCGCCACCATGACCGCTTTCTCTTTGGTCATCCCAGATCAGGTAAGATTCATCCGGGGCAATCCAGGGATGCGCATTATGCTTTCCAAGGTCAATATCCAGTGTCTTTGGCTCTCCTGGTTTTCCATTTTCCATATGGAAATACCGAATAGGTTCTTCTCCTGCTGTGTCGAAAAAGTAGGTGCCTTTTGATGAAGTGGTCAGGCGCATGATGCGAAAGTCCTTATAGGGTGCTGCAAGACTTTTTACTTCTGACCAGCCGCTTTCAGTACGCTCCATGTATCGCCTGCCGAGGTGCATGGTTTTGCCATCGGGGGTAATAAACGGTTCGCCCACTCTGGGCCCTGTTACAGACTTTTGCCAGCGGTTACTTTTGTATTGATAGACGATCATAAAAGGCTTGTCCTCTTCATCATACCTGACAAAGTAGAACTCCTTCATATCAGGGGTAAATGCGCTGAAGAGTTCATAAAGCCTTGTAGAAACAATGCCGGGGGCAAAGACTTCAGCTGTTAAACCCGGAGGTTTTTGGCCTAGATAGAGGCCCGTTAGGTTGGGGTCATATACACCTGGTTCTACAGTTTCTTGTGCAAAGACTGAATTGAGAGATAGCAAGCAGGTGAGTATTAGGATTGATGTTGTTTTCATTGTTATCTATTGAGGAGAAGCAATTGCGTCTCTATAAATTTTGAGTGTCTGAGTTTTGCGTATTAAGCCAATGCTTTATTCACTTCTTAGGTTTTGTGCCGGGTTGGCTGTGGCAGCCTTCCGCGCATGATAACCTGTAGTGAGTACTGTTAGGGCCAAGGTTCCTATGAGTACGGTTAAAAATATTGTAATACCCGGAGTGATATGAAACTGGAAACTTTCCAGCCAATCCATCATAGAGAAATAACCCATAGCCGATGCGGGTACAGCCGCGATCAGAATGAGCAGCACGAAGTCTTTAATCAGGAGATTGATCAAACCTTGCGTATTGGCTCCTAACACTTTTCTAATGCTGATCTCTTTTGCTCGTTGTTCTGCAGTGTATGAGGCCAGGCCTAATAGTCCCAGGCATGCTATTAAGATGGTCATGCCAGAAAAGCCTAAAAATAACTGGCCACGGACCTGGTCAGCCTCATAGTGTTCCATGAACTGCTGATCAATGAAGCCAAAATCAAATGCTGTGGTTGGGAAAATACTCTCCCATGCTGCTTCAACGAAGTCAATGCCAGCATTAACGTCTCCCGTGATTTTAACCAGGGCGAATCCATTGACACGATTGGGGCGGAACATTAAAGGAGTGATGGGTTCGTAGAGTGATTGCTGATGAAAGTCTTTTACCACACCTACGACCAGGGCAGGAGGCACCGAATCGTTGCGAGACAGACGAACCTTTTTACCAATTGGGTTGGTCCAGTTCATTCTTCGCACCATGGCTTCATTTACCATAACAGCTTGAGAAGAGTCTGTCGGAAAGTCCCATGAGAAGTTTCTTCCTTCTACTACCTCAACCCCAAGAGCAGAAAAGTAATCGTAATCGACCCTATAATTGAATATGCCTCGGTTTTCCATCGTCCCTTCTTCAGTCTCAATCAGCAATGAGTTGGTGGGATGGCCATCTCCTGGTGTCGAGCTCGATGAAGCAGCACCAGCAATATTGATGTTTTGAACCAATTCATTTCTAAGGACAGGCCATTTCTCCCGGTCTTCGCTACTTCTGAAATTGATGAGCATCAACTGCTCTTTGTCAAAACCCAGGTCTTTGTTCCTGATAAATTGCATTTGGGAATAAATGACAAAGGTGCCTATGAGCATGAATATGGAAATGGAAAACTGTAGCGTTACCAAAACCTTCCTCAAAAGCTTACTACCAGACTTGCCGCCTACACCTTTCAGCACGGCTGCAGGCTTAAAAGAAGACAAAAAGAAGGCTGGATAGCAACCACCAATAAAGCCTGTGATAATGACGATACCGATAACCGTGAGTATTACATTAGGGTGAAGCAACCCTTCAATTGCTAAATGAGTACCCACAAGGTCGTTTATTCCTGGAACAACAATTATGATAATCAGAAGACTTAGCATTAGCGAAATAAGCGTAATCAGAATGGATTCAGTTAAAAATTGAGCGATCAGACCACCTCTCTTAGCACCCATTACTTTTCTTAAACCCACCTCCATAGATCGTTTGACAGAACGAGCCGTGGCCAAATTCATATAGTTGATACTGGCAATAAGGATCAGGAAAATAGCTATGGCCGTGAAGATTTGAACATATTGAATGCTGCCAAGCGGCTCTGGTTCATGTTCGAAATCTGATGTCAAATGGATACTTTCTAAAGGTAGTGCTGCCATTTTGACCTTTACATTAAACCGTTCAGTAACCGGATCTAAGTGTTTAGCAGTGGTTGAATCAAGCTTGGTTTGTAAGGCTTCTTGTGAAACTCCTTCTTGCACTAAAACATAGGAAAACACACCCCACGCTCCCCATGGGTCATCTTCAGGAAAGATCGTTTTCCAGGAAATTAAAGCATCAGCGATCAGGTGGGATGCCTTAGGTACATCCTTATAGACACCTGTCACTTGCAGTGTCATGCCTTGATTACGATCACTTTTGATGGTTTGACCCATTGGATTTTCATCTTTGAAAATCTTCCTGGCCATCGACTCATTGATGACAATCGAATTTGGTGCTTCCAAAGCTGTCGTGGGGTTGCCAGCTATAAACTCGTAGTCAAAAACTTGGAATATCGTTGAATCCGCAGCATAGACATTCTCCTGATAGTAATCGACTTGATTGAACTCAAACCGTGTTGGGCGTTGAAAATCGATGCTTTGCAACCTGGTTGCCTGAATCACTTCTGGATTTTCATTTTTTACAGTGAAGGCCGCCCGCATGGTCATATTTGACCATTTGGTGACGCCATCCGAATCGTGAAACTCAGTAGATAGTCGATAAACCCTGTCAGCTTTTGAATGATGCTTGTCGAAACTCGTTTCGTGAAAAATATACAGCAGAATGATCAGGCTGGAGGCAATACCCACCGTAAGACCAATGATGTTGAGGGCGGTATAGACAGGCTGCCTCAGCAGGTTTCGGTATGCGACTTTTATATAGCTTTTGAGCATGAGTGTGTTTTTTTGATTAGTCGATTGCTGATTTTTTTTCAGACTTTACCTGCTTAATGCACTCGACTGTTTGGTCATTGCTAGCTGGTGAGTTTTCGAAGGTTAGTAGTCAAGTTTACGTCAGACAGGTTATAATGCACTCTTTAACTTGTCAACTGCTCTATGAGTGCACGAACTGCTCCTTACTCACTCCTCAGTTTCTGTGCTGGATTTGCCGTAGCCGCCTTACGGGCATGATAACCCGTGGTAAGCACCGTCACCATAATGGTACCCACCAGTACGGTGGAAAAGATGGTAAAGCCCGGGGTGATATGGAACTGGAAACTCTCCAGCCAGCCCAACATGGATACATAGCCCAGGACACAAGCAGGTACCGCTGCTATCAGAATAAGGATCACAAAGTCTCTGATCAGCAGGTTCATCAAACCCTGTGTATTGGCACCCAACACTTTCCTGATACTGATTTCCTTGGAGCGCTGCTCAGCCGTGTATGATGCCAGGCCCAACAAACCCAGGCAGGCGATCAGGATGGTCATTCCTGAAAAACCAAGGAAAAGCTGGCCACGGATTTGATCCTCATCATAGTTCTCCATAAACTGCTCATCCAGAAATGTATATTCAAAGGCCGTATTAGGAAAAGTTCTCTGCCAGGCAGCCTCAATAAAGTCTACAGTGGTGGTAACATCTCCGGTGATTTTAACAATAGCTGAACGATTGACCTGACTGGGCCTGAACAAAAGGGCAGTGATGGGGTCGTAGAGCGATCGTTGATGGAAGTCCTTAACCACACCTACTACATGGGCGGAAGGCAACGAGTCGGCACGGGCGATGTTCACTTTTTTACCAATGGGATCAGTCCAATTCATTCTACGCACCATGGCCTCATTGACCATAACCGCCAGAGAAGTATCCGAGGCATAATCCAGTGAGAAATTCCTGCCCTGTACCACCTCAATTCCCAAAGTGGCGAAGTAATCATAGTCTACCCGATAATTATCCAGACCTGTGTTATCCATAGGCCCGGCTTCTGTTTCTATTGGGAAAACATTTTTGGGATAGCCATCGCCAGGTGCAGTACTTGCTGATCCGATACTGCCGATATTTGCATTTTGAGTCAATTCATGCTTTAGCACCTGCCATTTCTCCATGTTGGCTCTGCTCCTGAATTCAACGCGCATGATCTGCTCCTTATCAAACCCCAGGTCCTTACTCCTTACAAATTGCATCTGGGCATAAATGACCAATGTACCAATGAGCATAAAAATGGAAATAGAAAACTGTAGGGTTACCAATACCTTCCTCAATAGCTTGCCTCCTGATCTACCGCCTCCGCCTTTAAGCACAGCAGCCGGCTGGAAAGAAGACAAGAAGAAAGCAGGGTAGCAGCCGCCAATAAATCCGGTGATGAATATAATGCCCGAGACGGCCAGAATGACATTGAGGTCCAGCAGTCCCTCGATATTCAGGTTGGTGCCCACCATGTTGTTGATTGCCGGAACCACGAGCAGAATGAGCAAAATACTCAGTGCCAAAGAGATCAATGTAATCAGTATGGATTCGGTCAAAAACTGGCCAATCAGGCCACCTCTTTGTGCACCCATTACTTTTCTTACTCCTACTTCCATGGCACGCTTTGCAGATCGTGCGGTAGCAAGGTTCATGTAATTTATACTGGCAATGAGGACCAGAAAAATGGCGATAGCCGAAAAAATCTGAACGTACTGAATATTACCTGCGGGCACTGGTTCATTTTCAAAATCTGATTTCAGGTGTATGTCTTGTAGTAGAATTGGCACCATTTTGATCTTAATGTTAAGTGGATCAAAAATTGGTGCTATGTATTTGGATACCGTTGAATCAAGCTTTACCTGTAAAGATTCGGCAGTTACTCCTTCATTGACCATAACGTAGGAATAGACGCCCCATCCACCCCAACCAGGTTCTTCATCAGGGAAGATGGTTTCCCAGGATACGAGGGCTTCTGCCATCAAGTGGCTAGTCCTGGGCATGTCTTTGAACACTCCTGTTACCTGGAAGGTAGCCTCCTGATTCCCCACGTTTTTAAGGATTTGACCCATGGGGTTTTCGTCTTTGAAAATCTTCCTGGCCATGGACTGATTGATAACGATGGCGTTAGGTTCATCCAATGCCGTTTCAGGATTGCCCACCAGGAATTCATAATCAAAGAGTTCGAAAACTGTGGAATCTGCAGCATATACGTTTTCCTGAAAATACTCTACCTGATTGTACTCAAAACGGCTGCCGTTCAGGCCTCCTAAAGCCCTCCTTAGGCGAGCAGCCTGTACTACTTCCGGGTTTTCATTCTTGATGGTAAATGCGGCCCTGGGCGTCATGCTAGACCATCTAAACGAGTTGTCAGGCTCTGTAAAAGCAGTGGAGAGTCTATAAATGTGGTCTCCCTTAGCATGATGTTTGTCAAAGCTTGTTTCATGAAAAATGTAGAGCAGTATGATGAGGCTTGAGGCAATGCCCACCGTTAGCCCCATAATATTGAGTGCAGTGTAGCCAGGTTGCCTTAGTAGATTGCGAAAGGCAACTTTAATATAATTCTTAAGCATAGGTGTTGTTCTTTTTGATTTTTGACTTGACTGAAATTTTTATTCAATAGCAGAGGTTCAAAACAAGCCTAACCTAAGAAATAGAATCAATGGGAAATGGTAAAAGAGACGAACTGGATATATGGGGGGTAGTTAAACCTATAAACGACTGAGAATCGCATAATTCCGTAGTAAAACCCGTTTGGGCAGTCGATAATTGTGATTCGTCTTTTTTAAGGAAATACCCGGCCCATGTTTTATATCTTCATGGTTTATGGTCAAAAGAAAAAACCTGATTGACTGGGTTATTCAAAACAGAGTTGTTTCACATGTCTTGTTTTGGTTGACCCTCTTTATCATTTTACCACTGCTCGCAATATTGAATGATGGTAGTCTTGAAAAGACTGTGGTGAGTCGCTTAGGCTATTTGCCTGCGCAATTGTTAGCGAGCTATTTTCTGGTTTATTACCAGGTGCCAAAGCTTCTTTTTAAAAGGAAGTATTTTCAGTTTGGCTTGTCATTTATAGTGTCAGTCTATGTGTTTTTAGTCATCTCTAAGGTATGGAGCATGTACCTGCCTAAATTTTTACTTCCTAAATATTTCGCCCCCGAAAGTCTAATATCTGTCCTAGAAGATCCGTTTCACCTGGCAGTATCCTATTTTCCAGCGGTCTATGTATATGTCTTCTTAATGTTTATGACAAAGGCCTTTAAGGATCGTTTTGAAGAACGTCACCAATTGGAGGTCTTACAAAAAGAAAAAGCGAACACTGAGTTGAAGTTTTTAAAAGCACAGACCAATCCGCATTTCTTGTTCAATACACTAAACAACCTGTATTATCTGACATTAGAGCGATCTGAAATGGCTTCTGAAGTGGTTTTGAAGCTGTCTGGTATGCTGGATTATATGCTCTACCAGTGCAAAGACGATGAAGTGCCGGTAAAAAAAGAAATTGCCCTTATTCAAGACTATATCGATTTGGAATCGCTACGTTATGGCAATAAGTTGACCTTAAATTTCACTCACAAACTTCATTCGCCTAATGTCATGATTGCCCCTTTGATACTTATATCCTTTGTTGAGAATGCATTTAAACACGGTGCGAGTACTACCTTGAATAATACATCAATTCAAATTGAATTAACGACAAGTGAAGACCGGCTTTACTTCAAAGTGGTCAATACGCTGCCGCCTAACAAAAAGCATGATACTGAAAATGAAACCCATACCGGGATAGGATTTTCCAATTCGCAAAGGCAATTAGAGCTAAATTATAAGAGCAATTATGATCTGAAAAGTACCAAAACAGACCACGAATTTGAGGTGTCACTAAGTATAAATCTGAAGTAATATGGGAATAAAGTGTATGGTTGTGGATGATGAACCATTTGCCATTAAGGTAATTGAAAAACACATAGCGGAAGTACCCGGCCTTGAACTTGTGGCTACATTTGACAACCCCATTGCTGCAGGAGATTTTCTTCAAAATGCTACTGTCGACCTGTTGTTTTTAGATATTCAAATGCCAGTGGTTACGGGCATTGATTTTATCAAAAACACTGCCATACAACCCAAAGTCATATTGACAACTGCGCATAGAGAATACGCTTTAGAAGGCTATGAATTAGATATCATTGATTATTTACTGAAGCCCATATCCTTTATTCGTTTTTACAAGGCTATTAACAAATTTAAGGGGTTGAATACGCCTGCACCCAGTTCACCGCTTTCATCAGAGCTGGACAGAGTATCTGATCACCTCTATGTAAATGCCAATAAAAAAATGATGAGGGTAGGCTTTGATGATATGCTGTATGTTGATAGCATTAAGGACTATATCAGAATTCACACCGCAGATAATAGCATCATTACAAAAGGGAAAATCAGCACTTTCCTTCAAAAACTACCTTCTACTTTTCTGCGGGTGCATCGTTCTTATATAGTGAATACAGAAAAAATAGCGTACCTCACTACTAAGGACATTGTACTGTCTGGTGATGTGGAAATTCCAATTGGGGCCTCTTATCGAGAAGCAGTTGACGCCATTAAGAATTGATGTCACTCACTTAGTCAAGCGATTTGTAGGGGTTCACTCAATTTTTTGGCCTCAGATTTTCAATAATCTGAACATCAACCCAGTACGTCTTCCCAACCCAGTAGGTACTTCCATCTTCTCTGCTCTTCCAGTCTCCCCTTGAAAAGAAGAGGTATTTACCATCAAGCGTCACCCTTGGGGAGCTTTCATTTGATGATGTGTTTATTTGGGCTCCCAGGTTTATGGCTGCTCCCCATGAACCATCTCTCTGCCTGAAACTGATATAACAGTCGTTATCGCCATGTCCTTCTTCTCTTTCAGCATCCCACATTAGATAGGATTCATCTGAAGCAATGAAAGGGTGGGCAATCCATTTTCCCGTATTTATCTCTTCGCTCATTTTAACGGGGTTTTCATATTTGCCGTTTATGAATCGCGAATAACTTAAGGAGCTGGGTCCATTGTCTTCTTTTCTATAAGCACCCAAAAAATAGGTTCCCTTAGATGAACGCGAAATGCCGTGTGCCTGGTCTTTCAGGAATTCGCCCTGATTTTTTAGCTCTGACCAACCATTTTCGGTTCGTTCCCGATACCACTTCCCACCATACATCATCGTACCATCTTCTGAAAAGTGAGGCCATCTTATATCGGTCTCTGATTCGTTTCCCCAGATGCCGTTTTCGTTGTAAATCACGAAAAATGAGCGTTTTTCGTAGTTCTGGTCCATTCTGGTAAAGTAGTACTCCTTCAAATCTGGCGAAAACGCCCCCCCTTCAAAGAGCCCTTCGGGAGAGACAGTTTTAGGGTCAAACAACTTGGGGACTAAGCCGGGTGGTTCTTCTCCGAAATACAGGTTTTGTAAGGCTTGAGCATGCGAATTGTCTGCTGTCTGAGACTTATTACTGCAAGCATTTATAAGTAGTGTTGCTGCGAGCAACAGGGGGAAATGTATCTTGTTCATGAGCTTAGGTTTGTATTTCGGAGGCAATGCTTGCCTTGTTTATTGAAGTATAAATGAGGCGTTTTATTTGATTTGCGCCATTGGGTTCTGAATGCTAGAAGTCTTCGTCTCTACCACTATTTTGGCCCTTTTTTAAACCATGAAGGTTGCCAGCTATTATGGACCATTTTTCTTAGCGAAGAGCCATCTTTATTCATGATGTAGGTACTGTTTTCAGTTTCTCCGTCCCTTTCTGTTTCGGAATGAAATACGATTTGAGTACCATCAGGAGACCAGGTTGGCCCTCCATCAGAACCATCATTGTACGTTAAGCGTGTTTGGTTAGAACCATCCACATTCATTACATAGATTTCACGATTTCCATCTCGCTTAGACATAAAAGTGATTTGCTTGCCATCGGGCGAGATTTTCGGATCCCACTCTTCTGCTTCATTATCGGTGAGGTGAATGATGTTCTCACCATTTAAATCAGCTATGCTTATCTCGCTCTCTTTGTTTTTGTGTTCTGAATGGTAAAGCAGTCGGCCATCGGGCATAAAAGAAGGACCACCGCCACTGAGTGATTTGATTTGAGTCTGCTCGCTGCCATCGGCATTCATCTTCCAGAGTTCATAGTGCCAGGCCCCTGAAGCATCTCTGTAGTCTCTTCCAAAAATGATCTTAGACCCATCGGGCGACCAGACAGGCATATTGTCCCATTTGTTCTTTACATGGGTCAGGCGCTTTCTATTAGAACCATCGCTGTTCATGGTATGAATAGACCAGGTCTTGCCTCCATCGTAATAGCCATAGAATGCTAAACGCTTGCCGTTGGGAGACCAGGCAGGGTAGCCATGCTGACCCGCGGTTAGTCTTATGGTTGAGGTGCCGTCTTTATTGGTGAGGCAAATACCATTTGACCCATAAGCAATAGGGTAGGAGGTGACTCCTGTATTTTGCAAGTTCGGATCAGGTCGGAGTGTTTCAATAACCTTAGCATCAACCCAATGTCTTTTACCCACATAATAAGTGCTTCCATCTTCCTTTTCTACCCATTCTCCTCTGGTAAAAAATAAGTATTTCCCATCTTGTGTCACCATGGGCGAGCTTTCTTGCATTTCACTATTAATCGCTTGCCCCATATTCACGGGAGGAGACCAAGAATTCTCTGTATCATTTTGCTTAAAGCTGATATAGAGATCTGCTTGCCCATATCCACCTTCTCGTCTGACATCCCAAATTAAATAAGATTCATCTGGCGCAATAAAGGGGTGAGCTATGTATTCTCCTGTATTAATATCGGCATTCAACCTTACTGGGTTTTCATACTTGCCATCTGCAAATGGACAATAATAAAGAGAGCCGTTTATGTTCTTGTCTTCCTTTTTGTAAACGGCATAATAATAAGTGCCTTTAGATGTGATAGACCAACCATGTGCCTGGTCTTTCAGGAATTCTCCTTGACTTATGGGTTCTGACCAACCCCTGTCTGTGCGTTCTCTATAGTCCTTTCCAATATACATTGTTTTGCCATCCTCAGAGAATCTCGGCCATTTTATATCGGTCTCAGATTCCTGACCCCAGCTGTTATTTTCATATCGAATCACAAAAAATGTGCGTTTTTCATACTCCCCATTTTTCCTGGTGAAATAGAATTCCTTCATGTTTTGAGAAAACATACCCCCTTCAAAAAGTCCTTCGGGAGAGACCATTTTGGGGTCGAACAGTTCAGGCACTAAGCCTGGAGGCTCTTCTCCAAAATATCGGTCTTCCAGAGGTGGGAAATCATGGTTATTGGCGCTCTGTATTTTAGCATTACAAGCCGTTAGAAATACTGCACCTGCAAACCACAGAATGATATGTGCTTTTTTCATGCTTAGCATTCTTGTATTGCTGCTTACTTAGAGAATGAAAACTGAGCCCAGGTTGACTTATCGTCACCTTTTCCGTTTTTTGGGTAGAAAAGTTGTCCCTCACCTTCATGTCTGACTGCTCCCAGGCCAACCAAGATGTTCCAGGTATTACCTGGGAATTTTTTGCGTGCTATCTGCAACTGACGATGTGTCCCGGTTTCGAATATTGGGCCCGATCTCTTTTCGTCATCCTCAAGTCCGGAAAATGGCACCCAGAACCCGGCATAATCCTTTAAATCCCATTTACCGGATGCAGGTTTCCATTCATTGTCTGTAAGTATGGCTTCTCCCATTTGAGCTGAGAGATGAAATTTGTGCAACTGTTGCGTTGCTCCGTTTTCTATAAACAGGTCTATGACCGTATAGTCTTCTTCTTTACCTGAGGCACAGAAGTAGAAATAATCTTCATCGTGCATAAAGTAAATGGCGGCCTGACCCGGCATGTCTATTTTTGTTGCTGCGTCCCATTCATCGTTGCCACAACTGCCATCGAGAAGGCCTGCTTTACTGGTAGGGTTGATGACCATGGGTTGAGTGGTATTACCGCTTTGCTGCGCAAAAATGCTGCTTGTTAGCATTAAAAGAATGAGGGTCAGAATCGCTTTTTGGTCGCTCATATTTTTGATTGGTTAAGAATGCTTGTCTGTTTGAGACTGTTTATTAGGTGAGTTATTGGTTGTTTCTGAATGTTTCTATGATCTGAGCATCTACCCAATAGGGGCTTCCAACCAGGTAGTTACTGCCATCTGCTCTCATCTTTTCATCTCCTTTCCAGAAGAATAAATACTTGCCATCGGGTGTCACTCGGGGCCACTGGTCGTAGAGTCCGGTGTTTATGGTGTCGCCCATGTTGATGGCCTTTCCCCATTTACCATCTGGTTGTCGAAAACTGATGTAGATATCGGCACCATAGTCACCATCTCTCTCTACATCCCACAACAAGTAGGATTCATCAGGAGCTATAAAGGGGTGGGCTACCCATTTTCCGGTGTTAATGACCTTGTCGGCTGGCTTTGGGGCTTCACGTTGGCCATTGATCAGTCGCGAAATTCGAAGGGGGCTATCACCCTCGTTGGTATAATGATCAGTGTAGTAAGTGCCTTTGGCAGATACTGACAAGCCATGGACATTGATGTTTTTGAAATGTTCCAGACTTTTCATCTCTGACCAACCGGGATTGAATCGCTCTACATAGTGGTCGTTATCAATTGACAGCGCAATCGGTTTACTCCACGCACCATTTTCGTAGTGCATCACAAACCGGACCGCTTCTTTATATTCGCCACCCTGTCTGCTGAAATAGAATTCCTTCATATCTGGGCTGAAGTTGCCGCCTGCCACTACATATTCTTCTGAGGCGACAATTCCCGGAGCAAAGGGTTTAGGTGTTAATCCCGGTGGTTTTTGGCCTAGATAGCGATTTTCTAATGCTGGAAAATCAAGATTATTCACATGAGTCCCTTGCGCGAGGACAGTGTGAATCGAGATGATACACGCGAAGATTAATAATGCCGCGGTTTTCATTTTTCTTGATTTTGGGTTCTTAAATCTTCAATGATTTTGGCATCCACCCACTTTCTGTCATAAGGCGGGATACAACGGGGGCAATAGGTAAGGTATTTTCCATCTGGCGTCACGTACCCTCCACCGTCCTCACCATCTGTGTTTATTTGATCCCCAAAGTTTATAGCGGAACCCCATGAACCGTCTTCCTGTCGAAAGCTGATGTACATATCACCATCGCCATATCCGTCTTCTCTTTCACCATCCCAAATAATGTAAGACTCATCTGGAGCTATGAAGGGGTGAGCATTCCATTTACCGGTATTTACCTCTTTACTAAGGGGTTTTGGTGCTTCGCGCTTGCCATTTACCAATCGTGAATATCGAAGAACACCATTTCCATCTCTTGTGAATTCATCAAACACCAGGGTTCCATTTGATGAAGCCGTAAGGCGCATAATGGGAATAGTATCAAAAGGTGCACCAAGGCTTTTTATGGCTGACCAACCAGAATCGGTTCGCTGAATGTATTTGTCTTTTGAGTATAGCGTATCATTACCCGTAGCGTTGAATTTGTATTGCTTCCAGCTACGATTTTCCTCGCGAAAGACGACAACGGTGGGACTGAAAGGTGAGCTGCCAGAGGTGGTGAAATAAAACTCGTTCATTCCCGGAATGAATTCTGCCCCAAGTTCCCAGCCTTCTGAGAAAAAGGCATCTGGCTTCAAATCTTCAGGACTTGAACCTGGTGGTCTTTGTCCAAAATACAGATCTTTCGCAGTTGATGGGTGACTATCTATCGCAGTCTGTTTTTCAGGATTGCAGGCATTGATGAACAAGACCCCTGCAAGCATCAAAAGAATATTGGCTTTTTTTACTCTCATTATGTTTTTAATGGTTTGACAACATGAGTTTTAATGATTTGCGATAGGACATTACAATCATAAATCTGCTGGTTTTACTCGCTCAATAACTTCTGTGCTTACCCAATAGAAGTTTGATAAGCCTCCTTCTTCGTTGTATCTACCAAAGAACAGGTATTTGCCATCTGGAGTAATGCTGGGGCATGTTTCAGGAAAATTGGAATTTACTTCCTTTCCAAGGTTGATTGGTTTTGACCAGGTTCCGTCTTTCTTTTTAAAATAGACATAGATTTCGCTGTCCTTTCTTTGCGCATCTTCTTTGATTCGAGCATTGACTACTAAATAATCTTGAGATGGGGCGATAAAGCCGTGAAAACCAAATTCAATATCAACTTCTTGTACCTGGGGAAATTTGCCTTTTTTATTAGGCGCAAAGTACATTTTTCGTTTTGACACATTGGTATAAAAAAGATCACCGTTTGTTGCTTGATTAGCATAAAAAACGAAGTCATCATTTACGGGGGAATCAAGTTGCGATGCGCTACTCCAGGAATCCTCAAGACGGTTTACATACCAGGCCTTAACTGATTCTTTATGTTGGGGCAATGTAAATGCGTCATGAGCTGTAAAATAAATTTTATCACCATCAGGACTCACAAACGGATGCATTTCTCCAACTTTTTTGCCTTTTGTGAAGTTTGCTTTTTTGGGGATTGTCCATTTTTTACCCTCGAGTTTTGAGAAATATATACTTGGATCTACGTCTGCGACATTAGCAGAAAAATATACTTCATCCATAGCAGGAGAAAACGAAATACCATGTTCATATCTTCCATTTATTGAAATAAGACCAGGAGCAAAAACTTCCGGAATTAATCCCGGAGGCTTTTGACCGAGATAGCGATCTTCAAGAGGGGGGACTTCACCTGGGCTATCACTTTTTGCACTCTTGGTTGGAATAGCATTTTCAATAAAAGCGGGCAGCACTCTTTCTGCTGTCACTGATACTGAGCTATCAACCGGACGATGGGTAGTGGTCACCACCACCAGATCAAGCGCTTCGATTATATAAATGTTTTGTCCACTACCACCCCGAGCCGATTTAGCGAGATAGCTTTTATCGCCCGCGGAAAAATCGGTTTGCCAGGTGAAATAGCCGTATGCGGTTCCTGATACACCTTTTCCGGGATCATCATACTCTTCACTTTGGTTCACAATTTTGCTGGTAGCCTTTTCTACAAAATCAGCCGGAACCAGCTGTTCACCCTTCCATTTGCCATTGTTGATGATCAGGAGGCCCCATTTAAGCATGTCGCGCGATGTCAGGCTTGTGCCACTTCCAGATCGTGGTAGCCCGTTTATCTCAGTCAACCATTCATAGTTAGTAATGTCCATTTTGTCAAGAAGCTCTCTCTTGATAAAATCTTTAGCCGTACCCGGAACCACTGCTTCAATCACTTGCATCACCAACCTTGGGTCATCTTTATAGGCAAACTGCTGAGATGCATCTGTTATGGGTTGACTATTTTCAAGGAAAGCCTGAAGGTGTTTTTGACCTTTTACAATTGCCGGGTTTTTCTCTATCTCCTCTCTCTGCTCTGCACTTAATTGGATACCTGAACGCATCGTCAATGCTTGATGCAGTGTGATTTTTTCAGTTCCGGCCACAAACTTTGTGTGGTCCAGCTCTTTCAGAAAACTGGTCAACGGTTTGTTCAGATCAGCCATAGTGAGGTAACCCAATTGGATGGCGCGGCCCAATGCCATGCTGGTGTAAGTCTTGGTAGCTGAAGCCTGCGGATGTGGCAGGTTAATACGGCCCCGCCTGTAGTAGGATTCAAAGATGAGCTTGCCTTTATGGGCAATAAGATAGCTGTCGAAGTTACCATGTTTGCCCTCCGCCATTTCCTGTGCCAGCTTAAGAATCATCGCTTTATTACCACCATCGATGCCTAATTTGCCCACCAGGATACCATCATTTCGTTCACCTGGTGATGTAGAGATATAGGCCTCTTTAAGCTCAGGAATGTCTCCAAATGAGAGTGTGTCTTCATTTCCTTTGGCGGCTGGTGCCTGGCCATTTCTCTGTTGTGCCAAGGCAGTATTGAGCGCCAAAGCGCATATCAACGTCAATAAAATTTTGATTTTCACGTGTTTAGTATTTGTGCTTTCAGAGGTTGTTATGGAACCGTTTAGCTCAGATCGGTTTATGCTTCAGATTGATCTTTAGTCATCTTTGATGCGTCAAGCCAGATTCCATTTCTAGAGTCTGTTTAGCCACCTTTGAGCCAGTGAGTATTCTGGATCAATTGCCAGTGCTTTTTCGATCATGACCTTAGCACTTTCAAGCTGACCTTGAGCTCTGCGTACAAGACCCATTCCTAGATAAGATTCCTTCCCCTCAGGATACGTTTCTATGGAATATTGAAAGATTGCTTCTGCGGCATTTAAATCCTTACTCAGTATCGTGTGAAAACCATGGTTAAACAGGACCGATATGGGTGTCTTGATTTCATACCCATATCGTTTTGATAACCTATCGAAATGTTCTGTCACTTTATCTAAAGGTTCCAGGTTTTCACCAGGATTGAAGGGATTGAAGTCAGGATATAAGGCCAGAAGAAACAGTGTAAAATCCATCGCTGGTACATGACCTTGATTCTTCAGTTCATCCACTTTATAGGTAAAACCGGCTGGTTTATGGTCCGCTAAACCACGAGAGAATTCAGAAACGTGATTCGTTAATCCCTCATCATCGCTGTAGATGATGTGTAGAAATCTGTTTTCTGTAACTGTTTTTAACGGACCTGATTCTATTTTTTGTTGAAGCACTTCCGGTATATGCATCAGGGATGGGCTACTTGCGAAGTAGGCATTAAACAGAGCGGGGTTGTTGAGCAGTGTGTAGACTGTGAAAAATCCACTGTTAGAACCACCATAAAGCGCATTATAGGGAGCGGTTCGGTATTTGCCATCAACGTGTGGCATCAACTCAGTCTCAAAGAACTCAATGTAACCATCTGGAATGCTCGTGTCTTGATCTGCCCGTGTTGGCAACAAAATGCGATTTCCTTCAGGTAAATCTATACCAATAAGTATCATCTCAGGAATTTGTCCCTCGCCCATGTAGTCTAGTGTAGAAGCCAACATGGCGAACCGAGCGCGGTAATCTGAACCCAACATATACAGCACGGGATAGGTATTTCTGGAATTATCGTAGTTGACAGGTAGGTGGATTGATAGTGGAACGGTTTTGTTCAACACTGTCGACTGAAGTGAAGATATTTCGCCTATGGTCATTACTGGTTCACCGTGCGACAACTGAAGGTCTTTATTTCCCTGGGCAAAGACAGTGTTTATCGAAATCAAATTGGCTACAAACAACATCATCAGGAGCTTAAGTCCCTTGATGTTTTTGTCTGCTTCTTTCCAAGACTCTGTTAAAAAAGGATTCATGGTTGGTTGGGTTTTTTGAAGGTTTTACTCTAAAGCTCTCTGTATGTTTTAAATAGTCATCGTTTACTTTGTCAACTGCTCTATGCATGAATGAACTGCTCTGATCTGTGTTAAAAAGTCATTTTCAAATGCTTAGTTTGCATCAGTAATTCAGACTTGAATGAATCATAAATTCATACCCTTTCTATCACTCTTATGCATTCTGGTGCTGGCTAGTGCTTGTGCTGAAGATCGTATTGCTTACAAGCAAGGAAAAAGCGTGATGAAGCTGGGAGATGAGCCAGGGTGGTCTGCCCAGGACCTGGACGAACATGACTGGGAAAGGAGAATAGAATTAACAGATGGCAGGGTCTACTGGTCCAGAACAAAGGTTGAAATTCTCGATACCCCAGAGTCATTGCGTCCCTTTGGTGTGATACCTCATGTTTATGGAGAATATGAGGTTTTTTGGGATGGTGTTTTAATTGGCAAAAACGGAAACCCGGGTAGGGAGCTGGAACTCGGCCCTGAAGGCAAAATGTGGAAGGCCTTTGGTATTCCATCTCACCTAGCAGGAAAAGGGGAGCATGTGATAGCGATACGTTCTAGTCTTTACTACTTCCCCGATCATGTGGGTGTATTCGGTATAGAGCTCAACTACTATGACAACCTACTCACGAAAGGCCCAATTAGAACCTCTTTTATGCACATCTTTGCAGGTGCTCTGTTGCTTGCCTCGATTTACTTTCTTTTCCTGTTTCTAAGCAACAAAAAGGAATACACAACCCTGATTTTCAGCATTATCTGCTTTCTTCTGTTTGTACATAACCTGTTGGAATTCTTTATATCCTATGCACCCATCCACTACAAGGTACACCACACGCGCCTGAATGCGCTTGAGATGGTGATGCTCTCCGTTTCATTCTTAGTTCCACTCTATTTTTCGAAACAGTTTCCCTATCCAAGGCAGAAAGTTTTACTAGTTGTTTACACGGGGGTGCTGCTTTTGTTGTACTCTTTTAAAAGCGATAATACTTTCATTATAACACGGGATATGAGTTTTGCCATGTCCGTTTTTTCCCTCGGTATCGTAGTATTTGGAGTTTATAAAAAAATGAAAGGTGCCCGCCTGGTATTGTTGACTTTGCCTTCAGCGGTATTGATTGGCCTTGCTACCTCTTTTATGGTAAGCTTGTATGCAGGGATTAGTCTTATTCTTCTGGGAATGTTTTATGTGCACTCACTCAGAATCAAAGAACAACGGCTGGCTTATGAAAACTCTTTGGTTCAATCGACTCGCCTTAAACTGGAGTTGGTAAAAAAGAATATCCAACCACACTTTCTTCTAAATACACTCACCTCCCTGGTGGATTGGGTAGAAGAAGCACCAAAAAAGGGTGTAATGTTTATAGAGGCTCTGGCCAAAGAGTTTGATCTTTTCAACCAGATTGAGGACCAAACCATGATCCCCATCACTCAGGAAATAGAACTTTGCAAGTCTCACCTCGAGATCATGGAATACCGAAAGGAAATCAGTTATTTCTGGGAAGAAGAGGGCATTGATCTGGAGCAAAAAGTACCACCGGCTATTTTTCATACATTATTGGAAAACGGCATTACGCACAGCTTGCCTTTGGACGATAATAGCATCAGGTTCAAGTTGGTCCATGAGTCGAATGATGAGTATAGGAGCTATACCTTTTTAACTTTTGCCTTAGGGGTTCGTCAAGGAAAGAGTAGGGAAGAGGGTACAGGCCTCAAATACATAAAGGCCCGGCTTACGGAAAGCTATCAATCTAAGTGGAGTCTGGATTCGGAATCTACGGAACATGGCTGGAAGAATGTTATCAAAATATATCACTGAAGCACATGAATATTCTGATTGTTGAAGATGAGTCGAGAGTGGCTAAGCGCATAGAGCGCATGACCCGTGATATTTTCGGAAAAGACCTACAGTCACTTACGCATATCAATACTTTGGAGGAAGCCCTGGCTTTTATTGAATCGCATTCGTTGGATGTCGTGCTGTTGGATTTAAACCTGAATGGTGAGGATGGTTTCGACCTGCTTAAAGCCGCAGTTTCCGGGTCATTTCATACCATTGTGGTTTCGGCTTACAAAGATCAGGCCATTACTGCTTTTGAATATGGGGTGCTGGATTTTGTGCCCAAACCCTTCAATCAAGACCGCTTGACACAGGCATTTGATAGGATTGTCTCTAAAGAACGTGCAGAAAAGGAGGTCAAGTACCTGGCGGTGAAAACAAGACATCGCATTCATCTCATACCTGTTGAAGATGTACTCTATGGCAAAGGCGCGGGTGCTTATACCGAGCTCTTTTTGGCCGATGGCACCAAAGAGCTGCACGATAAATCACTTGAAAAGCTGGAGCAGCTTTTGTCCAATGCTTTTGAGCGTGTACACAAGTCTTACCTGGTACGCATGTCGGCAGTGAAGGAGATCATAGTGGCCTCTGGTAGCAAGTATATGGCAGCGCTTAAGAATGGGGTACAGATCCCCATTGGAAGAACCAGGTACAAGGACATTAAAGCGAAGTGGTTTTAGCGCTTAACAGTTGTTGGTGTTCTTCACCAACAACGGCTTTGTATAATCATACATGAATAGATTATAAGTCACTTATCCTTAAAAATAGAAACCTTTATTCTTATCCTAAAAATTCGTATCTTATTATTCTTTCACCTGATTTTTATGTGTTCACCATTAAATACACAGTTATGCCAAACCCAGGAGCAGTATTAGAAGGTATCAATCAGGCAAAAGAAATCGCACAATTTTTAGAGTCCTTTATAGAGGATCATGTTCAGGCGCAATGGACATCAGCCGTTGTGAATGTTCACAACTATACAGGTTTTGACTTTCATGCTAAAAACTACCACCTATGGCATGGTAGCGAACTTATTCTGGAGGGACACACTAATGAAGGATTGGTTGCTTCCGATGAATCAGCCACACCTATTGCGTTTTCAGATCAAATGATATCTGCAAAAGGTGATTTGGACTTTGCTACTTATAGCCTGGGGATTGAGAAAGGTTCCGGAGGTGCATTTATGTTTCTGTCTGAACAAACCATTGAATACCGGGACGAAGCTTCCTATGTTATACTTTTTGTTGGAGTGGGTAGAAGTAATGCGTTTCCAGGTTCAAAAAATATAGGTATGAACTTGCTTCCGATAGCTGTTACAATTTGGGACTCTCTTTATAAATCAAGTGATTTAAGGAGACAAGTTCTGCTGGACACATGGTTTAAGGCTCAGAAACCTCCTAATCTCTGGGGGCAGTCCTCACTGCAGGGCGGAGAACGAACTCATCTAGAAGTTGAGGGATTATATGGATTTGATTATCATGCTCAACTAGTTGATCGGAACGAAGATCAAAGTGGAAATCCACTACAAAATGCCGAAGGTATAGCAACTTATACATTGAGGAACGCGGAATAATTAGTTGCTTTTAAAGTATATGTGAGTATTGAACTTACGCATAAGAAAAGGAGGGATGGGAATGTTTATAGCTGACTTACTTCATTAACCTTCGCCCAGGTACCTGTTTCTTTTGAATCTTCAGAAGCCAGCCCGATTAAGTGTAAGTTGGCTACCACCTCAGCGTTTGCAAAGCTCGGTATGCCACTTTCAACAGCATCTAAGAAAGAAGAGATTGACTCATGCATTCCCGGCCAATCGGCATATGGTTGAATGGCAGGCAACAGCTTCACCTTCCATTTACGCTCGTTTTTAGTTCTAACCTTTAATTCTCCGGTTAAAACATCAATCTGGATCTCTCCGCTATTCCCAACGACCTCAATATTAATTGTCAAATCCTCTGCACTGTCAATATTTACCCTGAGTTCTCCCCATATTCCGTTATAATCGAAAAATCCTGTGCTCTGACTTTGTCTGCGTCCCGGTGTGCCATAGCCATCCATGATTAAGACACGTTTCGGCCTTGAGCTCAGCAATACATTCAGCACATGCGTGTACCAAACGGAAAGTCTGCCTATGTTATTGATATCCTGATCTGGGTCAGGCCCCCAATTGGACTGTAAGCGAATACTGGCGGTTTGTACATTGCCAATGGCTTGTCCTTTTATCAATTCAGAGGCTTCTTTGACAGCTGGTACCAGGGCGAGTTCCAGATCTGCATGGGTGATTTGCGGAGCAGCCAGTAATTCTTCGATTATTTTGGGAAGCAATGTTCTTATATGGGCAATGGGAGGTTCATAAAACACCGCTTTGCCAGAGGCCAATGCTGCTGTGATAGCTTCAGCATGTACGAAATCCGGAACGGCAATCATGACAGCGTCTATTTTTGTTGAGGCTAATAAATCTTCATAGCCCTGGTAGATATCGACACTGTTTCCAAAATCCGTTTTAATTAGTTTGATGGTGGCCTCACTTCTGGCCGATATGCCTATGATTTTCGCTCTTTTGTCATTTTGCAAAGCCGGGATGTAGGCGTCCTTCACCCAGGAGCCATAACCGATAATTCCTATCCTTATTTCCATCTACTCAGTTAAGTGTTGAGTACAAAAGAAGTAACCATAAGGACTAATGAATTGTATATTTTGAGCAGGTTTAGAATAACCTGAAGTTGTAATTAATTATTTCAGCTTTCTCATCCCTCTGTTTTATGAGTGATTGATAACCTGAAGGTGTGTGGTTTGAGAATTTTTTGAATTCCCGAATGAAATGAGCCTGGTCAAAATAGCCTGAAGTCAAAGCTATTGAAGTGAGACTATCATCGGTACCGATTAGATTACAGAGGGACTTTCTAAACTTAATCAGTCGCTCAAATTTCTTAGTGGAAATGCCCGCTATTTTGATAAAGTTGCGGTTAAGGGTTGAGTAATTGGTTTTTGTTGCTTTACAGTATTCTTCAATAGAGCAATTCTCGTTGCCCCATCTGAACTGGTTGTAAAACTCTTTGATTTGAAGAACATCTTTATAGGAGGTTTCCGAGAACAGGCCTTGTAGGAAACGATGGCTCTTTTCAAATAAATCGGAGTCAGTGTCAGTGTTTGAGTATGTTGAAACCTTATTTTTGTTTTCCAACTCAAATGACTTATTGAAAATTTTTTCTCCCTGAATTTTGAGAAATGGGTATGAACCGAATGCGAAAAAACGAATTCCCACAAGTCTTGTCCCTTTTGGATACGTCAAAATAGTATTTGCTGAAGAGACGCCCTCAATTTGCGGTGTAGTTATCCAGGTCTGATTTCTTTTATACCCAGTGTTGTTAAGTGGAAAGATTAGATTGACATACTGATTTGGAGGTACTATGAGTGTGACCTCTTTTGCGGTAGTTTCTGCAATCCATATTCTCTCCACCAAATCAGGAAATACTTCGGCTCTATGTTCAACAATCGTTAGCAACTCGTTATTCTGGTATTTTGATGTATCTGCTTCCCTTCTACAAACGAGGAGTAGAGTCATGTTGTCAATTCTGAAGTTCTCCGTTGATAAGTTGAATCAATGCATTATGCTCCTCAATGGCTAGGTTTCTATATTGAATATCGGCTAATCTTTGTGAACGTAGGAAAGTTAACATACTTCTGAACATTCTGGACTCTACAATTTCCTGATAATCGAATGGTCTTGCGGTGTGTTCATCAGCACTCCTGAAGTCATCGGGACTTCTGTAAATAAGTTCAAGCCAGTTGGGTAACATGGCAATCCAATTCCCTTCTTGTAACCTTGAGTTCTCATCGATCTCTATCAAAGTGATCTCATATAGGTCAATGATGGATTTGCGCAGTTCTTTTGATTGAATAATATCAACGCCATGATCAACCAGTGCTTCATAGCCAGAAGATTTCCACCTGGGAGTTGCCCACCAGGATGAGAACCGCAAATGTTTGTCAATGGAGTCACTATATACTTTGATATTGGTGATATTGTCCAGTACAATATCAATGGACCTGATGACGCTTCTATTGGTCTCAATATCTGCTTGAAATTGAATGGTATTGGCTTCAATGTTTTCTCTTACATCCACAAGAATTTCCTGCCCTTTTTTAATGCTCTTTTTTTCTTCATTCCAATTGTTGAGCATGTAGGCCCCCAGAATACCGAGTGTAATAACCAGGATCTCAAGTATGTATTCCGGCCATTTTGATTTTAAGGTGGTAAGGATTCGTTTCATAGTTTAAATAGCAATCCAGCGCAATGCCTTGAACATAATTCAGCCTGCATTTCTAGTCTTTAATCTCATTATCTATCAAACTCAATATTTCATTGATGCTATTGAGAATAGCTTCAGATTGGGCATTTGCACCTGTGCTGTAAGAAATAGCATCAGCGACTAACCCTTCCAATTCCATGTTGTCAACAATCTCATTCACAGGGATTTTATGTTTTGAATTTCCGATTTGAGCCCTGTCAATATTTGAATCATGATCTAACAGCCACAAGTGATCAGCAGACATCCAACTGTTGATGACGTCTCTGGCAATTCCCATTTTGTAGAAAAGCGTTTCTAATTGATCAGATACTTTTTTAGACCATACGGCCTCTATTTCAGTAAGTGCCACGATATCTGAAGACCAATTAGATAGTATGCGTTTTAAACTGTCGTTAGCAATCAACCTTAAATTGCCAGAACTGATTGCGTCATTTTCAATCGGGTCAAATGTAGGATCATTACCAATGAGTGATATGTGCATGATAAGGCTATCTCTATTCACTCCAGCGGGGTTGTCAATGGCGGCTAAAACCTCAAGGCCAGAATTGATGATAATTTTGCGAGTGGTCATTTTTTCTTTCAACTGACTTAGATTTACTTGATAATCTTCTTTGAGTTGTTTTAATATGACCTGCTCTTTTATGCGGTCTTTTCGGTGCTCATTCCAATTATTGATGGCGAGCGCAATCAGAATGCCAATGACGACCAATACGACTTCACTGATGGCGTATTTAAGGTAAGTGCCCGTCTTATAATTAATCATTAAGTCTTGTCTGATTTTTCGGAAAAGTTTGATCATTTATTGATGTTTTGCTCAAGGGATTTGATCACCTCTTTTATGAATGATATAAGCGACTTTTCGTTGACGGTTACAAAAGATTGATTCAGGTACATTTCATACAAGACCCCGTCAACTTCTAAGGAATTATAAAAGTCTGTGTAATTGGATTTGGGTATTTTCATTGGCTTTATCACCAATGGTCTATCATAATCCACACGATAGTTGAACCTATCTATGTTTCGCATAGGAATGAATTTTCTGAAAATGACAGACATGGAATGAACAAAGTGTTCACGTCTGTTAATCACGTCATCCCTCAGGTCATGTAGCTCACCAGTCCATTGACCTAAAAGTGCCTTTAAGCTATCATCTTGTATCAACCTTAAATTTCCTGAGGCTATGGTTTCATCAAATGTTCCTGTTCTGGCATCAAAAACGGCATAATTAAAGGCCACGCCCCAAAGGCTGTCTGTTTTTGTAGTGCTATAGGTCAGCCGATCTTCTTGCAAAAACTCTAATGTTGCTGCTTGGGAAGCAATATTTAGTTCATTATCTCGCTCTAGCTCGATTAAATTTCTCTCAAATTCAGCCTTGAGACTTCTTAACAGGGTTTGCTCTAGTTTTCGCTCTTTGTTATAAGTGCTCCAATCGTTTATTGACAAGGCGATCATAATCCCGATCACCACTAGTACGATTTCGCCAATTGCGTATTTAAGGTATGTACCCGTTTTGTTTTTAATCAGTAGGTCTTGTCTGATTTTTCGGAAGAATTTAATCATTGGAAGGAGGGATGGATCATAATATGATCAAAACTCTGGTGGTATGCAATTGAAATAATGGGAGAGTAGTGGCTGCTAAAGCGTTTAAACTCTTGCAAACGAGATGGGAAAATCACAGTTCACAAACATTAACACGGATACTTCTGTATATCAACTGCCAGAGAAGTACTTTGCTGCCTTTATGAAACGACTACTTCTGACCGTACTGTTATTCGCAACCGGCTACCATTCAGCGCTAGCCCAGAAGACATGGGTAGATGAAGGAGTGTCCATTACCAAATTAGACACGCTCGGTGATGGATATGAGTCGCTCAGAGGGGCCTTTACCATCAATAATTCGAGTATTTATGAGGTGATGAACCTGATTCTGGATGTAGATGGCTACGACTGGGTGGAAGGTGAAAGCACCTCGAAAATGCTGCTGATAGATCAAATGGACTCTTCCTTTACCTTCGATTTTTTTGTGAGCATTCCCTGGCTCTTTGTTAAGAAAACCGGCCGGGTAAAAGTGGATGTACGTTATGAGGACGAAACATTTTATACAAGCTCTACTCAAATCAAAGCCTATGACCGCGATGAAGATTATGACCTTGTCGACTTTTATTCAGCACAGTGGAAATTGCAGAAAGCTGGTGAGGATGTGAAAGTGACCTATTTGGGCGTTTATCAGGATCAAAAAATGATCATCAACCTCAATGGCATTATCCTCAACCGCATAAGAAAACGACTGAATGGTACTTTCCACAATCTGATAGTGCGGGCTTCAGAAAAAGTCAATCCGGCTAGTTCCTTAAACTGGCCTGCAATGAGCACAGTTGAGAGCTTTAGAACAGATAAAAGGGATTAACCCTGTTTTAGAACCTTTCGCCTGAATCATCCAATTTCCAAATGCTGTCACTTAACTCAAATTCTTCGAACATTTCTTTTGCTTCTTCAATTGTCCATTTGGTCCATTCAGGGTTCAGGTGATTTCCGTACCACTTCTTTGAAAACTGCCAGATCTTATCAATTGGCTGAATATCGCCTTTTTTGATATTGTGTTTTGTGGTCCAGCGGTCAATTTGCTCTTCACTCTCAAAAACCAGCATATTACTACATGTATAGATTACATTGTCCCAGGCATTTTTCATGGGTATAGGAAAGTGTACGAAGTAATTCTTTTCCCTAATTTCTCCGTCAATAATGTTGATTTCGATCTGTTTGGTTTCTGCTCCAATGGTGGTTGTGATTTTCACATCATCTTTGAGTAGAGCAGCCACACCGAGGGAACACCAGGCGCAATTTCCCCACCATTCCCCTTTTGCAGATTTCATGTAAAAGTTTGTAGGAGCCAATGAAAATGGGTGAATAACCCAAACCTTCGGTTCATTCGGGTGAAGAACCACACCGTGATATTCCCGAAGGTCATAGAGTCCCTTGACTATTTCGCTTTGATCCGCTTTCAGGGCTTTTGACAGGTCATCAATATCTGGAGCAAAGCCATTGTCAATTATGCCCTTTATGATTGAGTAGTGAAGATTTGAGTTTGTTACCATTTGTACCTTCTATAGGTCATTATTCACTCGTTGTCGATGGTTTGGCTATGCCTCTTGCTTGGTTTAGGCACAGTCTTTCTAATTGTTCGAAGGGTAGCAGAGCCTCTGCCGGCACTCCCTATTTTTTGTCAAACTTCAAGTTCTTCACCCTGCCAGAGTCAAGTTCAAAGCCTGTAACCTTGCCATTGGTTCTTTGAAACCTCACGAGCCCGACTTCCACGGCATATTGATCAATATCGCTTAAGCTGCATTCCATAGCTGATGCCATGTCTTCAATTTGCATCATTAAGGTGCCGTTTTCAATTATAAGGTTATAGCTTACATTCAGCTCCTTACTGAAGTAGCTACCTGTGTAGTCGTTTAAATCAATTGCGGAAGTATCGATTTCTTTCCTTCTTTTAGCCTTGGTTTCACGACCACTCTGCAGAACCGTTAATGTTTCGGTTGACCCATCTTTCAGGCCAGAGAAGGTAAAACTTATGCTTTCTTCTCCCGGAATCTGATAGGTGTTCCCACTTACTTTGACAATGTTGTAGGTCGACTTATTCCAGGTTTGAAGCACATTCAATGATTCATCTTTGATAGTGAGACTGACTACAGCTCCGGGTTGTATCTCATAATCACCGACTAACTGCCCCATTTCAAATTCCCGTTCGGGTTTATCAGCTTTCACCTGGCTATCGGTGTTGTTAACCTCTTCAGTCAGTTTATTTTTCAATAGAACATCAGCAACCTGATCTGCCATGCCTGAAGGGTTTGCATCTCCTCTATTAGCGAAAATGGCGATCGACAACTTCTCCTCTGGAAACCTTAATAATTCGGCCCTGAAACCGACAAAAGCACCTCCATGTCTAATGGTTTTTAAGCCTTTGTACTCGCCAACCATTAAACCAGAGGCGTAATCAATTATTTCGCCATTGTTAAGTACCCCTTGTTGCGTCATCTCTGCCCAAAACTTCTTACTTAAAATAGTTGAGCTATAGTAGGCGTCATCCCATTTCTTTATGTCGTTGATCGTGGTAAAGATTCCGCCATCACCGATCATATCTAAGGTGGTCATGCTGATTTTATAAGAACCGTTACTGTCCGGAACGTAGCCAGATGCCCTGTTTTTTACGATTTGTGTATGGTCATTATGAAAGTGGGTATCATTCATACCAAGAGGCTCAAACATTTCCTTCGATGCAAAGTCAGCCATGTTCTTACCAGATACTTTTTCTACGATCTGACCTAAAAGCCAGTAACCTGAGTTGCTGTATAAATGCTCTTCGCCAGGGGCAAAGTTCAGATCGGACTGGTTTACCAACCACTTCATAATATCATCATCGACATAGAAGTCATCGTTCCTTAAGCCTTTTAAGTAGGCTAGCTGCAAATAATCTCTCACCCCACTGGTATGATTAAGCAGGTGCCTGATGGTAATGTCTTCAGCATAAGCCGGAAAATCGGGGAAGATACTTTTTAAGTTATCTTCTAAGTTCAATTTTCCCTTTTCTGCAAGTAGGACAATACTGGCAGCTGTAAACTGCTTGGAGGTTGAGCCGATCCTGAAGACGGTAGAAACCGAGTTTGGAATATCATATTCCATATTTGCCAACCCATAGCCCCTTGCATACACGAGTTGCCCCTCCTTGATAACTCCCAGGGCACAACCCGGTACGTCTGCCTGATCCCATTCGCTAAACAGGCTGTCTATTTTCTGGCTTTCTTTCATTTGAGCATTGACTAGAAGGGAAAAGAAACAGACTAGTATGAGCAGTATATACTTTTTCATGGTTAGCGGTTTTGATAGGTGCTGATGTGTTGCCTACGTGTTTACCTGGTTTCAAGATATAAAACTTCCTCGCCTTATACCTTCTGGTAGCCAACGATTGCTAGAAGCGGGGGAGAAAGAGAGGGCAAGCAATGGTTTAGGTAAGAGAACCTGTCTGCTTTGGGCAGGGGCCTGCCATGGAAAAAAGTAATAGAATGTTAGTTTGTCAGGGTTAACTCGATCGCTAAGAGACTATATTCCCCCTTATTACCCTTCGCTTCAGGAGGGCGATTCTTCCAGGGTTTTACCCAATGACCCTGAGCGAAAATCCAGCTGTTTTCCCCAGTTTCAGTGGATATGGTTCCTATGGCAGGTTCATATGAAATCCCTCTTAACTTTTTACTTGAGCCCGTTTGGGTGTAAGTATACCGGTATTCGTTGTCATCAACAATTAGCCATTCAATAGCTACAAAAAAACCTTCCTCAGGGAACTGCAGATTAAAACCTGACAAATCAATCTCAGTTAATTTTTTCCCCTTTTTCGCAAAGCCAAATATGTTTTTATCGAAGAGGTAACCCTCCGGTTCTCCATCGCTATTGACCCCGTACAGTCTGATGTTGAATTTCGAATCCGGCAAGTTGCTGTTTGTCAGAAATCTCAGCTTTTCTAAAAATGGGGTTTTATCGTAAGTTTCCTCGTAGGGAAAATACCTTGCTGCAATCCATGGAATGGGACCAGAACGGAAATAGCTGTTGATTTTCGATTTCTTTACCTTGCCCAGGGTGAGCGTCTGGATTTGATTTTTGGGCCTTATGGTGACCTCCCCTAATTCGGTTGTCATGGGGCTTAATTCAACAACACTTTTGATTGAATCAGATAGGGTTTTCCTTGTTTCAAAACCAATGGCAGAGAAGATGATCGTTTTTGATTGCGTAATTGCTAATTCAAACTCCCCATTCAGGTTCGAAGTGGTTCCAATGTTTTCATTCTCTACCCAGATATTTACATAGGGGATTCTTTCTTTGGTTTCACGGTCAATGACCACTGATTTTAATTGGCTAAACCCAATGTTTGAAAGGAGCAAAAGGGTTAGTGTAAGTAGCGTTTTTATATGATCAGCAGATCCCTTAGGCAAAAAGGTTGGAGCTAACCTTGCGGGCAGATGATGGAGCAAGTGGTTTTTTCTGAAGAGAATCATTTATTAAACCGATCCAGTAGATCAATTGCCTTTTGGTTTTTCTTTTTTATGGCAAGGTCAGTCGGTGTCATACCACTTTCCGCTTCTATAATATCCGATTCAGCACCATTCAATAGCAATACTTCGGCAGCTTCTAAATGGTTGTAGCGGATACTCTCTGATAAGGGAAGCGCTAAGTATTCCGGGTGCTGATAGTTAATGTCGATACCCGCCCTGATATAGAACCTGATCAGTTCGACATCATTGTCCTGAACGGCTTTAAACATGGTTTTCCAATCTCCTCCTGACATTGTTATAACCCTTTTTACCTTTTGAGTATTTTAAAGATTCTGTTGTTTATGATTTCAGACAGATTCCAGTTGTACAGTTTAGGGTCAGTGGTGCTATAGAAGGCGATCACAACGGCATCCAGATCTTTGTCATAATTTGCGAAACTCTGGTAACCAGGCACCCAACCACCGTGTTCATATTCGTAAACAGTAGCATAAATTTCCTTTTCTCCCGGCTTGAACACTGATCCATCGTTCAGAGCTCTGAGGAAAATGCCCACATCTTCTGCCGTGGCGAGCATACCATATTCGTCTGCCTTTAAATCAAAAGGGTGACCTACATGATAGCCGCTCATCACATCATCCATATTCACTTCTTTTAAGGAGCTGAAGGTATTGTTAAGATTTAGCGGCCTTAAGATTTCTTCCTGAACGAACTGAAAATTGTCGTAGCCCAATACATCATCCATGATCTTATTGAGCAGGAGGTAATTTGTATTGCAATATTCATAGTCCTTATCAGGTGCAAAGTTGGCTGGTTTGTCCAGAATCAGGGCGAGACTCTCTTCATAGGTGGCCGTGGGGGTTGCCCAAAAATCCGGAGCATCCGTATAATTGGGAATACCGCTTCTATGCTGTATCATCAGCCTGAGGGTGATTTTATCAGCGTTTTCAATACGGCCTGATAGCTCGGGCAGATAGTCGGCAACGGTTTTTTCGAGAGAAAGGCGTCCGTCATTTACCAATTTAGTTACGGCCACAGCATCATACAGCTTACCGATACTGGCGATCTTAAACAGCGCCATAGGCCTGGCCGGTATTTCTGATTCGCGATTATGCCATCCTGAAGCAAAATGCTGAGGTGGCTGACCGGCCTGGTCCACATACACTAGCATGCCGTCAAAACCGTGTCCTATAGCCTCATTCAGTTGTTCCTGAACCGTATCGGGTAAGGGAAGTATCCAGGCCTTGACTAAAAGCCAGGGTACAAAAAACAAGGAGATTGCCGTGCCCAGAAACAGAGCTATTCTAGCGATCGTTTTGTTTCGTTTCTTTTTTATTTTACCTGAAGCCTGTTCACTTGAATTCAATTGCTCATCATGTTTTGGTCATACCTTTGGAGAAGCAGGGTGCTTTCTGTCCAGCCCGGGATAGGCGGAATGAAAGTCATGTCTCTGAAGCAAATTTACAGAAAGAAAAGCTAGGATGCTCTGGTGGTTACCGCTTGATTATAAGTGGGAAGATGCAATGGCACTGAACCAGTGCGACCAGCCGAGAACCCACACAAAGATAGGTGGCAGGAACAGGAGCTTTTATAGATGCTCTACCAGTTGGATGTTATTGCCACAGGTGTCATTAAAAACGGCAACTTTCACGACTCCCATCTCAGTTGGTTTCATGCTGAATTCCACTTCCAATTCAATCAGACGGTCATATTCCTGTTGTACATTGTCAACATCAAACTGGGTATAGGGAAAGCCTGCTTCCATCAAAGCATCCTGATATACCCTGGATGGCTCAAAATGATTAGGGGCTGGTTCCAACAGTAGTTCGGGTCCGTCCTGGGCTTCTTTTGAAACCACTGTTAGCCATCTGTTGCCTCCTCCCAACGGAGTGTCTTTCTTTTTTATGAAACCCAGCTTTTCTGTGTAGAATTTCAATGCTTTTTCCTGGTCTCGCACCGGGATGCTGATAATGGTAACCCTCATTGCTGATGTTTTTGATGTCGTTTCCCAAAATTCAGAATTCAGGTTTCAGCATGCTTCTTGAAAGTTGCTCTTTTTGATATTGACTTGGCGATTTTCCTGTTTTGACTTTGAATAAACTGCTAAAGGAACCTAAACTTTCAAACCCAACCGCAAAACAAGCTTCTGTAACGGACATACCATTGTTTAAATGCTCTTTAGATTTCTCCATACGTTTATCAATGAGGTACTGCCGGGGGGTGAGGCCGTAGTACTTTTTGAAAAGCCGCAGGAGATGATACTTGGAAATACAATGAGTTTGCGAAAGCAGGTTCAGGTTTAAATCCGTTTCGTAGTGACAGTCAATATAGCTGCGCACCGCAATGACAGCATCAATTTGTGCCTGGTTCTTGTAAAGATCCACCTTGAGCTTGCTGAGCTTGTCTTTGTAAAATGTCATTCCTTTCTGTCGGTATTACTGCCAACGCCCTGACCAGATCTTTGCCATAGCACGGAGTATTGCTCTGCGTAGCCAAAAGGTCGGTAGCCTAAGTAACGTCTTTCAGCTTAAGTTACTCAAATAAATGTTTGTGAGGCCATGAGCTATTTGTTACAGGGTACAAGGATGTGTATTTCAAAACTTGGTCTAGTTGGAACCTGTTTTGAGTTTGAATCTGGACAAAATCAGGTAGTGATCGGAGGGAAAGCCTCCCTGCCAATCTGAAACAACTTCTGTTGAGGCGTTTTGTAAGGTCTGGCCTTTATAATAGAGTTGGTCAATCCTTACTCCGGAATTATGAGTATGGGCAGGGTCGTTTTCAAAATCGGGATGCAGGCTTCTGTAGGCATCTGTAAATCCATTATCCAGCAGTTTTTTAGAGGCAGGGCTATTGCCACCATCTGTATGGGGTACAGCATTAAAATCTCCTCCAAAGAAGACAGGAATCTCATCACTTTGGCTGAATCTTCCCTGATGAAAATCGTAAACAGTAGGAAACTGGTTCATTCCATACCAATTTGACATGGCATAAATCTGCTGGCTTTTACTCAGCTTGATGAGTGCCGCTACATTCATAAATTCCGCTCCATCAGGTACCTCAATGCTTTCGATTGGGTATCTGCTGAGTACGGAGATGTTAGAGCCCTGTTGTCTGTAGTCCCAATCCGATGAAGTGGCGAAATAATAACCCAGTTCTGCTGCTATATAGTCGCCAGAAGAGTAGGTCTCCTGCATAAGCAAAATATCTACATCAAGCTCACGGATCATCTCCACAATGCGCATTCTGGAATCCCAGCCATGTTCTTCTTCTGTGAAGTGGAGCCCTCCATGCCAAATGTTCCAGACCCCAACTGTAAGCTCTTTGAGTTTTTTCCTGTGCTTAAATGCCGATGCTTTTTTGACTTTCTTAAAAGCTTTAAAGACTTCTTCCGCAGAAAGTAGGCTATCGTATATCATCAGCTCGTCAATCTCAAAATCTGCTGCAGAAAGCTGCACCTGCTTTGTGAAGTCACGGGCAGCTGCTGTATTGATCACTACCCGACCATCTTCCAGACTGTAAATTTTATGAATGGGTTTGATCTCTGTGAGCTCCCGCACCTGATGAACGGTGTAGTGATTGGACAATAGCTCATTTCGAATATCATTGATGGATTTTAGGTCGATTTTTCGAAGACGATCAATCAATGCTGACTGTGCCGGATTAATCGTTTTGATTTTTGCTTCCAGCAGGTCTTTTGGCTCTACGACCACCGAGATAAACTCTCTGTCCTGTAATTTTTCAACCCCGATTTGATTGAATGCATCTACGAGTGTTTGAAGCTTAGCAGCCCCTTCACGAATTTCATCAAGAATCTCCTGCTTATAGTTGAAATCGCTTTGTTGAGTGCCAATCCTTAAGGGATGATCATTGGCAAAGTCGAATTTAACTTTGTAAATGGCTTGGTTATGGCCATCATAATAGATTCTGACTTCCTGGAGTGCCTTGCTGTAGGTCATGGCCAATTGATGCCATTCCCCATCATTGACAGGCATTTTACTACCATTATCTCTTTCATAGGTCAATCTTCTGGAACCAGATCCGGCATTCCAGGCGAGAGTGCCTCCGGAGGTGTAGAGTGCCCAGCCGGCATTAAGCTGAGAGGACATGCCCTTGTTGTCAAAGCTCTTTTGTGAAAGGAATGTCATGGGCTGGTCAGAAGTGGTTTTAACCCAAAATTGAAGGGTGAAATCTTCACTGTTGTTCAGGGAAATACCTTCAAGACTCAATGAACTAAAACTTTCAGGGTTCAGCTTTAGGGCTCGGGCTTTAAGCCCATTGGAGAAACTGAAATCTCCACCCTCAAATTTGTGTGTTCCACTTTCAATTGTGCCATCGAAGTTGAATGAGCGAATTGCTGTGGTCTGTGACCACCCAAGCTGAGAGAAGAAAGACAGTGTGATGAGTATATGTAAGACTCTCATTTTTTGATTTATATGATAAGAACTGGCGACCTTTTAGTGAGCCCTTTCAATTTCTATATCTAAAAGTAATGAAGAATGTTGGGTAACATGGTGTTCCTGGCTGTTGGCAAAAGGATGAAGGAGGTCAGTGGTACTGAATGAACCAAGGGGTAACAGATATTTTAATCAGCTATATATGGTTATGTGCCGATTTCATTTTTAGGGAAAGGAGATCAACAGCGAGCTGTTTCTCAGCTGAGGATGATCACACAATCTTTATTCTACTCATAATTATCCAGAATTGCCTTCAGCATCTTGTCAAAGCTCTCTGCCCTGAATTCTGATTCATAAGGGTCGTCATGATCCCATATAACTATCTCATATTCAGCACCCCCAGCTGACTTATTGGTGTTAAAGCAAGTCAATCCCCAATCGGAATAACGACCGAATGGGATGAGGCCCTTGTCATAAATAAATTCTCTGGGATATCCGTTGAAGGTAGCATCAAGTATGTTGTTTTTCCATATACCAGGTATTAAGGGACGAAATAAGAAAACTTCTGACATTACATCCAGCTCATAGAAGTTCTTGTACTTCAGGTAGGCTTTAAACGACTCAGGAAGCGGGTATTTCAATTCATTTTCTACTTCCAGTATCTCATCATCGGTTATCAGACTTTCAATCGGTTTCCAGGCAAGCAAGCCTTCTTTTTTAGGTTTTTCAGCATCAATAAATCTTGAATCCTGAATTTCCTCTTTTTCGATGTACATGGGATCCCAATCGGGTGTTGCCAGTGAGCTGTATTTCTCAAGACCAACATCTACAAATCGTTGAATAATATCCATTCAGTGTTTTTTATTGTTCAAACCTGTGGTCCCGGGCGGCTTCCAGCGAGCCATTTTCTTCTCTATGAACCCAGGTGTCAGTCCAATTGCTTTTTTTTTGTTGCAAAGGGCAGGAGAGGTGCATACTAGTTCAAAGCTTCCCATTCGGCTTGGGTGGCAGTGGATTTTTGATATTCCATGGTGGAGAGCCAGACTCCGTCTTTTTTCACAAAAAGCATTTCAAAATGCACGAGGATATCCGTCAATGTTTTGCCGGAGTTGTCTACAGAAGTGAAATGGAAGATGCCTGTCTCGTGGGCGGTGTTGGCATTGCCAATACGCTGAGAGAAGCGAAACTCTACATTGTCTTTTTGTTCTCCGGCTTTGGTTTTGGCAAAGCCTTGCTTCCAGCCGGCCAGAGCTTCTGCTACTGCAACCGATACCTTGTTGCTCCCTGTTGTAAATATAATCACGGCATCCTTATGATAAAGTGAGCTGTAGCCTTCAAAGTCACCTTCTCTTACTGTTTTCGATAGTTTTGTCCAATACTGGTCTAGTTCGGGAATACGTTTGTCCGTTTGCTGGTTGTCAGGAGTTGGGTTGAGATTGTTGGAAGAAAGAGGCGCGGTGGCTATAAGCAGCAGCAGGGCTGTGAGAATCAAGGTTCTTTTCATGGTAGAGGATTTCATAGTGTTGATAATCTTCTACAAGATAAGCGGCTTTGGGGATTTAACAGCAGTAAGCATTCAAGGCAACCTGCTGTGGTTAGGTTTAAACCTGGAATAGCAAGGATGCACCGATTTTTACGTGAGCACTAACCAGGGCCTGAGCTTCACAGAATTGATTTGATCCCCCCTTTTAGCTGATAAAGCTCCATTGCTTCCTTGTCAGTTAATGGCTTGTTGAAAATTGCCAGCTCGTCCATCAAACCACTGAAGTTCAATCCAAGGAAGATATTTGACTTTTCCAGCTCCCAGGTAAAAGGGTCGTCTATCCCGCTCACTAAACCCACTTTTTTACCATTCAGATAGAGGTTGGCCCGGCTATTGACAGTGCCCAAACCATCATAAGTTATTAGAATATGAGTCCAGTTATCTTTTGTAAAATAGGACGCTTTAGTGCTGACAAGTCTCTTTTCAAATACAGCCTTTACAGGTGAATTCAGCGTGTCCAGGGTCCAGGCGGCTTTATCACCGATTACCCCCAGTCTGAAGTCTTTTGGGGCTTTGTCAGTAAAATCTACCCAGATGGATGCATCGTTGAAGTTGGTATCTGTGATTTGTATGGGGTCTGTATACCCGGTCAGCTCAGTGGAGGGGTCAACCCTTAGCCAAAACGAAATAGTGCCCGACCAGTTTTGGGGATTGTAGGTGATGTTGTCTTTACTCTTATAAAAAAGAACGGTGTCACTTTTCTCACCAAATTGAAAGGCATTACCAAACTGACCCTCCCCTTGAATAATGCTATGATCAGTGTTATTCATACCCACCTGTATTCCTTCCAGGTTTCTGCTTGAATTGACATAGGTAGCATGAGCAGTATAGATGTCAGGACCTCCCAGAGCAAAGTCTGCTGTCGTTCCCTTATCAAAGGAGGCATAAAAAGTCAGGGCATTTCTTAGCTCTGAAGATGAATGAGACCGGCAGGACGAAAGCTGGAGCAATAAAACTCCCATAATGATGATAGAAAAGCCTTTCATGTCTTGTGTTGCGTTGAGTGAATCCCTAATCTTTTGCCCTCAAAGGAGGCTGGATTAAATGAAAGAAAGCAACATTTTAGATGAAGACTTTTGAATGGGAACTGTGAATTTTTTTCAACTACCTATTGCAGAGTGAGCCGCACTTTCAGAGTTTGTATGGTTGGGCTACTATTTCATTGATTAATTGTTGAAGCCTGACTTTACGGCTTTGTCTCTTAAACCTCCTTTGTCGCTTTTTGCGGCCAAAAAGGACGAAACCGTGCCGGCCGTACTTAGGTACTAAGGCAGGCAGGAACCCTTTCCGATAACACCAAATCCAAGCGTGGTTTTTGCCCGCAAGGCCTTCGCGTACCAAATCCAACCACCTTGTATTTCGACTGTTATCGGGCTTGCCACCCTCCTGTATGTAAAGGGACGTAGAAGGCGTTCAAAAAACAGCTCTACTCCGAACTTTACAGATTGATGCAATGCCATTTATGTCATTGTGGGTTTTGAATGTCCTCTGGTTCGTACTTGCCGTGCGGACCAGATTTCCCAATTAATTCGAAATGCTTTTTTGATTCAAGACACAAAGCGTGTGAGTGTAAAAGTACAGGTGTTTTAAATCTGTCTGCTGGCAGGTTGGTGCTGTTTGTAGAGGCTTAATAACAACTTTTATTTCTTCTCTACTCTTAAAATCTTTTCCATTTTACGCCCCTTGGCGAGCTCATCTACCAACTTGTCCATATACCTGGCCTGGCGCGTTAATTCATTGTCAATTTCTTCTATTCTATAACCACAGATTACCCCTTTAATCATGTGAGCATTTGGATGTAGGGTTGCCTTCTCAAAGAATGTTTCAATGGTTACTTTGTCTTTAATTAGCTTTTGTAAAGTGGTTCTGTCAAAGCCGGTCAGCCATTCCAGCACCTGATCCAACTCTTCCCTGGTTCTTCCGTTTTTCTCCACCCTGCTCAAGTAATGAGGGTAGACTGAACCGAAAATTATTTTGGCAACTCTTTCATTATGCTCAGGTGTTACTTTCATCTACCTTCTTTTTTATGGTTCTTATTTGATGTCCATGCGTTTGTGGAGGGACAGGATATAGAGCCGTCCAACCCCAAGTGGAGAAGCCAAAAACTGTACCTCTAAGGTTTAATTTACATAAAGAAATTTAATGATTCGGGTACGCCTCCTTGGTGCAAACCAGAGGGAGAGCAGGGATAGCGGATCTGTTGATCCACTATCTTGATTAAGGATTGCTTATATAGAACTATTTGGTATTCTGATCTTGCAGCCAATTTAAAATGACACGGTTTGTTTCTTCGGGCATTTCTTGCTGAATCCAATGACCACAATTCAGACTGACTACATCCACGTTGGGCACTAACTCAGGTAGTCTTTCAGACTTCGGAATCATATCCTGTTCACCATAAATCATCAGTGTGGGATGTTGTATGATTGGATTCACGTCCTCCAACAGGTGCCAGTTGCGATCAAGGTTTCTGTACCAGTTGATACTTCCTGTGAACCCCGATGATTCAAAAGCGGAAACGAAAACAGCCATCTCGCTTTCGCTCATTATGGGCTCTCCGAGTGGTTTTTCTGCCCTGGCCAGATTAATCATCAACATGCCTGGTTCAGGCGCTCTGAGGGGCTCATTCTTTCGGTGTATGTTGTGAAGAAACTGGGATACATTCTTATCTAATATAGCGTCTGCGACTCCCGGCTGTCGATTGAAATGGACAAAGTAGAAGTCTCCACCAAATACCTCTTCCATAAATTCGATCCAGGGTTTTTCTCCTCGCTCTTGATAAGGCAAGCTTAGGTTTATGATTTTGTTCACCCGGTTTGGATGCAATAGTGCCAGTTGCCACACCACATTTGCACCCCAATCATGACCGACAAAGACAGCATCTTCGTACCCGTAGTGATCGAGAAGGGCCACTAAATCACCCGTCAGCTGTCCAATGTCGTATTCCGTAACTTCAGTCGGACAGGATGAATTACCGTAACCTCTCTGGTTTGGAACGATGACATGGAAGCCGGATTCTACAAGAGCTGGTACCTGATGGCGCCAGGAAAAGGCATGCTCCGGAAAGCCATGACAGAGTACAATAGGTTTTCCTACATTTTGTTGACCTGCTTCAAAGACTTCAAGCTCCAAGCCATTGATTGAAATAAGGGTTGGCTTGGGAAAATCGGTTGGATTAGATATTGAGTTCATTACGTTTGTCATTTTTAGCTGTTTTGAATATTAACAGGCACAAACGTATTCCCGGCAGGTGACAACCTTATGTCAGGAGCTAATGGTATTATTCAAAATATTCTAAAGTGAAGGTTGGTCAGGAAGGTCAACTGGATTGCCTCCTTTGGCCAACGAGGAGGAGTAACGCAAGAAGGATTAGCGGCAATCATAGCGTGTTGGTGAAGAAAACCAACACGGGCGAAAAGAAAGATTGGGGTGCAGCCTCTTTTCTTATAAGACGAAAGGTGAGGAGGATCGGCAACGAACTTTCAGGTTGAAGTCGGACGCCTGATTTATTTATTTCTTGTTATGTTTTTTAACAACCTTTCCCATAGTTCCAGACATTCGGTGTTTGATTTTCCGACAACAGTTTGACCCACCCCGTTAAGGTTCGTTTTATGAGGTAATCCTGGCCAGAACAGGGGTGTTTTGTATACTCCTTTACAGTTACCTTGCACCAAAGCCCTTTCGTTTCACTGGTTGGCGTGATCTCCCAAAGGTCTCCTTTGAGTGTAGCAATAATATCTGAATTGGTGGAGGCTCCTGTTCTTAGGTTTAAACCTGGCTTGTTGGCATACCAGCCTAATACATCCTCTTTGTTGATCAGGTAGTCCATCCATGTTGTAAGCATCAGGCCTTTCGATTGCAATTCTTTTATGCTTAGCCAGTAGCCATTATTGATTTTAACAAAATCACCTCGTTTGTCAACATATACCAGGGCCATAATCTCATATCCAACCATATACAGGTTGCTGTAGTCAAGTTCTGTTAGATCTTCCCCAATTTTGATAAGGGCCTTGTAGACCTCTCCATTATGGTCAGAGGTCCCTTGTTGGAGTTGCGCGATTTGTTTTCCGTTCGGCACGTCATAAGCAGTGAGTCCTGAGGCTGGTATGTAAACACAACAGGATTTGAACGGCCCGTTCGGATTCGGCATAATCAGCCCATTGGTGAGCTCTTGCCCAAAGAGGGACAGGGAGAGAGTGGAAAGTAATACAACAAACAGGTGTTTCATAAGATCGTATTAACCAAACGCAGGGTTTGGGCAATTCGTTTGCACCAGAGACGGGAGTTCAGAGCCTGCTCTCTTAGGTTTCTTTCTTAAAATCAGGCGTATGCCATTTCCCGGTTGTACTTCATCTGATATTCTTTTGGCGACAGACCCGAATGTTTTTTAAAGGTATTTCTAAAAGCTTTTTCATCATTGTAGCCCACTCCAAACATTACTTCCATAATGGTATTTGTAGTAGATTCGAGTTCCTTTTTGGCCGCCTCAACTCTTACGCGTTGAATGTACTCCAGGGGAGTGTTGGAGGTAGCTTTTTTAAACCTTCTCAGAAAGCTTCTTGCATTGAGGTGAACCTGTTCGGCCAGCGTCTCTATATTCAGTTTGCTTTGATAGTTGTCTTCAATGTATTCTTGTGCCGATTTGATCGAATCATCCGAATGATCTTTTTGTCCGCTAAATATGATGAATTCATTTTGGCTCATTCGATCAAATTCGATCTCGGAGATTTTTGATGTCCAGATAGCCGTTTCTCTGCCAAAGTTCCGTTCGATTAAATACAAGGTGAAATTCAGAATGGAATAGGCTCCACCGCTGGAGTAAATCCCGTTGTCTTCACAGATGATGCTTTCCGGAATCAGGTTTACCTCAGGGTATTTTTGTTTAAACAGGTCATGGGCGGTCCAGTGAGTGGCGCAGCTTTTACCATTAACCAGACCGGTTTCGGCCAGGAGAAAAGCGCCTTTACATAGACTGGCAATTTCTGAACCATTCTCAATGCGTTGTTCCCTTATCCAGTCTATAAATGCCCGGTTGTCTTCAATTCCGTTTTCGAGGTTTCCGCTAATGGGAGATACAATGATCAAATCTGTTTTCTGCACAGATCCAATACTGGCTGTGGGAGTTATGGTAAATAATCCCTGATAGGTGACAGGGTCATGATTGATGCCAACCAGATCGATGTAGTATAAAGGCTCAGGTAACTTGTTTAAACGCTGATGGTAAGAGTTGGCCATTTTAAACATGTTGTAGGGGGCAATTACGGTGTCTACAATGCTATTTCCTTGAGGTATGAGAATACTAATGTGCTTCATAATGTACAAATGTACTTCAAGTGTGTGTCGTAAACAACCCTGAATAAGGTCGTTTTTACACCTGTTGAGTATGTAAAAACGCCATTAGATTTGTGATATCAATAGCAAACCACTTAATAAAATCATTATGCAAGAGTCAACACCAGAACTGCCTTTATTTATGAAAACCCCTATTCAGACAGGAGATGAAATAAGTATAACAGGCAAATGGATTCCTAAAACCAAAGGCGGAATATTCAGAAAGTCAGTGGATTCCCAAGAAATGCTTCAAGAGTGGGAAGACATACACAGCGATGCAAGAGATCATGAGGGAATGCTTTCAACAGAGATCAATCATGCGATTGGTCAGGATGCTGTGTTGGTTCATCATATTTTCAAAAATGAGGAGGCACTGGCAGCCTATTTTTCACATACGGCAAATGAGCATTCAGAAGCTCTTCACAGGGTAGCCAAACCGGGGTTTCACTTGATAAGGGGAATGAAAGTTTCGGATGAAACCCGAACAGCATTGAGTAATAGGGGAGTCAGCGGAACTTTTGGTGAGTACAGTTATGGGTTTGTAAAAAACGATTACCAGCAACCAGACCCCTCTAAAGCTGTTCAGGTTACGGCCAAATGGACCTGTAAACAGGGACAGAGTATCGAAGAGCTAAAGCAATGGTGGCTGCGTGTAGGCACTGAAGTATATGATGTAGAAGAAGGAATGCTGCGGTTTGAGGTATACCAGGTTATAGGAGAAAATGCGCTGATCATACATGAAACCTTCGAGTCCAGTGATGATTTGAAGTTTCACCTCACCAAAGGGATGGCAGCTAAGTACAAGAAGGAAATTGATCAGGTAGCGATTCCTGAAAACTATTTTTTCAGAGGTCCGGTATCCTGGACGATCAGAACATATTCGAAATTCATGGGACTTCCGGCTACCTATTCCAGTCGGGGAAGTCATTTTACCCGCGAAGGCGGATCAATGAGTGAAGGAAAGACTAATCATAAATCAAAAAATAAAATGGAAAATCAAGGAGTAATGGTGGTATATAAATGGACTGCCAAAGAAGCAAAATCAGAAGAATTAAAGGCGATTTACAATGAAGTAACTGCACAAATGAAGGCAAATGAGCCGGGTGCCCTGAACGTTCAGTGCTATTTCGATGACAGTTCTTCAACCTTAGTTGTCGTAGATGTATTTGCCGATGCCGGTGCGGTTGGCTTTCATTTGGGAACTACGGCCGCAGGTCATTTCGAGAGTCTGTTGGCAATTGCAAACCCGGGCGAATTCTTATTCTGCGGAAATATTCCGGAGGACATGCAAGCTGCGGCAACGGGAATGGGACTCAATGCCACTTTTGCACCCAATGTTTTTGGGTTTGAGAGGAGTTAAAATGACTGAATATCGGGCTGTTTTGAAATGAGATTAAGTAGTGTTGCTCAAATATTCTTTATTCACCAGTTTGTTATACATGGACGCTTCATGTATGGCAAACTGGTGAGTGCTTAGAGGTAGAGGTTCAAATCAGTTCCCGGTCCATGGCCAGTTTGACGAGCTCTGCCGAAGTGTTGACATTCAGCTTTTGCATGATATTGCGCCTGTGGGTCTTGACCGTATGTTCGCTGATAAAAAGTGCTTCGGAGATGGCCTTGGTGTTTTTCCCCTCAGAGAGGCACTGGATAATTTCAATTTCCCGTTCTGATAGTTCCTGAAGTGAGTTTTTAGCGGCAGTCTTGCCCTTAAAATAGTCAAAGACCATATCGTTGACCTTGGGATGAAAATAATTTTGGCGCTGGCTTACTTTATGGATGGCTTCGACTAACTCAGACTTTGAAGCATCCTTCAAAATATAACCCTGGGCGCCTTTGGACAGCGCTCCACGGATTCGCCTCATAGACTGATGCATGGTGAGCATGAGCGTTGGTATATCATATCCCTTTCGTTTCAGAAGGTCCATCGTAGCAATGCCATCTAAGACGGGCATATCAATATCCATGAGGATGACATCCACTGCTTCTGCTTCCAGGATCGAAGGTGCCTCATTGCCATTTGTGGTATGACAAGTTACGGTAATGCCGTCATCCGGTTTGAACATGGATTTCACACCTTCAGCAAAAAGGTCATGGTCGTCTACAATCAATACTTTTATCATGGTGCTATGCTAGAGTTAGGAATTTCAAAAGGTATGTCTGCGCTGACGGTGGTACCGCTTTTAAAACTACTGTCGATTTCAATTTCTCCATCGAGCTTCCGGATCATCTCCATCAGGCTGTCGAGCCCAATACCTTTCGACTCTTTATTAAGTTTTTCCGGCTCAAATCCCTTTCCATTATCCTCTACCAGGATGTTGACAAGATTACCCTCTTCAAAGCCAGTCAACGAAATGGTGAGCTTGGTGGCCCGGGCATGCTTCAGCACATTGCTCACCAACTCCTGTACGATACGGTAGATCAGAATCTCACTTTGTGAGTCTATCAATACATTGTCAATAGAAGCCGAAAACTGAACCTGAAGATCATTGGATCGCTGCAGATGAGAGGTTAGCTCTTTCAGAGCAGGAATTAATCCAAAGTTTTCTGAAACACCCATATGCAGCTCATGCGATAGATTACGCACATCCTGACAGGCCTGGTCCACCAGCCCGATGATCTTTTCCTGCTTCGCTTCATCTTTGCTTTCCAGGCCATTGAGATTGACTTTGACTGTGGCCAGAAGACTCCCTAAATGATTATGCAGCTCTTTGGCCAAATGCCTTCGTTCTTCCTCTTTGCCCTGAACCATGGACTGTAGCGCTTTGGTTTCCTGGTTTTTCAACAGGTCTTTGATCTTATCATCATGTTCTTTGCGTTCAGCAATGGTAAGCAGTTTTGTATTGTGGAATCGCTGGCGGAAATAAAGGATAGCCACAACAGATAGTGCTAAAAGGGTGATGGTGATGATCACATAGGTTTGCTGCAGTTTCTTTTCTTGTTCAAGGGTGTCAATTTCCTTTTCTCTGAGATTGACCTCAAAGGTGGTTCGCTGGTCGGCCATTTCCCTGGTTTGTTCAGCGTTTTCGAGGCTGTCTTTGAATAGGGCATATTGCTGATGATAGATATAAGCTGAGTCATAATTCTGCTGACCAGCGTATAGTTGGGAAATCAGCTGAGAGGCGTCCCTTATTTGCTCTTTCAGATCCACTTTCAAAGCAATATCAAGCCCTGTCCTCAGGTGATATATGGCTTTTGTGTGTCTGTTGCTCTCAAAATAGAGATTACCCAGTTGATTATGATAATCGGCTATACCGTACTGGTCTCCTAATGGGATTAGCATGTCGATCGCCTGTAACAGATCCCTTTCTGCAACTTCCGTTTTTCCAGTTTTCCAAAAAATAAGTGCCTGGTTGCCCAGGGTATAGGCCTGGCCTATGGTGAACCTTAACGAATCGAAAATTGGACCAGCTTCAGTATAGTAAAGAAGTGCAGTGTCATACTGGTTCATAGAATAATAGGAGTAGCCTGTGTTGAGCAGGTTGATCGCCAGCTCTTGTTTCTTATTGAGTCGTCTGAATAGTGTGATGGCCTTGTTTTCGTAGATCAGTGCATTTTTCAGATCATCATTGGTGGAATAGGTGGTGCCTATTTCCAGATAGGCTTCGGCCAGTAAGTCAAACTCCTGATGATCTAAAGCCAATTCAGCACTTTCCAAAAGATTGTTCAATGCCTCATCCAGGTTGCCTTTCATTCGATGTGCCACTCCCTTTGCCTGGTAGGCCTTAATAAAAAGAGCCGAGTATTCAGCTGAAAAACTGATGTCGAGTAAAATGTCGGCATATTTTAGATTTTCCTCCGGAGTGGGAGAGTATATGGCCAACTGTGAAAGAATGCTTAGATATTCCTGATCCGAACGAGAATATTTACCTGTCTCTAAAAGGTGTTTTAAACTGTCCGTGTAGGTCAACCGTTGACCCGTAAGTTTATTCGCTAACAGGAAGCAGCTAAAGGCGATAATAACGGTTTTAACTTTCACGGACAGATTGATTAGGCTACTGGAGGTGTAGGTGGCTGACTTACTTTGAGCTTAGGGTCGATAAAGCAAGGGTTTGACCTTAGGTTTGTAGCTCCACCTGGTAATATATCATGGAATTCAATTTCGAAGTGAATACGAAAATCAACTTCTTTATCAGATGTGATTCCAGACTGTATGCTATAATTTACTCCAATATCTCTGCCATAAACAGACTCTCGGTCTGGTGTTTTTCCTTCAAACATGCTGAATGAGAGTTCAGTGATAAACCAATTACCACTACGATAGCTAAAACTGCCCACATTTGGAAAGTAAAAAAGAGGAAGTACCTGGTCGAGTTGGCCATTATTGGTGATAGTCTCAAGTCCATTCATACAAACCTGTATTTCAGCACCCGAGTCTGTGGAATGAATGCCAAATTCTCCCTGATCGGGAATATTGAGGCAACTGATCTGTGAAAGATTAATCAAATCTCCATTCTGAACGTTGTTTGAGCTATCCAAAATGTAGTTTGAGTAATCCTGAAAATTTACTTGAATTTTAAATGGTTGTGCCATGATTCTTGATTATTTAAGTTATCTGGTTGTTGGCTACAAATCTATTAGATACAATGACCTCACCAATACCCCAATCGGGGTATAACAACAATTACCCAGTTTGCGATCTGGAAAAAACAGATAACGTAATCGTTCGATCCTTTATATAACATAGAACAGAGGCAGTCTCTACTCAAAATTTGACATACCCCAATCGGGGTATCCGGTATTATACACTTTTCGCCTTACTGAAGTTTTTCACAAGCTCCCCACCTTTGACATGTCTTCTCAGTGTACACCTTTTTATAAGACCAGGGAATACTGAAACCCTGTTAAAAATAGTAGGTAATTATATTAAATCAAGAAAAAATGAGCACATCAAACAACACAATCACCATCACAGAATGCGACAATCAATTAGCCCTCTATGCGGTAAATATGGATAATTTGAACTCATCTGTTCAGATCTGTGATATTCAAAGCGGCTACAATAACAAAGTGGATGTACAAATCAACCTCGTTGCAGGTAGCACGGCAAGCGACACAATCAACCTTAATGGCGTAAATGGACCTTTGACTCCAGGTGCACAGGATTTTGCACTGCCAGCGGGTAACTATGCATTGGTTTACACTGGTTTAAATTGGGGTGGTCCAACGCAATTCGCCTTTGATTTCAATACTTACACTCCTCATCTGCCAGTTGGCACAACTGACAAAGTGGGAGCCGTTTGGAACCTGGGTAATCTTGACATGACTTTTGCAATTTCTTAACCAAGGTATGCTTTAGTTTTTTACCATAGCATATGGTAAAGATAAAGGCCCTGACAGTGGCGTCAGGGCCTTTTCTGTTTTTTGCCTTTATAACTATAGAGAGGTCTCAGGAGAGGTTCAACCTCCTGACTGATTGGCAATGTAGATCTATGTTAACCGGCAATTAAAGTGCTGAAAATAAGGTCTCTTTCATATGATTGCAGTCTTAATGGAGGTACTCACTAAAAGTGAGCACCAGGGAGGGGGTACTCCCTGGATATGTGAATCTCTATTCGATTATAGGCTAATCTGCCAATAATCTACTCCAGACCAAACAATCTAAACCATTTCGGTTTTGAACAAAAAGTTATTTAAACCTTAGTACATTTTGCAAAAATGAATCTTGAGGATCACGAAGTACAATTCGGATTAATATTTGTCTAAGTCTTACTTCTCCCACATATTGTATTCCTGTCATTCCAACTTCTTCTGAAATAATTGTTTGATTTTCTTCATTACCAGCTAGACTATCAATTTTTGTGATAAGCTGTAATTCATTCCCTAAGAGTCCCTCTAAGAGATCTAGAACAGCTTGTAATTTCTCAATGGGTTCAAATAAAGCAAGCAGATCATCTCTGTAGCCCATTATTGGTTCGTATATATCAAAGAAAACCACATTGCCAAAAACAAGTTTATGAGCATTGATTCTATTAACTAAGTCAGTCTTTGTAGAGTTTTCAATAGCTTCCTGTAGCTCTTTTTCAAGACTTACTTTTGTTTCAAAGCTCGAAAAAACAAAGAAGAATTGTAGACTATTATTATTGTCAGGCGTAATGGATTTCTGTTTTAAAAGTGTTTGAATCGCGGGAGTGTTTATTGCTGCTAATTTTTCAATTCTTTTTTCTAAGGCGGATTCCTTTTCTTTTTGACGATTTTCAGATTCGATAAGCGGTGATTTTGGTTTCTGAAACTCAAAATCGTCAACACTTTCATTATAGGGTTTGACGGGTACTCGTTCATCTAAATGGTATATAGGAGCTTCAGTATCCTCTGATCGGTAACCTCTTTGCCGTTTCCCTGTATAGGTGGTTCTGGCGCCAGGTGGCATCAGAACCTCACCTCCATCTAAAAAGCCGAACCCGCCAAATGGGTTGATGTAAACTCCCGATGTAGAGTGTAATGCCATCATTCCGCCAGCTTCAGATACTCGTGAGGCATGATTATGAACACTGTAGGTAAGAGAGGTTGAAGTGAAGTGATTTTGTCCTTGATTCATGACTTGCTTTCCGTGTTCTATTTCAGTTCCCGGGGCTAGTTTATCAAGGGCACTCGTCTCAGTATCATTTCTACTAGCCCTATATACTGTGGCTTTAAGTCCGAGCTCACCCAATGAAGGCAGCTTTTGGAATGCTCCTAACAATGCCGCCCACCCATCTTTATAGGTTTCCCCCCAGTTATTTGGTGAATAGCCCATGTAATACTGATTCCATTTTCCTCCAACAAGCATATCACCTTTGTGAGGAAATGAATAAGCTACAATGGACCTTCTTTCGTACTTGTTTAGACCATAATCATTTAATAATTGATCTCTTACTTCTTCACCATATGGAGCCGTTGCGATCTGTTGTAGTTCCAACTCTTGTTCAGAATAATCATTTTCATGTGTTGCTCCTGAACTGTGTATTTCTAGTGCTGCTAATATAGATTTCATTAAAATTGCATCACTGTCTCCCTTTTCTCTCCCTTGTTTATATGTCTCCATAGCTACTCTGCCCTGATCTGTGCTTTCCAATAATATTTCCCGAATCGGTGGGGCATTTTGACCAAACAAATTGGCGATGCTCCTAAATCCTTGTGGAGTATCATGGACCAGAGGGTGGTAGTTGGGTGTAATATTGTCATCAATTAAAGTACGACTCTGTTCATTGAGATTATAGGCGGTGAGGTATTCTTGTTTTAACCTTGTAACTAAGGTTCTTTTGTTTTCAAAAGTCAATCCTTGTGTATCCAATCGCTTAAGAACAGTTTCAATGGAGATATTCGCTTGGCTGAGCTTGGTGACGAAATCATCTCTCAATCCATATTTAGCAGGGTCGTAGGTCAGCTTTGTAGCTAACTCACCTAGGTTTCCGGCCTCCTCACTATACTCCTTCTCCGTACTTTGAATTTTTATTACTCGCTGCGCTATCTCAGAGGTTGGAACCGCTTGTTGAATTGGTTTGTTCGGTATTTGATTTTTGGATAGCATTGATTTAACACCCATTACATCTGCCTCTTTCTCTAATCCAACATCATCATTTACATTTACCTTACCCTTCATCTGCATGGTAGGCTTTACCCTTCCTTGCTTCTGCTGCACCACATGCCAGGCCTCATGAGGTAAATGTTTTTCTTGTCCAGTACCTAAATGAATGTCGGTTCCTTGAGCATAGGCGTGCGCCTGTAATTGAGCGGGTTTATCGGAGTTGTAATGAACCTTGACATCATCCATGGAATAACCAGATAGGTTTTCAATTCCTGACTTTAAATTATCAGGGAGGCCTGTGTTGTTTTCCTTTAAGCCATTCTCCGAGCTGGCTTTCTTTTGGATAGGTTGATTTTGCTGAGTAGTATAATTATTTGCCATTGCCTGCAGCTGAGCTGATTGCTTTACCTGTGGGCTATTATCAGCCTGGTCCTGAAAAGTTTTTAGCTGAGAAACTTGAGGGCTGTTATTTGCCAGCTCTTGCAACTGTCGTTGTGCAACAGCCTCAGGACGGTTATCTTCAAACTGTAAAGCAGATGTATTACCACTTTGCTTTTGAGTATGGGGATGGGAGGACTTTTGGACCTTGTCCTGTGGCTTTTGATAGACTTCCTTAGACATAACCGGCTCTTTTGTCGGTTAATACCAAAAACATCAAAAGGTTACCCTCCAAAACCAAAAAATCTCTATTCCATATCAATCCGGCCCTATGATTTGGTTCAAATGGGAGATTGAATTTACTCAAGGAGAGATCAGAGAGTTTTGAATCTCGCCCCTCGTTGTAAAGGAGGGGCGAGGAGCCAATTTTGGGTTCACCTTTTGTTTTTAATTATCCAATGACAAATACCTTTCCTGAATTACATTGAAGTGATGTATCTGATGGGCAGTAATGGTTAACCCGATTGTAAAGAGAGGCATTTCGTATTCAAAAAACCTACAGTTTGTTTCAAGTATCTTTTTATTAAAAGATTCAAACATGACTATAGAAGATTGGCGTACAAGCCGAAGCTCATTGACCAATTGTTCAATAGACAGCTCATCCGCATTTGAATTTTCACCCATGATCTCCTGGTCGTATGCATCAGGGATACTCCCTTCATTACGAGCGAAAATGATAGCTCTGAAACACCAGATCCTTTCCCAGTCTATGAGGTGCTGAAGTATTTTATGAACTGTCCACTTGTCCTTTTCATAAGTTTTCAGGCCAATTCTATTCAGTTGAGCAATGTCTAATTTGTTAATTTGGTTCAGGCTTAATTGTAGTGCCTCATTGAGTTCTATATCCCCATTCAGTTTCAAGACGTACTCTAAAAACTCGGGGTTCTTTTTGATTTCTTGATTTTTCATAAACAATTATTGTTGATGTAAGATTCGCATGTGATAGCAGGTCAAATCGGGCTGATTCAGAGCAGGTATCTGTTTGCTAAAGCACATGAATATCTAAGCTGAAAAGCCGTAAAGACCATCATCAACGTTGGTAAGCAACGCACGAAAAGTTGATTAAAGGAAAATGTGTTCGGAGGAATATCCGAACAAAGAATTATTAGCCTTGGGGTTTACCGGCTAAAAATTACGCTACTATAAATTTCAGAATCACTCTCAAAGTATGAATCATTTATGTGATATGAATATAGGCAATTTTGCCCAACCGAGTCAAGAATTGATCCGGATTCCCTACTTGTCACAGTGCTGCAAAACTCATTCATCACGCAGGCAATCCACAGGGTTGGCTAAGGCTGCTTTGACAGACTGACCACCAACGGTAAGCAGTGCGATCGTTAATGCGGCTAAGCCAACTACCAGAAATATAACCCAATCAATGTCGACCCGATAGGCATAATTTTCCAACCAATCCTGCATTGAAAACCAGGCAATCGGTATGGCGATTAGAAAACCTCCGACAATCAACTTTATGAAATTTCCGGATATCAGCACCAGAATATGGGATATCGAAGCTCCAAGGACATTTCGGATCCCGATCTCTTTGACTTTTTGATGTGCGTTGAGAGCCGCAAGTCCATATAATCCCAGGGAAGCAATGATGATCGTTAACAAGCTCAAAGCACTGAACAACCTGGCTTTCTTCTGCTCACTCTCATAAAGCTGATTGATTCGATCATCCATAAACCGAAAACTAACAGGGTAGTCACTGTGCTTTTTTAATGATTCATCGAGGAATTCAAGCAGTTCCGGTATGTTTTGAGCATGTGCTTTGACCGAGATGAACTGAAAATAGCGCCTCGTTTCAATTAACAAAGGGCTGATCTTTAAATGCATGTCATTCATGTGAAAATCTTTCACCACTCCGATAATCGTGCGATAATTACGAGGCGGGGAATCATCCGTCAAAATCTGCCCTACGGCTTCATCGGGGCTCAGCCCCAGGGCCTTTGCTGCAGATTCATTGATGAGACATTCGGGTTTTTTACCCTTTTGTGGGGTTTGAGGTAGTGACCTTCCGGCTAATAGTTGTAAACCGAATACTTCCAGAAAGTCACGGTCCGCCCTCAATCTGGAGATCGAGAGGTCATCATTTGGATCACCATTTTTGTCATCGTTGACAAGTGTTGATGAGCGTATGTCGTGTGGGAGGTTTTGTGAAGTGCCCACCTTGATCACGTCCGGGTTGGTCAGCCATTCTTCTTTGATCAGGTCAATGTTTTTGATAATCTTATTGTCTAATACTTCGAGGGTAAGAATCTGATCTTTTTCGAAGCCCAACTCCTTCTTGCCGATAAACCTGAATTGTTGATTTATAATCAATGTGCAAATGACCATGGCAATTGAAACCGCGTACTGAAATATGACCAACCATTTTTGTGTGCCCTTGCCCCGGATCTTATCGTGAGACTTTCCTTTGATGATGTCGATGGTGGAGGGAGAAGAAATCACCAAGGCAGGATAGATGCCTGTCAGAAAACCAAGCAATAATACAGCACCAATCAAGGTCAGTAGCAGGTTAAAGTTGTTGGAGAAATTAAAGTCCAGTTGTCTGTTGAGCAGGGTTCCGAAGGAGGGAAGCAGGAAATAGGTAATCACTAAAGAAATGCCAAAGGCCAGGAGAGCCAATATTTCTGATTCCAGCAAGAATTGAAAAAGTAACTGTCTCCGCCCTGCTCCGAAGGACTTTCGTATACCCACTTCTTTGAATCGTATCATCGATCGCGCAATGGACAGGTTGATATAATTAATTCCGGCCAAGATCAGAATGAGCAGAGATACAATGATGAATAAATAGATCTGCTGTGGATTTCCCTTTAAATCAAAATCATTGTTGATAGCCGTATTCAAATGCATATCGCTAAAGGGCTGTAGTAGATAATCAAACTCAAAAGGTACGTCTTTAGTCCAGTATCGATCGATGAGGTCGCTCATCTTTTGCTGCAGTAAATCAGGGTCTGCAGATGGGTGCATCGAGAAAAATGTATAGTAGTTGCTCCCATCCCATTTATCTTTTTTGAACTCACTCAGGTATCTGGGGTCGTCCTGAAGATTGGAAATGAAAGAAAATTGAAATGTGGAGTTTTTGGGTGGGTCGTTTACAACTCCTGTAATGCGGTGGGCCTTGTCCTTATAGATCAACGACTTGCCCAGTGCATCGCCATCTGGAAAAATCTTCTCGGCCAAAGATGCCGTCAAAATAATGCTCCGTGGATGTTGAAATGCAGTTTGACCATTACCCTCAACAAACCCGGGGTGTGAGAATAGTTTGAAGAAGGTAGGGGCCGTCAACAGCCCCTTTTCATACCAGCGATCTTCAATTCCGTAGGTAAGCAATGCCTGGGTTTCACCGACTGTGGTGGCATGTACCACTTCGGGGTAGTCAGCCATTAGGGTAGGGGCAAGTTGTGCTGGTGTTACGGCATAGTAACCCGATCCGAGGTAGAGATCTTCAGGAGAGTGCTCATAGACATGATAAATGTTGTCCACATTTTCATAAAAGCCATCAAAGGACCGCTCATGTGATACAAAGATGGAGATTAGAATAAAACAGGTGATGCCTATGACCAGTCCCGCCACATTAAAAAAGCTGTATAGCTTTTGCTGCATGATGTTCCGCCAACTCACCTTGAAATAGTTGTTTAAGAGGCTGTTGTGAATAAGCCGAGAACCAAAGCTTATATTTTTCATCATGGATGGTCTGAATAGCAATAAGATTTCTTTTGTAAGCAGCAGGTCTGCTTTACTCTTTCCGTGGCGTTGAACATTGCGATCGTAATATTCCAGCAGGTCGCCCTCAATATCTATATGATAGCTTGCTTTACAGAACCACTTAAGGAAACGAAGTATGAATTTAGAAGGCTTGGAAGGTCCCATTTTTATGAAAGGTTAACGATGGACTGTGGCAATGCATTCCAGAGGTCATTTCTGGTTCCTCTTACATATTCCAGGGACCTTTTACCCAAAGGTGTCAAGCTGAAAAACAGCTTAGGACGACCCCGCCTGGATTCCGAACTTTCACCGTGCTGTGACCCCAGAAAACCCTTTTTTTCCAGTCTTCTCAGAGTAGTTTGCAAGGCACCTACACTTACTTGTCTGCCAAGCCTGTTTTCGATTTCATCTCTGATCGACACGCCATAGGCGTTACCATCCAGAATGCCCACCGTTAGTAGTATGATCTCCTCGAATTCACCAAGTTGAAGTTGTTTACGCATTATTACTATAAAGTAGTACTATTGCCAATATAGGGAGAGATTTGAATTAATACTAGTTTGTAGTAATATTTTTCGAATTTGGCTGATAACCAGAAATAGTGCCTTACGATAACACTGGATTAAATCTAATGAAAGAGTACAGGATGCTTTGAGTCTGACCTCATTGGTGCAAAGGAGGAGGAGAGGTTATTTTTCGTACTCTATTTTGTGAATCTTCCAGGTCATGCTGGCGGCTGGTGTTTGTACGAGTACCTCATCACCGGCTTCTTTTTTAAGCAAGGCCATGGCGATGGGGGAATCTATTGAGATGTAATCTTTCATGCCAATGAGCTCTTCATAGCCTACAATACGAAGCCGTTTTTTTAAGCCGTTGTTGTTTTCAATTTCGATCCAGGCACCAAACATTACTTTTCCTTCCTGATGTGGATGGTAGTGGATCACTTTTAAGTTATCAACGCATTTTCGCAGGTAATGTATGCGTTTATCTATTTCCCGAAGTCGCTTCTTATTGTAGTGGTAATCAGCATTTTCTGACCGATCTCCCAAACTCGCAGCCCATGAAACTTTCCTCGTAATCTCAGGACGTTCTACCCGCCAGAGATGATCGATTTCGTCCTTTAGTTTTTGCATCCCTTCCGGGGTGATCATTGGAGTTCTCACGTTGTTGATAGATTTTTTGCCTGTTGAAAAATAACCGGCTGCAAATATAATTGTCTCTTCTGTTCGAACTTACAGAGCAAACTAAATTATTCTTATGCATTTAAGTACGCCTCACAGAGTGGTACTCACTGCATTGAGCACCGGGAGGTTTTAATTTACTGAAAGGAAGGTTAGAGCGCGTTGATCTTTACCTCCTCATTTGCACCTTAAATCAGACCTGAGGATTTAAGGTACATGTGAGCGTCTGGAGGAGTAAAATCTCATATGAAAGGTCTATATTAACACAACTTTGGCAGGCAAATGCCGGTACTTATTATCCAACAGTTCCAAAATCCCAATCGCCTCTGTACTTGCGTTGTACCCACTGATTCGCTTCTTTCAGGTTGGTGATTTCCATCTTTGAGCCATCCCATAGTAATTGCTTTCGACCAATGAAGCGCTTGTTTCCCTGCCAGAAATTATCATTCTCTAATTCCGGGTTCTTCAGGCCGTGAGCTTTTAAGGCAAGGTTGCCCATCAGGATGCTCTCTGTGAAAGGGCCGGCATATGAAAATGGAGAGCTTGTAACACCTTTACCATAACCTGCCATTGCCGCATTGACCCATTGGACATAGTGACCTTCTGGTACTCTTACTTCAGTCTCAGCGGGCATCTCTTCTAATTCCATAAGTCGTGTTGGGATCAATCTTGGGTTGGCCCCATAGCAATCACACATGAGAGTGCCCTTGGTGCCGTAGAAAATACATCCTCCATCCCAGTTGCCCATTTCTTCGTCAGGCCCCAGACCTTCAGGACGTTCCGGCTGTATACCACCATCCATCCATGCTACCTTTATCTCGCCAGGGCCATCAGTACGAGGATAGGTGAAATGTATCTTGCTTGAGTCAGGAAAACTCGCTGAGATATCCCTCTCAGCGAAGTTGCCGACATAGCTACCGGTTACACTGCATTCTACTGAAGAGGGATATTTGATCGGTAAGATCCTGAATACCGGATCCATGATATGACAGGCCATGTCGCCAAGCGCTCCTGTACCATAATCTCCCCAACCCCTCCAGTCAAAAGGGTGATATCCCTTGTTGTAATCTCTATAAGGTGCGGTACCCAACCATAAGTCCCAATTGAGTTCTGATGGCACAGGTATTTTACCTTCTGGTACTTGTTGTGCCTGTGGCCATATCGGGCGGTTGGTCCAGCAGACGACCTTTTCTACCATACCGATCATGCCAGAGTCATACATCTCCTTCATCTTACGCACACCATCGCCCGAGGCTCCCTGATTACCCATCTGTGTGACTACCTTAAACTTGTCCGCTGCTTCGGTGAGTACTCTGGCTTCGTAAATATCATGCGTTAAAGGCTTTTGCACATAAACGTGTTTGCCTCTTTGCATGGCGTCATAAGCGGCCACAGCGTGCATGTGGTCAGGTGTGGATATGGTTACACCATCGATGTCCTTTTCATGTTTATTCAACATTTTACGGAAGTCTGTATAGTACCTGGCGTCAGGCCAGGCCTCCTTGGCCCTGGTCGCCTGTCTTTTGTCCACGTCACAAAAAGCTATGACGGAAGCATTTGGACTTTTGGCGCATTCTGATATATCACTGAATCCCTTTCCGCCAGCACCGATTCCAACGATATTAAATGTGTCACTTGGTGCTACGAAACCATTTCCCCCAAGAACGTGTCTTGGCACAATCATAAATCCAGCGGCCCCCACTGAAGCCTTCTTTATGAAATTTCTTCTTCCGTCCTCGTTAATGCTTTTTGATTTTTTCATAGATGTTTTTATTGATGCGTCAACTCAATTTCTATTTTGCTTTCAACGCCTGTCCTTAAAAATTGAGATAGGATCTTAGCAGTTTTGGTGGCAGAAATTTTGTGTTCTTAAATTAACTTAAAAAAACATACAATTGTCTAAATATGAAGAATCTGCCGGTTTTGCTTTTGTTTGAAGTTACTATGGACAATGGTTAGTGTTTTGAGAGTATCCTGAAGAGTATGCATTATGCATCCTGTCATGTTCAGGAATTAATATATTGAGTGCCTGTAGAGTTAAAACCTACTGAATTGAGCGCCAGGGGGGGGGAGGGATGTTTGCTAACGCCACGCCAGCAGGAGTGCGCCCCGAGCATGGCAGAAAGAAGCTAATATAGCGCAGCTGCCCAACACCCACAACGGCTTCTATAAAGAACCGCGTTCAGAAAGATAAAATCCAGAAGCAAGACAGTTGCTAGGAGAAAAGATCCTTTCAGAATGGGTAGAGGAACGGTGAAGATCAGATGAAATTTGTGAATAGCACTCTGGCGCATTCGTGCTAGCAACTGTTATGCTCTGTTTACTTGCTTAGAGATAAAAACCGTAATTAATAGCGTCTAAATAAATTGATCAAGAGTAATAAAAAGTTAACAGTTCAATTGTGATCCAAACTTAAAAACTCTACCTGACTTGGTAAATTTTTCAGTTTAGATTTAAGTTCTTTAGGTTTCAAGTTGATCTCATTCAATTTAGATATATCCGCCCACTTAAAAATTAAATGATCTTCTAACCCTCTGAACTCAATATTTGATTGATACTCAGTGTTACCAAGTATCTCCATCAAATACAGAGTTGCAGTTTCATGAAAGTTAGTTATTCCAATCTGGAAAAAATTTTCAATGAACCAAACAGGTCTTACTAGTTGTACTTTCCAACCGAGTTCTTCAAAAATCTCTCTAACAACAGTGTCGCTAGAATTTTCAAAGAATTCAACACGACCGCCTGGTAAAGCCCAAAAATCATCTTTCAAATCTTTTTGAATTAGAACATGATTTTCTTTAATAATAAGAGCAACACTTCTAAAGTTAAATTGATTGTTCCCTTCCTGAAATTTTATCATGATCAGCAGTTATTGAGCCTAACATATGTTATCAGCTTTATTTGCAGTTTTCCTTCATCCATTGTTTTGCTTCTTCATAGCCCCAATCTTTAACTATTTTGAAGTCAGAGCAGGCGTTTTCCATGTTGCCTAGTTTGGCATGAATAAGCCCTCTTGTAATAAAGATTTCTGGTCTGTTATCATTCAGTTGAGCGGATTTGTTTAAGTCATCCAATGCTTCTTCAAATTGCTGAGATTTAGCTAGAAGTTGTCCTCTATAAAGATAAGATTGCCAACTTTTTGAATTATACAGGAGGCTTTCATTAGCATCCTTTAGTGCTGATTCAAAGTCTTCATTCTGTTCATGAAAACTTGCACGTTTTATCAAGTAACTAGAAATGTGGGATTCTCTGTATGTGCAGTTGCAACGTTCAATACACGTTGACATATCGGAAATAGCAGATTCATACATTCCAAGTTTTGCCTTTAGGTCTGCTCTAAATGAATACCTTTGATAAAGGTTTGAGTCCATAGCCATTGACCTTTCAACGTGCTCCAAAGCTTCTTTATATTTTCCTTCTCTACTTAGTGAGTTTCCTTTTTGAAAGATTTCTTCAATCTCTTTAGCTTTTTCTGTTGGTGATTTAAGCGTGTTAGCTTTTTCTATTAGTTTCCAGTTAGTGTTGATTCTGAGAAAAACATAATCATGATTTTTGATCCTGTATTCGGGATGGTTGTCTTCATTAATAGGTATGAATCTTGTTCCGTTACCAATATTACCTAAAGTCCATTGGTCAACCCTTACCGTAATTGTGTCCGGATGTGGCTGCCTGTGCGATGTTAAGATCACAGATCGACCATTATGCTTCTTTAGTTTGCCTTCTAATTGCGTTGTTAGTTCTTGATCAAAGCAAAACCATTCTACAACTGAGTTACCAATTTTGATTGGAAGGTCAGAGTTTTCGCAATCCGGTTTATCTATAAGAATTTTTGAGTCCATCTTATGAAGTTTAAGAGGTGAACTCTCAAAATCTTCCAGAGCCAGAAGGTACAGCTCAGTTACCTCTTCAGTAGATATTTTTTGAGCAGATAGGAGAAGAGGCAAAGTGAAAATTATAAGTATTAAAGTGTACTTCATTTGAGGGAGTTTTTGCTGATAACGGTTTGGCTATGCGTAGTGCGGGATTTCAAGGCAGTAACCTTTCGAGTCGCACAGCCGGTAGCCAAAGCGGTGTCTTTGGGTTTAAACCTGCCCGTCCGGCAGGCGGGTTTACTCGAATATAGGGAAAGCGAAGCTCTGGTGGGCTATGAAAACCTGCCTTTCCTATACCACTGAATCCCGCATTACGTATAGCTTTTGCTGGCAGTGGTATTTATTTTAAATCATTAGGCTTTAAATAGATGATGTTTTCTTTAAAATCAATTATTGTATTAAATCGTTTAAGTAGATTGTTACCCAAAATATCAAGGTAGCCTACACCTTTTGGGTCTTCCGACCGTATTGATACAGGTACTCTTAAGATTTCAAATTCTCCTAATCTAAGTTTTGGTAGTAAATAATTATTAATGGTCCATTTTGCTCCTGAGCTTCCAGAAGCAACTGAAGTTCCAGTGATTTCCATTTCATTACTAATACCATGCTTCTTATCAAAATTTTGACTTATAGCGAAACTTCCATTGGACCCTGTGTCAAATTCAAACCACCCAACAAATTCTTTATTATTCATCACAACAGAGCCCTTTATAAATGGAAGGCCAATAATCATTTTTGTTTCCATTTTTTTATAATCACTAGGGATTTCAATTGATTTGTTATGAATAATTATGACGTCATTATTATAATCAATCTCTAGTATTTTATTTTTAAACGAAGTCCATCCTATTACTCCGTCAAAAGTTGGATCTTGGTAATTAATCGAAACTATTTTCACACTATCCCAGACTAAGTGTCCAACTTCTAATTTGTTTAATGAACTAATTGGAGTCTTATTTTTGCCTCCAGCCCCTTTATTCATGGTTTCTCCATCAATTAATATATTTACTTTGTTACCCACGATCGTAGATGCTATTATGGTTGTGTTGGCTCCTGTATCAAATATAAAATCCAGCTTTGTAGAATTATTGATTTTTCCTTCAATGTGAATACGGTGGTCTTTCCCAATTTTGAAGGGGATTGTGTCAGATAAGGAAGTGCTTTTGAGATTATTATTTCGATAGGTATTGGCGTTTTCCTTACCGAAAGAAGGTTGTTTCTTGCTGTCAGTACTTATTCTCGTTTTGGCTTTTTCACCATTATTTAAGAGAATGTCAAAATCATAATTTTTGTTAGGTTTAATACTAAACGAAATTGTGTCAATATCTGAATAGAATAGTATTGTTTTTTCTCCTTTAAATTTTTCAACAACATATTCATCCAATTCAATATATGGAGATATTGTCCATGAATCTTTGTAAGAGTTATCTCCATCTTGAATGCTAATAACAGGAGATTTTGATTTCAAAATTAGAGAATCGTCTAATTCAGAAGTTGCCCAATTATCTTCATGTATTATTTCTTTACCTGGGGTTGTGTTAATAATAAATTGTTCCGATACACTTTGAGAGTTGTCACGTGATGAGCATCCCATCACAGTTAGTTTTAGAACGCTAATTATTATCAAGATTCTTTTCATTTGTTTGGGTTAGTTTGTCTTACAGCCAACGGCCCTGGCTATGGCAAGTGAGGGATTTCAAGGCTCGAACCTTTCGAGTTGCACGGAAGGTAGCCAAAGCTGTGTCTTTGGGTTAAACCTGCCCGTCCGGCAGGCGGGTTTACTCGAATATAGGGAAAGTGCAGCTTTGGCGGGCTATGAAATACTTGCGATTTCTGTACCACGGAACCCTGCATTACGTATAGGTTTTGTTGGCAGCCGTTATTGTTTCTTTTGTTCTTTGTCGAGTGTTATGGTCAGCTTGTTCTGCTGCTGTATGATCTGCACTTGGTCTCCTGCCTTGAACCCCAATTCTTCAAGCCACCTTCCTTCGAGTCTGATTTCAGGCACAGTGGTATAGTCCCATGTTCTTGCACGGAACTTACTGTGGATTTTTAGTTTCCTAACCTGACTCATTAGCGCGTGTTCGCTATTCCGAACACAAGGTAGTGAAAAATATTATATGTTCGGTATAGTGAACAAGCAAGAGGAGAAATATTTTCAAAAACTAGGTGCGAGGATCAAGCAACTTAGAGAGGAGAGAGGGCTAGACCAAAAGGCTTTTGCCTTTGATTGTGAGATCGGCAGGACTCAATTGTATATGATCGAGAATGGTAAAACTAATCCTCGCTTGCTTACATTAATGCGGATAGCGAAAGGGCTAGAGGTAACTGTCTCTGATTTGCTTGAAGGGCTAAACTAACCCTTTCAAACTTGGAATATTTTCGTGCTTATTTCTTCTTTACTATTTCTCTCTTTGATAGCCATTTGATCTCAATTTCTGGAAATTCTGTTTCTAGTGCGCTTTGAATCTCTTTTTCAAATTCTTCCTCATTATCCACATAGGCAGCGCTGTAAAAAGAATGAATGGCTCGGCCTTCCTTCACAATCGGTTCTTTTGGGTCAACAAAAGGCTTTAATGATTCTAATGCTTGAAAAATGACCCAAGGGTAAGGTCTAATATGTCTATGCATGTGATGATTTAACCAATGGTTGACCCATTCGATTTCAGTCCAATCGAAACTGTTTGTGTATTCAACTGCCTGCAGTCCCTTAGCAACTTTAATCAGCGTTGATAGACCAATGACTTTTGAGTTGCTTGTAGCAAAATCGATACCTAAAAGTCCTCTGACTCTGCTTTCAAGTGATAGTCTAATTGAATAGAGTGTCAGTAGATCAGTGGCATAGTTGTTTTGATTCTGTTTTCTTATTTGGTGAGTAAAAAACAAGCGTTTAGCACTATCGAAATGAATGGCAGAGGGTAGGGTATTGGTGCTTAATAATATAAAGGCTAAGTCTTCATTGGAGTCTAGGCTTTTGACGTAATAAGCAACATCTGCTATGGTTACTTTAATTTGATTAGCGGAACAATCAGTTTTGATATGACCCAAGTATTCTGCTGCATTCTGAATGTGGCATCTGGTAATCAGTTTAAGGTCTTTCTGAGTCCACGAAGTTTTGAATGCGTTCTGTCTTCTGCATATTGAAGTAAGTGGCTTACCACCAATTGATTCTAGATAATTAATTAAGCTTTCTAGATTCTTTAGGCTCGAATCATAATAGGTAGACTTTAAATGATCGGTTTTGCTCAAAATACTCAGGATTCTTAAATGGCTGCCAACGTCAAACTAAAATGAGTATGCGCTCTGGTTGTTAGAAGCTCTGAGACTTCTAGTTCGCATTGTCTTTTCAGGTCGCTCACTTCGTATATTCATTTTAGTGCTTGTTGGCATTTCGTTAATTATAGATGCTTTCAATTTCTGTTTGTAATTCATGTTTCCAATTACCTGAGAGAGGAATATAAACTACACCGTTATAATCAGATGGTTTTTCAACGCCATCTTCAAAAAGAATTATTACTCTTTCACGACCAAGCTTTCCAATAAAGTAACCAGTTTCAAATATTACATTCTGTCGAGCACGGTTCAGCAGTTTTTCTTCTTTGATTGCCTTGCCTTGGTCATCTGCCGTCCAAAGTGCCACGGCAAAATCAACATCTGAATTTGATTCAAATTTCTCAATTACAGTTTTGCCCTTATTTGGTTGTTCATGCAAAATTATGGCTTCCTTCTTCACATGTTTTTCAATGAATCTCGCAACTTCCAGCTTTGCGCTATCATTATGTCCGTGTATTACAAATCCCTTATTTGTCATTCCTTGAATTCTTATTTGTTCAGAAGATATCTTTCCGCTTAGAATTTTGCTTTTCAGAATTTTGAAAAGCGGGTATATTCTCGAAAATCTGGACGATAGGGTGTAGCCATTTCCAGAAACATCGCAAGAACTAAACTCAGCAAAGTTCTTTTCGCTTTCATCAAAATATTCCCCAAATAGATCGCGTGATTGAAAATACCATTCCGTAAATAGATCAATATTTTTTCTTGTATTTACCTGCGACTTTTTGAAGTCAACTTTGGTCAGTTCTGAATAGGACTCTGCACGTTGAGTCAAGTCTTCCAGTTTGCTGTCAGGATCATCGAAGTCTTGACCCGGTTCATCATTATCAAATAATTCCAAAGTGGATTTACCACTCATTACATAATCAAGCCCTTTCCCGCTAATAAGATATTCACATTGACCGCTTAATGTTGAGTTATCTCGACCCCTGATAAACTCGACCAGATCGTGCTTCTCCAACTCGTATTCCAGTAACTTAAATTTATCCTTGTTCTCTCTGCTTGGGAGTTGTTTCAACTCCAAGATATTTGCCAATGAACTCGGGAAACTTGCGTCTTTTAGTTCGGCCAAAAAATGATCTATATATTTTGCTTTCTCTTTCCCAGTCATACAATGAATGCCAACACGTTTGTATCTGGAATATCGTAATTAGTTCCGGAATAACGGCTTATTATATACTAATAATAGGTGTGAATTGTGTAATTCCGTATATTTTTACTTTGGCGAGCAAGCATACCATTTGGTAGTTATTCCGGAATTATGAAAAAATCCCTGGCCTCTTTTGAGAAATTACTAATCATCAAAGGCTACAGTCCCAATACGGTAAGTGCTTACCTCAATGCGCTAAAACTCGTACAGCGAGTTGTTAAGTTTACAGACTGGAGCACTTTGGAGGATGTGTACCTGCAAGACCTGTGTTTAGCTCTGTTCACCCGCAAGCAGATGTCTTACAATTATCAAAAACAGGTGATCGGGGCGGTACAGCTTTTCTTTTCATTATTATATGACCGAAAAGTGCCATTATCGATACTGTCAGTCACGAGAAAGTCATTTAAGCTACCGGTAGTTCTTTCAAAAGCAGAGATTGGGAATTTACTTCGGGTAACCCACAACCTCAAGCACAAGGCAATCTTATCCACAATATATGCTATGGGATTAAGGGTTGGTGAAATGATTAACCTGCAAATTGCTCACCTTGATGGAGAACGGAATGTGGTGACCATATACAATGCCAAAGGGAAAAAAGACCGACAAGTGATGTTCCCTAAGAGTTTGAAGTTGCTGCTAAGAAGCTATTACAAAATGTATAAACCAGATACATACTTATTCAATGGAAAAGGAAACTTGCAATACTCTTCCAGTAGTGCCTTGAAAGTGCTAATAAGGTCGGCCAAAAATGCAGGGATCACCAAAAGGGTTACGCTTCATACAGTAAGACATAGTTTCGCCACTCACTTATTGGAACAGGGGACTGATGTAAGGGTTATCCAAAAATTGCTGGGGCATAATTCGATCAAGACCACCATGATATATACACATGTGGCATCAGACCAGATAGTAAAAGTAAAAAGCCCCATTGATTCAATTGAATTATGAGGCTTTTGAATATCCACTATTAATTCCCACTTACACAGCAGCAATCGTACTTAACTCCTTATTCGGAGGTGAGAATTTGGTCAGTACTATACCATCTACTGCGTTTTCGTATTCTTTCATGGTAGGGGTGCGGCCCAGTATGGTGGAGAGCACTACTACCGGAGTAGAAGAAAGCAGTGATTCACCTTTTTTCTCATCAGAGTCTTTTACCACACGGCCCTGGAAGAGGCGGGTAGAGGTGGCCATTACCGTATCACCGGGTGCTGCTTTTTCCTGGTTACCCATGCAGAGGTTACAGCCGGGACGCTCCAGGTAAAGCATGTTTTCATACTTGGTACGGGCAGCAGCTTTTGGGTTGCTGTCATCAAACTCAAAGCCTGAATACTTCTGCAGTACTTCCCAATCGCCTTCAGCCTTTAGCTCATCCACAATATTGTAAGTAGGAGGGGCCACCACCAGCGGTGCCTGGAAATCTACCTTGCCTTGCTGTGCTTCTACGTTCTTCAGCATCTGGGCCAGAATCTGCATATCGCCTTTGTGTACCATACAGGAGCCCACAAAACCGAGGTCTACCTGCTTTTCTCCACCGTAGTAAGAGAGTGGCCTGATGGTATCGTGCGTATAGCGCTTGGAAACGTCATCATTGTTTACATCCGGGTCAGCAATCATAGGCTCGGCTACCACATCCAGGTCCACCACTACTTCAGCGTAGTATTTGGCATTGGAGTCAGGCGTCAAAGCGGGTTTTTCACCAGATCTGATTTCGTCAATCCGTTTGTTGGCCCTGTCAATCAGGCCTTGCAGCACCTGGTTGGCATTGTCCATGCCCTTATCGATCATGATCTGGATGCGGGACTTGGCAATTTCAAGCGATTCAATCAGTGTGTCATCTTCTGAGATACAGATAGAAGCCTTGGCTTTCATTTCTGCCGTCCAGTCGGTAAAGGTAAAGGCCTGGTCAGCAGTAAGCGTACCAATGTGCACCTCGATTACTCTGCCCTGGAATACATTCTCTCCACCAAACTGCTTGAGCATTTGCTGCTGCGTGGCATGCACTACATCCCGGAAGTCCATATAGCTTCTCATATCGCCTTTGAAAGTCACTTTTACTGACTCAGGAATAGGCATGGAAGCTTCACCGGTAGCGAGTGCCAGTGCTACGGTACCGGAGTCGGCACCAAAGGCAACGCCTTTCGACATTCTGGTGTGGGAGTCACCCCCGATAATGATAGCCCAATCGTTAATGGTGATGTCATTCAATACTTTGTGAATTACATCGGTCATGGCATGATATTCGCCTTTAGGGTCACGGGCGGTGATCAAACCGAAGTCGTTCATAAACTTCATCAGCTTAGGAATGTTGGCCTGGGCCTTTTTATCCCAAACGGAAGCAGTATGGCAGCCTGACTGGTAGGCACCATCTACGATAGGCGAAATCACGGTAGCTGCCATCATTTCCAGTTCCTGAGAGGTCATGAGACCGGTGGTATCCTGTGAGCCTACAATGTTTACCTCTACACGGGCATTCGATCCGGCATGAAGTGTGACGCCAGGAGTAGTACCTACGGCATTTTTATTAAAGATCTTTTCAACCGCGGTAAGGCCTTGTCCTTCGTGGGAAATTTCTTTGGATGGGGCAAATACTGCCGGGGCTTCAATGCCCAAAGTTTTGGCAGCGAATGTTTGCAGTTTCTTGCCAAAAACCACTGCATAAGAACCGCCAGCTTTGATGAATTCTACTTTTTGTGGTGTCAGGGCCGCTGAGATATCCATCAGCTCCTTATCGCCATTGTAGAGTTTTTTCTCTTTGGTATTAATGGTCAGAACCGTTCCGGTTTCCAGAGAATAGGTTTGTTCCAATACCGGCTCGCCATCGGCATTGCGGACTGTGTTTCCATTCGCATCTTTTTTCTGTACCCAGTTTTTCAGGTCTATGCCAATGCCGCCTGTTACACCCACTGTGGTAAGGAAGATAGGGGCAATGCCATTGGTACCGGCAATGATCGGGGCAATGTTGATAAAGGGTACATAAGGACTGGACTGTATACCGGTCCATAAGGCCACATTGTTCACACCTGACATTCTGGAAGAGCCCACGCCCATGGTGCCTTTCTCAGCGATCAGCATTACGCGCTTGTCAGGATGCTTTTCTTTCAGAGCGATGAGCTCTTGCTGCATGTCTTTGTTATGCTCAAAAATGCACTGACCGTGAAGCTCACGGTCCGATCGGGAATGGGCATCTGCACCGGGTGAAAGTAAATCGGTAGAAATATCTCCCGTACCAGCAATGAAGGTTACTATTTCGATTTCTTCGTCAACCTCAGGAAGTTTTGTAAAAAATTCCGCCTGGGCGTAGCTTTCAATGATCTCTGTTGCAAGGCCGTTTCCTTCTCTGTGTGCCTTTTCCAGGCGGGCGGTATCGGCTTCGTATAGGAAAACCTGCGTCTTCAATACTTCTGCAGCCTCTCTGGCGATTGAAGCCTCATTACCCAGGGCCAGGTCAAGCAGTACTTCTACAGAAGGGCCTCCCTTCATATGCGATAAAAGCTCCAGCGCAAAGGCAGGGCTAATCTCTTCAACCGTTACTTCACCCAGAATGATTTCTTTGAGGAATTTTGCTTTTGCACCAGCTGCCGGAGTAGTTCCGGGTAAGGTGTTATAAATGAAGAAGTGAAGAGAATCTTTTCGGGACGGGTTGTCTACATCTTTGATCTGCTGAATGATCTCACTGAGCAATTCGGCACCGTCAATTGGCTTTGGGTGAAGGCCCTGGCCTTTTCTTTCTTCGATCTCTTTGATATAATCTTCATACATATTCATAAAAGCAATATTTTTGATATTAGGGGCAGGTAGATAAAACAAGCCTTGACGTGACTTTTAAGCCCTTTTTGAGTGGATATTTTAATGGGATGACAACTGTCCATCTTCAGGCCGCAAAGTTATCAATTTTCAGACTAAAAAAAACTCAGAACAGGCGGATTGTCTGATGTCCAACAATCAATTTGCGCTGGTCTCGAGCTCAGCTGCAATCAGGTTGCGCATATTCCTCAGGGACCATTCCATGGGAGTTTCAAACCAGATCACTTGTTTGATCCGATCTCTTCTCAGGTATACCAGGTCAATAAAGGTGCGATCATTCAGCAACACCCGAATAATACGGTCTTTTTGCTGTTCAGAAATATTAATGGAAGGAAGGTCATCGTGGGGCTCCAGCAGTGAGAGTACCTGCTTGCTTACCAGGTAGGGTTCTATTCGGTTTTCTATCAGATCTATATCACTTTGCTCTGTAATGGGAGCTCGCGAGAGTTTCCTGCGATACTGCATCATCTCATATCGGATGGAGTCTGACGAGATCAGTCGAAGGTTTCCGGAAGAAACAAGGTCTTCGTAAACGGCATCGGTAGAAGAGTAGAGGCGTACCATCAGGAGGTAATCAATGGCTGTGCGCAAGGTGTCAGGATCTACGCGTCTATTGCTGGTTTCAAGTAATTTATCGAGAAAAACGAGTTGTATCCTCCTTTGTCCCTGGTCAGCCTTGAGTTCTTCTGAGTTGATCCTTGTTTCTTCAAGAAGTTGTTCGAGGTAGCTTTTTTCCTGAACAGCGGCTGCTTTTTCTTTGCTCCATTCATCTACTACAAAGGCAATGTAGATACTGAGTACGATTACAGGGATTTCCAGGAACACTCTAAGGAAGCTGAAGCGATTCCTTTTGCGATCTCCGTTTAAGCTATAGCGCGACAATTGATTGCTTATTAAGGGTTATCAGTAGATAGTAAAGATAGTGATAGTTTGGAGACTTGTATTGGAGGTTTCGGAGGTGGGGTCGACCTACGCCAAGGCTTCGGTGACCAAGGAGTATAGGGGGGCATTATATCCTCGCTCAGTGGTCTCGCATTGCAGAGCCTGAGCAAGACAGTAAACAGCTGACATTAGTTTTCTTTTACCGTCTGATCGCCTTAATAAACACATCAATATTATCAGGGCGGCCATTGATAAAGCGAATGCGTACCTTACCATCCTCAGTCAGGTCTATCTTACCGGGAATGGAACTGGCTACGAGCATCCAACCTTCGGGTAATATCACGGTGTTGCGGTTACGGCCAAAGCTTCGGTCCCAGATCAACTGATCATCTACCAGTAAATAGCGGTTGGGGTCAGTATAGGTTTCTGAAATTCTGAGCCGCTTGCTTTCTCCTTCTTTGATGGCATCATACCAGATCACCACCGCTTCGGTATCATCGGTGAGGCCGTTTACCTCAATGCCTTTGTCGGCAATGGCCTGACCTTTCAGGGTTTCTACTTTGAGCTTTTCGCCTGTATCCAGCAGGAAGGCCGAAGGACCGGATGCTTTACTGCCAGCTCGTACTATGTTTACGTATTTGTCCATCCCCACTCTTTCTTCGGTATAATCGTGATAAAGGAAGAAGGAGTGAGTCTCCGGTTGCTGTAGGAAGTAGACAATATCTCTGTTCTGGAAGGTTCGCTCACTTACCGTGTAGTTTACTCTTGCTTTGGATTGATCTCTGCCGGAAGGACTGGGTTGATGTTCCGGCCATGGATTTTTATCCGGACTGGGTGCATATTTCATATTCGCGGCTGGCCGTGCGGATACCTTGAAAGGCACCCCTTGAGGACCGTCATTCATAAAGCTGACCTTAATACGTCCGTCAGTTTCCTGCATTACCTGTACGGGGTAGTTGGCATTTACCAGCTCATAACCCGGAGGCAACACCAGCGAATTTCTTTTGATACCTAAGGATCTGTCGAACACGATATCCCCATCTTCCTGATAGTAACTGGCGGGGTCTTTATAGGTCTTGTCTATACGCAAGCGTGCCTGCCCTCCATTGGGTACAGCTCTTGCCAGGTCAACCATCAGGTATTCTCCGTTTTCGGCAGCGTATGAGAGACCATTTTCCCTCGCTTCTTTTCCGTCCACTATTTTCCAAATCAGCTCTTTTCCAGTCATCAGGTCCCATACCGCATCTACGATATGGTCACTGCCTGCTCTGAGGGTATTGAAGTATTTGGTCGAACCGGCAGCGGTGGCGCTTACATCATACATAATGCGGAAGCTTTGGCTCTCTGGAGAAAGCATTTCATAACGGGTATAGCTGTCGGTTTGGGTTTGGCGGAATTCCTGGGCTGTGAGCTGAATGCAGGTAAAGCAGAGAAGGAAGATCAGGTACTTCATAAGGCTTTTGATTGTCGTGTTAAGAGATTCCACTCAAGGTAGTTAATCGGTGAGGTCAGATCAAAAGAGAGTATATGGGTGGTAGATTAGGGCCACTTAAGCCTGATACTTCGGGGTCTGGAGTAGAAGGGTGAAGTGGAAAGGGTCGACTTTATTCAGTTGAGGAGGCAACACTGATTATTTGGTGGTCAACCAGGACGATCAAAAAGGTAATGATCAGTACGAAAGCCCAGATCAAAATTACTCTGGAAAGAGTGTTCAGCTTTCTTTCTATTTTGATTGCTTCGCCAGACTTACTCACCCGGGCATATTCTGCATGTAGTGGATAGAGGAAGTCAAGCAGGAATGAATATACTTTGTCAGTAGGCCATTCATAACGAAACCTTCCTTTGGCTTGCCAAAGAGGCAAACGGCCAGCCTCTAAGGGGTTGTAAAGGTATGTTGGCTCCCCGATGTCCATTTCCTCTTCAAAAGCACTTCTGAGTCTTTTTCTGATAATCAATGCGCATGTAAACAGTATGGCCTCAATTACAAAAATGACTAAGCTCAGGATCATATATTGCTCTTAGAAAACCATCAAAACTGTAATAAATAATACCAAACCAACTCCCATGATAATCAGGCTGTAAGGCAAAATGTCTTTGGCTTTGAGTTTGGTGATTCCCAATAAAGGTAGTGCCCAGAAAGGCTGGAGCATATTGGTGAGCTGATCGCCATAGGAAAGGGCCATCACGATTTTTGGTATGGGTACATTTAGCACCTGGGCGGCTTCTACGGTTATGGGGCCCTGTACGGCCCACTGTCCACCACCGCTGGGTACAAAGATGTTAACAAGTCCGGCACTGAGGAAGGTGAAGATGGGTAGTGTGGTTTCATTGGCGATTTCTACAAAAGCATAGGAGACCCCTGCAGCCAGTCCGGAGTATTTCATAATGCCCATAATACCGGCATAGAGAGGGAATTGGATGATAATGCCTGCCGAACCACCAATAGCTTCCTGGATGGCCCTGAGAAAACGGACAAAGGAGCCGTGGAGGAATACCGCCAAACCGAAGAGGAAGAAATTGATATAGTTCAGATTGATAAAGCTCAAACCTGCTCCGGTTGGAGTGATCCAGATTTTCCTGATAGCGATAAAGCAAATAATACCGCCCAGAAGGGTTGCAGCTATTCTGGAGTGATCTATTTTTTCGGCACCGACTAAAGGATGTTCAATGTTATCACCTTCGCTAAGGCTTCGGTGATCGAGAAGTAAATTGAGCTCGGTGCTGGTGCTGCGTTTGCCGAGGAGGTAAAAGACCGCTGGTATGATGATCAACAGAAGCACACCAGTGGTTAGGTTCATGGAGGAGAGCAGGGTTTGCTCAATGCCTATCTGCCCGATCTGGTCTGAGAGGAAATGCTCTGATCCGGCTACTGTCAGTGGAGCTGAGCCCGAGAAACCTCCATGCCAGCACATCATGCCGCTATAGCCTGCCGCGCCAATGAGCGGGTAGTTCAGTTTCCATCCATTGGCTTTGGCTTTCTCTGCTACTTTTCGAGCAAAGATAGCTCCGAATACGAGGCAAAGCCCCCAATTGATAAAGCTGACAGCAATGGTGAGCAGACTGATCCAAAGGGCGGCCGAGGCTGTGTTGGTGCAGTACTCAGTGAAGGATGCGATAATGCGATTTATAAAGGGAGTGAGTGCCAGGGTATGGCCCAGCACGAGTATCAGCGCCATTTGCATGGTAAAGGTCAAGAGCTCCCAGAAGCCGGTTTCCCAGTATTCCAGGATGACAAGTGGATAGGCCGATCCCGCATTTTCGGGCCGGCTGGTAAAGATCAGGGCCAGCAGAAAAGTGAGTAGCGTCAGGATAACGGCTATGGAAAAAGGAGAGGGAAGGGCATTTCTTACAAAGCGCAGATAGAGATTGTCTGATTGCATGGATTAAAAATGGGGGAAATTCTTCTGATTGTTGAATAAAGGAATGGTAAATGTTGAATTGATCGTTTGCGTTGAGATTTGGTGGTAAAAGATTTATGTGTTTAGGGTTTAAGGTTGATCATAGGAGTGGTAAGTTTTTGATGATGAATGTAGAGTTTTGAATTGGGAAAATGGTTAAAACCAGGATAGGGAAGGTAAGTCAAACCAATCTGAGTCCGATTTTTCTTTCCCATACTGAGGAACGAAGTATCTAAGAAAAATCGTGGTTTGGAATCGCCTTAGATGCTTCATACTTCAGCATGAGAAGGCTTGGTTTTGTTTCCAAGGTTTAACCATACTCAGTTCAAAGTGCCAGCAGGGGGGCAGAGACTTCCTTAGGGAATAGGGAAGTCCAATCCGTGTTGGTTCGTTTATCCAATTTATTTCACTTGTAACTCATTCTTGTCACTTTTTGACAGGCCAAAAACTAACGAACCTGCATGCCCTAGGCATGAAAGCCATTCCGAAAACACCAAATTCAAAACGGTTTTTGCCGCACAGGGCTTACACGTACCAAATCCAACCGTTTTGTATTTCGCACTGTTTTCGGTTTTGCCACCCTCCTGGATGTATGGGGATTGTGAAGATATTTAACCTCTGATTTTCTTTGGAGGGGTTATTCCCAACTACCGATCCGATATGCTCACTGACCTCGGCTGTCGAAATCAAGGGAGCTTGATTTTTCTTTTCAAAACTGACGAAGGAAGTGTCTAGGAAAAACGTTGTTTTGAAATCGCCTTAGATGCTTCATGCTTCAGCATAAGAAGGCTTAGCGTTACTTTTAACTACCGGCCCGACATGCTGTCTGACCTTGGTAGCTAAAACCTATTGGTTTTTTATGATCTTTTTGGTGGTGGCCGGGCCAATACCATTTCCCGTAATCAGAGAAGAGTGATCTGGCACATTAAACAGCCACATTATAGTTGTTCCAGTCAGGGAAGTCTCCTGCATTTTTATTGTCTACTATGGCCTGAGATGCGTTGATGATAACCTGATCTGCGATAATGCTTCTGTTATCAGAATTATGGCTTGGTTTGAAGTGAATACGATAGATATTGGCTGCGTTATCGAAGTTTTGATTATTCTTATAGTGCAGGTGTATCGCACCCCATTGCTTACCATGTACTACTACATTGAGCATGGCCAGGTAGCTGTAGTTGTTACCTCCCGCGTCTTTGATTTCTTTATTGCCGTCATACCAGGTAAGCTCAACGGGTTGAGATCCATAGCCAAAGAGTGCGACCAGGCTCTCCAGTGTTTTGGGTTTATCTTCGTGACCCCATCTGGCTCCTCTGATTCCGTTGGTGCATAACCTGAGAATATCTACAGGGGGTCTGGTATTTAAATTTTGCTTGATACCATCCTCGTTAATCGCAGCGGTGTCCGGGTGGGTGAAAAGTCCAACAATGGTTCCCAAAATGGTGGTCACATTGGCTTCGCTCGCCAGGTCGCTATGGAATTTAGCCGCAATTTGATTTGCATTCCCTTGATTTATAAAGGCAAGTGCAGCCCTGATGTCGGCAGCGATGCTAGCCTTCCTTAACTGTTTTGAGCCCTGACCTTTGTAGGCGTCAATTTCCAGCTGTGCTACTCTGCCATGAGCCATGCGCATAGTTCTGAACCCGCCTTGTCCTTTTGAAATACTTTCGAAGGTTTTGAGTTGAGTGGCTTTTGCCCCCATCTGATCGGCTTCTTTTTCCAGGTGATCATCGTCATTTATATCAATGGACTTAAGCTGACGCGTTGGCTGAACCCTGCCTTGCTTTTGTTGTACTACATGCCAGGCTTCATGGGGCAGGTGTTTTTCCTGTCCGTTGGCAAGGTGAATATCAGAACCCTGAGCATAGGCATGGGCTTGTAATTTTGCCGGCTCCGATGAATTGTAGTGAACTCGTACATCGTCCATGGTGTAGCCTGATAAATGTTCAATGCCGGTTTTCAGTTGATCGGGCAGACCAGTATTGTTGATAGTCTGTGGAAGAGGTGGCTCTTTTTGCCTGGTTTGAATAAGGTTTGCATGAAGTTGAGGAGGTGTTGCCGATCTGCCATTGCGGCCGGTAAGGTGATAGGCTACCGATCTGTTTTGTACCGCTTCCTGTGAATAATCATGTCTGCGCATATAGCTCTATTCCAAAAAGCCCAAAAGGTTACCCTCCGTTTCAGGATTTTTTTCAGTATTTGGGTTTTGCTTCCAATTACCAGTCCGATATGCTGTCTGACCTCGGCTGTCGAAATCAAGGGGGCTTGATTTTTCTTTTCAATACTGACGAAGGAAGTATCTAAGAAAAATGTTGTTTTGGAAGCGCCTTAGATGCTTCATACTTCAGCATAAGAAGGCTTGTTTGTGTTTGCAGTTACGGTCCGACATGCTGCCTGAGCTTGGCGTCAAAAGTCTAATATCTCACCTCCATTGTCTTAAAAAACTACTGCTGCTCCAATGCCTGAATGGGATTGAGTACGCTGGTTCTCCAGCACTGTTTGATAATGATCACAATGGCAATAGCAGACATGATGAGTATGGGTACTACGACAAAGAGGGGATTGAGGTAAATTCTGACGGCATAATTGGTCAGCCACTCCCTCGCTCCGAAAATAACGATAGGAATCGCGACAATACTGCCATAGAACATAAGCTGCAGGAAATCATAGACGAGTATCATGAGTATATGCAAGACTTTGGCTCCGAGTATTTTTCGTATGCCTATTTCCTTGGTGCGTTTAATGGCCGTGAAAGAGGAGAGCCCGAAAATGCCGAGGCAGGCAATGGATACTGCCAGAAAAGTGAATATAAAGAACATCTTTAGCAGATTCTGCTCCATCAGCGACTGATCTTCAAACTTTCGATCGATAAAGTAGAGCCATGGAAATTGTCCTTCCCACTGGCCCTGGGTAGTAAAAAGGGTGCCGTTGATACTTTCTGCAGAGCTACCGAGCGTTCTCAGCGACAGGTTGAAGTAAGTAGGGTAGCGGTAGCCTGTTACATACACTTTTGGTCGGTCATCCGGGCTTTCGTTTTTCACCACTCCCTTTACATACTGGTAGCCATTGTAGCGTGCCAGTTCCTTACCAATAGCCTCCTCAGGGGTGTTGAACTTCATGGCCCGCAGGGCGGATTCGTTGATGATAATACCGTTATAGTCCAGCCCGAATACACTGCTGAAATTATGACCGCTGAGGAAGATGTCAGGAGCATCTTCCCAATAACTATGATCGATGAGATGAAGCAAAAAGGGTTCGCTGATTCCTACTGAATCAATTTCGTTTTGATAGAGGGACTTGATCTCCCGGATATAATTGATCTGACCGTTATAGAGGTTGGTAACGCCCAAAACATCGGTGCTGGAATTTTGATGAACCTGGCTTAGAAAACGACCAGCCTGCCGCGCATAGATATCATTGACACCCGAGAGTCCGCCAAACTTAGCCGTAACCTTCAACTCAAAGGGTTGACGGTCGTTTTTGCGCATAAAAGCAAGCTGCTCCTGTACCACATATACAGCGGAGATGAAGATAATACTCATGCAGAGCTGAAAGATGAGCAACACCCGCATTACTTTTGAGCCCTTGCTGGACTGCCTGGAATTGATCACCTGGGCCTTACCTTTCAGGGCTTCTACCGGCTTCAGAGAGATGAGCAATGTGGCTGGGTAAACTCCTGAGAGTAATGTGCTTATGACGATAAGGATAATAAGAAAGACAAAGCTGACAAAAACGGTAGTGGCGGATAGGGCGATAGGATAGGTGATGTCTGTGAATGTCAGTAGAGATTTGAGGCCCAGTGTGAAAATTATGAGACCAATTAGGCCTGCAAAGGCATTGATAAGGAAAGACTCAGCCAATAAGGTAGATAAGAGCTGATGAGGCAGAATGCCAGCCAGCTTTCTGATGCCTATTTCACGTGCCCGATCTATGCTGTTGATAATCGCATTGTTAACAAAATTGGTACAGGCCAGCGTAAGTATAATCAACCCTATAACACCCAGAAAGGTGAGGAAGAGCAGGTTTGCATTGGTGCCAGGCTCGTTCGATATTTTTGATGCCAGATGAATGTCCCGGATGCCTTTCAATGACAGCTGCTTTTCAAGGGTACCATCAGCGGAGGCTATTACGCCCATTTCCGCAAGCTGCACATTGACTTCCCTGACTGAGCCCTCAGGCATCAATACGTAGTTGTAGGTGTTTTCTCCTCTGGATAAGGTCAGGTTATCCAGTGATGAGCTGATTGAGGCGAGTGCATCAAAGCTCAGGTGGGTATTGCCGGGCAAATCTTCGAAAATGGCCGTTATGGTAAAATCAGGTGTTTCAATGTCGAGGTTGGTGGGTTTTAACCTGGTGCCGATGAGTTGGGGGTAATCTTGCTCGTCTCCGAAAATCTTTCTGATCATGCTGGTGGACAGGACCAGCGAATTGGGGGCTGTGAGGCAATTATCCCTGTTGCCAGCCAAAATGTTGATAGAGAAAAGCTCAAAGACAGAAGGGCCGGCAAAGTAGGCCAGGGGTACAAAGATTTTTTTATCGGTACTACCTCTTCTGGGCAGGCCGAAAAATGCCGAACCGTTTTCGGAGTAGGGCACCAGGCTTGCTGATTCAACAATCTCCTCAAACTGACTGGTCAGTTCAGTACCAGCTTTAAAGGCACTATAAGCGTTGCGCGTTTTGATGTCATTGAGCTCATAGGTATTTGTTTCTACACGATAAACTTCGCTGGCCTTGCTATGAAACTTATCAAAGCTAAGCTCATAATATACATAGTTGAAAATGAACAGGCAGGTGGCCATTCCCATTGCCAGCGAGAAGATATTGAGCAAAGAGGCACCTTTGTTTCTTCGGATATTACGATAGGAGATCAGTAGAAAGTTCTTGAGCATAATCGGAAGTATTGAGCGAACGGATGAATACCTCCCAATAGCCGTGCCATATGACTTGAGGTTATCTATGGGCTATTTTATACCTAATAATAACAGGTATATGCACGATAGTGAACGTATGTTTGTACGGTTTTGTGCAGTTGGGCAGGGCTTGATTTTCAGTGGATTAGCATTTATTTAAACTATTTATAGCTAAGTACATTGTATTGCTATGTATTTGTTATAGCTTTGTCATATGAATGCTGATTTTGTACATAAGTGGAAGTCACAGGTAAAGAAGGGAACCCTGGCCTTTATCATACTGAATGTATTAAAGGGCAGAGAACTTTATGGCTATGAGTTGATAGAAGAGGTAAAGAAGTTTACTTCCATCGAAATAGCCGAGGGTACGCTCTATCCTTTGATGAATCGACTTAAGAAAGAAGAACTGGTTTCTTCTAAATGGGTAGAGCAGGAATCTGGCATTCCCAGAAAGTATTATGTGCTCACCAGGGTGGGGGAGACAACACTGGAGGAGATGAGAACCTTTTGGGGGGATCTTGAAAACTCAATTCAAAAAATATCGAAATGAAGCCAATACAATTTGAAGAGTCGGCCTCACAACGGGTTTATGACGACTATATAGGACGCGTAAAAAGAGTAACGGCAGGTCTGTTGAACGATGATCGTCAGGATGTGCTGATGGAATTTAACAGTCATATCTATGAAGGTATGCAACGCAGAAGCAGTGAATCGGAGATAGATGATCTGCTTGATGTGATTGCCAAACTGGGTGTGCCTGAAGAGGTTTTAAAACCACTTGTGGCTGAAAAGAAGCTGTATCAGGCAACCAGAACCTTCAACCCGGTACATATATTCAAAGCCTTAGTACTCAATGTGTCCAATGGTATTTCCTATGTTTTACTCTCTCTGTTGTACTTGTTCCAGTTTGCTTTTGTCTTTCTGATTTTTGCCAAGCTGAGGAACCCGGATGGAGTGGGTATGTTCTTCGATGAAGATGGTTTTACCGCTATTGGCATGACTGATGACCAGGGAACAAGGGAAGTATTAGGTAACTGGTTCATTCCTCTTATGCTCGTCTGTGCGGGACTGATGTATGTGATTACCACATTGCTGCTTCGCTTAAAAAGAAAGAAAAAGGCTTGACCTTTTTTTATTTATAAACATAGCAATGCTATGTACTGTGTTTAACTACTAAAAAGAAGATGATGAAATTGAAGAGTTTGTTTTTGTGCTGTTTGGCTGTATGCGTGTTGAACAACGGAATAGCTCAGTCTTTTCCCAAAGGGAAATTAGAAGAAGCTATTGTCAAAATTATGAAGGAGAAGGAGATCCCCGGTCTCTTTGTTTCGGTGGTTACCAGCGATACCGTATTGTGGCAGGAGGGTTTGGGTGTAGCCAACCTCAGCACTAAAGCCAACGTGACCGAAGATCATCTTTTCAGAATCGGCTCTATTTCCAAAACCTTTACGGCACTGGCCATTATGAAATTGGTAGAAGAGGGTAAACTGAATTTGAATACTAAACTGAGCGACCTTGCTCCAGAAATCAATTTTGAAAACCGATGGAAAGAGACCCATCCAGTACGGTTGGTACATTTGCTTGAGCATAAGGCGGGCTTTGATGATATGCACTTTTCTGGCTTTGCCAAAGATCGTGAGCCTGGTACCAAAGCCCTGGATGAAGTGAGGTCTTATGAGTCTTCTATGCGCAGTCGCTGGAAGCCGGGCCTTGTGCATTCATACTCCAATCCGGGGTATGTGATTCTGGGCTATCTGATTGAAAAGGTAAGTGGCAGGCCTTATCAGGAATATATTCGTGATCAGATACTATTACCCCTGGGCATGTACGAAACACAGTTTATCAGTGAAGAGGGCAGAGATTTACCAAAACAGCAATTTGTGACCGGCTATGCATGGGGAGATGACGGCTTGACCGAAGCAAAGCGTGTGAAGTTGATGGGTGAATCGGCAGGAGCTTTATTAAGCAATGCCCGTGATATGTCGGTTTTTCTGCAATATCTATTGAACCCAGTTTTGCAGGATAGCTCGGGCATAGCAGACAGTAGCATTATGAAAGAAATGGAACAGCTTCACGGGTGGTTTGAACAGGCCAATGGTATTGAGCAGGGGTATGGCCTGGGAATTTACACCAAATCAGCAGGAAGCCGGGATCTGGACTTTTTGGGCCATAACGGAGGGATTAATGGCTTCGTTTCTGACTATATCTACAGCAGGCAATTCGACCTTGGTATTATGGTAAGCAATAATCTGGGGGTCAGCAATAGAGCCATTCTCAATGCGATAGTAGATGAGTTGCTGCCTGATCAAAAAAAGGGAACTTATACTGCTGCTACCAGAGAAGTGACTGGCTTTGGTGAATGGGAAGGAGAGTACCGAGTGCTCAATTCCAGAAACGGCATTTTCGATCTGGTCAATTATCCGTTCAGAACAGCTAAGGTGAGTTGGGAGAGTGATTCTCTGGTACTTACCATGTTTTTGGGTGGTGACATGAAGTATGGTTCAGTTGGGGGGCGTGCCTTTGTTCACAGCGATGATGTATATCCCTCTTTATATCTGGCTGATAATGAGGGCGAAAAAGCCCTTTATTTTAATGATGATTTGATGGTGCCGGTAAACAGTACCGTCTTTTTAACTTTGAGAATTTCGGTTGCGCTGAGTTTGCTGTTGGGATTGGTGGCAACCCTGTCTGTGCTTGTGAGATTTTTTACTGCCTTGTTTAAAAAATCTTCGTGGTCTGTGCTGTTCAGAGCATTGTTAACTGCCTTGCCTTACTGGTTATTGATTTTGTCATTCTACATTTTCTTATCCAATTCTTCGCTTGACAAGTTGGTAGGATTAGGGCAGGTAGGCGTGCCTTCTGTCTTAGTCCTTTTACTCACTTCGTTATTTCCAATAAGTGTAATTGTGGCAGGTTTTTATCTGTTTAAAAACCGGAACGAACTGAAAACCCGCCTGTCCAGGTTTATGTATACATCCGTCTTGTTGGGTAGTGCTTTTCTGGCTGTGTATTGTATCAGTTTTGGTTGGTTTGCCTTAAGACTCTGGGCTTACTAGCCTGGTCAACTAGGCCCCCAGCTCCAATTTGAGCTTTTTTGGCAGCCCTGCTACTACCAGATTGTAGGAGATGTCGAGCCATTCTCGCAACAATTCACCTGAAACCGAACCATCCATGGTCACGCTACTCCAGTGCTTCTTGCTCATATAGGCGGGAATGGTCATAGCCGGATATTGGGCTCTCAGCTCTTCAATGGTTTCCGGTATACATTTGATGCTGATATTCTCAAAAGTGCCGATATCAGTAGCGGTGAACATCTTGCCCATTACTTTAAACACCAGGATATCGGGTAGCTTAGAGAAAGGGGTAGATTCGGTGACTCCCTTTTTTGCGAGGCAATAGAGTCGGTATTCTTCAATATTCATCTTATGGATGGGTTACTCAGGGTATACGAATGATCAAGGCTTTTGGTGTTCCCGGGTTTACCTTATATACTCTATTTTTCTTACCCTAATCGATCTGGCCTCTCCTTCAAATTTAAAACCCGCGACTATGTGCAGGTTTTTCAGGTCGGCTGTTTTAAAATCTGATAGTGGAATTTGATAGGTTTTCCATTCACTGGTCAAAGTCAGTGGGATTTTCGTAGCGCTGTCATCTTCAGGGTCAGCTACATCTTTGATAACTATTTCCACTAACTCACCACCATTTACTCCTTTAAGTTCAAGCTCCAGCGTTTTATATTTAGAATAGTCTTTTCCCACTTTTAGCTGGCTGTGATTGTGCCGGTTAACGAAGTAATGAAAGCCCCATTTCATGTTGGCAGGGTAATTTATCAGATATTCATTTACTCCCATATACTCCCAAAGCAGGTGGTTATTTGAGTCAGCAGTACCTCCTATAAAAAACTTGTTATTGTACATGCCTAACTCAATGATTTTCGGGTAGCCCACAGGATCGATTATATCAAAATAGGCTTCAAGGTTGTGTTGCGATTCTTTGTCGAAGTCCAGTTGGTGCAGATTGATCATTCTGAGAATCTCGCTGCCCAAAACGATGAGGTTCTCATTTCTGACAGTTTCCTGGTTGATTCCCAACTGATAGAGTTGCTGTGAAACGGGGTGATTGATGACTTCTTCATAGAAGGGCTGAAGGTCTTTTAACAGTTGTTTGTTGGTAGTAACATAATCTGTATTGAAAAAGAGGGGGAGGCTCTGAAATCCTGCTTTGGAAAACTCATCTTCGGCTCTCTGGAATCTCAGGTTCTGATTGTTTTCATGTACGGATATTTCCTTAATCAGATTATAATATCGGTACAGGAGTCCCTGGAGTTGTTTTCCCTGGAGTTTGGCAAGGAAACCTGAACTCTTAAGTGACTCATAACCACTCTGGTCTGCGTTCAGATAGTCCGGCTGCATAAGTGAGGCCAGCACCTCAGAGGCAATATTCACATCAGTAATATCCAGATAAGTTTTACGCGTTACTCTGTCAATGATGTAGTTGCCCTGGGAGATTTCTTTGCTCCTGGTTTTATTGATGAATTCAGCCTTTCGGATATCACTTTTTATGTTTTCAGCTATACTGCTCAGGTAGCTTTTCAGGTCATCGTCATCGTGTCTGTTATCGTTCCAGTCGTCAATGGCCATGGCTAGTAAAATACCAACAACAATCATGGTTACTTCCATGGCAATTTCCCTGAATCGCTTAACAAGGGTCTTTTTCTCAGGCATAGTATAATTCGGTCTTTGGGCTTGCTTCGGTTAGGAGCTACAGATATACTATCTGATTGAGGTGAGCGCAATATAGTAGATATAATTGGAGGGCTTTTGGACTAATCGTGTGAGGCAGGAGACAGAAATCAGTACCGTGAAGACTTCATAGCTCTTCTCTACACCTTAACATCAAAAAACTATATTTGTCTGAATTAAACCCCTTTAACATGGATCAGGCCTCAACGCTCATTTTAGCTATCTCATTGATCATTATTATGCTCGGCATGGGGCTCTCCCTGGTGTTTGCAGATTTTAGAAGGGTATTTCTTTACCCTAAGGCCGTGGTAATCGGGTTGCTAAATCAATTGATCTTACTGCCTCTCATTGCTTTTGGTGTGACCATGGCTTTTCCCACCCGACCCGAAATTGCCGTTGGTCTGATGATTCTGGCGGCTTGTCCCGGAGGCCCTACCTCAAACCTGATCGCCCACCTGGCCAAGGCGGATACCGCGCTTTCTGTGACTTTGACGGCTTTGAGTAGTTTTATCACACTGCTCACCATTCCCTTTATCGTTAATTTTTCGCTGACCCACTTCCTGGAGGCCGGGCAGGTCATCAAGCTGGATGTGGTCAATACCATCGTACAGATTCTGGTGATTGTGATAATTCCGGTAACCATTGGCATGTTGATCAGGCGGTATAAAGAGGGCTTTGCCATGAAGATGGAGAGACCGGTGCGGATCGCTTCGGGGATCGTGTTGATGCTGGTAATTGTGGGGCTGGTGATTAAGGAGAAAGACAATATCATGTCCTACATGGAGGAAGCCGGACTGGTAGCCCTGATGCTCAATATAGCTACTATGGTGGTGGGTTACCTCTCGGCCAGAATGCTGAATATCAATAAGAAAATGGCCCGTTCAATTTCAATCGAGTCGGGCATTCAGAATGGCACGCTTGCCATTACCATAGCAGTGGTGTTGCTGGGCAGTACGGAATATGCCATTACCGCTGCAGTGTATAGTCTTATTATGTTTGCCAGTGGTGGTGTGGTGATTTATGCAGGTACCCGGGGAGGCAATGCTCCAAAGGTTTCTTAACTGGTCACCTATGCCAGGGCTTTGGTGACTGGGGGAGGACTTGATTCTTTATCTTATTTCTCAGCCTCTAAGATCACCTTACTGATGGCTAATATTAACTCCTGACGAAAGTCGTCCTTGTAATCAACGTTACCTAGCACTACAATCCCTGTCTGCTTCTCCGGAATCATAAAAAGTGCACTACGAAAGCCCTGATCTCCGCCAAAATGACCAACGGCCTTGAAACCATGAATACTATTCAAATGAAAGCCTAAACCTATGTATTCGCTGGCTTCGGTGCTGTTTTCCAGCATTTGCTGATGGAGACTATTGCCGTCCAACTGCCGCAGGAAATGACTCATCCATAAACTCAGCTCTTGGGCCGAGGCATTGAGCGTGCTGCTGGGGGCATGCTCTCTATTGTAGGGGTAAATCGTCCTCTCGGAGATTTTTCCGCTTACTCTGCTCATGGTGTGCGGTCTGGTTCTCAACCCTTCCGGAATCAGAAAGTGCCTGAAATCACTATGCTTCATACCGGCCGGAGTCAGCAGATTTTGCTTTACATAATCTTCAAATGACTGCCCTGATAGTTCTTCCACGACCAGGCCCAGCAGGTCATAAGCCAGGTTGCTATAAGCATAGTTGGTTCCGGGGGCGTTGCGGGTCTTGAGCTTTTTTTCATTGAAGTAATTCCTCAGACTGTTTTCTTCCTGATGGTTACTTTTCCAGTCGTAATTATAAACATCCGGTAGCCCTGAGGTATGGTTGAGAATCTGTTCTACACTGATCTGAGCCACTTTGTTATCACTAAAGTTAAGGTTGGGTACAATGTCTGTCACAGGGGTGTCAAGGCTGAATCCTTTCTCATCCATCAGCTCCATCACTGCCAATGCTGTAAAGAGCTTGCTTACCGAGGCAGCATGAAAGATGGAACTTTCCGTCACGGGTTTATCAGTACCCAACTGCCGTGTTCCGTAGCCTTTGGTAAAGAAAACCTCATTGTCTTTCACCACGCCTACTGAGAGGCCCACGAGTTGGTACTCCTGAATCTTGGCCGTAGCAATGCTGTCTATTTTGGCTTTAAGGATGCTTTCTGATTGGGCAACCGTGATATGGGCGATCATGCCGAACATCAGAGCAAAGAGAGGTTTCATAGGTTGGTTTTTGACTTTTAAGGTAAGAGGTAAGGAGCGTATGGCCCTGATTTATCCATGCTAAATCTTAACTTTCATTCTTGGCATTAAGGTCAATCCCGTCATAAAAGCCGAGACTCTTATCCTTTAATAGCTTGGTCCAAAAGGCAATCTGGCCGGTATGGTAGGAGTAGTGCTCCACCACATGCATTATGACCGCAATGCCGGTATAACTAAATCCCTGTACGGACCTGACCCGAAGAAGTTCTTCTTCCTTAAGCGTATCGAAGGTGTGGATTGCCTGATTCACCGTGTTGGAGAGTTTATCGAGAAGTTGAGCTTTTGAAAGGCCCCCTGTGGCTGCAAATTCACTATCTCTTTCTCTGAGATCTTCGTTTTGACCTAAGGAGGCAATGGCGTATTGTGTAATATTCCCACATAAATGGAGAATCTGGTTGCCTACTGCGTTCGAAGCATTATTGGGCCGCTGCCAGACTTCCTCTTCCGATAATTGCTCAAGGCATTTAGTAACCTTATTGGTGTTTTCGGTGAAGTAACGAATGGCCTGTGCTGTGATTTCCTGATGCATATTCTTTGAGTTCAAGGCTGGAAAATATGAAAAGCAGATTGATTTATCGCAAGAGTATACAGTTCAACGTCCATTGCGTATGAGCAATAGGCTATCGACTGCGGACAATCGACCATCGACTGAACTTCAAAATCTGATACCAAAAACCTGTATCTAAAAATCAACCGATTATCTTTGCGAGCTATGAGTCAAAAAGAGTTCAAAAGACATACCGTTACCGCAGCATTGCCCTACGCCAATGGCCCTTTGCATATTGGCCATTTAGCGGGAGTTTATGTGCCGGCCGATATCTACGTGCGCTACCTCCGGTCTAAGGGAGAAGATGTAGCCTTTATCTGTGCTTCTGATGAGCACGGAATGGCCATCACCATGCGTGCACGGAAGGAGGGAACTACTCCGAAGGCGATTGTGGATAAATACCATGGCATCATTAAGGAGTCTATGGCAGATCTCGGGGTTTCTTTTGATATCTACTCGCGTACCTCTAATCAGGTGCAGCATGAAACAGCTCAGATGTTTTTCAAAAAACTCTATGATGAGGGACTTTTTGAAGAGCGTGTAAGCGAGCAGTACTATGACGATGAGCAGCAGCAATTTTTGGCCGACCGTTATATTACAGGTACCTGCCCGCGTTGTAGCTACGAAGCGGCTTATGGTGATCAGTGTGAGAACTGTGGCTCATCCCTGAACCCAACCGATCTTATTAACCCAAAGTCTACCCTGAGCGGAAACCCTCCTGTACGGAGAGAAACCAAACACTGGTACTTACCCTTACAAAACTATGAGGCTTGGCTGAAGGAATGGATTGTAGAGGGGCATAAGGACGACTGGAAACCAAACGTTTGGGGTCAGTGTAAATCATGGATTGATGGAGGTCTGCAGGCCCGAGCTATGACACGCGACCTGGACTGGGGTATCAAAGTGCCGATAGAAGGTGCCGATGGTAAAGTGCTTTATGTATGGTTTGATGCACCTATTGGCTATGTCTCGGCTACACGCGAATGGGCGGCTGAAAAAGGCATAGACTGGGAGCCTTACTGGAAATCAGATGACACCAAGCTGGTCCACTTTATTGGCAAAGACAATATCGTATTTCACTGTATCATCTTTCCGGCTATTCTTAAAGCGATGGGTGATTACGTATTGCCTGACAATGTGCCGGCCAATGAATTCCTGAACCTGGAAGGGGATAAGATTTCTACCAGTCGTAATTGGGCAGTATGGTTACACGAGTACCTGGAAGAGCTACCGGGCAAGCAGGATGTATTGCGTTATGCGCTCTGCTCCAATGCTCCGGAAAGCAAAGACAATGACTTTACCTGGAAAGACTTTCAGGCGCGTAACAACAATGAATTAGTGGCCATTCTTGGCAATTTTGTCAACAGAGCGGTGGTGCTGACGCATAAATTCTTTGACGGTAAGGTGCCTGAAAGAGCAGAGCTTTTTGATATAGATCAGCAGGTCATTGATGATATGGGTAGCATTCCCGTGAGAGTGGGGAAATCTATAGAAAAGTATCGCTTCAGAGAAGGCCTTGCCGAGATGATGGAGCTTGCCCGCATGGGAAATAAATACCTGGCAGAAACCGAGCCCTGGAAGGTGATCAAAACTGATCCGGCACGTGTAGGGACTATCCTGAATATTGCCTTGCAGATTGCTGCAAATATATCCATTGTGGCTGAGCCTTTTATTCCATTTACTACCGAAAAGCTCAGAGGCTTTTTGAATATGGAAAAACTGGATTGGCTTTCAGCCGGTCAGGATGAACTTTTAGAAGAGGGCCAGGCTCTGGAAAAAGCGCAGCTGTTATTTGAAAAAATTGAAGATAAAACCATAGCAGCCCAGATACAGAAGCTGGCTGATACTAAAAAGCAAAACGAAATGGAAGAACAACCTGCTGCACCATTGAAAGAGGGGATTGTATTTGATGACTTTATGAAAATGGACCTGCGTGTGGGTACCATTCTGGAAGCAAAGAAGGTCGAGAAGTCGAATAAACTATTACAATTTCTGGTGGATACTGGCGTGGACAAGCGCACTATCTTAAGCGGTATTGCCAAGCACTATTCTCCTGAGGAAATGGTGGGCAAACAGGTGACGATTATCGCCAACCTCGCTCCCCGAAAAATGATGGGAGTAGAGTCACACGGAATGATTCTGATGGCGGAAGACAAGGCGGGCAACCTAAGGCTTTTGCAACCCAATGAGGGGGTTGAACCGGGGTCTGTAATCAGTTGATTCATCAGTAGTTCCCTTAACCATTAACCGACAAGTTTTGGAATGAAAATCAATGCGCAACGACTTCTTGATAACCTGCAGCGCTATGCCAAAATTGGTGAAGCACAGAAAACAGGAGTGGAGCGGATTGCTTTGTCAGAAGAAGATCGAGAGGCGAGAGACCTGCTGAAGCAGCAAATGCTGGAAGCGGGTCTGGAAGTGCTGATTGATCGGATTGGGAACATGATCGGTATTCGCAAGGGATTGCGAGATGTGCCACCTGTGACTATGGGCTCTCATCTCGATACGGTTTATCAGGGCGGTTGTTATGATGGCGCCCTGGGGGTATTGGCTGGCCTGGAGGTGATTCAAAGCCTCAACGATGCCAATGTCATTACTGAAAAGCCTATAGCGCTGATCAACTTCACCAATGAAGAAGGAGTACGTTTTGCTCCGGATATGATGGGAAGCCATGTTTTTGCTCATCCTGAGTTACTGGATGAAATTTTAGAAAGCCCGGCTTATGATAATGCTCAGGACACTGTGGGAAGCAGGTTGAAAGCCATTGGCTATTCCGGTGATATGCCTTGTGGCAGTATGGAACCGGATAGCTTTTTAGAACTCCATATTGAGCAGGGACCTACCCTGGAGCTTGAAAAAACGGACATTGGTGCCGTAGAGATGGTTCAGGGTATCTACTGGACCCTCTATACGATCAAGGGCCAGGCCAATCATGCGGGTACCACCCCAGTTCCCTATAGAAAAGATGCCGGCTATGCCGCGAGTGAGGTGATGCACTATATAGGCGACTATTCCCGGAAGGCCAACAGCCAGGTGCTCACCACTGTGGGTACGATAAGCTTTGAGCCCAATGCAATAAACATTGTGCCGGAAAAGGCCGGATTTACCCTTGATTTGCGCAGTGTGGATTATGAAGCTCTGAAGCAGGGACAGATCGATATAGATCAAAAGATCAAAGCCGTGGTCCAGGCAGTAGGTTTGAGCCTGGAACGGGAAGAAATGGTGCGTTTTGCCCCGGTTCAATTCGATAAGGAGGTGGTAGGCTTAGTGGCTGATGAAGCCGAGGCACTTGGCCTTTCAGTTAAGCGCATGCCCAGTGGAGCCGGACATGATGCACAAATGATGGCTTCTGTTTGTCCTTCAGCTATGATTTTCGTGCCCAGCGTAGAGGGCATCAGCCACAATGTAAAGGAACTCACCCATCCGGTTGACCTTGAAAATGGTACCAATGTACTGCTCAATGCGGTGTTGAGAAGGGCAGGAGAGGATTGATATGGTGATGTTGGTGTCGATACCAACTTCCGAACAGTGAGGACACCAACCTTCACACTGTGAGGGCACCAACCTTCATCGTGAGGCCATGAGCCTTCGCATGGAGGTCTATCGGAAAAGAAATCAAGGGTTATTATTCCATTTGTCACTTTTGACGATAATCTTCTTAAGAGCATCAATATTGATGTCTTCAAGTTTTTTGATGTACAGACAGCCTTTCCCTGACTTATAGGGACCAAGTTGTTTAAGAAGCTCCTGCTCTTCGTTAATATCATACATCACATAGACGGTGAGATGAGCCTTGCCGGGAGAAAAGCCTACATTGAACCACTCAAATTCGTCTCCGTTCTTCCGCTTGTATTTATACTTGCCAAAACCAATAATGCTCACTCCCCAGATTTTAGGCTCTTTGCTCGTGATTTCTTCTATGAGTTTAAGCAGTTGTCTGCTATCCGATTGTCGCCTTTTGTTGGTGATGGCGTCAATAAAATCAGGCACACTCTTATCTGTTTCGGTATTGGCGAGAGTCTTTGTCATGTCCGTTGGAGATAAGATAACCATTCTGAAGAAGAGTACCGTTACAACATTCTGAATTCCCGATCAGGTCAGATTCTTTTTGATTCCTTTCAACAGGTATTTCTGAAAGTAGTAAATGATCATGCGAAAAGGCAAATGCATAAGGGTACCAAATAGTCCATTGAGCCTGTAATTGCTTGACAGGACTAGTTTGGTTTGACCCTCAATCACAAAGAGTTCATAGCCTCCTGTTTCGATTTCGAAAGGCCCCTTTGATAAGTTCATAAAGTGACCGACTTTAAAATTGGTCGTTGGATTGAACCTGAACCGGTATTTTTTGTCTGGCTCCCATTCCAGTATTTCTTGTTTGAATCGGGCATTGTTAGAGAAAGTTGCCTCCCGGTATCCACCGACTCCCTCTCTGATCACCTCTGCCGATAGAGGTTTGGGTATTCCGAGTATGGATAGAAGAAGAGGGAATCTGAATTGAGCAATCTGAACGTTCGTTATCTCAGCCCATATTTTGGAGGGCTCAGCATCAAGCAGGATGGTATTGTATACAAAACGGGAGCGATAACCTGTGAAGAAGCTTTTCATGCGTCAGTGCTGGTTTAAAAGTCAACATTCTTCAAAACGTATTCCAGGGAAACCGGGACCACACCGTTGTGACCTTTCCCTGCATGTTCCACATACTCATAATTCAGCCCCTTGTAAGCTCTTTCGTTCAGAACAGCCTTCATTTTGCGAGAGGTAGAACGCACCTTGTTGGCCCATTCTGCCGTGCCACAGGCGTGATATAAGTAGGTCTCCATGTTAGTTTTATCATTCCCGAAGGCCTCTTCCATTTCGAAAAAGTTATTGTAGTTCACCCAGAGAGATGGGCTCATAGCTATATGGTTTTTAAATACCAGCTCGGGCTGCAGCATGGCATAGAAGGCGAATAAACCACTGAATGAATGACCGATATAACTATAGCTCCCATTGTTGGGGTATTGCCGATTGATATGCGGAATCAGCTCTTTGGTCAGGAAACTGTAAAATGCATCTGCATGACCAAAATTCACGGCCTTACTCTGGACCACCCGACCATTTTCCACATTGGGAGGAATAAAGTCCCTGCGCCTTTGATGCCGGTAATTGCCGGTGTGACCAATTCCCACAAAGATCACTTTACCGAGATTTTGGGTATTTTCCTTTAGTCTTATCTGTGCCCTTAGCTGACTGCCCAACTTCAGATTGGCATCCATATAGAAGGCTACAGCATAGCTGCTGTCTGCGGAGTATCGAGGAGGCAGATCGATATATAGTTCAAAGTCATCATTGACGAATTCTGAATGTATGGTAGGGATATCTGTTTTGCCGGGATTGGAGCAGGAGCAAAGGGCTAGCAGAACTATCAGATACCATTGAATACTTTTGGTCATCACTATTGACAATGCAGTCGAAGCAGGTCGTCCACCTCGTGCTTGTCTATTTCATTTCCGAAGGTGGAGTAACCTTTGTCTTTGGCTTCCTGTAAGTTTATACAGGCCCTGGGGGTGTCTTTTTCTGCCAAATTGAGGAGGGCCAGGTGCTTATACATATATGGATTTGAAGCGTCTGCCCTCTTTGATTTTTCCAGATCAAGCCTGGCTTCACTTAACCTGTTCAACTTTGTTTTCACCAGGCCTCTGTTGCTTAAAGCGTAGGCATCTTCCGGGTTTAGTTCCAGTGCTTCATCCAGATCATTTAAAGCTGCTTCAAATTTATTCATACGAATGTAAATAAAGCCCCTTGAGGTAAATAACCTTGGATCCGGCTCGATGGCTATGGCTTGGCTATAATAGTCTATGGCCTTTTCAAAGTCACCATTTCTTGAAAATATTTTGGCCATTAAAAAGTAAGAGCCGGGAAAATATTTGTTCAGGGCGATCGTCTTATTGAGTTCCTTTTTTGCCATGGCATAATCCGACAACTCGAAGTAGCAACGGCCCAGGGCATAGTGAAATCGATATGCATCATCCGGATTGTTTTTAAGGCCGGCTTTGAAGTACTCTATGGCGGATTCATACTCCTGCTTGTCAACCTCCACCATACCCAGTTCATATGAGAGGTCGGGTGATGAACAATTGACGAATAAACTTAATGAGAGTAATAGGGTACACAGAATTGCTGGTTGGCGCAGGGGGAAATCGGAACGTAAGGTCATTTTCGGTTTTTCTTTTTCATTTGGTCAAATCCCATTACCCTGGCATCTTTCAGGGGCAATATTTCTCCATTCAGGTAATAGTTGTTCTTATCGTAAGCCCTGTTTTCGCTATCAGTAATTACCTTGAATGATTTCTGATCTGCCATTTTCATGATCTCGGTTCTGTAATAAATGTTGGTGCCATCGGAGCCATAGGTACTGTTACCGAAAGGGTGAAATGATTTAGGGTCAATTTGCTTTGTAGCATTGAATACAGCCCCACCGGAGGTATAATGAATTGCGTAGATATAGTTCTTGTCTTTGCAGTAAAAGAGGTTAAGAATTTTAAAGCTTTTGGTATCCACAACCTCTCTGAATGCTACCGGCTGATACCCTCTTTGATCATCTTTATCCAACAGGTAAACATACTGCTGATATGTAATTGCATGATTTCCCAGATCGTCCAGAAGGGTAGAAGTTTTGAATCCTATGTCTCCTGCCTGGTTCTTGTAAAGACCACATTTTAGCTTTTTGAACTCGCCATTACTCGGGTGAGCTGTTTGCGAAGAAAGCACTGTGGTAGATGTGATAAGGAGGGCTATCAAAAGGGCTTTCATATACTGTTTGTTCCCGGGTTTATAGAAAGGTATCAGTCTTATTGGATAATTCTTGTGTGATTTGATAGAGTCAGAGTCGGGTTTTAGTCAATTTCTGAGTTGAACCGGATTAATTCTTAATCACCCTTTTCGAAAGGAAGATGCTCAAATAAGTCACAATAGTCAATGATGTCAGTCAGACATTTGAATTCCGTTAAGGCCATGAAGCTCCCGAACTTTGTCGCCAAGCATTCAGCTCATGAAGCTCGAAGCCCGGATAGTATGTTTCTTTCTTTTTGTATGTATTATATTTTATCCTTAGTTTTAAAATACCTACAAATAAGGGGAATATGTCAGGGAGAAATAGTTTGGGAGAATTGGAAGAGCTGATCTTGCTCACAGTAGGGGTGTTGGATCAAGACGCCTATAGTGTGAGCATTCGGGAAGAATTGTCAAAACGGCAAAGCCGGTCTATCAGCCTGGGTGCCTTGCATACCGCTCTTTATCGTCTGGAAAGAAAGGGGCACCTGGATTCTAAATTGGGAGAGCCTACCGGTAAAAGGGGAGGAAAGCCGAAACGTTATTTTGCTGTTACCGCCCAGGGTCAGCAAATTCTTCAGCAGGTCAACGACAACCGGTTAGGGTTGTGGAGAGATATTGACCCTTCGACTTTTTCATCTATCAAATTCCAAAAATGAGCAATCAGCCACCCAAAATCCTCAGATGGCTCTTTAACCTGTTGGCCCCCAGTGAAAGAAAGGTTGATATGGAAGGAGACTTTACTGAGGTCTACCAGGATAACCTGGATTCCATGGGTAAATGGAAGGCGAACTGGAGCTATCTACTCAATGTAATCACTCTTTTCAGCTTTGGTCACTACCTGCGCTATGTCAAAATATCAAACAGCCTTGTTATGTTAAAATCGATAGTAAAAACCAGATTCCGGGCAATTGTCAAATTCAGGATCGGTGCTATGATCAGTCTCCTAACGCTATCGTTAGGCGCAGTTGCCTGTGGGTTTTTGGCATTCTACATTCACTATGAGCTTTCGTATGATGAATTTCATACCGACTACCGACAGATTTATCGCGTAAATTCTACTTCCGGAAATGCCAATGGTGAACTAACTGAACGGGCCTATATTCCATTGCCTGCTGGTCCGAAAATCACGTCAGAGTTTGACGAAGTAAGTGAGTTTGCCAGGCTTCAAAGAATCGCACCTTCTGTGAGTTACAATAACAAGGTATTTGAAGAGCAGCAGTTCTTTCTTACCGACAACACTTTCTTCGATATCTTTTCATTCCCGATTGTGAAAGGAAATACGGTTTCACCTTTGGTCTCCCCGCAAACCGTGGTGCTCACGGAATCTATGGTGGTGAAGTATTTTGGCTCGTCCGACCCTATCGGAAAAGTAATAGACATCAAGGTGAGGAAATCATATTCTTTGAATTTCACTACCAAAAGTTTTACGGTAACCGGTGTGGTCAGCGACCCACCTGAAAACTCACATCTGCAGTTCGACTTTCTGGCTTCCATATCCACCCTGGGGGATTTCAAGAAAGATGACTGGCTGGGCGGAATTGCCACCTATATCAAGGTGAAGGCAGATCACGATGTCGATTTGATCAATCAGAAATTCAATCCACTGATCAGAGAAAATCTGGGCCCATACCTGCAGGGGAGATTTAATATGTCTTTTGACCAATACCTGGAATCGGGTAGGAGCGTGTCTTTTTCTATTCAGCCCATCACCGAAATCCATACGGCAGCTGGTTTAGATGGTGAATTCGAAGAGGGAGTGAACAAGAGCTTTCTACAGATTCTGATATCAGTGGCTGCTTTGATTTTCATCTTAACGACAGTAAACTTCTTCAATATCTCCTTTGCCAATGGATTACATCGAGTAAAGGAAATAGGAGTTCGCAAGAGCATGGGCGCTTTCAAAAATCAGGTGTTCTCTCTCTTTTTAATGGAATCAGCTGTTTTGGGAGGCTTCTCTATTTTGATGGCTGCTTTATTGGTGCTGATTGTTAAACCATTTGTACCCTTGTTTCAGGTAGAATTGCCCTCGGGTTTCGAGCTTTCTTTCAACTTCATTCTGGCGGTGGTCTTGTCCACGGTTTTGATATGTCTGTTTTCAGGAATCTTTATTGCCACCGCTTTATCGGCTGTTTCACCCAAAGAGGGATTGAGAGGAAGTTTACTCAAAGGGCACAGAGGCGTGAACTTGCAAAAATGGCTTCTGGGCCTGCAGTTTCTCGTTGCCTTTATCACCTTAATGGCAGCAGCCGTTTTTCAATCCCAGAATAACTATCTGCTGGAAGCCGATTTGGGCTTTGATGAAGATCAGGTGATCGTTGTTCACCAAATTGAAAAGGTACAGGCGAACGACAGGCAGGTCTTGCTGAATGAATGGTCGAAGCTACCGGAGGCTAAATCCCTTTCCCTTTCATATCACCTTCCTGGGGGTGATTTTGAAACATTGGAGTTCGCAGCTACCGGATCTGAACAACTGCTATGGCCTGTGCTGGTGGCAGATGACTACTTTTTGGATACTTATGCCATTGCCCTTTTAACCAATGGAAGCAGTTCAGAAGTCGTTCTGCTTGATTCTTCGGATGTAATGATTAATGAAAGCGCTATGAGGGAGATGGGCTACCTTGAAGCTTCTGAGGTGTTGGAGCAGAAGCTGGTTTTTTATGGTAAAAAGCTCACGATTAAAGGAGTGATCTCCGATTTTCATCACGAGAATCTGTATAACCAGATTGGCCCATTGGTACTCTTGCCACCGGGAGCACTTCCCGAGCCAGCATTGAACCCTTATAAATACGCGTCTGTCAGGCTTACAGAGATAGACCCGGGAACCATTGAGCAAATAGAAAAAGGCTGGTACAAAGTAAATCCGACTACTCCCTTTACTTTCAGCTATTTGAAAGATGATTTAAGCGCTTCTTACCTGGCCGAACAGCGACTGGCAGCTATGATTAAAGGAGCTACGATAGTCGCCATACTCATTGCCATTTTAGGTTTGACGAGCATGTCTCAGGTGATTTTCAGAATCAAAGTCAAGGAGATAGCCATGCGCAAGGTACTCGGTGCCAGTGCCCTGAAACTGTATGAACTCTTTATAAGGCAGTTTTTCTGGCCATTGAGTATAGCTCTTTTATTGGCGCTACCCTTTGTGGTCAGTTTCTCAAATGAATGGCTCAATAAATTCGCTTATAGGATATCCATGGGCTGGCAGGTATTCACATTTTCGGGGCTTGGATTGATTCTTCTGGCTCTGGCAATTTTAACCATCAATGCTTTGAGGGCGGCAAGGCAAAATCCGGTGAAGTACATTAAGGTGGATCACTAATTAGTGAGTTGAGAGGGATGTGCAAGAGCCCACTCAACTACTCCCGAACCCAACAGGATATAGAGTAGGAGTAGAACGGCAGTTGTCAAAGCAATGGTCAGTCTGCGCTCTTTAAGGTACTGCCCCAGCCGGGGTTTTCGCAGGACATAACCCACTCCATTGATGGTCTGAATACTGGATTCATCAAGGTCCGGATCCAATATTTTACGCAGTTTGGAAATAGCTTTGGTGAGTGAGTCCTCTGTCACGATGGCATCCGTCCATACTCTTTGCATTAAAGTTTCTTTGAGCACAACTTCCCCTCTGGCTTCGTGTAGCGTTCTGAGTAGCTGAATGAGTCTGGGTTGAATGCTGGTACTCTTTCCCTTGAAATGAATCGTGTTTTTGACGAGGTCCACGCGCTTCCCGAAAACCCGGATAATGTTCTTGTTTCTCACTTCTCTTAAGATACGAATCGATGCCTGGTCTGTTGATGAAAATCTTGGCTATTGGTACAAATCCCAGATCAATCGGTTTATCTGGGGAATAAGTCAACGCTGATTGCAATTGTCAAGATAACTTCCTTCATCATTAACTCAATTATCGAGCATTTAGAATGCTGGTTGTCAGTTTTTGGCCGCAAAAAGTGACGAACCGTGCCGGCCGTACTGAGATACTCAGGCAGGCAGGAAACCCTTTCCGAAAACATCAAATCCAAGCTTGGTTTTTGCCGCACAAGGCCTACGCGTAGCAAATCCAACCAACTTGTATTTCGCACTGTTTTCGGTTTTGCCCCCCTCCTTTATGAACAGGATTGTTAGACCAAGTTCACAGGTTAAAAACTATTTAAACGCTTGCATGCAACTTTAAAGACTGGTACAGAATTCCAATGTTCAGAAAATGTTCAGCCATCCATTTTGCCCAAAAACACAGAAAGTTGATAGTTGGGGAAATTTGAAAACATGAAACAAAAATTGAAGAAGATAGCTGGGCTTAGCTTAATGATTGTATTAGGAATTATGTGGGCAGTAAGTGGGTGGTTCGGTGTGACCCGTGATGATCCTTCAGTGCAGCTGGAAGCAGCTTTACAGCAGGCTATTGAGCAGAGTAGGACCATCGGGTTTTATAAGCCATTTCTTACCGGGGTTGTGCTTCCAAACAAGGCAATCTTTGCGAGCCTGGTAGGCTGGGGCGAGCTATTGATCGGAATTTCCTTTTTGTCCGGCACACTGGTAAGGCTGAGTACCTGGGCGGGCGTATTTATGCTTCTCAATTATGGTTTAATGAATGGAGCTTTGTTGCAACACCTGATTCTGGTAGCTCTGATGCTTTCAGTTTTTCTTTCCAGCCCAAGTCGGATTTATGGGTTTGATAGAATGATGCATCGCAAATGGCCTAGTCAAAGTTTTTTTAAAAAATGAAGTCTTCAGGTAATCAGCCTGATTTGATACGGGGTTCTTTGCTCAGGTTCCTATGGCCATAAAAGAACAGTAAACTAATAGCCACTATCCATACCGGAATGATCATCAACCAGCTAATGGAGTAAACGGCATTGGCATTTGCGTAGGGAAATAGCAGGAAAGGCAGTGATGCATTGGCCATAGTATGAAAGACCACAGAAAGGAGCACCGATCCTTTGGAACGATTGAAAATCCAGGTGAAGATAACCGAGAGACCACAGGCAAAAAGCAAGTATTTACTTACAGCCAGGATGGTCACCTCGTGACCGCTGATCAGGGTGCCTCCCGGTGCCCAAAACAAGGGCGTATGCCAAAAGCACCAGGCAACCCCGATGATCAAACTACTGGTGAGGGCAGAGTACTTCTTTTGCAAAAAGGGGAGGGCATATCCGCGCCAGCCCAGCTCTTCTGCCAAAGGCCCGAAGATCAATCCTGATATTAAAACCATGGGAATGAGCTGTGCTTGAGACCAGTCGAGCTTTCCCAGGAGGGCACTATTTGCCGGGGAGAGCAATATGGCTATGATCAGAAAAACAGACGGGCCAAGCCAGGTAATGAAATGAACTAAAACCGGAGCTCTCCACAAAAGAAAACGCGAAAGCAACCTCTTAAGACCAGTAGTACCCTTAGCGAAGATGGTGAGGGATATAGCGGCTATGCTGGGCCCATAAGCTCCCAACACGACAAAAGGGACTATCCAGCCAGGTATGTTGCCGGGGTTGTTACCCTGATCATGTAACTTATATAATACAGGGACCCACCAGCTCCATGACCAGACATAGGCAAGTATAAAAAAAGTGAAAACAGGCCATTTGAGATTCCTGATGTTGGGGATTTCGTTCATCAATCCGGGTTTTATGTATACTGTTTGAGTCCTTGGCGTTTGCTATGGCTCTGATGATCACAATTTGAAATAGTTAGGCAGGGATGGCTACACGGATTTCTGAAGGTTTTATGAAGAATGTGTATGCCACTTATCGAATGGACCATTCGGCTTCACCAGGCTTGTGACCAACGGGTTTTACATTTCCAGCAGATGTGCTGTCAGGCCTCTCTCAGTTGGCTTAAGAAACAAAATCTGTCTTGACGTGTTTCTATTGATATTTTTTAACTCCGATGAGCTCTCCCAAAAAAACCTTAAATGCCGATCGCATTGTAGCCTTTACGGCCATTCTCATTAGTATATGTGCCCTGGTTGTTTCCTTTTACGAGGTGAGGATCATGCGAACTCAGCAAGAAGCTTCGGTATGGCCTTATGTTATTTTAGGACAAAACTACAATTCAGAGGGCTTCACCATTCGGTCGATGAACAAGGGCATAGGCCCGGCCAAAATTGAATCTTTAATCTTAAAGGTGGATGGTGAACCTTTAGATAGCCTGGGACAATTCTTTACCGAGTTAGCAGGTCCCGAGCACAAGTTCAACTATAATAATTACAGTGTTCATGGTATTAATCAGACAGTGCTGGAACCTGGTTATGATAAACACCTGCTGAAACTGCCCTGGACACCTGATACTTACAAGCTGATTGATCAGCTTGGCAGGGTAGAGATTGAAGTGATCTACAGCTCTATTCTGGGTGAATGCTGGTGGATGACCTTTGAGGAGAGCCCTGAGCCTTGTGATTGCCCTAAGGACAAGAACAAGAAGGATCAATTTAATTTCTAGTGCAGAATTGGCCTAGCTGACGGTGTAATTCTTCACCCGTAGGTAAGATTTACTGATCAATTGAAAGCCAAGAGAGATTACGAATAGCACTATTGAGAAGAAGATAGTCTGAATTATGAGACTGGAATCTATAAGGTTATCGAATACGAAGGTTTTCAGAGAAATGATGATCTGGACCATAAGATAGAGCCCCACTACAGAAGACATAAAGTAGCTTTGTTTATAGGGTTTCAGCTTTCGGTCCAACAGACAGGCAATGACCGGAATCATGATGAGAACATTAATACCGGTGCTGAACCAATTTTCGAGATTCTCGGCACTCATACCTGAAAAGTAAGTAAGGGAAGTGGCGCAGGCAATCAGCATCAACATAAGAAGCCTATAGCCATTGAGTAGATCAATGGCATTTCTGCCCATGGTCTTCCAAAGAGCAAGCGTTTCATTGATGAGCTTGTTTCGCTGAATGGCCGTACAGTCCACCTGTTCGATGCTATCACTGAAAGCTTCGGCAAAGGAGAGGCCTTCTTCAGTAATTTTATGTTCTACAGCCGAAGCGATATGATCTGTCAGCTCATGTCTGATATCTGTATAACAGATGTTTTGGGCGTTAATATAGTCGGTGATATGAGCGAGTTGATAATGGGCTAGTTTCATGAGGTAGTCAGTTTTTCAGTATTCGCTTCGGTCATTAGTCTGAGGCAGGTCAGCGTAAAGGTGATGAGTAAAACGGTGAATACAGTGGTCAGGGCCATATTCTGATTGAGAGTCAAGGCGACATCTGAGCCAAACATGGTCACAGACAGGTTCCATATATGAATAGGGAAAGTAAGTAACAGGGCTGGCTTTAAGGCGGCACTGTGACTTACCCTTGACCGGTAGATTTTCCCTTCCTTCCTGCATTTGCGATTGAACTTCAAAGCAAAGAACCCTCCTATGGTAATAGGTGCCAGGCTTATCAATAACATGAGCCATGTAAACAATTGCTGAGTAGGGAAAATCAAGGTTAACAGATAGATTGTGCCCAGTATCAATAAAGAGTAGAGGGCCATGGGCCAACGAAAGAAAGACCAGAACAGCTCTTTAAGTCGTTTGCTATAAACCCGGCCATAAGCCTGATGTCGAGCGATTAGAATTTTTCGCATTCCCTTCTTACCTCCAAGGTCCTTCAGGACCGTTTCCAGGTGTGAATGAATGTTCTCTGCTTTATCAGGTCTGTCTTCATAAGAAGAAACTATGTGGTCATAAAACTCCTCAAATAGTTCCTGTTGATTGAGTCTGTGATCGATAAGAAATGCGCAGATACTCTTATGTTCTTTTCCCGTCATCCTAGTGAGGGTTTAGGGTTTAGAACTTTTTGGAGTTGCACTAAAAATGCCTCCAGTTCGGCTACTTTCGACTTTGCTTCGGCATTACCTTCTCTGGTAAGCGAATAGTACTTCCGCACCCGGTTGTCCACCTTTTGTGTTTCTGTTGTAAGAAAGCCCTCGGCTTCCAGCTTATGCAGGGTAGGGTAGAGCGCCCCTTCGGTAATTTTGAATTCACCGGCAGTCAGTTCTTTTACTTTCTGGGTAATCTCATAGCCATACATTTTTTCCTGCTCCTCGAGCAGGCGCATCACTATGGTGGCCAGGCTTCCTTTTAACAGTTTACTTGAAGACATATATAAACATACATAATTTTCTTATGCATAAGAAAATTATGTATGTAAACGGATCGTCAATTTGGTGAATGGTTCAGGGGCTTTATTTACCGTTCACGGGGTAGGCGAGAGGAAATGGATGGTAATTGCTTATTTTGAGCTTAGATTAAAAAATGAGATAATCTTGTTCAATCCGAAAAACCTCACCTTCTCCAAAAGCAAACTCAAACAGCTTATTGACGACCTTTCTGAGGTGGATATTCAGCTGGCCGAGCCGGTAAAACCACAGTTTCTGTCCAATATTTTTGGAGAAACGGGTGCTCATAAGCGTAAGAGAAAAGAAATGGGTAAAGCACTGATAGCTAAGAAGTGTATGCTCATCAATACTTTCACTTTACCTAAGGACGCGGAAGAACTGCTGGCTTTTGTCAATCTGGCCTTTTCATGTTATCAGTCAGCCGAGCACGATCATGTAAAGACTGCCTGGAAGGGCAAACTTAACCTGGCTTCTAATCGTCTCAGAACCCTGGTTAACAGCAGTGATGCTGATCATATAGCAGATGAGTTCCTGTTTTTATCAGAACAGATTACGGCTGCAATGGAAAAAGGGGAAAAGAAGAAGAAAGGATGGCTTTTTTAGCAACGAGTGCCTTTCCGATACACCTGTCATTTGTAGTGTATAGCCAGTTGTACCATAGTCCATGAATCAATGGGCTGTCCTTTCAGGTAGGCTGGTCGCCAGAGTCCTGATTTCTTTACGATTTCAATAGCATTTTGGTCAGCAGCTTCGCAAAGTCCTCGCCTGATTTGGATGGAGTCTGTTTTTCCGGATTTCAAAACCTTAAACCGCACAAAGACCTTACCGGACTCACAAGGGGCCTTGATATCTTTCAAATGCTTTCTTATATGCTTTACCCAGGCCTTGGCTCCCCCCGGGTATGAGGGTGGTTCGTCCTGATAGTGTTTAAAAGTTTTATTGTCCTTTTGGGCCTGAAGAGAGTCGACTTTGTCCGCCTCGGTTTGTGCGGTCAAACCTAAACCGGCCATGAAGAGGATGAAAATGAAGAGCGTGATTTTATGCTTCATGTTCTAATGGTTAACTCCGAACCGTATCATGATGCCCATATTTGAATCGACAGGACTTCCATTTCTGGTACCGGGAATCCATTTGGGAGATGCTTTTAAAAGGTCTATTGCAGCCTGATCAGCCTCAGGACTAATCCCCCGACTTACCTGGATATTTGTGATTTCCCCAGAGGCCTTGACTCTGAAGGCCAGAAACACTTTTCCTTCAACACAGTCTCCTTGAGGTTGTTTCAGGTATTGCTTTTGGTGGTTTTTCCAGGCTTGTATCCCTCCGGGAAATTTTGCCTCAAATTCAAAGGGTCCAAAATAACAGACAATCCCCGCTTGTTCTTCCTCCTCGGGTTGATTTGTATGCGTTGCGGTCAAGGGCATTTCATTTTCAATTTCCCGGAGGGGATCAGCGCAGGCAAAAATCAAAAGCAGACATGGTGCTATTGTGAATATATACTTCATAAAAGTGTGATCAATGGGAGGGACCTGAAGGACAAACGGAATAGCAGTATCAACTGATCTGAAATGGGCGGTGATTTAAATCCACAGACAAAGGTTCGGTCAGGAAGTGTGATTTTCTCTTGTTCTGTTTGATAAACTGAATGCTGGGGAACTGGGACCTGTCTACCTTCAGGGTAGCAGGAAAGCAAGAAAATCAGGTAGGAGACGTATAGTACTAACCTGATTTTCCAGATACACTTAGTTTTTGCGAGGAATTTCCTCAATTTCGATTTCTGTCTCAGGGACTTCAATAATCTCTAATACCTGGACTTCTTCGATGATGGCATTGAGGTTTACTTCTATTTTCTGACCTGTCGCCTCTACCTCTTCTTCAATCACCACTTCTCGAATCTCTATCGCTTCGGGATCAAGCAGAACGTCAAGCAATATTTCGATTTCTTCTACTTCGGTTTCTTCCGCAATACTGGCACTGGCTACTTCTTCCACAATTACTTCGGGAAGTTCGTCAATCCCTTCTTCACAGGCGAAAAGAAAGCCCAGACTGAGTAATACACATAGTTTTTTCATGATGTTAAATTTTTGATTTAATGAACTCGGCTTATTTGAAAGTTATTGCTACCTGCATCTGACTATTCACCTTGTTGCCTCTTTGCTTTCCGGCAATCCAGTTGGGAGAGTTTTTGAGTAATTCGATGACTGCTTCATCGGCTCCGCCACCAATACCACGAATCAACTGTATGTTTTTAAGGGCTCCATCTCTGTCCACTACAAAGGTGGCGAAAACACGACCTTTGACATTGCTGTCCGGAGTTTTCAGGTTGTCATCGATAAATCGGGCCCAGGCCTCGGTGCCACCTGGGAAGGTAGCCTGCTCTTCAACCACCGTAAATACCTCCTCGATTTCTTCATAGTTTATGGGTTTTTGAGGGGCGCTGGTTTCCAGACCGGCCTCAGCCTCACCAAACTGAACAGCAACCACCATTTTACTGTTGACCGCTTCTCCACGCTGTTTTCCGGCTTGCCATGAAGGAGATTTTTCCAAAAGTGCTACCACGGCTTCATCGGCCCCTCCACCAATGCCTCTGATGAGTTTTATATCGTGAAGTACTCCTGCTTTATCTACCACAAAGGCAGCATACACTCTTCCCTGGGGGCTGTTATCAGGGGTAATGAGGTTTTCGGAAATAAAGGCATTCCAGGCATCTTTACCACCAGGAAATACAGCAGTTTCTTCTACTACAGAATATACAGGGCCAACAAGGGGAGCTTTTGTGGCTTCTTCAACTACTTCGGGTTGGGTATCAGGATTGTTTACCTGGCAGGCTATGGCCACGGCCAGAATGGTGCCAAGGGCTAGTAAGGTCTTTTTCATTTTAACTAAGGTTTATGTGAATGTAACTTAAAATTTAGTTAAATAAAAGAAAAGTTAGTTGTAAAGAGAGCTTTATGGTTATACAAAACAGGGAAGGGGACTAGCGGTTTTCAAACCTGGCGTACTCGAAGGACTGTGTTTCTGGATTATACTCAAAGATTACGGCATGCCATTTTCTCAAAGAAAGTATGATACCGCGGTTTGGTTCCAGTCGCCCTTCATAGGGGATAATGCCGATTTCAATCTTGTTTTTAATAACCTTTGCGGGTGTCATTTTGCGCTGAGTCAGCGTATTGTCGTGCTGCTGATAGATTTCAGCCTGATTGCGGCCTGTGAGAATTTTTATAGAAAGTCCGTCCAGTTCTTTGGGAAAGAGTGTGGTAATACCTTTCAATTCTTCAAAGTAGAGGGTATCTGTTTCCGGTTCGAACTTATTGACCCAGCGGATGTATTGGTTAAGTGCGCGTACATAAATACTTTCTTCCTGCGGTGCTGCGTCTTGCGCAGAAATGTGTGAGAAGGTGCTTACAAGAAGACTCAGGCACAGTATTAACTTGATCTTTTTCATTTGGAAGAGGGTGGAGTTGAATAACCGAACTCAGGTCAATACTAGTACGATCCTGAGTATTATCAAAACGATTATTGATAGCCGCCTTATTATCTTCTATGACATAAAAAAAGCGAGCTGTATCGGCTCGCTTATCTATTGACAGACCTTTTGTTCTTTGGTGCATTGCTAATGCAATGACCTACTTACCATCTTCTTTGTCGTTGGCAGGTAATTTGAAACTTACACTAGCCTGAACACGGGTTCTGACTAGTTTGCCATCTTGCTTACCGGGAGTCCATTTTGGTGATTTTTTGAAAACCCTCAGTACCTCCTTATCACATTTGCCCCCGATGGTCCTGATAATCGCGAAATTGGACAGCGTACCATCTTTATCAACAATAAAGGACAAATCGACCTTTCCCTCGATTCCCAATGCTATGGCTTCTTTGGGATATTTGAGGTTAGAGGATAGGAATTCATGATAGGCCTCTGAATCACCCGGAAAGTGCGGCATTTCAGAAACATTTTCAAAAACATTGTCTTGGGCCTGTAGATCAGGAGCCAGGCCCAGGGCTAAAACTGTGATGATTAATACGGAGAGTTTCTTCATAAGAGGAGTGGTTAAACTAATTTAACACACAATGTAACGTAATAATTAGTTATAAACAATCTCAATCAGTCAATAAACATCTCCATCAGCTGAAATTGCAAGCCTGCGTAGTTTAAGGGGCTCATATTGCCCGTAATGGCAAGGACAGTTTCGGTGGGCACATGCATAAGAAAGTAGGTGACGCCTCCGACAGAACCGCCACTATGGCCAACAAAGGTATTGCCGCTTGGCCTTTTAAAGGTTCGCCAGCCTATACCGTAGTTGGTGTCGTTTCCAGCGCTTGTCTTTTGACTTTTCATCCATTCGTCCAGTGTGGCCTGCTTCAAAAAACCGGCTTTCATATGTGCCTGTCCAAAGCGACAGAGGTCTTCAGTAGTGCCTACAAAACCACCACCGGCCCATTTGTAGCTATTGTCTACATAGGGAGCTTCTTCAGGACCGTTGTTGCCCATCAGGAAGAAAACACTACGGTTTTTGATCTTCCGGTCTGCGTGATCAGCTTCTGTATTTTTCATTTTCAATGCTTTGAATACATCCTGCTGAATCAGGGTGAGAAAATCTTTAGGTCGTGCTGCATTTTCCATGGCTACGGAAATCAGATTCCAGCCATAAGAGGAGTAGCGATATTCAGAGCCTGGTTTGTTTATCAACGCATCGTTGATAAAGATATCCAGCCCTTCGGTCACGGTTTCGTATTTAGTACTGCTGTAAAATTCATTACCTCTATAATGTCTGATGCCCGCCAAATGCCCGGCCAACATCCGTAGGGTAAGGGTACTTCCCTTATCCGGCCAGGACGGTACGTATTGCTGGATAGGGGCGTCAAGGTCTACCTTACCGGATTCGTATAACAGTGCCAGGCCACTAGCAGTAAGGGTTTTCGATACGCTTCCTATCCTGAATTTAGTCTTACCGGGCTTTACAGGGACCTTCTTTTCTACATCTGAAAAACCATAGCCTTTGGAAAAGACTATCTTTCCCTTTTGAGAAATTGATACACTCAGCCCCGGTATACGGGTTTTGGCTACAAAGGCTGTGACTAGTGAGTCGCTTGTTTTTACATCCTGTGCCGATTGGGCAACTGCGTAAACTGTTACTGTAAGGAGCATCAGGCTCCAGAGCGTTTTTCTGACCATTGGTGTGATTGTTATAATGATCAATTTACAAACAATCCGCGGTTCAGCTCAATACCGCTTAAGTAACAGCCACCTTGTCCATAAGTGCTTCCATGCCTTCAAAAGGTACAGGTACTTTTTCATAGTTGTAGATTTGCTCCAGAACGGCAGTATAGTTGTTATCTCCCATGCTGATGCTTACATCATGCATGGTCATCTGGCAAGGATGTTCATAGCCGCTGGCATGGGTGATCTCCAGTATTTCTTTGCGTAATGTACGCACGTAGTTATTGAAGCGATCGCCCTTTCTTACCGGGTCAATGCCGGCCTGAAGCCATTTGTTTTGTGTGGCAATACCGGCCGGACAACCATTGGTATGACATACCTGAGCCTGAATACAACCCAGGGATAGCATGGCTTCCCGCGCTACATGGATCAGGTCTACACCCAAAGCAAGCGCCATGAGAGAATTTGCAGGAAAACCGAGCTTACCTGACCCTATGAAGACTACACGGTTGGTCAGGCCTTTGCGTGCAAAAATCTGGTATACCTGTGTAAAACCGAAGACAAAGGGAAGTGAGACATGGTTGGCAAAGGCAGGAGGTGCTGCTCCGGTACCACCTTCACCACCATCAATGGTGATGAAATCGGGCCCTACATTTCTGCTCAACATCAGGTCTGTGAGTTCTTCCCACATTTCTAATTTGCCCACGGCTGATTTAAAACCTACCGGCAGCCCGGTTTTGTCGGCAATCTCTTCGATTTTATCGAGCATCTCGGGTATATTCTTAAATGCCGAATGATAGGCCGGAGATACAACATCTTTGTCCAGCGGAATTCCTCGTATTTCGGCAATCTCAGGTGTGATTTTGGAAGCGGGTAGAACTCCACCTTTGCCGGGTTTGGCCCCCTGAGAAAGCTTAATCTCAATGGCCCTGATACATTCGTGTTTTTGGGTAAGATTTACCAGTTTGTCCATATCCAGGCCACCATCTTTGCTTCTTACACCGAAGTAGGCTGTGCCAAAGTGAAACATTACATCGGCACCATGCTGGTGATGGAGAGAAAGGGAACCCTCTCCGGTGTTATGATAACATTCGGCCTTTAAGGCGCCTCTGTTGAGAGATTCCACGGCCTTGGCGGAAAGAGAGCCATAACTCATTGCTGAGATATTAACAATGGATTTTGGTCTGAAAGGACGTCTTCTGCCGTTGTATTCACCCATTACTTTGGCACAGGGCAGGAAATCGGGTTGAGATTTGTTGGGGTGATCTTGTTTCACGGCATAAGGAAACAAGGCCGGGTTGATAAAGATATGTCCGGGAGCATACTGATCCTGATCGGTACCGAAGCCTTGATAGTTGTTTTGTTTTTTAGACGAGGCGTAAACCCATGATCGCTGACTGCGGTTGAAGGGAAGCTCCTCACGGTTGTTGGCCACAATATACTGCCGCATTTCAGGGCCAATCTTTTCAAGCATGTATCTGAGGTGGCCGACCACGGGAAAATTATGCTTTATTGTATGCTTTTTTTGTAGTACGTCTTTGACTGCAACGAGTGTCAGGGCAATCAGAATCCATCCCCACCAGGGAATGACACTTGCTACTTCAATAATTTGATCCATGTTTCGTCATTTTTTTTGATAGGACGGAGATTTCTTCCAGACCTCCGGCTAAAGTGGTCATATTAAGATTAATCAGCAATTATCAGAAGCGCTCAATTACCCAAAAGGAAAGGCTTTATGTGAAAGATATCAAGCCAAAAAATGGTGTTGTCTTAAATTAGCTGTTGTTTATACGACTTATTCCTGCAAAAGACTGCGCTCAGTCAGTTTTGCGAATGACCCGGCCTGAACGCTGCCTGGTCAGTTCTCCGGCATCTATGGTCACACCTCCATTAATGATGACATACTCTATGCCGACAGGATAAGCATGAGGGGCTTCGAAAGTACCCTTTTCATCTACGGTGTTTTTATCAAAAATGGTGATATCGGCTTTGTAACCGGCTTTCAGATAACCCCGGTCTTTCAGTCCCAGCCTGTCTGCGGGAATAGAAGTCATTTTTTGCAAGGCTGTTTGCAGAGGTAGGACTCCTTCATCACGTACATAATGTCCGAGTACCCTTGGGAAGGTGCCATAGGCACGGGGGTGTGGATGTCCAACTCCAATTTCTGCTAACCTGCCATCAGAGGCTACCATTACCTGAGGATGTTGCATGATGCGTTTCACATCTTCTTCTCCAATAGCGTGGAAGATACAGGTGGCTCCGCCCTTAAGCTGGGCCTCTACTACCAATTCAGCGCCATTACGGAAGGTAGGTTCCAGGCCTCTTTCTATGGCCCAGTCTTTCAGCGTTTTACCATTCAGGTCGGGCTGCCAGTTGACAAAGGCGAACTGTACGACATTGAGGTCAGCACCTCCGCGATCAAATTCAATGTTGAACATGATTTCTTCAATGATTTTCTTACGTGTTGCAGGGTCATCAATACGTGCTTTGAATGCTGCTGAGCCACCAGCCCTGGCCCAGGTAGGTATGAGCACGGCAATGCCCGTAGAGCTGGCTGTATAAGGATACTGATCGGCCATGATGTCAAGGCCGATGTTTCTGGCTGAATCAATCATAGCAAGGGTCTTGACGCTGGCGCCCCACATGGGTTTACCGATGGCTTTGTGGTGTGTCAATACAATGGGAATATCAGCTTCGCGGCCAATTACTATGGCTTCTTGAACAGCTTCTATCAGACCCAGGCCTTCTTCTCTCAGATGAGAGGTATAAATGCCACCACCTTCTGCCGCTACTTTTGAGAGCTCAATGACCTCATCTAGTTTGGAAAAGGAACCGGGTACATATTTAAGGCCCGTGGAGATACCAAAAGCGCCTGCCTCCATGGCTTCACGAACACGGCCCTTCATGGCTTCCAATTCTTCTGCCGTAGGCTCCCGGTTCTCAGTGCGCATCACTCTTCGCCTGATGGTGTTATGCCCCACCAGATAGGCCGTATTGATACCGAGGTCAAAATTTCTGAGGGTGTCCAGGTATTTGCCCATGGGGGAGGGGCCTCCGCCATCCGGGCCGCCCAAGGCAGTGGTAACTCCTTGACGAAGAGCACTTTCGGCTGTAGGAATGCGCATGATACCTTCTATATGGGCGTGCATGTCAATAAAACCTGCAGAAACAACCAGGCCTGTGGCATCGATGGTTTTGGTACCTGTGGCAGAAAGTGATTTGCCCATTTTTACAATTTCATCTCCGTTGATGGCCAAATCCATCACCGTAAATTCACCGGTTTCGGCATTGAATACTTCTCCGTTTTTTATAAGTAGATCGTAGTTTTCCGGAGGGGTGCAGCTAAAAATGATAAACAGGCTGGCTATAAAGACGTAAGGGGTGAGGGATCGCATATGTGAAATTTATGTCCTCATTCAATATACAAATTTCAGATACCGAATAATGAGATAATTTTATGAGTGAAATCAAGGATACTCCCAACTGTTTATAGGCTCAGTGTGTCTAACAGTATGAATTACTAAAACCATGAAGAACCCTAAGAGTCTTGTCCTGATATTGCTTCTGATTTTGATCACTGCCTGTGATGGAAAAAGGGATGAAGGCCCCGAAGTACAGCAAGCCGAAATTCTCGGACAGGATTTTACCCGTTGGGTTTGTGGTGGTGGTTGGAGAATAAGGCTTAATGGCAAAGTCATTTATGTGCATGACCTACCTGATGAGCAGGTGATGTCCATTGTTTCGGGAGATGGGTTTACGGAGGACAGCCCTTTGCCTGTGTATATCTCCTTAAACCCGAATCCCACCTCTGCATGTGCCACACAGTATGACGGTCAGGAGGAATTGAGCTTTTTAAGTCTGCGGAATTGAAGTGATTTCTGAATCTCTTAATGGATATTTAAAGCTATCCGCTAAATAGCCTTATGCTTCATTTTTATTCTTCACTGCATTAATGTCTAAGACCTGGATTCCGATGATAGAGACGATGCAATATGCGGTAAAGTAGTAGAAACCCACCTCTAGCTCTGCATTAATGGCTTCATTGTTTTTGGTGGCCAGGAAGGCCAAAAATACTCCCACAACAAATACATCGGCCATAGACCATTTGCCGATCAGGCCTACAAACTTGTAAAGAGCGCCACTGTTTCGCATGTTTTTGATCAGTAGTACAGCCATAAGGGAGAGGGCTTTCAAAACAGGAACCACCACACTGAAAAGAAGGATCAGCGCAGCGACTAAGGTACTGTCGTTTTCGTGCAGTGTGCGAACGGTCTTGAGAATACTCTGCGATTCGTTGTACAACTCGAAATCTCCCAGCAAGGGGATTTTAGCACCAATATCGAGGGTAAGAATGTCATTGGTAAGTCCCGGATATAAGAAGCCCAGTGAAATAATGATGAGGGCCAGGGCTGCAATATTTCTTTTAGTCATAGAGTTTTAGCTTTCTAACAGTATTGAGACGATACGACCGGTTAAAAGTAGCAAAAGCATTGAGTTATCATAAGGATTGAATATGCTAATTGTCCTGGCCTTGATGCATTTGGTCAAAAATTGGTCCGGAGCGTGCGGGGTAGATGTCAGGAAAGGACCACGAGCCCCTTTGGAGTTTGTAATTTGGCTATAAGTTGAGCACTGATGCCTGTTTTTGTCTCCAGGTCTAACCCCAAAGTGGTGAGCATACTTTTGATTTTCTCAGGTTCCGGGTGAACGGCTTCAAAGGCTTCGAGTCTGCAGCCTGTGGGTAGCCCGGGAGTCGGGTTGCCCTTTGCTCCCCAGTCTATAAAGAAAGGAACGAGGCCGTCTCCCAGGTTTACATTCGGGTCGCTCAAAGTCCATTCTAAAAGGCTTCCATCTGGTTTGTATCGGCTGCCTGATTTTACCTCTCCAATATCAAATCCCGCTTTGAGCCCCTGATCTCTCACGGCCTTAACGTCAGTGGAAGAGGCTGCCCAGCGGAAGAGCTTGGGGTTTTCAAGCTGGTCGAGGTCCATCCAGACCCTGTCTACATCCTGATTGGGGTCGGGAGCAATGATTTCCAGGTAGATATTATGGTCTAGCCCGAGTAGTGCATTGTGTGTACCCAAACCGGGGTGGCTTCCGCCAATAACAGGTTTCACTCCGGTAAGTCGGTGGATATGGTCTATTCCCTCGCTTAAATCTTTAGTGCTGTAGAGTAGGTGGTCAATTTTATGGAGCATAGTGGTAGAAAAATCCCCTGAGCTTCTAAGAAGTCAGGGGATTGTGTTTTGTGTAAACCTCTGTTAGTTCTTAGTACTTTCCAAAATCACAGTAGATCATGGGACTGGTACCTATAGGCGAGCCATCGGGAGGTGTTAAAGCCCTTACCGAAATCTCCTCACCCGGATTTTGAATATAACGTGTGATCCTCAAACCCAGGTTGGAAAAGAAAGCCCGATCAACATCTGATGTCATTTCTCTGGATGAGCCTTGAATGAGTTCCTGTAGTCCCATCATGGCCATGCTTCTGGTAGTAGCTGAGGCACTGTTGTTTTTACCGAGGTCCATCAGGGCGTTTGCGAACTGATCGAGCACAACACGCTGTAATTCTCCATGATAGCCGTCAGCTCCCGGGCTTGTCGCCATACTATTAACTGCTCTGATTACGTCCATAAGGCCAAGTTGGTTGGGGTCCAGTGCTTGCTGCTGAACCAATCGCGTTGCACGCTGCGGATGGAACAGGAAGCTCATCACTGCGCCTGTCACACTTTCGGCCGGAGCTACAGGATCGAACATCACTCCTGTGCGCACCTTGAAGGTTTCTCTTGATCTGCCATAACCCGGAGGTCTTGGAGGGATCAGCTTTCGGATATGCTCCGGAATCTCCAGGTTCTCAGGCTTCAAAATGTTCATAAGCGCTGCCAACGCAGCATCTTGTTCTGCCCTTGGTACTGCTCGGGGCAGGGGTTGTGAATCGCCACGGAGCTTGTAGCTATAATAGGAACCACCTACCACTTTCGCAGCAGCTTCGAGCTGGTAGCGATGGATCATATACATGGGTACCAAAGCCTCTTCTAAAGTGGCCAATGGCGCTCCCATGGGGATATTCTTCTCAGAGAAGTTTGCCAGTGCGGCCTTTCTCACATCCATCAGTCGGTTGAGTTCATCTACCGGACTCTTGCCGCTGTCCCAAAGGTGGGAGAAGGGGTGAGCCCCGCCTGCAGGTCTGGAATCGCTGTCAGTAATAAAGTGCAGGCCTTTGGCAACGTATTGATCAATCAGCTTTTTAAGTTCTTGCTCTTCGTTTACATTATTAGGGAAGTCCTGATAACCGTAGGCAATAGCAGCTTTGTCCCACTCACCAATGCCAACATCATATGCATTAGAGATATCTATTTGTCCGTTTTTCAGATCAATTTGAGGGTGCGGGTAGTCCATCACCGATTCTCTGCCATCAGCACTGGAGGCGTAGCTGTGGACTAGTCCGATAGTGTGACCCACTTCATGCGCAGATAGTTGTCTTAGTCTGGCAAGGGCCAACTCCAATAGTCTTGGATCGGGAGTAGTTCCATTTTCGTAAGGAGTCAAAAGTCCCTGAGCAATCAAAAAGTCCTGTCTGACTCGCAAAGAGCCCAAACTCACATGGCCTTTAATGATCTCACCTGTTCTTGGGTCAGTTACCGAAGAGCCGTAAGACCAGCCGCGCGTAGAGCGGTGTACCCACTGAATGATATTGTATCGCACATCTAATGGATCGGCATCGGCAGGCATCTCTTTTACCTGAAAAGCATTGCGATAGCCCGCTGCCTCAAAAGCCTGGTTCCACCATTTGGCTCCTTCAATCAGTGCAGATTTAATAGGCTCAGGTGCTCCACGATCTACATAATAGATGATAGGCTCTACAGCCTCACTTCTTTTGGCCTTAGGGTTTTTCTTCTCCAATCGGTGACGGATGATCACTCTTTTGCGAATGTCTTCCTGAATAGGTGTGGCATAATCCATATAGCTGCGGCTGATAAAGCCTGAGCGGGGATCAAATTTTCTTGTTTCGTAGTTATCGTCTGGTAGCTCAATAAAAGAGTGATGCATGCGCACCGTTACGGCACTTGAGTTAGGCGTTACGCTTCGAAGGTACCTTCCTGTGGCACTACCCGTAAAGGTGATGGTCGCCTCAAACTCTGAGTTTTTGGGGAAGTTTTTGAGCATGGGAGGATAAACGGCTGAGCGACTGCCATCCATTCGATAGTTACCCTCACGGCCTCTGCTGAGCCTGCCTGAAACACCATGGGAGTCTCTGATGAGAAAGCTGGTCATATCCACGAGCACCTTGCCGTTTTCTTCGGCACCTACCGTAAAGCCAAAGAGTACCGATTCGGCAAAGGCCTGTTTTACAGCTTCTACCTCGTTGGGGTTGTCGCTGATGGCCCGGTAGTTATAATTGGGTTGTACCATCAATACCTTCTTACCCACTCTTCTGAATTCTACGATTTGGGTACCACCCAATTGTCCGCGGTCCAGACCGATGTCGTTGGAGCCAATGCCGGCAGTCAACGAGTTGACGTATAGAAACTCCTGATCAAGTTTATCAATTTCGAGCCAGACTTTGCCGCTTTTTTCGTCCCAATAATAGTCGAAGTAGCCTTCCTTTTTGGTCATGCCTTCAGTCTTCTTCGATATGGCATCTTGTGCCATCAGTGGACCGGCCAATACCAGGGCAATGAGGCAGAAAAGTAGTTTTTTGATCATTTCTAAATGGAGTTTATCAGTGTAGAATTCCATCAATATAAGAAGTCTTTTTATACCGCTCCATACTTTTATATTTGTGAGGCTACCTAATCCTATAATTAATCAAATGCTTATGCGAACCCGATATTTTGTTTCCGCAATACTGCTTCTTTTTGTGGTCTTTCAGGCCGATGCTCAAAGAAAGCCGCTTACCCATGATGTTTATGATGACTGGAAGAGTATCCAAAGTGTAGCCATTAGTAATGATGGCAACTGGGCTGCTTACCGTATTACCCCACAGGTGGGAGATGCTGTACTGGAAATCAGAAATCTGAATAATGATCAGGTGATTACCATTGATCGTGTTACCAAGTTTAATTTCTCAGCCAATAGTCAGTTTGTTGCCGCTGAGGTGAAGTTACCTTACGCAGAGGAGAGAGCGCTAAAGCTTAAAAAGACGGCTGCCTCAAAAATGCCCAAAGATTCGCTTTATGTCATCAACCTTGGTAATGGTGATATTAATAAAGTAGCCCGTGTGAAGAGCTTTCAGGTAACAGATGACTCTGATAACTGGATGGCCTGGATTCATGAAAAGCCACTGAAAGGGTCTAAGAAGAAAAAAGAAGAGAAGACCGAAGAAAAGGTTGAGGAGCCTGAAGAACCGGTGATAAAGGGCAAAAAGACCAAGAAAAAGAAGAAGGGAAAGGGGAGTAAGAAGGAAGAACCTAAGCCTGAGCCCAAGGCAAAGCCTGCCAAGAAGCCCAAGTCAAAATCGAAAGGTACGGAGCTGGTGCTTTATAATATGAATACTGGAGAGAGCAAGTCCTTCGCAGGAGTGATGGACTATAAGCTGTCTGACTCGGGTAACTACCTCTTCTTCGAACAAGATGAAGCAGATACCACCAACCCATCTGGGGTGTATGCCTATGCTACCGCTGGTGGAACTTTGACTGCCCTGAATGAAGGAATGACAGATTATAAGAAAATGACTCCGGATGACTCGGGCGAGCAGTTAGCTTTTCTCGCTACAGCCAATGAGAAAGGTGCTGATCAGAAATATTACAGTCTGATGTACTGGAAGGCTGGAGAAATTGAGGCCAGCATTGTGGCAGATACGACTACCAGAGGCGTACCAGATTACTGGATGATCAGTGATAATGGAAATATCAGATTCTCAGAGTCTGGAAAAAGACTATATCTGGCCACCGCGCCAAGACCTGTAGAATATGACTATGAGTCTGACACGACCCTGCTTAAAGATGATAAACCTGATGTGGATGTGTGGAGCTACAATGATCCCTACATTCAGCCGATGCAGAAACTGCAGGCGGGCAGAGAAAAGAACCGCTCTTATGCAGCAATGATGGATCTCAGTAATAAGCGACTTGTGCAGCTGGCTAATATGGATTTGGAGTCAGTTAATATTGATTATCGAGCTGACCTTGATTATTACCTTTCTGTTGATGACAAGGCCAATAGAACACAATTCACCTGGGATACTCAATTGGCCAGAGATATATATAAGGTAGATGTGAGAACGGGTAGGTCAGAGCTGTTGATTGAGCAAAATAAGGGCTTTGGATCACTTTCTCCTGAAGGCAAGTACATAACACTTTACAATCCGGAAGACGGTCATTGGTATTCCATGAACATGGCTAACAAGACCATCAAAAATCTGACAAAAGGTATGTCAGTTAAGTTTTCCAACGAATTGCATGATTCGCCTTCTCTGGCCAGGTCTTATGGCAGTGCCGGGTGGTCGGATAATGATGCAGCTTTCTACATCAACGATCGCTACGATATCTGGAAATTTGATCCTGCCGGGAATAAAGCTCCGGAGATGGTAACGAAAGGAGAGGGGCGTAAGAACAGAACGCGTTACCGCTACACCCGCCTTGACCGTGAAGCCAGAACCATTGATACCAGTGCACCTGTAGTCGTTTCTGCTTTTCATGAATGGACCAAAGCTTCGGGTTATGCCAAAGTAGATTTCTCAAAAGGATCTGCTCCAGCAGTAATTGTCATGGAAGATATGAGCGTCAATGGTTTGATGAAGGCTAAGAATGCGGACAGGGTTTTAGTACGCAAATCTACCTGGAGAGAGTTCAGAGAAGTGTATGCTGCCAATGGTGTGAACATGGGAGGCCTGAAGAAGCTGACTGATGTAGGGGCCCAGGAAGATATCTATAACAGGGGAACGGCTGAGCTGTTGGAATTTGAATCGGGATACGATCAGGAAAAGATGCAAGCGATTCTCTACAAGCCTGAGAACTTTGATCCGAATAAGAAGTACCCGATGATCGTATATTTCTACGAGCGCAGATCTGATTCTTTCCACAGTCATGGAAGTCCCGCACCGAGTGCGAGTACCGTGAACATTCCTTATTATGTGAGCAATGATTACCTGGTTTTGGTACCGGATATTAAGTATGAGGTTGGTTATCCCGGAAAGAGCGCGATGGACCATGTGGTCCCGGCTACTAAAGCTGCTATGGCCAAGGGCTTTGTGGATGAGAAGAAAATGGCCATCCAGGGCCAAAGCTGGGGTGGTTATCAGGTGGCTTATATGGTTACCCGTACTAATCTCTATGCTGCTGCAGGAGCCGGAGCACCAGTATCAAATATGACATCTGCTTATGGAGGTGTTCGATGGGGCAGCGGTATGAGCCGTATGTTCCAGTACGAAAAAACTCAGACGAGAATAGGGGCTACCCTTTGGGAACGTCCTGACTTATATATTGAGAATTCACCGCTGTTTAAGGTGCCGGATATTGAGACCCCGCTCTTTTTGATGCACAACGATGCGGATGGTGCGGTGCCATGGTACCAGGGAATAGAGTTTTATATGTCATTGCGCAGGCTTCAGAAACCATCCTGGATGGTGGTATACAATGGTGAGGCGCATAACCTGCGTAAGCGTAAGAACAGAAAGGATCTTTCTATGCGAATGGGACAGTTCTTTGATCATTACCTAAAAGGAGAGCCCATGCCGGAATGGATGGCTTACGGCTTGCCAGCTACACTGAAGAACAGAACCTTGCGCTATGACCTGGTAAATCAGGAAACACAAAAACCAAAGGAAGGGCAGAAGATCAGTGTGGAGAAGACTGGTGGGAAATGATCCACCTATGTTAAAACTTCGATGGATAAGAGATATAGAAAAGCCTCGGGAGACTGAGGCTTTTTTGGTTTGGTAATATTCTGGACTTTGTTTTAAAGCCATACTAAAGTCAATAGCACAATGAATGGTACAGACAGAACAATTGGTAGGTATTGCTCTATTCTGGAGAGTTGGAAGTAGTTGTTCTTTTTTTCTCCGCGTTTTATAATATCCCATTCCCGGTCATAGGGTTGAAAAGGGAGGAGGGCTTCCATTTCATGGATTACCATGAATTTGCCCGAATTGAGCTTTCTGAAAGAGCGAATATTGATAAACCAAATGACGTTTAATACCAGCCCTAAAATGGCTATCGTCAGTATTATTGAGTTTTGGCTGTCAGCAAGTATATCAAGGTTGGAGTTTCCGAAACTAAAGGCTAGAACACCTAAAAGCCCTGATATAATCCCAATATAGAATTGGTTGGTTTTTAAACGTCTTTCACTGACTCGATCAGCCATTTCAACGAATAGCTGGTATTGCTCAAGAATTGTCGGTGTGTCCATAGTAGTGATCAATTGAGGTTTCCATGTTGTATCATCTTCCAATAGAGCTTGCCTAAGGGGGTAAGTCTACAAGACTTTTTATTGATAGCTGCGTAATACATGTGTTCTTCTCCTACGGGTTCTATCAGATTAACCCCTCGGCAGGTCTGAAGAAAACTGAAAATGGCCTCCTTTTTGGCATTTTTCGGCTTTGCCTGTGGTTCATGAGCAGGTTTTAACTTATACTCAATATCTACATCAGGGAATATTTTCAACAGCTTCTTAAGTTTCTTTTCCGAGATCTGGGGCTTTTGTCTTTTAATGGTATTGAGCTCTGATATATGTGATTTAAAGACAGGTCTTTGTTGTAGTGGTCCGAGAGCTTTATCCACATAATTGTAAACTCCAGCCACTGTAATGTCGCCTAAAACATCGGCTCCACCACCTCTCAGGGCTTCCAACACAAGGGCAGTGAAAAGACCATTACCGTTTTTTTCTATGGAATACTGTGTGCGTTTGCTTGAGGCGAGAATAGATACCCCCATTCTCAGGCTTGCAATGTTGTTTTGTAAAGGGTCTGTATTACCTGCATGACCGCTGTAGCAGGCATCGATGACAATTATAATTTCCTGAATATGTGTGGCCAGATTGGCGAGCTCGACTATTTCATTAAGAGCAACGCCCATATCGTGTTTTTCAGCATCTTCCGTTACCAGGTATCCTCCCAGGTCGCTGTCGCCTCCATGCCCGGAAAAAAACAAAAAGGCCACTTCGGCAGGTTTGCTGAAAAGTTCTCTGACAGATCGAAATAACTGGGGTTTGGTAATTCGGATTTTATCCGAGGTTAGTTTGGTGACTTCAAAGTTCTTTTTGCCGTTGTAGTCTGTTTCAAGCTCTTTGGTAATGCTATTGGCATCATTAATACAAGCTGCAAGTGGGCTCCATTCGTAGTGGTCTATACCCACTACCAGTGCATTTCTCATAATTTTGGCTGTTTGGTTTGAGATGTTAAGTTGGAACAGATGAGACGTATATTATGCCACAGAAATTATGATTTTCTTCTCCTTAGTTCTGAGGATTCGGCAGCAGGAGAATCTGTATTCGGACTACCATGTTGAACTTTAGAACGATCTATATGCGCTTTAAATCTTGTTATTGTTCACCATTCTCCAGTAGAGTTTTCCGGTATTGGTGAGCTTGCATGATTTGGAGTTTTTGGCAGCGTAATACATATGTTCTTCTCCTACAGGTTCAAGCAAATTTGATCCTCTGGCTCTAAGTAAAAACTTATAAATCTCTTCTTTTTTTGAGTTTCTGGGCTCTAAATTGGGCTCATGTAACGGATCAAGGGAGTATTCAAAATTAGGAGGTGAGAAGTACTTACAAATCTCCCTTAAGTGATCGATTGGCATTTGCGGTTTACATAGTCTGAGTGTGCTTAACTCTGTGACATGCGATTTGAATACAGGCCTTTGTTCCCATGGTCCCAAAGCTTTGTCTACATAGTTATAGACTCCAGCCACGGAGACCTGTCCAAGCACATCAGATCCGCCACCTTCCAGTGCTTCGGTAACTATGGAGGTAAATAAACCCTGGCCGTTGTATTCCACTGAAAATTCGGATTGCAAGCTTGAGGCCAAAACACTTACCCCTTTCCTTAATGTTGTAATGTCTTTATTGAGAGGGTTGGTGTTGCCGGTATGCCCACTGTGACAAGCGTCTACAATAATGACTATTTCGGCAATGTGGGTGGTCATGTTTGCCAGCTCGACTATGTCGTTAAGGGCTACTCCCAAGTTGTGCTTTTCTGAGTCTTGTGTTACTAAGTGACCACCTAGTTTGTCTTGCGCACCATGTCCTGAGAAAAATAGCAAAGCAACAGATGCCGGGCGTTCTAATAACTCTTGTATGGCACGAAAAAGTTGGGCCCTTGTAACTATTGAATTGTCGGAAGTTAGGGTTCTGACATGGAAGTTAGGTTGCCCATCAAAATGCTTCCCAAGTATCCTCCCCATATTTTGGGCATCTTTTATGCATCCTTGTAACGGGGCCCATGAATAATCATTAATTCCTACCACAAGTGCACGTCTCATAAAATTAGTGTTTTAATTAAGACATTATGTTCTGAGTTTTCTAACTTAAGTACCTCCCTGGAAGAGAGGGAGGGCGTATACATATTTCTGAGGATTATTCAGAATAACCATGCTTGATAGCCCATTTGATCAACGCTTTTGAATTGGGTACTCCTGTTTTGTCAATCAGATTTCGTCTGTGTGTCTCTACTGTGCTGTGAGCAATAAAGAGTTCTTCAGCAATTTGCGGAGTACTTTTCCCATCAGCAATGAGTTTTACCACATCTACTTCTCTCTTTGTCAGAGGGATCTCTTTCACCGGTTTGTTTCGTACCACTGTCTGAATCCCTGAAATAAGTGTGTTGGTTACTTCCCTTCCGAAAAAAGTCTTTCCCTCCGAAATGTCTTTAATTGCTTCCACAAGTTCTTCTTTGCCCTTATTCTTAAGAATATAACCACTCGCACCTATTTCTATCAGTTTTCTGATGAAGGCCTGATCGTTGTACATAGTAAGTATAAGAATCTTGGTATCGGGATGCCTCTCCCTGATAATTTCGGAGGCCTCTATACCATTCATTATAGGCATTTCTACGTCCAATACGGCAATGTCTGCTTGTTCTCTGTTCAGAATATCCAGGACTTCTTTTCCATTAAGGGCTTCTCCAATCAGCTGAATGTTTGACTCTTCCTGGAGTAGCATTTTCAAGCCATCCAATACTATTTGATGATCATCTGCTAAAATTATATTTATCATAATACCTCCTCATTTAAGGGTAAATCAATTGTAATGGTCGTACCGGCTCCTTTACCAGAATCGATATTTACTTCTCCGTCAAATTTATATACCCTGCCTTCAATGTTTTTCAATCCAATACCTTTGGCTGAATCTTGATTTTCCGGCTCAAAACCCTGTCCGTTGTCTTCCACCACAATACTCAGACTGCTTTCCTTTCTGAAGAGTTGTACAGACATTTCCGTAGCTTTTGCATGCTTGAGTGTGTTTGTCAGTAACTCCTGAATAATTCTGTAAACATTGATTTCATAATTGTAGCTGAGCCTTTCTTCAAGCCCAATGTCTATAAGGTTCATCTTGAGTTGACCGGCAGTTTCCACTGTTTCCTTTAGGGCGTTCAACGCTGCTACGAGCCCGAACTTCATGAGTACACCTGATGCCATATCGTGGGCTATTTTGCGTACCTCGTCACAGGCCTCATCCAAAAGGTTATTTGCTTCTTTGTACTGACTTATATTTTTATCCTTGAGGTCTTCTATGCTCTCTTCTACTGATTTGAAGTGCATTTTCACAATGGAAAGGGTGCCACCTAATCTATCGTGGAGGTCTCTGGCTATTCTGAGTCTTTCATTTTCCTGTCCTTCGACCATCGCGTTAATGGCCTCTAACTCTTTTTCTTTAATGAGCTGCTGGATACGCTCTTTTTGTAAGGATTCAAGTTGTTTACTTGCCAGATTCTTATTTCTCAATTGAGAAATTCGAAAAATGGTAAAAAATAATAAGATGATGAGGAAGATACCTGCTATCAAAGAATAGATGACGGTGTTTTGTTTGTCATTGATCGCCTGCTGTTTTTCGGCCTCATTCTGCTCAAGAATTCTGGAACTCCTTTCGGCCTTCAGCCTTCTTTCGAGATTGTTAGCGTTACTTATTTTCAAGTCAATCTCAAATGAGAGCTTATTATATCTATTCAGGTATTCTGTGGCCAGGGCAGTATTTCTCAGATAACCGTGCGAGGCAGATAGCCAGAGTAGTACTTCCGGGTGTCGGTGTTGGAGACCGAGTTGTTCGATCTTGGCTAATGAATTTTCATAATAATCCGTGGCCTGAGAATAATTCCCGGTCATTCGTTCGACATTGCCCAGGTTGATTTCTGATAGGTAGGTGAGGTTTGACTCCTCTTCTTTTCTTAACTCGTAGGCTTGGGTGTGGAATTGCCTGGCTTTCTTCCAGTCTTCTCTGGCAAACGCGATGTTGCCGAGGTTGTTATAATTTAAGGGTAAATACTTCTCCAGTTGAGGGTTGGATTGACGAATTTTAAGGCTTCGGGTGTGAACTCGTTCTGCTTCATCAAAAGCATCTAAATCAAAGAAGGCGTTCCCCAGATTCGTCAACACTTTTGCTATTGATGAAGACCACCCTAGTGATTCATAAATCTGGAGGCTCTCACGACTGTATTCAAGGGAAAGCTCCGGATTTTTCATTTGCCAATGCAGATTTCCGAGGTTTAACAGACTCAAAGCTATACCTGATTGAAAGCCATTTTCTCTATTTATCGCGAGGCTTTTTTGATGATAGAAGACACTACTATCAAACTCGGCCATATCACCGAAAGTATTGGCGAGTGTGGTCAGGGCCGTTGCGTAGTTCTTGGGATTCTTTGAATTGGCATAGGTTTGAGAGGCTTCTCTTCCATACTTCAGTGCCTCTTCCCATTTGTTTTGTGAGCGATACATACTCGCTATCCTTGTGGTCGCTCTGGCCATTCCTAATGTATCTTTAAGCTCTTTTTCAAGAATCAGGGAACTATCAAGGTAAACTCTCGCAATCTCATAATCCCGAAGTTCTGCCTTTACATCTGAGATTCGAGTGTAAGCGGTGCTTAATAACTTCCTGTTGGCTATTTTTTTGGACAGCACCGAAGATGACTCAGCATAGAACAGACTGGAATCCAGGTCTTCAACAAAGTACTCATAGGCTAGCTCATTAAAGAGAGAAGCTTGTTCTTCTTGAGTATTTACTATGCTCAACTGAGCTCTAAGGCTATCGATGACAGGTGTTTGTGCTTGAGTATAATGACAAAGGAAAAATAGAATAATGAACAACACAGGTGAGTAGTTAATTTTATCGAATGTTGAGGTGAGGTGTTTCAAAACTGTGTGCGTTTTTATTTAAATAAAAAATTACACAATTTATGTAAGTAATGTATCGATGTCATTACTTAGTTTGTAGGTAGAGTGTTGTCAGGTACTCCTCCTGGGGGCTTTATCCGACCATCATCACCTTCTCCGTTATTACTACCACTTCCGGTATCACCATCTCTGCGTTGTGGTTGTTGCCGGACATTTACCGGCCCCGTTTGGTCGGTGTCAATTGTAATTGTTACTCGTGTCATCATAAACTTATTTTGGTTAAAAACTGTATACAAGTTGGGGTAATACAGGCCGGTTATCAATCGGGAGATGTGTTGGTTTTTATCCTTGGAACTAATGAGAAAGGGACTTTTTATTTAATAACAGGTCCCTTTCCAGAGCATTTTGGATATTGAGTGTTTTACTGCTTTTTCTCATAGAGTAGTGCTACCTCTTCTTCAGAGAGCACCCGGTCGTAGATTCGAATGTTGTCCATTTTTCCGTTGAAAAAGAGGTCATCTTCCAGTGGACGTTTCCCAAATACAAAGCCTTCGTTATTCGCTGTGTTGTAGAGTTCGTATTGAAGACTAATATTTTCTCGAAGTTCTCCATCAATATAGAGTCGGTGTTGTCCGTTAATTATTGACACTGTGAGCATGTGCCAGCTACCATTTAGAAGTATCTCTGATGTATCTGTGTTAAAATTAGTGGACCTGTAATAGTCCCAGGAATTGGCTTGAATGCGACCATCTGTAGTGATATAAATCCGGTTGCGATCGTCTATATAATGTAAAGATGAATTGAACAGATACATATCATTACCTTCAGTTTTAATCCAAAAGTTATAAGTAGCTTGTTTTATACCAGAGATGATGTTCTTTGCTGTATAAAAGAAGTCTTTCTCCTCAGCTTTAAACTCTATTGACAAACCTGAGCCGTCAGGTGTATCCGAAGTATGCTGTGGTCCAATTCCAAAACCCTTGTATTGTCCGGTTTCATCTCTGAAATCTCCCTCATCAAAACGGTAATAAGCCAGAAGTCCCTGAGATACTACAAAGAAAGATTTCATCTCTACCGAAAAGCTTTCAGACCAGCTTTGACCGTTAATATCTTTGATGGTCATATTGATATCGACCGTTTGACCCACCTCGGCAAGGGTGGAGAAATTGATTGTTATATCTCTTTCTACCGTTTCGTTGATGGGTACATTACCAAAACTCAGCTCTGAAGGACTGAAGCTATTGACATAAGGACCTGGACTGGAGAATTCAACCTTAATGTCCCTTCCCTCACTGGCTCCATTGTCATTTCTTAAAGTGACAGTATAGGTGACACTTTCACCGGGGTTGGGCGTCCCGGATTCGTTAGCGTCTGATTTAAATGCTACATTTTCCAGGACCATATTCGGTGGTGGTGGAGCTTTGATCATAGCCGCAGAAATCACACCTATACCGCCATTGCTGTTGATGGTAATATTACCGTTATAACTACCATCGTTTACATTGTCCCTGTTTACAAAAACAGTTACAGTTGCCGCGTCTGTACCTGTTTTGGGTATAACCGTAATCCAGTTTACGTCAGTCTCTATTTGCCATTGAAGTGTGGCGTTGCCGATGTTGTCAATGTCAAAGGTCAACTGTTTTGTTTCATAGCCAAAATCAAGAAACTGGGTTGATTGCTGTAGGATAGGGGTAGCCGCCACTGTCATTTTCACAGGAATGTTTCTTTGCCCTCCGTTGGAGGTAAACTCGAGATTTCCTACATATTCATTGGGTGACAGGCCACTTCTGAATACCTGAACCTTAATGTCTTCTGATTCGCCCTCGTTCAGTTCACCGTTCTCCTTATTAATAATCATCCAGTTTTGCTCCTTCGCAAGGTTCCAGCTTAAGGTTTGTTTACCTGTATTGGTAACCGTTATTACTTTTTCAGCAATGCTGGTTCCAAAGTCAAGTATGTCATCGGAGAGGGTCAACTGAGGCTCGCTTAAGTTAGGTACGGTCATGGTGATGACCACTTCTGTAGAGCCTGAATTGGAGTTGAATATGACTTGTCCTGTATAGTTACCTGGATTGAGGTTTGTATGGTCCACACCAATGGATATGGGGTCTTTTTCGTTAGTTACGGTTCCAGAAGAGGTTGATACTTTTATCCAGTCACTATCGGGTACCACGCTGTAGTCTATCGTCCCATTGCCACAGTTTTCTACAAAGACACTTTTTGCTTCTGTACTAGTACCAAAGTTTAGATCGGTGGGATCCACACAAAGTAGAGTTTTTACTTCGACCTTTGCTTCTACCACTACATTTCCTCCATTGGAAGAGATGGTAAAAACGTTTTCGTAATTACCCTGATTGAGGGATGCCCGATTGACTGAAACAGTAACCGTCTGCCTTTCTGATCCGGTTATGGACCCTGATTCGTCTGAAATTGTAAGCCAGGGTATGTTTTCAATGATCTCCCAGGACAAAAGGCCATCCCCCGTATTGGAAATTTCAATGGGTAAGATTGTTTTAGTATCCACAAAGTCAAGAGTGGTTGGGCTTACAGAAAGCTCGGCCATTGATGGAGTCAGCGAGATAATCAAATTTTTGTCCTCTCCAGTGCCGAGCGCGAAATCTTCCTGATGCTGTATAAAACCATTTTTATTCGTATTGATGGAGTAGGGGCCTGCCATGAGGTCGGTAAAAGCATAGTTACCGTTCTCATTTGTAAATACATCTTGTGCAGAAGTACCAGATAGCGAGAGTTTGACCTGGGGAATACCTTGTCCGGTTTCCTTGTTGGTAACTTTGCCAGACACAGAGGAAGTGACCTCTTCAGGTAAAAGCTTATAAACTCTTACTATCGATGATCCTTCAGGTAAATTGATCACATCTTGAACTGACTCAAACCCCTGTTTGTCCAACTTTATAGTATAGTCACCTGGAGATAGATTTGGAAAATTGAATTTCCCCTGACTGTCAGTCAGAACATCGGCTGTACCCGTACCTTCAATGGAGACTTTAACTTCGAAAATAGGGTTGTCATCTTCGCGATTAAGTACTGTTCCTGAAATGGAGGGAAGTGGCTTTAGAACAACTGCAAGTGGCAAGTTTTCACCATCTCCAATTTCCAGCGCCTTCTGATGTTCTTCAAACCCATTGGCGGTAACCTTGATGCTGTAATTACCCGCAGTGATGTTATCAAACTGGAAATCACCTGAATCATTTGTTTGGATAGACTCTGTTCTGTTCCCTGATAATTCTACGAGAGCCGAAGCAACGGGCGCTGAACTGAGTTGATTGGTTACTTTACCGGAGATGGCCCCAAAAGGAATCAGATTAATGACATAACCCTCAATATCTCTGGTATTTTCATCAATAGTTATTTCAGATGTTTTGCTAAATGGCAGATGCCCTTCAAACTCCACTTCCAGATTGTAAACTCCGAAAGCCAAATCGCTGAATTTAAAAGTCCCTCCACTCCCGGTTTCCTGTGAAACTGTATTTGAAGCTCCTGATTGTTTTAGCTTCACTATTGCTCTGGAGAGTCTCACATTTTTTGAAAATACAGTTCCGGAGAAACTACCTCGTTCGATCACAGGGTCCTCCGGCCCACAATCTGTAAAGACTGTCAGTAGAATAAGGAGAGAGATATAAAGAAGTGCTTTTGCTCTAATTTTCATAATCTTAAATTTTAATAGTTTCTGGGATGAGTTAATCGGGAACTAGCCGATTGGAATTACCAGTCCAATCGAAGCGCGTCCCTCTGAAAAAGCAGAAGTCAAGCTATATTTTTGTTGCCCGAAATCGGTTTTGCATGGCCTTAGAAACGAGGCATGAAACCAGTTAAAAGCATAAGTGGCAATTGTTGCAATTAGGGCACTTGTCGCGATGTTGTCATTCGTAGATGCAGAGTTCAGGAGTTGTTGCCTGGTAAGAAAGCTGGTAGATATGCTGGCTTCTCTTCTTTGTTGATTAGCTCTGTTCTTTGCCCCAATATGGGCCCAGAGGGTCCCAACCTGCGCTACCATAATGATGGGACTTAGCAGCCTAGGTGAATGATGCCACTGGTGGAGTCCCGGAATAAATTTTCTTGCCAATGTCTTTTTTCGGGTTCCGGCTCTGACCATGTATGTGTCCTCGTCAAAATTGAGGACAATATTCTCAGTGTAGAACTTATAATTGTCGCTGACGAGCGAAGCCCTTAACTCAGTACCCATTGACAGGCCTTTGGGAACTTCAAAGACAAAGTCCCCCTGACTGTTAGACTGTATTTGTTCAGTCATTCCAGACTGGTTTTTGTCTTTCATTGAAACTTCCAGTCGAAAGTCATTACATTTCTCTGGCAGAGATTGCCATTTGAAACGGTATAACCTGCCCTTGGTACTAGTAAGGTTAATAAAGCCTACATCATAAAAGTTTAGGGGAATGTTAGCTTCAATTTGCGAATCGGGATCTAATTGACCTTTCAACCCATTTCCAGAGATACTTATTTTCAAAGGGTTATTCCTGAATGAGTATTTTGGAACAAGAAATTCAAAACGATTAGTCTCCCTGTTGAGCTGCAAAGAGCCATGGAGGGGAGGAGGGGTAATCTGGAAATAGGATGTTTTGATCAAATTGGCATTTACCCGGCCTGTTATCTTCAGTAGTTGATTACTCTGCTGTAGAAACTTGATTCTGACATCGGCATTGAATTGTTCGAATTCAAATTCAGGGGTTAGTTTGAATATGTGCTTAACGTGAATTCTGGACTCAAAAGTGGCAACGTTGATCACTTTCAGTGAAAGAGAATATTGGTTGCGACTTATTTCGTTGATTTCACCCAATATGACCCATTCTATACTACTACGGAATCGGTCAGAGTAATTAACTATTTTACTTATTGTTGACTCATCCAGGTAGTTATTCTCTCTTTTAAGAAGGTCCTGTAGTCCTGCATTTCTCTCAATGACTTTACAGGAACCAATATCGCTGAGTATGTTGCTCAGATTTGATCTGAGTTCATTTCTGATCTTAATCAGGTAATCATCGGTGGGTACCCGTATATCGCCCAGGTAAATACCCTCACACCATTTAAAGTCGGTTTGGGCCATTGTATGCCTTGCTGAGCCAAAAAGGGCCAGACAAATGAACAAGATGCATTTAGTCTGGTAAGGTGTATGAGAAACTTTCATTTTCTAAATGGTTTTGGTTAATGATGAGTACAATTTCCTTGTTGGTGTTTGTGCCAATACTCACCTCATCACCAAGTTTGAGATCAGGAATCGTAACCGTATATTTATCGAAGACCGCTACTTTTTTTACCCCAACATATATGAACATGTCTGCCTGATGCTCCGAACGTGTGAGCATGAGGCTTGTGGTCTTTGTGCCTTCAGGAGAATGAGGTTTAGTGATCAAAGTCGAATCGGTACTAAATGGAGTGGAAGAGCCAGGGTATTGCCAATTTGGGTTGGTGGCAATGGCGATTATAACAACGGTTGTAATTAGTGAAACAAGTACCTTAATGATTACCGCCTTTGTGAGTGAAGTAAGAAAGGAGAGGATTACTTGAACGACTCCCTTCCTTTCAACTTTTGTGCTGTCGCGCTGGTTGGAATTGGATTGCTCCTTCTCATTATGATCGATGGTCTCATGAATTAAACTTGCGATTTCATATGCATCCATATCTGATTTGATATGGAGTTCATTTTTAGACATCCCATCAAGTATGGTTCCGTCTATTGAAATGAGTATCCTATAGAGACTTTGTCTATTTTCCCTTTCTTCTTCAATGACATCCCATTCTCTTCGGGTCCATTCCTTTTTATGATAATCCTTTGAAGCAAGTACTACGACATATCTGGATTCCTCCATATAGACCTTTCTCAGAACCCTGGGAAGTCTTTTCCCTATTTGTCGCCCTTGCTTTTTTTTGTAGTAGTAGGTTCTGAATTTGTGGCTATAGGACGTCAGCGCCTCATAGAGTTTTTCTGCCAGTGAATCATCCTCTTCAGCAAATGAGATAGCTATATCGTACTTGTAAGGTTTTGACATATGTCTTTTTTATATGTCAAAATTCCGCGTTTATCAGAGCTTATCCAGCATGTGAATCGAGGAGGGAGAGTTCCTTAGAACTGATGATTTTTATGCCAAAAGAGTATTCTTGGCCTTTTAGCTCAGATAAGCCAACGTCAAATAAGCACAAACCTCCATCACCAGCGCAATACCCATATGCACAATAATGCCACCCCAGATAGAGCGGGAGTAGTAGGTGATAATGCCAAGAAGGGTGCCACCGAAGAGGGAGCTGAGGGCCTCGCCAAAGGGCTTGCCGAAGTGGAGAACACAGTAAAAAACTGCGGTGGGTAAAATGACTTTGGGGCCGGCTATTTTGATGAAAGCCAGAATCATAAAACCCCGGAAAAAGAGCTCTATGACATAGAAATCAAGGATGTAAAGGGTTTCGTAGCTCAGGATATAGCCGGCATGGTCTGGGTTGAAGAGTTCAACAGCCCGCATTACCTGTGAACGTGGGTACTTTCTGAGAAAGCCTGCATCCTGGCTGGCAATGGCAATGATAGGTACCATAATGGCGAGCATGATCAGGTAGGGCCGCAGATCCAGCTTACCCTTGTACATGCCATAGAGTGGCTGTGTTTTGCGGTCTTTGATCCACCAGAAAAGAAAGAGAGGAATAAAACCCAGAGAGAATTTGAGGAGTGCGAAAAGATCTCGAAAAATGGTCTGGTCTCGGGCGCTTGTTTGCGGCAACTCATTACCGATGTAGTAGGTATAGTAGTAGATCAGGCTATTCCGTGAGGACCAGGCAAGGATACCAAAGCCAGCTATAAGCCAAAACCGATAGTCTTTAAGGAAAGTCCATTGTGCTTTTTTATAGAAGACGCTTTGAGCCAAAGCAGCAATAGCAAAAACGCCCGCATACAGGCAGAAGTAGTAAAGCACAGCGGTGTCCTTCCAGCGCAGGGTATTGTGTAAGCGTTTGGTATCCGGGTGAAAGTAGTTGAGATAGAGCAGGAGTAGGGCAAAGATTAGCGTAAACAAGCCGTAGGTCCACTTGAACTCCTCCTTGTAGAAGGTTTTGATATAACCGAAGATTTGCTTCACCGAGCCCGAAGCTGCTAAAAATCTATTGGAATACAAAAGGCCTTCTCTGCGAAGGCCTTTTGTATGATGGATGAAGCGGTGAATGTTATATCATTTCAGTTTTTCTCTTCTACAGGATCAAGATATCTGCGGGCTCTTGCTGCCTGGTCGTTGTACTTAATCCACATGCCGGTCATTTTGGATGGTAACTTATCGTGGGTTTTCTGAGTCACCAGGTTGAGATGATAAGTGTACTTCCCAAAGTTCTTAGCTCCTTTGCCCAGCTTTGATTTGAAAAAGTGATGAAAATCTTCCGGTTTGTGGTGGTCAAGCACAGCGTTATCTACCCTGCTGCCGTCTATCCACACCCCATATTTCTCCGCATCTTTAAAGTCATCGAGCATAGCCTGGGTAAAGTGATCCTTTTGGGTAGGAGCAAGCCAGACTTCACCGTCAAGCTTCAGATCGATAAAGTCTTTTCTCACAGGGTCAGAAAGTTGCCCGAAAGTAGTTGTTATGCGCTGCCCATTGCTATCTGTATATCTGATTTTGGATGTTGACCGGGGTATCGAGCTAATCAACATAGGGGGCTCCGGCCGCTTCTTTGTATCCTGAACTTTAGCAGGTTGCTTTTGTGACGGGTCTTCCTTTATCACCAGAAAGGGAACAGCGGTTGTTATTACCCGTTTGGCAGGTTCCTGGGCGATGAGCCTTGTTTTTCCAAGTGAGATGGAGAGAGTAAGAATGACCAGCAGTGCAGTTATCTGCTTTACTGTAGTTGCAGTTTTATTTTTTGTTTTTACCATGATTGTTATGCGTTTTTTAGTTTCTCCGAATGTTAAATGACTCGCCAGTATAGGATTGTGCCTTAGTTGCTGACTGGCGAAATGAATAAGGATATTTTGATATCGAACCAGGGCTCCTGTTTTAGATATAGTTACTTCATCCGCCAGAAACTCATGATTCAGGCGAATGGCTTTTTTGGTCAGGTAGACAATGGGGTTAAACCAGCACAAGCAGGCCAGAAACTCTATGAAGAGTATGTCATAGCTATGCCTTTGTTGAATGTGTGCTTCTTCATGCACTAAAATCTCTCTGGGGATTTTTCCTTCCTCGAAACTTCTCCTATTGGTATACATGTGATTGAGGAAGCTGAATGAATGTTGAATGTCCGACCTGAGTACAAGCTTCAGCCCTTTGTGATCTATGATTTCACCACCCTTTTTGAATCTGTTTAGTGACCACAGGTTCAGTCCGAATTTTATTAGAAAGAAAGCCGTTATGACGATATAGACCATAACCAGAAGTTGTTCGATACCAAAATCTGTCGTTGGTGATGCCAGAAAGAGGCTGGTTCCGGGCTGTCCTCCGCTTTGAGCATTAAGCGTTTCCATGGTTTGCGCTGCAGGCATTTCAACAATGGAGGTTTTGACTGTGACGAGAGGTATAATGGCAGAAAGAAGCAGAATGCTCAATAAGAAAACACGGTTGAACCGGAAGAGCTTGTCATTGCGCAATATCAGGTGATAGAATGAATAAAGCAGGCCAGAACATAGAAGGAATTTGAGTAAGTAGACCATCATTTCTTTCGCGCTTTAATTTGCTCTTCCACTACACGCTTTAGCTCCAGGAGCTGCTCCTCAGTCATATTCTTATTAGAAGTAAAGAATGAGGCAAATTGCGGAATGGAATCATCGAAGAAGTTCTTGATCATGCCATTGAAATGACTCGAGAAGTAGTCTTCCTTTTTCAGGATAGGGTAGTACTGCCTCACATTACCAAATTGGGTAAAGCCAATGGCCTCTTTTGTAAGCAGCCGCTTGAGTAAAGTGGCAATCGTGGTCGCTTTGGGTTTGGGTTCGGGGTAGGCCTCAGTAATATCTTTCATAAAGGCTTTCTCCTTTTGCCAAAGTATCTGCATTAACTGCTCTTCTGATTTAGGTAAGTTCATTCTACTTTTGTCATGTTACTTCTACAAATGTAGAATAAGAAATTAAAAATCAAAACTTAAAGCTTAGTTATCTTCCAAAAGGCATAAAAAAAGCCACATAACAGCGGCTGAATATCACGGAAATGGATTCAATTAATCCTCAGCGGCAATTTTAGCCCGCTCTGAGGTAACCCATTCTTTGAGCATAGTGATTTGCTCTTTTGACAGTCGGGCATCGCTGTGCATCCAGGTGTACTTGGGCAAGGGCATATGTCCTTCTTCTACTTCCTCTACCATTTCTTCAAGTTTATGGTCTCTCTTGCGTTTGGAAAAGGTGGCCCATTCTGAAAAGTTAAGCTCATCCCTGCCATGCTCTATATGCTCACCAATCCACCAGGAAAAGGGGGCTATCTCAGAATACCATGGGTAACGTGGTTGATTGGAATGGCAATCGTAGCAGGCAGCTTTGAGCAGGTCGCTCATCCCGGGACTGATATTAAGAGTTCCTATGATGTCGTTCTCAGTTACCGGCTCGCTGATCTGCTCAGGTCGGTTTATGAATTGAATAATCACCAATATGACCAGAAGCAAGATGGCGAGGTATTTGAGTATTTTTTTCATGTTAGGGGTTACGCGTTTCCGGGACGAAAGTAGGAGAATGGTTTAAAAAATAAAAGCCCGGTGACCAGCCGGGCTTTTGTTTGCTTCAATACCTGCAAAAGGGTATTAACAATCAGAATTAATTCGCTCTGGTTCTGGTAGTTCTCCCAACACTACGGGCCCTCGTTGGCTCAGCGGCCGTTTCTACCTGCGTGGGAAATAGATCATGAGTATCATAGATGAGCCCATCGTAGTGGCCTTGACCGTTCAGACTGGCTGTTAACTTCTTAATGGTGATCTCACCCTTTACCTGCTCCAGTGATTTCTGGCCTTTGGCAAAGGCATCAATGGCACTTTTTGGAATCATGAATTGAATTGTTTTGGGAAGGTTAGCCTTCTTATTGGCACTCAGGCCGAGGTTTACGATTACCACCTCATTGGACTTCAGATTTCTTAACGTACGACCATACTTGACGATGTTACTTTTTATAATTGACTCAAACTCGTCATACTTTGACTGAATGTCTTTGTAGAAATCGTCAGACTTAACTGATTGATTATTGCCATACACAACTTCACCCTCAGTAGTAGTTCGGAGTGAGTAACCGTTGCTTCTGGACGACAGATTCAGGTCATACATTACCCCGAAACCTTCGAAATAAGTCCAGCTGGTACGGCCGCTTCTGGTAAGGTAGCCGTCATAGGTAGTTTTGAACAGGTCATCGAAGATACCGGCCAGTATTTTGGCATCCATCATATCTGCATCGTCTATGCTGGTAGATTTGCTTTCAATTCTCGACATCATCTGGTCCTGGGTCAGTTTTCCCGACTCATAAGCTTTTACATCTTTTACCGACACCATACTCACCAGTCTTCTCTTATTGATGTCTTTTGAGCTGCTTACGAAGGCAAGCTGACCATTTCTGCGGGTTGAGGATTTTACGTGAAGAGAGTAGTTTACCGAAACCTGGATTTTTTCGCTCTCTTTAAGTTCACCCAAAAGGCTGCCATAGTTGGAGAGAAAGGTTTTAGAAAGGTCCTCAAGCTTCTTCTCTTTTTCATCATTGAGCTTTTCCAGCTCTTCATCGGTATAGTTTTTTGAAAGTACCGTGCTGGTCTCACCATCTACTATGGTTACAAGGTCGTCCCAGCTTTGGTAACCTGATATACCGAAAGCACCATTACCGGAGATGTTAAAGATCACACCATTGTTTGGGATATAAATGCCCTTGGATCTTCGAGACCTGAAGCTACTTCGGTTACCACTGAAGAGATCATCTACAATATTCTGTAGAATGTAGATATCCCGGTCCATTTTGGGAAGCTTGGAGATGTCCTGATTACGACTACCATTGAGCGTGTAGAAATCGCCTACTTCACCGATTACTACCTGATCAGCTGTTTGAGCAAAGCCCAGGTGTATGGTCATGAGCATCAGCAGTGCTGTAAGACTAAGTGTTGTTCTGTTTTTCATTATTCAGATATTTTAAAATTTAGATTCATTTGATTGTGATGGCTTCTATAAAGTCAGCCTTGTTCATGCTGCCGCTTTTAAAAGCCTGGAAATCTTTATAAGCAATAGAGGCTTCCATGTGATATGTTCTTTTATGAGCAAGTTTCGATGGTGGTAATTCCTTCCCATTCTTCTTGCGCTTCTGGTCTTTTACTTCAAAGACAAACCTGATGGTTTCGTTGTTCTGAAGTTTTGGCAGGTAGTTTTTAAACTCTACCACAAAGTTCTCCACGGCAGTTTGTAGCCTTTCTTTTTGGAGCCTTACCATCTGGTCACTGAAAAAGGTATCCATGATCTCTCCATCAGCATTTTCGAAGTTACCTCCCTGTACACTCATGTAGATGTGCGCATTTTCGGCTACTACATTGATGGTTATGCCTTCACCGTTTTTATAGTCAGCTGTGGTTTCTCTGAATCTGTTGAGCAGTACCTCACCGTTCCACTTTTTCAGATAATTTTCAAAGGTGATACGTGTCACTTCTGTATCTCGCTTGACCGGGCTAAAGCCCTGTGTGTTGAGTTGAGCAATAAGGGGTGACGAGACCAGCATTGCCAGGAGCAGTATCCAATATTTTGAGTTGTTGACCTTCATCTTAATTGTTGTTGTTTGGAGTTAATGCATCTACTTCGACCGATAGACTGTAAAGTGCTTCTTCAAATACTTCCTGCTTGGATGTAATGGCATCTTCAAGATCATTGAAAGCAGCTTCTACATTTCTTAAATCCTGGATGCGCTGTGTTTCAAAATTGTTTGAAAAGCTCACAACTAATTGTCTGAAAACCTCTCTGTAATCATCGGTAAGCTTATCGCTCAGCTGATTCATCTCGGCAACAATTTGTTGTTTTTGCTCACTAAGCAGGTTATTGATCTGATCTTCAGGCAACTCATTAAATCTCTCCATGCTGTTTTCCATGAAGCTCCTGTTATCATTGATGCCTACTTGTAGACCCTGCAGATCATTATCTACCTCTGCCAGAATGTTTTCTCTTTCTTTAGCCAGTAGCTCAGCTACCTCTTCCATGCTCAATCCATCAGAAAGAGCGGTAAAACCTGCATGAAAGCCGTCCTCACCATAGCTGACATTAAACTTTGAGGCCCAGCCAAGTGTGATGATCAGTAGAATACTGGCCGCAATGGCTACATACTTTCTCCAGTAGAGCCATTCGCTGTTTTCATGGGGTTGAATGAAGCCGGGAATTACCGGTACTTCTTCATCTTCCCACTGACTCATCAGCACCCGGGTTTCTTCCATCTCGGTGAGCTCGGTTCGCGCCTCAGGGTGCTCCTTAAAATATTGATCAAGCTGAGCTTTGGCAGATTCGTCCAGCTCACCATACAGGTAGGCCATCAGATCTTCGTTTGTAGGTTTATAGCTCATAATGAATTGTTTCTTTGTTGATATTCCACTGTTCCAACTGCTTCTTTAAACTTCCGAGAGCGTAATAGAGTCTGGACTTAACCGTGTTCTCCGATATGCTCATTACTTCGGCAATCTCCCTTATTTTGAGACCTTCGTATTCTTTCATAATCACCACCATCCTTTGCTCTTCAGGTAGTATTTTGAGTGCCTTCTTCAGTAGGCCCTTTAACTCTGTTTGAGCGTATTCCCTGTCGGGATCTGACTCTCTCCAGGTGGCTGCCGTATTTTGAATAAAGTCCTGATCATCTTTGGACTGAACCTTCATAAATGGGAAAACCCATTTACGTTTCTGTCGCCTGACTTCTTCATGGCAGTAGTTGGCGGCTATCCTGTATAACCATGATTTGAAGCTGGCCTCATCTTTCAATGTTTTCAGGTTCTTATTCATGGAAATAAAGGTCTTTTGAGTTACCTCCATAGCCTGATCATGATCGCTGAAGTATTTGTAGCCAAAGTTGTAAATCCTTTTGTACCAGAGTTTTACCAGCTGGTTGAGTGCAATAGGATCACCATTTTTAGCGGCAGCTATCAAAAAATCGGTTTGAGGCATAAGGGTGATTTCCTTCATTGTGTTTCCACTTTCCGAATTTAGGATGGCGGGTGGGGAAAAAAAGTTTGAAGGAAGTTAGAAAAAAGTTATGATATGCCCTTTTGTCACCCCAGAGTAGGTTTTAAGAAGGGTTGTAACAGATAAAGAGGTTTTTTTTTAGTCAATATCCCAGATGGGGGCTTTACCCGCCAGATGCTCCACAAAGTAGTTCCAGCGCTTTTTCACAAAGTACTTTCTATGATCTCCCTGGTAACCATGCCTCTGACTGGGTAATATCAGGAGATCAAAATCTTTGTCTGCCTTGACCAGTGCTTCTGCCAGTTTGAAAGTAGCAGAGGGGTTCACATTATCGTCAAGACCTCCATGTACCAGCAGTAGCTTACCTTTTAGTTTTGAGGCCATGGTAATATTCGAAACTTCATGATAAGAAGAGTCTACGGGCCAACCCATATACATTTCGGGCCACCAGGCTTTTTCCATTCTGAAATCATGGTCAGCACTGCTGGCAACACCTACTTTGTAAAAGTCTGGAAACTCCAACAGAGCGTGTCCTGCGTCAAAACCACCAGCCGAGTGGCCGAATATGCCTACTCTCTCTGCATCAAACCAGGGGTAGAGTTCTCCCAGTTCCTTAATGGCAGACACATGTTCCGTCAGGTTTTTACCCATGTTTTTGTAGGAGTAATTATGGAACTCTTTGGAGCGACCTGAGCTACCCATACCATCTATCATCACCACTATAAAGCCCAGTTCTGCCAAAGCCTGATTGTTGCGTGCCAGCACTGTGCGGAAGTTTCTGGGAAACATTTGAGTATGAGGTCCTGTGTAGCTATGGTCTATCACGGGGTATTTTTTATTCGCATCAAAATTGGAGGGTTTCCACATGGCCCCATATATGGGTGTTTTTCCATCCCGACCAGTTGATACGAACACTTGTGGTGCGAGCCATCCTCTGCCGGTGAGGGCCGAGATATCTGCTTTGTTTACCTCTTTCACCAGTGCTCCATCTGAGGTTCTTTTCAGTACTGAGGTGGTAGGTTGGTTGAAGGTAGAGTAGTTGTCGAAAAAGTGACTTTTGTCCTGGGCAAACTGAATTTCATGATGCGCATCTTCAGGGGTTAGCAGTTTGAGCTCACCAGTTTCAATATTGACACTGTATAGGTGGCTGAAATAAGGGTTTCTGTCCGGCTCTTTGCCTGAAGCCATAAAATATACTATATGCTCATATCGATCGAAATTCAGAATTTGATCTATATAAAAGTTACCATTGGTCAATCCCGTTGTTTCATTAGTCGCAATGTCATGAAGGTAGAGTTGTCGCCAGCCACTGCGTTCAGATAGAAAGATCAACTTGTTTTCGCTACGCAAATAGGTGTAAACGAAGTTATCAATATTGGTGTCGCTTGTTTCCTTAATCAAAGGTCGGATACTTTTTCTGTTTAAATCAAGCTCGACCACCTGTTGCTGTTGATAGCCTCGGTCTGCATAGTCGACCAATATTTTTCCAGGAGTTTCGTGCCAGCGAAAAGAGGCACTGTTTACATGAGTGCCTGTAGGTAGCTCAGGAAAATACTCCTTACGTTGGTCAATGTTATAGAAAACCGGTGTCACTTTTACCATGGTCGTGTCACCTGGAGAACCGCGATAGTAGGAGAGAAGCCGAGGTTTGAAGAGGTCATCTTTGCTCCAGTCAAGCAAGTACATTTTTTCGGCCTCCCTGAAATCTACCAGGCTGGTTTGAATCCATTTTGAGTCGGGCGACCAATTGACGGAAAAGCGTTTTGGCCTTTCTCCGTTTTCTCCCTCCATTTTGTCATACCAACCATAATAGGTACCAAATTCATAGTCTCTTTTGCCCCGGGTACTGAGCTGATATTCCCTGCCGTTGACAGTTGATCTTATGTATAGATTGTAATTGCGGGAAAAGGCAATCCATTTACCATCGGGAGAGGCCCTTTCAGTAGGGTTAGAGGAATAGGGGCTATCAGGGTCGGGCTTTACTTCTTCGGTATCAATGTCTATCAGGTAGTCTTGGCCGTCAATCTGTGCCCGAAAGTTATTGTCCACGCGTTGCCACAAATCGTTGAAAGGGAGATCGTAGGGGTCAATATTCCGATCAAGCAGTTCAGAGAGTTGATTGGCTATGACTTCATGATCAAAAAGGTCGGTGATTTCATAATCACTGAACCGGAGTCTCTTGAAAATCTTTGCATCCTTTTCATATTCCAGGTACCAAAAACCTGTATTGTCTCTGAACCAATAGGGATCGATGTCGAGATTAAAGGCTTCCTGATTATTGATGTTCTCAAAAAGATAGCTCTGAGCCCTTTCATAATCTGCTATGGTAATCTGCTCTGATTGCTCCGATGAACAAGAGAAGATGAAAGAGGAGGACAGAAGACAAAAAATATAAAGGAGTCTGTGCGTCATGAAATCAGTAGGGTACTTAAAACTGTTGAAATTAGTGATTTCGGTTGCAATGTGAAATTAAAAGAAACTCGCCTGCATTGAAAGTTAAGTCCCATTTTGAAACAACCTTGATCAGGTTGAGACCTGGACGTTCCTACATGTTTTATTCTGATAGGCGATGTTTTGACCTGAAAAGAGCCTAAAATAGCTCATGGGCCTTATTTGGAGAAACTTAACTGAAGCTCTCTGTTTGTCATCAGGACTGGCGCAGCTTTTGTGTAGAAATGAGAGTATTATCAATACATCATATTAAATGAACATGATCAGATTAAAAAAGGTCTGTTTGTTCCGGGTTTAATCAAATTGATTGTTATGAAATATTTCAGACGAGGTCCCTGGTTTTATCTTAATAATGGACAGGGAAAAGAAATGCTGGGCCGCATTCAGTTTCAGGGAACAGAACATAGCCTGTCACCGGTAAGAAATAATACCGGTAGTGTGATAGGCTTTTTTGATGTGCTTGACTCTACCTTCAGGCCTGCTTCAGAAGATCAATACTATAAAACAGGCTGTGATCCTTTTTAGAATTAATCAGGGGCTATCCCTTCACAACCCGGAGCAGTCTGCCGTTGATATCAATGTCTTTGAACTTTGAGGGCAGGTTACCTGCAGCGTCAGTGCTTACTTCAAAGTAAGATCGTCTGTCCTGCACCTGAATGTCACCAATTTGTGATTTTGTCAGTCCCGATTCGTCACAGATAAAACGCAGCAGGTTAGATTTATTTACATGCTCCTTCTTGCCTATGTTCATCATAAAGCGAACCATATCTCCATCAGGCTGACTAAAAGAGCGATCAGATCTTTCCTTTCTGTCTCTTCTTTCACCTCGTTCCGGTCTGTCTCTGCGATCTCTTCGGTCTCCGCGCTCACCTCTTTCACGGCCTCGTCTGTCAGAGCGATCAGACCTTGACTGATTGCGATCTCCACGTTCACTTCTGTCTCTACGGTCTTTACCCGTCTCATTGAGATCACGATCTGCACCTCCCTTGCCAATTTTTGCCATTTCCATAGACAGCAGTTTATGGATAAGCTCTTCTTTGCTGAGAGACTCAAACTCTCCCTGTACGCGCTCTAAAAGTTCGGCAGGCACTTTGTCATCCAGCTCAGTGGCACTTAGCCTGGCGGCCCATTGAGACACCCGGGCTTCCTTGATATCTGATTGAAGCGGAACCTGAATCTTTTCGAATTCAATCTTGAGGTTTCTACTCAGATATTTAACCTTAGAAAGGTCCTTTCTACTCACCAGTGACAGAGAAATACCACGCTGTCCGGCACGGGCGGTTCTGCCACTACGGTGTGTGTAGTACTCAGAATCATCTGGCAGAGAATAGTGTATTACATGGGTAATGTCTTTCACATCAATTCCTCTCGCGGCTACGTCTGTAGCAGCCAGCAGGTTGATAGCGTGGGTTTTGAAAAGTCCCATTACTTTATCCCGTGCATTTTGCGTCAGGTCACCGTGAATGGCATCAATGCCATAACCCAGTTTTCGCAGGTCTGCGGAAAGCTCCTGGGTATCCATTTTGGTACGGCAAAAAATGATACCCCGCATGTCAGGCTCCAGGTCTATGAACCTGCGCAGCGCTTCCTGCTTGTCGCTTACCTTGAGAAAAACATATTCGTGCTTGATGTTTTTATTGACTTCATCTTTGCGTCCTACCTGAACCTCCTGCGGGTCGGTCATATAGTTCTCAACAATGCGCCTGATGTCTTTAGACATGGTGGCTGAGAAGAGCCAGGTAGCCTTATCTTTTGGTGTAAACTTGAGAATTTCGTCAATATCTTCTTTAAAGCCCATATTGAGCATCTCATCGGCTTCATCCAGTACCATGTGGGTGATGTTGGAAAGGTCTATGGCCTTTCTGTTCATCAGGTCCATCAAACGGCCAGGAGTAGCGATGATCACCTGCCTTGTACTCTTTAGTGCTCTGATCTGGCCCTGAATGGGCGCTCCTCCATATACAGCCAGCGTATCCAGACCTCTTTTGTACTTCGAAAAGGCCTTAAGCTGTTCGGCAATCTGCTGACCCAGCTCCCGTGTTGGTGCCAGAACGAGGGCCTGCGTATGATTCAGACTCAGGTCCATGGACTCCAGCAATGGCAAACCAAAAGCGGCAGTCTTTCCCGTCCCTGTTTGGGCCAAACCGATGAAATCAATGTTTTGATTGACCAGCATTGGGATGGCTTTTTGTTGAATTTCAGAAGGGGTTTCGATGCCTAGTTCTGGAAGTGATTTAAGAATATCCTGGGAAAGCCCAAGCTCTGAGAAGGTGTTCAATGTCTTGTATTAAAATGAGCGCGCAAAGGTACGTGAAATTAATTGATTCACAGTGCCTTACTCAAATATAACTTGATTAGAGCTATTTCCTCTTCATTTGTTCCGCCAATTTATTTGCCTCGTTCAAAATGCCTTCAGGGAAGTCGTTCAGTGCGAGAATTTTCAGGGCATTGGTATTGACCAAATTTCCGGGTTTGAGCAGGTAGTCAAAGTTGATTTTCTGATCTTCCACGGTTTCTGAGAAATGGTAAAGGTCATATTCGTCCTCCAGGTAATCTGCCAACTCCAGATCGTGTGTGGCGATAAATACCAGGTTGCCTGAAGTATTCAAATGGCTGAGAATGGCTTTGCCGGCAGCAATTCGCTCAAGGGTGTTGGTGCCCTTAAAGAGTTCATCGAGTAGAAAAAGGTTATTGACGCTGGAATTTCCCGTTTCCACCATCTCCTTGATGGTGAGTACTTCTTCAAAAAAATAACTCTTATCGTTCATCAGATCATCCGATATACGAATGGCCGAATGCACATGAAGCAAGGGCATACTAAAGTTGTCAGCAAAACATGTATTGAGGGTTTGTCCGAGAATAGCATTGATACCAATAGTGCGTATAAAGGTGGTTTTCCCTGACATGTTTGACCCTGTAAGTAAAACGGATTTGTTATCAACCTTTAGAGAGTTCGGGACGGGGTTTACCAATAGGGGGTGATAGACAGCCTTAGCTGAAATGCTTTTTTGATTGATTATTTCAGGCTGGCAGCTGGTTTCTGCCTCTGACCTGAGTGAAAGGATGGAAATTGCCGTGTCTGTTTTACCGACAAACTGAAAAAGCTGATGAATGTGCTCTTTTTGCTCTTCCAGCTTTTTGAGAGATCGAAAAAGTAGTATGGGTTCTATGAGGAAGTAGGCTCGAATCAATTCTATAAAGAACTCTGCTATTTGCCCCATATCAGATTGCAGGCCCTTTTCAAGGCTGAAAATAAACAGACTTTTGCTCAGGCTATCGAGCTTTTTTATAGCGATATCCAGTTCAGGGTTACGTTTTTTGGTCAGGTCTCTGAGTCTTTTGGCTACTTTCAGCAGTTTGAGTAGCTCAGGGATAGAAACTCCATACTCATAGAGGTTCTGTTTGTTCCAGTAATGAATAGCGAAATTAATAGCAAGGATGAGAAAGGGCAAAAACCAAAACTTGGGAACGAGTATACCAAAGATTAGAGTAAGGCAGCTTAGTAGTGCCAGGAGTGGTACCACCCAAAACCATTTTGGCTTTTTAATATAGTCTTTGCAAAAAAGTGAAGTGAGGTAATGTGCTTCAGGTTTATTAAGCTCGGCCAGTGCTAATATACATTCAGCTTTTAAGCTTTTATCATCGGCAAATTGTTGTATTAATTTCTCCTGACCTTCTTTACCAGCTGTAGTTTCCGGAATTGAACGAATGCTGGAGTACAGGTACTGCTGGCCGGGTTTAGAAACAGTGCGATCGGCAAACATAAATACCTCGTCCATGTCCAGATCCGTGTAGGTTTGATCAGAAACGGGAAGGGCCGTTCTATCAGCTACGTAGAGGTACCAGTATTGACTAATGCTTTTAAAACCAAAGTGTTCCTGCTTCAGCTTGGGCTGTTTAGTAAGTATTTCATCTCTCTTTTTTGAAGCAGCTTTAAACATTCGCAGAAGGCTATTCTGTGAGTATACAGCTTATTTGAGAATTCCATGCGCTGAAGTAGACAAGCGATTGATTATGCCTTGTGAAAGGAGGAGAGGGCAGGGGAAAGCTTCTCATTCTCTAACCATTCGGCCGGCAGCATTTTTCTTAACATCTCCACCCAGAAGCTTTCTTGCCTCATATTCCTCTTACTGAGTCATATCAGGGAATTTTTCTTCCATGGTTTTTTGAATACTCTTCATGTTCGCCATCGCAAACTTAAGACCACACCGGACCGGGATAGAGGTAACTAGTTGCCTGGGTTCGGCATCCTTATTTTCCTCCATACATTCGCAAAAACCAGGAATTTACGCATCCGTGATAAGCTCTTCTACTGTTTCCTGGGCGTTTAGCCGGCAGATAGAAAATAGAGTTAGTGAGATTAAGACAGTTCTGAAAAGGTTTATATGTGTTGTAGTTGGAACTGCTAGTTAGTCATTAATTAAATGAAAAGGTGAGCGGGAAAGAGTCGAATTATTTGAGGCTTCGAAAATCATCAGGTGTAAAACCGTTGTTGAATTGGATGTTGCTGGAAACCTGAGTGGTCCAACCTTCATCCGAAGTCAGCTCCCCTTGCCAGTTAGCCGGGGCATATTCTCGGTAAGTAGTAAGTTTTACACCCGAAACCTCTTCGTATTTGACCCGCATCATCAAAGGTGATTCTATTCCGAGAGCCTTGACGGTAAACAGGAATTGGTCTATTAGTTTCGTATGAGGATTGAGGTACAGCAGAAATTCGTCCTCAGATGTGCCAATTCCTTCTTCGAAGCTTATACGAACCAGTTCATAGTCAATATCATTTGCCCTTCGGGTACCTTCATAGCTGTGCTCAACTCCGGGGTCCAGTAGCTTAAAGTTCATGCAGAACCAGTAAAGGTTGGTTTTCCTCAGAAAGGCACTCATTTTATTAGCAGTCTCATCTTCGAAAAAGGCATTACCAACCGTTACCCAGCTTGTATTACCATCATACCCTTGTGTCACAACTCCATCTACAGTCGTCATGACTGCATTTTTATGGGTGGTATATTCACCCCGGGAATACTCCCCGTCAAATAGGTAGCGTTCGGTCGAAACATCGGCAAAGCCGTCAAAAGAGGTATAGGTATATTGAAACTCTACGTCTTTGAGTTCTTTCAGTGCATTTGCTCCACCCACGGCTGAAACCGTTTCATGAATCAGGGCCTCTGCTTTTGAGAGCTTTTTAGGTGCTGTGTTTTCTTTATTTCCAGATTGATTGCTTTTACTCTGGCAGCTGCTTATGAAAAGGAGGGTGGCGCAGCAATACAATAGTTGCCTGACATATTGATAGGGTTGCATATAAGTATGAAACCGCTCTGGCTCAGGAAGGTTTGATTTTAGACGGGGTAGGGGGAGTAGAGGGGCTTCATCTGGAATGGGTGAAAGATGAGTGAGGAGAGAAAACTAAAGAGCCCCTCCTTGCGAAGGGGCTCTAACACAACATAATTTGGCTATTGCCTGGTATATACAGCGTTAATTGGCTGTCGTCCGTTGAAAGTGCCGGCTCCTGGTATGTAGACATAATAGTCTACAACAAAACCTCCGTCACAGGTGGTAAATGACCCGTCAGGCAGTGACACATCTACTGGTGCCAGTGCGAAAGGGTCTGCCCGAGAGGTTACCCAACTGTTGGCCCCACAGCATAATTCTACTCCTCCGTCTTGAGGAAGAATGTACGCTTTAAGGTCGCTGGGATCAGAAGCATCAAGTGTTACTTCGGCCGTAAGTCCGCTGCCCCAAAAATTGGTGACATTGATTGTGTTGGCTCCCGTAATACTTACTTCGGCAGTGTATAAGAAGGCTCCGTTGTCTTCATTGACATCGTAAGTGCCTTCAAATATTGAGATGTCAAATGCACAATCGTCATCACCAATGGTCAGCGTATGTGAAGCATTCAGGGCATCCGGACCGGGGAAACCGATACCGAGGTTTTCTGAATTATTGACAATCTCCAGGACAAGGTCATGCGACCCGTCCGTAAGGTCATTGTTTAATATGTCCAGCTCAATGTTCACACTGTACTCATTGGCCGGAATGGTCAATGTAGTAGGGGAGAGCATATTGTAGTGCGTACCCGATACGGCATCACCCGATACACTTACCTCAATGGTAAGGGCAGAGGTTCTGTTCTCAGTAGAAACTGATATGGGAATCAACACGGTGCTGTTACCGGCAGCTGCATCGGCTTCTGAGGCAGCTGAGCTGGGCTGGTTAAATTTGACAAAGGTATCGTTTACAAAGAAGTTCTGCTCATCACAGGCAGCCAACAGCAATGTGAACAATACGATTAGGCTTATATATTTTTTCATAATGATCGTTTTTTGACCCGGGGCCTTTTCAGGCCCCCGGGTGGTTGAACTAATAACCTGGGTTCTGATCGTTTTTGATGTTTGGATTTGCATCCAGCTCACCTATCGGAATAGGCCAGACGAACCTGAAATCACCGGCATTTAAAGACTGTGTTACGGCAGGGGCAGAGAAATCAGGACCACGGTTAATCCCTTGTCCTTTTCTGCGGATGTCGAACCAACGATGCCCTTCCACGAAGAGCTCTTTTCTTCGCTCAACCTCTATGGCGTTTTCCAGGGCATTCCCTGTCAGGTTCTCATCTACATAACCAGTAATACGGGCTGCTCTGAGGGTGTTGAGATCTGTCATAGCATTGGCATCATCTCCGTTATTGGCGCGTGCTTCCGCTCTGATCAGGTACATTTCACCCATTCTGAAGACCTTAAAGTTGTTGAAGCCCTGATTCGGCTCATACTTGTCAGGAATCAATACATTACCTCTTCGGGAATCCTCTCTGACATAGGAAGTATATCGAATGTCATCAGCAGGAGTGGCAAAAAGGTCAGTCCAAAGGCTGGAAGGCCTGAAGGCTACTCTGTTGTTTGGTACAAAGTAAAGGGAGCTACCAACTCTTGAATCCTGACCAAATGTATAGGCCACTTCCCAGATAACTTCCTGAGCGGAAGCAGTGCCGGGAGCCGTACGTGCATTGATCCAGGTATTTGTGAAATCAGTGCCGGAAATAAGTCCGGTGGAGGCATCGTTGATCACAGTTGTGGCTGCCTGAATGGCCAGGTCATTCATACCGGCATACAGGGCTACCCTTGCCATCAGAGCGTTGGTAGCAAGTTCACTGAAGAAAGTTCTTTCAGTCACAGCGGCATCTGCAGTTCCGAACAAGATCAGTGCTTCGTTCAGGTCACTGAAAATCTGGTCATATACTTGTTCTACAGTACTTCTAGCTAAATTTTCCGTGCTCAGGTCCAATTTGACCGGCACTCCTCTTGCCTGCGAGTTGCGCTCATAAGATTCTCCAAAAGCACGTAATAAATCGAAGTGAGCAAGTGCTCTTAAGCCCAGTGCCTGAGCTTTCAGACGGTTTCTACGACCATCATCACCTTCAATGTCATCGATACCCACCAGCACGGTATTGGCCCGAAGTACAACCTGATAGGCGCGTAACCAGAAACCGGCTACTTCGCCATCATCCGAATTGTAAAGCCAGTCAGTTTGTGCTCTTTGATTACCGAGTGACTCGGGAGTTTCAAAGATATCTTCGGCCATCATGTCAAGCAGTACGCCAAAGGTACGGCCATAGTAGGCATTGGCCCGGAGGGCTGAATGAATACCTATGGTAGCGGCTTCGTAGTCGTCCATGTCTACCAAACCGTTGCTAATAGCCTCCTGATGTGTGGGTTCTACGTCCACAAAGTCTTCACAGGCAAATGTGAAAAGCAGGAGTAAAGCGATATATATAGATTTTTGCTTCATCGTTTTTTCTTTTAGAATCCAATATTCAATCCGATGGTGTAGGTTCTCAGGGCAGGGTAAACCGCACCGAGGAAAAGACCATTGTTCACTTCCGGATCTGCACCGCTGAAGTTGGTTACAGTCAGCAAGTTTTGCCCTTGTACATACACTCTGGCACTGCTGAAGCTTAGCTTGCTAAGGAAGTCAGCAGGTACATTGTAGGAGAGTGTTACATTTCTCAACCTCAGGTAAGAACCATCTTCGAGATATCGGGTGGTATTGCTCTGATATGGGTTGGTAGTCAGACCATTAACGGTTCTGATTCTTGGCACATCAGTGATTTGACCAGGCGTTTGCCATGCATTGAGGAGTGAAGCCGCCATACCGTCTACAAAGAAGGTTGGGTTTTCTATGTTCACTCTTTCGTTGTTGTACACTTCATTGCCTGCCACCCAGTTAAAGAAGAGTGAGAGTGTCAGGTTTTTGTAAGTGAAGTTATTAGTGAACCCACCAAAATAAGGTGCGTTTCTGGGTTTGAATACCCTGCGATCATTCGGAGTGTAAACGTTGGTAACATTACCATTCAGGTCACGATAGAGTGCGTCCCCTGTGGCAGGATCAACTCCTACATAAGGCACCACATAGTTACTGTTGATAGGCTCTCCTTCTCTCAGAATAGTGGTGGCAGTGGTAATGTCTTCACCATCAACCAGCTTCACTACTTCGTTTTTGTTGTAAGTCACATTGGCAGAAGCATTCCATGAGAAATTTGAAGCATTTAATATGGTAGCATTGAGGGATAGCTCAATTCCGCTATTCCTGATCTGACCCACATTTTTGATCTGTGAGTTGAATCCCGTAGTTCTGGATAGCTGCTGGTTCATCAGCAGATCCTTAGTGTCATCTATGTAAAAGTCGATTGCTCCGCTAATGCCTCTGTTGGCTGTTTCAAAATCGAGCCCGACATTGAACGATTGCTTGGTTTCCCACTTCAAATCAGGGTTTGGCACATTCGCCAGCGTTTTACCTGGCAGGCCATCGTATGGATTACCGGTAAAGGTGTTTACCTGAGCAACGAAACCGAAATCACCGATCGCCTGGTTACCTGTCGTACCGAAAGAAGACCTCAGTTTCAGCGTATTCAGGAAGGGGAGATCTAAAAATGATTCGTTGGTGAGTAACCATGACCCGCCTACAGACCAGAAAGTGGCAAAACGATTGTTTGGACCAAAACGAGAAGAACCATCACGTCTGATAGAGGCTGTAAAGAAATACTTGTCTTTCAGACCATAATCTGCCAGAGCAAAGAATGAAGCAATGGTATTCTCAATATTTCCACCGCCTACGGTAGGTATAAATCCGTTGGCATTAGTACCTCCCGTAATAGAGGCCTCATTTTCCAGCCTGCCTACAATGCCAAAACCTGTATAGTTGAAGTTGGTCGTTTGAGAGTAAACCATTTCCTGATAAAGGCCAACATTCAATCTGTGGTCATCACCCCAGTTTCGCTCGTAGTGCAGGGATGTGGTACCCACAAAAGAGGCTCTGCGCTGATTGGTATTGGTGAGACTTCCCTGACCACCGGTAGATTGTAATCCAGGGTTGGTCAGTGGATCAATGAAGGTTTGGGTTTGTCTGTCCCTGAAGTCAACGCCCCATTTGGTGCGAATGCTCAAACCGTCTACCGGAAGCTGATAGCCCAGATCGACATTCGCGACTAAGCGAACATCTTCTCTTTCGCGTGTGTTTTCGAGAATCTCCTGAAGCGGGTTGGGCTGGCCGGTTCTGATGGCCGAGTAGTTACCCTCAGCATCAAAAGGAGTTTCATAAGGATTAGCCCAATAAATAGCATTCAACGGAGAGCCAATAAAGGCGTCACCTTCACGCGTAAAAGTCTGATTGGAGTAGGTAAGACCAAGGTTCAGTCCAAAATCGAAGTCACCTGAATTGTTCAGAATGTTGGCTCTGAGGCTGTATCGATCAAGACCTGTAGTGATAACCTGACCTTCCTGAGAGAAGATATTGGCCGACACGTAGTAGGTGGTGTTTTCATTACCACCTGATGCAGTAATCTCATGTGACTCGAGTTTGGCACTTCTGAAAAGGGTATTGGCCCAGTCGGTGTCAATGTTTCGAAGTGCTTCCAGTTGCGTTTCTGTCAACGATGCAAGAGTACTTCCTCCATTGAGCAGCTCGAAATCGACTTTTTGCCGGCCGTTCATTACAGGCAGAAAGTCATCTCTGGTAAGCTCTTGAGTGTAACCCAACTGATAGTTATAAGTGAACTGAGTTTTACCCGCTTTTCCTTTTTTAGTGGTGATAACAATCACACCATTGGCTCCTCTGGAACCATAAAGAGAAGTAGCCGAAGCATCTTTTAATACACTTACTGTCTCGAAATCGTTAGGATTCATAGACGCAAACTGGGCTGAGGCTACAGGTACACCATCCACTACATAGAGTGGGGTAGTACCGGAGCTGATGCTGTTGACGCCACGAATAGTCACGGCAGCCGGTGAACCTGGCTGACCACTACCTGACTGCACGAGTAGTCCTGAAGCTTGTCCCTGAAGAATTTGATCAAAACTCGCCAGTGGGATGTTCTCAATCTTCTCCGACTTCAACTGTACGGCTGAACCGGAATATTTCGTTGGATCGTACTCGTTGTAACCTGTCACCACTACTGTTTCCAAATCAATGGCGTCAGTTTGCATGATTACATTAATAATCGTCTGATTCTGAACAAGAATTTCCTGGGTGGTATACCCGAGAAACCTGAAAATCAGGGTACCGCCAGTGGCGGGAATACTGATGCGATAATTTCCATCAGTGTCTGTTACGGTTCCGGTTGTTGTGCCTTTCAAGGCCACAGCGAGTGAAGGGAGTGGTAGGCCATCATCGGCCGAAGTCACCCTACCCGTCAGAATGCGGTCTTGAGCATGTGCGCTTATTATTACCATTGCAAATAAGCCACACGTCAATAAAAACTTCCTCATATTTAGTTTTTAGATAGTTGTGTGAAAATGAACTCATAAGCAATTGGCCAAATTTGTTGTTGTGTGTTGTGTTAACAATCCCAACACGGAAAAAACCTTATAGGGTTTTTAATGTCAGCCAGGGGTCGGTTTGCCAAAGGGTGTTTTGACAGGCTTTGGAATGCTTTTTGTAACACCGTCCGCTTTCAGAGCACTCAGAGGGCGATTTTCTCCGGCTTGGTACTTTTGTACTAACTGTTTAGTTGTTTGACAATGAAGCACTTAGCCGACTAATCTGGTAGACTGTGTAGCCACATATATCAGATTTGGGCAGGGAACGCTCAATCCGATATTTCGTCCGATTCTGATCTACTTACGCCCCGTATATTGCCTTTGGGAAATGTGAAAAAAAATTAAAAAAAGATTTGTTTGTAGGCCTTAAATAAGGCTTTTCGCAGGAAAAACCGTATTTCACTGAGCTTTGAGGAAGGACAAAACAGGCATGATCTGGTGGCAAAAAAAACAGATATGGTGGCAAAGCGATACGAATTATTGCTGTGTAGTATTATGTTTAATTGTCTCTGGGAATGACTTTTCTCGCGCTCATATTGTATTTGCCACCAGCTCTCATCAGATGAAAAACCTTGTCTCCTTTTTGGTAGCTACCTGTTTTCTGATCCCAATAAGTACCGTCATAAATGAGTACATAGTGCTGTCCCAGTACCTCGAAAGAGTTTCCTGTTACCAGTACTGCGGTATTCTCGTCAATGGCAATGCCCAATAAATCGGGGTAAACATCCAGCACCTCAAACATATCGTAATGTCTGTTACGAGCGAGTGTATGTTGGTCTATGGCTATGTGTTTTACGAAATTCAGGCCTTCTTCATGGTCGCCCACCATAATGGTGTTAGTCTTGGTGTCACCTCTGGCCAGGTAGGACCCCTGTATGGTCGCCCCCGCGGAACTGCCTCCGATTACCCCATCCCTTGCCAGTAGTTCATTTAGCTTGCTATGTACCTTGGTATTCAGATAAGAATCGGCCAACCGCCATTGTCTACCACCTGTAAACCAGACGCCACCAGCTGAATCAACGACTTTGGCAAAGGATTCAGTGTCAGCTACTTTAGGATCGGTAGTGTGTAGTACTTTGATATTATTGGCTCCTCTTCTTTTCCATTGAGTAATGATTTGTTGTTTACGTTGGTCAGTCACATCATAGCCTCCTGCTGTCGGTATCACTACAATCAATGCATCAGCCCCTCCCGATAGGTCTATGAACTTTTGAAAAACTGAGGCATCTCTCAGGGCACCACCTGCAATGATCAGGTGCCCTTTTTCAGGTCCTGTGGTAGTGGTCTGAGCATAGCTTTGGCTGACCAGTACCAGTAACAGGCTGGCTATGAGGCTTTTCGGTTTCATTTTTTAAGGCGTTTTATTACGTGGTTTTCGATTAATCCAACCCATTCCCTGTACATTTTACCTGATGGATGTAGCTTGTCTTCAGCAACAAGTTCTTTGTCGGTTTTGGCTTTTCGGGATATTGGGGTAATGTTGAAGTACCTTACTTTGTATTTTTTGCAAATCTCTCGACTTACTTTGTTATAGGTGTTAATCGCCTCTCCTACCTCTTTTTCTTTTGCCGATCCAAAGGGCGTTTTTCCATAATCGGGTATGGATAGCACAATTACCTTTTTAGGATCATTGCCAGCCAATTTTATAGCTGTTTGAACGAGTTCTTCAAATTCCGGAGCGAAGCTTTCTACCGATTTGCCCTGGTATTGATTATTAACACCGATCAGAAGAGAAACGAGATCGTAGCTATCTGCCAAACCCTCATCGGCCTTTATTGCCGCTATTAACTCATCCGTGCGCCATCCGGTTCGGGCGATTATCTTAGGGGTGGTCATGGCCACACCGGCCTGAACAGATCTTGCAGCAAGTTGCACAGGCCATCTTTCGGATTCAGAGACACTTTCACCAATCGTATAGGAGTCGCCAAGGGCCAGGTAAGTTTTAGAGCTTGTCTGTGCGCTGCTGTCGGAAATGGAAGTCATAAGAGTGAAGAGGGATAAGACTGAAATCAATAATGTATAATGAAAACGAGACATGTCCAGATAGTTTATCTAATGTAAGCAATAGTTGCTTAATCGGGCAAACTTCTGAAGTCTACTGGTATTACGCTTGATACACCTTGCTCTTTCATGGTAATGCCATAGATGACATCAGTGGCAGACATTGTGCGCTTGTTGTGCGTAACAATGATGAATTGAGATTCACCTGAGAATTTCTGAATGATTTGATTGAACTTGTCAATATTGGCATCATCCAGTGGGGCGTCTACCTCATCGAAGATACAGAACGGTGCGGGCTTCAGGAGATAGATAGAGAAAAGGAGTGAGGTGGCGGTAAGTGTCTTTTCCCCTCCTGAAAGCTGGTTGATGGTCAATGGTCGCTTGCCTTTTGGCTTGGCCATGATTTCAATGGCCGATTCCAACGGATTATCAGGGTCCACGAGTTTAAGGTCACAATCATCTTCTTCGGTGAACAATGATCTGAAAACCTTGATGAAATTCTCTTTGATCTTGCCAAAAGCATCAAGGAATGTTTCCCTTGCCACATCATCAATCTCTTGTATGGTTTCGAGCAATGATCCCTTTGCTTTTAACAAATCATCCCGTTGTTCGGTAATAAAATCCGCCCGCTCTTTGATCTCTGCATAGGCTTCCATGGCCATAGGATTAATAGGTCCCATTTTCTCGAGCCTCTCACGCATTTTAATGACCTTGGTCTGTAGTTCCTCGGTCGGAATGTCTGAATCTTCAGCTTCTTCTTTTAATAGCTCATCCAGGTCGATATTGAATTCAACTGATAGCCTTTCCTTCACTGAGCTCAGTTCGAGTTTTGTCTCATGTAGCTTGTTTTGCAATACCATGAGCAATTCATCTACCTGCTCACGCTTGCGCAGAAGTTCTCTGAGCGTTTTATCGGCTACATCTATATTACCGCGCTGGGCATAGTAATCTTTTTCGGCCTCGTTTACGCCTTTCTCAATGGATTCCTTCTCATCGTACATGCCCACCAGTTCACCTTCTTTGTCCTCTGTAGTGGAAATGAGCTTCTTGATTTCGGCCTCGTTCTTTTCGAGCTCTTCATGGTTTTTAGCAATCCGCTCCTTGCTACCATCAAAGGCTGTTTGCTTGTATTCAATCTCTTGCTCTATGGAATTGACCTTGTTTTGTCGCTGATGAAACTGAATGTTCATGTCGTTATAGACCTGCGATTTTTCCTGAAGCACCAGGTTTTGCTCTTTGGCAGTGATCTCAAGTGTTTCAATCTCGGCTTCCATGGAAGAAAAGCTTCCCTGTACCTCTTCTACCTCAGGTTTTAACTGTTCCAGTGACTGGCTGATTTTGTCAATGCTGCCTGTAATGTCTTCTCGTCTGCTGGTATTGTTGGTAAGCATCTGAGAGAGCTGCTCTTTTCTGGTCTTTACGGAGATGTATTCTTCGTTGACCTGATTGAAGTCTTTCTGAAGTTGCTCCAGCTCCGACCTGTGAGTGGCTGCTTTGAGCCTGGCTAACTCTTTCTGCTTTTGATCCAATTTTTCCTTAATACCGGCAATTTTGGTTTCGAGCTCCTTGATCTCTTTCTGCAGCTTTTCAAGGTTTTTAGCCCGGCCTATCCGCTTGCCTTCAAACAGGCCAACCGAACCACCGGAAATACTAAACTGACGTTTGGTGTACTTGCCACTTTCTGTGATAAAAATGGCCTTTGAGTCCATGGGAATATCGGCAGGGCCACCCGAGACGATGTAAACATTTTCCAGAATATGCCCTATGAGCCGCTTGTACTTAGGCTCGTATTCAACAATTTCCGTGGCTGGAATTGCATTCTCAAAGAGTTTGATGGCACCACCTTCATAATTGTCAAAAGTATCGAGGATAAAGAAGTTCGCTTTGCCCTTTGCAGCATCGCTCAGAATATTCACGGCCTCAAATGCCTGGCGCTCCGTATCTACTATGTAGTAGTTCATATAGGGCTCCAGGTAATTCTCTATGGTAACACGATATTTATCGTCACAGGTGAGTATATCAGAGAGGAGAGGGGCATTCTTATTCCAGTTGGCCTTCTTCTTCAGAAACTTTATGGCCTCTGGAAAACCCTCGAGGTTTTCAACCAGACTTTTGGTGAGGTTATACTCATTGCTGCGAGAGTCTAGTTTTCTACTCAGTTGGGTAAGCTCATCGCGTACTACATCTATGGTTTCCTCAGTTTTCTGAATGGCATCCCTATGCTTTTCTTCTTCTTCCCGTTTAGCCGTGAGTGCTACCTTTTTCTCAATCAGTTCTTCCTCAATCTCCTGTAGTTTCGTATCGAATGACTGAAGATTGGCTGACTGCTCTGAAGTATCTGAAGTGGTCTTCTCAAGTTCTTCATTGAGGGTTTGGAGTTGAATTTCCTTGATCTCAATCTCCTTGTTCAGGTTATAGAGCCTTTCCCTATATTCTGTGAAAGATTTTCTTTGGGTGTCGAAGGCCTGCTGTGAACTATTGGCTATTTGCTTTTGCTCTTCATAGACTTCCCTCAATTGTTCAACCTCAATCTGGATTTCGCGAAAGTACTTGCCCGCGGTTTCCTTTTCGTTTCTGAGACTTTCAAGGCTGAATGCCGCTCGCTCATTACTGCGTTTGTCAGCCTCAAGGCGCTCTCTCAGATTATCGCTTTTATCTTCCAGGTAGCTTAGCCGCTCATTTTTAATCTTACGATCACTCTCAAACTGACGAATTTTGTTTACATGCTCGTTGAGTGTACGCTGCCGTGAGGCCAGCAGTTTTTCCTTAATGATCAGGTCATTCTTCCCCTTTTCAATAGAGGCTTCTTCAGTGGCCATCAACTGACCTATTTCTACCTTTTTGTCGTTTTGTTCCCGAACCTGTTGCTCTACAGACTTGTAGATATTGGATTGCTCCTCAACCGCTTTGCGAGCCAGGTCAATGCTCAGTACTTTATATTCTTCTTTAAGTTTATAGTATCGTTCAGCCTGGCGGGCTTGTTTTTCAAGAGATTTGAGGTTCTTTTCTATCTCAAACAGCAGATCTTCAACTCGATCGAGGTCATCGTCAGTATCCTTTAGCTTTTTGAGAGTCTCTTTCTTTCTCTTTTTAAACTTGCTGATACCGGCTGCCTCTTCGAACAAATCTCTTCTTGAGTTCTCCTTATCGTTGAGCAAGTCATCGACCATTTTCAACTCAATGATAGCGTAGCTGTTGGAAGCAATACCGGTATCCATGAATAGATTGGTGATATCCTTCAGCCGACAACTGATATTGTTTAACAGGTACTCGCTCTCACCCGTACGATAGTATCTCCGCGTAATTGTTACTTCGGTGTATTCTGTGGGTAAAAGGTTCTTAGTGTTTTTAAATGAGAGGGAGACCTCTGCCAGTTGGGTCGGTCTACGGTTTTTTGTACCGTTGAAAATGATATTCTCCATTTTCTCCGAGCGCAGCATCCTTGTCTTTTGCTCACCAAGCACCCACCTGATAGAATCAACTATGTTGGATTTACCACAGCCATTTGGTCCCACAATACCCGTAATGCCCTCATCGAAGTTGATCGTGATACGATCTCCGAAGCTCTTGAATCCCTTGATTTCGAGTTTGGTTAATTGCATATAGGGGCACCTGCGAAAAAGTAGGAGTAGCTAGCAAAATTAGAATTAATTCTTAGATTTGCTAACAATGGAATTTGATATTGGTAACCTCGTCTATATCCTCTTTTTGGTTATAGTTTTTGTACTGAACCTTTTCAGCAAGGCTAAGAAGAAGAGGGAACAGAATAGGCCCGGACAAGAGGGGAGTACAACGGTTGGGCCACCACCAATATCGAAAGGTAAATCTTTTGAAGAATTATTAGAGGAGTTCACGGGGAATACCCCCGAACCACCTCCAATTCCAGCTCCTGTTGAACATAGACCCGCTCCGAAGCCCAAGCCAGCCCCTGTGGTTTACAGAGAGAAGTCAAAACCCAAGCCTGTTCCTCAGACGCAAAAAACACATAGTGTATTGACTACTGAGTTTAAGCGTTTTGAAGAGTTTGAGGATGATGATGTAGAGGGGACGGATTATGCAGAACTGTTCGAGGATCATGACAGCGCTCAAAAGGCGTTTGTCTTATCCGAAATATTCCAACGCAAATACTAGAGTTTATTTTGTTACTCCCACGGAGGAATCACACAATTGGCATATCCTAATTATCTGATAGCCTCACTTCAGTTCATCCCATTGAAAGTTAATCTGATGAGGGGCACTACCTTGGGGTTAATTCTATAAAACTTGGATAAGGAGGCAAGGATATTGGCAACCAGTTTGGACAGGAGAGGGCCGTGGTTAAAAGGTCAATAAGCTTTGGAGGCTAGGACATTCTGAAGCTAATAGGCACCTTGATTCTGGTATTAATCGTCTTGCCATCTTTAATGCCGGGTTTCCACAGGTCGGATTCACGAATAGCTTGAACAACAGCTTTATCGCATCCATTACCAAGCTTTTCAATGAGTCTTATGTCTCCGATTTCACCGCTCTTGCCAACAACAAAAGACACGACCACATCGCCTTCAACTTTGGCCTTTCTGGCCTCTGAAGGGTAGAGGATACTTTCCTGCAAATAGCTTTTCCAGGCTTCGAGTCCCTCGGTTGGTACAGGTTTTACATCCTGTTCATTGAAGTTATTGTAATCGTAGGCCACATCTGCTATTTCCACCGTTTTCCCTGCTGGTACAGCTTCGCAAGAGAAAATGAAAAACATTAATGCTGCGACAGGAATAGGAATCAGTAACTTGAACACGTTAATCTTCTTCTGACCGGTGATCATATTGACCCGCTTCAGTGTCTTGTTTTTATTGAAGTGACTGCCGATTTCAAGGCCCATTTTGGAGAAAACCAACTTTACCAGTAACTGGGAGTAAGCCTTTTTACCATTGGCCTTGGCCACAGCATTGTCTGCCTCATATTCATGAATTTCTTCTAAAAGATTTTTGAAGAGGTAGATGAATGGATTGAACCAGAAAACAATCTTAAGCACTTCCATAAAGAGTACATCATAAGAATGTTTTTGATTAATATGCACTTTTTCATGCTCAAGAATTTGCTTCTCCTCCTGCTTATTGAGTTTTTGAGTATTGTCCCAAATCAGGTAGTTGAAGAAAGCAAAAGTGGGTAATGAGCCGTCTGTCTTTACCAGAAAGTAGTTTTCGCGATAGCGGGTATTATGTCGTTTAAACCAGACAAAATCTTTGAATGATCTGATCTGAACAAACAAACGAAGCGTGAGGCTTAAGAAGCCAATAAAATAGAGCATGATTAATACCTCCCACCAAAGCATAAAAGGTCGCTCAGACTGGGCTGTAATGGTATATGAGAAAGCTTTCTCTGCCTCAATGATAGGCTCATCTGTAGCCTCGTTACCAGCCTGATGTATAGAATTGAGTACGGTAGGGGTAGTATCAGGATTGTAATCTATCTCGAGAAGAGGAAAGCTTACCGAAAAAATGATGACTGCCAGCAAATAAAACCTATTGTACTGAAAACTACGTTCTCTTCGCAATACAAAATGGTAAAGCAAATAGAAAACAGCCAAGCAAGTGGCGGACTCCAGCAAGTAGAGCAATGCCTGATTGAATGTTTCCAGTAACTCTATGGTAGGGTGCTGCGACATCTGCTTATTCTTCAGTATCCTCTTTTAAATCACTTTCTACGTGCTTCATTAAAGACTCAAAGTCTTTAATTTCCATTTCGTTTTCTTTAGCAAAGAACGAAACAAGCTTTTGAAAAGAACCACCGAAATAACCTCCTATAAAGTTCTTCAGATAAAAATTGCTATAGGTGGTCTTATCGATAATTGGAAAGTACTCATGAGTTTTGCCATAAGCATTATAGCCCACAAAACCCTTTTTTTCCAGAATTCTGATGATCGTGGAAACGGTGTTATATGCGGGTTTGGGTTCTGGCATTTTCGCTAATACATCTTTTACGAAACCTTTTTTAACGTCCCATAGAATTTGCATTACTTGTTCTTCCGCCTTAGTTAATTCCCTCATTTTCTATTAGTTATTTTGTGCACAGTATTAATAGTATCAATAATAAAACTATTCGTCTAGTTTTCCAACTAACAGGTTAGTTTTTTATTGTGCTGTAAGCCTACATCTGGGTAAATGCGTAAGAGATAATATTAGCTCCCATTCGCAATGCTTTTAACCTGACCGATTGAGGGTCATTATGAATCCTTTGATCCTCCCAGCCATTTCCAAGGTCGGACTCGTAGCTGTAATAACACACTAACTTCCCTTCATAAATCAGGCCAAAACCTTGTGGAGGCTTCTTATCATGCTCATGAATTTTAGGAAGACCTTCCGGGAACTTATATTTCTGATTATAAATCTCATGATCGTGGGGTAATTCGATAAATTCCAGCTCTGGGAAGACCTTTTTCATTTCCAGTCTTACATATTGATCGAGCCCGTAATTATCGTCAATATGAAGAAAGCCTCCTGAAATAAGGTAGTTCCTCAGGTTTTGTGCTTCCTGGCCCGAAAAGACCACATTGCCGTGGCCTGTCATATAAACCCAGCTATAATCGAAGAGCTCGGGGCTGCCAATTTCAACTACGGCATCCTGCTCGTCTATATTGGTTTTGATGTTTTCGTTACAGAACCGGGCCAGGTTCGGTAGTGAGGTTTTGTTGGCATACCAATCACCACCACCATTGTATTTCAGTTTGGCAATTTTCAGCTCTTCTTGTGCCAGTGATGTTGTGAAAAAAACTATCAGCAGCAGGCAGGTAATGGTAGTGGTTCGGAACATATTTCAAATTTGCTTGGCAACAAAATAGCCATATTAATTGACTCAATCTCTCGTCAGTAAACGCACATTTTTTAAAAGGTGTTTTCTTCCTGCTGATTTTTCTGTCAACGGTCTTCTGATGGGGATTATTTAGCTTGTAAGTGACCATGACCGAATCAGGGATTAAGAGTAATTTGGAATAGGTGAGAGCTTCATTCCTTATATAACTGATTCCTTTTAGGTATGCTTTGGTCTTGAGCCAGGGAACCGAAAGAATGCCTCTGATGTTGCCGCATCATTGAGAAAGATAGATTAACTGTTAGAGTCCTTATTTTTGATTTATCATATCAGGCCAGTAGGTTAGGGGGAAATAAGAGGATCGATCATAGGACAAGTATTAAAAGAGCCAGATACCGTAAATCGGGGTCGTTAGCGAATGCAGAAAGATTTTAAGGAATTTGTTTTTAGACTGGGCGAACGCCTGGATAAACCGTTACCGGGCCGTGACGCTCAGGTGAAGATGGCTCCTTATCCGGTCGATGAAAGCCGGTTTCAGGAGAATCTCAGTAAGCCATCGAGGCCGGGCGGAGTCATGATATTGCTCTATCCACACAATGGCGATATTTATCTTCCCTTGATGAAACGACCTACTTATACAGGGGCACACAGCGGGCAGGTAAGTTTTCCGGGAGGTAAGTTTGAACAAGAAGACCTGGACTTACGCACAACGGCTTTGAGAGAAACTGAGGAAGAAATAGGCGTGAGGTCAGAAGAGGTGGAAGTCATTGGTGCTTTGTCTGAATTGTTCATCATCGCCAGTAATTTTAAGGTATATCCCTCTGTCGGTTATGTGAGCAAGCGCCCTGTCTTTGTACCAGATGCGGTCGAGGTAGAGAGTGTGCTGGAGGTAAGCTTGTCGCATCTCAGAGATTTATCAAGAAGGGGAGTAGAGCAAATGACCTTTGGTAATTATACCATTCATTCTCCCTACTTTGATGTGGATGGGCACGTAGTCTGGGGAGCAACAGCTATGATGCTAAGTGAATTTCTGGATGTGACGGCAGATCTGGGCTTAACCTGAAAAGCCTTAGATTTTTTCTTCGTCAAGCAACAGGTAGTATTTGATCTTTTGGTAGAGCTCCTGTGGCTCAAAAGGTTTTGAAATGAGATCCTGCATGGCCGATTCCCTGATTTTGTCCTGAAGGTCAGAGGCACGTTGAGCGGTCATAGCTACAATACGGCCTTCCTTGTTGAGCTTCGAATCTCTTCTGATTTGACGTGTAGTTTCGAAACCATTAATGCCATCCATTTCAAGATCCATAAGGATAAGGTCAAATACAGTTTTTTCGACTAATTCCAAGGCTTCATAGCCATTGCGGGCCTCCTGACAATTGGCGTTCCACATGGAGAAAAAACGCTTTAATACAAGGCGGTTCATGTCGCTGTCATCTACCACAAGAATATCGGCTTTATCCAGGTTTTTTGTCTGATCCACTTCATCAGCATCATCGAAAATTTGCATAGAGTCATTGATTATAAACTCAATGTCAAAATTGAATTGGGTTCCTTCACCCTCAACACTATGTACCTCAATGCTGCTATTGTGGAGCTCAATAAGCTTTTTGGTTATGGCCAGCCCTAATCCTGTACCGCCATATTTTCTTGTCGTTTCGCGGCTGGCCTGTTCGTAATCCTCAAATATTTCGTCTAGCTTTTCTTTAGGTATGCCGATACCAGTATCTGATACCTTGAAGCTTACCACCGCTGCGTCATCTTTGATTCCCTTAAGACTGGCGGCAATTGTCACATTACCTTCATGAGTGAACTTGAGTGCGTTACCAATCAGATTGTTGAAAATTTGAGTCAGTCGGGTCGGATCACCCATAATCCTGTCTGGCGTATGGTCACCCACCTCCAGGATCAGGCGTACTTCTTTGCTCGAAGCTTTGTACTTGAAGCTTTCACATATATTCTTCAATTGGTCAATCAATGAGAACTCGGTAGACTCCAGATCGATTTTACCGGACTCAATCTTATTGTAGTCCAGAATGTCGTTGATGAGGGAGTGCAGGCTTTCAGCGGAAAACTTCAATGCATCTATGTACTCTTGTGTTTCAGCACTTTCATTTTCTATCTCCATCAAATGGCTAAGACTGATGATGGCATTTAGCGGGGTACGAATTTCATGACTCATCACAGAAAGAAACTCAGTTTTGGCTTTTGTAGCCATTTCAGCCTCTTTCCATGCTTTTTGAAGCTGTAGCTTCTGATCATTGATGAGGTGAGTACGTTCAGCCACTTTTTCCTCCAGCTCCTGATTGATGGATAACTGAAGCCTTTCGTTTTCTGTGAGCTGAATAATGAGCGACTCCTGTGTAATGTTGTGATTGTGAAAGTCTCTTTTGATCTTGTGACCAATACCCAGGGAAAAGAGCAGTACCTCTATGAGAATGCCGACCTGAGCGATGTATGGCATTTGTGACTCGAATGCAATCAGGTATTGGTAAGAGGTAAATAACACGGTGATCAACAGGAAGGCCGTACCCAGAGAAAAATACCTGACCACCATCATTTTTTTTGTGCTGATGCTGACAATGAAAATCAGCGTCATCAGGCAAATCAGGATGTTAAACGAGTTGTGAAGAATAATGGCTGATCGGGCGTCATGTGTACTCAATAGAAAAATTACATTGATTAAATACACAGCTACCATAATTTTCATAGCAAGCCCAAAGACTTTGTGCCACTTAGGAAATGCCTCCCTTGTATCGATAAAGGCACGAGCAAAGGCGAAATAGAAAACAGCAGACAGTGTGACCAGAATCCATATCGGCATTAGGTATTCCGGGTTATTCGGAAAGATGTAAAGATCCAGGTATCCGTAGTAATTCAGAAAATAAATGCAGTTAGAGAGGGTATAAAGTCCGTAGTACAGAAACTCACGTGAGCCTGTATAGGCGAAGAATATCAAACCCAGGAAAGAAAGAATAAGGAGCAAACCCGTGAATATACCTTCGAAGAGTTGTGTTGACTGAGCCTCCTTTGTCCAGACTTCTTCTGAAACCAGCTTGATATCAAAACGAGGTGCGAACCTATCCAGGCTCTGAGTTCGTACGTAAACCACCACTGCTTCTTGAGAGGCAATATCCAGACGTGCCTTCGATTTGTAACCAAGCGGCAGTTCTCTCTCGCTGGCGGGGACGAGGTAGCCTGCTTTTCGTTCGCTTACCCGACCATTTCTTATAAAATAAATCGTTTCCCTGGCATTGGTGCCTGTAAACAGTATAAAGGAGAAGTCGTTGTTGGTGGTGTTCTGTATTCGAAACTTAATCCAATAAGTCTTATCGTTATCTAATGACTTGAAGTTTGTGAGTGGTGTATAGAAATTATCGGGTATTGACTGAATATAGTCGAATTCCTTTTCATTCGTTTTGTCTTCATAGACGAACAGTTTGTTTTCATCAATGGCCTGCTCCTGTTCAGCGAAGACCTTATAGGTTTGGCCATCCTGAATAGACGCATTGGCTCCATTCCATAAAAACAATGTAGGGCCAGGCAAAAAAAGAAATATAAACAGAAATCTGCTCATTCTACACATCACACTAATCTTGAAATTTTTGCCTTTTTACCCTTAAAAACAAGCAAAAAGCCTTAAACCCTACCGCTATGAATGTGTTAAGCTGGAATGAGCATTTAAGTTGCAGAAATATGTATGTGTAAAATTCGAAGAATTTTCGTGGTTATACCTGTGCAAATTTTATCGCATCCTTTGACCAGGGTGTTGACTCGTTAATGGCCTTTAAAACATCTTTAGGATCCTCAAATACCTTCCAAATATCAAGGTGCTTCTCCGACAGAAACCTGCAATCCACGGCATGGTTCATCATATCCAGCAGTTTGTCATAATAACCATCCAGGTTAAGTATGACGATGGGTTTGGTGAATACACCCAGACGCTTCAACGTTATCGCCTCCATCAGTTCTTCGAAGGTACCACAGCCCCCGGGTAGTGTAATGAGTGCATCTACGCCAATCATGAACTGCTTCTTCCTTTCATGCATGTCGGCAGTGAAAATAAACTCATTCACATCTTTATGATGGTACTCAACTTCCTTCATGAAATGCGGCATGATTCCTATGATGCGTCCCTTTTCGGCTATCACGGTATCAGCTAGCTTACCCATAAGCCCAATGGCTCCACCACCATATACCACAGTGGTATTATTCTTGACGAGTGTTTTGGCTATGATCTCCGTTGCTTCAAAATACTTTGAGTCAACCTTGTCGCTGGAGGCGCAATAGACGCATACTTTTTTGATCTCGTGCATATGGCTTGAATTTCGATAAGTTCGGTTGTATGTCAAAAGAAAAGATGCATTCATCCTTCTCTAAACCAGCAGGTGTAAAACTGTTCTTATTCGGTGCTCGATTTTTTTATATTCCAACAGAACTAAACTAACGGACCATGAAGCACCTCAGCCAATTGAGATATTTTGTATGCTTGCTAGGCCTGGCCGTTTCGGGGTTGGATTTATCCGCCCAGGGAACGCGGCTCCTAAGGCAGCCAACCATTTCTGACCAGTCCATTGCTTTTGTTTATGCCAATGATTTATGGATTGTAGACAAAGACGGAGGGAGAGCCAGTAGGTTAACCAGTAATGCAGGAGGAGAAACCAGCCCGCACTTTTCGAAAGACGGAAAAATGATTGCCTTTACCGGACAGTATGATGGCAACGCAGATGTATATGTGATTCCATCCAATGGTGGAGAACCCAAGAGGTTGACCTGGCACCCGGGTGGTGATAATGTTACCGGCTGGACACCTGACGGTAAGGTACTTTTTTCTTCTGGACGCGAAGGCAAGCCTACCCAGGAATCAAAGTTTTTTAAAGTGGATGTGGATGGAGGAATGCCAGAAGCATTACCAGTGCCAAGGGGAGTAGATGGTCAAGTATCTGCTGATGGCAAGTTGATTGCTTATCAACAGATTTCTTTCTGGGATCCGGAATGGAGAAACCACCGGGGTGGGCAGGCCAAACCTATTTGGGTGCTGAACCTAAAGAACCACGACCTGAAAGAAACACCTCGAACCGATAATGAACGTCATACCAGCCCGGTTTGGCATGATGGTGTAGTGTACTATCTCTCAGAGCGTGATTTCGCTAATAATATCTGGTCTTACAATCCTAAGACTGACGAAAACAAACAGGTTACCTTCCATGCTGACTTTGATGTGAAAAATCTGGATGCAGGTGGAGGTATGATTGTTTATGAACAAGGAAGCTACCTGCACCTTTTAGACCCAAGTACGGGTCAGTCTAAGCAGCTGAATATAGACGTGACTGGTGATATGAACTGGGGACGCCCTCGTTGGGTAAATGTCAATGGTAATCAGGTGCTGAACGCTCAACTTTCGCCTACCGGAAAGCGAGCAATTTTTGAATTCAGAGGAGAAGTAATGACCGTGCCTAAAAAGGACGGTAACTGGAGGAACCTGACTAAATCAAGTGGTGTGGCCGATCGCTCGCCCATCTGGTCGCCAAAAGGTGGGCAGGTAGCCTGGTTTTCTGATAAAAGCGGTGAATATCAGCTCATGATCAGTGATCAGGAAGGAATGGATGAACTAAAATCCATTGGCTTGCCCAATCCCACTTTCTATTTCAGACCCCAATGGTCGCCCGATGGGAAATACATAGCCTACACAGATACCGATTATAACATGTGGTATGTAGATGTGGAGAATGGCACAGCAAAAAAGGCTGATACCGAACTGTATGCCCATCCAAACAGGAGCCTGAATCCTTCCTGGTCTCCCGATAGTAAATGGATTGCCTATGTAAAGTTGCTTCCTAGTCAGTTTAAAGCGGTTTTCGTGCATAATGTGGAAACAGGTGCCACTGAACAGCTTACTGATGGTATGTCTGATGCTATTTCACCCGTATGGGATGAAAGCGGCAAATACCTCTATTTCCTGGCGAGTACCAATTACGGTATGAGTACCGGCTGGCTGGATATGAGTTCGTACAACATGCCCGTGACACGCGGCTTGTATATGATCGTTTTAAGTAAGGATGACCCTTCTCCTTTTGTGCCTTTAAGCGATGAAGAACCAACCGGAGAGAAAGAGAAAGAAAAGAGTGAAAAAGGAAATGCCGTTAGCATAGATATGGATGGCCTTGCCCAGCGCATTCTTTCGGTTAATGTACCTGTACGCAATTATACGCAACTGGTACAAGGTCCTAAGGGGCATGTTTTCTATACTGAATTGGTGCCGAATGTCGGGGTAAAACTGCACCGTTATAGTTTGAAGGATCGCAAAGGTATTGAATACATGCCGCGTGTGAACTATGTGACGACTTCTGCCGATAGAAAACAGATGCTTTTCAGAAGCGGCAACAGCTGGGGAATAGTGAGTACCACTGGCGGACCTAAAAAGACCAGTCAGGGGCGTCTGAGCCTTGGAGGAGTACGTGTTAAGGTGAATCCTCCAGAAGAGTACAAACAGATTTTTAAAGAAGGCTGGCGCTATATGCGCGATTTCCTTTACGTAGACAATACACATGGAGCACCATGGGATGACGTGTGGGAATGGTATTCTCCCTGGATTGATCATGTACGTCACCGGTCAGACCTCAACTATGTGGTGGACATTATGAGTGGAGAAATAGCTGTCGGGCACTCTTATACCAATGGAGGAGATTATCCGTCACTTACAAGCGATAGAGTAGGTCTGCTGGGGGCTGACGTCAGTAAGCAGCGGAATGGCTTCCGCATTGATAAAATCTATACAGGAGAAAACTGGAACCCAGGCCTGCGCTCACCACTTTCCGGACCAGGAATCGATGTGCGGGAAGGCGACTACATCCTGGAGATTGACGGTGAAGAAGTTTCCACGGACCGCAATTTTTACAGCTATTTCGTGGGTACCGCCAACAGACAGGTGAAACTTTTACTAAATGATAAGGCTAAGAAAGATGGAGCCAGGATGGTTACCATACAAACGGTTACTAATGAGGCGGGGCTGAGGCGATTTGCCTGGGTAGAGGATAACAGGAGAAAGGTAGATAAGCTTTCAGATGGTAAACTGGCCTATGTCTATGTGCCTAATACAGGAAATGGTGGGTATACATACTTTAATCGCTACTACTTTGCTCAGCAGCACAAAAAAGGCGCTGTGATTGATGAACGTAATAATGGAGGTGGCTCAGCGGCCGACCATATTGTAGATGTAATGGCCAGAAAACTGCACGGTTATTTCAATAGCCGGGTAGAAGGAAACCGGCCTTTTACTACCCCGGGTGCCGGGCTATGGGGTCCGAAAGTGATGATTATCAATGGAAGAGCCGGGTCTGGCGGAGATTTGTTGCCCTATATGTTTAGAAAGATGGGAATTGGCCCGTTGATCGGTACCCTTACCTGGGGTGGATTGGTAGGTACCTGGGATACACCACGATTTATCGATAACGGTAGAATGGTAGCTCCCCGGGGTGGGTTTTATGATACCGATGGTAACTGGGCTGTAGAAGGCGAAGGAGTTGCTCCAGATATACCTGTAGAAAATTATCCTAAAGATGTGATTGCCGGTAAAGACCCGCAACTTGAAAGGGCCGTGGCTGAAGCTCTGGCTCTCCTGAAAACCGAGGGAATAGAGCTAAAACCAGAACCGACAGCTCCAATACGCTGGAAACGGCCTGTAAAGAAGAATTAATGTAAAAAAGGTTTTACAATTAAAATATTGATAGTCAGATAAATAACCCCCGGGATTTTCCTTTGGGGGTTTTTTCTTTCATGGAATCGAATGAATTTGGACAACTCAAAAGGAAGTGCTGTGAGGTGCATTATTTTGGACATGTGTACTATTTTTTTGTATATTCGTAAGCCGATGCTCTCAACCACACTCATCCTGATCTCAGGTGTTCTGGGTATTTTTTGGTCTGTTAAAGCCAGAAATTCCTTCACCAAACTCAGTGGGCTATTGCTCTCTGTGTCCAGCCTAGCTGGCCTCGTTAATTATCTCGGCATTCAGAATTATGCTCCTTATGCCATTGCCTTGTTTAGTCTTATGGCCGCCTATGAACCCTTCGACTCCGCCCGTATCAAAAAACATCATAAAATTTACTTTGGTATGTCGGGTGTTTTGTTTGCTGTGGTGGTCATAGATATGCATGTAACACTGCCTTTCAATCTCATTCTTTGGCCTCTGGTTACTTTATTTTTCATAAGTACTCTTTGGGTAGTAAAGGATGGCTTGAAGATGATCCGGACAAGACTGGCTTACATAAGCATTTGGGTAGCTCAGGGCCTGGTTTGTATCATTAATGCCCTTTAATCAAGCTTTTTATGCGTTTGAATATCCGTAATATGGCGAGGTGCTCAACCGGTAAGGTTCTGTTTTAGAACCCACGAATTCGCCCCTTCTCATGTACCAAAATGAACTTTCAGTAGGAAGAGCTTCATCGAAGTTCTTATACTATGTTCTTTGTCTTCAGCGAACTCGAAGACAGCTGAAACAGAAACAACTTGTGGTAGCCGCTGGATATATGTGAAAAATAATTATTCTTTTGAAATCAACTTCAGAAAACGCAAATGGAGGTTGATCAGCGTCTTTGTTTCATGAGCCTTACCCAGAAAATTGTTAGACTTAAGAATGAGTTGATTTTCCCTTGTCTCGAGATAAAGAGAATCAAAACCCGCCAATCCCTGGACTTTTTTGCTTGATACAATTTCGCGCAGACTCGCTGATGGGGATTTTACCCAGTGCTTGGTAGTATTCAGATAGAATGGAGATACGTCTGTCAGAAACTTTTCAAATAGACCATTGAAGAGAGGAGGGAGGGTGATAACCAGTTGCTCCTCAGGTGTAGTTTTAAGGTCGGTAATCACGTAAGTCTCCATGGACGAACCCGCAGATATTCCACTGCCGGCAAGATCTTTAATACCTACCAGAGTTTGACCATATTCGTTTTGAAAGGCAAACCTCATCGCCAGTGAGGTGCCATTGTCTACAGTGATTTCCAGCTTGCTGTCAAAGGATGTTGCGATGTTATGCCAAAGCTGAATAAGTTCCTCTCGCGACAGAAGTTGATCAGTTTGACCCATGACTACATCTTCTCATACATTTCTCTCAGCTTCTTACGTGTGATCGTATCTTTCCAGTTGGAACCTAATGCATTTTCCCAAAGTGGTTCGAGAAAGAGCGCCACATCAATCATCTTTTCAAACTGATCGTCCGACAAGCCTGCACAAATACCGGTAGGGATATGAATTTCGTGCTTGTCAACCATGGCTTTGAATTTCTTTACGCCCTCAGGGTAGAATTCTTCCAGGTGATCGAATACAATACAATTGCCAATACCATGCTTTGTGCCTAAAAGGAATGAAAGGCCGTAAGAAACGGCATGGGCTACACCTACCTGTGAGTAGGCGATAGACATGCCGCCATGGAAAGAGGCCATCATCAGCTTGTCATCAGAGTCATCGTCCCAGGTATTCTTTTCAAGAAACACCTCCTCGCAAAGCTCCAGGGCTTTTTCTCCATAAGACTTTGAAAAGGCATTTAGGTAAGTGCCTGTTAGCGATTCTACACAGTGTATGTAGCAATCCATACCAGTATAAAAGCGCTGGTTTTTAGGGGCATTTCTGATTAGTTCCGGGTCTAGTACAATCTGATCGAAGGGAGTGTAGTCAGAGTTCATTCCCAGCTTTCTGGTAGGACCGGTGAGTACGGTAGTTCTTGACACCTCAGCTCCTGTACCAGAGAGGGTAGGAATACCCACATGGTACGCTCCGGGTACTTTTACCAGGTCCCAGCCCTGGTAATCAGCAGACGAACCGGGGTTGGTCATCATCAGGGCCACAGCTTTGGCGAGGTCCAGCATACTGCCGCCCCCGATGCCGATGATGCCTGATGTACTGCCAAACTCATCTTTGAGCTCTTGCGCTATTCGGTCTACCTGCTTGGTTTTAGGTTCATCTTCGGCACTGGCGAATATTACTTTGTCTTTCCCTTCCAGTGGAATGCGTGAAATAAGGTCAGGCCTGTTTTCAAAAATGTCGTCTACCACAAATACAAAAGGAGCATCTCCTTTTCTCTGGGGGGCGAGGATATCAGCAGTCTGGTTGAAACTACCACGGCCAAACACGACCATTTTAACCATCGGGAAATTCTTGAATTGCGTCATCAGTCTTCGATAAATGCTTTTGCGTGTTCTAAATCTTCGGGCGTGTCAATCTCAATGCCCATATATTCCGTTTCCACCATTTTTATTTTTTTACCTATCTCCAGGTAGCGCAGGCACTCAATTTTTTCAGTGTCCTCCAGAATAGTCACAGGGGTATGGTAGAAGTCTAATAATGCTTTTTTCCTAAATGCATAAACGCCAATGTGCTCATAGTACTTGGGGTTGGCGGACATGTTTCTTGGATAGGGAATTGGAGAGCGGGAGAAGAACATGGCGTAGTGATTTTTGTCTACTACCACTTTTACATAATTGGGATCCTCTATCTGGTTTACTTTGGTAAGCACCTGCATCAGTGAGGCCAGATCAATATCCTGGGCATCATCTCCCGAAAAAACACTCAGGAGTTTCTCCAAAGGTTCTTTTTTAGTAAAAGGTTCATCACCCTGGACGTTCACAATAATATCAGCTTCGATATGCTCTGCAGCTTCGGCTATTCTGTCACTGCCACATTCGTGTTCTTTTTGGCTCTTGGTGGCCTTACCTCCATTAGTGGTAATTTCTTCGTAGATAATATCACTATCAGTAACAACAACGACCTCGGCAAAAAGCCCTGTGTTCACTACTGCCTCATAAGTACGCAGAATCACCGATTTGGCACCGAGCTTAGACATGAGTTTGCCGGGAAACCGGGTGGCTCCATACCGGGCAGGAATTAATGCAACCACTCTCACGACAAAACACTTTTTATGGTAGCAGCCATCTTCTCCGCTCGCTCGTGAGCCTGCTCTTTGGTCCAGCTCAGGTTGATAAGAGAGGAGATGGTACGTCCGAGAACGGCATCCGACTGTGCAAATTGATCATAGTCGTAGCTTTTCAGGGCATTAGCCAATGTAGGGTTTAAAGGGAAAAGAGAGGTGGCGTTTTTGAGGTGTGACCACTTTTTGATGTAATGCCAGTTATTGTCGAACCAATAGAAATTACCCCCGAGGCCATTTTCTAATAGAGCCTTGTGAGCTTTTCTTGCAAGGTCTTCTGTTGGCAGGAAAAAAGAGAGGAAAGATGCATTGTCTCCTTCGGGATCGGGAATTCTTCTGAAGGTAACACCTTCAACTTGTTCCAGTGCGCCTTTGACGATGGCATTATGTTCCTTTTGAATTGAAAGGATCTGAGCCAGTTTTTTGATTTGCCCCAGGCCTACAGCAGCATGCAATTCAGAAATGCGGTAGTTATAACCCAAAAAGGGATGATCTTCAGCACCTCGATCATTCCCAATATGGTCATGTCCGTGATCGCTGTAATGATCAGCATTGGTGTAGTAGGTTTCATCATTGGTGAGTACCGCACCACCTTCACCGCAGGTAATAGTTTTTACAAAGTCGAATGAGAAGGTTCCGGCATGGCCGATCGTACCTAGCTTTTGGCCATGAAAGCTGCCACCAATCGCCTGGCAGGCATCTTCCAAGAGCAATAGGTTATGTTTTTCACATATAGCCTGAATTTTATCCATCTGGGCCATGGAACCACACATATGTACGGGCATAACCATTTTAGTATTAGGTGTAATGGCCGCCTCAACTGCTTTTGGATCCAGGCAAAGTGTCTCATCTATATCTACAAGAACCGGAGTGGCACCTGCTGTTATGATGGCCTCGAAGCTGGCCACAAAGGTAAAAGTAGGCATGATTACTTCGTCACCTGCTCCCACGCCCATAACCGCCATGGCTGTGCTCAATGCTGTGGTTCCGCTTGAGGTGAGCTGAGCGTGTTTGACATCGAAAGTATCCGTGATGGCTTTCTCCAGCTCTTTTGCTTTCCAATGACCATTGCGCATACCCTCAAATCCGTAGCGCATTAACACTCCCGAATCAAGAACATCTTGTACTTCTTTTCTCTCCTCAGTTCCAAACAGTTCAAATCCTGGCATATCTATCTCGTTAGTCCGGCAAAAATAGGTAGAAATGGTGAGTATTTAAATCAACTAGCCTCATGTATTGCTGTGATCCCAATTTGGGAATTCAATTCCTGCATTGGGTCAAATTAAGGAATTGAGTATTTTTTGGCATGGACTTAAGTGCTTGATAATTAGTGGGTTGTGATAAATCTGATCTTTGGCAAGCCTATTGTGATTAAGGAGATACAGGTTTACGATTGAGTAAACTCTTGTTGGTTTGTGAAGTTGATGGTTATTTATCTATTTGGTTGAGGTGTGCCCCAGAAAAGAAGTTTCTGGGGTACTTTTTTTTGCGCCTGTCTCTAAAAAATCAAAATGATTGGCCTGACCGAATACCCTGCTCATGACCAAAATCCACAAAGTTTTTATTTGGATCAATGCATAAAAAAAGCCACTCAAAATGAGTGGCCTTTGTATGTATATTAAGGTTGAATGTTAGTTCGTTGTTATTACTCCTCTTAGGTTCAGTACGTTGATGGGGGGAATACTGGCTCCATAAACACTGTTGAGATTATCAATAATTGTATTTGCTATAATGGCATATCCCCTCGGGTTGGGGTGAATGCCGTCCGTTGAGCTTACGCCATTAGGTCCAAAATCGGGAGCAAGAGTCACTCCATTTATCTCAATACCCAACACGCCATCAGCGGCAGCAACCGCAGCAGGAGAAAGGGCAAGTGCAGTGGCTGTAGCAGCGTCCAGACCAAACAGATCAGCGAATAGAGGTTGTACATCTACTAAGCTTAAGGTATTGGCTCCGGCTTGTGCATTAATTCCATTTACAACAGCAGCAATTACAGCGTTATAAGTAGCTCTTGCTGTTACCACTCTTACTACTTCTGAACCAGATAGAATCAAATTATCCGGAGCAGGTACGGTTACTCCCATAATGGCTAAAGGATTACCACCTATAGTAGCACCTAATTGTGTGGCTGAAGTTAAGGTCGGCAGATCGTTAGCCGTTGCCGGTCTGGATTGAACAAATGGTTGCAAAGCAGCTCTTTGAGCGGCCGTGATTGCTCCAGCCCCCTGGAGTACATCGAACATCGGTCCTAAATCAGTCAGTGCATCGTCATGCATCAGGATTGGATTGGCTCCCAGGCTATAGCTTACTGACCTTAGTGCAGCTTCGTTAGCGCTGATCAGGTTAAACTGAGCAAGTCCTGCCAAAGCAGCATTCAGCCCGGCAAAAGCACCATTGAGTTGATCGACAGTTGCCTGATCTGTCATAGGAATAGCATTGTAAGGTACGGCTCTGAAGAAGGGTGCCACTACAATGGGAGGAAGCGTTAATACAACGCCCTTGGCCCCAGTAGCTACCAAGGCACCTAAGGAAGTCTGCAAGGAGGCAGCAAAGTCCGCCTGAGATGTAATAGTTGATTCATCTACTCCACCACTTGCCGCATAACCAAGTACATCATTCGAACCTAACCAAAAAGTAAAGAAGGTAGGAGAAGCGCCTGTTGCGTCTCCCAAAACTGTTGAGGTGCCAGGATTGCTGGCAAACCTTCCATACAATGGATTTCGTGCCGAAAGAGAAGCATCAGCGATATCAACCAATCTCATTCCCGGAACTCCGAAATTACTGAGAGCTGATTTATCACCGGCATAGGCAGTAGGTATTTCCCCCGCGGTCGGTACAGGTCTTAGCAAGCTCAAACTCAGTTCGAATCTTCCAAGAGGGCCGTTGGGACCTGTTCCTGAAAAACCATTTTGAGAATTGATGTCTGGTTGAACAAAAGAACCGCCACCGATTCCTGAAATCTGGAATTGCTGCCCCAACAGGTTGGGGAAGGAGTGATCCTGTCCGTTAGTATAGAGGGCACCATCCATATAGCCGGCAGTCAAAGAGTTTCCGACACTGATGAATCTGCTTAAGTCAAGTGTGCCCGCATCACCGCTGGGGGCGCTTGGTAAGGGGTTGTCAGCTAATCTTTGATCTAATAGATCCTTGTCTTCATCACAAGCCGATATGACGACCGCGAATGCGAGAAGAGCCAATACATAGGTCTTTATGTTTTTCATTGTCATTTGCTTTTTATTTGAAGAATTCGTCAAAAGTGATTTGAATGTAATACACACCGCCTACCGTTGGGTTACCAAAAGAAGTAGTGTATTTCTCATTCAACAGGTTGCTTGCACCTATCTTGATGCTAGACTTCCAATCAGGGATTTTGTAGCTGACCTGTGCGTTGAGGGTACCGAATTCCGGAATGATACCATCACCGAATGAAGACTCCCATAAGAAGGCCTGTTGCCATCTGTAAGTGATGTTGAATCCAATTCTGTCTGTAACTTTTCTGTTAGAGAAATTCAGGTTGTAGCGGTATTTTGGAGTGTTATAGCTGGCACGGAAACCCTGAGCGATCAGTTCATCCTGGCTGATGAGCTCGTTGAAGGCCACATTACCGCCTATCTTGAAATTGCCAGGCAGTGAATAATCTACCTGCACGGCCCAACCCTGAGATTCAACTTTACCGGTAGCATTGATATCAAAACCAAATCTTTGGGTTCTAACAGTGCCATTTACAATCTGATCTCTGACAGCAGGGCTATCATTTACTTTGGTACCAGAAGGGTTTCCATCAGGAAGGGCCTGGGTGAAATCAATTTCGGCTATAAAGTCAGTATAGTTACTACGGTAGTAATAAGCATCTACCAGCAATCTGCCATCCATGAAAAGGCCTTTATAGCCAATTTCGAAAGTATTGACCTTTTCAGTCTTGAATTCGTTGTCCACTCTAGACTCCAACTGCAGAGCGGCAGGATTTCCGGTAGCCTGTGCTATTGCCACACTGTTGGTGGTGTAGGCGTTTTGCGGGCTAAAGTTATATCGGTTAACCAAGAGGTCATTGCTACCGATCAATCTTCTTGTTACTACATCCAGATCAATGAACTGATCTTGGGTAGTAGGGATTCGGAAACCTCTCTGGAATGAACCTCTGATGTTGTGGTTGCCTGCGATGGTTCCTACTGCCGAAATTCTTGGTGAGAGCTGGCCTTCGAAAAATTCATTTTTATCATATCTCAGTGAGCCCTGGAATTTTAGGTTGTCATTCGCAACACTTTTAGATGCCTGAACATAAGCTCCCCATTCGTTGAAACTTACTTCGTCACCATTATTCTCCAGTGCGAAGAGTGTGCCCTCTGAGTTCAGAGAATATCTTCTGAAATTGGCTCCTACTACAATGTCAGCGAAGTCAATTTTACCAGTGTAGTCTTTACTACCTTCCATGTGCCACATTTTCGACTTGTCAAGGAATTTTGCACCACCATCAGCGATTGAGATATTTCGGAACTGGTTAAATAGTGTGTTAAATTCAGTAGATCCTGGTTGTGGCTGCGCTGCTTGTGCAACACCTCTTGCAAAGGCATGAGAATCAGTAACGTTAGATCCTGCGAGTCTCGCCCCAGCGAATGCTCCTAAATAGGGGGAAAGGTAGGTCGCTTGATTTATAAGCGAAGCTACTGTATTGGCTGCATAACTATCTCCGGAATTCTCCTGAGTAGTATAAGCCCTCAGGTAAAAATCTGAACCTTTAAGCTCAAGCTTTGCTGTGGCAATGGTAAAGTTATCCAGCACAAAACGATCGTTGGCTGTATAAACCGTGCTACCCGAGCCCCAGTTGAACTGTCCTAACAACTCGAGGTTATCATTGAGTCTGTAGTGCAGTGCTCCACCGAGTTTGATACTCTCTGTAGTATTGTCAACAAAAGAAGCTTCTGAAAATCCATCGGGAGTAAAAAGACCATCAAGCCCATCAGGAATCAGCGTTCTGATAGCCGGGAGTAACTGATCACCACCAGCAATACCAATATCTGCTATGGTACCGGTTGTGATTTGAAAATCACCATAGGTATTTACACCATCATAAAAACGATTGCCACCTCTTTCTGTGGCGCCTCTTTCTACGACTCCGCTCGTTGCCAGTCCCTGATCTCTCGTATCTGTACCCACAAAGTCGTTGGCAGTCAGATAGGAACCAGTCACTTTAAAGGCAAAACGGTTGTTGAAGGACTTCGCCCAACGGAAACCATAATCCTGATAAAGTTCAGCATTGTCTTCCAGTGTGCCTGTTACATTCGTTTCTACGCTGTTCACACCTGTTTTGGCATAAACACTGAAACCCTGATAATCGAAAGGGTTTTTAGAGGTAAGCAGTAAGATACCGTTAATGGCATTTGGTCCATAGAGGGCCGAAGATGCACCGGGGATAAGCTCGGCAGACTCAAGATCAAGGTCATTGATACCCACAATGTTACCCACTGCGAAGTTCAGACCAGGGGCCTGGTTGTCAATACCATCGATTAGTTGCACAAAGCGGGTGTTACCATTGGCACCAAAACCACGCGTGTTGACTGATTTGAAGGTCAAACTCTGCGTACTGAAGTCAACTCCTTTTAAATTGGCGAGTCCTTCATATGCCGAGGCGGCAGCGGTATTTTGAATATCGAGGATATCGAGCTTTTCAATAGATACCGGAGATTGTAGAATACTCTCTTCTACGCGGGAGGCAGATACTACTACTTCCTGTCCAAAGAGTACTTGCTCTTCCATGCGAATTTCAATACCCGAAAGGTTGGCCTGATTTACATCGAGTTCCTGGGGTTTATATCCTACAAATGAAAAAATCAATGTCACCGGAGGCGCTTGATTAACGGTGAGACTGAAATCTCCCTGGGCTGTTGTAATGGTGCCGACTACTTTGTCTTTCACCCTTATGTTCACACCAGGCAGCGTTTCTCCTGTGGCTCCATCTACCACCTTTCCAGAGATTGTCGTGCTCGACTGTCCATGCAATGCTATCGATTGCACAAACAGGCCGATCATAACCAACCCCATAAAGATTTTTTTCTTCATCATGTTATTGCGTTTTGAAACAAATAAAGTTTGGCTTGTTAATTAATAAGGTATTCTAAATCTACGTGTATTTTCAAAAATACAATGTTTTCAGTGTTAGTAAAGCGTTTTTCAGAAAAATGTTCGTCATGCATACTATTTTTTGACTTGTCATTTTAACCGAAGAACAAGGCGTTTTTAGCTCCTTTTTTGTCTTAACTCTGAAACTTGTGTAATGCTATCTAAGAATTTTCGCAACTCTCACACCCAACACCGGACATACAGTAGACCATGGGTGATTCGCGGAAAAATAAGGTTGAGATTAATGTTAAGATAACCAGAATTATGATGGCTTGTTCAATTGAATGCATAAAAAAAGAAGACCCGGGTTCAGGTCTTCCTGTTTTGTGCGAAATTTTATATGATTGGCTATTATGGCCTAAGCTCCTTTTTTTGCTTCTTCTTCTATGTGTTTCACGAATTTGTCACAGAGTCTGTTCATGGCGTTGGCCATGTACTCATCACCTGTAGAGTTAAGCATGCTCTGGGCCAGTCCACCCAGGCAGTCTACATAAAAGCGTTTCATTTCGTCAACGGGCATTTCTTTGCTCCAGAGGTCGATGCGCATCGTATTCTTATTCACATGATCCCAGATGTTGAGACTCATTGACTTCGTTTCTTCTTCACCTTTGGCTTCTTTATCAGTGGCATCCCAGTAGATTTTTTCGGGAATGCTCTTGTCATCAAGTACGATTCTGAATTTTATTTCCGACTCTCTCATTTCTCAAAATTTTGGCAAATATAAGACAGTTGATTGGTAATTAGGTATGGGTTGACAGGGAATCGGGATCAATAGGGCAGAAACAGACTAAACCGATTAAAGGCGGGCGTGACGGGCCTATTTAGTCTTGATACCTAGGGGAACGATCGTCTCGCCCCAATGAAAATGGAGTGTACCTTCTTTACCTTCAATATAAGGGAAGTAATAGGCCAATGTTTCCATATGCATACCCTGAAGGCTTTCTACTTCCACTCTCAGGGCATCATCACCTTTGGGGTATTTTGTATGCCAGGCATCCCATTTGTTGCTGAAAATGAAGGTCCATTTTTTCTCTCCCGGGATAGACCAGAGGCTGTATTTACCTGCTTTCAGGAGGTTGCCTTCAACTTCAATATCTTTGTCTATTTCAAAAACGGTAGCATCGTTTGCCCCGGGCTGCCATACTTTATCATAGTCCACAAGTTCCCCGAAAAGAGCTCTGCCCCGTGCTACCGGACGGAAATAGGTAATGCTAATCTCTGTTTTGGCAATAGTTTGAGATAAGCTGGATTTTTGACTCTTCTTTATCTTCTGGGCAAAAACATGATTCTCTGTAAAGCAGAGCATGCATAACAAGAAGGAGAGGGGCAGGAGTTTTTTCATTGCAACAGACTTAAACCTAATCCAAAACAGTTTCTGCTTATTACGCAGGCAGGCCCGGAAAGATTAGCCAATTTGCATTTCAGGTATTTCTCCCTCTACAATGAGCTTTCCAGCCGTGGCATTTTGTATTTCCTCTACAGATACTCCAGGGGCTCTTTCCAGTAGTTTGAAACCACCGTCAGGCAGTACATCCAACACGGCCATATCGGTAACAACCTTCTTAACACAGTTGAGCCCTGTGATAGGCAGAGAGCATGCTTCGAGCAATTTGGACTGTCCACTACGGCTACAATGCTGCATGGCCACAATGATGTTATCTGCCGAAGCCACAAGGTCCATGGCTCCTCCCATTCCTTTGACCATTTTGCCGGGAATTTTCCAATTGGCAATGTCTCCGTTTTCAGAGACTTCCATGGCTCCCAGTATGGTGAGATCTACGTGACCACCGCGAATCATTTCGAAGCTTTCAGAGGAGCTGAAGAGCGATGAGCCAGCCGTTGTGGTCACCGTTTGTTTACCGGCATTGATCAAATCTGCATCTACTTCCTCTTCTTCAGGAAACGGGCCAATACCCAGTAAGCCATTCTCTGACTGCAGCACCACATTAATGTTTTCCGGTATGAAGTTGGCGACCAGGGTAGGGATGCCGATACCCAGGTTGATATAAGTGCCATCTTTAACTTCTTGCGCTATTCGTTTGGCGATGCCGATTTTATCTAAGCCCATGTTACTTGATTTTTGTGGTTCGCTGTTCGATTCTTTTTTCGTAGGATTCTCCCTGGAAGATGCGCTGCACATAGATGCCTGGCGTATGAATGGCATTAGGGTCCAATTCTCCCGGCTCTACGAGTTCTTCCACTTCGGCAATAGTGATTTTGCCGGCCATGGCCATCATGGGGTTAAAGTTACGCGCAGTCCCCTTGAAAATGAGATTGCCACTTGTATCTCCTTTCCAGGCCTTTACCAGCGCGAAATCTGCCTTAAGCCAGGATTCCAGCAGATGCATCTTTCCGTTAAACTCTCTTACCTCTTTCCCTTCAGCCACTTCCGTACCGTAACCGGCCGGGGTAAAGAAGGCCGGAATGCCCGCCCCACCAGCTCGTATACGCTCTGCCAGTGTCCCCTGAGGAATCAGGTCCACCTCAAGCTCACCGGAGAGCAGTTGTCTCTCGAATTCGGCATTTTCACCAACATAAGAGGATATCATTTTCTTAACCTGGCGTGTCTTTAGCATCAAACCGATACCAAAATCATCTACTCCCGCATTGTTAGAAATGCAGGTAAGGCCATTTACCCCTTTTCTGAGCAGAGCGGCAATCGATTGCTCTGGAATACCGCATAAGCCAAAACCTCCCAGCATTAAAATGGCATTGTCCTGTATGTCTTTTACAGCTTCATCAGGACTGGCTACTACTTTGTTGATCATGGCAATAACTATTTAGAATAACTTAATATCGCTCTTACCGATTTTTCATCTTTTTTGAGCTGCTGTTTCAGCTTGTCGATGGAGTCAAACCGAACCTCTTCTCTCACATGGTCAATAAATTCCAAACTGATTTCAGAGTTGTAGATATCATCATCGAAATCAAAGATATGCACTTCAATTGTTTTATGCTCACCTCCTACGGTAGGGCGATGTCCAATGTTGAGCATGCCATCCCTTTTTTTGTACTTATTACACACCTTGACGGCATAGATACCATCTGCCGGAATGAGCTTGTAATTTTCTTTGACACTGATATTGGCTGTAGGATAACCCAGCGTACGACCTAGCTGCTTACCTTTTACCACCATGCCTGTGACCGAGTAGGGACGATTGAGGTATTGATTGGCAAGTTTAACATCACCAGCTTCCAGGGCCGTTCTGATTTTTGTCGAGCTTACACCAATTTCATCAATGTCTTGTCTTGGAATTTCCTCGACCTCATAATGGTATTTAGTAGCATAGTTCACAAGGTCTTCCAGGCCGCCTTGGCGGTTTTTACCGAAGCGATGGTCGTATCCGGTAATGATATGGCTGGTTTGAATTCTGTCGTGCAAAACCACCCTGATGTATTCTTCGGCAGACATTTGAGAGAATTCCTGAGTGAAAGGAATCTTCACAAGGTGGTCTACTCCGTATTTTTCCAGTAGGTTGGCTTTTTCCGGAAAGGTGGAAAGTAACTTCAGACTGTTGTCAAGAGGGTTTAGTACCATTCTGGGGTGTGGCCAGTAGGTAATCATCACCGTTTCCCCATTCGTTTGATTGGCTACCTCTCTGAGTCGTTTGAGAATCTTCCGATGACCTATATGTACACCATCGAAAGTGCCACTGGTAACTATTGCGTTTTTTATTCCTTTGATTGGTTCTGTTCCAAGGTGGATCTTCATCCTTTCAAAATTTAGTTTTGGGGTGAAGGAAGCTCATTCTCCAGTGATTTAACGTAATCTATGAAATCCGGGAGCTTCCATGCGTCATCAACACTTTGTTCACCAATTCTGGTTCGTCTGAGAGCAGATAAATGTGCACCGACTCCCAGTACTTTACCAAAATCACTGGCCAGACTTCTGATATAGGTGCCTTTAGAGCAAACTACCCTAAATTCTACCCGGGGTAAATCCAGCTTCACAATTTCAAATTCTAAAATGGTTACTGTTCTGGATTTCAGTTCAATACTTTTGCCTTTACGTGCCAGCTTATAAAGACGTTTTCCGTCCACTTTTATGGCCGAATGCATGGGAGGAACCTGCTCTATCTCTCCGGTAAACTGTGCGGTAGTTTCTTTTATCTGGTCTTCGCTGAGATGGCTGATGTCTACCGGGTCAGTAGGCTCTGACTCCAGATCGTAAGAATCTGTTACCTGACCTAGGGTGAAGGAACCTGTGTATTCTTTCTCATCGGCCATGAACTGTTCGATGGATTTTGTACGCTTACCTGTACAGAGAATAAGCAGACCTGTGGCCAAAGGGTCGAGTGTGCCGGCATGACCAATTTTCTTAATCTTGATCAGGTACCTGATTTTCTTTACTACATCAAAGGAGGTCCATTCCAGGGGCTTGTCTATGAGCAGAACCTGACCCTTTTGAAAATTTTCTGCCTTGGTAAGGCTGGTGTCGATATCTAAACCTCGGGGCATTAAATAAAGGAATATACAATTGCGCCCAAACCTACCAGGAAGCAGTAGAACGAAAAGTATTTAAGCTGACTCCGCTTTACCAGGGCGATCATCCACTTGCAGGCAAATAAACCAGCTATGAAAGCTGCCGCGAAACCGGCTATGAGCAGGGTAGTTTCTGTTTGGGCTGCGGCCAAATCTCCACTCAAAATATCCTTTGCCATTTTTCCCAGAATCAAGGGCACTACCATTAGAAATGAGAAGCGAGCCGCTCTCTCCCTATCTATGCCAAGCAATACCGAAGTGGAAATAGTGGCACCAGAGCGTGAAATACCGGGCAATATGGCAATGGCCTGGGCGATGCCTATGATAAAGGCATTTTTAAAATTAACCGGTTTTAAGGTGCTCTTGGCCTTGTCTGCAAGGAAAAGCAATGCTCCAGTCAGTAGCAACATAAAACCTACGAGCATGATCTGACCACCGAAGAGCTGATCGATCTGATCTTCGAAGAGTACCCCAACGGCTGCTGCGGGTATCATAGAGAGTACAATTTTTAAAGAGTACTGGAATTGATCGTTGTTCTTGAACTGGAAAAGGCCGGTTATGATTTCGGTAATTTCTTTGCGAAAGATCACGATGGTACTAAAAGCAGTAGCTGCATGTAGTACAACTGTCATCATCAGGCTTTCTTCCGGCACGCTGTTATCACCGAGGATAGTTTTGGTGATTTCTAAATGCCCACTACTACTTACTGGTAGAAATTCCGTCAATCCCTGAACAATGCCCAGGATGATTGCTTCGATTATGCTCATGGATTAGCTTTTCGGCTTCTTGAAAATAGCTACAAACTGAAGAACAAAGCCGCTGACGATTACGATAGGACCCAAAGTAAGGCCCAGAAAACCCTGGCCATGTTGAGTTTTGTCCAGTGACATGATCACAAAACCTAAAAGAAGCACTACCAGGCCGATGAGCATCCATTTATAGTTTTCCTTGCCGAAGGCAAAATCCTTTTTCTTTTCAGACATATTAATAAAGTTCGTCCAGAGACAATTTTAAATACTTGTTCATTGCCCTGCGGGTACTAAATAAAGCAATTAAGCTGCCAATTATCACCAGTGCTCCCATCAGTGCATAAATATAAATATCTTGCTGCAGATCTTCTAAACCAGCCATCTGGTTATAAAAAAACTGAAGGGCTGCGAGGAGAACAGCCGAGGCAATCACTCCGGCCAGTGCACCGTGTAGGAAAGACCGGTTAAGGAATGGTTTTCTGATGAAGCCGGAGGTAGCACCTACGAGTTGCATGCTTCTTATCAGGAATCGTTGAGAGAATAGCGCCAGCTTGATGGTGTTGTTGATTAAAAGGACAACAATAATGAGCAAAACCACCGCAAGTATCAGTAGGTACAAGCTGAGGCGTGTTCCGTTTTTTTCTATCACATCGAGAATGCTAGGGCTATAGGCCACCTCAAAAACCCCGCTAATGGCCTCAATATGACTGCTGATGCTATCAAGTTTCGTGTTTTCCTGATAGTCGCCAGAAATGTTGATGATCAGGGCATCTTTGAAGGGGTTATCACCCAGGAAATCAGCAAAGTCTTCACCAGTTTCTTTTATAAATTCTGAGGCAGCGTCTTCCTTGGGTTTAAACCTAATCCCGGCTTGCCCTTCTTTTTGCAAAAGGTAGGGGCTTGCCATCAGTTCATTTTCTATTCGGCTGCGCTGGTTCTTGGTAACATTTTTATTCAGGAAAATGGAGACCTCGAAATTGTCTTTAACAGCCGTAGACAGGCCGTTGATAAAGAGCATTAGCATGCCCAAAAGACCTATGACCACAAGCGCCAGAAATATGCTGAAGACTACGCTACCGTATTGATAGGAGCCTACTTTCTTCTTTTTGCGTTTGTATTTCTTCTCTTCCTTTGCCAATGCACTCAGATTCGCTCAAAAATAGTAATTAATTCATATAGAGAACTGAGGGATGGGTTTAATATTATTTAATCCTGGCTGGAAGTTGTGGTTAGGAGGCATGAGGCAGGAGGCAGGATGCAGGAGGCAGGAGGACTTAGGCAGGGGGCAGGAGGTAGGGGGAGGACCAATCAAGGTGAAAGGTTTGGGGGGAGAGGAAGAGGAAAGAGGTGGGACGCGGTGATGTCCATAAATAGGGTGAGCAACTTTTGAAT
>JAAWWF010000024.1 GCA_021404565.1 Roseivirga sp. | reverse complement strand
AGGAAGTAGGTGTGCGAAAAGTCCTGGGTTCAGGAAGAAGAAAACTTGTAGCTCAGTTTATATTCGAATCCGTCCTCTTTACGGCTACCAGCACCATCATTGCCATTGTACTGGCTGAAATATCGCTTGGAGCTTTTAATGAGCTGGCTGCTAAAGAGCTATCACTGGATACCCAGCTACAAAACCCTGCTTTTTTGGGTATTCTGGTCGGCTTCGTGCTCATTGTAGGTGTACTATCCGGCAGCTATCCTGCCTTTTACCTTTCCTCTTTTAAGCCCATTGCCTCTCTGAAAGGTAAGATTGCAAGCGGCTTTCAGGGGAAAACCATTCGCAACGGACTGGTTGTTTTTCAGTTCACCATCTCCATTGCACTGGTCATTTCTGCCTTTTTTGTACAAAAACAGCTCTCCTATACTTCCAATATTGACCTCGGCTATGATAAGGATAATCTCTTTCAGCTTCACAACCTGGAGCAGTTTAGCGGAGACATTCAAACGGTAAAAAACACCCTCATGGGTAATCCTGCCTTTTCGGCCATAGGCCACTCCAGCGCACTCCCTCCCAATGTATTTGCCGGAGATCGCTATAAAGCCACCGGCACCGAAGATGTAGTACAATTGAGCAATGTTAAAATAGATGAGGACTACTTCCAGACACTTAACCCAAAGCTGCTCCTGGGCAGGTCATTTGACAAGGACATTGAAACTGATAAGTACGGAATTGTGCTGAACGTATCTGCTGTGAAAGCTCTTGGCTGGGGTACACCGGATACTTACACTGAAGATTCACCCTTGGGTAAGTCCATGAGTATTGCTTCGGGAGATGAATATGCTCTGAAGGTGATAGGCATAGTCGAAGATTTTAATTTTAACAGCCTCAGAAATGCCATTGGCCCGCTTGTAATTCTCCACCTGGACAATGACAAGGTATGGGATTATGGAGGCGGTGTGTCCTTCCTTTCCATGAGACTCAACCCTGAAGTGATTCATTCTGGCGAGTCTTTAAAGGACATGATTGCAGCGATCAAAACACAAATGCTTTCTCTCGATCCTACCTTTCCGTTCGAGTACAGCTTTATGGATCAGGGCTTCGACAATAGCTTCAGAAGCGAGCAGCGCATGGGTAAGGTACTGAATGTATTTACCGTAATGGCCATTGCCATTGCCTGTCTTGGCCTGTTTGGCCTGGCAGCCTTCTCAGCTGAGCAGCGCAAAAAAGAACTAGGTGTAAGAAAGGTATTAGGTGCCAAAGCTTCAAATCTCATGATGCTCTTCTCCACAGAATTTACCAGACTGGTCATCATATCACTGATGGTAGCTGCCCCACTCTCCTATTTCATTGTAGATTCCTGGTTGGCAGATTTCGCCTACAAAACTCCCATTGACATCAGCGTATTTATCATTGCAGGCATAGCCGCCCTTATCATTGCCTGGAGTACTATTAGCTTCCAGTCATTGAAAGCAGCCTATCGCAACCCTGTCGATTCGCTGAGAGACGAATAGTTTTTCTTTCGTCTTAAAAACACATCAAATTTATTCTATAACTTCTTCCCGATGATAAAAATCATGTTTAAAACCGCCTGGAGATCCGCATTGCGTCAAAAGCAATTCTCCCTACTCAATATCCTTGGGCTCTCCATAGGCATCACCACTTGCATGCTTATAGGTCTCTATGCAAAGTATGAACTGAGCTACGACAGCTTTCATGCGAATAGCGACCGCATTTATCGAATCAATCAGTCTTTTATCTGGGGAGACTGGGACAAACAGCAAGTCACCACAGGCCCAAATGTAGCCCTGGCACTTAAGGCCGACATACCGGAATTTGAAGAGGTTGCCCGGGTAATGGCTCCTGCTCCTTTTGCCGTACTCCATAAAAACCAGGCAAATGAGGTCACTTCATTGCTTCAGAAAAAGCATCTGGTAGTTGACGAAAGCTTCTTAAGGATATTCTCATTTGAAACCTTGTATGGCGATTTAGATCAGGCATTAAACGGGCCCGATAAGGTAGTACTGACAGAAGAAACTGCCTATAAGTACTTTGGCAACCAGAACCCCGTTGGTCAAACGCTGGAAATGAAAGGGGTGATTCTGGAGGGAAGCGAAGACCAAAACAACACCTGGATGAGCTTTGAAGTAACCGCTGTACTCAAGGAAATTCCTGCAAACTCACATATCAGTTTTGATATACTCAGCTCCATGAGTAGCTATCCTGAAATCACGGCCATGCAGTCAGCCTGGACATGGACCACCTTTGCCAACTATGGACTTGTCCGAGAGAATACTGACATCGCCAGTCTTACAGCAAAAATCCAGGAAGTGCCCAAAAAGCATGCTGCACCAACGCTGAAGATGCTTTTCAATCAAACTTTTGACCAACTTGAGGCCAGTGGAAAATCATGGAATCTTTACTTTCAACCACTCAATGAGTTGTACCTCGATGCTGAAAAAGGAAATACGATTGGTCCTACAGGCAGTCGAAATCACCTTGGTATTTTCACGACAGTCGGAGCCATTGTCCTGATTCTTTCATGTATCAACTTTATGAACCTCTCCACTGCGAGAGCCTCTAAACGTTCCAGAGAAGTTGGTGTCAGAAAAGTCCTCGGTTCCGGAACACGCTCTCTGATCAGACAGTTTATTTTCGAGTCGTTGCTCTATGCTTTGCTAAGCATGGTCATTGCACTTATAGCTTCTGAGTTACTGCTATCTTCTTTCAATGCCTTATCAGGAAAGAATCTGAGCCTCTATCAGGAGCTTTCAAACCCCACCTTCTTTGTTACCCTTTTGATGTCAACCCTCCTACTGGGTCTTGTTTCCGGGCTTTACCCTGCTTTCTACCTTTCCTCTTTCAAACCTGTGAACACACTTATGGGTAAAAGCGGTCAGGCACAAGGGGGTAAAAGGCTGAGAAACGTTTTAGTGGTTTTTCAATTTGCTGCATCTGTGGTGCTTATTATTTCCACATTCTTTGTCCATAAACAACTGGTTTACACGACAACAATGGATACAGGCTATGACAAGGAACATGTATTACAACTGCATAGTATAGAACAGCTGAACCATGGCATAGCAGCGCTTAAAAGCAAATTAATCAGTAACCCGGCAGTTTCTTCAATCGGGCAGTCTCATGAGGTGCCACCTTACATTTACAGAGGGGATATCATTTCTACAACGGGGCCGGAAAAAAAAGAACTGGAATTAAAACGAATGAAACTCGATGCTGATTATCTGAATCTTTTAGCACCGGATTTTCTTGTTGGAAGGAACTTTGAAACTACCAGCACAACAGATAAACGCAATGGAGTGATTCTGAATGCAACAGCCGTGAAAGAACTCGGTTGGGGACTACCTGAAAATTACACCAATGACTCTCCCATTGGCAAGCAACTTTCCGGTGGCAGAAATCAGAAATTTGATGTCATAGGGGTGGTTAAAGACTTCCACATGAACAATGCAAGGCATGAAGTCATGCCCCTGATTATTTACCATATTGATAATCCATTTTTACCCGATAGTGGTACCAGCCCCTCCTACCTGTCGCTAAGACTCAACAAAGCTTCCATTACTTCTTCCAAAGAACTGAGCGCTCTTATTTCAAACATTCAGTCAGAGCTCTCAGCGATCGATGCATCTTATCCATTTGAATACAGTTTTATGGATCAGGCATTTGAACAGAGTTTCAGAGAAGAGCAAAGGCTCGGAAAAATTCTGAATATTTTCACCACCATGGCCGTTATCATTGCCTGCCTGGGGCTCTTTGGCCTTGCTGCCTTCTCAGCAGAAATGCGCACCAAAGAACTGGGCATTAGAAAAGTGTTGGGTGCCCATACCCTGAAGCTTATGATTACCTTCTCTTCTGAGTTCACAAGATTGGTTTTTATCTCGCTGATCATAGCCATGCCGCTGGCTTACTATGCAGTGCAGTATTGGTTGAGAGATTTTGCCTACAAAACTCCTGTCAATCTCTGGGTATTTGTATTGGCGGGAGCTATCGCATTGATCATATCCTGGCTCACTATCGGCTCTCAGTCTTTCAAAGTCGCGTCTGAAAACCCGGTCAAAGCACTGAGAAATGAGTAGATAAAATCGAGACTACCCCACTTTAGTAAACGACTTTCACACCCCTCAGAGTCACTGTGTATCAGGACTCTGAGGGGTTTGGGTAGAGTATGATTTGTCCGACCGTTCCATTCCAGAGATTACTGACAATAATCGATCAACCAACCGTTTAGAGTATGGTCTTTAAAGTAAATCATGCTCAAAACACTCAAAAGATTCATCAGGCGCCTGTTGTGGTTCCTATTGATCATACTCACCATCGGTTTGCTTATTCCACAAAACATTCAAATGCCCGTGACAGGAGCAACCAACGCTGACTTCAATCATCAATCCTTCTGGTACTATCCCTGGGGCAGATCAGGCACACACAAAGGAGTAGACATATTTGCCAAAAAAGGCACCTCTATCAAATCAGCTACCACAGGGCTGGTTTTATACTCAGGACAAAACGATATGGGCGGTAACATTGCCCTGGTGCTGGGCCCCAAATGGCGGTTTCATTATTACGCCCATATGGAGGATGTTGAGGTAAAACGTTTCGATTGGATCACCAAAAAAGACAACATCGGTACAGTAGGTGATTCAGGTAATGCCAAAGGCAAACCCGCACACCTGCACTATACCATTGCTACTTTCCTTCCTCATTTCTGGCGTTGGGACGGCAGTCCTCAAGGCTGGAAAAAGATGTTTTACATGAACCCTATCCCTTATATCATGAATTAGGTGTCGCGTTAGTTTCTGACTTTACCACTCAGCACACTCACATTAGAACTGAAAGGATTACCCGACACCCTGCGCAGTACCACCAATTGACCGGTATGCCAGAGCGCATCAGCCATAGGGCCGTTCAACTCGTTCCAGAAAGGCCATTCATTAGAATTACCATCGGCATATTGAAAGATCATTTTAAACTCCTTGAACTCCTTGTCTTTAGCAGCCTTTAGGTTATTGGCAGCTGTCTTAATAAATTCTAAAATGGCATTGCGCTTTTCATCAAAGCTCAAGCCCGAAATTTCTACTGGAAAGACTGTAGGTTCCTTCTTAGTGGCATTCATTACAATCATGGTGAGGTTATAGATATGATCCACGGTCTCTTCAAGGGTGCGTCCTTCTTCCGATGCCTTTGAAACCAGATCTTCTGGCCTCAGACCTGCAGTGGCCCAATAGAAACGAAAACCTAGTCCATCTACCGTGCGGCCTGCAACCGTACCCGCTGTGAATTTTTCCGGGTACTCCGGAATCTCGTAGTAGTAATCATTTTCATTTTGTGCCTTCATCTGAACAAATGTACCGGTAATTAATATGAGGAGTAAAAATCTGCGCATGGTCTTAAAAAGTTTATCAATGATGCAATTATAGAATAACTTCTCCAATCCTACGCTCAAAAAGACCTTAAGAATAATCTTCCCTTATTCAAATCCGTTCACATCGGTTCAAGCCTCAAAGAAGTTGCCGGATAATTAGCCCTATCCAGTGTTTAAAGTCCTGTTTAGCCAACATGAACCTCTCAGTCAATTTCTTGAACCTGAGAGCAATATCCAACGAAGGGCCTCTCAATAACTTTGTCCTGACAAATACAAAATCACATCAATCATGGAAGCATTACCAGTAGAAACAGATTTTTTGGCACTGGCCTCAGAACTAGCTCAATCATTTGCCAATCGGGCATCAGATCATGACGAACAAGGTCAGTTCGTAAGCTCAAACTATCAGGACCTGAAAGAGCACGGCTTCTTCAGGTTGACTATCCCTGAAGAACTTGGAGGACATGGTCTGCCCTATTCTCAGGTATGCGAAATCGTCAAAACCATTGGCAAGCGCTGTGGTTCCACAGCACTGGCATTTTCTATGCACAATCACCTGTTGGCTGCCAACGTGTGGAAATATAAAAAAGGACAAGATGTGGAAGCCATGCTCAGAAAAGTTGCAAACGAGCAACCCATACTGATTAGCACAGGTGCTAAGGACTGGCTAGAATCAAATGGAGAAGCAAAAAAAGTAGACGGTGGCTATCACGTATCTGGTTTCAAGCACTTTGCCAGTCAGTCTGCTGACGGAGATTTAGTGATCACCACAGCACGTTATCAGGACAAGGCAACGGGAAACTGGAAAGTACTCCACTTCAGTGTGCCCATGACAGCACCGGGTGTTTCTCACCTGAATAACTGGAATACTCTGGGCATGCGTGGCACCGGTTCACATACCATCAAATTTGAAGAGGTTTTTGTTCCCGAGAGTGCAGTTGCATTGGAGCGTGAAGCAGGTGAGTTTCACCCTGTCTGGAATGTAGTGCTCACGGTGGCTATGCCCTTAATCATGTCAGCCTATGTAGGGATTGCCGAAAGGGCAACGGAGATTGTTGTAGATAAGGCAAGAAATCTGGAGGATATGAAACCTCATGCGAAAAGTGAAATCGGTAAAATGCTCAACCTTATGACCACCGCCAGGGTAATGTGGGAAGACATGGTCAGGCTTACCAATGAATTTGATTTCGCACCTGAGGACCATCTTGGTAACGAAATTCTTATGAGAAAGACAGTGGTAGCCAATACAGTGATCGCTACGGTGACCAAGGCCATGGAGATTAATGGGGGACAAAGCTATTTTAAGAACCAGGAGATGGAACGTCTCTTCAGAGATGTGCAGGCCGCCCGTTTTCACCCGTTAGCAGAGCCGGAGCAATTACAGTTCTCAGCAGAATTTTCCTTGCGAAATCGGTAAACCTGATATCGGTTGAGAGTAGAATAAAAGACTCAGGAATTCGGCATTCCCAGGAAACAGAAAGCCATCCTCACAATTCTCAGTTTCGAGAACCATGGGGATGGCTTAATATAAAATCTATAACTACAACTAGTCTTTTGTCCACCTGGAAGTGGATACAATTGTCACCGTGGTAGTCACTCCCAGTTCGCTTAGAGTAATTGTTTGATCCTGAGATATAATCAGTTCATTGTTTGACGTGATCTCATACGATGCAGTTTGTGGTTGTCCTCCCGTTTGTATTGGTGTACCATTGATTTCCAGAGTGAAAAAAGAATCACTTACCGTTATCTGGTTTGCTGTACTCGTATAAGTACCTGATCCGGTAACCCCCATTATATCACTGGTAAAAGTTTGATCCGTTCCGTTTACAGTAAAGTTTGTGGTAGTAGTATAGTCTCCCGCGGTAGTAAATTCAGTTTCGGTAAAAGTTACTTTGTAATTCATATCAGAGCCGGTGGTTACACTGGTGCTGCTGATACTCACACCATTCACTGTCGTGGTCGACTCCACATTGGCACTAAATGAAGCGGCAGACCAGGTTCCTACCAGATTCAAGGTAGGCGTTTCACCTCCCGATTCACAAGCACTTACAAAAACAAAAAGGGCTAATAAGGATGATAGCTTGATTAAATTTGACATAACATTTATAGTTTAAATATGACACTCGGCCAAATCTAAATATTATTTCAAGTCAAATAGAACCATATCCCAATAAAAGCATTCGGATTTGAATTCATTGGGTGCAAATTAAGCCAATAACCAGAGCTAGTCGGTTTAATTAGGAGCTTAAAAAGGAGACGCGAAATTACTCCGCTTTCGTCCAGACCACGGTGCGTCCGAACATGGTAAACCCGATATAGCCCCGAACCTCCAGTCGGTTGCCTTTCAGCTTCATCACACAATCATAAGTCTTGCCATTGTCAGGATCATACACGCTTCCGTCCACCCATTTGCCCTTCTCATAAGTAAACCCCTTGATCAGGTTTAAGCCCAGTATGGGCTTCTTTCTCAGCTCCTCATCCGGGTTTTCATCGTCCAGTATTGGGTTTCCATTATCATCGGTAGTCTTGTAGATCCACACAATTTTACCCGAGTACTCCTCTCCCACTTTGTAAATCTCAATCTTGGCGCGCTTATCATCCGTCAACCACAAACCAAGAATTTCATCACCATCATTGTTGATCGCAGCTGCCTGTGGGATTAGAAAAACGAGTGAATAGAAGCTTAAAAACAAATATTTCATTGGCTCACAAAAGTAATTCCTGTATTAGTATCTTCAACCGATTTTCAGTTGAATTGTTGTGAATGTTGGAGTATCAATTTTTAGGCCAGTCCTTACTGCTTTTACCAGAAAAAGTAATCTACTGGAAGGATAAGGGCATGCTCATCCTGGCCGATGTGCACCTGGGCAAAGCAGGACATTTCAGAAAATCAGGCGTTCCCATTTCTGATCTGGTGCATTCCAAAGACATCTATACAATTGAAAAACTGATCAACGAGTTCCAGCCCAAAGAGGTGATCTTTCTGGGAGACCTCTTTCATAGCGATCATAATCAGGGCTGGGAGATTTTCCGCAGGTGGATCAGGTCCAAAGAGCCATTACAGTTCAAACTGGTACTAGGCAATCATGATGTGCTGGAAGCACCAGCCTACCATATCAAAAACCTTCAGGTGGTAGAAGTGCTGGACTGCACCCCTTTCAGTTTCACTCATATTCCGGAAGAAACCACTCATTATAACCTGGCCGGGCACATTCACCCTGCGGTGAAATTACGAGGAAAAGGCAGGCAAAGCCTCAGGTTACCCTGCTTCTGGTTCGGCCCGGAGCCTGGTATTTTCCCGGCCTTGGGAAGTTTTTTTGAACGGCATTCTCCCCGCCTTTGGCAATTTTACCGGGACCGCGCGTATCAATATCAAAAAAGAAGATGAGCTCTTTGTAATAGCCGATCACAAGGTGTTGAAGATGAGCTAAAGGTTCAATCAAATTTAAAAGATGGTCAACCCTATTCAGGGACATACGCGCTTCCAGCCTCTTACTTCTTACTTCACCCCCAAATCTTTAGCATAGATGGGGCTACCTCCTACCTCCTGCCTCCTGCCACCTGCCTCCTGCCTCCTGCCACCTGCCTCCTGCATCCTGCCTCTGTCTTTTATACCCACCTGACGCTCCCGACGAATGACGAGGTTAGGACTTCGCCGGTCTCAGATTTTTTCAAATAAAAAACAAGTCATTGACTATCAGTTGCAGCGTTCTTCTCCCAGAGCTAAAGTCGTTGCCCCCTAGAACCACCCCCCCAAAAA
>JAAWWF010000037.1 GCA_021404565.1 Roseivirga sp. | reverse complement strand
AAAAAGTTTGAAAGTACCTGGCCCTGAAGTATGGAATTGAGCTGGACAATACCGGTGGCGGAACAGCCGGAGATTATATCAATTCAGCAGGTACTACATTTTGGGATGCCTCTGCCAACAGTACTTACCATCACAGTGTAGCTGGAATAGGCAGGGATGATGATTCGGCCCTCAATCAAAAACAATCAAAAAGTGCCAATAGTGATGCCGTTGTGAAGATCGGACTCGATGGTAATAGCAATGGTCTTGAATCAACGAATGCAGACAACCCAAGCACTTTCAGCACAAATAATACCTTCCTGATATGGGGTCATGATGGCGAAGCTCTTACCGACCGGGACGAAAACATAGATTTTGATCCCTTACAGGTCAAAAGCCGGCTCAACCGGGAATGGAAGGTTCAGGAAACAGGCATCATCGGCTCGGTAGTGGTACAGTTTGATATTAGCACCATAGAGGGACTGGCCGGGCCGGGAACGAGTGATGAAAGTCAGGTGGTACTTCTGATAGACAATGATAGTGATTTCAGTTCCGGAGCCTCTCTGGTATTACAATCATTTGTAACACCGGGAGATGGTTTGGTTAATTTCAATGTAGACTTCTCAAGTGGACAGTACTTTACACTGGCTTCTTCTGAAGAAAATGCTTTGGCTGTCTCATTAATTTCGTTTGAGGCAAGGCATCAGAATAATGCCATCCACCTGACATGGTCTACCGGCAGTGAAGAGGCCAATAGCCTGTTCAGGATAGAAAGATCAGCAGATGGAGAACAGTTTGAGACCATTGGTTATGTGGAAGGTGCACACAACAGTTCCGGTTTGCAGGAGTATGAGTTTTCAGATAACAATCCCATCATCGGAACGAGCTACTACAGGCTGATTGACATTGATTTAACCGGTAAAGAAAACGCTTCGGAGATGATAAGGGTGATCTTTCATCCGTCTACGGAAATCAGCCCGCCCTACCCCAATCCGATCAGACAGGGTGACTATATCAAGGTTCCGATACACGGCCGAACATCGCACACACTTACCGTTTTTAATGCTTCCGGTGTGCCACAACCAATCTCATGGTTTGAAAGAGGCGGTTTGCTATACGTAAGCACGGCCGCCCTAAGGGCAGGACAGTACATGCTCAGGGTTAAAACACCCCAATACGCAAGGACACACAAAGTTTTTGTGCTCAACAACTGATAGTATCCTCATCACTTAAAAGACCGGAAAATGAATTTGATTATCCATACCAATCAATATAGCGATACTGAACAGCAGTCACGCAAGAATAAAGAGGACATTCAGGACAATCCTGCCTATTCAAATGTGTCTCGCCTAACCTCCAAAGGCAGGTTTCATCAACTGAACTTTGACGCCTATTACCTTGAATACCGCGCGAGGGGTGTATTAAGGTGGTTTTTAGCAAAACTCGGATTAAATACCCGACTGGAAATCCCTACGAATATCATTATCAAAAGTCGCCTTAGATATGGACTTTGGTTAGAGCTCACCATTCAGAATTACTCTATTCGTACAAACGAAATAAAAATCAGTCACCTCACTCCGGTATTTTTACCGGGCCTGATCCTGGCTGGAAAATGCCAAAAAACCATTGTGGCAATCATTCATCGCAATCGTAATCTGGCGAATCCTGAGATGTATTTTGTCATGCCGGGACAAACAGAGAAAACAAAAAATGCTCCTGTGCAAAAAGCAGCATCACAGGTAGGACACATCCGTCTAATGGGTTACCCGGGAAAGGAACTGGCTTAAAAGTCTGAGGATTTCAGTTCGTTAATTAGATCGCGGAGCCGTATGCTCCGCGATCATGGGACCTCAACCCAGTTCGCTTTACTAAGCCTTTGGGCTAAGTCAGTTGTCAAGCTCTGCTTAAACCTGACAACTTTCGTAAAACCACGATTCTTTCTGACTTCCTATTAGCATAACCAATCTGTCCTTATAGGAGATGTCAAAGCGCGGTCATTGAAAAAAGGCCGTCAGACTGCTCGTCTTTGAAGTCAACTTGAGTCTGCTCCTCTTGCACCCTCATTTTGCCTAAGTCAAAAACAGGCCTTTCATGACGACCCATATAAAAAATAGTTTTTGGTGAATAGACAGCTTCAAACCCAACCCTCGGTCCGATAGATAAAGACCACAATGGGTTGTTTTTTTGCCAGGGTAAAGAAACGCCATTTAAAACTGACAAAAACGACAAAAAACAGTATGTGAACGACATAAAAAAATATGCCAACTACATACTTTGAGAAAAATCGGGCCAAACCAATAGCGTATCAGGCAGGTGACCATCTTGAATTTCACTGAAAGTGTGAAACAGTAGAGGATGTGATAAACATCAGTGCAATCTGATCGTTGTAAGTAGAGCAAAACCACTTATTATGTCTCCATCGTATCTGTAGATAAAAAGGTATTACTTTTCTTCCGGTGCTCCTGAATCAATTTGAAGACCAACGGGCAGTTCGGGAAGAATAATAGATAGACTAATATGAACAACTCCTCACTCTATTTTATGGGTGGTATGTATATACTGGCCGGGCTGGCCCACTTCTGGAAGCCTAAGGCTTATGTAAAGATCATGCCTCCTTATATCCCCTATCACCTGCCTATGGTCTACCTCAGCGGTGTCCTGGAGGTGCTCTTTGGAATACTGGTCATGATCCCGGCTACGCAGATGATTGGTGCCTGGGGATTGATTGCCGTGCTGGTTGGTGTTTTTCCCGCCAATATCGATATGCTGGTACGTTACAAGGGCAAGAAGGTCTGGTTTAAAATAGGCCTATGGGTGAGATTGCCTATTCAGTTTTGGCTGATCTACTGGGCCTGGATGTTTGTTTGAGGTGGTTATTAATAATTGGGAATTAGTCATTCGTCACCGGTGGTTGACTGAGACGTTAGCTAGACAAGGGAATTAGAAAAAAGTAAATGAAGTTCTGACGTTTTGAACTTGGACAGCAAATTATGAAATTGAAGAATGGAAGCCATAAAAGAACATCTGTATAAACTTATAGAAGGAAGTCAGAATGCTGATTTGCTGGCTGTTCTTACACAAATCATGGAACAGAACGAGCAGGAAGGCGAAATTTGGAGATCTCTTTCTGAAGACCAAAAGGAGAGAATTCAGCTTGCAGAATCGGAAATAGATTACCCGGAAAAACAGGTTTCTCATGAGGAAATGGTCAGGAGAAATAAGAAATGGCTGAGGTAATTTGGCAAGATAGAGCGGTAGATGATTTTGACAACATTAAACACTATCTACGCGAGAACTACGGAGAGTATCAAGTAAGAAGATTCGTTCGGAGAGTATTTGACTTTCTTAACCTTCTTTCTGCATATCCCAAACTAGGACCTATTCAGAATAAAGAACTTGAGATTCGGGGGTTTGTGATAAGCTCTCAGACCACGATACTTTACAAAACTCACAAATCTAAAGTATTTATCCTGGCCTTCATCGACAATAGAAGCGATCCATTTTTATCCAAATAGAAAAGATCGACTTTGTTCAGGTACTTCCAACGGACAATCTTCTTACACCTTCACTCATCCACAAAGCCTTTAGGAAGAGGTTTTTCTCCTCCCTATCTCAGACAACATAGGACACTGTCCCTCCAATTCGATTCAACATTCAAAATTCATCATTGAGGATTCACCATTCCGGGAATATCAATGTGATTTTTCGGATTTAAAGCTTAATTCCACTAACTTTTTATCAGCGACTTTTTTAATCAACACCAAACACACATTTCTAAATGAACAAAAATTTCAACCGTGTTTTCGACCATGTTTTCATCATCATGTTTGAAAACCAATATCGTAGCTATGTCATGGAAAACGAGTATTTCCATGGACTATCAAAGCAGGGCATCGACATGGCCAACTACTTTGGTGTGATGCACCCATCGCAAACCAACTATATTTCTTCACTGGCTGCCGAGCTTTGCAATGTAACGGATGACGAGAGACCCCAATGGAAAGTCGGAAAGAACCCGGCAACCCTACTCCCACAGGACACCATAGTAGACCTGATTGAAAAGTCTCCCTATAATCTCGATTGGAGAGCTTATATGGATAGCTATATTCCACAAAATCAGGCCTGGTCTCCTACTTTGCAGCCGATAGACGAATTTCCCTATGTGATCAAGCACAATGCCTTTTCTTCTTTCTCGAAGATTGTAGGCAATGAGGCCCGCTGGAACAAAATTCAGAATGAGTCAGCCTTGTTCTCTGATCTATTGAACGGTACACTCCCGGCCTATAGCTGGTTTACTCCCAATATGTGGAATGATGGTCATTATCTGGATGGCACCAACCCCACTGTAAAACCACCCATTGGTACTCAACCTTCTGAGCGCGCCCCTACACTGGTAGATCAATCGGCTAAATGGCTGGAAGGCTTCTTTGAAAGGTTAAAGTTTCCCGGACCGGACTCTCACTTCCCTCCTAACACCCTGGTGGTGGTAACCTACGATGAGGCAGACTTTGAGGCCTCTTACGACCCCAGCACTTCCAGAAAGTACTATTATGACGGCCCCAATCAGATTTATACAGTATTACTGGGAGATATGATACAGCCCGGAGGTGTGGCTTACGAAGGCTATAATCATTATAGTCTGATCAAAACCATCGAGCACAACTTTGGCCTGGATAATCTGGGTAAGAATGACAAGGAAGCCAACTGGTTTAAATTCCTATGGGACGAAACTTTCATTTGGGAAGCCCCGGAAGAAACGCCCATTCAGACAGCCGGTAACATTGCCAGCTCTGCTCTGGATGAGGCACTCTACCTGGTGTTTAATGCCGGTGGCGGGGAACTCTATTATACCACTATGGACGAAGATGACTGGAGCACGCCTCGTCCAGTGGGTATTAAAACCAAAGGTGCTCTTTCTATGGCTACACTCAACAATCAGTTGGTGCTTTGCTACGTAGATGATAAGAAACAACTGGCTTCAGTGCGTTATACCTTAGAGTCGGGTTGGTTTGATAAACCTACCATATTGGCAAAAAATGTATCTAAGGTCAGTGTAGCCGCCTTTGACGATAACAAGCAGCTAATGCTGGCATACTCTGACAAGAATGGTAAACTACACTCGATCACAGCCACCAGCCCATCTCCCAATGCCATCGATTGGCAAAGCAAAGTCAGTTTGAAGTTTTCTTCCAAAGGAGATATTGAGGTTGCAGTGCTGGGCCCGTCCATCTTTCTGATCTATCAGGATGTATCCAATAATCAAATGATGGTGTGCTCCTACAACACGGCTGATTACAATGTGGTAACACTTAAGAAGACTAAATACAACGGACCCGAAAGTGATACGACCAAAGATAAATGGTCGCCCAGTGTATACCCTGTTCAGCATTTTTCTTCGGCATATCTGCCAAACTCACCAAAGGAAGCTGCTCATGAGAAAGAACCCCTGACAATTCCTTACCTGGGTTCCGGACCACTGGCAGCCGCTACATTGGATGGAGTATTGCGATTGGTGCACCCCGGAGTAAACAATGATCTGATGCTCACCGAAGAATTCTCTATTCACGGTGTTATGACGCCTAAAAATGAGATCTCATACGACCCCAATCTGAAAAAGCCTACCAATACTGGCTATGGCACCCTGGCTGAAGCAGGATGGTCAGAGCAAACCCCGATTCACGGAGCTTTTGTTTCCAGAGTTTCTACTATGGCCACCGTAGATGGTGAAGTGGTATTGATTTATGATAATGACGAGGGCTACCTGGATATGGTAAGAGGAGGGTATTAGGTGTTTAGGTGTTTAGGTGTTTGAACGCAAACGGAATCTCCGAGATGTAACAGCCCTCTGCACAATCAAAGCATCCGAAACCAAAACTGTATACACAAAAATTCTTTTTGTATTAAAAACCTGAAAATCAACCTCTTGAAAAAAGGGGTTGATTTTTTTGATAAAAATTTATTCAATGTTTGAACTTCAATGTTACAACTTTAGTTTATCTCTTGAAAATGAAAAGAAACACTTATACCATATATGATGGGATAAGTATTTCCGGAAGAGAATTCCCTACTGAGCCTAAAAGCCCGGTATCAATTATAAATCATACAATCAGATTAATAACAACACATTGCTACCTGCTCAAAAGCAATCGAACAGGATAGCGGAACAATTAAAAAAACCATGAAGAAAATCTTATTAGGAGTAGCCTTAATGTTAGGATTTGCGGCTAGCTCATTTGCACAGGAAAAAGCGAACGTTATCAAGTTGGATCAGACTGACGGAAAATTCGTAGTTGAGTCAATGACTGTAGAAGCTGGGAAATTCATTTTCGAAGTATCTAATAAAGGCGTTGATCGTGAAGTTGGGTTCGTACTTGTGCCTGTGAAAAACGGTAAAGAAGGTGAGCACATCAAAACTGCTTACTTATCGAAAGCTGTGAAAGACGGTGAAACCGCAAAATCTAAAGTAGTGAACCTGAAACCAGGTACATATAGCTACTTCTGTCCGCTTAACCCGACACCCCACTATACCATAGTGGTGAAGTAATATCAGACTGCGCCATTTTGTGCGCAAGAAGATATAAGCGGAATATTGAGTATTAACCTGAGTTCGGTTATTATTGAGAGTTCAGACCGCCTATGAACAGTTAGTTTCAACTAAAAAGCAAGCAGGCATAGCGGGCTATGGCAAGTGCTTTTTGGGTAGAAAATGGCTGTTAAGAGGTGGCTCTATTTAAATACTATTCCATAAATTCCAATATCCTGCGTTATCTTTATTCAAGACAGCAGGCTGTACCTACATAAAGATGCCTTGACTATTCAAAATTTATGAAATTCTGAACCTACTAAGAATAAGCGCACTCAGGTTTTTAGTGTTTAGGTAACAAATACCCCGATAAGACGTATCGGGGTATTTTTCTTCGTACTTGTTTGTCAAATCAATGTTGGAACAATAACTTACATAAGGATTATAACTGGCGGCTGATATGAATGTGGATCAACAACTCAATACAAGCACTTATGAGAACGAGAAGCATCGACTGCGTGTAAATCTGCTTTACAGTTCGTACTGGCTTGCCGATCGTATAGGAGATTTTCTTAAACCCTATGGCATTACCCAGCAGCAGTTCAACATTCTGAGAATTCTCAGGGGGATTTCTCCTGACCCGATCAGCACCAAAGAACTGAGAGAACGGATGATCGTAAGCGGTTCAGATACCTCACGGCTTCTTGATCGCTTAATTGAGAAAGACTTTGCCTGGAAACGCCCCTGCCCACACGATGGCCGCCTTATTCAGGCCTTTATCAGTAAAAACGGAGAAAAGCTGCTCTCCCAAATAGACAGGGAGATTCATAATCTGGATTCCGAAATGGACAATCTCTCAGAAAAGGAGACCCTGGTTTTGAATCAACTGCTTAATAAGATGCGCTACAGACCTGAATAATCCGGATCTCACCTAACTCGTCATGAGGTAACAGGCGCTCCGCATCAATTCGCTTTAGAGCCTACTAGTAGTACAATTAATTAAGCCCAGTATGAACGCTTATCAGTCGTTCAGTGTTATGCACTTTTGGTGAATTCGTCCGGACGCTACCGGCCAATTCGTAAAAGCAGACTTTGAAGCTAAAGAACCCCAACCTCGTTAAATTCACCATACTCCTATGTAGCATGATGACGGTAATGGCTGGTGCTACCATAGCCCCTTCCCTACCCGAAATGAAAGCTGCTTTTCCGGGTAATCCCGCAGCAGAAACACTGGTGAAGCTTATTTTGACAATTCCCGGCTTGTTTATAGCCATTACAGCTCCTTTCTCGGGCTGGATTATCGATCGCTTTGGAAGAATTCGCCTCCTGGTAATAGCCCTGTTTGTTTACGCCATAGCGGGCACCTCAGGCTTATATCTCAATACCCTTGAAGAAATCATTGCAGGGCGTGCCTTGCTGGGGATTGCCGTAGGTGGCATTATGACCACGGCTGTGGCACTGATCGGGGACTATTTTGAGGGCCCGGAAAGGTTGAGTTTTCTGGGAGTTCAGGCGGGTGTCATGGCCTTATCCGGCACCTTATTTATTACCATTGGCGGCACCCTGGCAGATATAAGCTGGCGTCATCCTTTCCTGATTTATGCGCTGCCTGTGATCACCATTCCCCTGGTGCTTATCTACTTGAAGGAACCACCAAAAGCTGAACTCACAGAGAATAAAGCCACTGGCCCCAAAGCCAAAATACCCAAGCTGGCCTGGACCATTTATGTACTCTCATTTTTGGGTATGGCTGTCTTCTATATCTGTCTCTTTTACCGATTTTCCCTGCCGCCGAAAAGACCCGTCTAAGTCTCCTATGTCGCCTTGGCGCTTTAAAACAAAAAAGATAGTGAGCTGCTAGCAGTGAT
>JAAWWF010000056.1 GCA_021404565.1 Roseivirga sp. | reverse complement strand
TAAAGTGTGTGTATGAGTGTTGTGAGCTATAGACGTGCTAGGTTTTTTTTGTTAAAGTTGTAGACGGGCTTTGACATTTTTTAAACTATATTTTCCCCTAAGGAAATTGCCACACTGCTCAAATATCACGCCCGATAGCGTAAAAAAAGCCAAGCACCGGTTAAGGAAGAAGCTGGGTATGGATTCTGGCGCACCCTGGACGCAGATGACATCTCAGCCGGCCTGAACATCTGTCAAATAAGATCATTCCCATTCCATACTAAATTATATCTGTTAATAATAAGTCTACGCGGTAGTCGGCACTCTATGTCCCTAGGTTTCTCAGTCCGTTTTTGCTTCTTTGGGGGACAATAGGGGTACAACGATTATATTATAACATCAGAAAACTACCAGATTTTGGTGGTGATCAGGGCTATTCAAACGATGCAATTCAAAAATTCAGCACAGAGCATCAAGAGACTAACTTCATGCCTTTTCATGATATTGGTTTTTTTCAATCACACTTTTGCACAACAAAAAGCAGATAGCCTGAGGGCGATTTTACCGGAGTCGGAAGGAGAATTGAGAATAGATATCCTAAACGATCTTGCCAGTATTATTTCAACCAACGATGCTGCTGAGACCCTTAAATTGACAGACGAAGCACTGGAGCTGGCAAACTCCCTGGGTTATGACGAAGGTAAGGTGCAAGCCTGGCTTGTTATGGCTACTCTTGCCAGCAAACAAAGTCAGCTCGATAAAACAGATAGTCTGACCCGACTGGCTATTGATCTGGCAGATAGAATTAACGATCAAAAGGGAATGGCCATGGCACAGCTAACTCTGGGTGTGCTTAATATCCGCAGAGGCAAGTTGGACGAAGCCATGCAAAACCACATAGATGGATTACAAGCTGCCAACCAGCTTGGGGATGCAGATTTGCGGCAGACACATACCATGAATATAGGTCATGTGAAGCGTAGGCTGGGCCAGTACCGAGAGGCGGAGAAGTATTTGCTTGAATCTCTGGAAATCGCCCTTGAACATGGCCTTAACTTCAGAGCAGGTCAGGTGTACCTGACCCTGGGCTATTTGAAGTATCAAAATCAGGATTTGCAGAGCTCCATTGATTTTTACCACAAGGCATTGCCAATTTTCAGAGAAGAGAAAGATCAGGGCTCCGAAGCGATGATTCTGAACAACCTGGGATATGCCTACTATCTGCAAAAAGAAAATGCCCTGGCATTGGACTTCTATAATCGATCGCAGGTGATAAGGCAGAGAATAGGTGACCGTTTGGGCGTGTCAAGAGCCCTGATGAACAAGGCATTGATTGCTAAGGACGAGTCCCGGTATGCTCAAGCGGTATCATTCGCCAACCGGGCTGCCGACATTGCCCGTGAAATAAAAAATGCTGATCGCATGATGGAGATATTGGCACTGCTGTCACAGATTTATGAGAAGCAGCAGAACTTCCGGGAAGCTCTGAATACGCAACTGGAATATGCTGTGTTAAAGGACTCTGTAGCCAAAGAAGCAAATAGCCGAAGGGTTGCCGAACTTACGGCCGAATTTGAATTGGAAAGGAAGGAAAACGAACTGGAAAAAAACCGGCAGGAGATTTCGTTGTTGGCAAGCGAGCAGCAACTACTCGAAACCCGGCAGTTTTTGCTGATAGCACTCATATTACTGATTCTGGTTGCTTCTGGGGCTATTTGGGTCCATCAACGTGCCAAAATGAAACGGGTCCTGGTCGGTGAAAAGCTGGCAGAAGAAAGAGCCAGGAATGAAGCTCTGGAAAAAGAAAAGCTGGAGCAACAGCTAATGCTTAAAAACAACGAATTGAAATCACTGGCTGATCAACTGGTTCATCAGAATGAACTAACCAACAGGTTTAAGAGTGAGCTCAATAAGCAAGATCAATCAGACCGGATACTGGAGATCGTTAATTTTTTAGAAAGACAGTCCGAAGAGAGCCTTACCTGGCAGCAGTTCAGATTGAAATTTGACGAGAGCTATCCGGAATTCATCACGGCCCTTATCCATAATTTTCCATCAATGACTCCCAATGAGCTGGACATTAGTGTGCTTCTTAAGATTAACCTTCCGAACAAAGAGATAGCCCAAATTCTCAATATAAGCTATGATGGGGTGAAGAAGTCGATTCAACGTCTCTATAAGAAGATGAATTTTGACTCTCCTGAGCGGCTGAGAGGATACATTCTTGGCGCCTGAATCATACCTTTTTTAAATCGGCACCCAATGTACCCAGCGATTGGTGCAGTAATCTTTAGCATTGAGTGGAACATCAATACGGAGTTTTTAGCTCCCCACTATACAAATGCACAGACTTACGAACTCAGGCCTTATCTGTATGGTCCTCATTTTTTGCAGCACCTTTTCCGTTAGCGCTCAGCGGGCCTCCACTTTTGGCTCTCCTCAAACTCTGAATGGAGCAGCTTCTGCCTTTACCAGAATAGCAGACCTGGATGACACCCGTGTCATTGCTATTTACAAGCTTGGTGTGGGAGCATCGCTGGATTTGTATGCGAGGGTGGGCACAGTCAATCAGACTGATAAAACCATTGCCTGGGGTACGACCCAATTGGTTGAAGCAGCCGGTAACCTCTCCGTAGGAGTGGTGGGCATCTCTTCCACTACGGCTGTTGTCTATTATGAAGACACGGATAGCGATCAGGTTGTAGCAAGGGTGCTGACTATTAATTCGAGTACCGATGCCATAAGCAATGTCGGTTCCGTGAATGTATACGCCAATGATATTGACCTGGCCGACAACCATATTCAGCAGCAGGCTATGAGATTGACAAACACCACTTTCGCGATTGGCTATGTCGATAATGAGAACAGTGACAGAGGGACAGTAAAAATAGGTGAGATCAGTGGTACCTCAATTTCTTTCGGAGCCGCCAATGTTTTTTCCACTACCACCGATGTCAACAACCCATCCATGTCTGCCTTATCTCCAACGAGACTGGTTTTTTCCTGGGAAGATGATCCGAACGGTGATGTAGGAAAAGTAAGAGTAGGTGAAGTAGATGGCACCACTGTTAACTTTGGTACTGAAGTATCTTTTACTACTACTGCAGTGCGCTACACCGCTGTTGCCGGCATAAGTGAAACACAGTTTGTGGTGGCCTATGAAGACGATGCCAGTACATCACCGGCAGATCCGGGCTCAGCCTACGTTGGGACGGTGGCAGGCACAAGCATCACACTCAGCTCCAGTAATTATCAGTTCGAGACGCTACAGGATGTGGCCGATTTGACCATTGACGGTACACAAGGCAACGAGTTCATCATTGGCTGGAATAGCGGTGTCAGTGCAGATGTGAAATACATCATCGGGGAAGTCAGCGGTACAGGAACCTCTGCATCCATCAGCTACGAAGCCCAGAAAACCATTCTGGCCGGTTCAGAGGGTGATGACAGTTGGGTGTCCGGAGTTGGCAATAATGCCGCGGTTATGTCATATTCAGATGATCAGGATGCCGACCATGCAGAGGTGGTAGTTGCGAGTCTTACACCTGAAGTCCCAACTCCGCGGTTTGCTACATTGGGGGGGCTAAGTCCGTTTTTAGATGCCCTTACCACCCAGGTAAGATCTACCAGGTTGAGTGATGATAAAGTACTGATTATCTACAGCACCACCACATCTTCAACTACGAATAAAATCATGGCCATAGTCGGTACCGTTTCCGGGTCCACCATGACTTATGGTACGGCCGTTGAAGTAACCGATTTCGTATTTACGGGAACAGATGTGATTGCTTTATCCTCTACGAAGGCAGCTGTCTTTTTTGAAAACAACCTTGACACCGATATTAACCGATATGTGATATTGGACATTGATGGTGATGCTATTACCGCCAATGCCGAGGGAGTCTTGGGAGATGGGCATCAGGTTTCATTCAGAAATTCTATGAAGGCCACTGCTTTGAACAGCAATCAAGTCGTTGTTGCTTATGAGCGGGATAGCGGAGCCGACTCTCTCTATGTTGTTGCCGGTACGGTAAGTGGGTCGACCATTACCTGGGGTAGTTCCAAAAGGGTGGCATTGAATACTTCTTATGTTGACATAACCAGGCTGAGCAACTCAAAATTTGCCCTGGTTTATGAAGGAAATGATGGTACAGCTAATGGAGCAGAAGGTTTGGCAGTAATTGGTGAACTCAGTGGCAACGAAATAACTTTGGGCTCTTCCGTTTCCTTTGCCTCAACCATTCAGGTGGATGTGACCCTGGTCACCGCCCTGAGTGAGACCGAAATTGTGGTGGCATATGAATTAAATACTACCAAGGATTTTGGAGAGATACGCTATGGTACGGTCAGTGGAACCAGTGTATCATTTCCCGGAAACGCTACATCCTATTATCCCCACTATGGTGTGAATGATATTGAACTGGGTGCCTTATCAGGCAGCGAGTTTCTGCTGGTGATTGATGGGTCGTCCATGCATCCCGGCTATTATTATACCGGTACCCTATCCGGAAATGATATTGCGCTGAGAAGGGCCGAGCAGTTTATTGCCGGTCAGCCGGATGATGTCACGGTGTCTGCGCTGACATCCGATTTACTGACCCTGGTATATACCGATGACAATGGATTGAGCGGAACCACCGATCGTGGTGAGGGCCTGGTCTTAAGCCTTAAAGCCACCTCGAATCCTGAAATCAATGTACAGGGAAACAGCGTTTCCATAGAGTCGGGAGACATAACTGCTACAACAACCGATCACACGGACTTTGGAACGGGGGCGGCTTTGTCCAGAACTTTCACCATTCAAAACCAGGGCACAGGTACCCTCACCCTGGGCTCAAATGCGGTAAGCATTACCGGCACCAATGCCTCTGAGTTTTCGGTCAACACGCAACCCAGTACCTCGGTAAGTGGTAATGGAACTACTACTTTTATCATAAATTTTGCCTCTTCTGTGGCCTCCACCCGATCGGCCGAGGTTCATATAGCCAGTGATGATATTCATGAGCCTGACTATGTATTCAACATTGAAGCGATAGGAGCGGTATCTGCCCCGTCATCAGCCACCGTAGCCGCCACTGTTTATATAGAAGGAGCCTACAATGGTACTGATCTGAATACAACCCTGAATGCGAGCATTCCCACGACTCAGCCCTATACAACCAATGGCCATGCCGGGGCAGAAACAGCCGGATCCATCCCTGCCGGAGCGGTAGACTGGGTATTGGTAGAACTACGGGAAGCAGCATCTGCCGCCACAGCGCTAAGCTCGACCAAAGTGGGCTCGGCTGCCGGTTTCCTTATGAACGATGGTAGCATCAGGGCTACCAATGGTACCAGTGATTTGACAGTCTCTCTTTCCGGAAATACCGGCTCAGACTTCTTTGTAGTCGTCTATCATCGCAATCACCTGGGCATTATGTCGGCCAGTGCCATATCTGAAAGTGGTGGTACTTATAGCATTGATTTTACCACTTCTTCGGCCAATACCTATCAAACCACCACGGCCCTAACCACACTGTCCACTGGTAAATTTGCCATGCCGGCAGGCGATGCTGATGGCGATGGTGATGTGGATGCTACAGACCTCACCACCTGGAGAGGAGAAAATGGTAAAGCTTTTAGCTACGCAACGAATGGGAAGAATGATCTGAATCTGGACGGAGCGATCAATGCCATAGATCGCAATGATTTCCAAAAAAAGAATAACACGAAGAGCAGCCAGGTACCGACTACTTAAGATGTTAGATTTTAGACCAAAGATGTTAGACTTAAAATACGGATTCATTAAATAAACCCTGCTTATAAAGCCTCGTAACCCATTAACTCATTAACCAAATCATGACTGTTCTGGAAAAACGCTTAATGGATCATCTATTACTGGAGCTGGAAACTTCCAATAGTCGTTTTCAGACCCAATTAAAACACAGGCATCCTGCTTTGACCACCTATGATATCAGACTGTGTACCTATCTCAAATCAAACCTTTCCACCAAAGAGATAGCCCTGCTGCTCAACATCACGCCTGATAGTGTAAAGAAGGCTAAACATCGGCTCAGAAAGAAGCTCGGGGCACTTCCTCAAACCGATTGGAAAGCACTGTTTATCAACATTTAACAAATTTCTATATTGCATACCGTATGGTGGTAAATATATGAATTACCGGTGCCTGTTGATTATTTTATGTTTTTTGTTCCG
>JAAWWF010000071.1 GCA_021404565.1 Roseivirga sp. | reverse complement strand
ATAGCTCAGTTGGTAGAGCACCGCCTTTGCACGGCGGTTGTCAGCGGTTCGACTCCGCTTACCTCCAAATTTAAAATAATAATAATCTATTTTAAATCTATATATTAAAACTAAAATTATTAGTTTCCGTGTTAAATTCAAGGAACTAAGAGTTTATGGGGGATACCTTGGCATTCAGAAGCGATGAAGGACGTGGTTACCGACGATATGCTTCGGGGAGCTGGAAACAAGCTATGATCCGGAGGTTTCCGAATGAGGCAACTTTTTAACTACTTATTGAATTCATAGATAAGAAAGAGCAAACCTAGAGAATTGAAACATCTTAGTACCTAGAGGAAAAGAAAGTAAAAACGATTCCCTGAGTAGCGGCGAGCGAAACGGGATTAGCCTAAACTTAATTATAAATTAAGGGTAGTGGGACAATAATAAAGAATTTAATGGAACGATTAGAGGAATAAGTTTGGAATACTTAACCATAGAGAGTGATAGTCTCGTACTCGAAAATTGAACCAATTCAATTGTATCCCAAGTAGCATGGAGCACGTGAAATTCCGTGTGAATCTGCGAGGACCACCTCGTAAGGCTAAATATTCCTGAATGACCGATAGTGAAACAGTACCGTGAGGGAAAGGTGAAAAGAACCCCGGGAGGGGAGTGAAAAGAACATGAAACCATAAACTTACAAGCAGTAGGAGGACGACTTAACGTCTGACTGCGTGCCTGTTGAAGAATGAGCCGGCGACTTATAGTTAGTGGCAGGTTAAAGTAGTGAATACTGAAGCCATAGTGAAAGCGAGCCTGAATAGGGCGTTTGTCACTAGTTATAGACCCGAACCCGGATGATCTAACCATGGTCAGGTTGAAGCTCAGGTAATACTGAGTGGAGGACCGAACCGACTGATGTTGAAAAATCAGCGGATGAATTGTGGTTAGGGGTGAAATGCCAATCGAATTCGGAGCTAGCTGGTTCTCCCCGAAATGCGTTTTGGCGCAGCGGTAAATGTTATAATCTAGGGGTAAAGCACTGTTACGTATGCGGGCTGGTAATTCGGTACCAAATCGTTGCAAACTAAGAATACTAGATGTATAGTTTACCAGTAAGACTGTGGGGGATAAGCTCCATTGTCAAGAGGGAAACAGCCCAGAGCACCAGTTAAGGCCCTTAAATAATTACTAAGTGGTAAAGGAGGTGGGAGTGCATAGACAATCAGGAGGTTTGCTTAGAAGCAGCAATCCTTTAAAGAGTGCGTAATAGCTCACTGATCGAGTAAACCTGCGCCGAAAATGTATGGGACTAAGTAATTTGCCGAAACTGTGCGATATATATTTATATATCGGTAGGGGAGCGTTCTGTTGTAGGTCGAAGTATTAGCGTAAGCGGATATGGACGAAGCAGAAGTGAGAATGTCGGCTTGAGTAACGAAAATATAGGTGAGAATCCTATACCCCGAAAACCCAAGGTTTCCTCCGGAAGGCTCGTCCGCGGAGGGTAAGTCAGGACCTAAGGCGAGGCTGAAAAGCGTAGTCGATGGACAACGGGTTAATATTCCCGTACCATTTTTTATTGATATCGAGGGACGGAGAAGGCTAAGCTAGCCGGATATTGGTTTTACCGGTTTAAACGTTCGAGATGTTGAGAAGCGGCGAAAACGCTTTGAGTTGAGACGTGAATACGAGACACTAAGGTGTTGAAGTAGTGTATGTCATACTTCCAAGAAAAGCTTGCACTGTCATAAATAAAAAATGCCTGTACCATAACCGACACAGGTGGGTAGGTAGAGTATACTAAGGGGCGCGAGATAACTCTCTCTAAGGAACTCGGCAAAATAACTCCGTAACTTCGGGAGAAGGAGTGCCTTATTTATTAAGTTGCTATGACGGGCTCGGGCTGGGCGGTCGCAGAGACCAGGCCCAAGCGACTGTTTACTAAAAACACAGGTCCGTGCGAAGTCGCAAGACCTGTCCCTTATAAAGATTTCCAAGGGGGCGGGACCTCCTTAAGGAACTCTGCGGAATATCTCCGTAAATTCGGGAGAAGGAGTGCCTTATTTATAAGGTTGCAATAACAAGATCCAAGCAACTGTTTATCAAAAACACAGGTCTCCGCTAAGTCGTAAGACGATGTATGGGGGCTGACGCCTGCCCAGTGCCAGAAGGTTAAAGAAGTTGGTTAGCAATAGCGAAGCTGGTAACTGAAGCCCTGGTGAACGGGGGCCGTAATTAAAAGG
>JAAWWF010000075.1 GCA_021404565.1 Roseivirga sp. | reverse complement strand
TTTTTTTTTTTTTTCTTTTTCTTCTCAGTAGTTGTTCTTTTCTATCTAGTCGGCAGCATTGTAAAATTGTGGTAAGTGACAACTACAGGATTAGCCCTCAGCGTCAGCCATCCTGGATTAACACTAGTCTCGACAGTGATAAAGTCTCTGTCAGCATCTGATGCGGTTACCTGATAACTATAAACCTCATTGTCTGAAACACTGGTTACTGGTACGGATGTAAACTCAGGAGCATTATCATTCTCATCAGTAACCACAACTGTTACCGTTTGGCGGATTGCATTGGTACCATCACTGGCCTGTACCTCTATCACATACAGGTTGTCTGTATTTGCATCTGCGGGAGCTTCGAAATCAGGAACGGCTTTGAATGTGATCACCCCGGCATTGATATTAAATAAGCCTTCATCATTGCCTGTACCCAAGCCATAACTCACAGGGTTGGCATCAGTGGCCGTTATGGTATAAACTGTCCCCGTTCCGTTCTCCGCAAAGCTGACAACTGTAGCGGTTGAGGTAAAGACAGGTAAAATCTCATCCTCATTGGTAACACTGATGGTTACATTCTGATTGGTTGTATTATTAACCACATCGGTCACAATCACATTAATCTCATATTCATTATCACCATTACCATCCACTGGTGATTCAAAATCAGGGGGCGTCCTGAATGTGATCACCCCGGCATTGATATTAAATAAGCCTTCATCATTGCCTGCACCCAAGCTAAAGCTTACCGGGTTGGTATCTGTGGCGGTTACAGTATAAGCTGCCCCTGTTCCATTCTCCGTAAAATCAACTACCTGAGCGGAGGTGATCACCGGAGCTGTATTATCTGCTTTAATGACGGTAAGGGTTACATCCTGATTGACTTCATTCGTGCCATCATCAGCTATCACGTTGATCAGATAGGTATTAGAGCTTCCGTCTGCCGTACCATCAATGGGGTTTTCAAAATCCGGAGGGGTCTTGAAGGTGACTATACCTGCCGTAGTGATATCAAACAGGCTTTCATCGTTGCCCGTTCCCAGACTGTAGGTCAGTGGATTGCTATCTATGGCCTCTGCTGTATGCGCTGCTCCTGTACCATCTTCTACAAAATACTCCGTAGTTCCTGAAGTAAATACAGGATCGGTTACATCAACCACATTGATTGTGAAGCTTTGGTTGGTAATACCTCCATGACCATCATCTCCCCTCAGGCTAACTTCATGGTCTCCACTCAACTGACCGG
>JAAWWF010000073.1 GCA_021404565.1 Roseivirga sp. | reverse complement strand
TGGTCTCCACTCAACTGACCGGTCGCATCGCCTGATAAACTGAACTCTCTTGTAATCTTATGCACTCTGCTATAATCCAGCAAATAAATATTGCCAGCAGTATCCGTACAGATTTTACCAGGAGACTGAAATGCTGCTGCGGTACCGGTGCCGTCCAGGTTGCCACGCCTCTCTCCTCCTACCAGTGTGCTCACCACTCCTTCAGGTGTAATCTTACGAACGCTGTAAGCCTCATGATCAGAATAATAAACATTCCCCGCTGCATCTACTGAAACATCACTCGGATAGTTAAATTGAGCAGACGTTCCTGTGCCATTCGCGGTTCCCTGAGTTGAACCGGCCAGCGTACTCACCACTCCTTCAGGTGTAATCTTTCGGATGCGGTGGTTTCCTCTATCGGCTACATAGACATTTCCAGCAGCATCTACTGCCAGTCCTTGTGGCTGATAAAACTGTGCTTCCGTTCCTGTACCATCTGCTGAACCAGAGCCAGAGCCGGCAAAAGTCGTCACTACTCCCGCAGGTGTGATCTTGCGAATACGGTGATTGCCTAAGTCTGCTACGTATAAATTTCCTGATACATCCACAGCAATGTCTGTCGGTGAAGAAAAACGAGCAAACCTGCCTGTATCATCCCTATAGCCATTTGCTCCTCCAGCGAAAGTCGTTACTACTCCTAAAGGTGTAATCTTACGCACGCGTTGATTATTCCGGTCAATACCATAGACATTGCCCGAGGCATCTACCTCAAGACCATCAAGCGTTTCAAAACGTGCAGTACTACCTGTACCATCACCATTACCCGAAACGCCCAGAGAACCTGCCATGACACTCACTACTCCTGAAGGACTGAGCTTCAGAACCTGATTTTGACTAAATCCATAGATGTTGCCTTTGCTATCTAATGCTACAGCACTTGTGTAAAAGTCCGGTATAGTCGACACTACAGGATTAGCCCTCAGCGTCAGCCATCCTGGATTAACACTAGTCTCGACAGTGATAAAGTCTCT
>JAAWWF010000036.1 GCA_021404565.1 Roseivirga sp. | reverse complement strand
TTTTTTTTTCCCTTAAACCTTTTCCTTCCAGTGCACTGGGGGTCCAGCGTTTGAGAATCTCAGGTCCCGATATTGCCACGGGTCGCAGGTCTTCGATAGATTTTCTGCGGAAGCCGCCTGTCTCATAATCAAATTCGAGTGACTCTCGCGTGAAAGCCCTTTCCAGCTCACCACTGAGTACCAGATCTTCCGGCAACCCGGACTGAATGCCATTGTCATTCGTCACCAGCCAAAGCTGATCTGCCGAAGACAATGCCATGTCCATTTCATGGGTAGAGAGCAGAATGGCTTTGTCGGATTTATGGGCCAGTTCCTGAAGCAAATGAAAAATCTCTATGCGATTGGGCAGGTCCAGGTGTGCTGTGGGCTCATCCAGAAAGATCATCTCGGTATCCTGCACCAAAGCTCGGGCAATCATAATTTTTTGTCGCTCGCCATCACTCAACTCCCCAATATGACGGTTTGCAAAAGGTATAGTGCCTGTCGATTCCATTGCTTGATAAATCAGTTCCTTGTCCGACTCGCTGAGTGTACCCATCCAGCTCGTATATGGAAATCGGCCCAATGAAACCAATGCATAGCCTGTCAGGTTACCTGGTGCACTTCGGTCGGTTAACACCAGGCTTATATTTCTGGCCAGTTCTTTTTGAGAATACTGTATCAGGGGTTTACCAGCTATTTCAACAGTTCCAGTAAGTGGTTTTTGAATACTGGTCAGGGTTCTGATCAAGGTAGACTTGCCCGAGCCATTCGGTCCCAGTAAGCAGGTCAGATCACCCTTATTAAGGTTCAGGTTGAGGCCAGACAGAATGGTTTTCTCTTCCTTTTTAGAAATATAACCTGCTGTAAGGTCTGAGGTCGTCAATATGGTTCTAGTGACTGTCAAAAGCTCGATTTCAGGTTTCTGCGTTTGACAATGATCCAGATAACGATGGGTGAACCAATCATGGCAGTGATGGCATTTACCGGTAGTACCGTCTGGCTTCCGGGTACCTGCGAAATGATATCGCAAAACAGCATCAAAATTCCCCCGACCAATACACAGCTCGGTATTAATACGCGGTGGTCTGAGGTATTGAGAAAGCTACGTGTGAGGTGGGGTACAGCAATGCCCACAAAACCAATGGGACCACAAAAACCGGTAATAGCCCCTGCGAGCACACTGGTAACCGCAATGATCAAAACACGCGATCTGCGGATATTCAATCCCATGCTTTGTGCATAGTTCTCACCCAGCAGGAGTACGTTTAAAGTCTTGGACAGAAAGAAGGTGAATACAATGCCTGATATTACGATCAGTGATAAGGCTCCCAGCTGCTGGTTGGTAACGCCACCCAGGCTGCCAAAGGTCCAGAGAATGTATTCCTGGATTTGTTCCGGGTCGCTGAAATACTGCCAGATGCTGACCACAGCGATGGTAATATTAGCGACCATAATGCCCACAATGAGCATCACCACATTGTCTTTGATACGAAAGGAAATGCCGAGGATAACAATGAGGACCAGGGCTGCTCCTACTGTGGAAGCAATAATAATCATCCAGCTGCCTCCCAGGTCCAGTTGGCGGATAGAAAAGGCAGTGGCTACACCACCAGCAGCCAGCATAACAGCCGCCACCCCCAGACTGGCTCCGGCCGTGATGCCCAAGACTGAAGGACCTGCCAGTGGGTTTCTGAACAAAGTCTGCATTTGTAGCCCGCCTACTGAAAGGGCAGCTCCCACCAAAATAGCTGTGATTGACCGGGGTAATCTTATCTTTAAAATAATGGCTTCCCAGGCCTCATTCTCTACGGATTGGCCCAATAGAATTCTGATGGTATCGGCTACCGGAATTCTGACAGAGCCCAGACCGATATCCAGCAAAAACAGCAGAATAAGGCCACCAGTCAACAGGAGCAACGACTGCCATTTGAGTCCTCCCGAAGGAGTCCCATTTACTATGGTTTGTGGGGAATTCAAGATTTATTTAAGCTGTGAGTGATATACCAACTCATGATCCGGGAGCAGCTCCGGATGAAAAATCTTCACGATGTCTTTGAGAATCACCTGGGGTTCTACGACCCCGGTTTCGTAGTAATCGTTGCCACCGCCTTCGGTATAGCGCCCAAAGATGTTATAGATCTGTTGCTTTTTGAAGGCCTTAAAATCTGCATAACGGGTATCCCTGCTCAGAATATCTTCTTCTGACTTGGCACTGCCCGGAGCAATCCAGAAATCGGCTTTCAGGCCAAACTCATATACGGTTTCAAAATCGAGCTTAATACTACCGGTGGACTGATCATTTTTCCATGGGTAATCTGCTTTAACAATCTGCAACAGTTTATAAGCAAAGCTTCTACCTCCGGCCACATGCCAGGCATCTCCCAGGGCAATGCCCGTGATCGTTAAGGGCGCTTCTGTTCTTGAGTTTTTTACCATGTTGAGAACACGGTGATACTCAGTTTCAATAGCCCCGAACTTCTCGTTGACAAGTGCTTCCTTATTCAACAATACGGCCAATAGCTTTACCCATTCGGCTCTCCCGAGCAAGTCTGTTTCCTGCCAGTCGGCATTGAGTAAGACCGGTACACCGGTTCTCTCAAGCTGCTGATAGGCTTCGTTTTGCGAGTTAGGGTAACCCACTCCCAAAAGTACATCGGTATTGAGCCCAATTACCGATTCTACATTCAGGGCTCCGGCAGGCGCTACTTCAACGATTTTGCCATTGGCTACGGCCTGTTTTACTTCAGGATTGGTCACATATTGAGCAATTTCAATCCCTTTCAGGGTTTCCATACCATCGAGCATAGCAAACATGCCCAGGTGTGTCGTAGACATAGACACCACTTTTTGTACCGGAACTTCGATGATAGGGAGATCTGTCTCAGGGGTTGGTGTACCTCTTTGCAACAGTACGTAACTGACGGTATCTACCAGGTCATTGTAGTGCCTGAAGATATGAAGCTTCTTATAGTGGGATTCATATTCCACACCAAAGCCCAGCGAATGCTTTACCTCTACTTTGTCAGGGAAATAATCTTTGTCTGGATCAAAGCCGGCAGTGCTGCCCGCCTCTTTTGTGGATGATTGACATGCTGAAAAAATCAGCAAGGTCAGGAACATGGCCCATGGCAGGGTGAAATACTCTCTGCCGACAGACGGTTTGGTTTGTCTCTTTGTCATACTACTGGCTTTTCCTCAGAAAGCGTTTAGTGTTTGTGTCTTGGCAGGTCTTCTGACTTTCCCGGTTTACTGAGCCTTCCCGTTCCGAGATTTCGGTGCAGTGGCATTATTCAGTAAACTTCAAAATGGGATTACAGCAGCTGGGACTGTTCAGGACTTTCACCCGATTCCCTTTTAATCCCTTCCCATGAAAGAAAGGAACCAAAACTTTGGTCAAAGGTATATCTTTTTTTGGATATGCTACAAATAGTAAGAGGTTGCCTGGGGGCAACCTCGAACTGCATAAGTGCGAGAAACAACCAAATTGAGTAAACCATCCTTACCCGACTCGTATCACACTTAAGATTTTCACTCCAGGCTACACAATCAATGTTCCATTATATAGACCAGAATAACATATAAACTACCTGATGTGGATGATGATCTTTTTCTCATTTGCACTTCTTGCAAAGGAATATCTTTTGGGAATGACGTGTACAGAACCACATTCACATCTGACCTTTATGCCGTTTTATGTAGGTTTCTTGTCTTTTTTGTGCCTATTGAGCGGTCAGCTCCTTTGTTTCTTCTGAAGAGGTAGTCCCTCTTGCGCTGGGTATCATTAGCAAAATACACCTGAGTGGTGAGAGTTTTATAACCCGGCATGGTAACCTTCATATGCAGGTGCAGGGGCCGCCCAGGGTAACGGGCAGGCATGAGGGTCTGGAATTGATAGCGACCATCGCCATCAGAGTTCTGTCTACCCCGACAGATAAAACCATCCATATCGTAGTCACCGGAGGGATGGGCATGCCACAGGTCGATTTCAGCTTTTTCCAACTCCAACTGGTCGCAGGCACCAAAGACACGGCCTTGCAATGTCAATGTTTCAGCGTCTTTTCCTGAATAGTCTACGGCTATGTTTTTTCTGAATGGGGCACCGGCTTTAAAGTATGGACCTTCGTCATCGTGACCTGTAGTACAGGCCTCTGAATTGCCCAGTAATCTGCTTGCCTGAATGATAGCCAGGACCGAGCCCAGGGCTTTCTGTAAAAAATTGCGCCTTTCCATAAATACATTCACGTAAAAACGCTCAGATCGATACCAAACTTTGACAGAATGGTATCTCCAGCTGCCGAAAAGAAAGAATCATTCGTCAAGAAACCGTCCATAAAAAGTAAAAACACCGGAAGACTTTGGCGCCAGTAGATTGAACAAAAAAGCGTTCTTTTTATCTTCAAGCCAATGAAAGGTCCAGAGATACGCAAGCTTTATCAACCCAGTCAACCAACCGTAACACAAACGGGTGCAGATGTTCAGTACAAAGAGGTGGCACCACATCAGGCACTGCAAAACAGCATCTACTGTTACTGGGAGCTAAAGACTATAGCGCCCCTTTCATCTGACTTTATTTATCGGGTAGTGGCTGATGGCTGTATCGACATACTGTTTGAGTTGGACAAGCCTAAGAACAACTTTGTCACCGGACTTTCTACCAGCTACATAGAGTTCCCCCTGGCTCCCTCATTTCACTACCTCGGAATCCGCTTTCTACCTACAGGGTTTCCACAGCTTTTTAACGTCAAAGCTTCAGAGCTTACCAATCGCTTTGAGGAATTGGGTGCGATCAACCCAGAAATAGCTCATTTCATCGCAACGCAATTTGATGAATCTATGTCGCTGGGGGAGATTACTCCAAGACTTGATGGTTTCTTCTTAAAACTTCAGGCTAGCGTGTCTTCTGAGGTTGACGGTAGATTCTATCAGGCGTTCGAAACCATCCTGGCCAGCTACGGCAATGTGAGCATTGAAAAAGGGCTTGACACTGGCATAAGCCCACGGCAACTCAGGCGTCTGTTCGAATTTTATATCGGAGATTCCGCTAAGACTTTCAGCAAAATAGTACGCTTTCAGCAGCTCCTCTATGCCAAACCTTCAACTGCCAGATTACGAAAGGAGAAGCTGTTTTATGATGTGGGCTACTACGATCAGGCGCACTTTATCAAAGAATTCAAAACGCTTTTCGGCACCACCCCTTCCAAGGCGTTTGAACCTTAGTTTGTCCGTTTTTTACAATGTTTCGGCTTTGGCAACTGCCAACTTTGACGTGTTAATCAAATAAGCAGTTCACATGAAAACATACCTCATCGCGGCCGTAATTTTCCTCATTTGTCCGAAAATAGAGGCCCAAAATCTCAAACAAAATAAAACAACTATGAAACTGAATGCCGGAATTATCACCACCAAACTTGCGGAAAGTAAAGCTTTCTATCAGAACCACCTGGGTTTTGGAGTCACATTTGAAAATGACTTTTACCTGTTGATGCATAGCCCGGATGGCACACCCGCCTTAAGTTTTCTATTGCCGGATCACCCAAGTCAACGGCCCATCTTTCAGAAGCCTTTCCAGGGTGAGGGCATGTACCTGATCATTGAAGTAGACAATGTCGACAGCATCTATGCCAAAATAAAGAAGCAAGGTGTACCCATTGTTATCGATATTAGGGATGAACCCTGGGGAGACCGTCACTTTGCCATCAAAGACCCCAATGGCATAGGCATCGACATTGTGAGATATACGGCTCCACAGGAAAATTAGACTGAAATCAGAATTAGGGGCGGCCACAGGGCTGCCCTTTATATATCCTGATGGTAAGCTAATCCCAAACCAGGGGCCGTTCTGCTCCCATCGTTCTCAGGTAATCCAGCATCTGGCCGGTATGGACGGATTCATGGTAGGCCATCCTCATCAGGTAATCTCCCAATTTCCGTTTCTGGTTTACTTCCGTTCGGTTGATAACAATGCTCTCCAGATCTTCTGCCGAAAAGGACCTTACCATGTTAATGAAGTCGGCCCGGTAGGACGCTGCAAACTCAAGTTCTTCTTCGAGCCCTTTGTAAGGCCTGCCCTCCCAGGGAGAAGCATAATCGCCCAGGTTACCTCTGTTCTGAATAATAACATGATAGAGATGTTCCGTCTCAAGTACATGTCTCATCATTTCCAAGACCGACAAGGCTTTTTCATCGGGTTTCCAGTCGTAGTTTTCAGTTGCAATGCCTGACCAAAGCTTGATGCTACGCCTTCTGATTTCTTCGAAATTCAGCAGGATTAAGTCGATTGAGTTCATGCTACCAAGGTCCGTATTTCAGTTCAGATTCTGTGCCCATATATCATATTTATCGGCTGACTTTTGATAAAAATTCAGTGATCGCCTGCCAGTATTCTTCACCTCCTTTTTGTCCCTGCCAAAGAGCCCTTGATCCATGATAGCCTTTGCCTTCAGGAATAAACTGGACATGGTTCTCGTCCATGGCATAATCTGCGAGCAGTCCTGATACAGTTTCTGCCTCCTCTTTTGAAGAAGTTATAAAAAAGGGCTTATCCAGGCCTTTTAAAACGACCGACAAAGAAGGCTTCTGCTCTCCGAAATAGTCACCGGGACTGAAGGCGATTACTGCGCTCACCTGATCGCTCTTGCTTGTCACAAAAAGCGCCAGGCTTGATGAATAGGAGCTGCCCCAAAGGATGATCTTATGCCCAAATTTTTTATACAAATAGTCGACAGCTGCTTCGAGGTCCTGCTCTGCCTGCAACATACCTACATCCATGCCTGCAGCCTGAGCCCTGTTGGCTGTTTCATTGTTTTGGTCTCCAAAAGGGCCTCCAGATCTTTGATCGATAGCCAGGGCATTAAAACCCATCTGGTTCAGTTTAGGAGCAATATCGGCATACTCATATTTGTTATAACCGGCCTGATGACAAAGCAATATCACAGGTTGGGTGTTTCCTATCTTATAGAGATTACCCGTAATTATCTGGCCGTCTTTTGAGGCAAATTCTATCTGAGTATAGGGATATTGCTCTGCCAATTGACCGGGGCTTGGCACCTGTTTTTGGCTGGCCAATTCCTTTTGCGCCTCCGCTTGCTCCTTCAGCAGCTTGTCTATCAATTCAATACGCTATCCTTTCCCTTCTCCCAATCTTGCCTTCTTCATCAAAGAGCAACCCGGATTCCCGCTTACCCAAAGCCGTAAAGTCGTATCGCAATAAGGCCTTCCCGGACTTCGCTTCCAGGGTTTCCAATGACAAGAGCTTTGGGAGACTCTTAAACACCTGCCCAAGAATCTGCCCGGTCACTCCAGCCGGGTAATTTCCAAAGCTGAGATCAGGACTGATGTGAGATTTCAAAGCCTCAGGGCTTTTATCGTCAAAGCTCTGCTTCAACGCATTGATCTGTGCTGTATAATCCACCGTCTGTGCCTGTAAATGGTTAAGGCAGGTTGAGGAATAAAATATAATTAGGATTCCTAATAATTTGAATTTAATATTGATATACATCTTAAGCCTGTTTGATTAAAATAATATTTGTAAGGTGGAGACTAGCTGACCCGGCTTCTACGCCATAATATTTCCTTCACTATGATGAGGATGGCTCCTGAGACTACCAGAATATCACCCACCAAGGGATAATTGCTGAAGGAAACAGATCCGGTAATCACCATCATGATTCCGATAAAGCAAAGTCGTTTTTTCTGTGGGGCTTGCATATGCTGTTTGTCTTTGAAAGGTTAGTTGTACAAACGCTACGGGAATTACAGTTTTTCCAATCTTTTTTCACCCGATCTGACCTTCTTCCGATTCGAGAGCCTCAAGCTCTTGCAGTCGGCTATCCAGGGCCCGAATAAAACGTCCGAATTTTCTCTTCATCAGGTAAGCGGCCAGTCTGTTGAAAAACAATGCCAGAATAATTGCAGCCAAAAAGAGATAGAACAGGCGAATATCAAAGAGGAAAGCCTGATTGGCATATACCTTAAAGCCAGCAATAAATACCATAACCAGGGGAGTGATGATAGTGTCACTGATGATACCAGCTTTGATAAGCTTTTGAAAAATTTGCCTTGTTCTGTACAATGACAATTTGAGAGAATCTGCTGATTGTTCCAGGTTTTTAACCTGCTTGTACCGGATTGTGGTATGAATGGAAATCGTTAGAATACACAATGACATCGTCATCATCATAATTCCATATTGAACGTTGGTGAGTGATTCATTTAAAACAAAATTATCACTGGCATCTGGTACAAAAATGCTGGTAAGACTCAGAATCAAAGTGGCACTGCCAATCACCCCACTCATTCGTATTTTTTGTTTTAGCTGTCCTAATACGTCCGAAATTGTAGCCCGGGATTTTTTCCTGATCATACCCCTGACATCTTCCTCACTTACCCAATAACCTGGCTTTTCCTGATCATTGGCCTTCTTCCATACAGATTTTAGGTCGTTGATTTCCATCCTATCGGGGGTTTAAAATTTTCCTGAGTTTCCTTTTTGTCCGGTTTCTTTTTTCCCCTAATATTTT
>JAAWWF010000054.1 GCA_021404565.1 Roseivirga sp. | reverse complement strand
TCAGGGCCAATGAATTAGTCGCAACATAATCCAAATCAGCGCTTTCATCTCCTGCCTGTACTGTATAGTTAAAGGAAAGAAGTGTAGTTCCGGAACCAGATGTATAGTTCACTGTTCTGTCAGTAGTACCCGTCTCTAAGGTGATTTGCGGAGTGCCTGTAACTGTCACCGCTTCGCTGAAAGTAACAGTGATGGGAATAACAACTCCCGCTTGATATCTGCCACTAACAAATGTAGATGATACGCTTGTTACCGTTGGAGCTGTGGTGTCAATTGCCAGGTCTTTGTTGGCGCCCAGTGAGTTGGCTGCGCCAGGAGTAGCCAATGTCAAAGTAGCTGCATTGCCTGCATCATCATTGATGGTGCCTGAGTTCAGAGCCAGTGAATTTGTGGCTACATAATCCAGATCTGCGTTGGTGTCTCCGGCTTGTACCGTGTAATCAAAGGTCAAAGTAGTCGTTCCTGAGCCTGAGCTATAGTTCACCGTGCGGTCCGTTGTACCTGTCTCTAAAGTAAGTTGAGGTGTGCCTGTTACCGTCACTGCTTCTGAGAAGGTTACCGTTACCCCAATTACATCTCCAGCATTGTAGCTTCCATCAGCAGTAGAAGAGCTTACGCTCGTTACTGTCGGAGCGGTAGTATCGATGGTGATAGACTTGGTATTGCTGATAGAACCAGCTGCACCCACTGTGGCCAGGGTCAAGGTAGCAGCATTGCCTGCCGCATCGTTGATCGTACCGCTATTGAGCGTAAGCGCTGAAGTAGATGTATAATCCAGTCCACCGCCATTGGTATCACCTGCCTGTACGGTGTAGTTAAAGGTCAGTGTAGTCGTTCCAGATCCTGTGGAATAATTAACAGTTCTGTCCGTTGTTCCGGTTTCCAGCTCTATCTGAGGAGTGCCGCTAACTGTCACTGCTTCACTGAAAGTAACTGTAACAGGAATCACATCACCCGACTTATAGCTGCCGGTGGATACAGTGGAGCTTACGCTGGTTACCGTAGGTGCGACACCATCTATTACCAATGCTTTGTTATCACTTAGTGAATTACCTCCACCTATTGTCGGTAAGGTCAAAACAGCATCATTACCCGCAGCATCCTTGATACTCGTGCCAGCGGTCAGCGAATTGACATCAAAGTACTCCAAATCAGAGGAGGACTCTCCCGCGCCCACACAGTAGAGAAATTCAAGTGTCGTAGTTCCACTTCCAAATGGGTCTCCATTCGGGTTGATAGTCTGATCCGTTGTGCCGGTTTCCAATTTTAAAGTTGGAAACCCCACTACAGTCACTGCTTCACTAAAGGTCACTGTAATTATCGCACAATCATTGGTCTTAAGTGTACCATCAGCAGTGGATGAGCTTACACTTGTTACCGTTGGGGCTGTTACATCATTGGTAGCCTGTGGAGTAGCCGCCTGGGCCACAAATGCACCCGTACCGTCAGGTGACCTTGAGATAGAATTAGTAGAACTACCTGCTACCTGTAAAGCAGGATTGCCTAATGCCGTTCTTAATGTTGCGTCATCAGTGCTCCCATAAACGATTACATCAACCAAACCATCTGTAGTAGGGGCAGAAGCTCCGGTAAAATCGGATGCACTGCCTACATAAATGGCCACCGCATCAGGGCCATTTTGAAGATCTGTTGCACCCCAGTCCTGATCTTTAGAACCAAAAGCCGTTTCGCCAATCACATAAAAGCCGCTGGCGCTTGTAGAACCCGTCAAATCAAAATCTTTATAGGCCAGATCATCACTACCATTAAACCAGACCATCACCAGGCCTGATAAAGAGGTAGCACTCGCACCTGTATTATATACTTCTATAAACTCTGCATCAGCACCTGCCGAAGCATGCACTTCATTGATTTTGATATTATCCGGGGTAATAAAAATATCAAAGGTCTGGTTAGCCGACTGGTCAACACCACCACTGGCAGTACCGCCATCATCTGAAAGACTCACCGTCACAGTGGCTTTACCAAATGTGCTAGACTTAGGCGTAAAGGTTAAATTCCCTGATGACTCGTCTATATCCGGTTGAACATCAAAAATTCCGTTGTTGTCGTTGGCGACATTGAACGTTAGCGTTTGGGTAGCCCCATCATTATCAGTCATCCCAGTAGAATGACTCGGTATTGTTTGTGCTCCTGCACTTTGTGATACCGTCTGGTTCCCCCCAATGGTAAACGAAGGTGCGCTATTGGGCACAATCGTGGTGAAATTTAAATCGGTTGTATTTGTAATGCCCGCAAAACTATTACCGACCAGGTCATCAATTGCTGTGTTGGGTATACTCAGATAATAGCCAGTGGAAGTACTCAGGTCAGTACCCGGGTTAATTGTCAGGACTGCTCCTGAGATAAAAGCTACATTGGAAGTAGCTGTTGGATCAGCTGCATCTATTGAGAAAAGCACGCCATCATCACTGGTCTGTTTCAACTGGATATTACCGGTACCGAACTCAATGTCTTCATTGAAGGTGACCGTAATATTAGCAGAAGGATCTACTCCGGTAGCATCATCAGAAGGGCTGCTACTGCTCACGGTAGGGGCAGCAGTATCAAGCACCAGATTCTTGTTACTGCCCAGAGAGTTGGCTGCTCCCGGTGTAGGAAGGGTTAGGTTGGCATCATTGCCCAGAGCATCCTTAATACTTGTACCTGCCGTCAGCGAATTAGTAGCCACATAATCCAGGTCTGTACTCACATCTCCGGCTTGTACAGTGTAATTGAATTGGAGGGTGTTTGTGCCACTACCCGTACCATTGTAGTTGATAGTACGATCGGTTCCTCCCGTCTCCAGGGTCAATTGAGGCGTACCTACTACCGTTACATTTTCTGAAAAAGTCACAGTTACGACTATATCATCACCTACTCCAAAAGTACCATTGGCAGTAGAGGAACTTACGCTGGTCACTGTAGGGCCTGTACCATCATAGGTAATAATCAGCTGATTGCCGGCTGTATTGGCATTCCCCGCCAGATCTGTAGCCACACCAGCATTCAGGTCTACGATCACGGTACCATCATTGCCGGGGGTCAGATTAACGGTGAAAGTAGTACTATCAGTAGAGGCGAAGTCTCCGGTAGTGGCGTTGGCAGTACCTGACACTGTAATGTCTGTCTCCTTCATACCATCTGCCTCTGAGTTAAATGTAAAGGTCACAGGTATCACACCAAAGTTGTCCCCATTAGTAGGACTAGACTCTGTAGATGACAAAGTCACCGTAGGCTGCGTAACATCAATGGTGATACTTAAGGCAGAGGAAGACACACTGGTATTTCCTGCCGCATCGGTAGCCGTAACCGTAATATCATGTGCCCCGGTGTTCAGGTTTGAGCCTGGCGTAAAGGTCCAGACACCGGTGGTTCCATCGGCCGCTATAGAACTGCTTAATACACCTCCATTGGTAGTGGTTAAGGTAACTGTAGAACCGGCTTCAGCAGTACCTGTAATTTCAGGAGTTAAATCATTAGTCAGGTTATCAGAAGTAGCGCCTGCGGTGGCCTCTTCACTTCCTGAATCAGAGCTGGTTGCCAGGTCTGGCGTGCCGGGCTTTGAGGGAGGAGTAGCATCCAAAGACAGATCGTTATTGGTAAGCGTACCTGCAGATAGTTGAGTACTGTTATCGTCCTGATAAACAACTGTTTTTGTGGTAGTGGCTACCTGCCACTGAAAGTTGGCCGTGCCGGTTTCATCAGGTAAGGTAAAACTGATCTCAGCCACATCGGTGAAGCCTGCACCTGTAGCCAAAGCAGTACCCGCATCGTCTGTATTAAGTTCTATATTCAATGATACCGTATTGGTAGCAGGGCTGGTCAGCGTCATGGTTTGATAATTACCTCCACTGAAATTGTGAATAGTACCCAGCACAGGTGTATTCATTTCTGCTCCGTCATAGGTGAAAACAAGGTTGGAAGTACCCAGGTTTTCTGCTGATGACAGCGACATTTGCACTTTCACCGTCAGAGTAGTTCCATTATTAGAAACTTTTTCAAACCTGAGGTTATAGGTTTGGCTCCATAGCGAATTGGATATTAAGAGGAAGAAAACGATAAAAAATAATCCCTTGAAGAGTCGCTTAAGGGAAAGGTTGCTATATAGTTCTTTCACGGTCCGTATGTCTAGAATAGTGTTTTTGGCTTATTGCAAAATGCCCAACCTCATCGCCCAAAAAAATTTTAGAAGGGTGACAAAAGGGGGACACATTAATGTCTTTTATAAGCGGGATTAGCCGCTTTTTCCAAATCAGGTACCCGGTACCTGACTTGTTTTACTTGTATTCTTCTGTTGAAAATCATTGCGATCTACCGCATTAATTTCTCCGTCCAGGTTGAAGTCTCCGTTCGTGCTGTTGTAGCTAAATACTACTCCGTTTTGTACTTGCCAGGTAGCGAGATCGGTCGCATCTACATCCCCATCCCCGTCTGCATCACCGGCTGGCATGGCAAACTTTCCTCCTGCTATAGACACCAAAGCCGTTGTGGTTTGATGTGTATTGGCTGAATTGCCTGTGAAGTCAATGGTTAGTGTACCGCTATTGCCTGCTACTGCACTAGCCGACATGATGGGAAGGTGATTGCGATGATAGACGACCACAAAGAAGTCTGAGCCGGTATTACCTGACAGGCTAAGGGTCAGATCGCTGGTCCCGTCAGTTGCTTTGATGGTTCCATCACTCATTAAGAAACCGGCTGTTGAGCCTTTCTTCGTGGCATTGAGGGCGGCAGCAGCCGAACCCGCTTCTCTCAACTCTACAAGCACCCAGTCAACAGCTCCGGCCGGGATGCTTCCCGCAGAGCCTCCGGAATGTCCATTGATACTGTAAGGCTGTGTTGTTGGGATACTACCGTTAATGGTGGTATTCATACTTGTGCCATTATAGGCGCCTTCCAGGAAGACTGTTGCGGCTACCAGGACTGATGTCGGGGCGGAACCCGTGCTTGCCGAGCTTATGGCAACCGAAGCCGTGGCGCTTGAAGATAATGAGGCATTGTCGGTAACAGTAAAGCTAATCGTCCTGGTAGTCGTATTGGCAGCTGTTGTGTTTTCGTAACGAATACCTGCTAAAGCGTCTTGAAAATTGCTTTTGGTAGCACTGCCGGCATCGGTCAGAGTTATCGTTTTAGTTCCACTCCCTGAAATTGTAATGTTGGTAGCTGAGTTAAGTGTCAGGAACTCATTCGCTCCATCCAAATGATTAGAAATCTGGATAACAATTGAAGTCACATCTTCTCCATCTGCATCCGTTACCAGCACATCAGTATCTGCAATCGCCACACCACCCGACTGACCATTTAAGGTGGAAGCGGTAAATGCCTTACCAGTTCCTCCCGAGGAATTGTCCGAATCCAAATCAATAATGGGATGCATGTTGGCCACTGTCACCCTTTCTCTCAGGCCTTTATTTGCCCCGGTAGAAACTGTTTTATCATTCTTAAAAACTGCCAGAAATCCACCATTTGAAAAGGTAGTTACGGTTGGGTCATTAACGGCCCTTACTAAATCCCGAGCGGTTATATCAATCTGAACATCAGTAGCTGCATTTCCATTATTATCAAAAATACGATAGCCGAGGTTTCTGAAAGTGGCTTCGTCTGAACCGGTAAAGACCGCCACAAAGCCTCCATCATCAAAGGGGGATACGTAATAGTTGGTTTCAGCCGCAAGATCACCGGGGGCAATGGATATCTCTCCTGTCACGAACGTAGGAGTAGAGTTACCACTGAAGTCCAGCACTCTTATTTTTCCGCTTTCCTGCAAGAGGACATTACCATTACTCAATTTAATGCCATGCAAATTGCCTTGAGTAAGATTAGTAATGGCCGAGACCAAGCTACCTACGGCCGTACCAGAGGCATTATAACGCTGTCCCTGGACTGCAAAATTACCTGAACCTAAATCTTTGATAAAAGTCAAAAAGAAACCACCATCAGACAACGCAATAAGGTCTGGTCGCTGTGTGCTACTCGTAACTGAAACGTTGCTGACCGTATAGACTGAAGTGTTAGGGTTGATAATATCAAAGCTTAGTGCACCTCCCTGAGCGAGCGATTTCGAATAGGCCAAGACCAGGTTTCCATTATTGAGGATAGTAACATTTGCGTGACCATTGGCGTCTGAATCTCCAACGGCTACCTTTTCGTCCAGCACTTCTGTAATGGCACCGGTGCTGGTATTTACCGTAAAAAAGCCCACAGCATCTTTACCAACATCACTCAATTCAAACGAACCGGCAAAACCCAGGCTATTGTCCGAAACCAAGCCCCACTCATAGTTATCATCATATTGAGCCCCTTTCACATTTGTTCCCAGCGGGTTTATGGTACTACCCACCTGATTATGGCTCAAGTTGAAATAAAGTGCCTGTAAATAGTCGAATCCGCCTATCCTTTCAGGATAAAAAATCATATAACCCTGGTCTACACCCGAATTCCTGATCATCGTAACCTGTGTTTCATCAAAGAGGTTTGTGAGCTGCGGAACTGTTCCTTGAAAGGTGATATTTTGACTGAAACTGAGTTTATAGGCAAACAGCAACCATAAAACCCAAACAGTCTTCGTAGTACTTAACTTCATGGCGAACAGGTTAAAGGTTAATAGTCCTCTCAATGGTAGTCTGTCTATTTAAAAAACTGGTAAAAACAACTCTCATAAAAAAGTACAAAGCTGTCAGACTCCGGCCGTGGAAGAACAATGAAGTTTCATAAGGCCTCTGAGTAAGTCGAACGTAGAAACAGTTTAAATCATTAGGTTCAGTTTTGTACAAAACCAGGGGGACATAGATCGTCATGCGCTACGACAAAAGGAGACAGAATTAAAAAAATTGTCCTTATAACAGGTTTTGCAGTAAGTTTTCAAGCTTTAATACATTGAGTTTCTTAAGCTCATCTGCCAGACGGGATTTTGCCTTGTTGACACTTTGGTTATGTTCTTCCCTAAAATCAGGAATCAGGTAGTCGGGACCTGTCTCGTTTTACTTGTATTCTTCTGCTGGAAATCGTTGCGATCCACGGCATTGATTTCTCCGTCCAGGTTGAAGTCTCCGTTTGTGCTGTTGTAGCTAAATACTACTCCGTTTTGTCCTTGCCAGGTAGCTAGATCGGTCGCATCTACATCCCCGTCCCCGTCTGCATCACCGGCTGGCATGGCAAACTTTCCTCCTGCTATGGACACCAAAGCCGTTGTGGTTTGATGTGTATTGGCTGAATTACCAGTGAAGTCAATGGCTAGTGTACCGCTACTGCCTGCTACAGCGCTAGCTGACATGATGGGAAGGTGATTTCTGTGGTAGATCACCACAAAGTAGTCTGTACCTGAATTACCTGACAGGCTAACCGTCAGGTTACTGGTCCCGTCAGTTGCCTTGATGGTTCCATCACTCATTAAGAAACCGGCTGTTGAGCCTTTCTTCGTAGCATTGAGGGCGGCAGCAGCCGAACCCGCTTCTCTCAACTCTACAAGCACCCAGTCAACAGCTCCGGCCGGGATGCTTCCTGCAGAGCCTCCGGAATGTCCATTGATACTGTAAGGCTGTGTTGTTGGGATACTGCCGTTAATGGTGGTATTCATGCTTGTGCCATTATAGGCACCTTCCAGGAAGACTGTTGCGGCTACCATCAGTGAGTTTGGGGCCAGTGTAGTCGCATCTATCCTGGTGGCTGAAGCCTGCAAGTTGGGTGTTCCTTCATCGTCTTCGGCTACCACATAAACATCATAAGAAGTTGCAGCGCTTAAACCTGTAACGGTGAAATTATTGCTAAAACCAGCTGAGCTGACGCTGGCATTTCCACTTGTCACTGCTGAACCACCTCCAGATGCTTGTCCTGCCTTGACATTCGCTGCAGTGGGTATTCCCGCGCCATCTGGTACAACTACATAATAGATTGTTCCTGCCTCATCAATGTCGGTTGCCAGTGTAAAGCCTGTTTGGGTGATACTCGAAGAAGAAGGGGTGCTGCTTTCAAAAACTGGTGGTGTGGCATCTGAAGCAACCGCAGGACCAATACTAAGGTCATCAAAACCATTAAAGAACCCGAAACCTCCGGAGTTGGGACTGGACAACACTACTCTGTCTACATTCTGGAATCCTGCCAGCACTGAACTAACATTGTTGGTGCCATTTGGCTGGAGTGCAAAATTGGCAGACTGAACTACCTGGCTGTTGTCTCTGTAGCCTGTGATGGTGATGGTTGAAACAAAATTAGTGTAGGTATAAAAACTCTTAAAATCGAAATCACAACCATCAAATGATTTGATTTCGAATGTATCCCCATTCCCTCCTACGTTATTCACCGCAAGGCCTACATTGCCTTGTGGTCCTGACGTACCTACTGTAGCTAGCATGGTCTTGGGAGTACTACCTGAGGAAAAGTAGGAAAGAACCATGCCTTTAGAGCTAATAGAGCTGCCAATATTTTGATTATTAGTCCAGGATTCTGATTCGAAATCTACTGTGAAATTGGTTCCACATGGTGTCGCCTCTGGTGTTGCTGTTGCTATCGTAATAGCATCTATGTTAAGTGTAGTGTTTGAACCTCCAAAACCAGTAAATCTAAATTCGTCTATATTATTAAAATCATTATTTCCGGATAAGTCGGTTGTCGTATAAGACGTTGATGCATTTCCGGTTCCTGTAGCAACAGTAGTTCCATCTCTATATCCTGTGACCGTATAGTTTCCTGAAAAATTAAACCACTGAGAAACATAAGAGTTCAAATCAAATTCGCTTCCGTCATTCGATTTTATTGTAATAGTGTTGGTCTGCTCCGAAAACATAACCACTCTTGTTTCGGGAACATTTCCGACATGAGTGATCGAGCCATTTCCCGTTCCGGTTATACTAAAGTCCCAACAGTCATGAGTTGCGCTTTTTGGCAACGCCCCATAAGGATCCAAGGAGGTAGATGGTGCAAGCCCGGGAAAAGTATTTACACCAACTGACGGTGCACAAGTAGCGGCAATCATCATAACACTCCCATTGCTTTCCATAGTATCACTGGAGAATAATAGAGTTTCATTTCCCATCCGACTTCCAGCAATAGGTACTCGGGACAGTCGATTCTTTCCAATGTTCATAGCGGTCTGCCCGGTATATTCATAGTGCGCTGGCTGGTCTATGTCTGAGTTAGGTTGTCGGCTAATTACATCTTCATTCTTTAACCTCACCTGAGAAAACAATTGATAAGAAATACACAACAAAGACAATGAGAGAAATGTCGTTTTCCACATGATATTTTAGTTTAAAAAGACTACCTCAGCTAGTCGATTCCCGGTTTGGTGATTCACAAAAATCCGTTCTGATGAATCTGAGTAAACGGACCTTATCAATCGAATCATTGTTGACGAAAATGGTCTTGAACTCTGTGTCAATTTCAGGTAAGGCATAAAGTTCTGCAACCCGAATTTTATCAAACAATGATTAATAAATTAATTTGTTCCAAATTATGTTCCGGAGCACAGTATTAAAGGAGACATAGCTCCACCCTTCCGGAGACAAAAGGAGACATATTTAAAAAAAGGCCCCTTATGAAAGGTTTTGTAAGAAGTTTTCGAACTCAACAACGCTGGACTTCTGTAGCTTCCCTGCCAAGCGGGATTTTGCCTTGTTGACACTTTTGGGTGTAATTGCCAAAATCGAGGCGACCTCCTTGTTCGCCAGACCAAGCTTTATCAGGCTAGCCAGCCGCTGCTCATTTGTTGTCAATTGGTAGGGTTCTAATTGCACAAAGAAATCTGAGAACATTTTATCAAATGCCATCCTGAACTCCAACCAATGGTTGGACTGCAGTGGTGAAACCTGAACAAATTGAGCAAGTTGAGCCAGAGTAAATTTCTCCTCTGCCTTCATATCCTGCTCTTCCTGAAAAGCCAAAATCCTCTGCTCCTGAGCATTGATTTCAAGGGCTTTTAATTCAAGTTCGCTGGCCATCAATTGTTGTTGCTTCTGCGAAGCTTTGAGTTTTTGTTTCAACCGGAGTCTGTTCAACCAGAAAAAAACAGAGATGAACACCAACAGCAGCGCCAATGCGGCTAACAGCAGGTTTCTTTGATTCACTTTGAGTCGGGCGATTTCCGTGCTTTTCGCTTGTCGTTCAATTTCATTTTGCAGGCTTACCCGATCGAATTGAGATGACAATTGCTCTGCTTTAATTCGGTTTGTTCGGGCGTTAAGACTATCCCTGGACTGGATAAAAAGTTTGTAATAGTCCAACGCCTGAACACCATGACCCGCAGATTCATCCAATTTGAATAAGGCCTCGTAAAGATCCATTAGTATCGCATAGTCTTTTATTTCAAGTGCCTGGGACAAGGCTTTTTCTGCCAACAGTTTGCATTGTTCAAATTCCCTAAGGTTTAATAAGCTCTGTACCTGATAACGGTAAATACTCAGAACTCCCCGATTATTTCCTGATGGCCGCCTGATCTCCAGGGCATGATCGAAATGGACCATAGCCTCCCGGAAATTCTTTAGCTCATTTTCAATTCTTCCGAGCTGAATGACACAAATCGCTATAATTTGTGTCACACCCTGTTCTTCAAACATTCTGAGCGCCTGTTTCTGGTATTGTTTTGCAAGAGCATAATTGGCTCTGTCAAATTCTACATAACCCAGATTACTATACACCTTAGCCGTATTTAGCTCAAACCCCTCCTCCAAGCCAATGGCCAGGGCATCTTGCAGGTTAGACTCTGCACCTGCTATATCTACAATATTTCTACGGGCTACTGACATGTTCATCAAAATTGCCATTTCCGAATCTTTAGCTCCGATGGATTTCGCCATTTCAAGGCTTTCGATCAATACTTCAAGGGCTTGTTCATACTGATAAGAGCGTATATAGAGTCCACCAAGGACCCGCCCCAGGTTGGCCATTTCATTTTTAATACCAAAGGATCTGGCCTTCTCGAAGCCCTTTTGGATAATCAATCGGGCAGTATCTATTCTCGTCTGAGTGGCGTGAATATTTCCGATAGTTTTCAGCGCGATAACTTCACCTTCAGGGTAGGCTAAGCTGACCGCTTCTTTCCGAGCCATGTCCCCATACTCCAATGCCTTCAGCGGGTCGATGTCAGCCATCTGTGAACAAATTTTATTTAGCATATCTACTCGCTCTTTGCCGGTCGTTTTTGGCAGCAAAGACTGAAGGCTATCGAGCTTGTTCTGGGCGCAAACACCGTTATTTAGAGATAAAAGAATAAAACAAATCGCTATTATTCTACTAAGGTGTTTGGGGGACATCATGTCCCCCAATATAGAATTAAGATTCAGTCATTTGAAAGAAATGTTCCCCATGAAATATGGGGTAGTATACCCATTTTCTTTCTTAAGCGATGTTTTGCCTTCTTTACACTTTCAGGGGTCACATTTAAGAGCAGGGCAATTTCCTTGGTAGCCAGATTGGACTTAAGGTAGGTGCATAGCCTGAGGTCATAGGTTGTCAGGGTAGGATGCTGACGTTTCAATTGATTTTGAAAACGACTGTTCACTGACTCCAGTTCGAGTAGTAAATGATCCATTAAACGTCTTTCCAGTACTGTCATGAGTTAGTCAATAGGTTAATGGTTAATGGTTAATGGTTAATGGTTAATGGTTAATGAGTTACGAGATGGCTTATTGAGAGTATCTCATAAATCAGTTCTTTGAGTCAAACATCTTCAGTCTGAAATCTATCATCTAAGTGTTGGGTACCTGGCTGGTTTTGGATGTATTCTTCTGCTGGAAGTCATTACGGTCTACGGCATTGATCACCCCATCCAGATTCAGGTCATTTCTGCCATTACCAGAATAGTTAAAGGTGAGGCCATTCTGACTCCGCCAGGTGGTGAGGTCTACCTCGTCTACATCTCCGTCTCCGTCTGCATCTCCGGCCAGCATGGCAAATTTACCACTGGACAGCGTGACAAGAGCCGTTGTCGCTTGATAGGTGTTGGCGGATACCGTGGTGAAATCAATGGTATAGGTGCCACTACTTTCTGAAACAGCGTTAGCTGACATTATTGGTAGATGATTACGGTGATAGATCACCATAAAGAACTCAGAACCTGTATTGCCGGAGAGGGGAACGGTGAGGTTACTCGTACCATCAGTGGCTTTGACACTGCCATCATTCATCAAAAAACCGGCTACTGAACCCACCTTGGTATTACTGAGTGCTGTGGCTGCTGAGCCTGCCTCTCTCAGCTCTATCAAGACCCAGTCCACTGCATTAGCCGGAATGCCCGAAGCTGTGCCCCCGGAATGTCCGTTGATACTGTAGGGTTGGGTAGTGGGAATGCTGGCATTGAGTGTAGTATTGAGGTCAGTACCATTATAAGCTCCTTCAAGGAAAACTGACGCTGCTACTGTTGCAGTAGTAGGTGCATTCTCCACAGCACCCACAATAATCACCATGTTGTCTACCAAAGGATTGGGAGCGAGCCCCCCTCCTACAGGTACCCCATCTATCTTGAGAGATTTAATCCCATTGAAGTCAGCAGCCGTAAAGGAGCCCGATACCACCGCGTTATTGGGGCTGGCAATTACAAGACTGTTCAACACAGTTTGGGTACTGGTTATCGTGACAACCCCTGTACTGCCTCCATCAGGACTTATGGTAGTGCTCTCTGTAATGCCAGGGTCAATTCGGTTGCCTCCCACATTCATTGAGACGAGGGTAAACTCATCTCCGGCACCTCCAAAAGTTCCGTCATTGTTAAGGTCGAATGATAAAGTACCGCCACCGATAAAGTTGAGTACCTCACCTACTACTCCGGATTTGGTGGGTGTCGTATTAATAGCAAATCCTCCGGTAGGAATAGGATTCACCCTTATTTTAAAGCTATGGGCTCCATCGGTAAGGTTATAGTTGACCGGTGAAAATTCGAAAGCGTTCAGTCCATCAAAGCCTATGCTAAGCTGTGTTCCGGTAGCCACTTGCGCTTTACTCAACTGCCCCTGATATAGCAGCAGGCAGGGTAATAAAACAAGTTGTCTGAAATTTCTTAATCGGCTATAAAAAGTGGCCGGAAATGTGTTCTGAAAAATGCCTGACATCATAGTGAATTGGTTCCACCGAAATGTCAAAAATTATCGCCTCACAGGAAAAGACTGAGAGCGCCTTCCGAGCAGACAAACTATGGAAATAGAGCAGACAAGTCAGATTGAGTGCAGGTAGTTTTCCAGTTCTGAGGTTTCAGCAAAGTCCAATTTCTGCCTTAACCTGTACTTTGCCCGCACCACGCTGTTACGTGATATATTGAGGATAGCCCCCACTTCTTTGTTGGATAAGCTAAGCTTAATTAAGGCCGCAAGGCGCTGTTCGCCCAGGGTAAGATTGACCTTCTTTTCGGCTCTTATTGTATCAAAAAAAGTAGAGTAAACAGCTTCAAAATAGAGCTTGAAAGTTTTCCAGTCTTTATCGTCAACTATGGCAGAACTCAGCTTATCCAAAAGCTCATATGACTCTGTACTTTTCGTTTCACTACCGACAGATTGGAGTTCCAGCTGATGCTGCTTTTCTTCCAATGACTCATTTTTCATCAGCAGTTCCTGGGTATAGGCCATTAAACGCTCTTTTTCAAGCTCAAAAGCTTGTTTGGAGATCTGAACATCTTTTTGGGTCAGGCTCAGTTTTACCTTGAGCCTGTTTCGGATTCTGATAAAAATATAGGTACATATCAGCAGTAACAGACCCGCCCCAATCAACATTTGACTTCTTTGCCTCAGTTGGAGGCTTTTGATCTGGTTTTCTTTGAGCTGCAGCTGGTTTTCCTGCTCCAATCTGTCTACATCATACTCAGCGGTGAGTCGCGCTATTTCTGACTTGTCGGTGCTGGCCCGAATAGAGTCTTCTATTTTTTTAAAGCTTTCATAGCTACTCAATGCCTTTTTGTAATCCTGCACCTCAACGTAGAGCTCGTAGCGGATTTGGTACAGATCTTTTTGCATCAGGATATAACCTGTTCCCTTTCCCTTACCAACTGCCTGTTCTGCATAGTTAAGTGCCGTCCTGGTATTTCCGGATTCCTTTAAAAGTCTCGCCAGATTTACCAACACCCGCGTCTCCCCTGAGGCATTACCAACCTCTCTATACAGTTCCAGGGACTCCTGGTAGCTCGTCTGCGCCTCACTGATCTCATTGAGCAGGCCTTGTGCATAACCCAGATTGTTCAAGGCTGCCGCCATATTCACCCTCTCATCAATTTCACGGAAAACCTTCAATGACTTTTGATGATACTCCTTCGACAGTCCTATGTTTTGTCTTGCATATTCCAGGTACCCCAGGTTTCCATATAATTGAGCTTCCCTGAACTTAGTGCCATAATCTACAGAGATTGCCACGGCCTCCAACAGGTATTGACTGGCCTCATCAAATAGTGATAGCTGGGTTTTCAGAATGCCGAGGTTCATCAAATGGGTGAGCAACAAATCATAGTCTTCCACTTCTCTGGCAAGTGTGGCGCCTTCAAAGTGATATTCGGCTGCCTCTGTATATCTGCCCCGTCTTATATTGATAGAGCCCATTGTCAGGTTCAACCAGGCGATGCCTTTTTTATAGCCTATATCCTCAGCCAGGGTAAGCCCTTTGGTCACAATTTCTTCGGCCTCATCCAGCTCTGAATTTTCGGCATACATTGAACCCCTGGTCAATAGTGCCATCACATAGCCTTCGGGATCATCTCCATTCTCAAATGAATTTAGGGCCTCTTCAATATAAATCAGCGCACTGTCAGGCTTGGTATACATCATGCGCTGGGCAATAACTCTTTGCAGCTTAGCCCTCTGCATGCCTTCTGCAGTTTTCAGCTGTACTTTCAAACTATCAATATGCTCCTGGGCCTGAGGGCTATTGCTAAAGCCAAAAAACAGTAAAATCAACAGGCAGGTCCTGAACACATATTTACACACCATACGGTATGCTATAGAAATTTTTAAATGTTTGTAAACCATTGTTTTCCAC
>JAAWWF010000062.1 GCA_021404565.1 Roseivirga sp. | reverse complement strand
CTCTCTTTTTTTTTTCTTTTTCTTTTCTGTGCGCTGGTCCATTTGTTAAAAAGAACCGATTTTTTTCGATATCCCCTTGTTGTTCATTTTCATTTAATTTACTACAAACTTGTGAGATCTTAACGCGTAAATCATAATCAAGCTGAACATTTGGTAATAATTTTTGAGCATCAACAATTCGACTACGTAATTCTTGTTGTTGAGTTTCATAATTTTCCATCCATACCATTGGAGTTTGATCAAATGATGTTCGTTCTTCCACTACTTTTACACGTAAAATTGGATCTTTAACGGTCCGAATTTCGGCGTGCATACCAAAACGATCTAGTAATTGTGGACGTAATTTTCCTTCTTCAGGGTTACCAGATCCAACTAATACAAATCGAGCAGGGTGACGAATTGAAATTCCTTCTCGTTCAACTGTATTCCAACCAGAAGCTGCAGAATCTAATAAAATATCTACTAAATGATCATCTAATAAATTAACCTCATTTTTATAAAGTAACCGGCGATTAGCTTTTGCTAATAATCCCGGTTCAAAAGCTTTTACACCTTCAGTTAATGCTTTTTCAATATCAATTGTCCCACAAACACGATCTTCTGTTGCCCCTAAAGGTAAATCAACCATCGGAATTTTAATAAATTCTGTTTCTAGTGTTTCACCTTTTTGAACAGCAGTTTTTACTTCATTCCCCATTAAATCTAAATCTGATTTATGTGAATTAAAAGGGTCATCTTTTACAATTTCAATTTCTGGAAGTAAATCGGCAATGGCTCTAATTGTTGTTGACTTTCCTGTACCACGGTCTCCCATGATCATAACCCCGCCAATCTTTGGGTCAATTACGTTCAATTGTAAAGCTAATTTCATTTCTTCTTGGCCTCCAATTGCGGTAAATGGGAAAACTCTGTCTCTTATAAACATCCCCGAGCCCACTAAACCCCTCTACACTCCTATTCCCGTCTTCGCCTTGAAACAAAAAAAACCAATATCTATGAGCGCCTCAGATTCAA
>JAAWWF010000065.1 GCA_021404565.1 Roseivirga sp. | reverse complement strand
TAATGGTCACATTCTGAGTAGTGGTTGTTCCCAAAGTCAAACCAGCAGACGGATTACTAATCGTCAGCACAGCCGTCTCATCACCTTCAATGTCGGCATCATCCTGGATAGTAAAAGTCACTGTTCCAGTAGTCTGTCCATTCAGGATGGTAATAGCCACATTACTCAGAGTATAGTCTGTATTGGTAATTCCTGTTCCGCTGACTCCCAAATCAACCGTCTGATCGCCATCTACTGCTTGAGATGCTATGGCAGTGATCGTAATCACTGTACCAGCAGCTTCGGTTCCTACATTAGCTGATACACTTAAGTCGACTGTAGGAAAATCATTATCGGTAATGATCACATTCTGGGTAGTAGTTGTCCCTAAGATCACTCCTGCTGAAGGATTGCTAATCGTCAGAGTAGCGGTCTCATCTCCCTCAATATCTGCATCATCCTGAATGGTCAAGGTTACTGTTCCGGTAGTCTGACCATTCAAAATGGTGATGGTGGTATTGCTAAGCGCATAGTCTGTATTGGTAATACCTGTTCCGCTCACTCCCAGATCAATCGTCTGATCTCCGGTGACAGCCTGTGAAGTAGTAGCAGTAATAGTGATTACCGTACCGGTTGCCTCAGTACCAGCATTAGCCGATACACTTAAGTCAACCGTTGGAGTAACCGGACCTTCATCATCAATTGTAGTTACACTTACGGTCTGGTTTGCCAATGCATCAAAACCGACATCTCCGGAAGAGGGATTAACCATGATAGTACTGACAACATCTCCATCATTTACTCCATCATCTACCCCAGTTATTGTTACTGCCTGAGGTATATTCCAGTTAGTTGTGGTAAAGGTTAGGTTTACCGGAGATACGGTCGCCTCTGTTACATCATCACCTGAAATAGTGAAGGTCACATCGACTGTTGGTTTTGCATCCAATACCACCGTAAAGTCATCGGTAGTGCCTGATTCATGAACTACTGTATTCCCTCCACTTTCAACCAGGGTAAACCCGGCCATATCATCATCGGTAATCACCACATTCTGAGTAGTGGCTGTTCCCAAAGCCAAACCAGCAGACGGATTACTAATCGTTAAGGTAGCTGTCTCCGAGCCTTCAATATCAGCATCATCCTGAATAGTGAAGGTGACTGTGCCGGTGGTCTGGCCATCCAGAATAGTGATAGTAGTATTGCTAAGTGTATAATCTGTGCCCGCAATGCCTGTTCCACTTACTCCCAAGTCAACGATCTGGTCACCATCCACTGCCTGTGAGGCTGTGGCCGTTACTGTAATAACCGTCTGAGCAGCTTCCGTACCTGTATTGGCTGATACGCTTAGGTCAACAGATGGAAAGTCATTATCGGTAATCGCAACGTTCTGAGTTGTCGTAGTTCCTAAGGTCACACCTGCTGATGGATTGCTGAGCGTCAAAGTAGCGGTCTCGTCTCCTTCAATATCCGCATCATCCTGAATAGTAAAAGTGATCATACCGGTTGTGGCTCCGTCCAGAATGGTAATGGTAGCATTACTTAAAGCATAATCAGTATTGGCGATGCCTGTTCCGCTCACTCCCAGATCAACTGTCTGATCTCCGTCTACTGCCTGTGAAGCTGTGGCAGTAACGGTAATTACCGTTTGAGCGGCCTCAGTTCCCGAATTAGCCGAAACACTCAGTTCAACTGTTGGGAAATCATTGTCAGTAATCGCAACGTTTTGAGTAGTTGTTGTTCCTAAGATCAACCCTGATGAGGGGTTGCTAATCGTCAGCGTAGCCGTCTCTGCACCTTCAATATCTGCATCATCTTGAATGGTGAAAGTGACCAGACCTGTGGTTGCGCCATCCAGAATGGTAATCGTGGCATTGCTTAGTGTATAGTCTGTATTGGCAATACCGGTTCCACTGACTCCCAGATCAACTGTCTGATCTCCATCCACTGCCTGTGAAGCTGTGGCAGTAACAGTGATTACCGTTCCTGCTGCCTCAGTTCCCGAATTAGCCGAAACACTCAGTTCAACTGTAGGGAAGTCATTGTCGGTAATCGCAACGTTTTGGGTGGTAGTCGTTCCCAGTGTCACACCGGCTGAGGGATTACTAATCGTCAGCATAGCCGTCTCATCACCTTCAATGTCCGCATCATCCTGAACGGTGAAAGTGACCATATCTGTGGTAGCACCATCCAGAATGGTAATGGTAGCATTGCTTAGGGTATAGTCGGTATTGGCAATACCTGTTCCGCTTACTCCCAAATCAATCGTCTGGTCACCATCTACCGCCTGTGAAGCCGTAGCCGTAACAGTCACTACCGTTCCTGCTGCCTCCGTTCCGGCATTAGTCGAAACACTGAGTTCTACGGTCGGGAAGTCATTATCAGTAATCGCAACGTTTTGGGTGGTAGTCGTTCCCAGTGTCACACCGGCTGAGGGATTACTAATCGTCAGCACAGCCGTCTCATCACCTTCAATGTCGGCATCATCCTGAATGGTAAAGGTGAC
>JAAWWF010000028.1 GCA_021404565.1 Roseivirga sp. | reverse complement strand
TTTTAAAGAAAAAAGAGGCATAAGGAATTGAGAGGGGTTTCGTGTGGGCCTCTGATTTGTTAAAATCGAATCATTAAACAATGTCCAAAAAGAAAAATAAAAAAACCATGTTTTTGCCCAAGAGAGTAAAACCTGGGCTTTACGAGGTTTTTGGTAAGGCCCACATCATTACCTGGAAAAGGGACAGCGATGAAAAGATTTATCGGGTTGAGTTTTTGATCTATCTCCAAAAGAAACAAAAAGTCAAATTCCTGGAGTTGATTTCAGATGAGTCTGACCCAAGAACTCAGCAAGTCGTTTTATATTTAAACAGAGAGGCAAAATCTGGCAGAGGCAAGAAGAAGATCTGGAAGCAATATGAATTTGTAGCGACTAAAAAGGACAATCGTTGCGCCCTGCTTGAGTTTTCAATTGCTGATATATACACAGACCCTAAGCCCAAAGTTATCTATGAAGATCCCATTGAAGTGGATGAAGAGGATATTGGTGGAGGTGATGGAAAGAAGAAAAACTAAGTCATTGTCGGATCTTTTCGAAAAATCAGCTTCTCTTGTTTTCATTCTCTTCTTATTGCTTTGTGCTGATTTGTATGGTCAGGACAAAGCGCTCGTGAGTGAAGAGCAAAGAAAGGTAATCAATGAGAAAATCAGGAAGGGACAACGCCTTATAAGAAAAGACTCAGTAGCCGCGGGAAACCTGGCAAAGGAGATTTTGTCAGAATCCCAAAAGGCAAATTATCCGGTGGGCGTAGTAAATGCCTACCGTCAACTAGGTTTACTGAGCCTGTTGCAAGGCAGGCTAGAAAACGCAAAATCTTATTATCTGCTTAATCTCGAATTCTATAAAGGGGGCGAAGATAAAGTGAGGGAAGCCAGGGCCTACCTTTTACTGACTGAGGTAACAAAACGTCAGGGTGATAAACTGAAGACGCTGGAATACTTATCCACAGGTCTGGATCTGATAGAGCAAACTGATGATGTTGGTACCTTATCAAAATTTCTGGATGGTCTTGGAGGCTATTATCGCGGGGAAGAAAACTTTGATGAATCGGAACAATATTACAGGAAAGCACTGAAGGCAAGGTTGGAGGCTCAAGATTCATCAGGGCTTGTTAATTCTTATCAGGTGCTGGGAAATCTCTATGGCTTGCAAGAAATGAATGGTCTTGCCATGGAGAATTATCATGAAAGTCTGAAGTTTTTAAAAACAGGGAGAGAACCTCGTAAATGGGCATCTCTATACACAAACCTTGGTGTGACTTATTATAAGCAGAGTATCTTCGACTCTGCCAGGTTGTATTATGAAAGAGCCCTGATATTGCAAGAAAGCCTTGGCAATCAATATAGCCAAACAATACTATTCAATAACCTTGCGGCACTTGCCTTTGAACAAAACGACTTTCGCGAATCCAGAGAGTATGCTTTAAAAGGAGTCGCCCTGGCCAAAGAGATTGATTCTCCCGAACTACTGTCTTCTCTTTACTTTAATATTTCTGACGGCTACAAGGCGATTGGAGATTACAAGCAATCTTTTGACTATTATAAACTGTCTGACAGTATAGATTTTGCCCTTAGCAATCAGGCAAAGAATGCTCAGATAGCTGAACTTCAAGTTCAGTTTGAGAGTGCCAAGAAAGATAAGGAGATTGTACAGCAAAGCCTTGAACTCACGCAGGCTGATGCTCAAAATCAGCTTTTATTTGCCGGGTTGGCACTTGTAGTTGTTGCAGCGAGTTTTACCTATGGTCTGCTGATACGGAAACGCAGGTCCAATAAGGCACTTCAATTGCAAAAATCCCTGGTAGAAAAGCGGGAGAAAGAAAAGGCACTTTTACTCAGAGAACTGCATCACCGGGTCAAAAATAACTTTCAAATTGTATCTTCCCTGCTCAACCTTCAGTATTATGGTACCAAAGATGAAGAGACGGCCGAAGCTATCAAATCGGGGCAGGCCAGGATAGAGGCCATGTCTATGATTCACAGAGAACTGTATCAGAGCGAGAACATTACTACGATAGAAATGGAGGATTATGTCCGCCACCTCATTGATAATACCGCTTATTCATTCAACTATGCCGAGGATGATTTTGAGGTAAAACTCTCCATAGACAGGACTCCAATCGGGGTAAAATATGCCATTCCTCTGGGAGTCGTGATTAATGAATTGATAACCAATTCTTTTAAACATGCCTTTAAAGAAGTGGAGCAGCCAAAACTGGAAGTATGCCTCAAGATGGATGATAATCTGGAAATAGTGACGCTCGATTTGTCGGATAATGGGCCAGGGCTTCCGGATAGTTCAGAAATCGAAGATAGCTCCTTTGGTCTGGAGCTTATTCACGATCTTGTAAAACAGCTAAAAGGGACGCTGATAATGGGAAGAGACAATGGTTCTCATGTCCAAATAGAGTTTCCATACTTACCAGTAGAAGCGCATGTCGAAAGTTAAACTTGCCATAGTTGAAGATGAACGCCTGGTCGCACGGGATTTAAAAATGCGCTTAACGGCCGTTGGTTATGAAGTAGCTGCTGTAGTACATACTTTTCAGGAAGCCAGTCAGCTTCTTCAGGCTACAGATTCTGATATAGATCTCATGATTATTGATATAGAGTTAGACGGAGCCATGGATGGTATTAGGTTAGCTCAACTGATTCAGAAAGAACATGATTTTCCGTTTATATTCCTTACTTCTCATACCACGTCAGAAATCGTGACAGAAGCCCGCAAAACAGGGCCATCTGCATATTTGATAAAGCCTTTCAGGGAAAGGGAAGTTCAGATAGCCATTGATCTGGCGATCAGCAATTATGCTGGTAAACAACCGGGGGAGGATTCTTCTCAGGAAGACAATGTCTATATCATTAACGACAGTTTCTTCATCAAAAAGAAGTTTAAGTATGAGAAGGTAAGAATTGAAGACATTCTTTTTGCCGAAGCCCAGCGTAATTACACCTTGATCAAAACACAGGCGGAAAGTTATCTTCTCAGCCTTACACTTAAATCGGTAATAGACCGGCTGACCTATCCCTATTTTATTCAAAGTCATCGCTCGTACCTCTTGAACCTAATGCATATCACTGGTTTTGAGGGTAATATCGTCTATTTAGGAGATGCTGAAGTACCTGTTAGTAAAAACTACAGGGAAACTGTTTTTAAGCGTTTCCAGACTTTTTGATTCATTAATTCCATTCGTCCGTCTTTTTCATTTACCTGCTCAGTTTTGAGTGCTGTTCGTCCGGTTTGCTTCATACTACTCCGATTTCGCAGAATCTTCGGTCATTCTAAAACACTTTTTTAATCGAAAACAGAAGAAATCATGAGTGCACCAACTAAGAAGGAAAAAATGATCTGGGTCATGTCTGACCTGTCGAATATCAATGCTGGCGTATTTGCCACAACAAAAGAGCAATTACGGATCAATGCCAATCGTGTCAAAACCGCTATCTCCAGTGATCCTGATATTTCGGCTTATCTGCCTGGATTCAACGTGGTCTGGGGAGTTGAGACTAAAAACGAACAACTTACCGTAAAGGAAAAGGTCACGAGCGAAGAGGATGAGGCTCTGGAAGGAACAAGAGAGGTGACCGGTTATGCCACTACCAACTGTATGTATGTGGCCAAAGGTCCTCACCCTGAAGACGCAGGCAGATTTCTTTATGTAGTAGCCATAGCCGGTACGAATCTGATTTCTGCAGATGGTTGGTTTGTTGAAGACCTGGAAGTGGGTGGTACCATGGTGCCATGGCCACTTGGGGTAAGTCACAGCTACCAGGGCAAAGTGTCGCGAGGAACGGCTGACGGTGTTAATGCACTTTTGGCAATGAGGGAAAATGGCACCGGACAAGCCTTCGTGGAATATATATCAGGAGTATTGTCTTCCGGTGAAAGAGCGGAAGTCGCAGTTTGTGGTCACAGTCTGGGAGGCGCCTTGGCACCCTGTATTGCGGCAGCTCTTGCAAGTTATCAGCCCTGGACTACCAGGGGTAATATCAATGTTTCTTGTTACCCAACGGCCGGACCAACACCAGGTGATCAGGATTTTGCCAATCATGTAATTAACACTTTGGGGACTGCCAATTTCACCCCGCGAGCGAATACATTAGATATTGTACCTAAAAACTGGGCTGAGAGCACCATGGCGAATGTGGGAACCATTTATGCTGACCAGAAAATTGTAGAGCCTGGTAATGAAGGTGTTCCTGAATCTGCCCTTTTAAAAGGCTTTGTAAGCTGGATTCATAGTCTCAAAGGCACGAACAAATACGCCCGTATTGGGACTGACATTCCCTTTACGGCTCCCGTTTTAACTCAAAAAGAATCAGACTTAGTTAATGCGGCTCAAACATTCTGGGGCAAGGCAGGCTGGGAAGCTCATATTGCAATTAACACAATCATCGAAAAATTCGGAGGAAATACAGCCTACCATATAAAATACATCGAAGATTTGATGGCCTATGCCTTTGAAGCGGGGCATCAGCACACATCAGTTTACGGCCAATACTGTTTCGAAATTCCTGCTAATGTTGCCACAGCCATAGGTAAGTATATTAGTTTGAAACATCTGTCTCCGGGAGCAACGGCCGAACTGGAAGCCATAATCAGCAAACTCATCACTGATGTTTATCATTACGCAAATCAGAGTTGATATGGATTGAGATACAAATAATTAATTATGGAGAGCACTCCGAGGGGTGCTCCTTGTTTTTGCATTTAAATGATCAGCCATTGCCCGGCACAAATAGCGATAAAGGAGCCTATATACTTCTGAAGCTTTATAGAATTTGACTTTTTAATCCCTGAAGCCTAAGGACTACTATCGTTTTTTTTGAGAGTCATTTGATTTCATTTTGTAAGGCAACTCATTGTCCTTAGTTAAAAGTAATGTGTTTTCATCCTTGTCATTCTTTTCCTGAAACTGAACAACGTTTTCCTGCCTTGGTTTCTCAAAATTGCTCGGGTGCATATTATAGCTGGCATCTTCCTTATGAGAGGAGAGCGTCTGGACAACAATCCAGCCCAAAAGACTAACGATCCCTATAATGGCCCCGATAATTCCCAGTGTTTTCATGCTACAAGTTCTGTTGTTTTTGATCTTTACGAAATTATCGGATTAAAGATCAGACAAGATCAAACCAAAGTTTAACTTTAAAGGTTATCAAATAAAAAACGAACAAATGGCACAAGTAACTCTGGGAGGAACTCCTGTAAATACAAATGGTAATCTTCCTGCAAACGGAACTATATTGAGTGATCATCCACTGGTTAAGGCAGATTTATCTTCTACTTCTATTGGTGACTTCAAAGGCAAGAAAGTAATCCTCAATATCTTTCCCAGTGTCGATACCTCTACCTGTGCTACCTCTGTTCGGACGTTCAATAAAAAGGCAGCATCTCTTGAAAACACAGTAGTGCTTTGCATTTCAAAAGACCTTCCTTTCGCCCAGGCACGCTTTTGTGGCGCTGAAGGCATTGAGAATGTGATGACCCTCTCTGACTTCAGAAACGCTGCTTTCTCTGAAGAGCTGGGTGTGCTGCTGGTAGACGGGGCTTTTACAGGTCTTGACGCCAGAGCAATCGTAGTACTGGATGAAGAAGGCAAGGTTACCCACACTGAGCTGATCTCTGAAATAGCAAATGAGCCTGATTATAAGGCAGCCTTGGCGGCTTTATAAATAGCAAACAAATTCTTCAGCCCTCGATTCCCAGCTATTGCTTTGAGCAAATCTGATTCTTTTTTGAATTCTCAAACGTGTGTTCCCTTTTAACTCGCGTTCCAGGCATTGTACAAATGTGATGGCTGTGTCTGCTGTAGAAATGAGTGTTTTAAAATCCGATAAATCGCTGAAGTGTGTACTGACAACAGGTTTTCCCATGGCCAGGTACTCATTGATTTTAAGAGGGTAAATGGCCTCAGTTAATTCGTTCCTCAGGAAAGGAATAATGCAGGCATCCATGTTGTTAATCATGGCCGGCAGTAAGGCCTGATCAACAGATCCGGTACATTCTATGTTGGATAGATTGGACCATTCAGCTACAGCGTTATGCGATATCACGGGGCCAATGAATTTAAACCGGTATTCGGGCATCGCTCTGGCTATTTCTGTTATCAAAGTTACATCAATGCGATCGTCTATAGCGCCTATATAGCCGATGGTCCATTTTTTGGATTTCACCAGCATAGGGTTTTGAAAGATGTCCAGATCGACCCCATTCTTTACAAGGTGACAATCCGGATTTAACCGTTTTTTCACTGCATATAGTCTGGTGGAGGTGGTGATCACCCGATCAACCTTCCCCAGGTATTGTTTTTCATAAGCAGCACCCCATTTACCGCTCCACTGTGTTCCGCTGATCTCATCATAACAGTAATAGAGCTTTTGAGAAACCTGCCAGACATTATCGGTAAGCAGCCCGTAAACCGGGTTGAAAGCATTTACGAGTACGGTTTCAGAAGGAATCAGCCTTTTTTGAAGTCTCTTGAAGGTATTTCTCAAAAGCCAGCCGTTTATGCCTGCTACGAGCTTGAACAGCTTTTCATTGTTGATCCAGTTGACGGGAATCACCGGAGGACTGTTATATACTTCAACTTCTCCATATTTGGTGTTGAGCTTTCTCCACCTGCTTTCAAAACCCAAAAGTACTTTTGAAGGGGCATACTTGCAGGTAAACAGGTCTTTCCAGGTATAGTGGTAATCAATGATAATTACTCTGTGACCGGCTGAAAGGCGCTTCATCAACTCCATCGTAGACTTGACATAGGGGGCATCCCAGGAGGGAAAGGAGTGACAGATAATCGTTTTTTTCATGAAGTGTAAACTCGGTTATAGTCAGTGATGATGATAGTCAGAAGCCAGGAGTGGACTTTAAACCCTGGGTAAGCAGACGCTTGATCAGTTTTCTGAGCCAGGTCCTTTTTCTGGGTATTTCGCCAATCATGTCCTCCATGACATGCGTACTTACTCCATTCAGGAACAGCAGAGGTTTCTGACCACACATCTTTTTGTACACCTTGAGGGCATGCTTATCGGCATCAGTCCACTTTCTATCTGCTTTGCAAACCAGTATATGAACGTCTCCTTTCTTTACATCACTTTCGGAGTATGGATTCTGAATAAGGGCAGGTAACTCCCTGAAATCAAATTCGTCATTCGGGTCAGCTGGTCCGCCATGTCCTAAAAAGGCATTCAGGCGACTGTCTGCCTCAAAAGCTTCTATTTGATTTTGTATAAAACTCTTGCCTTCTCCCTGGCTTATGCTGAAAAGAACAATGGTAGCAGGGCTTTTTATTCCTTTAGTTGCCGAGCGTAGCTCCTGCATAAAAAGGTTTAAGGCGGACTTATTAAGTTTCTTAAAGTCAATATTTTGTGAGTTTTTTTTATTCTGGACCTTAGGTAAAGTACCCGCAATTTTCAGCTTTGTTACCGCGGCAGCATTCTTTGGATTCTTCAGGCTGGTATCTAATAGCTCAAAGCCAATCAGCGTGGCGGCAGGCAACACCAACCCCACCATAAAGGCCAGTATTATGAGCATGGCCCTTTTTGATTTCTCGGGCTTAAGCGGATAGTATGGGGCATCTATCACCTTCAGATTGCTGCTCATAAGCATATTGTATTTGTGAAGCCGAGCCTGGTTATAGCTGTGCAGATTCTCCAGGTACTCACGTTCAGCCACATCAATCTCTCTCTCAAGCCGCTTGAGTGTAGAGCCCAGGGGTGCAAACCGCGCATATATTACCTCATACTCTTTTTTTCTGGCAGTCATCACGTCCAGTTTGGCTGCTGATTCCTCGCGGGTAATGGTACTGTTCAGCCATTGACTCAGAAACTCTTTGGTTTCAATACCGCTTGGCGTCTTGTTCACCGCTATGATCTTTTGGGCCACGGAGGTCATGGCTGTTTTCAAAGAGTCTATTTGCACATTGAGACGTGCCTTGTCCATAATCTGGGCAGGTGTTTGGGGCAGTGTATCCTTTAGCAGATCCAGCTCAGTAATTCTGGTCGTATAATTTGATAATTGATATCTGTTGTTGGCTATTTGTGCCTGAAGCCTGGGTAGAATGCCCTTATCGGCAATTTCCAGCTCTATTTTGGCCAATGAAGATCGTGCGCCCGCGAGTACTTTTAGCTCTTCCTGGTATTGCTTATCGAGCTCTTCTTTGTTGCCCGAGATAAAACGCGTCTGCTCATAGTAATTGATGATTTTGTTTCGGACCCTGAATCTCAGTAATTCATCTTCAGCGGCTTTGAGCTTGGCGGAAGTTTTGGCTGTGGCTTCTTCGAAAAAACCGATTACCGATTCGCTTTGGCCATTCTTAATCGTCCTGTGTTTTTCAATGAAAATGCTCGTAAGTAATTCCAGCGTATATTGACTTATAAAGGGGTCTATGGCCACATATTCCATCCTGATCATATCACTCTTACCTTCTCGTGACACATTGATGGTTTCAAGCTGCTCAATACCAAAAAAGGGATTGTTTGAGTTAGTGAGTTCATAGATGAGGTTGGTCTGATCCCTATCGCGAATGCTCACAACCTGCTTATAGATACCTTCGAGATCGTCCTTATCACTGATCTCAAATTTTAAAGGTTGGATGATTTCCTGAAGGTCGCCAAGGTTTTCTGGTCTTACCGATAGCGTTTGTCGATGGTTTTCATACAAAAGCCTGGTAAGAATGCTGGCAGATAGCTCCTTATTGGTTTCATAAGAAGTAGCCAGGTTAATCAGGTTCTCCAGCTCATTATTGGTAAATGCATAATCTACACTGGAAGTTTTATTGCTTTCAATATTATATCCTGATATAAGTCCGGTATTTAGCAGGGTATGGGATGCATATTGCTGCTTATCTCCTTTGGTAGAGAAGAAGACCAGTCCGGCCAATAATATGGCCGTGAGAGCAATGTAATGGAAGTAACGGGCCAGCAATCTAATGATCTGTATAAAGTCCATAAGAGCCTATTTTAAGATGGATTGTCCTACTATTTCCGTCAATGACCTGAAGCAATACCAGGCTTCGTTTTTCGACCTCTCCAACTCAAGTTTAGCTGTATAAGTCTGGTCTACCGCCATGCGATACTGTTCCATAGGTAGTGTTCCTGCTTTGAAGTAGTTTTCGGCCACTTGCAGGGCTATGTCATTTGCTTCCACCACCTGAGTTTGAAGCTCGATGGCTTTCAGACAGTAGGCGAGCGACTTATACCTTTTTACTACCTCTTCGCGAATAAAATTCTGCTGATCCTGCTTCAGGTACTCCAAGCGTTCAAGCTCGAGTTTCTGAATTTTCACTTCGTTTTTTCGTGACGAAAGCTCAGCGAAGGGGAGTCTGATATTGAGGCCTACATTGTAGGTGACGTTTTGCCTGGACAGGTAGGTGATACGATTGTCAGTACCGCTTCCATCGGTTAGTTGATCTGCTACAACCCCGTTTCCATAATTTACTCCGGCAGCCAAGGAGAGGTGCCTGAGCCACTTTTTTTGAGTAATTGCAATTCCCTCTTTGGCCTGGTCCTGGCTGGTGCTAAACACCTTGAGGCCGGGAGCGTAAGCCACTGCAAGGTCAATTAGTTCTTCTACCTCTTTAATCTTATCCATGGCCATTTCGTCTTGTGGCATTTCCTGGCCAAAGCTCAAACCAGAGCTTAGCAAAAGTGTGATGGCTAACAGCTTTTTCATAATTGCTTATTTAGAAATGGATGTTTTTTGAGAATTGGTAACCTGAAAAGACTCCTGATCTTTGTCAGAGACTTTCTTTTCATAAAAGGTTGCTCTATCAGCTTGAAACCAATCATGCTGCTAAGTAAAACCAGCGGTAGGGTAATGAGCAGAGATATCGACAACTGAACCCACCATGGGGTTGACTGACCGAAATCTCCGAAAAGCGAAAAAAACAGTTCGTGCATGATTGCGGCAATAAACAAACCGGCCAGAGCTATATTCATTATGAGGGTTTTTACAAATTCCTCCGTCCAGGTATGAGCCATCATCAGCAGACATATTGGGGCAATCAAGTCCCAGATGATCATTTTTTCGGCTACCCATTGTGTGTCATTTTTATATAGGTCAGCCATCAGCATACCGATCAGAAAGTGATGCAAATGGCCCAGGAGGGAGGCTTTTACCGGAAACATGTTCCAGCCCAAAGCATGCTGATAGATTAAAAAGACCAGCATGAACACAATTAGAAAAGCTCTCCTGAACAGCTTGTCCGGTTGATTGAAATAGAGGATGGCCATAAATGGCGCAAGCAGATAGTATTGAATTTCTACTTCAAGTGACCAGGCCACGGGGTTGATAATGGAGAACTCCTGATAGACAATGGTATGCAGGTAGAATATACTCGACAGCCAGTGTTCACCTACAGTACTCAGTGGTAGTGAAGACCGGATGACCAGAACAAGAGCAAAGCAACTCATCCAGAAAATAAAAGGAGGTTCCAGTCGGGTAAGTCTTCTCCCCAGATATCTTTTATAGCTAAATCCGCTACCGCTTTTTGCAAAAGGCAGGCTGAGTATAAACCCACTCAAGGTGAAAAAGATAATGACCCCGATAGCACCTCTTGACACCAGAAATTCGGCTTGTTGTTCCATCCCTGACTGGATTTCAATCTGAGGATTGTATTTGAGCAGACGTTCGCTCGCATGCTGTATAATGACGGGCATGATCGCCAGAAAACGAAGACCGTCAACAAAGGGAATGTACTTCCCGGAAGAGGTTTCCCTATTGAATCCAGAGAGTAAGGAGTTAATGCTTTTCATAGAGCTGTTCATCTAAACATTTTCATGTTGAAAGGCTGCCAGTGGAGTTTTTAGCAGGATTCTCATATCCATCCAGAAGTTGTGATGCTGAGCATATTCAATATCCAGTTTACAGCGGCCCTCAGGCGTCATATGATCCTTGCCGCGCTCTGTCACCTGCCAAAGCCCGGTAAGTCCGGCAGGGGCCAGAAAACGGCCAACCGTGTCATCTTTTGTCAGTTTTTCAGCTTCATATAATGGGAGAGGTCTATTGCCTACCAGAGACATATCGCCCTTCAAAATGTTGAAGAGCTGTGGTAATTCATCAATGCTCGTATTCCGAATAAACTTCCCAACCCGAGTGATGCGAGGGTCATCTTTAAACTTGACAAATGAGTTCTCATCGCTGCGGCTTTGATATTGCTCATAAGCCTCGACAGGATATACCGTATCGTCACTTACCAGCATGTTGAGGTCTCGCGGTTTTATCAGATCAGAACGCTTCAGCTGGCTGCCTTTAGGTCCTTTATGCTCTTTTCCGTATTGGTTCAGATGCTTCAGTTGATCTACCAACTGATCTGCATTGGCTCGCATAGAGCGAAACTTATAAAACCTGAAAACCCGATATCCCTGACCAACCCGGTAGGAGTAATAGAAAATGGGGCCTTTCGATTCAAGTCTGATGAGTATCGAAACCACTATAAACAAGGGACTCAGACAGATCAATAAGATGCCGGTAACCATGATGTCGAAGCATCTTTTCAGAGCAGGAGTGGAGTGTCGGGGTTCCATAGCTTGGTGTTTTTGTTTAAACAAAGCTATTGGGGGCCTAAGTCCGGACTGACACTTTTAGATGAGTGCTGGGAGAATGAAGGTGAGTGTTGAAAGAGTTTAGATGAATCGGTCAGGACGGATCTTTACACATGAGCATCCGGGCTTTGGTAGTTTTACCTTAAAGGCAGATAGTTTCTATCTTCTCATCTGTTGGATAAATCTGTAGTTACCCTACAGGAATGTGATGCTCTAATCCTTGAGCTTTGTTGAGATACACTTCTGGGCTGAACCCAGAGAACGTCTTAAAGTCATTGATCAGATGCGATTGATCATAGTACCCAACCTCAAAGGCTAAATCTGACCAGTCAATGGTTTGACTCTGATTCACCCTTTTCAGAATTTGATTAAAACGAACGATTCTTTCGTATTGCTTTGGAGTTAAGCCAACGTACTTCTTGAAAATGTTGATGAAATGCTGTTGAGTGAAGCCTGACTTGTTCGCGATAGATTTCATGTTTAGCTTATCAGGATTACATAGTGTGGTGTCTATAGCAAATTGAACCACTGCCGTAGAAATAGGGTCTTCAAGTTTCAATCTCTTATACAACCATCTTTCTACAAGGTGGATTTTATCCATTATCTCTGTGGTGCCAATGATATCTTCGGTCAGTGATACAATCTCATTACCAAAGATCACATCAGCATCAACCACAGTATTGATGAATTCGAACATTGGAATTCCGAGGACAGGATAGGCTCCAATCGACTTAAATTTTACTACCAGTGCCCTAATATGCTTAGGACTGTGGATGGTTAAATGTTTGAGTAACATACCAGACATCCAAAAGTTCGGGTATGTTCTTCCTGAACCAAAGTCCGCACCCTCATAAATGCGCAATGGGCTGTCTTCGAGATTAATAGTTAAATAAACCGACCCGTCCGGAAGTATTCTTTGGATCGATTCATTATCAGAAACTACGTCATAGTAGCTGATTGAATGGACACAATACGATAAAATGCCTTTTGGGGTGTATTCTTCGAAAATGCACATGCAGAAATGGTTACTATTCCCGATAAGTTAACGATTTATTCATTGAGCGGCATTTCTTAAATCGGCCATGAGTTTTGCTTACCGATGTTTAGTTAATCCGGCACTCTTTTTACCAAGGCCTCATGATATTTTTTCTCCCATTTCCCATCTTTCCAAACACCAACGGTCAATGAGTAATTGTCTTTATCTATAAATTTCCAGGTATCACGCAGTTTTAGCTCTCCGTGATAGTCGTATTCATAATGGAGGTTTTGACCTTCCGTTAAAACTGTGCCCTCCGTAATACCCCCGAATCTGTCGAATTCATAAAAGACAATAGTCGAATCAGAGGCGTTATGGGCACGTATTCCTTCGTTCCGTAACCCGAACTCAAAGGTCTTCGGGTCGTGGTTGTAGTATTTGGATTTGATGATCTTGCGATTGAGCCCCCATTCAAATTTGCTCACTGATTTGCTTTGGAGGCCTCCGGCAGCCTTCGGTGTTGTGACCCATTCTCCGCCTATTAGATTTTCAAATGCCTTCATTTGTTCACCCTGAGAATTTGCCTTAGTAGCAAGAAAAATGAGGAAGAACACTGTTAAATAAAGTTGTTGTTTTGATAATATAGCCATATGGTCGTCTTTGTGTCTTGAATATTATATCAGCCAATTTGCAAACAGGGATATGAAAGAGGCGATTTTTACTATCTCCATAAGCCGATGATCAGGCCAACTGAAGTGAAGTAAAGAATGATGAAGCCCGAGTTGATTAATATGTACTTTAGAGACCTCATTTCACTTAAAGCAATCACTATAAAAATGACGGCTGCCCAGCCAAAACCAGTAAGAAATCCTGCGCTGAGCCCCCAAATCCAGTCCGTTGATTCTTCTCCTAAAAACATAGCCATGTTATAACACATGATCAGGCTCAGCAGAAAGGAGAGTCCATAGACCTTTGCCGGTTTTTGTCCCTTTAAATCGTCATCAGACAGGTTGTTCGCACTTTTCCAGGCCGAATAAAACAGGGTGGGAGAATACCAGATTGCCCCGAGTATTAAGTTGAATACCGCGGCAGATAACACTGCCCAATGATTTATATACATATCTTCCATTGATGATCTTTTTTATGCAAAGCTGCTAAACTGATGAGTCAATCGATTGTAAAAAATTAAACTCGAAATAATTTATTTGATGCTCCCTCGGGCATGAGGATTGGGTTATAACCGAACGAAAAAATGACATGGGCTTACAAGCAAATCAATCAACAGATTCGACTCGTCTAAAGTGCCCATAATGAAGTTATCAGTGCTATACAGGCCTTATTCGTCCTTAGGTAACCAATCCCATAGGACATTTATAATTTTCCACTCCTTATTAACCTTTGACAAATGGCAGTAATCGAAAAAACCATACTTCGTATTGACGACTTTAATCATGGCATTTGGTCCACTGATATCGTGAATCGTAACCTTGACTTTGAACTCCTTGTCAGGCTCAAAATCCGGAACCCTTTTATCGACTCCCCCGATGTTTGCTTTTGCCGCCATCAGCAGTAGGGATGCGCTCATATCGGAAATATAGCTGAGGCCCTCAGTATCGGAACTGACGATGCGTTTCACCAATTCAGGCGAAACTGCTTTGCGTATTCTATCCAAGTTACCGGTCGCCCATCCTTCGACATAGTCTTTACCAGCCTGCTCAATGGCCAGGCTATCAGTTCTAGTTTGTGCAATTAGTGAGATGTGATTTGCCATGATTATTAAAAATATGATGATTGAACTTCTGCCTTTCATATCGATGTGGATTGATTTGTATGGTTACATTTTCTGACCCGCTATACAGTATCAAATATGGACTTGGAATTCATGAGATGATTGTAAAAAATTAAAGACTTGCTTTTGACCAAATCGAATATAGTTTTAAGTGATTTTTGGCTCCTAAAATGCTCTCTCATAAGTGTGAAATGAAAAAAATGACCAGGGAATAAGCAGAGTAAACCACGTATCAAATAGCTGATAAGCTTCATATGAATATCTATTATATTCACACAGGTCATCAGGCCCTTCAAACAAAACCTTTCTTATTCCTCAAGTCATGCGCACACTTAACAAACATCGCTTTTTAACCCTGCTGATCGGACTGTTCATTTTCAGTCAGCTCAGCTTTGGCCAATCGCAAAAACCACTGACACTGGAAGACTATGCCCAATGGAACAGGATCAGGGAAACCGCTATTTCACCCAATGGGGAGTGGATGACCTATGCCTATAGCCCGAATGAGGGGGATGCCACCCTTCATGTGCGAAGCATTGAAGGGGATACACTTCATACATCTGTTAATGGCAAAAGAGTAACTTTTTCCGAGGACAGCAGGTGGTTGGCTTATCTGACAGACCCTACCAAAAAAGAGGCTGAAAAACTCAGAAAGCAAAAAAAGAGAGTTACCAGCGACCTGCGATTGGTAAACCTTGTTGCCAATTCGGTATATGATATGAAAAACACGGCCTCCTTTAGCTTTTCAAAGGCCTCGGACTATCTTGCCATTCACAAAAATGTTGGTGATGCCAAGGCCGAACATAAGGGAAGTGATTTGATCCTCAAAGATTTAAACGGAGACAGAACCCTGAACATTGGCAATGTTTCGAGCTACGCGTTTAACAAAGAAGGAACACTCTTTGCCTACCTGGTAGATGCCGATGGAGACAACGGTAATGGTGTATACGTTATGGATCTGAGCAACCACCGATCCTGGCCTTTACATACGGGTGCTCACACTTATGCTCAACTCACCTGGAATGAGGCCGGAGACCAACTAGCTGCTATGTACGGGAACAAGGGAGAGGATAATGTAGAACGTGACAATACCATGTATTGGACCTCAAACCTTTCGGCTGGAATGTCTGCTTTGGGAAGTCAAAACACCTTTTCTGCACAGGATAGCCCTCAGTTCCCAGAGGGCATGGTGATCAGTGAGTATGCCAGGATAACTTGGAATGAAGGCGGTGATCAGCTCTTCTTTGGAATCAGAACACAGCAACAGAAGCTCAAGAAAGCAGATGAATTGAAGGCAAATGTGGATGTATGGCATTGGAAAGACGAACGGGTACAATCCCGCCAGATGGTCCAGGCAAACAGAGATCGCAGGTCGACATCCCTGTCTGTATTAAACCTCAGTACTAAGGCTTTTTTCCGGTTGGCCAATGACGATATGCCAAATGTCAGCGTCAATGACAAAAGTGAATGGGCTGTAGGTCGGGAAGACATCCGTTATAGAAATGATATCAGCATTCCCTCAAACTATTCCGATCTGTACCGAATCAATACGCGCACAGGAAACAAAACCTTAATCGCAGAGAAAGTTTACTGGAACCTGGGCCTGTCTCCTGATGGTCAATGGACACTGTTTTCAAGAGAGGGTGAAATAATGGCTTACGAATTCAAGAGTAGAAAAACCACTAACCTGACGGCCAAAACAGGAACCAGCTTCAAAAACGAGGATTTTGATCGTCCTGTGGAAAAACCAACCTATGGCATTGCAGGTTGGTCCCGAGACGGAAATTCATTATTGATCAATAACCAATACGATATCTGGTCGGTTTCTCTTACTTCAGACAAAGCAGAAAACCTGACCCAGGGCCTCGGCAATGATCAGCGTATCCGTTTCAGGCTGGTACAATTGGACAGAGAGGCTGAAACGGTAGATCTCAGCAAACCTCTGTTACTGTCTGCCTATGGAGACCGGACCAAGAAATCAGGTTACTACCAGGTAAAGCCGAGAAAAAAGCCTAAAGCGCTGCGTTATAAGGATAAAATGATAGGTGGGATCAGAAAGGCAAAAGAAGCTGATAAAGTCATATTTACCGAGCAGAGCTTTGTTGATTTTCCAAATTATTTGGTGGCAGATTTGTCATTTAAAAAGCCAAAGCAAATTACAGACGCCAACCCCCAACAAGCTGACTATCTCTGGGGCAAAAGAGTGCTGATTGATTATACTGATCAACGAGGACATAAGCTGCAGGCAACCCTGGCCTTACCAGCCAACTATGATGCTTCTAAAAAGTATCCGATGATCGTATACTTCTATGAGAAGATGTCGCAAAGGCATCATCAGTATTCCATGCCTACTTACGATGACAGGCCACACATGTCTACCTATGCCAGCAATGGTTACCTGGTGTTGATGCCCGATATTGTATTTGATGAAGGCAAGCCCGGCTCTTCTGCTTTAGACGATGTTACAAGCTCCGTAAAGGAGGTGATTAAACAAGGTTATGCAGATCCTGAACGCATTGGTTTACAAGGACATAGTTGGGGTGGTTATGAGTCTTCATTCATTGTTACTCAGACTGATATGTTTGCCACAGTGGTTACCGGTGCTCCGCTGACCAATCTGATCAGCATGTACAATGTTTTATACAAGCGTTCAGGCAATCTGAATGGTGCTATTCTGGAATGGTCGCAGGGTAGAATGGGAGTAAGCCCCTGGGAGAATATGGAGCTCTATCGCAGTCAATCCCCCATACATCATGCTCAGAAAATCAGTACACCTTTTTTGATTCTTCACGGAACCAGTGATGGTGCGGTCGATTGGAATCAGGGGCTGGAATTCTATACTGCAGCTCGTAGGCTGGGTAAAGAAGTGATCTTACTGTCCTATCCGGGAGAACCCCACCATCTATCCAAAGAAGCTAACCAAAAGGACTTCCAGATTCGGATGAAGCAATACTTCGATCATCATTTAAAAGGAGCAGAGGCCCCTGTATGGATGAAAGAAGGAGTGAAGCACCTGGACAAAAAGCGTATAGGCCCTGAAGTGATGGGGCAGGGTAAGTGAAGTTTTAGTGGTGCGGATACAGTATACGCACCTCTGAACGGTCGCAGGTTTTGGTGGGCTGAGACGGTTCTCTTTGATTCGCTTTTGGGAATCTCTCAAGAACCTGAAACTCATTAAAACCACGATCCATGAAAACGACATTTTTATTACTATTTCTTTGTTTGTCCTTCCAGGCACAAGCCCAGATACAAACCCCTGCACTAAGTCCCCTGGCCACCAGCACACAGCAAGTCGGAATCACTACTATAAGCCTTCAGTATTGGAGACCAAGTACCCGGGGACGCGCTATTTTTGGTGAAAATGGCACCCTGCCCAAGGGTGAATTCTGGCGCACCGGGGCCAATGGTGCGACCAAGATCACATTTTCATCCGATGTGATTATTGGAGGGAAACCTTTATCTGCAGGCAGTTATACACTTCTCAGCATTCCCGGAAAAAGCAGCTGGCAGGTAAACTGGTATGCTTATGAAACCGGTACCTGGACAGACTATGTGGAAAAGGAGCCATTACTCACCATGAGCTTACCCGTACAGGAAACCGGAATTCATATGGAAACACTCAGGATTGACCTTCAGGATATTGCGCTACACAGTGCTAACCTATCAATTGAATGGGAAACTACCCTGATTAAAATTCCTATAGAAGTAGACGATAAGGCCCGAATCTTAAGTTCGATTGAGAGGACTATGGCCGGCCCAAGCAACTTTGATTATTTCCAGGCAGCTCTCTACCTCCATGAATCGGGTACAGATTTGAATAAGGCCCTGGAGTATATCCAGAATGTAACTAAGTCTGAAGGCGCACTGTTTTTCCAGGTAACCCGTGAGGCGCAGATTCTTCAAGACCTTGGCAAAAACGAACGAGCTCTCAAGGTAACAAGAAGAGCATTACTTCTATCACAAGAGGCTAATAACATGGACTTCATCCGACTGAATAATAAGATTATGAAAGAAGTGAGTGAGTCTATTAAAAATGAAAACAGATAGGTGCTAAGACGCCATTGTGGGCAATGACATGTCAAGCAATTTATAACCAGGAATAGGTGGGTGACATTGTGTCTTTCTTTGATGATGATTTTTTATTATTTTAGGAGTATAAGTTGCAACGGAGATCTCATTTCATTTAGATCAATTGAAGTTTGAGTTGTGTTTTCGTTCAGAAACGCTGATTTCTTGTTGCACAAGTGTCGTTTATTAAATCTTATCTTCTGGTAATAACAACCTATCTATGAGGCGTTCTATCTTTTATTTATTCTTAGCAAATTTTCTGTGCCTTACATCTTTGTTTGGTCAGACCTATGAAGTGCCAGTATCTCTTCATGAGACAGATCAGGTGGTACAAGGACCTTGTTACATTTTTGCCACACTTGCCGCGTTGGAATCAAAAGCCATTCAACATGGAGCCAATGCTACTGATGCAACCCGGACGAACTTCTATGAATGGCTCTTTTATAGCAGTGGAGTATTGGACGGTACAGGAAATTGGGCAGATGAGGTTATGATTAGAAAAACTCTGAAGCATATGGTAAACACAGGGGCTAAAAACAGACCGGGTCATGAAAATCCTGATCGAAATCAGCTTCCCAACCTTCATTGGCGTGAGTCCGAGAAAGAAGAATTGACCGGACTGGCTCATTTTGAGAGTTCACCTAATGCCAATCCTGGCGAGTTTTGCGTTCCATTTTGGTGGAATTCATTTGGGGACTATCACATCAATTCAGATGGGGCCTGTGAGGATATCAGGGATGAGAATTCTGAATATAGTATGCCGATGCGATTTTCGACTACTCCCGGGACTGTGGCTGGAACACCCGAGGACCATTATAAGCTTACTCCACCTCCGGGATGGAGTGAAAGCGTTTATTATAAAAGAGAAGAAGCGAAAGCAACCAATGCTGAACGACATGAGCAGATTGAAGATGTTTTGAAAAATGAAGGAGTAGGGGTCATTGCAGTATTCAAAAGTTACCACAATCAAAACATTGAGCATTCCATCTTTATCTACAAGAAAAGCGGAACTAATTATTGGTTTAAGGACAGTTGGCCTACGGGCTCTCATGGTGCTAACCCGGTTTTTATTAAACCAGATATGCCTGGTGTTAGCTTGCCCATCGGGGACCTGAAAAGAATATATTATATTCCTGGTACTGTAGAAAATCAGGCTCCGGTCAGCCCCCCCGATAACACCGGTTGCGGTTATCAAATCAGTAATCACACACTTGTCAAAGGCGAAACCACTTTCGAACTGGTTGGCTCTTCGGCAGTCATAAGCGATGTTAACTGGAGTGTAACAGGTAACCTTCAAATAGTATCAGAACAGGGTACTTGTGCAGTGGTAGTTGAATCCACCAATTGTGGCTTCCTGAGCACATCTGCTACCATCAGTGTGACATATAAAAATGGTTCAGGTACCACTTGCACCGATTCGCATACGGTGACGGCATCAGGCCGAATGGTAGCAGCCCCGTCTTCTATTCAAATTAACGGCCCCATTACTGGTGACTTTGATGAGGTATGCCCTGGGTCTGTTATCCAGCTTCAGGCAATTAGCAGTAGTAATTTGCCCTATCCTGAAACTTATTATGAATGGGAGGTCACCGGAGCAATTATCCTCAACGGACAAGGAACCCCTTTTATCAACATTCTTGTCTCAGGTGCTTCAACCAGCAGCCAGTATTATAAGGTCAGAGCTAAAGATGACGCTTGTAATAACATTTCAGGCTGGAGGACCCTTTCCGGAACGGTGCTGGCTTCAAATTGCTTTCCGGGAGGAGGAGGTGTTGGCATCTTTCCATCGGTAGCTGCTAAGGACGATGAGATCAATTTTTCGCATTATTTTGAAATCGGACCGGACAAAAGCTCTGTCAACGTTTATATTTACTCAATCGATGGAAGAGTCCTGATGGAAACAAAGGCAACTAATATTAAACCCGTTTTGAGCCTGCTCAAGGTACCATCTGGGGTAGTAGTTGTCAGAATGCACAATCCTGATACAGGCGAATTCAAATCGTTTAAGCACATAATAGCGAGGTAGTTGGACCTGAAAATGAACCTCTGCTTATAGAAAGACAAAGGTAACCAGTATCCGGCACTGTCAAGGCCTTGGGCATTTGAGGACGGTAGCGGTCTCTCAATTAGGAGACCGCTCATGCTCTCATTTCTTTTCACACAATTGAATCATATTCGGTCAACAAACGTTTACCTTGTCTGAATCAGTTGTGTCCCGTTAAGAGATGCAGATGAGTTACCAAACCTAAAACCGCAATGTCATGATCTACAATGGGAAAGAAGTAGAGTTTCCGGCCATCATGCAGGTGAGCTTTTTTAAGCTGATCGAGACGCTGGAAATACAAGTCAAAGGTGATGACCCGGCTGCTGCCCAATACGCCAAAACCCTATTGGCCGAGGTGGAGAAATACCCTGAGTTGAGAGATGGGATTGCAGATATTTCGGAGCTCCCTAAATATGATAAGTCCATCAAAATGCTCAGCAGAGCACTTTTCCCAGATGCACTTACCTCTAATGAAATTAAAATACTGACTCCACCATTCTACTTTGAACCTATTTACACCTCCACACGGTTTGACAGTATTGTAAAGGCTTCCGGTGAGGATTTCTCCTTCACCATGAAGGATGTGGACGTAGACCTCTTTTATCTCTATTGCTGCTTCTTTATCCTGGGGCATTACTATCATTTTCCTTTATCCGGAGGTACCCCTCAGTTCCTTGAGTTCTTTAATCAGAACCAGGGCCTGGTGCGCACTTACAAGATGCTAATCAATGCGGATTTGTCAGAGTTTATCCCAACGGAAAAGGCCGTGGAAATTAATCAGGAAGATTATGAAGAGTTGATCAACAACTTCGGAGACATGGAGCTCTGGAAAAAGAAATTCCCACCCAACAGCTGGATTATGAGAGGGCTCAATCTGGTGAATATGGTGGATGTGACCTTCGATCAATCTTTGGGCAATATCACCTCTAATCTGCTGATAAAGTCTACCGATACTTTTGATAAGATTCAGCAGGGAATCCGCAGGTTACTGGGTAATAACGACCTCGCCATTGGAGTGCTTTCACAGGAAAAAGACCTGCTGGTACCAAAAGATCAGGAAGGGATCAGAAGTATACTGCTCAGCAGTGGCGAAACACTGGATTGTACGACTGACCTTTGTGACTATAGTGTGGAGCATTTGATCTCACGCAAAGAGCCACTGGTAGTCACTGATGCCGAGTTCTTTGATAAGCAGGGGAGCACTGGCCTTTCACGTAAGATTTTGAAATCGGGTTTTCAGAGTTATATCATTGTGCCAATACTGCATGAAGGAGAATTCCTGGGTTTTATGGAATTGGCGGCTAAAAAGAAGTTCGAGCTGCATAAAGGTAGCCTGAAGGTGCTGGATATGGTGATGCCCATTTTGGCCATGGCTCATAAACGTTTTATCACTGAAGCTCAAAATCTGATTGAAGCGGTGATTCAGCAGGAGTGTACCACCATTCATCCATCGGTAAAATGGAGGTTTGAAGAAGAGGCAGAGAAGTTTGTGGCAGAGCAAGCCAAAGGTGAGCAACCGGTATTCACGGATATTGCTTTTGATAACCTTTACCCGCTCTATGGTCAAATGGATATCAAAGGGTCTTCAGAGCGAAGAAACAGAGCAGTGAGTGCTGATTTGATCAAGCAATTGAATGCGGTTAATAAAGTGCTTAACACCGTCTTTGAAGAAAGCAAAATGCCGGTATATGAAGAACTGCTGTATCGCACCGAAGCTTACATCAAAGAGCTTAAAACAGAACTGTCTGCTGGCACAGAGCATAAGCTACTGGCTTTTCTTAGCGCCAATGTTTATCCTGTATTTGAGTATCTGAAAACAGAGAACAGCAATGTGCGTCCGCTGATTGAAGAATATGAGGCATTGGTTCATCCGGAAATGAAAACGGTGTATGAAGAGCGCAAAAAATACGATACCAGCGTAAATCAGATTAATCAGCGCCTGGCTTCCTATCTGGATAAAAAGCAGGTAGAGGCACAAGACGTCTTTCCACACTATTTTGAGCGTTATAAAACGGACGGTGTGGAGTACAACATATACATAGGCCAGTCCATTACAAAAGATGAAACCTTTGACCCGGTTTATCTCAGAAATATCCGCATCTGGCAGTTGCTGGTGATGTGTGAGATGGAAAATGAATTCAGGGCGATGCAAACCGAACTGGATACCAACATTGAGATCGCTTCATTGATTCTGGTGTACAATACCTCAATCTCCGTTCAGTTTCGAATGGATGAAAAACAGTTTGATGTTGAAGGGGCTTATAATGCGCGATACGAAATAATAAAGAAAAGAGTAGATAAAGCTCATATCAAAGGTACCAATGAAAGGATTACCCGTCCCGGAAGTATTGTCATTGTCTATTCTCAGGAACAGGACGCACAGGAGTATCATACCTATCTGGACTTTCTGATTGCCAAAGGATATATCAAAAAAGGATATAAAGACCACGCCCTGGAAGACCTGCAGGGAGTTCATGGCCTACGTGCACTCCGTGCGGAGGTGGCCTATGATGGCGGTGTTACTTACGATGAGCTTATCAAGGAAATTGAGGGAAGCACTGCTGAGTGACATTCAGGAACTCAACCAGTAGGACTATGTAGTGCAAAAGTACTCCCCTTTGAGGGGAGCCCGCCTGCTGCGGACAGGCTGTCCAAAGTGTAAGTGCGAATTAGATAGATAGACCGATGGACTGAGAGGTAGTTCCCGACTGAAGAGGTAGGGTCCATATGAATCCATTGATTAATCATAAACTAAAACTTCCTCATCTGTTGTGGGCACAAATGTTTCTGAAGCTCCAAAATCTTAAGTCTTGACCATATTTCAGCATCAAACCCCTTAGGTGAAAATCTGAAGAGAACGAACGTTTTTCGCTCTTTTTGGCAGAAGTACTGATCGGCAATCACATGAAGTGTCATAGGCTTTTGCGTAAAGCGAGTGTCAAAAGTCTTGATTTTTCCAGCGTAGTGAGTAGTACCCGTAGCATCACCAGTTCGAACGACCAGGGAGGTACTTGCCTTTACCGGTAATTCCACCTTTCTGTCGTGATCAAGGCCCAGCAAACCATCAAAATAGTATTGCAGGTTGACTTCCATTACGTTTTCTGTTAAGGCTCCATTGGCCTCGACTTGCCAGGCAAAGGCATATGACCAGAATGCTGGACTTTCCACATCGCCCCAGCCGGCTGGAAAAACGGCCTCTTCAACTCCCTTAAAATCGATTTTTTGTGCAAAACGCAAGGGGAAAGTGAAATGCTCTTTGCCCCAGGTACTGTCCGTTGCGATCAGATCAATGCTTGCAGGTTCTTGACTGAATGCCCCGAAGGACCAAAATGTGAGGCCTATGACTACTATAATGCTCTTTATCATTTTTGTTTGTTAAGAAGGTGTGGGATTAGTTTATGCGTAGAGAAATTCTGAATTCAATGGCATCGGAAATGATACCATCCTTGATACTGGCGCTAATGCTCTTCGATTTGAAGCTGACATTCCAGAGTGTCCTGTCTATTTTAAGTTTCGCCAGGATGTTGGTTTGCCCCGGATCAATTTCTGCTTCAAACATCACAGGCTGTCTAATACCTTTAATTGTTAGATCCCCATTGATTCGGATATAAATCTGCTTGCTGAATTTGGTGTTGTTGGGGTCATGATATTTCACACGGTTAATCACCAATTTGGCTGTGGGGTGATTTTTTACATCAAAGAAGTCATCACTCTTTAAATGATCAATAAGGTCCTGACTGTAATCATCCGTATTCACAATCGTGTTCATGTCTATGATGAATTGCCCGGCTGAAATTCTGCCATTGGTCTTTGTCAGTTCTCCATCTTTGATTTTCACCGTTCCTTCATGACCTCCAAAATCAAAAGAGTATGATCCGGACCATTTGATCACACTCTTTTCAATATCAATTTTGACTTTCTCCTGAGCCTTAATATGGAGGACAAAGCCTGTAATCAGTAGTAATGCGATGATGATTTTTCTCATAATGCTCAATGCGTTTAGGTGTTTTGTTTTGATCGTAAACCTAAATCCATCAAGCCCGACAGAGCGTCAAAAAAATGTAAAAGAAGTGTCAAGGATTGTAAAATATTATGCGGTTACCCGTTACTTGCAGGCTATAGCATGAGAAAGACCGAACAAAGTAGTGTGAAACTTGGCTTGAAGGAAAACTGGCAGCAGTTTTCACTGCTACTCCTGATCAATGCCTTTGTAGGGGGCATGGTTGGCCTGGAGAGAACTATTCTGCCAAGATTGGCCGAAGAAGAGTTTCTTGTGGTAGCTACCTCTGCTGTACTTTCCTTTATCATCGTCTTTGGTTTGGTTAAGGCCATCGTCAATTACTTTGCCGGGGTATTGGCCAATAGGCTTGGTCGTAAAAAACTACTCATCATAGGCTGGCTCTTTGCCATTCCTATTCCCTTTATCCTGATGTATGCAGAAGCCTGGGAGTATGTGGTCCTGGCCAATGTGCTCTTAGGAGTCAATCAGGGCCTGGCCTGGTCGAGTACCGTGGTCATGAAGATTGATTTAGTAGGAGAGAAGCATCGAGGACTCGCCATGGGATTGAATGAGTCATTTGGTTACTTCTCCATCGCACTGGTCGCTTTTACTACAGGGTGGATCGCTGCGGAATTTGGCTTAAGGCCCTATCCATTTTATCAGGGGATAGCCTTTGTGAGTCTTGGCTTATTGCTTAGTGTTTTCTTTGTGAAAGACACGGAACATCATGTAGCTGCCGAGTCCAGGACGAATACGCAAAAGCGCTTGAAGAATATCTTTTGGGATACTACCTGGAAAGACAACAACCTTGGTTCAGTCTCTCAAGCCGGCTTTGTCAATAATCTGAACGATGGCATGATTTGGGGTACCTTACCAATCGTGCTGGCTGATCGTGGTTTTGATTTGAAAGCTATCGCCCTGATCGTGGCGATCTATCCCGCGGTTTGGGGAATTGGTCAGTTGGTAACGGGCAAGCTATCAGATCATTATAATAAGAAAAACATGCTGGTATTAGGCATGGCAGCACAGGGCGTTGCTCTGGTCGCTATGTTCTGGGCTGGTACCCAACTGCAGTTTATCATCCCGGCCATCATCCTGGGGGCGGGTACGGCTATTGTGTATCCTACCTTTTTATCAGCCATTGCAGGCTTTACGCATCCCAGTCAAAGGGCACAATCGATTGGTGTATTCAGGCTCTGGAGAGATTTGGGCTATGCTTTTGGAGCAGGCCTTACCATTCTACTCAGCCGATACTTCGAAATAGATATGACCATTATGAGCATTGGAGTGCTCACCTTGATTTCAGCATTGGTTATTCAGGTAAGGATGAGGTCCTAGTTCGACATAATCGGGCTTAATTGTTTAATTATTTTGTCTTAAGCAGGCAAATACCGGGTTAATAAAATCCTTTTGAAAGTATCTTTGCTCTCAAAAGGCCATTGTTCATGTAGGCTTTGCATTCTAAATGCTATCTAAATTATAGGAAGGTTGGAGATTAAGGACATTGGATTTGAGGCTCAAAACTATTGCTTACAACAAAAACGGCCTATTCACAACAGTTTATCTTCACCAATTATCAATCACATTAAATTAGGTTCGTACGAGTTTCACTAAAAGATTCGTATCAATTTAATTTTTTATAAATATGAAGAATCAAAAACAAATAAGTCAGGAAACACTAAATAGCTTACTCGAACAAATTAAAACAACCCCAGAAGGAACTGAGCTCATTGAAAAAAATGGAGATGCCTTTACAATTTCAGATGGATTAGATACGACATCTCATGGATCCTTAAATTTTGGAGGAGTAATTGGCTGGAAAGTACGTCTTCAAATGGGGGAGGACGCAGACTATCTTGAGTATGAGTGTTCAGGCACTGGGGTTGTCGCAGGAGGAGGTGCATTTGAAGTAGAAGGTCATTTTGAGCGTAGCCCTAAGAAAATCATTGAAATTGAGTATATCAATTGTATGCTCGCAACTTTGGGTGGTGGGGAAGGAAATGTGCTCCTGATTCTCTATGTTCCTGGTGGCCAGATGGCAGCTTGGTTTCTTGGTGCAGGCGCCTCAGCAGGGGCAGGAGTAGTTCATGGCATTGGAGGAGGGGCCGCCAGCAATCCCCCTTCTTAAAAGCGCTCTTTTTTTAAGTAAGAAGACACAGTTTTCTGGATGATTGAAAAAGTGTTTGTGGAAAGTTTGGTTGAGTGACAGCTTATTACACGAATACCAAATCAAAACATACTCTTATATCGCAACCTTAATTACGCCACAGGACGATAGACCGCTTTAATGTCATTTTTGATCACAATACTCTTCAACCTTAAGGAGAGCTCAAGAGGATTAAATGGCTTGCTTACACAGTCTTGTGCTCCAAACTGAAAGGCCGCTATTCGTTGCTCACTTTTGTGCTCATCGGTGAGAATTACCATCGGTACGCCTTGCCAGGCCATGGCAGTTTGTACACGCTTTAGGGCGATATGCTCTTCACTGGCGGGAGCATAGTAGTCTGACAACACCAGTGAAAACTCTTCTGCCCGACCAATGAAACCCTGGGCCTGTTGCGGACTTTCAACCGCTGTTACTTCATAACTGTTGCCGAGGTAATTGCTCAAAAACAGTCTCATCATTACATTATCTTCTATGATCAATACCTTTTTCATATCTCTTTTTTCTTTTGGTAATAGCCGAAATTAAGGCAGACTCAATTCACTGCTTTTGCTTTTAGATAAGTAGGCCTGATCAAGCGATGAATTCACCAAAGACAAGGATAAAGCAATTCCAGTGAAAGAGGTATAGAGGGAATCCTGCTTAATTTTGAAACAACTTTGAATGGGCAACTACGTCTGTTTAAGCGAAGTCAACTGCTTATGAATTCACTACTGACTTTAAAATCTGAAAATTCCTTTCTGAGAAAGGCGACCAGAAACTTCTGGTTTCCGCCTGTGTCTATATGGTTGGTATGCCTTGTAGTCGCTGGACTGCTCGTACTCTTTAATGGCATTAACTCAGTACCCGGTATGCGAAGGTCGATCGTAGTAATGATCATGCCCTTTGCCATCTTTTCTGTCGGATTAAGTGCACCTCTTTTTCATTGGTTGATTGTCCGGTTCCCCGCAAAGGGGTACAGGCTGATTGCCAAAGGTATTGGTATAGCCATATTGGTTATGCTCATCAGTTATGCGGTAGGCTGGATCTATTTCAACTGGTTGCTAAATGTGCCGGTTCCTGATGGCATCCGGAGATTTATTCTGCAAGATATTTTTGCCATCAGCATGCCTTTTTGGATTGCTCTGGCTGGAATGAGTTCTTTACGAAGACTTTTCCAATCAACACCGACCAAACCTAATTCTCCTGTAGAGGAAGTAAAATCGTCAACGAATTCAATTACTGCCTCACATGGAAATAACACCCATGTGCTCAAGCCGGATGAAGTGATCTGGGCAAAAGCAGATGGAAACTATGTTAAGCTTTTCACAAGTGATCGTTTCTTTTTGAAACATATCTCCCTGACTAAACTGGCCAGCGAGTTCCCGAATTATATTCGCATACATCGTTCTTATCTTCTGAATGTCGATTTTCTCGAAAGCATATCTTCGCTTGATCATGGAGATGTAGCTGTAAAACTCAGGTCTGGTGAATCATTGAAATGTAGCCGGAGTTATGCACCGAAACTGCGAGAGGCTATTCATGGGGTAAATGGATAATCCGCCTTATCATTTTCAGGTCCGTTTCACATAAAAATCTTCATAACTAAAAAAGTGCATGAGTTTATTGGCTTTGTATCAATTTCAAACACATGCAAGGCTCAAAATTTACCAAGGTCGTTTTATCATTTTTATTATGCCTGTCTTACCAGGTCGCTGCCCAGGTTCAGGACCTGAGTATTGGTAAGGTATACACCTACTCATCAGAAAAGCTTAAGGAGCAACGGGAGTATCGGGTACTCCTGCCAGAGTCATATAAAACTGGAGACCAACATTACCCTGTTATTTATGTATTAGATGGCGCTTCTTATTATTTATCGGCCTATAGTGCCGTGGTGGCACTGGCTGGGCAAAGTAATATGCCTGAATCCATTGTTGTAGCCGTCTCCAATCCTGACAGGACCAGCGACATGACTCCTCCTGACATGCGAATACCATCCGTTCAACAAGCCAATGCGGATAAATTCCTGGGTTTTCTGGCCGATGAATTGATTCCCTATATCGACAAATCGTATCGCACCCGTCCATTGCGCGTGTTAATCGGCCATTCTCATGGAGGTATTTTTAGTCTGTATGCCCTTTCTGCCCGACCAGAGACATTTGGCTGGCACATTGCTTTAGACGCTCCTATGCATCTTGATAAACACTACCTGGAGAAGGGGGTGGAAAACTTCATAAAACAAAACCCAAAACATGCAGGTAGGCTTGTTGTAGGTTGGAGTCGCTATGAATGGAGTTCGGAAAGATGGATGAAGCTGGAAGAAAGGGCTGATCGGGGCTTTAAGGCCTGGCAAATTGACCTACCTGAGGAGACGCATTCTTCCATGTACCACATGGGCATGTATAAAGGGCTAAAGCGGCTCTTTGCTGATCATGAATACCGACATGACCAAGTGTTGACATTGGCAGAACTGGACAAGCGATATCAGGCTATGAATAAGGAGTATGGCTATGAAATCCCTGTACCTCTCTGGGCCTTGCGATATGGAGCCCTGGAACATCTGACCTCTGCTAACCCGACAGAGGCACGTCCTTTTGTGGAGCGATTGATCCAGGATACGGGAAGCCCAATGGTGTTGGACGACAACGCCCTGGAGTGGCTCGAAAAACTCGAAAAAGACCCACCGACCGAAACAAGAGAAGACTATATCACGAAACCTGACGCTTCTCCTTCAGAAATCAAGGACTATTTAGGGATCTGGAAAAATGACAAGTATCGAGTAGAAATCTATGAAGAAGAGGGAGTGGTAAACGGCAAATTAGAGCAGGCTTTTCCTGGTGGAGAGACAATGAAGGTGGCTTTTACCAAATTCGTCAAAACGAAAGATGGCTCGCTGGAGCTATCTCATTCCAACGGTATGCCTCCCTTATCAGGTTTGTTGGTATACAGGCTTTCCGTTCCCAAAAACGGAAGTCTAAGTGGAGAACGAACTTTCAAGGTTTATTGGCCCAGAATGGAAGGAAGGAGTATGCCTGAGCGCTTTGTATTGAGTAAGGAATAAGTTCACCTGGGCCTTATCGACCATGGAATAATAGCCTAAGGGTATTTCACGTTCTTGTTAGCCTTTTTTATAAGAATCCCGGAAGCCTGTCCTATTAAACCCCGGACAATTGACATAGAAGAAAATTCTATGAAAAGGTACTTCTTGCTGGTCTTACTGGCCAGTCTGGTTATTCAAGCGAATGCCCAAAACGACAAGAGCTGGCTGGCTATCGAGACGGATCCGATGACTACTGTATTTGGGGCCAAAACAATTTCCTTGCTGGTAGAGCCTGAGGGCTTGAAGCATTGGTCAATCTTTACAAATTTGGTCTCTGCCGATTTCCCTCAATGGATGGATGATCTGCTCAACCCCAAAAACAAAGACAAAGGAATCGATTCGAAGATTAAAATAGGAGGTGGCTTTGCCCTGGACTATTTCTTCAAGCCAGAAAGGGAAGGTTATTATGTTGGGTTGATCAACCTGTTTTTCAATAATGAGCTGGAAAAAGGAGTGGCCCGCGAAACTGTATTGAGTCATAATATTATCCCCAGAGTAGGCTACCGATGGTGTCCTTTTAAGGGACGGAATTTTTATCTGAATCCATTCTTGGGTATCCGCTATGAATACCTGATAGAGGAAGCAGTGTCCCTACAGGGAGAAACTTTTAAGGCTGCGGGAATTCAACCCTTTGGTACTGTTCATATTGGCTATCACTTCTAAATCCTCAGACATGAATAATATAGATCACAATCCGGTTAAAGGAGTGACCCGCCTGGAAGCTTCTGTTTTAATTAAAGCATCCCGGCAGGAAGTATGGGAAGTAGTCCGAGATTTTGGAAATATTCAAATCTTTCATCTCTTAATCAAAGAATCACATAAGCTCAATCATGCTCCAGAACTAGGAGCACAACGATTATGCAAACTGAAACCTATGGGGATAATGGAAGAAGAAATCATCGAATGGAATGAAGGTATTGGATATATGGCAACGGTTACGGGTGGAAAGATGTTACCTCCCTATGAATTCATGACTGGCAAGCTCTTTTTGGAAGCTGTTGGTGACGAAACACAGGTTACATTTACTTTCAGTTATAAACTGAAATTCGGAGCCTTAGGAAGCATTATGAACCTGCTTTTGATCAAACCTCAGTTCAAGGCTGCCCCAGTCAAATTTGTGGAAGGGCTCAGGCAATATTGCGAACGTATCTAGCTCATACGCTTCATTATCAACTCTTTTTCATTATCTGTAGTGGCAAGGGTCAGAGCTGTTTGAAACATACAATCAGCTTTTGCGCCTTCACCGGAGGCTCTTAAAAGCACGGCATGTGCCAGGGCCAGCTGAGCGTTTTTTGAAAGGAAGGGATCATGATGAAGTTGGTCAATCAGCTCGAGCGCTTCTCGCTGCTGGCCAGCGTGAAACATAGAAATTGCTTTATTCAAGGTGAGTATGGGATGCTGCTCCAGCGTTTCCAGTAGCTCATATTGCAGGCATATGCTCTCCCAGTTGGTGGATCTAAAATCTTCGGCCAAACAGTATTCCGCAATTATTCCAGCTTGTATTTGATAACTGTTAACTTCTTTTGTACGGATGGATTCGCTAAGATAGCGCATACCCTTTGCCATCAATTCCATGTCCCACATTGAGCGGTCTTGCTCCTCCAACAGGATAAGCTCTCCCAATGGGCTGATCCTGCTCTCAAACCTGGCAACTGAGAGGTACATCATGGCCAGCAGTCCATTCACTTTACCAGAAGGAGAAGCTTCGTCTATAAAAGTCAGCAAGCGAATGGCTTCATAGCATAGTTCAAGCCGTATTTTGCAGGAGTGATGTGCAGAAAAATAGCCCTCATTAAACAACAGATACAATACCTGCAGGGTGTTGTTAAGTCGGTTATGGTTCATGAGTTTGGTGGATTCCAGGGTAATTGTCCCGTCTCTGAATTTCCTTTTCGCACGGTACAACCTCTTATTGATGTTTTCCTCACTAGACATTAAGGCCCTGGCAATTTCGGGAATGCTGAGGCCACACAAAGTCTTTAAGGCAAGAGCAATTTGTGATTCCGATGGCAGGTCGGGGTGACAACAAGCAAAAATCATTTGCAAAGTACTGTCTGCAATCTCAGCTTCATTTTCAAACTTCGATTGGTTAAGATTTGGGATAATCTTACTCTGAAAGTTGGTCTGTCGTTTCAGGAGATTGATGGTTTTTTTCTTAGCCACATCCATGATCCAGCCCTCTGGATTGTCTGGAATTGAATGAATACTCCATTTTTCCATGGCCTCTACCAGGGTGTCTTGTACGATGTCCTCGGCAATCTCTACCTGCTTTAACCCAAAGTATTTAACAAGAATAGCGACCGTACGGGCATAGTTGTGTCTGAAAAAATGCTCTGTCAGTTTTTTACTCTCGTGGGCAGGCATATTCAAATCGGCATGACCATCGGTCGTATGATAATCTGAAAATATTTAAGGAGAGGAGAATCTTCGCTTATACGTGTGGCACGGTCCAGGCTCTCCGCCTGGATGATAATAAAGCCAGCTATGATCTCTTTAGTTTCGAGAAAAGGGCCATCTGTTTTAACTACTCCCTTTTGTTCAATCATGACTCCGGTCCGTTCCAGTCGGTTATCCTGAAGGACAAGATCTCCCAACTCTTCCGCCCATTGGCGATACTCTTCCATGCGTTTCTGGAGCTCTTCAGGTGAGTAGTCCAGCTCAGTTTTTCCTTTCAGAAGCAAAAGAAAGTGTTTCATAATGATGATTGGTTTTAAATATAAGCCAGGCCCTAAATCCCTGTAAAAATAAACTGTTCATCCACAAAGCAAATAAGATTACCGAACGGATCAGTTACATTGATGTCAATCCTAACCAGCTTAACCGGACACTATACTGGGGTTATTTGAAAACGCAGAAGGTGGGTAGGCTGTGAATGTGCCTGGAGCGAAATACCTGATTGAAGGACTTGCTTGGAAAAGGGTTGGCTTAGCAAGCCTGGGGATGTCAGAAATCTGCGGAATTAAATGGAAGAGAGGCCTAAAGGAAAGGCTACCCCGATCAAAAACCGGGGTTAAAAGGTACAATTCGATTAGTCAGTCCTCTTAAAAACAAAGCCCATTTTCTTTTGTCCACCATCAGAGATAATGGCCGTGAGCACATCACCCTCGAGGTTGTAGCTGATTACTTTTGGAAAATCATGTTCGGGATTTTCGCTTTTAAAACCATGATCTGTGATTTCTGTCATATGGAAGTAGGTGGGGGTAGCATTCTCCCTGACATCCGCTACGTAATAGATTTTATCATCCTTTATTTCAATGCGCAATTGTTCTACAAAGGTGGTGTCACTTCCCTTCAAGCTCACACCCATACCTGTAAAGACATAATCTGACTGCTTCTGCCAGGTTTCCGAGGCTGTAGTACCAGGACGAACGTTCGTTCTTTGCCAGCTATTGAGAATCCAGCTCAGCTTTTTAAAATCCTTTTTGGTCTGTCTCGAATTGGTTTCGTGAAGCAATACAGGAATCAATATGGAAAGTCCTGTAATAAGCAGGAGTAATTTCTTTTGCATGACTTTTTTGAAGGAAAACTAAGTTGACCAAAGTTAAGAGTATTGTAAAAAACCGACATTGGTCAGAGCTTTCGATCTGGGGTCAATAGTTATCGTGTAATCTGATTCCTCAAAGTGTTATAACCACTAAAAGATTAGGACTTTTCATTCTAACCATTAACCAACACCCATATCATTTCTTCAAATGAAAATTGGCCATATTTCGTTCATCAAAACCATAGGAGGAGGGGTCCTCACCGGTGAACTCTTTGAAGTTTTTAATAAAATGTGATTGGTCATAGAATCCAGAATCATAAACCAGGTCACTCCAGCTTTTATTTCCTTCCTGCATCAGCTCAAAAATATAAGAGAGTCTGATAATTCGTGCATAGAACTTGGGGCTAAGCCCGATAAAGCGTTTAAACAATCGTTCCAGCTTTCTCTCTCCACAATTGACCGCTGTAGTCAATTCATTGACCCCGATATTCCCTTTACGCTCAGCCAGTATAGAAAGCGCTGAGGTAATTTCATTAGACTGAGTTCCCTGAACACTGAATTGTGAAAATGCCAAATCCAGCTCATGGAAGATTTTTGCAGGATCAAGATCAGGGCCGAGTAGGGAAATGACTGGTGACAGCACTGAGCCCACGCTTTCAGGTAGTTCCACGACTTTGCCTGTTAAACTGCTTTGGTCAAGGCCAAAGAGGTAGGTGAGTGTTGCAGGCTGTAGTTTGATGCCAACCATACCAGAAACTCCGGTGTTTCTTAGAAAGAAATGCTGTCTTATTTGTCCTGCGAGCAGATATTGAGACTGACCTCTCCAGGAGTCACCCAGATTGATTTCATATGGATCTCCATAGTGAAGTATGATTTCCGGATATCCATCGGGTACGATTTTCTGAGTGTCCACTGAGTCATCTCCCTGGCTATCTATATACCAGTAGCAATTGATAACAGATTGTAAGGCGTGAGCCGGTAACTGGCGATGGTAGATCATGATTTCCCGTATGAATCAGTCGAATTCTAAAATAGAAAAGTTAGTGCTGACCGCCTAGCAGAGTTTTTATCAACACTTTTGTAAATAAAATCAAAAAAATGCCCAAAGCCATGTAACGCTTTTTATCTTCACAAGTCTATTATTTACAAAAGTGAAGATTATCCCATGAGAGGAACTTACTTAGGAGAGCTTGAAGAACTCGTTTTACTGTCCGTAGCAGCGCTTGTTGATAGCGCCTATGCTGTGGCTGTCAGGGCTGAAATTGAAGGTAGAGCAAATAGAAAGGTCAATATATCTGCCATTCATGCCTCTTTATACCGCCTGGAAGACAAAGGTTTTCTCGACTCTCATATGGGAGAGGCCACCAACAAGAGGGGTGGTAAGAGCAAGAGAATATTTACGGTCACAACATACGGTTACAAAACACTGAAAGAAGCTCAAACGGTACGACAGTCCTTTTGGGGTTCCATTCCACAATTGTCTGCTCAAAAATGAAAACACCCGTTCCACCTTCGTATGCCAGGCGCATGCTCAAATGGTTTATAGCCGATTCCATCTATCATGAGGTAGAGGGTGATCTGCAGGAACTGTTTGAAGACAGACTGGAAGCCGAAGGGGTTCGTAGGGCGCGTTGGCAATACACCAAAGACGCCCTTTTCTCGATCCGAAATTTCAAACTCAGAAGAATACGAAACAACTTTAATCACTTGGTCATGTATAAAAACTATCTCAAAATTGCTTTTCGTAACCTACTTAAACATAAGGGTTACTCATTTATCAACATATTCGGTCTTGCCCTGGGCATGGCCTCTTGCCTGCTCATTTTGCTCTTTGTAAACAATGAGTTTGATTTCGATGGCTTTCATAAAAAGAAAGCCAACCTGTATCGCCTGGATGAAGTACAAACCTTTGGCTCTGTGTCTTCTCAAAAAGTAGCCCTTTCCATGTATCCTATGGGCCCCAACCTGGTGACGGACTATCCTGAAATCACGAATTTCACACGCTACTGGACCATGGGGAAAACCCTGGCCAGGAAGGAAGATAAGCAGTATTATATCGACAATATCTCGAGGGTCGATACCTCATTTTTCGAAATGTTTGATTTCAAACTGGTCGATGGAATCAAATCTGATTTATTCAATGAACCTTCAGACCTGGTACTCAGTCAGAGCACGGCCCGGATGATTTTCGGAGATGAAAACCCCGTGGGTAAAACACTGAGGATGACAGGGAACGACATTCAGGTAACAGTTACCGGGGTATTTGAAGACGTACCTGATCACTCCCATTTACAATTTGACGCCCTGATCAGCACCAAATTCTGGGACGATGAGAATCGTAGAAACGGTTGGGGCAGTAACTACCTTAATACCTATCTGGAACTGAGTAACAATGTTGATGTGGAAGCTCTGGAAGCCAAGTTTGATGATTTTCTGGTAAGGCATATGGGCGATGAGGTATTGGATTATTATGAACTCTTTTTGCAACCATTGCCGGATGTGCATCTGGGCTCTATGGATATCACACACGATTACAATAACCATAAGAAATTTGCCCGAAGCTCAGTCAACATTTTTCTTATGCTGGCCTTCTTTGTCTTGTTAATTGCCAGTATCAATTTTATGAACCTCTCCACCGCTCGTGCCGCCACCAGAGGGCGTGAGATTGGTGTAAGAAAGTCCATTGGGGCAATAAAGGAGCAGATAACCGGTCAGTTTCTGGCTGAATCCATTCTGTTTACCTTCATAGCCCTGCTCTTCGCTGTTGGCTTGTGCTTCTTGGCATTGCAACCGTTGAACAACATTATAGACAGGGAACTGAGTATGAGCCTCTACCTGGTGCCTCTCAACCTCATAGTTATTTTAGCTACAACCATGTTAATCGGACTGCTTTCCGGGGTCTACCCGGCTTTGGTCATGTCAGGGTTCAACCCTGTGCTGGCTCTGAAGGGCAGCGGATTGTCCGGCAGCAAATCTATTTTCAGAAACGTCCTGGTGATTTTTCAGTATGCTATTGCCATTGCTATTATCATCGGTACCATTCTCGCTACGAGGCAGCTCGATTATATGCAAAATCTGGATCTCGGATTTGAAAAGGACCTGGTTGTTACCATGGACATGTATGGAGATACCAACGAAAAATATGATGTGCTGCGCAGTGAACTGATGAACCAGTCCAATATATTGGACGTAACAGCTACTACTCAAAAACTGGGGAATAATCTGCACCAGACCAGTATGACTTATGATGGTGATACTGCCAGGATTAACGGATCAAGTTCGTTTGTAGTGGTAGATGTAAACTTCATGGATTTCTACGAGATGGACATCCTTGAGGGGAGGGGACTTAGTAAGGACTATGCTGAAGACAACAACGGGCGTAGTTTCGTAGTGAATCAGACGCTTGCTAAGGAAATTGCTTCCACGGTGAACGGAGATGTGGTGGGTACGCCTTTCCATTTTGGCGGAACTGATACCCTGGGGACCATCGTGGGAGTAGTAAAGGACTTCAATTATAACAAGTTGAGCCTGAGAGTAGAACCGTTGTTTATGAGCAGACAACCCTGGGGTTGGAGTGAAGTGAACGTAAAATTGAAGTCGGGTGATTTACAAGCCGGTCTTCGTGATATCGAGCAGGTATGGACCACCTTATTTCCGCAGCGTCCATTCGAATACCAGTTCCTCGATGATCATATTGGCGAAATGTATCAATCAGAACAGCAGTTGACTAAAGTGATCAGTATCCTTTCTGTATTGGCCATTATCATAGCCTCTCTGGGGCTATTTGGTCTGGCTTCCTTTACTGTAAGACAGAGGTTAAAGGAAATGGGAATCAGAAAGGTGCTTGGGGCTACAGTGAGTCAGATCGTAATGATTCTTTCTAAGAAATTTACCCTTCTGGTGCTAATCGCTTTTGCTATAGCCGCACCACTCACTTATTATCTGATGGACGAATGGATGGCAGGTTATGCCTACAGTGTTGGTATCGGGTTGGGTATCTTCCTGATCGTGGGCATAGGATCATGGCTTATCGCCCTGATTACCGTAAGTGCACAGTCATTCAGAGTAGCTAAAAGTAATCCCGTAGAGACTTTGAGAATCGAATAAAAGATTATTAGAGTTATAGCAAAGGGTCGAAGCATTCGTGTTTCGACCCTTTTTATTATATCCAACTTTGTCCTTAGATTCTATGGTCTTTTCATAGTTCAGACAAACGATATCAGCAAAACCTGGGCTTCATTCTTACTTTCAAGGCAAATTGAAATCGATTAAAAACTAATCAATAGATGCTAGTTTCTATCTTTGGGCTCTATGCCTCTGAAAGTTGCTGTTATTGGCGGGGGAGCTGCAGGCTTCTTTGCTGCCATCTCTTGTAAAAATCATCACCCAACAGCTCTGGTGACCATTTTGGAGAAATCTGATAAGCTGCTGAGCAAGGTCAGAATTTCAGGAGGTGGGCGCTGCAATGTCACACATGCCTGCTTTATTAATAGCCAACTGGTAAAGTTCTATCCCAGAGGAGAAAAACAGCTCAGAAAGCTCTTCAATCATTTTAGTACCAACGACACGGTAGACTGGTATGAATCAAGGGGAGTTGCCCTTAAAACAGAGCAGGACAATCGGATGTTTCCGGTTACGGATAACTCCCAAACGATTATAGATTGTCTGTTTTCCGAAGCAAGAAGGCTGGAAGTTACCGTTCAGAAGAAAAGTGCAGTCACCAGCATTGGCCGGTCAGAAGGAGTCTTTGAGCTCTGCATCAATGGTCAATCTCAGATCTTCGACAAGGTAATTGTAGCCAGTGGCGGAAGTCCTAAAATCACCGGTTTCGACTGGCTGGCAGCGCTTGGGCATGAAATAGTGCCACCTGTACCATCGCTCTTTACCTTCAATATGCCCGGTAATCCTATCAAAGAGTTAATGGGGCTTTCCGTACCCAATGCACAGGTGAAAATTCAGGGAACCAAACTGGTTCAGTCCGGCCCTTTGTTGATTACACACTGGGGAATGAGTGGACCGGCAATATTGAAAACCTCAGCATGGGGTGCCAGAATTTTGAATGACCTGGACTACCGATTCAAATCTCAGGTCAATTGGCTGGGAGATAGGAATGAATCCTCTTTAAGAGTCTGGTTTACAGATAGTAAACAATCACTTTCTAAACGAAAAATTCGAAATAAGAATCCATTTGCTTTACCCAACCGCTTGTGGGAATTCCTTTTGAAAAAAGTGGGACTGGACCCTGAGCAGACCTGGGAATCGATTGGTAAAAAAGGCTTGAACCGGCTGATCAATGTGCTGCTCAATGATGTGTATGAAGTGAGTGGAAAAACCACCTTTAAAGAGGAGTTTGTTACCTCTGGCGGAGTGGCCCTTGGCGATATTGATTTCAACACCATGGAAAGCAGAAAATGCCCGGGGCTTTACCTCGCAGGCGAGGTGATGAATGTTGACGGAGTCACAGGAGGCTTTAACTTTCAGGCAGCCTGGAGTTCAGCTTTTGTTGCTGGTAGATTGTCCGATAAAGCCTAAGCTAATCCCTCTGATGTAGCGACTGTACTAACGTAGGCTCCTTACCATTTCTTTGTACTCCTTATTCTCAATTCTATCAAACAAAGCCCGGGATAGAGAATCGTTGGATTCGTCACCATCAGCAAGGTAAAGTAGCCCGAGATACCACCGAACCGGATCCTGGAACAGATGATCGTCATCTGCAGATAAGATTTCTAAAATGGGTTTTGCTTCAGCAAACTGTCTGAGTGACATGTGGCTCATGGCCAGAAGAAACCGGGCGGTGAAATTGGTTTGATCCTTTGAAGAAGCCATTTCGAATAAACGAATTGATTCACGGTACTCCGCTTTCTCGTATTTAATTAACCCCAGCATGAAGTCATCATCCATATTAGCCAGTTCTGATCCCCGGAAATTTGCCGGAGCCTTATAGGCCGTAAAAGCCTTTTCAAAGCGCTGATCAGGAGTAAGGTCTCGCGTGGCAAACCACCAAATGGTTATGGAGGAGATAAGAAAAAAGCTGATAATGGCTGCTACCCGGCTCATATTCCATTGATCCCTTGGGTTCTCACCGAAGTAATTGTCTTCAGCTTCACCTACCAGCTCCTTAAAGAGGTTATAATCACTACTCTCGTTCATTGCCTCAGAGAGTTCCTTGTCCAGTCTGAAGTCCTTCCTGAGGGCCTCATCTGTTTCTAGTTGCCGTTCAAACCGCTGAAGTGCCAGGCCTTCAAGACGTCCGTTTTTATAGCGATCTATCAGCTCAAGTCTCTCTTTCCTAGTCATGACTTACCAGAAGTTGATATTCAGGATCTTGTTCTATAAGCCGTATCAGGCCCTCTTTACACTGATATTTTCGTTTTTTGGTATACGCAATGCTGGCAAAGCCGAGATTCTCTGTGATTCTTTTAGTGTCCATTCCATTGAGAAACATCTTCAACAACTGCTGGCATTTCTCGCTTAACTCAGTGAATTTTTTCCGGTAGAACTTGTATCGCTCCATTTTCATTACAGCATCATCAATTTCTTCCTGGGCGATTTGTTCAATCTTGCTCGTGGTATGAAGATCAGTAGGACGGTGGTCACGGAGACGCTTCTTCCAAATCTTAGCGCTGACAGAATAGAGGTAGGTTTTGAATTGACAGGTCAGCTCAAAATCCTTGTCGGTTACGGTTTGAAATATGGCCATCATCGCATCCTGAAATACATCTTTGGCATCGTCAACCGATCCGGAATTTTTTAAGATATGATCCTTAATGACCGGAAAATACTCCTTATAGATGCGATTGAGGGTTTTCTTTTTCCCTGAGCGTAAACCGTCTACAATAGTATCTTCTCTATGCCTGTTGATTAATTCAATCTTTAGCATCGGATGTGATGGTGAATGGTGTCCAAATGGTTGCTTCACGCATTTTACACTTTACCCTTCTTTTATTCAACTAATATCGATAAATTATTAGTCCTTTTTTCAACTACCAAACAGTGAAGTGACTTTATATAAAGCTACTGAGGTGATTTATATTGCCTTTTTCAGAATTTTTTGGCTTATAAAGAACTTATGTGGAAAAGTGCTCTTTTGGCCAGCTTTATTCTTCATAAGTGCCGAAATGACCAGCAATGGTCAAACGACAGATCATATTCCAGGCGCAATCCAGGTACAGATCCTCTGGGAAAAAGACCTGAAACTTCCTCAGACCCAAACAGGTTTTCTTCCAGAAGCGCATAGTTCGACAAGTAGTTCAGAGAGCCTTTTAAAACCGCTTATTCAACTGATTGCTACTGTCAAAGAACTTGAGGGGTTAGCTGATGTTGGAGAGGTGACGATGCTAATCAGGAAGATTCAGTTAGATATAAACTGGTTAAAGGCCTCAGGTAGATCTGTCGAAAGCGATATATCTGCTTATGTTTTACACTATCGCCTGGCTTGTTTGAAGCAGGAATATTTCAGGTTGAAATTAACTTATGCGAACAGAGGCAGTAGTTATCAGAGAGATCAGAAAGCCATCGAATTGGTCGAACTGATAGCTACCTATCTCGAACGATTCTATCAGTCTGGCCTTGTCAATGCAAGCCGGAAAAATCAATTGACTAAGAAGTATCAATTGATTGAGCAAGCGCTGCTTTTACTCAATATGCAAAATGAATCAGGAAGGAGGAATAACCTGATGGCGAAATTGCTATGGATAAGCAACCTGGGTGAATTTGAGTTGAACAGGGCTGTAATAGGCGAGAAGGGCCCTTACAAATGGTTAATCCGAAATTTGCTTCAGGAAATAGAGCCACTGGAAACAGAGATGAATATCGTTCCTCACGACAATCACAGGTATCACACCATCTTCCAAAAGCGAAACCAACTTAGGACCAAATACTTCAAGCTGATACAAACAAGGCCCGTTGCTCTGTCTCAAAAATCTGAGTTAGTCAATGACGACATCACGCGAATTGACTTCTTTGAAGGAGAAAACCATCTGTTTCAATATGTCAACAGGAGAGGTCAGACACAACTCATCCTCCATAGAAGAGGTGATTATGAGCAAAAGCTCTCATCATTGATCAGCAGATTTCATAGTGCTCCTGATTATTTAACCGGTAATGCTGACTTGCTTAAAAAGCTCAGAAAGGAGCTGAATCAGCTTTACAACCTCTTTTTTGCACGCTTGAATTTTCCATTAAGCCATATGCTCATCATCAAAACAGACGGTTTATCGAATGCTTTACCATTCGAATCCCTGGTAGATAACAATCAGGATTTTCTTATCAGTTCTCACACGATCAGATATGACGCGTCCCTGAGAGACACAGAAACTGTCCTGGATATCGATTCCAGAGTGACCTGGCTATCAGGAGCCTTTGAATCAGAAGAGCTGCAATTACCCGCTGGTAAACTTGAATTTGATGTCATATCAGATCGTTTTACAGAATATAATCAGGCGTACAAACTATCAGATATAGGGATGAACGAGGGTCTGGCTGTTGTCATCACACATCAAATTATCGACTCTCAGGGTCTGCCTGCCTTGCTTTTATCGGAAACAGATACGGTGAGTATGGTTGACTTTTATCAGGTTCATAATTTACCCATGGCAATGGTGATTAATGCCTGTGCCTCACTGGCAGGACTGAATATATCCGGAGAGGGCAGGCAGAGCATAGGTAGACGGGCGATGGAATTAGGTACTAATCAGCTCCTTGCTAATCTCTGGGAGGTGGAAGACCGCAGTGCTGCCACGATCAACGCAGGTTACCTGAAAGCGCTGCACAGGGGAGAGTTAAGCTCCGTAGGCCTTGGTCAGTCCAAGAGAGATTTCCTTTCTGGGGCGGATGAATTTTATCAGCACCCGTACTTCTGGTCTCCGCTGGTACATCATGGCAATGACATCCGCCTGAAAAGGTCAGGATCACCATGGCGATATGTGTTTTTTCTTTTACCCTGTCTTTTGCTCCTGAAATTTCGATTCAGGTTTACCTTCGTCTGAATATTCAGCCTAATTCCGCTTATAAAATGACTATAAGTAAGGTTTGAGTATTTAAACTTTAAGCGCTTTATGGGGCTCTTTGGCTGTTTAAATCAACAAATTTTGTATCTTTGGTGTTGAAAGCGGTAATAGTACTCGGCCATCATACATCTCTAGTATAATTCGTTTTACATTTTCGTTACTTCTTTTCAGCAACCGGATGCTCAGGTATCTTGTGGAAAAGATTGACTCAGGTAATTCATCAGATGTATGGAATAGTGACACTACTCCGTTAAATTCAAGCACTTACAAGAACCTTAAAAGAAAGAAGACAGACTGAATGGGAAAATCACAAGAGACTTTCAACAAAAAAGAAAAAGAAAAAAAGCGTTTAAAAAAGCGTAAAGAAAAGCAGGAGAAAAAAGAAGAGCGCAGAGCTAACTCACCCGGTGGTGGGCTTGACGCCATGATGGCCTATGTAGATGAATTTGGAAACCTATCCGATACACCACCAGATCCGACCAAAAAGAAAGAAGTGATTAAAGCCAGCAGCATTGAAGTTGGTGTACCTCGCAGAGAGGACGATCCTGAAGATGCTGTGAGAAGAGGAAGAATAGCCTTCTTTAACGATTCTAAAGGCTACGGCTTTATCAATCAGGACGGTACTCAGGAGCGATTCTTTGTACACGTAAATGGTCTTACTGAGGCTGTTCAGGAAGGTGATAAAGTGAGCTTCGAGCTGGAACAAGGCATGAAGGGATTGAATGCTGTAAGAGTTAAGAAAGTCTGATAACAAGATCTTCCCACAATATTAAAGAGAGGTGTTCTGTGAACACCTTTTTTGTTTTTCGGGTATTGTCAGGCTAATTCATAATCGCGTCAGCTTCTATTTCCACCAGGTATTCATCCCCCACCAGTTTGGCTTCGACAAGGGTATTGGCAGGTTGTATTGACTTAAACCGTTCTCCGTGGGCCCTGGCTACAGGTTCCCAGTCGTCAATATTTCGAACAAAAATGCGGGTACGCACTACGTCCTCCAGGCTGCTGCCCAGGGCAAGCAGGGCACCTTCCAGTTTATCAATGATAAAATGAGTTTGTACTCCCGGGTCTGATTTACCTACCACCTGATCTCCATGTGTGGCAGTTGTACCAGAAATGGCAATCCTGTTACCTTTTCGAACTGCCCGGCTGAAGCCTGCCATATCTTCCCATACCGTGCCGCTTAAGGCCTTGGTTCTTCCATCAGCACCGGTCACGGTTGGGTAGGGGGCTCTGAAGCCTTCAAAATGATGACTGAGGTTTCCCGCGGCAGTCAGAAAAGGAGATTTTCTGTACTCATCACCACAATCACCGGGGATGTCCTTGAAATTGCTCAGTGTGCTCCCCAATGCATTTTGGTCTGCTCTGGAGAGTTCAAAGTTAAAGAGCCTGAGGTTGTCGGCAGAATGATTTCGTTCCCCCAGGCGCACCCCTATGATCAAAGCGGCTACAGCTGATTGCTCGAGAATATAGCGTGAGGCAATATTAGCTATCGATACGCCCTTTTTACGAGCAATGCTGTCTAATGTTACCAGTAATTGCTGAAAGTGCTCCCAGCCACCAGCAGAGTCGATAAAGCGTTTATATTTCATTTGTGACCAGGTAAGCTCCTCAGTCAGGTTGGGCTCAGCTTGCCCGAGCCAGCGGTCTGACAAAAAGCCACCAGCCAGAGTGCCAAAAGCAAAAAGCCTTACACCTGAGGCCTTGCAAAGCTCAGACATAGCGCCAGATGCACGCCTGTCCAGCAATGAATAACTTACCTGATTCGTGGCTATTTCAATTCCATGACTGAGTGCCATTTTTAAGTGAGCTGTGTCAAAATTAGTCACTCCCAGATGGCGTATCAGCCCTGCCTCTTTTAGTTCTTGGAGGTAAGATAGTGCATCGAGCCAGGCCGGATTGGCATATTGCCAGGCATGAAACTGCAGCACTTCAATTTGCTCAGTACGGAGTTTTTTCAGAGATAGCTCGATAGCCTTCCTGACATTCTCCCGGGTCATTTCCCCAGGTTCCGGCACCCATTTCGTAAAGGCTTGTATGGGAGTTTCCTGTTGATAGTTGGTTCGGTAAACACCGGTAATTTCCTCAGCAGACCCGTAATGATCAGCCATATCAAAAGCGTTGAAACCTTTGTCGGCATAAGCCTTCATCGCCAGGGCCCTGTCTTCAAAATCTGACAGAACACCTTCTCTTTCCATGTCTGCCACCTGCCAGAGTCCCGTAATGATTCTGGGTACCTGAAGATCTTCGTTGATTTGATAGAGTGGGGGAGTAGATAGTTCTTTCATTCTTCAGGAAGCTTTTTAAACAATGCACCAGCATCAATACCTTCTTTCATCATTCCCAGATACTGTATAAGGAAAATTACGGAGCCAAGAGCCATTACCAATAGCCAAACAGGAGTAGAGCGGAAGTACCAGTGACTCACCTCGGTCTGAAAGTCTTTGACCACATGCACGAGAATGAAGCCTGAAAGAAAAAGTACACCAAGCCAGGCCACAAGCCGCTGTTGCCATCTTGATTTGATCACCTCTATTCTTCCGGCCAGCTCTGGATTGCGTTTCTTTATGGCGAGCACAGTCATGCACATCAGTAGAAAATTCACCAGCATGGCCAATACCATAATATCGATACCGAGGAAGAAGTCTCCTGCAAAATGACTTCCCAGAATACCAATAGAAGCCATAAAGCCACTGAGTATCAAAGCTCTGTGAGGTGTATGGTGTCGCTCATGCGTTTTGCTGAGTGATTTTGGGAAAATACCATCTCCTGACCAGGCAAAGACCAATCGGGACACAGAAAGGATCATGGCCGGCAGGTCATTGATCAGGGCTATGGCAGCACCGGTAGTAATTACCACCCCAAGAGCGAAGGGAATGATAGGTTGCAATAAGCCTGTGGCGGTGATGTCTCCTTTTAGCGCTTGTTCCGCCACATATTGCCAGGGAACGGCATGGTATACCGCTGAGGTGAAAGCAAAATAATAGAGCCCCACACCTACAATGGCAATTCCGATGGCGCGGGGTAGCATTCTGGCAGGCTCTTTGGCTTCTCCACCTGCCTGGGCAATGGCATCAAAGCCGATGAAACTGGAGAAAAGAATGGCAGCGGCAGCTAAAAAGGTGTTCCAGTTAAATGCCTGGTCTGATAAGCCGGTACTGACTGAGTCTGGTACCTCGGCTGCAAAATCTGTATGATTAAAACTGAAGCCGGTATAGATCACAACGATGCCCAGACCGAACATGAGCAGCATCAATGGAATAAGGGCCCTCACATAGGCTTTAATGCCTCTGATGTTGATCAACACAAAGATCCAGAGCATTAAGAGTGCTAATCCAACCCTTACAAAACCTTTGTCAAACCAGGCAGCCAGCTCAGGTTGTTCCAAAGCAAGCGCGATGTCTCTGAAAAAGGGGACAATGACATAGGCTATCACTCCAATGACAATGGAAAGACCAAACCACTGAGAGAAACTGGCAACAAAGCCCAGATAGGGGTGCAGTCCCCGACTGGCATAGACATAACTTCCTCCGGCCCGGGGCATAGCCGAACTAAGCATCGCATAGGCGAAAGCTGCCAGTAAAGCGGGAATTGCAGCAAACAGAAAGGCAGGGATCACATTGGGACCTATACCTGGAACATTCCGCTGGATCATAAAGGGCACCACATAAATCGAGGCACCAATCATAGAGCATATTCCTGTTGCGGCAAGGCCGGTTAATCCAAGATGTCTGGTAAGTTTTGTCGAAGAGCTTCGGTCGTCCATTCAATTGTTACTCGCCTGATAAGATGCAGAGCTTTCCTGATTAATCCAAGGTGTCAGGAATCGATTCTTCTAGCGGGATGATATGATTCAGGTTGTAGGTCGCCACGATTTCAAGAGTAATTAACTAATTACTCATACAGTGCCTACCGACCTTCTTATCATGAGACCAGATCATTACAACTCAAACAATATATCGCAATGAAAAAAAACATTTTAAAAACCACCTTGAGCATCGCACTGATATGTTCTGGATTTGAACATGGTTATGGACAGTCCATCAGGGATTTGGATTTTTTAATCGGAACCTGGCAGGTAGAAGAAACACTTTACCCGGGAACGGATAAGGAATATAAGGAGAAGGGTATGCGTACCTGTGAATATTATCTTGGTGATAGCTTTATAAAATGTGAAGCAGAAACCACCGTGTCTAAAACTGGTAAAAATAGGATGTATGTATATCTCATCAACTATAACAAATGGGGTGAATACTATCAGGCCATCAATTTCTCCAATGACTATCCTGCATACAGTCATCAGCAATGGTACCTGGATGCCGACAAGAAAGAGATCAGAATAGTCATGCCTCAGAACGCTAAGAGAGATCGCTTTTTCAGATCAAAAATCTCGTTTAGAGATCCCGATCGAATGATCTGGGAGGGTTGGCAAAGTAGATTTGATGAGATAAAGGACTGGTTCTATGTATTTAGAGATGTTGGAGAAAGGGTTAAATAGGGACTCTGGGACTGGATTTTGAAGAAACGGCAACCAAATAGTGATGGTTGTCGTTTTTTAATTCTAACTATTAGTTATAACTTTGTATAATATACAATGTATAAGAAATGAAGAACAAAGGACTAGGCGAATTTGAAGAGCTGGTATTGCTGGCGGTTTGTATCCTGGAAGGAGAGGCCTATGGTGTATCGGTCAAGAATGAAGTTGAACGCCATTCCAATAGAAGCATCCTTCTGGGCGCAGTTCACATAACCCTCTACCGACTTCAGGATAAGGGTCTGCTGGAATCGGAAATGGGTGGCAATACGGCCAAGAGAGGCGATAGGAGAAAGAGGCTTTTTAAAATTACCAGTCTGGGTATGAAGCAACTCAAATCATCTCAGGAGGTACGTCAAAAAATGTGGCAGTTAATTCCCGGTCTCAATTAGTGAATCATGCCCTCGTTGAAAGATAGTCGTACTCCTAAACTTGCCGGTCGGTTATTATCCCTGCTAATCAACTCAGGTTTGAGTGAAGAATTCCTGGGCGATATGCAGGAGGTCTATGCCGAAAGAAAAGAGCAAAGAGGGGCCTGGTATGCCTTGTTCATGTATTGGTTTGATACGCTTCATCTAATCTTCGGCTTTTACTCTAAAAGACTACCCAAAACTCAAAACAACACTCTTATGATTAAGCATAACCTTAAAATTGTAGGTCGCAACCTTTATAGGGAGGCCAGTTACAGTTTTATTAACATCACTGGGCTCTCTTTGGGCATAGCCTGCTGTATCATATTGGTACTTTACCTAAAGAGTGAGCTCACCTATGATCAGCATTTCTCTAAGCATGAACGCATCTACAGGGTGAGCAGTCAGCTGAACTCGGGGGAAAACACCAACCTGTTTGCCGAGACCTCTTATGCCTTGGGGCCATTGATGGCCGCAGAGTCTGCCCAGATCGAGTCCTTTGTACGTTTTTCCATGAACAATAGAGGTTATTCGATTTTTGAGTTTGAGGGTAATACTGTTCGGTGGGGTGATGTGGCCATGACCGACCCGAATGTCTTTGAAGTTTTCAGTCATGATATCGTCTTTGGCAATCCGGAAACAGCTTTGACTCAGCCAAAATCAATGGCAGTAAGTCAGAGCTTTGCCCAAACCTATTTCGGAAATGAAAATCCTGTAGGAAAAACCATTAAGGGGGAGTTAACCGATTTTATCGTGACCCTGGTATTTGCCGATCTGCCCGACAATACACACCTAAAGTATGACGTGCTGATTGCCTACCAGGAACTGTCATCTTCGAGGTTTACCCCGATCGATGACAATGACTCACGCTGGAGTCTTTGGTATTCCCGGTCTGACTATACCTATCTGTTAATGCCCGAAGGATATGATCAAAGTGCTTTTGATGGTGTCTCTGATCAGTTTTTTGAGAAATACATGGCAGATCATCCTGATCGCTATAACAGCAAAGTGGATTTTTTGCTGGAACCACTTGACGAAATTCATCTCAGCTCAAGGGCGCAACGCGACAGACCTCATGGAAATCGTTTTTACATAGCGGGATTTACGGGTATTGCCATTTTCGTGCTTCTGGTGGCCTGCATAAATTATATGAACCTGTCAACGGCTCGCTTTTCAAAGCGTACTAAGGGCATTGTGATCCCCAAAGTGCTCGGAGCACAGCGGCACCAGTTGGTTTTCCAGCTTCTTACTGAATCAATTGTTTTTGTATTGATTGCCCTTGTTATCGGCCTTGGGCTCTCATACGTAGTCATCAACTATACCGCTTTAAACAATCTGCTCGATAAATCACTGCCGCTGGACACCTTGCTTTTTCCAGAAGCATTGGCTTTGGTGGGAGCAGGGGTGATTTTAATGAGTGCGGCCGCTGGACTTTATCCAGCCATTGCACTTTCACGATTTTCCCTGGTCAGGTCAACAAAAACCAATAATACGAAAATCCGGCAAGGGCTGGTCTTTGTACAGTTTCTGGTCTCTATCTGCGTCATTTCATGTACGATACTTATGTACAATCAAATGCGCTTTGTGAAGGAAAAGTCACTCGGTTTCGAAAAGGAAAACAAGCTTGTACTGACCGTTCAGGGGGCTTCTTCCATAGAAAAAATACCCGTTTTAATCAATGAGCTGAAGCAGCACAGCAATGTGTTGGATGCCACAGTCTCACTAAACCAGCTGGGGAGGGTTACTTCTTTTGAACAGGCTGAGATTGAAAACAACGAAGGTGTGTTTGTCTCACAATCTTACAATTGGTTTTACATAGACGATGATTTCGTAAATACCATGGGGATTGAGCTCATTTCGGGCAGAAACTTTGATGAAACCATTCCTACGGATGCCAATCATGCCATACTGGTAAACGAAACACTCGTTAAAAAAATGGGCTGGAAGGAGCCGCTAGGTAAAAGATTGCGCTACGAAGCAGGAGAAGAAGCCAGTTATGTGGTGGGGGTGATGAAAGACTTTCATTTTCAGGGACTTCAGCATGAAGTAGAGTCTATGATTTTCTGGTTACCGGCACCCGAAGATTTTAATGCAGACTATTGGACCAGCAGAAATAAAAAGCTGGCTAGCAGAATGCTCACAGTCAGCATAACAGGAAATAGTGTGCCTGAAACGCTGGGGTATATTGAAGATAAATGGAATGTTTTTGATAGTGAGCACCCTTTTGAGTTTCAGTTCCTTGATGACTCACTCGACAGACAGTACAGTGCTGATATCAAACAAATGACCCTGATCGGGATTTTTGCCGGCCTTTGCATTCTAATATCTTGCCTGGGCCTGTTTGGGCTGACTGTTTTTACCATAGAGCAACGCACTAAGGAGATTGGTATCCGAAAAACCTTAGGGGCTTCTAGCCTGCAGATAGTAGGCCTGCTATTGAAAAACGTATTTGTGATCGTAGCCATGGCAGCGGTGGTTGCTTCTGTAATGTCTTATGCCATTATGGAGCAGTGGCTTCAGGGCTTCTATTATAAAGACAATATCAATTTGATTGCTTTTGTGCTGGCAGCAGCCTCTGCTTTTGTCATTGCTTTTCTGACCATGTCTACCCAATCTTTTAAAACAGCACAGGCCAATCCGGTAAAGGCACTAAGGCACGAATAGAATTGAGTTAGGTGCTTAACTCGATTCTTTCTTCCCACACCAGTCCATTGGGCAGTTCAAGGGATGAAAACTCCAAATGAATGACTCTGCGTTGCTTTTGACTCTTACTTTTAGCCGAAGCATGAAGCAATAAGGGTTTCATAAGATGAATACCTCCAGCCCGCATTTCAATAGTAGAAGGCACGCTGTTGGTTGAGATCAACCGGATTTGCTCGTCACTCAGCAGTGCTTTATGTGAGCCGGAGAGTACTTTCAATGCACCGTTTTGGTCGTCAGTATCATCCAGGTGTATTCTTATAGAGAAGCAATTTTGGTTGACTTCTACAGGAGGTAGTACGCTTACTACATCTTCCTTTTGTGTCCAGCCTGTAAAACCCTCCGTTTCTCTTTTCTCTTGTAGATTAATGGCCTTATCCTGGTGCCAGGTTACATACCAATTGGCTTCAGGCGGTTTATTAAAGAAAATGGCCTTTACCAGAAAGGCTTTTTCATCCATGGCCTGTACAACTCTTCTCAGATTTTTATTGATCAATAAGTTTTCCAGCTCAGGAATGGTTTGGATTAAACGCCTTTGGGAAAAGGTTCCTCGCTGCTGAGTCAGTTTTTGATCCAGCACTCTTTTAAGTTTATCAACTTCCCTTTTAGTATAAACATAGTTCATCACACTTGAACCATTGTGTTCCAGTTTCCTTGCGGCAGTTACCAGTCCGGTTTCACTCAATTCAGTATTGTATAAGTCAATTCCTCCTAATAAACGCCCTTTAATGCTCCGTTTGAGTCGCTCTGGTGAAATAACTTTCACACCATCTCCAAAAGCGAGAATCTCTTTTTCGAGCTCAAAGTTGTGTTGTAAGTGCAGAGAGATCGTAATGCCATAATTGTCCTTATCAACCAGTTTTTGTGAATGGTGCAGGGGTTTGGTCATAACATAAGGAGCATGCTTATGTGTCACATAGATCAGCACCTCTTCAGGTGTCACTCCTGTACTCACTGAAACTCCGATCACATCCCTGAAGTAGTCTTCTGCGTCAAAGCCACTCGTATCAATCAAGGGTACCTCAGAGGTTTCGAGATTGATGATTCTGTCCAGGGCCAGATTCTGAAACTCATCGCTGGCCTTTCGCTTTCCGATCACAAACCAGCGGTTTCGAAACTCCTTTAGCAGAAAGGGGTGAAAAGTAAAAGTATTGGCCTGCCTTGCTTTGAAGGACTGGTAGGTCATGGTAATACTCTCTTTGCGAATGATGGACTGATACAGTCTGTCCAGGTGTTCCAGGCCCCTTAGGTTTTCGTTCTTCTCAAAGTCAATTACCGGTTTTTGGTGTGTTTTCTGAGAATGAACATGGTCTTCCAGCTTCTGCACCATGCCTTCCAATTCACGAAAGTGAGAGAAACCTTTAAACTGTTTTAAAAAGTCCACCGTTTCTGTCAGTCTGCCAAGGTCCTGATCGGTTAAAGGAATGTTGGTAATGCTGTATTCCGGGTCTTCATAGGTGTAGTATTTTTTATCCACTACAATGATAGGGGCGTTATAACCCAGTTTGTCACTGCGCATCATCTGCAGGTCCATCTGCACGGTGCGTCTGCTTACACCCTTGTCTATGCCCTCATATTCATACAAAATCTCTGAGCATTCTTCTATCAGGTCCTCCAGGGTCCATTTCCTGAACCTGTTTTTAAGGCAGTTGTCAATGGTTCTGTACCGTATTAGTGCATTTCTATTAGCTGGCATGTTTGTTTTCTTCTCACCTAAATCCTCTCCTCAAGGAGAGGACCATTAGTCCATACTTCTTCAAACTTTTTAAAAATTCCGAAAAATATTTTTACTACGCAAAAAGACTGCGTACAAGGGGCGAACCTTTGAATTATCAATTAAGAAAAACACAAAAAACTACAGTCATGAAGTTCAATGTATTTAAGAAAACAGTCGCTCAAACGGTCAACCACGAAGGTGCGGTGGCCTACACAACAAGTGCAGAGCTGGAGCTTTATACCGCTGTAGTCACTGCGAGTTTGTCTAACACTTTTTATGAAAAGGAAAATGAGAGACTTCAGAGAATTATAAACCTGATTAATAGAGTAGAGCCTTCGTTCGTGGCCAGATTAGCGGTGTATTGCAGGGAGCAAATGTATTTGAGATCGGTGCCATTGGTATTGATTACAGAACTCTCCAAGTCGCATAATGGAGATGGTTTGGTAGGTCAGACAACGCAGCGAGTGATTCAGCGTGCTGATGAAATCACTGAGTTGCTGGCTTACTATCAGCTTTCTAACCTGCGCACTGGCGATAAGCAACTGAATAAGCTTTCTAAACAGGTGCAAAAGGGTTTGGCGCAGGCATTCAACAAGTTTGATGAATACCAGTTTGCCAAGTACAACAGGAAAACAACAGTGACCTTTAAGGATGCTTTGTTTCTTACTCACCCAAAGGCAGTTTCTGAAGCTCAACAGCAGGTTTTTGACCGTATTGTCAATGATGCCTTGGAGACACCTTATACCTGGGAGGTTGAGCTGTCAGCCATTGGTCAGGAGGAGTATAAAGATGCTTCTGACAAGGCCCGCGCCATAAAGCGTAAGTGGGAAGAACTGATTGACAGTGGCAAACTGGGCTATATGGCCTTGCTGAGAAACCTGAGAAATATACTGCAAGCCAAAGTGTCTTCTGATGCCATCAGGAAGGTAGGTGAACACCTGGCTGACCCTGTAGCAGTGAGAAGGTCTAAGCAATTGCCATTCAGGTTTCTGGCTGCTTACAAAGAACTGGAGCCATTGAAGCTGAACTATGTTTCATGGTTGATGGATTCTCTGGAAGAAGCAATCAATATCAGTGCTGAAAACATCTCAGGCTTTGACCTGAATACAAAGCTGTTGATTGCGGCCGATGTGTCAGGTTCTATGTATCAGGCTGTAAGTGCCAGAAGTAAAATTCGCTGCTATGACATTGGTCTGGTGTTGAGCATGCTGTTGGCTTCAAAATCCAAAAATGTAGTTACAGGCATTTTCGGTGATCGCTGGAAAGAAGTCAATATGTCGAGGTCCAACATCCTCAGCAATGTGAGAAAACTGGACAGCATGGAGGGCTCCGTAGGCTATTCTACCAATGGTCACCTGGTGATCGACTCACTGACGCGTGCCCGTAGAAAAATGGATAAGGTGATGTTCTTTACTGACCTGCAAATGTGGGACAGTACCAGCAGAAGCGGTCATATTGCCAATAGCTGGAAGGAATATAAAGTAAAAGTAGCCCCTCAGGCCAGACTGTATTTGTTTGACCTGGCAGGTTACGGAAATGTACCATTGCAGGTAAAAAGGAATGATGTTTTCCTGATTGCCGGATGGTCCGATAAAATCTTCGATGTCCTGGCGGCCATTGAAGAAGGTGGAGATGCTCTTGACAAAATTAAGCGCATCGAAATCTGATGCAGCCCCTGTCATATGGACAGGGGCTTATTGAAAAGCTTTAGTAAAATTGGAGTGCCGTAGACAAGCCATACTTCGTTGGTGAATCACTTCGGTGAGAGGTTCGAATCCTCAAAGGTTTTTCGCTTTTGCCTCCAATATTAAAATACTAAAAGAGTGCCGTAGAATAGTGTTACTTCGACTGTTACTCGAGAAATACGGGTTCGAATCCCGTCAGATCCACAATAAACTCAATAAATGGGTCTGTCGTCTAATGGGCAAGACGCTTTGTCACTGTTCGCCAGTTGCCTCTTTTATACTTATTGTTTTAGAATAATCTGAAGAGTGTCGTAGTACAGTCATACTTCGTTAGGTAATGCGGTCATCGGTTCGAATCCGATCTCCTGAGTAGAAATCTCAGGAGTAGCTCAGTTGGAAGAGCACATTAAAAAGAGACTATACACCTTGTTACCTCTTCAATTTTACAGTAAAAAAAGATGTCGTCAGTTTGAAATACTTCGTCCACCAGAGAAGGGGAAGGGTATCCGGGTTTATCCGGGTAGAGGTGCAAATCCTCCCTAGACGGGTCCCCAAAATTCAAACGTCCTGTTACTCTTTTATTTAAACCACTTCGGGAAACCGAGGTGGTTTTTTTATGTTCAGCGAGTTATTTTCAAAGCCTCAGTGGTTAGTCCCTTTTGAAGTGTTTGACAGGACTTTCCTTTAGGTTTTTTGACTAGAATGAACTTTCTTTTCCAGTACGCAAAAAGACTGCGTAGCATCACACTTTCTTTGACACAGATTTAAAATAAAGAAGAAAATGAAACTAACAGGTAAGCAAATATTGGATCTCGGATTTCCTGAAGGAAAGGTGATAGGACTGGTTATGCAATTAACGCAGGGACCTTTGAGTGAACTGACAATGGAGAGCTTAACGGAGCTTTTTACCAAAGTGATCGCTACACCCGAGCTTTATACAAAAGATGAGATTTTGGCACTGGTAGCATCAGAACTGATTGCTCCTGTTGATGAAGTTCGTCAACTAAGAGATACACCAGATTTGTATAAAGTATATGGTGCTGAGGGCATTGAACAAGGCGCTATCAATCAAATGGAAGTCGCCATGAGACTGCCGGTAGCCAAAGCTGGTGCTTTAATGCCTGACGCTCATCATGGCTATGGTTTGCCGATCGGTGGTGTATTGGCCACTGAAAACGCTGTGATTCCTTATGGTGTAGGCGTGGATATTGGTTGCAGAATGTGTATGACCATATACGATCTTCCTGCTGGTACGCTGGAGGATAGAAAAGATGACCTGAAGAAAATGCTGGTGAGAAACACTCAGTTTGGCAGAGCTACTTTTAAAAAGCCTAAGGATCATGCTGTGTTGGAAAGCCCACTTTTCGATGAGATAGGTCTCATCAAGGGCCTGAAAGACAAGGCTTACAGTCAGATCGGCTCTTCCGGTGGTGGTAACCACTTTGTAGAGTTTGGAATCACAGAGATACTGGATGAGAACAACGAGTTTGGTTTGGCTACAGGCCAATACCTGGCATTACTGTCGCATTCCGGTTCCAGAGGTTTCGGTGCCACCATTGCCGGTCATTATACTAAACTGGCAATGGAGCAGTGTAAGCTGCCTCAGGATGCTAAACACCTGGCCTGGCTGGATTTGGATACAGAAGCAGGGCAGGAGTACTGGCTGGCCATGAACCTTGCAGGTGATTATGCCTCAGCATGTCATCATCAGATTCATGAGCGTATGGCAGTTGGGCTGAGAGCATCTCCGGTGACAATGGTAGAAAATCACCATAACTTCGCCTGGAAAGAGCAGGATGCACAAGGCAATGAGATCATCGTGCACAGAAAGGGTGCTACGCCAGCTGGTAAAGGGGTGTTGGGTATTATACCGGGTTCCATGACGGCTCCGGGCTATATTGTGAGGGGTAAGGGTGACGAGTCATCTATCAACTCTGCTTCACATGGTGCGGGTAGGGCGATGTCCAGAACCCAGGCAAAAAGAACCCTGAATCAAAAAGAGGTTTCAACGCATATTCACGATGCGGGTGTGGAAGTAATAGGCTCAGGCCTGGATGAAGCGCCTATGGCTTATAAAGACATTAAGAAGGTGATGCAATCTCAGGAAGACCTGGTAGATGTCATCGGGTCTTTCCAGCCAAAAATTGTGAGAATGTGTGGCGATCAGAAGTTTAAAGAATCAGATTAATCGACACGTCATGACTTTTGAAGAATCATATTTAAGAGATTTAGTAGATGGTTTTGCTGTTTCGGATGTCTTTCCATATAGCACAGGGAATAGTCGAAAAATTGAAGAATTCCTGTGTCAGTTAGTGGGGAGATTAGGTGATATAGGATCGCTATCCATTGAAGCGGACTTTAACAATTACGGAAGTGGTTATGCTTCCTATGTGCCTTTGAATATCTCGAAAAAAGATAAAAGCGATATTACAAAGGAGCATCATGAGAATGGCGTTTCTCTTACTACTAATGGCTTGATGGTCTATTTGTCACGAGTGGCACCTGTCGTTGTTTATGGAGCCGGGCATTGGATAAAGACCTATATGAATGGTAAGGAAACAGGAGGAGGGGCTCATTTTCTGGAGCCAGATATACTTGAGAGTCTTCCGTCAGAAGTTTGGGAGCAGGAGTTGAAACGTATAAAAACAACATTGACTGAGTTTGGATTCAGCATACCTCCCAGGGGAACACTGGCTAGGAACCTCTCTTTTGAGATAGAAATACCAACTCTATTAGGTGAAACACCATATAGAGTGTTTGATTGTTTCTTTTATTGGATGGATTGAATTAAAGAACTAATGAAAAAGCTAATTCTGGATAAGCTTAAAGAGCTATCCAAAGAACATGATATAACAATGCTCTATGCCTGCGAATCCGGTTCGCGGGCATGGGGCTTTCCTTCACCCGACAGTGACTACGATGTTCGGTTTATCTATGTGCATAAGCCAGACTGGTACTTGTCGCTCTCAGAGGGTAAAGACACTATAAACCTTCCCATAGATAAGCATGAGCTCGATATAACAGGCTGGGAGCTGCGGAAAGGGCTGAGGCTGCTCAAAAAGTCGAATGCTTCACCGCTGGAGTGGATCCAGTCCCCAATTGTATATGGGGAGGTTAATGGATTTAAACAAAAGTTCTCTGAGCTTGCTGCAGATTTCTTCTCTCCCGTGGCGGTAGCACATCATTACCACAGCATGTCGCTGAAGTACATCGAAGCATGTGTAGGAAAAGAAGAGGTGAAGCTAAAAAGTTATTTTTACGCATTGAGAACTACGCTGGCAGTGTCGTGGATCAGAAAAATGAACACCATGGCGCCCATTGTATTTGCTGATATGCTTGAACTGGTGGAAGCGCCTGTGAGGCGAAGAATCGAAGAGTTGATGGAAATAAAGTCGCGCGAAAACGAGTCATACCTCAGTGCTTCAGACAAACTCATTGATGCTTTTCTAAGCAGCACCTTTGAAGCCAATGGTGTAAAGCTAACAGAGCTGAGTGCCGGAAATGGAGATTTCAGCGTGCTGAATGATTTTTTTATTAAAACGGTAAAAGGAGGTTATAAATGACGATTCAGGATCTGAAAGATCAAAACCTGATCATATTCGAATGTCTCAGTGGAAGCCATGCCTATGGCCTTCAGACTGAGCATTCGGATGTGGATATCAAAGGCGTTTTTGTGTTGTCTGAGCAACAATTTCTGGGGCTTGATAAGGTTGATCAGGTCAGTGATGAAACGAATGACACGGTCTATTACGAGCTTAGACGTTTTATGGAGCTTTTAGCCAAAAACAACCCGAATATTCTGGAGCTGCTGTACTCACCTGATGATTGTATCAGGTTGATGCATCCGTTGTTTGAGCAAATCAGAAATGAGAACTTCCTTTCCAGACTTTGCGAGCACAGTTTCGGTGGCTATGCCATGACCCAGGTAAAGAAAGCAAAGGGGTTGAACAAGAAGATTCTGAATCCTATGGACAAAGAGCGTAAAGGTGTGCTGGACTTTTGCTACGTTTCACATGGACAGGGCTCGGTTCCCGTTGCCCGTTTCCTGGCCAAAAACAGCCTGAATCAGTCTGATTGTGGTCTGTCACGAATTGCCCATATGCCCGATATGTATGGGCTTTATCATGGTAAAACGGCTTACAAGGGTGTAATAAGAAAAGAAGAAGCGAATGATATTGCCTTGAGCTCTATTCCGAAAGGAGTAGCGCCTATTGCTATTATGTCTTTCAATAAATCTGCTTACAGTACTTATTGCAAAGATTATAAGGAGTATTGGGAGTGGGTGGAAAAACGAAATGATCATCGTTATCAGAATACACTTGATCATGGTAAAAATTACGATGCGAAAAATATGATGCACACCATTCGTTTACTTTCGGTAGCCGAAGAAATAGGAGCGAGCGGTAAGCTGAATGTGCGCAGGCCTGATCGCGAGTATTTGCTGTCCATTAAGCGGGGCGAACTGCAGTATGATGATTTGCTCAAAGAAGCCAATCAGAAGATCGAAAGGATTCAGCAGGTGTATCCGATTTCTGATTTGCCATCAACACCAGACCTGGCTTTGATTAACAAGCTTTTGGTGAGTATCAGGAAAGGTTTTTATAAATTGAATGGCTGATCAACTGATGATGATTGATGAATAAATATCTGTTAAATGTTGAGTCTAATTAAAAATAGGCAACTTGTTAATAGCCAATTGTTTATAAATGGACATTGGATCAGTGCTGCCGATGGTCAAACCTTTGATGTTTACAATCCTTTTGATCACGAATTGCTGGGTAAAGTAGCGGATGGAGGAGTAGAAGAAACTGAGGAAGCAATTGTAGCTGCTCATACGGCTTTAGCGAGTTGGCAGGCTTTGGCGGCCATTGATCGTTCCCGCATACTGAAACGATGGCACAACCTTGTTTTAGAAAATCAGGAAGACCTGGCCATATTATTGACTCTGGAACAAGGAAAGCCCCTGACTGAGTCTCGTGGAGAGATTGCTTATGGAGCTTCCTATATAGAATGGTTTGCTGAAGAGGCTAAGCGCGTCTATGGAGATACTATCCCCGGCCCGCAGGCAGATAAGCGTACTATCGTACTAAAACAGCCAATTGGTGTGGTGGCTGCTATTACCCCCTGGAATTTCCCCAATGCCATGATTACCCGCAAGGTGGCACCGGCTTTGGCTGCTGGCTGTACCGTGGTGCTTAAACCTTCCGAAGAAACGCCTTTCTCAGCATTAGCCATAGCTTATTTGGCCAGTGAGGCAGGAGTACCACCCGGAGTATTCAATGTAATCACCACTACACAGGCTGCAGAGGCAGGCGAGGTACTTACTTCATCTCCGGTCGTAAAAAAGCTTTCTTTTACCGGTTCTACAGCTATAGGCAAGCTCCTGATGAAACAGTGTGCTGATACTGTGAAAAAGCTCTCTCTGGAGCTGGGCGGAAATGCTCCTTTCATTGTTTTTAATGATGCGGATGTAGATGCGGCAGTGGAGGGAGCGATAGTCTCTAAATACAGAAATGCAGGGCAAACATGTGTTTGCGCCAACAGAATTTATGTGCAGGAAGCTGTGTATGACGTGTTTGTCGAGAAGTTGAAGGTAGCTACTGACAAACTTAGGCTAGGCTCTGGTTTGAATGAAGGTGTGAACATTGGTCCCTTGATCAATGAAAAGGCAGCGACAAAAGTGGAAGGCCTTGTCAAAGACGCCCTGGAATGTGGGGCAAGCCTGGAGTTGGGAGGCCATCGTTTCTATTCGGGGTCCTTGCTGTATTTACCCACTATTATTACTGATGCCAGGTTCGAAATGAAGATTAGCAGCGAAGAGATCTTCGGCCCGGTAGCAGCAGTGTATAAATTTGAGACAGTGGACGAGGTGATTCGACTCGCCAATAACACGGATGCGGGCCTCGCAGCCTATTTCTATGGAAAGGACAATGCCCTGATCTGGAAAGTAGCCGAGGCCCTGGAATATGGAATGGTAGGGATTAATACTGGGATTATATCAGATGCAGCTGCCCCCTTTGGTGGCGTAAAGCAAAGTGGTTTCGGAAGGGAGGGTTCCAAATATGGCCTGGATGACTATCTGGTAACCAAGTACCTCAGCATTAAAACCTGAGGCACTGATGAGCCGAACCACTCAACAATCGGCCCTTTTTCCATCAGGGTATAAGTACCTTACAAGCCTTTGCTCAATCAGCATAGGCAATTTGCTTGTTATCGGGGCCAGGCCGGCAAATCACAATGACGTTTGCCTCACTCTCAGGGTCGTTTTTAAGGAAATAATAGCGACCCGCACCGTCAATATGTAACAGGTTTCCAAGCCCGAGTCTGCTGATTTCGATATCACTGTATTTCTTGACAAAGGAATCACCTTCGACCTTAAATACCTGGAGGTAGTGTTTTGAGGGATAATCTCCCATTAGAAAACTGGCATAGTCATCCGGTATTTCATCATGGTCACCCAAGGGAGCTCTGTAGATTTTTGCAAAAACTTGCTCATTGTGCGTATTAAAGACACCTCTGGTTTTAAGATTGAAGCCATTTAACTTCCTGTCAATTCGGGCAAAGTTCATTTCCTGCGGATTGCCATATTTGTTGCCAATGGCACGGGGGAAATTATTGGGTTTTGAGTCAATCACATCTTTGAATGCCAGAGCCAGGTCATAGCGATAAATCTTCTCATCCAGGGGGAATACGGCCAGGTAACCGTTTTCTGCTTTCCTAACATAGGGCATCACACCACTCCAGAACAAATGATCCAGGTAAGGACTCTTTTCCGGGTAAGGAAGGCCTCGTGAGACCTGTTCCGTACTTAAGTTGATTTGATAGACCAGGGAATTCTTCCGAAAGAAGTTCGGATCAGACTGGTAGTAGATATTGGAATAACCAGTCAGGTCAATTTTTAGCTCATTCTTTTCATTTTTGTATACATCTATTATCTCATTGTTTCTGCCTGCAGATAGCTCTGGTATGTAGTTGTTGATAAGCCAGAGGTTCAGCACATCTGATTTTTCATTAGTCAGCAAAAGACGCCTGTATTGAGCATCATAGACAAAAATTGAATCCTTGTTGTAGACGAAGAAATCGGAAACTCTATTGAGTCCGACAGGTTCATTGATAGGGGGAAGGACAATGGAATTGACATGCCTTCCTTCCAGACTAAACTTATTGATGGTCAGGCCTGCTCCATCATGAAACCAGATATCCATTGATTGGTCTTCGGCCTCTTTCAACTTGAAAGACAAGGCATTCTTATACAATTCCTCCAGATTTATGGAATCTTCTATATGTAATCGGCCGTCAACTGCCTCCTTCAACACTTCGATTGAGGCAGATTCTGAATCCTCAGAGTTGATTTGGAAGAAAATGCTAATAATGACAGCGAGTGCGATGACAGGGAAGAGGGTGGCTCGCAGGTATTTTTGATGTTTTTTATGGCTCATGGTAGTAATAAAAAATAAGGTGCTCCTAACTTGGTAAAAGCACCTTTGAATGAATTTTACAAACCTCCGATTACAGGGTCATCACAATCGGTAACTGTACAAATTCCTGCAGGGTCGCAGGTTGAACAGTCGATTTGTGGATGTCCGTTTTCGTCATAGGTAACTACTGCCTTCGCCTTCTTTTTTCCAAAATACATGGCCTCCGATTGGTTAACCAGGCTGCTGCACATAAGAACAAAGATAAATGCGGTGGTAAGTAATGTTGATAACAGCTTTTTCATTGATAAGCTTTTTAATTGCCTACTCTTTTCAGGATTTTCGGTGATCTCCTGAACAACAATAGTATAATTATTTTATTAATTACAATAAATATAATGTTTACTATGGAAAAATCCTTAAAACAGGGGAGCTTCTGCAATACCATTTTAGGAGAAGGCCTGTGTTTTTACCACTAGATGGATGAATCGAACTTTGAAACTTAGATGATGTCAGTTTCTATAAATATAAATTTTGATATTCTTAACAATAATTATGAAAAAAGGTTGGTTACAAGGTTTTGAACCGTACCAGCCTCTGTTTAACTCGTTTCAACTCATCTGGCCTGTTTAGGTCTACCTGAATCAAAGAGTCGCTTTTGTTATTTCTCCTCAAAATCAACTTCTCTGCTTCCATAGGGTAGTCTTCCAGCCAAATGAAGTCAGAACTCATATCAATGGCCTCGGTTTTTAGTGTAGACCAGTCTGTTGGATTAATCCGTTCGAGCTTTTTAATAAGCTCAGGGGTATAGAATTGCCTCAGATAGGAGAGTGTCTTATTCTCACCTCCTCTGCAGTGTGTCGTCAACCACAAGCAATCAAAATTTTCGAGAAGATAGTCTATGAGCATGGCTCCATCCTCCGGCAAGGTCATCTTCTTCGTTAGCAATACTCCATCTATATCAATGTAGACTTTTGTCAATGATTCTTCTTTTTAATCAGATAAGCATACTTTTTGGAATAATTTTCTTTTTGGATAAACCTTTCCAAACCTCTTCTTCGTGTAGCCAGAAAAATGAACTCAACCGGAGTTTTCGGATGATTGTAGGCGACAATATTGCCACTAAAAACCAGGTCTGTTCTGCCGTCATTATTATCATCTTTTAAACTAAACTTTAATTCAAATGGCTGGTTCAAACCAAAATCATCATGAGCATCGTAGGTTTTGGGAAAGTAATCGCTAAAGCCCCCAAAGACGTTTATCAGGCTATCGGCATGCCAACTATACATTTCGTGCCAGCCGTTCCCCTTAGCCGTGCTGTTTTGCATTAAGAGATGCGGTGATTCCCCTGAATTGAGCTGAATGAAACGGAAACTCTCAGCCTGGTAGCCTGAAACCAATTCACCTTGAATATTAAAAATGAATTGATGCTTATAAGGAAGCAGCGCCATAGCTCGATCGTGAGAATTGTACTCAATCAGAATTAACTCTTCCTGATTATTATGAATCCTGACCTTTTCAAAACGATCTATGGTTGAGGCAAAACCGGCAGCCATAGAGTCTACTCCTAGTTCGAATTCTTCTATGAGTGTATGGATCAATCGGCTCGTATCCTTTATCTGCGGTACAGACCGGATAAGCTTGGCCAATTCAGGAGAGGTGGTTTGCGTTTGTGCATTATTCACCAGCAAAACAGAGAGCATTAATATGAATTGGATTTTGAGTTTCATACAGCCATTATATTTCTCAATCCACCCAAATCACCGGCTGATATCCGTTTAACCTGCGTATCGAGTTGTTTATAAATGATCTTGTCCCTGTCCTCAGTTTGAGCCGTTAGACTCAGAGGAGTTAAGAGAATGAGGATTAAACGTAATCTGTTCATGTTACTAATCAATGCAACCTTAAAGCACTAATTCTGATGTCTTAGACTCCCGCATCGCTTAAATACTTACTTTGTACAATGCTACGGGCTAGTCTTACGGGGCCTGCTCCAATTACCTAAAATTTCAACCCATGAAGAAAGGTCTTTCAATATTCTTTTTCACATGCCTGGCAGTCATCTCATGCCATGCACAAAACGACCCCAGACATGCCAATATTCTGCCCGATGCCAAAACAGTTTCTTACGAGCTTGTTTTGTCGCGGTTGAACAATCCCTGGGGTTTTGTTTTTCTCCCCAATGGAGAGATGTTGATCACAGAAAAATCTGGTAACATCAAAAGAACAAAAGGAGATCAGGTACTGGACAGCAAGGTAAAAGGAGGTCCGGAAAGTACGCGACAGGGGCAAGGTGGCCTGATGGACATCGCCTTGCATCCTGATTTTGGAAACAACAGCTGGGTATATTTTACCTATGCCTCAAGTGAGGGGAGCGGCAGCGGGGCTATGACGGCCGTATCGAGAGCCAAATGGAACGGAACTGCTTTTACGGATCATACGGTGCTGTACAAGGGCTCACCCAACACCCGGGCAGGCCAGCACTTCGGAAGTCGCCTGGCTTTTGATAGGGACGGGTACTTGTATTTTTCCATAGGAGACAGAGGACAGCGTGACGTAAACCCTCAGGATATCACCAGAGATGGAGGTAAGATCTATCGCATTCATGATGACGGACGCATTCCTGATGACAATCCCTTTGCAGACCTGAGAGGGGCTAAGAAAGCCATTTTCTCCTATGGACACAGAAATCCACAGGGCATGGCACAAAACCCCATTACGGGCGATATATGGGCCCATGAGCATGGCCCACGTGGCGGAGATGAGGTGAACCTGATACGCAAAGGGAGAAATTATGGCTGGCCGGTGATCAGTTATGGCATCAACTACAGCGGCACGAGCTTTACAGATATTACCGAAAAAGAAGGGATGGAACAGCCTGTCAGCTATTGGAAGCCCTCCATTGCTCCTTGTGGCATGGACTTTCTGGCAAATAGCGCATATTCCGGATGGGATGGAGACCTTATCGTGGGCTCGCTTAAGTTCAGCTACCTGGTGAGATGTGTCATTGAAGACAACAAAATCGTACGTCAGGAAAGAATTGCTGAAGGCATTGGCAGAGTGCGAAGCGTAAAGCAGGGCCCTGATGGCTATCTCTATGTGGGAGTAGAGGGTAAGGGGTTGTATAAGTTGATTCCTGCCAGGTGATTACTCAACCCTATTGATTTGAATGTTATACCAATTCATCATCTGATCAACAACATGCTCCTTTGAACGAGTGTCGGTGAGTAACTGATCATAAGTCATCTTTTCTTCTTCTAGCATATACCTCACGAGCAGGTGGTTTTTTAGATAATCGAGGGAGACACCGGATTCGTCTTCTTCATTTACCCAGGTCCAGGTCTCGATGGGTTTATGTCCGTTGTGCTCAATAAGTCGCTCTATTTCTATTGCCAGGGGTAATTTCGATCTTCGCGAGATGTATTCCGGATAACCCTCAATTTTCCATTGATCAAAGTTAATGGTTTTAAAACCGTAGCGATTGTACTGATAAGTATGCAGAATTTCATGTACAATGAGCTCTTTGAGGTTCCAATTATAGCCATTTAAGGTTGCCAGATTCGCTTTTACGTTCACCTTACTGCTCACCAGGGCAATGTTATAAAAACCGTGCCCGAAGCCCTCGCCTTTCAGTTTTCCGATCAGTTCCGGATACCGTGAACCGTCACTGAGGCAAAGCTGTATCGAGAAGGTCGGATCATAGAGCTCCGAATTCCTTACCAGAACCATAGCTTCTTCCAGCAGAGTAACAAAGCCTGTTGGCAGAGGTTGCTCATGCCTGATTGTAACCTCACCAACTTCAGTTTCGTGGCCATATAGCAGCGTAGGACTTATCACAGTAAGGATTACTAACAAAAAGCCGACAGATGAAATCATCAACAGCCTGACAAATAATCGTTTAAGGAATTTGATCATAAGTGTTTATTGGTCTCAGAAGGAGTCAAAACTATGCATAGTTTTATGCGATGTCCAAACCTATGGTGTTTTTAGCACATAACGATTTAATAAATAGCACCCACATCGTGAATGGTAAACAATCTTGAGAAAACAGGATGAACATCAAAACTTAGTCCTGGCATCTTTAGATGGCTATTTCTTTGTTCTCAGCGCTGCCTCGTAAGACCTTAAAGCCCAGGCAGACAGAAGCTTGCGGTCTTCCAGTACACTTGCCGGAACCTCCCAGTAGGGCATTCCTTTTTTCTTACTCTTATTGAAGTAGGGCTTCATACCCATTTCTTCAAAATCAGCCTGATTATGTTCATCTACTTTTAGTCGAAAGGTATCACCGCCAATCATTCCAAACATAAGCCCCTCTCTGAAAAGACCTATGCCCCCGAACATTCTCTTTATTTCAAAATTGCCAAAGTCAGATAGTTGATCCTGAACGTAATCCAGGTAGCTCTCGTTTACTGCCATAGTTGTTTGTTTTTCTTTTAGACGAACCATCTGATAGAAACGGACGAATATTATATATTTTTATTAGTGTGAAGGGTTGCCAAAACTGCCGGGTGTATTCTCAAAAAGAACGACAGCTGTCAGCTAAATTGAGGGTAATTGTCTTACAATTGTCTTTTAAAAGTCACTAAAATATCCTTTTCATACCTCACTAAGCTAAATTAGAGCTAAAACCGTCAGAGATGCGATTACTTACTCTCTTCCTCTTCAATTTTTTCCTTTGTTCTCTGGTTCTGGGCCAATCTGGTGTATCCGGGACTATCATCGATGCAGAGACCGGTGAACCTGTTTTCGGGGCCAATGTCTTTGTCGAAAATACCACCTTTGGAGCTGTATCAGATCCTGATGGAAAATTTACCATTAACGGCAACTTTGGAGAATATGCCAGACTGGTGGTCTCACATATAGCCTATAGAAGCAAAACGCTGGCAATCAGAAACCAGAAGGTGGTCAATTTTACACTGAGGGCACAGGTAAGAGAGCTTAAAACGGTAGAAGTGAAGCGCGAAAAGGACAGGAAGTGGCAACGCCTCTATCAGAAATTTCAGAAGGCCTTTCTGGGGACTACCCTTAATGCAAAGCAAGTGGTAGTCAAAAATCCTTGGGTCATAGAGTTTTCCAAAAACAGTGATGAGGGCCTTACGGGATATGCGCTGGAAATGCTGGAGATAGAAAATCGCTCGACTGGCTACGAGATCAAATTTCTGCTGGAGAACTTCCGATTATCAACTAATGAGACAGTATATGTAGGTAAGCCATTCTTTACGCCCCTTACGGCTGAGAATGAAGCTCAAGAGGCAGCATGGCAGCAGGCCAGGGAGAAAACGTACCTGGGCTCTAAAGAACATTTTCTATATGCGCTGGCACAGGGTAAGACCCATGAAGAAGGTTTCAGACTGCATAAATCTGATTTTGATTCCAAAACCGGCAAATTCAAAACCTTCGGTAAGGTTGATCCTGATAAAATTTTTCAGGAAAAGAGATTGAAATTTGATGCTTTTTTGAAAGTAGTGTATATCCATGAAAAGCCAGAGAAGACATTTTTGAGAGAGTCAAACTCTACTACCAAAATCGGAACAGGTGGTAATACAAACCTGGGGACCGGGCAAATATTCATAGACAACAGCGTCTCTTCATCCGAACAGGTTTCCTTTTTATTCAGCCGCTCTTCCCGGGGTCTGGCCATAAGCGATGATGGCTTACTTAAAAACCCCGAAGGACTTTTGGAATACGGCTATTGGGCATGGGAGCGCGTTGCTGACCTTTTGCCCTATGACTATCACCTGGAACTGTCCGAGTCGGAAGCTAAAGGAACGGATGATCCATTGGAAACCGCTGAAACGACCAGTTCTAAAGGCCCGGAGAAAAATGGCTTCGATCTGTCAAACGCCACTCTGCCTCTGGCTGAAATCGTATCAGGCGGACCCAAGCGAGATGGCATTCCCACCTTGAGTAGTCCTAAGTTTGAAGCTGCCGCTGATGCCTCCTGGTTAAAGCCGGAAGATGCTGTGATTGGAGTTCATATGAATGGAGAGGCGAGAGCCTATCCTGTTAAAATCCTTAACTGGCATGAAGGGGTGAACGACAAAATAGGAGATAAGCCCTTCATTGTAAGCTTTTGCCCACTTTGTGGCAGTGGCATGGTGTTTTCGAGTCAGGTGACCGATCAGGTTTTAGACTTTGGTATTTCCGGCCTGCTATACAATAGTGACTTATTACTCTATGATCGCCAGACGGAATCACTCTGGTCTCAGTTAGAAATGAAGGCCATTTCCGGCAAGCTTGTGGATACGCCTTTGGAGCTGCTGGCATCCTATCAAATGAACTGGCAGGATTGGAAGAGGAAATACCCGGAAACTACGGTATTGAGCCAAAGCACCGGCTTTTCGAGAGATTACAACAGGGAACCCTATCAGGGCTATAGTAAAACTGATCGGTTGTTGTTTGCCGTAAAAAACAGAGATAGCCGCCTTGCCAATAAGGACGAAGTGGTAGGCGTAGCACTCAACGGCCAGTTCAAAGCATATCCGATCAAGAAGCTTCGTGAGCTGAAACAAAATAACTTTAGCGATAAGATTGGTGAAATCACCATTCAGCTGGAATTTCTACCTGAAAGCAATGCCCTGATTGTAACAAACGAAGCAAAGGAACTAATTCCATCAACCAGGCTTTTTTGGTTTGCCTGGTACGCCTTTCATCCTGATACAGAGGTGTATTGAGTTAATCGGACTGCTTTACCGAAAGGCTCATTCAAAAATCTTAATGTTGATTGATTTTGCTATGGCTTCCTTGTCCACGTTTTCTATTTCTCCCAGGGCCTCCAGTTGGGTTACCGCCTGTTCCATAATAGCGTCAAAACTCTTCAACACCTCGGGGTCAAAATCAGGAGTCTCTTCTGCCGCGTACTTGATGATCTGCATTTGATTGAGACAGTTCTTCAGTACATGATCTGAAGCCTGAACCATGGCCTTATAAATGCCTTCCCGGGCTTCTTTCACGTTACGGTCCTTTTTGAACCTCACAAGGTCAATGATCAGGAATACCAATACGGTAATTACGGGGAACACAAACTCATCGAGCTCGAATCGTTCGTAGCGGATAAGCCATGTGCAGAATGACTCAAAGAAGTCTAAATCAAAAAATAAGGCAATACCCAGCATTGCCACTGCTAGCCCCAGCCCTACAGCAGTCCACTTGTAATTCTTCATCTATTTGGTTTAAAGAGGTATCAGACGCAAATCCGACATCCTGACCTACACGAGGATGAATGGAAAATACACCTTACAGTAAACTACGGAAAAACGGGTTAAGTGGCCTGCCTGAATTCCACATAAATTCACATGTTCCGAACTTATGAAAGCAAAGTCTAAGGAGTAACCAATTGTATGTGTATCGGTAGCTCAGCGTGATGAAGATGACCATTCTGTATATGTGTATGTACAGTATCCTTTTGAGCAAGGGTAGGTTACTTTCCAGCTTTCTTATAAAGTGCCAAAACGTTTCCTGTGAGCAACAATAGCATTCCCAGGGCTGTAAATGCTGTGAAATTAAAATCCTCCAGGAAAGTAGAAATGGTAACAGCTACCACCGGAACCACCACAATGGCATAAGCCGCTTTGCCCGGGCCAATCTTACTGATGAGGGTGAGGTAACTACTAAACGCCACAATTGAGCCAAAAATGGTCAGATAGGCCAATGACCCCAAATAGGGCAAGCTTGTGTCAATGATGAACTCTTTGCCCAGAAACAGCGCCAGGACAAACATAATAAGGGCACCATAGCCCATACCTAGTGCTGTGGCTTGAATTACAGGAATTTTCAGACTCGAGTTTTTGGCAGATGCAATATTACCGAGGCTGGCGATCATGACACTGGCCACCAGGAGGGCTAGCCCTGTATAACCACTTCCATCGGCTTCAAAGCTGAGTAGCTCAGACCTGAAAATTATAGCCGTTCCGATCAGCCCTGAAATGGCGCCCAGGATAATCTTCTTGTCAATTTTATTCCCGAGAAAAATAGCTCCAAAGAAGATATTGAAGAAGATGAGGGTTGAAAAGCCAACAGCCACCAGGCCACTGCTCAGGTAAGTTTCTGACTGATAGACCAGCCAGTAATTAAAACCAAACAGCAGGGCTCCCTGTAAGGCAATGCGCGCATGCTCTCTTACCGAAAACCTCAGACTTCTTTTGGTCAGGATGCAAAACAAAATGAGCAGGAGGGTAGCCAGCCCAAAACGATAGGCCACTGAGAGTAGCGGATCTACCGGGCCAAGCTGAAATTTGATCGCATACCAGGTGGAGCCCCAAATCAATGCGGGGATAACAAAGAGTATGGAGTTGTTGGACTTGTTCATAGTGCTGATCTGGGCGGCAAGTTAATACCCGACCAGCAACAAATTCACCCGGATCATGCGCTTTGTCAAAGCCGGATCATATGCCGGGCTTAGACAATGTTTTTTTGAACCGGCTAAAATTATGAGCAACCAAATAAAGGGTTAGGCGAGATATCTCGCCTGTTCTGTTTAGGCTATATAAGCACTGAGAGCTTTTCTATTCATTATTTTGAATAACGACAAATAATCATCTGTTAATCAATTAAATAGAAGGTGTTAGTGAGATGTTTATGCAAACAGATACAGAACAATTCCTCTGTCTGTCAGACTACTACTATGTATTCAACCAATAAGTAACCTTAAATACTATTTGACGATTTTTGATGTTCAGGCCATCGGTGGTGTAATTGTCTGTATACACCAGGAAGAAGTCAGACATAGGCCGGTAGCGCCACTGAAAGCGGGAGAAGATGTTGTAATTCTCAGCCTGGGAGTTGTATTGCACGGCTGTGGTCCAGAACATGGTATTAGAGAAGCTTATTTCTGCATTGGCCCTCAGCAGGTGCAAAGTCGTCTCCCCAAAGCCCTCTGCCAGCTTTACCTTGTTCAGGTCGTAGTTCACCCCAAAGGTGCCCCAGGGCTGTGCCCGCACATTCATGCCGGTAGACACATTAAGCCGGGTACCATTAAAGAAATCTCCATAAGAAACACGCCAGTTAAGTCCCATAACCTTGCGCTGATCCGTCTGGTATTCAGATACATAAGCCGTGTATTTGTAGTTATCTACTGGCAAGGGATTGTCAGCCCCAATCAGGTTAGTGGGTACTGGTAAGTTCACCTCTCTGAAAACCCTGCTAAACTTAAGCTCAGCCGTGTTTTTAAAAATAAAGTCATAGGCAATGCCGTGCCCCCTTTCATTCAGGCTGCCATTAGGGTTGAGCCAGCCCATGTGCCAGGTTCTGATACCATGCTGGTTGAGTTTACTCTTCTCATTTTCCGGAATAAAGCGATAGATCAGCCAGGGGTTGATACGTGTATATCCCTGGCGAACAGTCTGTTCGGTAAGCGCATTAAAGTTGTTGATCCGGGGGTTGAAACCCAGTTCGGTAATAAAGTTTTCTCCCACCACATCGAAGGTCCAGCCCATGCGCAGGTGACGGTTTCGATAGTTTCCACCGAAGCCATAATAAAAGTTCTTGTTCAGCTTTTCTTCTGTGGTGGAGCCATGAAAACGGAAGGTATTATTCCATTTTCCTCCGGGATGCAGGTATTGAAATTCCAAGCCTGCGTTTCTCGCATAATCGGTTGTCTCACTGCTTGTTACATGTCTGTTGAGAACTATCGCTTTCAGTATAGATCGTTTTAACACTCGCTTATGAACAGCCGCTACGGTATAGTTGTTGGCACTCACATCTCCCTGTTCCCTGGTCTGTACATTCATCAAGCCCGCCCTTAGGGTTTCATTGACATTACCCGTAAGCCTGGCACCATAGAGGATAGGAATCTGCTGTCCGCCATTCAGTCCTATACGTCTTGAAAAGAAGGGTTGAATCTGCCAGCTACCAAAGTTGGAGAAAATGTCTCCATTCTCCAGAAAGAAGTTTCTCCGTTCAGGAAAGAAAATGCTGAACCGGGAGAGGTTGGTTACCTGCTGATCTACGTCCACGTTCGAAAAATCGGGGTTCAGGGTCAGGTCCAGGTTCATAGAGCCCGTCACGGCTATCTTGGCATCCAGGCCGCCATCAAAGTCTTGCTGATAATTGGTTTTACCTTCAGCGTTTTCAAAGTCGCGATTGGTACCGCCAGATAGATAGGGGATCAGTACCACTTTGCCTTCCGCTTGCTTGGGTTTGGCATCCCAGTCCAGCGTACCCATAAAGTTCAGGTTGATACCTCCGTAGTTAAGCGGAAACTGTGTCCAGGTAGAGTAGCTGTTACGCTCCATATCTCCCCGGATAAAGTTGATCCCCCAACGATCGTTATCACTGCTATAGCGAAGTGTTTTGAAGGGGATGGCCATTTCTACCACCCAACGGTCGGGGTACTGCTGTACGCTGGAGTACCACTTATTGTCCCAGTTTGGATCGGCTTCCGATTCAATACCATCTATACTCAATAGGGCTTCAATCTGCGCTCCACCCGCATTTACGCCAAAAAGGAAGCCATTTTGCTTACCATTCATAGGGTCCAGCACAAAGGTGAAGTTGTCGCTGCTCCAATGGGCGTCTTCATTATCTCTTTTCAGGGATTGAATAATGCGCTCACCGTTATCGTAGCATACGGCTGTCACGTATACAAAATCGCTGTCATAGGTCATTTTAACCTCTGTATGGGCATCCGAAAAGCCGGTATCGAGGGGCCAGTGATTTCTCAGAGCTTTGATGGTAGGGATATCACTCCACTCAGCTTCATTCTGCTGACCATCAATCAGAATCTGAGCCTTGGACTTTTGCATACCATAATGGTATGTATCCCGTGTTTCGGCCATCTGTTGAGCTACAACGCTGTGGCAAAACAGCAAGGCGACCAGACCAAAAAATACCTTCATTGTGTTGTTCATTTGAGTTTAGCACCCCAGGAGGTGTCGCTCGTTTATACCTATACCGAAGACTATAGTTGCCGGTAATCACGGTTTTTAGACCGAACAGGCCATTCTGATGATGGAATTGACAATATATTATGCGAACCGCTTAATCGGGTGAATGCTGCTGCTTGTGGACTTATTCAGCGTTTTGGTCTAAGAAGAGAATAATGTGCAACTTAATGGATAAGTTTGGGTTCTTAGAACAGCACAGATTACCATATGCCTACCATTAGTTTCGAACGATTGATCTTTAAAACACCCCGCCTGATCTGGCACCTGCTGTTCTGGGTTGTGTTCATTTCGTTCTTTGCCATCGTGTATGGTAGCTTCGAAGAGGAGTATGGCAGGCAATTCCTGATCCAGCTGACGGATGCCATTGTTCAGGTGCCCCTGGTGTATATCGCACTTTACTATCTAATGCCCCGGCTCTTATTCAAGGAGCGCTATATGGCATTTTCCATTTCCATGATCGTGCTGGTGTTTGTATTCAGCATAGCCTCCTGGATGGTCTATGTCTACATACAGCATCCTACTTTTTGGTCGGAAGATAGTTATGTTCCCGTGCTTTGGAATTGGGGTAAAATTTTCAAAACCACCGGAAAGGTTTATCCCGTAGTGATACTGGCCATTGTGATCAAGTGGTTTAAATACTGGTACCGCGATCAGAAACGCACCCAGCAGCTGGAGCAGGAAAAACTGCAGGCTGAGCTTAAATTCTTAAAGGCTCAGGTGCATCCACACTTCTTGTTTAACACCCTCAATAACCTCTATGCGCTTACCTTGAAGCAAAGCAAGGACGCCTCTGAGGTAGTGCTTAAACTCTCTGACCTGCTGGACTATATGCTGTATGAGTGTAATGCTGATTGGGTGCCCTTGAAAAAGGAAATCAAGCTGGTTGAAGACTATATTTCTCTTGAAAAGATTCGTTACGGTACCCGGCTGGAGGTGTCCTTTGATATCAGGGGAGAGGTGGAAGAAACCATGATTGCCCCGATGATGGTACTGCCATTCGTGGAGAACAGTTTTAAGCATGGCGTGAGTGGTGAGCTGGATCAGTCATGGGTCAGTATTGACCTTACCGTTAAAGGAGAAAGCTTAACCCTGAAGGTTGAAAACAGTAAGAGTAAAAACGGAGAACATGAAGATCGGTTTGACTATAAGCAGGGAATTGGGTTGAAAAACGTCAAAAGAAGGTTAGATTTGCTATACGCAGATCGGTTTGATCTGAATATTCTTGACTCGGAAGAGTCGTTTTTGGTCGTATTAAAACTCAATCTCAAAGGTCAATCATGAGTTTGAAATGTATTATTGTTGATGATGAGCCTCTTGCGCTAGAGGTTCTGGAAGCGTATATAGACAGGATTGAAGGGCTTGAACTCGTAGCCAAATGCGAGAATGCCGTAAAAGCATTTGATGCCCTGAAGAAGCTTCAGGTAGATTTGGTTTTCCTGGATATACAAATGCCCAAGCTTACGGGCATAGACTTCCTGAAAGTGCTCAATCCAGCTCCCAAAGTAATTTTTACTACTGCTTACCGCGAATATGCCCTGGAAAGCTATGAACTCAATGTGGTAGACTACTTGCTCAAACCCATTGCTTTCAACCGTTTTATGATGGCTGTAAACAAGGCCATGGACGGCACGGTAGAATATGAAGAGTCTGCGGATGATTCAAGCCCATTGAAAAACGACCACCCTTACATCTTTCTCAAAGCAGATCGCAAGATGGTCAAGGTGTACCTCAAAGATATTCTGTATATCGAAAGCTTGAAGGACTACGTGCGGATCAAAACTGCCGAAAAAGAGATCGTGTCACTTCAAAAGATCAGCTACCTGGAGCAAAAGCTTCCGGAAGAGCTCTTTATGAGAATCCACCGGTCATTCATCGTTCCGATTAAGAAGATTGAGGCTTTCTCAAACCATGCGGTAGAGGTAGGTGGTAAGGAGCTTCCCATAGGCCGTAACTACAAAAACCAGGTGCTGGATGTGTTGAATAACGATAGCTCTATTCTGGACTAGCAAGGTTGGTTAGGGTAATAGGAATCTATGCCCTGTTAGTACCGTAGGCTGAACGGTTTCACTTTAAGCAGGCCAGTTATCAGTGATTGGTTGACCAGTAATCAGGAAATCCGGAATGGCTAAACGATTCCTACAGATAGCCATAGAGTCTCGCCAATAATGTCTGTGATGGAGAAGGGGCGGCCTTTAGAGACTCGCAAAACCCCGTCAGTACCGCAGGTCGGACGGATTAGTCGACCATATTGATACAAAGATTTCAACGGCTTTCACTAAATGACGGGTCTCAGGTCACAGACAACTATTAACCGATAACTAATTACCAATTAACCAACCTAAGCACTTTGCATCAGGGCATGGTAGGCTCCTGAGCGCAATTGATAGTCCCGGAAAGAGATACCCGGCTCAATCTTGCCAATAGCCTCTTTAATCTCTCTGTGGAGCCATTCCAAGCCTAAAAAGTAATCAAGCCAGCGGTTATCCGATGCATCCAGATCATGTTCGACACACCAGTTGATATAATCCTCAGCCTTTTCATAATTTTCGAGGCTTCGCAGCACCAAAAAGAGACAGGCCAGTTGATTGCGCATGGAAAAGTCTCCATACTCGTCTTCTATATATAAAAGCCAGCTTTGGCCTTTGAGCCGCAATTCTACGCGAAAGGGTTTGTCTGCGGTTGGGGTATCTATAGCCGATACTCTCAGCGCGTATTGATCTTGCAACAGTTTCAGTCGCTTGATTTCAGGATTATTCATAATTAAGTTTGAGTTATTGACCTTTACAGTAAGACGAACGGAACTTCAAATGCACTTAGTGTTTTAATCAATTAATCTTTCCTCACTACATACTCGAAACACATAACGTTCTGTCTTTAAAGAAGTTCCTTAGGTATTTAACCATTGTTTGAATCGTGTAATTTTATCAGTAGGTACAAGTATGAGGTCAGGTGTATCTACTGTGAGGTTTACTTTTAACTTTCTGGCGGAGTATTGCAATGCTTCTGCAACTGCTTCAATATGAACCAGGTACTGCCGGTTCACCCTGAAAAAGTGTTCAGGGTTGGTCCAGGTTTCGACCTTTTCCAGGCTGTCGTCCACAACATATCGCTTGCCGGTTTTGGTCACAAGGTACACGGCCCTGTCATGGGTATAAAAGCAAGCCACATCCTGTATCAGTACTGTCTGCATTTTGCCACCATAGCTCACCATTACCCTCTTTTTGGCAGTAATAGGAGTCGTGTTTTTAGCAGTATAAGACGACAGCAGAAGTTTCAGTGAATCACTTACATCTTGTTGTGGCCTGGAATATCGGTGATACTTATCAAGTGCCCGGCTTAAAGATTCGCTTTCTATCGGCTTGAGCAAATAGGCAAGGCTGTTTTGGTCAAAAGCTCTGATCGCATATTCATCATAAGCTGTGGTGAATATGATAGGTGTGCTGACTTGTACAGCATCGAAGATTTTAAAGCTCAGGTCGTCAGACAGGTGAATATCCATAAAAATCAAATCTGCCTGGTTATCGGCAAGCCAGACAATGGCATTCTTCACCGACTCAATTACTGCTGCCACTTCAATGTCAGGCTCAGCCTCTTCAAGCAACATGATCAGTTTTTCGGCTGCCAGATGCTCGTCTTCAAGAATCAGTACTCGCATGCTGCTCTTTTAAAAGTGGTAGAATGGCACTGTATTGCCCGTTTTCTACATAAAACTCCGGAACGGGCATATTCAACAACTTGTAGCGTTGTCGCAGATTACTCTGGCCTATCTGGGTAGAACCTTCTGCAATTTCTCTTGGCTGATAGCTATTGTTGATCCGCAGGACATCAGAGTCCCCGAAAATATCAATTTGAAGCTGTGATTCTCTCGATATGATATTATGCTTAATACTGTTTTCAATGGTTATCTGCAAGGTCATGGGAGGAATAAGATAGTCCAGCATACGGGCATCAATCTTCTGATTCACCAGCAGGCTTTCTCCGTAACGTATTTTCTGCAGAAAAACATATGACTCCAGTACTTTAAGTTCCTTTTTGAGCGGTACCAATTGTTCCTGGTTTAATTCCACTATGTAGCGAAACACATCTGAAAACTTAGCAATAAACCGATCGGCCAGCTTGGTATCTTTATAGATGAGGCTCGACAAGACATTGAGCGAGTTAAAAAGGAAATGTGGATTTATCTGGTGTTTCAATACCTCAAATCTTGTGATATAATTCTCCTGCTCCAGGTTCTTTGCCCTGGCGGACAGCGCTATGTTCTCATTACTGATCCCCATGATTTCGTGAAAGGTAAACAACATGAAAAGCGTAATAAATGACATAATAGAGGTCAGTAGCTCAAAGTCAAAGTCACCATCATCATCCGGTTTTACCCCTTGTAAATCGAAGTAGTTGATGATAAATGAAGTGCTAAGGGTAAGAAAAGCCACAAGCCCCAGAATGGTTGATACTTCTATAATGAACCGTTTTAGCAAGGCTTCCTTCCAGGGAAAGCGATTATCGAGCTTCTTTATGATCCAGGAACTCAGGAAACTCATCACGATACATACCAGAAAGAGCTTGGGAATATCAAAGAGAAGCTCTATCAGGATAGTGAGCAATCCGGGAGAATCTACATCGAAGAAGTCTTCAATAGCCAGAAAAGTAGCTACCACACCAGAAGTGAAGAGATAATATAGAATATGACGCTTGTCTTTGAGCATTTTATCGGGACTTACAAATCGATGACTGGATCACAATAGGTGGCTATTAGTTTTCAGTAATAAGAATCCTTTTTTCCGACACCTGATTAACGTTGAAATACCCCAGGGGATGATTTTCCGGATCGCTCAAGTTACGAATGTTTCCTCTCACCGGGGCAGGAGGTGTATCCACTAATTGACCGGTTCTTCCTGTCTGATCGAACAGCAGGAAGTAGTAATCAAAGGCATTTTTTGAAATACCGATTTGCCTGATCAGTACTTCTTGCCCGGGGGTCACGACTGATTCTGAATTGGGCAAATACCCCTGTATCTGGTTACCATCAAAAAACTCATCGCTTGCTATCAGGCTTTGACTATTACCAGGATCTGGCATGATGAACTGCTGGCCGTCAACCCAGGTTTCCCAATAGTAAAAGTTCTCTTCATTTTCGGGGTCTGTAAAGTCGATGGCCACTTTGATACCTCCGTCTTCAAACAGGGTTTCTTCTTCGAATATTTGGTGAATACCTTCAATTTCGGCTACAGGGCTCATTACTTCAGTGGCAACATACTCCTGAGCCTCCCAGATAATGCGCAGGCTGTATTCGTTTGAAGTAAGCTCAGTAAGCGAATTACATTCGTAAATACCTCCGGCATTTTCTGTGTAGGCATAGCGGTTGCCCTGCTCATCTTGTACCCAAACCTCTGCACCAGTAGCAGGGCGGGGGGCTTCATTTTTAAAGAAATCACCAAGCAGACTCAATTTCAGAGTCTGAACCTCAGGAACTTCTCCATCAATCACTTCCAGACTGCCTTCTACCACTAGTTTGAGGGGCACTTCTCCTAGATCAAGAGATACTTCTTTGGTACAGGCAAAGAGGGCTGTAATCAACCCAAGTACCATGATTCTGTTTTTATATTGATTGAATTTCATAATGATTAAAATTTGAAGTTGTAGGTGATACTGGGTGTAATTCCAAATAAGAAGCTTTTGTAGGCTTTGGTTTCTCCGGGGTTGTCTTCAGACTCCTGAAAGTAAATGGTGGAAGCATTGGCTCTGTTGTAGAGATTATAAAAGCCAAACACCCATTCTCCGTTTCTTGCCACTCCGTTTTTAGGCTTTCGTTTCAGTGTCATGGAAACATCCAGGCGGTGATTGGCAGGTAAACGATGCCGATTCCGTGTCTCGAAATGAGGCACTACGAGCCCCTCATACTGATACCGGCCTTGTGGAAAATTGCCGGGTATACCCGAGGCATAGATAAAGTTGGCGGAAAGATCCACCCTGTCATTTAACTGGTATACACCGGTAATGGAGAGGTCATGTCTTTTATCAAAGTTTGTGGGATAGTAATTTCCGTTGTTAATGCCGGGGTCCTGAGGGCCGAATCCCGTTACTTTACGCTCACTCTTTGAAAGGGTATAGCTCAGCCAGCCAGTCAGCCTGCCTGTGTTTTTCTTAAGGTAGAGCTCCAGACCATAAGACCGGCCATCTCCACTAAGTAGTTCTGTTTCAATGTTATTATTGGTCAAAAGATCTGCTCCGTTAATGTAGTCGACCATATTTGACAGGTCTTTGTAGTAGAGCTCTATCGAGGCCTCGTAGCTGTTTTGTTTGAGGTTGCGAAAGTAGCCCAGTGCAAACTGATCGGCCTGCTGTGGTTCGATAAAAGGACCGCTCGGGGCCCAGACATCCAGTGGGGTAGTGGCGGTGGTATTGGAGATAAGGTGGATGTACTGATTCATGCGATTATAACTTGCCTTGATAGAGTTATCCTCATTGATGATGTAAGTCAGCCCAAGCCTCGGTTCCCAGTTGTCGAAGGTGGCAATCGACTTATTATTCTTGTACAACCTGCTGCCGGTTACCAGGCCATCTTCATATCTGTCCAGAGCGGTATTGTATATCACAGGCTCATCGTTTTCGTAGGTGTTAATCTCCTGACTCCCGATACGGTTGAAGCGTGAATACCTCAGGCCGGCATTCATTGCCAGTTTACCTATGCTGTACTCATAAGAGGCATAAACACCCAGTTCCTGAGCCTTCTTGTTGTCCAGGGCTGTAGGGTTAATGTTTGAACCCTTTATCGGACTTACAGAACCCGGTTTGAATGCATACCACTTTTGATCTGCTCCAAACTCTATCGTGGCCTTCTCACCGGCATAATAGCTGAAGTCTGCTTTCAGGTTATTGGTAAGAATGTTGGATTTCCAGCGATATTCCGCACCTCCGGCCAGGTTGTCGAGCGAATAGTCATAATTGCTGTAGATGCCGGATAGGTTGAGAAATAGCTTGGGACTAATGACCGAATTCCACCTGAGGGTGCCGGTGGCATTGCCATAGTTATTGCTGAATATATCTCCGATAGCCAGTTTATCTCTGCCGAAATAACCGCTAAGAAAAATCCGATTCTTCTTGTTCAGCGTATAATTGGTTTTCAGGTTCACATCGTAGAAATAGGCCGTGTTGTTATTGTCAAGTAACTGTAGCAGTGCATCTCCCCAGGACCTGCGGGCCGCGACCATAAAAGAGCCTTTATCTTTTACAATAGGGCCTTCTGCCAGTAGCCTTCCTGAGATCAGACCTATTCCTGCTTCTCCCTTAAACTCTTTAAGGTTGCCTTCTTTTTGTCTGATATCCAGTACTGAACTTAATCTGCCGCCATACCTTGAGGGAATCCCGCCCTTGAAGATTTTAATGTCCTTGATGGCATCCGGGTTGATGACTGAATAAAAACCCAGTAGGTGAGCTGAATTATAAATAATTCCTTCATCCAGCAATATCAGATTCTGATCGCCCGACCCGCCACGCACGTTAAAGCCAGAAGCGCCTTCAGCGACTGATGTGATTCCTGGTAGCAATTGAATGGACCGTACCACGTCTGGCTCTCCCAGCACGGCAGGTACTTTTTTAACCGTACCAGAGGATATTTTGGCAACGCTCATTTCATTGTTGGAGACATTCGCATTTTCTCTTTCAGAAAAAACCGTGACCTCCATTTGCCTCACCTCAGGCTGCATATTGAAGTTCAGACTGGTATTCGCATTTAGTTCGATACTCTTTTCCTGAGTTTTAAAGCCGATAAAACTTAGCCTTACGGTGTACTTTCCTGCCGGTAGCGTGATAGAATAAAAGCCATAGGCATTGGCCACTGTACCCGATTTTGTTTCAAGTACATAGATAGTGGCTCCGAAAAGATCCTCTCCGGAACTGCCGTCTTTAATGTAACCACTGAGTGTTACTTTTTTCTGTGCCACAAGACCATACGTGACACATAATAGAATCAGTGTGATTATTGATTTCATGTTTGTTGTTTGATGTTGACACAAACCAATAATGCCCAGGCTGTATGAAAGAATGGATTTGCCTGAACCCTGCAATCATTAGACTGAACCTTACAGCAATTCAGATAACAGGCAGTCTGGGTGATCCAATTTTTTCTGTAGGCAGAAGCGGTACTATTGACTCACTTCCGATCAGAGCTGATATAACACCAGAAAAAAGTTATGACACCATCAATCAATAGTCTTTTATTTATTTCCTCATATTTCCATAGCTTCGGACTGCTTGTCAAACAACTTTTAAAACCATGGTCTCAAGAATTCTCACCTGCTTACTTTTTTTTACAGCTACACTGGCCTCAGCACAAACCAATTTACCCTTGCGAAAGTCTTTGGAAACGTCCAGGCGGGCCATCCGCACGGATGTGCCTATGACAAACTCCATAAAGAAGGCATTTGCTGAGGGCACACGCGATTTTACAGGTAAGCCAGGACCTAATTACTGGCAGCTTCAAACCGACTATGATATCAGCGCAAGCCTGAATCCGCGTACCCAGGTAATCACCGGCAGCGAAACCATAACGCTCCATAACAACAGCCCGGTTGAAATGACCCGGATTGTGTTAAAACTGGATCACAATATTTTCAGAGCAGATGTGCCCCGAGGTTCTTCGGTGCCGGCTGAAACCACCGATGGCATGGTCGTCACCAGAATTACGGTAAATGGTGAGCTGGTGAACCTGGCGCCCATTCCAAGGCCACGCCAAAGAGGTGTACGACTGGCACCGCGCCTGGAAGCCTCCAGCCTGCAAAAAACCGTAGCCTTTATCACTCTGGCTACCCCGATTCCGGCCAACAGTAAGGCCACCCTGGAGATTGACTGGAACACGAAATTACCCGGAGGTGAAAAGGGAAATGCCCATAGAATGACCCAACGCTGGCAACAAAGGCTTTTTCAGCCTACACAGTGGTTTCCCAGGGTTGCTAAGTTTGATGATTTAAGAGGTTGGAAAACACAACCTTATTTAGGGCCTGCCGAGTTTTTCAACAACTTTGGAAGGTTTGATGTGAAAATAACAATGCCGGCAGGATGGCTCGTGAGTGGCACGGGTGTACTGCAAAACCCTGAAGAGGTATTGATGGCCCCCATCCGTGAGCGAATCGCCAAAATAACAGACTCAGATGAGGAAATCACCATTGTGGATGAAGATGAAAGAGGGGCAGGCAAGGCAACCGCGACAGGCGACCAGCTGACATGGCGCTTCGTAGCCGATCAGGTCAATGATTTCGCCTGGGCTACTTCCAATGAGTTTATCTGGAAGGCTACCCGCGCCACCATACCGGGAAAAGGCCCCATACCCATTCACATGTTCTATCTTCCGGAAAGAGCCAGTCGATTTGCACAAGCGGCCGAAAGGGGAAGACATGCCCTTGAGTTCTATTCTGAGCTTTGGATACCCTATGCTTTTCCTCAGCTCACCTTTCAGGATGGCCCCAGTGCTGGCATGGAATACCCTATGGTGGTTAACTCTAACCAGGGAGCAGCCGACCATGAAATTGCCCACCAGTGGTGGCCCATGATGTTAGGCACGAACGAGACCCGTTACGGCTGGATGGACGAAGGATTTAACAGCTATATGAATATACTTTCATTCAATCATAGTAGAGGAGTGCCTTTTAATTTAGACAGGCGCGGCACGAGCTATGCCAGAGTAAGCGGTAGTGAGGACGAAGCCCCAATGATGTGGAATGCCAATTACGGAGGTAATGGTTATGGCTACCAAACTTATTCGAAAGCGCCTGCCATGCTCTCTATGCTGGGTGGTATTGTGGGCGATGATGCTGTGATCGCTGCGATGAAAAAATACACGGAAGTTTGGGCATTTAAACACCCATCTCCCTGGGATTATATCTTCTTTATGAACAACGAATTAGATCAAAACCTCGAGTGGTTTTGGTACTATTGGTTGTGGACCACAGAATCGGTGGAAAGCTCAATTCAAAATGTCAAAACAGGTAATAACACGGAGGTAACCGTACATCAGGCAGGAGAGATGCCATCACCAGTAGTACTTAAAGTTGAATTTGAAACCACTGGCGCAGCGATTAAATCCATGAAGAATGCCGAGATGATCGATGAACATACCGCCATTGTTACCTGGCCTGCCAGCGTTTGGTTCAATGGCGATCGCACATTCAAAGCCAGACTGACTTTTGGAAGTAGAAAAATCACTAAGATCACCCTCGATCCGGGAGGAAGGTTCCCTGATCGAAACGTCAAGGACAATGTTTGGAAGCAGAAGTAATTAACAGGATAGATCTCAGCTGACAGATGGCAGACGTTAGCTGATAGATTTTAGACTTCTCTATAGCTGAAAATCTGGTTAAAAAAATGTCCAGCGAGCACCTGAGAAGTTTAGCGGAGAACTGGCACTCAAATTTACCGTAAAAACCAATTGACAAATGTCTGAAGCAGCAGAGGATACAAAGAAGAAAATCAATTGGTCTCCGGAAAAGGTAATGAGCAGTTCTGCGCTTTTAATAAGTGTCGTTTCGGTAATTGCCCTGTTTTATCAATTACACCTGGCCAGGGAAGAGAATGAACTGATTAGAAAACAGCAGAGCGCCAGTGTTTTACCCCATTTAAGCATGCTGCCCACCTTAGGGCCTGATGGCTACACCATGGACTTCGTTAACCAGGGAGTAGGGCCTGCCTTTATCAAGGAGGTGGAGTTTCGTGTAGGTGGCTCTACAAAATTCCTGCGCAGCGATTTCTTTATCAATCATATCGTTAACAAGATTTATGAATCGGATAGTGTCTCCATTTCTATAGGTACTTACTCAATGATGGAAGGCGATGTAATACCCGCCAATAATTCGATCAATATTGTCAGGGTAAGAGGCGAAGCCGGAGTAGATATGTTTCGTCATCAACTGGATGTGCTTGACTGGAGTTACGCGATCATCTATGAAGATGTTTATGGCACCCGGTGGAGATTAGGCTCCGAGAATCGTTTTCCTGTGTTGGTTAGTGAGTAGGCATTCTTCAGTGGCTTTCTCTGCTCAAGTCCACTCCGTACCTTAGCTTCGTGAAGGCAAGCAGGAGTGGATAGGTGTGGTTGGTACCCTATTCTGATAAATGAAACCGGGCTGCTGCCGATACCAGTATACTTAGTGCCCAATGTGCAATAATCAGTTATACGTTTTACCTTTGGTTTCTAAGAGTAACGCATTTAATCTATAATCGCTCGGGATGGTTAAGGGTTTATTGATTTTTGGTGCCATTCAAGGCCTGGTATTTTCATTAGGTTTACTTTCAATAAAAACACCCAAGAGCCTTATAGCCAACAGATTATTTTCATTACTTATATTAACAGTCTCTCTCTTTCTAGCCATTAGTTCGCAAAGAGTCTACTTTGCCGATTACCCGAAATTTTTTCTGGCCTCCTACGGCCTTATCTACCTTTATTGTCCCTTATACTGCTTGTTCACCGAATCGCTGGTAGATCATAATTTCAGGTTACAAAAGAAACATCTGCTTTATCTGCTGCCGCTTTTTTGCTTTTCACTCGCCCTGATTCGGTTTATGGTCATGAGTCAGGCTGAGTTTATGATCACCATGCAATCGGGCCAATACAGGGATTTGAGCCTATCTGACTTGGTGTCGATTTTTATGAACATCTACTTTGTATGGAAGAGCTGGAACATCATGCGAAAGAGCAAAGATGTATCAGGACCTTTTGCCAAAGAGTGGGCATTTTCCTTCTTAAGCATCACACTTTTTATTTCCAATTTGGTTTGGCTCTATGGATTGCTGCCTGATTTCTTTCCGGGTATCAACTTACCCAGGGTGCAATTTGACATGGTTTATCCGGTCATGTCATTTTTAGTATTTGCCTTTGGTTATATCTTAATTGCAAAAGCAGAATACTTCTCTGTTCAGGCGGTGGTTCAGAATGCGCGTTATCGAAATGTGAACCTGGACCTGGAAACCTTGAAAACGGTAGAACAAAAAATTGTTGAAGTAATTGAAACTGATAAACCCTACAAAAAGGCTGATTTTTCGCTTACTGACCTTTCCGAGCTTATTGGAATTGACAAATTTAAATTGTCCTATACCATCAGTAATACCATGCATACCAATTTCACCAGTTTAACCAATCAATATCGCGTAGAGGAATTTATCCGATTGGTGAAATCGAATGGATTTGCCAACTACAGTACCCTGGGCATTGCCGCTGAGGCAGGCTTTAATTCCAAATCTACCTTCTACAAAGCCTTCAAGGAAATCAAGGGTCAAACCCCGAAAGAGTTCTTTGAGCAGGCCCGGGTAGCCTGAAATCTTGTCCTAAAAAATTATCAGGACTCTATACTCCCCGAATTTTGCGTCTAAAAAGTGTCTTTTGCGTTTTGAATGACCGAGCTGCGGTTTCTTATCTAAGCTCAAACGACCCATTAAAACAAGAAAACAACACACCATGAAAAAGAGATTACTGTTTATACTAATGATTTCCTGCTCCATAGCATTCTCAGGTTATGCCCAGGCGCTGAATACAGGGCCGGGTGTCAATAAAAAGGCCTGGATTGGAGAACAAATCGGGATTACTAAAATTTTTATTGACTATACAAGGCCCGGGGTTAAAGGCAGGGAAGGCAAGATCTGGGGAACCGGCATTGCTCATTACGGCTATCAGTACTTAGGATTTGGTCCATCACAGGAAGCCCCCTGGAGAGCAGGTGCGGATATGAATACCATTATTACTTTTTCTGAAGATGTGATTGTGGAAGGCAAACCACTGGCTGCAGGCACCTATGGACTGTTTATGGGCCTTGGAGAATCAGAAACTACCGTTATTTTCTCAAACAATGCTTCCGCCTGGGGTAGTTTTTTCTATGACTCCTCTGAGGATGCCCTGCGGGTAACCGTAAAAAACCAAACACTCGACACCAGTGTGGAATGGCTCAAATATGAATTCATCAACCAGACTGCAAACAGCACTACGGTAGCACTGTCATGGGAGAAGAGAATGATCCCTTTCAAGGTAGAATCCGACCTGGTAAAAACCCATATCGCTTCTTTTAAGAGACAATTGCAAACTGATGTTGGTTTCGTTTACCAATCATTCATGCAGGCGGCTCAATTTTGCTTAGCCAACAATACCGAACTTGAGCAGGCTTTAGAATGGGCTGAAGCAGCTGTGTCGGCCCCCTTTGTAGGTGTTGAGAATTTCTCCACCCTGTCTCTTAAGGCTTCCGTGCTTACAGCACTCAACAGACAGGCCGAAAGTGATGAAGTGATGAAAACGGCCCTTCCTTATGGCTCTATGAACCAGCTTCATCAATATGCCAGAAGCTTATTGGCTCGGGGTAAGAGCGAAGAAGCCTTTGAGGTATTCAAAATCAATTATGATAAACGCCCGACAGAGCTCACTACAATGATCGGGTTGGGTAGGGGCTATTCGGCTTTGGGCCAATACAAAAAAGCCTTGAAGTATATGAAACAGGCCTTACCTCAGATACCTGCGGGGCCCAATAAAGCTTCAGTTGAAGCCATGATAGAAAAACTCAAGGCAGGAAAAGACGCAAACAAATAGAGAGGGTCAACTTCACTCCGCGTGTCGCTAAACTTTAGAGACTGTGTCGCTATTATATTCAAAGTCACCCTGAACTTGTTTCAGGGTCTTTTCAGTACACAAAGATTCTGAAACAAGTTCAGAATGACGCTCTAAGTGAATTATGACACAGCTTCTTTAGTGGAAGAATAAAAACTTCGTTGACTGAGTTTCTTAGAAGCGGAAGCGAGCCCACCTCATATGCATCTATGGACAGATGCTAATTCACGCAATAAGCAGATATTAAAAAGCCCGTTTTTTGAACGGACTTTTTAATAACAGAGGGAGGATTAACTCCTTTTATCAGTATCAATTTTGGTGTGCTCCTGAATGTGCGAAAGGAATAGCCGAGTAGAGCTCGGGAGCACTTACGGGAATAGAAATTGGGCCAAGAACCTCAAATTCGGTTGTCAGAGAGCAAACTCCTTTGCCACCATCTGTTCCCAGCGAAAGCAGAACTGCCTGTGTTGGACTAATATGGAAGGCTACGATGTACATTAAGGGTACAACGGTCAACTCTTTATATTCCTGACCAAAATATTCAACACATACATCACTTATAATCTGGACGCTCTTCTGTAAACCCAATTGGCCCTTTTCTTCTAGCAATAGAGGTGACCCTGAAAAACCCATGATGGGTACTACGTTGAGCAGTGTGCCGCCTGTCACCATGGATCCGTTTACAGATCCGGTAACATTAATTACATAGCCATAGTAGGGGCCTATACCTTTATAAGCAGGCGTATATTCTCGACTGAATGTGAGGTTAAGAATATCTCCGGCTCCATCAGGGTTAGGGATGGTCAGTGCCATCACCCCCTCATTCGGCTCTAACTGCATGGATTCATCAAAGGTATATAGGGTGCTGTTAATTCCATCTTCAGAGACCCCTATGGTCACCGTGTAGGTCTTCGTTCCGGTTTTGTCTGTTTTATAGGTGCCTTCCAGAGAGAGGTAACCGTTTGAACCAGAAAAACGATAAAATCCCGCATAAGCGGCCAAAAGTTCACTTTGCGCGTTGTTTCCGCCTACCGGTGCTACAGTGGTGCTTTCTTTACCGGTTTGCAAATTACGCGGAATAGCCTTGCCCTTAGTGTTTTTCGTTGCAGGCACTGTCGTCAGGTCATTGCACACCATACCGGCTTTGGCAGAGGTACCCATAATGATGCTGACTTTATCATTATCTACCGTTCCGGGGAACGAGAACACATACATATTCAGGTTATAAATAAACACATCCACCTGCTGTAGTGCCCCGGGATCAACAGTACTCTCAGAGTAATTGTATTGCAAGGTATTGTCCGTACCTATTACCATAATCGCTTCGCCTTCACCTTTATCCATGTAGTAGGTGCCATGATACATATCCATCGGGATAGGGTTATTATAAGTGGTGCCGTTTAGTGTTGTTTGGGCGCCACTACTATTTGCTATGTAGCCGGTAAAAGATGAGGTAACGAAGTCCGCACCATCCTTACGAGAAAAAGTGAGGCTGAATGTAGGTACAGGTATCGCTTTACCGCTAACGGTGATGGTACCACCACCTGTGGCGGTTAAGGTATTGGTGGCAGCGTCCCAGGCTACGGAGTTGAAGGCACGGTTGGCGCCCGTAAGATCGAATATTACAGAGTCTGTACCATTTTCAGAATATACCAGCACTAAGTGGGGTGTGATCTTTGGGTTCTGTGCATCCTTGTTATTCACCATTAAATTGGTGTCTATGCTCAGGAATGAGCCGGTACTGTTTAAGGCATAATAACCATTAAATGCAATCAAAGGCTCTGCTGCCCCGATTGGGTGCGGGTAAGGCGTATTGCTTTGGGCGATTTCTAATAAAGAGTCTTGCAATGCGGTGGTTTGCTCTGCAGACTTGTGAAGGATTGTTGAAAGTGACATTGTATTTTGGTCGTTTATGGCTGCATGGCAGCGGTTTAAAATGATTTTTGGTAGTGCTGCTCTATAGGGCAGGCACCGGTATGCTTAAAGCTTCGTAGTCGTGTTATCTGTTGTGATTGACTACTTTTCAAAGGTCCCTATAGAGTTTTATATCGTTATACCTCATATTCTGTAATTAGTGCGATACCCCGTTTGGGGTATCAGTTTTGGCTAGTGGCCATACTATGGGGGGAATCTCTAGTGAGGGTTAGCCCTTAATACGGTTGCAGCTTGGGTTGTGGAAGGGGCTAATAGAGAGGTTGGCTACCATAGGGTTTTCTGTATTAACAGAGCGCAATGGCACACCCAGCCTGAACTAATTCATGCGGGTAGATTATGCGACCCGGCATGCCTGGTAAAATAAAATGTAAGCATACATTGCTACCCGTTATGGAATGGAGCCGGGTATTGCTGGTGCATGTATGTGCTATTTGATTTGGGCAGAATAAAAACAAGCCGATGTAGCACATATAGCCTTAAGAATTGTACTAACAATAAAATTCTTCGTACTTTTTATCATTAGAGTAATTTCGTTCTTGTATGAGGTCCTTCATTATACTGCTGGCAGCGCTTTGCTGTTCCCTTTCATTGGTTTCTCAGGATTTAGATCCTGGTTTTGATCCCACCTTTTATGCTCGCCCATACGTCACTCATGCCGTTTTTGATAATAAGGGTACCACCTATTTTACGGGGGATTATGATCGAATATACGACCAACTATCCACTGGAATCACTAAGCTCGGTAATTCCGGTTCAAACTTCGATACCGGTTCAGGGTTCAATGGTTCTATTTTCAGACTATTGATACAGTCCAACAATAAGCTCTTAGTCGTTGGGGATTTCACGGAATATAACGGAGTAGCAACCGGACCTATGGTAAGTCTAAACGAGGACGGTTCTCTCAATCAGAGTTTTTTTAAGGCCACTAACATAACATCACCATCTCAAAGCCCCATTTCCAATGTGATTGAACTGGCCAATGGGAAGTTACTGGTATATGGAGAATTCACGAGCTACAATGGCTTTGCTACCAACTCCATAGTGATTCTGAATCAGGATGGCACGGTCGATGACGGCTTCAGTCATCAGGAGGAAAACGTGCTGGCTGTATCGCAGGCAGCGGCTCAAAGCTCTGGCAAGGTGGTGCTAGCCCTGAATAGGGCCAATTCCCAGCCTGGTCTTATAGCACGCTTAAATGTAGATGGTACAAAAGATGAAACATTCAATGATTTTGATACGGGTACCAATGCGGTGCATAAAATCATGGCTCAGTCTACGGACAAGTTGCTGGTACTGTCTGATGCCCCGGAGAGCGATCAGCCTAATGTAGATCTCATAAGACTGAATGCAGACGGTACCAGCGATGATTCATTTGATTTGGGTACCGGCATCGTTGGGTTTTTTGATGATTTCCAACTCGAAGTAGATGATTCGATTTTAATTGGCACTGTTAGCGCGGGTGAAGAAGGTGGCTCTATAGATGGAAATTTAACAGGGCTTATTTCCAGGATAGGGTCAGATGGTACTTTCGATAAGACTTTTGTTAGCCTTTATAGCGATGAATCGAGCAAGGTGGCACTCAACAAAAACTATGAAATTTTCCTGTATGGAAATTTTTCAAGATTAGGAAATCATTATTCCAGAGGCATTGCCAAGTTTGCTGATGTTGATGAGGTCATAAGCTTCCCAAGGTTTGACATAAATAGTATTGCGGAAACCATGCTGGTTGAAAAACAGTCTGACAATGCTCTCATCATACCTTTTTTTGAAGGCAGTTATGATAATTCTACTTACTTCAAATCTATTAGCAATCAATGGGACTGGATTAGAATGCAAGCGGCTCCTCCTTTTACAGGAGAAGAGATCAGAGTAGTAAAAAAATTTCCTGATGGATCTGTGGCTTATGGAGGAGGACCTGCAGCACCTACAGGGCAGAACTTATTTTTTGTAGAACCAGGTAATCAAAGAGTGCCGTTTCTTGAGTATGGCTTTAATGATAATTGGGTGAACGATGTAGAGATGACTGCTACGGGAGGTATTTACGTAGCGGGTAGTTTTAGTGGTGTCCAGGGGCAAACGGATGGACTCGCGGGCATTTTGGGGCCCGGCTTAGATGTTTTTACTTCTCCCTTCAGTGCCGATTCTGTCAAAATTATGGATATCGAATTACAGGAAGATGGAAACATTGTAGTGGCTGGCGTCTATTCGCCAGTGGGAGAGACGAGTCTTAGTAATGGAGTTGCCCGGTTGAATGCAGACGGCTCTTTTGATGAAACTTTTGACAGGTCTCTCCACTTCAGTGGAGGGATCATCGAGAAAATTGAAATTGTTTCTGATGGCTACATCGTAGCAGGCGATTTTACAGGTCTCAATTCGCCAGAATCCCGAAGAGGTGTCGCAAAAATCAATTTAGACGGAACGTTAAATACAGAATTTAATGGAGACAATACATGGGTAGGAAACAAGGTTTATCACGTAGTTGTGGAGGGAGATGCCATTTACCTGGGGGGTGACTTTACAGCATATCAGGGTCAGGCAGTATCCGGCTTAATAAAACTGGACCTTGAAGGTAACCTGGACGAAGACTTTAAGCTACCCAATACTTTGTCTGCATTGGTTCGGGATTTTGAGGTTTTTCCCGATGATGAAATCAACATTGTCATGGCCGGTAAATTTTACGATTCGGCTTTGGGTAGAAAACTTTCAGCCGTCAGGTTGGGAGAGGATATTGATGGTGGCCCAATTGACTTGACTGCAGATGATGTCAGCAATGGTATAGTGACACTAAGTTGGCAGGAATCAAGTACCAATGAAGAACGTTACATCCTCGAAAGATCTAAGAATGACGAGCAAAACTTTGCAGAAATTGGCTGGGTTGGTGACAGCACCACCGTTTATAAAGACGACCGATTATATGAAACCGGAATAACCTACTATTACAGAGTGCGAGCCGCTAAGGGTGACTTTAGGTCTGAATATTCAAATGTTGTTGAAGTAGAGGTGCCCCAGAGGCCTCTGGCACCTCCAACTGACCTGTATATATCTTATTTCCACACTTCCTACGTAGGAATTGACTGGAAAGAATCAAGTCTCGAAGAAGACGGCTTTTCCGTTGAAAGATCTGAAAATGACCAACAAAACTTCGTGGTAATTGACTCTGTTAGTGCGAACACAACCCATTTTCAAGACAATACTGTAGAAGAAGAAGCCTCCTATTTTTACAGAGTGAAGACCTATAAAGGTGAATTTTCGTCTGAATATTCAAATATTGTCGCAGTACAATTACCGCCATCAATACCGAGCAATATGACGGCAACCCTTGTATCTCCTAACCGAATTGACCTTACATGGACGGATAATTCGGATAGCGAAGACAGTTTTCTAATTACCAGGCACAACCATCCGGAAGGGTTCGTGACAATCGGCACCGCACCTGCCAACCAAACCACTTATTCTGATACCAGTTTTGAGTTGGGACTATATTATGTCTATTATGTTCTGGCTACCAATAGTGGAGGCAGCTCTACAACTACCAGTGTTGCAATAGATACAAAACTGGCACCATTAGCACCAGGCAACTTGACAGGAACGGTGATATCTGTTAATCAAATCGACCTCTCGTGGACGGATAATTCCGATAATGAAGAAAATTTCATTATTGCCAGATCCGTGAATAATGAAGTTTTCGAGACAATTGGTTTAGTATCCGCAAACGAAACCAGTTATTCGGATACCGATGTTGAGGCTACCCAATCTTTACAGTATAAGGTTTGGGCGAGAAATAGCGGTATTGACTCACCTGCATCAAACTTATTTCAAGTAGTTATATCCAGTATTGGTGAAGAGCTACCCGGCCAGGACAGTCGATTTGACTTTAGTTATGATCCACTTACAAAAGAGCTGAGCTTTAGGCTGAATAGTCCTACAGATAAAATAAAGGGCTATCAGGTAGTATCCGGTAGCGGAGCGGTGACCATGCGAGAAGAGGGTTTGAAAGCGCAACAATTGAACCTAAGTATGTCGGGCAATGTACCGGGCATATATTTGCTCCATGTCACCAGCGAGCGCGATAAGTATGTGGTGAAGTTTATTACAAAGTATTAAACCTGTAGCTGAATAGTTGGTATAAATCGGGCTTCCAACAACAGACTGATACGGTTCCAGTTTAGTCAAAAAACTGAGCACGCGTCTATGCTTTGGACATATATCGATCCTCTGAAAATGCTCTTTGTCAAGAATCTCACCGCTGATAATATAACTCACAAAATCGCCCTGGCCAGGGTATTGTTATTGAGGTAATAGCCCACGCTGTCAGAAAGTGCAGGCAGTCAGCGCCTTGTGCCTTGATCAGGCAGACTTTAATTTTTCCATCAATTCCCTTTTAAATACTCTGCCAATGGGGATTTTGTGATGGTTGATTAGGATCTGATTCTTTTCAAGAAGGTCGATTTTATCCAGAGAGACAATGAAAGATTTGTGTATTTGATAACAATTTTCCGGAAGCTGAATCAGTAATTCTTTGATGCTCATTCTGCATTTCAGGGTCCTGTTGCTGTTTAAACGAAAGTACATGTCATTCCCTGATTTTTCAGCAAAAAGGAAATCGTCTCTGTCTATCTGGAATATTTTACCTTTAGTGCTAATTAAGATTTTTTGTCTGAATTCGCTATCAGGTGTGATTGGTAGGTGTTTAGATTGATCGAATCTGTTTTTGGCTTTAAGACATGCGTTAAGAAACCTTTCAAATTCAATTGGTTTTAGAAGATAATCAGTTGCTTCCAGTTCAAAACCTTCTACCGCATGTTCGCTATATGCGGTGGTGAAAATGATTTGAACTTTCGAGTTAACCAGCCTGGCAAGCGAGGTTCCTGAAAGTACAGGCATATTGATGTCGAGAAAAATCAAATCAATATTTTCTTCTTCAATAAATGTAAGGGCTTCGAGGGGGGTATTGAATGTCTTAACTAAATCTAAAAATGTGATTTTTGAGGCATAGCGCTCGATTACCTCTAGTGCCCTGAATTCATCGTCAACTGCTACGGTTGTTAATTTATACTCCATCTAACTGAATTTTCAGATTCGTTTTGAATATACCATCACCTTCTTTGACAGTGAAGTGATACCTATCAGGATATAGCAACTCAAGCCTTCTCTTTAGGTTTTTTAGCCCAATACCTCCGGTTAATGGTAATCCTGTGCTTACCTTTTCACCGTATGAATTGGAGACACTCATGATTAACTCACTTTCCTCCAGCGCAATATCAATTGCTATGGATGGCATATTATTTGAACAGTGCTTAAAGGCATTTTCAACCAGAGGGTTCAGTAGTGATGGAGCAATCTGTACATCATTTTTCAGGATGTTTTTTTTATAGTCGAAATTGATTTGACCCTCATCATACCTGAGCAGGCTCATTTGAATGTAGCTCTCAAGAAACTCAATTTCTTTTGATAGCGATACTTCACTTTCATTGTTTTCATAGAGTGAATATCGCAATGTTTTTGAAAGGCCGGCTATATACCCTGCTACTTCATTGTCCTCATTTTTTTGTGCAATTGAGAAAATATTATTGATGGAATTGAAAAGAAAATGGGGGTTAAGCTGTGATTTCAGAAAATCCAGTTCATTGGAAATCTTAGCCATTTCTGCCTCTTTAGCTTTGCGCAAAACTCTCAAATGATGTTTAACCAATATGTACATGAGAGAAAACAATACGAAAATGGAATGATTGGTTATGGCCGTATATGACAACTTATCGGCAAGTGGTTGGTAGCGGGTTTGGAAGTAATATCGTTCCAGCAAAATAGTTATGGCCAATACCAGAATCAAGGCTGAAGCGTGTTGCCAGTATCTCTTTTTACCAAATAGAAATGGGTGAAATATTAAAGTATTGAGGTAGAAAATTGAGGCACTTATCGCATAAATACTCCATTGAATATACCCTTCGCTAATGAGCTGACTTGTTTCACCGGTCTTTTCCACAATAATCTGATGCTGACTGACAGGCTGTATGAAAAGTATGGCTATACCGGTCCAGAATATCAGGTGGGCTACTACCTCAATCCATCTGTATTTGTTTTTAGACATAATCGACCGAAAAATAATTAATTCAATATCAAATAATGACTGGCTGTTATGAACTACCCGATATCGGGTATGAACTACGCCCTTTGATACGAGAGTGGTGCCGTTGAGCCATTTATGTTGTTTTTATCGAAAATGCTGTTGTTGACAACCTTGGTTTTGATCACCAACGATACCAGCCAATCTTCGGAAAAAAAGATGAAAAAGCTGATATACATAATTGGCGTACTACTCATAGGTATGCAATGGAGTTACGCTCAGTCTAAAGAAGAGAGCAAAGCGAAAATCGAATATTTAAAGCCGATTGAAATTGCTGATAAGAAGAAAAACGAATATACCGGCAAATATGCAATAGAAGGAGAGGAGCTTGCATCGTTTATTGAGATTGAGATCAATCAAGATGCTCAGGGCAAAAGTCACCTGTCAATCATTCTCCCATCCAAAGAAGAATCACAGGATGGTTACGAAGCAACAGTGCAGTACACGCTGATCGCTCAATATGAAGATAAATTCTATTTAAAGCATGATGCTTTCATAAAGGTACATTTTACACGAAGTAAGAAAAATAATGAAATCATTAGCCTGCTGTATAATGCTGGCAGGAACGATGGCATTGATTTGATCAGGGCAAAAAAGGTCAGGTGATGCGGATAGTTATCATTTTGGTAATGACCATGCTGGTGAGCTCGGTACTGGCTCAGTCAGACTCCGGAGTCAAATATGCAAGGCAGATAGACACCCTGGACCTTAAGAAGTATGTATACAAGATGGCTTCAGATGAGATGGAGGGAAGAAAGACCGGTAGTGCCGGACTTGAGAAGGCTGCGGCTTTCATTGAAAGTCAATATAGATCAATCGGCTTGCAACCCGTTTTGAATAATGGGACCTCATATCGGCAAGAATTTGAGCTGGTAAAATCATCACCTGAAATCAATCATATAGTGCTCAATGGACAGGCTTTGATCAATGGTGTCGATTATATTTTTGAGGGAGACATGGACATGCCACAGGCTAAAGAGGACACCTTAATTCTGCTTTCGAAAACGCAGCTGGAAAGCCCAGGTCAGCTGGATATAAAGGATAAGGTAGTAGCCTTTACCCGGTTAGATGACCCTTTTAAGAATTTTAGCCTGTATAAAAAGCTTACTGAGCTGAAGCCTGATCTTATCATTCAGATCGTTCATACTCAAAGTTTGGAAGCTTTTCTTGGAGCTAGTCAAAATTCAGGAGAGAGAGGAACCTATATGACTTTGAACCCATTTGAGCGAAAAGGTTTCGGAAGGGTATATATGGATATGGCCCGACTCGTGAAGGTGACTGGTTACACCAGGAAGGACTTACTGGAAGATGGTGCTGAAATAAGTATTGACTATCACATCCGAAGAAAGAAGGAGCGAGTTAAAACATCAAACCTGTTGGGGGTAATAGCCGGTGAACAGGCTTCTAACGGAGTAGTGGTTATATCGGCACATTATGATCATGAGGGTATTAAGAAGGGAGTGCTGTACCCGGGGGCTGATGATAATGCGTCAGGGGTGGCTGGCCTTCTGGAAATAGCTCAAGCCTTTCAAATGGCTTACGAAGGTGGTTTCCGGTTCAAAAAGAGCATTTTATTCGTAATGTTTTCAGCGGAAGAGGACGGGCTTTTGGGGTCTGGATTTTTGACTAAAAACTCTCCATTTCCACTAAGCGATATTACAGTGAATTTGAATATTGATATGATTGGGAGGGTGGCTCCCGAATACGATGGTTTTGAGGAGTATATATATCTGGCTAAATCCGATAAGCTGTCAAAACAACTTCATCGAATAAGTGAGAGAGTAAACGATAAATTCACTGGCTTGACGCTTGATTACTCCTATAATTCTCCCGATCACCCACTTCAGGTTTTTAAAAGAGGAGATCATTGGAGTTTTGCGAAAGAAGGGGTACCCGTGATTTTCTATTTCGATGGTATCCACGATGATTACCATCGCCCGACTGATAAGGCGGACAGGATTAATTACGGCCTTTTGCAATTAAGGTCAAATCTGGTTTTTCAAACCGCCTGGAGTATTGTAAGTGCGGAAGGAGCCTTAGAGCTCAAAAAACAGAGGTGAAGAGAATTTGCTTAGATGAACCTTAATGACCATAGACTATAATGAAATTATGATCTGACGAACTTCCCGACCAATTATTGAATATGGCCAGGCTTTTACGACCTGACCATATATAGGTGGCTTTAAATAATCAGCAATTAACCAGAAGCTCCACTCACTGCTAATAATAATTCGCAATATCTATATCAGGTAATCAACCAGCCTTAATCTCCTTCGACCCCTTTGCTTTTAACTGATCATTTACGGTCTTTAAATCGCTTTCCAATACATTCTGAAGCTTACCAAGGTGTCCTGTCAGTTCCTTCTTTAGTTCATCAAATACTACATAGGCAGCATCAGTAGGGCGAGCCTGACCGTTTTCAATGCTCCTGCGCAAAGAGGCCAGTCTGTTGTTCAGCTTAATTGGGAAATTCAGCGGATCCTGTGGGCTTTGGTTTTGCACCTGATACAGATCTTCCTCAATCACTTTGAGTTTGGCCAATATACCAGAAAGTGCATTTTTTAGGTTAGCATCTTCTGTATCCATAAGCTTATTGGCCTGCGCACGAATCTTTCTGATCTGGATTACTGCCTCATTGGCCTCAGTGGTTTTATTGCGAATGGCCATGGCCAGGTCAAACTGCTCCTGCAAGTCTTCAGCAGTGATACCTTCCAGGTTGGGGTTCATTACAATCTCAAAGTCACTGTTCAGTGTCTGACTTCCGTGCTTTAACCTTACCTGATATTTACCAATGGGTGCCAGTGGTCCGCGCTGTGGCCTCGCACTCCAGATAATCATACCTTCAAAAGTAGTAGCTCCGGGGTAGCACAGGTCCCAGCGGAAGGAGTTGAGCCCTTTGGCTGTGGTAGGGTTACCGCTTCTGTCTCTTTTGGCATTCGTGCCTGTAAAAGACTTTATAAGGTCGCCATTAGCATCCAATACTTCAATCGTGACGCTGTCGGCTTCTTCAGGCAGGTAATATTGAATAGTAGCATTATAGATTCCTCTGATCGGGTCGGCCGGTTTAAAGAGCGTTACCTGATTGGTGCTGTTAATATCGACAGCCTCTCTGAAAGGACGGATATCATCCATGATCCAGAAACCTCTGCCATGAGAACCCAATACCACATCATCATCTCTCAATACCAGATCACGAATAGGCGTATCCGGCAGATTGAGCTGCAACGACTGCCATATGGCTCCATCATTGAAAGAAACGTAAACACCGTGCTCTGTAGCAAGGTAAAGCAAACCAGGTTTTTTCAGATCCTCCCGAATTGCCCGGGCAAAGTGGCCTGGCTGGATTCCAGTAGTGATTTTAGTCCAGCTCTTACCATAATCGGTGGTTTTGAATACATAGGGCTCTCTGTCATCTACCTGGTAGCGATTGGCTGCCAGATATAGCGTACCGGCATTGAACTTACTTTCATCGATAATACTGATGCGAGAAAATTTTGGTAGCTCTTTGGGAGTGATATCCGTCCAACGCTTACCACCATTTCTGGTGATATGTACCTTGCCATCATCAGAGCCGGCCCAAATGGTATTGACATCGTGATTGGAAGGAGCCAGTGCAAACACGGTGGCATAGATTTCAGGCCCGTTCATGTCTTTGGTAATGATACCACCCGTAACTCCCAGCGTCTCAGGGTCGGCATAGGTCAGATCGGGACTGATTTTCTCCCAGCTCTGTCCGTCATCCGTGGTTTTCCATACATGTTGCGAGGTGGTGTACATGGTAGAAGGGTCCAGTGGAGAAAACATGATCGGGAAAGTCCATTGCCAGCGCTCAGGTAGGGCGCTGGAAGGCTCACCTGAGAAAAACCTTGGATATACCTGTATATCTCTTCTTTGACCCGTACTGCGATTGTAGCGCGTCAACAGGGCTCCCTGGCTTCCTGCATAGAAGACATCGGGATTAGTAGGGCTCTGGGTGATCCAGCCACTTTCTCCACCACCGACCGGGTAATGCCAGCCATGGCCGGGACCACGCCCCATTTTATGCCCCCAGCCATCACTGGGCATGGCCAAAGTGCTATTGTCCTGCTGAGCACCCGCTACATGATAGGGCACATCACTGGTAGTCATTACATGATAAAACTGCGTGGTGGTATAGTCTTGCTCTGTCCAGCTTTGCCCACCATTGATAGAAACGGTACCACCACCATCGTTGGAGCTGATCATACGCTGGGGATCATTGGGGTCAATCCACAGGTCATGATTATCACCATGAGGTGGTCTTATTCTGATATCGAAGGTTTTGCCACCATCGGTAGATTTCCAAAAATTCACATTCAGACAGTAGACAATATCTTTATCCTGTGGATCGGCATAAATTCTGGAATAGTAGAAGGCACGCTGCCGAAGCTTTCTCTCTGAGTTGACTCTTTCCCAGGTCCAGCCGGCATCATCTGAACGAAAAACGCCACCTTCATTGGCTTCTACGATGGCCCAAAGGCGATTATTATCTACCGGGGAAACAGTAATACCAATTTTACCAATGGGTCCTTCAGGCATACCGGGGTTGGTAGTAAGGTTTACCCAGGTATCTCCGCCATCCAGCGATTTCCAAAGGCCACAGCCAGGTCCGCCACCCCACATTTTCCAGGCTTTACGATACACCTGCCAGGTAGTGGCATAGAGAATGTCGGGATTGGTACGATCGATAATCAGGTCAGCTGCACCGACCTTGTCATTTACATAAAGCACCTTTTCCCAGGTATTACCACCGTCTTTAGACCGGAATATACCACGCTCTTCATTGTCGCCATAAACATGGCCCAGGGCAGCTACATAAACGATATTAGGGTTGGTAGGGTGGACCCTGATCCGTGAAATGGCCTGCGTTTCTTTGAGCCCCAGGTGTCTCCAGGTTTTGCCTCCATCGGTGGTTTTATAGACGCCATCGCCTTGGGTAATACTACCTCTGAGCTGGGTTTCACCTCCTCCGATATAAACAATATCCGGATTGGTTTCAGCCACAGCCACCGCACCAATGCTCGAAGAGGTGATTTGCCCGTCCGTTACAGGAAACCATTCGTTACCGCCATCGGTAGTTTTCCAGAGCCCTCCACCGGTAGCACCAAAATAATACTCATTCGGTCTGCCGGGGCTTCCCGAGCTACCCAAAGAACGTCCGCCCCGGTTGGGACCAATATTTCGCCAGGAATAGCCCTGATAAAAGGAGGGATCAACAGGCGGAGGAGTTTTAGCTGTTTGCGCTTCAACGATGTTAAAACCAAACAGCAGGGTACAACTTAAGAGTAGAAAAAAGGGTAGGGATCGATAGATTTTCATTCGGTCGGAATAAGGTTGAATCTTAAATTACAAAATCAACTTTATTACCCCGTGTAGGTTTATTTCAATGGCAGAAATATCTAAGTCTCCCCGGGTACCCGGTAATCCGACCTGGTGCCTGGCTTGAACAATGATTTAAGGTCAATCTTGGAGTAGCCGGTTGAGTTTCCTGATTGTAAAATTTTGTGTCGGCTTCATCTCCAGTGCTTTTTTATACCATTTGATAGCGGCTTCTGTACTGTCCATGGCCACATAGGCATCAGCCACACTGTCGGGCCAGCCTGAGTCTTCTGGTTCTAACTCCACATTGAGCATAAATACTTCCAGGGCCTTCTGCGCCTGCCCGCGGTCGATGAGCCAATATCCCAGATTATCGATGTAATCTCCGCTGAACAGGTAGTTTTGTGGAGATTGATCACGTTCGTCAAAGTACACCTGACGGGTTTTTTCGATACCCTCAGTGAGAATGTGATCCTTTAATTTATAGTGAATCGGGGCTTTCCAGTTAAGGGAATCACCGAAGATTGTGTTGGCCAAAATGGTGGATGCCGCATCCTGGGCCCAAAAACCATCGGTATTGGTCATGATCACGATGGCGGATTTTTGTTCTGGAAGAAAGCCGAAAAAGGTACTGTAACCCAAATCTCCTCCAGAATGGTAGACCATATTGGATCCCTTCAAACTCTTCTGGAACCAACTCAGGCCCACACTTCTGTTTGTGTTAATTTTAATTTGGCTGGTTGTGAGTAACCGGAAGGAGCTTTCCTGGTAGATTCTGTTGCCATTAATAATTCCTTTATTCAAATTGACTTGTGCCCAGAGCAGCATATCCTCAACATTTGAGTGTAAGGTTGAGCTTCCGGCATGCCTCCGGTTGTAAGGATAAACTTTGCTCACTACCCTGCGGAGGTCGTCTCCTAATATATGCGGTTTAGTGGCTAGTTCTGCAGGTACCTCAGGTTTAAGAAAAGTGCTGTTGGTCATCCCTACAGGTTCAAAAATATGCTGTTTTACGTAGGCCTCAAAGGTCAGGCCCGAAGCCCTGGCAATCACATCACAGAGTATATCGAAAGCCGCATTGCTGTAACTGAACTCTGTTCCGGGTGCAAAGTCCAGTTTTATATTGGCATGGCTCCTGGCAAATCTTTCTACAGCTCCATCATCGTACTGGGGATTATCCCATTCATAATCTTCTACATCCGGTATGCCTGAGGAGTGGTTGAGCATATGGTTCAGCGTAATTTCCTTATACATGCCATCTGCCATGGTGAAATAGGGCAGATGGTCGGTGAGTTTATCATCCAACTGAATTTTGCCTTGCTCCAGCAATTGTGCCATGGCGGTGGCCACAAATGGTTTTGAGACCGATGCCATATGGAACAAGGAATGCGTGGTCAGCGGCTTAGGGGAATCCAGTCCCTGAAATCCGTGAGCTCCGGCATACAAAACCTCTCCATTCTTAATAACTCCCACCGCCAGGCCGGGGACGTCAAATGACCTCATCTGCTTTATAGCCAGCTGCTCTACGCGGGTAGCTTCCGGAGATAAGTTTTTTTCGGGGGTAGCTGGTTGACAGCTGGATAGAATGCACAGAAAGACAATGCAGGAAATTCGATAATGAAACGACATAAGGTATTGTTGACTAAGACTGACCTAATGACGCAATAAAAGGCATGAATAGTTGCATGCCTCTTCTGATTTCTTCTCATGCTCTGTCAAAAGCGAGATCTTTTGACAGAGCTGTCATTATCAGCGTTTTGACCAATAAGGCCAAAACCTATAATGAACTTACTTTCCGGCAGGAGGCGTAATCATAATATGGGCCCTGTATAAGCCGGGGAACATTAACCATGGGTGGCCAGCACCATTGGGTTTCAGTGGCAAGCCTGTGCTCTCTTGTGTAGCCAGGGGCATATAGACTACGTAACGGTAGCTGGCTCCATCGATCTCTTTTGTCTCAGCATTGTATTTGGCTTCTCTGCCATAATAGATATGCAGGGTAGAACCCTGATTCGGCTTTTGTAGGCTGCCATTGTGCATCTCATCTTCGCGGATTTTAAATAGCTCAGCCCGATTTTTTCCTTCAGCTCTCAGCTGTCTGCCGCGTGCCATAAAAGGTTCTACATCCTTCTTATAGCAAACCACTTCAAACCCAGGCCTGTTGGGGTCGTCAGCCCTTACAATCCAGTCATTTGTTCCTTCTCTGAGGGTTACGAACTTGCCCTCTGTATCAAAACCATACACATGCGCACCAGCCCTTACAGCCTCTGGGGCTGCCAATACGGCCATATTAATTTGATCTTCCTTGCTATGCTGCCCGAAAAGCGGGCTGACTAACAAAGTGAACAGGAGGCTAAGTGATAAAGTCTTCATGGTTGTAGTTTTCCGTTTTGTGAATATAATACCATTTCAATCACTATTGAATTGATATAAGAAAGAGTTCTCCCTTTAGTAAATGATACAAAGCAATACGAAGGATTATCTATCTGGTTTGTAATATTATGCCAACTTGGCTTTTACTGAGCCCAACTGCACCATATGCCGAACCTAAGTCGACATATGTCATGTGTAGCTATGTTCAGATAATATCATAAACTAAATTTGAACCTTAAACCAGACCTTATTTCATGTCTCAATTACACCTTCACTTTGCTGAAGCCGTTGCGGCCATTGACCATGGAAACCTTGACCGACTTAAAGAATTGATCAAGGCTGAACCTGCATTAGTCAGAATGACGAATGATTCGGCAGAAGAACCTTATGCCGGTTATTTTCATAAAGCCACGCTGCTACATCATGTTGCCTTTAATCCACACCGGAATGAGGAAATACCTGCCAACATTGTGGAGATAGCAGAGTTTCTGCTCGGATCGGGCGCTGATCCCAACGCAATCTGTGGTGGTGGGCCGACCCAACCTGGCACAGACCATGGTACCATTATCGGGCTGATTGTCAGTGGCTCCCAGGCGATCAATAAGGGTTTTGCACGACAATTGGTAGAAACTCTGGTAAAACACGGGGCTGAGCTGGAGTATGGCGAAACGGGAGTCAACCTTTTTGGAGCCATTTATCATACCGTGGAGAATAAGCGACAGAAGGAAGCCGCCCGGATCCTCTATGACCTGGGGCATGACATTGATATGGTTTTTGCCGCGGGACTGGGTTTGTTACACTCTGTGAAAGGCTATATCCATCCGGATGGGTACCTGAAAGAAGATGCTGATCGCTTATTCAGCCATCATAGAAGAGACGGTAATAAGAAGGCTACAGACCGGGAGGTTTTGCAGGACTGCCTGTTGGCAGCCAGCATTAACAATGAGCTGGAGGTGATCAAATTTCTGCTAAGTCTGGAGTTGGATGTAAACCTCTACCGTAAATGGGGTCCCTGGTCCGTGACTCCGCTGCATGGAGCAGCCTGGGCAGGGTGGCTGGAAGCTTCAGAACTGCTTATTGAACATGGGGCCAGTACCATGCTTCATGATCCTGAGCATAATTCAACACCCATTGGCTGGGCACACTATTGCGGCCGTACAGAACTGTTCGAATGGTTTAACCAGAACGATCAGTACTTCAACCTCTTCGATGCTATTGAGTTTGGTAAGTTTGAACGCTTCAAAGTGCTCTTTGACGATCAGGATCCTGATATGGCCATTGGAGGCGGAAGCAGGGGAGTATTACTCCGGATTGCCGCTGATCAGGGGCAAGTAGCCCTGACGAAATTTTTGCTGGAAAAAGGAGCAGATCCACAACTAGAGAACGCTCAGGGTAAAAGAGCCATCGATTGGGCCAGGGCTGGTGGACATACCGAGGTAGTGAAATTGTTGGAATTGTGAAGGTTGAGTGATGAAAGTTGAATTACCTTCATTAATCATTCAACTTTTGTTCTTCTCAACCTAAGTCCAAACCTTCGTGCAGGTCTTGCCCCTGGTGATGAATCAACTGCCAGAAACTTAAGTCTTCGTTTGTTTATGCTTAGAGGCCATGAGCTATTCGTGGCTTTACCGTTAATGTATCCAACGAGCAGATAGATGTTTCTTTTGATATGGAAGAGTCTACCAATTTGAATATCTGCTTCCTCCTACTCAGTTCAATATAATCTGGATGTCCCGAAAAGTTGTAGTCATACCTTTTTACAGATAGGTCTTTGTTGATATAAATCTCCACTTTTCCCTTTCTCGGGACCAAATGACCCTTTGTTGAACCCATTCCACTCATATACCCTCCATATGTCGGAATGATCAAACTCCGTTTGGCCCATTGCCGCAAATGAAGTAACAAGAAAAGCAAGAAGGAAAACCAGTTTCATCTCGAAACTGAGACAAAAGCAATGCCAATATTCTGTTTTTGCTAAAAGAATTAACCATGAGCTATATAGATATGATTAGTTCAAATGATGAATGCTGAATTACTTTCATTCAACATTCATCACTCGACACTCATCATTTCTTAAGGTTGTTAACGCAGTCCTGATATTCGGTGGCCGTTTGATTACCAAAAGCACAATAGTAATAATTCCAGTTTTCATCTGTGATTGAGCCACGCGTTGTATCCTCTACCACATAATAATCCACGTAGTGTTTTTTGGCTGCGGGATCAGTCAGGAAGCTTGTGTAAACTGCTTTCAGGTTGGCCGGACTGAGTTTGTCCTGACCATAAGTTGTTGAAAAGGTATATTCTTTACTCCAGTTTGAGGTGGTTGAACTTTCTACATTACTGAAGCCGTGCACATCATAGTCAATCAGCTCTCCGGTGCCCGGGGTATAGCTGTACTCCAGGAAGCCCGGGTTATTATCGTACACTGGTGTAATGGCCGGGGAGATATGCACGAATGAGTTGGGTGCAGTACTGCCATTAATGACAATGAAATTGTCCATATGTGTATGTCCGCCCAGCTGTGCTACAATCACATCGGAGTATTTGTTCACTGTATCCAAATACTGTTTGTTGTATTGGGGTTTATAGTAATAAGAAGGTGTTCCGCTACTACTGCTATAAGCATTCAGTCCAGGTGGAATATGATACATCAGCCAAACTTTATCGCCATTAGCCCTTGCCGCCCCTAGTTTTTTACCCAGCCAACGGAACATGGTCTGCACATTGGCATCAACCACTGAAGGAGGTGGGAGAGTCTGGCATACATTATGGGCAGTGTTCATGTATTTTGTAGACATCATCACCGTGTTTAGTGAAATAATCTTGTGACTGCTGTTATTAGGGTTACTGGCAATGTAATAACCTCCGTTTTTGTAGCTTTCGTTGAAATCTGCTGCATTGATTAAACCGTTAAGGTTATCGGCAAATATTGGCGCTGTGCGCGATAAAAATGAACCTGAACCTCTTATTTCATAATCTCCACAGAAAGCATCGTTGTTGCCAAGTGTCGGAAAGATAGGTGTATCGGGAAAGCGTTTGGCGATCTGACTGTTGATAAAGTCTATCGTCTTCGTAATGAAGTCACGCATTTCAGCCTGGTCGTCTTTATAGTACTTGCTAAAGGCTTCTTCAAACTCGTGCGCCAGAAAATCACCGTTGATTGTAATGAAATCAGGCTTTGCATTGACGGCCACCACTTCATCCAGGGCACTTTTAAAAAGATTCCAGTTGGTATCAAGCTTTCTCCAGTCGGTTTGCCAGCCATAATAACCAAAGCCTTCTTTTGTCGATGTTTCGAATATTGCCTCCCAACCACTGGCGGGAGCTGCAATGAGTTGTTTGAGTAAAGCGGTGTCATAGTAGGGGTTGAAATGAATATCTGAGAGACTCAGGAAGTTGTTGTGGGTGACTACCTCTTTCTTATCACCAGTATTGTCACAGGCCGCAAACAGAAAGGCGGTCAATATGACTGCTAAGCTTAAAAAATTAACTCGTTTCATTTTTAGTGTTTTGGTTGATTGTCTAAAATAGTGATTTTCTAGGTAATAATAAGACAATAGAGGTTTGCCAAATTTAAAAATGAGCTGGGCTTAGGCAAGTTGTAAGAAATGAGTTATTGAAATTAATCCGACCCAAATAGCGTACTGACCATAAAACCTATACTGTTATTACATATGTGAATGGCAAAGGAGTAAACAAATCCATAGTTTACCCTGGCATAGCCATAGCTTAAGGCACCAACCAGCTTAGGTAGGGTAATGACGGGCATCAGAAGCAAATGTTCAAGGCTTAGCTCATAGTTGAAGATGTGCACCCATGCGAAACCAAAGGAGGAAACGTACAGGATCCATTTGAAATTATTTTTCCAGAACTGATCCAGTACCTTTTTTACTTTGGGTAAGGAAAAAAGGGGATAGGCAATGAACATAATCGCCAGAACGATGATCATTCTATTTTCAAAATGATGATGAACATCACTCAATTTCGCCTGATATATAGCCTTACTGCTAATGTAATAGCCTAATACTCCCAGGGTCAATGCCAGATAGACAGGCTTAAACTTCAATGACAGTCTAAAAGCGACTTCTTCTAATAAGGGGAGGATGAATACACCCACCATCAGTAGGGCGGCAGGGTTGAACCGCTCAGCCATACTATTGGTAGTTTGGTTTACCGGGTCATAGACCAGCCCCATAACTATTCCGATAAGAACCGTCAAAACTGTTTTAACCACAAACAGGGTCCAGGTACCGCTGATTTTTTGTGATATACTCAATTCACGATTTGAGTCGTAGACTGGAGTAATCACAAACTTTGTTAGCTGCCTGAACTCACTGTAGTAATGTTGAGGGTTTAGTAGTTTCAATTTCATCCTTCGCTTCTGAATTTATCTGGCGAGTATAGATGCCTTATAAATCATTTTCCGCGCAAATCATGATTTAGTCTGATGGAGTTATAATCCGGTCAGAGAACAAAGGAGAATAGTCAGATGAATGAAGGAGATGGAGACCACTTTATAAGTGAATAGTGATCGGAGAATACTGGAGAAATCAGATAGTGGATTTATATCCTTACTTCTTGATCAGGCCGGCTGAAAACTTTACAAAATCTCTGAATCCTTCTTTCGTAAATACTGATTTCACCACTTCCCATCGGGTAGTAGGCGCGTCAGTTGTGGCCTCATCGTTGGAATTTGGAATTTGAAGATCGACATTTGAGCCCTGAGCTATGGAATTTGAAGTTCCCTTCGGTTCATACCCCACCAGCTTATTCGATTGATCAAAGCTTTTATTCGCTTTGTCCTTATATCCCAGCTTTTCCTCTACCAGTCCTCTGTTATTCAAGGCTATGGCATCTTCGGGATCAAGAGTAATGCACTGATCATAATCGGCCAAAGCTCCCTCAGTGTCTCCGATACGATCTTTAAAGAAGGCACGGCTGGAATAGCGGTAGGGGTTCTGAGGCTCCAGGGCCAGGGCCTTGTCAAACATCAGGCCTGCCTCGTCATTCTTATCATTCAGATGCAGGGCCACCGCATAGTCACCCATGAATTGTGCATTTGCCGGTTGTAGCTGTATCAGTTGCTTAAAATCTGACAGCGCATCGGCAAGCCTGCCTACCCTGGAAAGTGCTCGCGCCCGATTAGATAATGCCAGGAGATGATTCGGTGATGACTTCAGCGCTTTATCAAAGAATTTCACCCCTTCTTCAAACTTCGCATCCCTGCAACTTTGTACTCCCTGTTCGATCAATTTATCAACCATCAGATCCTCTTTTTTACAAATATAAACAGCTACAAAAACTCTTTGTTGGTATTGGCTGTTTTATCCCGGATTGACTCCTTATATTCGTGTCAGCAGAGCCATGAGCAATACCCCCGAAAAAGTTTTAGCTGACCTCAAAGCCGGCAAGTACGCACCGGTTTACTTCCTTCAGGGCGATGAGCCTTATTATATCGATCAGATTGCAGATTACATTGAAGACCATTGCCTTTCAGAGGCAGAAAAGGGCTTTAATCAAACCATTATGTATGGGAAAGATGTAACAATGGCCCAGGTGCTGACCAATGCCAAACGATTTCCGATGATGGCAGAAAGGCAGGTGGTGATTGTGAAGGAGGCCAAAGACATTCAGGATATAAATAAGGAGGAAGGCCAGAAGCTGCTGATGCACTATCTGGATCAACCCGTACCCTCCACAGTGCTCGTATTTGCCCACAAACATAAAAATCTGGACGGACGTAAACCTTTGGCCAAAGCAGCTAAAGCCAAATCGGTTTTTGTGGCCACCGCTCAGCTAAGAGATTACCAGCTTCCCCAATGGATTGAGGACTACATCAGGCAAAAAGGATATGGCATAAATGATCGTTCCATTATGATGCTCAGTGAATACGTGGGCACCAACCTGGAACGTCTTACCAATGAGATAGGCAAGATGCTGATTAACCTCAAAGAAGGAGACAGCATTAACGAGGACCTGGTTCAGAAATATGTGGGGATCAGTAAAGATTACAATGTCTTTGAGTTACAGAGAGCCATCTCATTCCGAGACCCGGTAAAGGCTAATAGGATAGTGCGCTACTTTGCAGCCAATGCCAAAGCCAATCCCATCATTCCTATGATTGCCTTGCTGTACTCGTTTTACAGTAAGCTGCTCATCTTTCATGGTACCAAAGATAAGTCAGACCAGTCGCTGACCAGTGCAATGGGCGTGCGGCCTTTTGCCTTAAAAGAATATAAAGCTGCCGCTCGCAGCTATCCGCTAGGCAAAGTAATGCAGAATATCTCATTTTTGAGAAAGGCTGACCTGAAGTCAAAAGGAGTAGACAGCGGAGCGGCTGCAGATGGTGAGGTTTTAAAAGAACTCGTCTTTCTGCTAATGCATTGAATTATGCCTGAACAACATGTGTTATTGCACAGAAAACAGGCAGAAGGGGTTAGGGTGAATCCGTTTCATCCGGATTATTATGGCAGGGCTGCTGCAATATTAGAAAAGGTAAACAGTTAGTTAAGTTAACAAGTGAACAAACGTAAGTTGATGTACAGGAAATACTTTTTAATCACCATCCTGTTTGTTTCCTTAGGGTCATTAAAAGCTCAGAATACACTCTACCAAAGCGATGAAAGCCGATATTTCGATGCTGGCATTGAGCTATTGGATAAAGATAAGTATGGAGCGGCCAGGGAACAGTTCGAGAGATATCTAAAGGAAGGTAAAGACGAAATAAAGAGGGTAGACGCCAAATATTATGTGGCCTTTTCCGCTCTGAATCTAGACAACGCAGATGGTGCACAACTCATAGCTGAGTTTGTGAAAGAACACCCCAACCACCCAAAGGCTGCCAAGGCCTATTACAACCTGGGGATGGTGAGCTTCAAAAACAACGACTATCAGAATACGGTCAAATACCTGAAGTTGGTGAATACAAGTTTGCTGAGTGCAGAAGAAAGGCTGGAGGTGAATTTTAAAATCGGTTACGCCTCTTATGGATTAAGACGCAATGATGAAGCAGCCAAATACCTCGATCTGGCCAAGCGGAACCAGAGTCCCTATTTTCCTCATGCCAATTACTATTCAGGCCACCTGGCCTATCAGAAGGGAGAGTACGACAAAGCACTGGTGGATTTTAAGCGAGCTGAAGGAACCCCTCAATACAAAAACAGGGTACCTGTATTGATTGTAAGTAGTTACTATAAGCAAAAGCGCTATGGTGAACTGACCCAATATGCTGCCGGCTTTAAAGACGTTCAGCAATTCAGCAGAACCACCGACTACCTCTATCAGATCTACCAGCTGGCTGCTGAGTCTTACTACCAGGAACGACAATGGCCTGAAAGTGTGGAGTTTTTTAAGCTCTATGAGCAATTGGCAGCCCAAAGCGCTGATCAGCAGACACTTTACCGGATGGGGTATGCCAACTTTATGGCGGGCAACAATGCAGATGCCGTTAACAACTTTAAGAAAGTGGCGCTCAACAGCGATACGCTTTCTCAGTATGCCTCTTATTACCTGGGGCAACTCTATGTACAGGACAAGAACTTTATTTTTGCCAGTTCTGCCTTTGACAAGGCAGCTAAGCTTGAATTCAACAAAGAAATTCAGGAAGAAGCCGCCTTTAACCTGGCTAAGGTGAGCTTTCAATCCGGCAAATTTTCACAGGCAATCGTTTCTCTCGATCGCTTTATGAAACAATACCCGACCAGTGACTACGTGCCTGAGGCCAATAACCTGATCAGCGAGGCATTTCTGAATACAAATGACTATGCCAGGGCAATCACGTTCATCGAGAAAATTCCAAACAAGAGTGATAGGATTAAAGAGGCCTATCAAAAGGTGACCTTTTATAAGGGGACGCAGTTTTACAATTCCGCCAAGTACCTGCAGGCAGTTCAGTTATTTGATAAATCATTACAATTTGCAATAGACGGGGACCTGTCCATAGCTGCCAGTTTCTGGAAAGCTGAGGCTTATTCAACCAGTAGAAGTTATGCTCAGGCTGTAAGGGCCTATCGTACTGTAATACAGAGACGTAACAGGAGTTCGGAGTACTATCAAAAAGCCAATTATGGTCTGGCCTATGCCTATTACAACAGTAAGGACTATAAAAATGCAAGACTCTACTTTAAACAGTATGTAGACGCCATGGAAAGGGCCGCTGACAAGCAGAATTATAATGATGCAATTCTTCGACTGGCCGACTGCTACTATGTAGAAAAGGAGTATGCCAGTGCAATCTCTTATTACGATCGTGCGATCAACAATGATAACCCGCAAAAAGACTACGCCTATTTTCAAAAAGGGGTGGTCAGAGACTTTCAGGATAAGAGTGACGAGGCTATATCACAGCTGGAGACGGTGATCAACAGGTATTCAAGGTCGCGCTACTATGATGATGCCATCTTCAAAAAGGCTCAGATTCAGCTGGAAACCAAAGACTACAGACTGGCCATCCAAACCTTTACCCGGATCATCGATAACCTGAAGCAAAGCCCTTTTATGCCTTATGCCTATGAAGGTAGAGCCCAGGCCTATTTCAATCTTGAAGATTACGACAAGGTAAAAGCTGACTATATCACTATTTTGAATGACTATATGTCGAGCAGCCGAGTGGCTAACAGTGCACTATTGGGCCTACAAAACACCCTGAAACTTCAGGATAATGTGATCGAGTTTGCTCAATGGTTGAATAAGTATCAGAATGCTTATCCTGATGACGACCAGATTGAAAGCATTGAGTTCGAAGCTGCAAAAAGTCTCTATTTCGCTGGTACGTATGATGCAGCTTTAGGAGCATTCGCCAATTATGAAAAGAACTACCCTGAGAGCGGTAAGGTTTACGAATCTAAATTCTATAGGGCAGAAAGCAATTATAGGCTGCAGAATGCGGACCAGGCTTTGGAACTCTATTATGAGGTGTTCCAGGAGCGCAAGATTAGCGATATGGATATAGTATACGAACGTATCGGGGAACTGCAATTGACTCAAGGAGATTTCCAGGAAGCGGCCAACTTTTATACCAAGCTGGAAGAGGTGAAGAAAAACGATCGTCAGGAAAATACGGCATGGTCTGGTCTGCTGGAATCATACTATAAACTGGCTGAGTACGATAAGATGCGCGGTTATGCCCGTAAGATCATCGAGCGTGGTAATGTTTCACCAACAGCTTCTAACAGGTCTCAACTATACCTGGGGCTGGCTGCTTATGCTGAAGGTGATTTTGATACAGCCATTGACGAGTTTTTAAGCACAATTAACACGGCAAAGGATCAGTTTGGTGCCCAGGCGCAGTATACCCTTGGCCTGGTCTTTTATCAGCAAAAACTTTATCAGCAGTCGAACAATACGCTGTTTGATATCAATAACTTTCTTGATTACGATGATTGGGTAGGTAAATCATTCTTACTGATTGCCGATAACTATGTAGCATTGAAAGAACTGTTCCAGGCTAAGGCAACGGTCAATTCAATCATCGAAAACTCTCCGGTAGCATCGGTAGTGAGCGAAGCACGGATAAAACTGGCGGAGATAGAAAAGCTGGAAGCCACACAAAGCCCGGCAGCAGCAGATACGACTAACAATAATGGCAACAACTAAGATGAGACGATTAAGACTGACTTTCATATTATTATCAGCAGTGGCCATTACCCAGGTATATGGCCAGGAGGGCGAAGGGACACTGGAAGGTGATCCGGAGATCATCATTGATAAAACCCGTAAAATCACCTTACCGGCTGCTAACAGGAATTTTGAGAAGATACCCCAACTGCCGGTTAATCCGGCAGCTACAGATCAGCGCTATAGCTTCAAGAGCTATAATTACACGTTAAGTCCGCTACAGCCCACTTTCAGGGCGGTGAGGCTACCCATTCAGGATGCACAGACAGCGATTACCGGTAATTATATTAAAGCTGGCTATGGTAATTTTAGCACTCCGTACCTGGAAGTCTACTTCAGTTCGCTGAGAAACGAAAACTATGTCTTCAACCTCTATGGCAGACACCTTTCCTCTAAGAAGGGGCCTGTGTTTGACGATAACTCAGGAAGTGCTGATACTGAAATTGGCCTTGGAGGTAAATATTTCAATGGTAACAACACCATTTCCGGATCTCTCGACTACCTGAGCCGTAAGAGACATTTCTATGGCTACAATCCTGCACTGGATTTAACCCCCGGTGACATTGAGCAAAAATTCACAGGTTTTTCGGCCAAAATTGGTGTAACGAAAACAAACAAGGACGAAGCCAGCGACTACCATTTCCTGACGGATTGGGGTTTCTTTAAGGATGCTTTTAACGCTCGTGAGAGCCAGTTCAACTTTGATGTTGGCTTTAGTTTCAAACCAAACGACAACCTGGAGGTGAAACTGCAGGGGCTGGCAACCTTTTCGTCCAGAGAAGATACAGAGAAGGTGAACCGAAGCTTTGTGAACCTTAAACCCCGGTTGCTCTATTATGGCACATCATTCAAGTTGTCTGCCGGAGCCAACTTTGCTACTGACAATGATGATTTAAGCACTTTTGCCGGAGCAGAAGATGGATTCAAGGTTTTTCCACACATCCGTATCGATTTAAACCCAAGTAAGGGTTTGAACTTCTATGCCGGCTATGAGGGCGATTTGGAAATGAACACTTTCCGCTCTTTTGCCGATATCAATCCATTCCTGGAAGCAGATTTTGCCCTGTTCAATACTGAAAAGGAAAGTGATATTTTCGGAGGGCTCAATATCGATCTGGCAGAAGGAGTGAGGCTCAAAGCCGGTGTCTCTATTGCTTCATTGCAAAGGCTCCCATTCTTCACTAATGCTATTACGGATTCAACAAGGTTTGAAGTGTTATATGATACAGACGCCATTGATCGTACCAACATCTTTAGTGAGCTGGTTTATGAGAACCCCGGTTCATTCCGAAGCTCATTGCGCTTTGACTTTTATGATTATAAGCTCGTAACGCTTACAGATGCCTTTCACAGGCCACAATACCAGGCGTTGTTAAATGCTACGACCTTTCCCGTAGAAGGCCTTACTGTTTCAGGTGATCTTTACTATGTTGGAGGCCTGGTGGGGCTTAATAGAGAAAGTGCCATACGCACTGAACTGGACGATATCATAGACCTGAATCTTGAAGGTAAATATGACCTGAATGAACAGTTGGGTGTGTTTTTGCAGATAAGAAACATTTTTGGCAAGGAGTACCAGCGTTACCTGAATTATCCGAATAGGGGCATTCAGTTTCTGGCCGGCATAGCCGTTTCTTTCTAAACTCGCTTTAACTTCATATCAACAACCTTTTAATATGGCTTTGATATTTTGTTTATTTGAGGAATAATCAACCAACCCTAAAAGTCTATGGCGGCTAAAAAGAAGAGCGACTCTTCAGAGAATAAGAAAAAGAAAACCAGCACCAAATCATCTAAGGGCACTAAAAAGAGCAGTCCTAAAAGCTCTCCAAAGCCTAAAAAGGAAGAAGAAGCTCCTATTGAAGAGCCCATAATCACAGACGATGATTTTGGTCTGGACGATATTGACCTTGAGCCGGTTGAGCTTGAGGAAATGAAAGAAGAACCAGCTGAAGAGGAGGCCCCGCAAGAGCCAGAGCCTGAACCTGAACAAGAGGAAGTCGCTGTTGCTCCGGTAATTGAGCCTGAACCAGAACCGGAAGTTGAAGAAGAGCCAGCCAAGCCAGCACCTGCTCCGGTAGTAGAAAAGCCCCGTGAGGAAGTGAATAAGAACCGGGGCGCTATCTGGATCATTATCATCATACTCATTCTGGCCGCTGCAGCCGTTTATTGGTTTGTACTCAGACCAAACGGTGAAGAACCCAAGGATGAGCCTGTTAAGGTACCTGTAGAGCAGCCAAAACCTGCTGAGCCTGAGCCAGAAGTGGTTGCCCAGCCCGATCCTGAGCCAGAACCACCAAAGGAAGCACAAGTCATTACAATTTCTGAAAAAGGAACACGTTTCTATGTCGTGGTAGGTAGTTTTTATGGCGTAGATGGTGCTGAAGACAAGGCTAAAGAAATTGTGGCCGGAGGTACCGATGCTTATATTCTGGAACCGGAAACGGGAGGTCAATTTTACAGAGTAGGTATCAATCCGGCTGATGATTATGCAACAGCCGAAAGTTCTATAGAAAGCTTAAAATCTACTTACGGAGACAACATCTGGGTATTGAAAAACTAAAATGATCTTATTGCAACAATTGAATTCGTCAGATACGACAAGCGTAACTGATGCCGGGGATGGTGTGCTGTCCTTTATCGATCTATTATTAAAAGGGGGCTTCTGGCTTGTACCCATCGCCATTCTTTGGATCGTAGCCATCTTCATCTTTTTCGAACGATACAAAACTGTGAACCGGGCTTCCAAAACTCCTTTTGAGTTTATGGATAAAATTAAAAACCTGGTACTTAATGGTGATATCAACGGAGCCAAGCTATTGTGCTCTCAAACGGAATCGCCTATCGCCAAAATGATTGAAAAGGGCATCCATCGCATTGGGAGCCCGCTCAAAACCATTGAAGCTTCTATAGAAAATGTAGGTAAAATTGAAGTTTACCGACTTGAAAAGAACCTTTCTATGCTGGCTACCATTGCCGGTGCCGCGCCCATGATTGGTTTTCTTGGTACGGTATCCGGTATGATTCAGGCCTTTATTGCCATTGCACAGGAAGAAGGGGCGGTAAGTCCTAAGCTGCTCTCAACAGGTATATATGAAGCCATGATTACCACTGCTGCAGGTTTGGTAGTAGGTATTGTAGCCTATCTGGGCTATAACTACCTGGTAGCCAGAGTGCAGAAAGCCATCCATTATATGGAGTACACTTCTATCGACTTTATTGATCTGTTACAAGAGCCACAATAATGGATATCAAATCAAAACATGAGGTAAATGCCAATTTCAGCATGTCGTCAATGACCGACATCGTGTTTTTGCTGCTGATTTTCTTTATGCTGACTTCGTCCTTTATTACGCCATCGGGTCTTCCTGTTAACTTGCCCAGTGCTGCTGTAGGAAATATTGTTTCTCAAAGTAACTCGGTAACCATTACAGCAGATTTGAAGTATTACCTCAATGATAATGAGGTTTCCATCAACAATTTGGAAAGAGAATTGGCAAAAGTTGCCACCGAAATAAACGGTTCTGTCGCAATTCACGTTGATGAAAGTGTAGACACTAAGCATTTAGTAAAAGTGGCCGGTATTGCCATGAAGCTAAAGCAAAAGCTGACTATCGTGACAAAACCAGAATAATGGAAAGACAAGAGAACCTGGAGCAAGAAAAAAAGAATAAGCGGTTTAGCTTAATCATGTCGGCTATTGTCCATGGTTCGCTACTACTTATTTTTCTTCTTTTAGTGGCATGGAGACAACCCGATCCGCCAAATACACTCAGTGGTCTGACATTTAACCTGGGCGTTCAGGACGAGGGTTTCGGGGATACTGAGAGCGAAGTAGATAGTCCAACTGAAGAAACAGACAATACCACACCTCCTGAGTCAGAGACTGATACGGAAGAAACTCAGGAAGTTGAGCAGACTGAAGAGACCACGGAAGAAGTTACAGAGGAGCCTGTTGAGGAAACACCACCAGTGACTGAGCCTGTGGAAGAGGCAAAACCGGTAGAAACTCCCGAAAAGACAGCTGACCCAGTAGTTGAAAAAACAGTTGAGGCTACTGAAACACAGGAAACCGAGAGCGATGTTAAGGTCGAGGAGAAGTCTGAAGAGGAAACGAAAGAAGAAGAAAAAACGGAAGAAGTAAAGGATCCGGCAAAAGAGGAAGCAAAGGAAGAGACACCTCCTGTAGAAGAGAAAAAGGAAGAACCAAAAAAAGAAGAGCCAAAGCCAGACCCTGTTGTGAATACCAGAGCCATTTTAGGTTCTAAAAAAAGTGATACCAAATCTAAGGAAGCAGCCTCAAGCAACCAGGGAGATAAGGTGGATACCCGAGGTCAAATGGGTAAAAAGGATGGACAGGCCAATACAAATGGTCAGGCTGAAGATGGCGGAAATCTCGGTGTTAGCCTGAGCCTCGATGGCTGGGCCTGGGACAGAGCCCCTTCTGGCAAAGATGACTCTGAAGTTGACGGAGTGATACTGTTTCAGATCAGAGTAGATGATCGCGGGGTGGTAAGAGAGGTGACGAAAATGCCTGGGACCACCATCAGTGATAATACCGTAGTAGATTTCTATAAGAGGGAAGTGCAGAAGCTCTCCTTTAAAAGAACCCTGAGTGCACAGGCTGCGCCAATTTCGGTAGGAGAGATTAAATTCATCATTAAGACCAAGTAGTCACTCTACGCACAAGACATAATAAAAATGCCTTACCAGATACCGGTAAGGCATTTTTATTAAGTCAATACGCTGCGCTTCTATAGCGTATCGTCAATTTCAAGCGCTTCAAGAATATCCATCATTTCATCGAAATCTCTCAGTCCGGGACTAATCTCTTCACCACCTTTCAGGGCAATGCCCTTGATTCCTGAAGATACCATCCCTTCAACTGTCTCTGCATCAAATCCATAGCCTAATACAATCGGGTACAGACTCGTCAATGCCAGAATATCGGGGCTTACCTGTCCTTCATACACAGACTCAATCAGAAAGTAGGAGACCTTGTCTTTCAGAGAAGCCAATACCTCAAATGTGATCATCGAAACATCTGTTTTCAGAATGATGGGGAGTCCTGTTGCCTGGGCATCCATTACCTGCTGGCTCGTGGCCACTTGCAGGGCATCCAGCTCATAGTCTTTCACAGTTTCAGAGATGTTTTTTGTACTATCGGCTTCAATTTCACCTACATAGGCTACTCCCGAAAGCCAGCCCTTGATCTCTTTAAATTTCTCAGGATCTGTATAGTTAGCACCGTTTTCCTGAATAGAAAAACCCAACTGATCTACTTCCATTCCACTGCAATACCTGGCATCGCTCAGATTATTCACTCCACTAACTTTTACAAAGGTTTTTAAGGCCATATTGATGAGAACTATTGGCTATTAATTAATTCAATTCTTGTTGCTGGCAAATGTAAATCAATTCAGCCTGTTTTGCACAGCAAAGAGCAATCATGTCAAACAATCAGGAGAGAATATTATTCATAGTGGGGTCTTCCAGGAAAGCAGGCAACACAATCACCGTGATGAATCACCTCTGTGAGCAGTTGGAAGAGGAACTTATTGATCTAAGCAGTCATGACATCGGTTATTACGACTATGACCATGATAATCAGCAGGACGACTTTCTGCCGATAGCGGAGAAAATGACAGAGGCATCCGTCATTATTCTGGCTACCCCTGTGTATTGGTATAGCATGTCAGCTCAAATGAAAACCTTTATCGACAGATGGTCAGACCTGGTTACTATCAGAAAAGACCTGGGAAGAAAACTCAAAGACAAGCAATTGGCCCTGATCAGCTGTGGTAGCTGGGAAGAAGCGGGAGAGGGCTTTGCCTTACCCATTCAACAAACAGCCAAATATATGGATATGCAGTTCTCCGGATATTTTCATACATGGTTGGCAGATAACGAGACTTTCGGAAACGAAAATGTACTGAAGAGGGTTAATTTGCTGCAGAATTCAATTGAAAACTTAATAGGATAATAATAGATATGGCTGTTACAATCGTAGACGATTCAAACTTCAAACAAGAACTTGCTGATAATCAGAAGGTAGTGGTGAAATACTTTGCCGGATGGTGTGGAAGTTGCCGCCTTTTTGCTCCCAAATACAAAAGGCTTTCCAATGATGAACGTTTTGAGGGTGTTACGTTTCTTGACGTGAATGCCGAGCAGAGTCCTGAAGCGAGGAAAGCCGGGGAGGTAAAGAACCTGCCAACATTCGCTATTTTTCAGAACGGAGAACTGTTAGAATCGCTGGCTTCCAATAAAGAAGATCAGGTGGTTTCACTCATTGAAAAGCTGAACTAGTCATGAAAATACCGGTAATCAAAAGGTTGGTGGAGACCACAGCTTTAGATGCTCTCAGGCAAGCGGAAGAAGACCTGCTGGAAGAAAATCCCCTGCAAATTGAAGTAGGTGGAGATGATGAAGGAGAACAGCTTACGCATATTTTTGCAGCCATTTATATCCTGGAGCAAATTCAGAATGAAGGAATGGAGTTTAAACAAGCGCTCAGGGCTTATACCCTAAAAGTAAGAACCTCTATCAGTTAACTGATTTAGCAATCAGGGGTTCACAACATACTCAACGATAAAAAAGCCGCCTGTAAAACCAGATTACAGGCGACTTGCGTTATATTTACGGTGGTCATAAGAAGAGAATGGTGTCTTTCGCTTTGTTTTAAGTCCTTCATTGTACCATGGTCAAGCAGTTTTTTCCGGTATTCATTCTTTGTTCGCTATTTCTTTCTTCCTGCGGTACTTCAGGCAGCAGTGAGACAATTCCTGCAATTGATCAGGAGGCAGGTAAATCTTACTTCTTTTTGGAAGAAGGTAAATTCAGGGAATATGAGGTTTATGAAATCCGCTATCATGCTGTAGGCTTAAGCGACACCTTAGCCTATCAATTGCGCGAGGAAGTAAAAGAATCATTTACAAACAATGGCGTCAGGTCTAATGTAATACACAGGTTTTCACGCATTGATGAAAACCAGGAGTGGTCACTGGATTCGGTTTGGTCGGCAAGAGTTGAAAGAGATCGGGCCATTTCTATGGAAAACAATATTCCTATTCTCAAAATGACCTTTCCATCACTACAAGAACGTACCTGGGATGGAAATTTGTTTAACACCAGACAAGAGGACGAATTTAAAGTGATTACTTTCGACCCGACTCAGAATGATGAAAACCAAACCAGTTTCAGGGTACCTGTGGCGGGCAGCGCAGCGAGTTTTACAGAAGTACTTGTTATAGAACACGAATCATTCGAGGACTTCGTTGACAAGGATGTACGCATGGAAGTGTATAAAGATAGTGTTGGCTTAGTGTACAAAGAATATGAAACATTGAAGTATTGCACAACGAACAGTGTTTGTGACTATGACCCGACCATGCCGGGAGAGTTTGTGGTTTCAGGCCGATACTATAGGGAAATTCTGTTAACACATGGTTTCATTGATAATGAAAATTAAACAGCATATTAACTTTATGCCTACAAGAAACTTAAGTAACGCAGTTCTGGCACTGTTCCTATTGCTATTTATAGCCTCGGCCTGCGGTGATACTACGGATTCTATTCCTGCTATAGAACCCGACACAGGCAAGTCCTATTACTTCTTAGAAGAGGGGCAGTTTCGTGAATACGATGTTTACGAAATCAGGTACCTCGCAGTCGATATCAGTGATACTTCACAGTATCAAATAAGGGAAGAGGTTAAGGAATCCTTTGTCAGCAACGGCATTACCTCCAACATTATTCATCGCTTCAGGCGCGAAAATGTTTCTCAGGCATGGGAGTTGGATTCTGTATGGTCAGCTCGTGTGGAAACTGACCGGGCCGTCTCTGTTGAAAACAATATTCCTATCGTTAAAATGGTTTTTCCATCGGTGCAGGAACGCAAGTGGAACGGCAATGCCTTTAATACCAGAGCAGAAGATGAGTTCAGGATTATTACCTTCAGCGCTGCCCAGGATGAAGAGAATAACACCAGTTTTCAGGTGCCTATTCCCGGTAGCGCTATTAGTTTTTCGGAAGTAATGGTGGTTGAGCAGCATAATGATGAAGATATGATCACCTTTCGGGATAACAGGGTTGAGGTATATAAAGACAGTATAGGGCTCGTTTTCAAACAATATGATGTGGTCAAAATTTGTTCACGAGCAGAGTGCCTTGGACAGGAGCTTGTTGAATCCGGACGTTTTTACAGAGAGCTCCTAACCAGTGAAGGAAAGATAGATGGTGCGGGCGGGTAGCATAAGCCTGATACTATACTGCCTCACCATTGGCCTGTCAAGTGCCCAGGATCGCTATATGGTCTTCTTTACCGATAAGTCTGGTACCACCTTTTCTACCTCCAATCCCCAACAGTTTCTGTCATCACGCGCCATAGCCCGCAGACAAAGACAGCAGATTGCTATTGCTGAAAACGACCTGCCCGTCAACCAGACCTATGTTGAGGCTCTTGAAACCCTTGGTGCCGAAACATACTTCACGACTAAGTGGATGAATGGCGTATTGATTCAGGCCGAGCCGGGCTTAATTGGAGCTATCGAAGCGCTTTCCTTTGTTGACCGCACAGAGTATGTGGGGCCTGATGCTCCGCTTTCTGCTGACGGGAGTGATTCTGATGGAGCAGAATCAGCACAGGGGGCTGAATCGACCCAAAGTGATTTTCAGAATGACATGATTGGAATCAGCGCCATGCATCAGGCGGGCTTCGAAGGCCAGGGTATGCTCATCGCTGTCTTTGATGAAGGTTTCAACAACCTGAGCAGTATCCCGGCCTTTGATCATTTGTTTCAGGAAAACCGCATTCTCTATACCCATGATTTTACGATTAACAGATCGAACGTAGAAAACAATGTCACTCATGGCCGCAGGGTTTTGTCTGTGTTGGCTGCCAGGTCTGAAGAACTAACAGGTACAGCACCAGAGGCCAGCTTTATCCTAAGCATTACAGAAGCTTCAGGAGAATACCGGGTTGAGGAATACAACTGGCTCTTCGCTGCTGAAAAAGCCGATAGTGCAGGAGTAGATATCATTAATACATCTCTTGGCTATAATCTGTTTCTGGATCCATCCATGGACTACAGTCTTAGTGACATGGATGGTCGCACAACAGTGATTACCCGGGCCACCAATATTGCCGCATCAAAAGGGATAGCCCTGGTGACCAGTGCGGGTAATACCGGGCAGAGCCAATTGTGGCCTATCATTACTGCTCCTGGAGACAGTCCCCATAACCTCGCTGTCGGGTCAGTAAATGCAGCGCTGCAAAAAGCCAGAATCAGCAGTGTGGGACCTTCTGCAGATAATAGAGTAAAACCGGATGTAGCCGCCTTGGGGGTGTCTACGGCCGTCACAGGCACAGATGGTTCGGTAACCTTTAGTGACGGGACCTCATTTGCCTCGCCACTCATAGCAGGGTTGATGGCTGGCGTATGGCAGGTTTACCCGGATCTTACAGCTAATGAACTCCTAAATCTGATCCGGTTAAGTGGAAGTCAATACAACAACCCTGACAATCAGATAGGCTTTGGCATCCCAAATTTTATAACCACCGTACAAATTGCCGGAGAAATCGGGCTGCCGGTTGTGGAGGATCTTACCGTCTATCCAAATCCTGTCAGCGACTCATTTGTCAATCTCGCTTTTGATACTTCTTTTTTCAATCGTGAGGTCAGGGTAGAGTTGGTCAGGACCAATGGCCAGGTGATAAACGAATATAATTTCATACCGACAGAGCGTGATAATCGTATCCAAATTGGGCTTGGAGACAATCCACCAGGCTTGTATCTTTTGAAAGTAGTCGGGCAGGGAGGGAGCTTTGCTAAGAAACTGATTCGACTCTAGGTCTGACTTTATGATTTATTGAGGTCAATTCATCGAACTTCTCCACATTGAATCTATATTTGCTGCATGAGCTCACCCATGATTGCCCCCTCCGTATTAGCCGCTGATTTTGCCAACCTGCAGCGCGATGTAGAAATGCTAAACAGCAGTGATGCAGACTGGATACACGTGGATATAATGGATGGGGTGTTTGTGCCCAATATTTCTTTCGGAATTCCTGTTTGCCAGGCGATCAACAAACATGCGCAAAAGCCATTAGACGTCCATCTGATGATAGAGCAGCCAGATCGTTACCTAGAAGCATTCAGAGATGCCGGTGCGGCTGTATTGACAGTTCATTATGAAGCCTGTAACCACTTGCATCGCACCCTGCAATTTATCAAATCTCTGGGCTGCAAAGCGGGAGTGGCCCTGAACCCACATACCAACGTGCAGTTGCTGAAAGATACGATCGCAGATATTGACCTGGTGTGTTTAATGTCGGTTAATCCCGGTTTTGGCGGCCAATCTTTTATAGAGCACACTTACAGCAAGGTAAAGGAGCTGAAGCGGTTGATTTCGGAGTCCAATGCAGAGACGCTTATTGAAATCGATGGGGGGGTCAATGCCCAAAATGCCCCTGAGCTTATGGAAGCAGGAGCAGATGTATTAGTAGCCGGAAGCTTTGTTTTTAAATCAGCTGACCCGGCCACGACCATCAGTAACTTGAAAGCAATTTAGCCCTCCACACCCAAGGCTGTTTTTACAGCAGTTACATTCTTTTTACTATTACCGATATAGATCTGATCATCGATGATGAAAACAGGTCGTTTAAGAAAGGTGTACTCCTGCAGGATATACTTTTTATAGTCATCCTCAGCAAGAGTCATTTCATTCAATCCCATCGATCGGTATTTCATTGCCACTCTACTGAAAAGAGATTCATAAGACCCGGCAAGGTTCTTCATCTCTTCCAGCTGGGTTTCGGTAATGGTTTCCTTCTTAATATCCTGCTTTTCAAAAGACTCCATAGGGAGCTCCGACATAATACGCTTGCAGGTAGAACAGGTCGACAGATAATAGATTTTGTTCATTTTTGGTACATGATTTGTGTTAGATGGATGAAAGCATACGAAAATGGCTACCATTTATCATATTTGGCTCTGATTCGCTTGTATATCTTTGGCTAATCACTTTTTTTGTATGCTCAATTTTAACCGCTAAACTACAAAAGAGGACAAAACACAATGAGAAAATTATCAAAAGCTGTATTAGCCGCAATGTTGTTGGCCTTCGTTGCTATAAACGTTCAGGCACAGGATTTTAGTGATGAGGACATTAAGGACTATGCTGTTATACTGATGGCCCAAAAGTCAATCACTGATAAGATTAACCCTTACATCAACAGTTTGATAGACCAACAAGAGGGGTTTGATGGTAACATGTACAACGAGTTGAATGCAATAGCAAAGGGTGATGCCACAAAGCTTCCTTCAAGTACTGAAGCAGAAAAATTCCAGCAGACTTTCTATGCCACTCTTATGAAAAGGAAAAAAGACAGAGAAAAAGGAGCGGGAACTGTTGTGAGAACGCTCGCCAAATATTCTCTCGGAGCCAAAAAATACAATGCTATTAAAAAGGCCTATAAGTCAGGTGGCGATGTAAAAGCCAAAGTAGATGGCTTAATGGCATCAATGACCGCATAACCTTAATCAACCTTAACATACTAATGAAGAAGCCCTGACAACTCAGGGCTTTTTTTGTTGGTCAGAAGTAATAATCTGGATAGTTTGCCATTAATTATAAAAGGAGACTCCCCTAATTGAAAAAGTTTTTATTCTTTACATTTCTCATAGCAGCCTTCACCCTGACCCAGGAGAACGCCCAGGCCCAGTTGTTTAAGAAAAACAAAGACAAGCCCCCAAAAGAGAAAAAGACCAAAAAGTCTAAAAAGAAGAAGAATCAGGGCTACCAGGGGTTCGCCCCGGGGCAGGCACCGCTAACAGCAGAGCAGAAAGAAAAACAGCAAACCAGCCAGGTGAGGAAGGTTCTCAATATGTTCAACTTCAGTGTTGAGAAGGGGTACGGCTATTTTTCTTATCAAAATGAACTTACAGGCGTATCAGTTGTAAGAAACCCCAGGGGCGATCAATTATTCATTGTACCCACAGGAGAAACCTCAGGTCAGGGCCCGTTCAACGCCTATAATAATTGGTTCAACGACCTGACTCCCTTTGATATTACCAGGATTGATGATGATGCCGAGGTGGTGGGTACCGACACTACTAATTTCGTTTATAAAAACAACGGTCGAATTAACCCCTTTACACTGCGTTTGTCCTTTTCTATAAGGAAGGTAGACAAGAAGCATTTGAAGCGTACAGGAGAGCGTATAATGACCGATGACGAGCTTTTGCGTATAGGAGGGGGGATTAGCTTTGGTAAGTTGAAATTCCGGAACGATCGAAACACCCAGGATATCAATTCACGCCTGAGGTCTTTTATACTGCCGGTAACTGAAATATCCACCACAAAAATGTTCGGGTCCGTTACCTACAATGCCTATCGCTATGGAGATCTTTCCCTTTTGGTGGATTTATCAGGAGGGGTGTGGAAAACGAAAAGCTCCGCACTCAATCAGTCAATCGTTAAGTACGATCCCTTTTTCAACCTGGGAGTCATCTTTGAGAAGAGGGTTTCCAAGTATTTTAAGCTGTATCTTCGTCCATCTTTTGAGATTCGGCAGTATAATATTTCCAATGACCTGATTTCTGTACCACATAAGTTTTCCGTCTTTTCCATTGATATTGGAGCTCTCATCAAATACCCCACTTATCCAAGGAACAAGTACAAGGCCCACAGGGTGAAAATGGAGCATATTTTTAACGGCAAAATTTACCGTGGCCGATCTATTTTTGCCCCTCAGAACCCTCGCACCGGTCAGTTCGGAAAATCCCGAAAAGAGAAGGTGAGAATAGGAGGAAATTAAGTCTGTTTTCCTTCACTTTTTGAGTCTCTCCATCGGATAAAATTACGTATATTGCTGCCTTAAATTTCATGTACTTTTTAGCAATTTATGGCAGAAGGAGATAAGGAAACCATCATCCCCATCAATATAGAAGATGAGATGAGGGGCGCTTACATCGACTACTCTATGTCGGTGATCATTTCAAGAGCATTACCAGATGTCCGTGACGGACTCAAACCTGTACACAGAAGGGTTTTATATGGAATGCTGGACCTGGGAGTTAACTGGAACAAACCCTATAAAAAATCAGCTAGAATCGTAGGAGAGGTGCTGGGTAAATATCACCCGCACGGAGACTCTTCTGTATACGACACCATGGTGCGAATGGCTCAGGAATGGTCTTTGCGCTACCCGCTGGTTGATGGGCAAGGTAACTTTGGATCGGTCGATGGCGATTCTCCTGCAGCAATGCGTTATACGGAGGCTCGTTTGAGGCGTATCGCGGATGAATTGTTGACTGACATCAATAAGGATACCGTTGATTTTCAGCTGAACTTCGATGACTCACTGAAAGAACCATCGGTGCTTCCCGGTAAGCTGCCTAATCTATTGTTGAACGGTAGTTCGGGAATTGCTGTAGGTATGGCCACGAATATGGCCCCACATAACCTCACAGAGGTGGTAAATGGTATTATCGCCTATATTGACAATAACGAGATCACTGTTGAAGAGCTAATGACGCATGTCACAGCTCCGGATTTTCCGACTGGTGGAACCATTTACGGTTATACAGGTGTCAAATCAGCTTTTGAAACAGGCCGTGGCCGTGTGGTTCTCAGGGCCAAAGCGGATATTGAAACGACTAAAACAGGCAGAGAACAAATCATTGTTACCGAGATTCCGTACATGGTCAACAAGGCCAGTATGATTGAGAAGACCGCTGGACTGATCAATGAGAAACGCATAGAAGGTATTTCTGATATGCGTGATGAGTCCGACAGGAATGGTATGAGAATCGTCTATGAGCTCAAAAAGGATGCGATAGGCAATGTAGTTCTCAATAATCTATACAAATACACTCAGCTTCAATCTTCATTTGGTGTAAACAATGTTGCATTGGTAAAGGGGAGACCCTATACGCTGAACCTCAAGGACCTGATCAAGTATTATGTGGAGCATCGCCATGAGGTGGTTACCCGCAGAACCCAGTATGAGCTCAACGAGGCTGAAAAGCGAGCACACATCTTACAAGGCTATCTTATAGCCCTTGACAATCTTGATGAAGTCATTAATCTGATCAGAAGTTCACGTGACCCTGAAATTGCAAAAGCAGGTCTGATAGAAAACTTTGAGCTCTCAGAAATACAGGCCAAGGCCATTCTGGAAATGAGACTTCAACGACTTACCGGTCTGGAAAGAGAGAAGATTCAGAAAGAGTATGATGAGATTATGGCACTCATTACCAAACTGAAAGAAATCCTTGAAAAAGAGGAGCTTAGAATGGCTATCATCAAGGAAGAGTTGATAGAAATTCAGGAGCGATATGGTGATGAAAGAAGAACGGATATCGTTCACTCTGCAGAAGATTTCAGCGCTGAAGATATGATTCCTAATGAGGAAATGGTGATTACCTTTTCTCACGAGGGCTATGTGAAGCGGACACAACTTTCGGAATACAGAACCCAGGGCAGAGGAGGCGTAGGTGCCAAAGGTGCCGGGTCTAAAAACGATGATTTTACAGAGCATCTCTTTGTGGGTATGACCCACGACTACCTGCTCATATTTACAGAGTTTGGTAAGGTATTCTGGAAAAAGGTTTGGCAACTGCCTGAGGGTGGTAAGACATCGAAAGGACGCCCTGTACAAAACCTGATTAATATCGAGCCCGGAGATAAAGTGAGGGCCATCATTGATGTACATGACCTTAAAGACGAAGATTACATCAATAATAACTTCCTGGTGATGTGTACCCAACGAGGCACTATTAAGAAAACCTCGCTGGAAGCTTATTCCCGTCCCAGAACCAATGGAATCAATGCTATTACCATTAATGAAGGCGACAGATTACTGGATATCAGGCTGACCAATGGAGATAATCATATTATTATCGGAAAGCGATCTGGTAAGGTGGTACACTTCCATGAGAGTGATGTGAGGCCTATGGGAAGAACAGCTGCCGGTGTAAGAGGCGTTACCCTGGAAACTCCCGATGACAGAGTAGTTGGCATGGTATGTGTAAATAGGGAAGAGGCCAACCTGCTGGTCGTGTCTGATAAAGGCTACGGCAAGCGCTCACCAATAGATGACTACCGTATCACCAAGCGTGGCGGTAAGGGTGTGAAAACCATTAACATTACTGAAAAAACCGGTAACTTAGTAGCTATCAAGGAGGTAATTGATACCGATGACTTGATGATTATTAACAAATCGGGCATTACTATCAGGATTTCAGTTGAAAACCTGAGGGTAATGGGACGTGCCACACAAGGAGTGAGGCTGATTAAACTCAGCGACTCTGATGAAATTTCATCGGTGGAAAAAATTCAGAGAATGGACTCTGACGAGGAAGAAACAGATTCATTAGAAACTGATAATTCCGAAGAGCAGGGTAATGCCTCAGATGAGGTTAATGATGACAACCAGAATTAAACTATAGAGACTACAATATTAATATCATGAAAAAGCTATTTTTTACGGCATTACTTTCACTTATGGTGTTGGGAGTACATGCGCAAAAGAAAACGTTTAAAGCGGCCAAGAAAGCCTTTAATAAGAAGGACTATACTACGGCCATCGACCTGGCTAAGCAGTGTGCTGCCAATGCGGAAACCCAGGACAACCCGGAGGTTTACAAGATCATCGGGCAAGCAAATATGTACCTTTTCAATGAGGACTTAACTCAGCTTTCCCTGGCGCAGGCCTCTTTTGATAATTTCGAGACTGCCATTGAAAAAGGTGGCGATAAGATGAAAGACGACTTGATGGAGGATGTAGTGCTGAATGCAGAGAATGTTTGGCTTGCTGGCGGTAAAGGGTTAATGTACCTCCAAAACATGCTTAACAGACAAGGAAATGTTCACTTTGAAGCGCAAGAGTATGACAAGTCATATGAGTACTTCCTGATTTCGTCTAAAATAATTCCTGATGACATTGTTATGAGTTTTTACGTAGGTTATAGCGCTTATGGATCTGACAAGGATAAGGAGGCACTTGAAAACTACATGAGGGTAATAGAGCTCAACGAGGCCTTACCAGAAGAACAAAAGTTTGCCAATACTCAGTTTGCCTATAACGGACTAATTGATATCTATTTTGCCAGGCAAGAGGACTACGATAATGCGTTGAAATATATAAGAATGGCTAAGGAAGCGTATCCGGATGAGAAGCTTTATAAGGACTACGAAATTGACGTATTGATCAAATCTGAAAAAATGGATGAAGCTATCCAGGGTTTGAAAGATGTGGCCGCCTCTGGCAATGCAACGAAGACCACTTATTATACGATGGCTTTTCTGTATTGGAACAGCGAGAATTTTGATGAGGCGCTCAAGGCAGCTGATTTAGCACTGGGTCTTGATCCTGAATATTATGATGCACTTTATGTTGCCGGGTCTGTGCACTATAATCTGGCCTATGAAAAATTAAAAGCTGCCAATAACACTGATGACGATGCTGAGTATCAAAAGCTGAAGAAAGAGGCTTATGCCAAATTCAGAGAGGCCATGCCATATTTTGAAAAAGGAATTGTGCAACGTCCTGAGGATACTTACTTCTTAAACCCACTGAGCACAATCTATGATCAGCTTGATATGGATGATAAGCGTGATGAAATTCTTGACAGGATTGCCAAGATAGAGGGTAATGATTAAACAGGCTCTCTGAGATAAACCAGAGGCGTCTGAAAATATTTCAAGGCAGCACCTGAGCAGGTGCTGCTTTTTTTGTGGTTCACAATGATGAGAGTTCTTTTAGGAGTTGCATGACTAGTGAGAGGAAAGCGTTTTGAAAATATCGTGATATGAGAAGGTTGGGACTTTTCTATTTGGGTTCATAATTTTATTTAACATAATATAAATTATAAGACAAACTGATATTAATCATTTGACTGTCAATTGGTTATAACGTTGTGACGTTTGATCTTATAATGATATTATGTTAACCAGCAAAGCTGGACTATATGGCTCTCGTTTTCTAATGAAGCTTTTAAAAGGCGGTTATGTTGAGACACTGTGCAGTTTGTCATATAATTTGCGTTAATGTTAAATTGCCCCGCGGCAAGCCCGCTTTGGCGAATGAATTACTCTTGGCTTGCAGCCAAAATTAATTCGCCAATCCAGCCACACGGCCACGCTTGGTCTTCCCACAGTGCCATATTTCTTTTTTGCCCACGCGCGAGAGAAAAATTTATTCTACGACATTCTCGTATATGATTCACAGTTTGGATTTTCTATGCGATTCTAAAGCGTTAGAATTTCACTACAGTGTCCCATTGTACAGATCGTTTTCAAATACGGAAATCTCAGGCGTTAGAATTTCGCTGTAACGGATGATTGTACAGACATTTTCAAATACACGATTCTCAGTGCTTTTAAACTCGGGCAGTATTCAGGCGATTGTACAGAAAGGAATTCTCTGTGCAAATCTCAGGCGTTTGGATTTTGCAGCGATTGTGTAAGTGAACGCTCGTATAAGTCCGAAGCATTTCTTTTTGCTGTGGTTGTGTATTGATGGTTGGCAACCTGTGGGACGATCTGTTATTGTTCAGTTACCACTGTGGTCGCTCAAGCCGCTAGGCTCATACTTTTTCATTGATAAAAAGTATGCAAAAATCTAGAAGGAATAATCGGTCAGCCGCACAGGCGGACGCGGCCCCGTATTCCTTCAGGCCAACGCGCCTTCCTATTCAATATCTCGTTTAACGATGATATGTAGTGAGAAATTTCTATTTAACATAATGTTAGGATACCCTTGAAATGTACCGTCAGGCTTACATTCTGTGATGATATGCACCGAGACCAGCCAAATTATGGAACGTCTCAGGAAATGCAAGGCTGATACAGAGCCAAAGCCGGTTCGCTAAGGCTGCACCCGCTTTGGGCCTTGCATTTTCTTCGCCTTATCCATGAGAGAATGCTTTCCCCGGTGCTGTTGCTGGGGTTTCACTTTAATTCTTTCATTATGTACACTTATTTGGTCGTTTTGGAAATTCCAAAGTTGGAGTTTCCGGATAGTCTTAAATCCTTTGAAGTTATTGCTTCTAATCGTTATTGCGCCCGCAAGCTCGCTATGCACAAGTATTGCAAAAATGCACTGTGGTGGTGTGCCATTCTTAAAACTTGGGGGCCGTAGTGCCCCTTTTTTGTGCATGGATGAGGATAAAAGGATGAAAAGAATAAAAGGATTAGGGAAGCACCCGTGTTTCAAAATAGCCTCACCTCTACCCTTCTGTTTCATCGCTCAATCAAACTTCTGTTGGATTAAAAGAGATTTAAAAAGCCTAAAAGAGATGAAAAGGGCTTGAATGCGTGGTATTGATCGTGCCAGAGATACCGCAAAGTTATGGAACGGGCTCGGGAAATGACAAGGGCAAGTAAATCAAAGCCGCTTCGGCTAACGCCTCAGCCGCTTTACCCCTTGCATTTGCCTCACTCCTTCCATGATGGATTGCTTTGCCTGGCACTCAGCCGGGCGTTCATTCTAAATCTTTTCTGTTATGCATTATTTCTTCAATGTTCGTGTGCGGCTCATTCGGGGCTGGGTTTATGCTGGTCGAAATGTTCAACCTTCTCGCTTTCGGGTTTCCTTGTCCAGTTGTCAAGGGCTTTATACCCACCGTGTGTTGTGGGGCTGCTTTGAGTTTGGCATTTCTTCGCTCCCTTTTTAGGGGGCTTTTTTTGCACATCAATCCTTATAATTTTGCACAAAATAAGAATATGCGTTCCTTTTGTTTTATCTTGAATTGGTGGCAATTGCTGCGCATATAAATATGTATTTTTGAATCGATGAATGTTCGCCTAACCAAAGACCAAAAAGTAAAGCTTCTCTATCCAGAAGATATTTACAAGGTGATGCAGCAAGTGTTGCTGCGTGAGAATAAAATCCGCAGAAATCAGGAACACTTTTGGGTGATTGGGCTGGACAACAAAAAGAAGATTCTGTTCATTGAATTGGTCGCTTTAGGGCGAGTAAACCGAGTAAATGTGAACCCTCCTGATGTGTTTAGGATGGGCATATACAAACTTGCGGTCACGATGGTCTTGGTTCATAATCACCCTAGTGGAGACGTGAAGCCTTCAAAAGCAGATCATGATTTTACAGACCGCATCCTGAAGGTTGGCAAATTGATCAATATTGATGTGATTGATCATCTGGTTATCTCGGAAGAGACATTCTATAGTTTTTCACGAGAAGGCATCATTGATAAGTTGAAGAGTTCAGGCTTATATGAAGTTGTTGACCGTGAAAAAGCCGTGATGACCAAAATGAAAATTGAGGCAGAGCAGCGAAAGGAAGCTTTGACCATTGCTGCGAAAATGAAGAAAGATGGTCTAGATGAAAAGACAATAAAGAAATATACCGGCCTTTATATGCATGAGATTCGGGGATTGTAATACTGAACTACCCTTATCAAAATAATTCCTTACTTCTTGTCTCCACCCGAAAGTAGTGCTATTAAAGCTGCAACGCCAGCAATCACTATCCCTGCTCCAATTAATACACTACTGGGATCATCGCTCTTCTTTTTTGAACCTTGAGCTGCCCCGAAGAGCTTATTAATCGAAGGTTTAGGGTTATGACGGTTGAAACTGATATGTTTTATCGTTTGATCATCAACAGATACTCCTTCTTCTACCAGCAAAATAGATTCAACGTTGTTCTGCTGTGCAATATGCCATTCTTGTTCAACTTCACGAATGCTATCACTGTCATTGGTTATGATACCTAAAAATAGGTCAGAACTCTGAATTTTATGTTCACTATTGTTATTCAAATAATCGTGGTAAACACTGACTGATGATTCAACATAATGACCTGCATTCCGAAGCTTCTCCAAAAGCAAAGTGAGTAAGTGTAGCTCACTGTCATTGAAAGAATATGATACGAAAACTCTCATTTTTCTAGCTTCTTTTTAAACTCTTCGAATAGCTCTTCATAGTTTATCTCATCATTTGTATCAACAAGCTTTTCCTTGTAATAGTCAGGGAAATATGCTTTAAGAATACCTACGCGTTCTGCAAATTTTCTCCATACCTGAGTTCCATTCCAAATCATGTATTTCTCTTCTGTTCCATTTTGATGGAAACGTTGAAAGTCTCTGATCAAACTGGCAGTAGCATCATTTTTACACACAAGCAAGTAACCATTGGCATTATTCGCTTTCATTATCGATGAAATGCGTCCAATATTGATGTCATTTGGACCAATTGCCCTGTTCCAGCATTTGCACTCAATTACCCATCTCCAAGAATGTCGGGTAATGGCATCTTCAAAATAAAACTCCACAAGAATATCACAACCATCATCGGCTCCGACACCATTGGCTTGTACCTGAACATCAGCAATATGATAATCGTGCTGTTCTTCCCTCAGGCAGCGAAAATATTCCGCTACGATCCTCTGGAATTCGTGCCCATCTGTTATGCTATCTAACGGTGTCGCCAATTACTTTCTAATTTCTTATGTGTTTCATCGATAGCTTTTTTTCGACTGCTAATTATCAAGTTATAAAAATACTTGGAATGCCTTTAATTATAGGGCACTAATTAGGGTTTTGGTCAAGCAAGTATATACATAAGCTCAGAGGCTTTTAACCTATTCTATCACTCTGAACATATTACTCGGAATTCAGCTTCGGTGGTTTTTTTAAGATAAAGCTCTGTTGTGCCCAATAGCCTCAAAATATCTTCCGTTACGGTAGCCTTACTTAAGCCCGGTTGAACAATCAAGACTTTAAAACTTACTTTGACTTGTCTAGATTTGTTTTTCAGATAAGACATTGTTTTAAAGTCTCCTTTTAATATCCTACTAGCACCAGAATCTTGCCATAGTTGATGTCTCCTTCTTAGGTGTAACTGCAATTCTGATAACCCCATATGCTTCCAACGAATGCTTTTTTGAGCTTGTCCGCAAACGGTGTACATATTGTCAATATCTCGACTAACCTTACCTCCTTTGGCATTTTTACAATGGACCAAACAAAGTTCTATCGAATTATCTTCAAGTTCCTTTAGACAAACTAAATCAGCTGCTTCTCCCTTAGCATCATCATTGAATATTACATCATATTCATTCTCCAATTTTTCAAAAGTGAAATACTGAATCGTATTCTTATTTTCTTCTTTGCCCATCGATTCATCAGATAGACTTGTTGAACCCCAATCCCAAGTTTCAAGTCTGTCTTGCGGGTAAGTACCAGCTTCTAGTTTTAGATTGATGTGATAGTTGTTATACGAGTGTGTGCCATCAGCATACCGTATAATAAAAGGATCAGCTATAACGTGCTCTTCCAGTGGTTTTATCGCCCCCGATGTTCCATACCTAAAGAAAATTTCTGAACCTGAAATAAGCATGTACCGATATCCCGAATCAAATTGAGAATTTATTTCAAATCGATAGACGCTTTCATAATTCTCACAAGAAATTTGAATGTCTGTAACATTTGAACCGTCTGTTATATTTACAATCTCGATATCAACAGAGTAGATTGGTATAGGGGTGTTGCCAAAGAATATATATACATGATCCTCTTTTTTTGATTGCACATGCTCCCCCCACTGTACGGTAATTGCCTGATAACTATAACCATTATCGAGTTTGCTTGGACGAAGAAAGTCTCTCGTAATGTTTGTAGGATCAATACTTCTCTCTGAGACCTTAGCCCAAATTTTATCACACCAATCCATCCATGTCTCAATTGATCCACTGGTAACTGACCATACTTTACCCTTTCGCTGAGAAGCTCCCCATATTACCCTTTCTCCTTCTTCATAGCCTAAGCAAGCAATGTTGCTTAGAACTGATTGTACCTTTTCAATATCCGCTAAGCCATCTGTTACATTCGATCCGAAATACTGAGTAAAGCTAATTGCTCCAATTTTAGCCGCACCAAGATTCTTAACTAATGGTAACTGAACATTATTTAGAACATTAAAAATGCTATTACCACTTACTAATTCGGTAGAATCGTTGGTAATATCTGTTGCCATTTTTTCCACTCGAAAGGCTAAATAATCGTTGGAATAGATAAACAGTGCTTGATTATTGGGATTCCAGTAGGCTATTAGAAGTTTATATAATGAATCTTTTAACTCTTGGTGACTGCCCCACTTTACAGGGTTTTCCTGTAAGCCCATTACTATCAATACATTATTTTCTTCCGAGAGTGAATACCAGTGTTGGAAACTTGAAGACAAGTTATTTCCGTAGTGTTCTGGATTCCATTCAGAGCAACTAGTCTTGTATATCTGAGCTGTTAAGTTTGGTTTGAGGTTCCATAAGGAAATTTGATTGCTCAAGTCTCCTTTCTTCTTGAGGTTTTCTACTATCTCTTGTAAGCTAATTTCGCTCTCAATCCGGTCTTCGCTTAATCTTTTTATAAGATTATCCCAATCAGCGCCTTGAGCATAAAGTGCTTCTAGTTTTTTTTGTGTTTTCGGGTCTGCTACATTGACTACAACCGCTGCATCTCCAACTCGCTGAGATTTTCGAGTAAAACGACCAATAAATTGCAGCGTTATTGCCAGACTCTTGTGTCCATCATGAATGGCTGCAATTTTTAAATTGGGCAGATCGAAACCTTCTCCCAGCATATCTACGCATACTACAATTCTTGATTCACGAGCAATAACCTTATCAATTGAATCAGCTACCTCGGATTTACTTAACCTTGAATGAACAAGAAGTGGATTATATTCCGGAGCATGCTCCCTATAGATTTCCAGAATTTCAACAGCCCGACTTACTTTATCCGCTCTGGCCATAATAATATGATCGAGATCAGCTTCATCATCGCTTCGTAAAACATCAATGGCTTTTTTTGCAATTTCAACATCACAATCTCTTTCATCCCCCCATTCTTCTATCGGCACAAGACGAATCCGCTTGTAATAATCCGCTCCTTGGGCATCACCTAATTTGTAATTAAAGATAATCTTGCCTCCGATATGATGTTTATCATTTCTGAAAGGCGTTGCAGTAAATTGAGTTATACGTTTTCCTTTAAAGTGCGCTCTTATGCTTTCCCAAGTACTTGCTGGAGAATGGTGTGCTTCATCGATAAATAAATCGCTACAGCCTTCGGTTAAAGTCCTGACTGCATTTCCGTCAGATGCCTGAATTATGTTAGGTGTTGCTATTATTACATTTGATTTCTGTAGTAGTTCTTGTGCCTCAGATATGTCTTTGATTCCTTTTTTTATTAATGCTACATAAGGTCGTGCAATATCAATTGGAACAACTCCAATGAGAGGTAAAATGCCAAGAGACAAGAACTTCTTCCCTATTTGATCCCTTAAAGCATTTGATGGCACAATAACCAGTAGTTTATCCAATCTACGGTAAATGAATGCAGATAACATGGTCTCTGTTTTTCCAGTACCTGTAGGTAATACTATTGTTGCCGGGTCTCTAGGTGTTTGAACCGCAAAATAAGCTGCAATTGCGTGTAGTGCCCCAATCTGAGGAGGCCTAAGACCGTCAATACTATTTTCAGGATCTTCCTCCAAGAAACTAAACTTACGTTTCCAGGAGTTTAAAACGTTGACTGAACCATCTACTAATATTCTCTTAGGGTCTATCCTCTCCCAAATCAATTTTGAATCAGATATATGTGCATCTGCTGGACTTCCTTTCCTTTTTAGTACTGTATAACCAGTAGGTGGATCGTTTCGCATTCTTGGATTCCGAATAAGAATTTCTTGAAAGGGAGGTGCAAGAGAGGTCTTTATTAAGTCAAACCCTTCATATAAAGATTCTAATAGTTCCACCTCAACTATTAAGCTGGGGAAAATCAATCGATTTATAGAATTGTCACCTACTTTAATCGGGATAAATTCGGCTTTCGGTAATGTAATTTCACCAGTCCATTTAGGGAATAGGCTCATAGTAAATTGTGCATATTATTCTTTTGACAATAATTAATTTAAACTAGAGAATAATTTCTTAATGCACTAATTACTATTAAGGTTTAAGAATAATTATCGAATAAATTTTTCTCTCTTCCCTATTGGTCGGGGCCGCGATGCCCCGCCCTAAAAAAGAAATAGGGCACCTATCTGTTTTCTGATTTTAAAGCTGATCTATGAGTTCAAAATAGATTAAAGTAATAGTTTAATAAGCCAAAGCAAAGTAACATAACGCTAATACATTATATAACACTTATTGCCATTTATGGCATTGTGGCTGTTTAGGGCTTGGTTACGTTTGGGCTGTATATTGACAGCAGCGCGGTTATATAATAACATGTTATGTTAAGCAGCCACCAAACCCGCTGGCTACCGCATTCTCCTCTACCCTGTAAGTTTGTCGGTCACTAAAATGATTCACTGAATCATTTCTTAACGACTCGTCCTCCTTTTAGTGATAATAACCCGCGCGTTCAAATCCGTCCACGCAGCCATTTCAATACTCATTCTGTATGGTTAATAAACAATCATCGAATTTGAATAAAATCTTAACTCCCTCATCTCAAGCCAGCTCCATTGTTATTTAGGGTTTCAGCTTGAATTGTTGATCAAAACAACTTACCCATGGCTAACGAAAGAAGATTCCATAAAACAAGTGTATCCAAAGCTCCCTCAATGGGAGAATTCCTCAAAAGTTTTAATACTTATACCATTAGCTGGTTTTTTCTATCGAGTGCTGTTACTGCTGTGTATGGTTACTATTTCCAAAAAGCAACATTAGAATCTGTAGGTATCTTTAAATGGGCAGCTACATTGACGGGCGAGTTTGCATTATTTGCACTGGCTGTAGGGGTGATTGTTCTCTTTATTCATGACAAGCGTCAAAAGGATAACCCAATACAACGCTTATTTCCCGTAATCATCTGGGGCAGAAAGATGTTAGTCAAAATGGGGCCTCTGTTGCGTCAATACTTATTTCTCAACGATCAGGAAGAAACTCCATACAACAGGATTACACGGAACTGGGTTTACGAGACTTCGAAAGGAACACGAAACACCATAGGCTTTGGTAGCCAGATAGATATGGATAAAGTGGGTACCACGCTCATCATGCCCGCGACATTCACCAATACCAAATCGAAGTCAGGTGATGCTATCGGACGTGCTTATAAGAAGATAATTGGTGCGCACACGGGGGTAGAGCCGGTAGTCATGACTCACTTTGTCAATATCAGTGCAATGTCCTACGGTGCACTCTCCTATCGTGCGCATGCAGCACTCAACAAAGGTGCTCAAATGGCAGGAATCATGCACAACACGGGTGAAGGATCACTTGCTCCCTGTCATGAGTATGGAGGAGGAGACCTCATATTCCAGATAGGTACAGCCAAATATGGTATTCGCGATGAAGAAGGCAATTTAGATGACGATCTTTTAGCAGAAATGGCCAAACACCCTCAGGTGAAAATGTTTGAAATCAAATTGGCACAAGGGGCCAAACCTGGAAAAGGAGGAATGTTACTCAAAGAAAAAATCACTGAAGAGATTTCCAACATCAGAAAAGTACCGATGGGTAAAGATGCCTATGCACCTGCAAGGCACAAAGAATTTAGCGATGTTGATGGGCTTTTCGACTTTATAGATCATGTGAGAAACATTGTAAATAAGCCTGTAGGAATCAAAATGGTGATTGGGCATACCTCAGAAATAGAAGATGTAGCTTCTAAAATGAGCAAAGAACCTGGAAGAGGCCCTGACTACATTGTAATAGATGGTGGTGACGGAGGCACCGGAGCAGCTCCGTATGTATTGAGTTCTTATTCCGGACTGCCAATGAAGCAGGCGCTGGCAGTAGCAGACTGGGCTTTGAAGCATCACAAGGTTCGCGATAAGGTAGTACTGTTTGCCAGTGGTAAAATAGCAACACCTATTGAGATTGCTGTCGCTATGGCTCTCGGTGCTGACGCCATTTATATGGCCAGAGGCTTTATGTTGTCACTTGGATGTATTCAGGCATTGGAATGTCACACCAACAATTGCCCTACCGGTATTGCTACTCAAAATAAAAACCTGGAGCGGGCATTGGATATTGAAAGTGCGGCAAAACGCGTGGCCACTTATGCAGATACCCTATATAAGGAAACTCAAATGCTGGCTGAATCATGTGGCTATGAAAGCCCAGGTGATATCACACCTGATGATATCATGGTCGTAACCTCACCGGGTCATTTAGACTACCTGTCTGAACTACATGGAATATCTGCCTATGAAGCGAGTCTTGAGCGCAAGAAAGCCAGAGCGAAGGGAATGACTGTTGGTGAAATGAAAATGGCAGAGAACCAGACCTATGAAATGACCTGAGCCACGGTCCTTTCCTACTCAGTGCTCAGTGCCTTCACAGGGTTGGACATAGCTGCTTTCAGGGCCTGTATACTCACTGTGAGCAAAGTGATCATCAAAGTGCCAATTCCTGCTATAGCGAATATCCACCAGTATAGCTGAGTTCTGATTTCATAGGAGTCCAGCCAGTGATCCAATACCCTGTAAGCAATGGGTATGGAAATAAGGCTGGCAAACAGTACCAAAACGGCAAAGTCTTTAGAAAGCAAGATCATGACATTGCCTACACTGGCCCCCAGTACTTTGCGAATGCCTACCTCTTTGATGCGATGCTCTGCCATAAATGAGGCCAGGCCAAACAGTCCGAGGCAGCTGATTACAATGGCCACAATGCTAAAGAAACTCGCCTGATTACTTATTCTTTGTTCTTCAATGAACTTTTTGTTGTAATCATTTTCTGCAAAACTGAAATCGAAGGGGTCATTGGGCAGTACCCTGGCAAATGCTTCTCTAAGTCCGTTGATAGATTCGCTAATGCCAATGGTTGGATTAACCCTGATATACATGTAGGAGGCAGCCCTTTCACTAAGGAATATGATGGATGGATCGGTCCTGGCAAATGGAGATTTCTTAACCATGTCTTCTACCACTCCTATGATGGTGTAGTTTTTCGGGGCTTTCCAGCCTGGCGCATAGTTCACTATGGTACCTAAAGGATTCTCCAGGTTCATAAGCTCCATGGCCTTCCGGTTAATGATGATGGCATTCTTATCTGTTTGAAAGGCCTCAGAAAAATCGCGTCCGGTAATAAAATCCATCCCTACTGCCTCAGCATATCCAGTGGTAACATTGATGGTATTGAATTGTATGTCGAAACCTTCATCCATGCCTTCCAGGCTAAAACCACTATTACTCCCACGGTTGTTAATGATCGAATAGTTAGAAGAGCCTGCAGCCATGGCATAACCCGAATTGAGCAATTCCTGCTTCAATGCTATTGACTTGTTGAGAAATTCCCGGGAGGTTTGTTTGATGGCTATCAGCCCCTCTGGTGAATAACCTGGAGGCCGGTCTTTGGCTGTTTTGATTTGGTTGCTCACCGTAATAGTGCCGATAATAAGGCCAATGGAAATGGTGAACTGTACCACGACCAATATTTTTCTGGGCAATGAAGCCCTTTTGCCCGAAGAAAATTTACCTTTCAGGGCCTTAACAGGCTCAAATGAAGAAAGGTACATGGCTGGGTAAGCCCCTGCCAGAATGCCGGTAAGCAGCACAAAGCTCAGGGAGATCAACCAAAAACCAGCCATGTCCCAGGGTGCGGCTACTCCTTTGCCCGATGTTTCGTTAAACCATGGTATCAGTGCCGCTAAAAGGACTAGTGCGGGCCCAAATGCCATGGCACTGTAGAGCAAAGACTCGATATAGAACTGGGCAATAAGCTGTTTTCTATGTGAGCCCAGGGTTTTCCTGATGCCCGACTCTTTGGCTCTTTTTTCAGACCGCGCTGTACTGAGGTTCGTAAAATTGATACAAGCCAAAATAAGCACAAACACCCCCAGGATGCTGTAGAGCCATACAAACTGCATTCGTTGGCTCGTCACCTGCTTAAAGTCTCTGAACTCCGACTTCAGGTGCCAGTCTTTCATAGGGTGCAGAAAGAGTTGCATCTCCCTTTCCTTAAGAAAATTCGGAAGGAAGGGTTCCACTGCCTCAGTCATCAGATTTCCCAGCTCCTCCGTATTAACACCAGGGGCTACTTTAGCATAGATATCCACATTGATATCATCCCAAATGTTCATTCTCTCCGGTGTTAACAACAGCTCCAGGTTCATGACATAATTGGCATGGTTGAATTTCGAATTTTCAGGAATGTCTTTGTATACCCCCGTGACCAAAAGGCTGGTTTGGTCATTCATCATCAGGGATTTGTTGATTGGGTTTTCATTGCCAAACAAGCTTTTGGCAAACGACTCATTTAACATGATTGATCTGCGGTCATTAAGTCCATCCAAAGTGCCTGCAATCATTTCAAAACCGAGCACTTTAGGGCCTGCAGGTCCCATGAATATACCTTCTTGCCGAAACTTATTGTCTTTGTAAATCAGCACATGCTCTTGTGTTGCCGCGCGAATCATAAATATATCTTCGATACGATCAGGAAAACTCTCCTTGATCACCACGCTAGCACCCGTGGTCAGGTAAGTACTGGTTCTCAAGCGGTCACGAAATTTGTGGTGGTTCATTATCTGGACAATGCGATCATAATCTTTATGATAATGATTGTAGGTAAGCTCATCATGAACCCACAGCCCTATCAACATAGCTACTACCATACCAATGGCAAGCCCTCCGATATTGATAACTGAATAGGCTTTGTCTTTCAGCATTTGCCGATAGATGACCTTAAAATTGTGCTTGAACATATGGCAGTTATTAGGTTGAACAGGCTTTATCAGATGATTAGCATGGACACTATCTTTCTCAGAAAACGGATTGACTATTTTCCACGGAGCTATAGCAATGAACTCTCCTTTTAATCCGATTTTTCAAAAAGATTAGCAGCTAATCTTAAACAGGACGAGTGAAAGAAAAGAGCATTACATGGTACCTTCAGTTTAATCAGGATCAATCCGTAACAGCAAGTCGAGTACTTCTGCTTTGAAATACCACTACTCTTATTCTCCTCGTAAACTGTCAGGGATATTTAGCTTGGATGAATGGGCAGTTTGTATTACTACTGTGAACCAGGCCATTATGAATATGAGCAAACTGGCTATTATGAAATACTCAGGCCCAAGGTTTATTCTATAGGCAAAACTATCCAGCCAGCTTTGCATCAGGTAATAACCGACTGGCAGAGCCACCAGAATGGCCAGTATTACGAGCAGAACAAACTCTTTAGACAATGCCTTGTTATTGAGTGAGTTAACATTTACTCTCAATCAAAAGGACCTTTATGAGCCTCATAGAGGCGTCTGTTTATGTTGCGGCAAATATTCCTTCTCAATTCTTTATTTGCTGCTTCACAGCACGAATATTGCTTCATACAGAAATGCGGAAAAACCAATAGGACAATTCTGATTAGTTACATAGATATCACTCCTGATATACATAACTCCCTGGCATCGATGAGGCCAGCCTGCCTTCCTGTTCAAGCCCTTATCCCGTAGCGGGACCTCTTATTTAAAATCAACCATCATAATTTCGTCCTCGCTAAACTCTATTTGTGTGAAAATGATCTGATCTCCACTGGACGTAGCAGTAAGTGCTGGTGTAGAAAGAGGTACACGTTTTGGAGTCTGAAAAAGAAGACGGGCAGGCTTTTCCAGGTTATAGGCCTGATGATACAACTGAGGCTGTGTTGTTCTTGAGACATATAGGATACCATCGGCTACAGGTGCCCAGCTACCCCAGTCAACGGATTGAAAGTCTGGCAGAATTAAAGTCGACTCCCCTCCCTCCATCGGCATGCGCCAAAGCCCACTCGTGTCTGATCGAACCACATAAAGCTGATCATCGTATCCCTCCTGCAGGTAAAAACCTCCCGTTGTAGTTACCTGCCTGAGTTCTCCTCCTTCAACCGCCTGCTGATAAATCTGCCAGCTACCTTGATGATTGGAAGCAAAGTAAACCGATTTGCCATCTCTTGAAAAGCGGGCATTCAACTGATCTCCTTCCAGTCCGATAAAGCTGCCCATCTCTCCCGTGGCTATCTCCATGGTATAGATATTGTGCTCACCCTCTGTTCTGGCATCGAAGATTAAGCTGGTTCCATCGATCGACCAGGAAGGCAGGCTTATGAAACTCCCCTCAAAATCGGTCAGTTTCATAAGTTTATCAGTTATCAGGTCTTTGACCCACAGCTCATAAAAGCCCGAGCGATCGGAAATAAAAGCCAGTTTTTTACCATCAGCCGATAGAGCCGGGTGTTTGTCGGCCCTGGTAGAAGGCACCATCGGGCTGGCTTCTTCAAAGTTTGTACTGCGATTGAGCGCCCATAATCTGGTCTGATCGGTCACACTTTTATAAATCATACGCTGTCCATTGGCCGCTATCTTTGGTTCCAGCAATATCCTGTCGTTGATCTGGAAACGCTCTATGGCACCACCATCTGTGGAGATATGCCACAGTGCCCATTGCCCTCCCCTGTTGGAAGAGAAGGCAAGCCTTGAGCCATTATCAAATACATCAAGACCAAAGATTCGTGCATTTTCAAATGTCAGTCTTGTCGATTCCAGGTTGGATAGTTTTAGTTTATACAAATCAGAGCCCTGACCGTTGACTGATTTCCGGAAGTAAAGGTGTTTACCTTCAGGTCCAAAGGCAGGGTCACGGTGAGCTGTACCGGGGGCCGGGGTCATAAGCTCTTTAGTCTTTTGTGAGTCCAGATCGAGGAAATAGATTCTTCGTGTCTCTGAGTCCTTCTGATCGGTAAATGCAATGGTCTTACCATCCGGTGACCAAACCAAATCATCAGGGTTGGATAAACAGCTACCAATTCTCTTTTTATCCCCACCACCACTCAGCTGCTGATAGATGCCACAATCCCCCTCTTCTGTGCTTACATAGGCTATGTATTGGCCATCAGGCGACCAGATGCCATAAGCCTGATGACTAGTGTCATTACTCGTGAAATTAACTTCTCTCAGCTCATCCAAATGCTGTACAAAGACATTGGCAAATGGACGATCCTCGATAATGCGCGAGAAAGACATCATAGAGCCATCTGGTGAGATGCTATGAGCCAACTCGGGACCAATATGTGTGGAAACCGGAGAAGGTGTTAAGAATTCTGAGTACCTGGTAGTGGTACGGGGCGGAATATTACTCAATACGGCCAACAAGGCGATAGGCGCCAAAGCCCAAATCCACCTCCTGTCGATAAGGCTTTTCACTTCATTTGCTGAAGAGATGGTCGCAGGATAAGAAACGGTCGCCACCAATCGGTAGCCCGACTTGCTGATTGTACTGATATAGCGCGTTTTCCGGGGATTGTCTCCAAGCGCCTTTCTTAGTTTCGATATGGCCCGGGTCAAGGCATTATCGGTCACTAATATGCCTTCCCAAATCTCATCATGAATTTGCTCCTTAGAGACTACTTCTCCGGGCTTCGAAGCCAGCAAGAGCAAAATCTGCATGGTTTTGAATTCGAGCTTTCTCTCCTCTCCCTTTTTGCTAATGCGTAAAAGTTTTGGCTCTACCCACCACTCACCGAGTTTGAAAGAATTGACTTCAGTGACTTTCATAAATGAATTTACTCAAGTGACAGAGATTATGCACCACATGTTTCATTCGTCACAAAAAAGTCACATAAATAACCGCATTTCGTCCGGCTTTCGCTGGATAGTCCCTTGTAATTGGCCTTTATCAAAAACCAAAATCTATGACAATGAAAAAAATGAGATTATTCGGGGCAGCCTTCGCGGCCCTCTTCATAGTGTTTTCCAGCAATGGTCAGGGCATTCATCCATCAAAGAAGGAATTCGCAGACTTCCCCAACTGGAAAATCACAGCCCCGGGAGACATTACTTTCAAAAACTTCCAACCCTACAGGGCCGTCTATAGCCGCACCTATACCCATAACAAAACCAGGGAGGCCGTGAATGACAAGGTGATTATGACAGCCCAGCGTGTTTGGTGGTTTGGCAAAAAGGCCATCCTCTTTGAGGTGCATGATGTCGGTACCGACAAGGTGAAAGACACGAACGGCAGAACACAGTTTTACTATCTGGATGAAGAAACGCTGGAGATGTATCTGGCTGTGGGCCCAAAAGCAGGCACTCCGCAGGATTATACCTCGGTACGGGTTCAGGAGGATAAAATAGCTGTATCGAAGCTCAATACGGCCACAGGTGAAGCAGAATTTAAGGAAACCCCAAACAGTAAACCAACTTTTGGCTTTCGGCAGATCCGCTTTATGATGTGGGCCGCCATGGACCTGAAAGTTGGAGACAAGATCAGGTTGGAACCGTTGTTTTACGCTCCGCAAAGTGTGCTCTTGCCCGAACCGGCAATTGTGGAAGAGCAAACCGACTTTAGAACGCCAGATGGCAAACAATACAGGCCCTTCGTTGTCAACAATACAAATGAGGCGCAATCAGCCAATTCGGCTAAGTTCTATGTGATTCACGAGGCACCCTACCTGCTCGGGCAAGGTCTCTATAATGCCGATGATGATGAGATCTATCGTTGGTGGTTGAAACTGGAAAGCTGGGAATTGCTTGATGGCAAATAGATGAAAGATGCGGTCGGCATCTATTGTAAAGCGACAGCACCCGATGATTCAACTGGCACTGATTCTGGTGTCAGCTCTGCCCTTTTGGCCAGGCATCTATTGGCTATTGCCTTTGCTGATAGTGAAGAGCAGGCCATCGGATTGGCGCTTTCCATTACCCGTTCAGCCAAATGAGGGCTATCTGCTGATTCGCCCCCAAAGTTTCTACTCAGGAACCACACCTTGTGTTAGCCCTTGGTAGAGTGATTGGAAGACTGTTGGCAAAAATGAATCATCCACACCTGTTCAATATTGCTTGTTCTGACATGATCATTCCATTCAACACAGGGTACAGTGCTTCAAAGCTGTTTATTTATAAATTGCAGCATATAAACAATAGCCATGAAGAGACTTCTATTTTTTGCCATCATCGTTTTGACCTGTTCACAGAGTTCATTTGCACAGGAAAAACTAACCACTTTCGTTCTAATCAGGCACGCAGAAAAAGCCGATGACGGTACCAGAAACCCCGGATTGACGGCTGAAGGTGAAGCCCGGGCTGAAAGACTGAAAGAGCTCTTTAAGAATGCAGATATAGCCGCCATATACTCTACTCCTTATAAAAGAACGCAATCTACCGTAGCTCCGCTGGCCAAGTCGGTTTCCCTTGAAGTAAAAGAGTATAACCCTCGGGGCACGGGCTTTATCAATGAAATCATGAAAGATCATGCCGGGGGCACCATCATTGTCTCGGGTCACTCCAATACTACCCCATTTGTAGCCAATGCACTTTTAGGTAATCAGCAATTTGCCCAGCTGGACGAAAGCGAATACAACAAGATCTTTGTGGTGACCATCTCCGAGGTAGGCAAAGGCACTGTAACCATGCTGAATTACTAATCAATGAAGAATAGCATTGTCTACCTGCTACTTGCAGGCAGTTTGTTTTTGAGTCCGCTTTGTAGCGCCCAGTCATGGGATGTCGACAAGATCGAAAACCTGCATCAATGGACCTTCAGAATGTCTCGTGGAGCAGATTCTCTTGGTTACTCACGCTTTGAAGTGAGGCGCATTGGCAAGCAAATTCTGGTGAGCGAAGACTCCAGGGTTCCTGGTTTCTATGAGGATATGTTTCTGTATCTCAATGGTCAGACCCTGGCACCGGACTCCGTTCTGATCACCGGAAGACTATCTGGATACCCCATAGAGACTAAATTTCGCTGGAACGAGAATGTAGTAAAGGGCTACGCAAATTTCCCGAAATCGGCTAAGAAGCCCACGTCCAGCCTCACAAAAGAACTTCCGGAGAACACAAAGCCTCGTTTGGCCTCTTTTGTACTCAGTCCCTTTTATAAAGACCTTAAGGAGGGAATGAAATTCAGCTATCCTCAATTCAGCAGCATGGACGGAGCGGTAAGAACTGTAACGGCTCATGTTGTAGGTAGTGAGACGGTGAATCTGAATGGAATGGAAATAGAGGCTTATCGCCTTGAATTATCAGGAGGTGTGGCAGAACAGAATGTTTTTATTGACAAGGCGCAGCCGAGAATCGTTAAAATCTCTTTCAGGAATATTGATTGGATCTATGAACTGATCAATCCTTGAGCAAAATGATCCGTATCAACTCTGTTCAACGGTCACAATATTTGAACAGGGCCTCCTTTGCTGCTTCCAGTCCTAACTGATCAGCCTTGGTGAAGTCCTTACAACCCTCGGTTTCTTTTTCAGCTTCGATGTACATAAAGCCTCTCCTTAAATAGACAACACTCCACTCTTCAGTTTCCAAATAGCGGGTATAATCCTGAAGGGCTTCTGCTGAGGCTCCCAACATTTCATTGGAATAACCTTTATAAAACCATAGGTAGTTGGGCGTCTCAGGTTCTTTAATCAGTATTTCTAAACCTTCCTTTGCTTCTGCAAACCTATCCAATTTAAACAGACTTATTGATCTGTAGAACAAAATATCCATATCGTTCGGGTCTTCAGACAACACTTCCGTAGCGAGTTCTACCAATTCATTGTGACGACCTAAACCTGATAGCGTCATCACAAGAGAAACCTTATCCCTCAGGTTTGAAGGGTCTAAAGCAATGGACTTCCTAAAAGCATCTGCCGAGGCCTCTTGCTCTTCAAGGTTACTAAGCACCATACCCATAGCGCCAAACAACCGGCTCTCATTAAGTCCCAATGATTCTGCCTTCATTAAATCTGCCAGGGCGGCTCTATCGTTGCCGAGTACCATGGCGGCAACTCCCCTGAAATAGTGACCTTCAGCAAAAAACGGATCGATCTCCAAAGCCTTGTCAAATGCTTCATGTGCTCTTTTGTAATTCTTCTTTTCCAAATGGTAAATGGATCCGATTTTTTCATATGCATTGGAATTGCCAGGGGCAAGCGAAGCAGCCTTCTTAAAGGCTTCCAAGGCCCCGTCTACATCACCAAAATGCTCTTTGATCCTCCCCATTTTAAAATATGTGCTGGCATAAAGCGGAGCGACTTCAATGGCCCTGTTCAAATCTGCCATTGCTTTCTCATAATTGCTGAGTGCCGCATATGACACGGCCCTTATGCTCAGCAGTCGTTCGTTATCAGGATTTTTGTCAAGAGCCAGATTAAACTTCTCAATGGCCTTCTTAAACTCTCCTTTATCTCCCAATGCCAGCCCCTGGTAATACAACAGCCGGTTTCCGCTAATAAGCTCAGGTTTGTGATCGAAGGGAAACTGTTTTTCGTATTCTTCTTTTGCCTCCGCACTTAGCTCAAACACGGCTGATCCGGCTCCTGTTTCTGTGTAGGCGCTTATCCTAAAAAAGGACTCATCCTGATATGATTGATAAATAAAAGTTCTTGGCCACAAGTAGTTGCCTATGACCTGATGATTGAGGTAATACCTTTGCTCGCGTGGTTTTCGGGTTTTGTAACCAAGGAAGTAATAGCTATCCCTGTCAAAATAGCAGTACATCCTTTTATCTTCTTTCTCTACGATGAGATTGTAGGCCTTAATACTATCCAACAACAGTGTTTCATCGAGATGTACGGGCTTGTAACCATTTTCCAGTAAGTCCAAAAAGTTTTGATCCCTGTTTCTGATCAATCCTTGAAAACCAAGTTCGAAGGAAGCATCAAAAGTGTGGTCTCCGTCTGAACCTCTCGACCAACTGATAGAATCATTTATAATCACATCAAAGTGCTCACTTTCAAAGCGGAGCATACTATCCTTGAGATAGGCCTTAAAGGGTAATTCTATGCCTATAAACTCCACTATACCCTCTGCCATGATTACCGGAGCTTTCTCATCTATACCCCGGCTAAACTCACTCATTGCCTCTTTGTGTTTTGCAATGAGTTCAGCCGGAGTCAGCTGAGCCTGAGCAGACGCAGCCGTAAGTAAGCTTAAAACGAAGATTAAGTATCTTTTGAACATAACTCTTTATTGACAAATGACAGGCAAGGATCAGCCAGGTCCTGTTTAGGTCTTCTGGTTTGAATCCGCTCCATCAGGCCCTCTGAACTGTCTGATAAAAACAGAACCCAGTAAAGAACTGAATAAGGTAATAATAAAGAAAATCGAAGCAAAAGCGGCAGCCGCACTCCCATTGAGTGCAAAAATCACAGCACCTTCCACCATTACCCACTCCCTCACTCCAAGGCCTCCCGGAGCGGATATGGGCAGTGCAGCAGCTACAGAAGACACCAGAAACAGTGTAAAATAATCCATATAACCTGCCTCTATGCCGAGTGCCTGCAACATAAAGTAAGCACAGAGGACCTGAAGCCCCTGTACACCAATGGCCTGTATATTGGTAATGTGATTGTATTTTTTATAACTCGGAAAGAGAAAGTGTACCAGCAAATAGTAAGAAGGATAAGCAGCAATCAAACCTACCCAGAGCAGAAATGAATAAGTGTCTAACCACTGGGCGGAGCTACCAAAAAGACCGGTAATAAAGGCCAGAAAACCCAGGGCCACTACCCCACTGATACGGTCGAGCAAAGTGGCTGTGATAAGTCCCTTTACCGGGGTTTCATAAAGCTTGTTCAGCAAATAGACTTTGTAGCCGTCTCCTCCTATACCTCCCGGGAAAACCTGGTTATAAAGCATTCCCAGGTAATAGAGCTTTAGATTGTAGACTGAGCCCAGAGAAAGCCCAAGAGATTTGAAGAAATAATTAAGCCGGAAGGCGCTCAGAACTTTAGAGCCGTTAAAAGCCAGTACAGCGAGCATGAGCCAGCCGGGATGCAAGCCTAACAGCTGTTTTTTATACTCCTGAAGGTCAATCTGGCCTGTTACCAGGTAAATGGCCAGGGCCGCTACCAGTAACTGAACAACCAGCTTAAGCCGCTTTTTCAGCTTAGCCTTGTCCAACGAAGTCCTCCTTTAAACGATAAGTCTTTTTGTTCTGTGACTCGAAATAGGTACGCATCATCAGTTCGGCAATAATGCCCACGGTGATAAACTGGATGCCCGCCAGGATCATAATACTACCCAATAGCAGCAAGGGTCTGCCCCAGATATCAGCACCCGTCACGAACTTGTAAATGACCAGGTAGAGGTCTATCACGAACCCTAGCATGAAAGTGATGATGCCCAGTCCGCCAAAGAGATGCATGGGTCTGCGGAAGTACTTCTGAAAGAAGATCATCAGCAGCAGGTCAGCCATTACCTTAAAGGTGCGGTTGATTCCATACTTCGATTCACCATGGATACGGGCATGATGATTTACATCCACCTCTGTCATTTTAGCACCCTGTAGCTTTGCCAATACAGGGATAAAGCGGTGCAACTCGCCATAAAGACCCAGGTTTTTGGCAATGTCTTTTCTATAGATACGAAGTGAGCAACCATAATCACTCAATCTCACATCGGTAGTGTTCCTGATAATCCAGTTAGCAATTTTGCTCGGAAATTTACGCAGAACGAAGCCATCTTTGCGATTGGCCCTTACACCCGCTACTACATCCATGCCAGAATCTTCCAGTTTCTGCATCATTTTGGGGATGTCGGCAGGATCATTCTGCAAATCACCATCCATCGTTACAATGAAGTCTCCCTTAGCGGCATCAATGCCAGCCGACATGGCTGTACTCTGGCCGTAGTTCTTGTTAAACACCAATAATCGGGTGCGGGAATTAGCGACTGACTTTATATTCTTTATCGTATCGTCAGTAGAACCGTCATCTACCAAAATCAACTCATAATCAATCCCTTCCAGTGCTTCATACTCCTTCTGGCACAATGGAATCACATTATCCTCTTCGTTATAGACCGTTACAACAACTGAAAGCTTCATATCTTCTGAATCTGCCTTCACGTTGTTATGGCAGACGCGAAGACCCTGTTAATTATTTAATGTAAGCACCCAATCAGTACTTTACACAGACTGAGAGCAGGCCACATTAATTTAATGCTGCAAATTAAGCGAGTTAATGCACAATTACCTAATGACAAGCCGGAAGAGACGAGCCTGAAGTGAGCTTAAGCGAAATCACTTCTCACTCAGCACTTCCAGCTTCGAACTTCTTTCTTAGCTTTGTGCGCAAATGAATCAAAAGCGCTCATTATTCTTTGTCCTGGTACTGGCTGTGGCCGTGAGCTTTGCCAATATCGGGGGACTGGATGTATATGCCCTCGATGAGGCAAAAAACGCTGAGGCTGCCCGCGAAATGCTGGAAAGTGGCAACTGGGTGGTGCCGCACTTCAACTATGAGCTGAGAACAGACAAACCTCCCCTGCACTATTATTTTATGATAGCCGGCTATAAGCTCTTTGGCGTGAATGCCTTTGGTGCAAGGTTCTTCTCCTCGGTTATGGGCGTGCTCACGATCTTGCTGGTTTTTCTGTTTACTCGCAAAAACCTGGGAGAAAGAGCTGCAATCTATGCCGCATTGGCGCTTACTGCTTCGCTGCACTTTGCATTGCAGATGCATATGTCGGTACCCGACCCCTACCTGATCTTCTTTCTCACCTGGGCGTTCTTTTCATTTTATGAGGCATATCACAGCGGAAGCAAATGGCAACTCTTCGCCTTTTACTTTGCTATAGGCTGTGGCCTACTCGTGAAAGGTCCGGTGGCCCTGGGGCTGGCAGGCCTCACCGCACTGCTGTTTTTGATCTTTAAACGAGACCTTAAATGGCCCACCATCTGGAGACTGCAACCATTTGGAGGGGTATTGCTCTCTTTGCTTATTGCCCTACCCTGGTACTATCAGGTGCATATCGAAACTAATGGTGTCTGGACAAACGAGTTCTTTTTCAAGCATAACTTCAACCGTTTCTCTGACCCCATGGAAGGTCATGACGGAATCTTTCTGCTCACATTTGCTTATGTATTTGTGCTCGGCATGCTTACTTTCCTGCCCTTCGTTTTCCAGTCTGTCCGCTATGCCATCAGAGAACGGAGGAAAAATGATACTTTACTATATGTTCTGATTGCTACCTCAGTCATCATCATTTTCTTTTCTATCAGCAGCACTAAATTACCCAACTATACAGTGCCGAGCTATCCTGTACTGGCTGTGATATTGGGCTACTACTTAACTAAAATTGACAAATATTGGTTTCAGAAAGCGGGCAACCGGGTTGGTCTGGTAGCGTATGCCATTTTGCTCCTTGGTTTTCCTGTAGGAATCTATTTCGGCATTGGAGCGGATAAGTCACTGAGTCATCTTACTCACCTTAGCTATTACTTTATTGTCCTGTCAGTAGTGGGAATTGGCCTGCTGGTGTATATGAAGAAGAAGGTGATGCCCCGAATATTGCTGTTATTGATGGGGGGTTGGCTGGTCACCACCATGTTCTTTTTCCATCTGATTTATCCTGAGATTGACCGTGAAAGTCCTGTAAGAAAGACCTTGCCTACGATGAATACAGAGGCCAAGATAATCTCTTATAAGCGACTAAATGCTGCTTTTGTGTTCACCCTGCAGAGAGAGATCAAACGTTACGATACACTGGATTATGTGAAGAATGTCGTGCTATCTGAACCAGCCGGTTATGTGATTTCAAGGACTGAATACAGAGAAGAATTGGAGAAGATTCCCGGGCTGGTGTATCATACTGAGGCACGAGATACTTTTGAGAACCCGACTACCCTGATTATGAAATGGGGAAAACCCAGGCTTGGTAATTAAGAATTCATCCGTTTACTGGTTAAGAAGTATCTGGCCTTGAGTCTATCTCTTAATAAGACCTCTTTCCAACCTTGGATTCCATGCCTGCTTTCTGAGTATTTGCCAGGAAAGGACTACAGCCAGGATTCCGAATATGCTACCAAAGAAAACATCACGTGCAAAGTGCTGCAATATGTAGATGCGTGAAATCCCCACCAGTATGGCTGAAACAAAGAGTACAAAGCGCCAATAGAGGTTTTTTGAAACCCAGATCAGCACCATGCCCAATACAAAAGCCGTGGCGGTGTGACCGGATGGAAAACTATCATAGCCTCTTACAGTTACACCTTCCACAAAATTAAGCTGATCAATCTGATCAGCGAAGAAAGTCTTTGGTCGGGGTTCACCAGCATAAAGCCACTGCTTAAAGATGTGTACAAAGGCAGTTTGCAGGGCAATGGCCAGCAGCATAAAGTAAAACCGCCACAGGTGAGTAAAGAGGAAGTAAAGGGCCACAGCGCCAAGAATAACTCCATCACCAAGGTAAGTCCAGTATTTAAAAAAGAAATCACCCTGCACCGTATGCCGCGCATTAATCCAAAGCACTACATCTCCATGATTCGTCAAGACCGTGATCATGCCCAGTACAATCAGGTAAACAGCAACCAACCATTGCAGCTCTTTATCTATGACATATCGTTGGCTCATTGGACGAATCGAAATTTCAGGTATTTAATATCTTCTCCCAGATCGTGGAATTTTTGCTCAAACTTAGTCTTTATTCCGTGATGTTCATCCATATACTCCGATTCATACAGGTTGAAAGTATATACAAGGTCCTGAATGTCTTCACGTTCGGCCAGCACTTCCAGGGTATATTCAAACAGCGAGGTGCTGTCTGTCTTAAAATAAACCACCCCTCCCGGCTTCAACAGGTTTTTGTAATGCTCCATAAAGCGAGGTGAGGTCAGCCTCCTTTTAATATCTCTGTCTCTCGGTCGAGGATCGGGAAAGGTGATCCAGATGCATTCCACCTCATTGGGTTCAAAGAAACCATCAATATGCTCCACCTGGGCTCGCAGAAAGCCTACATTGTTGAGTTTTTCTTCCATGGCTTGCTTACTTCCTTTCCAGAGCCTGTCCCCTTTTATGTCAACGCCTACGAAATTCTTATCGGCATTAATCCTTGCCAGCCCCACAGAATACTCTCCTTTCCCACAGCCAATCTCAAGGGTAATGGGTGCATCATTCCCAAAGAAATCTCTGTTCCAGTTTCCTTTCATCTGGTGGTAATGTGGCTTGGTCTCCTCAATCACGTTACGAGCCTTAAAGGTCTCTTCAAAGCGCCTGGTCTTTTGTCTGCTCATGTATTATAGTTCATTCAATTCGGCTACTACGAAGTTACTGCCACCTACAAAGATCAAATCATTCTCGTTGGCCCGGCTTCTGGCCATAGCCAGAGCTTCATTTACATCCGGTACATATTCCGCCTCTATTGTCATTGCCTTCGCCTGCTGTTTCAGGTCTGCAAGCTTCATTGCCCTGGGTACTGATGCCTCGCAAAATATAAAGTTGGCATCAGCAGACAAAAGTCTTAGTACTTCACCTACATTCTTGTCGTTTACAAAGCCCATAACCAGGTATAACTGATCATATGTCAAAGTATTCATTTGATCAATCAATAGTTGAATTCCTTCTTTATTGTGACCTGTATCACATATAGTTAAAGGATTAATCGACAGCTGTTGCCATCTTCCTTTAAGGCCGGTATTGCTGATAACAGAACTGAGTCCTCTTGTCACAGTTGAATCGGCAATATGCCAACCGGCTTCCTGTAATTTATTAATGACCTCAAGTACTCCAGGCAGATTTTTCTGTTGATAATTACCTTTCAGGTCCAGTGTATATTGGTTTCGGGTTCCCTGGTCCGCAAAAGTCAGTGGAGCCTTACGTTCTGTGGCAATTCGGGTGAAGACATCCGCTGTCACAGGGTGAGTCTCTCCTATGACTACAGGAATATGAGGTTTGATAATACCGGCTTTCTCAAAGGCGATGGCTTCAAGCGTATCTCCTAACATATCCGTATGATCCATTCCTATGTTGGTAATCAAGGCAATTTCCGGGCTAATGATATTGGTAGAATCCAATCTGCCACCAAGCCCCACCTCGATAATGGCTATATCCACTTCTTGTCGGGCAAAATAGTCAAAGGCCATGGCTACTGTCATTTCAAAGAAGGAAGGCTTTATTTCTTCGATGGCAGCTTTATTGTTAACCACAAAACCCACGACTCCACTTTCCGAAATCTCTTTGCCATTCACCTTAATCCGTTCGGTAAAGTTCTTTAAGTGCGGAGAGGTATACAAGCCGGTCTTATAGCCAGCTTCCTGCATAACGCTCGCGAGCATATGACTGGAGCTGCCCTTGCCATTGGTACCCGCCACATGGATCGACTTAAAGCGCCTCTGGGGATTTCCCAGGGCTTCGCACAAACGCAGCGTATTGGTCAGGTCTTTTTTGAAAGCCGATTTGCCCACCCGTTGATACATAGGTAATGCACCGAAGAGAAAATTGATGGCTTCCTGATAGTTCATGCCGCGAAGATAAGGATAGAATACTATCTAAAACAGCCTTGTGTAAGGCTCAGAAGCTTTTTTGAAAAAAAATCATCCTTTGTATACGTGTGTATTTGACATGACCCGTCATAGAATTGTAATAGGTCAACAACACAACAAATTTTAAAAAGATGAAACTCAAAAATTTACTCCTCTTAGTCATGGCACTTACCCTGGTAGTATCCTGTGACGATAATGGCATATTTGCCAGTGGCAGTATTATCTCAGAAACCCGATCGGTAGATAATTTCCACTCTCTTGACATCTCGGTTCCTGCTAATATTTATATCAGCCAGGAACCTGATCAGAACCTGAGAATTGAAACACACGAAAATATCATGAGCGTGGTAGAAACCGTGGTAATCAACGGTGAACTGAATATTTCACTCAGCCGAAGCCTGAGAAGGCTGGAAACACTTGATATCTACATCAGCGCGGCTGATTACGAAAGAATTGAGCTTAGTGGAGCTGCCTCCCTCCGGTCAGAGGGATGCCTCAACCTCGATAATCTCGATATAAGAAGCAGTGGTGCCAGTAACTTCAATCTCTGCGGTCAGGCAGATGAAGTAAGCCTGCGTTTATCAGGAGCCAGTAACTTTAAGGGTTATGGTATGGAGGCTCAAACAGTAAGAGCCGTAGTATCCGGTGCCTCAAATATCAGAGTGACTGCGGAACAGCTGCTGGATGTAACCATATCAGGTGCTTCTCAAATAAGATACAAAGGAAACCCGCAGATCAATTCAGACATTAGTGGCGCGGGCTCGTTGGTCAATGCTAATTAAATATTCCACAAAAGGTCAAACTCGAAAGCTCAATTAACTCTAATACAAAATGCCGCAGGTGACCACCTGCGGCATTTGTCTTTTGGGAGATTAAGGGCACGCCTTAGTTAGCGGCACGCTTTAAAAAAGCGCGCCATTATTATTTTTATTAAGCCAGCGTAGAAACGTACTCCTGCATGCGATCGAAATGTGAGCCCCAGCCCTTTTCAAAGCCCATGTCTTTTTGTTGCTGTGCATACTCAGCCGTAGGGTGAATCACATCAAAAGTGATTTTGGTACCGGCACCCTCATCTTCGAAAAGATTAGAAAGTGTAACGCCTTCGGTCATGGGTCTGAAATTTGCCCCTGTGACAATTTTGGCAAAATCTTCTATTTCAGTGTAGGTACCTTCGGCCACAAAGTCCTGGCCATTCGGCATGGTCATAACATACTTCCAATTACCACCCACTTTAAAATCCTGCTCTTCTACCCTGGTTTCCATACCCGTTGGCCCCCACCATTGGGCTATGTGCTCTGGTTGGGTCCATACCTCCCAAACGAGTTTTCTGGGAGCATTAAATGTGCGTGTGATGGTAAGTACGCGATCCTGAAGGTTATTTGTGTCTGCCATGTCTTAAATGATAAAAAATTAAAATAGTGAATATTGATTTTCAGGCTCTCCCGATTCCTTGTTCGTCTCCGGAGCGTCCTGTTTTGTTTTCTTTCTTGTCTTAGCAGGTTTTGGCTTTGTATCTGCCGCCTGTAGTTTTGTAAGGTATTTATCAAGGGAATCAAATTTGGCTTCCCACATTTCCCGGAATTGCTCCACCCAATCGGAAACCTCAGTCAGTTTCTCCACTTTGGCCTCACAAAAACGCTCTCTTCCCTTCTGGTTGATCACCACCAAACCGCATTCTGTAAGGATTTTGATATGCTTTGATATGGCCGGCCTGCTCACCTCAAACTGCTCTGCAACCGAGTTCAGGTTCAGTGACTTGTGAGCCACCATATTGATTATCTGTCTCCTGGTAGGATCTGCAATGGCCTGAAATACGTCTCTCCTCATGATTTGAATTAATAAGTAACCGATTGGTTACAAACATATGTGTAACTATTTGGTTACGCAATTATTCCCACAAATTTATAGCTTCAGAACTCGGTTTCCGATGATAAAAGAAATCAATCCAATAGAGTTCAATCAAGCACATAAAAACAAAAAGAGTCAATTCGCTTAAGAATCGACCCTTTTGTTGTTTTGACTAATCCGACTGAATATCGAATCTATCTCACAAGAATCTAATTACCGGGTGGCAATCCGGTGTTATTGGTGGCCAGGCATGGATCAGGATCAGGATTACCAGTGCTAGCTGTCACCCACTCTGTACCCTGTCCCAGCCAGATACCATTTACAGATAACCAGGAAGCCCAGGGCAAGCCCATATTACACTGTAGCATGGCCTCGGCAGCATTCAGCGCTCCTTGTACCCATCCCTGCACATTAGAGTAGCATTCTCCTATTATGTAGACGTTCTCCGTGGGTAATGGCCGTCTTAACACCGGAATGTTGTCCTGTTTGGAATAACCGGATCTCCAGCTATGCCATCCAGCACCCCAGGGGTCTTTGCTCCAATCTTCATAGTGGACATAGTAAGGCAAGGGAAGGTTGTCATAGTTTGCATCCATCCCGTGTAATGTAACGATCTGTCGGTGTGCTTCTACTCCCATAGTAATACTGCCATGTCGGGGGCCCCCTGCCTGTGGATTGCGAATCTTCAAATCACCTTTGACTTTGGCTGCCTGATTATACAGATGTGCCTGTTGTGTTTGAGATCCTGAAAAATTATCAAAAGGCTGACCTTCCTGAAGTGCCCGCCAATAGCGCGTGGCATCTCCGCTGGTATAACTCGCTAACATAACCGCGGGTTTATTCGGATCGGCATAGTTATTACCGGGCCCTGCCGAACCTTTATTATAACACCAATAGTATAGCTGTCTAAGTCCGAGATCGGTGCGGGTCCTGCCTACGGGGTAAAACTCCGACTGAACCAAAGGGTTGTTTGCGCTTGGCAGTTGATTATAAGGTGGCTGACTAAGCCACCAGGGTTTGGGATATGCCACGAACATGCGCATGGCCAGGATGTTGTGGACTGAATTCTGAAGTGCATTCTGCACTCCCTGGCTCCCGAAAAAGAAATTGTTCTGGACGATCAGCTCAAGCGACCTTCTGGGCATTGCCAATATCAGGAAGTTACAAGTAACCATAGTGAACTGCTCCAGTACTTTAAGAGCAGCGTCAAGCTTTGGGTCACCAATAGGAAGTCCCTGTTTGGTAATAGCCAGGTTGGTCGTATAAAGCACTATAGCTTCTGATCCTGAAATGGCCAACTTCTGCCCCTGCTGCCGGGCATAGAACAGACATTTATATTGAGGCTGTCCGCCAACGGTATCAGTTGTCTTATCAAAAGCAATCAGCTGTTTCTTGACAACATCCACAGCCGCATTTTTATTAAGCCCTGCCGTGCCGCTGGTATTGATGCCTGTGGCTGTAATACCATACTTATCGATTTTCCTGAAGATGCCATATAGTTGTTGAGGAATAGCCGAATAGCCTTCCGTAATGTGCCTCCAGGCCGTTTCTGGCGAGAAATGATCCGTACTGGAATAGTCAGTTAAACCCACCAAATCAGCACCGTCTGACTTCACAGAGAAATAGAAATTCTCATCAATATTAGTTTCTACCGTTCCGGCATTTCCTTCTTCATTATAGCCGCTGGAATCTTCCAGATAGGCCACAGCTTCCTGAGTGAGATAATGACGCTTCAAGGCCCACCAGGACCAGTTGTAGAAAGGTCTGCCCCCAATCTTGGCTACTTGTTTGGCGGCCTCATATGTGTCAGAAACTTCCTTGACAGTGGCCCAATCACCTATATTGAAAGCATAATGGAATCGTACATAGGCGAAAGACCAGCCATTTACACCTCCGGGAATGGTAACCAGGGGCCCGGTACCTGGTGTGAGACTGTTCTTGAACTGTATGCTGATGGTGGGATAAGGTCTTACTGGCCCCGTTGTAATACTCTCTATGTTCTTGTAAGTACCCAACGGGATCCTGGGATTCGCATCGTCCAGGGTGCTCTGAAATGCCTGGTTGGTAATATAATTACCTAAATCGAAACCAGACTCGATGATGTCCTTTTCCAGACCACCGATATTGGGGTATGAATTATAAACCTTATCGGAAGAAGGGTTGTCATTCGTGTACAAATCTCCTCTTACGTTTACAATGTTGTTTTCCTCGACATTGATGTCCTGATAGTAAAAGGGTTCATCAGACAAACCAAGAGCCTGTGCCGTTTCCCAGACTATTTTCATCTGTCGGTCGAAACGGAATCCTCCGAATTCTGCATAACGAAGAGGTCCACTATCTGCCCCGTCCACTCCTTCAATGGGTGTGGAGAGGAGTCTGCCTCCCACCCTTCCCGAGTATTCATAGAGCTTTACATCCAGTGTTTTTTTACCAGTAGCAGTCAGGAAACTTTCAATAGGTGAACCTGCCCTTGGTTTCTGAGGCTTTACCACTTTACCTGTGGCCCGTTCGGAAGCAGTTATCTGAGCTGCATCTGTATTGACCAATGCCAGTCGTGTGGCAGCATAAACACCCGAAACACCAGCGCCCACTACAATCACATCGTGGTTTTCCAGAGCGGTTTCTTCCAGGGGATTGCCAAGCACATCACCCAGGGCTCCCGTAGTTGTGCAGGCTGAGGTGGCACTAAGACCTACCACGGCACCTGCACCTAAGGCTGTCTTTTTTATAAAGTCTCTTCGCGAATTAGCTTCGGAAGCTATATTTTTTTTGTCTTTACTCATCGGTTGAATGTTTTGGTGAACTAGTCATTTGAACCATTATTGTTCACAGGTACCAGGGGTGGGATCTCAAAATTGGTCTGCGTATCGGTTTTGGCACCCTCTCGTCCGCCCAACAGCACAAAGCTGAATGAGAAGCCTTTGCTTTGCGCTACACCATGGCAGCCCATACAGCCTCCCATATTGAAAGCCGTTCTGTTGAATGAGGTATTGTTATTGTTTCGCAGGAAGTTATTGGTGTTGTTCACCCCTACACCAGCGCCTTCATAGTTATTAATGGGTAAGGTTCCTGGTGGCTGACCTTTAAAGTGCTGTAGTCCTTCATTGGTTTCAATCACCACATTGGCCAGAAAAACGGGTAAGCCTATGCCTTGTGGATCATTCTCACTCACCGGGTATCGTGGTGTTTTGTTGGCAGCTTCCAGCAAACTCGAGCTGTTTACATCGATGGCCACGAACTGTGTACCAACCAGCTGGTAGTTTTTCCAGACGGAGTTTGCCGGTAACATGCTGTGCACCATGGCATTCACCTCAGCGGTGCCGGGAGCCATTGGATTTCCCGGATTACTGATGATCGGGAACTTGGCTTTCACCTGATACACGCCATCATTGTCCAAAGTGCGGTTGATCGGTGGATAAAAGCCCTGGGGATATTTGTAATCTCCGTTAGCCAATGTATCTGCACCCGGATCAACTTCAGGATTGTAATAGTTTGAGTAAGTGTACTTTACTGTATCGGATCGAAGCGAAGTATGTTCCCAGGTAGCAAAAATGAAGGTTCCTCCGACCGGATTTGAATCGTCTTCCGCATTGGTCAAATGAACCCTTTGTATGATATGCAGCCCGATAAGTCCGAAAAGTCCTTCATGAGCCACCGGCTGACCATTGACTGACTCATAGTAAAGCGCTTTGCTGATATGGTATTTACTGGTATCGTCTTTAGCCGGATCGAGCATTACCCAACCTGCCTTAAACTGCATAGACCCAATCAATGGCGGTGCATTGTTCTTTTCGGTTAAGGTACTGTTGATAGTGTCATATTGAGCGGCAACGTAGCTTTGATCATAGTTGGTTTTAATGGCATAGTTAGTACCTGCTGACTGCCCTTTGGGGCCGTATTCAGAAGAGGTTCTATAGGGCAACCTGATTTGTGCAGCATCGGCCGCAGCCGTAATACCTGCCAGATTACTGGTGTAGTATTGATTGGCCTTGACGTAATTATAGTAGTCGTAATTGAGCTTTACTTCGTATAAAACCGGAGTAGAATCGGATGGCACTCCCTTCCAGACTCTGGGTCCCACTGGTCTGTGAAGTATAGGATTGGCAGTGGTACTATCCGGATAATGCTTTTCCAATACCTCAGAACCTACTTCAGCTGTTTCGTCAAAAGCGTCAAAGGGAATTGGGATGGCCGTCATTTGTTTTCTGGCCTGGTGGAAAGTTCGTATTAAAGCAGGGGTTGTACTTCCAAAAGGAGCCGATATCGTGTCATCTGTAGCAGGAATCAAATCACCATAATCCACCTTCGAATTCCATGGCAAGAGGGTATCAGCTCCGGTCGATGTCGTCTGATTAAAAATTTCTCTTTTCTCCTTGAAAGTTTCCCACACCAACAAATCACCGGGATTGGCCGTGGCAAATGTCTTTGAGGTATCGGGAATGCCGCGGATGTTACCATTTGCCGCGCTATCCGGCACAATGGCCGGCCAGTTTAAAGCAATAAAGCTGTTCCAGGCAAAAATATCGAAGTCTGGTTGAGCGATGGGATTGGTATTGGGCGGGGCGATCGTATTAATGTCGATCTGCAGATTGTTGGTTTGCTCACCTTTTATGAGGTCTAATACACGGGAATAATCCCCTTTAAAGACCACCGACATAGTAGCAAGCAAAACAACAGAGAGTGCTACGATTCGCAGCAAAACAACTCTGGAGTGTTTCATAGTATTTAGTGTTTAATTCGGCTATTCACACAAAACCCGAGGCTCAAACCTTAAATCAATAAAAAAAATGGTAATTAAGCAGATAAATTTTGTGTATTATCAATATAGTTAATAAAACACATAACTACTAAAAATAATGATAGACTTATTTTGTATAAAACAAGAAACAAACTCATTAAAAGCTTGAAAGAAGAAAACCCTGTAACAGTCTATACACCAGATGTCTAACGCTTTTTTGACATGATATTAAACAAAGAAGGTCCGCATCGAAACGACACGAACCTGTCTTCTTAAACTACCACTAAGAGGTATTTTGAGTAACTCTCCTTCCCTTCCCGGCAGGCCCTCTATAACTTCCTTAGACGGCAAGCCGCTGTCCTGAAGAATGGGAAATTCTACACTTCCACTTCTACTAAAAAATTGTCCACAGCCATGGCAGCCTTCCTACCCTCGGCTATGGCCCATACCACCAGCGATTGTCCTCTGCGGTTATCACCGGCTGCAAACACATGTGGCTTTGAGCTTTGAAACTTTTGGCATTTTATATTGCCCCTGCTATCCAGTTCAAGATCAAACTGCTCCACCACACCCTTCTTTTGCGTGTGAACGAAACCTATGGCCAGAAAGGCCTTATCACAGGGTATAATCTGGTTTGAACCTGTCACTTCTTCAAACTTAAAGGCTGATTTATCGGTCCATTGGATCTTCACGGTTTCCAGACCTGTAAGCTTGCCGGTATCATCGCCAATAAAGCGTTTGGTCAGTAGCGACCATTCTCTGTCTGCTCCTTCTTCATGCGAAGTAGAAGTGTTGAGTACCATGGGCCATTCAGGCCAGGGGTTTTCCTGTGCCCGGGCGGTCGGAGGCTTATCCAACAGTTCGATCTGGGTAATACTATTGGCTCTCTGTCGATTGGAAGTACCAACACAGTCAGCGCCCGTATCACCACCGCCAATCACCACTACGTTCTTACCATGTACATTCAGTTCCGGGGAAAGCGCTTTGAGTTCCCCGCTGATTACCTTGTTCTGGTGAGTAAGAAACTCCATGGCATAGTGAACCCCATTGAGCTCTCTGCCTTCGATAGGTAAATCTCTGGGCACGGTTGAGCCTGTACACAGCACTACCGCATCGTATAGAGCTTCCAGCTCGTTAGCAGTGACATCTTTGCCAATCTCCAGACCGGTTTTAAAGGTCACTCCTGCCTGCTCCATTAGCGCTATTCTACGGGCAACTACCTGTTTGCTCAGCTTAAAATCCGGGATTCCATAGCGTAGCAGTCCACCAGCCTCTTTATCTCTTTCGTACACCACCACCTCATGGCCCATTTTGAAAAGCTCATCCGCTGCGGCCAAACCTGCAGGACCTGAACCTACTACGGCCACCCGTTTGGAGGTTTTTTTCTTGGCGACTGTTGGTCGCTCCCAACCTTGCTCAAAGGCCACCTCGATGATTTCACGTTCGATATGCTCGATGTTCACCGCCTCATTGTTGAGCCCCAATACACAGGAGGCCTCACAAGGTGCCGGACATATACGGCCGGTAAACTCTGGAAAGTTATTGGTCGACTTGAGTATATGAAAAGCCTCTTTCCAATCGTCACGATAGACGGCATCGTTGAAATCAGGGATTTTATTCCCTAAAGGACAACCCTGATGGCAAAAAGGAATTCCACAATCCATACAGCGTGATGCCTGATTGGTATATTCTTCCTTCTTCCATGACTTGGTAAACTCATTGTAATGCCCTAGCCGCTTGTCAATAGCCTCATGAGACTTCTTGATCCTGTCGTGTTTTAAAAATCCTCTTACGTCTCCCATCAAACTTTCACTTTTGCTTCTACCTGCTGCTGCTCCAGCACTTTTTTGTATTCTGTAGGTATCACCTTGATAAAGAAGCGTTTGTACTCCTGCCATTCATTCATTATCTCAAAGGCCCTGATACTGTGAGCGGCTGTGGAATGATTCTCGAGCATGGTAAATATCTGCTCGAAATCTTCACGACTTGGCCGTTCAAACTCAACCAATTCCGTATTGCAGCGTGCTTCCAGGTTAAAGTCTCGGGCATATACGTAAGCCACTCCACCACTCATGCCTGCTGCGAAGTTCTTACCGATTTCTCCCAGAATTACCACCCTACCACCTGTCATATACTCGCAGCCATGGTCACCTATACCTTCCACCACTGCATGCGCACCGGAGTTTCTTACTGCAAAGCGCTCACCTGCCTTACCGTTGACATAGAGCTCTCCAGAAGTGGCCCCATACAGCGCCACATTACCGATAACTACATTTTCAGATGCCTTGAACTCACTGGTGAGATGCGGGTAAACGATCAATTTTCCACCCGAAAGTCCTTTGCCGACATAGTCGTTGGCCTCGCCTTGCAGGTCAAACGAGACGCCATTGGAAAGAAAGGCTCCGAAACTCTGTCCGGCAGTACCTTTGAACTCAATGGCAATGCTATCCTCTGCCAGACCTTCAGCTCCAAATTGCTTGGCCACTGTCCCTGAAAGCATCGCACCAACTGACCTGTTCTGGTTATTGATTGAGCTTGTGAATCGTACTTTCTTTTGATCTTTGAAGGCCAATGCAGAGCGTTTGATCAACTCGTGATCCAGCACTGCTTCTAATTTATGATTCTGTACCTCGGTTTTGTATTGAGGCTTGCCGTCTTCAGCATATGGATTTTCAAGGATTGGTGATAAATCCAGGTTACCTACTCTTTCACTGGCTTTTGAGCGGTTATAGCTCAGCAGATCTGTACGACCGACCAGTTCGTTGACTGATCGTACTCCAACCGAAGCCATGATTTCTCTAAGCTCCATGGACATAAACCTGAAGAAATTGACGATATCTTCTACCTTACCCGTGAAGAGCTTGCGTAAATCAGGGTTCTGTGTTGCAACTCCAACAGGACATGTGTTTAAATGACATTTACGCATCATGATACAGCCTTCTACCACCAACACTGCCGTGGCCACTCCCCATTCTTCAGCACCGAGTATAGCAGCAATGGCCAGGTCTCGGGCAGTTTTGATCTGACCGTCTGTTTGCAATCTCACACGATTTCGGAGATTGTTCTTCATAAGGGTTTGATGTGCTTCAGCCAGGCCTATCTCCCAGGGAATACCTGCATGATGAATAGAGCTTAGAGGACTGGCTCCTGTACCTCCATCGTGACCGGAGATCAGGATAGCATCGGCATTGGCTTTGGCCACACCAGCAGCAATGGTACCCACACCGGCTTCTGAGACCAGCTTTACATTGATATCGGCTGCAGAATTGGTGTTCTTAAGATCGTAGATCAGTTGAGCCAGGTCTTCAATAGAATAAATATCATGATGTGGTGGTGGCGAGATCAGTGTGACACCCGGAGTGGAGTGTCTGATACGTGCAATGTTTTTATCTACCTTTAAGCCTGGTAGCTGGCCACCTTCACCAGGTTTGGCACCCTGGGCTACCTTTATCTGAATCTCATCTGCATTGGAAAGATAATGAGCTGTAACCCCAAAACGACCTGAGGCTACCTGTTTGATAGCAGACCTTGCGAGCAATCCGTCTGCTCCTGGAGTAAAGCGAACGGCATCTTCTCCCCCCTCACCACTATTTGATTTACCACCAATAAGGTTCATGGCCTTGGCAATAGTGGTGTGAGCTTCTTCAGAAATGGAGCCGAAGGACATGGCCCCGGTGCTAAAGCGCTTTAAAATGTTTTCTATCGGTTCTACTTCCTCCAGCGGAATGGAATTCCCCTCCTTGAAATCAAAGAGGCTTCTTAAGGTGACATTCTCCTTTTCCTGTTGGTTGATGACCTGTGCATATTCTTTGAACAGCTGATAATCAGCGCCACGCGTAGATTTTTGAAGTAAGTGAATGGTTTTAGGATTGAACAGGTGCTTTTCTCCTTCTACCCTCCATTGGTACAGCCCTCCATCCGGTAGTGCTTTATAAGTATCTCTCCTAAGGGCAAGCTTGTGGTTATCAAGAATCTCAGCTTCTAGCTGTTTGAAGCCTTTTCCGGAAAGCCTGTTGGTAATAGTACCAAAGCAAAGGTCAATTACTTCTCTATCCAGCCCGAGTACCTCAAAAATCTGAGCACCTTCATACGATACGATGGTACATATGCCCATTTTGGAAAGGATTTTCCTGAGGCCATAGCCAATCGCTGCAATGTAATTAGCAATAAGCTCATCCTTCTGCGCTGGGCTGGCCTGTGACTGACTGCCGATGATTGAGTCGAAAGCCAAATACGGGCAAATGGCGCTTGCTCCGTTGCCAATAAGTGTGGCAAAATGATGCGTTTCCAGGGCATCTCCAGCCTCAATGATAAGGCTCACTCTGGCCCTGAGACCCATGGCGAGTAAATGATGATGCACAGCCCCGGTAATCAGCAAAGATGGAATCGGCACGAAATCATCATAGGTTAATCTGTTGGAAATAACTAACAGATTGACCCCTGATCGAACCATGTCTTCTGCCTCATGGCTGATACGCTGAATGGCGTCCTTCAGGCTTTCGAAATCTGAGATATACAGCGCCTTTAATGTATGCGATTTAAAACCATAATCTCCTATGGCTTTCACCTTAGCCAGCTGTGCCGGAGTTAGTATAGGTTGACCGATTCTCAGTTTTCTGGCGTGTCCCTCCTTTTGGTTGAAAAGATTGTGAGAGCTACCCAGGTAGGTACGCAAAGACATGACCGCTCTTTCGCGTATTGGATCGATGGCAGGATTACTCACCTGCGCAAACAGTTGTTTGAAGTAATTAGATATATGTGCGTTTCTTTTGGCAAAAACTGCCAGAGGCGTGTCGTTACCCATAGAACCAATGGGCTCGTTGGCATTTCTGGACATCGGATCCAGTATGAACTTGAGGTCTTCCCTGGAGTATCCAAAAGTAAGCTGAGCTTTTAGCAGGTCATTTTTGGTATGGATTTTCCATCGGTCCTGCACTCCCTGAAAAAAGTCCTCCTGACGTAAAAGGTGTCTTTCCAGCCATTGACGGTAGGGTTTAGCGGCAGCCAATGCGGGTTTAATCTCTGAATCACGCTTGATCGTTTGTGCTTCAAGGTCCACGAGCACCATTTTACCAGGCTCTAGTTTACCCCGGTAGGTAACGTCCTCAGGGTTGAGGTCGAGTACACCTGTTTCAGAGGCGAAAATAATGCGATTGTCTTTGGTGAGTGCATAACGTGTGGGCCTTAGCCCGTTTCTGTCGATACTGGCCCCAATCTTGGTTCCATCAGTAAAACAGAGTGCTGCGGGACCATCCCAGGGTTCCATCATCATGGTATGATACTCAAAGAAAGAGCGCATATCACGAGGCAAATTGTCTTTGGTCCATGCAGGAGGCACCAGCATGGTCATTACATGCTCTATGCTTCTGCCCCCTCTTACCAATAGCTCAACCGCCAGATCAAGGTTAGCGGAATCAGAAAATTCAGCATTACAAATGGGTAAAAGCAGGTCAATTTCTTCAGCCGTAAAATAGGTAGATTCCAACAGGCCCTGCTTGGAGAGCATTTTGTTTATATTACCCTTGATAGTATTGATTTCTCCATTATGAGCCACAAAACGGAAAGGCTGTGCCAGTTTCCATTCAGGAAACGTATTGGTAGAAAAACGTGAATGAACAATGGAAATGGCCGATTGAAAAAGCTCATCATTCAGGTCCAGATAGTAATCGTTTAACTGCCAGGTTCTGAGTTCACCTTTGTATACAATGGTTTTGGTGGAACAAGAGCAGATATAAAAGTCTGAATCGTTAAGTATATCATCGGCTCGTTTCTGACATAACTTCCTTAAAACAAATAGCTTACGTTCCAGTTCGTTAACAGATAGTTCGTTTGCCTTGATGAAAACCTGGAAAACTTTGGGTTCAGTGGCCCTCGCTACTTTACCTATTTTATCGCTGGCAACAGGCACCTTGCGTACCCAAACGTTTCTCAGGCCCATTTCACTAATTACAGTGTCTATCAGATGAAGGCCCTTTTCGATTTTATCTGGATCATTGGGCATAAAGACCATACCCACACCGTAGCCTCCTGCTTCCGGTAAAATCACGCCCTCTTTGAGCGCCTCTCGCTTGAAATACTGAAGGGGTATTTGGGTAAGTATACCGGCACCATCACCTGTCTCGCCATCGGCTGCTACGCCTCCACGATGCTCCATGTTTTTGAGCATGGTAAGGCCATCCTGTATGGTTTGATGAGAAGGTATATTGTTTATTTGCGCAATGAAGCCAATGCCACAGGCATCTTTTTCAAAGGCTGATGAATAAAGTCCTTTCGTCATATATCGATGCTTAATCTTTCACAGGGTTTGACAAAAAGAACTTTTTCAATCCCCAAAAAAGAGTCTGGATTCTTATTTTGATATGATGAAATTATCTAATTTCAGCCTCGGAATCAGACGTAAACGGCTTGAGTCTATGAGGCTCAAAACGCTCCATTCCTTTCGTAAATAGCTTAAAAACAAATACTTACGTTCATTTTTTCTTGTATGTCCAAAAAGAATAGCGGAGAACGATTACTATTTGATCTTATCCATTCTCTTACCAAAGCAGAGAAGCGGAGTTTTAAACTATATGCCAGACGAAGTGGTGATACGTCCAGCGCCAAATTTGTCAGGCTTTTCGATATCATGGAGAGAATGACACGCTATGATGAGGCTGCCATTCTCAAAAAACTACCTAATGTAAGCAAGCCTCAGTTTTCTAACCAGAAAGCTCATTTGTACAAGGAACTGCTGGCCAGCCTGAGACAAAGTTATCTGAATCACGACATAGACATACAGCTCAGAGAACAACTCGATTATATCCGTTTGCTCTATAAAAAGGGGCTTTACGACCAAAGCCTGCGACTACTCAATCGTGCAAAAAATGTAACCGGACAGTATCGCAAAGACCTTTTTCAGCTTTCTCTACTAGACTATGAGAAGCAAATCCGTTCCCAGCAGGTGTTCGATCTGGAAGCAGATCAGGTCAAGGAGATGGATGTCCAAACGGAGGAGTCAATGAGCCGTTTTGGTCGGGTACAACATTTCTTCTCGGTAGCCATAAAGCTAAAGGCGCGATTCATAGAAAAGGGTGTGATAAAAAACGAGCAAGAGCGACTTGATCTCGAAGATACCTTTGGCAAAGACCTGGCCGGTTATGATGAGGCAACACTGGCCTTTAATGAGCAGTTTTATCTTTACCGTGCTCAATACTGGTATGCCTACCTGACCTATGATTTTGAAAGCTGTACACAGTATGCTGAAAAATGGGTGAATCTCTTTGAGTCCACGCAAATGGATAACAAACGAAGAGCAGCCTTTCTCAAAGGGCTTAACCGTCTCTTACAATCTGCTTTCAGGGCTAATGACAAGGAGTATTTCGACAAGTACTATAGCAGGCTGCTTACTTTTGATCAGCAGACTCCCGCCCTTGCAAGCAACACGGTTTTACTTCTGACCAAATACCGGGCTATTCAGTTATTCAATGCCATCTTTATCCATGCCAATTTCAGGGAGCAGCTGTCCGCAGTGGAAGACACACTGGAAGCAGTAGATGTACACAAGGAGTTTATGGACCGACACACCTTGTTGATTATTAACTATAAGGCTGCGATCTACTTTTTTGCTCTTAATGATTATGAGAGAGCACTGGATCTGGTAAATAATGTAATCAATGATAAAGGCAACCTCAGAAGTGACCTGAAGGGTTTTGCCCGGGTGGTGAGGTTGATTATTTACTACGAGCAAGCGGATGAAGAGCGGCTGGAACGAAAAATCAGAACAGCCTATGCCTACCTGAAGCAACAGGAAAACCTGGGAGATTTTCAGGTGGCAATTCTGGAGTTTATAAACAACCTCGGCAATATTTATCCTCAGGATATTAAACGCGGTTTCAGCGGCCTGAAGACCAGGCTGGAACTATTAAAGGAGGATAAATATCAGTCAAAACCGCTGCTATACTTCGATATTATCAGTTATCTGGATGCCAAGATTGAAGGAAAGCCTTTTTCTGAGATTGTAAGGCGTAAGGTGCAGGAAGGTTAACTAACCATCACTCTTTATTCCGCTAGGGACCAGGTGGCCAAACCCCAACAGTTCTTAACCAAGGGTCAGTCTGTACTTCTCAGGAGTTATACATTTTGACTCCTTTTACACTTACTATTTTTAGTTGTTAAGCCTGATGGCTCTGTTTCGAGAACCTTCTTTGTCGCTTTTTGAGGTCAAAAAGGACCAAACCGTGCCGCGCGTACTGAGGTACTCTGGCAGGCAGGAACCCTTTCCGAAAATACCAAATCCAAGTTCGGTTTTTACCCGCATATCCCGCGCGTGCCAAATCCAACCAACTTGTATTTCGCTCTATTTTCGGTTCACTCCCCCTCCTGGGAGTAATAAGCATGCATATGTCATAGAACTATGGTTTTTCAAAACAATCAGTATAATGCTTAATGAATCGTCAATTCCCGTAGTCCTGCTGCCTATTCTCCGGCCTGAATCTGTTTGGCAACAGCCTGTACTTCATCCAGTACTCTGAGTAAGTTGCCACTCCACATCAAACCAATCTGCTCTTCTGTATAGCCTCTTTTAACGAGCTCCAGGGTTACATTAAAGGTTTCTGAGGCATCATTCCAGCCATATACACCTCCACCTCCATCAAAATCAGAGCTGATTCCTACATGCTCAAGCCCAATCTTCTTGACCAGATAGTCAATATGATCCACAAAATCCGATACGTCCACCGGTGGGGCTACAGTATTTACTTCTTTCTCAATTCTATCTTTGGCAGAATCTCTTATCTCTCTGTACTTCTGAAAATAAGCCTGGCGTTCCTCACGCCCTAAGGCTCTCATATCTGCTCTGCTCAGTACTTCAAAGCCCTGCTCTTTGGCTATGGCTTCTATGATTTCATTTGTTTTCTGACTGTTTGCGCGGTTTTTATCAGTATTGACATAGCTCTTGAAAGCTACGGTTTGTACTACTCCACCATTCTCTTTGAGCATCATCAGTTGCTCATCATCCAGATTTCGGCTTACATCATTCATGGTCCTGGCCGATGAGTGTGAAGCAATTACGGGAGCTTTTGAAAGTCGCATCATTTCCATATTGGCCACCTTGGAGGGGTGCGACAAATCGATCATAATGCCCCACTTGTTCATTTCTGCAATCACTTCTCTTCCCAGATCACTCAAACCATTGTGTAACCAAACGCTATCTCTTTCACCGGTATTAGAATCGCTCAACTGGCTATGGCCATTGTGGGCCAGCGACATATATCGGGCACCACGATCATAAAACTCCTTTACACGGCTAATGTCGTTACCAACGGGGTATCCGTTTTCAATGCCTATCATCGCTATTTTCTTACCGGCAGCATTGATACGCCTTACATCGTCAGAGGTAAGCGCCAGCTCGATCTGATCCGGTGCCAACTCTTCACAAAGCCTGTGAATGGCCTTAAACTTGTCATCCGCATTTTCATAGGCACGGGCAAAACCTTCTTCTGTAAGTGCTCCCTGACCGGTATAGACAATAAACCAGGCCACATCCAGTCCACCTTCTACCATCTTAGGCAGGTTTACCTGAGAAGACAAGCGCTGAGTGTAGTTAGTCTCCTCTGTAAAGTTTGAGGTATTGATATCGTTGTGGGTATCAAGTGTGATTACCCTTTCATGAATTCCTTTGGCATACTCCATGACCTCTTCTTCGGTCATCTCTCTTGGACTTTTGGTACTAACTGTGCTATCACAAGCCATCAAGGCAAAAAACAGAAGGGCGAGCGGTAAAAAATTGAGTCGTTTCATAGTCATTAAGGTTGTGCCTTCAATCTAGTGGATACACATTTGATTGAGAATGACTTTGTGCTAAATGGTCATTTGAGATTGTTTTAAAGGAGACCTTACATTTAAGATCTGAGATATAGATTAAGGACAATACTTACAAAAACTATTTATTCTTTTTGCTGCCAAAAAGAACCAAAAACCTTTTCCGAAAACACCAAATCCAAGCATGGTTCTTATCACACAAGGCCCACGCGTGCCAAATCCAACCAGCTTGTATTTCGCACTGTTTTCGTTCTAGCCGCCCTCCTTGGCGCATCTGGTCGCATAGTACCAGGTTAATTAGTCAAAAAGGACTTAATGTTCATCTCAATTCATTTGTTTGTAAATACTCGAATTAATAATCAGAGTAAACTATAGTGATTACTATTCTCGTCAATTTTGTTAATTTGATCGCCCCACTTCTAACTCTTAATGATTCAAAAAGTCCAGGATAATCAGAAAACCAAACGGTTACGCATCATCTTATTGCTGATGGCATACCTACTTCTACTGGTAAATCCCGGGCTACTTTCAGGACAAGTCAATTCTTCAGAAAACAGGATCAGATTGTCTCCTGAGTTATTCCTTACTATGCATGACAGTCTGACTATTGCAGATGTACTTGACCCGAGTTCGAAATTGCTTTTTCGACCAGCTTCAGAATTTGGCAGGTCACATCCCGATCATATCTATTGGGTGAAGATTGATTTGTCGGAATACACAGACCTGCTGGCCACCGAAGCGGAATGGATATTGGCAGCAGGTAGCTTTGAAGATGCCACTTTGTATTATCAAACCGACCAGGGCATACAAGCACTCCGGTTTGGATATCTGGCACCTATGCAAGGCCAAAAACGCACTTTGATTGACTCCAATGTGCCTTTCAAACCCGCAGAGCTGATCGATGGCAGATATGTGTACCTGCGGATGCGCAAACTCACTGCATTTAGGGACATGAGCACTCAGAGGGCCACGATTACACGCAGGTCTGTGGCCGATGCCGCTAATGATGGTATTTTTCTAAGGCTGCTGGAAGGTCGTATTACGGCCCTGGTGTTTTCCGGTCTGGTCATCATTGTGCTGCTATTTTCCATTTCCGCTTTTGTACTGCATAAAAGGAATGAATACCTCTTTTATAGTTTTTACCTCTTTGCACTGCTGGTATATTTTGCCCGCAGGCCTTTTGGCCTTGACGACAGTGTTTTCGGACAAATCCCCCTAGTTGAGTATATGGTGCATCAGGAGTTTCAGGTGCTGATCAATCTTTGCTATACGCTTTTTGCCAGGTACTTTCTTTCCACCCAACAGGATTACCCTGTACTGGATAAGTTTATCAAGATCATTGCGCTAAGTCTTGGACTTTTTATTGTCATTGACTGCTTACTTATTTACTTCTATGAGTTTGGTACGCACCTGATTATGATGGACGCACAGCGTTATTTCATGGCCACCTTTGGTATTTTGGGGGCTGTTTATCTGCTGCTCAAACGCAAATCTAATCTGGTCTTCTTTATCGTTATTGGTTCATTTTCATACACTGTGGGTGCCCTGGCTACCCTCTTTCTGGTGGATAACGACTATATGCTTCTCGGTAGCTCGATAGAGATTTTTGTCTTTACGTTGGGTTTAGGCTATAAAAGCAGAAGCGTGCTGATGGATAATGCCAGAATTCAGCGAGAGGTACTGCAGCTGGAAATGAAAGCTTTGCGTGCACAGATGAATCCACACTTTATCTTTAACTCCCTGGGATCAATCCAGCATCTGATAAGACGGGACCAGAAACCGGAAGCCTTGCAGTACCTGTCTAAATTCGCGCAATTGCTGAGGCAAATCCTCGACAGCTCCAATCACAGCACCGTAAGCCTGAAGGAGGAAGTTGAATTGCTGGAGAACTATATTGAGCTGGAAGCCCTCAGGTTTGATGGCCGTTTTGAATACAAACTAAAAGTAGATGAGACTTTGGATGTATATAATCTGGAGATCCCTATCCTGCTTATCCAGCCTCATGTAGAGAATGCAATTTTACACGGTTTGCTACCGAAAAAAGGAGAAGCCAGGCTGGAGATTCACTTTATTGATCAGGACACGGAGATTCTCTGCACAGTGGAAGATAATGGTATTGGCCGGCAAAAATCAGCAGAATTAAAGTCTTCCAGGGGCGTAACGCACCAATCCCGGGGGCTTTCCATTGTAGCAGAACGGGTCAGTAATATGCATGGTAAGGAAGGTGACCTACAGCTCATTCAAATTGACGATATTGTGAACGGGAAAGATGAGGCAGCCGGTACCCGGGTCTCCATTCTTATACCCAAAGATGAATAAGTTTTATGCTCAATCTGGTCATTGTAGAAGACGAACAACACAACCGGGAAGATCTGAAAGATCAGCTCAAAGAGATTAATCCTGCCATTCAGGTTTTGGGAGAAGCGGCCTCTGTTAGCGAAGCTGTAGAGTTGATCAATCAGACGCAACCGGATGTGGTACTTATGGACATAGAACTGCATGAGGGTAATGGTTTTGATGTGATCAATCGTCTCTCCCATCTCAGCTTCGATGTGATCTTTACCACAGCTTTTGAGCACTATGCTTTGAAAGCGATAAAATTCAGCTCGTTGGATTATCTCCTCAAGCCCATCGTTCCGGAAGAACTCCAGTCAGCACTGCACAAAGCCAGCCTCAGGAAAAACGAGAATCAGCGCAGGCAACAGCTGGAAATACTGCTGGCCAGTCTGGACAATAAACAGGACAATCGGAATATCTGCCTTTCTACTGCTGACGGTATTGAGTTTATTCAAACCAACAACATCCTTTACTGCGAAGCCAATGGCTCATACACCAATTTTATACTCAAAGACAATCAAAAGCTGATTGTGAGCAAGCACTTGAAAGAATACGAATCGCTGCTGGCCGATCATGATTTTATGCGTGTGCATAATAGCTTCCTGATCAACCTGAAGGAGGTAAAACGATTTGTAAAGTCTGATGGAGGCTATATTCTGATGAACAACAATGCTACCATCAGCATCTCTCAAAAGCGGAGAGAAGACTTTTTAGTGAAGATGGCGGGGTTGAGATAATCAGCCTATGTCAGGCATCAACCCAAAACCCGAATCCATCAACTCCCATCCTTAATCCGTCCATTGACCTATTAGAGGTAGGCCCTGATGTGAGACATTTGACTCAATAACCAGCAACCCGAATTTGTTAATAGTGATTGTAATGAGGGTTTAACCCACAAGAAATCAGGAAGTTTTGTTCGGAAAGCGTAGTATCGCTACGGTGATGAACGAAACAAAGCAAAGCGACTGATTTGAAGTGAGTTAAGACCGTAATAGATAAGCTATTGACAATTTCGGGTTACAAACCACTCAATCAACAAATGAAATGGACTCAATCTCTGTGCATTGCCATGCTGGTCACCATGCACTGCATAAGCACTAATGCCATGACAAACCCGATCGTAGAAGATGGAGACCTGGCCACCCGGATTCAAACCCATGTAGACGATATGCCTCAGCACTTCCGTAATCTGGGAGAAGGCACCACCTATAGCGACCCTACCAATCAGGAGGTCATTGATTTTCTGGCCAACATATTCTCTCCACTGTACAACAAGCAGTATGTGACGGCTGCTACCAACGCCCAGACGATGGATTATCAGCTAGTGGAGTTTACAGACAATACCGATAACAATATGTACTACATCCTGGAACGGGACCCCGCTTCTATGGCCAACAACTATTGGGGTACCTATGTATTCAACCCTTCTCCCGACCGGGGACAGCTGATCATACAAGCACCACACCCCAGGTTTGATTTCAGAACAGGTAAACAGAGTGCCTATGTATTCCGACAGGTTGGGGCCGGTTTTCTTTTCGTATCGGGTACACACCGCTGTAGTAGCCCCACTCCTTCCGGCTGCGCAGGTACCAGCAGTGTCTGCAGTAATACCATAAGCGGTTTGGCCGCTCCACAGGAGTTTAGTGATGAAGGCAGCGTATTCAGAGAAGGAGATGTGGCGCATAATGAAGCCTCGATGTTTCAGCACCTTACAGAGTGGATTTACGATGACAACCCTACTTACTATACCTTTATTCAGCTACACGGTTTTGGCCAGAATCTTGACCCACATGTGATTTTAAGCAATGGAAAAGATGAAGATACGCCAGCACCTCAAAACGACCTGCTCAGCCTTTTACGCACTCAGATCAGCAATGAATGGGACAACAGTTCCGGTAGCGGTATCTCCCTGATTATAGAGGTAGCACATGACGACCCTGATGATAATTTTAACAGTCTCTTGGGTACTACCAACACCCAGGGGCGGTTTTTAAACAACAGTGTCAACTCTTGCGGCCAATCTGCCCCAGACAACACCGGCCAGTTTGTGCATATAGAACAGGCCAGCAAAAACGGAGACTACTTTTTGAGGGAAGAAGCTCACTTTCACATCCTCGGACAAGCGATCATCAATACTTATATCCAGGCTCCATTACCTGTAGACCTCATAAGCTTTAATGCAAACATCAATAAGAATATAGTAGAGCTTAATTGGCAAACCGGCTGGGAAGAAGGCAACAGTCACTTTCAGGTACTGCGATCACTATATGGCTCTGATCAGTTTGAATCTCTGGGTTTTGTCATGGGCAGGGGCGATTCAGATATCAGTATCAATTATCAATACTCAGACACACTGCCACCGGGTTTTCAGAATCAAAACCTGTATTATCGCCTGAAACAGGTGGATTTCAATGGAAGCTTTGAATTCAGTGAAGTGATCAGGGTTTTCGTCCCCCCCTCTGACCATAAGCAACGATTGCTCTATGGCAACAGGGGTTCGGGTGAGGATCTCAACGTAAATTTACCAACCACATTTACCAGTAATACCCACATTGTATTTCATTTTGTAGATATCAGGCAGGGAACTGATTATAAAATACTCCTGAAGCCCTGTGAAATAAAGACTGTGCTACAGCAAAAGCTTTCGGAGAGTCCCCCAGGGGTTTACAGGGTAATTCTGGAGCAGGGAAATATTAAGGTGAGTGATAAGTATTTAAGGTTGTGAGCAGGACTTTGAATATCTCTTTCCAGAAGAAATACTGATGCTCCGCACTAGGCATTATCGGTTCTGACGTGCCATGTAGCTGAAACCCAAAAACATTAAACCTTTGAACAAAAAAATCTAAACCTTCTCCACCTTCAGGCTGTCGCAGACTCGCTTGCTGAGGGTTACTTTTTTGTCCCCATTATAGCTTACCTCCATACTTCCATCAAAAACCTCTTTCGATATAATGGTCAACTCTGTGGTAAGCTCTATGGCTTTGCTATTGAGAAAGATCAGCAGGTCTTTCTCTGAATCTGCCAGGGCCATCAGTTTAACCCTGTCATCCACATTATAGCTACTGAGTAAACTGAAGTCTGTCTGACCAAAATTCCCATCCCGGTCAGGTATGGGCGAACCATGCGGATCGTATTGTGGATGCCCGAGCAATTCATCCATGCGGTCGAATAGCTTAGACGAACTTATGTGCTCTACTTGTTCGGCTATTTCATGCACTTCTTCCCAGCCAAAACCCATTTTTTCCACCAGATACATTTCCGTCAATCTGTGCTTTCGAATGATCAAAGCGGCAGCCTTTTTACCGTCCTTAGTCAAAACCAGTGGACGATACTTTTCATGATCTACCAGGCCCTGCTGCGTCAGGGCCTTGATCATACTGTTTACGGTGGGTTTGCTTACCCCCATTACAGCACTTAGTTCAGATACATTGACCTCGTCCTTCTCACGGGATAGGTAGAATATTGCTTTGAGGTAGTTTTCTGCTGCTTGAGACGCCATTCTGTTTGTATGAGCCCGAAAGTACAAAAAAATACTACTCAATAATTTTGTTAGATCAATCTAACAATTTACTTTTGTATAACTAATTAATTCTATTGATACGTCTAATTCAAAGTTGATGAAGCTGAGAGTTCTGTCTATTGTTTTCACCCTGTGCCTGTTGGCTACCGCTGTCAGTGCCCAAACTGGCAGCATCTCCGGCAAGCTTCAGTCAGGGAACAGCTCTATTGAGCTTGCCAACGTAGGTTTGCTGGGTACTTCCTATGGCAATGTCTCCGATGTCGAAGGTAAGTTTCTGATCAAGGATGTACCATACGGCAACTATACCCTTGTCATCTCCATGATTGGTTATGAGACCATCAAAAGGAAAGTTGCTCTCTCGGCTGCTTCAGCCAGACTTAATTTTGACTTTGAACTGACTGAAAAAGTAGGTCAACTGGATGAAGTAGTTGTCTCCGGTACCCTTAAAGAAGTTTCCAAGCTTGAAAGCCCTGTACCCGTTGAAGTGTATACCAAAGCCTTCTTCAAGGCCAACCCCACTCCTTCTATCTTCGAGTCTTTGCAGAATGTAAATGGAGTGAGACCACAATTGAACTGTAATGTCTGTAATACCGGTGATATTCACATAAATGGTCTGGAAGGCCCCTATACCATGATTCTGATCGATGGTATGCCCATTGTTAGTGGTCTTTCCACGGTTTACGGTCTCACAGGTATTCCCCAGGCACTTATTGAGAGGGTTGAAATTGTTAAGGGCCCTGCCTCTACTCTTTATGGTTCAGAAGCAGTTGGCGGCCTGATTAATATCATCACCAAAAAGCCGGGTTCGGCTCCACAAACCTCCGTAGATGTATTCGCTACCGATTGGGGTGAGATCAATACAGACATTGGGCTGAAGTATAACATGGGTAAAAAAGCCCAGGCTCTGATGGGGGTCAATTACTTCAACTATCAAAACCCGATCGATAACAACAATGATAATTTCACAGACCTGACCTTACAGGATCGGATTTCTATCTTTAACAAGTTCAGCTTTGCCCGAAAGAATAACAGGGTATTCTCTATTGCAGCGCGCTATGTTTATGAAGACCGCTGGGGTGGTGAACTCGATTGGAATACGGAAAACAGAGGTGGTACCGAGGTATATGGGGAAAGTATTTATACCAGTCGCTGGGAAACCTTTGGCATCTATCAACTCCCTACCTCAGAGCTGCTCAACTTCCAGTTCAGTGCCAACGGGCATGTACAAAACTCATTCTATGGCAATACAAGCTATAATGCCGATCAATATGTAGCCTTTAGCCAATTGACCTGGAATAAGCGTTTGGGAGATCATGATATTGTTGCCGGTGCCGTATATCGCTATACTTCTTATGACGATAATACCCCCGCAACCTTCGACTCCGCTACCGATACCAATAAAGCATCGATCACGCACCTGCCGGGCTTTTTTGTGCAAGACGAGTTGGTTCTTAATGCCACCAACAAATTGCTTCTGGGGCTACGTTATGACTATAACAGCCTCCATGGGGGTATTGTCACTCCTCGCATCAACTACAAGTGGAACTCGGCAGATAAAAAGAACGTATTGCGGATCAGTGCCGGCAATGGGTATCGCGTGGCCAATGTGTTTACGGAAGATCACGCTGCCCTGACGGGTGCTCGTACGGTTGAATTCAAAGGAGAACTCAACCCCGAAACCTCTTGGAATGGTAATATCAACTTTGTAAAGAAAATCTACACCGGTAAGAACACCTTTATTGGCATTGATGCCACGGCCTTCTATACCCATTTCACTAATCGTATTCTACCTGATTATGAGACGGACCCGAACAAGATCATCTATGGCAACCTGGAGGGTAGCTCGGTATCTAAAGGGTTTTCTGTGAATGTAGATGTGGCCTGGGAAAGTGGACTGAAGATGGTAGCAGGCCTGACAGTCATGGATGTGAGTGTTGAAGAGAATGGCGAAACCTCTCGACAGATCCTTACCGAATCAGTTCAAGGTGTGTGGAGTATTGGTTATACCTTCAGAAATGGCATTGCGGTGGATTATACCGGAAACCTCTACGGCCCTATGCGACTACCGGTTTTAGGAGAGCTTGATAACCGTCCTGATGAATCGCCCTGGTTCAGCATCCAGAATATCCAATTAACCAAGGCATTCGGAGATAAATGGGAGGTTTACGGAGGTGTAAAAAACCTGCTCAACTTCACCCCCGCGTCTAATAGTATTGCCAGAGCATTCGATCCCTTTGACGAAAATGTGGTGTTTGACAATGACGGCCAGGTGGTACCTACACCGGATAATCCCTATGCACTCACTTTTGATCCCTCCTACGTTTATGCCTCCAATCAGGGGATTCGGGGCTTTTTGGGTGTGAGGTTTACCGTGAAATAAGTCGCATTTATGAAGCAGTTTATCACCATCATAAAACTCTGTCTGCTACTGGGAACCAGCCCGGCACTTGCACAGGATTATGCGATCAGTTTTGAGACCCTCGATAGCCTCCAAAAGCAATCTCCCAAACCTGTAGTAGTCTTTCTGCATGCTGACTGGTGTAAGTTTTGTGCTAATATGAAAAATACCACCTTTCAGAACGAGGAGGTAAAAGCCTTGCTATCCGACCAATTCTATTTTGTGAGCTTCGATGGGGAATCCAAAGAGGACGTAAAGCTGCTGGGCAATACTTTCAGATATAAGCCTACGGGCGCCAATACGGGAGTACATGAGCTGGCGGAACAGTTGGGTACAAAAGATGGGACGCTCTCCTATCCTACGGTGACCTTTTTAAACGCCAAATACGAAATACTCTATCAGCATGACAGCTTTATTTCCGGTAAGAAGCTGAAGAAAACACTCAGTAGATTGTTAAAGAGTGTAGATACCTCCAGGAGTAACTGACCCGGGGGTGTGCTTAATCTTGATATATAAAGCTGAGCAAGGCTTCTAAACATGGCTGCTGATCTAGTCTCCAGAAACTATAGGGCATAGGAAAAGTCCGAATACCGGCCCTGTGAAGTACCTTATATGCACTTAGAGACAAAGCCTCTTCGAACACCCCCGGATAACCAATCAAGTCTATTCCGATAATTTTGTCTCCCTCAATAATCGCCAGATCCAAAGACAAATCAGCTACTTCATAGCCAACCTTCAACTTGAAAGAATGGGGCAATAGCGCTTCTCTTACTTCTTCCAGAAAGCTATCATAAACTTCATTTACAACAGAACCGTTTTCCGGGGCATTGCCAGCTTCTTCAAGATAGAGCCTCAGGTAAGAATCAGACTTAAGTCGCATTATTTCAAAAGAAGTATACACTCTTAAATCTGACTTGGCCCTGGTCACACTTACATTGAACACATCGGCCCGGTTAAAATGATGGAAGCCGGTGGAGTGGCTGGAATCGTCCAGACAAAAGGATAAAAACATCACATCTCTTTCTTCTCCCTGAAAAGAATGAGCCGTGCCGCATAGCAGATTATGTTTGTGAATAGATTCAATAGAAAAGGACTTAAGAATCAGGTCATTTATATGGTCTACCTGATCCCGGAAGGGAGATAATATTCCCAGCGACCGACATAAATTGACATCCAAATTCTGTTCGTCATTGATCAAAGCCTCTATGTCCGTTAAAATTTCAGCAGCCTCATTTTCATTAAATCCCTTCTTATTCCTCACTCCTTTAACCTCAACATGGCTGATGTTATTTCTGGAATGATCTTCGGGGATAACACTCATTATCTTAAGCCCATCAGCATAAAAGTGCTTATTGCTAAACCGTATCAAATCAGGCAGACTGCGGTAATGCTCATTCAGAAAAGTAACCTGTTTCTGACTCTGAATAGCTGTATCGGCCAAATCAAGAATACTTTGATTTCGGTAGTCCAATGCTGCCTCAACATCTGTAAGTCCATGTTTCTTTTGTAGTGATTGTTGTGCGCTGTCTGATAAAAAGGAAACATGTCTCAACTGTTTAGGGTCCCCCACGATTACGGTCTGACTACCGCGGTAAATGGCTGGCAGGCAACTAGCAATATCGCATTGCGTTGCCTCGTCAATAATCACCGTATCGAATAGATGCTGTTGAAATGGAAGGACTTTATGCAGATCGGACATTTTACACAGCCAAATGGGAAAGGCTCTGAACATGGTCTTAAAATTGAGTTCGGAGAAAAGCGATTCTCTTTTGCTGGAAGTCCTGGCCCGAATCGCACTCAGCAACTTTTTCAGAGTCTGCCTGTCTTCCAGCAGTGCTGTTCGTATTCTTAGCTCAAAAGTCAGCTCGACATATTCTTTAGTCAGCTGCTTATTCATCATTGCCGATGACATAAAATCTTCCGCTACAGACCAGTGAGGCGTTTTTATGCGAGTGAGCCATTGAATGTACCGGGTTTTCAATGTGTCAAAAAAGGTCTCATCACTCTCCTGAGAAAGGTCGTCTCCCCATCGCATTTCATGCTTTAAGAGGCGCTCATATTGCCTTCGGGCTTTCTTAAGCAGAACTTCACTCTTTTTGATTCTTTCTTCCAGTTCACGCCTCTGTTTTTTCAAAAGTAAGTAAGATGCCCAATCTCCTTCTGCCCCAAATCCTCCCAGGATTTCGGTCATCCGGGCCTTCAATTTTTTCAGATAATCGCTCTTACCTGCTCTGATGGTTACATTTTCGATTCCCAGGTCCCTTTCCACCTTTCCCTCAATAACATCAACAGCCTGATCAGTTTTAGAAACAATCAACACCGCTTTGCCCCGACTCATAAACTCTATAGCCAGAGCCGCTATTGTAAAAGACTTACCGGTACCCGGAGGACCAATAACCATGCTTAAAGGGTAATCCCTGGCATTTTTCAGGATTCCCTGTTGGGCTTCATTCAAAAGGGCCGGGACTCGTCCGTGCTTAAGACTAAAGGCCCTGCCTGACAGTTTTTGTCCAAAAAGCGTCTTGATCGAATCCGGTAGTCGAGTCTTTTCAGCTGACATCTCTGCCAGCTCCGTCATGATTCCTTCTGTGTCGGTTGACCTTCTGATCAGGCAAAGACCCGCTGCCGGCACCACCTTGAACATGCCCTCTTTTATCCGTTTATGGGCATACATTTTCTTCAGGTTCCCTTGACTGGTGAGCGTAGGGTACATAAGAAGGTCCTCAGCGTTGAGGTCGGAGTAAAAGCGTTCCAATAGCTTCTGTAACTTACCTAATGAGCCAAACCCAAAACCCTCCGCAGGAATCTCACGGCTGATGATCGATCTGACATCTTCGTCTGTGTTCCTTATACCCGAAAGCGGATCGACATTGATAACCCGGTCGTGCGGGTTGATTTGAATTGAGTAACCCTCCTTATTATGATCAATGGTGGCCTGATTTAAAAACAGAGGTGCACAGATTCTCTGTTTTTTGCCATTAATGCCAACCCCAAATCCAACCACAAAAAAGGAGCAGTAATAGATTACTTTCTCCTTACTATATAAGCTCAGTATACCCTCGAGCTTTTCTCCTATCTCATCCGGTATAGGTAGATAAGGCATTTTGCCGTTCAGCAAATGCTCCTTGCCATCAAACATATAACGCTGCTCAACTTTTCGGCCAAAGAAGTTTTCGAGCTGCGTAGTACGGGTATCAAGTCGGTAGCAGTCCCTGAAATATGACAGGGCGGGTTTAATAGGAATCACAGACACTCAGTTAATCTGACTAATCTAAAAAGTAATGATTACATAATACACGCTTATTCCATAATGGACTAACTTTATTTGACACGAAAAGAGGCAATGGTTGTTTTTAAGACAAAGCATACGCTGGCAATTTTCTTGGTATTGATACTATCAACACTATTCAATTGTAAAAAACCATTGGTGTGCGGCTTTGGAGTATATGATTATAGCTGTGATTCAATCAGCAGCGTTGGCAGTGAAGTCATCTCATTCCATAATGAAACACGATCGGACACAACATTGGCTCATTTCAACTCTGTAATATTGGGGCAGGCTGGTATCAACATTGACTCTTCTGAATATGAGAGTGTTTTTGGTGCCTCGGTTTTTATTCAGAGTATTGGCATTGATTCCCTTGGGTTTGAGAACGTTTCTGACTTTGAAGGGATAGCTAATTTCTATGCTCAACCAGGAGAGTACGATCTGCACATTAGCTTTATTGGTTACAACACGCTGGTTATTCAAAATCTCTCGCTCGAATCAGGAATGGCAGTAGATCTAAGAGTAGCTTTAGGAGATGGCTGCGGGCAAAATATATTCACAGTAACAGACGATAATCAAATCAAGAAAGTATTTCCCGGCCAAGACGATAAATAATCCTGAATTTAAGGTTGCCTCTTTCTAGCACCTCTCTTTTCCAGTGGCCTCGGTCACCGAAGTCTTTCTTACCCCTTACCTCCTATTTCAATCATCGAAGCCTTGGCGTAGATGATCTACTTCTTACCTAATGCATCGAAGTCTTGGTGTAGATGACCAATTATTCAATCAATAAAATCAAATAATAACTTTTTTTAGTACATTTAATAAGCTTAGTAATACTATCAGTTAAAGCAAGCTGCTACTTTTTCATTTAACCATCCAAGACATCATGAAAGACCAAAACATTCACAGCGTGGCCATCTATCCCCCGATCGGGGTAGCCCGCGTAGGCAATTCCAAGCAGTACTATCTGGCCTCAGATGTACCGGGCGTAGCTCCCCAACCCAGAGGCGGCTTTAAAGACGGTCAGGGCCGGGTAAAAAAACAAGCCGTACGCTTCAGGCTCTACGGTTTTAACAAGAAAGGAGAAGTCGTAAAAGAGATCACCGATACCAGAGGTGTTTCCATCGACTGGCGGGTACATGTAGCGAATATCAAGGCAGCCTGGTATCAGTTCAACAATGCCCTGGATTTGGGGCCCTTTGCCATTGCGGCTCAAAAACGTAACAGTACGGTAGCCGGAGCAGACAGAGAAGATCTGGTAATAGATCCGGGATCGATCAGTATTTCCGGTAAGAACAAAAAAGGCAGGAGATACCACTTTGACGATGGTGAATTTTATGGAAATAAAGTCTACCTGGGTGAGCTCCAAACCGATGATGAAGGCCGGTTGATCTTTTTGGGAGGTAATGGACATTCAGCCTCCGATACTAATGCTGCAGCAGTCACCTTCGCGAATAATGATGGCTGGCATGACGATACCTCAGACGGTGTGGTCCGCGCTACTGTAAAGATCAAGGGCAAAAAATACGAGGCCACTCCTGCCATGGTAGCCGTCACCCCTCCTGATTTTGGTCCCGGCCTGTATGGAGTGGTCACCATGAACGATGTGGTTGAAAACCTGTTTATCAATGAATTTGGCTACCCCAATCGCAGTGCCGCGGGTGTGGAGTTTTACAGAGATATTTATCCCATGCTACAACGCATGACTGATACCCAGTGGGTCAACTCCGGCTTCTTTATGCTTTTCGGTAAAAACTCACCTTCCGATTTCACCGACCCTGCATTGGTAAATATCCTGAGCAACCCCTCTAAAAAGACTCAGGCTGCCAGGAAGCGCGTTTTCGACTGGTTTCGCGATCCGGCATCCACAGTAGACACCCCCGCCAAGGTGCCTCCCTTTTATGGAGATGGGTTTGGCGATTTTGTCAAGGTAGCACTGGATAACCTGCCCATTACCCCGACTCAATACGCACGTCTGAAGGAATGGGCCAAAGGAAATTTCACCACAGGAAGCCCTGCTGCTCCAAAACCCTTTGATAAAATGAGCCTGGCAGAGCAATTGAATGCGTTGAATCAGGCTCCACTGGAGGAGTGCCTGGGAGGCCCTTTCCACCCGGGTATAGAGCTGACATGGCCCCTGAGACAAAAGATCATGTGGGAGAAGCCTTACAGACTTAAAATGGTTAAAGAAGGACAAGCCACTCAGCTCGATTTCGGGCCTGTACTGAATCCTGGTGCTGCTTTAGGTCCCAAAGGCCCACTTTCAGTCAGTGGTCCGGGAGCGCTTACCCGATGGCTGGGAGTACCATGGCAAACAGATGAAGCCAGCTGCCTCTCTGGCTATACCACCTCCTATTATCTGCCATTACCCTCTTTCTGGGCGGCCCGTGTGCCCAACCAGGTGCTTAGCGAAGACAGCTATCGCAGAATGGAAGATGGCAACCTCAATATCGCCCAGCGGCTGAAGCATTTTGATCTTAGACAAGACTGGTTACGTGATTTCGGTACAGTCTATCAAACCAGGATCAACGACATGGTAGCCGACTGGCATGAGCTGGGCATTATTGCCCCGAAAAATGCCAAAGCCCCGAACAATACCGAAGGCTTTTTACCCGAAAAAGTATGGAAAGAAACCGGCCGACACTTTACAGGAGGCGATCCTACCTTTAAGCAGGTACTGTATGCCGAAAATGCTGAGCCGAAAAGCAAGCTGGATGATATGGCCTCTCCTCTGATGCTAAAGGCCCAATCCAAGCCAAAACGTACACGGAGAAGAAAGCTGTTTGGACGTGGTGAGAGATAGTCACTACTTTCCTGTAATCATCATAGGTGGCGGTCCGGCAGGACTCGCCACCTCTCTTACTTTATCCGCCAGGGGCATACCCCACTGCATTGTGGATGCTAATGAAGTGCCTGTAAACAAGCCGGGAGAAGCCATACCCCCGAATGCCAAACCACTGCTCAAACAGTTAGGAATAGATCACTTGATTGACAACAAACGTCATCTCCCATATTATGGTAATAAGGCCTGCTGGGGAGATGATACATTGAGGCAGGAAGAGTTTATCACCGATGTCCACGGGCATGGTTACCTACTGAATAGGCTCCTTTTTGAAACAGAGCTGCGAGAGCATATCACTTCAGCCCTATGTACCAATTTTTGGGGTTATAAGCTCAGGTTGGTAGAGCAACAAGACCAGGAGACCATAGTGCGTATTGAGGGTTCCAGCGAATCACATGAGCTGCGCTGCCGCTATGTAGTGGATGCTACTGGCAGAAAAGCTTCCGTTTGTCGGCAGTTGGGAGTGCTTAAAACAGCCTTGGATGAGCAATTTGCGCTGACGCTTCAAGTACCCATACGTAACAATATGGCACATCAAATCCATATTGAAGCGATAGAAAACGGCTGGTGGTATGCAGCCCTGTTAGGCCAGAGCCAAATGAATCTGATGTTTTTCGCCTCCAAATCACTGATTCCTGCCAAAAGTGATTTGCCTGAATTCCTGGAAAATGCACTGAACAAAAGTATTTACATCAAAAAACTAATCGATAAATCACTTCTCCCTCTCAATGCGACAGAGATCAGGGTCATACCCGCTGGCACCAGCTGCCTTGATGTACCCTATGGTGCCAACTGGTTGGCCGTAGGAGATGCTGCCTACGCCTATGATCCTATTTCTTCCTACGGCATTACCTCGGGCCTGGGAGCAGGTTATTATGCTGGCCATACACTGGCAGATGCTCTTGATGGAAAACAAGAGGCCTTTGATGTATATCGCTACCTGATGGAAAACGCCTTTCAGGCCTACCTGGAAAAGTTGGAGAATCATTATGCTTTAGAGCAAAGGTGGCCGCAGAGTGGGTATTGGGTTAATAGAATAAATATGACTCCGGTAGCCTAATTTAACCAAGGGTTGAGAATAATATCGAGTTCTAACTATTCATTTTTTCATCTCTGCTATTCTGCCTCCATCATCCAAATTTCCAAAGGTGCCTTGAATGATAAGCACTTCTAGTTTTGTTAACCACTCCGATTCTTCCAACAGAGCTCTTAACTAATAGGAAATATTTACTCGTTGAAAAGAAGGGCCAGAGAATAGATATTAGCTCCATTGGGCGGTTAAATTCGTAAGTTAGTTGTGTATGTTTAATAATTACTGATTTTTATATATTAGCAGATCATATTCTCATTTTATACTTTATTATGAAAAAATATTTCTTACATGATGAATCTGAACAAATAGGTCCGTTTAATTTATCTGAATTAGGTAATCATGAAATTAAGAAGGAAACTCCTGTTTGGTATGAGGGACTAAAAGATTGGACTCCTGCCGGGGATTTAGACGAATTAAGCGAATTGTTTAAAGGTGGAACTCCACCCCCCTTCAAACCAAAGGAACAATCCAATAACAAAGAAAATACAGCCTCTGAGTATGAAAAAGGCTCCTCATCTAATAAGCTCTTAACAGGTGTACTAATCGCAATAATAGTGTTTTCGATAGGTGCATTTCTTGTCATTCAGCTTTCTAATGATGCAAGTGATGACGGTTACTATCAGCAAGTCATGACTATTGAAGAGATAGAAAGATCAAAACCGACCGAGTTTTTATCAGCCTCGGGCACCTATCGTGAAAACTTTTGGGGAGATAAATTGAGACTAAAATGTGAGTTTATCAATAAAGCAACTATTGCTGATTACAAAGATGCGAAGGTACAAGTGACATTTTATTCCAAGACTAAAACTGTTCTTGGGAGAGAAGAACAAACAGTTTATGAGATTTTCAAAGCTAACTCTTCGAAAACAGTTCAACTGGAAGTAGCTAATTATAAAGATGTTGAATCAATAGGTTGGAAAGTAATCTCTGCCAGCCCCAATTGATTATGTCCTTTTAGAGTCTCTCTAAAGTAAAGAAATATAACCTTATAACTTAGATTCTGTCGTATGAAGAATACCATTTGACTCATATCAAGTCATTTGATGAGGGGGAAATTCTGGAACTTAACAGCGATCACAATCCCGTAGAAGATTGCATTGAGGCGTTTCGGAATTACCTGATTGATCCTTCGGACAGTAACTTACATAAACTCAAATACAGCTACGACCTTCTCCCTGATAAGAGCAATGGCCTCTTTGAGCCCCCTTCCAAAGATCCCCTTATCACCCTCATGAACGACATAAAACCTTTCACAATCGAAGAAAGGAAACATATGTTGAAAGACTACTTTCAAGGTGAATGGCTTGAACTGAAGTAAAATTCACACTTTCTTACTTTTTATTTTTTTGGGAAAATAAACCATTTCAATCAGTGGTCATAATTCACTATAATATAGACAGTTAACATCGATAAAACTTAGCTATCCCTCCCTCTCCTCTACGGCTTTTAGAAATAAAAATTGATTAAAACTGCAATTGCGAATAAAATAATACTTTATATTTACTGCAATTACGAACAATATACTCATGAAGAAGACAAAACTTGGAGAGTTTGAAGAGTTGGTGCTGATGACTGTGGTAGTGCTGCAGGAGAATGCCTACGGTGTGGAGATCAAGCGTGAGCTGGAAAGCCGGTTGAATGAGACCCTCAGTGTGGGTTCAATTCAATCGGCATTAAAGCGCATGGAAGAGAAAAGCTTCCTCACCTCAGAATTTGGTGAGGCCACTCAAAAGCGAGGTGGCAAGCGCAAGCGCATTTATAAAGCCACCCCCTATGCGCATAAGGTACTGCAAGACATGAAGGACGTACGCACCCAACTATGGGCTGCTATGCCTGCGGCAGCTGCCAAACTCAATTTCTTAATGAACTAAGATATCTAGCTCTGTCTGACCTGAGGTCTGACGGCATCTGGTACCATGAACGAAAATCAAGATCATATCAATCCACCTAGCTGGTCACTCCGGCTGCTTCGCCTCTTTATCAGGAAAGATTACCTGGAAGAGATCGAAGGAGATATGGAAGAGGTGTTTTATGATGATCTGGAGACCTATTCTCCAGGTAAGTCACGCAGGCGATATAGCTGGCAGGCATTAAAGCTGCTGCGCCCTGCCATTATCAAAACCATATCAGGAAGTCAAAAACTCAATTATCTAGGCATGTTACAACACAATCTACTGATCACCTTAAGGGGCTTTAAACGCCATAAAACGACATTTCTTATCAACCTTATCGGGCTTTCTACCGGGCTGGCTGCCAGTCTGCTGATTTTCCTCTGGGTAAACGATGAACGCTCGGTAGACACTTTTCACGAGAAAGACAATCAGTTATACTGGGCAATGACCCACTTCGAACTCACAAACAACCTGGTGACCTGGGATTATACCAGTGGCAGATTAGGTCGTACCATGGTGGAGAACTTTCCAGAGGTAGAAGATGCCGTTTGGATTGGAAACGGCTTCTACAAGCCAAAGGGAGTGATTAGCTATGGTGAAGGAAACTATGAAACTCACGGGCTTTATGCCAGCAGCAATTTCTTTGAGTTGCTTACTTACAGTTTGTTGAGCGGAAACGCTCAAAAGGTACTGGCAAACAAGGAGTCAATAGTGATTTCCGAAGAAACGGCTGTCAGGATATTTGGAACAGTGGAAGCGGCTGTTGGTAAAACCATCAACTTAGAAACAAGGCTCATTTCGAAAGAATTCATTGTTTCAGGTGTTTTTGAAGCCCCTCCTTCCAATGCCACTCTGCAGTTCGAACTGGTAATCAACTATGACAACCTTATAGAAACAGACAAATGGGCCGATGAGTGGAATGGCGGCTATGCGCAAACATACTTAGTACTAAAACAAGGCACCGACATAGAGGCATTTAATGCCAAAATTGAAAACTTTATGGATGATAAAGTAAACAATGAAAGGTTTAGCGTATTCGTCCAGAAGTACTCAGACTACTATTTGCATGGCAAATACAAGGAAGGGACACTGGTAGGTGGAAGAGCTGAAAGTGTCAGACTTTTTACAATCGTTGCCATCCTCATATTGGTCATTGCCAGCATCAATTTCATGAATTTGTCTACAGCTCAGGCCAACAAAAAGATGAAGGAGATTGGGGTCAAAAAAGCCATAGGTGCAAACAGGCTTTCTCTTATCATTCAATTCATGTTTGAAACCCTGCTCATTTCGTTTCTGGCATTGCTTGCCTCAAGTATACTCGTGTATTTGCTGCTACCCGAGTTCAATCTGATCACCGGCAAAAATATTGTATTGAACATCAGGGAACACCTCCCCCTTTATTGCTGGACAGTTTTCATCACCGGAGTACTGGCCGGAAGTTACCCTGCCTTCTATCTCTCGGGGTTCAACCCGGTAGCCGTTTTGAAGGGTAAAATCTCAAACATCAAAGGAGAAGAGTTTGTTAGAAAAGGCCTTGTAGTTGTACAATTTACCTTATCAATCATTTTCATTATTGGCGTTATCGTGATCAACCAGCAAATTGAATTTACGCAGAGTAAAAACCTGGGATACGATAGAAACAATGTAATCACATTCCGGAGTAAAGGCCTTGATCGGGACCAGGTACTGTCCTTTGTCTCCAGGCTGAAAGAAATACCCGGTATTGAAAGCAGCGGCAATATGGCCGGAGACTTCCTGTGGGGAGAAGATAGTGGCAGTGGATATTGGACGCCCCAGGCTCCTGAGAACCGACAACATCTGTTTAAATCACCTAAAATGGGTTATGATGTAATTGAAACGCTTGGTCTGAACATTGTAGAAGGCCGATCTTTTGACCCCAAGCTCAACGAAGACGAAAACAGAATTATCATCAATCAGTCAGCAGCAAAATTACTTGGCTTAGAGAATGCAGCAGGCACCAGGATTAACTATGGCAAAAGCAATTTCAGAGAAGTGATTGGGGTGGTAGAAGATTTCCAGTACGGCTCAATGCACCAGGCCATCGAACCAATGGTCATTCGTTTCAGAGAATGGGGCAGTGACTGCATAGTGAAACTAAAGCAGGGTGCCGAGGTCAATACAATTGACCGTATTGAGAAGCTCTATAAGGAGTTTCATGAAAAATACGCTTTCGAGGCAACTTACCTGGAAGATGACTATATGGCCCTTTACGAATCAGAAGAAAAGGAATCAGTCCTGTCAAATTATATGGCAGGTGCGGCTATAATCATCTCATGCCTCGGACTATTTGGTCTGGCCACTTTTACGGCTGAGCGGAGAACAAAAGAGATTGGTATTCGCAAAATTCTCGGAGCAAGCCAAACCGTCATCATCAGGCTCTTGACAGGTAGTTTTACAAAAACCGTTGTCATTTCCATTGTCCTGGCCTTACCCCTTGGTTATCTGGCCGTTTCCAAATGGCTGGAAAACTTCGCTTATGCTGTAGAATTAAGGTGGTGGATCTTCGTATTGGCCGGTTTGTCCTGTTTGGTGATTGCCTGGCTGACCGTTGGTTTTCAAACATTTAAATCAGCAACTATGAACCCAATTCACTGCTTGCGTGATGAGTGATTCCAGGCATCAAGTCAAACCTCCCAAATGGTCGCATCGCCTGCTGCGATATTTTCTCAGAAAAGAGTTTCTGGAAGAAATTGAAGGCGATATAGAAGAGCTGTTTGACGAGAATGTGGAACTGCACTCTTTGGCAAAAGCCAGAAGATTATACAACAAAGAAGTCATAAGGTTAATCCGACCGGCTCTGGTCAAAAAATGGAGTATCGGTCAAAAACTCAATACAGGTATGCTACAACACAACTTGATTCTGACATTACGAAGTTATATGCGCTACAAGAGTGCATTTCTCATCAACCTGCTGGGCCTTTCTACCGGCCTGGCCTGTACCCTGCTCATCTACCTTTGGGTCAACAGTGAATTTGAGGTCAACAGGTTTCATGAAAAGGGCGACAGGCTCTATCAGGTGCTGGCCAATTATGACAACTCGAATGGTATCAGCACCAATCAGGCCACTCCTGCCCTGCTACCTCAAACACTGGCTGAAACCTTACCAGAGGTTGAATTTGCCACTACCCAATCATGGCTCAGTGCTTATACGCTTTCCTATGAAGACACCAACATAAAGGCAGTCGGTCAATATGCGGGCGAGGATTATTTCAATGTGTTTAGCTATGACTTAATACAAGGAGATAAGAATGAGGTACTCAAAGACAAACGTGCGGTTGTCATCTCTGAAGAGCTGGCCACAAAACTATTCGGTACTACCGTAGATGTGGTTGGTAAAATGGTGGACTTTATGCACTTCAAGCAGTTTCAGGTCTCTGGCATTTTTAAAAGCCCTCCCGCAAGCTCTACGCATCAGTTCGATTTCATTATGACTTTTGGTGAGTTCAAAGAGTCTCGCTCCTGGATTCTGAACTGGAAAAACAATGCGCCATCCACTTTTGTGGTGTTAAAGGAAGGCTCCGATATAGATGCCTTTAATGCCAAAATTGTGAATGTGATCAAAGAAAATAATGGCGAACCCAATGTGACACCCTTTGCTGTATTGTATAGCGATCTGTACCTCAATGGTAAATTTGAAAACGGCAGACCAACAGGTGGAAAAGCAGCAAGTGTAAGACTTATCGGGCTGATTGCCTTCTTTATCCTGGCCATTGCCTGTATCAATTTTATGAACCTCTCTACGGCCAGGGTATCACGAAGGATCAAGGAAATTGGCATCAAGAAGGCTGTTGGTGCCAGCCGAAAAACACTGATGCTTCAGTTTATGAGTGAGTCGGTTATCATGGCTTTTATCTCTCTGGTAATGTCACTGGCAATTGTCTGGCTGGTGCTTCCCGAGTTTAACAGTATCACGGATAAGTCCCTTTCCCTGGTATTCACAGGTGAGTTAGTCATGGCTCTGGGCGTTACACTGGCCATTACAGGCATTTTGTCGGGGAGTTACCCTGCCCTTTACCTTTCAGGTTTTAAGCCGGTCAAGATTTTAAAGGGCCAAACGCCTTCCTCCTGGCGAGAGCTTTTCCTGCGCAAAGGGCTCGTGGTGTTCCAGTTTGTTCTTTCCGTTGTACTGATCGTTTCTGTGCTCGTAGTTCAAAAGCAAATTGAGTTCACCCAGCAAAAAGACATCGGTTTCAATAAAGACAACATTATTTCTTTTGAGGCAGAAGGTGAGTTGGAACTTAAGCTTGAGCCCTTCCTGGATGAGTTGAAGAAGGTACCGGGTGTTACCATGGCTTCGAGCACAGCACATAGCATAGCAGGCTCTTACACTGGCAGTACCTATGACCTGAGCTGGGAAGGGAAACTTGCTGATGAAACTGTAGAAATGGAATACATGCGGGTCAATCATGATTTTATAGAACTCCTTGAATTCGAGATAATTGCAGGAAGATCTTTCAGCAAAGAATTTAAAACCGACATTGGTAAAGTTATCTTTAACGAAGAAGCCATTAAGACCATGGGAATTGAAGACCCTGTTGGCAAGATTGTGAATGTCTGGGGTGCCGATCAGCAGATTCTGGGTGTTGTAAAAGACTTTCATTTCAGAAGCTTTCATCAAAAGGTGGGCCCCGCTTTCTTTGTTTTAAAACCTAATGATACCTGGGTGGTGATGGCCAGGTTGGCTGCAGGCAGCGAACAGGAAACCCTGAAAGGCATACAAACCCTTTATCACGATTTGAATCCGGGTTTTAACTTCGAATACCAGTTTATGGATGACAACTATGCCGCCCAATACAAAGACGAGCAAAGAACGGCTACCCTGGCAAAGTACTTCGCTTCAGTAGCCATTATCATTTCCTGCCTTGGTCTTTTCGGGCTGGCTGCTTTTACTGCCGAGCGGAGAATCAAAGAAATTGGCATTCGAAAGATTTTGGGATCCAGTACTGCCAATATCGTCAGGTTGCTGTCTGGTGATTTTACCAAAATTGTGGCCCTGGCCATTATCATTGCCCTGCCTCTCAGTTATTTTCTGGCTACCGGCTGGTTGCAGGACTTTGAGTATCGCATAAGCCTGAATTGGTGGTTTTTTGCCACTGCCGGGCTATTGGCCCTATTCATCGCCTGGCTTACTGTGGGTTTCCAGACATTGAAGGCAGCCACGGTTAATCCCGCCAAATGCCTCAGGAGTGAATAGGAATTGAAGAAGGAGGAATGCCATATTGCCCCACCCCAGTGGTCTCTCAAACTACTCAGGTCTTTGGTCAAAAAAGACTACCTGGAAGAGATTGAAGGTGATCTGGATGAGCTTTATATCGATTTTCTGGACCAGTATTCGAGGACTAAAGCCCGCAGGTTATACAATAAGGAAGTAATCAAGCTACTCAGGCCAGTTCTGGTCAAAGGACTCAGTGGCTCTCAGCAATTAAATCAATACGGAATGTTCAAAAACTACTTCAAGAGCTCATTCAGGAGCCTGAAAAACAACACACTTTTCTCCGCCATCAATATGGTTGGATTGGCCATAAGCATGTCCGTTGGCATTCTCATGATTTTGTTCCTGTCGGAGCTTTCTTCCATTGACGATTTCCATACCCATAAGGACGATATCTACCGGATTACTTCCTCAGAAGTCAGAGGTACGCAGAATCAAATGGTAAAAACAGCTTCTTCCTCTTATTACATGGGGCTACAATTGGAGGCCCAGGTACCTGGAATAGAAAAGACCCTTATACTGGACAACACCCGTGTTTCCTTCGATCTGAAAGCTGGTGACAAAGCAACTCCAATCACTGGTTTTTATGCAGGGGCTTCATTCTTTGATGTACTGTCCTTCAAACTATTACAGGGCAATCCGGAAACGGCCCTGACAGAACCCAATGGACTGGTACTCACCCAATCGGCCGCGAAACGACTCTTTGGTGATAGCAATCCTATGGGACAGCTGGTTTCAGCTGAGCAGGATCGCTTTTTACAAACCGGAGCTGCTGCAGGGGTTGATTTTAAAGAAGGCATTGTTACCGGGGTTGTGCAGGATCCTCCCCATAATTCGCATTTGCAATTTGAAATGCTGATTTCCCTCAGCACACTGGATCTTCGGGCGGTTCAGGAAGAAAGGGATATCAAAAACGCTCCTGGAAACACCAATTACTCTGTTTACCTGGTACTCAGCGAAAATGCGAAAAAGGCAGAGATAGAAAAGGCCATGGAGCGCATGCTTAGCAATTATAACACCGACAGAGCAGACAATCCACTGGTCCACAACCTTCAGCCCATGGGCGATTTTGTAACCAGTGATACTTATCACAGCACTGCTCCTTCCTTTTCACAGGAACGCATTTACCTGATGGCCGGTCTTACGTTTATTGTACTGCTCTCGGCCTGCTTTAACTATACCAACCTCTCATTAGCCCGGGCCTTGAGGCGCTCCAAAGAAGTGGGCATTCGCAAAGTCACAGGTGCAACCCGTTTTCAGGTATTCGCTCAGTTTATGGTTGAGGCGGTTCTTTTATCCGTACTGGCCATGTTTGCAGGCCTGGTGCTGTTTGTTGTTATCAGGCCGGGTATTCTAAACCTGGCACCTCCCTCCCTACAAGGCTACAGCATGTTCAGACTTACCATCACTCCTGTACATCTGCTCTATTTCCTGTTGTTTGCCATAGCAGTTGGTGCTGTAGCCGGTTTTCTACCGGCACTCTTTCATTCCAAACTCAGAGCAGGTATGGTTTTTCAGGAGGTGAGCAAAGTAAAGTTCTTCTCAGGTGTAAATCTGAGGAAGCTCCTGATCGTCTTTCAGTTTACGCTTTCCATTGGTCTCATCATGTGTGCTGTGCTCATCAACAATCAATACAATTTTGCATTAAGCTACGACCTGGGCTACACAACAGATCAAGTCATCACCATTGACATCAAAGGCGACTATATAGACCTGCTTGAAAATGAATATGCGCAGCTTTCTGAGGTTGTCGAAACCTCAAAATCTACCTGGGTTTTGGGCGTAGGCGGAGATGGGTTGAATGCAGGAATGATACAGCCGGAAGACCGAAAAGGGCGTGCAATTTCGCTGATTAACCATATTGATGAACGCTATATGGACATGCATGAGCTGCATTTTCTGGCGGGTAGCAACTTTCTGACTCCCCTTGTTCAGGGCGAAACAGCGAAGTATGTAATTGTCAATGAGGGACTATTGAAGAAGCTCGAACTTGGTTCGCCCAAAGCATCTATTGGTAAAACGCTCTGGTGCAACGGGCAAAAAGTAACCATTCAGGGAGTAGTCGAGGACATGGTGACCATTGGACTCACCAAGAAGTTCCTTGAGTCCTTTGTGTTTATTCAGACGAATCAACCTGACCAGTACAAGTCATTGAATGTTAAGGTTCAAAGCAATGACCTTGGAACTACTTTTGATAGGCTCGAAGCTATCTATACAGCCCAGGACCCTGTTCATCCTTTTAAAGCCGCTCTATACAACGATAAGATCAGAGCCAGCTACGAATCCAACAGGGCTACACGCACCATTATCTCCTTCCTGGCATTCCTGGCCATCTCTATTTCCACACTCGGGCTGTTGGGTATGGCAGTATTCACCACGGAAACGCGCATGAAAGAGATCAGCATCAGAAAAGTATTGGGAGCCGGTGTCAGTCACCTGATGGTTCTCCTGTCAAGAAGTTTCCTTCTGCTTATCGTCATAGCCGGGCTGATCGCCATCCCTGTTACGCTCTATATTGTTGACAGCCAGGTGTTGAATAACTTCTGGCAAAGAGCCGAAACAGGTGTATTTGAAACCGTTTCAGGATTGCTCATTGTATTACTTATCAGTATCCTCACCATTGGCTGGCAAATCAGGCAGGCGGCCATTAAAAACCCTGCAGACCTGCTTAGAAATGAATAAACCAGAAGACAGCATATCGCCCCCCAAATGGTCATTGAAGTTGCTCCGCTCCGTGGTCAGGAAAGAGTACCTGGAAGAAATCGAAGGTGACCTGGAAGAAGTGTATGCTGATTTTCTGGAGCAATATTCAATTAAAAAATCCCGAAGACTTTACAATCGCGAGGTACTCAAAGTACTGAGACCCGCATTGCTAAAGCCTCTTTCGGGCGGTCAAAAACTCAATTATTACGGTATGTTACAACACAATCTATTACTCTCAGTCAGAATTTTCAAACGCTACAAAAGCTCATTTCTCATCAATCTTACTGGTTTGGCTACCGGCCTTGCCTGTGTACTGCTCATTTATCTATGGGTGAATGATGAAAGAAGCATCGACAAGTTTCATGAAAAAGACAGTCGGCTTTACCAGGTCATGGGCAACTATCATGACGGTGCAGATATTAATACCTGGAACGGGATGTCTGCCCAGGTAGCGGGTGCGCTCATAGCGGAAGTACCCGAAGTAGAAAAAGCCATATCCGGCACGGATCCCAGCTGGAATATTGGTTACGACCTGACATATCAAGAGACAAAAGTTAAGGCTACAGGCAGGCACGTAGGTCCTGACTTCTTTAACATGTTCAGCTATCCATTGGTCCAGGGTAACCCCGATCAGGTACTTTCAAATAAGAACGCCATTGTAATTTCCGAGATACTGGCTAAAAACCTGTTTAACACTACTGAAAACCTGATTGGAAAAACGGTAGAATGGAGTTCAATGAACCTGGGTGGTCCTGTCATCATTTCCGGTATCTTCAGCTCCCCTCCTGCAAATGCTACAGACCAGTTCGACCTGGTACTTCCATATCAGCTCTACGCTGATGATTTCGGAGATCAATGGGAAAACCCCAACTCCGTAGCCTGGGTACTGCTGAAAGAGGGTGCTGACCTGAAAAATGTCAATGCCAAAATTGAAGGACTCATCCGTAAGCACTTGCCAGAAAGTAACAAGACACTCTTTCTCCAAAAATACTCTGACCAATATCTGCATGGCGAATTCGAAAATGGCGTGGAAGCCGGTGGTAGAATCGAATATGTACGGTTTTTCTCGCTTATCGCAATTTTCATTCTGGTCATTGCCTGCATTAATTTTATGAACCTGTCTACCGCCAGGGCTTCAAGGCGCATCAAAGAAGTAGGCGTAAAAAAGGCTGTTGGCGCTGGCCGCAGTTCGCTGATCTTTCAATACCTCAGTGAATCGATGCTGATGTCCTTCCTTTCTTTGCTGGTGGCCATAGGCCTTGTTTTCACGGTATTGCCACAGTTCAATATCATCACCGGCAAACAGATTGAACCTATATTGAGCTCTTCTCTTATCATTGGCGGTCTGGGCATTACACTACTTACAGGCCTGATTTCAGGCAGTTATCCTGCCTTGTATTTATCCGGTTTCAATCCGGCAGTGGTGCTAAAAGGAATGCTTAAAGGCACTGTAGGTGAGCTTTGGGTTAGAAAAGGACTGGTTATTTTTCAATTCGCGCTCTCCATCATCTTTATCGTGGGAGTACTCGTGGTTTTTAAGCAAATGCAGCTGATTCAGAACAAGGCCCTGGGTTTTGACAAAGATCAACTGTTATATTTTGAACGCGAGGGCAAAACAGTAGATAACCTGGAACCCTTTCTGCAAGGGCTTAAAAACCTGCCGGGAGTCGAAAACGCATCGGCCATCAACAACGATATGTTTCACCCACCCGGAGTAAGTGATTTTACCTGGGAGGGGCAGTTGGGAGAGCAGATTGATATCAGGCGACAAATGGTCTATTACGATTTCATAGAAACACTGGGCGTTACCCTAAAGGACGGTCGAAGCTTCTCCCGAGATTTTCCTCTTAACAAGGAATTTCAGATTGTACTTAACCAGAAAGCCGTAGAACTCATGAGACTGGAAGAGCCTGTGGGCAAAAGAGTAAAGATCTGGGGCACTGATGCGCTTATTGTCGGTGTCGTAGAAGACTTCCATTTTCATTCACTCCATGAATCTATAGGCCCTATGTATTTCGATCTCGCTCCTAATTTCCTTCTTAATACCATGGTCAGGATCAAGGCTGGTTCTGCTAAAGAAGCACTGGCCCGGATGGAGGATTTCTATACTGAGTTCAACCCGGGTTATACTTTCAACTACAAATTCCTCGATCAGGATTTTCAGGAGCTTTACGAGTCAGAAAACCGGGTAGCGGCCCTCTCCCGCTATTTCGCTGGCTTTGCCATTTTAATTTCTGCGCTGGGGCTTCTTGGTCTGGTAGCCTTCTCTGCTGAAAGACGCATGAAGGAAATAGGCATTCGAAAGATACTCGGTTCTGGTAATCTCAGGATCGTTTATATGCTCTCCGGTGATTTCACCAAAATGGTATTAGCAGCTATCGTCATAGCCCTCCCCATTAGTTATTATATCACCAGCGACTGGCTCACTGGCTTTGCATACCCAATTGAATTGAAATGGTGGTTCTTTGCTGGCGCTGGCGCTGTGGCACTGTTGGTGGCCTGGCTTACCGTGGGTTTCCAAACCCTGAAAGCGGCTGCGGTCAATCCAGTGAAGTGTTTGAGGGATGAATAATCCCAAAAACTGAGTTAAAGAAGGTTAAAACCCTATGTAACGGCATATTTCTGTAGATATTCAGAAATATGCCCAAGAAATACAGTCTGGCACTGATGGTTTTGCTTTTTCTGAATGCCTGCTCTCCATCAAACCGACCAGAGGTTTTGAACAGGACTTTTGACGACCTCATTGATCATTTGGACTCTGTGTCCTCATGGAACGGAGACATATCACCTCCGGACATCTACCTAAGTGATCGTTTCAATATTCACCTGACAACGGACTCTCCGGTTTTTGAAAAGCAAAAGCTCAGAATCAAAAACCCTACCGGACCTGAGCCCTATCCTGTTTCATATTCGGTCATCTACAAGCAACATATTATCAGCCTGTTCGAATCCGGCAAGTTCTCTTGTATTGATATCAACACCTTTCAAAGAAATCGCTCCTTTGAAAATCGACTCAATCAGCTGGATTCAGAATACCTATGGCTGTTGGACGGAAAACTGGTAGCCAAATCTGGCTTGGGACATTATGTGTTTAACGAAAATGACAAGTGGGAACCTTACGATCGATATATTCCAAAAGCTCCTCAAAAAATTCTTTTCGAAGACAGTAGCTTTCTTATTAGCTGTGATTGCTATGGAGAGTTTGGAGGTACTATCTACTTCTATCAAAAGGCTACACAGGAGACTTACCTGACAGATGCCATGTGTGCCCGGTCTATAGTACTGGAAGACGGTGCATACAAAGTTTTATCATCTTTAGGGCATGGTGTCGGCTTTTCCGACTTACGCCTCATTCCTGACCCCAGGAAACTGACCAGATTAAGTGATTTGGATCCGTTTGACCTATCACCCTATCAAAAACAGCATTTGGGCTTTCTGGACAGCACAAATTACGGAGAGAGCAAGTTTGATTTTTACAGCATTCAACTATTTGCTCTCTTCAACCATAACAGACAACACCTTTATCTGACGCGCTGGCGAGGCGTTACATTTATCACTGAAATTCAGGGAAATACAATATCTGTATCAGATCCCCTGTTTGCTGACAACCTTTACGTTCACAATCCAATCAGCACGGATTATGGTAATGGACTAGTACTTATCAATCTTGATTTTTGGGGTCTGGGTAAAGATCGGGAAGTCGGAATGATTCTGATCAATGGCGATAAGCTGACACATATTGAGTGGTACAACTCTAAGAATCCAGCACATCGAAAGCCTAAAACCGGAGAATAATAGAACTAAAAATGTCTCCATCTGACAGAACATCTTTGTTACAGTCCTACTATACTACCGATCAAAGCATTTCGATTTATCGCATTAAAAAATGGTCTATATTCAAGCCATTGACCTTTGCTATGAAAAACTCCGGAATACTAACCAGCCTTTTGCTGCTCGCCCTTCTCACCTTCTCCTGCCAATCTGACCGTTCGGCCTATTTGAAAGAATCATTGACTCTTTATGCATCCTTTGATCAGGGTACAGAGGCTGATTATGCCCTGGGAGACAATAAGCTCTACTCTGCTCCCTCCAGAAGAGAACCTGACAAAGTAATTGAAGGGCTAGATAACGAGATTCATCAGATTATCAAAGGGGCAGGTAAACAAGGTGATGCGCTGAGGTTTACCAAAAGAAATCCGAGAGTAGCTTTCTATAAGAGCAAAGACAACATTGCTTATAATGCCCAAAGCTGGTCAGGCACCATTTCATTCTGGCTCAGGGTAGATCCTGAAAACGAATTGGAGCCCGGTTTTACAGACCCTATCCAAATCACAGATGTTGCCTATAATGATGCGTCTATCTGGGTGGATTTCACCAGAGATGAGCCCCGGCAATTCAGACTTGGTGTGATTGGAGATAAAGTCTCCTGGGAACAGGATACAGTCCTCACATCCGCTACGGAAGAATTCAATAAAAGACTGGCTGTGGTGGATAAACCTCCTTTTACCAAAGAGACCTGGACACACGTGGCTATTACCTATGCAGCTTTGGGAACGGCCGAGGCTACCTACAGTCTTTACCTCGATGGTAAAAATAAGGGGACGGTAAACGGCCACGATGACCCTTTCACCTGGGAACTTGAAAATTCAAATATCTATCTCGGGTTGAGCTTTGTAGGTCTCATAGATGAGTTATCCATCTTTAATAAGCCTTTTAGCCCGGAACAAATAACAGAACTTTACTCACTTGAAGGTGGGATCAGGTCCATATTATAAATCCGTTTTATAATGAGCAGAAAGTTAATCACCAGATGTTTTCTGGTCCTTACATTCCTCTCCTGCACGATGATAAGCTCCTATGGGCAAATCGTGCTCGATGACAGTGTCTCAAATGGTAACAACTTTGCAAAGGCCGCTTTCCGGCTTTGGATAGGTGAAGAAACCAGGAATGTCCGTGGCATTATTCTTCTTGTTCCCGGTTCGAATGGTGATGGCAGGGACATGGTAAACAAGCCGGAATGGCAGGCACTGGCCAATGAGCACAGCATGGCATTGGTGAGCTGTTACTTTACAGATAAAGCCAGTGGAAACAGAGCCATTGAACATTACGCTGATGTGAGCAAAGGCAGTGGACAAGCCTTACTAGATGTACTTAAGCGTTTTGCAACCAAAAGTGGTCATAAGGAGCTGGCCGATGCGCCAATGGCACTCTGGGGTGTTTCTGCGGGCGGGGAGGTGAACTATGAGCTGGCTTGCTGGATACCCGAAAGGATTATCTCCTTTATCGTGAATAAGGGTGGTGTGTACTATACAGCTCTTGCTTCCGAGGCGACCCGGGCTGTACCGGGGGTATTTCTTACCGGTGAAGTGGATAACCCCTATCGCAATGACATTGTAAGAGGTATCTTTTCTATCAACAGAAGGTTTGGCGCCCAATGGATGTTTGCGGAAGAACCGGGAGTTGGACATCAGTTTGCCCAATCAGAAACCTTTGCACTCAAGTACTTTGATCAGATCATACCTCTGAGGCTTCCGGCCAAAACAGGCAGTCCATTGGTGCCCCTCTACCCGGAAGGATATGTAGGAGAAATAGCCTCACAAAAGGTGAAAGCCTTTAAAAAAGGCAGGCGTTACGAAGGAGTAACCGTTTGGTTACCCAATATGGCCATTGCCAATCTTTGGCTTTCTTTAATCAAATAACCCGCTGATATGAAGTATACTATCTCTTTCGTCCTTTGTCTTCTGACGCTGTCCCTAACGAATTGCACATCCAATTCGGAGCAAGTCAGTCAGGCAGATCTGGCTGATATGAAATCCAGTCTGGACAGTTTACTTCAGGCAACTGTTGCTGGAGGACAAACACCGGGTATCGCAGTAGCTGTTGTATCAGCAAAAGATGTATTGTACAGCGCAGCTTATGGTGTAAGCGACATAGAAACAGCAAAAACCTTGAAAACGACTGATGAATTCAACTTCACCTCTATTGTAAAAACCTTTACCGCCACAGCCACACTGCAGCAAGCGGAGAATGGTCAGTTGGCCTTGGATAAATCTGCATCAAGCTATTGGAAAGGTCCTTTTGAAGGACTTGAGCTGGCTACGGTCCGGCAAATGCTCTCGCATAGTTCGGGTCTGCAGTTTACGGATAAACCTGCTGCTGCCAATGGACAACTGGAGGCCGGTGATTTGAAACTGGCAGATGTTCCAGGTTATAAACTCAGCTATAGCAATGCGGCTTTCTACAGTCTAGGGCAGTTAATAGCCCATCAGCAAGATCAGAGCTTTCCAGACTATATCAATGAGAACATCCTCACTCCTCTGGGCATGGAGCACACCTCTCTAGCCTCAGGCGCATCTGCGGGAACAATCGCCCATGGTCACAGTTTAAATTCTGCAGATGCTCCTCAGCTGGTAAGAATGGAGATTCCGGAACAACATGATCCTCGAAAAACAGGAAATGGTATACTCTACTCCTCAATTGAGGATATGGCCATCTGGGCACAGCTACACCTGAACAAAGGGACTTATCAGGACACACAAATACTGAAAGAGGAAAGCTACAAGGAGCTTTGGAAACCGCATTTAAAAACCGGCTGGGATACGATGAAAGCCGCTGCCGGCCTGGGGTGTTTTATCGGAACTGTGGGAGGCCAAAGGTCCGTAAGCCATATTGGGGGTGGCTCTGGTTATAGCGCTGCATTTGTGCTATTACCAGACAGTGACAGGGCCATCATCATTGCCGGCAACAGCGATAAACTACCACGCGAAGCACTGATCGCGGCTGTGGGGAAGATTATTCTGGAATGAGTGAAGATATGAATGATATCTGGCATGTAAGCTCCAAAGATGCCTCCCAATTGAACCTTTGGAAGAGTCAACCTGGGCATTTTCGAATTATTCAGTTTGGTCTATTCGTTCCTTTGTTAACCGGTAGCGACTACACCCTGGCCCATCAATCCCTTATCCCTGCCTTTGATTGTCTGTTAAGAGATCAATTGGAGATTAAACCGGCAAACATACTTAGAGCATCTACGGGAGATCAGTGGGTCGACTATCAAGAGTTAGTTATCAAGGAACATATCAACCCAGAAAAGATCAAAACCACAGAGTGTTTCGGAGATCAGATTTGGCAATTCCGTCACTTGTTGTTTGTCTCAGCTGACTTGAAACAAAGACTAGAGAGCATGTTTCCTGAGCAGTTAAGGTTCAGTCTCGGGTTTAGTTGGTTTGCTGGATAAGTAATTCGTTTCTTTTTCAAAATTTCCATTTCACACCAATTCTCACTTTCTTAGACTTCGTTCATTTTAACTACCTCTTCATTTCTATCCTATGGCGGTAGACTTCTTTTTAGCACGTTTTAAAAACAAAGCAGACAACGAACTACAGGCTATTGTTGTGGACGTTGACTATTCCGCGGATGCCAAACAAGCTGCTAAAATCATTTTGGAAGAGCGGAGGGTAAGCGGACAAGTTGTCGAGCGTATTGAAGAAGTAAAGAGTCCACAGTCACAGAGCCTAATACAGCCGAAAAAAAAGAAAAGGCCAGTTCATCCTTTCAACCCTACACCTTACTTTAAGTCCCTTGGGTTCAAGGATTTTCTGACGATTTTATCCGTGAGCACAATGATGCTCGCCATACTCTTGCTAGCCAGATACTTTAACTATGGGCCGGATTTGTATATTTTCATTAGGATCATCACGGTGATTCTAATGGTTTTTTCATTCCTACTGGCACATGTACTCTATAAAAAGGACCATAACCATAGTAATAACTATATAGGACGATGCATCAACGATATTGTGCTTTTTAGTGCCCTCACAATTTCTATCACCCTATATGATTTGCTCGTGAACAATGGGTCCCCCCCTTTTTTCGAAAACCTTATTGATGTATTCGGTTTCATTCTTGTCTTTTCTTTTTTGGCATTGATTTTAGAAGGTATAGTCTCTTTGTTTAAGTACTTATTTAGATTTTTGAAATGGGAAGTACTCTGAGAATCAAACTAATAATGTTGATAGGATCATCACTCTTTCTGGTTAGTTTGGCGATATATCAGACGAATTATTTCAAGAAAGTTATAATTACAGAATGGCGTCAACTCACCTGGGATGACTTTCAGGGAAAAGTAAACCCATTCACCGAGTACGCAGCAGTTATCTATTCGGATATTTATCTGGAACCTACACCAAACACTGGGTATCGTGCATACGCTGGCCAGGACAATCAACAATCGTGGACCACATTAGATAGCACCGAGGTGTATGCTTTAAATCATGAGCAATACCACTTCAACATTACTGAAGTTTTCGCCCGAAAGATGAATCAATTCATCAGGAAAAACCCAGGTATGGGGTTCAGTGCCTATAAAAAACAGATGGCCATATTCAGACGTCAGGAACGACAGATGCAAGCCAGGTATGATCTTGAATCGGGCCACAGTATTAACATAAGCAAGCAGTGGCTCTGGGAATATAAGATTGACTCAATGCTTTTGGCCAATTCTGATCAACCTCGGACATATACAGAACAATATTCAGGGGCCAGCATTTATTTTCCATCTGAGCCAGATAACAGGATCGAAATTGGTCAAAAGAATTCGACACTCTCACTGGGACTGGAACTTAAGAAGTACGGAATGATAATGACACTGTTCTCTCTTCAATCCAGTATAACCGACAGACAAGGGTTTGTTGAATATCTGACATCGATAAATTCAACCGGGTCAAAAAGCATATTACACTTTGATCAAAATGAAAAAGGAACCTTTTGGACCGTCTATGACAGTGAAAGCCGGAATGTAACATTTGAGTCACTAAGTTTCACTCCGGAATATTCATACAGAGGTGTGGCTCGTTTTAACGGCCATTTGCAAGACTCATTACAATTCGCTTCAATTGCTCAAACTTACATATCGTCATTCAATGTTATAAATACTTCTGACTACTGGAGCAATAGAGCTAAAATCAGTGTCAAAACCAAGACGGGGCAAGTTGAGCCTACTGTAGAAGAATACGATTGCCTCGTTGTGGAGCCAGATCAATCGGTTGGTTTCTATGCTAAACCAATCTTTACACAAAATGACTCGCTTTTAATTCCATTCAAGGCTCTGGCACATCCTGATGGCCTTATTAAAGGTTTTCTCTTTATTGTTGATGATGAAGCCTTTTATTCATACACGCAATCGTCAGAACATATATTCAAACTTCCTCTTTCAGATTTACCAAAAACCATTTTTCAAGCCCGAATTGGATATTTAGTTAACGGGGATTCTTTAACTGAGTGTTATCAGTTTCACAACCAATCTATGGTTGTTTATCCTGATTAAAGGTGTAGTCGCATTGGTCGTGTTTGATATGTGAAACCCATCACTTTTCAAAAATCCGTCCCTGTTACACAATGCTCCACTTTTTATTTCCACTCCATCCTCCTAATTTGAGACTATTCAAATTTTTCAACCATGAACAACCGAATTACCCCACTTCTGTGCCTGCTGATAGCCAGTCTTTTTATTACTAACAATGCACTTGCACAGCGCAGAAAACGCGGCAATACTCCTGCTGCAAAACCAACCTCCACACTGGAGGCATCCACCTTTGCTGGTCTGGAATTCAGAGGCATCGGCCCGGGCTTTATGTCTGGTCGCATAGCCGATATTGCCATACACCCTGAAAATGAAAACATTCGCTATGTGGCAGTAGCCTCGGGTGGAGTCTGGAAAACCACCAATGCCGGGGTTACCTGGGAATCTGTTTTTGACGGACAGGGCTCCTACTCCACTGGCTGTGTGACCATAGATCCCAATAATCCGCATGTGGTGTGGGTAGGCACCGGAGAAAATGATGGTGGCAGACATATAGGCTTTGGAGACGGTATTTATCGAAGTGAAGATGGCGGTAACAGCTGGACCAATATGGGGCTGAAGAGTTCTGAACACTTATCTAAAATCATTGTTCATCCCGGTAATTCAGATGTCATCTATGTGGCCTCTCAAGGCCCCCTATGGAGCAAGGGCGGAGAACGCGGCTTTTATAAATCAATTGATGGAGGTAAAAACTGGAAACGTACTCTCGGTGATGATGAATGGATGGGCGTGACCGATATGGTAACCGACCCCAGAAACCCTGACCGTATTTACGCAGCTACCTGGCAGCGCCATCGGACCATCGCAGCCTATATGGGTGGTGGACCCAAAACCGCACTTTACAGAAGTGAAGATGCGGGTGAAACCTGGACCAAACTCAGCTCAGGACTGCCTTCTGGCAAAATGGGTAAAACCGGCCTGGCCATTTCATATCACAATCCTGATGTGATATATGCCGCCATTGAGCTTGACAGAAGAACCGGAGGCCTGTATAAATCCACCGACCGTGGTGCGACCTGGGCCAAACAGTCTGATGCTGTTTCCGGAGCTACGGGTCCTCACTACTATCAGGAGCTTTATGCTTCTCCTCACCACGAAGGCTGGTTGTACCTAATGGATACAGACGTGCAGATCTCCAAAGATGGAGGAAAGACCTTTACACGTTTAAACACTGAGCACAAGCATGTAGACAATCATGCACTGGCATTTAAAAAGAATGATCCTGACTACCTGATGATCGGTACCGATGGAGGGATTTATGAAAGCTTTGACCTGGGTGCTCAATGGAGATTCTTCCCCAACTTACCAGTCACCCAGTTCTATAAAGTGGCGGTAGACGATGCTGCACCTTTCTATAATATCTATGGAGGTACCCAGGATAATAGCACACAAGGAGGCCCATCGAGGACAGATAACTTCCAGGGAATAGAAAATTCGGATTGGTCTGTTGTATTGAATTGGGACGGTCACCAGCCGGCTACAGAACCTGGAAATCCGGATATTATCTATGCTGAGCGCCAGGAAGGCACACTTTCACGGGTAGATATGACCACCGGTGAGGTCATAGACATTCAGCCGCAACCCAGTGCTGATGAAGATTATGAACGATTTAACTGGGATGCCCCCATATTGGTAAGCCCGCACAAACCCAGCAGAATTTACTTTGCTTCCCAACGCGTTTGGAAGTCAGAGAATCGGGGTGATAGCTGGACGGCTATCTCCGGAGACCTGACCAAAAACGAAGAGCGATTGGAGCTACCCATTATGGGCGGCAAACAGAGCTGGGACTCTCCCTGGGATGTGCTGGCAATGTCCAATTACAATACAATTACCTCACTGGCTGAATCACCGGTAGAGGCCGGTGTGATCTATGCCGGTACAGATGATGGCCGGGTACAGGTAACCGAAAATGGCGGTGAAAGCTGGAGAAATATTGACGTTAGCAATATGCCGGGAGTACCTGCCACCGCCTTTGTGAATGACATCAAAGCGGACCTCTTCGATGCCAATACAGTATATGTAGTCCTGGATAATCACAAATACGGTGACTACCAACCCTATATTGCCAAAAGTACCGACCGTGGTGCTACCTGGTCATCTATCAAAAGTAACCTGCCTGATCGTACGCTCTTATGGCGCATCGTGCAGGATCATGTAAACTCTGCTCTTTTCTTCCTGGCTTCAGAGTTCGGAGTATATTTCAGCATTGATGCTGGTAATGAATGGACCATGCTCACCGGTGGTATGCCTACCATTTCCTTCCGCGACCTGGCCATTCAGCGCAGAGAAAACGATCTGGTAGCCGCATCCTTTGGCAGAGGCTTCTTTATTCTGGACGACTATACGGCCCTCAGAGGTGTATCCAAAGAACAACTCGCACAGGAAGCCACCCTCTTTAAACCACGCAAAGCGCTTTGGTACATTCCCCGTTCTCACCTTGATTTCGACACCCCAAAAGGTTCTCTTGGCTCACAGCTCTATATGGCTCCTAACCCTGATTTCGGAGCAGTATTCACGTATTACCTGAAAGACGACCTTCATTCCAAAAAGGCTAAAAGACAGGCCACTGAAAAGCCATTGTCTGAAGCAGGGCAAGATATTCCGTTTCCCGGCTGGGATGCTGTAAAGGCTGAAGCCGAAGAGCAAGGCCCGCATGTATGGCTGGTTATCAAAGGCACCGATGGTAAAGTGATCAGAAGAGTGTCAGCAGAAACAAGCAAAGGCTTCCACAGGGTGTCCTGGGACCTCAAATATCCGGCTGCAGGGGCTATTAGCCTCGAAGGGGAAAACACCGGCTTTACCAGTCTGATGGTAGCCCCAGGCTCCTATTCTGCTACCCTGTACAAGCAGGTAGATGGTGAGGTATCTCAATTAGGAGAACCAGTAACCTTTGAGGTGGAGCAGCTGAGAGAGGGAGCTTTGGCAGGCTCATCCCCTACTGAAACGGCTACTTTCTGGAGAGCCTATGAAAATGCCTCGAAAGAAGCCTCGAAACTCACCCTTTCACTGACCAACGCCATGAGCAAAGCAGCAGCCATGCAGACAGCATTGCGTCAGTCTTCAGCCACTCCCGGCACATTGGACAAGGAAATCAGCCAGCTGAGACAAAGGCTCCTCGATATTAATACCGCCTATAATGGCAATGCCGGGAAAAATCAAATGGGTGCCAAAACAAGGCCCACCATTGGCGCCAGGCTCTTTACGCTGGAAGTAGGTGTTGCTAATTCAACCTATGGCCCTACGGCAACGCATCAGCAGACCCTGAAAATCGTCAATGATCAATTGGCAACGCTCAATGGCCAACTTGATGCTGCAAAGACTGAAATGGACAGATTGATCAAAAACCTGATAGCCGCAGGAGCTCCCTGGATAGAGCGATAAGGTAAGTATCAGATTCGGTGCAAAAGGCCCTGATCGGGATCGAGACTATGTAATGGTTTTGTCCTGATCAGGGCTTTTATTTTGATCAGGCTGTGATCTGCTCTAAGCACTACGGTTCATCAGCTTCTTTCTACGGTTCGGTAGCCTTTATTTAGAACCGCCTTTAATCAGCCCCATTTTGAGTCCATATTAAAACAGACAGTATGGACATGCATCTAACAGGGAACGGCTTATGATTCGGATTGAGGAAATCTCCAAGAGCTTCGGAGATAATAAGGCTGTGGACTCCATCAGCTTTGAGGTAAACACCGGTGAGATCTTTGGTTTTCTCGGCCCCAATGGAGCCGGAAAATCAACCACACTCAACATATTGAGTACTTTACTCAAACCGGACAAGGGCCGTATTTTCATCAACGATCAGGACCTTCAGGAGCATAAGAGAGCCTGTCAATTGCAGATTGGTGTGGTGCCACAGGAAATATCGCTGTATGCTGACCTTTCGGCACTTGACAATGTGCTTTTCTGGGGTGGACTTTATGGCATGCCTAAGGCCCGGCTGAAAGAGCGTGCCATGCAGGCATTGGAAATGGTAGGCCTGGCGGATAGAAAGAAAGATTCAATCAAAACCTATTCAGGTGGTATGAAAAGGAGAATCAATCTGGCATGCTCCATCCTTCATGATCCCTCAATTCTGCTGTTAGACGAACCTACTGTGGGTGTAGACATCCAGAGCCGCAATCACATCTTTGAAGTGATAGAAAAGCTGAGAGATGATGGAATGACCATCATTTATACCACCCACTATCTGGATGAAGTAGAACGCCTCTGTGACAACATAGCCATTATAGACGGAGGAAAAATAAAAGCTCAGGGTGACCTGGAGACTTTGGGCAAAATCAGCAAGATAAAGGACGTGTTAACGGTTCAAACCGATACGCTTAGCGAGCAAGTCAGGAATGCTATCAGGGATTCACTGCCCTCTTGCTCCTTCTCCTCTCCTGCTACTATCGAGCTGGAGTGTACCAATATTGCGGATGACACCTGTCGCCTGATGGATGTGGTCCGTGAGTCAGGGGTCCGAATTCAAAGCATCGATACGCGTAAGGCCGATCTCGAATCAATTTTCTTAAAACTAACGGGTAAAAACCTGAGGGACTGAATTATGTTAAGATTATTTAAAAAGGATCAGATCCTCTTTTGGAGCGATAAACAGGCAGTAGCACTTTCCTTTCTGCTTCCCATTGTCTTGATAAGCCTATTTGCTTTTACTTTCGGGGGCTTTGGTAACAACAGCAATAGCTCTGAACCGACCGAGCTATTGGTGGTTGACCTGGATCAGACACCCTTCTCGGAGAGCCTGATCACTGCGCTCGATACGGCAGCCTATTTCAAGGTCATTAAAGTGGGATTTGACCCGGCCAATGAAAAGGTAAGTACCGGGGATGCCCCATTTGCCCTGGTTTTACACAAGGGACTGAACGATTCAAGTATTCAGAAAAAACCACTACCATTCGAGCTGTTATATGACCTGGCCAAGGGCATGGAAGTGAGAATGGTCCGTCCTGTGCTCACAGGTCACCTCACTCAATTGACTAACTCAAGTAGCCAGGAAATACCGACTGTGCGTCCACCGGAAAAGTTTCGCCTGGAGCTGACCTCATTGGTGGGAGAAACCAAAGAGGCCAATCTCGGTCTGATTCAGGCGGTATGTGGCACGGCCATTTTGATGCTCCTTTTCAGTGTGTCGGGCCTGGGGGCCAGTATTCTTGAAGAGAAGGAAAATGGCACACTCAGTCGCTTACTTTATAGCCCCATAAGTGCCAATACCGTGCTCTTTGCTAAAATGCTCTCGACCTTCTCCCTGGCATTTATACAGCTATCAATCATGTTTATATTCTCCTGGCTCGTTTTTGGTCTGGACATATTTATCAATCTGCCAGCCTTGATTCTGATGATCACTTGTACCGCCTTTGCAGTATCCAGCTTTGGTATCTTTCTGGCTTCCATTGCCAAAACCAGGGCTCAGGCACAGAGTCTGAGCACATTAATTATACTCATCATGTCATCCATTGGAGGGAGTATTATTCCCATGTTTGCCATGCCAGCCATTATGAAAAAGGTAGCAGTGATCAGTGTCAATTACTGGGGTATTCAGGGCTTCTTCGATATTTTCTGGCGAGACCTGGGCATGGTTGAAATGCTCCCTAAAATGTTGATTCTATTGGGGATGGGCGCTGTCATGACGCTGATCTCACTGCGCTTCTTCAACAAAAATGTATTAAAACTGGTCTAACCCATGGTTGCTAGTTTTCGAGATCCTTCAGGAAAGTAAAAGCTACTTCGAGACTGGCCTCCTTCGCCTTTTCATTGTAGTTTCTACCTCCATTAAAGAGCTTTTGAGCAAAAGCATGCGGCATATTGGGGTAAATGAACAGTGTGGAATTAGCTGATACCTTATCTACAGCCTGGAAAAATGCTATGGCCGCATTGGGGTTATCCTTTGAGCCCATCACCATCAGAGATGGAAAGGTCATTTTAACCAGTTTCTCCGGGTCACGCGTTACGTTTCCATAAAACAGCACCAGCCCTTTCACCTTGTCATTGTGCTTGATGGCTGTTTCTGAGGCGGGTAAAGTACCCAGACTAAATCCCCATAGATAGATATTATCATATTTTCCGTTGGCTTCATCAACCACCTTGTCTACGAAGTTCCAGGCATTGGCCTGATCTATGGAGTTCATCAACGCCCCTGCTTCAGCATTGGTCTTAGCTGATTTCCCCTTATACAGGTCGATGAGAATGGCGTCCTTACCACTTTCCTGAACCCTCCTGGCCATTTCATAGCTTAACTCAGAAATACCAAACCAGTCGTGAAAGAGAATAACAAGGGACTTGGATTGTTTAGCAGTAGCATAGTAATAGAAGCTTGTACCGCCTGTTTCTACGCTGTGTTTGGTTAAATCAGCGGGTGTCTGGGAGAAAGCCAGGTGATTGACGAATGTCAGCACCAGCATAAGGAGAAGTCGTTTCATGGATAGTGGAGTTTTAGAGTTAATTTTTACGTAATCGCTTACGCTTATTCTAAACAATTAGCAATATCCAACACCCCTAGTATCGGTGATCAAGCCACTCGATAGCAGTGCAGAATGGTCAGACAGTTATGAATTCCACACTATGCACCATGGGCAAGTTGCTGCTTAAGCTCTTCCAGGTTTCTCCGGCATCCACGGAGTGATACAGGTTACCGGTAGTAGTGCCAAATGCCAATTCCTCTCCCTGTAGTGCCAGGGCATGGCGATAGGTAATATCAAAGGCGGTTCCCTGTGGCAGCCCGTTACGGAAATCCTGCCAGGTTTTGCCTCCATCATCCGTACGGCAAACACAGAGTGACTGGTCCACTGCGATACGGTTTACATCGCTGACTCCGGGAACTACCCAGGCTACATTCGGGTCTGTTTCATGTGCAGCCACAGCAAAACCAAAATTCGCAGGCCCATTAAAATCCGTAATATCTTCCCAGTTGGCCCCTGCATCTTCCGTCCTAAAAATGCCGCAATGATTTTGCTGCCACATTACGCCCGTATTGGACTTACACCAGTCGATGAGGTGGGGATCCTGGCCATACTCAGAGGCTGGATCGGGCAAATAGTCGGCCCTCAGGCCTTTGTTTCGCACATTCCAGGTAAGGCCGCCATCGGTGGTCTCAAACATACCGGCACAGCTAACGGCTATGAAAATATGGTCTGAGTCCGCAGGATCGACCAGAATAGAATGAATTCCCGGATGATCACGTCCTCCTCCAAACCATTGGCCCTTTCTGGATGGATGATCCCAAAGTCCGCGTACCAGTTCGAAGGAGTCGCCATTGTCTGTGCTTTTAAAAAGCCCTCCCGGTTCGGTACCCACATAGAGCGTTCCGGGTCTGTCAGCCCCTCCATTGGAAAAAGCCCAGAGCAATTTTGTAGAAGCGGCTATGCCGTCCTTAATCTCTTCTCCGTCAGGATATTTAGGTGCCTCCAACTCTTCCCAGTTCTTTCCATCCTTAGAGCGGTGAAGTTTGCAACCCCAATGGCCATGATCCAGTAAGGCCCACCAGGTACCGGTTACCTCATCATAACTGGCAATGGTTACAGGAATACCCAGAAACTGTGCATTGTCATACTCCCAGTTGCCGGAAGCATTCTTTCCATAGGTAATCAGACCTTTGCGCGTTCCAAGTAATAATATGTTCTGTGCCATAGTCTAAAAAATTGAGAAGCTTAAAATTCATTTTCTTACAGACGAACAACGGGCCACTTTTGGGACATTTACCCCCCAGAAAGTGCCTGCATGATATACATTTCGTCTGTTTCTGACAGTTTATCTGCCAGACTTTGCCTGTCTTTGATCATGTTATTACCTATGAAAATATTAACATGTTTTCTTAAGACTCCATTTTCATCAACGATATAGTCCTTGAGTCCGCTGTGATTCAATTCAACCTGATCCAATGCCTCAGCCACGGTCTCTCCTTCTACTTTTAAGGGAGTCAGATTGGGATAGAAACGCTTAAGATTTGAAGTAAATTTTACAGTAGGCATGGAAAAAATACACAGTTATAAGTACTAATATATCTATTGACTATGGCTAATACAACGGAAACAAAGTGATGAAGTTAGCTTCAACGGCCGAAGACTACTTACTGCTGCTCCTGATACTGTTTAAGCCAGGTTTTAAAGTCAGAGTAATCTGTATGTTTGATGATCTTGCCCTTGCTGAACTCAAGCACCGATACCTCACGAAGGCTGAAGTTGAAGGACTTACCCGTGCTGCTATCTGTAAAAGTGTATTTCATAATTCCTTCAAATACAGCTATAGGGCCTGACACAAAGTGCTCTTCAATCTCATAGCGCAGGTTGGTCAAACCTGCAGTAGCGGTTTTCAGGTGGGCAAGTACTGCCTCTTTCCCATTTACCGGCTTATTGGATGGGTCCACCTCACTCCAGGTAGGGTCGCTCCAGGTAATATTTTCGGCCAAAAACTGACTGTAATTCTCCTGATCCATAGAAAAGTAGGCATCTATATATTGCCTGCTAAGGGTTTTTAGGTCCTGGGCATGGGTTGGCGAATAGACCATTGAGAATACAAAAATGAATAGAATGGACCTCTTCATGGGCTGGGTTTTTCTTACAAACGCCAAGCTAGCCTTCCGGCACGTTTTCACTGAAGGTGAATCTTGCGATATTCAGCATATACCAAAAGCCTTTCGGAGCATAAAGTCCGAATGGCCCAAATAGGTATCAGATTTATCTACTTAATCTTATCGGGATAGAACTCCTCTCCATTCTGGATGTAAACCGTTTTGGTGATCTTACCCCTCTTATCCAATTCGAATTCTATTTGTGAGTTCTGGCTGAGATAGAAAAATTTGTTCTCGGCTGATGCATAGAGGTTGACGGGGTCCTGTCCTCTGAAATAGGTAAAAAGTCGGTTTCCTCTTCTTGTAATAGTCATTACCTGATTCTTACCAAAGTCATACTTGCCTGTATATCGCTTTAAAACACTCTTGTCCAGGTCTATTTCATTTGGCAAGTCCAGTCCAAGCAGAATGCTTTCTACGGTGGTTTTGGCATCGTTAAACCAGCCACTGCCGCTACCTGTGAGCATCACAAGGCCTATGTTTTGCTCAGGATAGAATTCGAAATGGCTGCCAAATCCATCTACATCTCCCCCGTGGCCCAACTGCACGATGGTTGTATCAAAGGCGTTACGGCTTTTGAAAAACCCGTAACCATAGTCCATGCGCTGGTTTAATGGTTTTGTATTTTCTACCAGTACATAAGGAGATGATTTACCTGTGGCTGCATAGTCCTGGTAGGCCTTCATCTCCGCTATCATTAGTTTCGAAAGGTCCTCCACATTAGAGAGAATACCGCCAGCCGGAATATTCATCCCCATCTCCCAGGCCTGGGTTTCGCGTGTTCTGTCTCCACCCACCATATAGGGCGTAGCAAGCTGGTCGCGCACAGACTCCAAATCCGAGGTAGTAAAACCCATACGGTTTGGTTCCAGAACATACTGCTGCAAGAGCGCTTCATATGACTTGTCAGATACCTTTTGAGCGATATACCCCAACAGACCAAAACCCATATTGGAGTAGCCAAACTTGCCGATTCGCTCAGGGTCGAGTTTCATATCATTCAAATCCTGCATAAAGCCTTCTTTAGAATAACCACCGATCATGGGTTTACCAAAAGGTGTTGGAGGCACTGAGGGACCATTATTCACGATCCCGGATCGGTGCTGCAGTACATCAATCAATGTGACCTTAGCAAACTCTTTGAGCGCCTCTTCATTCAGCTCCTCCTTCATAAAGCTGGCCACCGTCCTGTCCAGATCAATTAAACCTTCGGTGGCCATATGATTGAGTATGAGACCGGTAAAGGACTTACTTAAGGAGGCAATCTGAAAACCGGTCTTTTCATCTGCCGGTATGCCACTCTCCCTTTTCATTTCGCCCTTGTTGACCACATGGACGAGTTTTCCATCCTTAATAATTCCCACCACCAAAGAAGGAATGTTGTTGTTTTGAACATAGCGCTCCAATGCCTTATCGATACGCTCTATATCAATGTTTTGAGCTTTAAGACCAAAGCCGGTCAGTATAAAGAGTGTGGATATCAGGACAAATCGGTTCATGAGATTTTGGGTTTTTGAACTTTTCATATCCCTAATCTAAAGAGTGAACCAAGGCAATTTTTGCTTAGTCGACCAAGCAGGCTTTGCCAGGGCCTGAAACTTACCTGTTGCTGCCCTGTTTGACCCGGCATGAGCTAAGGCTGATTTGGCATGTGCAAAATCGATTTGGTCGACAATTGCCCTGACTGAGGGAATTTGTATCTATTTTAGATCAGTGAATTCATCCAACACCCCTTCTCTGCTCGACAGATTTCTGGCCAGGCGTGTGCTTACTCATACTCTCTTCTGGATAGCCATGCTGCTACTGTACTCCAGGGTACTTTTCCACACACAGGGTTCTTTTTGGTATAGTTTTCTGAACAACATTGTGCTGTTTCCTCCCATTATAGGGGCGTCCTATTTTCTTACCTATTATCAGATTCCCAGATATATCTACAAGAAGAAATACTGGCAGTTTGCGGTTTCCTTTATCATCAGCATCTATGTATTTACAGTACTGGCGCGTATGCTTACGGTTTATGTATCGGAACCCTTACTTGGCATTGACCGGCCTTTTCCCGGCATGTGGGCCATTGTTCTGGTCTCCATTGACCGACTCATTCAAAATTACTTCTTCACCATTGCCCTGGGTGCTTCGCTGATGGCCACTGTTAAAATACTCAAGCAACACCTGGAGGAAAGACAGAAGGCCGAACGACTTGAAAAGGAAAAGCATGTAGCTGAGCTGAACTTTCTGAAAGCCCAGATTCACCCTCACTTTCTGTTCAATACCCTGAATAACCTGTATACGCTCACCTTACAGAAATCGGATTTGGCCCCTACTACAGTGATAAAGCTTTCTGAAATGCTTGATTATATGCTCTATCAGTGCAACGACAAGCAGGTACCCATACACAAGGAAATCAAGCTTTTGAACAACTATATCGATCTGGAAAGACTCCGATATGGAGACCGTCTGGAATTCAGTTTTGACCAGCAGATAGATAAACCGGAAACTCCTATAGCCCCTTTGATATTGCTGTCACTGGTAGAAAATGCTTTTAAACATGGTGCAAGTGCTGCAATCAGGAAACCCCGGATTGAGATCCATATTGGGGTAAAGGATAATGTGCTTAAGGCCCGGGTATTCAATACCAAGCCGGAAAAAGTGCAGGCCGATCCGGCCAGATACAAAGAAGGAATAGGCGTTTCTAATATTAAAAGACAGCTTGAGCTTATCTATCCCGGGGCTTATTCTTTGGAGATCACCGAAAAAGAGGGATATTATTCCGTAGACCTTGAAATTCAATTGGCAGCCCTATGAAAACGCAGTGTTTGATTGTGGATGATGAGCCCCTGGCGATTCAGCTATTAAAATCGCATGTAGAGCAGGTATCTCTGCTGGAGCTATCAGCTACCTGTGATAATGCATTGGATGCCTTCGAGGTGTTGAAAACAAAGAAGATAGATCTGCTCTTTCTGGATATTCAAATGCCGATGCTGACAGGAGTGGAATTCTTAAAATCTCTACCAAACCCTCCCAAAGTGATCTTCACCACTGCCTATCGAGATTATGCCATGGAGGGCTATGAACTGAATATTGTTGACTATCTGCTGAAGCCTATCACCTTCGAAAGATTCTTTAAGTCGATTAGCAAATACATGGAATTGACCACAGGAAGTACTTCTCCCCAAGTTCAGATGCCAGCTCCGGTTGTGTCAAATCAAGACGCTCCGCACATCTATATAAACGTTAACAAAAAGCACCATAAGGTACTTTTTGGAGACATATTGTATATAGAAAGCCTCAAAGATTACCTAAGGCTACACTTAAAAGAGGGCTCATTGGTGACCAAAGAAAAGATTGGTGAGTTTATGGAAAAGCTTCCTGATGCTTTCATGCGAGTGCATCGCTCTTACATTGTTAATCAACAGCATATCACAGCCTTCACTGCCACGGATATCGAAATTGGTCCTGTGGAAATACCCATCGGTGGTAACTACAAAATGGAGGTTACTGAGCGACTGAAGTAGGCTCTGTTCCCTCCTATTCCTACTCTGAGCGCAGCGAAGAGTCTATTCACTCCAAAGTTTGAATACCCTTCTTTAGATCCTTCATACTTCAGGGTTGGAAAGAAGGAGTTGCCAATTACCATTGACAATTATTCAATAAAAACTAACTAACAAAAGCGGCCATAAAGCGGCTGCGGTAACTACGGCCTATAGGCAATTCCAGCTTGTCAAGGCAAATGGTATTACCCTCTACTTTCGCTATATGCCCAAGGTTAACCAGGTAAGATTTATGGATGCGACAAAACCCCTTGTCTTTTAGTTTTTCCTCCCAGTTTTTGAGGCTATCCAGGAAGACATATTTACGCTGTGCTGTATAAATGCACACATAGTCCTTATCCGATGCCACATAGCAAATATCAGAGAGATTAAGCTTGTACAATACTTTATCAACATTCACGATAACCTGCTCGCTATTAACCTCTTGTGATATAGCATGTGAAGTGTTTTCTTCGGCTCCTTTAAGTTTGAAAGCTTTATTTGTAGCCTTGACAAAACGCTCAAATGAAAAAGGTTTTAATAGGTAATCGACAACATCGAGTTCAAAACTCTCGAGGGCATATTCTGAGTAGGCAGTCGTAACCACTACCAGAGGAGGGTTCTTCAAGCTCTTCAAGAGAGCAATGCCAGAAATGAGCGGCAGATTAATGTCTAAAAACAACAGGTCAACCCCTCCCTGGTTGAGTTTTGCCTGTGCATCCATGGCCGTTTTATAGGTACCGGAGAGCACCAGTCCAGGACTGTTTTTAATAAACTGCTCCAGTACCCGTTGGGCGGGCTTTTCGTCTTCTATAATCAGGCAGTTCATGCGGAAAGGTCAATCCTTAAATCTACTCTAAATAAGCCACTCTCCTCTTTAATTGTCAAATTATGCTTGTTGGGATAGCTAATATCCAAAATGGCCCGGGCATTCTTAATCCCCAGCCCACCGCTTTCAGTGAGACCCCCAGACTCAGTTTCCGCCTTAGACTCAAAGCTATTCTCACAATAGAAATGGAGCTCACGTCCGTCAAGAGAGAGCCATACCTTCACTTTTGCTTTGTCATCAGGAGTCTGGCTCGCGTACTTAAAGGCATTTTCAACAAAGGCGATAAAAATCATGGGTGCCAGCTGAAGCTGATTTACCGAGCCAACTATCTGAAAATCTACTTTGATATCTTCCAATCGCATTTGCTGTAACGCCACATAATCTTTTAAATAACCTATCTCCCGCTCTAGTGGTACCAGCGGCTTGTCACATTCATACAGCATATAACGCAATATCTCAGAGAGCTTGATAACCATATCAGGTACTCGTTTGGAGTTCTCCAGGGCATAAGAGTAGATGCTGTTCAGGCTGTTGAAGAGCATGTGTGGATTCACCTGAGATTTCAGAAACTTCAGCTCGGTTTCAAGTCGGGCATTTTCAGATTTTTCATAAGCCCTGAGATTTTCATTGAGGTGTCTGAAAATGTGTACCGCTCCAAAAATGACCATAATGCTGCCTAAATGGATGAAATTATAGATAACATAAGTGGAGTTGGGACCTTCACATTCACAGGTTTTGAGCAATGTTTTGTTCACATAGCTTTCCAGGATGGCCGCAGCCAGTACCACCGGAACGACTATTAAGGCGTATTCTTTAAACTTCCTGCTCTTCAGATATTTCGGTAGCAGATACAGGTTGTTGGTGTAAAGTATAGCGCCATAAAAAAGAAGGTAAAAGACAACTTCTTCTACCGTGATGGTGTGCTCTCCTGTATAGCGAAATCTTAAAAATGGGTATACGAAATAAGAAATCCAGAAGATGATATTCAGGGTAATCCGATGAGTCAGAAGAGTTTGTAAGGGTGGTTTGGGCATAAATCTCTGAATGTGAATTTAGTGCATTTCAGACGTCCGGCAATATGCAATCTATCAACGACATTTTCGACTCTACCAACGTACAACTCATCCCAAAAAGTGACTTCATAGAGCATACAAGGCTCATTGTAGACCATAGGCGGTTTTGGATAGAGAATATTCACAGGCGTTAAAATCATAAGTCTTCTTAGCAGAAAAACATGCTATGAAGACTTTTCTAATTTCATTATCTCTGCTCACTATGGCAGCTTTTATCTCTGGCCCAGAAGCCGAGATGAACAAAGAAGTAACGGTTAACGGCCTCACTTACCTGTACGGAGAAATCAACCGAGAGGGCCTTAGCTCAGGCAGCTATAACAGCTGGTTTTCGGCTAACTATAACCGATATCAACCGGACAAGCAGAAACTCTCAACCTGCAAGGAAGGCTCACTGGACGGAATCACAGTGAAACTGTTGATGGCTACCTGGTGTGGCGATAGTAAACGTAACGTGCCTGTCTTTTACAAGATTATGGATACAATGGGTTTTGATGAAGAAAAGCTGCAGGTATGGGCACTTGACAGAAGAAAGCATGGCCCCAACAATGAGCAAACGCGTTTTGGTGTAACCAGGGTACCTACCATTATCTTTTATCGTGATGATGTAGAGATTGGTCGCTTTGTGGAAAGGCTAAGACCAGGACAGAATATGGAGGATATTATTCTGGGTTTTGTGAATGGCTAGGTGTGGTTATTGGCAATCAGTTAATGGTTATTGGTGACTAGTTGACGGGCTTGAGGCAATTGGTGATTGGACGATCAGATATGCGGCCGATATATAACCACTTGATCCATCCAAAGAACATGCATCGAGCTTTGTGTAAGCTGCTCATGAAAATTACTTCAGCTTCTTTTCGAATTCACTCAGTGAGATTTTTGATTTCCTTTTTGAATATTTTCCGGTGGCGATACTTGTGCTCTTATCCACTTTGAGGTAGTCTGTATTACAGGCGAAAAAAGTATAATCTCCCGGAGATTCGCCTCCGTCATTCTCCGAGGTAATTTTGTTTGGAGCTATCAGAAAGTATTCACCTATCTTGAAATTGGGATATAAGGTCTACACAGAGCTCCGTCATCACCCCAAATTCTAAACCTGCTTCTTTCCTCCTTTCCCTTGTACATCTTAACAACTTCAACGGTCATTGACAAGGGCATCTTACCTTCATAGCCAAGGATTTCATCCTCGATAAACTCATCTTAAGAGATTACCCTTACCAGCGCCACAAATTCTGCTTTTTTAGAAATTTCACTAAAGGAACAATCTCCCTTACAGTCGCAACTGCAAGCCATGCTTTGATAAGCAAAGAGGAGCATTCCAAAAATTGCGATTACGATGACTCTCATTCTTATTCTTAATAACACCCAAAAGGTGCTAAGTCCCTGGTTCAGTGTTTCTCATCTACCTTTTCTACGTCAATGTAAACCCGCTTTCTTCTCTTCTTTTTCCCTTTAAACTCGGTGCAAAATCTATAGAGCATCCGTTTGGTGAATATTTCTTCCACGGATTTATACTTTGTAAAAGCCGTATAATCCCCGGAAAGTCTTGTCTTATTTGAGTAGATCAAATCAGGCAATATATCCGCCAGCAGTATCGAAATTTTAGGATTATAGTATTTGATTGAGTCATTCAACATCCAGGGCATACTTAAAGGATAGGGGTTGTCTGTAGAAAAAGTCAAAGTGTCTCCTGACTGGATAAATTGAATTTCCATATAGGGATAATCTGAAGAATTATGCCCCCCAACCAATAAAAGCCCTGCAGTAATCACCTTTCTCTTATCTAAAAAACAAGAAAGACAGTAATCTCTCTGCTTGTCTGTTGGCTCCACATCGGGCAGTTTATAACTATCGAAGAGTCTCGATGCATTTTTACTTACCCACTCTGAGTCCATCCCCAGGTTTTCAACAATTGTCACAAAGCTCCTGGATTTTTGATCATTGATGGCATCGACTAGAGCCAAGAGTCGGTCACTCCGAAAACTATCTACAGCTATTCGGGCCTGGGGGTCATTACCAATCATGTGTTTCTTCCATATGACATAGTTGGCCAAGCCTAATGCACCTCCACCAATATCCGGATTTGCACGAATCAGAACCTTTGCAACATCGAAGAGCCCTAGTCCCCGGACATCCAACGTATCAATTTGTGGTATTGAAACCAGAGATGAATCTGAGATGGGACTCCTGAATTGATCTGTCAGTTCCATACGGAATTCTCCATTCCTTTTGACGATCTCATAGGTCCTTCCACATGACCAGGAGAAATTAAAGTTCTGAAAGTCAATAATGCGGATTCGATCCACTTCATCAAGATTTACCAGGTCACCAGAAGCCTGTGCCATACAGGTCATCGAGGTGAAAATGCCTATTACAATCAAGAGCTTCTTTATCGGCATGCTGGTATATAATCTATGCTGATAGAATTTGTCGAAAACTTTTCATGGAAACAACTCTCTAAACTCGATCCATGAGACTTAATACTACAGTCTGGTCCTGAATTGCTTATGAGCAACCAATCCTTCTCAATTGATTACTTTAGCGTTATGATCAATTATAACGGTAAGCGATTTAGTCCCGTGAGCAATACAGACAATGGAGAAGTAGACGCTGAAACGGTCTTTCAGTACAAACAGCAAGGCAATGTGCTTACTTGCCAGTATAGTGGCAACGGCATTCTGGAAGGACATCTGATTGGTCTGGTTGCTGATGATGGGCGGATTGATATGCGTTACCACCAGGTAAATACGCAGGGCATTCTGATGACTGGCATCTGTCAGTCAACCCCGGAAATACTGGCCGATGGGCGTATCAGACTTCATGAGTCCTGGCAATGGACCTCGGGTGATAGTTCTGAAGGGAATTCTGTGTTGGAGGAGATTTAGTACACCTCAGTCCACTCGGCTCTTTCTCAAATTCATAGCTACCGTTTGGACAGCTCCCCTTGGAAGGGAGCAGTTGTTAAGAGATTCTAAACACTATTTTTAACAGGTACATAGCTCTCTACTTTGAAGAACAAGTGTAATGGGGAGATTGGAGCTTCAATAATCACATTACTCCCCTTTCTCAAATTCAAGAATATTAAACAGTCTATTTGTTCCCCTTAGGGAGCCCGCCTGCTGCGGACAGCCTGTCCTTGCACAAACTATAAATTTGAGAAGCATTTGAATGGACTGAGGGGTCTACTGCGCTATCAGCTCGTGGTTATGCTTATGCCAGACCAAACTGGCGGCACCTACCACAGGTGCTGAATTTGCCAAAAGCTCTGATGGCAATACCTGCACCTTGTCTTTGAAGACATGAAGCAGACTCTCATCCAGGTACTTTTTGGCAGGCTTAAAGATGTAATCTCCGGCCTGGGCCAAACCGCCCAATAAGAAAATAGCTTCAGGATTGGTGTGCTGGACTGTTTCAGCCAGCTTTGAGCCAAGGATCTTACCAGTGTATTCAAAGGCTTCCAACGCAATCTGATCGCCCCTATGCGCTGATTCACTGATCATTTTGGTAGACAGGTCATCAAAGCTAACACCCCTTAGCTCACTGGGGCCGAAATGATCGGCCAGGAGTTTGAATATGGTTCTTTTGATACCTGTGGCAGATACATAGGTCTCCAAACAACCCCTGCGACCACAGCGGCAATAGCGACCGTTGATGTGGTTATAAGTGACATGGCCCAGCTCTCCGGCAAAGCCATCCATCCCCTCGATCAGCATTCCATTAGAAATGATGGCACTGCCCAAACCGGTTCCCAGGGTGATCATCACAAAGTCGTCCATGCCCTTAGCTCCACCAAAAACCTTCTCTCCCATGGCAGCCGCATTGGCATCATTGGTGACAATTACTTCAATGCCCAACAGGTCTTCCAAAGACTCTTTTAAGGGTAGCACCCCAGACCAGGGCAGGTTGGCGGCATGCTCGATGGTGCCTCTCCTACGCACACCGTGTGGTGCTCCTATACCAATCCCGGCCAGTTCCAGATACTGGGTACCTTGCTCCAGCTCATGTCGGATGGTTTTGGCAATTACATTGGTAAATGATTCGAAATCGGCATACTTATCAGTACTGAGGCTGCATTGAAAATGGATCTGACCATTCTCATCCACAGCCCCAAGCTTGGTGCTGGTGCCTCCAATATCAATTCCTATGGCAACCTTTGTCATTCCTCGTCAAATTTTAGTTTTCTCCAGGCCCTGATCAACAATCCACCCCCAATGAGTGTAAAGGCCATCAGGAGAGCGCCCATTTGTAGTTTTCCATAAAGCAGGTATCCTGTACCAAACAAAGCAGAGAATACTGTGAAGCAGCCTATGAGCATAGAATAGATTTCAACCGATAGTCGGGATTGAGTGGCTTCTTTGATCTCATGTCCTTCTGACTGTGCTCTGCTGATAAAGTTCTTCCAGCCAACATTAGAGGGCCGGATCATATTGTAGAAGCTGACCAGAGTCTTAGAGTCCGTAGGCCGGGTCATAAAGGTAACCACCATCCATACGGTAGTGGTCACGGCCACACTTAATACAAGGCGGTAATGCTCATTGATGGGCTCAAAGCCTAACCTTTGATGGATCAGTTCAAAGTAGATGGCCGCGACCAGAGAGATGACCATTCCGGCAATTTCCGTATAGGCATTGATGCGCCACCAAAACCAGCGCAGGATAAAAATGAGTCCCGTACCGGCACCGATGGAAAGTAAAATTCTAAAGGCCTGTATGGCACTTTCCAGATACAAGGCCAGCAGCGCTGAAAAAAACATTAACACTACCGTACTGATTCTGGCTACATTCACCAGCTCTTTCTCCGAAGCTTCCGGTTTGACAAAGCGTCTGTAGAAATCATTAACCACATAAGAAGAGCCCCAGTTGAGGTGGGTTGAAATGGTAGACATAAATGCTGCAATCAGGGAGGCAATCACGATACCTAACAAACCATGAGGCAGGTACTGAAGCATAGCGGGATATGCAAGGTCATCGTTGATAATAGCAGCATCAATTTCCGGGAAAGCCGCTTGTATCGATTCGAGGTTTGGGAAAACTACAATAGATGCCAGGGCAATCAGAATCCAGGGCCAAGGCCTGAGTACGTAGTTTGCGACATTAAACAGCAGTGTAGCCCCCAGTGCATTCTTTTCGTCCTTCGCAGAGAGCATACGCTGTGCGATATAACCACCACCACCGGGCTCTGAACCTGGATACCATACACTCCACCATTGCACTGCAATGGGTATGATAAAGACTGTTATGAGCGTTTCTGTATTTGAGAAGTCTGGGAAGAAATCGAGCTTAGGAACCACATCTTTATGCGCCACAAGATTAGACAGGCCTCCAACTTCAGGAAGGTTAACGATAACATAGGCGGCCCAAATGGAACCCACCATGGCAATAAAGAATTGGAAGAAGTCTGTGATCAGCACCCCTTTGAGCCCCCCTAAAGAGCTGTAAATAACGGTGACCACCGAAGCGATCAATAAGGTTTGAATGGGCTCAAGTCCTAAGAGAACCGAGCCCATTTTGATGGCTGCCAGAGCTACTGCTGCCATTATCATTATGTTGAAGAATACCCCCAGGTACAATGCCCTGAAACCTCTCAGGAAAGCTGCGGGTTTGCCACTATATCGTAATTCGTAAAACTCCAGGTCAGTCATGACCTTGGAGCGCCTCCAAAGCCTGGAGTAAACAAAAACCGTGAGCATCCCGGTCAGGAGAAAGACCCACCAGGTCCAGTTACCGGAAACACCGTTTTTACGAACAATATCCGTTACCAGATTGGGGGTGTCTGCCGAAAAGGTGGTAGCTACCATAGAAACTCCCAGGAGCCACCAGGGCATGTTTCGGCCAGAAAGAAAGAACTCAGCCGAGCTGGACCCTGCCCTTTTGGCGATGATGATGCCAATGGCGAGAGAGATGATAAAAAAGGCAGCTATTACTGACCAATCTATGGTTTCGAGTATCATAAGATTTAGTTTCCGCTTTCAATTTTGACCAGTGATCTGACAATCTGCTCGATGGTATTTACATTCATCAGTTCAGTTCTGCCACCCTGCAAACGCGCCTTCTTCAGCACCTTTTCAGCATCAGAAAGCCAGCTCAGATCCGGGGTCTCATTCTTTTCGAGCAGATATACGGCTTCCATACCAAGCTGAGAGACCTCCATCAACTGTTCTGAGAGTCCTTCAATTTCCCTGAGCATTGGTGAGGCGTTGATGATCTTTACCAGGGACTCATGGTTTTCATACCAGATGAGTAATTGTTCCTTAATGTATTCTCCGTCCTTGCTGTTTTTATCCTCTAAATAGGATTTGACAGCACTATCAAAGAGCCTGGAAGTTTCTGAATCCGCTACAGCAGCATCGGCCCATAAGGTAAACGGACTGTATGACTGATACATGGTACCGCCTGGGTTGCGGGTGTAGCGTTGCAAAGGTCCTGAAATGTTGTTCAGGGTTTGAAGTGACTTGATATCACCGCCCTGAGCCAGTTTTCTTAAAATCTGATCCCTACTGGCTATGTGGAGCAAACCATGCTCTTCCAACTGAAGACTGATGATTTCCATTCTCCTGTACATGTCATCCATATCGTTGACATCCTGAGAAGACCATAGTCTTTCAGCAATCACGGCAGTACGTGGCCAGATGCGGGAGTCGACCGTATGTGGTATCACTAATTCGGCCCACATGGTGGCCTCACCACCCAGGATCAGCTTTTTTTGCTCATCGGTCAAGCTAACTGTATCCGGTAACGGGTCAGTTTTATAGTGATTCCTGGCTGTATGCATCAGGTCTATGTAGTAGCCATTTGACAGGAAGGTTTGGTAGCCTTGTTTGGCCGAGTTCACCAGTGCATCAATTCCTCTCCAGGATTGAATCACCGCTGATTTAGGCAGGCCAGGCTGCATAATTTCATCCCAGCCGACCATTCTCTTGCTATAAGACTCCAAAGAGCTTAGCAGGCGTGTATTGAAGTAATTCTGAAGTTCGTGATTGTTCTTAAAGCCCTTCTCCTTCATGAAAGCCTGAATGCTCTTATTGCCATCCCAATGCTTGCCCTCATTTTCATCCCCTCCTATATGGAAATACTCATCGGTAAAGATCTCAGCCATTTCTTTGAACACAGCGGCCAGTACCACGTAGGTCTTTTCATTGGTTGGATCGAGAGTCGGGTCAAAAATTCCGGCATTCCGCTCTATCTCATAGCTTTCCTTACCTTCCACGCTACCCAATTCCGGAATGGCTGCCAACCAGGCTGAAGCATGTCCGGGCACATCAAATTCGGGTACTACCCTGATCCCCCTGTCCTCTGCATAACGAACTATGGTTCTTAACTCGATCTGAGTAAAATACTGACCGTCAGACCCTTTCTCATGGAGTATTGGGTAGCTTTTGGACTCAACTCTGAATCCCTGATCATCTGTCAGATGCAAGTGCAGCACATTCATTTTCACTGCTGCCATTCCATCAAGATTTCTTTTGATCACTTCGATAGGTTGAAAATGCCTCGCCACATCCATCATCAGTCCTCGCCAGGGAAAACGCGGACTATCTGTAATTTCAACCTGAGGCAGTTGGTAACTTGCTTTACCGGGCTCAATCAACTGCAGAATGGTTTCCAATGCGTGCATGGCCCCCAGATCGGTTTCCGCCTCCACCCTGATGCCCTTCTTCGAGATATTCAGTGTATAAGACTCATCTTCGTGAAGTCGGACTTTGCCGGGTCTTTTCACATGAATATGTAAGCTTCCACCCTCTCCGAAGTTCTTATTGGTGATATAACCTTCCGCCAGAAAAAGACCTGTTCGATTGCTTAACCTTCTAAGAAACCTTGTAGACGCCTGCAACAATCTCTCGTCAGGTTTTCCTGAAAGTGAAATTCGAAAATCCCTTTTGAGTGCATAATTCCCCTTATTGACGGTGATTTCCTGGGGTACCGGCATAAGATTCAGTCCATCCGGGGCCTGGAATCCCCAGGCACATTGAGCCAGAATAAGACACAAGGCACAACAAAATGCTCTGAAGCAAACTCTTCTATCTATCATAGCCGCCCTTAAAATTGGTATCTCTTGAATGCCTCGATCGCTTCGTATTCCGACAGTCCAAGTTCATTGTACTTGGCAGCCGTCTCCTTATTTCTGTCTTCTGCCCGCTGCCAGAATTCTCTGCTGTCTTCCCCCTGAAACATTACACCATCCTTTTGCGATTGATGTCTGAAAATTGCTTCACGCTTTCTTAAAAGCTGATCAGGACTCAATGGTACAGCCATTTCTATCTCATGGATTGGGTATTCGTGCCATGCACCTCTATACAGCCACATCCAGCAATCTTTGATGGCCTCTTTGCCTTTCAGTCCTTTGAGGGCCATGGTAATGGCGTCAAAACACACCTTATGGGTACCATGCGGATCGGCCAGATCACCTGCCGCATAGATTTGATGCGGTTTAATCTCTTCTATAAGATTCTGTACCAGCTTAACATCCGCCTTGCTTATCGGAGCCTTTTCAATCTTGCCGGTCTCATAGAAGGGCATATCCAGGTAGTGCACTTGAGAATCGGGCAGGCCGTAGTACCTACAGGCACTTACGGCCTCACCCCTTCTTATGAGAGCCTTGATTTTTCTGATTTCTTCAGGTACTACCTTGTATTGTTTCTTACCGCTGAGCAGCTTAATTGCTTTATCAAACAAGGCTGCATTACTATCTTTTTCGTCTGACAAAAAACCTGTCAGTTGCTGTGCAAACTCGGCATAAAGCAGTGCTTCATGATCCGAAACAGCAATATTACCAGAGGTTTGGTAAGCCACGTGTACCTCGTGCCCCTGCTCAATAAGTCGCAGGAATGTGCCTCCCATAGAGATCACATCGTCATCGGGATGAGGGCTGAAAATAATCACACGCTTCTTAGCAGGTTGAGCCCTTTCAGGTCTTTGTGAGTCATCAGCATTGGGCTTACCTCCAGGCCAGCCGGTAATGGTATGCTGAAAGTAATTGAACATCGCAATGTTTACGTCATAAGCCGATCTCTCAATAAGCAACTCTGACATACCATTGTCGTTATAGTCGCGATCTGTTAGCTTCAGAATGGATTTATTGAGCCTATCGCTGAGCCAGGTGACGGCTTTTCTGGCCACTTCTTGGGTCCATACGGTATCACCTACCAGCCAGGGTGTCTTAAATCTCGTCAGATCAGAAGCAGCCAGCGTATCCATCACGAAAGTCACGTCATTATGGCTTTGCAGGAAAGCTGCCGGAATATCGGGGGAGGGAGCGCCTTCAACAGTTCTTTCAACAATTTCAGCCTTTTTAAGTCCCCAGGCCATGATCACAATACGGCTGGCTTTCAAAATAGTGCCTACTCCCATCGTTATTGCCTTCTTAGGCACCTCATTCATACTGTCAAATGCAAAGGCATTGTCCAGTCGGGTAAGGTAGTCGAGCGTGACCATTCGCGTGGTTGAATTTTCTTTAGAACCCGGCTCATTGAAACCAATATGACCTGTTCTACCAATACCCAAAAGTTGAAAGTCCAATCCGCCCAGTGAATCAATTTTGTCTTCATAATAAGCGCAGTAGTTGATCACCTGGTTGTATGGGACTGTACCATCAGGAATGTTGATGTTCTCGGGTAGAATGTCTACATGGTTAAAGAGGTGATCGTGCATAAAATAGACGTAGCTCTGCACGTCATCTTTACCCAATCCATAGTATTCATCCAGATTAAAGCAGACCACATTTTTAAAGCTAAGCCCCTCTTCACGGTGCATTCTCACCAGTTCTTTATAGACCTTGATGGGAGAAGAACCAGTGGCCAAGCCCAATACGCACTTCTGATTTCTTCCTGATTTATATCGGATCAGGGCCGCTATTTCATGAGCAACTGCTTTTGCAGCATCTGCAGAGTCTGCAAAAACGTCTGAATGTATCTTTTCAAATTTGGTGGATTCGAGCGCACTCCATTGGTTCTTGGTCATGCGCAATGTTGTTGTTTCCTTTTCCATTGTAGTCATCATAAGGCTGATATTTAGACTGAGATATGGGTAATGAAATTTGTTAATTCAATTTACTTCGGCATTCTCTATTCAAGAAAAAAACTCGCTCAAACGCACTGATTTGAAGCTAAATGCACAACATAACTTAAAGTAAATTATAGTTAACTTTAAGACATAAAAAACGCTGATCCGTTTAGGGACCAGCGCTTCGATTGCATGAAAAGTAAGTAAACTATATTCGGATTATTATTTTGCCCACCAAAGGGTGATACCCATGTCATCGGCACCCTGACGACCTAAGGCCTCTTCCAGGTTGGTACCGTTTTTATCTCTTGCACTGTTGCCGTACCTCATTCTCTGAGGATAGGCTCCGTTGGTATCTCCCATGCTGAAAATATCTCCGTCAGATACACCATTGGCAAGTGCCGCAGGATAACCTGTTTTTCTTACAATGGCCCAACCTTCGAATCCATTGGTATAGTTGGCCAACCAACGCTGAGAGTTGATTTGTGCTCTCATGTCTTCAGCGGTTCCACTTAAAGATCCCATTGGAGAGTTTGTCAGGAAGTCAGTGATTGCATCACTACTTACTCCCCAGTGCTCCATAGATCTTGAAATACCTGATTGATACATGGCATTCGCATCTCCACCTGCTCCGTTTACAGCGGCCAGTGCTCTCATAAGGAAGGCATCTGCAGAAGTAAGGATAATCTCAGAAGAGATAGGTCCACCGTTTTTAGGGTTGATGATCACATCAGCAGGAGTTGAGAACATATCCCATCCTGCGTAATCATAGCTGATACCGTTCAAACGGGTTGGCTGACCCAGGTAGTAAGTATTGGCTGCAAAGCTAACAGTGATTTCGTCACCACTCTCAGTGATGTTATAAACCACACCGGCATCATCCATTACCTGCTTCATCAGGTCATGTGCCTTGATTTCATCTGCATTTACAGGCTTTCTGAAAGTCATATCACCACCGGCCGCAGGCTTAGCAAATACAGACAGTCTTGGATCATTGTTATCTCTCAAAAGAGAAATCAATGTCTCTCCCAGGTGCCACTTAGAACCAAGTCCACCGAAGTTATGCCAGATATCACCGTAGGCTGCACTACCCCACTGAGAGATAACCTCATCCTTTACTAAAAGAGCATCGTCACCAGTAGCTTCCATCAATGGGCTCGCTAAAGCCTGAGAGATAGCCGCATCAGCAAATGAAGCACCAGGAGCACCCTGTGCTCTTGTACCCAACTTGAGCTTCAATGTATTGGCAAGTCTCTTCCATTTCTGAAGATCACCATTGAAGAACAGGTCATTATCTGCCATATCTTCTACACCTTCACCAGATACGGTCAGGCTACCAATAGCAGCCATAGCTTCATCCAGTTCAATGATAACACCCTGATAAATATCAGATTGTGTATCAAACCTAGGTGTTACGATATCAGGATTACCTGTTTCAGAGTAAGGAAGCTCTCCGAAGATATCGGTGAACTTACTGAAATATAAGCCCTTCATAATCTTGCCAACAGCATTCATTGGAGCATTTTCGAAGGTTCCTCCTGTAGCAGTAATGTCCAGGAAGTTATCAAGCTCGCCCAGGTAGCCTTCCAGCCAGCCAAAGGTGGCATCAGTGTATCCACCATTGTAGGTATAACCCAGTCCGTCATTCCACCAGCAGCCATTATGACCGAAAGTAAAGTATCCGGCAAATCTATCTCCATGAATTAGCGGCCCTCTCCAATAAGGGAAACGGTTAGGTCCATAGAGTTGAAACTGAACATTGGTCAGAAAGTATTTGGCACTCGACTCACTTGCTGTGATCGCGCCAGGTTGTGTATTGATCTCATCAAAGTCAGAGGTACAGGCGAATGCACCCAAGAGGCAGAGTATCAACAGATTTTTATATATGGTTTTCATATTTTCTTCTATCTAAGATTAAAAGCTCAGGTTGACAGTGAATCCATAACTTCTCAAAGAAGGCAGGTTGTAATACAATACCCCTTGAGCAAATGATGTAGTACTATAGCTAGATTCCGGATCGAAGTTATCTATCTTCTTACTGATGAAAAACAAGTTTCTTCCCACAACGCTGAAGGATGCAGAGTTAAGGAAAGTATTGCTCAACATAGATGATGGCACTCTGTAAGTAAGAGCCATTTCTCTCAAACGAATGTTAGTCTGATCATATACATAAGTAGAAGCGATTCCACCAAGGGCACCGAAGTATTCCTGAGCAGTAATAGACTCTGTATTTTGTGTCCATACTGGGTTTTCAGGCGTACCAGTGTTGGTAACGGCATCCAATACAACACCACCTTCTCTGTAGAGCAATGATCTGTTAGATACACCACTTCCATCCAGTCCGGCATCAGCACCCGAATAAATCTCTCCACCAAATCTGGCATCAATCAATACAGACAGGCTGAAGTCTTTGTAACGGAATGTGTTGCTGAAACCACCAATCCAATCGGGCTGATAGTTGCCCAGGTTTTGCTTCTCAGAATCGGCAATTGGAATACCTTCTGCGTTTACAACCATTTGACCCTGATCATTCGTCAACCAGGTAGTACCATAGATGTCACCGTATCCACCACCTCTGGTAGCTTGTACTGATACAGTACCACCGTTGGTGCTTGTGAACTGGAAGTTTTCGAGGTCATCGATAAACTCAACAAGCTCATTGGTGTTATGCGCGATATTGAAAGAAGCATCCCATGAGAAATCTTCAGTTTCAACAGGTACACCACCAATCAACAGCTCAATACCCTTGTTATTGATTTCTCCCACGTTTGTGTTGAAGAAAGAGTAACCTGTGGCTTGTGGTACAGGTACACCCCAGATAAGATCTTTAGAAGTGATATCGTAGTAGGTAAAATCACCGTAGAAGCGATTACCGTACATCTGCCATTCTATACCAGCCTCGAAGGTAGATACCTGCTCAGGCTTAAGATCTTCATCAAATAAGGTAGAAGGTCTGGACAGCGTAGTTCTTCCCAAATATCCATTTTGGTTGAGGATAAAGGTGTTCTGAAGCTGGAAAGGATCAGTATCGTTACCTACCTGTGCCCAGCTAATACGCGCCTTGGCCAGATTAACCACTGAATTGTCAAGCTCTAAAACTTCGTTCATCAGTACGGATAAGCTGGCAGAAGGATAGAAGAATGATCTGTTGGCCTCCGGTAAAGTTGAAGACCAGTCGTTACGTCCCGTAATATCCAGAAATAAAATGTCCTGATAAGACAGTTGAGCTGAAGCATACAAAGAGCTTACCTTTTTCACTCTCTCAAATGAGTAAGAAGGAATCAAAGTAGTAGCACTGGCCACTGTTGCCTGTGTAGGTATTTTGAAGCCCTCTCCAAAGATGGAGTATCTTTCAGACTTGGAAATTCTTTGGTTACCACCGAAGTTAACAGTCAGCGAAATATCATCGCTCAGCTGTTTTCTATAAGTAGCTAAGAAGTCTGCATTCACTTCGCTCTCCTTATTGTCAGAGAAGTTGAAACGACCTGAACCGTAGAACCAGTGACCGAATTGGTTAACTGACTCAATTTTCTGATCGGTAAAATCACCACCTACTCTGGCAAAGATTGAAAGCTCATCAGTAAGCTGATAGTCAAGCTTTACAAAACCTAAGAGACGACTTCTCACATCATCATTTCTGTCATTTTCCAATACCCAGTAAGGGTTGGTACCTCCGCTGGTATAACTTCTTACACTGAAATCGGATGCATTCTGAAAATTCTGAAGATCAGAAAGTGCCACGTTTCTTGGTGTTGCATAGAGGTTGGCTACCACGCCTTCAGTACCCAAAGAGGCTCTGTTAGTACCTTCGGTCTGAGAATAGCTCACCTTGGCATCGATAGAGAATTTGTCAGTCAGTCTGGCAAAGCTTCTCAGGTTGAAGTTGTGTCGCTGAATTTCAGAGTTTGGCAAAATTGAGTTGGCCTGGGTATTCGTATATGAAAAACGAGCACTCGACTTGTCGTTTCCTCCATCAATAGCTACAGTGTTTACAATGTTTGAGCCTGTTCTGAAGAAGTCTTCAATGTTACCTGGCTGAGCAGAGTAAGGTCTGTTCTCACCAGTATAGTATGGTTGAGAAGAACCATCCAATTGCGCTCCCCAGGAAGCTCCGGTAGTCAACAGTGCGTTACCATTGGATCCCTGACCGTACTGGTTTTGAAGCTCTGGTAGTAACATGGCCTCCTGAGCCTGAAAACTACTGCTTACGCTTACACCCAATCCTGAGTTCAGAGAACCTTTCTTGGTGGTGATAAGAATAACACCGTTACTCGCACGAGAGCCATAAAGTGCAGCTGCATTAGGACCTTTCAGAACAGAAATAGAGGCAACATCATCGGGGTTAATATCACCGATACCGTTACCATAATCAGATCTGGAAAATTCTCCTGCATTATCAGAGTTAGATGAGCCGAAACCTGAATCGTTCATTGGCACACCGTCAATCACATATAATGGCTGGTTATTACCTGTCAGTGAGTTATTACCCCTTAACAATACCCTTGTACTACTACCAGGACCAAATGTACCTGGAGAAACCACAATACCGGCCACTTTACCTGCCAGTGAGTTAATTACGTTGGTCTCCTTAACCGTAGACACTTCTTCGCCAGAAACAGAAGTCATGGCATAGCCGATGGCCTTCTTTTCCCGCTCAACACCAAAAGCAGTTACTACTACCTCTCCCAGTGCTACAGCATCGGGCTGTAATACAATATTGATAGTGGTTTGGTTGCCCACTGCCATTTCCTGAGATATGTAACCTATAAAGGAGAATACCAGGACGGCATCGCTACCTACCACTATATTATAGTTACCATCAGCATCACTGACTGTACCCTGGGAGGTACCCTTGACGCGTACATTTACGCTCGGGATTCCCAAACCGTCATCTCCCCCGGTAACCTTACCGGTGATTCTCTGGCCCTGTGCGAATACGTCTCCTGCTATAAAAATCAGCAGTAGCATCGCCAGGCCTTTAAAAAGTAAATTTTTCTTCATTGACATTGATTTAAGTTTATGTCCGTTTTTAATGCTTATTCCACAATCCAATGATTGTCTTATAATTGCACAACTGAAAAAAAATTAGCTGAATGGAGATATTTCGTATATGTTTGAAGCACCAGAGCATTCAAACGATTGCAGCTGGTGTAAACCAAACATTTAGCTAGCATTTGGCACCATATGGCGAATAAAATAGCCCTTCCTTATACGGTTTCTTTTTTTGTTACCCCGAAAGAGACCGAATCCTTTGAAGACAACTGCCAGCATTTTGCCATTGGGTACATACAAAATTCCGAGTATGTTCTCTAAGCGCTATTCGTATGCCAACAATACGGTGGCCTACCATGCATTATTCTGGGGCATTTATTTCCTCGTGAATATTCTCAGATGGGGTAGCTATTATGACGATTATCTGTATTCTCTCAGGTCTAATGCAGTAGAGTTTCCCCTGCATATCATCCTGGTTTATTTCAACATATATGTATTAATGCCACGACTGATTCCTAAAAAGGTAGGTTTGTATATCGGGGCGCTCATTATCTCAGTATTTGTGACCGTGTTGCTAAAGGGATTTATTACTTACAATCTGGTAACTACCGACCTGTTTAAGGAGTCGCCCTTTGAGGAAAGGCTATTTGGTATCAACTACCTGGCAGCAAGCTTTATAGGTGAGGTATATGTGGTAGGCGTAGTTACGGCCATCAAAATGACCATAGACTGGGTGAAGTTTAAAGATAAAGCGGCCGACCTGGCCAAGACAAACCTGGAAACGGAGCTTGCCTATTTGAAATCGCAGATTCAACCCCACTTTTTCTTCAATACACTCAACAACCTTTACTCACTCACGCTGGACAAATCAGAAAAAGCTCCCGAGACCGTATTGAAGCTATCTGAGCTGATGAGTTATGTGATTTACGAAGCCAAGGAAGAAACGGTATCCCTCACCAACGAGATCAATCATATACAGAACTATATAGACCTGGAAAAGCTCAGGTATGGCGACAAGCTAAAACTCAGTCTGGATGTTTCAGGAGATATTTCCGGGGTAAGGCTCCCTCCGATTCTGTTTCTCCCATTTATTGAGAACTGCTTTAAACATGGTACCAAAACCAGGGCAATGGAAATCCCTATCTCCATTGGAATCAGTGTGGAAAATAGCCTGATCGAGTTCACTTGTACGAATGAGATTACCAATGAAGAAGATGTAAATAAGAAGCTACTGGACCCTAACCATAATGGTGTGGGACTTACCAATACAGAGCGGAGATTGAAGCTCAGGTATGGAGATAACTATGACCTGAATATTCAGAAATCGGAGACTGAATATTGTGTAACACTCAAGATACCATCGAAATGAAGTATAAAGCACTGATCGTAGATGATGAACCACTGGCGATTAATGTGGTGGTAAGATACCTTGAAGGTTTTCAGGACTTTGAAGTAGTAGACACCTGTCAGAATGCACTGGATGCTTTTAATATTCTGGACAAGAAGCCGGTTGATGTAATTTTCCTGGATATCAATATGCCCACCATGAGCGGGCTTGACCTGATCAGAAACCTTAAGAACCCTCCACTGGTTGTGATCACCACAGCTTTCAGAGAGTATGCAATCGATAGTTTTGATCTGGAGGTGATAGACTACCTGGTAAAACCATTTTCATTGGATCGCTTCATGAACACCATCGGGCGTGTGAAAAAGCGCCTTAGTCCTACCACAAACACCCCAGCACTAGAATCAACTCCTGAAACCGGTGAGGCACAACATGTTTTCTTCAAGGTAGACAAACGCATGGTTAAGGTAATGCTGGACGATATCATCTACATTGAAAGCCTGAAAGACTATGTGAGGATAAAGACTACCACAGAGAGCCTGATTAATCACAACAACCTGGTAAGCATCACAGAGTACCTTCCTGATCACAAATTCATTCGCATCCACAGGTCTTATATCATAGCCCTTGATAAGGTAAAGGCCATTGAAGGTAACTGTGTGGAAATTGCTGGAAAACTGCTTCCTATTGGTAGAAATTACCAAAAGACTGTAAAGAAGCTCATCCTTAATATCGATGAGGACTAGCAAAATGACTGATTAGTTCTTCTTCTCATGCTCAATCTCTAAAACACTCACAGTTCAGGCCAACCTGCCTGGAAGACCACTTTTGATATACAGCTCATTTGACAAAGACTTCTTAGTCACCCTTGCTTAATTAAGAATCAGCTTATCTCCCATCCTCAATTCCTAACCATTTCAATCCTCCTACACCTCAACACTCGATCCCTTCAACACCCCAATACTTAAACACTTCAACACTTCAACACCCAAAACCTTACAAACATCGAAGCCTTCCTCCCACTTATCGGAAGATTGAAAAAGTAACACAGAGCCGAAATACTTTTAAATCATCAAAAACACGGGATTATGGACATGATTTTAAGTATTCTGCTCTTACCAATCGTGAGTTATCTGGCGCTGGCCGGGATATATCAACTCACTCTCGCGATCGCCTCACAGTCTTCTTCAAATGTGGAATTCAATGCGACAGACAAGCAAAACAAATTTCTTGTTCTGGTACCTGCCTATCAGGAAGATCATGTGATTATAAAAAGCACAAAAAAGAATCTCGCTCTGAAATACGAGTATCACCGTGACCTCTTTGACTATGTGGTGGTTGCGGATGGACTGCAGGAAAAAACCAAAATGGACCTCAGGAGACTTGGCGCAAAAGTGCATGATGTGAGCTTTGAAAAAAGCACCAAGGTGAAGTCATTACAAAGTGCGATGAATAAATATGATAGAGGTTATGATGCGGTGGTAGTACTGGATGCCGACAATGTGGTAAACCCCAGCTTCCTGGCCAAGGCCAATCACTACCTTAATCATGGTTATTGTGCCATTCAGGGACAGCGCATCGCTGCTAACAACCAAAGTATAATGGCGTTACTGGATGGATTCTCAGAAACTGCCAACAATGCCATGCTCTGCAAGGGCGCCAACAAACTGGGGTTATCCTCAAAACTATCAGGCTCTGGCATGGCCTTCACTTTCGACTTGTTTCAATCAATTGTCGCGCGGCTTGAAGCCATAGGTGGTTTTGATAAAGAAATGGAGCTGCGTCTGACAAGTAACAACATCTACATTAAGTATGCCGAAGATTTACTGGTAAGTGATGAAAAGGTTGCTACATACGCAGCTTATGCAAAACAGCGTGGACGTTGGCTGGAATCGCAATACAGTTTTTTCAGAAAGCAGATCAAGCCTGCCTTAATCAGTCTGAAAGAAGGCAAAACAGACTATATGCACAAAACACTGCAACTGGCCCTGCCGCCCAGAGCGCTGGCTCCATTTGCATTGCTTATAATGAGTATAATAGGCTACTGGTTACATGGAACCTTGTTTACAATAGCCCTGACTGGCTTTCTGGCAAACATAGCCAGCTACCTCATTACCCTACCAAAAGGCCCGTTATTGCGATACTCCTGGACGATTTTCAAAGCTATGCCGGCATTGTTTCGCTCGACTATTGGAGCCTTGTTCTGGATGAAAAGATCGAAAACGGAATTCCTACACACCCGACATAGCCTGGCACAGCCATGATATTTGAAGGAATGCCCTGGCCCCTGGTGCTACCAATAGCAATCGCTGCCATGATTTGGGGAAGTACCCAGGCCAGGCAAGAGTTCACCTTGGCTCAGAAAAAAGCACAAAAGAAGGGAAACAAAAAGCACAAAAAAACCTGACATGAAAACTAGCCCACTTAGCATCTTGCTCATCTGCAAATCGTTGCCATGGAAATTTAATGGCGGTATCCAAACTCACGTATGGGAGCTCTCGAGAGCACTCGTAGCCGAAGGCCACCAGGTTGCTATCCTCACTGGAGGTCCTTACAAACAAGCGGAAAAGATGTATGATAAAGAAGGGGTTAGCATTATCGAGATACCATACTTTCCCGGCCGATATCTAAAACCCGTTTCCATGTTGGCGGAAGAGCTCAGTTTCAATTTAGCAAGCAAGCGTTGGGTCAGGGAAAACCATAAGCCTTTTAACATCATTCACGCCCAGGGAAGAAGTGGTTATCTTCTATACTCGCTAAGCGTCATTCGTCCAAAGCTGATTACCACGATACACGGACTTATAGCCAGCGAGACCAAATGTACAAAGTGGTATGACCTAGACACCAGACTTCACAGCCTGATTTCAAGTAGGGCGGAACGAAAACTTATTGAAGGCTCACGACAGTGTGTTGCTGTAAGTAAGGACCTCAAAGCCGACCTCAATAAGCGGTTTCATCAGGCAAAACTCAATGTGATCCCCAATGGAGTTCGCTTCTCACCACAGAGAGCTGGCCATTTCAACTCATGCACCTCCAGATTTCTATTTGTGGGAAGACTTCACCCGATTAAGGGCTTGGCCCCACTTTTAACAGCAATGGCAAAGGCTCCGGCCCACATTTGTTTAGACATTATTGGAGATGGCCCCCAATATGCAGTGTTGAAATGCCTGATTGATAGAAATAGATTGGGAAACCGTATCAGGTTGTTAGGAGCACATAACAATGAGAGCGTGCATCGCACTCTTCCCTTTTACCGGGCTCTGGTACTGCCGTCTTATTATGAGACACAAGGGATAGTACTCATCGAGTCGAATGCCCAGGCAATTCCAGTGATAGCCTCTGATATTCCCGCCATCCGGGAAACTGTAGAACACGGTGTTAACGGATTGTTATGCGACCCGCATGATCCGGCCAGCTTTATTGAGGCAATGAAATATTATATCAAACAGCCAGCGGCAGCGCAGCGCATGGGGATGGCTGGTAGAGAACGCGTCATACATCGTTACTCCTGGGATAACATCGTAAATCAAACGCTTTCTGTCTATCATAAACTGGCCGTATAATGAAAAACCAGGTCCTGAATATTATTAAATCAAAAGGTGCCTGGTCTCTCTATGGACAAGCCGCCTTTCTTCTGGCCAATTTCACCCTCTTTCTGGTACTTATAAAAAGTGTGGATTCTGCCTTGTTTGGTATATGGGCATTGTATGTAACCATTATCTCCATAGCAGACAGTCTGAGGCAAGGCCTTTTACAGCATGGTCTGACACGGTCCATTATCCGAGAGCCACAATCTGCCAAAAGCCTGATTGCATCAGGTCTGCTGATCAACTATGGATATATACTCCTAATGGGTACTATTCTTTGGCTGATCTCTGGTTTGCAATCAGATAGTTCAACATCGCTATACACGCTGCTAGCCCATGCCGTTAAGAGTCTCATCGGGCTTGGTACACTTCAGTTTATCAACATTCTTTACTTTTCCAGAGAACGATTCAAAGCCTATTTCATCAGCAATCTGTTCTATCTGCTCACATTCGGAACCGGCCTGATAATAATCGGGATATTTGACACCCTGAGCTTTATAGCTGTAATCAACCTACAGTGCCTGGCGATTGTCCCCTCTGTCTTGCATTATCTTATCACCAATCAAATCAAGTGGGTAGCCCCTTCAAGGTCAAAAGTACAAGAGCTGCTTTCCTTTGGTAAGTACATTGCTGGCACCAACCTGCTTTCAATGCTCTTTCACAAGGCCGATGTACTTATGTTGGCCATATATACTGACCCCGTAGCAGTAGCCTTGTTCCATTTTGCTACAAAGATTGTAGGCTATGCAGAGGTTCCTCTCAATGCCTTATCACAGGTCATTTATCCCAGATTGGCTGCCAGTAATCACGAGCACGGAGCTACTCGTCTGAAACAGGTCTATCTCTCATCTATATTCAACTTATTGCTAATGGCGATACCCATAACAGCCCTGGTGATTATGTTCAGATCAGAAATCATATCTCTTTTATCAACAGACACTTACGCATCCTCGGCTCCCTTGATTGTGATACTTTGTCTTGCAGGATTATTTAAACCCTTCGGCAGAGTGTTTGGCCTTACTCTGGATGCCATAGGCAAACCCAAAATCAATTTTCAAATGCTCTGCCTGAGTCTGCTCGTGAATATTGGAATGAATCTGTTGTTGATTCCATCGTACGGGGTTCTGGGAGCAGCCATTGCTACCTGTTCCAGCATAGTTATCACTGTGATCTGGGGTCAGGTTAGAATTAAGAAACACATCGGTCTGGACCATTCAGACCTCATCAGAAAAATGACTCTTATTAAAGAGAATCACAGATTATTTAAACTTAACACGCTATGAGCTTACAACTTACCTTCGGGACACAACAGGTACATACGAGTCAAAGAATGCTTACCTACCCCAGAATTTCCGGTTTACTTCATAAAGTAGTCGGCTATACCAACGTGGGTAATTATGCCCGCTTTACAGTTTTCAAGAAACTGATCGCTCAGTTACCCCTTCAAGGGAAAAGTAAGGTGCTTGATTTGGGCACCGGCTTTGGGGAGTACAGTTTTAGCCTGGCACAGGCTTCAAGGGACTTTGAGATACATGCCTTGGACATCGACCCTGAACGGATTTCAACAGTTGAAAAAGCCATTGACCTGGGTGGATACGATAACATAAAAACCCATCGTGCCCATATTGAAGATATCAACGAGCATGGTTTTGATCTTATATTTTCTGTAGACGTATTTGAGCATATCTCGCCTGAGGAAATGCCATTTAAGACAGCCTTTGAAAAACTCAAACCAAGAGGTCATTTGCTCGTGAAGATTCCAAATAAAACACAAAAAACCATTTTTCCTGAAGGCTGGTTCGAGGAACACCAGGAATGGCTGGAAGACGAGCACATTGGCCAGGTATATGACCTCAAAGGCCTTTCTGAAAGGTTCAGAGATGAGGGCTTTGAAGTGATATTCGGTTCCTGCTCTGATGGTTGGCTGTCACGTCTTGGCTGGGAGCTCGCCTACCTGGGGAAAAAGATGGGAATCCTCACTCAACTGCTTAGCCTCCCCATTGCCAAGTTGTTGATACACCTGGACAGACGATTCCATTCAGAAACCTGGGGTAATGCCATTCAGGTGATAGGTCAAAAGCCAGCATCATGAAAAAGCCTCTTGTCAGCATTATTACCGTCAACTACCAACAGTCCCGGGTTACCTGCGAGCTATTGGATACCATCCGGGCACTCTCCTATCCCAATATCGAAACTATTATTGTTGATAATGCTCAGCAGCAGGACGACACCACCTTGTATCGAAGTCACCTGCCGAAAGTCAAAGTGATCAACAGTGCCGTTAACCTGGGTTTTGCCGGAGCCAACAATTTAGGAATTAAAGCAGCCAAAGGAGAATACATGTTCCTGCTCAACAATGATACAGAAATAGCGGATGGAACTCTTGAGCAACTGCTGGCTTGTTTTGACGGCCCACGGATTGGAGCGGTCAGCCCGGTCTTGCGCTACCATAGTCAGCCTGAAAAGGTACAGTATGCCGGGTTTACGGAGATAAACCCTATGACCGGCCGGAATATGATCATTGACGAGGTTCAGAAAAAAAGGACGGTTGACACACCCTATTTTCACGGTGCTGCTGTGCTGATTCCTAAAGCTGTGATAGATCAATGCGGACTTATGCCTGAAGACTACTTTCTCTACTACGAAGAACTGGACTGGTCACGCATCTTCACGAAAAAAGGCTTTAAGCTTAAGGTGTGTACCACAGCCTGTATTATGCACAAAGAATCAGTCACTACCGGCAAAAACAGTCCTCTCAAAACCTATTACCAGACGCGCAATCGTGTGGCTTTTATGAATAAGCATTCCTCACCGTTGAGCAAGTTACTCTTCAACCTCTTTTTCCATATGGTCAGCCTTCCCACAAACCTGTTCCGGTACGGAATCAAGGGAAAGAAAGAGCACTTGATAGCCTTTTTAAGAGCTTTTATGGATGCCTCCGTGTATAAGAAAGCGGGTATGACTTTTTGAGATTCCTGCTTGGTGCCTTCGCTAAAGCTGCCGGGAATCTGTCATGCTGAATTCATTTCAGCATCTAATCGGACTTAAAAAAGGTTAATCTCCCTGTCACAACTAAGACCTCCCCCTTTCCACTCAACGACAACTTCCGTCAGTCAACCCTCAGGTGCTTTCACTCATCGAAACTATCTGTTCGCTTAACAAGGCCGAAGTACCTTTCTCTAAACAAAAAGACCATGGAAACACTCTTCTGGATCTCCGTACTTGTCATAGGTTACACATTTATTGGCTATGCCATCGTTATCACCATACTCGCCAGGTTAAAGAAGAAAAACTCCATTCCGGAATTAGAAGACGATGATTTACCTGAAGTCACTTTAGTGGTGGCTGCATACAATGAGGCAGACATCATTGAGTCCAAAGTAACTGACTGTCTGGCCCTGGACTACCCCGTTGATAAACTGAAGATTTTCTTTGTAACCGATGGTTCCGATGACGGTACAGACCAACTGATTCAGCAATTCCCTGAAGTTCGGGTGTTTCATCAGGCTCAGCGTAAAGGTAAGATAGCAGCCGTGAACAGGGTAATGCCTCATGTGGCTACTGAGATCACACTCTTTACTGATGCCAACGTAATGATCAGCACCAATGGCCTTAGACATATGGTGCGTCATTTTCAAAGCAATCTGGTTGGGGCAGTCTCCGGAGAAAAGGTAGTTTTTAGTAAGGAAAAGGATGCTGCAAGCGCCTCGGGAGAAGGTTTGTACTGGAAATATGAGTCGCTTCTAAAGCGCAAAGATGCTGAATGGAATAGCCTGGTAGGCGCTGCTGGTGAACTCTTTGCCATCAGAACCAATCTGTATGAGAATGTAGCTACAGATGTGATTATAGAAGACTTTATCATGACTATGGGCATTGCTATGCGTATATACAAAGTGGCCTACGAACCCTTAGCCATAGCTTCAGAAACGGCTTCTGCCAACATAAAGGAGGAAACCAAACGCAAAATTCGAATTGCCGCAGGAGGTTTACAGGCTATTTTGCGAATGCTTCCACTACTCAATTTCTTCAGGTACAAAGGTTTGAGTTTTCAATACATTTCACATCGCGTACTACGCTGGACGCTGGTGCCCATCGCCATGCTCAGCCTGCTTTTGACTAATGTAGCTTTGCTTAATGATCATGTAGTTTACCAGGTGGTCTTTGTTGCTCAGACACTATTTTACACCAGTTCATTCTCTGGCTATCTGTTGCAAAACAGGAATATCAGAGTCAAAGGATTTTTCGCTCCCTATTACTTTGTATTTATGCACATTTGCGTGGTAAGAGGATGGTTTCGCTACCTGGCAGGTAACCAGCAGGTGACTTGGGAGAAGGCGAAACGCATGGCTATGCAGGTGAAGTAGTGTTCCCGGAGCCAATTTAACTCCTAAACCTCGAAGTCAGACTGTGCACTCAGATTGTTGAGGCAGAATAGTAGCAGGATGATTGACCTGAATTTCAACATCTAATACGCAGGAATGGGCCAGTGATCTTCAAAGTGTTCTCCGTTTTGCCACATGAGCAATTCCTGCTCGTTGCAGAGACATTCGTTGAGGTCCCTGATGATTTGTTCCCGATCAAGCTGTTGTCCGATGATCACCAGCTCGCTTTTTCTATCGCCATAGGTTTTGTCCCAGTCGGCTTCAATTTCTTCACGATTCTCGACAAATGCCTCGTACCGGGTTCGTTGTTCAAAAGGCATTGAACACCACCACACCCCTGCTGAGTCGGCCCTTAGTGAACCACCGGCCTGGCTCCAGGTCAAAGCCTGATCGGGCCGTGAGGCAATCCAGAACAGTCCCTTACTTCTGATAATGTTGGATGGCCAGAGCATGGAGACATACTGCCAGAAACGTTGCGGATGAAAAGGCTTGTTGCTATGAAAAACGAATGAACCGATACCATACTCCTCGGTTTCTGGTTTGTGCTCATTTTCCAGTTCCTGAATCCAGCCAGCTGACTGTGACGTAGTATCATAATCAAATCTGCCGGTTGCCAGAATTTGTCTCAGGGGTACTTTTCCGAACTCAGACTCAATGAGTTTTGCCTGTGGATTAAGCTTGGTAATCATACCCTTTAGCAAGTTTAATTCATCTTTCGAAATCAAGTCTGTCTTATTAATGAGAATGACATCAGCAAATTCCACCTGATCCGTAAGCAGATTGACAATGGTTCGCTCGTCTTTCTCTTCATCGTTCATTTCACGACTGGCAATCGTATCTGCAGAGCCAAAATCTTTCAGAAAATTCAATGCATCAATCACTGTGACCATTGTGTCGAGCTGGCAGACATCCGAAAGATTTACCTCGAGTTCGTCACTCTCAAACCAGAATGTCTGGGCCACAGGCAGCGGTTCGGAAATCCCGGTACTTTCGATGAGCAGATAATCATACTTGTTTTCAAGCGCGAGTTTGGCCACTTCTTCAATCAGGTCCTCTCTGAGTGTACAGCAAATACAGCCATTGCTCATTTCTACGAGCTTCTCATCTGTTCTGCTCAGGGTATTTCCCTGCTTAACCAATTCAGCATCTATATTCACCTCGCTCATGTCGTTTACGATCACGGCCACACGCATGCCTTCTTTATTGTGCAGCACATGATTGAGTAAGGTAGTCTTACCGGCCCCAAGAAAGCCGGATAGTACAGTTACAGGAAGTTTAGTCATTGGTTTGAAAAGTAGATTTGAGGTGGGTTACCTGTTTGTGCAGTTCATGCTGAACATCCAGCATTTCTTTGCTGCTGAGTGAGATCCTACTATGGTCGTGATCATGCCCTTCATGGCCTGGTAATTCCAATTCATAACCCGGAATGGCAAAAAGCGACTCTTCAATTTCATGTAAAATATGTTCAAGGGAGTCTTTCCTCTCCCTTTCGAGAGCCGTTAATAATTTCAGGTCTTTGACACCTTCGATTACTTCTAACTGAAGTTCATAAGCCTCTTTCAGCATGGCTTTTTCCTCCTGGCTTTGCGAGGAGCAAGAGAAAAGCAGGGAGGCACAAAGAAGAAAGCCAAAACACTCTCTCATCAATCCTTGACGATTTTAGCCTCGCGAATGATGAAGTTCATGTAATCGATGTTGGTAGCATTCAGTTTTAGCTTACCCTCTACTTTCACAAGGTCATCTGCGAAAAGGTCATTCGGTACTTTATCCATCCTTACTTCCGCTACGGTCTCCGGTCCTGCTCCGCCACAAAAGAAACATGAGCTGAAAGGTAAACCTGACAACACAAAAATGGTATCGACTTCAATAGGGATAAAATAACCTGATATGGTCACGGTGGTGCCCTCAAGGTTTTTCAGGGTCTCATCAAATGTGGGAACTTCGAAATAGGAGTCTATTTCTTCAAAATACGTTGACTTGAAGGTAACTTTATCGAAAATTTGCCATCCTTCGGGACCTGAGGTTTGCAAACCGAAAACCAGTAGCAAAGCCGACATAGCCAGTTTCATCTTCATCCTTTGTATGTTAAGCCCTGTTAAAGCAGGCCAGACAAGCAGTGGCGACAATTGACAGATCAACACCCGACATCAATACGGTAAACATTGTTAAACTCTCTTACTTTTTAGCAATTCCGCAATGAGCAGGTGCTAATCAGATCAATGTGTACGCCTCTTACATATACAATATGTATGTGTTGCTCAAATCTAGGAACTCAAAATCATTTCTGCAACAATGTTGCAGAAATGATTTGATAAAAATGTAGTGCCCGAAAATCCGCTAGGAAAAATCTTTATTCCTGCCTAAGTGATTTTACCGGGTTGGCTGTGGCAGCCTGGTATGATTTGGCCCCTACTGTCAATACGCCTATTAAAAAGATAATGGCTGTAGCGACCAGGAAGACAAGGACATTCAAGCTTGTGCGAAATTCGAAATTATTGAGCCAGTCCTGCATTACATAATAACCTGCCGGAATGGCCAGTACGAATGAGATCAGAATAAGCCTTGAATAGTCCTTAGACAGGAGCATCAGGATTTGTAATACCGATGCACCATGAACCTTTCTTACCCCTATTTCCATAGACCGCTGTTCTGCAGAATAAGACGTCAGTCCCAACAAACCAAGACTGGAAATGAGGATGGAGATAAAGGCAAAGATATTGGCCAGAGTGCCTACCGTCTGCTCACTTCTATAGCCTTCAGCATACACCTGATCAACAAATTCATAACTGAAATCGCTACCGGGGGCCAGTTCAGCCGTGATTTGCTCAATGGACTTCAGCACTGTACCTGAATTGTTGTCTATCCTTACAAGCATTACAGCCGACCTGCTTGGGTCTATACAGGTAATAATCAATGGAGCGATAGGCTCATACATATTACTCATATGAAAGTTCTTTACCACCCCGGTGATTTTACCATTGATTCCCCAGAACGAAAGGTCTTTCCCTAAAGGATCGTCAAAGCCCATTAGCTGAGCAGCTACCTCATTGATGATGAAATTGGAGGAATCCTGCATTTGCTCTGAGAAATCGCGCCCTTTCAGTATCTCCATGCCTGAAGTGCGGATAAAGTCTTCATCAGTGATGATAACATTCACTTCATAGCCCGCGGAAGGGTCTTTACCTTCCCAGCTTGCCGAGCTTGTGGAGCGTCCATAGCTTAAGGGGTTACCAGTGGACGCTGTTACAGCTTTTACATCAGGGAGTCTGAGCAGCTCTGTTTTGTAGGTTTCGAGCTTTTGAGCCATACCCGCCTGCAAGGGAATAGTGATCAGGTTTTCTTTGACCAAGCCCAGGTCTTTGTTCAATACATAGTCAATTTGCTTGTAAACAACCGCTGTACCAATAATCAAAAGGGTTGAAATGGCAAACTGGAAAACAACCAGGCCCTTTCTGAATAATTCAGCAAAGAAAGACTGCTTGACTCCCCCCTTCATGGACTGAAGTATGCTGAATGTAGGAAGCAGTAAAGCGGGGTAGCTGCCGGAAAGTGTACCAACGACAAGCACAAGACCACCCAGGAAATACCAGGTGTTGATTTGCATGAAATCAAGCGACAAAGACTTGTCTACCAAGCCGTTAAAATAGGGTAACAGTAAGATCACCACCAAAGTCGAGAGAGCCACCGCTATAGTAGTTAAAAAGAAAGCTTCGAAGTAGAATTGCGTGCCGATTGAATTTTTGCGCGCACCCATCACCTTTCTCAAGCCAATTTCCTTGGATCTTCTGCTCGAACGAGCCGTGGTAAGGTTCATAAAATTAATACAAGCCACTATCAGGATGAAAATGGCCACCACTGTCATGATCCTAACATAGTCGATTCTTCCACCGGATATGACGCCATTGTCAAAATTGGAATAGAGATAAGTGTCCTCAAATTTTTGAATAATCACCTCTTCATCCCCGGCCGCATCATTGTCCACAGTATGGTCCATAATCTCCATTAAAATGCGTTCAGCCACTCTATCAGCCTTTTCCTCCTCAGAAATACTCAGATACAATCCGAAGCTGCCGTTGCCCCAATTATTCACCCATCTGTTGGCATTGTAGTAGGCCTGTACAGGTCTTAACCAGTCAAACTGAAGAGTAGAATTAGGCCCGGTATTTTCAAAAACACCGCTTACGGATAAATTGGCCGTTTGAAGTTTAAAGATTTTACCCAGGGCTTCGGTCTGCCAGTTTTCACCAAAGTACTTCTCCGCCACTGCCCGTGAAATCATCACAGAATTGAGCTCGTCCAGTGCTTTCGCCTTATCACCAACCAAAATGGGGAAAGAAAACATATTGAGAAATTCAGGACTGGCAAAATGACCTTCTTCTACCGTACTTTGGTCTTCATAAGTGATTTGCATTTCCATGAGCCAGCTAAACGAAGCGATTGCATCGACCTCTGAGTAGCCATCGCTCACCAGATCGGCCAGAGGCTTGGGCACAGAAGAGGTAGTGGATACTACACCATTCGATTGCTTCATATTTCTGAAAGCCTGATAAATTTTATCCCCATTTTCATGGAAACTGTTCATATTCCGCTCGTCCTGAACCCATAACAGTACCAGCATACTGGAGGCAATACCGACTATGAGCCCAAAGAGATTCAGCGCAGTATAGCCCTTGTACCTTAAGGCATTTCTCAACGCGATTTTGAAGTAGTTTTTTAGCATGACATATTGATTTAGACCTTGTTTGAATTTTATATTTCTGATGATTCCGGGCCGAAAAAGAAACAGCACATCCAGACAGAATAAAGCCTGGGCCCTGAATTTGTTATTCTCATATCGGGTTCTGAAAAGCTCACCCAAATCGCCTTCTACATCCTCGACCAGATCAGGACTGCAGAACCACTTTAAGACCTTTAAAGGGAGTTTTGGTGGCGATATGAGCATAGGTTGCTTCAATTACTTGAAATCAAATGCCATAGTAGGGATGGCTTCCCATAGTTTTTGTCTGTCTGACATTACCTTTTCCAGGGCCTTCTTTCCGTATGGGGTTACCCGGAAATAACGCTTGCGCTTACCACCACGAATGGCAGTCGCCTCTCCAAACTCGGAGGTCAGGAACTCCTTTTTTTCCAGCCGTTTCAATGCGGTTCGCATGGCCCCGACACTTACTTTGCGCTTAAGGCGTTGTTCAATATCTTCTTTAATGGCGATGCCGTAAGCATTTTCATAGAGTACTGCTACCGTGAGCAACACTACCTCTTCAAACTCCCCTATTGCATACTTTCCCATAGTTTTACATTTAAGTCCTAAATGTAATCAAAATATATAAGTCCTAAATGCAGTCTTTAATGATTTAAAAAAAGCCGACAGTTTTTTTGCCGGCTTTGAGACCGTATTGCAATACAGACTCTCGAAATTCTATATGGTTACATTATTCTGATCTTAAGGCCTCAACCGGATTGGGTCTCTTGCTTACAAAGCAATCAATTTTGTAAGATCAAATACCTAAACAGACAACCAGTGGATACCATGTTAGTGATAACCTGGGAAGGGGAAAAAGTAGAAGGACAAACCTGCGATGTTATAGCGCAGTTGGAGTATGGAGACACTCCTGAGTACCTGCGCAAAAAGGGTGTACTTTTTAAGAGAGTCCAATGATATGGCTGGAGAGGACACGGAAGACTAAAAGATAACACTACCGATAAGAACGAGTAGAAAGAGTAAGATTGACGCCAAAAACCAGAGAAATGCAGAACGGAATTCCTTTGGTTGAAAAAGTCCACCTACATCCAAAAATTGAGGGGCAAGGAATGACTGTATGAGGGTTATAAGTCCAATTGGCCAAATTAAAAGGCAGAACAGGCCAATGAACAACCCTACTATGAGTGTGGTGAGTATATTCATTTTCTCTGTACTCTCTCCACCTTTCCAAAATTTCTTACCAGCTGCCTTTGCTAGTGAACCAACAAATAAACTTCCAATAAAAATATAGTCCTTTAACCAGTTTGGTAGTTTTAGCTCTACAAAGTCGAAAGGCCAATAAACAATATTTCTATAATGCTCAATTAATACGTTGATTTGCTCTTGCCATTCATGCCAGGAATCTGCCAAACTTATCAGTCCAATTGCCCCACTAATCGTAGAGACTACATTCCATAAGGCTTTGAGGGGGTTGAAGGTTTTTTCTTGTTCGGGCATAGCTTAGCGGCTAATTAGGGCATTCACCAATAGAAAGGTCAAGAACAATAGTAGCACGATAGAAAACCAGTAAATAGTACCTTTAGAACTTTCTAATGTTTTATCCGGATCGTTGTTTATTGGGTAACCAAAAATAACAAAAGCCACCTGCATCAAAGTCCAAAGAGGCCATACTATCGTCAGAAAGGTTAACATGTACATAGTATAAGCAAACTTGTCCTCAAGGCTTTTTTGAAGTTTCACATCGCTCATTATCCCTATTCTGAAAGATCCTTTTAAATAGGCACTGGCATACAGTCCGCCAATGACGAGGTAATCTAAACCCCATTGCGGTATATTTAATTCTTCCAACCAAATGGGCCAATGTATATAACTCCTGTACACTGAAATCATTTGATCAAAAACTCCATTCCAGGCATGCCAATCATCCGAAAAACTCACCAAACCAACAGCCCCACTAACGGTAGAAATCACATTCCATACGGCTTTGAGTGGGTTGAAAGGTTTCTTAGGTTCAGGCATGGGTTAGCGGTTCATTATCACGCTGGTCAGTAAGAAGACAATGAATACCAGAACAACAGCAAGTATCAACTGGAAAAAATATTTCAACTGACCAAGTCTGGATTCTTCCGTGGCCTCTTGTATTTCTAACAATTTTGATTCTGCTATTCTACCTTTGAACCGTGAGAAATAATAATTTAGCTCATTGTCCTTTTTTGACTTTCTAATGAGGTTAATTATGTTGAAGGTTGATATCGCAATAAAAACTGGCCAAATAGCTATCAGAATCAATGTAAAGGGACCATTCCTATCTTTCAAAAAACCAAGTATTGATTTAGGCCTATCTTCATGATCCTTAAGAGCCAACTTTACAATTGGCCCTGCCATAAGGAACATAAAAAACACATAATCTTTCACCCAATTCGCTATCATAAATGGCACCCAATCAAAAGGCAGGTGTGCAATATTTCTGTATACACTGAGCATCTTATCAAACACTTCATTCCACGCATAGAAACTATCAGCAAAGCTCACTAGCCCTACAGCTCCACTTATAGTAGAGATCACATTCCATACGGCTTTAAGTGGATTGAAAGGTTTTTGCTCATTAGACACACTTAAAAGTCAAAAAAATATTAGATATAATCAAACAGATACAAATTCAGCAAACTCGCTTTTGCCAAACCACACTTAGTACGGTACTTCTGCAGCAAGTATCCCCTCCTGCCCACGAACTCCCGCTTTGGCTAGGGCAAGGTGAAAAAGCTTTGCTTTACCTGCCAGGGTTAGACAGGCTACAAGAGGTGCCCGATCTTTGTGAGGCCTTTGAAATACAGATGAAGCTGACTATCCCAAAATGTTTAGGCACCATGCCCAGGCCTATATGCTGACCGATACGCTTAAATAGTTCTACTGGCAGGAGATCATAAAAGAGGCTCTGAGCTATATGGTTACATTATTCTGATCTTAAGGCCTCAACCGGATTGGCTTTGGCCGCCTGAAAAGCGTGATAACTCAGGGCTAACACTGTGAATATCAAGCAACAACCAAGGGTGAGCAAAAATGGCCAGATACTGAAATTAATATGAAGCTGGAAATTCATCAGCCACTGGTCTGTGATATAATAGCCTAATGGAATGGCAATCAGACTTGCCACTATCAGCAGTATGACAAATTGCCTTGACAGTAGTCCCATAATCGTTTTGAGACTGGCTCCGACCACTTTTCTCAGAGCGAGTTCTTTCTTACGTATTTCGGTAGTAAATGAGATGAGACCGATGATTCCCAATGAAGTGATAAAGACGACAATAATACACACTGTGGTCAGCAGATTGAGAAAGGTTTGTTCACGCCAGTAAATGGCATCCAGCTTCTCCTTGATCAGCTGGATTTCAAATGGAAATATATCAAAGAGTTCCTCCCAGATAGGGATTATCTCCAGCAGTGTAGTTTCAAGATGTTCAGAGTCGAGCCCTATCAGCAAATTGCTTTCAGGAATGGTGCGATTGTCCAGATAGATAATCATAGGGCCTTTTTCGACATAAGACTCTCCGAATTTAAAATCGCTCACAACCCCTGCCACTTTCCATTTTCCAGTGACCTTCCCTTCTCTGTCCAACCCCAGGTACTTTACTTCAAGTTCTCTGCCTTCCCAGCCATATTCTTTGGCAGCAGCTTCATTAATCATTACCGCTCGTTCATCTGGTACGGTACGGTCAAAGCCCCTTCCTTTTACAATACTCGCGCCAATAGCGCTGATAAAATCATAGCCAACGCTGATTGCGCTCATATTCGTATTCACCGGCAGGCCATCAGGTCCTTCCATACGTTGTGCTCCTGATGGGTAATAAGTACTCAGATCTTCCTTTGTTTTAGCAGCAGCACGTACATAAGGTAATGCATTTACTCTCCGAATAAATACATCTATATTTTTCATGGCGGTCTGGTCATCCGGTATCGTGAGTTCGATCAGCCCTTCCTTATCAAAGCCCACTTCTTTGTTCTTCATATACTTGATCTGGGCTGTTACAGTGAGGATCCAGGTGATTAAAATGGAGGACAGCACATATTGCGAGATGATTAATATTTTCCTGAGGGCCGCTCCTTTTTTACTACTGGAAAACCTTCCCTTAAGTATCGTTTTTGGTGTAAAAGAAGTAAGGTAAACAGATGGATAAAATCCTGACAGCAAGCCTATTGAGATAGAAACCAGAAGTATAACTCCAATATTTTCCAAGACTAAAAATCCCTGGACGTCTAACCCACTACCCGTTATTTCCCTGTAGTAAGGCAAAAGAGGAAGAGAAATTATTATAGCAAGAATTCCCGAAAACAATGCCAGTAAAACAGCTTCTGACATAAACTGGCTAAAGAGAGACAATCTGGAAGAGCCCAGCGTCTTGCGAAGCCCCACCTCTACTGCCCTGTCTACAGACCTTGCCGTAGCCAGATTGACATAGTTAATGCAGGCCATTATGAGTAGAAATACCATTACGGCCGTGAGGATTTTCAGGTTGCCCCTGTTGCCATGTGGATAAGGTTCTCCCAGATAGTCGTCATCGAGATAGATGGAGGTCAGCGGTTGAAAAAGCAGGTTCCCCCGGGCATTGATTTTTTCAAAAACCTGATCCAGGTATTTGCGATTAAAATCCGGGATTTTAGCCCTGAGGGATTCTATATTGTTCTGCTCATTGAGCATCACATAGGTATATGATTTCCTCAGCCAATTGGACAAATCACTTTCCAGGAAATAGGTTCCATAGGAAATCAAAGCCTGAAAGGGCAAATGCGTATGCTTATCAAGATTAGTCATCACTCCGGTAATCATCACATCCATAGGCGGTCTGAGACCAGAGTACTTTAATGTATTCCCTACCACATCCGTACGACCAAAGAACTTCATGGCCAGCTCTTCGGAGATTACCACCGTGTTGGGCTGAGATAAGACGGTTTCGGGGTTTCCTGAGCTAAGCTCTACACTGAATACTTTAAAGAACTGATCATCTGCTACAAAGAAGTCAGTTGATTCAATGCTGTTATCAGGGCTCGCGAGGGTATTGGTAGCTCCTATCCTTCTCAGGCGCGCTACTTCAGTTACTTCAGGGTAATCAGCTTTGAGTGTAGGCCCTACCGGCTGCCCTACGTCTGCCTGAGCAGCTTTCACATCTTCATAATCCACGTCAAAGATTACACGATAAATCCTCTCGGCATCTTCAAAGTGCTGATCGTAAGACCTCTGTTCCTGGACATAGAGCCAGATCAAAAAAGAGGCACAAATGCTGATAGCCAGGCCCGATACATTCAGCATGCTATAAATTCTGCGTTTATTCAGGTTCCTGATGCCTATTTTAAAGTGCATGGGCAGTTTAGACAGCAAAGAAGGCTTTCTCCTCCAGGGAGGGGTTTTGTTACCTGCGGTTCTTGCTTTATGGTATTCATCTGCAAGACATTCGGGGGTTGGCATGGTCTTTTCTCCGGCCAGCTGAAAGGCCTCCTGCTCACTCAATCCCTCTTCCAGGTAATCCTCAATTCTGTCCCTCAGGTTGGATTCGAGTTCTTCGATAAACCCAGGCTCCAATCCCTGTTGCTTGTGCAAGACTTTCACCCAATTGACTATCGCATTTTCCAGGTTAAACTCTTTCATGATCTACCCTAGTTCTAATTGTGGACTACTACCCCAAAGCAGGTTCAGAGCAGCATTGACATTCATCCATTGAGCCCTGGTAACCTTCCGTTCCTCTCTTCCTTTCTCGGTAATTGTATAATACTTTCGTTTTCTGCCATTGTCCTGAATCACCCATTCCGATTTGATCAGGCCATCACTTTCCATTCGATGCAAAACAGGGTAAAGCATGGCATCAGTCCAGCTGAGTTCGCCATCCGACAGGTTTTCGACATTTTTAATGATTTGATAGCCATAGCTTTTGCCGTGAGAAAGAATGGACAGAATCAGAGGTTTTGTAGATGCGGCTACAAGGGTTTTATATGCCATAAGAGAAGTTTTTACATAATATCATTAGGTAATTATACATAATAACATTAGGTAAGTAAAAAAGGTTACAACAACGTTCATATTTCTCTCCATAGATATGCTTTGAAATCATCTTCCTAACTTTGCCCTATGGATTTGAATGATCTGATTTCACAACTTGAAGCCTGGTTTCAGACGCACATGGTAGAATTGGCCATCTCAGCCGCCATTGTCTTACTATATTTTATCAGCAGGCGCTTAATATTGAGCCTGATTAACAGGCATGCTACAAAGAATAGCTTCGATAAGTCCAGAACCCTGTATGTAAAAAAGATGACGAGTATCGTCAACTTTATCGTTTTTGCTGCCTTACTGGGCTTTACCTGGGAGGTATCGCTTTCGGGGCTATCTTTCTATTTTGCCAGTATCTTTACTGTGGTCGGTGTTGCACTGTTTGCCAACTGGTCCATATTGAGTAATATGACTGCTTCAGTGATCCTGTTCTTTTTCTTTCCTTACAGAATTGGTTCCCGCATTCGTATCCAGGATGGTGATAACTCTGTTGAAGGGCTCATTCTGGACATCACCATGTTTTACATTGAAATAGAGACAGAAAACTCCGATATCGTCTCTTTTCCCAATAACCTGGCTATGCAAAAGGCTTCTATCCTATTGAAAGACAAAGCCGAAGCTGATACTGATACCAAAAAAGAGGACAGTTCACAATAGGTTCAGTCGCTGCATCAAAGCCTCTTTATTGGCTCTGGAGATAGGTATGATTTTACCCTCGATCAGCAGGTTGGACTCCTCAATATCCTCGATCTTGTCGAGGTTGACGATAAAGGAACGATGGACTTTTTGGAAATTGAATTTGTCCAGTCTCATCTGAAATTTTTTCATAGTGCCGTGTACGATGTAGCCCTTTGGCTTGGTCTTAAAAAGTGCATAATCACCCTTGGCCTCAATATAAAGGATATCATCAATCTTAACCTTGATAAGCTTAGAGTCCACTTTCAGGAAGATATTCCTTTCAATGATCTGACCACCACCTCCTTTTTTCTCGGCCTTCTTAAGTCTTTGAAATGCCCCCATCGCCACTTCAATAGCAGCATTCAGGTCTTTTACGCCATAAGGCTTTACCAGGTAGCCGAAAGGACCTCTTTCTTTTGCACGACCAATCGTATTGGAATCGGCAAAAGCCGTGGTAAAAATAAAGGGCAAATCAAACTCATCGTTGATCATTTCGGCCAGATCTACCCCATCTATGTCTCCCCCGATTTGTATATCCAAAAGGGCAATATTCGGTTCCTGCTCATTACACAATTCAATGGCCCTTTCAGCATTATCTGCTATACCAACCACCTCATGTCCCAGGACTTCAAGAATGTCTCCGAGACTCTCGGCAATCATGGGATCGTCCTCTACGATCAAAACTTTATACTTACTCATAACAGGTCATTTAAAAAATCATTACTTGTAGGGTATCTCTACTATGAACTCGCTTCCCTTATCCTTATCGCTCTTTACATTGATCACACCTCCATGCAGTTCAACAAATTCTTTTACTATGGACAGCCCCAAGCCGGAGCCTTGTATATTCTGCACATTGGTGGCCCTGTAAAAAGACTGAAACAGTCCCTTTTGGTCCTTTTTGGGAATACCAATCCCAAAGTCCTGTACATGCAGATGTACCACATCAAGCTTGTCGTACCTCAGCGTTACCTGAGGATTTGCTTTTCCTTCAGAATACTTAAAGGCATTGGAAATCAGGTTCTGGATCACATGATCGAACAGATCTCCGTCAAATTCAACGGGGCGTGGTACACCCGTTACCACAAAATCAATTCCCCGATCATCTAGCCTTGAACTCACATGCTGTCCTATAATCCGTTCGCAAAAGTCTTTCAGGTCTGCGGCCTCTTTTCTTACTTCAATCTTACCAGAATCGATACGGCCCATCATCAGAATATCATTCATTAATGAGGTAACCCTACGGATTTCTGATTCCACCCTATCCAGGTATTTCTTATAATCAGAAAAATCTTCGGGGTGCTTGTTTTCAAGCTTAAAACTTACCAGGTCGATGTTCTGCTTGATTGTGGTCAATGGGGTTCTGAACTCATGGGAGGTCATTGCCACAAAGCGTGATTTCAGCTCGTTGAGCTCACGTTCCTTGCTCAGTGCCTTTTCCATTTCGTTGTGCACTTGCTTTTGTACCGTGATATCACTCATAAAAGCCGTAAAGGAATGTACCCCCTTCATAACCACCGGCACAATGGCCAGGTCTACAGGAAACTCCTCTCCACTCTTTCTCAGGGCCGTTATCTCAATCTTCTGATTCAGCACAGGTCCTTCGCCAGTTTTCATGTAGTGTGCCATACCACGATTGTGAGAGGTTCTGTGTTGCTCTGGAATAATGGTTTTGGTTAAGGGCAGACCAATGGCCTCTTCAGCGGTAAATCCAAACATGGTTTCAGCCTGGTGGTTCCATTCGGTGACAATGCCGTCTGAATCGATTGAAACAACAGCATCCAGTGCAGAATCAAGTATGGCTCTGAGCTTACGCTCACTATCTATCAACTCTGATTCAGCTTTCAATTGCCGCTCTTTGGCTTTGGCATTTTTCAATCGGTTGGCAGCCAGATTGGCTATGGTTACCAAAGTATCTACATGCTCCTTCTGAAAGAAGTTGGCCTGCTCATGCTCCGAATCAATAACGCCTATCACTTCACCATCGGCTATGATGGGCACACTTAGCTCTGACAAGCGGGGTACATCATCCACGATATATCTGTCATCCTGGCCAGTATCATTAATCACTTCCAACTTTCCGGTTTCTGCCACACTGCCAACAATTCCTTCACCAATAGCTACGGAAATCGGGTTGGCAATTTGCCTTCCTTTCTCCATTTTGGGCCCATAAGCGGCAACCTGATCCAGTCGTTTTTTCTCTTCATTGAGAATGTAGATCACACAATCCTGGAATCCAAAATGTTCAATTACATCCTCTGCTATCTCCCAGGCGATACCATGGATATCTTCCTTACCCAACAGTTTGGTTACAAAATGATTGATTCCATTCAGGAAGTTCTGCTTCTTTCTGAGTTCAGCATTGCGGGCGGAAAGCTTCTTTGACATTTGCCGCTGAATAAACTCTTCCTGCTTTTTTTGGGTGATATCCATGTGGATACCAATGGAACCGACTTGCTTACCATGAATATCAACTATAGGTGCACCGCTGATCAATGACCAGATTGGTTGACCACTTTTATGTCGAATACCGATTTCATAGACACTTGCCACTCCATCTAACCTTCTGCTATTCTCCCTGTCAATGATGTCCCTGGTACTTTCATCTACCAGAACATCAGAGGCAATCTTACCCATCAGTTCTTCTCGCTCGTAGCCCGTAATTTTGCACATTGGCTCATTTACATAAACGATTCTCTCATCGTTGTCTACCTCTACCAAACCGAACTGCAAACCATGGAGCATTCCGCGGTATTTCTCTTCCGACCTCTTAAGTATCTCCTCTGTTTTAATGCGTTCCGTAATATCTCTGGCTACGGCCATCATACCTACCAAACCCTCTTCATCTTCCAGTAACTGCACTTTTTGGCCCAACCAGATAACTTCTCCTTTCACATTGACACCTGGAAATTCCAGATAACTACTCTTTTTGGCATTTTGTATTTGGTCCAAATAGAAGTCCACTACTTTTTGATGCCAGTCACGCTTGACCAGACGGGTAAAGGGCTGCCCGACAATCTCTTTGGCAGAGTACCCTGACATTTCAACCGCTGCCGGATTCATATAGGTAAACCGTCCCTCCAGGTCAATTTCAAAAATGACATCACTGGCAGCCTCTACCAAAAGCTGGTAGCGATTGAGGTTGTCTTTTCTTTCACGAAGAGGTTTCTTATTCTTCAATTCAAATGAAATATGAAAATTTTCACCCGAAGGTTCAACTGTCAGCCCGACATTCGTCTCGTTTATTTGCAAATTATATTCGTCAATCTGACCCTTATTATATTTTTTTATTGAATTATTAAAGAGATAACGAGCAATGGGCTGTCCCACTTGAAGCTCCAGCTCCATAGCCCATTCATTAGGAAAAAACCGTTTTGAAATGAGCCTTCCTTTCGGCCCTAAGATAAGATATGGTATTGTTTTCACTGATCTGAGTTAACCGGTTACAAGTAACTACCAGCCCTCCGCACAGTCGATTTTATTCGATAACTGACCACATTTTTCGATGACTGACGGTGTTTTTCGATAAATGACCAAATCATCCAGAGTCAGTGCGCTTTGCAATCTTAATGTAGCGGTATTCCAGAAAAGCTCTATCCAAAATCAGATCAATGAAATTCTCATTATTTGATTGACCTTGGTCAAGCTTGCTATTTGAAGAGCAGAAGTTTATTAAACTTAGTAGTAATGTACATTACTACTATATTCACAACATGGAACGAGAAATTTTAACTCTTCTGGAAGGCGTTGGCTTTTCACCTATGGAATCCGAAGTGTATTTGATCTTACACAGCCACCCTGACACAACGGCTTATGGTATAGCACAGCATTTACAAAAAAACCGGGCTAATGTCTATAAGTCACTGGAAACCCTGAAGCGAAAACAGGCCGCAGTCTCTACCAGCGGTAGCAGTATAAAATGGCGTGCAGTACCGTACTCTGAGCTATTGAACCGGCTCGAAAGTCAGCACCAATCAAAGACGAGCAACCTGAGGTCTCTATTGGCACAAGTTTCTACTCAAAGTGGTAAACCCAATATTTATCACTTCGATCATCCCGATGCAGTTTTCTCGCGAGTGAAGGAAATGCTCAATAATGCAAAGGAGCTAATACTCTTAGACGCTTTTCCGGACGTTTTAAAAACTTATAGAACAGCCATAGCCGGAGCTGCTCAGCGCGGAGTACATGTAGCTTTAAGAACATATGCTCCATTCAAGCCTCTTTCCGGGGTACAGGTTTTCCCCTCTGAAGATTGGGATCTTACTGAATCCTGGAATTCTATATGGCTTAACCTCATTGTTGATGGTAAAGAGTTTGTCCTGTCAAACCTATCGGCCAATCATTCCAAAGTTCATCATGCCTACTGGAGTGATGATGCCTACATGGCCATTGTATATGGTTCGGCCCTGACCTCAGAAATGACATTGGGAGCCTTTATTCAAGAAGGAATTACGACCAAAAAATACCCCAGTATGATAAAAACATTCACTGACCTCAATCAAAGGCTCAGAAACACATCAAAGTACCAACAAATCAGGACCGTCTGAAAAATGAAAAAGCACCTTTTACCCTTACTTCTGCTCATTACTCTGTTTGCCTGTAATTCCAGCAAAAGTACCCATGAAACTCCTAACCTGACCATTGAAAAATTATCTGAGAAGGTTCCCCCCTGGCAAAACCTTAAAGAGTATGACGAGATCGTTGATTATATGAAGAACCTCGACTTCAAGGTACTGGAGTCGGACTCTTTAGGTCCGCATTCCAGGCTCATCATGGAGTTATTATGGCATGCAGTTGAAGGTGAAGTAGATCCGCTCATTGAAAAGTTGAAAGCAGTGAGCGATACGGTCACTGCTGAAGATAAACTAGGATTTTACAGGTACTTGTTAAGTCAACAGCTTAGCAATGAAGGCCGTTATCAGGAAGCTGTGGACCTGCTTGGCTTATCAGAAAACCACCTGATCAGCGTACTGGCCAGTTTCCCGGATGAAGAATTTAGCAGCATTTCCGAACCTATCGATGATAGGTTGAGATTCTCCGACTTTGGCCATGCGGTAGCTACGGTTGAGATCAATGGAGACACGCTAAGTATGTGGTTGGATACCGGAGCCGACTATACTCTTCTTTCGGTAAGTAAAGCAAGGAAGTTTGGGGTGATTATGCCCGATGGTAATGATCTAAGCATAGGTACGGTTACCTCTATAGAGGTTCAAGCAGGAATGGGCTACATACCTGAGCTAAAAATCGGTAATGTATCAATCAGAAACCATCCTGTGCTAATAATGGACGACAAAGACCTCCTGGTTGATTTGGATAGTATACAGATAGATTTTTCAGCCATTATTGGCTGGTCCGCACTTAGAAAAATGCAGGTCAGCCTCGATGAGCCCAACCTGAAATACGAAACTAAACTATCACAGGCCAGGGCCATCAGTGCCAAAAACTTCTTCTGGTTTGGGTACCCTGCTCTCAAACTTCAGACAGAAAGTGGGCAGAGTCTGGCCTTTGGTTTAGATACTGGTATGGAAGACAGTGAGTTGAAAACCAACATTTTGACTAAAGCTGATTTTCCTCAAATACGTACAGATAGCGTTGGTATTGGCGGTGTCGGAGGAATTGAGAAACAGTTTCTTCAAATAGTAGACAGCGTCTCACTGACCTTAGATGGGTATAGGCTCAAATTTAAGGCGATGGAAGTACATATTAACCTGGATTTCCCCTTTATCTATCAGGACGGCACCTTGGGCATCGACTTACTTAAAAGTAACAAACTGGTGATAGACTATCCGAACAGGGAGTTCAGGATAAACCCGGAAGAATAGCCATTACCAGTCGGGTAAATTGGCGAATTCGCTATCGTGGTTTTTTATATCTTACCATAATCAACCTTGATACCATGAAGAAATTAATGCTTTGGGCACTTTTACTCACTTCTACCCTCACCCTGGCCCAGGAAGTACGCCAACTTAACCCCGTGACCTGGCCGGAATCTGATAAAGACACTACCTACTATACCGTAAAAGGCGAGCGCCATGGCTACAGCTTTTTCAGGCAATATCGCCATGAAGAAGTGCAATATGAACCAATGAAGCAACTCACCTTTGACACCTATCATACAGTCGATGTAATGTATTACTGGTACAAAGCCTGGGCAAAACAATACCCCAATATTGTAGACCTGTATCAGGTCGGGACAAGCTATGAGGGGCGCCCTATCCTGCAAATGACCATTACAAACAAGGAAACCGGGAAAGACACCGACAAACCTGCTGCTTACTTTGAAGGGGGTCGACACAGTGGTGAAATCACCAGTAGCGAGTCCATTCTGTGGCTCACCAAACACCTGCTTGAAAATTATGGTACTGATGATGCCATTACCCACCTGATTGATACCAAAGCGATCTATCTGAGAGTACAAAACAACCCTGACGGCTCCAATTTGTATTTACACACTGCTCAGCGAAATCGCAGCTCCGTACGCCCACATGATAATGACCGTGACGGCTTGCTGGATGAAGACGATGAGGAAGACCTGGACGGAGATGGTATTATGTACCAAATCCGTAGAAAGGCCAAAGAAGGTGAGGAAGGCACCCATACCCTGGACGAGCGCGATCCATCGGGCCGACTGATGAAGCGTGTGGCTGAAGGAGGAGACTGGTTTGTGTATTCTGAAGGCATAGACAATGACGGAGATGGCCGGTACAATGAAGACGGTATTGGTGGCCTTGACCTGCATAGAAATTACCCTGAAAACTGGCGACCTGATACCGGAAAGGACGCTACAGGCAGAGGCTATACGCAATATGGAGCGGGGGCCTTCCCTACCTCTGAGCCTGAATCACGCTCTATTGTGCTCTGGATGCTTACTCATCCAAACATCTCTGTGGCCAACTCTATGGATACCCGTGTGCCCATGCACCTGCGACCGCCCTCTACCTCTAAAAGTGAAGAGCGTATGTACCCGGAAGATTTAGCCCTTTACGAGCATTATGACAGTGTAGGTATAAGCATCACCAATTACCCATGGGCCGGAGATGTGTACGAAACTTATAGCACCCGCTATAAAATCAATCGCACTACTGGCGACCCGCTCAAACCCAATCCACTCTTTGGCCACGGTCCCGATTTTGGCTATTTCTACTATGGTGCCATCTGGTATGGTGATGAACTCTGGAACAACGGAGCCATGAAAGACTATGACAATGACGGGGTTTATGACAGCTATGACGGCCTGCGCTGGGATGATGAGGAAAATGGCGGTAACGGCTTCAGAGAATGGGAGCCATTTACTCACCCTACCCTGGGAGAAGTAGAAATAGGCGGCTTTCATCCGAAATTCTTCGGCCAAAACGGACCACCCTGGCAGCTCGAAAACTGGGCAAAAAAACAAGCCCTGTTTAACCTGGCCATGGCCATGGACCTGCCACAAATCACCCTGGATGCGGTAGATGTAACCAGGAAAAGGCGTAACACCTATGAGGTAAAGGTCAAGTTTACCAACAACGGTAAGCTACCTACCGCTCTGAGACAGGCACAATTGGTAAAAATAGTAAGAGAAGACCGCGTGCAGCTTCAGTTTGACAGTAAGCTTCTCAAAGGTGGCGATGATGCACAAGTGCAAATACTCACACCGACCCTCTTTGACAAAACCCAATACATGGACCGAACCATGCCGGGAGAAACCAAAGAGGTAGTTTTTGAAGTGAAGCTTAACAAAATCGATGGAGCCAAAGCCAAGGTAAAAGTGCTCTCTACCAGAGGGGGTTACGTTGAGAAAGAGATTGTTCTGGGTAAGGTTGATGAATAGCGCATTTGGCCGCGTAGTTTTAGACAATTCATTGTCCTGGTCAAAAACTTTTCATAGTGACGTATAAAAGGTAATTTATAGTACTTCAACCAAATACCCTGATTATGGCAAAGCTGAGCAGAAAGGCATTTATAAAATCGACAGGATTAGCCGGAGCCCTCATGCTTCTGTTTCAAAAGCATACACTCTGGTCATTTGGTTCTGGAAGCAAACTGCGCCCCCTTAGTATTAGCAGTATAACCGCTGGTGAAGACATTTTTGCCTATATCACTCGGGTCAATGGCGCCTTTGATCAAACACTTTATCAACAGATCATCGGCTCGGCTAATCCCTTTAAAGAAGGAGATGCGACCCTGGGAGTAGCAGCGGAGAGCGAAGCATCCAGAATAAATGCCCGGAAACTGCTGGCCAATACCACCATTGAAGCGCTGGAGCGGAATTCTCTGTTTACAGATGAGCTTAAAAAGCTGATCAGTCAAAGCCTGAACAATCAAACCCTCACAGGGATCAAAGGCTGGACCATGGCTGAGTTGAAGGCTTTTATTCTGGAGAAACCTGAAGCAGAAGTGAAGACTATTATGCCGGGGCTTTCCAGCGATATCATTGCCTGTGTGGTAAAACTCATGAGCAACTATGAGCTGATTCAGGTGGGGCAAAAAGTATTTAATCCCCTGCCGGGAAGTAAAATTGGCAGTAAGGGCTATATGAGTGCCCGTGTACAACCCAACTCTCCCACTGACAATACAGACGATATTATGATGCAGGTATTTTGTGCCTGGTCTTATGCAGTGGGAGATCTGGTGTTGGGTACTAACCCCGTTTCCAGCGAGCCCGCTTCAGTCGCTGCCATCGAAAAAACCCTCAATGATATTCTGGTCACCTTCGGCTTGCAGAACACACTCCCTAATTGTGTACTGTCTCATATTGATATACAGGCAGAAGTAGAACGTTCACAGCCCGGCACTACGGGCATTTGGTTTCAGAGCCTGGCAGGCACTGTCAATGCCAACGAAACCTTTGATGTGACCATAGAAAAGATGTTCAGGCTTGTGGCTGAGCGTCAAGGTAAATACGGGCTTTATGCGGAGACCGGTCAGGGTGCAGATTTTACCAACGGACATGGTGAGGGCTTTGATATGGTGGTACATGAGGCCAGAAAGTATGGTTTCCTGCGGGCATTAAAGCAAGAGCTCGCCAAGGACAAAAGTGAAGAAGAAATCCCCTGGGTACATGTAAATGATGTAGCCGGTTTTATTGGTCCTGAGGTATTTAAGACCAGGGAACAGTTGGTTCGTTGTTGCCTGGAAGATACAGCCATGGGCAAGCTGCATGGACTGCCTATCGGGTTGGATGTTTGCTCTACCCTCCATATGGATGTAAGTCTGGACGACCTCGACTGGTGTATAGAGCAAATAATGCCTGCCAATCCGGCCTACCTGATGGCTTTGCCTACCAAGAACGATCCCATGCTGAGCTATCTGACAACGGCCTTTAACAACCATGTGAAGATCAGGGAGCAATTTGGCTACAAGGTAAATGACGCCATGTGGGATTTCTTTAAACGCATAGAGGTCATTGGCAAAGACAATAAACCTACCGAGCACTTCGGTGATCCGGTCTGGGTTTATTACCAGTATAAGCGTGCCGGCAAAGACAACAGAAAACAAGCCGATATTTTGCAAGAAGGTCATCAGCTTATTGCGGAAATCAACAAACGCGGAGTCCCCATTACCCAGGGCCATGGCGACAATATCTGGGACCTGCCCAAACCACTGGAAACCGAGGTAAAAAGACTCTATGATGATGCCAAGGTAAGTTTATGGACCGAAATGAGTACAGCTTTTGCAGGTACCATCGGTACCAGGGTTGCCCTCAAAACCAGATCTGCTGACCGCAAAGACTATGTCTACCATCCGGAATCGGGAGAGCAATTGGAAACCCTGAGCAGGCTCAAACTGGACAGGTTAAGAACCAACTGGGGACTAGCAACGCCCGATGTACAAATCATCATTTCCGATGGACTCAATGCACGAGCCCTCATGGATGAAGGTCACCTGACCCCTTTCCTTACTACCTTAAAAGCCGAACTCAAGTCGCGACAGCTGGCCGTAGCACGAGAACAATTATTGATTACCAACGGCCGGGTAAGGGTCGGTTATCAGTCTGGAGAATTGCTTTTTGGTAAGGCAAAGGGAGAAAACACGGTCAAAGGCATCATTCATATCATCGGTGAGCGTCCCGGATCGGGACATCACAACTTCTCCGCCTACCTCACGGCAGCTCCCACCAAAACCTGGGCTGCTAAGGGCACCGTAGATCATAACATTTCACGAGTGGTATCCGGTATCTCCGATACAGCGCTGACTCCTGCTCTGGCCGCTAAACAAACTGCTGAGATTTTTATGGAACTGTTTGAGTAGGAGGTTTAGGTGTTTAGGTGTTTAACCGGATATTGCGGTGATGGTTTCCAGTTTGCTTGTTGACTTTTACCTAGTATCAACAAATGTCAAAACTGCTTCAGGAAAGTGACTTTAGCGATAAACTGTTCCGTTTCAAAAGGCCTCTCAAATGCATCTATCTGGGTATTATTGAACACCAGGTAAATGAACGATAATGGTTGGTACTCCCAGCTCAGCCTCACATTCCATCTACCTTGTTCGTCAAAGGTATTGTATTGATAAAAAGTTGAAAGCTGAAGTCTCGGACTTGCTGCAAATCGTGCCCCGGTAGTTGTCAGGTGTGTCTCCAGGTTTTCGTTCAACTCTCCCAGTGACCTCAGGCGGTTGTACTCGTAGTCGAAGGTAAAGGCCAGGTATGGGTTTGGCGCGATACGTACACCTGAAGTTACCCTCTCTCTCCTGCCGTTATAGAAATCACCCCATTCGAAACCACCACTCAGCGACCATTTCTTTGACTGGTCCGTATTAAAGCGTACTTCATGACGGGTGTAGAAGTAATCATCCTGGCCTATCTGTACGCCCAAAGGAGCAAAATTGAAGTTGATATTCTGCCAGGTCGGGAAAATGGAATATGACAGAAAACTGCCATCGGTAAAAAAGATCCATACCGGAAACAACCAGATGTTGGCTTGCTGAAATTTACCTGGGTCATTGGCATTATGATAGTAGTCCAGGAAAAAGCCCGGGTCCCATCTTCTTATCCAGGGTAGTTTTTTAGGCCTGAAAATCAAATAACCACCCGGGTTATGTCTGATCACATTTTTTTGACGGACAAAGCCCATAGCAGGATTATAATTACCGGTTGTTACTTCGGTCACCCAGCCCCAATAAGAATTATTAGCCGAGCGTCCAGCGAAAAAGCGCCCTGCAAAACCAGCCCTGTCAAGTTCATGATCTAAGGAAGCTGTTGCCAGGTAATTAATAGACCAGATACTGGATGGCCTGATAAGTCCATCTACGGTGATGGTACTGTTAGACTGCTGTTCCAGGCCCAACTCCCCCGAGGCTTCATCATTACGATGGGTCACCATCACACCTACATTGTTTTCTCTCCCATAATTTCTGAGATACCGTGCCACACCAAAACTGGCTGCTGCTGAGCTGTTGGTTTCTGCCTGATGCATGAAAAGACCTGCAATGGCCTTGTTCTCATCTCTCAGGGTAAAGCGCGCTCCTGCATCAATACGGGCCGGAGAAGCATTGAAATTCCCCCTCAGACCTATACGTCTACTGAAAAATGGCCTGATAGCCGTTTGTCTGCCACCGGCCCATATACCCGAGTTTTCAAGAAAAAACTGTCTCCGCTCCGGGAAGAAAATATTGAATCGCTCCAGATTGTTTACCGCTCTGTCTACATCTGCCTGAGCGAAGTCGGTATTGAAAGTCAAATCGAGAACAGTGTTGGGATTTACCGCCCATTTTATATCTCCTCCCAGTTTAAGGTCCGATTCACTGGTGGTGGCACCGTCTGCCGTGCGTTCCTCATACTGATAGAGTGCATAAGGTTCTACCCTTACATTCGCACTTGGAGTTGGGAGCTCCAGTCCGGTGAGACGAGCCGCGTAGGTCATGCGATAGGGAGAAAAAGACTGTGGAATTGCCGGGAAAACTGTGATCTCGTAATCTCTCCTGGCCAGCCTATTGAAAGTGATACCCCATTCAGCTTGCTCTCCATCAGCCACGGCATCATAGCGCAGTGATTTAAAAGGAATAGCGAATTCTGCAAAGTAGCCATCATCCGTCTGACTGGTACGTACGGTCCACAAGGCATTCCAATCATTGTCTGTTACCTGATCATTGAAATTCTGCAGATCACGCTGATTTCCATAGGGCGTAGTCTGGAAAGATACCGCAAACTGCTTCAGGTTTTGAGGATCGAGTTGAACACTAAACATATCATTCTGATTCCATACGAAATCCCTTCGGAGATCCTGGGCCCGAATACCCTTTCGGCCCAGAGAATCCTGACAAAAGGCACCCACATACAGGTATTTATCATCAAAGAGTATTCGGACTTCCGTCTGGTATTTGTAATCGCCACCCTGACGAGGTTCCATACGAAAAAAATCAGTTACAGGGACCGCCTGCTGCCAGTCTGCTTCATTTAGCTTACCATCAATCCTGATAACACCATTTGCTCTGACGGCTCTTATCTCAGGTGGGTTTTCAGGAGGTGGAAAGTTGCCTTCGTTTTCCTGGGCATTCAGACCATAGCACAGGAACAAAAAGGATAATGTAAAAAATCTATTCATAGGTTTTGAGTTTTTGATGCTTGCTAACCTTGCATCAGATGTTCTGTTTCACCGACCCGGTTCATAACCAAACTCGCCAGCATCAATCCCGCTACCATCACGAGAAGAATGGTGGCATTAGTCGAAACAGGAGATTTTAAGCCAGATCGCTCCATATCAAAAGCTGGTAATTCAGCGATCATATCCTTAGTGAAAAGTTTGTCCTGAAAGACCATGGGTAGAAAAAAGTCACGCCATTCATCGGCAAAGGTCATTACGCTCTGGCGGTAATTGTCATAGTGTGCAGTGGAAGTCTCTGCCATGTGGTCGAGACTGTTTCGGAATACAATGGCTGGAGATAAAAAGCTCAGTTGGTTTACCCAGTGCTGTTGTTTTTTCAGGCTTTGATCATAATTCGCCAGCAAGGGTGCCATCCTTTCAGAGACTAAGTCTTTTGAGGCAAAAAAGCGTTGCCACCAACCATAAGCTGTGCTTTCATCAGCATCGCGGGTAATCAGTTCAGGGTGATTTCTGAGATAGTCATCCAATATTTCATTCTGCTGCTTATCCAGTTCTGCCTGTATGTTACGCATTTCATTTACCAACAAGGCGCGTGAGGGAACCGGGTAAAAGGTACTGGCCGACTGGCTGATCAAAGAGGGAATGGCCAACACCAGAGCCACCCAGAGTCCCAGTAAGGTGATGGCATTTCTGGCGCTGGATTTACCCCGAAGGTTTATGAAATACGCCATAGCAAACCAAAAAGCAGCGTATAACCAAACCATCAAAATCATCAATAGTGCATCGGTATTAATCATCACCCCATTCATCATCAGCATAAGCAAAAGACAAATGGTTAAGATGAGTATCAGTACGACAAAACGAACTGCAATTTTCTGCAAAAGCCAGTGCCTGACACTCAGCGGACTTGAAGCCACGAGTACCAGGGATCCATGTTCCTTCTCGCTGCTCAGTATGTTGTAGCAAAAGCTGATGATGATTAATGGTAACAGATAAACCAGCACAAAAGCCGGATCGAAATTGCCCATCAATAGGCTCACCGGGCTGCTCAGCTCGGTAAATCCTATGCTAAAACTATCCCCGGTCAAGGTGGGCTTTACATAGTGATTGAACATATCACTTTGCCCGGTGGAGATTAGTGCCAGGTTGCCCGGAGGAAAGGCCGCAACCCGGGGAGCCCCATCTCCTGTGGCAGTTGGCGAGTTGGGGTATTGCCAGGTAGGTAAACCTATTTCAAGGCCCTGATCAATTGAGTCCAGACGTGCCGCCATCAACTCATCAGCACTTTGCATCTCTTCCAATGCTGCCACAATACTGTCCTCATGTCTGTTTACATGATTCTGGCCATTCCAGCCGGCATACAAACAGATTGTAATCAGAATTAGGGTTATGGCTGCCAGCCAATAGTTTCTGAAAATGGTGCGAAGTTCTGTAATGATATTCAGAGTGAGCATGAGATCAGAGTCTTTTAGTGGAAAGAAAGAGTCCTGCAAAAGCGATAATAAGCCAGCCAGAAAGTGCCGCAAAGTTCAGGCTGTTCTGTTTTACAACATCCTGTAGTTCAGGTGGACTGTAAGAGAATTCCGGAATATCTGCCCATAAGGACTTATCAGCTTTATAGGCCCAGTTACCATAGGTCGAATTATCAGCGAAGTTGTTGTTCAGGTTTTTTTGCAGCTCAATGCGATAGTTTTCGGCAGCATCGGAAAAATGCCAGTGTGTACCATAATCTGTATGGGCTAGTGACATGGAGAGAAAACGGACCGGCAGATAAGGAGAAAGGGAAGTCAGTTTTCTGTAGATCCCTGTCTGTGCATTGTGTACATCCTTGAGCTTGTGATAGTGCTTAAAATAAATCTCTGCTTCATGCTCCTCTCCTTTTTGCATGCGATAACCATCGTAGTTAAATGGTAATTCCTCAAGACTAGACACTTTATATGCCTTAAGCGTCTCTTCCTCCAGCCTCTTGGCGGCTTTACTCCATGGATCATGTCCGTCCAGTCCCTGGGATTTATCAAGTGCAATTGCCTCGTCAAAAGCTTGTTTAGTGGGATAAGGGTGCTCTAGTTCAGCAATATTGGTGGCCGCCTTGGGTATGGCGAGACAACTGATAATCCAAAAGGCCAGAAGACTGACCAAAGCTATGCCTGAGGTTTTTGACAGAGATGAAGCGATCAGCGAGATACAGGTGAAAATGGCATAATAGCCAACATACACGAGCATCATAATAAGAAGGCCGGACCAGCTAAGCTCACCGAAATTCCCCAGAGTACCCAGTAAAACTCCGGCCACCAGGAATACGCATAGCGTCAATACAGTGATCGGGATAAAAACTCCCAACCATTTGGCAAAGGCGACCAGGCGAAGGCTTACCCCCTGACTTTTCATCAGCTTCAGAGTTCCCGTCTCCTTCTCACGGGTAAAACTGTCATGCCCCATAAGAATGATCAGCAGAGGAATAATAAAAAGCAATATAAAGTCTGGTGTAAGCTCTCCAAACCTGGCCAAACCGGTTTGATCAGCCGCTGCCATATACTGAGCTTCATTTCTTTTGTGTGCTTCCAAAAAAATGGAGATTCCAACAAACTTATCCACCCCCTGGTCTATCAGGGAAAGAGGATACTTGGGTTTAAAGGCATAGGTGCCATAATGTGCTGCACTATGAGGGTTTTTGTCGTCCTGGCTCTCCCATACATTGCGCTCATTGTGGCTGGCCTCTTCATGCTGTTGCTGTATCGATTGATAATAGCTGGCGCTTACCAAAATGGCGATGATGGTCAATACCATAACGATCATCCCGGCAATGCGAAGTTGACCGGAACGCAGTATTTCCTGTAATTCTTTTTTAGTCAATAAACGGAGCATAACGGCTGTTTTTAGTTCATGTGAGCGAGGTACAGTTTTTCCAGGTCGCTGTGATTGATATCCTCAGTCCCAAATTGCTCTACGAGCACTCCTGACTTCATAATACCAATATGCGTCCCTGTTTCTTTGGCCCTAAACAGATCATGTGTGGCCATAAGTGTGGCAACTCCCTGGTTACTTAATTTTACCAACAGCTCTGAAAACTCATTGCTGGCCTTTGGGTCAAGGCCCGATGTAGGCTCATCCAGCAAGAGTGCTTTGGCTCTTTTAGCAAGGGCAATAGCAATGCCTACTTTCTGGCGCATACCTTTTGAGTAGCCTTTAACCCGCTGTCGGTGAGCCGAATTCTGTAGTCCTGCCTCTTTGAGATAGTCTGAAAGATGCTCATTGGTGTACTTCTTCCCCGAAAGTCCTACAAAGTATTCCAGGTTTTCCAGCCCGGTGAGTTCTCCGTACAAATTCAGGTTTTCAGGTATATAGGCAATCACCTCTTTTGTCTTCAGCGGTTCTTTGCTTACATCCATTAAGTCAATGATGGCTTTTCCCTCTGTAGGTTGAATAAAGTTGAGAAACAGGTTGATGGTAGTAGACTTACCAGCACCATTTGCACCAAGCAGGCAATAGATATCACCGGACTCAACACTAAGGTTGAGTTTATCCAGGGCACGCTGACCATCATATTCTTTGGTCAGGTTTTCAGTGTGTAGCATGAATGTTTATTTTTTTGCAACAATGATGCAAAAACAACATATCATTTAACTTCTGCAACAACGTTGCATAAATGAGTTGTGAAATTTTGTAAACGGTAGCTCCAGAGCTACAAAAAGCAAGATTTACCTACAAGCTCTTTTCAAATACCTGCGATTAACAATATGAGCTGATGCAATAAGAACTGCTCCTGTAACACTAAGGGTGGTTTCAACCGCATGAATACCGGTGAACCTGGCGCTCAGAATAAGTAGCATACTTATGATCACCATGACCAGGGGGGCTGGTCTTCTATGGACCGGGAAACTGCTGCTAAAAGACCAAAAACCAATCGTCAGTGTCAGTACCAGGAATGAGATTTCTGTTACTTCATGTAGACTATCCCCAACCGTGGCCAGTGAGCCGAGTGAGATTAGAATTGGAAAAATGAGACAGTGAATAGCACATCCCATAGAGAGTACTGTGCCTATACCATCTAATCTGGCAGGTCTTACACCTTCTCTGAGCATTTGACTTACAAAGGTTTTAGGATAGTTGATCGAGACATTCGCTGCGTTGGCATTGTCCCTTTAAAAGAGTGGCCAAAGGAGTGGCCTGATAATTATTCAGTTTACTTAAATATTGATCGGGCAAAGCAGGCAGACCGAAGACCTGATCACAATTTTCGCATTCAAGATAAGCCTGGGTACGTTTGTTCTCCGGGAGGTGGTCGAGAAAGAAAAAGCAGGTATGGCCTTTCTCATTCATTGCTTTCCCTATGATTTCCTCCTTTAGAAACAACTTTAAGACCCGGTATATCGTCACTCTGTCTACTGTTTCTAACAAGGTCTCTGTAAGGTTTTTAAGCGTAAAGGCCCTTTTCTGGTTCATTAGTAAAAGTAAAACACCAACACGCTGCCTGGTGGCCTTGTGTTGGTGTTTACCTAAAACAGCTTTTGCATCTCGTTCCGAGTATTTCAACCGCTGCTCCACTACTAAACTATATCAACCTTATTGTATAGTCACAGTGAACTGTACTCTGATGTCTTCTTCGCCACCGGCATTCGTAATGTCTCCACTACTCACTCCTGTAGCCGACTTCATAGGCTCATGTACTAATACTACGTCTAGTGTACCTGAACCTGCGGCACCAATAGTCGCAGTCCCTGTTAGTCCGATTGGGTTATTGTCAGCATCCTGATCACCATATGCATAGGTGAGATTCAGGTTTGCCCCGCTGATGAAAAACACCTGATGTTCTTCATCTTCTTCTCTTACTTCTGCCGTAATATCTTCGGCCGGAGTGTCTGATTCATTCAGGAATTCAACTGTTACGGTGTAACTGGCATTAGCAGAAAGTGTAGGGTTTGTGGTTACCCCATCGTTACCACCTTCACCATCAAGGTCTCTGAACGTTGCAGTTACCACGTCAGTAGCATCTGCCGTATTCGTAAACGTGACGTTCATCGTTGTTATCAGTTCTGGCTCATCTACAGGGTCCGGATCATCCGAATCACAACCCGTGATCACCAGTACTGCCAACGTCAGGCTTAACAGCCATTTAAATCTAATTTCTAGTAATTTTTTCATTTCTATGAGACTCTTTCTTGAATGTTTATGCAACGTTATTGCATTTGCATCAGTGTTGCAAGTTATGAGTCAGATTTTTATAAACGATTTATGTGAGTGGTAGATATTGTTGGGTTCAGGCCTGCCAGCGTCAGTTTTCCGGCTGATGTATTCTGTGATGGATCTAACAGGATTAGGAACTCGCTTGGAGAATCACGATTAGCCAATTCCCCTATCCTCTGTAAGCTTCTTCGACACCCATTTTGAATCTCTGATATAGAAGCGCCAGGGCTTGAGGGCATCCTCTTCGGCATAATCTACCCCTATTCTGGTAGAGACGATAATGTCTTCTTTTGGCACGCACCTCTCCTCGTCAATCCAAATAGTGTCTCCCAATAGGTCCGTTCCGTAATGCATTTTGGTTTTAATACCCAGGGCAGCGCTTAAGGTACCCGGCCCGGAACTGAGTGTTTTATCCAGCTTTTGCTTCTTTCTTCTGACCTGCATAATATCCAAACCTTCCAGGGGTTCAATTGCTCTGATTAATATCGCATCTGCCAGGCCTTCACTATTGGTGACTACATTGAATAAATGATGAATACCATAGCATAGGTATACGTAGGCCATGCCTCCCCTGCCGTACATCACTTCTGTTCGTTTTGTGCGTAAACCGTCATTCGCATGACATGCCTTATCATCTCGACCGGCATAGGCTTCCAGTTCTGTAATCCTGCCAGCTGTGTATTGCCCGTTAATGCTTGTAATGATTGTTTTGCCCAATAAATCCTTTGCAATGCTGACCACATCAGTTCGTTCGTAAAAGTCACGTTTGAGCTTCATAGGCTGTTGTTTGTCTGATAAAAGGCTGTACACATCGGTTCAATCTGATTCATTCATCAAATAGGCAGAACCTATTCTGACCATTTCAGTAAAAGAGGCTAAAACAAACAAAAATTCCATGAAAAAAATATTCACTCTACTTTTTAGCATGAGCCTGTTAATGACAGTTCAATCAGTAATGGCTCAGCGTGGCCCTGCTGCAAGCCCAAAGGCAACTGTTTCTCAGGCCATTGGTAATACTCAAATGGAAATCGTCTACCACAGACCAAGTCTTGATGGTAGGGACGTAAGTACACTGGTAAATGACAAGCCTAATGGAGAGGTATGGAGAACCGGTGCCAATAACAATACTCTGATCAGCTTCAGCAAAGATGTAACCGTAGGAGGTCAGAGCCTGAAGGCAGGTCAGTACTCTCTTTTCACGATTCCTGGTAATGGCGAGTGGACCATCATTTTCAACAGTACAACTGATAAGTGGGGAACACAATACAACAAGTCGACTGACGTATTGCGCATTAAAGCCAAAGCCACAACCAGTAAAACAGAGGTTGAAACCTTTACTATTAATATGACTGACTTTGATAAAAACTCGAAGGACAAAGCCAATATTGAGCTTGCTTGGGGTAATATCTCTGTAAAGTTCGATGTAAAAGTGACTAACTAAGGGCTATTATTTTAATTATTGAAAGCCATCTCTGATTGTATTCAGTGATGGCTTTTTATATTTGCGCCAATTACGAAATAACAACGACCATGAAAAGAACCTTTACCCTACTGCTTGCCCTCACTCTTGTGGCATCAGTAAACAGCCTTAAAGCACAAGATGCGGCCCCAAGTCCCCTTCAGAAAATCAGCCAGATGGTTGGCCTGACTGAAGTGAAAATTGAATACTCACGCCCGAGTCTTGACGGCAGAGATATGTATACTACCCTGACTCCCGTTGGAAAAAGATGGAGAACCGGTGCCAATACCCGTACAGTAATCTCTTTCTCAAAAGACGTGAAATTGAACGGTAATGAAGTAAAAGCGGGTGACTACAACCTTTTCACTATTCCCGGTAAGAATGAGTGGAGCATCATCCTGAATAGCAACACTGCTGAAACCAACCCTTTCAGAGTAGATGACAAAAATAACATTCTCACTTTCAAAGTAACTCCGGCTACTTCCGGTACCAAAATCGAAACTTTCACCATCAACGTGACTGATTTCGACAAAAACGCCAAGGACAATGCCAACATTGAGCTGGCCTGGGAGAATACTTCAGTGAAGTTTAAGATTGAAGTGACTAACTAAGCATTCTTGATTCGGACAGAGCACTGCTTTGGCAGGACTTTTGAATCTGATGAATCGAAATCTAAAAGCATCCATAGTTTTCTATAGATGCTTTTTTTATAGTTTTGAAGTATAAAATGAAACTACCATGAAGCGAATTACTTTAACAATACTGGCCATTCTGACGGCCTTCAGTGTACAAGCCCAGCTTAAAATGCCGCCCGGCAGCCCTACTTTTGAATTGAAAGGTACCGTGGGTCTGGCTGATGTAAAAGTGGTCTACTCACGCCCCAGTGCCAAAGGCAGAAAGGTTTTCGGCCGTCTAGTTCCCTTTGGAGAGGTATGGAGAACAGGAGCCAATGCTTCTACCAAAATCTCTTTCAGCCAGGATGTAAAGATTGAAGGAAACCCTGTACCTGCCGGTGATTATGCGCTTTACTCTATTCCGGGAGAAAATGAATGGACCATTATACTGAGTAAAAACCTGAGTTGGTGGGGATCACTTGGTTACGATGCTGCGGAAGACTTTCTGCGCTTTAATGTACCCACAAAGCATCCAAGCAGTCACTATGAAACCTTTACCGTCAGTTTTTCTGATTTCAAATTAAACTCAGCTAAGCTGAATATGAAGTGGGAGAAAACGAAAGCTGTTTTTACTATTGAAAATGATGCTGAGGCAGAAGTAATGGCCTACATCAAAGAGCATCTGATTGATGGTACCACGGCAAAAGATACGGACTATTTTCAGGCCGCCACTTTCTACTATGAGGGACATAAGGACGATCAGAAGGCACTGGTATGGTCTAAGAAAGCCATAGAGATCTCCGGAGATAACAAGAAGTATTGGGAGATACATCTCAAAGCAAAAATTCTGGCAAGACTTGGCTATAACGAAGATGCCGCAGCTGCCGCCAATGAATCGAAAAAGCTGGCTGAAGCAGGCGGAAACCCAGACTATGTGAGACTGAACACCCGACTGATCGAAAGCCTTAAGTTTTAATACATCTGAATAACAGGTATCTATGAAGCCCCGACTCCTGACGAGTCGGGGCTTTTTGTATCAGTTTACAAACCATGAAAAACTGATATACTCTTCTGGCCTTATCCAAGGCGCTCCGTTAATCTACGACAAGCTCCCAGGTGCCGGGGTTTCCCCTGGTCTTCATCTTAATTACATAAGGTTCTGTGGTGGTTACCCACAGGGTTTTGTTTCTGATGCCATTGGATATCACCTTCCAGGTATCGAAGGTTCTGCCCCCGATCTTGACTTTTTCGCGTTTCTCTACCTTGATATTCGCCCAGATGATTTCAGAGCCGTTATTCAGGTCCATAGTAGGAATAGAGGCTGTATAGCCTTCTTTCAAAGGTAAAGCAGTAATGGCATAATTAATCACGGCAGGTTCGAAAGCCTGATGTGGATGCACCCTATTGTACTCTCTATGTTCATAGTCAGAGCCCTCATGAGGAGTCAAGGCCCCTTTCATGGTATTCTGCTCAAACTGTAGATCCAGCGTATAGCCTGCCTTATCCATCCGAAGTTTCCTGCCGGCAAAACCGAGAGAACTCATATCCATATAAATCAGATCGGGTGTGACATTTTCATCACCAAAGTAAATGGCGAGTTCATAAACCTCTCTCCCCCATTTACTTACTTTGTGCATATCATAAATCATGGTTCCCTTTCCTTTTTTATAAGTCACTCTATGAGGACTTATGCGATTAGGAATCAGGTTAACATCCGCGGGTAGTACCTTCTGATAAACAGGCTCAGGCTTTTGCGCCCTGGCACCACAGGACACCAGTAGTGTCAGTGCCAGCGTGGCTAGTATGTTCAGTTCTTTCTTCATTGGTTCAGAATATCAGTTTAAAACGTCCAGCTACCGGCCGGTGCAGGGACGATCCCTCTGGCTCTGAGGTACATCATCGTTTTACCGTGTTCCCGCTGCAGGTGACTGGTAATGATCAGAATGGCTTTGAGACGGGTAATCTGCGTTTTACTACCGGGCCTCCCCCAGGGTACGGTTTGTTCCAGATCGCTTTCGGTCAGATGTTCAAGACCAGCCCGGAAGTAGGCGAATGACTTTTCCAATATGTCTATTACGGCTTCCTTTTCCTGAGGTGGATTGTTACGATCAGGAATGGCAAAATCAGGCCTGCCGGCCTTCACCGACTGTGCAAACCCAATATTGGAGGCAGTAGTATGGTTAAGCTGATTAGCAAAGTTTCGCAAAGGCTCTCCAGGGCTGAAGTCAAAATCAGCAGCAGGCATGAGCCTGGCGGATTCCACCACCATGGTGGCCATTTTATCCCAGGCGGCCAGGGCATCCTTTACGGTAATGGCCTGTGCCTTCACACTTTGGCTCGTGAAGGCCAGTAATATTACTCCTAAGAGTGTTGTGGTTTTCCAATTCTTCATAATCATCAAATGTTTAGCGAATCAAGCGACAAAACAGGCTTTCAGGTTGGCAATACTTGCAAAGCCGGACTATTCTCAGGCTAAACAGGAGCCATATGAGGTGCATCAGGCTCTGAAGTATCTGGAAGGCACAAACACCTATTATAATTGCGTTTGATTAGCTCAGAGGCCATTTTAATGAACAAAAAGTGCAGGTCATTATATCCTTTTGCAGTATCCATTGCAATTGGCTTAACTTGTCATTTTAGAAAAGAGCATTGAGGTTAATTGGTACATACAGACAAATCCAGAGTAAGCAATGGCTGGCACTTCTCTTCTTCTGGACATTCGTAGCGGCATTTATCAGTACCCAGCTCCATTTCAATGGCATTAAAAATGGAGTTGACTCAAACTGGTTCTCCGTATTCCGAGATCAATTACCCATATGGTATTTCTGGGCTTTATTCACTCCCTTTCTACTCTATCTCGTCAACCGCTATCCGCTGAGGATGGAAAGTTTCTGGCGGGCGGTTGTCGCTTATGTGCTTTTTGGCCTCGCCTTTCTCCTTGTTACCACCAACCTCACCCTGATCTACATGTTTATCATGCACGGCTATATAGACCTGGGAACAACCAACTATGCCGAATACAGCCCGTATTTCTTTTCCAGACTGGCAAACGATGCCCTTATCTATACTTTCACATTGGCCGTGATCATCACCGTTCATTCCTACGGACTTCGCAAGCAGCAAGAGCTTGATATGGCCTTAATGCAGCTCAAAAATGACAGACTCAATAACCAACTTACCCAGGCGCAGCTCCAGGCACTTAAACTCCAATTGAACCCACACTTTCTGTTCAATACATTACATACCATTTCTTCTCTTACTTTAATAGGCGACAGAAAAACTTCCGCCAATGTTACCACCCGTTTGGGTGACTTTCTGCGTAGAACGCTGGACTATGAAGAACAACAGCTGGTAACACTGTCTAAAGAACTGGAATTCTTTGACTTATACCTTGATATTGAATCTATCAGATTCAAAGACAGACTGACCATCGAAAAAGAAATCGATTCTGAATTACTGACTACCAGAGTCCCGAACCTGATCCTTCAGCCACTAGTTGAAAATGCCGTAAAACACGGAATTGCCAGAAACAAAGGCCCCGGCACGATAAGCCTGAAAATAAGAAGAAGGGGAAATTTACTGGAAGCCAAAATCTACAATGACGGCCCTTTGCTGGATGATGATATCACCGAGGGTATAGGCCTGCGTAATATTCAGCAAAGGCTGGAAAAGCTATATAGCAGCAATTTTGAATTTTCACTTGAGAATGATGACAGCGGAAATGGTGTAAATTCGAACTTATCGATACCCATCCATTGAGTGTGTCCCCTACCATATCAGTGATCATTGCAGACGATGAACCAGTTGCCAGACAGCTTTTAGCTCATTTTCTGGCTGAGGAAAGTGATTTTCAGTTGTTGGGTGATTACGGTGATGGTCAGGCGGCATTGCGGGCAGTTGCCGCGGAAAAGCCTGATTTGGTACTACTGGATATAGAAATGCCGGGACTATCGGGCATCGACCTTGTGAGCCAACTGGAGGCCCCTTTACCCCTGATTGTCTTTGTCACAGCTTATCATGACTATGCCATCAAGGCCTTTGAAGAAAATGCCCTGGATTACATACTAAAGCCTTTTGATCAGGACCGGTTTCAAAAGACCCTGGAGAGGATCAGAGAGCAACTTAAGCAAGAACGTACTGCAGCCCATGACCAGGTGAACAAACTTATGACGGCCTTTGAGGCAATGTTGGGACAACAAGCCGGAAAGGGGTATCTCAAAAAGATTAGCTGTAAGCAAAAGGGTAAAATCCGTTTTCTGCCTGTGGATGAAATATTGTGGGTAGAAAGTGAAGGAGCTTTCTGCAAACTCCACCTCGAACGGGGTATGGAACTCACCAACCTGTCCATTAAGCGATTAGAACAGCTTTTGGACCCTGCTACCCACCTTAGGATACACAAGTCACATATGGTCAATATTGATGCCATAGAGAGCATTGAACCCTATTTCCATGGCGAGTACATGATCAACCTGATCAATGGAAAAGCCCTGAAGCTCAGCCGGGGCTACAAAGACCGACTAGAGCGGATCATAAATCAGTATAAATAGGAATACCAATTCCTAAGAACCAATACCATGGTTTTGCCATGCACAGGCTCAATGAGATCAAAACTTCCCTTAAAGCCTTGTTTTCCGCATTCAATAATAAATATTATTATCAAATAACACATCTACAGGAATTTCAATCATTTTATTTTTGACATTTTTTAATGCAAACGTTGTCATTGTTAAGTACAAGCTCATGATCTATATTCATAACGTTTTAACCTCATTTTTAACTTTTAAAAACAAAGAGCATGAAGTACACAAAAAACCAAATCGGTGACATGATGGACAACCTGAAGCCTGCCAAGTCTGGCACAAATCACTTCAGTCATTCTATCTTGTCGGCAAGCGGCATGAATCATTATTGCAACAGACAAACTGGTGAGGACAGATTCCTACAGGGTTGCGAAGATGCACGAAGCTAATCAATGGTCATACAATCATTGAATTTTTAGAAGTACCCCGAACAGCAGATTTTGATGAATCACACTGTTCGGGGTTCCATTAATCCTTTTGGCCTCCGGGCTTTCTTTACAAACATTCAAAAAACAAGAGCATGAAATACACAAAAAATCAAATCGGTAATATGATGGATAAGCTGAAACCTGCCAAGTCGGGCACTAATCACTTCAGCCATTCTATTCTTTCAGCCAGCGGCATGAACCCTGCCTGTAACAGACAGACAGGTGAAGACAGATTTCTGGCAGGTTGTGAAGATGCACGAAGCTAAGCTTTAGGCATTCTTATGAATTCGTAAAACAGCCCCAAGGGGTCAGAGGAAGCTTTTCTGACTGTTTTGGGTTGTTTTACCTTTCGTAAATCTCATCAAACATACAGGGAAGTTCTAATACCCGGCTTCGATCACAGAGATAGATCAGGCCACCAATTCTGATGAACGAATTTCAAGGTAAAACCGACTATGGCTATAGTCGACCGGTAGGTTATGTCCTGCACTTTCATATGGAATAAGCCTGATCCCTCAGTCAAATCATACATCAACACTGACTACAAATCCTCAGTCACACATGAGCAGTAATCAAAAACCACTCACAAATAAAGAAATCGTTTTCATTCTCAACACTCACATGCCCTACGTGTTGACCGATGGCCCTATATTTCAGGAGAAGGAAAACTGGCTTTTTGAAGCCATTACGGAAACCTACATTCCCCTGTTCAAGGCATTGGAGCAATGGGCCCCCATCAGTCAGCCTGGTAAGAAAATCATTTTTTCTATGACTCCCTGCCTGTTTAATCAGCTGATTGAGAGTAAGGAAAGGTACCTGGCCTATCTGGATGTAATGGAAAAGATCGGTGAGTATGAAATTGAAAGAACCACCAGTTCACATGAATACAACCGGTTTTTGAACTACAGGAATGATGTGTCCGAGCATCAGCTGGGCCTGGCGCATAACCTGGCCTATTATTACCTGGACCGTATCAGAGATAGCCGTGAATTCTGGGAGAACCTGGATTTGCCGGCCTACCTGAGCAATCTCTTCGAAACCAAAAAAGAAGGCATTGACGCCTGGACCTCCAGTCCCTTTCACAACTTCCTCCCCTTCTTTGAAGGTGACACAGTCGACCATTTTATAAGGAGGGGAAAGGAAGAGTTCGAAAATGTATTCAACCGTACACCAGACGGCTTCTGGATGCCAGAAAGTGCCTATTTTCCCGGTACCGAAAAGTATATGAAAAAGCATGGCATCGGAGCCACAGCCATGACTGTACCAGGCATAGGCGCCTATACAGGTACCGACAAAAGCGGCCGTTACCGACAAGGTAACCTCGATATTTATGCCCATGACTACCGGCTTGCTATGTACTTGTGGAAGGCTCCCGACACCACCTTTCCCTCAGACGGAGTTTATCGTGAATTCTACCGCGATATAGGCTTAGATGTATCCCCGGACTATTTTAATCACATAGGCGTAGAAGTTCATCGCGGACAATCGGGTTTGGCCTGGACAGGCTATAAGTATCACGGTATTACCAATGAGCATGTGGATCTGGGCGATAAACAGCTGTACGACCTGCATCAGTCAAAAGCTAAAGTACAGCAGCAGGTGCAGGAATTTGATCGCATTCTTGATAAGAATAGAGCCCTGAGTAATGATGAGCATACTTTCATACTTGCCTTTGACACCGAACTCTTCGGACACTGGTGGCACGAAGGAGTCGATTGGCTCTCTGAAGTGCTCCAATATCAATTTACCGAAGAAGAAGTATTTGCCTAAACTCCACCAAACAGAATCTAATCACATGTCAGCAATAGCAATTCCCGAATTACCCAAACTCTATTATTCCACCTGGGGATATGATTTTTACAGTGAACACTGGATGGCACAGACCAACTGCTGGATGTACTCCATGCTTAAGTTTGCTGAGGCCAACATTGACCTGGAAGAGGATACAGAAGCCATTCCACTGTTTGAAACGCTCTCAGGCAGCGACTATATTTTTATGCATACCGACCCATCACAGTGGCCCGCTGCGCAGAAAGCTTTCCTTGAACAATTCGCTACAGCTATGGAAAAGATACCTCTGCGCAAACAACAGGTAGCCAGTGTGTTTCCGGTAGATCCATTTCAGAATTATTTCACCTATATCACAACAGAAAAGCCTGCCGAACCTCCTGTATTTGATATATACAAGCTGATTGAAGACGATATGGGCAAATCACTGGGTGAACTCAAATCAGTAAACCTGGAGCCCACCCTGTATGAGAAAGGCGGTCTGTACATCTACGGCCAGCACTTTATTCTGCACCCGGAATCGAAACATATGCTTAAGGTATCGACCCTGGACGAGCCTTACTATTTCACTACTCCGGACTTTGGCATGCCTATGCTGACTTCCAATAATATGAGCGTGAACCCCAAGTACGACTTTCAAAAGCTTAATCAACAGCTGGAAGAAATCTGGGATATAAAAGAACGCATTGCTGTCCATGGTGAGGATCAGGAACAAAGCAAGGGGCTCTTCAGAAGAGAAGAAGTAGAAACATTGCTGAAGGGAAAAAAGGTGGCCATTTTCAAATACAACAAGGAAGCTTACAGCCTGCTTCGCTTTTATGAGCTGACCTGCTATGAAACCGCTGTGGTATTTGATGATTCTGTGGAGCTTGATGACGCCTCCACCTATATCCAGTCCGAAAAATCCTCCATCCCAGTGGTAAATGATATTGATGCGGTGGATACACTGGATTTCGATGCAGTGATTCTCACCTGCGCCATCAACTATGAATCAGAAGTGAGGTTTTTAAAACGCATCATGCAGCGTGCCATAATGGAAAAACTTCCCGTGCTATCGCTCTATGATGATGTCCTGAAGTATGCTGACATCTTTGACGGTACAGAAGACAAGAGCCACTTTTATCGTGTAAGCGTTGAGGATTATGCGATTGATCGGGCTGACATCGACAAGTACAGTACTTTCAAACCTCAAAAGACCTTGTGCATCTTCGGTACGGATTCCGTACAGGGGAAATTCACCACACAAATCTATCTGCGTGAAGCTTTAAAAGATAAGTTGAGTTCTGTTACCCATTTCGCTACAGAACCCACCGGTTCTCTCCTAAACGCGGATGTGGGCTTTTCCAGGCTAAAGGAAGAAAGTATGGAAAAGCGATATACCATCCACAGAAAGCTTCAGGATCACTTAGAGCAGCAAAGTGAATTGATGATCACCGGAGGTCAGAACTCTATGGTTTTTGATCCGCCCGGAGGTACCTACCACGGCAATGCCTCAACGCTGATTTTTAAGGAGTTTTTGCCAAACTATGTCATACTTACAGCCGCTGTGGATACTCCTTTAGAGACCGTAACCAGGTCACTGGACTATATACAGGAGCTGGCAACAGAGAAAGGTATCACCACCAAAGTCATTGCTTTTGCCATCATGGGCGGGCGCAAGCTTCAGGGGTCCCGCTGGACGGAAACCTACTTTATGGATGTTAGGGATAACAAAATTGAGGATACGAAAAAGAGCATTGAAGCCGCTACCGGTATTCCCATATTCTCCATTCCTGAAGAAGTCGACCAGCTGGCGGAAAAGGTGAAATCGGCCATTACCTCATGAGTCGATTCATTGATAAACCACCTTTGAATGCTTTGATGTGAAGGTCCCCAATTCTGATACAAACATAGGCCTGAAGCAATCTATCTACTATTTCGTTAGGTTGCTAAAGCTTATTCGCCCCTATTGGCGACTCCTGGGCAAGGGAATTATCCTGGGCCCCATCATCGGACTGCTGGCAGTGGTTACACCTTTTCTGACCAAGCTGCTTTTTGACTCAGTCTACCCCACCGGCAGCGTTACGTTGATGGAAGTGATTGTATTTGGCATTTTAGTCGTCACCATCGCTTCAGCCATAGCCGATACGGCTCTGCAGTATTATAGTTCTTATATCAATGCCAAGCTTGACGGGGTATTTAACCTTCACTTTTTAAATCACCTTCAGCACCTGCCTACCTCCTTTTTTGTACAACATCAGGTGGGTGAAATCAAGAGCCGTTTTGCGGATGGCGAAAGTGCCTTAACGGCCATAGTGAGTACCATACAGGTCTTGTTCGGTCAGGGAATTTATATACTGTTAGTGCCACCCTTTCTGTTCTTATTGCACTGGAAACTGGCCCTGATAGCCATTATCGCCATTCCCATTACTGCCCTGATCACTTTCTATTCAGGCAAATACATGCGCAACACCTGGCAGGACGTGGCCGTAGCTCATGCTGACTTCGATGCCCTTCAAATGGAGGTATTGAATCAGGTACAAACATTTAAGGGGCTCGGGTTGGAGCATTATAACTTCAAACGGGGTACCGCCATTCAGCAGAAGGCACTTAAAGCTCATCTACGTGCCCACTCCGTTCATTCCCTGGTAAGTATATCCGACCGACTGCTAAACGCTCTTAATATCGCACTGTTTACCTGGCTGGGCTGGAGATACATCATACAGGGTGAAATGAGTCTGGGTGATTATGTCGCCTTCACTGCCTATGTAGGCTATATGTACGGGCCATTTTCTACCTTGATCAACATGTTCAACAGCTTTCAGCAGGCAGCTGTTAATCTCGATCGGGTATATGAATACCTGGATCAGGTACCCGAGCAAGATCCTACTCAGGCCTATGAGACAGCACCTGAAATCAAGGTCAGGTTGCTGGGAGCAGTAACGCTCAGGCATATTTCCTTCTCTTATGAGCCGGAACAGCCTATTCTGAAAGAAGTGAACCTGAAGTTGCATCCTGGCAAGCTGTATGGGTTGGTGGGCCTGAGCGGCTCCGGTAAAACCACGATCCTGCGCTTGCTAAGTCGATTTGAAAAGCAGGACTCCGGAAACATCTGCTTTGATGACATTGATACTCAGGAAATTCCCCTGATCGATTTCCGTAGACAGATCGCCATTGTATGGCAGGAAGTACAGCTTATAAAAGGTACGGTTTGGGAGAACCTGACTCTAGGCCTGGAAACTGCGGATTTCCAGGAAGTGACTGAAATAATAAGAATTGCTCAATTAGAGGAGCTTATTCAGTCTCTTCCCGAAGGCTATGAAACTCCCATTTCCGAATGGGGAAGCAGTATGTCTGGCGGACAGCGACAGCGGTTTGCTGTTGCCAGAGCACTGATCAGAAAACCACGCATTCTCATACTCGATGAAGCTACTTCCAATTTGGATGTACGTACGGAGGCAGCCTTGATCCGGGAACTCTCCTACTTCACAAAACAACATGGGATCACCACGGTTTTCGTGACGCACAGGGTAAAAAACCTGGTCAATGCAGATGAGATATTCATTCTGGACAAGGGAGCTATTACAGTAAGGGGAACTTATAAACAACTGGCTGAGAGCAGTACTCAATTCGCTGAATTGATCGCTCCGACAAGCTTGCAGGAAAATGTACTAAACGCACAGGAATAGACGAATATGGAAATCAGTTCGAAACAGACACTGGCTAAAAACAACAGCCCGGCACTACCAAAGCTGAAAGACCCCAAACATCCGGGTATGTTCCTTATTTCGCGCATAAGCTTGTTTTCCCTTGCCCTCTTCACTCTATTGATTGCAACGAGTATTTATATGGCAGCTACTGTTTCCCTGGACATTGAGCTATCTCTTAGCGGTGCTATTAAACCGAATAATGAGTTTGTTTTATATGCGGAAGTATCCAGGGCAATGGTGATTGAACCCGGACAAAAAGCAGAAATCACGCTCAGCACCGGTGCCAGGATCAATGCCGAAGTCACAGAAGTACAGGAAGGCCTTGTCAGAAATGCCGAAACGGTTTCGATCATCCTGAAGCCTACTGGTGAGTACAGTGCTGCTGTCAAACAGTTTATACGAGTGAACAATGGTGCCACCGTCAGTGCTACTGTCTTTACCCGGCATTCATTGTGGACCTTTTTAAAAGAGAAGGTGGATTATTAAAAGCGAAGCTGTTCATCAATCCTTTCGGGTATTGAAAGCAAGCAAAGATTTCAGGTAAAAAATCGGGTTTTCTGGTCTTGGTGGTGAGTCATTCTTAGACAATCAGCTATGACAGCCCGTCCAGCCAGTTGGAGCGTTTATCCAGTCGTTTGGTCAGCTTTTTCTGTGTTGCCTGTCCCTTATCAAGGGCATCCTTGCCAAACTTAGTTTCAATGGCCATCTTTCTTTCCGATGGATTAGATTCATTTGTAGATGACAGGTAATTAGAAAAACCGGGCATACTGGCAGGGCAACTTACATAAGGATAATCAAGCTTTTCAAAGCGTGGCACTGCCCCATCTACCAAAACACCTTCTCTGTCTCCACAACCACAGGCCCCACAGACAAAAGCGCCCGCCACAGTTTTACTTCTCACCCTGAAATCACAGGCACCAATAGCCTCTCCATCACCATTACAACTAACTTTTCGGGTCTCTTTCACAAATGCGGGTACTTTCCCGGTAGGTGTTATTACCCGTGATAACAGAGATTTAGTATACAATCTGACCTTTCGGAAAAAGCCTTGCTTCGGAGGCGTATATGTTTCCACCTCCGCTCCCTGCTGTTCAAAAACCAGATAGTCCAAGTCATCCAAATCGGGTAATTCAATAAGACTATTACTGTTTGAATCAGAGGAGTTAAGCCTCTCCTTAATCAAATTACCAAGTACCAATGCGCTGGCAACCTCATTGGAAACCGGATGTTTAACCCATTTCCCATGAGAGTAAACTGGTACCTCCTTCTCTTCTATAATGACATCCGGATTGCTTAACCCAAATCCCGCTTCGATAAAACCCTGATCGGCAACCGACAGAATATGGTTGAGCGAAGCTGGAAAGGCCGGAGGAATTCCTGAAGGGCAAATGCATTTACAACCCTGGTTGTACAGCTTTTCAATCCACTTGTTTTGCGGTATCTGATATTTACCTTCCGGGCTTGAAAAGCCGATATGGAGAAAATCTGGTTGTACCTCCTCTGACATCCATTCCAGGGCAGTAGTAAGGGCCTTCATTGCACCTTCGGGTGGATATAGGGGCATAACCGCGATACTCAAAGAGATATCATCATAAGATGAAATGGATTGAAGCAAAAGACTAATGACAGCGGTGCTAATTTCTGAACCCGAACCCTGCCAAGCCTCTTCCTTCCCGATCCATCGCTCTAGCTCATCGCCATAAAGCACCTGTTCTGAATCACCTTCCACCGTAATGAAAGTGACTTTTTCGAGCAATAAAGGGTACCGTTGAAGTACCTTTTTATCAACTCCATCCCCTATCAATCCGACTTTAGTCATTGCCAGATAAAGTTAGACGATAGACTGTAATTAGTCAGAGGAAATTACCGGAATATTGTTAATAAATTCAAGTACTTCAGGTCCGGGGGTTATGGGTAAGTATTAGAGAAACCATTCTTTGTAAATCTTTCAAAGTACCATGAGGCCTGGAAAAGGAATGCTCATTCTGATACTCAATAAAAAGACTCAAATCATCATTTGATACGATTTGTCGAATCTCTTCACATAAAGGCTGATATTCTTCACCTCCCTCCATGTGATTGTACATATCGATATGATTTCTAACGCTTTGATTTAACCAATCTTGCTGATGAATATCAAACATTGAAAGCCAGTGACCAAAATAACCTTCAGGATACTTCTTGTAATGAATGTCCATACAACATGAACAATTACCACTCCCAAATCCCGTAGGTCACCTGTGGCGGAAGTGCGTGATCAGACTGTTTCATTGCTAGTATAATTTGTCCTCGGGTATGAGACTCATGCGATATCAGATAGCCCAGAAAGCGGGTTGGACTCATGTCCCCCAGCTTTTTACCATTCTCCAGCGATTTCTTTAAAACGGTTCTGACCAGTTTATCGGAGGCTACCAGCTCTTTCAACAAGTGCTCTTTTTTCAGGCTCTCTTGTGCATCTACCTCAGCGTCAATTGCCTTTGCTTTATCAGCAGCCAGTTGTGACAGCCACATCATACGCACGTTGTGTATATGCGCAAACTGCTCTCCCACATTTCGTCCACCTGAGGCCGATTTATCGACCAAATAGGCACTATCGATACCATTGAGCAAAAGCGCATTCATTGCTACATGCTTGTCCCAGGTGGTCAACAAATCTTCGATGAGATCACCTGTATCAGACTGTGCATTTGAGAAACTGAACATCGTCAGAGATAAGAAGAGAATGAAAAAGGAACGTTTCATAGCATTGGATTTACTATGAATTTATGACTTTCCGATGAGCCATTAAAAGAAAGGCTGTCAATTGGCTCTTTTTAAAAGTGTACCGCTCTTAAGTTAGATTGTACAGAAACTATCCCTACTCAGGAATTTCACAGGCGGTTCGATTCACTGCGTAGATTTTGAGAGATTCGTTTTTTCCACGTAGCATCTCCTCTCCCATCAATTCAAAGTCAAAAATACCATTGGCCTCTACATTGTTATGAAAATGCTCCGAAACCAATAGGGTACGTCCATAATCGTTACACTTGTCCTGAATGCGGGCCGCAATGTTCATGGTGTCACCGTGATAAGCAATCTCCCTCTTTATTTCGCCCACTTCAGCCGTGGTAACCTCTCCCAGGTTAATGCCAGCCTTGAACTTTGGTGCGAGTCCATATTTATCCAGGTAATACTCTTCTCGCTTTTTGAGCTCATCTTCATAAGCCCAGAAAGCCTTAAGACATTTTACATAGTCCATGTTCTTTTTTACCCGCCAACTGAGTACTACTTCATCTCCTACATATTGGTAAACTTCGGCCCCGGAGTGTCGAATCACGTTCAGGTCGTAAAAACAGTCCTGCAAAAAGCGGCTGTATTTAATGTGTCCGAGTTGCTCCGCAATCGTAGTTGACCCTTTCAGATCAATGAACATAAACACCCTGTTTTCAACCCTTGGGGAATAAAAGTCCCCCCTGATAAATCGCCACAGATTACCTTTACCCAATAAGAGGTTCACTTCGCGGATACTCGCCATGACGAAATTCACAAACAGTGAATACAAAAAGGTAAGGATCGCATTGGGATTACTGATAAAGGTCGAGAACGTAGTGGGCTCATTGAAGCCTACCACATTTTTAAAGAACTGATAGGCGAGGATGAAGATAAGCCCCATGATGACGCTATTGATCAGCAAACCTAAGAGTGAAAGCTTCCAAAGAGGAATTCTTCTGAACAGATAGCGTTCAAACTTTATCTGTGCAATACCAAACAACAAGCCGGCTAAGGGGCCAAACACAAAGAGCATGCGCAGGTTCTGATGCGGTTCGGGATTAGCCGGAGCCTCAATTGTCACACCATAATTGCGAACAAGGATCCACATCCCCAGGGCTATCATCCAACCAACGATATAATCTCTTAGAAGTCTGAGGTCCTCTCTATGCATATATTTTTAATTCAGACCAATTTACGGAGAAGCATGCTAAAAGATAAACACCAGAAGGTAAGCTGCTGTATAATGAGTGTTAGTAAGTAACCAAACTATCAATGACAGGAGAATAAATCTGCAATTCTGAAATAACCTCATTAACTTAACTCAGTAAGAAAAAAGACAAGAAGAAGCATTTTTTCATATTAAACAGCAATTTTTTAAACCCAAAACACCATGAATACCAAGAACCTTAATCTCAAATTCGAATATAAGCGTATCAAGAAGTTTCTAAAGGAAATGAAGGGTACTCTATCTAACCCCGAAGATCAGATCAAGACAACAACTGGTGATTGGTCGGACCAGATAAAGTATCAGGAATTCTGCAATATCTTCAACAGACGCCTGCAAAAGAAGCCCTGGGCAATTGTTTACTGCCGCACGGAAGACGATGTACAAAACACCTATAAAGCGGCCATAAAGCATAATCTGCCTATTCGTATTCGGGCTGGTGGACACGACCACGAGGGCGAATGTAGCGGCACCAATACCATCCTGATTGATGTATCACAAATGGATTGGGTTAAAGTGGATGATGATGGGCTGGCACGGATAGGTCCCGGTAACATCTTTAAAAACCTGACCACGAAGCTGGCCAAAGAAAATGTCATGTTGCCTCATGGTACCTGTGCTACTGTAGGCATCTCCGGTTTTACCATGGGGGGTGGCTGGGGTCCCTGGACGCGTAAGGAAGGTATGTGCTGCGAACGTCTGGTTGGGGCCAATATGATTCTGGGAGACGGCAGCAAGATTAGTGTAGATGCTGATGAAGATGGGATCCCCAGCTTGCTCTGGGCTCTTCGTGGTGGTGGTGGTATGAGCTACGGCCTTGTTACCGAGTTACGAATCCAGACCTTCAAACTGCCTAAAGTGCTCGTACGTTTTGAAATAGAATGGAACCCCTATCCCGAGATCTGGCGCGACCTGCCTGAAAAGGAATACCCGACCATACAGGTACTCAAAGCCTGGGAACGGGTAATTACCTCTACCCAAACCAACCAGCTGATTGGTACCAACCTTAAGGTAAATGGTCAGCCGGCACAGGAAAGCAAAGCTTTTGATGTAAATAACGTATATCACAACTGTGTTATGTATGGCTATTGGGAAGGGACTGAACCAGAGCTTAGAAGGTTTATCAAAAAGTGGTTTAAGGATGTACCCATCCCTCCTTGCCAGATTAAAATCAACCATCACCATGGGGGTACGGACCCCAGCGAGAAAGAAGAGTTCGGGCAGTACCTGATGAGTAACTGGGCCAGGGAATCAAATAACCTGATTATTGAGGCGTTACACAAAAAGAACAAAGCGGTAGACCTGACAGAGGTTCAGGAAAACCTGCTGAGTACCGGCAAGCCACTACCACCGGATTACGATGACCCGGCACCTCATAAAATCACCTGCAGGCTGGCCGATCAACAAGGGTTGCGTGATGAAGGTTATGAAGCCTTTCTGAAAAGTATGACCTCTCCCCTGATTCTGAAAGGAAACCGTAAGCTGGGGTTGTTTACTTATGTGACCCTTGGCGCGATTGTGGGAAGATATTATCAGAAAAACCCTATGGGTGCGGATAGTTCCTTTCCTTACAAAGACAAGCAGTACACCATACAATACCAGACCTGGTGGAACCTGGAAACCTATCAGCAACTGATCGGTCAGAACAGTAAGGTCAATACAAGGACCAACCGCGCCCTTGACTGGATAGAAGAAGCACGGGATTATGAGATTCCTAATACTTCAGGATCATTCATAAGCTTCAAAGACAGTTCCATACCTACAGAAACATATTTTGCTCAGAACTATGAGAAGCTCAAGTATATCAAGGAAAACTTCTCTAAAGACCCTCTCAACCACTTCAGAATAAGAAAGAGCATTATTTAGGGGCGATCGAACAGGTCCATTTCTTATCAGGAAATTTTGAGGGATCTGTTTCAAAACCATGTTGATTTGCTTTACCGAGAGAGACAGCCTTTAGCAGGCTGTCTCTCTCCTTTTTAGAGTGTTCATTAAAAAAAGCAGCTTTGAACAGAACCCGATAAGTATAGAATGTAGTAATGAATTGCTTTATTTGTTTTGTTTTCAAAAAACAAATAGTCCGATATGCAAGCGTCCAGAATCGTGTCCACTCTTAGTTTGTTGATTTCATTTGCCCTCGGAGCCTATAGCCAAACTAAGGCTGTAACCCTGGGTACAGGAGATCAGCCCTCTTTATCAACCAGTCCCGGGGGAACCTTGGGTATTACTTATGGCCAGGGCAATGATATTTATTTTAGCCAGTCGGATGATAATGGTCGTACTTTCAGTGAACCAGAAACTGTGGCCACTTTACCCGGGTTGGTACTGGGCATGTCAAGTGGCCCTCAACTATCATTGAGCAGAGAGTTCTATACCATTATGGCCCCCGATCGCGCAGGCAATCTCTACGCCTGGAGAAAGAAAAAATCCGATCCGGACTGGCAGGGCCCCTATCGGGTCAATGATATAGAGGGTGCCTCAGGAGAAAGTCTGGGAGCAATGAGCTACGATAATAACGGAAAACTCTATGCCATCTGGATCGATACCAGAAAGGCCCGAAGAGAACATTCCAAAGCAGAACCTGACGCAGCCCCAGAGGGTCACCAGTCAAAAGAAAGAGAAACGGGCCGCAAACCCGAAAGAGCTTCAAAACAGCCGGAAAAACCCGAGATGAGTCATGATATGCCCACTCCCCTTACAAAGGAAGAACTGATGAAAGAAGTGGGTGAAATGCCAGAAGGTGCAAAAGGTGTCTCTCAATACCCCGGTCCTGACGGTAAAATGTATTGGGTAGTGCTTGATGCAGGGGGTAACGCCCTCAAGGCCAAAGACATGGAGTCTTATAAAAAATTCAAGGCTCAAAATGCAGGAAGAGAAAAACCTCAGGGAAAGATTTTTATCGCAGAATCCTCTGATGGCGGAAAAACATGGACAAAAAGTAAGTTGGTCTATGCTTCCCCTGATGGCTCAGTTTGTGAGTGTTGCAAGCCCTCACTGATCAGCGAAGGAAACAACCTGTACATCATGTTCCGAAATAATATGGATGGCAATCGCGACTTGTACCTTACCCAATCAGTCAATGGAGGCGCAGCTTTTAGCAAACCCGAAAAACTGGGTCAGGGCAACTGGGAAATCAATGGTTGCCCCATGGATGGCGGAGACCTGACCTTTGCCAATGGTCAGATCCTAAGTGTCTGGCAAAGACAAGGCCAGATTTACGCTGCTTCACCAGGGCAAAGAGAGCAGCTACTGGGTCAGGGCAGATCACCAGCCCTGGCCATTACCCCTGAGGGCAACTACTATTTTTGGAATCTCGGGGGTAATATACTTGGCAAGACACCTACCAGTCTTATGCAAATGAACCTGGGTCAGGGATCATCTTTTAAAGTCACCAGCCTGCCAAATGACAAAGGTGTATTGGGCGTGTGGGTTACTGGCGGTCAAATACACGTAAGACGTATTTCCTGACCACTTCCTTTTACTGATTCCTCAGCGCCTTAACCGGACTGCTCGTAGAAGCTCTGATCGACTGATAACTTACGGTAACAAAGGTAATCGCCAATGCAGCTATGCCGGAAATCACAAATATGCCTATATCGAGCCTGGTATGATAGGCAAAGTTCTGAAGCCAGCTGTCCATGGCATACCAGCCCAGCGGAATGGAGAGTAAAAGAGAAAGCAGTACAAGCTTGGCAAAATCCTTTGTTAGCAGCAAAAACAATGTTTTTACGGAAGCCCCCAGGGCTTTTCTGATACCGATCTCGCGGGTACGCTGCTCGGTAGCATAAGACACCAGACCGAAAAGACCTAAGCAGGAGATCATCACGGCCAGTATGGCGAAATAAGTAGAGAGCTTGCTCGTGCGCTCCTCGGCATTATACATGTCATCAAAATCCTGCTGGAGAAAGTCGAAATGATACTCTTTATCTGGAAAAAGCTCATTCCAAACACCTTCCATCGTTGCGGCAATCTTACCTTGATAGGTGTCTTCATATTTTACGTAAACACGGCTCAACCTGTCCAGTTTAAAAATTACAATAGGCTCTATTTCCGAATGGATTGATTTGAAGTTGAAGTCGTTTACCATTCCCACAATCCGCGCCTCACCATAAAACGAGGTAATACTTTTACCAATAGGTTCATCAAGGCCCATCATTTCTTTCGCTCTTTGATTGATCATAACCACTGCCGTATCAGCTTCAAGAAACTCTCTGCCCTCAATTAACCGCATCTGCATGGTAGACATATAATGCTCATCCACGCCCATAAAGTGCATAAGGATCTTTTCATCAGGGTTTTGTCCAGGCCACTGAAAGCCTGATGAACTACTCAATACATAGGCTGGGTGGCGATTCGACAGTCCTACACTCTTTACTCCTGGTTGTGCTCTGAGCTTGTCTGCAAATAACTTCGACTGACTGCCAGAAACAGAGGTATAAACAATGTTTTCTTTGTTATAACCTAAATCGGCTGTCTGAATATATTTCAGCTGTTTATAAACAGTCGTTGTGCCTATAATGAGCACCACAGAGATGACAAACTGAAAAACAACCAGCAGCTTTCTTAAAAGTGCTCCCTGCTTTACACTCACCGTCTGAGAATTGAGAGCGAGCACAGGTTTGACCGAGCTCAGGAACAAAGCAGGATAGCTTCCGGCTAAAAGTCCTGTGAGCAAGGCCATACCAAGCACCCCAAGTACTAATACGACTCCCGACTGAGCATTCAACAAGGTTGTCAGGTCAAAAGCTTTATCTGTAAGCTGATTAAATGAGGGAATCAGAAGTGATACAAGTCCGGCAGACAATACCACTGCCATCAGCGTAAGCAATACCGATTCGCTCAAAAACTGAAAGATCAACTGTCTTCTGTGTGCACCAATGGTTTTTCTCAGGCCTACTTCTTTTGCTCTTTTTGCCGATCTGGCAGTGGAGAGATTCATAAAATTGATACAGGAAATAAGTAGAATAAAGAATGCCACTATGGAAAAAACCTGTACATACATCATACGACTCTTTCTCTGTACCTCCACCACAAAGTCTACCTCTCCCAGGTAAATGTCGGTTAGCGGCTGAAGGTATATATCAGTTACTGAATTTTCAGCATTGCGCTTTATCTGACCCTTGATTTTCTCATTGATGTTTTCAAGGTTGGTCGCACTGCTTAGCTGAACGTAGGTGTATAACCGGTTACTTCCCCAGTTATTAGCATTGTCCGGGTTATCGGCCAGGAAATCCTGAAAGTTCATAATGTAGTTGAAATCCAGGTGAGAGTTTTTAGGTACGTCCTGTATCACCGCACTTACAATGAACTCCTCGCCATCAAGTTTGATAGTTCTGCCCGTAGGATCTTCCTTGGGAAAGTACTTTTCAGCCAGATGCTCAGTGAGAATAAGGGTATTCAGTTTTTCTTTGAAAGAGACTACGCTACCCTTGACAATCGGAAATGAAAACATCTCGAAAAAATGCTCATCTACCTGAATACCTCCCCTTTCTAGAATCTTACCATCTCCCAACTCAAAAAGAAAATCTTCGTTTGATACACGTGTAAAACGTTCTACCTCGGGATATTCCTGCAACAGAGAAGGCCCGAGTGCAATGGGAGTTACAGCTACGGGAAATACAGGTTGCCCTGCATAATATTGGTTCTCCACTACCCTGTAGAGGTTGTCAGCATTGTCATGAAACTTGTCAAAATTCAATTCATCATTGACGAAAAGTCCTATGAGAAAAACAATGGAGAGTCCTACCGTAAGGCCAAACACATTGACAAAAGTGTAGAACTTGTATTTCATAAAATTCCTGACCGCTATTTTAACATAGTTTTTGAGCATGCTGGTATTGATTAAAAAGTTGTTGTTTGATTTTGGCCTTTGACTCCAGTAGACCTCCTGAGCCATAGGTTTTATTTCCCCGAATTCCTGCACTGCTATATTGAATGCCTGCCGTTCAGTTTGACCTTCCGACAGCAGATCATCGATATGATCACGCAAATGAAGCTCCATTTCACGGATGGAGCCGTGATTGAAACCCCGGTGCTTACGAAATAAGCGGAGCCATTTTTTTATAGATTTTTCGAGATTAAACAAGGCAGATCAGCTAGTAGGTTCTATGCCCCAAATTTCATTGAGTACGGAATTAACCTGCAACCACTGGTCTCTTTCCGTCATCAGCGCCTGCTTACCTTTTTCGGTAATATGGTAGTACTTTCTGGGACGGGCGTTATCCGCCATGACCCATTCGGAGCGGATAAGCTCCTCTTTTTCAAGCCTGTGTAAAACCGGGTAGAGCATACCATCCGACCAATGCATCTTGCCCTGAGACATCTCCTTGATTCTTTTTATGATCAAATAGCCATAGCTGTTCCCCTGTTTTAATACCCCAAGAATAATTGGCCTGGTTGATGCAGCCGTTAAGTTTTTAGATATCATGACATTCTATATACATTGAGATACAAGGTATAACGTTTGATAAAGATATTGGTTACATATCTTATGGTGAATCATGACATGCTTCTTGTCAATTTGATCTTCGCCACTATGTACTTATTTCTTCTAAATTGCATCAATGATCATCCCAAATCTCTTATCTATCTCATGATGTTAAAACAAGTTCTTCGGGCCTTTAAAGAGCAATATGCAATGGCTCCTGAGCTAAGAGTCAAAGCTCCCGGACGCATCAACATCATTGGTGATCATACCGATTATAACATGGGGTTTGTACTACCGGCTGCCATCGATAAATACACCTATTTTGCCTGTTCCAGAAATCATTCAGATCACATTTCAATTACTTCGGGGAATTACAACGAAACCCTTAAGCTGGCCCCGGACATTAAGGAGATAGCTTCAGGAGGCTGGCAGAAGTACATTGAAGCCATTACCCTGATTTTGCGGGAAAAGGGTTACCAGTTTCAAGGTTATAACATGCTCATGGGTAGCGATATCCCAATCGGTTCAGGAGTATCCTCTTCCGCAGCACTTACCTGTGGTGTCATTTTCTGCATTAATGAATTGTTCGATCTGAATATTTCGAAAACAGACATCGCGTTAATGGCACAGCAAGCCGAAATACGAATTGGTCTCAATTGCGGACTGATGGACCAATACGCAGTTATACAGGGTAAAATAGATCATTGTCTCTTCCTGGACTGTCAGAGCCTGGAATTTGATATGCTGCCTGCCGATTTCCAGGAATGCTCTATTGTGCTGATCAACTCCAACATCAGCCACGATCTGGCAGAATCGGAATACAACCATCGCAGACAAGATGTCGAAAAAGGAATTTCCATCTTACAGCAGAAACATCCCGAAATTGCCTCTCCCAGAGATGTAAGTTTGAATATGCTTGAAAATGCCCGGGAAATTCTTGATGAACCTGGACAACGTAGAATATCCTTTGTGCTGGAAGAAAATGAGCGGGTATTAAAGACCTGCGAAGCTCTTAAAGCCAGCAACTTAGCGCTTGTAGGGCAGTTGATGAATGAATCGCATCGGGGATTAAGCACAAAGTATGAGGTAAGCTGTCCGGAGCTGGATTTTCTGGCGGGTTTTGCTCAGTCCAAAACCTATGTCCTGGGTAGCCGAATGATGGGCGGTGGTTTTGGTGGCTGCACCATTAACCTTGTAAAGGAAGGATTCGAGGAGCAACTTATTCGGGAAAGTTCAGTGGCCTACCAAAGCAGCCTGGAAAAAACAGCTACAGCCTTCACAGTGGGCTTGGGCGAAGGAATAGTGCAGATCTGATTGGGCATAAAAAAAGCCATTTAAAAAATGGCTCTGTTCAAATCCTGGTGAGATTTATAAAACGCGTACGTTAACTGCGTTCATTCCTTTTTTTCCTCTTTCTTCTTCGAACTCAACTCTGTCATTCTCACGAATTTCATCAATGAGTCCACTTTGGTGAACGAAAATGTCTTCACTGGAATCATCTGGTTTGATAAAACCAAAACCCTTGGTGTTGTTGAAAAATTTTACTGTACCTTCTTTCATTGTATTTACTTATATATTGACAATTGTGTTTATTCATTTCAACACTAATCGTACTTTCCCTCCTACTGCTAAAGTCCAGAAGCAGATCGACAAGACCACACTTCGAAATCAAGCCTGAAAACGGCTTTGATCTAAATAAAACAGACGGTTGGTGATTTAATTTGGAAACCAGTGGGAACATGAACTCCGGCTGGTTTGGGAAAAGCTGTGATCGTGATAATTTCGCCCTCTTTTTCTTCTTAAAAACGAGAGGGGCAAGTTAATTATAAAACCGGGCAGGATCTGATAAAGAAAGGTTGCTCCTCCTACTATCATAAAGGTGAACCTTATTTGCTTATATTCCTAATCTGCAGGCCTCTATGGCCACAAAAGCGTCATTTCCCAGTCCATTTCATCCGTTAAATCGTGCAGATATCGTTATCACCATAGTTACAACTCCCTTAGAAAGTATTAAAAATTTTAAATACATCAACCTTGTATTGCTTGCTCACGGGTATCTGCCGCTCTCCTACAAAGAGCGTATTTCCCTCAAACCCTGTGATGCATTAACATTCACGACATAGCTGCGATGGACTCTCAGAAAGCTGTTTCCCGGTAGTTTTTCTTCCATTCTTTTGAGCACTGTTGAGTATATATACCTATCGGTTTTGGTATAAACTGTGGTGTAATTGTTATCGGCTTTCAGTACAATAGGTGCCAATCAAATAGCACTGATATCAGCCTCCATGATTGTTTTCTGGGCTATACCGAAGAAGGAAACGGTAAGCTGAAAGCAATCGGCTATGACCTGGGACCGCTGGAGACTTTTCAGATGGTGATTCTGGAGGATTAACCGAATTAGGTCTTAGCGGACGCTAAGACCAGGCTGGACATTGGAAATAACAACCCTTAGCAGTTACAATCCCCACAGCTTTCCTGCTCTTCTATCAAATGACCGCAGTATTCTGTAAAAAGCTCCTTCAGCATCTTTCTGCCGCGCTGGACTCTGCTTTTCAGGCCTGATTCACTCATGCCGTACTGTACCGCGAGGCTTTTCTGAGGGATGCCTCTCAGTTCATAATCAGCCAAAGGTTGGGCATATTTTTCAGGCAACTTTGCTATCAAAGAAGGGATACAGGCCTCCAGATCCTCCATTACATTGGTCTCCTCTTCCAGTGCCACAGACACCGGCAGGCTCGATTCAGGGCGTTTCTGCTGCATACGAAAGTAATCGGTCACTGCGTTTCTGGCAATGGTTACCAACCAGGCCTCGGTGTTTCGAACCCCTTCCAGTTTTTCGCAGTGATCGTAGATTTTCATCATTACCTGACTCAGCAACTCTTCGCTGTCGATAGGATCTTTTACCTTACTCTGTATGTAGCGTGCCAGTATATCACGATACTGCTGAAAAACCGGGGCGACTACCTGACAATGTGGATTCATATATGCGGGAATTGATCCGTCAGGCATTCCGGAGAGTCCTGACGGATTAATATTAAAACTAACCATAAATTCTTATTTCTGAGTTTTTGACGAACTGCGCACCTCTTTCCGATGAGGTGCTTTGGTCTGGTCATTCTTAAACCGCCTCGACAGCTTCTTCTTTGGGCTCAGTCTCGCAGCAGTTATCATCGCAGCAGGCATCTTCGGAAGCCACCTTATTTACACCAGAAGTACCATAAGTATAAAATGCCTCCCATTCTACATCCTGAGGGTCTTTTACCCAGGATTTCTCCGACTGATGATAACAACATACCGTATGACCTTCCTCCCTCACATTTGCATTCTCAGCCTTATCTATGTTCCCATAAATCTCCTTCAATTCGTCTTCGCTGCCTGCTTCAATTCCCAGATGTTTCACACCAAGGTTATCCGGTGCCAATGAGATAGAGAAGTTTACGCTGGGATCTGTAAGCGACCATTTCGCATAGTCAGGCTTTTGAACGCTGGGTTCGGCATTGAACAAGGCCGTATAAAAACTCACTGATGCTTCAACACTTTTTACTCCGAGGTTTACATGTAGTCTTTTCATGATAATTCTTTGTTTGATTCACCCCGTAGACGGTGCCATTTAAAAAAGACGCAAAAAAAATTAAGAAGACCTCAAAATGGGCCGTTCCCGACTGGTTTCAGGTCAGCAGTGACTCAGTCAGCTCGTCAAAGAGGTCCTGGCTTCCCCTGTACATGGCCATTTCCAATTCCCTTATCCACTTAGCTTCCATATCCAGGCCCTTCATTTCCTTTAGCAAGGCCCGAATACGTGATACTTCATGAACCTTAACCCCTCTGAATTTGAGGGCGCAAGCCTTAAAATCGCAATCAGTTCTAATGCTCTCCCCCTCTGCAACCTTGCTCTCAGGGTTTATGCTTTCTGTCAAAGAAGCCTTCTTTAATGCAGGCAAGGTGATAAAGAAAGTAGTCCCTTGATGCAGGTCGGATTTTACCTCAATACTTCCCTGATGTGCTTCCACTGCCATTTTGCAAAAGGTAAGCCCCAAACCGGTGGATATGTCTTTTTTTATATTCCTGGCCTTGCTTTGCCAGTATTTATCAAAAACGTAAGGCAGGTCATTCTCTGCTATCCCCTCCCCCTGATCTTCCAGTTCCACCTGTATTCGACCTTCACCATTTTCATTTTCCAGAAAGGTGGCTCTTATGTGAATCTCCTTGCCAGGAGCAGAATATTTGATGGCATTGGTTAAAAGATTGACGAGTACGCGGGAAACTATTCCCTGATCCACGGGAATCATGATGTCATAATCCAAATCGGTAACAAGCCGGACTCTGTTAAACTCCAGGAGGATAAAGACTTCCGTTTCAGCACATTTCAAAAGCTGGTTGAAGCTTGAGTCTTCAATCTTCAGGTTCATAGCGGCATCTTCAAACTTATAGACATCAAGCATATTGGTAATCAGACCAAGTGCTTGTCCGCCATTCTGGTGAATGATCTCCATTTCCCGATCTTTGGGCTTATTGGAAAGTGCCAATATGGAGTTCAGCCCATTCTTCAGGTCATGGGCTATCATATGAGTAAGGTCCTCCTTGAACTCATGCAGCTTGTTGATCATTTGGTTGGTGCGGGTGAGCTCATCGGTCTTTTCAATCAATATTTGTTTTTGTTCATTCACCAGTTGATTTTGCTCCTCCAGTATTCGGTTGCTGGTTCTACGATGCCTTGCCGATAGGTAATAGATCACCGCAAGAAATACAAAGAAGGTGGTGGCGATGATCAATGTATTTTTGTAAAAGCGTTCTCTTGTCAGGTCATTTTGCAGGCTGAGTTCGGCTTTGGCCTGGTCAGCTCTGAGGATATCACGCTCCTTCTCGAATTCATGTTCTGAGGTAAGCGCAGCTATTTTTTGAATATCGGCCAGGGCATGAACAGAATCTTTGGCATTGGTATGTATTTCCAGGTATTCAAGGGCCTTTTCCAACATTCCCCGGTCGCGATAGAACTGATAAATCTCTTTTGTAACCTGATCAATATCTGAAAAGCTGTTTTGATCATTGATCCAGTTCATGGCCTTATCGAAATAATAAATAGCCTGTCGGTCATTGCCAAGGGCAGCCTCGAGCTTACCCAGATTATAAAGTATATATCCGTTGGCAGCCTTGTTTTCACAGCCATCGGCAAGTTTTTTAGATCTTTTGAGGTAAACTGCAGCTTGGTCTAAGTCACCCAATTCGAGGTATATCTCCCCTATGTTATATACCTGTGAGATCTCCAGGCATGGATATGCCAATTGCTCATTAATCTTTAAGGCTCTGGAATAATACTCAAGGGCTTTTTCCCAGGATTTCTGGTAAGCGTAGCTCCCTCCCATATTGTTATACAGCATGGAGAGGCTTCTCTGATCAGGCTCCTCACCATAACTGCCCAGCGCCTTCTCATAATGATCTGAGGCCAGCTCGTATTCCTTTAATAGAATATAGACCGTGCCAAGACTGTTATAAATATTGGCTATAGAGTTTGAATTTGTGGAAGAGTCACTCATATCAAGCGCCTGTCTGAAATAGAAAAGGGCTCCGTGAAAACTGCCCTGCCTGGCATAAGCTCTGCCTATATTACTTGAAAGACTCAGCGCTCTCTTATTATCTTCCCGCTCAAGCGCTAATGACAAACCTTGCTTACCCAGGGACTTTGCTTTGTCAAAATTGCCTATATTGGAATTGGCAATGGCTAATTCTAACAGGGCATCCATGGTTCCTGTTGAATAGTTCTTGTCCTCACTCAACTCCAAAGCCCCGGTGGCATAAAACAGGCTACTGTCTGCAGATAACCGGTGGAAATAACTCGCCAGCTTGTTCATCATATCTATTTGCTTCAATGGATCGCTTTCCATTGACATCAGGATATGAAGGCTATCAATTTTGTTTTGTTGTGCATTCAGAGAGAATGGACAGAGCATGCATATAAAGCATAGCAGAAGCCTAGAAGAGTTATTTACCATATAGTTGAGGTGTGCGCTTTCGAAGCGGTCATTAAAAGTAACCGTGCAATAGCCTGCTATCACATGATTACAGTTTAAGCTATGAAAGCATTAATGAAATAATCTCATGTTGGTTAGATTCAATAGATAGTTGTCTACTGTTTGTCTACAATTCATGTATCTGTAAATCTTAAAAGTGAACGATTTGTCTTGTTTTTACAGAAAGAATCGCCTTCTAACAAAGGCTCAACTTTCCGTTTATATTTGTGGCATGAGTCTATACTCCTCTGGTCATTCCAGGTCGATAGGGATCAAGGTTTATATCGTTTGTCTGTTTTCGTTTTCACTTGTGTTAGTGTTCAGTTCCTGTGAACAAGAACCTCTTGAGGAGGAACAGATAGTTACAAAACTTGAACTGACACCAAAACTCATCGAGGTCCAAACACCCGCAGACATTGTGACTTTGAGCGATTCTGTGGTTGCGGCATTGCTCTACAGCAATATTACCGGACTTGACAGCCTGCCCCTGGATCAAAAAAAGATGAAGTTTGTGTCTGCTTTGCTACCTGCCATTTTGGTAGCCAAAGACAAACTGTTTCATCAGAAAAAGTCTTTCGAAGTACTACTTGGTAAAGATGAGTGGACGGAGAGTGACAGTACATTCTTCCATTTGTTAAGCACTAACTACCGCACCAGCGATACAACGGCTATTCTGAGCGCCCTGGAAACTCATCCCAACAGTATCGTTCTGGCACAGGCGGCCATTGAAAGTGGCTGGGGCAACTCCCGCATTTTTGGTGCTGGCAACAATCTTTTTGGTATCTGGTCGTACAGTGCCAGGGAACCCCGAATACCGGCAGCAATTAAAAGAGATGGCGAAACGATCTATCTTCGTAAATATGATGATATATCAGAATCCATCAGTGACTATTTTAAGACAATTGGTCGTTCCAGACATTATGCAGGATTCAGAAAGGCCAGAGCTGAGAGTAATGATGTGGAAAAACTCATTCCACACCTCATCAACTATTCTGAGCGAAGAGAAGCCTATATCAGTCAGCTACGCACTATGATTCGATATAATCAGTTGAAGCAATACGACCATTACCGGCTGGATTCAGGTTTCTACATAAACGTGACGGCAGGCCAGGAATGAAGTATTCTCTCATCTTTTACATCTTGCTGGCCGTATTCGGGTCTGATGGGGAAAACAACGGATCTGTTCCAATTCAAAAATCCTCTGTTCAGAAGATAGTACCCACCTTCGTTTACCACCGGTTTGGGGATGATCGTTACCCCAGTACGAATATATCGAACGGTGCTTTTGAGTCTCACCTCAAACACCTTAAGGAAAATGGCTATAAATCTCTTAGTTTTTCAGAATCCATTGACTACCTGCAATCCCGACAAAAAGCTCAGAAGGTAGTTTGCCTTACCGTAGATGATGGCTATAAGAGTTTTATAGAGAATGGGTTGCCCTTGCTTAGAGCCTATGGGTTTACAGCCACCGTATTTGTTAACACAGCATCGGTTGGCAATCCCGACTATCTGGACTGGGAACAACTAAAGACCTTAAAAGAGGCTGGTATTGAAATTGGTAATCATTCTGATTCGCATGCCTACTTTCTAAGTGATAGCCTGGATACAGAGCGTCAGAGATTCGGGGCGGACCTGATCAAAAGCCAGGCTTTGATTGAAGAACACCTGGGTGTAGCCCCTACAGCCTTTGCCTTTCCTTACGGAGAATTCGATGAGCAAATGAAGACAATTGTGAAAGGCATGGGCCTTAAAGGAGCCGCAGCCCAAAGCAGTGGTGTAAATAGTTCGGAGGGTGATTTTTACCAGGTGCCCAGGTTTCCTATGTCCGATCGATATGGACAAATTGGCTCTTTTATTGAAAAGCTGGGAATGCTGCCCATAAGCGTAGATAAAGTGGAAGCAATATCAACAGGCTATAGCGGAACAAAGGATAATCCGCGCATCATCTTCAAATTTAAGGAGTCCAACTTACGTGTAGAACAATTGCAGTGCTTTGTACAGGGCAAGCGCTGTTCTAAATCATTGCGCATATTGAGGGGCGGCCAGGTACAGCTCAGCGTAAAGTCTAAACAGGTGTTAACCAACCGAAGGTCTCTCTACACGATTACGGTGCCCGACAAAGAGGGAAAATGGCACTGGTACAGCTATACCTGGGTGATTCCGACAATAGAAGAGTAGCGATGAATGGAAAATCGCCTGTCGGGTTGTTCTGTTACTGAATCATCTCCACCAGCTCATCATACTTTTGCTGGTTGCCCTGATAGACCGCCATTTGCAATTCTCCGGTCCAGGTGGTTTTAATGTTAAGCTCGCCTAGTTCATTGATCACTTCTCTGATCTTGGTGATCTCATACACCTTTAGCTCATAGAGCCTTTTTCCGTGCTGTCTGATCAATTCCAGTTGCTCATCAGTGATAGAGAGTTCATCTCTGAGTATGGATAGCGTATCATTCTGGGACTCACAGGAGGAAGCCATCATTTCCACATAGGGTACAAACATCTCAAAACGTGTGCCTATCCCCTGCTCTGAACTCACAGAAATACGCCCGTTGTGAGCTTCCAGTACATGCTTGCAATACACTAAACCCAAACCGGCCGAAGCTACCTTGCCAATGTCTTTGGTATCATATTGCCAGTACTTATCGAAAATGAAAGGCAGCTTGCTTTGTGCAATTCCCTCCCCTTCATCCTGTACTGTTATTTGAGTAAATGCCTCTCCTCCTTCGCCTATCACATTGCCCACTCTGACCACCACAGATGAACCTACCTTGGAATACTTTACTGCATTCACCAGTAGATTGACAAAAACGCGGGTCATCATCTCCTTATCAATGAGCACAAGAACACCATCAGGAATGTCGATTTTGAGCTCCAGGTTCTTCATGACAAAGAGAAAATGCACCTGCGATTGTGCCGCCACCAGGGTTTCCCGGATACAGTAATGCTGTAGCCTTAGGCTCACCTGCTGCTCTTCAAAGCGCTGCACATCGAGCATGTTGGAAATCATGCTCAGAGCCAGATCGCCACATGTCTTTACCGTAGCCATCTTTTTGTCATCACGCTTATGGGAAAGCCCCATAATGGCATTCATTGCATTTTTAAGGTCGTGACTGATGAGATGGGTGAGAGCGGCTTTGAACTCGTCATGACTCGTAAGCTTCTCGGAGGTACGGCTGACCTCAGTCTGCAAAGCATGATTGCGCATACTTTTGAGAGTCATCTTTTCATTTAGCTTTCGGATTTCAGCAGTTTTCTTATTCAGCGACAACTCATACCTTCTCTTGTTCCTGGAGATCAGGTACACCAGAATGCCTATTGCTAACAAGCTGATCAGGGATAAAACAAACCCCAAATCACTCATTTGAACAAGCCCCATCTGTGCAGATACTGAAAGTACCGCTGACTCAAAGAAAAACGTATGACCCAAAATGCTAATCTTTTATGCTCCCAATATGTAAAAGTCCTTGTTGTGACAAGCGTCTATTGGCTGACTATTTGAGTTTTGGTCTACGCATTGTCTACTCTAAACTACTGAGCGGGTCCGGATTTAAGGAATTCATCCCATGTCAGGCTAGCGCATTGTATCCTTTCGGGATAATCACGCGTGCCGGCAAAAGCAAGTAACTCTTCATCATCGGTCAACTCCTCAAGGGGAATAATTGAGTCAGGGTTGATCAACTCCATAAAGAGCTCTGTCAGTTTTTTTGCCTCGGAAAACTTAGTTCCAATAAGCCGGGCTGCCAGTACTGCCGTGGAAGCTTTAGAGATACTACAGCCAAAACCTTTAAAAGAGGCGTCCTTAATATGCTCTCCCTCTACCTCCAGATACAGCCTGTACTTATCGCCACACATGGGGTTATAGGCTTCCAGTACATGTGTGAAACCAGAAAGTTCGCCAAAATGGGTCTCATCTTTGGCCTTGATAAGGATATGGCTTTTATATAGCTGCTTTAGTCGATCGTTCATGCAAAGAAATCTCTTACTTCTATCAGCCCTTCGATCAGCATGTCTACTTCCTCTGGCTTGTTATATATCCCGAAAGATACCCGACAGGTTCCCTGAACACCGAGCCTTTTCATTAAGGGATGTGTGCAATGATGACCTGCCCGAATAGCGATGCCGCGTTCGGAAAGAAAAGAGGCCACATCATGCGGATGTACTTTTTCTACAGCCAAAGAAATTACAGAGGCTCTTTCATCTGGTAATCCTAATATCCTCACACCATCCAGATCTCCAAGTTTGACGAGGGTGTAGTCCGTTAAGGATTTTGTATGTTCATGTATAGCCGTAAGTCCCAATTTATTGACAAAACAAATGGCAGCGCCCAGACCTATGACTCCGGCAATGTTTGAGGTACCCCCCTCATGCTTTTCCGGTAAATCAGCGAAGATGGTTTCTTCCACGGTCACCTGTTTTACCATGCCCCCACCATAGCTCAATGGTGGTATTCCTTCTAACAGATCCTCTTTTCCATAAAGCACCCCAATTCCCGTGGGTCCGAAAAGCTTATGTCCTGAAAACACCAGGAAGTCACAATCCAACTGTTGTACATCTATTTTTTCATGGGTTACCAATTGGGCTGCATCTATGAGCACCGCTGTGTTAAAGGCTCGGGCAGCCTCCACGATGCGTTTAAGGTCATTCTTTGTTCCAAGTGCATTGGAGATAGCCGTTACAGCCACCATCCTTACGGAGTCGTCTAAGAGCTGCTCATAAGCTTCATAGTCAAGGTCTCCATTGTCTCTTAAGGGAATCACCTTCAGCTTTGCTCCTGAACTAAGACAGGCCTGCTGCCAGGGAACAAAGTTGCCATGATGCTCCATTTCAGTAACGATGACACTATCGGCACTGGTGAGATTCGGAATCAGGTAGTTATTGGCCACCTTATTGATGGCATCGGTGGTACCTGAGGTAAAAATGCACTCCTTATGAGTCCGGGCATTGATAAAATCCTGAACCGTATTTCTTGCCTCTTTAAAGGCAATAGTGGCGGCCGTAGCGGGCCAATAGCTACCTCGACCTACATTGGAGTTATAACCTGCGTAGTAATCAGCAATGGCATCTATTACCACTTGCGGTTTCTGGGTAGTAGCTGCGTTATCGAGATAGATCAGCTCGTTACCGGCAGGGTTTGCCTTATTGAAAATGGGGAATTGCTTCTTTACAGCTTCTACATTCATGCATTTAGTACTTAGGGGTATTAAAGGTTATCTGGCCAACACCTAGGGGTGTGCAGAAACCCAAACCTCTCCGTCTTCAAAAACCTCTTTTTTCCATATCGGCACTGTTTCCTTGAGGGTATCAATGGCAAATTCACATGCCTGAAAGGCTTCTTTTCTATGAGCCGAAGAGCATGCTATGACAACGGCTTCTTCGCCAATAGGCACAAGTCCGGTTCTGTGATGTATTACCATGCTGTACAAACCCCATCGTTCCATGGCACGATCAGCAATCTTTTGCATTTCTTTCAATGCCATTTTTTCATAAGCCTCAAAATCAAGGTGTAGCACAGCTTTACCCTTGGTGGCATTCCTTACTGTGCCCACAAACACCACGATACCTCCGGCACCATCATAGGTAACCGCCTCTGTGCAGGCCTGACTATCAAGCTTATCAGAAGTTATGTATATGCTCCTCATCCTCCACTTACCGGTGGGATCAGCACCACCTCGTCATTTTCATTTAAAACGTAGTCATCCACTACATATTCGGCATTTACTGCCAACTGTAGTGAGGCCAGTGTCTGAAAGTCAGGATAATCATTTACAAGCTGTTTTTTCACCTGCTCTACGGTCGCAGCGCTTGCTACTTCCAGCTGTATTGATTTGCCTTTCAAAATATCTTTGGCAATGCCAAAAGCTACAATTTCTATGTTCATAATGGTTTTCAGCCCTTAATAAACGGCCATTTCAGAGTCTATCTCCTTCTGCCAGGCAAGAATGCCCCCTTCCAGATTCAACAAATTAGTATAACCCTCTTGTTTCAACAAATTAATTGCCTGAGCACTGCGCACACCACTCTTACAATGGACCACCACCTGCTTATCTCCAGGTATTTGTTCAAGCTGTTCTTTTAGCTGGCCTAAGGGTATATTCAATCCACCGAGGTTTGAAATGTCATACTCATAGGGTTCTCTTACATCGAGAATAAAGTAACGAGAGTTGTCGGCATGTAAATCGTGCACAGATAAAGAGGCCAAAACTTCTTCCTCAATGACTGGTCCTGCACAAAAAGCCTCATAATCGATAAGCTTTGTAATAGTAGGATTGCTTCCGGTCACGGGGTTATTTTCATTAGATCTTATATTCAAGTATCTACTTGTAAAATCCAGACTATCAAAGAGTAATAATTTTCCAGACAGTGTTGTACCCATGCCGGTAATCACCTTGATTGCTTCGTTGGCCTGCATAGATCCGACAATGCCGGGAAGCACGCCAAACACGCCTCCTTCACTGCAGCTTGGCACCATTTCAGGCGGTGGTGGTGTGGGGAAAAGATCCCTGTAATTTGGTCCTCTGCTCCCGTGTTCAAGCTCTTGATTAAAAACGCTCACCTGACCTTCAAATCGAAAAATGGCTCCATAAATCAAGGGCTTCTCTAAAAAAAGACAGGCATCATTCACCAGATATCTTGTGGGTAAATTGTCACTTCCGTCTACCACCAAATCATAATCAACTATGATAGCCATGGCATTCTCTGAGCTTATCTGGGTTTCAAAAACCTCAAATTCTGTTTCAGGATTCAGGGCCTTCAGTTTACTGGCTGCTGCAGTAGCCTTGTTTACACCTAACTCATCTGTATTAAAGAGAACTTGTCGCTGCAGATTGGTCAGACTCACCTGATCGAAATCAATGACTCCGATTCTGCCTACTCCTGCTGCCGTAAGATATTGCAGATTGGGCGCTCCAAGCCCCCCTGCTCCTATGATCAGCACACTTGCGGCTTTAAGTCGCTCTTGTCCTGCCACCCCAAAATCAGGCAGTATGATCTGGCGATTGTATCGAATAAGTTCGTCTCTGCTTAGTGTCATTGGTTTAACAGGCTATAATCTTCAGCGGTGTCTATATCGCTGAGAAAAGCATGGTCCTCCGTATTATACCGGATGAAATGATTAAGGTTGTGGTTTATCAAACTACGGCAGCCATTCATTTCATTATGAGCAAGAATGGCCGGTTTATGCACCTTCGAAAAGATAACAGGATTCCCTCGCTTACCGTTCACAAAAGGCGCTAAAATTGCCTCTTGATCCGCCATTGCGGAAGTCTGGAATTCCTCTATCAAGCTATCGTAATGATCCATATTCAGCAGAGGCATATCAGCCAGGCACAGCATAAAAGCATCACCATGAGCCTGTTTCACTCCTTTTTGAATGGAAGTAGTCAATCCCAGACGAAAATCTGCATTGTGTACAAGTCTGTCCTGTTGCCTTAATCTTAATAGCCCGGATACGATCTCCGCATCTCGACCGGTAACCACTATAATTTCGTCCACTCCCGATTTTGAAAGGCTGCTATAGCATTGCTCTACAATCGTATGGTTCTTAAACTCCAATAATAGTTTATTTGGCCCCTCCATTCGAGATGAAAGGCCAGCGGCCAGCAGTATTGCAGAGATTTTCGTCACTGCGCTAAATAAGGAAAAAGTATCGACTAAGCCTTAACCCTTTTCCTCTCTCCTATTAATCCTCCAACTTAATTCCTGAAACATGGCTGTTGATGGCCTTCCACAATCCATTTCTTTTGATAAGCACATTGCTGGAGTGGTAGGTAGAATAGGTGGTTTTACCTTCTTTGTCTTTTGCATAAATATGCCCTTTACCGGCTATTACAGCTGTATTATTTTCGAAGATGTCCAACCGCTTTATCTCAAACCTGAATGAATCGTAAGAAGGTTTGTTATCTTTTATATACGCAAGTTCATCTGCCTTTGTGGTCCAGGTACCATCATTAGAAATCAGTTGGAATTCTTTCGCGAGAATTCTGTCTAATAAATCCACATCCTGTTCGCGATATGCCCTTGGCCATTCTACTTCTTTCAGGTAGGTGAGTTTTTCGCGATCTGTTTGCTCTCCTGATTCCGGTATGACCGGCACCATAAAAAGGCAAACCCATGAGAGTATTAGAACTGTTGTTTTCATAACTGATTTTTTTCAAAACAGCTGTCCATGAAGGGGTTTTAAAAGCCTTAGTAGTTCAAAAAGACCGAAACGGAATAATTCAGGCTTGAAACGGAAATCAGTCCAACCAGTTTTTGAAGGCCCTGACCTTGTTCTTATTCACCATTGCGGCTTCACCCGTGCGGAGGGTCACACAAAGCTGATGTTTGTTATTGGCTACAAAACTTATAACCTGATCGCGTCTCACAAGAGTTGTTCTGTTCAGCCGGTAGAATTGCTCATTGTTATCGAGTTCATCCTGCAATGTCTTTAAACTGATATCAATCCTGTGGCTATCCCCATTGACCATGGACACTTTGAGTGATCCTCCCTGAAGTGAGGCACTGACGATTTCGTCTTTGTCGAGCCTGAGCAGCCCATTATTGATTGCTCTCAATGAAATATAGGCTGTTTTAGCCTTGGAATCAGGCTGGTTGAAGCGCCAGTATTGATAAACACCCGACAGCAACAGAATTAAGGGAAACCTGGAAGTCAAAAACGCTATGGGTTCAAAAAGGCAATTTGTAATCGTGTTGTATGCCCAGAGTATCCCGAAAAAAGTAACAGAAATCAGTAAACCAGCCCTAGCCGCGGTTTTTACCACAGAGCTTAAATCTCTGGCAACTGCAAACCGGTCTGATATAGTTTTGCCACCATAAACCAGTGTAAAGAACAGCAGGTATTCGAAATAGTACTGCTCACATTGCAATGCCAGCAACAGGTTTGATCCATAACCCAGGTTGGTCATCAAGGCCGCAATAACGAAGACAAGACCCCATTCAGAATAGGGAATTTGCCATTTAGTAGTCAGATTCCTTACGACTTGCATAACAGAGTTTTAACGCGACAGCTTTTCAATCAAACGGTGCATAAATACCACACCTTCCTCCAGCTGCACCTTGTGAATGAACTCATCAGCCCGATGCGCCTGGGCAATATCACCCGGGCCACATATAACAGCTTCAAAACCCTCATCAGCAAACTGCCCGGCTTCTGCGGCATAGGATACTGCCCCCAGGTCTTCGCGTGCCGCCAGCTCTTTGATCAGGCCTACAATCTCTTGGTCTTCACTGGTGTCTAATCCGGGAACGGCAGGGTGATCTGTCTCGGTAGAGATTTTAAAACCGGGAAACACCTTCCTCACTGCTGCCTCGCGTTCATCACAGAAGGCTTTAAACTCTTCGAAAATTCCTTCTGGGGTGTCACCTGGTATGGTACGCACATCCCAAAAGAAACTACATTCCTGAGCAATTACGTTCGGGGCGATTCCCCCCGCTATCTTACCAATATGAATTGAAGTATGGTTCGGGGTAAAGCGATCATCGATACGCCCCTCCTCTATCAGGGCATTCATTTTGCGCTCCAGCCAGAGAATAAGCCTCATAGATTCATGGATGGCGCTGACTTCTTGCTTGATCCGACTACTGTGACCCTCGGAACCCGAAACCGTGGTTTTAAAGATACAGATACCTTTTTGCCCTACCACTGGCTGCATCATAGTAGGTTCACCAATGATTGCATACTGTGGCGTTTCTTCATAACCTGTATTGATAGCAGCAGCCAGCTCGGGAGCTGCCAGACAACCAATTTCTTCATCATATGAGAAAGCAAAATAGATGGGCTTTTTAAGATCAGCCTTTACCATTTCCGGTAAGGCAGCAAGGCAGCAAGCCACAAAGCCTTTCATATCGCAGGATCCGCGGGCATAGAGTTTATCATCACCTATGTCCGTAAGTTTAAACGGGTCAGTCGTCCAGGGCTGTCCTTTGACTGGCACCACATCCGTGTGACCCGAAAGAATCACCCCTCCATCTACAGCAGGGCCAATTCTACAATGGAGAGAGGTTTTAGTTCCTTCATCATTTGGTACCAGCTGGTATGCCACACCATGTTTGTCCAACCAGGATTTGATGAATTCCATGATGGACAAATTGCTTTCCCCTCCAAGTACAGGATATGAAACGAGTTTTGATAGGATTTGCTGAACGTTCATATTTTCGGTTAACTGTTTACAGGTTTAAAGTTTTAGATTCACCGTGGTCAACATACAAACAATAAACATTAAACCCTGAACTTATTTACACGGGTCCCCAATCGATATAGACACTAAAAAGCAAGGCAACCCAGGCTACCAGCAGAATAACGCCCACTACCGGAAATATAAAGCGTAACCATCGATCGAAAGAGATGCGGCACATGGCCAGCATGGCAATAAGTCCTCCCAGCGTAGGATTGAAAAGGTTGGTAACCCCATCTCCTACCTGAAAAGCCAGTATAGTACTTTGACGTGTAAGCCCCAGTACTTCTCCCAAAGGAATCATGATTGGCAGGGTGGCCAACGCTTGTCCGCTACCTGAAGGAATCATAAAGTTGATACCGCATTGTGCCAGCGACATAGACACTGCTGATGCGTAAGTCGGCAGTCCGGTGAGGGCTTCAGACAGATTAAAAGCAATGGTATCCGAGATATTTCCCATTTCCATACCGACTTTAATCGCGGTAGCCAGCCCCACCATAAAGGCTCCGGGGGCTACCACGCCTACAGATTTTAAGGCCGTTTCGCTAATACTTCTGCCACTCATTCGAGCGACAAGGCCGGCAACTATAGAGATAATGACAAAGATTGAAGAGATTTCATCGATATACCAATGATGCTGAAAAACACCATAGAGCATTACCACTATGCCTGCTACGAAAACGAATAGTACCAACCAGTTATTGGCACTCATTTTATAGGCCTGAAGATCCTTTGAAAGTGAAAAGCCACTGGTGTCAATACCTAATGAAAGGCTTTTTTGAGGATTCTTGACGATTCGCTTAAAGTAGCGCACATTGAAGAAAGCCAGAACCCCTAATGCAGAAAGGCAGAGTACAGACCTCAACTCCCAGCCAGAAAACATTTGCATTTCTGCTATAGTATGACCTGTACCAACTGTGTAGGGGTTAACAGGTGAAAGGCCAAAACCTACAGTGATTCCACCTACAGCAATTGCTGCTGCCAGCATCAGATCTCCTCCCAGCGCCAGGCTGGTTACTGCGGCAATAGGCACCATGGCTATGTTGTTTTCATAACCAACAAAAACTCCGAGGCAACCAAACATAAAGGTCATGGCTACCACAATGAAATACCTTCTTTCTAGGCCTAATGCCTTCACAAAGGTACCTACTGCATTTTCAATCATCCCCGTTTTCTCGAGCACGCCAAACATAATACCACTGGACAATACCACGAAGATGATAGAAATGGCTGACTTAAAACCTCCGGGAATTGTGAGAAAGGTATCCAAAATACCCAGTGGCGTAGGGTCAATCGTGTGATAAGAGCCGGGAATTACACGCTGCCTGTCATCGACTAATTCCCGTTCATAAGTACCGGCAGGAAGCAAATGACTCAGAATGGCCGTCAGAACAATGATGCCAAAAAGCATCACCACAGGATGTGGGATGCGGCTATACCATTTCTTACTTGTATTGAGGGGAAGTTCGTTTTTCAAGCCAGGGCTCTGTTGGGAAAAGTCTAAAGTAAGGAATGATCACTAGATTAGAAACAGGAATTTTCCGGAGTATTTTGACCTGCTCCCATGCATTGTTCAATATATCGGCCAGATAGCTCCACATAATCAGGACAGAGCAACCTAGCCGTTATGCCTCTAGTTATTCTTCCAGTTCTTCTGCTGCCTTTTTGATTTCTTCAAACTGAGTCTTTAACTCTTCCAACCTGTCGTAAGCATCTTTACCCGGACGTTGATCTGCACGCCCCAGCATTGAATTCAAGTAGCCTGTCTGTGCCTGTAGCATCGGTTGCATGTAGGTACCGGGAGGAGTTACCAGTTTATAATAGACATTATCAAGGGCTTCTTTCTTCCTTCTTTGCTTACGACTTACCCTTTCCGTATCGAGTGAATTCTCAAGTGCCTTCCTTTTTTCAGAAAGCTGGGTAACGAGTTGGTTAACATCATCCTGAAAATCTCTGATGGCGAGAGCAAGTTCTTCCTGTGCCTTCACATCTTCTTCAGTAATCAGTGAGTTTCTTGGGTCAAGCTGAATACTGAAATTCTGGCTTAAAGTCTGACCATTGGCAGTAAGGCGTGCCGTATAGCTCCCCATTGAAACCATAGGGCCATTACCGCGATAAGATCGCTTGTCGTTCTGATTCCAGCCTCCAAAATGCCTCATATTCCATCGGAAACGGTTGACTCCTACTTTTTTCTTTAAACCACTGGAAGGGGGAGGGTTGATAAAGCCGGTGGCCATATCAGGTTCAAGATCTACTGCTGGTTCTGCTTTACCTGAAGTGAATGATTTAACAATTCGTCCGTCAGCGTTTACAATTTCGAGAGTAACGTCATCCTTTACATCTTTCAGATAATAATCTATGGTAATACCAGCGCTTGGGTACTGAGGTGAAGCACCTCTGCCTCCCCTGGCAAAATATCTGAACCTATAGCTGTCTTCCGGTTTAAAGAGGTATGCTTCATTGTTAGCTACTGAAGCCAATTGATTCAAGCTATTAATATCATCCAGAATCCAGAAACCTCTCCCCATCGTAGACATGATCAGGTCATTCTGATGTATGCGAATGTCCGTTATTGGAGTAACAGGAAGGTTGTTCTGAAAAGATTGCCAGTTACCTCCGTCATCAAAGGAGATAAACAATCCAAACTCAGTCCCGGCATATAAAACGCCTTCCTGTGCCGGGTCTTCCCTGATAACCCTGGTCGGTTGCCCCTCAGGAATGCCATTACTTCCATTTGTCAGCAGTGTCCATGATTTACCGTAATCATCTGTTTTATAAATGTATGGCATATCATCTCCCAATTGATTTCGAAGTACCGCGACATAGGCCTTTGCTGGGTTATGTGGTGAAGGCTCTACGGCATCCACTCTACCACCCTTCGGCATATCAGGCGTTACGTTCTCCCAACTTGTGCCACCGTTTTGGGTGACATGGACGGGGCCGTCATTGGCTCCTACCCAAATTAAGCCTTCTTTAAGCTTTGATTCTCTGATCGCATAAATGGTGCTGTAGTACTCTTCTCCAGTCACATCTCTGGTAATGGGAGTCCCTGAAGTTACCTGCTTGGTAGTTTCAAAGGCCGTGAGGTCCGGAGAAATGATCTCCCAGGTTTTTCCATTGTCTACCGTCTTATGTACATACTGCGAAGTGTGGTAAACCACATCAGGGTTGTGTGACGATACATGTATCGGAGCCACCCGCTGAAATCTGAATTTGAGTTTTTTAGGGTCATGGCCATAGATATTGGTAGCACCCACATAATACTGAAGCTCCTGACCTGTACGTTTATCATACACCCCAAAACGTCCCTTACAATTGGAATAGACAATGTTATGATCCCCGGGTTTTGGTACAGCAGGCCCTGTTTCGCAGCCTCCCACGCCAAAAATGGGGTTGGTAGACGAGCCTGTTGGCAAGCTGGGTACAGCCACTGTTGAATTATCCTGCTGACCGGCATAGAGCCAGTAGGGCTGCTGGTCGTCTACCTCCACCTGATAAAGCTCAGAGGTAGGTTGGTTGGCCTGGGTAGACCAGGAAGCTCCATAATTGAGCGTCACATTGGCTCCACCGTCATTGGCCTGAATCCAGATAGATGTATCGTTCGGGTTAATCCAGACATCATGATTATCTCCGTGAGGAACACGAATGCCTGTCCATTTCTTACCACCATTATCAGATCGCTGGAAGCGCAGTGCACTGTTGAAGATTACGTCCTCGTTCTGAGGGTTGGCGTAAATGTTTGTATAGTAGAACGGACGGTTAGTTAGGTTCCGGTTGTCGCTTACAAACTCCCATGATGCTCCTCTATCATCAGATCGATAAAGCCCGCCCAGATCGTCAGAAGCCTCAATGTTTGCGTATACTACTTCAGGATTGGCTGCAGATACAGCAAAATCTATTTTACCAATCAGCTTATCAGGTAAGCCATTGGTGAGCTTGTTCCAGGTATCTCCCCCATCTGTAGATTTATATACGCCACCTTCAGCGCTACCACTGATAATAGTCCAGGGTTTACGTTCTCCTCGCCAGAAACCAGCATATATCGTATTCGGATCGTCTGGAGCAAATTCTATATCAACCACCCCGATGGTGTCAGAGTGGTACAAAATCTTCTCCCAGTTTTTTCCTCCGTCTTTGGTGCGGAAGACCCCTCGTTCACTGTTTGCTCTGAAGGGCTGACCAATGGCCGCCACATATACCAAATCAGGGTTGTCAGGGTGAATCTCTACAGCACCTATCTGGCCCGCATCCGGTAACCCGATGAACTCCCAGGTCTTACCCTCATCGGTTGACTTATACATCCCCTTACCCTGGATCACATTAGATCTCATACCATCCGAGCCGGTACCTACATAAATGATATCCGGGTTATCCTGATAAACCGCTATCGCACCAATAGAAGGTGTAGCAAAGTAGCCATCGGAAATATTGCTCCAGCTAATACCGTAATCGTTGGTTTTCCAGACACCTCCACCGGTGGCTCCCATATAGAAGGTTGAGGGTCTGTCATTGACACCTTCTACGGTTGTCACACGCCCACCTCGCATAGGCCCCACGTTACGAAACTTGTAGGCTTCCAATGAGAGTTCCTGATCGGTTTGAGAAAAACCTGATTGGGTAAAAAGGCAGGTTAGGATGATACTGAAACAAATTTTAATTCTGTTCATGGCGGTGGTTTGAGCTAATTGTTTTGAAGATAACGCAAAAGGCTTTTAAACCGAAAGGGGGTATTATTTAAACGGAGCATATTCATCACAACCTGTGAATTGTCCTAACACATCTTGCTTTGCGTCATCTCTTGTTCAATCAGGAATGATAAACATAGAAATCCTTGGATTTCAGGAGAATTATGGCTTAAATGCCGCCTTGTCGCAACCTAAAAACTAATTAATGCTCAAAGAGTCAAAGGGGAAAGCCTACGAAACGAATGTAAAGGAAGTTATCAGACTGATAGAAAGAAGAGGATACGAAAACGTACGTGCTTCCATAGAGCCTTATGAAGCTCCCAAATTAATAGCATCCAAAAGTGGTGGCTCCGGTTATGTGCCTGATGTTACTGCTGAAAAATGGGGAGCTAAAGGATATTTTGAGATCGCTAACAAAGACGAAGCACCTCAAGCCATTGCCGATAAATGGTTACTGCTGGAGCTGCTGGCAAAAATGAAGGGTGGAACCTTTCAGATTTTTGCTCCCAGAGGAACCATGAACTATACACAACGGATCGTGGATGATTTCAACATCCAGTCTGAAGTTGTTAAGATTTAAGAAACTACACAGTATACAAAGCCCTGAAGTGATTCAGGGCTTTTTTTATGCCCTTTCTCCAAAGTCCTGGCCTTACAGAAGGATCATTTAGCTGAAAATCGTTTAATTAAGCCATGGGATTACTGAGAGATGTATTTGGACCCTCTCAAAATGAGATCTGGTCACAGATAGCCAATGAGATTGGTGGGGAATTGATTGACGGAGGCTTCTGGGATAAGGATATGTTGGAATTCAGACACAAGCAATGGGCTATTGTACTGGACACCTATAAATCGCCTGGCAGCAATCACAGCACCTCTACCTATACCCGCATGCGGGTGCCTTTTGTGAACACAACTAACTTTTACTTTAACATCTATCAGGAGAACTTCTTCAGCAGCATAGGTAAGCTCTTAGGCATGCAGGATATCATTATCGGAGATCGTTTTTTTGATGACCAGTTCGTGATCAAGAGTAATAGTGACGTCACCATTAAACGACTATTGGATTCAGATAAGCTAAAGCAATTAATCTCCAGCATTCCACGCATCAAATTCTGTATTAGAGATGATGACGGTCGTATTTTCAAATCGGGCTTCCCTGCTGGTGTAGATATTCTCTACTTCGAATACCTTGGTGTCATCAGAGACAAACAGACACTCCTAAACCTTTTCCTCCTTTTCAGCGCGGTGCTGGAGCGGCTGGTACAGATTGATTCAGCTTATGAGGATGATCCGGGAATTGGGCTAAGGTGAGCTTAATAATATGGATATCAAAACCACTTGGAGTGGTTTTGATATCCAGTCAGAGCTGATCCCTACTCACTCCTCAAAGCCTTCACCGGGTTACCCAATGCTGTTTTCACCGACTGAAAGCCTACAGTAAGCCAGGCAATGATCGCTACGACCAGGGCTGGAGCAATCAGGTAAAAGGGGTTTACCGGCAGCTGATAAGCGAAGTCTGCGAGCCATTCTTTCATCAAAAAGTAGCCGCTGGGTATGGCTATAACAGCCCCGATGGCCACAAGCTTGGTGAAATCGGTGAGAATGAGCATAGACAAGCTTGGTACTGTAGCCCCTAACACCTTGCGAATGGCAATTTCTTTGAAGCGTCTTTCCAGGGTAAAGGCTGCCAGGGCGAAGAGCCCCAAACAAGCGATAACAATGGCCAAGCCTGAGGAGGCAGTGAAGAGCTTTCCAAACCTTCGCTCCTCTTCATAAAGGGCAGCGAAGGAGTCGTCCATAAAGGTGTAATCAAAAGGTTCATCGGGTACTACACGCGACCAGGCCTGCTCAATATCTCTTACCGTGTTCTGAAAGTTACCGTTGATCTTAATGGAAAGGTAGTTCGTTCCCCACCACTGATCTGCCTCATTTATCCAGCCTTCATTGTTGACATTCCGAATGATCATAGGCAAAATATCCTGCTTAAGCGAGGTGTAATGGAAATCTTTGATGATTCCGATGATTCTGAAATCACGCCCTTCTCCCCTGCTCACCTTTCCTCCTACTACGCCATCCCAGCCGAGCCATTTGGCGGCTGCTTCATTGACCAGTACATTGGAAGTATCTGAAACCAGCTCTTTATTAAAGAAGCGACCATCAACCAGTTCGAGATCAAGCGCTTCCTGAAATTGTGCCGAAACAAACATGTTCATAAAATTGTAAGAGCGCGGATTGTCTTCTACTGTCTGGTACCCATAGTTGGAGATAAAGCCTGAAAAGTATCGATCGGACATCGCAAAATTCTCAACGTTTGGGTGGGCCTCTACGGCATTTCTAAAACCGTTGATATTCCCCGAAAGTCTGCTTCCATTTTTGACCAGAAGTACCTGTTCAGGCTCAAAACCCAATTTCTGATTCCCCATAAACTGGAGCTGAGCGTAAACGATCACTGTACTGATAATGAGGAAAATAGAAATTGCAAACTGAAAAGCCACAAGTCCCTTTCTCAAAAACGCATTGGCTGACCCCGATTTCATCTCTCCCTTCAGGGCTTTAATCGGCTTGAAGCCGGATAGATAAAATGCCGGATAGCTGCCCGCCAACAAGCCTACAATCAAGACCAGTACTAGTAGGTACAGCAATGTCTGGGGAGCCAATAGGTCGATCAGTTCAAAATTCCGATTTGCCAGCGTGTTAAAGCCATTGAGAAAAAGGGCTGAAAGACCCATGGCCAGTACCATGGCTACTAAACTCACAATCATAGACTCTACCAGAAACTGGTTGATGAGATTGCCCCTGAGAGATCCCAGAACCTTTCGCATGCCCACTTCTTTGGATCGGGCTGCCGATCGGGCCGTAGAGAGGTTCATGAAGTTGATACATGCGATGATCAGAATAAAGATGGCTACTGCGATAAAGGTGTACACATTATCTATATCACCGTTGGAGCCCAGGGCAAAGCTAGGGAAGAACAGGTGAAGGTCTGTCATGGCTTTAAGGCTATAGGTAGGCGGGTTTCTGGAGGCTGCCAAAAGCTCATCGTAGGTATCGTACTCAGTCCACTCCAGCATTTCTGCTCCCGCATACTTCCGTTTGAACTCAGGAAATTTAGCTTCCAAAGCCTCTGCTGAAGCTCCCTGAGTCAGTTTAGCATAGGTGAAGAAGTTATTGCCTGTCCAATTGCCAACGGTCACCCAGGTTTCATGTGGCATGGAGTTGATGTAATTGTAGTAAAAGTGTGTGTTCTTTGGCGGGTCGGCAATGACCCCGGTGATCTTAGTGGTTTCACCATCCATCTTAATCAACTGACCATAGGCTGAAGAATTCGGAAAGTACTTATCTGCCAGTGATTGGGTTAAAACCACAGAATTGGGTTCTTTGAGCGCTTCGTCCGGATTCCCCTCGATAAAATCGATGGTAAACACCTTATGAAAAGTTGAGTCTGCATTAAAGCCACGAGCCTCACGGTATATGGTACCATTCAGATTGAAAGTCTGATTAAAGGGACCCTGAATACGAACTATTTCTTCTATCTCAGGAAAATCCATTTTGGCCTGAATGCCCAGTCTTGCGGGGGTCCAGCTTCCCATTTGATTACCAGCCATGCGGTATACCCTATCGGCATCCTTATGAAATTTGTCATAGCTGAGCTCATTGGTAATGTACATGGTAATGAGCAGGCAGGCAGCGAGACCAAGCGACAAACCTGCAATATTGATGAAGCTGTAAAACTTGTGTTTGAGCAAGCTTCTGAGTGATACTTTAAAATAATTCTTAAACATGGCTATGTTGTTTAGTGAGTTAATGTCTTCGAAACCTTTGATGTATTTGACGCGAAAAAAACGCATAACATCCCAGCTAAACCTGCGCCTGGCTTTGCTAAGTCCTTCCTTCTCTATGCGTTTGTAAAAGAGCTCGTAAACGTCTCCTTCGATGATTTCATGAAGCCGGGGCTTACAGTAAAGTCGAAGAAAGCGGAGTGCCCACTTGGGAGGTTCCTGATTCATGCGAGGCCCGGTATTTGATCGTGAAGTTTGTTTCTCTGCTCCCTGATAAAATCAAGTGCTCCTTTACCAGCTACTGTGATTTTGAAAAAGCGCTTGCGTCTCCCTCCCCGGGCCTTGGTAGCTCCGCCTATATGCGAACCGAGGAAGCCCTTCTTTTCAAGCCTGTCCAAAGCAGAATGAACAGCACTGATATTGATCTTCCGTCCTGTTTGTGACTCAATTTCTTCCATGACGGCAACACCATAGGCGTTATCGTGAAGTATGGCGACAATAAGAAGCACCAGCTCTTCAAACTCCCCAAGATTGATCCTCTGCATAATCTTTGATTTGATTTACAATGGTGAAATATATATATATCTTTCACTATTGCCAATTATATATCAGAGACAAATGACTGAAGTGTTAGTTGCATGGAGTGAATTGGAAGTCGAGGCAAATGAATCGGATGGCTTATTTAATAAAAATCAACTGAATTGGGTCCCCCACTCAAGGTGTCAGACACTTTGAGTGGTCTGACGAATAGCTCTGTAGAGTCATTCGTGGAGCACAAGCCTTCGACAAAAAGATTAGCTAGTCTTCGAAGCGATACACTTCGAGCAGGTGTGAGCGAAATGCCTCGAATATGTACAGGGAAACTGGCTAATACTGTCTTTCCAGGTCCACCAGATAGGCTAAGGGCTGGTTATTTAGAAAGTTTGCACAGTTTTCCAGCACCTGGTTGATGGCAGAACCCGGTGTAGTAACACTGGCTACATGAGGGGTAACAATAATGTCTTTTCTGGACCAGAACGGATGATCTGAAGGTAGTGGCTCTTGTTTAAACACGTCCAGTGTAGCTCCTTTAAGAAGTCCCTCATCCAGGGCCTTGATCAGGTCTTTTTCTACCAGATGCCCACCCCTGGCTACATTAATGAGGTAAGACCCGGGTTGCATTTTCATAAATAGCTCATAGTTGAGGACATCGCGTGTATGGTCGTTTAGTGGCAACAGGTTTACCAATACCTCAGGTTGGGCCAGGAAAGTATCCAAGTCCGTTCCCGACCAGGTCTTTACTCCTTCAATTTTTTTGGGGTTTCTGCTAAAACCATAAACTTCAAAACCGCTGTTCACCAGCTGATTGGCCAGATGACTACCTAAGGCTCCCAACCCAAGAATTCCAACCTTAACTTTTCTATAGGCTATTCTATCCCAATTGCTAATCTTCTGATTATAAACTAATTGATGGTAGTTTCTTTGATAAATCATTAAAGACATGAGTACATAATTGGTCATGTCAATGGCCAGAAATTTATCCACGATGCGCATCACTGGCAAGTCCCTGGGAATCTGACTATCTCCCAGCAAATGATCTACCCCTGCTCCCATCGAACTGAGAAACTTCAGATTGGGTAATTTGCTAATCACTCCTTCGGGAAGAGGCTGCCAAACTAGCAAAAGCTCAACTCTATCAAGGTTAGCTTCTGTAGGCCATACGTGTACTTCATCTATCAGTTCACTTGCCGAAAGCCCTATTATCCAGGGTTTGGGATCCCAATTACCTGGGGAAATAAGTACACTGAGTCTTTTATCCATATTATCTGTTCCCTATAAAATTCCAAACCCATGAAAAAGCCACAATGGCAATGGCATAGAATGTAAGCCAGCCATTGTAGATGCCATGCTCCTCGATAAACGCACCCAGAATTAACAAAGTACCAAACATAGCTGTGATCAGGCTGTAAAGGGCCGTGACAATTCGCACCCAGGACGTACGGGAAGCCAGAATTCGTCCTACAGGTAAAATCAGTGTAAAGCCTACAAGAGCCCCGGCCAGAAAGCCATCGGACCGGGTAATGAGCCAGCCGACTACTGATACTGCAAAGAGTATAAAGCAGGCTCCCACTCCGTATGACGTGCGTTTGTCTTCAGGTGTCAGCAAAAACTTAGCATAGCTGTTGAGGCTCATAAAAAAGTTGAAGATGGGATGTACCACCCAGGTAGAAACAGCAAAGAGTATCAGTAAATAGGTCAATGGCTCGAGTATAAAAGCCAGGTTTTCGAACTGCTCCGTGCCGCTCCCCAGGGCTCTCTGGATCAAGACAATGCCAATAATTACTCCCCACTGCACTCCGGGTTTCAGGTTGCCCATAAAGAAGTAGTACTTCAGGAAAATGCGGTAGAGGAAGAATTTTGCCTTTAAGGCTTCCAGCATTCCTGCCCGGGAATACTCATTTTCAGGGTTTTTGCTCAGTGCTTCTTTGAAATGCTCCAGTGCCTTTTTGTGGCTTCCCTTTTCCAACTCTCCCCATCCGATATTGGCGTGTGTCATGGGGTTATTCGGGTCCATTTCCAGAGCCTTTTCAATGGTATTGAATGACTCGGCCTTGCTGCCAAGCTTGAGCCATGCAGTAGAGAGGATATTGCGACAAAGCAGGTTTTCAGGATCGACCTCCAATCCCTGCTCTGCAATCTTTTTAGCATCCCGGTAATCCTTGGTGATCAGCTTAATATTGGCATGTACGCCATAGTAATCTGCGTGATATGGCTGAAAGGAAATGGCCTGCACAATAGCCTTTTCGGCATTCTTGAGATCGTTAATATCGATATAGGCAGCTGCCATGATATACAAGGCAAAGTCTGATTTAGGGTCAAGTCCCAAAGCTGCCTGAGCTATCGTCAAAGCTTCTTTGCTTTGCCTGGTTTGTAGCTTTATCAATGCCTTATATGCCGTAGCCAGGGCATGATTTGGCGATTCTGCCAGGACCTTGTTCAGGTGCTCTTCGGCCATATCATAGCGCTTCTGATTGATCAGCAGCTCGGCTCTTTCCAGACTATCCACTATTTCTTGATTTTAAGATAACTCAGTACTGAATCGTACAGGCCTGATTCATTAGCATAAAGGGCATAGTTCCTAGCTTTGGCAAACCATTCTTTGGTAGTGGGTACCATTTTCTTTCCGGCCTTAACCAGATCATCCGTTTTAATGGGTTCTGGCACACCCGAATCAAAGGCGCTCATCAGCTTAGCTTCTATGCTTACATCAATCAGGGCTTTTAAGTCAGCTCCGGAAAACTCTGGTGTTCGCTTCGCTACCTTATTAAAATCAACATTCTCTATAGGCTTGTCTTTGAGCATAATCTCCAGGATGGAAGAACGAGCAGGCTGGTCAGGTGGTGAAACAAAAATCATTCGGTCAAACCGGCCAGGACGCTTAAAAGCCGGATCCATATGCCAGGGAGAATTGGTAGCTGCGAGAATCAGCACTCCTTCGTTATCTGCCTCCACCCCATCGAGCTCCGACAAAAACTGGTTGATCACATTACGTCCGGAGGCTCCCCGCATTTCGCTGCGATTGGCTCCCAGGGCATCTACTTCATCTATAAAGAGTACACAAGGGGCATTTTGACGAGCTACCTCAAAAATGTTATGAAGATTTTTCTCGCTATTCCCAATCCACATGTCCAGCACATCATTGATGCCCACACTGAGGAAATTTGCATTGACCTCTCCTGCTGTAGCACGGGCAATATGCGTTTTACCACAACCGGGAGGACCATAAAGTAATATACCTCCTCCTACTTTTTTGCCATAGGCTTTGTATAGTTCGGGATGCTGGAAAGGCTTGATGATTTTGAGCTCAATCTCTTTTTTCACCTCTTCCATTCCCCCCACATCAGAGAATTTCACAGAAGGTTTTTGCATGCCCAGTGTGCGTTCCAGAAACTCTTCATCCGATTCTGACTCGCTGGACTGTCCTGTTAGCCTGAATTCTTTATCGAGTTCAGCGTCCTCAAACTTGGGGTCCATCCGGATAATCTCCATATAGGTCTGCCTTGCCTCGGCAATGCTGCCATCTTTGAGCAGGCAACGGCAATAGAGGATTTTTCGAAAAACATTGTCCGCTTCCATCTCCTGTAGCTCTTCCAACACAATGATGGCTGTTGAATAAGCTCTTTGATGATAGTAGGCCTCAGCCAGCTGAAACTTAGCCTCTCCATCTCCCGGTTCGTATTGCAGTATGAACTTCAGGTGTTCTTCGGCTTTTTCCCACGACTTTTCTTTGATGTATTCGGTAGCCACCATCTTCCGGAGTGGTATGTTTTCCGGGGATGACTCAAGGGCCAGTAACAGTGCATTCAGGTGCTCGTTCGCCATAGCTTTCTTCACATTCTTCTAAGGGCCTGAAGTTATTGTAAAATGTGGAAAATTGGGGTATACCGACTAAAAAGAATACGTCTGTCATAGATTTCCCTAATCCGGCCCAATCCCTTTCTAAGAATGGTTGCTTCTTAGTACATTCCGAAATAAGATCAGATGCCATGAAAGATTTCAAGTCAAATACCGCCAGAAGAGATTTCCTTAAAATGGCTGCCCTTTCCTCCCTGCCTCTGGTCGTCCCTGGCACGGGCCTTTTGAAGCCTAAAGAATCATATGCTCAGGATGATGACAGATCTGTCAACTTTGTTTATGATGGCACTACGGATTTTCTGGACCCTGAACGATATATTAAGAAGCTGCTCAAAGTAAACGCCACAGCTAATATTCAGCCTGACTTTTACGGACTGGGAGGTACTACTCAAAGGTTGGAACGTGAGTTTGCCAAAATTACGGGAAAGGAAAAAGCCATCTATCTGCCCAGCGGCACGATGGCAAACCAACTGGCCATCAGATTGCTGAATGATGGTCGCACCAAGGCTATGGTGCCCGAAAACTCTCATATCTATCGTGACGAAGCAGACTCGGCCCAGGCAGTGCATAACATGCGGTTGATTGCCCTGGGCAAGGACAAAGACTACTTTGACCTGAAAGAATTAAAAGCCTCCATTGCTTACCATAAAAGTGGCGAGTACATAGACAGCGGTTTGGGAACCGTGGTGATAGAAAACCCTGTCAGGCGGGCCAACGGAGCAATTGTGCCCTTAGATGAGCTGAAGGCGATCAGCAAATATTGCCGCAATGAGGGTTATAGGCTGCACCTGGATGGGGCAAGGCTGCATATAGCCAGTGCCTATACGGGAGTGGACATAGCAGAATATGCTGCTCTGTTTGATACAGTCTACATCTCACTTTACAAATACCTTAATGCTGCCGGAGGTGCCATGTTATGTGGCGATGCTTCGGTGATTGATAAGGTCGGGAGTTACATTAAGATTTTGGGTGGAACAGCCTTCCAAAGCTGGACGAATACCGCCATGGCCCTCCACTACCTGAATGGTATTGACGATCGTTGGAAAGAGGTAGTGAGATCAGGAAATACGCTCATTTCAGAACTCAACAAGTCAGATCAGGTAAGTCTTACCAAGGTAAAGAATGGCTCTAATCTCTATGGCCTGAAACTCACCAATACTGACTTTGCTAAACTTCAAAGGTCATTGTCATCCGATTATAATATGATGCTGGCAGGGCCTGATGGAAATAGGGTGATCCGCTTTGCCATCAATGAGAGTCTACTTCATCGTGATCTGGATACCATCATCAATGCCTGGGAGACTTGTCTGAAGGCCGCCAAGGCCTGATAAAAAAACTCAGAGTCTCGCCTGGCGATGACTCTGAGTGGGTTAATGAGTGTTCGAAGCGATACGCTTCGAACGTAAAATCTTTTAGAACTAACCCTTATTCATCTCTTAAGGTCAGGGCGGGGTTTGTTCTGGCCACCCTGAAACTATGCAGGCTGACGGTAACGACCGCTATGACCAGGGTAAGTATGCCTGCCAGGGCAAACTCAAGCCCATTGAGAGCGATGGTATATTCAAAAGAAGCCAACCACTCTTTGATGACATAAAAGGTAATAGGCACCGCTATCAACAGCGCTACCAGAATCATAATGCCGTATCCTCTTGAAAAAGCATACAGAATGGTTTGGTAAGATGCTCCCAAAACCTTCCTGATTCCGATCTCTTTAGAACGGCTCTCAATAGACAGTTTAGATAGCGCAAACAGGCCTAAACAACCAATGACTATGGCCAAAATAGCAGCCGTAGTAATGATCTTATTCAGCTCCTGCTCTTGCTCATATTGCGTTGCAAGCCGTTCGTCCATAAAATCAAATTCGAAAGGGCTTCCCTGATACACCTCCTCCCAGGTGTTTTCGATAAAGCGCAGGCTCTCCGCCAGTCGTGTGGGCTTTAACCTGATACTCATCTTAGGGCTAGGCCTGGAGCTGATTCCAATATCCTGTGCTCCGGCAAAGAGCGGTTCAGCGTTCATCGTGATTACCACAGGCCCCACAGCTGTATGCAAGGACAGGTAGTTAAAATCTTTGACTACTCCGATAATCTGATGCTGACCAAAGCCTCCTCCCGGAATCCTTTTGCCTATAGGGTCTTCCATGCCAAAGTCGCGTATGAAGGCTTCGTTTACAATAATGGACTCTCTCTTGTCAGAGGCTATTTCTTTCGAAAAATCACGCCCCATCACTATTTCCATTTCGTTGACTTTCACATAGTCCTCTTCCACCACATTCACTTGAAAGCTTCTATTGATACCATCATCATCAAAGCCCATTTGCAACCAGCCGCCACTTCCTGCTGTAAAGGTGGAGATACTGATGCCCGCAATATCAGGGCTCTTCATCAGCTCTGTTTTGAAAAGCTGGGCTTCTTCCAACCCTCTTGAGATCATCTCACGAATCCCCCTGCCTGAAGAATTGGCCTGCACCACCACGAGGTTTTCCTTATTAAAACCCAGGTTACGATCGCTGAGGTAAGACAGTTGACGTGACATGACCAGGGTGCTGGCAATCAGAAAAATGGAAAAGACGAACTGCAAGGTCATCATGATATTGCGCAGGTGTTGTTTACCCAAACCGATGCCCGCTTGTCCCTTCAGTACATTTAAAGGTTTAAAGCGAGCCAGCACTATGGCTGGATAGCTCCCTGCGCCTAAACCGACCAGCAACATTACACTAAGTAACATCAATGAATTGAATAAGGTAAACTCCAGCTTTAGTGCTCTCCCTGCCAGTTCGTTAAAAGTGGGTAAAAATATCAAAGCCAGAATGACACCCAGTACCGTAGCCAAAAGGGACAATAAGAGGGACTCTCCTAAAAACTGTGTAATCAGCTGTCTTTTGCCAGCTCCCATAACCTTACGCATTCCAATCTCCTTTGCGCGCGCGAGAGAAAGGCCGATAGAGAGGTTCATAAAATTGACACAGGCGATCACCAGAATAACCAGGGCCACTGAGCCCAGTATATAAGAGTATTTCGGATCGCTGACTGCTGCATTCCCTGCCGGAACAGTAGTGTCAAGGTGTATTTCGGTGAGCGGCTGTAACTTGACCTCATAGCTTCGCTGTGACGAATTCTGGCCAAATACTTCTTCTAGGGCAGGTACCATTTTCGCCTCTATTGCAGCTGGATCTGCACCTTCTTCCAGCAAAAAATAGGTCTCCATAAATACCGCAAACCAGCTCCTCAGCATACGCTCAGGGTAGATGTACTTGTTGTTGGCCTCTCCTATCAGGAAATCATAGCTAAAGCTAGAATTGGATGGTGGGTCTTCTGTCACAGCTTTCACCAGGTATCCGCGATATTCATCCCCTACATGTACCTGAAGGGTTTTGCCCACGGGGTCCTCCTTTCCGAAGTATTTACCGGCCATGGATCGGCTCAGCACAATATCTCCCGGGTCTGTAAAGACACCCTCAACGGAGCCATTCAGCACCTTAAAGGTAAAGACATTGAAAAAAGAAGGGCTTACTGTATATACCAATTCCTGAATGGGCTCCTCTCCTTTCTTAATCAGATCATTAAATTGACCAATGACCACATAGTCTATGATCTCAGGGATATCTCCCAGCATTTTTGGGCCCAGAGGGCCTGGGGTTACCGAATTGACCCTTGTCTGATCATCTTCTTTCTCAATAGCATAAGGCCTGTAAATACGCCCGGCCTTTTCATGAAACTGATCAAAAGTGAGTTCATCCTTCACAAACAAAATCACCAGGATGCAGGAGGCCAACCCAATAGCCAGTCCTATGATATTAATGGCAAAATTCATCCGTGATTTCGCCATGCTCCGCAGGGTTATCTTAAAGAAGTTCCGGAGCATACTCAGTCGATTTTCATGGGCTTATCTGCCCTTTCAGGAGCCTCATCTATCCCATCTACCCCTACTCCTACAATTTTGTAAGGAGATGACCCTTTATGTGTGAAGTCCATTTTCAACCAACCAGGAGACTTGCTGCCCTTGGCATAAAGCACAAACTTAAAACGCTCTACACGCTCCACCAGGTAGAGAGTGAGCTTACCATCATTTTCGGGTATATCATTTTCCATCATATTCTTCAATCCAGCCAGACCCGCCTTAGCGATCAGGTCTTCATGAAAGATGAGTTTGATAAAATCATCAGGAATGGCCTCACCTTTGTTAACGGCTTTTACGAAACGGAGAATCTTAGAACCTGCTGGTGATTCTTCGAGCATGGCTACGGTTTGCTTCCCCATACTCTGGGCCCTGGCGATTTCCCCCCCAGCCAGAAGAGAAATCATCAATAATAAGGCGAAAGCGCTGTTTATTTTCTTCATGTCAATTTAAGTTTTTGATTATAAGAATGAACTTACCAGGTGCCGATTGACAGATCAAATAGCAGGTGTAAACGACCTCTTTTTGAAATTATAATGCGGTATGCAGAGATCTTGGTCAAAATTGCAGAAAACCTCTTTTGGTCCCGAAAGCCCTGACATTCGCGTCATCAAGCTCAGATTTCGAGTCAGAAGGTATATCTTGTCGGGCAATGAAAAAATGGCTGGAAATATTGATCCATGTACTCTTCTGGTGCTTCACCACCTGGGTGATCTTTCTGGCCTTTGGCGAATCTGACTATGAGTTAATCAACATAGACGGGGTCACCACCACCATGGTGCACCGCAATATCAGGGAGCTATGGTTCTTTGCACTCACACACGTTTTTAAAGCGGCTCTCTTCTATACCAACGCTTTTTTACTCTTTCCCAGGTATGTGAAAACCCGGAACCTGCAAAGGTTTATATTGAGTTCTGTTCTGGTGCTGGTTGTTGCACTTGCCCTTGAACTTATTATTTCCAACTACTTAATGTTGGGCCCTGATGGCTTGTGGGTTTACATTACCCCCAGGCTTCCTTTGAGTTTTACCTTGTCTATCTTCTACCTTGGAATATCCTTTGCCTATTCCTTTGCCCTGAGTTGGATGAAAAACGAGCGCCAGAAGTCTGTATTGGTTCAGGAAAAGCTGGTTACGGAACTTGCCTTCCTCAAGGCACAGGTAAACCCACATTTTCTTTTTAACACACTGAACAACCTCTACTCTATGGCCAACCGCTCAGACAGCCCCGACCTGGCAGATGGCATAGACAAGCTTTCTCAGCTGATGCGCTATATGTTGTATGATAGCAATAGCGATACGGTTTTGCTCGACAGAGAGCTGGAATACATCCGTAGTTTTATCGAAATTCAAAAGCTAAGGCTCTCTGAAGATGATGACTTTATCATCCAGTTCCATGTAGAAGGTCCGACCGGGAATGTAAGAATTGCACCTATGCTGCTGATTCCCTTTGTTGAAAATGCTTTTAAACATGGTATAGATTTCAAAGAGAGTTCGGTGATTAAAATTGAGCTCATCTTAGAAAATGACGAGATGATCTTCAGCGTCTTTAACTCATGTGCTGACAATGCCAACGACCTGGAGAAAGGCAAATCGGGCATAGGACTGGAAAACCTGAGACGAAGACTTGAATTACTATATTATGGTCTCTACAGCCTTGAAATCAAGGAAGATGGAGAGGTTCACGGGGCTATTTTAAAACTAAAACTGAATTGAGCACGCTGCATTGTATCGCGATAGATGATGAGCCCAAGGCTTTGGAGTTGATTGTGTCACACTGTCAGAAAATCCCCTTTCTTGAACTCGAAGCCACTTTCAGAGATCCCTTACAGGCTGTGTCATACATCAAAACTCACGAGGTACAGCTAATCTTTCTGGACATCAACATGCCAAGGGTAACGGGCCTCCAGTTTCTCAATTTACTGCGCTACCAACCCCTGGTAATCTTTACTACTGCCTATACCGAGTATGCCATAGAAAGCTATAACTATGATGCGGTAGATTATCTGCTGAAGCCCTTTGCCTTCGATCGCTTTTTGAAAGCTACGACCAAAGCCCTGGACAGACTACAGCTTAGCACGGCTGTAGAGTCAACCCCACCGGTCCGGAACGAACCAACAACCCAGAAGTTTATTTACCTCAAAAGTGGCCCCAAGCTTCACAAGCTGGGATTTGATGATATTCTGTATGTAGAGAAAGATGGTAATTACCTGACTTTCAATACGGTGGACAAAAAGATTCTGTCAAGACAGAATATGAAGAACATTTTTCAGATTTTACCTGAGAACCAATTTCTGAGAATACACCGGTCATTTGTGATCAACCTGAATCTGATCGACACTATCGAAAATCATCAGGTAACCATCGGTGATATATCCATTCCCTTGAGCAGCCAGTATCGGGATGAGTTAATGGGAAGGGTTGGGAGCTAATAATACTCCTGATTAGCATTTTTAATTACTGATCGCTGTCAACACCCGTTCAAAAGCCGCTGCATTATACCATTGTTGTTCTTCGGCTTCATCGAGGATTTTGTTCATACGATCCCAGTGAATGGCTCTTAACCCATTGATATGGATGTATTCCACGACTTGTTCAAAGGAGCCAAAGATACTTTTATAAAACGCGTCCTGCCTTTGGGGCTTACGGGCATTATAGCGCATGGCCGTTTCTATATTGAAGAGCATAAAATCGGCCAGCAGAGCAGGGTCCAGCTCAAGCGTAAGAAAGTTCTTAATGGCTTTATGGGCTACAGACCTACGGGCCTTGGGTCTTCTGCGACTGGTGGGAAAATATTCCTTAGAAACCTTAAACTTGGCTTCTTCAATCAGCTTGTCCTCCTTTGGATTGAAGACAAAACCGTAATAGTCACGCACTGGCTTAAACTTGGCATAAAGTTCTAACACCTGCGACTCAAGCTCTTTCTTATCGAGGGTTTGCAGGTACTTCACCAGTGCTCTTTTACTCATTCGTTGTTAGTTGCTTATTGGTTATTGGTTATGGGTTATTGGTTCAGTTGGTTATTGGTTTTGTTTATTAGACAACCGGCATTATGATGCCGGAGTGAAACCGGAGGTGGAATTCAGCAGGCCTTGCAGCTTGCTCCCCATCCATGTCAAGCGATTCGTAATGTAAGTCGTAAGATCAGTCACCTGAGCATTATAGTCTGACATGGTCATATTGTAAGAGTTCTGCCAGCGGGTATTATTCCCGGTCAATGCTCCGCTGGTATCGAGATCGGCAACTTTCTTAGCGATATAGGCATTGATTACAGTATCTGTAAGGGCACCTCCTGTGGCGGTGTTTTGAGTCCATTGGGACCATACCTCCTGGCAGAACTGCTTGTCTTGTAACAGTACACCCCACCATAATGGTGCCTGTCCGCTAATGCTGTATAACCAACCATCGGGCGATGAATAGTCCTGGCTGTATTGGAGGATGACATTGCCGTAAGATTTATTCTTATCCCAAAGTGGTCCCGCATTCATTTTTCCGGGTACAGCCGGAGTTTGTCCAGAGGCTGGCGTGTCTGCCGTTTTATACATAAAAGTGCTCTTGTGATAACCGTCCGGGTCTTTTGCCAGCTCGTTCATCAGGAAGTAAGTGGCAAATGAAGGATAATCGGTGCTCGTTCTGATATCGTCCCAGGTGGTGGTGGTGCCGGTGTTCGTGAAAATCAGAAACATGTTATAACCCCACCCACTCTTATTGTTTTGATCATTGTACCAGAGTTGCAGCGGCCCCAGTTGCGTGGGATTGGCCGTGAAGTATTTGGCCTTTGGTTCATAAATCTGCACATCTGCGGTTAAGGGCAGTGGGTTAAATTGATTGAGCGGATCATACTTCGAGCTGCCGGGATTCAGCTGGATAATAGCGGCTCCAACATTCGGTGTTGTGGGAGTATACTCAGGAATATCTATCCTATGACTCTCTTTCCTGATTTTCTCCATGTTGATATATACCCCATCATAATAGGTCTGGGGGTCGGCTTCAACCTTGGCCAAAACGGCATTATAATATGTATCAGGATTAGACGGATCAAGTGGAAGGCTCGAATCCTGGGCTATAAACAGCTCAAAAAATTTCGTCCTCGGGGCCCATTGATTCATATCGCGCTGTGTATGAAAGGCCATAACATTTCTCACAAGCGTATAGTCTGCCACCGCCCCCGGATCATTGAAGACCCAGTGCTTGCCTCCATGTTTCATGTTCAGAAAGTGACTTCCGTCAGCAGGTTTTTCATCCAGATGAACTGCATATTGTGCTTTGGCCGCAGACAGGGTAGAATGTCCTCGTTTATGCATCTCTGCACCCAATTGGGTAGCCTTAGCCGAAAAATTACCTGATGGTGTATTTAGCGAAAAGGAAGCATCATCGTCTGTGTTCACATAGTAGATGCGTACATCCTGATCGTCTGAACCGAGGCTTGCACCTGGTGGAAGAACAACAACGGTGGGATTATTATAACTGCCTGCAGTAGTGGTCATGATATGGAGCTTGGTGATTAAAAAATTAGATAGGATTAAGATAAGCCTTTAGGGTTGAATAATCCTAAAGGCTTAGCAAGGCTTTAGATCCATTGCTGATTATTGTGTGTTCTTTCATGCTCTACTTCGCCAGTATGCAGAGTAGCAGCTGGTTCGAAGAGCATTACCCAAACCTCTTCCCCATCCTTTGTATAAGGATTGTGTTCTACACCCTTAGGCACCACAATCATCTCCCCCTCCTTTAAGACCTCGGTACGATCACGAAATTCCATATAGAGAGTGCCTTTGAAGATCAGGAACATCTCATCTTCTTCTTCATGGCTATGCCAGACAAAATCATTGGCAATTTTGGCTAGTTTCACCTGCTGACCATTAAGCTCACCGATGATATGCGGGGTCCATTGGCTATTAAAAAGGCTGAATTTTTCAGCAACATTGACGGTAGTTCTTTTCATACCGGAAATATATGAAAAGAACTACCTTTTCAGTACCCGAGCGATGAATTATGGTTAGCCTCCATTTCTGATGGCAGACATATCCCTGGGAGTACCTTCTGACAGGCTTTTACCGCCCCGCCATAATCCATGATCGACAACCGCTCTGATTCGCTGCACCTGATCATAGGTCAGGTCTCTGGCTCCATTCAACTGCTGCCAGTAGTCCATCACATTGTAGCTTATAAATTCATCGCCTGTGCAGGAAGTCCTTACATGGGCAGTCGGAGTATTTTCATAGGCCACCCGGTTGTACTGGCGGGTGTCCTCGCAAAAGTCGACATCAGTAGAGCATTCGCTTCCTGAGAAGATATGGAAAAGCCCGAAGACATGTCCCATTTCATGAGGAAAAACCCAGTTCTCATCGTATAGATTATCCAGTTCCAGGGCTATTCCTTCCAGGCGGTGTACATCAGTGGCTGAAGTACAACCAAGACCTTGTGGGAGAGTAGGCTCTGAACAGGCAAACTCAGGGTAAATGCCCCAGCTATATCCATTTTTAGTGTCACCCACCCATACGTTGATATAGTAGTCAGGGTCCCAATAATGACCCCACATCCAATCCTCAAAAAGCACAGAAGCACTTTGATCGGGGCGCTGCAGTCGATTAATACCTGGTTCTGCTAACATATTGCCTTCAGGGTCTATACTGGCAAGCTCAAAGTCGATATTCGGGAGTGCGGAATTTGGAGTGAGATTTGAAGATTGCTCAAAAACTTTCTCTAAAAGCTCCATTTGATAAGCAATTCTATCCTGTGGGATATTATAGCCTGTACCTAAAGGCTCCCCGTCATGCACAATATGGAAGATTATCCGATAGGTTTTGGGTTGATAAACCTGCTGCTCCCGTACCTGTACCAGCACCACATTACTTTCCACCGTTCCCACTACTGCTTTCAGTTCAAAGCTACCAGAAGTCTCACTCCTGAACGTACTAAGTCTTCCCTTTTCTTCACCATTGACCAGGATGGTATACGAAGGGTTGAACAATTCATTCCCTTCATTATCAAGGGCTTTGAGACTGAGCAAGAGGGGTTTGGCGTGACCGGCAACAGTATATCCCTCGCTGATGCTGAGTTCCAGACTAGCGGCAACGGGTTGTTCCGGTTGTGGGGCTTCTCCATCATCAGATCCACAGCTGAGTGAACCGATTACTGCAAGCATAAGAAGAAAGAGCCATTTAGAAATTCGATTGGTTGACATTTGAGTGTTGTTTTGAATTGTCAACACTTTAGCAAATGTCATACCCAACAAAGTGGTGCTAGGTTCCGCAGAAGCTGAAGCAATAAAAACAGCGTGTGAAGATACACATTGGTCAAGTGATCTGAACCTTAACCTACTCAGGTCCTATCAAAAGGCCAACTCAAGGAATTGATACCTGTCTCGATGCTGCGACAAGTTGTATTAAAATAATACAGTCGGCCGCTACTTACTAAGGTATTGCATCAGGCTGGTATTATCGGCATGCTCATAGAATTTATCGAATTCCATGAAATAGCCTTCAGGATCAAAACCTACAAAGGCCCGGTATTTCCCCTCTGGCCCCTCACCCATTTCGGCAGATCGAAGCTCAAAGGGCTTATTAGATTTTGCATACTCGAACCAGCCATCCAGATCATCCATGATGAATGACAAATTCACGGCTTTTTCCTCTGTGAAATCATGCATGCCTCTTCGTTCATCTACCAGGCCAATAAATCCGGTATCGGTAGCTTTATATATTTTGGTCCAGCCCTGATCAGCTACCAACTCAAGCCCCATTACGTTTTCATAGAAGTTCTGCATCCCCAACAGATCCTGATAATAGAGCCAGGTGATTGAGGCGTGAAAGCCAAGCTGTTTGTTATTGAAAGCAACCGAAGTGCCCACTTCATCATTGGTGGCCAGTACCGGTACAAAACGTTCATTCTCTTTATGCTGTTTGAAGAGCTCAAACTCCAGCAGATAGCCTTCCGGATCAATCGCCACAAAACCGTCATGAGGTCCGCCCTCTTTTGGTTTATAAGTGTACCTAATTGGCACATTCTTACTCTTTAGGTAGTCGTACCAATCAGGCAATTGACGAGTTAACAGGGCCAAAGCTACTGTTTTAGGTTCTTCAGCGCTATGCATGCCTTTTGCCTCGTCTACCAGGATCACAAAGCTGTTGGTGGCAATTCTGAGGATACTGGCATTGTCATATTCGGTTAACAATTCCAGCCCAAGTATTTCTGAGTAAAATTTAGTGGCAGCCGGCAAGTCTTTATAATAGAGAAACACATTGGTAGCCTGGATGCCAAAATCATCCATGACCCTGAAATCAGTATTCTCAGCAAGTAAGCGATTGATATTACGGGGTGTATAGCTGAGCAGGCGACCAAATCTTCTGGCAATATCCTGTCGTTCGGCAACAGAATAATCTCCGTCACCCTGGTATCTCTTCTGATCTTCTTTAAGCTTTAAGTAGGCATCTTTAGTATTCCCCTGAAAGAGGATTAAAACCTCTTTGTCTTTGGCCACATCATGTGGAAAAAGATCGGTAATGATCAGGTCTGGCTCCCGGTAAATCTCTACGTTGTATTTTGAAGCTTCTTGCCTTGCAAGTGGAAGAAACTCATCCATCTCATCCCGAGTCATGACTCCACTCAGCGCCATCTGTTTCACACCGGCATTCACCAATTCAGCAAAACCGGAGATGGTTCCTCGTTGACGGGCATACTTATCAACTGGTTCGCAACCTGCCATTAGGGTGATCATGACCAAAAGAACGGATTGATATAATCTTCTCATTTAGATTTAATGTTTGAGTTACCGGAAAAAAGTGGAGGGTGTTGCTCATCGAAATCAGTCTGTTCCTGAAAGGCCTGTGCCAATGCAAGAATACTGCCCTCATCGTACAGATTGCCTATGAGCGTAAGACTTGTCGGTCTGCCCTTCTTGTCAAAACCAGTGGGTACACTGATCACAGGATGACCGGTAAGGTTGGTAATAAAAAGCTGCCTTCCCCCGAAGGTGGGTGATATTACTACATCATAATCCTTGAACAGGGAATTGATTTCCTCGATAAGCCTGCGCCTTTGCCTGTTGGCCTGCAGATACTCCACTGCGGGAATAAAGCGTGCTTGTCTTAGAGAATTGGCCCTTGAACCAGGTGTTTGCTCCACCATGTCATCAGTAGCTCCGCTGATCACCAGCTCATCGAAGAAGGCACCTGCTTCTGCTCTCAGGATGATATCAAACACGGCATAGGGATAGTCTTTTGGCAATGAGATGGCCACTGGCTCTACTCCCATACCCTCGAATGTCTTCAGAGCTTCTCTCAGGTTATCACCCCGCTCAGATTTATCAGCATCAATATCATCTTTGATGTAAGCTACTTTGAGTTGGTTCGCTTCCCTGGTCTGAGCATTGAAAGGTGCAGCGTTCGTGGTGGGGTCTTTGGCATCCTTGCCATAAATTGCCTCAAATACTATGGCACAATCTTCTGCAGAGCGGGCCATGGGACCAATTTTGTCCATAGACCAGCTAAGACTCATTACGCCATGCCGACTCACCCTGCCATAAGTAGGCCTGAGGCCGGTGATACCATTTCGGGTGCTGGGTGATGTAATGGAGCCTAAGGTTTCTGTACCGAGAGAAAATGGTACGAGTCCTGCAGCTGTAGCAGAGCCAGGGCCGGCCGAGGAGCCACTCGCTCCCTGGCTTAAATCCCAGGGATTCTTGGTTTTTCCTCCAAACCAGACATCTCCCCTGGCGAGCGAGCCGGAAACCAGCTTAGCGATAAGAACAGCTCCACGACTTTCCAGCATTTTCACCACCGTAGCAGTATAATCAATTACCTGATCCTTGTAGGGAGCGGCTCCCCAGGTAGTGGGATAACCTTCCACGGCCATCAGGTCTTTTACGCCATAAGGTATTCCATGCAAAATGCCTTTATAATTACCAGCAGCGATTTCACGATCAGCTTGTCTTGCTTGCTGCATGGCCAATTCCTCAGTGATGGTGATGACGCTTAAAAGCTGGCCGTCATAGCGCTTGATACGGTCGATATAGAATTTGGCAAGCTCTTCAGCTGTAAGTTTTCGTTCCTTAATCAATGAGGCCAGCTGTGGAATACTAAAGTAGGCAAGGTCGTCTCGGTTGGCTGGCAGACTGATATTTGTGGGAATTGTCGCCTGATACCCCTGCCCTTTCTCTGGCATTAAAAAACCGGCCGGGTGTGGATCAAAAAGCATTGCCGGAAAGGTTTCATTACTGATTTTATACTTCCTGAGAGAGTCATAACCTGCCTTGTTTCTTCCAAGATACCGGTACATAGTATCAATGGCTTGTTTCTTAAAATCAAGTCCTATTAGTTTTTGTCCGTGTTTTACATCCTTTTTGGAAAATGAGCTTTGTTGGCTTTTACAGGCAGCCAGAAAGATGAAAGGAAGAAATATTGCGGCCAGCAGAGAAAGTCGGTTGTTCATGCCTTGTTGGTAAGGTCCGGGATTTTAAGGCCTTAATCTGATGAATTTCTTCGTAAACACATAACCGCCCGTCACCAAAACAATAAGCATCGCTACCTGAGCTGCCCAGGCCACATACTCTGTCATGGTGGAAAATTCAGCAATACGGGCTTTATAGATTCCGTAGAGGGCCCAAATGATTACCGCAGCATACCATCCATTTTTAAACTTAATAAGCTGCCAGGTGGCTAAAAAGGTTGCTACAGAGATGACAACCAAGGTAAGCACCATGGCCGTGATACTGTCATGAGACACTCCCCAGGAAATAAGCAATGCAGAAAGGTTGGCAATCGTAGCCACACAAATCCAGGCCAGATATACACTGAAATTGGCTTTTACAATGGTGGCCGCAACTCTTGGCAACCCGGTATTTTGGGCTAAAATAAAAGTGCGAATCAGAGTGATTAGTAATCCAGACATCAAAATCACTGAGAGTTCAAGCTGCTCATGATGCCAAGCGAAAATCCAGCCGACATTGAGCACACATATGGCTATAAAGAAAAGGGTGAGCTTCTCATCTGATTTACCCTCCCCCTTGAATGATGCCACTACCTGAATGATCACGAAACTGATGTTAAGCAGGTAAATCACGCTCCATATAGCAAAGGTGGACCCGGCCGGGGTAAAGAGTGCAGGGTAATGGCCTGATACCTCACCGGTTGAAATTCCGTTGATTGAACCCGTTCCTCCTAAAAAATTAACATATAGGGTCAGGGACAAAATCGTCAGCGAAGCGAGTGCAATAATTTTCTTCACGGAGCCCTTGTTTCTAAGGAAACCATGCAGTTGCCTGGATTGTTTAAGTCTTGTGTATAAAACTCATGTTCATACACAGACAGCCAGGGAGTTTTTAAATCAGAGATTGAGCCAGTAGGTAAGCTTAAAAACCAGGGAACGGGACTTTGATTGCCCTATGTCAATAAACCCTCCCTCATCTGTTGCCAGGTAATTGTCTGTATACACCAGGAAGAAATCAGACACGGGACTGAATCGCCATTGGAGTCTGGAATTAATGTTGAGGTTCTCAATCTGACTGTTGTATTGTACAAAAGTCGTCCAGAAGAGTTTTTTGGTAAAGGTAAAATCGAACCGTGGACCTATCAGAAACAAGTTGGCATCATTGTAGGGATCTGGCAGGCGAATGCGGTTATAGGCAAAGTTTATACTGGTAAAACCCAGAGGTTGATAACGTAAGGTCACTGCCCCCTCCAGGTTGATACGGGTACCATTAAAATAGCCTCCTGACCTGGTGCTGAGGTTAAAGAAGACCTTCTTGCGCTGATCAGAGTTGTACCGGGCTATGATCAGATTATTGGTATAATCAGTATCGCTGGGCAATTCAAGACCTCCACTGCCACTGGGGTCAAAACCATTGAAGAGATAGGTAAACTGTCTTCTGAGTCTCATACTGAAACGTGAGGAATTCTTCCAGTTGATATCATACAGTAAATTGACATCCCAATCGAGCAGGCCAAATTCATCATTGCCTACCATATCAAAGTCAAAGCCCGGTCCATGGCGCTGAATTGTACTGTTTTCAGGAAAGAAAGAATAACGGGTAGTACTATTGAGCTGTCGGATATCCCGCCTTCTGACAAAACCGACCTCAGGGTTATAACCAGCACCTACTACCTGCGAAAATACCCTCACATTCAGCTTAGGCACGCCATAGGTTAGCTCAAACCCCGTTGCAAAGGGATTTTCTTCCTGCACTTCATCAAAGGAATGGTGGAAGAAAACCTTACCATTCCAGAAGTTATCGGCAGAGGCCAAATTGTAATCAAGTCCGACAGTCCGGTTCTTTTCGCTGAAATTGGTGGCATCATAGCTCCCTTCGTCCTCGAAAGTCTGCTTATTCACAAACAGGAAGTTTACGTTTGAGCGGGCAAAAACCTTTTGCTGTAAGGTCAATACGGAGTAATTATAAGAAGGCAAGCCTATCGCTTCATCATCACCAGCCTGCATAGAAAGCAAGCCCAACCTGAGGTTATTGTTTATTTTGCCGCTGAGCCTGACTCCTGCAGGAATTGGGTTCTGCACATTCTGGCCAGTGCTTTCATCTCTAGCCACTCCTATTCTTCGGGAAAAGAATGGCCTGGTCCCCCGATTTCCATAGTTGGCGAACAAATCCGCATTTTCCAGAAAAAACTGCCTGCGTTCGGGAAAGAAAATCTCAAACCTATCCAGATTGGTAACCTGCTGATCCACCTCTACCTGCGAAAAATCAGGATTGATGGTCAGGTCAAGGTTGAGACCGGGAGTTACGGCATATTTAACATCCAGCCCCATATCAAAATCTCCTGTGGAGGGGCTTCCTTCCTCAAAATTCTTACTCTGACCAGCTGCGATGTAGGGTATCAATGAGACATTCTGCCCCGGTTTTTTTGTGGGTTGATCCCAGGCCATCTTCTTCATGGTCGCCAGGTTGATAATGGGAAAGTTTCTGGATATGGGTGACCAGGTCGATCGTTCCGCATTCTCGCTATCGATTCTGTAGAAGTTGACATTCCATTGTCGCTGACCTTCGCCAAAGCGGAGTGTTTTAAAGGGAATGGCCATTTCAGCTATCCAATAGCCGTTATATTGCTTCGCTTCTCCATACCATTTATTGTCCCAGTCGAGAGAAAACGAGCCCTCCCCGCTCCCTCCGTTTGATATCAGACCTTCACGTCTTACACCAAAGGGGTTGATACCAAAGAGTGCGGCATTGGTATTATCCTGAAAGGCATCTATCAAAATGGAAAAGCTGTCGTTGGCTTCCCCCCGAAAATCTCTGCGTAACGAGGGTGTGACATATTTTCTATCGGGCTGCCTGTTCTGCATTACCCCCAGTACATAGATGTACTGATCATCATATAAAACCCGCGCTACCGTCTGAGAAACTGCGAGCGAAGTGTCATAAGGGAAAAACTGCTGAAAATCGTATGCCGAATCTGCAGCCATCCAGGCTTCTTCATCCAGCACACCGTCAATCCTGATAGGTCCCGTGGCTCGCTTGATGGTAAGATCCTGACTGTTTACACAGTGGAGGCCAAGGCAAAGTGCCAGGAGGGTGAAAAGTATTTTCGGCATGACGCCAAATTAACACTTCCCGGAGATGAGATGTTTCAATTTACATCAATGGGCATTTGATGATTTAAAGCAAGTCAAATACCCCACCATTATGATGCTTTTGCCTTAAAAAAGAAAGAGCCCCATACGGGCTCTTTCGTTCGCCTCAATGCACCACTACGCTCAGGCTACTAATGAATTAAGTGGTCAAAATGGCTGATTCAGGTAAACCAGAAGAAAGTCTATCAAAAGATATCTCAAAGGGCTGTTTAAATAGATATCGCCACTTGATATCCCATAAAAATTTAATCTCCACATTCAGCATAAAAAGGGGTCTGACCAGAAAGAAATCAGAGACAAACGAAGGCTTCAAAGAAAGTTTCTGTGGCCTGAAAACAAATCAGCAGATCGGCCAAATCTCTCTTCAAAAATCAATTTCGAATGATGTAACTGACCTTCTCAAAAGGGGAACTCTCTTGACATCAAAAAGAATTTTATTCCATAATGAGTCTTACAATTTTATTTCCATAGAATATTAGATAGATTAATAAGAGTTTAAACACAATCCAATTAGAAAATATCACAAACTAATATCAGAGGATAGATTTGCATATCATTAAACGTTATCATGAGTTTCGAAGTCATTGTCTATCAGCTATTAAGGATATGTCGTATTCCTGTTAGCAAGAACTACTTATTTGAAAGATTAAAAGCACATCCTGATTATCCATCACTTGCCAGCCTGACTGACCTGCTTGATGAATGGGAACTGGAATACTCTGCTCTACAGCTCGAGCCATCGGACCTTGATCAGATGGAGTACCCCTTCCTGGCTCATGTGGTCACTGCACAGGGCATGGAGGATTTTGAGATCGTCAAAAGCACCAGACAATTAGAGCAGGACAAAGAGCGATTTCTGAATGCCTGGACAGGTATCGTGATCTGGATTGCGGGTGAGGCCACCATTTCCAGTGAAGAGCACCAGAGGGAAGTTTCCATTGAAAGGATTCAAAAGGGTTTCCTATATATAATCGGCACATTAACCCTTGCACTCCTTGCTTATTCTTTCGTTTCTCAATTTCAATGGACCAATACATTGTTTGCGCTATTGAGCCTGGCAGGGATAGTAGTTTCGGCTACGATAGTGGCCTATGCCATGGGTATTGATAGCAGTATATCCAAGTCCTTTTGCAAAGTGGGTATATCAGGTTGTCAGAAAATCATCAATTCAAGTTTCAGTAAACTATTGCCTAATGTTCACATCTCTGACCTGGTACTGTCGTATTTTACGGGACTGTTTCTGATACAGGTATTGGCTATAAATAATGCTCAGGAGATCATTTTCAGCCTGTTTCTCATTCCGGCAGGGCTTGCCCTCCTTGCGTCTCTATTTACCCTCGGTTACCAACTACTTAAAAACGATTGGTGTAAACTCTGTTTGCTACTGACTGCTATCATTTGGGCACAGGCAGCGCTTATTGTTATCATGCTACCCTCTCCTGGTGAGCCGGTGATCAGCGATGGTATTCTGACACAATCCTTGTTGATTTTTACCCTAAGCTCAGGCTGGATTCTAATCAAACCTTTTGTTGAGAAAAGTCAGAAAGTGGAAAGTCAGAATATCACCATCAGAAAATGGAGACAGAATCCTTCGTGGTTTCAGGCCCTGCTCCCCTTGCACAAGGCCATTGATAAAAACCTATGGAGCAAGGAGGTTTTCTACGGCAACCCCAGCGGAGCCTTACAGATAACACTGGCCACTGGCCCCTATTGCCATCCCTGTTCAATAGCCCATGCACGACTGGATCATATTTATGCCCGCTATCCAAATGATATAGGCGTGAAAATTCGCTTTGTTATTAAGGAATCGAACCCCATAGACAGAGAAGCAACTTTGGCTATACTGAACACCTATGACAAATTGCTCTGGCAGGATAAGGGCCCGTTGGAGTATATCCCAAATCCACTATCAGGGCAAATCATAAAGGATTGGTTTTCAAAACAAGACCTAAAGGCCTTTAACAAGCGCTACAAACCTGAGAAAGAAGAAAACCCGGATATGATAAAACTCATGCGACAGCATATTCACTGGGGACAACAGTTTCAGATAGAACAAACTCCGGGCTTCTTTGTCAATGGTTTTGAGATGCCCAACCCACATACGCTCACTGACCTGAACATCTTCCTGGATAGCTATATGGAACTGTTAAAGGCTCCTCACTCACGCTTTGAAGTAGCCAGTCAATCAACCCAGTCATTATCCTGAATGTCGTTATTCAAAAAATTCCCTTTTCAAAAGCAGATGAGTGCCATGGACTGTGGTCCTACCTGCTTAAGCATGATTGTCGACTATTATGGCAAGCATTATAATATTGAGACGTTGCGGGAGCTATCGGGTCAATCTAAAACCGGCACTTCACTGCTCTCGCTTAGTGAAGCTGGTGAGGCTATGGGATTCAGAACGCGTGGAGCTCACCTCACTTATAAGGAGTTATCAGAAGAAGCCGTTTTGCCTTGCATACTTCACTGGAACCACGATCACTATGCAGTGGCCATAGATTTCCCTAAGCGCCAGAACAAAATCAAAATTGCAGATCCGGCCAAAGGGGTGCTGACACTCACGAAAAAGGAGTTCCTGGAGCACTGGATCAGTACTGACTATGAAGGCTCAGAACCGGTTGGCACAGTATTGCTCATGGAACCCAGTGCCGCCTTCTATCAAAGGGAAAGCGATAAAGAGACCGGCATGAACTGGCGTTGGCTCCTCACATACCTGAAAAAAGGCAGGCTGGAGCTTTTACAAATACTGTCTTTACTCGTCATTGTTTCTGTACTTCAACTGGTCTTTCCCTTTATCACCCAAAGCGTGATTGATACTGGCATTGCCAATAAGAACCTTTCCTTTATTACCATTCTGCTGATCGCACAACTTGTACTGGTATTCAGTACGAATATGGGTGAATTTATCAGAAGCAGAATGCTCTTACAGGTTTCCGCGATCCTGAACCTTTCCATTTTATCGGATTTCTGGATCAAACTAACCAAGCTCCCTTTAAGCTATTTTACCCGTAATCAGTTGGGTGATACCCTCCAAAGAATAGATGACCATAAGAAAATTGAGTCTTTCCTTACCGGATCTGCACTCAACACCTTCTTCTCCCTGTTCAACTTTATCGTCTATGCGATTGTATTAGCTCTCTATAACCCCAGCCTCTTCCTGGTATTCTGTATTGGCAGCGTGATCTATTTACTGTGGATACAGCTGTTTCTGCGCATTATGCGCAAGATCAACTACCAGAATTTCTTCCTGGGCTCTAAAGAAAACAACGCCACCATGCAATTGGTGGAAGGAATGGAGGAAATTCGGCTCAACAACGCTGAGCAGCTAAAACGCTGGGAATGGGAAAACATACAGGCGCGCATTTTCAAGTTGAGCTTTAAACAACACTCGTTTGGTCAGATTCAGCAGGTAGGTGCTACTATGATCAACCAGGGTAAGGATGTAGTCATCGCATTTATTGTGGCCAATCTGGTAATCAAGGGAGAACTGACCCTCGGTGCCATGTTTGCCATTCAATATATCATCGGTCAACTCTCCGGGCCAGTGGAGCAAATGATAGGTTTTATCAAACAAGGGCAGGAAGCAAAAATAAGTCTGGAAAGGTTGAATCAGGTACATCAATTACCCGATGAAGAAAGTACGGGAGGCCTGAAGATGAGCGGACTTCCGGCAAGGGCTCAAATTTCTGTTAACAACCTGTCTTTCACCTATCCCGGCAATCATGATCCTGTTTTTAAGGATTTGAGCCTGACGATTCCTGCCGGGAAAACCACGGCCATAGTAGGTTCCAGCGGCAGTGGGAAAACTACCCTTCTAAAGCTCTTGTTAAAGTTTTACAGTAGCTATACAGGTCAGATCACCGTGGATAAGGAAGACATAGCCGGTCTGAGTTCGGCCCAATGGAGAAAACTTGTTGGGACTGTAATGCAAGATGGCTTTGTATTCAATGATACCATGGCTCGTAACATTGCTGTTACCGAGCAGGAGCCGGACCCTGAAAGGCTCAGACATGCCTGTATTGTGGCCAACATTCTGGAGTTTATAGAGGAGTTGCCCAATGGTTTCAATACCAAACTAGGTTCTGACGGTCAGGGAATCAGTCAGGGTCAAAAACAACGAATACTCATTGCCAGGGCCGTTTATAAGAATCCGGATTACTTGTTCTTCGATGAAGCAACCAATGCCCTCGATGCCAACAACGAAAGATCAATTGTGGCAAATCTGAACAAGTTCTTTCATGGACGCACTGTGGTGGTAGTGGCGCACAGACTGAGTACGGTTAAGAATGCAGATAAGATTGTTGTGCTGGAGCATGGGTACATTATAGAGCAGGGTACGCATGAAGAACTGACAGAGCTCAGAGGGCGCTATTATCATTTGGTAAAAGATCAACTTGAACTGGGGAATTAGAACCATGGACGATCAACAAAAAACAGAGTTAGTCGAAGCGACAGAGATGAAGCTCTTATCAGGCAGCGCACATGAGTATGTAGTCAACTTTAGAAACAGGTTTTTAACCTACTTTGCGCTACCTCTCTTTTTGCTCTTTATAGCGCTGGCACTTACCGTCAGTTGGCTTGTTTTTGTTCCGGTCCGATCAGAACATGCCATAACCCTCAATCAGAATAAAGCTGCACAATTGAATGTTCAGCTTACTCCAGCGGTTAAGCAATTCGTTCAGAAGAATTATAACAGGATCGCCAAGGCCAGTATCGATTACCGTCAGTCCGATGGAACTGAGGTTAATCTTGACTGCGAGGTTACACAAAATGGCAAAGTTGAGCTATCAAACCGATTGGCTGATTTTGCATCCAAACAGCCCGTCAATGCTACATTGGTTCTTTTTATCGATGAGGAGCGGTTTATCTTCAAACTGTTGGATGAGCTGGCAAAAAATCTTAAGGTGAAAAAACCTGCTTCCATTGAACCAGATCAACCATAGTCCCCCCCTGTTAAAACCAGAAATATGGTTTAACATCAGAGCTGTTCTTTATCAGCAAACACGCTACACACTCTCTGGGTTCGGTATTGGCCGGAGGCCTTTGTGGGCATGGTACTGACACATAAAAATCTAATGCATCTCCCCTCACCCTTACCCTGTTTGTATCTGATCTTACCACTTCGAAATAACCCAGAACTTCTTCGTCCGGATCAGCCAGATTTCTGAAATTGCCTGGTACGGCCGCAGAGGGTTGGTCAAAAATAGAACCTTGAGAGTTGGAAATCTGCCCTATGAGTTTCCAGTAATCATGAGCGTCCTTGTCCATTGTTGTTTGCACTACCGAGAAATAATAGTCAAAGGCGAATCGGGAATCAATTTCGCTTGTAGAAAGCAATTGATCTCTGATGACAGGCACTTTAATCTCCTCCCCATTAAATAAGAAAACATTCTGTCCTGTAGTGTTATTAGTGACAAAGCAAGGAGGTGGAGGAATCGGTGTATTTCTGATTCTTTCCTGAAAAGAATAGGTTTCAATGATGTCCCATTTCAAATAGAAGTCCTTCTCCTGATCTACGATTTCTGTATCGACAAAAAGCTGGATTAGGTTTCTTTTAACCTCAAGCCCGGCCTGGTTCACTTCCACCTCAACTACTGATGCATCAAACCTGACTTGATCTATTGCTGCCTGACCGGGCATGGATGCAGGCAAGGACTTATAGACTCTTCCATCCGGTAAGGACACTTGAACTTCATAGGTTCTTCCTACACGCGCAGAATCACCATTGAGGTTGAGCCGGTAATTGCCTTCTTCACGTTCATCATATAAACCTATAGTAACACCGTCTTCCAGCAGGGCTACTTCCGCCCCTAAAACAGGTTCTTGAGCCGATCCTATCGCTGAAGTCCGGCCAATGAACAAGTCATTGCCCGCTGTACCATCCGTTACTTTTCCATAAATCACCAGCAAATTCTCACCCCTATCAGTTTTAAGATCTATCACTTCCGAACAAGCGGAAATTGAAACCATGAGGAATATTACAATGGCTGTACACAAAGTTTTCCTGATAGTATCAGTCATAAACGATCTCTATTAAATTTATTTTCCTGGTTGATTTTGCAAAGACAAACTCAGCGTTGACAGCGCCTTTTGAGTGCCTCCCCTTTTTCACGACTCCTACGAAGGATAACGAAAATCACCCTCATCCAATTGAGGTAATTTACCTCAATTTATTTGAAAAGAATAGACTAAATGAACTCACTTAGCACTAAAAGATATTAAAATTACAAAGCATGCATATCTATAATAATATTTGTCTTAAAACACTCTGCAGCTGATTACAATATAAATGCTCATTGCATAAAAAAGCCATCTCCTAAGGAAATGGCTCTCTTGAATTCATAACCTGATATCAAGGTGTACAAGATATTAGTGTCCCCTGCTGTCCGGCACAATAGGCTGCTGCCATTGGACAGAAAAGATGACTCGATGTAAATGTCATAATATAATGAGGATAATAATTTCCCTCACATACAATAGTGGCACCACCTACAACTTTTTTCTGAGCATTTTTTGACAACTCTTTTCCAAGATTTAACTTTTTCATTTTGTTATGATTTAAATGTTTAATGATAACTGAAAATAAAAAATTAACTCTGTAATAAATTTAAGTTCCTGTTAATTAAATAAAAATTTTAATCAAATAAATTTCAATAATATGATTTAAAGATAAAAAAAAAAAAAAAAAT
>JAAWWF010000055.1 GCA_021404565.1 Roseivirga sp. | reverse complement strand
TCTCGACAGTGATAAAGTCTCTTTCAACATCTGATGCTGTTACCTGGTAGCTATAAATCTCATTGTCTGAAACGGTTTCAACTGGAGAAGAAGTGAAGACTGGGCTCGTATTCGGTGGTTCGGTTAATAGAATGGAGGAAACACTCGTACAATTGTTGGCATCGGTTATAGAAACTGTGTAAGTACCAGCCGGAAGTCTCATCTGAGTGGCATCAATACTACCATTACTCCAGAGATAAGCGTAGCCCGGGGTTCCTCCTGAAGCAGTTGCTGTTATTTGTCCTTCAAACTGCCTGTTAACCGTGATTGGATTATCTATCGTAATATCAGACACCAAAGCTGGTGGCTGGAAAACAGCAGCAAACTCAGTGAGAGATGCTCCCTCACTATCCGTTACCGTTACGGAATAGTTACCCTGCCCCAGTCCTGACTCTGTTATTTCTGTTCCTCCTGTACTCCACAAATATGTATAGGGAGCCGAGCCTCCTGTTGCATTAGCGGTCAAAGTACCATCTGTACCAGAAAAACAGCTAACATGTGTAACTGATATGGTGAGCCCCAACGGATCGACAAACCCAGGTTCAGTGAATCGGTCTGGCAGGTTGCCCTGGTTAGCTGATTCTGTAGCCTTTGCAGGCTGATTTCCCAAACTTATCTGTCCATGCAGACTGAAGCTTGAAAAAAATATCATTAAGACAATTGATAGTATACAAACGACCCTTCCCGGTGCAGCATTCACCGAGGCATCAAATTGAAGGCTCAACATGAAATAATGTAATTGGTGATAAATAAACGACAACAAACTGTTATTACCGGCAACCTGATTTAACAGATCACCTCCGACACTAACAAAAATACACTTTATTCACCATCAAGCCCTTACCAGTCATATATAAAATCTTATTCCTTATTTACTCCTTCCTCTCGCAGCCTTTTTGCAAGTCACCATGGTTTTCAAATACTTCACTACGGTACGGGTCTTATGTCAGACTACTTCTTCACCATCACCTTCTTTCTGATTACCTGCTGACCGTCATAGCATTGTACAATGTAGATGCCACTGGTGTAGTCAGATACATCGAGTTTCAGCATCTGTTGCCTGTAGGCCTTTTTGGTGAAGACAGGTGTACCCGATGCATTGTACATCTGTATATCAACGGCTTCTGCACTCAGTTCAGACAAGTCGATCGTAAGTACATCGCTAGCCGGATTGGGGTAAACGTTGATCTCTTCAGCTTTACTCACATTTTGAAGGTTGGTAAAATCTTCACGAGTGGAGACGTCTGTAAAGTTAAGCGTCAGCTGATTGGAAGCTGTATTGCCATTACCAGCCAGATCTTCAGCAGTATTAGCACTGATGGATACATCTACGGCCCCACCTGATGAGCTTACCACGAAGGAATAGGTTGTCGCACTGGTCTGCACCAGATCACTCGCAGTGCCCCCTGTAACGGTTATTTCTGCCAGTGTTAAGCCACTCACCTCTTCGTCAAAAACAGCATTAACCTGCTGACCAGCCCCTGAACTGCCGGCAAGGTCAATCGTCACCCCCGGCCCTGTAAAATCAATCGTAAGGGTAAACGGATCGCTGGTTTCACTGCGGTTTCCTGCCAGGTCAACGGCTTCGGCTGTCATATCTGCCGTGAACTGAGGTAGGTTAAACCTACTGATATCCAGCACCCAGTCGCCATTAGTGTCTGCCTCAACCGTACCGATTTTACCACCCGGTGAGAATACATCCACAGAAGTTCCTGACTCAGCGGTTCCATGAACCAATATGTTGCGATCGCTGGTTACGCCATCAGTGGCACTGCTGCCGGTATCATCACTAATATGGGTAATGGCTGGCTTAGCGGGAGCTGTAAAGTCGATGGTTAAGGTAAAGGGGGCACTTGCTGCACTGCGATTACCCGCCAGATCGACAGCCTCGGCCGTCATATCTGCCGTGAACTCCGGCAGGTTGAATTGGCTGATATCCAGTACCCAATCGCCTTTGCTATCTGCCTCAACCGTACCAATTTTGCCTCCCGGTGAGAATACGTCCACAGAAGCTCCCGCTTCGGCTGTTCCGTAAACCAGTATATTGCGATCGCTGGTCACCCCATCATTGGCACTGTTACCCGTATCATCGCTGATATGGGTAATGGCAGGCGCATCTGGAGCTGTGAAATCTATGGTCAGGGTAAATGGATCACTTGTAAGGCTGCGGTTACCTGCCAGATCAAATGCCTGAGCTGTCATATCAGCGGTAAACTGTGGCAAGTTGAATTGACTTAGATCCAACACCCAATCTCCTTTGGTATCTGCCTCAACCGTACCAACTTTGCCTCCCGGTGAAAATACGTCCACAGAAGCTCCCGCCTCGGCTGTTCCGTGAACAATTATGTTACGATCGTTCGTTATGCCATCTGAAGCGCTGCTACCCGTATCATCACTGATATGGGTGATGGCAGGCTTAGCCGGAGCCGTAAAGTCTATGGTTAAGCTAAAGGGGTCACTCGTTACAGAACGATTACCCGCCAGGTCGATAGCCTCGGCCGTCATATCAGCTGTAAATTCCGGCAAGTTGAATTGGCTGATATCCAGTGTCCAGTCGCCATTGCTATCTGCCTCAACAGTACCAATTTTGCCTGCTGATGAGAATACATCTACAGAAGCACCAGCCTCGGCCGTTCCATGAATTAACAGGTTATGGTCGCTGGTTATACCATCGGTGGCACTGCTACCCGTATCATCACTGATACCCGTGATGGCTGGCGCATCAGGAGCTGTGAAGTCAATGGTTAACGTAAAAGGGGCACTTGCCGCGCTTCGGTTACCCGCGAGGTCAACAGCCTCAGCTGTCATATCAGCCGTGAACTGGGGCAGGTTGAACTGACTGATATCCAATGTCCAGTCTCCATTGGCATTGGCCTGAACAGTGCCTATTTTTCCTCCGGGGGAGAATACATCTACATTCGCTTCAGCCTCGGCAGTTCCATAAACCAGTATGTTACGATTGCTGGTCACACCATCAGTAGCACTACTGCCCGTATCATCACTTATGCCCGTGATAACAGGCGCATCTGGGGCTATTTCATCTACATCGGTAATCGTGACCGTAATGGTTTGAATATCAGCATTGGTGCCATCGGTAGCGGTCACTTCCACTTCATAGGCATTGTTGCTATCATTGTCTGCAGGTGTCTCAAAATCAGGGGCAGTACTAAAACTCAATGTGCCATTAGTCATGCTGAATAAGGCCTGATCAGCTCCTCCGGTGATACTGAAGCTGACCGTGCTGAGCGCATCTGCATCGGTAGCGGTAATGGTGGTCACCGCGGTGCCATTTTCAGCTATGGTCAAAGCCGCGGTAATCGTTCCTCCATCACTTGTGATGATTGGCGCATTGTCATCTGTATCAGTTATCGTAACCGTGATAGCTTGTACATCAGAGTTGGTCCCATCAGACACCGTTACCTCCACCTCATAGCTCTGATCTTGTTGAGTAGGCTGTTCGAAATCTTCAGCTACCAGCAGGCTCAGGTCAGCTCCGTTCAGATTGAAAAGTGACTGGTCTGCTCCTCCGGTGATGCTAAAAGTCAAATTGCTATTGGCATCAGCATCCGTGGCAGTAAGGCTGACAACAGCGGTGGTATTTTCATCAATGCCAATGGTATTGGAGGAAGTGAATTCAGGGGCTTCATCATTGAGATCATTTACGGTGATGGTCAACTCCTGCGTGGTACTGTTTTCCGCATCATCTTTCACCTCTAAAGTGATGCTATAAACATTATCGGCACCATCGTCCTCAGGATTTTCAAAGTCAGGTGCAGCTATAAAACTCAGCCCCTGATCATTCGGATCTATGGCAAACAGCGCTGCATCAGCTCCGGAAAGTATGAATGACAGTACCGCATTTGGGTTACTATCTTCCGCTGTAAAACTCAGTATGTCATCAGTGCCATTTTCATCAAATCCTGCCTGGCTGTTTGAGGTAATGGCAGGTGCGGTAACATCCAATACAGTAATGGTGAAGTCATGCAGCAGGCTGAGCTCTGTATCCAGCAAGTCTGAGATTTGAAGATTGACATTGTGAGTACCTACCTGCCCCGCTGCTTCTCCGGAGAGTATGAAATCAGCGCTTTTGAGAGTAGCCACTCTCACAGACTCATCGTCCAGAATATAAATAAGCCCAACTGACTCATCTATGAAAATGGAGGAGATCTCTCTGAACCGGGCTTCTTCACCCGTGCCGTCAATTGGGGTTCCGGATTCATCTCTTCCGGCAAGTGCTGTCGCTGTTCCATCAGAGCTGATACTATAGAGTCTCACTGGTGTAGACGCATAGAGTTGATTATTGCCAGATATGGTGAGACCGAATACACCAGGCAAGTCGGTCAATATTGACAGATTGCCACTTTGGTCCAGCTTCAATATGATTTCATTCTCTATGTCGGTCAAATAAATGTTATCGTCTGCATCTATTTCCATTTGTGCCAGGAAGAATTCATCCAAGCCTTCGATCTGCGAGTTTTCATCAATAAGGTCTGTCTCCTGATCGGTAGCCGGGTTTAATTTGACCAATCGCGACATGGCCCCCTCTCCTCCTGATTCATTCAGAATCACCAATACGTTTCCATCGCTATCAAGGCGGGCATCCCATATTGTAGTTTGCGAACCCTCATGAACATAAAGCAGGCTATAAGGCAACTGAATGTCAGCGCCAGGTCTGTCGGGAATCTCGGTGATTTCAAACAGATCATCCAGGTCATCTGGCGAAATACTGATGAGCAGACTTCCATCAGCAGTCAACAAAAAATCTCCGGTTGCCGTCACTCCCAGTACTTCCCACTCTATCTCTCCTCTGAGAATATCTGAGTTATCCGGATCTTCTTTGTCTACCAGTTCAAAACGGGCGTCAAAAACCTTGTCATCTTTGATAAGATTCAGGTCAAGTCCATCATCAAGGATCAAAAGCATATGTCCCAGACGGTTGGAAGCCATTCCGGTCACAGGGTTCTCATCTTCAAGATCAGTAGTTCTTGAAAAGAACTTTCCAGTCAACACTTTTTCAAATGCACTAACGGCCAATGGATCGGTTGTTTCAGCAAAGATCTCCTCTCCCGGTATCATTTCACCCAAACCATTTATATAGATGTAATTGATGATGCCGTTGGCTTCAGTGAATAGCTTTATGTCCTCGAATTCAAAGGGGTTGTCACGTTCCACACCTGCTTCAGCATCGTTAAATGGTTCAAATTCAAATACCGATTCATTGAATTCATAAATTTGATCACTGGCTATAAACAGGAACTTGTCATCTGAGCTGAAAAGCAAGTCTTCCACGTCTTCCAGTATTTGTGCTGTTTCCCTTACAAGGTCATCTTCACTGTCCAGAATCGTTTCTTTTACAAAGCCCTCTTCATCCTGTGTATAGCGGATCAATAAAGCATCTCTAGTGCTTAAATAGGTGTAAATCTGATTTTGATTGTTGATCCCGATCAGGGCTTTGTCGAATTCGTTGTCTTCTCCGCTTGATGGGATACTTTCTATTTCGAAATCACTAAGATTGAGATAGTGTACCCGTCCATCTTCTTCCAGGAAGTAAAGACTGCTCTGTTCATGGTCAAAGGTCATGTCTAAAGGAAGGAAAGAGAGTGCATTAATGCTTGCATCATCGGGATCAGTGCGAACTGCAGTGACTGTTCCGTTCATGTCCATCTGGAATAATTCGACTGAACTGGTGCCTAAACTTGTGAAATAGAGTATATCATTTTTATCTAAGGTCATGGCCGTGATTACGCCCGATTCGAATTCATCGCCTGCCGCATCTTTTAATTCTAAAAGGCTTAGTACACCATCCGGGCTTACCTTGAATAGCTCATTAACAAAGTCATCCGACAAGTTGACTATGACATTGCCCTGACTGTCTCTTACCAAATGGCTTGCATCAGAAAGGAAATCCGCATCAATACTTTCCCCATCATCTTTCAATTCCAATAGTGAAACCGAAGAGGTCTTTGATTTGAGGTTTAACCAGGAAGGAAGATCCAGGGCCTCAACCGCATTGAAAGCGTTGAAAGAAGTCCTGTCATCAGGGTCAGTAATAAACCCAAAATACTCGTACTTCTCATTGTCATTGACCTCGGTTACCGGGTTGGAGCTCACCACCGGGATTTCATTCACATCTATCAGGCTTATGGTCAAAGACCGGGTGGTTTCATTGTTGGCCTCATCAGAAGCGATAATATCTATTGTAAACTGCTTGCCCTCATTGGCATTGCCAGCGGCTGTCTCATAGTTTTGTGCCTCTTTAAAGGTCAATACTCCGCTACTTGCATTCAATTCGAAAAGGCTGGTTACGTCCTCATCACTGGAGTTAGCAAGACGATAAGTGATGGTCTGAGAGTCGGCATCCGTGGCGGTAGCGGTATACACAGTACCCGTTTCATTCTCTTCAAATGCCTCAGTACTGCCCGAAGTAAATACGGGTGCCTCGTCCTCATTGGTGACAGTGACGCTCACGGTTTGGGTGACTTCATTGGCACCATCAGTTACTTTCACCTCTACCTCATAGTCGTTGTTGGTATCGGCATCGCCTGGGTTCTCAAAGTCAGGAGCGGTCTGGAATGACAAAACCCCGGTATTCTCATCGATGCTAAAGAACGCTTCATCCTTATTAGTCCCTAAACTAAATGTAAGGGCACCATTGTCGGCATCTGTAGCAGCAGCTGTATAGCCTGTAGCCGTGGCATTCTCCTGAGAGGAAGCAGTTGTACCTGAGGTAAATGCCGGGGTGGCATCGTCATTGGTAATTGTCCCAGCCCCAGTGTCATCTGAAATAGTAACATTCAAACCAGAAGCATTGAGGTTGTTTAAGAGCACTGAGAAGCTCTCATTCGCCTCATCCAGATCATCCCCGTTGATGGTAGGTTTGTAGGTTTTTGTTTCACCGTCTGTGCCCGTAAAGTTTAAGGTCTCAGTACCCGGACTGATATAGTCAGAATTATCGGCAGTACCATCTGATGCTGCTGCATCAACTGAAATGCCGGCTTCTACGGCTCCTGTCAAGGTTACGGTAAAAACTGCTTCTGGATTTTCCCCATCACTACCCTCATTCAGCGTTACATCATCAATACTCAAGGTAGCCGCATCATCATTGGTGACAGTAATGGTAGCATCAAAATCAGACACTGTTACGTTCTTACCACTGGCCTGTACGTTGCCAATCAATACCGCAAAGGTCTCATCATTTTCCACCACTTCGTCCCCATTGAGCGTGACCTGCAGATTTTGTATTTCACCATTGTTTCCAGTAAACCTTAGTACTGCCGAAGTAATGGTTGGGTCACCGGAAGCCACTACATCATTGGCATCGATTTCAGCAGCATCTCCAGATAAAATGGCATCCGCTTCTACGCTAAAGCCATCCTGCACCTCACCGGTCAGGGTTACAGGAATATTGATGATGGAAGTGCCACTATTGCCCTCCGTTTGTGTTACATCCCCAATTGACAGCGTTGCGGCATCATTATCTGTGATTGTGTAAGTATGCACTATCGAATTTGTGATCAATGCAGCATTAGTCGGATTGGATAGCGTAACGATCACAGTCTCATCGGTCTCCACAATGGCATCATCTATAATGCTTGCAATGGTGATATTTTTTGAAGTAGTACCTGCCAGGAAAGTCAATGTACCATCTGCCAGGGTATAGTCCGTACCCGAGCCGGTGGCGGTACCGGTTACTGTATAATCCACGGTAACGTCTACCCCACTCACCAGCGCCAATCCCACTTCCAAGTCAACACTGCTGACGGATTCTGCTCCACTACTGCTTGTAGTGGCAAAATTCAAAGCCGGAGTTCTGGAATCCAGGGTGAAATTGGCGGTTTTGGCCGTTCCTTCTCCTGCATTGCCTGCAATGTCTTGTATACCGGTCAGGTCCAGTACTATTTCATTGGTAGCATCTTCTATTTCTGCATTGGGTGTATAGGTGGCTGTAAACGTAATGCCACCATCTTCTGAGGCAGGCTCTGTGATTCCGCCATTGGGTACGGTCAAATCCCCGGATGTAAGCCCTGTGATGGCCTCGTCAAACACCAGGGTCAAGGTAGCGGTTTCTCCCGGCAGCAAGGCCGTATCATCTATGATGAATGAGGTGACTGTAGGGGCAACCTGATCTACCAGGGCTCCGGTATTATTGGCCGTTTGATCTGCACTGGCCGCATTGCCCGCAGCATCGAAAATTGAAGAAGCTACCAGATCGACCTCGAATATTTCGCTACCATCGGGAAGTATGCTTAAAATATTCAATCCATCCTGGTCCCATTCAACAGGCGTAAAATTAATCGTTACTTCTGTCTCCCCCCCGATTAAAGCATCAAAGTCAATTCCATAAATATTATCGATGTTGATGGCATTTACCGCACCCGTTGAGGACAAAAACATATTAAAATCAGCCTTTCCCAGGCCTCCGCTTCCAGCATCGGAACCATAGACCCCTTCACTAAAAGTCACTACAATAAGCCTGTTGTCTGTATTGGTAGTAATTCCGGTAATTGTCGGGGGCGTTTTGTCGTTGAGCGGAACAGTATTGTTGCTTGTTTGATCTGCATCGGCAGCATTACCCGCCACATCATAAACAGCCGTAGCCACTAAATCTACTTGAAGAGTTTCTGAGCCATCGGCCGTACCGGTAGTTGAGAAGTTAACACGAACAGTGGTCTCTCCCCCTGCAAGCCCTTCCCCTGCTGTGGGGCTTACACAAGGGCCTTCAGGGGGATGAGACGTACCTCCTGTTAGGGCAAGGGCAAAGGCATCTAATACTAAAACGCCGATGCCCACTTCAGGATTAAAAACGCTTTCTGACAAGGCCATTTAAACAA
>JAAWWF010000014.1 GCA_021404565.1 Roseivirga sp. | reverse complement strand
TTTCTGTTTGTTTTTTTTCAAAGAGAAGACGTGTTATTTAAATGTGAAGGGTCCAAGCGATGAATAATATGAAACCTGAAATGACGTATACCACCACGGAGCCCCTGAACCTTGAAGAGGCCAGCTTGATACGGTTTTTCAGTCCGGTTTCGATACCTCTGATGGTGAATAATTTGGTGAGCTGTATGAGAATAAGGCCTATACCCAACCAGTAAATACTGTAGTAGAAGAAAGACTGCAGGCTGTTGCCCTGATAACCAATGAGATCTGAATATGGTCCCAGGCTCTGTTTTGCATATTGGTAGAGTTTGTGCTCCAGTCCCCACACGGCCAAATAGCCCTGAGCAATGATCAACAGGATACCCAAGGCATGCCCAAGAAACTTATGATTGACCAATACATGAATGAAGAAGGTGAGGATTACAATGAAACTCCCATTAAAAAGGAGCTCGGTAAAGAGTGTAAATAGGTATTGACCAAAGTCTATATGATCATACCCCAACCCGAACTGTGTACCTATGCCTGTAACCATCATCAGTAACAAAACGCTGCCGAGTACACTCACCATAGCGATGATCTGGCTGAGCAATCTTATACCACCTTTGTAGGGCAGCACATCCATCAAAGGGCTGATTTTGATAATTCTCTCGCGCGAAAAAAGTTCACCGGTATAAAGGGCCATCAACACCAGAATGGCTGGTTGGAAGCGCCTGATCACTCTGAGGATTTCGTAGGTGGTAGGATACACGAATGCTTCGTAAGCTCCCCGGGCAATGATCGTATAGGCTACCTGTAGCGCAAGGCCACAGATAACGATAATGATGAAAGGGAGCTCTTTCCATACCTGCTTAAAGTAGAAGATTGAAAGCATGCTGACTGTTTTTAAGGTGTTTTTCACTTGGCTGATTTTTTTGTTGAATGACCTTTGGTGGTGTTTTTGAAGCGCCAGAAAGTGAGGGTTAGGGCCATAACTCCAACCCCAATGTAGATGAGTCGGTTGATGATGATAGCTCCGGAGATTGGCACCATTTGCGTATTAATCTCAGCAGCACTCCAGTACTTTGTCTTAAGGTTCAATAGCTGAACCATGTAGAAGTCGAAGAGTGTAGCCAGTTCCAGGTTCTTTGAGGTTTCGATTACGCCCTCGTCCACTATGGAGATGAATATGAGCAAAACGATGCCCTGGGTATAGATAACCACTGCTTTTTTACTAATGGCACCACCGGCAAAGTACAATGCGCTAAGGAAAAAGGTGTTGGGCAAGACAATGAGGAGAAATGAATTCAGGTAATTCCATGGCGTGAAGGGCAACAGTTCGGAGGCAGGCTTTGTGGAAAGTAACTCCCCGGCCATAGAGCCCAGTGGAATAGCGAAACTCAGCGTGACCATGACTATGAATGAGCCGATAAACCGTCCAGCGAGATACTGACCTTTGCTTATGGGATTGGTGAAAACGAGCTGCTCCATTTTGTAATCAAAATCTCGGATAACGGCCATGCCCATGACCGCAGAGGTAATAAGCAGCAGTGGAAGATTGAGAAAGGCAGTAAGCTCATGGATAATGAGTGGTGCGTTTTCCTTTACCTGAACTGATACCTCGGTGACTCCTTTGATGCCCTGTTTGGCAAAGAGGAACGCCATGACGAACAAGATGAGGAAGTAGATGTAATTGGCGGGCCTTTTACTTATGTACTGAAGCTCAAACCGGACGATTTCATAAATTTTCATGTTCTTGTTTTTTGAGGTTTGAGTTTATCGGTTGACGTGACTGAAGTAGACATCTTCCAGGCCAGGAGCTACGGGTTGAAAACCTACTCCCGGATTGGATGTGGAAACAATTCTTACCATCGTTTGCCCATCGTAAAAGCGATCTGAGATTACCTGATGTGATTGACGGATTTGCCCTAGTTCTTCCTGATCTATTACCTTTTCCCATATCTGTCCTTCCATATCCTTTACCAACTGCTTAGGGTTACCGTGAGTAAGAATGCTGCCTTTGTTGAGAATGGCCATTTGTGTGCAGAGGTCCTTTACATCTTCCACGATATGAGTTGAGAGAATCACGATGGTTTCTCTGCCCAACTTGCTGAGGATATTGTGAAATCTGTTACGCTCCTGGGGGTCAAGGCCTGCGGTGGGTTCATCCACAATTACAAGCCTAGGGTCACCAATCAGGGCTTGTGCAATACCAAAGCGTTGCTTCATACCACCAGAGTAGCCTCCCAGGTTTTTCTTTCGATGTTCTGTTAGGTTCACCTTTTCAAGTAGTTCATTTACAGTTCTTTTTCTCTCTTGTTTGTCGTGAATGCCTTTAAGCGCAGCAAAGTGATTGAGAAGCATTTCTGCACTGACTTTCGGGTAAAGTCCAAACTCCTGGGGCAGGTAACCGATGTGTTTTCGCAGCTCGTCTTTGTCTTTGAGCATGTTGATTTCACCCAGCGTGGCAGTACCACTGTCGGCTTCCTGCAAGGTGACCATGGTGCGCATCAAAGAAGATTTACCGGCACCGTTTGGTCCCAAGAGGCCGAACATTCCGGCTGAGATATTGAGGTTGACCCCGTTGAGAGCCTTTGTGCCGTTAGGGTAGGTTTTTGAGAGATTTTCGATTGTGAGTTTCATCGCTTAGAAATTTTGAAGCAATGAGGCACCGACTGTTTTATAGTTCAAATTACTTTACTGACCTTGGTGAAATCATTAACCAAAGCCCCGTTGCCATCAGTGAAAGGAGTTCGCTTATGGTTTCAACAGGTTCATGTAAGATTTCACCTGTTTGGTTGAAATTATTGGCCGAATCGAAGGATAGTTGATATCATCGCAGCAGATATGGAAGAAAAGGAGATCGTACCAAATAAGAAGAGAAGGCTGAGAGTGATTGGTCTTAACGTACTGGTCTGGCTGTCGATTACCCTGCTGATCAGTTATGGTATCTCCATTTCACGAGAGGAAGAGCGAAGCTTTATCTCTTTGTTTCTTCAGGGGCTATCGGGCATAGGGCTGCTGCTTGTGCCCATCGCTTACTTTACTTCCCTGGTGCTGGTGCCACGCTTATTTATGAAAAAACGATACTGGCAGTTTGCGCTGAGTGTTGTCGTTGTTTTCGTCATTTCCTTTGTTTGGCCGCCTTTGCCGATTTACCTGGGTAATGTAATTGATGTTGAGTTTTTTGGAGCAAGGCCGGAAGACCTGGATGAGCCTTTTGATAGTGCAGGAGCTTTTGTCATGATGGTGATTATGGGTATTACCACATTGGTGAATATGACCTATCGCTCGGTAAGGCAGCAGGGTAAGGTAGATAAGATGGAGAACGAACGACTGGCTACGGAGCTTTCTTTACTTAGGAACCAGATCAGTCCGCATTTCTTCTTTAATACCCTGAATAACCTCTATGCACTCTCGCTGGAACAATCTCAGGAAACTCCAAAGGTCATTCTCAAACTTTCTGAGATGATGCGCTACACCATTTATGAGTGCATTGACACCCTTGTGCCAATTTTGTTTTTGGAGAATGCTTTTAAGCATGGTGTGGATGGGGCAGAGGGGGAGGCCTTTGTCAAGCTGCAATTGGAAACAAGTCACAACATGTTACGCTTCAGGATTGAAAACAGCATGACCCCACCCCGGAGTTTGGACGAACCGGGAGGTATTGGCCTGGAAAATGCCCGAAGGCGCCTGGACCTCGTCTACGGAAATCAGTACTCACTGGATGTAACCGAGGCCAACAAGATCTTTTGTGTAGATTTAACGATTGACCTGACCTGATATGCGCTGCCTGATAGTAGATGATGAACCGCTGGCTCATAAAGTAATCCGCAACTATTGTGAGGATTTACCTTATATGGAAATTGTCGGAAGTGCGCATTCAGCCATTGAGGCTATGAGTTTTCTGAATGGTCAGGCGGTCGACCTGCTCTTTTTGGATATCAATATGCCTAAGATCCAGGGGCTCGATTTTCTGAAAACCCTGACGAATCCACCTATGGTGATTGTAACCACGGCTTATCAGGAATTTGCTCTGGAAAGCTATGAGCAACGGGTGATCGATTATTTACTCAAACCGTTTTCTTTGGAGCGTTTTCTTAAAGCAGTTAACCGTGCAAATGATCAGAAAAGCCTGATGGACCGGCAGTCAAAGCCAGTAATTCAAACCGTAGGAACTCCTACAAGTCAGCCTGAAACACTTTTTATCAAAGGTGATAGGAAGGTCCATCAGATCAGGGTAGATGAGATTCTGTATATGGAGAGCTATGGGAGCTATGTGAAGGTGCACCTGGCAAATGAAATGATTATTACCCTGGAAAGGCTTACCAATTACGAGTCTAAACTCGCTGAGCAGGGCTTTATCCGCATTCACAAGAGCTACTTAGTGCCTGTCAGTAAAATTGAAGTAATTGAAGGCAACGAAATGGTGGTAGGAGGGCAGCGCCTACCGATTGGTGCCGTATATCGTCACAATGTAAATGATTTGTTTAAGTAGTTTGATACAAACTATTTGTTCAGCAGATATTCGATAATATTGACTAACAGCCGGGCAGCAACCGGATCTTTTCCTGCCTGATTCAACTCCATTTCGCTGGCTATAATAGTGCCTTTTTGCTGGTCAATTTGCAAGAGAGGAACCCCCGACATTTCAGGGAGTTGTTCGGTAGGTTTACCCAGATAAACATGTGGCCTAAGGTAACTTACCAGTTTGGTTACATTCTCCATCGATTTCATTTTGAATGATCTTCTTGCAGCTCTGGGGCTTGTCCGACCGTCCTGTTGCCACCAAGCCATGTCTTCTGGTTCGAGCCCCTCAAATACCGGGTGTTCCGGAATATGCATGTGTGTGACCCTGCCTTTTCTTTCATAAATCCCACGAATTTTATCGCCATAATTCCATTGCAGGTGTTTTCCGGGATGAATGAGGAAAGTATTGAGACCATTGCCCGCCATTGTTTTTACATCTTCCCAGTTGAAAGGAACCTCATTGTCCTGATCCAGGTTGGCGACAATCAGTAAATCAAGGTCAAGCAATCGAATTTCCGTAAGATCATTCAGTCTGGTGTAGTTTATCTTCAGGTCATCCAGTACCTGATACGTATCTCCGGTAATGTCATAAACTCCGATTGTCTTGTCAGAAGATTCAAGGCGGGGCCAATCTTTATCAGCCAATGTTAATTCATACTGATTTTGCGAAAGCAGTGTGCCTTCAGATTGGTACTTGATTTTGAGTTGGTAGTAGGCCTTGGGCATCGTTAATTGCTCGGGCAGGTTAATCGTTACCGGTACTTTTTGTCTGTCATAGAATGCTACTTCTGGTGTATTTACACGGCCCTTGCTCAGCACCTGACCTTCAGTCTGAATCGACCAGGTGATCTCACCTTCAGGCAATTCTTTGCCGGACAACCCATTGTTTACAAGGTAGATATCAGTCTCAAAGCTGACGCCTGCAAAGTGATGCCTTCCGAACAGTTCTGCGCTGATCAATACTGGCTGATAGGCCAGCTTAACGGCTTTGTGGACAGGGTAAGGGGTGACAGTTTTAGCATTGAACACATTTTGGTACCATGCCAGGTTGGCAAAGAGTGAAATACCTGCGGTATTCGGATTACTCCGTCTGATCAGCTCTGCAAGCTCTTTTGTCATAAAAGCATGCCTTTTTAATCCATAGGCAGGGTTTCGGTCTTCCCAGGCCCATTGCCCCACCCAGGCATGAGGTACATAATGTTTGAAAATGTACTTCCTTGTAAAGTGGCCATCATCATTGTTAGGGTAACCTGTTGAGGCTTCCTGACTGAAAAACGGACGATTCGCATTGGCTCCCGGAGACCAGTAAATGCGCTCATCCCATTCACCGTCATAGACTTGAAAAAAGTCGCGGTTGTACCAATTGAAGTAGACATGCCTGTCATCAATATCACCGTCATCGATGCCAGCAGGGAACAGGTTTTTCGTATAATCTCCTTCTACACGGCTATATCCCGAATCAGCTGAAATAGGTACGTCAGGGGTAAGTTTTCTAATCTCTTTGATTACCTCGCTGAGTATTTCCCACTTGCGAAGACGCACTTCTGGCGGATCATTGTGGTAGAACATGGTGAAGTACATTTCATTGTTGATGGTCCACAAAAACAAAGAGGGATGATTTCTATACTTTCGTACCAGATTGAGCATTTCATCTTTCCAGATCTTTAGTAATTCATCTGAGGGAATATCTCCGATCATTAACCAGGGCCATGTACCTTCAAAGCTGACCGCCACACCCTGTTCATCGGCAGCTTTCATCCATGTTTCGGTAAATGGACTTCCATGAGAGCGCGTAATGGCCTGGTTGCCTTCTTGCATTAGCTTAAAAAAGGTATTGGCTAGTTCTGCATCATTAGGGGCAATTCCGGCAGGAGGATGGTTGGCTCCTCTTAGCCAATAAGGTTTTTCGTTTAAATAGAATTTGTTCCCCTGTGAGGTAAAGGTGCGAAAACCGATATCGATCTGCTGCTGATCTTCGAGTCGACCATCAACGAAGACATCGGTCGTCAGGGTGTAGAGGTGAGGCGTTTCGGGAGACCATGTTTTCGGGTTTAGATTCCCGAGGGAGATGCTCCCGGAAATAGTGTCCTGAGGGTTTATTTTCAACGTTTTGCCAGCTTTATCCTGATACAAAATCTTTCTGGTCTCTTTATCGCGTACTGTTATTCCTATATGAACAGTTTTACTTATTGTATTCTCGTTTTTCAATTTAAAATGAAAATCAGCGCCCCTGGTATGAGTAGCCGCATACTGTTCAGTGATTCTTACAGGGTTACTTATAATGAGTTTGACAGGCTGCCATATTCCCCCTTCGGTGCCGGCAAACATACCATGTGGCAGGGAGTTAAGCATATCATTATTGATGTCAACCGATACTGCTCGTGCCACGTTTTCATCAGCATCGCTGGCTTTTTTGAATTTACGTACCTTAACATTGACGGCTATCAGATTCTTTCCGGGTTTGACAAGGTCAGTAATGTCCACTTCAAATTCTCCGAACATCCCGACATGGCCACCGGCATACTGTCCGTTTACATAGACATCTGCTACTTTGGAAACTGCATCAAAGTGCAGCAATAAGCGTTTTTCGTCTATAGAAGAAGGCAAATCGATGTAATGCCTGTACCATGCAGCGTTAGTTTTAAGGGAGTTGAAGGTATATCCTGTCGTTCTGGATTCTTCTTTTTCCCGGTAATTGTCTGAGATTCCACTACCTGCATGTGGCAGGTTGGAGTCCTGGAGGTGAAGCCAGTTTCTTACTGGGTTCCAAAAGTCCGGAACATTCAGTACATGCCATGATTGATCATCTTGTTCTGGTGCATAACCTTGTTCTTGTGACTCTAATTCATGCTCTGGAATAAAAAGCCAGTTGCCATTCATATCTATCTCTGTCCGACCCTTTCGCTTAATGCTTACTTTTTGAGTTTTATAAAGTGCTCGTTGTGATTTTCGTTTTGACTCTTTACTTGTTAATAATTCATGCGCCAGAATTGAAGATGTGGTCTCTTTTGCAGTTGGATAAGAAGAGGGGATAGTCTCAATTTTTACATTTCGGTAAGAAGTTGGTGTCCAGCCACCCCCAAGGATTACATTGCCACTGAAATGAAGCGTTTGATCTTTTGCTATCAATGTGGGAACCTTATTTCCATTGAGGTAAACCTCAATCTGGCCTTGATGCAATACTATCCTAAACTGAACCCACTGATTTCTTTCAATTTTGAACTCAACCTTTTCGAGCGCCAGAAGCTTATCTTTTCCGGTGGTTTCATACCGTGCCAGGTATAAGTCCTGACTGTTACCTCCTCTGAGGCCAAGGGTGTAGTAATTTTCACGGTCGCTAAAACCGAAGCCAGACCATATTTGAGCCTCTGCCGATTCGGGCACAGCCATGGCTTCAAAGCTGAAGCTATAAGAACCAGTACCCGCTTTCGGACCAGTGATAAAGGCGTCTTTGATAGTTACATGGGCGTTTGCCCAGGTGACTTCACCACGTCCGATGGTATGCCAGGTTTCAGGAGTTAACTGCTGCCCTCTGACAGAGAGAAGGCAAAAAAAGAAGAGGAGTAAACTAAAAAGTGAAGCGCGTTTCATTAAATCAAAATGGGCGTTAGCCTGCTTGTGAATAATG
>JAAWWF010000077.1 GCA_021404565.1 Roseivirga sp. | reverse complement strand
GTAAATACTCGCCAGCAGCAAAGGTAACAGCAGGCAAATTGGTAGTTCCGGTCAGGTCAGAAAGGGTTAAACCATTAAGGGTCAGAATCTTGCTGGAAGCATTGTATACCTCGATATACTCTGATTCCGGCAGGCCTTGTGTAGGAGAAGGATTGGCCATAAGCTCGGTAATAATGACCTCATTGGCAGACGGTGTAGCCCCAAGGAAGAAGGTAGAATCTACGCTCACAATGGCATTGCCAGCACAGTCATTTAGGGTCGAAGTAGTCAATGTAAACTCGATTCCTCTTTCAAAGGCTGCCGCCAGATTAATCAGCACACTGTTACCAAACTCATCTTCAATTTCTATATCTGAAACGGTTACTCCACCTGAGATAGTAAAGTCCGCTGCCGCGATACTTCCCACATCCATGGACTCATTAAAGGTGACGCGCAGCTGCTGATCTGAGACAACTTCCAGCGAGCTGAGCTCTGGTGCGGAGGTGTCTGGTGTGTTGTCGAAGACGGAGTTCTGCACTCCTGGTGTACCTCCGGAGGTATTGTTGGTAGCGGTCCAGTTGTCATCATCAAAGCAGGCTGTTTCTGGGTTGATCATTTCCAGTGAAAAGCCACCAGCTGCTTTGGTATCGTCTCCGTAGAAGTCAGTGCTATAAACCACATCGAAAATCAGGTTGTCAGATGCATCTGCAATGGCCAGGCTATCTCCAGAGGTGTTAAGACTCGGGAAGCTGGAAACGCCTCCCACTTCAATGCCACTGAATTCATCAACATTACCCGTAGAAGTGAGCAGTAAATACTCGCCAGCAGCAAATGTAACAGCAGGCAAATTGGTAGTTCCGGTCAGGTCGGAAAGTGTCAAACCATCCAAAGTCAGAATCTTGCTGGAAGCATTATATACCTCGAGATACTCCACTTCCGGCAGGCCTTGTGTAGGAGAGGGATTGGCCATGATCTCGGTAATAATGACCTCATTGGCTGCGGGTGTTGCTCCGAGGAAGAAGTCTGAATCTACGCTCACAATGGTATTACCCGTGCAATCTGAAAGATCAGAAATGGTCAAGGTAAACTCAGTTCCCCTTTCAAAAGCTGTCGAGAGGTTCAAAAGCACGCTGATACCAAATTCATCTTCGATTTCTATATCTGAAACGGTTACTCCACCCGAGATGGTAAAGTCTACTGCTGCGATACTTCCCACATCCATAGACTCATTAAAGGTGACGCGCAACTGCTGATCTGAAACAACTTCCACTGAGTTGAGCTCTGGTGCAGTGGTGTCTGGTGTATTGTCGAAAACGGAGTTCTGCACTCCTGGTGTACCGCCAGAGGTATTGTTGGTAGCTGTCCAGTTGGCATCATCGAAGCAAGCTGCTTCAGGGTTGATCATTTCCAATGAAAAGCCACCAGCTGCTTTGGTATCATCTCCATAAAAGTCAGTGCTATAAACCACAT
>JAAWWF010000076.1 GCA_021404565.1 Roseivirga sp. | reverse complement strand
CTGCTGGCACGGAGTTAGCCGGTGCTTATTCATATGGTACCGGCAATTTGCCACGCATGGCCTTTTTCTTCCCATATAAAAGTAGTTTACAACTCAGAAAGCCGTCTTCCTACACGCGGCATGGCTGGTTCAGGCTCTCGCCCATTGACCAATATTCCCTACTGCTGCCTCCCGTAGGAGTCTGGTCCGTATCTCAGTACCAGTGTGGGGGATCATCCTCTCAGAACCCCTAGACATCATCGTCTTGGTAAGCCATTACCTTACCAACTAACTAATGTCACGCATGCCCATCCTTAACCAATAAATCTTTAATTACTTCATGATGCCAATCTGTAATACTATGGGGTATTAATCCGAATTTCTCCGGGCTATCCCCCAGTTAAGGGTAGGTTGCATACGCGTTACGCACCCGTGCGCCACTTTCATCTTCTCCGAAGAAAAGAATCTCGTTCGACTTGCATGTATTAGGCCTGCCGCTAGCGTTCATCCTGAGCCAGGATCAAACTCTCCATTGTAATTAATCTTACTACTGATCCGAAGACCAGTGCCCCGAAGGGAAATGTGTTTGAACCTCTGGCTTTAATTCTAAAAGTGTACTATGCCACTCCTAAAACGTACTCAAATTATATATTCGAGCGGTCCGCTATCGTATTTTCATTCATTCAAAGAACTTTTTTACCGGTTTTCTAGTCGACCAATTGTTTATCACTTAAAGTGATAGCTATATCGTCATGGTGTGATAAACACCTTAATCAACTCTCAGTAAATGTGATCCCAAAAGGCTCTTAAACCTCCTCAAATCCTGTAAGAATACCACTTTTGATATCCCCTTATTTCGTTTTGCTTTTTGATATGTCTCTCAAAGCGGATGCAAAGGTAACGAAAGAATTTTTAAACACAACAAAAGAAATGAAGAAAATTAAATCTTTTTCGAAAGCCATCTCTCAATAACCCCCAACACATCCCAAAACCTCAAAAATCAAACCCCCATCCCTTGCGAATGGGATGCAAAGGTAACGA
>JAAWWF010000023.1 GCA_021404565.1 Roseivirga sp. | reverse complement strand
ACAGTGGACAAGAAAACCCGAAAAACAGCAAAACCTTACCCGAAAGTGTCAGGTTTTTTCAATTTATCGAAGTGCCAAACCTTGGTTTAGATACTTCGATAAATTGAAAAAAATTCCGGGCGTGGCTCAGGTAGGTTTTGCGTTTGAGTCCCCCTCGCTCAGGATCACCGAAAGCTGCGTAGCAGAAGTAGGTAACCCTGAATTGACTACTTTCTTACTCTGAAAAGCTCATTATTTAAGCTTAGGAGGGTTTTGCCTGAGTATTTTGTCGACCGGATAAGTGAGAATCTCCGATACTGCCGGGCTTCTTTTAGATAGGTATTAAGCATCGGCTGGTTTACGGTTTAATCCAGCTGGAAGGATCTTTCGAACTGGTATAGGCGCCTACCTCAATGGCAAAGTGGTCGCTGTGAGTTACCAGATTGACCACGGGAAGCCCCTTAGTGTCAGGAGAGTTCATGATATGGGTCAATGCGCCTGCTTTAGTAGCTGAAAAAATCACATTGAAATAAGAACAGTTGCCTCCAAGGCCTATAGTGAAAAATAGTTCAGAGGCAGCGCTCTTCTGAGCATCTACAGTAAAGGTAGATTGTCCTCCGGTGGGAACATTATACCACAGATTGTTTGGGTCGCCATTGTCTGAAGCGGTGGTGGTGAGTGCAGGCGCAAAGCCTTCAATGGTACCGATTTGTACTGAGCAGGGATAGGTAGATCCCGCTCCGTATTGTACTACTACTTTGTTCATAATGATAGAGAGTTTTGGTAAAAAACCGGGAGTAATAACTCCCTCGTTTTAATTGATAACCAAAACTACAAGCAATACAAAGGGTGAAACAGGGGGGATATACCCGTATTCGTACTTCCGTATTTTTACGTGATTATATGGTGCTTAGCTTTATGTTCGCACGGCACTGTCGGGCTTTGGTGGGTAGGCAGCCGTTTATACCTTAATCACAATCTTCTTCTTGTAAAGCCCGTAACCCACCAGCCAGCAAAAGCCAACAATGCTAAGGGCGAAGAGAAGTGATGCGAATTTAAGCTGATTGGGTAATATGGCGGCAAATACATCATTGTAAAGCCAGCTATAAGCATTGCGGGTATTCCCTGCTGCATCTTCCCACTTGATGAGAAAGAGCATCACTTTTACCAGCAAGCCTGAGAGTACATAAATAATCAATGGGTTGAGTCCGAAAACCTGGAAGGGTTTGGTCCAGTTTTTTATACCTCTGATGTCTATGAGTTCTATCAATACACCTAAAAAGCAGCAGGCAATACCACCGGCATAAAGGACGTAGCTGCTGGTCCAGAGAGGTTTGTTAATAGGGAAGTAAATATCCCAGGCAAGTCCTGCCATAATGGCGAGCACTCCTGTCAGCAGCAGGTTTTTTACCAGCAGACTGGTATCCTGAGCCTGCTTAATCAGAGCCCCTATATAGTATCCGAAAATAACTGTGCCTACTGCGGGCAGGGTGCTGAAGAGCCCTTCAGGCTCGAACTTTATGCCAAAGCCTCCATAAAGGTGACTGTCACCCAGCAGGAAACGATCGATACTCAGGCCAAGGTTGTTTTCCAAAGAGTAGGGGTCGTCTCCACCAAAGGCCAGCATCAGCAGCCAGTAGCCCACCAGTAAGACTATGCCGACTTTCCATAGATGCTTTAATGGTACCGCCAGGCAGATAAAGGCGCCAATACCATAGGCAACGGCAATCCGCTGGAGAACACCCATGATTCTCAGATTTTCAAGTGCGCGGGTAAAGGGAAACCAGTTGAGTGCCAGGCCGATCAGAAAAATCAGCAGGGTACGCCTGACAATCTTTTTTGAAGCAGTCGCGCTAAGCTCATGTAGGAATTTAGAGGTTGACAAATACAATGTGATGCCCACAATAAACAGAAAAAAGGGAAACACCATGTCGGTAGGAGTAGCCCCATGCCATTTGGCGTGAAGTAGCGGTGGGTATACATGAGACCAGGTGCCTGGTGTGTTTACCAGAATCATAAAGGCGATGGTCATTCCCCGGAATACGTCCAGGGAGAGGAGCCTGTTTTGGTTGGTGGAAATAGTCAAAGCTGTTGTATTGGATTACAACAAGATAAGAAAATTTCACTGCCTGCCGAGTGGGTGCAGCTAAGTGGTTTTATCCCTAAGCACAATCAACAGCATCTTATTCCTACTACCTGGACCTGGATTTTCTGCTATGCTTGTCTTTGATAGGTAGACACAGGACAAAAGTGGTTCCCTTGTTTTGAGCACTCACAAAAGTAAGGTCGGCATTGAGTATGGTCGCGAAATTTTTGGTGATCGCCAGGCCCAGCCCGTTACCCGAAATAGTATCCGTGTTTTTGGCTCTGAAGAAGTACTGAAACAAATGCTGTTGGTCTTCCTTGGGTATGCCGATGCCTTGATCAATGAATTCGAAAATAAGCTCATCTTTCTTACCCGTTACATTCACAGCCACAGGACTCTTTTTGGGTGAGTACTTGAGGGCGTTTGAGGTAAGATTGATCAGTATTTGCTTCAATAGCTCAGAGTAGGTGCTGATCGTTTCCGGGGCATTGTGAATATTGAGCGTTACAGGAGAAGATTGGCTGTACTCATTGCTCACCTCAGAAATTACAGACCTAACAAAATCTTCAATCTCTATTATTGTTTCAGAATTGCCGGCCCCTTCCAGTCCGCTGTTTTCTATAAACAGAATGTTGGACAGAATCTTTTTCAAATGTATGGTCGACTCCTCAATGCGCATAAGGTGCTTGGCGTTGGCCTGTTCATTTTCTGAACCCTCATTGCGCATTTGCAGAATTTGAGTAGAGGAGAGTATCGAGGTTAGCGGAGTTTTGAATTCGTGAGAGATGCTGGCTGCCAGTCTGGATTTAATATCACTGAATTCTTTTTCTCTTTTAAGGGCCTCTTTCAGCCGGATTTCAGCTTCTTTTCTAAGCTCAACTTCAATCTGTAGCTTCTCCAGACTGTTTTTAAGATCTTCCTTGGTCATCTCCACTTTGATGCCCAGCTCCTCATTCAACGAATTGAGAATCTTTTGCTGATTGAATTTCTCCAATACTGTATTGATCACCATGCCTATTTCCTTTCGGTTGAAAGGCTTCAGAATATAACCATTAGGGTTGGTTTGAGCGATAGAATCAAGCGTCTCCTTGTCAGATTTGGAGGTAACATAAATCACGGCTACAGATTGTTCTTCCATTACTTGTCTCGTAACGTCAGCACCATTCAGATCATCTTCCAACTGATAGTCCACCATCATCAACTGTGGTCGGGTTTCACGGGCCATCTGAATAGCGCGCCTTCCTTCCATGGCTACACCTACCACAGAATGTCCCAGATCGATAAGTGTCTTTTTAAGTAAAGTGGCAGCAACGATATCGTCTTCGACTATTAAAATTTCAGTAGTCGTCTGCAAGGCTTTCTTGTCTGTAGAGCTTTCTCTTACCATAGTCTGATGTTGTAAGCAGAAATCGGGCTAAAAACTGACGACAAAGAGGCTTGACTGCGTGAATGCTTTGTTACAAAGAAAATAAGCTGTTTTTTGATAGAAATCTTGGTAATTCTGCCTTAGCCTTTCATAGGCCAAAGTTCCCAAAACGGGAATGATTTCTAATTCTTAGGTTAAAAAATCTTCCAGTCGTTTTTCCATGTCATGGCAGGCCTGGCCTAGCTGCTCTACGAAAACTTTCATTTTCTCCTCCTGGTCGTTTTTCCCTATCAGGGCAATACCATCGTCTACAAGAGAGCGAATGGTCGTGGCCTCCAGGGTGTGAAGGGTGGTAAGCATTTTATGCCGCAGCCTGTCGGCAGATTTGATATCTCCCTTTTCAATATTCAGAGGTAGCAGTCGCTTGATGGATTGTATGTTTTTGATGTAGAGCGGCACTACCTCCGCCTTGAAGTCGTCATCTCCCTGAAGCATCTCCCGTAATGCCTGAAAAGATAAATCCCGGGTGTTTACATACGGTTTGGTCTCTTGAGGTTTCTCTCCTATATCACCCTCAGAAATGTACTTGGCCAGTTTGTTATACAGGTCTGAGGGGGTCAGTGGTTTAATTAGGAAGTCATTCATTCCTACCCGCAGAGCTCTCTTTTTCTGGCCAATTCTTACAGAAGCAGTAAGGGCCAGTATGGGGATTTCAATGCCTAGTTTTCTGATCTGTCTGGTGGCTTCATAGCCATCCATGACAGGCATCTGCAGGTCCATCAGGATCAGGCTGAAACTCTCTTGCTTCACTATGTCTACGGCTTCCTGTCCATTCTCAGCAATGGTCACTTCAACACCCCATTTGTTTAGGAATTTCTCTGCAACCAGCTGGTTTACCTTGTTATCCTCCACCAACAAAATATTGATATTGCTAATGGAGAGGCGGTCCAGGTTGGGTTGATATACCGGAGTAGTAGGTGCAGTCTCTTCAGCCAGAGGTAACAGCAGCTCAAAATAAAACTTAGAACCGCTTTCCGGAGAGCTTTCTACTCGTATTTCAGAGTCCATAAGTTCCAGCAAACCTTTGACAATGCTCAGACCCAGCCCTGAGCCTCCATACTCTCTGGAAGTGCTCGACCTTGCCTGCGTAAAGCGTTGGAATATTTTGTGGAGCTCTTTTTCAGAAAGACCGATACCACTGTCTTGTACCTCCAGGTATACCCTGACCATTCCATCTTCAATACCGCGGTTTTCTGCCAGGATGGAAATGGTGCCCTGCCTGGTAAACTTGATGGCATTGCTCAATAGATTATTGAGTACCTGGGCAATGCGCATCGAATCACCCGTCATAATTTCCGGTAGGTCTGTATCGTAGTGAATCTTGCTCTCCAGGCCCTTCTCTTCAATGCTGTAAATGAGGGCGCTCCTGATACTTTCAAGGAGCTCTTTCAGGTTAAAGTCTGATTGCTCCAGTAGTAGCTTGCCGGATTCGATCTTGTTGATGTCTAATACATCATTGACCAGAACGAGGAGGTTTTCACCAGAAAATTTCAAAATGTTGAGGTTCTCCAGCTGTGTCTTTTTGGGGTTGTCCTGCATCAGGATGTGCGTCATGCCAATGATGGCGTTCAGCGGGGTCCTGATTTCATGAGATATGGTTGAGAGGAAGTTGGCCTTAGCCATTGACGCATTTTCGGCATTTTCCTTGGAGGCTAGCAGCAGCTTTTCATAGTTTCTGCGCTCCAGAATGGCACCTACCCATCGGGCAAAAACTTCAAAAAACTCCTTGTCGTAATTGTCGAAAGGTGTAGAACGGGCAGTTTTAGAAGAAAGGCTAAGAGTGCCGTACCTTTCCTTGCCAATGTTTAGCGGAGAGCCAAGGTATGATTCAAGTCCCATCATCTGGTGGCAGGGGTGTTGATTATGTTGGGAGAGTCCTGCATTGTTTATGGCCACAATCTCCTGTGCTTCATGTGTTATTTCGCAAAAAGTGTTTCCAAGTTCGAATTTGTCATTCTTCTTAAAAGGTGGTTCTCCGCGCGTGGCCACCACATAGCGTATCACATAGTCATCCCCGCTTATATTACATAGAATGCCCTGCTCCATTTCATAAAAGAGGCAAACCTCCCTGATAGCCTTTTCAATCAGTTCGCTGTAGTCAAGGTCCAGACTGGAAGAAAGCTCATTCAGCATGGCAAGTCCCTGCTGAAAACGCTGCCTTTTCATTTCTACCCTAACCCGTTCGCTCACATCCCGGGCAAAAACAGATACTCCGATTACCTGATTATATTCGTCAATAATAGGGTTAAAGGAGCACTCGTAAAAGATGTCTTTATTGCCTATAGAGCGCATTTCTTCTATAAAGCGCTCTCCGTTAAAGGCACGGTTGTAAAGGTTTCGCCAAAGCTCGGCAGCCTTTTCAGGGAAATTTCTGAAAAGCACTTCATCACCAATCTTAAGATCCACATCAATCTGACTTTTAAGCGATTCGTGAAAACGGGTATTGAAGGTGATGTATCGAAAATCCTTGTCAATGGACCAGATAATGTCTGTAGAGTTTTCGATTAGCGCTTTGAGGTTGGCTTCCTCTCGTCTGATACGTTCTTCGTTTTTCTTCCTTAGAGAAATGTCTCTGGATGAAGTCTGAATGTTGGAAACCCGCCCGTCCTTTTCCAGGATAGGTCTGGCAACTGTCTCAATCCATATATAGTCACCTGACTTTTTCTTGTATCTGTATTGGGTGATCCGATCCTCTCCCTTCAGTACTTTTACAAACTCCTCTGCCACACGACCCACATCTTCAGGGTGCAACCTCGATTGTGAATCTGATTTGAGAAACTCTTCAACCGTAAATCCGGTAATGGCTAGTGTTGAGGGAGAAGCATAGGTAAACGAACCATCTGTGGCCTGTAGGCAGACCATATTTTTGGAGTTTTCTGAAAGCAATCGATATAGCGACTCGCTTTCCTCCAGTTCCTTTCTTACGCGTTTGAGCTCAGTTACATCTTTGGCAACAGCTCCTACCCTTTGAACCCGATCGCCATCGAAAAATATCTTGACCGTTTGGCCAAGCCATACGACCTCTCCGTCTTTGGTAACGATAGGGAATTCATAATAAGATGAGTCGCTGCCTACCTTGATTTGCTGATAATAGAATTGTCCCAGACCTTCCATGGCATCAGGATGCACCAGGTCATAATAAGCCTTTTCGAGTAGTTCTACTTCTGTATATCCGGTAAGTTCAGCGAGGGCGGGGTTTACATAAGTGAATTTTCCTACCTCATCCAGATCATAGATTACATCACTGATGGTTTCTGCCAACTCCTGAAAACGACTTTTATTCCGGTCGAAATCCTGCGTTTCTTTCCTTAACTCCAATAGAGCCATGACCTGTCGCGAAAGAGCCATCAGAGACTTACCCTGTGCCTCGGTAAGCTTATTGGGGCTGTGGTCTATCACACAAAGAGTACCCAGCGTTACCCCCTCTTTGGTAGTAAGTGCTGCACCTGCATAATATTGAATATTGGGCTCGTCTTTGACCAAAGGGTTATCTTCGAACCGTTTGTCTTTCGAAGCATCCTCTACTTCCATCAGCTTATCAGGTTCAAGAATGGTATGGGCACAGCAGGAAATCTCTCTGGGGAGTTCGGTAATGGCTGAAGGAATGCCGTGCCTCGCTTTTATCCACTGTCTGTTTTCGTCAATGAGCGAGATGAGCGCTATAGGTACTCCGCAAATCTGCGCAGCAATGGTAGCAATATCATCATAGGCTTGCTCGGGTAGGGTGTCAAGAATATGATAATCATTAAGCGAGCTGAGACGCTCAGCTTCGTTCTCAGGTTTTTCCGGTTTGATCATTATCAGGTGAACCAACCCAATCTAAGGTAAATCTGTATCAAAGAAAAGTCGGGTCTCCCTAAGTCAAAGCATCCGAGCCTTGATTTAGAAAATAAGACAAATTTATCTCCTTTTTATTCTCTAAAGCCCCTGACGATGCAGCAGTCTTTTGATTAGATACAAGCCGCCCAGGCCCAGATAAAAGGCACCAAACCAGGCAAAGGTGTTGTCGGTTTCACAGCAGCTCAGGTAGCCGTAAAGCATGGCTCCGAAATAAGGAATACTGGTAAGGATAAATAGTGGGACTGCCAGGTGATGAACCGGGTGTTCCTGTACTTGTACTTCAGATTCTTCCACGAATTATTTTGAGTTACCTGAAATTCTGTACTATGAATCAGAAAAAAGGTTGGGAGCTTTTTATGAATGGTTCAAAAAAAGAGCCTGCAACATTCTTTTATGAACATTACAGGCTCTTTTAGGAGTTAATTTAAGATTCAGTTACCCTGATTCTTTTTGAAATTGTTAAAGCGGCTGGCTCCGGTTTTGGGGAATACATTGTTTTTAGTATCCGTATCTGCCAGTTCGTTGTTGGGGTCAAAGCGCATGCTGTCCACTTCCTTATCTTTTGCGAAAATGTGGGTAACCTTCTCCTCATTTTTTCTCCAGATTTCGGCAGGGATGGTCTCGATTTCTTTGGTGCCGTCCTTGAAGGTCCATTCAATAATGATTGGAGTCATCAGGCCTCCTTTATTCTCAAAGGTTACCTCATACAGGTTTTTGCCGGCAAAGCGATCTCTGATCTCTTCGTTGTTGTAGCCGCTTCTGTATTCCGAGCTTACCTGGCTATCACCAATGTCCAACACCTTGGGCTCACCATAAAAAGGATTGCCTGTATCGGCTCCACCACTACCTAGATTACCTGGTTGGGCCTGCACCTGACCTTCAATAGATTTAGACTCTCCCTTGAGCTTAAACCATTTCACATCACTTACCTCTACATCCACATTGTCAGTGCTGTAAAACCAGCCTTTCCAGAACCAGTCCAGATCCACGGCAGAGGCATCTTCCATTGTTCTGAAAAAATCTGCCGGCTTAGGATGCTTGAATGCCCAGCGCTCTGAGTATTCCTTCAAAGCCTGGTCAAAAAGCTCAGGGCCCATAACCGATTCGCGTAATACTACCAATGCTGCCGATGGTTTCGAGTAGGCCTCTGGTCCCAGTTGCTTCGATTGCTCCGGGTTGGTCATAATAGGACTCATAAAGCTCTTGCTTCCCTTCATATAGGGCACAATGGCTGCCGGAGAATTGGAGGTATAAGGTAATTCAGGATAATATTCCTTCATAGTCATGTACTCGAGAAAAGAATCCAGTCCTTCGTCCATCCATGCCCATTGTCTTTCGTCTGAATTAATGATCATAGGAAAGAAGTTGTGTCCTACCTCATGTACAATCACAAATACCATTCGGGTTTTGATCTGATCATTATAACTGCCATCAGGGTTAGGTCGGCCAAAATTGAAACAGATCATGGGGTATTCCATACCAATGCTGGCCGCGTGTACTGAAATGGCCTTTGGGTAGGGGTAGTCAACAGTTTTTTCAGAGTAGTATGTCAGGGTGTTCACCACTGCTTTGGTTGATTCCCGCTCCCACAGTGGGTTGCCCTCTTTCGGATAGTAAGACATAGCCAGCGTAGTACCGCCTCCTGGTAGTCTTACGGCCTGAGTGTCCCAAATGAATTTACGGGATGAGGCAAAAGCAAAGTCTCTTACCATCTCGGCCTTAAATACCCAGGTAGATTTGGTGTTGGCACGTTTCTTCTCTAAAGAGCGTGCCTCTTTCTCAGTTCTGATAATCACGGGTTTGTCAAAGCTCTTTTTAGCTCTTTCAAATCGCCTCAGTTCGTCTTTGGAAAGTACATCTGTGGCGTTTTGCAAAGTGCCTGTTGAGGCTACCATATGATCAGAAGGTACAGTAATGGCAACCTCAAAATTGCCGAAGCTCAGGGCAAACTCTCCTGAACCGAGGAACTGCTTGTTCTGCCAGCCATTCACGTCATCGTACACGGCCATGCGCGGGTAAAACTGCGCAATAGTGTAGAGGTAGTTCTTATCTTCCTCGAAGTACTCGTAACCCGATCTTCCGCCACGTGTAGCACGATTGTTTACATTATAATACCAGGAGATTTTAAAGCTGTAAGACTCACCGGTTTTAAGCGGTTGAGGCAGGCTTACTTTCATCATGGTGTTGTTTATCAGGTGAGTCAGCTCATTGCCGGCTACGTCTGTGACACTCTGCAACTTAAAGCCACCGTCATAGCCATAATCCCCCGTAGTGCTTTGTACAAAAGCACCTGATACACTTTTCGCTCTGGAAGAGATGCGCTGACTGCCATTTACTTGTGACCCGACACTGTTGTTTTTCCTTACATTCTGGTCAAGCTGAAGCCACAGGTATTTGAGGGTAGAGGGCGAATTGTTGGTGTAGGTAATGGTTTCAGAACCAGTGACTTTTTGGTTTTCATCGTCAAGCTCAACGGCTATCTTGTAATCAGCCTGCTGCTGCCAATAGTCAGGACCAGGAGCTCCGGATCCGGTACGATACTGATTGGGGCTGGGAAGGTTAGTTCCCAATTGCTCAAACTTTCGGCCCTTTTCATATTGCCCAAATACCATAAGTGGCATCAGAAAGAGCATGGTTATTGTAATCCTTTTCATCATTTATATTCGTTCAGTTCGCTGTTTTCGTGAGGCTTTGGGTGACCAAAACGCCTCTGAGCCAACAATAACACTAATTTAATATTCAAATCAAACGGGCAATTTGACTTACGGAAAACCCAAATGACCTGGCAGGGGCCTGACGCTAAGCTTTTATATTAAAAGCAAATATGACCATTAAAAAAGGAGAGAGATAGTCAGGAGATTACCAGTTAGTAATTAGTCTTTAACTATCTGCCCGAAGGCAAGGATAAAACCATTATTATCCCTGATGGCAAAATCATACATTCCATAACCAAAGTCTTGTGGTGTCCATTCTACGGTCACTTTGTCTTTTAACTCCTGCCAAAGCTCATCCACATTGTCCGGGTAGAAGTAAAGCACTCCATTAAAAGTTGCTCTTTTCTCTTTACTATGTGCATTCCTGTCGGTAAACATGATTTCTGCACCATCGCGATACAAGCTGCACCAGTAGATGCCTCTTTCATTTTTAGCTAGATCATATACCTCAAAACCCAGCGTTTGTGTATAGAAATCAAGAGTGGCCTGCATGTCATCACTTTCCATCATGGGGATGAGCTGTTTTAGTTTCATAACCGGAAGTTTAATTCTGAGTTAACAATCCTTTACACGGGTTTTTCTAATTTCAACAAATTTAGAACTATGAAAAAGTATCTCCTGGCAATACTTCTGTTGGCAACGCAATGGTCGCACGCACAAACACTGGATATTCAGGGCCACCGAGGTGCACGGGGTTTGCTTCCCGAAAACACCATTCCTGCGTTTTTAAGAGCACTGGATGAGGGAGTCACTACACTTGAACTGGATGTGGTCATCACCAAAGACAATCAGGTGGTGATTTCTCATGAGCCCTATATGTCGGGCAGTATTTGTAGTAAGCCTGATGGTAGCCCTGTGGAAAGTGATGAGTCACAACAACTCAATATCTACCAGATGACCTATGAGGAGGTAAAGGCATTTGATTGTGGTTCCCGGGGGAATAAGCGTTTCCCGGAGCAGCAAAAAATGACCACAGTTAAACCATTGCTCATTGACATGATAAAGGCTGTTGAGGAATACCTGGTTAAGAATAACCTATCTAAGGTGGGCTATAATATTGAGCTCAAAAGCAGTCCTTCCAGAGAGGGTGTTTACCATCCACAGGTAAACAAGTTCTCAGATATTGTGCAGCGCACGATTGCGGCAAAGCTTTCTAAAGATAGATATACCATTCAGTGCTTTGATTTCCGTGTCCTTCAGTATTTCCACAAAACCTACCCGGAAGTGAGTTTGGTAGCCCTGGTTGAAAATAGAAAAGGCGTGAAGGCTAATATTGCTGACCTGGGTTTTGTACCTCAGATGTATAGCCCCAACTTCAGGCTTATAAGTAAAAAAGATATAGCCTACTGCCACCAGCGGGGAATGAAAGTAGTGCCCTGGACCGTGAATACGGTGAAAAACATGCAGCAGCTGGTGGAAAAGGGGGTTGACGGTATCATTACTGATTATCCCGATAGGGCCAAAGAACTTACCAAATAGGCAGGTGTGGTCCAATCTTATGCAGTTGTTGATCTCGGAATAATATGTGCCCCGATTTTATAGTTGTTTTTATCTCTCTATTTTTGGGGTCTTTAGCCCGAATCAATGACGCTGGTAGAAGTTACCAACAAGCAAACCGAAAAAGAATTTATCCAACTCCCTGTAAGGCTTTACAGGGATGAGGAAAACTGGATTCGTCCCCTCGATAAAGACATTATAGCCGTTTTTGATCCCACTCAGAATAAGAATTTTAAAACGGGAGAGGCCATTCGCTGGATTCTCCGAGATGATAGTGGCCAGGTAGTTGGTCGCATAGCCGCCTTTGTCAATGGCAAAACGGCCCATACCCATGATCAACCTACCGGAGGTTTGGGCTTCTTCGAATGTGAAAATGATCAGAATGCCGCTAATACTCTTTTTGATCAGGGAGTAGATTGGCTTAAGTCAAAAGGAATGGAGGCTGTAGACGGGCCTATCAACTTTGGCGATCGCAATAGCTGGTGGGGACTTTTGGTAGAAGGCTTCTTAGAACCGAATTTTCAAATGCCCTATAACTTTGGTTACTATCAGCAACTGTTTGAGAACTATGGCTTCCAGGTGTATTTCAAACAATTCACCTATGTTCGTCCTTTCGGTAGCGAAGTTGATTTTGTGCCACGTTTTTATGAAAAAGCACAGGTGCCTCTGGATAATCCCGACTATGAGTTCAGACATATCAAAAGGGGAGAGTTTGATAAAGCCCACATCTACTTTCACAATGTGTATAACAAGGCCTGGGCCGGGCATAGCGGGGTAAAGCCAATGACCATAGAGCAGGCTCGTAAGCTTTTTAAAACATTAAAAGCCATTGCTGACAAAAGGTTAATCTGGTTTGCATTTTATAAAGATGAAGCAGTGGCCATGTTTATTTCTATGCCTGACATGAATCAGATTTTCAAACACCTGAATGGTCAATGGAACCTGATGAGCAAGCTTAAAACATTCTACATGCTCAAAACCGGAGTTTGCAAAAAAGGCTTAGGTATCATCTTTGGTGTAGTGCCTGAGCATCAGAAAAAGGGAGTAGAAGGAGCCCTGGTGGTTACCTACGTAAAAAATATGGCCTGGAAAAAGGGCTTCCCTTACAAAGACATTGAAATGAACTGGATTGGGGATTTCAATCCAAAAATGATGAGAGTGGTGGAGCATATTGGCAGCAAGGTGCTTAAAACCCACATCACCTACAGAAAACTATTTGACGAAACCAAGGAGTACAAACGAGCTCCGATTATATAGCATAGAGATGAAGAAGAAGTATGACGTTTATGGCATAGGTAATGCCCTGGTAGATCTGGAATTCAAAGTAGATCACCAGTTCCTGTACGATCATAAAGTAGAGAAAGGAGTGATGACGCTGGTAGATGAGGCTACACAGTTCAGACTCATAGGGGCCATTGACCATGAGGAGATGGTGAGAAAATCTGGTGGTTCTGCCGCTAATTCTATCATAGCCATCAGTCAGTTCGGAGGCAAGTCCTTTTATTCCTGCAAAGTAGCCAGCGATGAGTATGGCGATTTCTACTTGAAAGATATGAACGAGGCGGGTGTAGATACCAACCTTGATAATGCGCAACGTGCTGCTGGCGTTACTGGTAAATGCCTGGTAATGATCACCTCTGATGCAGATCGTACTATGAACACATACCTGGGTATTACCAGTGATTTATCAATTGACGAGATTGATGAACATGCGATTAAGGAATCCAAATATGTGTACCTGGAAGGCTACCTGGTGGCCTCCCCGACAGGCGTGCAAGCCATGAAGCTGGGTAAGAAAATTGCTGAAGAAAATGATGTGCTCACTGCCATTACATTGTCAGATCCTTTTATCGTTCAAACCTTCAAATCCAATTTTGAAGATGTCATTGGTGCTTCTGTGGATTTGCTCTTTTGCAATGAAGATGAGGCCATGTCCTACACGGGCAAAGATAACCTTGAAGACGCCCGTCAGGCCATGAAAAAGGAAGCCAAACGCTTTGTCATTACCCTGGGTAAGAATGGCGCAATGATTTACGATGGAGATACCTTTATTGATATTGAGCCCTATACAGTAGATGCACTTGATTCCAATGGTGCCGGAGATATGTTTGCCGGAGCCTTTCTTTATGGTATCACCAATGGGCTTACCTATGCTGCGGCCGGTAAGCTGGCTAGTATGGCCTCTTCCAGGGTAGTGGCACAATATGGTCCCCGCCTGAAATGGCACGAGGCCCAGAATATTCTGAAAGAGCTACACTGACCATACAACACTAATGCTCCGCTGATCTTTAGCAACTCCCGCTTAACATTTCGTTGATCGAAACATTTCCTTTTGACATTTTCTTCGTTCTCTAAACGAGAAATGAATTTCAAATTATGTTGAGGAAATTAAAGTTGACTTTGCTGTTCTGCGGAGCATTGGCCTATGGCCTGAACGCCCAGAATATTGAATTCGAAGAATACGATTTGCCGAATGGGCTGCACGTGATTCTTCATAAGGATAACAGTACACCCATCGCTACCGTGGCAGTACTATATCATGTAGGTTCAAAAAATGAACCCCCCGGCCGAACCGGTTTCGCCCACTTCTTCGAACACCTTATGTTTGAAGGTTCACCCAATATCGAGCGCGGAGAATACTTCAATATCATTCAGGCTGCAGGAGGGCAATTAAATGCCAATACCTCCAGCGACCGTACTTACTATTATCAAACACTCCCATCCAATCAACTGGAGCTTGGGCTTTACATGGAGTCTGAGCGTATGCTGCATGCCAAAATCGATTCTACCGGTATAGCTACTCAAAAGGAGGTAGTGAAGGAGGAAAAACGCTTGAGAGTAGATAATCAGCCTTATGGGTCAGTACTGGAGAAAATGCTTAAATCTGCCTACGTAGGTACAAATTACGAGTGGTCACCCATAGGGTCTTTTGCAGACATTGATGCTGCTACGGAGAGTGATTTTGTAGATTTCTACGAAACCTTTTATGTACCTAATAATGCCACACTATCTATAGCTGGCGATATTGATATTAAAGAAACGAAGGCTTTGGTAGCTGCATATTTCAGCGAGATCAAGCGTGGTACCAAAGACATTCCCCGCCCGACCATTGTGGCACCGAAGCTCGGTAAAGATGGCGTTAAAGAAACTGTCTTCGATAACGTGCAAGTGTCGGCTGTCATTCAGGGATATCGCATGCCCCCCCAGGGAACGGATGATTATTATGCAATCCAAATGCTGACTACCCTCCTTTCAGGAGGACAATCTTCACGTTTTCAAAAGGTGATTACAGACGAGAAGCAAATGGCTCTGGCCATCCAGACCATTCCGCTGGGACTGGAAGATGGTGGCCTTTTTATCAATTTTGCGCTTCCGAATCAGGGCTTTACGGTGGAAGAACTCGAGGCTGAAATTGATGCACAAATAGCCATTGCGCAGAATGAGCTGATTCCTGAAAGAGAATTTCAGAAGCTACAAAATCAAACGGAAAACAGCTTTATCTCGGGCTACGGATCAGTGCAGTCCATTGCTCAGAGCCTCGCCAATTACCATGTCTACTTTGGAGATGCCTCTTTGATCAATACCGAGATCGATCGCTACCGTAAGGTAACGCGGGAAGACATCCAGAGAGCCGCTAAAAAGTACCTCTCACCTGAAAACAAGGTGGTACTTACTTACAGACCTAAGTCTGAGCAGGAAAAACCAGAAGAAGTAAAGATTAAAAAAGAAGGAGGAAATAACTGATGAAGAAGTTATTCACAATTGCTCTTGCGCTACTGACAGTAGCAGCAACGGCACAGATTGATAGATCAAAACTACCCGAACCGGCACCAGCAAAAGAGTTGAAACTAGGGGACTTTGATCAGTTCAGCCTCAAAAACGGACTGCAGGTCATTGTGGTGGAGAATGATAAACTGCCCACGCTCAGTTGGACTTTGTCATTTATCACCGGGCCCATTACAGAAGGAGACAAAGCCGGATACGTAGGCATGGTCGGTCCTGTACTTAGAGGAGGTACTACCTCAAAAACCAAAGAAGTACTGGACGAAGAGATTGACTTTATGGGGGCTAACATCTTTGTTGGCTCATCTAGCATCGGTGCATTTTCACTTTCTAAATACAAGGAAGATGTGTTGAAACTTATGACAGATTTTCTGTACAACCCCTCTTTTCCAGAGGCTGAGCTTGAAAAAGCCAAGACTCAAACCAAGACTGGGTTGCTGCAGAACAAAGACAACCCCAATTCCATTTCAGCAGTGGTTGGTTCGGTCCTGAATTATGGAAAAGATCATGTATACGGTGAACTGACTACAGAAGAAACGGTGGACAACATCACCATGGATGATATCAGAAGTCATTACCAAAAGTTTTTCAAACCGAACATCGGCTATCTGGTAGTAGTAGGGGATATCAAGAAGAAAGAGGCCAAAAAACTGGTGAAAAAGTATTTCTCCGATTGGGACAAAGCCGATGTGGAGAAAGAGGGGTTCGCACCTCCTGTCAATCCAGAAGAAACTGTGGTGGCCATTATCGACCGGCCTTCCTCAGTTCAGTCTGTTATCAATATCACCTACACTATTGATAACAAGCCTGGTAGCACTGATAATGAAAAGGTAAGCTTGTTGAACCAAATTTTGGGTGGTGCCGGTCTTGCTACCAGATTAAACTCAAACCTGAGAGAAGACAAGGGCTACACTTATGGTGCTAACTCTAGTATGGGTAGCAGTCGCTACAGTGCCACGGTAGGCATTGGTGCAAGTGTAAGAAATGAGGTGACTGATAGCGCGATGGTGCAGTTCATGTACGAACTCAACAGGCTCAGAGATGAGCCGGTGAGCCAGAAGGAACTTGATCTTGCCAAAAATACCATGCGCGGGAATTTTGCCAGATCCTTAGAGAGCCGTGGCACAGTGGCACAATTTGCTCTCAGTGCTAAGCTTAACAATCTTCCTGAAGACTATTACGCCAACTACCTGAAAAGAGTAGATGCTATTACGGCTGCAGATCTTCAGGAAACAGCCAGGAAGTTCATCCGTCCCGAAAACGCCAATATCGTGATTGTAGGAAAAGCCGAGGAAATAGCTGAAAAACTCAAGCCATTTGGCAAAGTGAAGTTCTTCGATGCTGATGGAAATGAGGTGGAAGACCCTACCAAAGTAGAGATTGCCGATATCAGCACTCAGTCGATCTTCGATAAATACATAGAAGCCGTGGGTGGTAGAGCGACTATCGATAATGTTAAGTCGACTATGAATAAGAGTGAAGGAACCCTTTCCTTTTCCGGTCAGGAGTTTAAGCTCGCTCGTACCGTATACAGGTCAGCTCCTGATAGCTATGCCGATGTACAAAACATACCGGGACAAGGTGAAATTACCCAGCTTTATCACGGAGGTACCGCCTCATTAAAAGCCGGGGGACAGAAACAAACGCTGCCCGACCCAAGCGCTTCATTATTAAAATACCTGGGCCTGATGTACGGAGAAAGGTTCTATAACGAGATGGGATTTGAAACTACCTATAAAGGTGTTCAGAAAGTCAACGATGAAGAAGCACATAGGGTAGAAATCAAACTCTCCTCAACCATGACAGTCTTTGCCTATTACAGTGTGGCGACTGGGCTGAAAATTCGCATGGACATTGGACCAGCCGGGATTATCGACTTGAGTGATTACCGTGAAGTAAATGGTGTCAAGGTCCCCTTTAATTTTACCCAGTCTGGCGGCCAGCTACCGGTACCGGTGAGTTATATCTCATCTGAGGTGGTAATCAATGGAGAAATTGGCGAAACGGTTTTTAACTAAACCTGATTTGAATAATAAAACAAGTAAGGCTGCCATTGGCAGCCTTACTTGTTTTTACCCGGCTTTTCGAAAACCCTTTCAGAAAGCTTCTCTTAAGTGAACCGATTCTATGAATTTGACCCGGGGTTCTTTTAGAAACAATTGTCCCTTTAAGGGAACTACAGGGGTGCGCTGCTCTTCATAGTCTCTCGTGAGCGTTTTTAGAACAATTGTCCCCTCAGAGGCCTGTCTGCCTTTGGCAGAGGACTACAGGGGTGTGCTGCATTTTTTAGCCAACCCGGTATCTCAGAACAATCAACCCCCAATCCACTTCTCCAGGTTACCCTTCTCTGCCTCCCTGGCTTGTTCATTAATAGCCACCTGATAAATCGGAAAGTGAATCTGAGTCTCTTTGGTGAGCTTAAATACCAGTTTTCTCCCAAACCGATTCACCTCAAGATCGATCTCTTCAGTACCCGGCCATTCACCCTCAAAGGATACACCGTTTACAGTGAGTATCTCATCTTTAGCACTAAGGCTGGTTTCTGCCGTTGAGCCTGCCGCTATTTGATCGATAAAGTATCGATGCCCATGTTTGACAATTCTGATACCAAACCCCGCCTCTTCTGTTTTCACGGAAGCCTTTAGTTCAAAGGCAAGGCCAAATGCTGATAATAGAAGCTCCAGTTCATGCTCGTAAGCTTTTGTTCCGCAAACAATCTCTTCAAAGTAAGCATTGAGCTTTCCTCCATAGATATGCTCTGCGGCATTTTGGTAATCGCTGAAACTATATCCAGACAGGTCTTTACCATGCTTGTTCCACATAAGTCGCATCACATCATCCAGACTCTTTTTTGAATCAGTCTTCAACCTGATTTTCAGATCGAGTATCAGGGCAGCCAGGGCACCCTCATTGTATATAGAAACCTTTCTACCGGGAATACCCCTTTCATAGCCGTCCAGCCATAAGTCATAAGAAGAGGCCGCTACGGAGTAGTGCTTTCTGCCCTCATTGTCGTAGTGCCTTTTAAGCAGCTTATTCAATTCTGCCAGATACTCAGCCCTGCTGAATACGCCACTCCGGGCCAGAAACAAATCACCATAGTAGGTAGTCACCCCCTCAGTTACAAATCCTGTTTCATGATAATTCTCCGACTGAAAATTGTAAGGCATCATCTCCTCCGGCCTCAGCCTAATCACATTCCAGGTATGAAACAGCTCATGACTACTCACTCCTAAGAATTCCTTATACAAAGGTCTCTCTTTAAGCTCTGAGGAAGGGCCCAGGGTAATTACCGTGGAGTTCCAGTGCTCCACACCGTGGTAATGTTTATAAGGCAGGCATTGACATAGAAAGTGGTATTCTTTACACGGAAAACCACCCATGACCTTCATTTGCAGCTTGGTAAAAGGCTTAAAATCGTCTACCAGTTCTTCATCAGTCCGAGGTAAATCTCCCTGTACCCAAATATTAAAAGTGGAGGAATCTACCTCATAGCTTACCTTTCTTAAGCTGCTACTCGCCATCAAAGGGCTGTCTACAAGCTGATAGTAGCTGGGCGCAGCGTATTGATGTGTACCGATCTGTTCTAGTCCAGTAGCCACACGATAGTCCGAAGAGACTTCCAGGCTTACTCGGCATACACTATCCTCACAGCCTTCAACGTACATAGCGCAGTTGATGAAGTTAATATACAGCTGCTCATCATCAAGCCACGAATTACCCGCATCCATAATAAAGGCATAGTAGCTATAACTAATCGTTACCAGACCCGGCTGGTTTTCTACCTTCCAGGTGTCTTTCGATACTTTCTTTATGCTTAGCGTCTTGTCCCTTTCATCCTTTGCCTGAACGTCCTTTACGTTTTTGGCAAAATTTTGAATCTGGTATCTACCCGGCCTCCACGAAGGAAGCCTGATCAAAGAGCCCGCGGTTTTTGCATCAAACCGAAGACTGATATTTATAAAATGACTGTTGGGGTTGGTGAAAGAGAATTTGTAATCCATAAATTTGTGCCCTTGTTCAGGTTAGAGACTGATACTGCGAAAGTATTCGAAATTTATTAATGTCAATGATCTTATTGATAAAGAGATTTCTCTGGCTTAAAACAATTTTTTGCACCACGTTGGTATAAATCAAAAAGCTCTCTATCTTTGCAGTCCTTTTTGGAGATCAGAATTAGAAGACAGTATATATCATGAAAAGAACATTCCAGCCTTCGCAGAGAAAAAGAAGAAACAAGCACGGTTTCAAAGCAAGAATGGCTTCTGCCAGCGGAAGAAATGTTTTGGCAAGCCGTAGAGCCAAAGGCAGACACAAGTTGACTGTCTCTGACGAGAGAAGACACAAGCAGTAGTTTCCTCGCTAGCGGGGTTTTGTTAATTTCAGGTCCCGTGAGTCAAGACAATACCAATAATTTGAAAAATACTTTCCCTAAAACGGAGAGATTACATAGCAAAAAGATAATTCAGGAGCTTTTTCAAAAAGGCTCCTTTTTTTATTCGTACCCCTTCAAGGTGATTTTTCTTACCTCAGAGGAAGCGCCTTCCCATCAAGTACTCATCTCCGTTTCTAAGCGCAAGTTCAAAAATGCCGTTGATCGCAATCTGATCAAACGCAGAATCCGCGAAGCCTACCGCTTAAATAAGCACGTCCTTTATTCAGAACAGGAAGCACAACCTTCTTTATCCATTGCGTATATTTATACAGGTAAGGAAATACCCACTTACCAATTCATTGAAACAAAACTCTCAAAGTCGCTCAGACGTTTGATTGTAGAAGTTGAAAAAGCAAATCGATAATAGATGAAGCATGTGAAGAAGAGATACCTGGCACTTTTTATGGTGTTGGTGGTAGGTCTCTGGTCATTTACCAGTCCTCAAAACGATAAGTACTTTCTCATTATAAAGAACCTCGACATTTTTGCCACACTCTTCAAGGAGGTCAACTCCCAGTATGTCGATGAGATCAATCCCAATACATTTATGCAAACAGGCATCAATGCCATGATGTCCTCGCTTGATCCGTACACCCGCTTCTACCCCGAAGATCAGATTGAAGATGTGCGCACAGAAACCACAGGGCAGTATGGTAGTGTCGGTGCCATCATAGGTCTGCGCAAAGGTAAAGTCACCGTAATTTTACCAAACGGCAAGTTGGTTGAGGGTAAAGAATCACTGAAGCGAGGCGATGAAATTCTTGCAGTCAATGGTCAAAATGTAGAGGGAAACTTCGAAAGAGCGTCAGAGTTTTTAAAAGGGCAGTCCTCCTCCAGTATCAAACTCAAAGTATTAAGGCCTACCATTGGAGAGCTGGAGCTTGATGTGGAGTTGGCGCAGGAAGAATCCCCCAATGTGCCCTATTATGGTATGCTCAATGACGAAATTGGTATTATCAAGCAAACCGGTTTTACAGATGGTACCTCCGTTGAAGTGGCCCAGGCCTTGGAGGTACTGAAAGGAATGGGGGCCACCAAGGTAGTGCTCGACCTGCGAAGCAACCCCGGTGGTTTGCTCAATGAGGCCGTCAACGTCTCAAATATATTCATCCGTAAAGGTCAGCTGGTCGTAAACACCATTGGCAAGATTGAAGAAACCAATGCCACCTACAACGCCCTTAACGATCCGCTTGATCTTGAAATACCCTTGGCTGTCCTGACCAATAGCTCAAGTGCTTCAGCTTCCGAAATTGTGGCCGGAGTGCTTCAGGATTACGATAGGGGGGTCCTCATAGGTCAGCGTTCCTTCGGAAAAGGTCTCGTTCAGCGAACCATGCCCTTGTCTTACAACTCTCAAATGAAAGTTACTATAGCAAAATACTATATCCCCAGCGGCAGAAGTATCCAGGCTATTGACTATAGCAATCGCAATGCCGATGGAAGTGTTGGTAAAATTGCTGATTCATTGATGACGCGCTATCAAACCCGGGTCGGCAGGCCTGTTTATGATGGGGGAGGGGTCTATCCTGACTTCCCTGTAGAAAAGCAACGACTTTCCCCTATTGCAATAGGTATCCTGTCAGAAGATTTATTCTTCGATTTTGGTAACTATTATGAAGCCAGAGTTGGCGAGATCACTGATGTAAAAAACTTTCAGGTAACCGACCAAATATATAGTGATTTCAAAGCATGGTTGGCCGATAAATCTTTTACTTATTCCAGTCCTCTCGAAAAACAAATCCGCGAACTCCGCATTGTGGCGGAAGAAACAGGTACCCTTGAGCGCATTGCTCGTGAGTTAACACCATTGGAGGAAGCAGCGGCTCATAGTCGTGACGAAGATCTGGATGCTAACATGGCGGAAATCCGACATCTACTGAAAGAAGAGTTTATCATCCGTGCATTCTTCGAGCAAGGGCGTATTGAGGCATCCTATCAGTTCGATGACGACATAACTAAGGCCATTGAGGTACTCTCAAATTCTGAGCTTTACAATAAGACTCTCGAAGGTCAGAGCAATTAGTCTATTCGTCTTCGGTTTAGTTTTTGGGCAGCTGATCCTGCTGTCCGCACTCGCCTGCCTGCGCCTCATGCTATTTCGGGCTCAAACAATTGCTTCCATCAGGGCTGCAGGTCTCTACTTTATTGATCTTTCCGCCCCTTGTCCTCTTACTTCCTATCTCGTCCACCGAAGCTTTAGCGTAGGTGGGCTACTTCCTGCCTCGGGCAAAGAAGCTTTAGCGAGGTTGACACACTCACCGAAGTCTTGGCGTAGGTGGACTTAACTACGTCTCTTATATTTGCAACCTAAATCCAATCGGCATGTCCCTGATTCTAAGCATCGAAACTTCCACCAATGTGTGCTCTGTCGCATTAACCAAAGATGGAAGCACCTTAGCAACACAGAAGCTCTATCTGGAAAAGTCCCATTCTACTTTGTTGACAGTAGTGATTCAATCGCTTTTGGATCATACAGAAGTGCACAAAGAAGATTTGTCAGCTATAGCCGTCTCTAAGGGTCCCGGTTCTTATACAGGTTTGAGAATCGGTGTCTCAACAGCCAAGGGGTTGTGCTATGCTCTTGATAAACCCTTGGTTGCTGTCAATACCTTGAAGGCCATGGCACAGGAATTAAGTCAGTACAACTCAAAAGGTATGCTACTTTGCCCTATGCTCGATGCCAGACGCATGGAGGTATATACTGCGTTGTTTGATGCAGACCTGAATGAAATAGAGCCAACTAAAGCCCTGATTTTGGATGAAAGCTCTTTTCTCGAAACCCTTGCGGAAAATAATGTGTTGTTCTTTGGAAATGGTTCAGATAAACTAAAAAGTTTGGTGGGTGAAAATGCTAATGCTCACTTCGTTGAAAACATTACACCTTCCGCCAGTGCTGTAGGGGTGTTGGCAGCCAGGGCCTTGGGAGAAGGAAGGGCTGTAGATGTAGCATATTTTGAGCCCTTTTACCTAAAAGATTTTAGAGCAACCAAGCCTAAAAAACTCTTGTAACGATGAATGAGCAGGGAGAAATAGTAAACAGAGTAGCAAACAGTCCTATAATCACCTTCAATCTGGAAGATTACTATCATAAAGGGGAGAGAGTGGTTTACGATATTGCACAAAACCTTTTCCAGGAGTTGATTCTAAGAGAAAAAGACTTTCGTGAATTTGTCAAGAGTCATGATTGGTCACAGTATCAGGGTCAAAACGTGGCGCTTACCTGCTCTGCAGATGCAATAGTGCCTACCTGGGCTTACATGTTATTGGCTACTAAACTCGAACCCTTTGCAAACACAGTAGTTTTTGGAGATGAGATGCTATTAGAGTACTCCCTCTTCAAAGAAGCTTTGGCCGCTGTCGATTTGGAAACTTTCAGAGACCGCCCTGTGGTGGTCAAGGGCTGTGGTGATTTGCCTGTTCCTGAGTCTGCTTATGTGGAGATAACAAAGTTGATAAGACCCTATGCAAAGTCCATCATGTATGGTGAACCATGCAGTACAGTTCCTCTTTATAAAAAGCCCAGACAGCCTAAAAACTGACGGTCAGTTAGTTATAAAAAACTTTAAAAAATGTGCGTGAAAAGCTTGGTCAAATCACAAAGACCTCGTTACCTTTGCATCCCATTC
>JAAWWF010000035.1 GCA_021404565.1 Roseivirga sp. | reverse complement strand
TCTGGTGAACGCAGGTGAAAATTTAATTATTTGACTTTTAAAGTTACAAATACAGCTACTTCCACCTTGTCCGAGACGAGGTCATCCATGCTTCCAAGGTCTAATTGGAACTTCTCTCTGCTAATTTCGCAAGTGGCCTCAATGGTTTTTGTATCCAGATTCTTATCAAGTATTTGATACCTAATAGGTATCGTATTAGTGTGTCCTTTGATTTTTATGTGAGACTGAATAATAGCAGGGTTCGTATTATTTTGAAAATCAACCCAAATGGTGGGATAAGCTTCTGGGTTTAAAAACTCCTTGTTTTTAAGGCTTTTGTCCCGTGACTTATTATTGGTAGTAAGACTGTTGACATTCAGATTGACCCTTGCAACTGTAACTATATTGTTTACCACGGTTAGTTGCCCCTGAAAAATTTTGAAAGTGCCGGATACATTGATAACACCAAAGTGTTTCGCACGGAACTCGATTTTAGTGTTTTCAGGGCTTAGTATAAGTGTTTTGTTAATCTCCTGACCTTTTAGTGAATAGGTGCAAAAACTAGTCAGGAGGGCATAATAAAGGAGGGCGGACCTCATTGTTCTACAGCCAGCACATTTAATTCGATATGGACTTCGTTACCGATGAATTCCTTACCATTCGGGAGCTTACGGCTGAATTTAATGCCGAAGTCCTGACGGTTTATAGTGAGTGAGGCGCTGGTGGCAATTGTATTGGCACGAGTTGGGTCTTTAAATGGTTTCAACAATGTAAATGGGAAGGTGACTTCTTTGGTCACTCCATGAATTGTAAGATTTCCTGTCATATTGAATTCTTCTCCACTGACCACAACCTTGGTACTTTTAAAGGTCATCTCAGGAAAGTTGGCTACATCCAAAAAAGCAACACTTTTAACTGCGTCTTCCCCGCCAAGATTATTACTCGTGTAACTGGCCGTTTTAATAGTCACCTCGGCTGATAGCTTGCTTAGATCATTACTGTCATAGGTGATAGATCCTTCTACTTCATTAAATCGGCCAAGAACGTCTACCATGCTAAAGCGTTGCACTTTAGAGGTGACGGCCGTATGACCCGGATCAATGATGAATTTTTGGCCATAGAGAGAGAATGAGAAGCATAAAAGGGCAGAGGCAATAATTGATCTGAGCATAATAAAGTTTTCTTAGGTTTTACTTCAAAACACCTCCGGGGTTTAGTGATAGGGAAGGGATGAATGCTACAGGTTATGAACTGTGTGAAATCAGGGATTAGCTGCTATTGAATAATGGAATCGAGGTTGAGTCTGTAGGAACGGCTTACTTTTAATTCCACCCCGCTGCGGAGAATGGCAATGTACTCACCATTGAAGTAGGTCTGAAGTTCCTTTATCTCAATATTTCTAACGATAGCCGAACGATGAATGCGTGTAAATAGAGATGGGTCAACCTGTTCCTCAAGCTCTCCTATTTTCATACGTAGCAGGTGTTTTGCTGAACGTGTATGAAGCTCAACATAGTTACCAGATGATTTGAAGTAAATGATTTCTTCGGTTCTGACAAACTGGATTTTCCCAGATGACTTTATGGTGAATTGTTCCTTGTATTTTTTGGGAAAGGCTGCCTTGGGAGTCATCGTTAAATCCCTGGCGACAGCATGAGTTTTGATGTAATTCTTGACTTTATTAAGACTCCTGTAAAATCTTTCGTCAGAAAAGGGCTTAAGCAAGTAATCAACAGCGTTAAGCTCAAATGCCTTAATGGCCTGGTCTTCGAAGGCAGTAACAAAAATGAAGAATGGAGGCCCGGTCGCATTGACCTTCTCCACGACCTCCGTGCCCGTCAGATATGGCATTTGAATATCCATAAATACAATGTCGGGTTCCTCTATAAGAATTCTTTCAAATGCATCTTTCCCGTTGCCAGCTGTTGCGACCACCTTGCAGTTTGATACTTTTTCAATGAGTATTGAAATAGAGTCTCGTGCCAAAGGCTCGTCATCTGCAATCAAAATCTTGAACATGTGATCATCCATGAGGGAGGCGAGGAATTTGCAGTTGTGCCGTGGTGCCTCCCGTTTCATTTTCTTTTAGGAAAAAGGAGGCTGAATGATGATAGAGTTTCTCCAGTCGCTGAACAACATTTTTTACACCAAGACTGGAGCGTGACTTAGTATCTTCATGATGGCTGATCCCTTCTCCATTATCTGTAACGGATAATTGGAGGTTTTCCTGGTGCAAATTACTTTGTATCACAAGCTTTCCACTTTCACGATTTCTGAAAGCATGCTTGAAGCAGTTTTCCACAATGGGTTGTAAAATAAATGCAGGTACGGGGAAATCGGTCGTATTTGTCTCAAGATCGTAAGAGATGTCAAGGTTGTCTCCAAAGCGGATCTTTTCAATCTGCAGATACTTATTAATCAGGTTTATTTCCTCTTCCAGACTAATGAGGTTCCGCTCCTGGTTCTTAAGAGTAGCTCTGAGCAGCTCGCTCAGAATTGCTATAGTTTCTGTGGCCTTAGTTAATTCGTTTTTTCTGATCAGAGAGGCAATTGAGTGTAGAGAATTAAACAAAAAATGAGGCTGAATTTGTGATTTCAGAGTTTCCAGCTGTGCAGAAATCAGTTGCCTTTCCAGGGATGCTACCTCCAGATCTAACCTATGTTTGTTTTCTCTGTCGACTTGTGACCTTTGATAATATGCCAGCATAAGGCTAAAAGTGGCAATCAGCATATAAACGAGAAGGTTGGCTGCAGTTCCGGTAATCAGGCTCTGTCGAAGGTATTCCCAGATCGGAATACTTGAGTCGTAGAATATCGGGCTGAGTAATGAGAATATAAACGAATAGCCGAAAGTGAAGCCCAAGGCGGCTAGTATATGGAGTAATGTCTTTTTGGCTCGTTCACCCTTGTTTATTCTTTGGAGTGTTGAAAATATGAAAGGTGTAAGCAATGCCCAGCCAGCCCAGGATACAGATTGACGCCAAAAGAAATTAAACCAGCCACCATCATATTGGCCCTGAAACCTCACATAGAGTTGGGTAGCTGAAATCACCGTAATCGCCAGCCAAAAAACGAAATTGACGGCCAGAAGGAGTTTTCTGCTGGAAGCTATACGGGTTAGTAACAAGGTTTTAATATGTTTGGCATCTTGCCCATTCGTAGAAATTTCACGAAATCTTGAACATAAAGTTAATTAAATTACGTAGTTATGTTTTTAAAGCTGGTAATCTAAACAGAGCGATTTGCAAACATATCTGGTACTGAGTTTTCTCAATCCCTCGGTTCTGTGGGGGCTTTTGGCCATATCTATTCCGATCATTATCCACCTCTTTAACCTAAGAAGGGTGAAAAAGGTAGAGTTTTCTAACATTGCCTTACTAAAAAGGGTAAAGGAGGAGACTTCTGCTAAGAAGAAACCAGTGGAGTTGTTGATCCTATTAGCAAGAATACTCTTCGTTGCTTTCCTGGTCATCGCCTTTGCCCAGCCCCTCTCTAAAAACAGGGATAATGCTTTAGAGCTGGATGAAAATGTATTGATATATCTGGATAACTCACTGAGCATGCAAAAGGCGGTGGGTACTCAAACAAGTGCCTTTGATGAGGCATTTGCCTATGCGAATGTGATAGTAGACGCCTATCCGGACAACGCGAAGTTCAAGTTTATAGAGAACAACTATAGCAACTCCCTGGTGGTGAATTACTCCAAGGAGACTATAAAGGACAGGTTAACTGAGTTACAGTTTTCTTCAGTCAGCCGAAGTATTCCCGAAATCCAAAAGAGACTGGCGAATTCAGAGTTCAACGGAGATATTTACCTGATTTCTGACTTCCAAAAAAGTGGAGATGCATCATTGGCTTCAATGTCTGCAGACACTACCAATAACTACTATATCGTGCCCATTAGTTCTGAGCAAAGTGGTAACCTCTATTTCGATTCCGCTTATTTAGAGAATAGTTTTCTGCTAGGTGAGCTTAAAAATGAGCTAAAAGTGTCGGTAAGAAACGATGGTGATCAGGCAATGGAAGATGTAAATCTTAGGCTGTTTTTTGACAATCAACTCACGAGTACGGCATTGGTAGACCTGGGAGCCAATGGAAGTTTGGAACATAGCTTTGAAATTGACCGGAATGTAGTGGGCCTCGACAGAGTCAGGGTTACCCTTGAGGATGCACGTGTCGATTTTGACAATGAGCTCTATCTTACCTTAAACAACATCGAAAAGATAAATGTCTTTGAAATCCGGGAAGCAGGGTCAGGTAACTATGTGAGTCAGCTTTATGGAGAGAATGAGTTATTCAATTTGCAATCTTTTAACACTGGCAATATAGACCTGAATCAACTTGCCAATGCTGATTTAATTGTCCTGAATGAAATCAATAACTTTTCGAATCAGCTTACATCTGCAATAAATGATTTTTTGGAAGTGGACGGTTCGGTCCTGATAATTCCCTCCAGAAATCTGGCGGCTGGTAGCTATAATGGTTTTGGACTCAGGGTGAGTGATGATACCCGACAGCGTGTCCAGCTTAGCAATCCTGATCTCAATAATCCGTTCTTTGCGGGAGTGTTTGAAGAAGATGCTACAAACATTTCCATGCCTGAAGCTACAACCTATCTGAGGTTAAGAAACCAGGAGTTGAGTCTTCTTGACTTTAAAAATGGCAGGTCTTTCTTGTCCAAAGCTACAACAGCTGGGAATCTGTATTTCTTCTCGAGCTCTTTTGAGAGTGAAATGACCAGCTTTCCTAACCATTCCATTTTTGTGCCGGTAATGTACAAGCTTGCTCTGGGAAGCAAGGTCAATCTGTCGAGACTGTACTATTCTACCAATGATGAAACGATAGTATACCCGGCTGATCTATCTGTCTCAGCGGGAATTGTAAAGCTCCAAAAGGGAGAGGTTGAGCTCACTCCAGATCAAAGGTTTTCCGGATCCAACCTTATTATGGAAATCCCAAAAGATGAAATTAACGCAGGACATTTTGATGTAAAGACAACCGATACCGAGGTGGGTACGATAGCTTTCAACCTGCCGAAGGAGGAATCGGAAGGAAACCAGTTCTCCAGCGATGAGTTGTCTGTGCTGGCAGAAGCGAATCATATCAATATGATTGAGGCAGACGATGCGTTGGGGATCGACAGGGAGATCACAGCCGGGATTAAAGGAGTTGGTCTTTGGCGATATGCCCTACTATTGGCTTTGCTTTTTCTTTTTGTAGAAATAATATTAATCCGATATTTGTAGCATGGAATTTCTGATCCGTGCTGCGCTCATAGTAGACAGTAATTCTCCCCACCATAATTCTTCAAAAGACCTACTTATACGTGATGGCATTATTGCCAAAATCTCGGACAAGATTGAGTTTGAGGGAGACATCATTGAGGCTAATGGCTTAAGAGTATCCCCTGGATGGATGGATATGAGAGCTCATTACACTGACCCGGGACTTGAGCATAAGGAGGACCTGGATTCGGGTTCTGCCACAGCTGCTGCAGGAGGGTTCACAGATGTGCTTCTCATGCCTAATACTTTTCCGACCGTTGACAACAAGAATGCAGTCAGCCACTTTGCAAAGTGGAGTCGCAATTCAGTAGTGGGCCTTCATGCAACCGGAGCTGTTACCAAAGGCTGTGAAGGCAAGGAGTTAACTGACATGATTGACCTCCATCATGCCGGAGCTAAGGCTTTTACCGAAGGAACGACCCCGATCTGGCATACCAACATCATGTTGAAGACCCTGCAATATCTTCAGAAATTTGATGGGGTCTTGATCAACCGACCAGAGGATCAGATGCTGACGGCTTTTGGCGTAATGCATGAAGGAGAAGTGAGCACAAGACTTGGCATGAAAGGAATGCCTTCCATTTCTGAAGAGGTGATGATTCAGAGAGATATTCATCTGCTCGAATATACCGGAGGGAAGATCCATTTTAGCCTTGTATCAACCAAGGCTGGTGTTGAACTAATCCGTAGTGCAAAAGCACGAGGGCTAGGTGTAACCGCAGATGTGGGTGTGCACCATTTGATATTCGATGATACAGCATTGAAAGGCTATGATACGAACCTCAAAGTAAATCCACCCTTCAGACTTGCATCTGACAGAACTGCATTGATCGAGGCTGTTTTGGACGGTACAATTGATGCGATTGTAAGCGACCATCAGCCACAAGATCAGGAGAGTAAAAAACTCGAGTTTGACTTAGCTGAGTTTGGTATTATCGGCCAACAAAGCTTTTATCCTGCTTTGGTCAGCGTGTTTGGAGAAGAGACCGACAGCGTTCTGGAAAAGGTTTATGCCGGCCCGCGAACCATTCTGGACATTGGCGGAGCAAATATAGAAGAGGAAGCAAGTGCCTGCCTTACCTTGTTCTCTCCGGAGGTAAGCTGGAATTATAATAAAGTTAACAATACCTCCAGGTCAGATGCTTCACCCTTCCTGGGGCAGACTTTGAAAGGACAAGTCCTGGGTGTAGTAAACAGAGGCGAAAGATTAATAAATACTTATGAAAATTAATCCACGCCTGGTGAAAGTGGCTGGAGGTTATGGTCTCACCACCTCCGTTATTACCATTATCGCGTTCCTGACGTTTTTCTATCTGGGGCAACAGCCATGGAGGAATACACTATCTCTTATTGTTGATGTGATTGTTATCGGCACAATGACTTTTGTGGCTACCAAAGATTTCAGGGAAAACGAAAACGGAGGTGAGTTGCGGTTTTATCATGGTATGACCATAGGCTTTGTTATTTATGCCGCTACCGCCCTGATTTTTGCTTTATTCTATACCTTGTTCATGACGGTAATACAGCCTGACTTTCTCGAACTTTACCGGCAATCAATGCTGGAATTTCTGGAGTCGCGTAAGGACATGCTGATTGCCAATAGCAGCGAAGAATCTTTTCAGGCCCAGATAGATGGCCTCAAGGATGTGTCGGTATCCGGACTGGCTCTTGATTCTTTCGGAAAGAAGGTAATCTCTGGTTTGTTTCTTGCTCCGATCTTTAGTGTGATACTGAGAACACGCCAACGTTGATTTATTGCGTTCAAAGAGGGTGATGCATCGCTTAAATAAAAATCGGACCGATTCTTAGCTGTATCGACTTAATTGGATTTAAATTCTTATTTTCAATCGATCAACTATTCAACTTTTAAACTATGGAAGAGGAAATCAGCGGCAAACAAGTCGGCATAAAATACGGCCTGTTATTAGGCCTGACAGGAACAGTAGTATTTATTGTTCCTGCACTTTTAAGAAGCACCTTTCCGGCCATGTTTCTTGTCTATTGGGCTTACTTTTTTGTATTCCTGACCCTTGGGATGAAAGAATACAAAAAGGCCAATGGTGGATATATGAGTTTTGGCAAAGGGTTTGGTATCGGAATGACCATATCTCTTGTTGGAGGACTATTAAGAGCGATCATGCGCTATGTCTACCTGGCTGTAGATACTGAGTATTTTAAATTTCTGGAAGATCAGCAGCAAAATAATCCATTTGGCCCTCCACCTGATTCTGGTCAGGATACCACTGCCATCATGGAAATGTTTTTGAACCCGGTGGTTCTTTCGGCTATGTCCCTTCTGGGTGCTATATTAGCGGGACTGATCTTTGGGGCCATTGTGGCTGCGATCGTCAAAAACGATGAGGATGAATTTTAACTTGCATTGAAACAAATATCAATAGTAATACCACTCTTTAACGAGGAGGAGTCATTACCTGAACTCATAAACTGGATAAGCCGTGTCATGTCTGAACACGGCTTTACCTATGAAATCGTAATGGTAGACGATGGCAGTGACGATGCTTCCTGGGAGGTGATTGAAAAGCTGGCCACAGATCATCCGATCAAGGCATTAAAATTCAATCGGAATTATGGTAAGTCTGCGGCCTTAAACGTAGGGTTTAAGCATACAGATGGTGAAGTGATCATCACCATGGATGCAGATATGCAGGATAGCCCTGATGAGATACCTGAGCTTTATCAAATGATTAAGAATGGTCACCACTTGGTCTCGGGTTGGAAAAAGAAACGCCATGATCCGATAAGTAAAACCATTCCTTCTAAGTTTTTCAATCGGGTGACGCGTCTGCTCTCCGGAATTAAGCTGCATGATTTTAACTGTGGCCTTAAAGCTTATGATCATAAGCTTGTAAAGACTCTGGATATATATGGGGAGATGCATCGCTATATTCCCGTTATCGCCAAACGGAATGGGTTCACCAAAATAGGTGAGAAAGTCGTTGAGCACAGGGCGCGTAAATATGGGACTACCAAATTTGGGCTTGAAAGGTTTGTGTATGGATTCCTTGATTTAATATCTATCTCTTTTGTCTCCAGGTATAAGAAGCGTCCGATGCACTTTTTTGGAACATTGGGAAGTCTCTCCTTTATGCTGGGGTTTATCTTTGTAGGTTGGATCGCCTGGGTGAAAATCAGAGCCGTTTTTATTTTGAAGTCCGACAACTACCGTGAAGTCGTAGATCAACCACTTTTTTTTCTGGCTATAGCAGCCATTATTGTTGGGGTTCAGTTGTTTCTGGCGGGCTTTATAGGAGAAATGATGACCATGAATTCTCATAAGCGGAGTGATTATATACTCGAAGAGACCATTGGCCTGAAGGACTGATGAGGTATTATTCAGTCATTGTTCCTGTTTACAACCGACCCCAAGAGGTGTTGGAATTGCTCGATTCATTAGGCAACCAGACATTTACCAATTTTGAGATTCTTATCATTGAAGATGGTTCGGATGAGCCTTGTGAGCAGATTGTAAAACAGTTTGAAGACAGGCTTGACATTAGATATTTCTTCAAGTCTAATTCGGGCCAGGGTTTCTCAAGAAACTATGGATTTGAAAGGGCAAAGGGAGACTACTTCGTGGTGTTTGATTCAGATTGCCTTATTCCTGAAAACTATTTCGAAACAGTAGATCGTTTTTTGAATCAACAAGCCCTGGATGTTTTTGGTGGTCCTGATAAGGCTCACGGCTCCTTCACACCTTTGCAGAAAGCCATTAGCTATTCAATGACCTCCCCTTTTACGACCGGAGGCATTAGGGGGAACGAAAAGCATGTGGGGGTGTTCCATCCCCGGAGCTTCAATATGGGTATTTCCAGGCAAGTGTTTGAGAAGACGGGCGGCTACCTGATAACACGGATGGGAGAGGATATTGAATTCAGCCTCAGAGCCATAGAGCACGGTTTTAAGACAGGCCTCATTTCCGAAGCTTTTGTATATCACAAGCGAAGAACGAGCCTGAGGCAATTCTTCAGGCAATTACACTTCTTCGGAAGGGCCAGAATCAATATCAAACGATTTTTTCCTTCCGAACTTAAGGCGGTGCATGCATTGCCGGCTGTTTTTGTAATTGGTTTAATACTATGGCCCTTTAGTTACTTGCTTCACCCCGGATTGTTTTTGAGCGGAGGGGCATTACTGAGCTTGTTTGTTGTGGCAGTGTTCTTTCATTCCCTGGCTCAAAGTCACAGCCTTAAAGTAGCCCTTTTGAGTGTTTCGGCTGCTTTTACTCAACTGACAGCTTACGGCATAGGAATGCTCACTGAGGCCTTCAGAAAAGCAGATCAGCCTCTTTCACAGAAGTAGATTATCTCATTTGGCGGGAGGGCATATTTGCTGACCGTTTCCTTAGGAAGCTCCATTACATATTTATCCTCAGTTACCTTAAAACCTGCTTTTTCAAGCCTTTTACCATAATCTAAGCCGAAAAGTCTTAGGTGATCACTTTGCCAGTAGATGCGTTCGCGTTCCCTAGGATCCGTAATGGTAGAGTCCTCCAGTGTTTCTTCGCGGTTATAGTCCTGTGGTGATTGAATGATGGCCCACCCTTCTGTCTTCAGCACGCGGTTAATTTCGCTCATCGCTTTGATGTCATCGGTTACATGTTCCATCACATGGTTACAGAAGACCACATCAAAGGTTTGGTCTTCAAAGGGGATGTCGTGCACATCCATCTTTACTTCGGCCAATGGTGATTCAAGGTCGGCTGTAGTATAATCGAGGTTACTCATCGATTTGAACTTGTCGATAAAACAAATTTCGGGAGCAATGTGCAACACCTTGAGATTTGCTGTGAAAAAGGGAGTTTTTTCCTTCAGGTATAGCCACATTAACCTGTGTCTTTCAAGAGAAAGAGAGTCAGGGCAAAGGGCATTTTCTCTTGGATTAAGCCGGCCATAAGGAAGAAACTTTCGGTAGCTGATCTCACAAACCGGGCAAGTCACCTTGTTACCCCGCATAAAAATGCTCACCACTTTTAAAAGATGGTGGCTGAATAGCTGAAGGTACTTTCGGGGTACTTTCCTGATAATAAAACTGATCAGTGACTTCATATTGGAAAATAAGTGCCAAAGATACGGATTGCATGCTATTTTTTTTGCTACCGTTTAAATGTTAGTAGCCTGTTAAAATGGCAACATTTAACCGTTCCAATAATTGCACTTACCCTCATTAAACTTTTGGGGGCTCAACCATATCTTAAATTGTTAGTTAAATAAAGTAAAGGTTGAAACAAATAGATATAATGGGAGTTGTAAGTCAGTGAGAAACAGGCGCTGATTTGAACGAAAAAGGCCTTATTCCTTTTACTTTAATGGCGACATACTTTTTCGGATGGAGGAAGTTAAACGTTAAATAAGCCATAATTTCGCAGAACTAAGGCAGGAAACCAGAAAAATTATGGAAAAGAAGTTCATCATATTTGGGGGAATTATTTAATTGGGTTA
>JAAWWF010000058.1 GCA_021404565.1 Roseivirga sp. | reverse complement strand
TTGGTTATTGGTTATTGGTTAGAGCGAAACGACAAGGCGTTTGTTCTGTCAGCCATTTCTGACCAATCTTGTTCAAAGTCTATCATCTCTTATATGGGATCTAAAGTCTAAGTAGTAGGTACCTGACTTACTTTCGATGTATTCTTCTTCTGAAATTCGTTCCTGTCCACAGCGTTGATGACCCCATCCAAATTAAAGTCTCCATTGGTGACATTATAACCAAATGTTGTCCCATTCTGCGTACGCCAGGCGGTGAGGTCCGAGGCATCCACATCGCCATCGCCATCAGCATCCCCGGCAGGCATAGCAAATTTACCGGTAGACAGCGTGATAAGAGCGTTTGTGGTCTGGTAGGTGTTATTGGATGTTGTAGTAAAATCAATGGTGTAATTACCAATGCTTTCCGACACTGCATTGGCAGACATAATGGGCAAATGATTACGGTGATAGACCACTACGTAGAACTCCGAGCCGGTATTACCACTGAGAGCTATTGACAGGTCACTCGTTCCGTCAGAAGCTTTGATACTGCCGTCATTCATTAAAAACCCAGCAGCAGAACCCACCTTGGTAGCGCTCAGTGCAGTAGCTGCCGAAGCCGCTTCGCGAAGTTCTACCAGTACCCAGTCCACTGCATTAGCGGGAATACCAGAAGCCGTCCCACCAGAATGACCATTGATACTGTAGGGTTGGATTAGAGGGAGCTTATTGTTAATGTTCTTGCTCAAATCTACACCATTATAGGCTCCTTCAAGGAAAACGGTAGCCGCGACAACGGCCATATCGGGTAGGGTGGTAAAACTGATATTGCTCCCGTAAGAGGTACCCTGAGGGTTCGTTGCATAAGCCCGGTAATGAATGGCAGTGCCGGCAGGCAAAGAGCCAATTGTAGCACTAAAAACCCCATTATCCAATCCGTTGGCAATCTTATTATCCGCTGTGGTGGGGTTGGCACCTGTACCCCAAACAATGCCTCTTTCTGTAACAGCAGCGCCTCCATTGGCGGTTACATTTCCACCTAGTACAGCCGTGGTAGATGTTATAGAAGCAGCACTGGTAGTGGTGACTGTCGGAGGACTTGCAGAAGCAATCATCGTTGCTGCTACCCCTGTAAATGGGCCGTTGGCAATTACGGCTGTATAAGGGCCGGTATTGAAGCTCTGACTTGCTCCAAAATTTCCAGGATCTGTCTGAATGACCGTACCGGCAGGAATGGTGAGTGTTTCCCCGGAAGCAATCGCTGTGGAAGGGGCTAATGAGAACACAACCACTTCATCAGTAGTATGAATAAACGGACCGAACGTGAGCGCATAAGTGCCCATGCCAACGGCATCACCCGATTTTCCTCCGGAAGTGGTGTAAGTAAGCCCTGAGGCATTTCCAAATCCTCCTGGTGAGGGTGTGGCGTTATACAGGTTTTTGATGATAACACTAAAAGCGTCCTGGTCAGAGGTGTATGACTCTGAAAACTGGAAGGTAGCCGGCTGATTTAAAACCATCTTTAGCTTGTAGTTGCCCATGATTCCGGGTACCACACTAAAGGTGGCGTCCAGTTGCTGAGCCAGTAGTTGTGAATGACTCGCCAACCCGATAAAAATCAACCCGGCCAGCACAATGACTTTTCGGAAAAATGTGAACTCCAACATGGTCTGATTACATTAAAAATCACTGAATCATGAAGACCTTTCATGATCGTTAAGATTTAATGCTAAGAACCTATGCAAGAGTAGTTTTCTCCTAACCTCACACCCGGACATTTAACGGATTGAACACCCGGACAAATGGCGGACTATACCAAATCAGACAGGAAATCAAGCATTTCTTTGGTTTCAACAAACCCGAGTTTTTGTTTTAACCTATACTTTGCTCTGATTACGCTATCACTGGAAATGTTGAGCAGTACTGCGATTTCTTTGTTGGAAAGGTTGATTTTCAGAAGGGCCAGGAGTCTTTGTTCGCTGGTTGTCAATTGTACCTTTTTATTGTGCTCTATCAGGGAGAAAAATTGTGGGTATACAGCTTCGAAGTAGAGTACAAAAGCTGCCCAGTCTTTTTCTCCATTTACAGCAAATTGCATCTTTGCCACCAGGTCATCCACATCGGCATTGTTGCGCTGATCAGTTTCGAGTTTTTCTTCAAGTTCGAGAGCCTTCTTTTCAAGTGTTTCATTGCTGGATAAAAGGCCTTTGGCATAGGCAACTAATCCTTCTTTCTCTGTTTCGAACTGGTGTTGTTGCAGAATTACTTCCTGATGGGCTATGAGTCTGTCTTTTTCCTTTATGATAAGCTTGGTTTTCAGCTTATTGCGATTCCATACCGCCCAAAAAGCAATCATTAACAAGACAACTGCCACAATCAGAATCACTTGCCTGCTCTTTGCAATTTTAAGGTTCTCTATTTCAATTTGTTGTAGCTGCATTTCTTTTTCAGTTTTCATTTTCTGAAACTCGAAACGCTCGGTCATACCGGCAATATTCTTCTCGCTGGCCCGCATCGATAATGAGTCTTTCAGACCAATATATTGCCGGTAATATGCCAGGGCTTCTTTGTGCTTCGAAATAGACTCATTTGCCCTTGATAACAGAGAGTAGATGTCACTCAGGACCAGGTCATCTAAAAAAACTTCTTTCTCCAGTGCCTTCTTTAAAAAGTTAATGGCTGACCTGGGTTCACCCGCACCAATCATCAGTTCACTCCTGTTTTTCAGAATAATCGCCAGGCTCCTCTCGTTTTTTAGCTCCGTCCAGATAGATTCGGCCTGATCATAATATTCATTGGCATTACTGAATTCTCCCAACTGCGCATAAGAATACCCCATATTCAGCAACACGTTCGCGGTCTGTGCTTGTGAATTGTGTGTTTCAAAAATCCTCAAAGCTTCTTGAAAATAGGTTAAAGCACTTCCATAATCCTTCTTGACAGCACTCAGGATACCAAGGCTTCCGTTAATCTGGCCTTTCCTCATTTCCGGGACCCTGGTGTTGGATTCAGCCAGGCTTCTGGCATCCAGCAAAAATGTCTCTGCACTTACATAATCTTTCAGGCTTTGTTTAATGGAACCAATATTGATCAGGTTAGATACCTCCAAATCAACATTTCCGATTTTCTTTGCGGCCTCAATACCTGAAAATGAGAGCTCTATGCCCCTTCCATAATCGTTCCTTCTTATACAAATTGTAACCAGGCTCAGGTTCGAATAAGCCAGGCCACGGTGAAAACCAATGGACTCGGAAATATCCTTTGCATGGTTCAATACTTCTTCGGCTTTCTGATAAAGTGATTTGCCATTGAGGATTACACCTTGATTGATTAAAGCCATAACCTCACCCTCCTCATAGTCTGATTTTCCCGACAGTTCAACAGCTTGCCTTGACAAATCCATGGCCTCATCAGGAGTTGAGTACATTACGCCCCTTGTAAGGCTATTTAATGCATCTACTTTTTCTTTTCCTACGAGTAAGGGAATTTGATTTCTGACACTATCAATACGCGCTTGCTGGGCGATGAGAGCACAGTTCGGACCAATCCATAAAATGATTAACAGGCAAAGCCTTAACACATATTTACACACCATACGGTATGCAATATAGAAATTTGTTAAATGTTGATAAAAAGTGGCTTTGAGAGGTCTGAGGACGCCTGGCCTTTTAAACAAAGATAGGTACGCACAGAATCGGATGAACTAAAA
>JAAWWF010000066.1 GCA_021404565.1 Roseivirga sp. | reverse complement strand
TTCAGAAAAGTATTGGGAGCCACTCACCTGAAAGTGACTTACTTGCTTTGTAAAGACTTTTTGTTACTTGTCATTCTTGCGAATATCATTGCCTGGCCCTTGGGTAAATGGATCATGGGCGACTGGCTGGATAGTTTTGCCTATCGCATCGATTTCGGATTAAACATTTTTGCTTTTTCAGGTTTGATGGCCTTGTCAATTGCCTTGTTGACCATTGTATTTCAAACACTGAAGGCAGCCCTTGCCAATCCCGTGACAGCTTTAAAGTACGAGTAGGCCAGGGGCTATAGGAGGCTTATGTTGAAAACAAGACATTGTTGACCTAATCCTCTGGTCGGGGCCTTCCGGCTTTTAGGAACATTTTGTATAATTGTCTTTCCAAAAAAGGAGCCTCAAACACTTATGCAACGATACCGGAAGCTAATTCCTGTTTTCATTCTTGTCCTGGTCACCATCGGTATCACTGCTTTCAGAAGTGCTGAAACCAGCGAGACTCCTGATTTACCCAAAAAAGCCGCAAAAAGAGCACTAAAGAACTCCGATTCTGACCTGAGGTCTTTGCAGCCCATCGATTCCATGATGAAGAGGGTATTGCGCAGCCTGCGACTGGCCGGAGCCACTGTGGCTGTGGTCAAAGACGAAAGGTTAGTTTACGCCAAAGGCTTTGGCTATGCCGACAAAGAAAAAAAGGAAGGTGTGGAGCCTTATCACCTCTTTCGCATCGGCAGTGTTTCTAAACTGGTAACCGCTATGGCTGTGCTGAAGCTGGTTGATGAAGGTAAGCTTTCGCTGGACGATTATGTGTTTGGGGAAAAGGGTATTCTTAACGGTAAGAAATATGGTGGTATCAAAAACCGCAATTTCTATAAAATCAAAGTAAAGCACCTGCTCAACCATACCAGTGGCTGGAGCCTTATCACCTATGGTGATCCCATGTTCATCCCGCACAAAATTCATAAGATGGACAAGGTGTCTTACCCCATTGAGTTTGATGACGTGATCAAGTTTGTCATTACCAGGCACCTGCCTTATACCCCGGGTACACACTTCAACTATTCCAACTTTGGTTACACACTGTTAGGCAGAGTCATTGAAGAAGTTACCGGTGATGGCTATGAAGAATGGGTGCAGGAATCAATCCTGGAACCTAATGACATCAAAGGCATGCGCATAGCCGGTAGCTTTGAGAAAGACAAGGTTAAGAACGAGGTAAAGTATTACGACTACAGTCCGGACAATGAACAACTCTCCTTCGATGGTTCGGGAAAGAAAGTGTATAAGCCTTACGGTGCCGATGACATTGAAATGCTGGGCCCTGCCGGGGGGTGGTTGGCCACTTCTGTAGACCTGATGAGAGTTTTGGTGCTGGTTGATGGCTATTCAAAACGATATAAAGATATACTTACCGAAAAGACCATTCAGCAAATGGTCAAAGGTGTGGGAGGTGTGAGAAGACCTTTAGGTTGGAGGAGCGTAAAAGGTGAGCATTGGTGGAGAACCGGTACACTTTCAGGTACCTCAGCCCTGCTTACCCGTGACAGCAATGGTATGTCCTGGGTGATTGTATCCAATACCACACCCCGCAGAGGCAGCTTTCCCGGTACAAGCCGCTGGGCCATCAGGGAAGCCTTCAAAATGGTCAGAAAATGGCCCGCCCATGATCTCTTTGAGATAGCAGAGTAGTTTGACAATCAAGATCTTAGAGAGCCGTGGTAAGCTGAATTGGGAGTGATAAGCCCAAGAGATAAATCAATCTGTAGCATTTTTGTGGAAAACCCATTGTTTTGAATGAACAGTGCTTTTATGGCCTATGCATCCCTATACGTCTAGGAGCGTGGCCAAACCGAAAATTGAGCGAAATACAAGTTGGTTG
>JAAWWF010000078.1 GCA_021404565.1 Roseivirga sp. | reverse complement strand
GGTGTGCCCCCATACTTTTCTGATCGCTACCTCCTTCTTTCTTTCTTCTGCTGTAAATGAGGCAAGACCAAAGAGCCCCAGTGAGGCAATTACAATGGCCAGTACTGAAAAGGTGCCTAATAGATTCCCAAGCTGTTCATCCGAACGATACATAGCTTCAAAATCCTCGTCCAGAAAATGGTACTCAAAGGGGTAGTCAGGCAGTAAAGTCGCCCAGGTCTCCTCCAGCTGACTCAGGGTGTTTCTGATCTTGGCCGTGTTTAGCTTAAGTAAAGCATAGGATTTCATACCGGGATAAAGCATCAGCGCAATAGGTCGTATCTCGCGCTTTAATGAGTTGAAGTGAAAGTCAGGTATGATGCCCACCACGGGGCCTTGGTTTCCGGCCATCCTCAGATTCATTCCGAGGGCCTCTCCTTGCGGACTCATCCGTGCTGCCATTTGTTCGTTGACAATAAAACCGCCCTGACCGTCCTCAGCATTATCGGCCAGAAACTCCGCGCTATAATCCCTGCCCTCTAATATGTCAATACCCAGTGTTTTCAGGTAGTCCAACCCCACACGGTTGTGGTAGACATCTCTGTAATCTTCGGGGTCTTTACCTTCCCAATAGGCACTGGAACTCCAGCCAATTTGTGAGGGCCTGATTTGCGTAGCGCTCACACTTCTCACCTCCGGTCGGGCCATCCATTGAGTCTTCAGGCCCGGGAAAGCCTCTTTCGTATCCTTATGGAGTAGTGACACGTAAAGTACCTGCTCTTTATCATAGCCCAGGTCTTTGTCGCGGATATAGTCCATTTGAAAGTAGATGACTAATGTGCCGATAATCAAAAAGATGGAGAGTCCGAACTGAAGCACTACCAGTGATTTGCGAAAGGCAGCGCTCTTTACACCCGTGCTCAGGTGGCCTTTCAACACCCTGAGTGGTTGAAAAGAAGAAAGGTAAAGCTCTGATAAACATTCCGTGCCCACAAGACATCCCAATACCTCGAATACCGCCAACTGCCTGAAAAAAAAAAATTTATAGAATGGGATGACCTGTATGCA
>JAAWWF010000045.1 GCA_021404565.1 Roseivirga sp. | reverse complement strand
GCCAGGTAGTTTTCTACTTTTTTACGTTCCGTTGCAGAAAGCTGGTTGTCAAAGAAAATGACTTCCGCGATTTGACCGTTGTCAAGTGGGAAAGTCGAATGCTGGGCTAACCGATAGGTGGCACTGAACCATTGGGTGAATAGATTGTTGGTCATCGTGGCCTTGTCAGCTCCATTTTCATAGACAAAGGCATCGTTGGCGTTACCAGGATCAATAGCTCCCCAAAGCCCGTGTTGGTCTCTCTGAAAAGAAAAATTGACTGCCCCAGGTGGATTGGAAGAATAGTTATTGTTCCAAAGGTTGTGATTAGTTGAAGCACCAAAAGTAAAGCTCATTAAGGGCATAGAAGTAGTTGAGGAGAATTCTCCCACTACAAAAAGAGAAGACCCACCACCATTGTTCCGGGTGACAGTGCCGGTAATTGCATCCACGTCATTAGTAAAGTCCACTGCTGGATTCCCATTGCTCCAGTTGGTGTTGTACTTGGCATCACCGGTACCGGTAGCATTCTGAGCCTCACCTCCCAGGTCGTTCCAACTGGTGACCCCAGCTCCCTGGGTGGTGGTGTTGGTTCCGGCATTGGCTTTTAACCAGAGGGAGAGGTCCTGGCTTACTGCTCCCGGAGCTTCCATCTTGGTGGCCAGAGAGAAGAACTGTCCGTTTGTCAGGTCGACTCCGGTAAAAGAGACCACATTGCCATTGATAGAAGCGGCAGGGGTGAGTGTGCCTGAAGCCATGGTGGCGGTATTGGAAACGATCAGGTGAAAGTCATCCAGCGTAGTGCCATAGCCCAATCCTGTCAGGTCGAACCGTATTTCTACATTACCCACGGTGCCCGTTTCGACTACTTTCCAGACCTGGCTCATTCGTTCCAGAACAGTAGAAGGCAGGTCAGCAGTATTGGCACCGGCCTGGGCCGTGGTAGCATTGTCATTGCCCCAGAGCATAAAGCTGTTGTCGGCAGAGAAGCTGTTGCTGTTGGCTGAATTGGTAGCGGCCACACTACCCAGACCTATGCTTACAATGGCATCGGTATTGACACTTTTCGACTGTTTTTGATTGAGGGCCGAATCATCATCCCGGCCAACCCCCGCCACATCATGGTGATAAGTGCTGTTGGCAGAGGCATCCCAGAGTGTGGTGTTTGCCGCATTGACATAATCTCCATTGGTTCCTCCACCGGTATTGTCCAAAGATATCCCATATTTCAGTGCCAGGTAGCTTTCTACTTTTTTACGTTCCGTTGCAGAAAGCTGCTTGTCGTAGAAAATGACTTCAGCTATATGGCCGGTGTTGAGTGCGAGAATTCCTTGTTGGGCAAGCCTATAGGTGGCAGTGTTCCATTGTGTAAATAAGTTATTGGTCATGGTAGCTTTGTCGGCTCCATTTTCATAAATAAAGGCATCATTGGCATTTCCAGGATCAATAACTCCCCAGAGACCGGGTTGCCCACTCTGAAAAGAGAAATTGATAGCTCCTGGTGGATTGGTAGAATAGTTATTATTCCAAAGGTTGTGGTTAACTGTACTGTTGAACTCGAAACTCATTAAGGGCATGGAAGTAGAGGAGGAGAAATCTCCCACCATAAAAAGAGAAGAGCCACCACCATTGCTTCGGTTGATCGTGCCGGTCATCGCCTCCAGGTCGTTCGTAAAATCCACGGCAGGATTTCCATTGCTCCAGTTGGTATTGTATTTGGCATCACCGGTACCGGTAGCATTCTGAGCTTCACCTCCCAGGTCGTTCCAGCTTGTGACCCCTGCTCCCTGTGTGGTGGTGTTGGTTCCAGCATCGGCTTTCAGCCAAAGGGAGAGATCCTGACTCACCGCTCCTGGGGCTTCTATTTTGGTGGCCAGTGAGAAGAACTGTCCGTCAGACAGGTCAACCCCTGTAAAGGAAACCACATTGCTATTGATAGAAGCGGCAGCGGTGAGTGTACCTGAGGCCATGGTGGCGGTATTGGAAACGATCAGGTGAAAGTCATCCAACGTGGTACCATAGCCCAGTCCTGTCAGGTCGAACTGTATTTCTACATTGCCAACCGTTCCTGTTTCCTCCACTTTCCAGACCTGGCTCATTCGTTCCAGAACAGTAGAAGGCAGGTCAGCAGTATTGGCACCGGCCTGTGCCGCGGTAGCATTGTCATTGCCCCAGAGCATAAAGCTGTTGTCGGCAGAGAAGCTGTTGCTGTTGGTTGAATTGGTAGCGGCCACGCTGCCCAGGCCTATGCTTACAATGGCATCGGTATTGGCGCTTTTTGACTGTTTTTGATTGAGTTCAGAGTCATCGTCTCTGCCTATTCCGGCAATATCATTGTGGTAGGTACCATTGGCCGAAGCATCCCAGAGGGTGGTGCCAACTGAATTGGTATAGTCTCCGTTGGTGCCTCCGCCTGTATTGTCCAGTTCGATTCCATATTTAATGGCCAGGTAGCTATAGATTTTGTCCTTGTCCGTATCAGTGATATCATTGTCATAAATAATTACTTCCGAGATTTGCCCATTGAAATAAGAGTTTTGACTGTTGAAGCCAATATAATTAGTACTGGCCCCTAAGAGACCGGTAGTATGGCCGGCACTTGAGCTGGTGAGTGTTCCATTGCGGGCCTCTTCAATGAATCGATTTGTTCCGTCATATTCTCCAAGAACGAGAAAAGGGTTTTCAGCAGGGTTATCAAAAGCATTTACATTTATACTGATACTACTACCGAAATGATCAAGTGCCAGGGTAGTGCCTACTCCACGGTAACCAAAGTGCAAGGCTTGATTATTTGTGTTTCCTGATGATCCAATGAAGTAATTTGTGGCCCCGGTTCCCCGCATTCCCACCGCAATAATGGTATAATCACTTCCTGATTTGATATTAGCCAGGTTGCCGAAATTCAGGCGATCATTAGTACCATCAAAATCAAGGGTGGGGTTGAAGTTGATATTGTCAGTACTGTTGTTTTTGAATATTGGCGGATTGCCGTCTGAGGTAGCGTCTGTATTCGTGGAGGACTGATCATTCCAGGTAGCTACCGTTTGCCCATCCGTAGCATCGGTGGTCGCTGTATTATAAGCTTCCTTGTCAGCTTTGAGCCATACATAGAGGTCGGTAGTGACTCCGCCAGGGACCGTTCCCTTGGTGGCTAAGGAAAAGAACTGTCCGTTGTTCAGGTCTACCCCGGTAAAAGAGACTACATTGCTGTTGATAGAAGAAGCATTGGTAAGTGTACCAGAGGCCATGGTGGCTGTATTGGAAACGATCAGATGAAAATCATCAAGATTAGTGCCATAGCCAAGGCCGGTGAGGTCAAACTGGATTTCCACGTTGCCCATCGTGCCGGTTTCGGCTACCTTCCAAACCCGGCTGATTCGTTCTGTTGCACCACCTGGCAGGTCAGCAGTATTGGCACTGGCCTGGGCAGTAGCCGCATTGTCATTGCCCCAGAGCATAAAGTTGTTATCAGCAGAGAAGTTGTTGTTGTTGGCTGAATTGGTAGTGGCAATGCTGCTCAGACCTATGCTTACAATGGCATCGGTATTGGCGCTTTTGGCTTGTTTTTGATTGAGCCCCGAATCATCATTCCTGCCTATTCCTGCAATATCATTGTGGTAAGTACTATTGGCAGAAGCATCCCAGAGCGTGGTACCTGCTGCATTGGTGTAGTCTCCGTTAGTGCCGCCTCCGGTATTGTCGAGTTCAATGCCATACTTAATGGCCAGGTAACTGTATATTTTGTTCTTATCGGTGTCAGAGATATCGTTATCATAAATGATAACTTCTGAGATCAATCCGTTATAATATCCACTAAACCTGCCAATATAGCTCACATTAGTTCCGGAGAGATCTGTAGTATTGGCAGAGGTATTGCTACTCAGTGTGCCGTCACGAATTTCTTCGAGGTAGTGGTTTGTTCCGTCATATTCTCCAAAAATCAGATAGGGAGTCTCTGCCGGATTATTATAGCCGTTTACGCTAACCTGGATGCTATTACCATACTGGTCAAGAGCCAAAGTGGTGCCCAAGGAGCGGTAACCGAAATGTAATGAATGATTATTCGTGTTTCCTGCTGAACCAATGATGTAGTTTTCATTACTGTCCTGACGAGTTCCCACAGCTATCAGCGTATAATCACCTCCATTGGTAGCTCCTGATTTGATATTGGCGAGATTTCCGAGGGTCAGGAAGTCATTGGTACCATCAAAATCGAGTGCCGGGTTAAAGTTGATATTGTCGGTACTGTTATTTTTGAATGTAGGAGGATTACCGCCTGTGATGGCATCCGTATCTGTGGTGGACTGGTCGTTCCAGGTGGCTACGGTTTGTCCGTCAGTAGCATCGGTTGTACCTGTATTATAAGTTTCATTATCGGCTTTTAACCATACATACAGATCATTAGTGACACCACCTGGGAATTTTTCCATTTCTGTGGCTAAAGAGAAGAACTGCCCGTTGGTCAGATCAACTCCTGTAAAAGAAACTACATTGCCATTTATGGATGAGGCTGCAGTAAGTGTACCGGAAGCCATGGTGGTAGAATTAGACACGATCAGTTGGAAATCACCGGGGGTTTTACCATAGCCGAGGCCGGTCAGGTCGAACTGTATTTCTACATTGCCCACAGTGCCGGTTTCGGCTACTTTCCAAACCCGGCTGATTCGTTCTGTAAAACCAGTAGGAACGTCAGATGAATTAGCACTGGCTTGTGCGGTAGCGGCATTGTCGTTGCCCCAGAGTAAAAAGCTATTATCGGCTGAGAAGCTGTTGCTATTGGCCGAATTGGTAGTGGCAATGCTGCCCAGGCCAATGCTTACAATAGCATCGGTGTTGGCGCTTTTGGCTTGTTTTTGGTTGAGCTCCGAGTCATCATCCCTGCCGATACCTGCCACATCATGGTGATAAGTACTGTTAGCTGAAGCGTCCCAGAGTGTAGTACCAGTTGCGTTGGTGTAGTCTCCGTTGGTACCTCCACCAGTATTATCCAGTTCAATACCATATTTAAGCGCCAGGTAGCTGTAGATTTTATCTTTATCCGCTGCACTGATGTTATTGTCATAGACGATGACTTCCGCGATCAGCCCGTTGAAATATGACCCCGAGTGGTTACCGAGGCGATTGGCTCTCGATCCGGAGAGATCAGTGGTGTTACTATTGGTTGTACTACTGAATATTCCGTCACGGATTTCTTCTAATGAGCGGTTGGTTCCATCATAATCACCCATTATCAGGAAGGGAGTCTGTGCCGGGCTGTCATATGCATTTACCAGGGAATTGAAGCCATTACCATGGTGATCAAGGGTTAATACGGTTGAGCTTCGATAGCCAAAATGCAGATCCTGATCATTAGCTCCTCCCGGTGAACCAATAAGGTAGGCTTCGCCACTTTGACGCAAACCCACGGCAATGAGCGTATAATCTCCTCCATTGGTAGCTCCTGATTTGATATTGGCCAGATTACCGAAGCTCAGTCGGTCATTGGTGCCATCAAAATCGAGGATGGGGTTGAAGTTGATATTGTCGGTACTGTTGTTTTTGAATGTTGGAGGGTTGCCGTCTGAGGTAGCATCTGTATCAGTGGTTGACTGATCGTTCCAGGTGGCTACCGTTTGCCCGTCCGTGGCATCGGTAGTGCCTGTATTATAAGCCTCCTTATCAGCTCTGAGCCAGACATAGAGGTCGGTAGTGATGCCACCGGGACCACAGGTGCTTCCCGAAAGTTCAGCTATGGAAGTTGTAAGTGTAATTGAGTCTTCCTCTCTTAAAGTGAGGTTGTCCAGCGGAAAACTTTCAAAAGGTTCGTTTAGGTAAACAATCGCATTTTTTTCAGAGAAAAGGCGCTTTGTATCTGTTTTCGTTTCAGTTCCCCGTTCAATTAAGAACGGAAAGAACAGCATACCAACAAAAGTCAGGTATGCGGGGTAGAGTAGGTTGTGAGGTCCCATATCACTTGATTTTATGTCCTCCCGCAGAGATCATATTCTCAGGTAGTATGGTCAATGAAGGCGCTTTGCCCCTGTAAAAGAGCAGGCTTCCTTAAAGCTGTGACTAAGCAGAACCAAGGCTTATTCAGACTTGGAAATCACAGTATGGTTGTCATACAAGGAGCATTTTGGTAGCCGGAAATTCCGGTAATACCTAAATGGTCGATCCCCTTCTATGAAATACCGAATTACATTAACATATACACCGGTGAGAAATGATCAGCTCGGGTAATTGTAATTCCTGAATTGTGCAGTGAACCTGGCGTCAGGTTTACAGTATTCAGGTTGTTGATGAAGTTATCAGGAGGAGAGGATGCGATGCCTGACATTCTCCTGAACAGGGGCGACACAAAGCCATAACAGGTCGACATTTAGTCATGAAAGTAGTCTGAAGTCCAGAATCAGGATGAAAGAAGCACCCAAAATCGATTTTTCGAGCGTTTTTTACATTCGGATACCTGGTTAATTTATTCTGAGAATAATTATAAAATTAATGTTGTTACTGTTCTAGCAGATAGTAGAAAATGAAGATTTTAAAAAGTAAAAAAGGCTCGAAAGCTGCTTCAGGACTTTCAATCCGCCTTTTTGTTGTGAAAATGAGCTTAAAAGTGGTAACTTCTTTAAGTCCATCAGGACTGTTTGTTCACCTCAACCTCAAAAAATATGTACCGATCTGTTCGTACATTAGTAATCACTATAAGTCTTCTTAGTTCCTCTTATTGCTTAAGTGCACAACAATCCGTAGCCGATAGTCTTACCCATTTACTTTCCACTCATCAGGAAGAAGATACAGTCAAACTGAACCTGCTTATCGGGTTAGCGAGGCACTATGTGGAAATGGGCTCTGACCAGGGGCTCAAGTTTGGTAAACAGGCCATATTACTGTCTGAGCAACTAGGGCAGGAGAAGCAAAAAGCCCTCGCCTATTATTATGTCGCGTTTGGTTACGATTACTCGGGAGAATACGAATGGGCTTTGGAGTCGTATCAAACAGCGTCTTCTTTGTTGGAATCGCTGCAAATGAATTTGGAGCTGGTCTACTGCTATTCCAGCATGTCCAGGTTGTACAGAAATAAAGGAGATTATGATCAGGCCATGTTGCACATCAAAAAGGCCAGGGACATTAATGAAGCGAGAGAAGACCTGGTAAACCTAAGTGATAACCTGGATAAGATAGGGACTTTGGCAAGTGAGATGGGGCAGATGGATAATGCCATGGATTACTACCAGCAGGCACTGGCGTTGAGAGAGCAACTGAACGATTCACTGGCTATTGCCAAAACCATGCTCAACATTGCCTCAGTTTTTCAGGCCAAGGGCAGAGATGACGATGCGCTGGATTATGCATACAAGGCCTTAAGGAACTTTGAAAGTGCAAAGGACACCTTATACATGGCCGGAGCATTGAGTTCTATAGGGTATATCCGGATGCAATATGATGATATTGATTTGGCCAGGGAACATTTAAACCGGTCTCTCTTATTGTTCAAAGCCATAGATAATAAGATTATGGTGGTTAAAGGCCTGACTACGCTGGCATATACCTATATCATAGATGATGATTATAAACAGGCCATTCTCTATTACGAAGAGGCCTTAAAGATTGCTGAAGATTTCAACTTTGAAGCTGATGCCGCTACAATAGTGCAATACATGTCTGCATGCTATGCAGAATTAGAACAGTATGATCTGGCATTGCAATATGCCAAAAGGGCTTTACATGCTCATGAAGCATTAGATAATACCAGAGAAGTTGTAGCTACCTTAAACAGCGTTGCGGATGTTCTTGTTCTAATGAAAACTTATGACCAAGCCATTTCATATGTTGATAAGGCTCTTACACTTCTTGAGTCTGATAATCGACTTATGTTGAAAATATCCCTGAACGAGACTGCTTTCATGGCCCATGAGGGGGCAGGCAATTACAAAAAGGCGTATGAGTATTTGAGTACTTATATGGCTTTGAATGATAGCCTCAATAGTGTGGAAACGAGGACAGAAATTGCCAATCTGATCTCCGTTCATGACCTTAAAGAACAGGAGTCAGAGAATGAGGTATTGCGATTAAATCAGGAGCTGGATGAAGCGACTATCAAAAGACAAAACAACCTGATCATCGGCACGATCCTGGTCATTGTTGTGCTGGTAGTATTTACCTTTATTGTGTACAGAGGCTTGTTACAGAGGAGAAGAATGAGTGCTGATTTGTCCAGACTCAACGAACAGTTGAAAACGTTGAATGATTACAGGACCAGGCTTTTTGCCAATATCAATCATGACTTTCGTACCCCGCTTACGCTGATCAAGGGCTATGCAGACCAGATTGTAGGGAACGGGGATAATTACCTTACCGGAGCCTCGGAAGGTGACCTGAAAAATCTCCGGCATAATACCCTTCTACTCACTCAAATGACTACAGAAATTCAAAATTTGTTGTTGTTGGAAGAGGGTAAGTTGGAGCTTTCCTGGAACGAGATCCAGCTTTTGCCTACGCTTAGAGTCATCGTCAATATGTTTGACTCCAAAATGGTTCAGCAGAAAAAGAAGCTGTCATTAACTGCTGAAATTGAGGAGGATCTGGTTTTTCATGCCGATCAACTGCATTTCAAAAAAATGCTATTCAATTTGATCTCCAATGCTATTAAACACACGAGTGAGGGGGATAGTATCAGCGTTACATTGTCTTTGCTGAATGGTCAGGTCAATGTGCAGGTATCCGATACCGGAGAGGGCATCGATGCCGATCATTTGCCTCATATCTTTGATCGCTTTTATCAGGCACCGGGCAGAGATTACAAGAGCGTTGAAGGCTTCGGGATCGGGCTGGCACTGGTTAAAGAACTGACTGAATTACATGGAGGAAGTATCAATGCGGAAAGTGAGCCTGGTAAGGGCACTACTTTTACCTTGTTGCTACCTCTCAACCTGGACAAACCCACTGTTGCACCTAAAGAGGAAGCTGCCATAATACCCCCTGTGCAGGCAGTTCCTGTTAAGAAACCTGCTGCCGGTGAAGCCACCTCGGATAAGAAGTACAGGTTGCTTGTGGTAGATGATCACGATGAAATACGTCATTATATATCGGGTGTCCTGGAAAAAGCCTATACCGTAAGGCAGGCTGCACATGGCCGGGAGGCATTGGAGATACTGGAAAATGAAAAAGTCGATTTAATCATCACAGATCTGATGATGCCCTGGCTGGATGGCTTTGAGTTGATAGAGGAGGTACGCCAAAGCGAGAAATGGCAGCACATACCGGTGATGGTGGTTTCCGCAAGAACGACCGAACAGGACAAAATGAAGGTGCTTGATGCCGGGGTTAACGATTTCATCGCCAAGCCCTTTGACCTTGACGAACTGACCAAGAAGGTTGAAAATCATATCGGAGCCCTGGATACAGCCAGAAAAAATATCTGGCAGGCGGTGGCAGAAAACAAAAATCTGAAATCCAACCTGGAACAAAACATCCTTAAGAAGATTAATCAACTGATCATCGAAAGGATTGAAGATCCTCAGTTGAAGGTGGAGGATATTGCGGAGGAGATTTGTGCCAGCCAGCGCAAGACCTTTAACCTGCTCAAGTCGCTTACAGGGCAATCTCCCGGTGTATATATCAAGAACATCCGGTTAGATTATGTACATCAACTGATCGTTTCCGGTAAGCTTGTAAATGCCACTGAGGCAGCCAGGGCCATAGGCATGAAAAACGGTACCGAGTTTAAAAAACAGTACATAAACAAGTTTGGTGTTGAGCCTTTTCCCGGTGTCTCTGCTGGCGCTGAAAACAGCTGATCATACGTGGCATCGCGAATTGTGCTCATACGAGTACCAAGGTATTGAGTAACTCAGTGGGTTTTTGACCAAAGTGCTTCTTGAAAGATTTTGAAAAGTAATCCGGACATTTATAACCTACTTTATAGGCCACTTCTGATATCGTTTGAAAATCACCGGACTTCAGGTAGTCATGTCCTTTTTTTAATCTGATCTGCTTCAGGTACTCAGCAGGAGAGTATCCGGTAAGCTCTTTTGTTTTCCTTTGGAGCTGTCGCTCGCAAATACCCATTTGTTCTGCCAGATCCAGAGGTTTTATAAGCTCGTTGGAAAGCTCATTGTTGATAATTTCATCGAGGTTTTTCAACCACTTAACATCTCTGACCTTCATCGCTATGGGGTGCTTGTCGGTAGGGGGGGAGGTCTCTGTGGACTCTTCGGTAGTAACGGGAGGAGTATCTTTCAGGTCAGGTTGTTGTTCTTTAATGGTTGAATGAATACGGTTGATTTCCTCAATGAATTTTGCTTTGAGCCTGCTGATTTTGTACATGAAGTAAAGTAGTATCAGGCAGGTAATAAAGGGCATAACAGACTTTATTGTTTCTAAGGAAAGCAACCGGTCTTTACCCGTTCTGAGCCCGAAAGCTGCTGACTGAATACGTGTTTCAACATCGCTCTGCGGAGTGTTGACGCTCTGGCTGATGTAGTTGAGAACCAGGCTTTCATCCTCGAGTTCATCATTTAAATCGGCCTGAAGCGTAAAGATTAATAATAGAAGAGAAAAACTTTTTTGTAGAAGACACATAGGAACAGAAGATTAAGGTGAATAATTGCTCTTCTAATTTGTCAGTGCCTGCAGTCGTATCTTGGCACAGATTATTAGATTTCCGGCATAGCTGGGCAGGCCGGCTTGCCATCAATTCATGGACAAATCTTCAGGAATTAGATTTCTGGCAAATCCTATTAGGAATTAGATTTCTGGCAATCCTATTAGGTAATCGGTATTTATGTTATAAAAAGGGGAGAGTCCTTCTGCAGGTAAACGATCTCTTTGATCTTGTGAGCTTATAAAAGAGCTTTCCATTGAGCATCCGTTTTTATGCGATTTCCATGTTTTTGTCCCTTTGGCACTTCTCTTACCTAGCCCTTGTCATTAGACAGGAGCCTTTTCAACGGGTGATTTTAATTGACCCTATCTTTTTATGTTGTCGTCCCGGTCAGGTCTTTTGTCGGTCAGATGGGTTTTTTAGTCGCTGCAAGCGCTTTTTTATTGTATTCCTTTGAGTTAATCATACTTGTACTTTAATCGATATCTGGAGAGAGCAATGGCGCGGTTTTACGGTTGCGCCTTTATTTCAAGCCTGGGATGATTCACCAAAACCCTCTGGAGAATGAATCTGTTTTCAGGACCTGATGCCGTAGTCCTTTCGTGCGGTGATGTTAAAATCTATCAGGCCTGGCGCAGTATTCAAGAAAAACCTCACAATGAAATATGCAGACAAACAGAGATCCGATGAGGTCAAGGCAATGGTCGCGAGGTGTGAGGCCTTGTGGCTCTTCTCTCCCTTTGGGCTTTTTATAAGTCAATTGGGTTGAGGTCCCATGGTCGCGGGGCATAAGGCTCCGCGATCTGTTGCCTCATATCCAAACGACACTCGTTGAGTTCCTGCTTTCGTAGGCTCTGAAACAAAGGTGTCTGTCAACGAATGCTGTAAGATATCTCTGAGCCTCCTCTAAACCGGATTTATGTCGCTTCCAGGCGCTTTTTTGTCGGGTTATAGTCAGGTGGACCCACTTGCTTTGAATTGACAGTAATGCTTGGACAAAAGTATCGGATCATAGCTCATAGTGGTTTACCCTGAGTGTTATCAGGGTAACATCACCAATGGTGATCCATAAGGGCAATAGTTACATTTTGATCAAGCCTGATCAGGTGTTTAGGTGTAGGTCGTGGAGCATAAGGTTCCACGACCTTTAATTGACTCTTGTAGCTTGTAGAGGAAGCTGAAAGGTATAAAGTAGGGGGTCAGACTCTCTGTAAATCAAACGGCAATCTTCTGATCCGTTTGCCTGATAAATCATATACCGCATTGGCTAAAGCCGGTGCAATAGGAGGCAAACCAGGCTCTCCCATACCTCCCGGGGCCTCATCGTTCTCCATAATATGAACCTCGATGGACCTTGGTGCCTCATTCATTCGCAGCATACGATAGGTATCAAAATTGGCCTGTTGTGCAGCTCCGTTCTCAAAGGTAATCGGGTCCTTGAGGGCAGCGGTAAGTCCGTAGATAATGTTGCTTTCGGTTTGAGCAGCTACCTGATCGGGATTGATATAAACCCCACAGTCTACCACCGAGACCACCTTAGGAATACTCACCTTGCCCTTCTCTTTTTTCAGGAAAACCGCATGAGCCATAATGCTACCAAAGCTTTCAACAATAGCCATGCCTTTACCCTCATTTTTGGAGAGCTTCTTATTCCAGTCAGCCTCTTTTTCAAGTCGCTCAAGCACCTTGACAAATCGCGGTTCAGACTTCAATCTGTCCTTTCTGAACTTTAAAGGGTCCTCTCCGGCCATGACGGCCACTTCATCCATAAAACCTTCATGGGCAAAGCCATTAGTAGAGCCGAAAACTGATCTCCACCAGTGGATCGGGATTTGGTTTTTATATTCGACAAACCTGGTTGAGATATTGGGGATGTCGTAGTGGGTATTGATACCTTCCATGACCTCAAAGGGCAACCTGCCTCTGCTGGGGCGCCCTTGTGTGGTAATGGCCTGGCTGATCATTTTGTGCTGCAGGCCGATGGGCTGTTTGTTTGCGTCAAAAGTAGCCTTCATTAAATGAGCTGTTCGCTGACGGAATGGCCCCTGGCTCGTATCATCTTCCCGGCTCCATATCAGCTTAACCGGTTTGGTCATTGCCTGAGAAATCTGCAGACATTCAAAGAGCGAATCATTCATAGACCTGCGACCAAAACCACCACCTAAATAGGGAAGGTGCACCTTAATTTTTTCTTCAGCCTGATTTTCAGGAATGCCCAGGATTTTGGCAAACTGCCGCTGTACCTGTGGGCTTTGGCTGGGCGCCCAAACCTCGCAGGTACCATCTTCTTTCACATGTACCGTAGCATTCATAGGCTCCATACAGGTATGTGACAGATAGGGGAGGTCATAGCGCACCTCTATCTTCTGAGCAGCCTGATCCAGCGTGGCTTTGAAATCGCCCTTTTCTACATGTTCATAACCATCCTCATTCTCCAGCTTTGTAAGCTCTTTGTCAATGCGGCTGGAGGAGATACCAGTGAATTCCGCATTATTCCATTTGATATTGAGCGCTTTTCGTCCCTGAAGAGCGGCATAATAACTACTCGCCACCACGGCAAGACCCACATTGTTATTACCATACACGTTTCGGGTAACCTTCATTACCTTTTGAACACCTGGTACAGCCATAGCAGCACCCTCATCAAAGCTGGTGATAGTGCCCTGTAAAGTAGGGCAACGTTCTATGGTGGCATAAAGAAGTCCTTCCGTTTGGGCGTCCATTCCATAGTCTGCCTGGCCGCTTACTTTTAGGGCCAGATCAGGCCTGGGAAATGACTTACCAATGATTTTAAAATCTTTTTTTGATTTGAGTGCAGGCTCCTTAGGCACCTCTATGGCAGCTGCTTCTTTCACCAGCGCTGAGTAGGCCAAGCCGGAATTCGACCCTTTTTTAAAGACTTGTCCGTCTTTGGCGTAACACTGATCAGCACTGACTCCCCATCTTTTGGCTGCTGCCTGAATAAACATCTCTCTCGTAGAAGCTCCCAACTTACGCATAGGTCCGTAAAGGCTTCGCGTATTGCGACTACCTCCGATAGACTGCCTGCCGTACTTTCGGGTAGCGCTGGATTTTACAATATTCACGGTATTCAGGTCCACTTCCAACTCTTCGGCTATAATGGCTGGTATGCCCTGATTGATTCCCTGCCCGAGTTCTGGTATAGTGGCCATGATTGTGATTTGTCCATCCTCACCGATGATCACAAAGGGATTAATGGCTGTACCATCTATAAAGTCTTCTGCCATCATGGCTTTTACCATGGGGTCATCTCCCATGTCCATCGCCAGTGATTCGAAACCAATGGCCAGCATAGCACCTGAGATGCCGGTGATCTTCAGGAATTTTCTTCGGTCGATTGAATTAGTTGCTTCCATTGCTGATTTCGTTTGAGGCGTTGTGAATAGCTTTTCTAATACGGGTATAGGTGCCACAGCGGCAGATATTGCCCGACATAGCAGCATCAATATCATCATCCGATGGCTTCGGGTTTTTATCCAGCAAGGCCACAGCCGACATGACTTGTCCGGACTGGCAGTAACCACACTGAGGAACCTGGGCTTCAATCCAGGCCTTTTGCACCGGATGACTCTCATTTTCCGAGATACCTTCAATGGTGGTGATTTGCTGACCACTGCTGGCCGAAACCGGTAGGGAGCATGATCGTACCGGGTTGCCATTGAGATGTACCGTGCAGGCACCACATTGTGCAATACCGCAACCATATTTTGTGCCTGTCAAACCAACCTCATCGCGAATCACCCATAGAAGGGGTGTTTGCGGGTCGGCATCAACCGTAACTTGTTTTTGGTTGATGTTTAGGGTGTACTTAGCCATAGTTGAGAGTGTTTGTGAGAATTGAATATACGCTTTTAAGAGGCTTCCGTTTTTATAAATCTGAGTTTAGGCAAATTGTTTAGGATGAAATGCGTGATTAGTTAATCGATTATCACCGATTATAGATTGGAAGCTTCTTCCTGAGCTTTTCTTTCACCCTCTCGGTACTGTTCGAAGCCTCTAGCTTCGAAATATTATCGAAACCCCAATCCTTTAATTGCATTATGACAACTATCTGGGTTTTGTACCTGAGGTAGGTGGAACTACTTCTCAATCACGAGGGTGCAAATCTCATAACTCCCATCGCGATAGCCAGCATAGGCGATTGTTTTACCATCGGGAGACCAGACCGCCTGGGTTTCTCCTAATTGTGGGGTAAAGGTGACCTGTCGGGCATCAGTACCATCCGCATTGCTTACAAAGAGCTCGGGCCGGGCTTCGGGTATGGACCGGGAGAATACAAGCCTGGTGCCATCGGTTGACCAGTGAGGGCAGAAGTCGTGCTGAGGGTAGGTGGTAAGGCGCTTGGCAGGCTCATCGGGTTGATTGATATTCATAACGTATAATTCATCCTGCTCGCCCTCTGTATCTCTTCTGGAAAAGAAAACAAGCTGCTCACTATCAGGTGACCAGGCTCCATAAAAGGAGCGATGAACTGCGTTGGTCAGCTGCTCCACTTTCCCTCCACTGGCACTGCATTTATAAAGGTTCAGAGCAGCATTGCCGGGGTCTGAGTCTGCAGAAAAGGCAATATGCTTTCCATCAGGCGAGAAGCGTGCCGTGGTTGGTTCATAAGTGAAATCATCCAGTATAATCGGTTCTACAGAGCGATTATACAGATGCAGCAGGTAAAGTGCGAAGCGACCATTGCGATTTGATTCGAAGAGGATTTTGTCTCCATCAGGATGCCAGCTGGGGTTCCGGTCCTCGAAATTATTAGCCGTAAGCTGCTCTTCATTGTTGCCATTCCTGTCGATGATAAAAAGCTCCCAGTCACCATCACGGCTCGACTCAAAGACCAATTGTCTTCCATTGGGTGACCACCATGGGTGACGATCATCCCCATTGCTGTGGGTGAGTATCTGCTCTTTTGCCTGCGCGAAAACAACAGGGTAGATCAAAAAAAGAAAGAGCCCCGAAATCAGGGCTCTTTTGTAAATATGTTTTCCTCTGTGCATGACAGTCGAATAAACGAAGATCAGTGGCAGGGGTTATTTGTTTGTTTCAATGGTTTCAGCGGCCCATTTATTATTCTCACGGTTCACATCGGCCATTCTTTTTGAAGGATCGATTTCTATGGAAGCAATATCTTCTATGGGACGATTTATGGTGATCTCATAGGTTGGATTGGTCCATGGCCAGTCAGGGTGTACAATACGTTTGTCGTTGGTCTCTGCCTTTTTCTCACCACGCATCATTCTCAGGGCAGCATAGTGTACTTCCTGGGTACCATCTTTGTAAGTAACCACCATATCCATTGGCATTGGCATCTTGCCCACTTTCTGGAGGGTTACTTTCGTCTTGTTGTCTTCCTTCAAAACATTCTGGATACCATAATCGACCTGTTTGGTGCCAAATACGAAGTATTCATTGTACCAGTCCAGCTCCAGGTTCGATACTTTTTCAAATACCCTGATCAGGTCATTAGGGTTAGGATGCTTGAATTTCCAGGTCTCAAAGTATTCAAGCAGTGCTTTGTCTCTGGCTTCTTCACCCATGACATAACCCATTTGCGACATCCATACAGAGCCCTTGCCATAGGCAGAAGCACTGTATGCGCGATTGAGATCGAAGTGATCGGAATGTGTGCTCATGGCCTCCTCACTGCCGCTCTTGGCAAGTCTGATATAGCCCTGACCGGCTGGAAGTCCCAGCGTTTCCAGTTCCTCGTTGTTGCGCTCGTTTCCTCTTAAGTGTCTCGAAATACGCGCGGAAGCGTAAGAAGTAAACCCTTCATCCATCCAGGGGTGTAAGCTTTCGTTGCTGCCCAGCACACCATGGTACCAGTCGTGCATCATTTCGTGGACGGTTACACCCACCAGGCTTCCTCTGTTGCCAGTAATAAGCGTAGACATGGGATATTCCATACCACCGTCACCACCTTGAATGACCGTAAACTGATTGTAGGGGTACTGGCCAAAGTGCTTATTGGCATAAGTCATAGCGCGTTCTGTGATGGCTGGCAGGTTTTTCCAGTTCTCTACATTTTGTCCTTCCTGGTGGAAGAAATGCAAAGTGGTACCATTGGCCATTTTTAACTTATCGTGGATATAATCCGGATCAGCGGCCCACATAAAATCATGTACACCAGGAGCTTTGAAATGCCAGGTAAGCTTACCTTTTTTAACCTTTTGCTTTACCGTTTGACCTTCATCTTCATAACCATGACCAATTTCCAGAGGGTTTTGCAGGTAACCTGTACCTCCGATAAGGTAATCTTTATCGATTGAGATTTTTACATCAAAATTTCCCCATACACCGTAGAATTCTCTGCCGATATAAGGATTGGCATGCCAGCCCTGGTAATCATACTCACTCAGTTTTGGGTACCACTGCGACATGGAATAGCGAATGCCTTCAGCATTGTCACGGCCGGTTCTTCTGATTTGAAGAGGAACCTGTGCTTCAAACTCCATCTCCAAAGTGACGGTTTCACCTGAGGTGATGGGTTTATTCAACTGTACCTCCAGGATGGTGCCTTCCACCACATAGTCCACTTTTTTGCCGTTTAGCTTCAGTGATTTGATTTTCTGGTAGCCAATTTCTTCTGGACTCAGTTTAGAGATACGGTCCCTGACACGGCCGTCAGGGTCTGCAATGGTACGAGAACGTACGTCCATCATACTACCCGGCTGAAAGGCATTGAAGTACAGATGGTAAAAAACCTGATTAAGCTCGTCAGGAGAGTTGTTGGTGTATTCGATAGTTTGCTTGCCCTGGTATCGATTGGTCTCCACGTCCATATCGATTTCCATGGTATAATTGGCCTCTTGTTGCCAGCGTTCATTGGCTTGCCTGGTAGCTTTCTGCTGTGCATTTACGGCAATGGTACATGTGATCATGACCAATGCCAACAACTGTGCTTTCAATTTTTTCATAGTTTAATGGGTAGTTTCAAAAACGAATGCTGAAAATATCAAAGTTAATTATTGGCTGCAACCGGATATTTTTAAATGGACAGTCTATTATTTCAGCTTATAGCGTACCTGGAGCTTTACCTCAGTCCGCTTATCTCCCTGAATTGTTTCAAGTCCCGTGCCAATTTCGTTGCGATCGTAAAAAGTAGTACGGGCGATGCGCGCCCAGATATCGATTTTCCGACTCATTCGGTATTGTAACAAGAAGTAATTGCGAATGCCTCTGCCACTATAGGCAGGTATGGAAAAAGCGTAAAGCACATCTCTTTCGTAAGCATATTGCCGGTTCTCGTTGCCTTCCGTATCAAACAGAGCCATTCGGCCCGAAAAGGTCCACTCACCAATGGAATAGACCGCATCCTGAATAAAGGCATAGCCATCTGTGCGCTCTCCATTGAGCTTAAAATCGCTGTATTGCACGCGTGATTTAAATTTGAGATCAGAGGTGACTGAGAATTCGAGATTGGTTACAAACTGGGTTTTAGTGCCTGCTGCTACAATGGTGCGCCCGTTTTCTGCATCTGTAGTATTAATATCCTTGGTCTCTTTTCTAAACTGACCATAAAGTCTTACCCTTCTACCCGGATTGTAGTGCAATCGTACCAGGTAGTCATTGCCTTCGGAGGGAGCATTGACTCTGAATCGGAGCCATGGAAAGCGATAGGTATCATAGTAAGCAGTGAGATAAAACTGGCGATTGAGTGTGTATTTCACTCCCCAGTACACCCCGCTTTCGTTGATATTTCTGCTGCCCTCAGCAAAAGCGGTACCACGAAAACTATGGAAATCGCGATCGTAACTGCGGAAAACCATGGCAAAGTCTACCCTGGGACTGAGGTTTGTGATAAAGCCTGCGATACCGCCAAAACCGCCACTTTTGGCAATAGCACCCTCTCCAAAAAGCGAGAAATTGCGCCAGTTGTAGCTGGCATAGGTACCGATATTATAGTGGCTGGTGCCCTGAAATTCAAATTGATTATACGGAGCATCGGTTCGCTGAATGGGCAATCCGAATTGGTTGCTCGTTAATGTGAGGCCTGCGGTAGCTCCGTTTTTGAAGCTGTAATGTGCATTAGCTCCAAGTACGGTTTCAGAAACCACGCGTTTGTTCGAAATCTCGTTTTGTGTTCTGTGTAGGCCGGAGAGCTGAAAGGAAGAGAAAAACTCCGGAAAGCCATCTGGATCATCATTCTCCCTGATATTGGCATCCTGATTGAGCCGGGAATAAAAGCCAGTGACCATCAGTTGATCTGTGGCCTCATAGGTAGCAGCAGCTCCCCGTAAAAAACCGCCTTCCAACACTGAGGTATAAGGCTTAATGCCGAGCGTCACCCGCTGTACTGTATTTACGGTCTCTGAGCCTTTGCCTACCCCCAGGCCAGCTCCGAAGAGGAGCCCCTGGCCAAACTGAAGCTGGTAATCTCCGATTATGGCCTTTCTCAACTTGCCTTGCTTTTCCAGCATAAAGTGGGCCGACCAGAAATCCATCCCTCTACGTTTGGTAGTGCCGTCAAAAGTCAGGGCTTCACCCGGGTCTTTCTCGGTTGTAAAGCCCAGGCTGAAATCTTGCGATTTTGATACACGGTAACGGAGGTAGAGTTTATCCGGTGAGCCCGCATAGCGACTGTCGTCAGGATTTTCGGGAGGAGTATAGCCTCTTCTGTCTTCCAGAACCCTTTCATAGCGGGTAATAAAGTAGTTGTTTCTCTCCTCCAGAATACGCTTGAGCAAAGGGCGTTCATCGGCCACTGCATCATTGGGGTCAACGGTAACAAAGGGGATCAGGCGCTGTATGGTGGCATTGTCGAAACCATCAATCAGTTGAAGCTCAAAGAGAGTCAGCAGTTTTCCTTTTTCCTGAATGTAGGTCTGAAGGCTGTTGATTTGTGGAATAGACAAGATATACAAGCTTTGAAGCTCGCGTGTAGTTGCATCATTGAGGTCCAGCGGGTTTTGATAAAGCAAGAGCAGCGACTCGTAGAGGTCTTCATAGTTCACGTCATCCTCCTGAAGACTGAAAAGCTCTTCTACAAACTGTTCAAGATCAAAATCTGCTCTGTTTTGTGCTTTGAGGCTGGTAATAGCCAATAGAAAAACTCCCAGGAAGATCAGAACAAGCCGCTTCATTTGGAAGGATGGAAAGAGATACCAAAGTTATGGGTGCTACCGAGATCACGGTCTACGCTGACTCCATAGTCGATTACGAATTTTTTCAACTCTACACCGCCTCCAAAGGAGTGGGTATTGTTGAGTCCCGAAAACCCCGTTCGCAAATGTACTTTTTCAATCAGCTGATATTGAATACCAAGCTTAAGATCCGGATCCAGGTTTACGTCTTTTTCACCCTCTATGACAAAGGTAAACTCATTCGTAGGTTGATAGGCCAGGCCCAACCGGATTACCGTAGGTACGCGTTCATTAGTTTCTGTAGAAATGGCAGACTGGGTGAAATTATAGATGTGAGCTCCGAAGGTTAACTCCGGAGTAAGATCGGCCACTCCACCAATATCGGCCACAAATACGCCTTTGCTACCAAAGCCATCAATATCGAGTTGCAGATAGCTTGCCTTTATACCCAGTGACATGATGCCGATTTTCCTGGACATAGCCATACTGAACATTTGTGTATTGAACAGGTCATCACCAAAGCGGAAAACTCCAAACCCGGCATTACCAAAATCGGTGGGAATCACGGCTCCGGCAGAAACAGTGTTGAAAGGAGAAAAATCGAAAATGGTTCTGTAGCTCACAAAACCCGAAATGCCCTGAGCTGTTGCCAGACCTGCAGGGTTATTTAATACGGACCAATGATCTGTATTCATCACGCTGACACCTCCCATCCCTAGGGCTCTTGGACCTACGGGAGGAATGGTAGAGAGCTGCGCACTAAGCTGAAAGGCATAGAGAAAAAGTAGTAAAAACAGGCTGGTGACGCGCATCGACTAAAGATATTAAATTAGCCTAAAACTTGGCCTGCCTGAGAAGGAATCTTAATAATCTCTTATTCTTTGGTGAGATTTTTGTTTGTAAAATGGTTAAACTTAGATCGGTGGTGTCGTTTAGTTTCTGGTCAACTGTAGGTAGTCCTGTCTGAAGGACTGGTGATTAACAAGGCATGACTTTAAAACAAAAATGACCGATAAGGCCTGAGACATCTGCTTATGAGAATTTCCCTGATACTTATTTTTCTGACTTCTGTTTTCTGCGCAAGGGCACAGAATAATATTGAAGACCTCGATATTGCTTTTGGGCCTATGTTCAGCGTGTCCAAGCGCTCGGTGCCAACCCAATTTGTGGGTAGTGATGCGGAAAGCTTTTACGTGGTCTATTCACGAGGTAAAACAGGAACGGGAAGGCGGTACCTGCATAAGTTTGGTTTTGACCTGAAACTAGAGCAGGAAGCCAGGTTAAGTACCAGATTGGGCTCTATAGATACCGAATCAGAGGCTGTGTTGATGCTGGATGGTAAAATCTTTCAGATAATGCATGCCAGCTATGGTAATAAACGAAACTTTTATGTGCAGCCGATAGAAAGAGAGGGACTAAAACTTGGTCAAGAGCAGCTCATTGGGACTTTTACTTCTCAGGGACGTGGTCTGGGTCAGTCAAAAACCTTTATAAATGCTACCAGGGATTCTTCTTATGTATCAGTGATTTATACGATTCCTGGCAAACGCAAGGAGAATGAACAGTTCGCAGTCAACATCTTCAACAAGAAGATGGAGAAAGTGTGGTCACAGCAATATGAATTTCCCTATGAGAACAGACTGATCGATTTGCAGGAATTCAGGGTAGATGGCAATGGAGATTTGTATGCCCTGGCCAAACGTAATTTTGAAAACAGACGCGATAGAGTGGACGGGTTGGTTAACTATGATTATCTGCTATTCAATCTGAAACGGGAAGGAGGCATCGATTCATTGAAGATTAATACGGAAGGAAAATTCTTACGTGATATGAAGGTGGAGTTCACACCTGAAGGCGATATAGTCAGTGCTGGTTTTTACTCAAACCTCAATGCATCAGATGCGGGAGGGGCTTTTTATATGCGCCTGGATGGAAAAACCAAAGAGGTGGTTTCGTCTTCATTTAAGGAGTTCGAACTGGATTTTGTGCTCCAGAACCTTACTGAGAGAAAGGCCAAACGCGTTGAAAAGCGTATCAAACAAGGACGCAATAGAGAGCTGCCCTATTATCATATAGATGAGCTGGTGGCCATGCCTGATGGCAGTGTACGGATGATCGGGGAGCAGCGCTTAATCTATACGACCACTATGGGCTATGGGGTCAGCACGGTTACCCAAACACACTACCTCTACAATGATATGGTCATTGTGAGTATTAACAAGGATGGGGAAGTGGAGTGGGCAGAGCGCATTGCCAAGAGACAGCATACCATAGATGATAGAGCTGCTTATTCTTCCTATGCACTGATGAAACGAGACAATGAGCTGGCATTTATGTTCAATGATAATGCTCAGAATCTGGATTACAATGGCGTGGGCAGGGTAGCTCCCATGGCTAAAAACAGCTCTACCGTGGTCATGGCCGCCAGGGTAGGGCAGTTTGGTGATGTAAGGCGTGCCGGGCTTTTCCGCAGGGGAGAGGCTGAAATCAAGATCAGACCTGTTTTCGCCCATCAGTTGGATGAAGATGAACTCTTACTTTTCGGACATCGCCAGCTACGGGAGCAGCGTTTTGTGATTGTGAAGTTTAAGTGATTGCAATAAGGGAATCAGGAATCAGGAAATTTGGTGTCTCAGAATACCAGGAGATTAATAAACTCCTGAAACATCGAATTTACGCTCCAGCCCAATCTACTAATTCACCATTCAGGCATCGAAGGATTGGCGTAGATGTCACCGATAATCTGACTGTTCCAGCCTCATTCGTCTGACCTGCGGTACTGACGGGAGGTTTTGGCCACTAATAGAACCTGTGAAGCCAGAAAAGCTCCAAATACTCTTTCCTCATTGTTTTAGATCTTTCGTGCCTCAAGATGAAAAAAACAATGGACTGTTCGATTGCTACACAAACTACCAATTATCCAATAACCTAATACACCAATAACCTGACTGTTTCAGCCTCATCCGTCTGACTTGCGGGACTGACCGATCAACTGATAACCAGTAACTAATAACTTGACTGTTATGAGCTCAACCGCCCAAACTTAGAAACAGATGGAAAACCCAGAAGAAGCTACTGAACCACCTACAGTGCTGATCTGAAATTGATAAAGAAACCGGTCTGACCCTCTTTGTTTACAGAAAACTCAAAGCGGACTACGAAGTCATAGTAAGCTACTACATCGAGTCCCAGACCTGCACCTAATAGTAGAGTTTGATTAAAGAAATTGCCCTCCGTAACATCCAGGGGGTCACCTACATAACCCAGGTCCAGAAAAGCTTTCAGGTAAAAAGCATAGGGCAGGGTCTGAAATTGAGGAATGATGCTTCTCTTTGCCAACTGATTCACTCCTGAGAGGAATTTCCACCTGAACGAAGAGCGGTTAGACACAAATGATTGTCCCTCGACCACATATCGCTCATAACCCCTGATAAAGTTGGGTCGGTAACCGAAACCCGATCTCAGGAGGTAGGGGATATCGTTGGTGCTATTGAAGTTATAATACCCTGAGATACGATTGGCCAGGTAGAAGTTTTTGCCCAGATCAAAGTATTCGCCCCAGGAGGCGCGCACTGTAAACATATTGATGTCATCATACAGCCCCAGCCCGAACTTATTCAGCTCTACCCGGTACAGCCTACCGGAAAGCGGATACGCGAAGTAATCGCGTTTGTCCCATGAGTAAATATAGCTGAGGCGGAAGTAGCGCTGCAGGTTCTGAGCATCGAGGAGATACTCGGGGTTCGCATCTCGTAAGGTATCGGCTACCGAGGTACGAGTATAAGCTGCATTGATGGAATGCCTGCTGAAGAAGGAGGGACGATAGGTCAGTGAAGCACTGGTGGCAAATCTTCTTCTGATAATCTCTTCCGATTCTACAAAGCGCAAGCGGTGGTTACGGGTATTAAAGCTGACAGTTTTGTTATTGGTAAAACCCGTGGATACAGTCAGTCCCAGGGTTTGCTTTTTGTTAATATATGGCACCTGGTACTGTACGGAGTAGTTTTTGGTAAAACCAAACTGTGAAGTGACCTGAAGGCGGTCGTTTCTACCTGTGAGATTAAAATGCAATACTCGGAGGCCATAGTTTACCCTGGAAAAATCGCGATTCTGATTGCGCCACCACTCGGTGAAGTTTCTGTCGGCCAGCTTGAAAATGGGGAGCGGAAAGATATACCAGCGTTCTTGGAGGCGGATCAGAATATCCACCTCGGTATCAGACATCTCCAGCGGTACAATCTCCACAATCACAAAAAGCCGTGTGTTGGTAAGCTTTTGTCTGGCCAGCTCAAGGCTTTCCAGTAGCTCCTGACGTGAGATCGTTTGGCCGGCCTCAATGTCCAGTTCCCTGCGAATTATCTCTTCGCGGGTCTTCTTATAACCTGTGATATAAATGTTGCCAATGGTGATCTGACGGGTGTCAGGTACCTTGGTTGCCGGTATGTCCTGGGCCTGCAAAGTTGACAGCCCAAACAAAAACAATATGATAATTCCGAATCCCCTCAAGCGCTCTGTCTCCTTTTTGCTATGACTCTTTTTTGGATTTTATGGCTACTCTCACCAGCATTACCAAACCTGTGGCTATCAGTGGAATACTGAGGATTTGTCCCATATTGAGAGGAAGGTCATCCTCAAAAGCCTCCTGATTTTCTTTAAAGGTTTCGTGGAAGAAACGCAGCCCGAAAAGTATCACCAAAAAGAGGGCAAACAGCAATCCTTCGGGTGTCTTCTCTTTGTACTTCAGCCAGATTCCTAAGAGAATGAGAAAGAGTACGATACTAGTACCAGCTTCGTACAACTGTGCCGGATGGCGTGCTATGCCATAGGTATGCACAGTGGCAACCCACTTACGTTCTACAGTATTCAATTCATAGTTAACCGGGCCTGCGGGCTCTTGATAGTGTTCATTGATAGAACTGTATTGTGTCAGGTAACTTTTTACGCTGGTTTCGACCTTGTTTCTGGCTTCCTGCTCTGTCATTCGTACATTTTCGAATGTAATAGTCAGATCTACCGGTACTATCCCTGAGGCTGGCCTTTCTGTCGATTCGCCCTTAGAAGCCTCAGCTCTTTCAATACCAAGATTGCTCTCCTCAAGGTATAGTTCTGCCACCCGGCCAAAAACTACCCCATAGTCACTTTCGGTTGGCTTACCGATAATCTCTGAATTTACAAAGTTGCCAAAGCGTATAAAGGCCGCAGTCATGGCCGTCACGATCACAATTCTGTCCAGAATCCACAAGTAACTCTGACCTTCCCTTTTCTGCTTGATCCACCTCAGCCTGAATTTGAACTTCAGTGGATTAAAACTATCAGCATTTACAAGGTAGTTGCGGTACAAAAACATGGCAAAGAGGATACCAAAGGCACCACCATGACTTGCCAGTCCACCTTCCCAGGTACGGAAAAACATCAGTGGATCGGCTAAAAAGCGTTCAGGTTCATAAAAGAGCAGGTGCCCCAAACGAGCGCCCACAATCGTAGCCAGTACCATATAAACGGTGAGTGTATCTACGTTTTGAGGATCCTTTCCTTCCTTTTTAAAGAAGTGAACTACAAACTGATAACTGATGATAAAACCTAAAGCGAAGAGTACGCTGTACCAAACCGGAGGTTGAATTCCCCTGATGATTTCCTTCATCGGGTCCCAAACAATATATGCGATCATGCCAAATTTTCTGTGCTCGACAAATATAAACGAATTCAGGACTGTGAGATTGGATCGTCTATGATTGTTTTATGAATTATTGTTTTCCAGAGGGCAATTGATCGTCTCGCAAAGGAGCTATGACTTTCGGCTGACAATAGAATCATACTATTTCATGGCTTACGCAGCTATTACTAAATGATTTTGGTAGGGGTAACACTAAGTTATGTGTACCATTTTCAGACTCGTATTCCCGTTTTTGGAAAATAAAAAATTGCCGATGACAGGAGGAAAGAAAATTGTTTTGAATTGGTGATATAAGAATACGGTTTATCGAGGATTGGTGTCGATTCAACGAATTTACGGCTATGGAACCTGAATTAGCATGATTCTTGAACTTTACAGAAGACCACGAAAAATTAGAATTATAATACTTGTTGGCTTAAAAGCCGACTTGACCAGAACGCTAAGTATTTGTGAGAGGAGAGAATCACTGTTTTGAATTGCAGGTTGACGCGAACCGGCATAGTGCGGATGGGTACAAACCAGATCATTGTAGGAGCATACTCCCTCGGTTTTCAGGTAATCTCTTGACCCGTTTGAAATCTTCGTTCCTGGTATTCTTCCTTCTTTCTCTCGTCAGTTTCAGTAGTTTCGGGCAAGCTGACCTTTTTTACTTTATCTCAGACGATAATAATTCATTATATACAATTGACAGAACCGATGGAACGGTTACCCTCATAGGAGCCACGGGTAGGTCCGGTATTGAAGCCATAGCCTATTTTCCAATTCAGGGTTCAGAGGCCCTTTATGCAGCAGATGGTGGTGATTTCGGTACACTTAACAGGACCACAGGAGCATTTACTCTCATTGACGAAATAGATAACGGTGGTACGGCCGATGGAACGGCCGGAGCTCAGACCTTAAACGATGTGGATGGTCTCATGCTCGATGGCCAAACCCTGATCATGTGGGCAGTAGAGCGCCAATCGGGTTCTACTCCTGATTTACTTTTTCAGATAGACCTGACCACAGGACAATTCGTTCCGGATGCCTTTGGTGTGGGAGTGGATTATCTGGAGATTATCGGTACCGGAATTAATGTAGACGTGGATGATTTGGCGGTAGATCCCGTGACCGGTGAAATCTATGGAGTGGCTAACGACAATGGAACGGGAGATGCCCTCATTCGGGTAAATAAGACAACCGGTGAGTTTGAGTTTGTTGCAACCCTGGCCCAGGATGATATTGAAGGGCTTTCTTTTCACAATGATGGGAAGTTGTATGGTTCAGAAGGGGATAGCGACAACCGCTTGAGCCTTATCAACAAGGCTACAGGAGCCATGACTAACTTTTTCAGCTTTTCACCCGGGGGTGATGTTGAGGGGTTGGCAGCCCTTGTGGCGCCTGCTAACCTGATTGAAGGAAATGTTTTTGAGGATGATGACCTCGATGGAGTCAAAGATATGGGCGAGACAGGTCTGGCCAATGTAACCATCTACCTGTATTTAGATCAGGATGGTGATGGTCAGGTAGACCCTGAAGATACCCGGGTTCAGTCCACCACTACAGATGTCAATGGCGATTATTCCTTTAACTATATCACCACCGGAACGCTGCTGACTACAACAGAGTATTCTTCATACCCGGCAAACTACTCTTTGACCACTGATAATGTGGAGACGATGACCTTCACCGATGGTATCAACTTTGGTGAAACAGATAGCGACAATGACTTTGGCCTCGGAACCGGAAGCGATTGTGATGGAGATGGCCTCCCCGACTTTTTTGAAGGAACAGGAGATGCTGACGGTGACGGTATTTTGAACCAATGCGATTTGGACTCAGATAATGATGGTATTCTGGATAGTGTTGAAGGAACTGAAGATTTTGATGATGACGGTATACTGAATTACCTGGACAGAGACTCTGATGATGATGGTATTCCTGATGCAATAGAAGCCAATGGTGGTATCCGACCAACTGAGTATGTGGCCTCACAAGGCAACCTGTCGGGGCCTGTTGGTGCTAACGGTATAGTCGATACCCGTGAAACCGCTGTCGACAGTGGTGTAATGCTCGCCCCGAATCCGGACTCTGACGGAGATACCTACTTAGATTATCTTGATCTCGATTCAGACAATGACGGAATCATGGATTTGAGAGAAGCAGGGGGGACTGTTGATACAAACTCAGACGGACAGGTAGATGGTATAGTTGATGCCAATGGCAATGGTTATGCCGATGCTTTGGAGACAAGTCCTTTTTCGATCCCCAACACAGATCTCTTTTACGAAAACAGCAACGGTCAAACAAGAAGGCCCAATTATATCGATATCGACTCTGATGCAGATGGCATAGATGATACCAGAGAGGGATTAAGTACAGTGGACTACAGGTTTCCAAACCTGTTTGGGGATAATGACGGAGATGGTATTCTGGATTTTTGGGACGTCTCAGATGGTAGTGACCCGATTGTGCCGGTTGATACCGATGTAGACGGAAAACCTGATTATACGGATAGCAATTCAGATAACGATCCTGAATCTGATTTTATAGAAGGTAATGATGCGGATAACAATGGAACCGCTGATCAGACCAATACGGGACTGGATGCCAATGGCAATGGTCTGGACGACCGTTTTGATACCGCTTGCACCGGAGTAGTTTGTTCTTCAAGTGTCAGTCTTCCGGATACAGATACTGACAGTGAATTTGACTTCAGAGATTTTGAAGGAGTTGCTTTAGACACTGATGGAGACGGAGAGCCAGATGCAACTGATATTGATGATGACAATGATGGGATATTAGATGTAGATGAGAGCGGAGTGCTGGATACAGATGGAGACGGCCTGCCAAACAGTCTTGATCTTGATTCTGACAATGATGGAATTTTGGATATTATTGAGGCAGGTGGTGTTGATACTGATGATGACGGGAGGGTGGATGATGATACGGATACCGATGGAGATGGCTGGGCCGATACTTTTGATTCAGACAATGGCGGAACCGCCCTGGCCAATCCGGATACTGATGGAGATAGCATCAATAACTTCCTTGACCTGGATAGTGATGGAGATGGAGTGGTAGACTTGATTGAATCGCAGACGACCACGGGCACACCCATTATTCCTGTTGGGGCCGATACAGACGGAGATGGAATAGACAATGCCTTTGATGTGACAGGGGGTACGCCCATTGATCCTGTAGATACAGAAACAGACGGTACACCTGACTATATAGATACTGATTCAGATAATGACGGTTTTGCTGATATTCTCGAGGCCTGGGATACAGATGGAGATGGCATAGCCAATGTTACCCCGACAGCCGGAGATCTTGATGTGGATGGTTTGAACAATGCTTTTGACAATGTAATCGGACCGAATAGCACGACCAATGTTTATAATAATGAAGACGCATTGGATTTTCCGGACGTGACCACATCAGGCCTTACCAGTGAAAGAGACTGGAGAGAAGACAATGCTGTGGATTCAGATGGTGATGGTCAGATCAACTCAATAGATATTGATGATGACGATGACGGTATCCTGGATGTAGATGAAGGAATAGAAGATTTTGACAATGACGGAATCATCAACAGTATGGATCTTGACTCTGATAATGATGGTATTCCGGATATCATTGAAGCCGGAGGAGTTGATACCGATAACGATGGCCGCGTAGATAACAATACTGATACCGACAACGATGGTTGGGCCGATACTTTTGATAGTGATAATGGTGGTACTGCCCTGACCGAAGCCGACACGGATTCAGATGGAAGGAAAAACTTTGTAGATGTTGATAGTGACGGAGACGGTATTGTAGACCTCATCGAATCTCAGGTAACATCTGGTAGTCCCAATATTCCTTCAGGAACAGACACTGATTTGGATGGTCTGGATAATACCTTCGATACTGACAATGGTGGAACACCAACCAGTCCCGTAGACACCGACACAGATGCTACTCCTGACTATATCGATGTGAACTCCGATAATGACGGTTTTGCCGATTTATTAGAAGCCTGGGATACCAATGGAGATTTAACGGCCGAAACCGTTCCTTCTGGTACCGATACGGATGATGATGGACTGGATGATGCCTTTGATAACATTGTAGGGCCAAACAATACAACCAATGCCTCAAACAATGAAACAGCTTTCTCTTTTCCTGATGTTACCACCGCTGGTAATAGTGAGAGAGACTGGAGAGAAAGCAATGCTGCTGATAATGACTTTGATGGCATTCCCGATGTTACAGATATAGACGATGACAATGATGGTATTCTGGATACCGATGAAGGTGCCAGTACAGATACCGATGGAGACGGCATAGTTGATAGGTTGGATCTGGATTCAGATAATGATGGTATTCCCGATATCATTGAGGCCGGTGGCGTAGATACCGATGATGATGGACGTGTTGATGATGATACTGATACTGATGGAGACGGTTGGGCCGATACATTCGACAGTGACAATGGAGGTGTAGCGCTGATCAATCCGGATACCGATAATGATGGCATAAACAATTACCTCGATTTAGATTCTGATAATGATGGAATAGAGGATATAATCGAAGCAGGAGGAGTTGATACGGATGATGACGGTGTAGTGGACTCAGCTACTGACTCGGATGGCGATGGCTGGGCCGATACCTTCGATAGTGATAATGCAGGTACTGCCCTGACCGTGCCGGATACTGATGTGGATGGACTGGAAAACTATATAGATATAGATGCTGATGGGGATGGTATTGTAGATTTGATCGAGTCGCAGGCCACTACGGGTACCCCCATTGTACCGGTAGGAACAGATACCGATGGCGATGGAATAGACAATGCCTTCGATTCCGACAATGGTGGTACACCGATAACCCCCGTAGATACAGATGTTGACCTTACTCCCGATTACATAGATTTTAATTCCGATAACGATAGCTATGCAGATGCTTTGGAAGGCTGGGACACTGATGATGATCAGGTAGCCAATACAGTGCCTGCCGGTCTGGATTCTGACGGAGATGGTCTGGATGATGCCTATGACGATGTGGTTGGGCCCAACAGCACTACCAATGTTTATAATAATGAAGACGCCCTGGATTTCCCAGATGTTTCTACTTCAGGCCAGACTTCCGAAAGAGACTGGAGAGAAGCAAATACTCTGGATGCAGACTTTGATGGCATACCTGATGGAACAGATATAGACGATGACAACGATGGTATTCTGGATGTCACGGAAGGAACAGGTGATGCTGATGGAGATGGAATCCCCAACAATCTCGATTTAGATTCAGATAACGATGGTATCCCGGACATTCTGGAGGCAGGAGGGGTAGATACTGACAATGATGGTCGTGTAGATGTGGATACCGATACAGATGGCGATGGCTGGGCCAATACTTTTGACTCCGACAATGGGGGTACAGCACTACCTGAACCAGATTCAGACAATGATGGGATAGACAACTACCTGGACCTTGATTCTGATAATGACGGTATTCTGGATGTTACAGAAACTAATAAAATCGATGCCAATGGTGATGGTAAAATTGATGGCTTTTTGGATACTGACGGAGACGGATATGACGACAGCGTTGAAAACTCTGTCCTTATTTTAGCCAACTCCGACCTTACTTACGAAAACACCAACGGACTCCCCAACCTTCCGAATTATATAGACATTGATTCTGATGCCGATGGAATAGACGATACAAGAGAAGGATACAGTACCCTGGGTTATCAGGCCCCAACAGACTTTACAGATACTGACAATGACGGTATTCTTGATTTTTGGGATGTAGATTCAGGCAATTCACCCATCGACCCTGTGGATACCGATGGAGCAGGACTGGATGATTACGTAGACTCCAATTCAGACAATGATTCTCTCTCTGATTTCATTGAAGGAAATGACTTTAATGAAGATGGTGTAGCCGATGTAGCCAATAGTGGGGTAGATGCTAACGGGAACGGACTGGATGATGCGTTTGACGAGAATTGCTACGGGCTGTCTATGTTCTCTACAGCGACCAGTTACGGTGAAGAGCAAGATGATAATGGATCTGTTGACACAGGAAGTAGCGACCTTGAGTTTTCTAATGATGAGAATGATAATAGCTCTCAGACTGTAGGAGTATACTTTCCAAATATTTCCATCCCTCAAGGGGAGGTAATTAATTCAGCCTATATACAGTTTCAGACAGACGAAGTCGAAACAGGACCAATTACAATCACCATTCGGGGCGAATTAACTGCAAACCCCAGCACTTTTACAACCACCACCGATGATGTCAGTGATCGACTTACACCTGGCACAACGGCTAGTGAATCATGGACCCCGGCAGATTGGAACTCAACTGGTGAAGCAAGTTCTGCACAGCGTACGGTAGACATTTCTTCTGTCATCGAAGAAATTGTAGGCCAGGTAGGCTGGTCAAATGGCAATGCTTTGGTGATCCTTTTTACCGGGGCCGATGGCAATAGAAGGACAGCTGAAGTAAATCCAACCATGACCATTAATTATGGCTCAGGCATTACATTTTGTTCGTCAAATGTGGCCTTACAAGATTCCGATGTAGATGGTGAAAAAGACTGGAGAGATACCAACGGTCTCGAGGCACCAACCGATACCGATGCAGATGGCATTCCTGATATTACCGATGTAGATGATGATAATGATGGTATTCTGGATACGGATGAAGGCTGTACAGATACTCCCGTCCTCGGAGCCAACGCTTCTTCAGCCAGCGAAATTGTGGCTCGTGTAGAAGATACCGCAGATGGCATCGATGGAGTGAATGCAAACTTTGCCCGTTTCAGAGATGATGGGGCAGTAATGGAAGTAGAGCTGAGAAGCGGAAGCATAGTGACTGCCGGTACTGAGGTAACCGTGAGAGCACAGAAAAGAGATGATGTGGCGAGTACCATGACTATTACCGAATCCACAGATGGCGTCTCATTTGTCAACGCCATTGAGTACTCTTTTGCCACTGACGATGTGTATGAAGATAAAATTTATACCCTTGCCACTAATGCCACTCACATCAGAATTACCTATAACGAGGTAAGTGGAGACTTGAGAGTCGATAATGTAAGTTATCCCGCTTTTACCATTGAATGCACCGGCAACGATACCGACAGTGATGGTATAGCCGATCACCTCGATATTGATGCCGATGGAGATGGTATTGTAGATTTAATTGAGTCTCAGCTTACCACAGGTTCACCTGTTATTCCGGTAGGGGTTGATACCGATGGTGATGGTTTAGACGATGCCTTTGATAGTGATTGTGCGCCATGTGGAGTTGTCACTGGCGTACCAACCATCCTGACCGATACGGATAGTGATACGGCATTCGATTTTCTCGATTTCAATTCTGATGGCGATACTTTCTCTGATTTGCTGGAAGGCTGGGATACCGATGGCAATCTGGTTGCTAACATTGTTCCTTCAGGTACTGATACTGACGGTGATGGTTTGGATGATGCTTTTGATCTGATAGCCGGTATTAACAGTACCACCAATGTCTACAACACGCAAGATGCCAATGACTTCCCTGATCAAACCACTCAGGGCAATACTGAAAGAGACTGGAGAGAAGAAAATGTGGCCGATTCCGATTTTGACGGCATTCAGGATAGCAATGACATAGACGATGATAATGACGGTATTTTGGATACTGATGAAGGCTGCGTAAGTAATCCGGCAAGTCCTTCAGGCCCGGTGGTTGATAACTCAGGAACTGGTGGAAGTCTGGCCTTAATCAACGATGGGGACTTAACTGCTAACAATGGCATTATACTCAATGGTGTCGGAGAATATATTATTGTGGACCTGGGCAGTGTTATACCTGCAGGGGTAGATGTAGTATTCACTTTATGGAGAAACGGTAATGGCAGTGACAGAGAATTACGTTTTGCTCAATTACCTGATGCTAATGTCGACTTAGGTAATGGTACCAACCCACAAACGGTTGTACGTAATGATATAGCTTCAGGAGGGAGTGTCACCAGTTTTACCTATAACTTAACTGCTGATACCAGGTACATTCAGGTAGAAATGCCTGTCCGACTTGGTGGCCGAATTGAAGTAGTTGAAGCCACGATCCAGGCTTATACAGAGTGTCAGGACACGGATGGTGATGGAATAGCAGATTATATAGACCTGGACTCCGACAATGACGGTATTCCGGATATTATTGAAGCGGGAGGAGTAGATACCAATAATGATGGCCGTGTAGATGATAACACCGACACCGATACGGATGGCTGGGCCAATACTTTTGACAGTGACAATGGAGGTACTGCCCTGACCAATCCGGATACCGATAATGATGGCATCAATGATATGCTGGATCGCGACTCTGATAATGATGGTATCGAAGACATTATTGAAGCCGGTGGGGTAGATACTGATGATGATGGAGCGGTAGATAGCTTTGTGGATCTTGATGGTGATGGCTGGGCCAATACCTTCGACAGTGATAATGGAGGAACCGTATTGCTCAACCCGGATACCGATGGCGATGGGATTACAAATAACCTCGACATCGATGCAGATGGAGATGGTATCGTAGACCTGATTGAGTCTCAGGCTACCACAGGGAGTCCTGTGGTACCGGGTGGAACTGATACCGACAGTGATGGTATTGACAATGCTTTTGACACCACAGGCGGGACACCTACCACTCCGGTAGATACCGATATGGATGGTACACCCGACTATCTGGACTTTAACTCTGACAATGACAGTTTCCTGGATGCCCTGGAGGGCTACGATACCGATGGTGATCTGGTAGCCAACACACTGCCTGCCGGTACTGATACTGATGGCGATGGCCTGGACGACAATTACGATACGGTAGTAGGCCCCAATAGCACTACCAATGCTTATAATAACGAAGATGCCAACGACTTTCCGGATGTAACTACCGCTGCCGCAACAAGCGAACGTGATTGGAGAGAAGCCAATGCGTTAGATACAGACCTCGATGGAGAGCCCGATGCCACTGATATTGATGATGACAACGATGGTATTTTGGATACGGACGAGAGCGAAGTACTGGATTCCGATGGAGATGGTATCGTAAACAGCCTTGATCTGGACTCAGACAATGATGGTATCCCGGATATCATCGAAGCGGGAGGAGTTGATACTGATAACGATGGCAGGGTAGATAACGATACAGATACTGATGGCGATGGCTGGGCCGACACTTTTGATAGTGATAATGGGGGAACGGCATTGACAGATGCTGATACGGATGCCGATGAGCTGGAAAACAGGATAGATGTTGACAGCGATGATGATGGTGTTGTCGACCTGATTGAGTCACAGGCTACCACCGCAACACCGGTGATTCCCGTAGGTTCTGACCTGGATGGTGACGGTATAGATGATGCCTTTGATGTCAACTGTACACCTTGTGGAGGTGTAACAGGAGTACCCACCAGCATAGTGAATACCGATGGTACTGATACACCCGATTATATAGACCTGGACTCTGACAATGACGGACTCAATGATGTAATCGAAGCCTGGGACACGGATGGAGACTATTTGCCCGATACAACTCCCAATGGAAACGACAATGATAATGACGGTCTTGATAATAACTTTGATGATGTAAGCGGACCAAATTCCACTACCAATGTTTACAACAGCCAGACCTCAAATTCATTTCCAGATGTAACAACAGCGGCCGAAACCAGTGAAAGGGATTGGAGAGAAAGCAACGCTGAAAACTGTCAGCCGGGAGGGATCAATAGTAACTTCCTATTATGGCTCAGAGCCGACCAGGGAGGAACCTCCTGGAGAGATGTTTCTAATAACTACGTGTCTGTATCTTCTGTGGGGTCTTTTACCACAGGGGGGAATGTCAATTTCAACCCCTCGAATTTCTTTGGAGGCAGTTCTTACTACAATACTACCCTGAGTATCAATGCCGATACTCATCCCGATCTGGCTGTTATAGTAGTCTATCAGCCTACAATAGACAATTCAGGAGCACTGTGGGGAGAAGATAATGGAGGTTTTGATCGCTATGTACTGGACAATAATGGAGTAAATGAAAATGAGGCTGTAAGTAACGGAACAGGTAATACTGCTGACGTTACAGGCCTGTATTCAGTAGGTACCACTACCATTTCGGCTGTTCTGTTTGATGAAGATCAGGCCAATGGCTCTACGGTTTATTTAAACGGATTAAATACCCAAACCAATTTTAGTTCAGATCACGCAGTTGAAACATCCAATAACTTGCAGATTGGTGGTCAGGGGGATGCTACCAATAGGTTCAGTGGCAAAATTTCCGAGGTCATTGTCTATAATTCTCTGCTCACCAATGCCACAGACCTTCAGCAGATTCAAGGCTATCTGGCCCTCAAATATGGAGTTACCCTTTCTTCCGATACTGATGGCGATGCCATTGCTTTTGAAGGAACGGAAGGTGACTATATCGCCTCTAATGGAAGTACTACCTTCTGGGATGCATCTGACAATACTACTTTTCATAACAATGTGGCCGGTATTGGCCGTGATGACGGAAGCTGTCTTAACCAACTGCAATCTCAAAGTGAAAACAGCGATGCCATTGTAGCCATTGGCCTGGATGGAGACACAAATGGGCTTGAGGCCAGTAACTCTTTAAACGGAAGTAGTTTTACAACGGATTTTTCCTCGCTCATGTGGGGCCATGATGGTGCTGCGCTTCACGATGCTTCTAACAGGGATTTCAGCGCCATTCAGGTCGATAGCCGGTTAAACCGGGAATGGAGAGCACGCGAAACTGGTACAGTAGGAACCGTTACCGTCAGGTTTAGTGTAAACGATCTGCTGGGACCGACAGGTGTAGGAACCAACGATGAGAGCCAGATTGTACTCTTAGTCGATTCAGATGGTGACTTTACTACAGGGGCTCAGGTAATCTCTCAGTCTTTCGTAGTGGCTGATGATGGCTTCGTGAATTTTCAGGTAGATTTTACCGATGGTCTCTATTTCACTTTGGGTTCATTGGAAGAGGCGGCTTTGCCGATTACCCTGATTTCTTTTGATGGAAGTGCAGAACAGGATCAGGTAGTCCTAAGATGGACTACTGCCAGCGAATTTCAAAACAGCTTTTACCGCATTGAAAGATCTGCCAACGGACTCGATTTTGAAACTATTGGCTTTATGGACGGAGCGGGTACCACCAACGATCTGAACGATTATACATTCATTGACCGGGAGCCTCTGGAACCAGTCAATTTCTATCGACTCATAGATGTGGATAACAACGGGATTGAAAATGCCTCAGAAGTCATCAGGGTAAATTATTCCCCTCGCATTGAAGCACCGGTTCTTTACCCCAACCCAGTACAGGCGGGAGCGGATATTTATATCAAGATTCCTGAATCCGTCATAATTGAAAACCTCAGACTGATTCAGATCAATGGTGTTCAGGTACCCGTACAAATTTCCAGGGAGCGCAACCGCGCAGTTCTCAAAACCCGCTATACACGTCAGGGTGTGTACATTGTTACAGCGACCTTAAATGGAGAAAGACATCAGTTTAAGTTTATTGTCAAAAACTAACAGCCAGGTTATTCCCTCAGGGTGTCGACTGAGAGAATTTTGTTAAATTCCCTTACTGAGTGCCTGTCTATTACCTATTCGTCTGACCACTCAAAGTGGTCGGACGAATGTGTAGCTGCTTTTTAATAGTATATACAGATACCCATGCTTAATCTTTCCACAAAACACCGTCTCAATGCAATATGATGTAAACACCCCTGCTGAATACCTGGAAGCGCTTGATGAAGATTGGCGCAAAGAAAAGCTTCTCGAATTACGGGAACTCATATTTGAAAAGGCACCTGGCTTAAAGGAAGGGATTCGCTACAAAATGCTGAGTTACGAAGATGATAGGGGAGTACCTTTTCAATTGAATGCTCAGCGGGGTTATGTGAGTTTTTACGTGGGTGATGCCTCTAAAATCGACTCTACCGGAGAATTGCTGGAAGGAATAAATGTGGGCAAGGGTTGTCTCAGATTCAAGAAGTCCAATGTGCTTGCCAACACCCGCATGGATGAGTTTATTCAAAAAGCCATTGAGCTCTGGCAGGCTGGTGAGGACATTGATTGCTGAGGATTAAATTAACTTCCTTTTGTTATTCCCGGCTCATATGCATGAGGATTACCTGGGAGCCCCTGATGCTAAAGTAGATGAATGTAGAAAGCGACCCGAATGCTCGTGCCGCTTTTACCTGCAAAAGTGAGAGGCGAGGCCTGTCAGCCTTCTCTCTCATGGTCAGTTGTTTTGTTTAGGTAGTACTGCTTGGTAATGAGCGCTATGGGCCAACCGACCAGCACCATATGCCAGATAATGCCGATGATAGCCAGTCCCAAATCGAAATCACTCTTTGGGATGTTTGAATAAGGCAGTATCAGTAAGTTCATTACCAGCCAGATACCCAATCCGTATACTAAACCTGATGCCCCGGCATATTTGTTGCCTGCGGCTATTTTAGGATAGGCGAGAAAATAGATAATGGCACAGACATAGGCGATGAGAAAGTGCAAAAGCAATCCCACCAGTACCATGCCGACCCCTCCGTTAATCGCAGTAGGGCCATAGATACCACTTGCGATAAATTGTAATACCTGGAGTGGGTTCAGGTCGAAGTAAATATAATAGACGATTACTCCGGCTACTGAATCGAGTATACCGGCCACCAAACCAGACCAGCCTATGGTCTTGGCAGGGTTGCGAGAGGAAGTAAAGCCAAAAGGAGAAATTGTATTTGTCATAATACCTTGTGTTTTTTTATAACACAAAGGTCCTATGAGCAGAGAAGGGGAGAAATCAACAAGGTTAACAAATCATGTTCAACCAGTTGAACATTTATGAATTTTCTACCATCAGCTGATTCCTGATTTTACTCAAAAACTGTTTGGTCATGCCGAGATAGGAGGCGACCATGTATTGGGGTACCCGCTGTTCTATTTGTGGGTATCTTTTCTGAAATGCGAGATATCTTTCTTTAGCGGTAAGACTAAAATTGGCAATGACTCTTTTTTCTGAGTGGATAAAAGAGTTTTCGAACAGGTTTCTGAAAAAGCGTTCGAATGCCGGAGCTTCTTTGTACAGCTCCTGCATACCCTGGTGAGTAATTTGGAGCACATGCGTGTCTTCAAGACATTTTACACTGCAGTCAGCCGCTGTCTGGGTAAGGAAGCTTCCAAGATCAGCTGACCACCAACCTTCAATAGCAAATCGTGTAATATGCTCGTTACCCTGGGGATCGATATGAAAGGTTTTGGAGCAGCCAGAAGTAATAAAACTCAGGTGCGGACAAATATCTCCCTGCTGAACCAGGTATTGCCCTTTCAGGTAGCGTCTGGTGCCTAGTTTGGAATGGAGCGTATCGATGTCTTCCTGAGAAGGAACAATGTATTGCTCGACCTGACTGAGTAGTAAAGGGTGCATGCCAGACTTCTAACATGCAGGTAGTAGCTTACGTTCCCCTTATCACTTTTCCGAAGATAAAACGATGATTACTTACTCATCCCCCTTCAAAAACTCTTTCGTAAAATGCTCTTTGCGCTTGGGCTTCGAAAATTTGTCTGCATTATAGGCGACAGAATCTCCTTTGGGAATAGACAGGCTTTGCCAGTCAGCTCCCTTGATCATGCGGCCCAGGTACACAATCTGCCCGATATGGTAGGAATAGTGGGCAAACTGACGATTGATAGCTTCTACAATGGTGTGTCCCATATTGCGGATATATACTAGCTGATCAAAATTGTCAGTGTTTACTGAGTCCAGGGCCTCAAAGAGACAGGTCCAGCCTTTGTTCCATTTAGTGATAAGTTCAGTACGTGTTTTGATCAGGTCTTCAAACTCCGCATCCCGGTTGCGCCATTCCTTCTCACCATCAGAGCTCAGAAAATCGGTCCAGCGTGAGAGCATATTACCGGAGATATGATTCACCATGATGGCGATGGAATTACTCTCAGGATTGGGCTGCCAGAAGAGTTCTTTATCACCTAGCTGACTGAAGGTTTTTTCTCCGAGCATTTTATAGTACTCAAACTGCTTTCTGATACTTTCCAGGTAGTTTTCTTGCATGACTTAGGAGCTTTATGGCTGTTATTAAGATAGCAAATCCGCGAATACAGAGACCATTGATTAAGACTTATTTAGCCTGATTCAGATTTCCCCCAATCGGGTCATCACCAGGTTTAAATTCTCTTCAAGAGAATCAGCTCCGTCAAGCCTTAAGATCGGGCAGGTCAATTCACTTAGCCATTGCTCGTGCAACCTGAGACTTCGACCGGTAAAGGTTGGGTCATCATACTGCTCCGCCCAACTCATAAATGCCCGATATGCTTTATTTCGTTTGGGATCATCATAAATCACCTGGCCATACCGGGATTCTTCCCTTAGGCGTAATCGCTCCATTCGAACCGCTTTATCAAGCTGTAGGAAAATAACCAGATCAAATACTTGTTTCCAATGCTCTCCCCAGCTGAACATGGAACCGCTGATTACCACTTTACCAGATGCCTCAAAGTACTGAGAAATGCGTTTGTTCCTTATGTCAAGGGGAACCTTCTGCTGAAATGGTGGATCGGTTTGTACCCAGTAATAGTCATCGGCATCCAGGTGTTTCCAACCATGTTTTCCCAATGCTTGCCCTAAAGTAGTGGTGCCTGACCCTGATGCTCCGAGGATATGGATTTTCATTAAGGTATATTGTATTTAAGGTCTCGCTCATCATGGGTGAAGAAGTAGGCATAATTTGATCGAATCTCCTCCCAGCCCTGCTTCGTCAGATGCTTTTCGTTTTTGACATCCTCCCAGGCTAATCTCATTTGGCGTGCACAAACCAGCGGAGGCATTTGTCCCACACCGGTGCCTAGACCTGGAATGGCCACCGTACTGACTTTCTGGCTGATTAATTCACTATTAGCAAACCTTCCGTACTTCAGCAAGGTAAGGATTGCTTTCATGGCCAGGTAGACATTGGGAGATCTTAATATGGTCATCGGGGTCCTCATAGTAGGTGCCGAGATAAGATATGGGAAATCGGTATGTCCGGTTTCTACAATCAGTGCCTGACCTACTAACAATTCACCAAAGAACTCTTCTCTTATCCTTTTCTGAACTTCTTTTTCAATATGCCAACCCAGATTTTTAGATATTGAAAAGTCGATGCCTCCATTCATAAAGCCAAAGCTATTGGCAGGGCTTACAAGGACGTCACTCGGATGCTCAAAAATGGAAGAGTTGATGGCTTCAACACTATCTACATCTCTGAATACTGTTTTCCAGGCTTCAACCAGTTGAGGATTAAGGTCTACAAATCTGAATGTTGTGTCCACAGGGGCAATCTAATCAGATTTAATATTTATGTGTACGTTTCACGCAAAAAAATAATCAACACCTGAACCCCGCCAAGTATAGGTGGAGATTACCCAGGAAGGGGAGGTGGCTGAGAAGAACCGGGTTTTGGACCACCTTGTATAATTTCCTGCATCCAAAGTAACTCCTCTTCTTCTTCGTCTATAGCTTCATGAAACATCGTGATCAGTTCTTGCGTGATGGCCTGGTTGTGAGAAATCATTGTATTCCTTATTCTCATTTTCTTTGTGAGTCTGCTAATGTATAGCAGTACCAGGGCCATGGGTAAGATAAACACACCCATATATCTGAATTCTGCGATGGTTTCTTCCACATAGGCTTTATCTAGTGATTTACTTAGTTCATCAAAAAAATCTTCCGGTCTTCTCCTGGAGTCCTCGAGCGTGAATTCTATAAAAGCCTCTCCCAATGATTGGCCGAACATGTCCTGATAGTATTCTCTGGAGCTTTGTATCATACTATCACGAAACTCTTTGTCTTCCATAAGAATTTCCGGCACAGTCATGAGAATAAAAGAGAAGAAAATCAGACCAATCGATATCAGAATCAATAGAAATCGCTTTATCCTCAGGTATGAACTTCCAAACCATCTGCTGGATTTTGAATAGCTGAGGTCAAGATCAAGGTCCTCCAGCTGTCTTCCTTTTTCATGCAGCAAAGTTTGTCTTTGAATTTTTTTAAGGAGTAACTCTTTCAGGTCTTGCATTATTCAACTCGTTTAGTGACGAAATGAATAAAGAAACCAATATGCTACTATAAGTGCATTTTTACTTTCTGTAGGTGCTTTTTTGACTTGCCAACGAACGAATTTGGCATGCATTAGTGCTACGGGCTTTTGAAAACATATTCCATAATCACATAGTCAATTCCTCCCTTGATAAATGTTTGCCTGGTTTTCTTCATAGCAAATCGCTCATAATAGGCGGCTTTGTCGATGCGTGCATTACACCAAAGACGTTGAACACCTTTGGTTTCTACCTGCTCAAAAAGATGAGAGAGCAGCTGTGTACCATAACCTTTGCCTTGTTCGGCAGTCAACGTTGCAAACTTGCGGAACTGGGCTTCGTGTCCATTGACGAAGAGAGAGATGACCGAAACCAGTTGCTGCTTGACAAACAGGCCGTAATGTAGGCCTTGATGATCATTGGGTAGCTTGATATAGTCCAAAGGCTTATCAGGCCACATGACGGCATGGCGGAGAGGCAAGGTTTGTGGAGCTGTTATTTGATCAATTTTGACTTCGTTACGCATGTACGATTATTGATTGTGAAATCAATTTTGCCTTAATTTCCTGACCCCAAAAGTGATCATTGAAAACCTGGGTTTTAAGGAAGTTTTCTGTGTATTGCATGTCGGTTGAGCTCCAGACTTGGGATAATTGTTCCAGTTTGTGTTTCACATGAGATTCTAAACTATGACTCTCGGGATTTAAAAGATGACTGTCTGTTGATAGTTTAAATGCAGCCTTGTAGTCAATTTTGAATATGGAAAACGCTAGTTCCACGAGGTTGACATGGTGTGTCTTGATTAGTCGTGTCGCAAATGGTTCAAAATCCATTTTGGACAAATCGTAGGCAAAGACTTCCTTTGGTGAAATCTCAGAATGGCTCTTATACTTAGCGAGTGTTTCTACTACGTTCACTGGATTTCCTCCGGCAATAAGGTGTACTTCCAGATCGGAACGGTTGAGATTGAGTTCACTCTTTTCTGCTATGGAGATCGCCTTAAATAGCTGCTTCGAAGCTGTTTTTCGAATGGCGAGCATAAAAGCCTCGTGAAGAGATAGACGTACATTAAACTTTCTCGCTGCAAGTATTGCCTTAACAGGAGTATAGCATATCAGGCAACACAGTAGTAGAAGAGTTATCGTAAAGATCATATTCATATTTGAGAAAATGGAGAAATGATCTAAGTCAACTCTCTTAACTCCTCCTCAAATCCCTTGCTCAAAATAGGAAAGCGACACCAAGTACGGGGGTCTACATTGAATTCATCTAAATGAAAGGCAGGGGCCAGGCGCTCACGCTTCCATTGATTTCGGCTCCAGAGTCTATAGAATTTGATGATATGAGTTTTGAGCAGTGATTCAGGTTCCAATTCCTTGGTGCTCAAAGTATTAAATACCTCAGACGGAGATCTATGGTCACGAATTGCCAGTTTCTCAATCTCTACCATGATATGATAAGGCATCAAATCGTCTTCATCGGTTTGTTCCTGATCTAACGGACGAAGCTCGGCAGTGGGGGGAAGTGTATTTACAGGAGCCAGGCCTGCATAACCCAGTTCTTTCTCAGCATAATGGAGCCATTGCCTGATATAAGTTTTGTCCACGCTGGAAATTGGAGCAATGCTACCACTGGTATCACCATCCATGGTGGCATAACCTACATCACCCTCGCTTCTGTTGGATGTGGTAATGAGAAGCGCATTTTTAATGTTGGCCAGCATCCAGATAATAGGACTGCGGGCACGTGCCTGAATGTTCTGAAGGGCCAAATCATCCGTCTCCCAGGTCAGAGAACGCTTCAAAACACCTTCAATTGATGTTGTGTAACTCTCTACAGGCTCATCTATTTGCCAATCGTGAAAGGTCGCCCCCATCGATTGAGCCAGTACTTTTGCAGCGTTCAGTGTTGTGTCAGAGGAGTTTTTAGTGCCCTGATAGGCTGTTGTTAAGAGCCTGCCGACAATGTCTTTTTCTGAAAGGGTAGTGTCAATATCCGGTGTCAGTCTGCCAAGGAATTCTTTAGTGCCTAATTGCATAAGACCTCGCCTCACCATCTCTGCTACCATGACTGCGCAGGTGGCAGAATCAGCCCCACCACTGAGGGAGAGTACAAAACCGTTGCTACGGCTTTTCCTCAGGTAATCGTAGAGGGCCAGGGCCGAAGCGGCAGGGAATTCCTCATCTTTGCCGATCAGAGGAGCTAAATTTTCTGGCTTGATTTCAGAATCACCCTCTGATTTAACCTCACAACTCATTACCTGATACTCGGCAAAAGAAAGCAGCTCATTTCTCAGAAGCATTTTTCCATGCTGAGCAATCATCATGTCACCATCATAGATCATTCGCCCTGCTTCATTACCGAGCAGGTTGGCATACACATAGGTGCATTCAAAAGCACGAGATGATTCGGTTACCAGCTCTATGCGCTGATGGGTTTTGCCCATAGCAAAATGGCTGGCACTTGGGTTGAGTATGAGGTTTACCTTTTTTTCATATAGCCGACAAGCGGGGCGATCTGTACCGCGCCAGGCGTCTTCACAAATTTCAAAGCCTATTTTCCAGTCTTTAAAATCAAAGGTCAGGTCTCCAATCGGGTAATTCTTCCCAGCGATGTCTATTTTTCCGGTAAGCTCCTGGGGCCATGGATTAAACCAGCGGGGCTCATAATGCACTCCATCCAGGGCCATATACTGCTTGGCGTAGACACCCAGTATCTCTTGGTTAAACACTACTACCGAGCAGTTGTAGAGCTTGTCATGATAATAGAGTGGTAGGTTGAGTGTGGTAAAAATCCCTGTAGTTTCTGCCACCAACTCGGGAATGTATGTCTTTGCTTTAGCGGGTAACCACTGGCTCAGAAAAAGATCTTCACAACCATAGGCAGTCATGCTGAGTTCGGGCAGGCAAAGAATTTCAACACCCTCAGTTCGGGCTTTCCTGATGGCCCGTTTGAGTCTGTGGATATTGCCGGTCCAATCCAGTGGGGTCTGGTTGACAGTAGCTGTACCTATACGGTATGTTGCCATGTTATTCGAGTTCAAGTACGATGCAAGCTTCTCTGGCAGCATCTTGTTCTGCCTTCTTCTTGCTTAAACCGTGGCCTTTGGCGATTGGTTCGCTATCAATCTTAACTTGTATTACAAACTCCTTAAAGTGTCCTTTGTCGATCGTTTCTATATGGTCAAAAACCGAAACTTTTGAGTTCTTCTGCGTCCACTCGATAAGCTTACTTTTGTAATTGCGCGTGGTGCTGATGAGTTCTTCAATATCGAAGTGAGGCAGTAATAGCTTTTTGATGATGAACTTTCGGCTGGCCTCAAACCCACGGTCAATATAAACGGCACCTACCAATGCTTCGAGGGTATTGCCATAAAGTGACTTATGAGAATTGGGAGTTTTGCGCCTGCCATCGTACTTCACGATCTGCGGTACCCCAATGGTTCTGGCGAGTTGATTGAGAGAGTCACGGCTTACAATCCGTGACCTGATTTCTGTAAGAAAGCCTTCGTCTTTGAAGGGATATTTCTGAAAGAGATAGTCTGCTACAACCATGCCCAATACAGAATCTCCCAGGTATTCAAGTCTTTCGTTTGATTCCTTGAAACCCTTTTTTACCGATTTAGCCACAGAGGTGTGCTGAGTAGCAATCTTGTAGGGCTTTAAATTAAAAGGCTTGCTGCCTACAATCATTTTGATTGAAGCAACAAGCCTCTTTTCGTCTTCAGTATAACTCTTAAATGCGGAAAGTAAACGGTTCTTCACCAACCGCACGTTTAGTCTATTTTCTTAAAAACAACGGAAGTATTGTGACCTCCAAAACCAAAAGTATTGCTCAATGCAATGTTGATTTCACGTTCTTCGGCCTTGTTAAAGGTGAAGTTAAGGCGTGGATCAAAGCTCTCATCATCCGTAAAATGGTTGATGGTAGGGGGGACTATTTGATTTTGAATAGCCATGATGGAAGCTATCGCTTCTATCGCTCCGGCTGCTCCTAAAAGGTGACCTGTCATTGATTTGGTAGAGCTGATGTTTACGTTATAAGCGTGATCACCAAATACTCTCTCAATGGCCATAGCTTCACTCATATCACCCAGTGGGGTAGAGGTACCGTGTACATTGATATAATCAACATCAGTAGTCGCGATATTGGCATCTTCCAGTGCATTTTCCATTACGCTTTGTGCTCCCAGCCCTTCCGGATGAGGTGCCGTAATGTGATGTGCATCGGCAGACATACCACCACCCAGCAATTCTGCATAGATTGTGGCGCCCCGCGCTTTAGCATGCTCATATTCTTCTAAAATGATGGCACCAGCTCCCTCACCCAGCACAAAACCATTACGGTCTTTGTCAAAGGGTCTGGAGGCTGTTTCGGGGCTGTCATTTCTTTCAGAGAGGGCTCTCATAGCATTGAAGCCACCTATACCTGCTTCAGTTACTGCTGCTTCCGAGCCACCCGTAATCATGAAATCAACCTTGCCTAATTTAATATAGGTCATGGCATCTATCATGGCGTTGGTAGCCGAGGCACATGCAGAAACTGTAACGAAGTTAGGTCCGTTAAGTCCGTACTTGATCGAAATAAGGCCCGCAGATATATCTGCGATCATTTTAGGAATAAAGAATGGATTGAAACGTGGCGTACCATTTCCTCCGGAGAAGCTTACCACTTCATCCTGAAAGGTTTTCAATCCACCAATACCAGAACCCCAAATTACTCCTCCTCTGCGTCTGTTGATTTTTTCTAAGTCAATACCTGAGTGCTCCACGGCTTCCGTGGCGGCTATCATCGCATATTGAGTGAATAAATCCATCTTACGCACTTCTTTTCTGTCGAAGTGGTCGAGGGGATCATAACCTTTTACCTCACAGGCAAATTTGGTTTTGAAAAATTCAGGATCGAATCTGGTGATTGGACCAGCCCCACTTACACCTTTAATAAGGTTAGACCAATAAGAATCAAGGTTGTTTCCTAAGGGTGTAAGTGCGCCAAGGCCAGTAACTACAACTCTTTTTAACTGCATATATGAGTCGTAAGAAAAGTTTTATTAAACGTTTGCTTCCAGGTAGGAGATGGCATCTCCAACAGTACCGATATTTTCGGCCTGATCATCTGGAATAGAAATATTAAATTCTTTTTCGAATTCCATGATAAGTTCAACAGTATCAAGAGAATCAGCTCCCAGGTCATTCGTGAAGCTCGCTTCAGGCGTAACTTCCGACTCTTCAACACCTAACTTGTCGATGATGATGCTCTTAACTTTTTGTGCTATTTCAGACATTTCAGATAAAATTTTGGTTAAAACACGGTGCAAAGAAATGCAATTTAACTATAATGTCAAACTTATTTCGCAATCTTGTTTCACGACCACTCAGCGGCTAGAATCCGCATTTTCAGGGCATTATGGCTAAAAACAGACTTGATGTTTCTTATGATTTCGAATTCGATCTTATTGCGATTAATTCGAACGTAAAAGAGTATAAGCTGGCCTGGGCAATTAATAAAAATACGGGACTGGAACTGGCCAAAGAAGAGAACATCTCAATTGATTTTTCTGGCGGAAAATCACTTGCCATTTCTAACTATTTCTACAAAACGGAATACCAGGTTTTTCGATTACTAAAGAACAAGGCTGAGAATCTGGAAGAAAAATTCAATGCCTTTTTGATACCCGAACTTAAGCATTTTGACTACTTTTTAATGGTTGCAGACGATTCCATGACTTTTCAGGTTAATCCTTTCATTTCCACAATCAAAGAAATACCTTTCGTGCAATTTGCAGTATCGGTAGATACTTCGGCATTGAAGTCAAAAGACAATCTAATATTCTAATGGGTCATAAAGCTAATACCAACCGGGCTAAGATAGTAGCCACACTGGGTCCTGCCAGTCATTCTAAAGATACCATCCGAGAACTTATTGACGCGGGAGTCAACGTTTTCAGACTCAACTTTTCTCATGGGGATCACGAAACCCATGCTATGGTGATAGACAGAATACGTGAGGTGAATCAGGAGTTGAGAGTTCATACCTCAATTCTTCAAGACCTTCAGGGTCCAAAAATCAGAATCGGGCAGGTGGAAGATGGCGGTGTGCCAATTCAGCCAGGGAATGAGATAGTAATCACAACGAAGGAGATGGTGGGTACCAGTCAGATGGTAAGCACCACCTATGAAAACCTGGCAACAGACGTGAACCCGGGAGACATGATCTTGATCGATGATGGCAATTTGGAGCTTTTTGTGAAATCCGTTGATGGAGAAGATGTTACCTGCGAAGTGAAGTATGGTGGGATTTTAAAATCAAGAAAAGGAATCAACCTGCCTTTTACAGAGGTTTCGGCTCCATCGCTTACAGAAAAAGATATTGAAGATCTGGCTTTTGGTATTGAGCAGGAGGTTGATTGGATCGCGCTTTCTTTTGTACGCCATGCCGATGACGTACGCGACCTGAGATCCAGAATTGAAGCCAAAGGCAAAGACATTCGCATTGTGTCGAAGATTGAGAAGCCTGAAGCACTTAAAAATATTGATGAGATTATAGCGGAATCTGATGCACTAATGGTAGCCAGAGGTGATCTGGGTGTGGAAATTGTGATGGAAGAAGTACCCATGGCTCAGAAAATGATCGTTGAGAAATGTAACCATACGGCTAAACCTGTTATCATCGCTACCCAGATGATGGAGAGTATGATTAACAATCCGAGACCTACCCGTGCAGAAACGAACGATGTAGCCAATGCGGTGCTGGACGGAGCGGATGCAATGATGCTTTCAGCTGAAACTGCTTCTGGTAAGTATCCGGTACAAACCGTAAAATCGATGGCCAGAACCATCGCCTCGGTAGAGGGAGCCACTGATGATATTTATGATAAGATCGAGTTACCGAATAAAGAGAGTGATAGTTTCCACAGTGATAACGTGATATTCGGAGCGGCTAAGCTAAGTGAGCGTGTGGGAGCCAGGGCAATTTTGGGTAATACAGTGTCGGGTTATACAGCCTTTAAGCTGTCATCTTACCGCCCACATGCCCGTATCTACATCTTTACGCCCAACAAGAAATTGCTGAACAAGCTCAGCCTCGTCTGGGGAGTAGATGCTTACTTCTATGATAGTGAGGAATCGACTGATCAGACCTTTAAGGATCATGAAAATATATTGAAAGCCAATGGCCAGATTGAAGAAGGAGATATCTTTATCACGACAGCCAGTATGCCCTTGAAAGCGCGTGGCCGTACCAATATGCTTAAGTTCAATATTGCATAATGGCTGGTTGATCAGCTAAAATCTGATGGTCCCCGGGAGGGGACCATGATTACCTCCTCTTTCATAACCACCACCTGACCTGCCGGAGCCCCTTTGCGCTTGCGCACAAACTTTGCAGGGGTGAAGATTACGGGCACAAGACTATCTGTTTTTCTCTTAGAATAGTATGCAGCCAGCTCAGCCGCCCGTTCGGTTACCTGCCTGGGAAAGCTCTTACCGGATTGATGCTTGATCAGGACATGTGAGCCCGGAACATCCTTGGCATGAAGCCATAGGTCTTCCTTATAGGCGTGTTTTAAAGTAAGCTGATCGTTGGCCTTCGCATTTTTACCCACCCAAATCTGATATTTCTGAAACTCAAAGACCTTGTACGGTACCGATTCTTGCTGCTTTTGAGCAGTACCCTGTTCCAAATCGTTGGCTTTCACAAAGAGTTTGAGCTCCTTGAAGTTTTCAATGGTCTGCAGGTTCGACTGAAGCCGCTTTAAGGTTTCAATGGCCTCATATTTTTCGAATATATTGGACTCTGTTTTTTCTACCTCAATCTTTCGGTTTTTGCTCTTTCTATAATAATTCTCAGCGTTCTTCTGAGGGCTTAGCTGTGGGTTGAGCTTAATGTCAATTGCTTCGTCTGTGTAAAAATTATGAAGCCTGACCGTTTTTACCTTGGTCGGAATCTGGTGCAGATTAGCCATTAATATATCAGCAAGCTGCTCTGGTTGTACCTCCATTGTCAGGGTTTGAAGGCGGGCTTCCGATTTCCGGATATAATTATCAGTTCTTGTCAGGCGCCTGGTGAGCTCAGACTGAATTCGCTGCTTCTCTCGGGCAAAATAATAAATTCGGGTATAGGCTCTGTAAAAAGTGTTATAGGCTTCTATTGGGGTGGCCCTGAGCTCTTCCACCTCACCCAGCGGAAGCAACGACAGGGAGGGTTTACCTTTAAATTGAATCAGGTAAAAAGGGTTGTTTTCTAGCTGCCCAACAAGCTCTTGCAGTATTGACCATTGTTTTTCTGCGGAATGCTGATCAAACGAGAGCCTCTTGAGGTGAGTGCCAGGCACCGCACCGAAAGTAGGGTAGAAGTGTTTATAGTCGGGGTTGTCTTTAAAAAGTTCAAGACTTCTGTCAATGGGGCGATCGAGTTGGTCCAGTTGTAGATTTAGATCCTGTATCAGGTTATTCTTAAATAACTCGCTGACTATTCCCTTCTCGAATAAGATAAGGTTGGAACGATTGCCATGCATTTTGAAAAGCAATGAGACAGTATCAAAGTGAATGGCAAAAGCGCGTTCGTTTAAAAACATCTGAAGGCCCGAAACCTGTTTGCCTTCCAGCGAAACGAATTGATTAGCTGAGTTTCGTCTGCTTCTCTTGAAATCCTGGGGGAATGAAAGGCTGGTGAAGGTACTTGTAAAGGTCGCCCGGATATAAAATGCCTGATCCGTGATATTTTCAAATTTCAAGATCAACTCATCTTTTTCCTGACTGAAGGCTTCGATGAAGGTGGCTCTGGAGAGCGTTTTACTGAGTTCGGGAATCAGTCGCTTTAACAGGTAGTAGTTAAGGTGCACCTACAAGGAGATTTTCAATCCATCGTATGCGATACTCACGTTGTCAGGGAGCATCTCAGATACTTTTCTATGCTGTCCGAGCTTATGACTGATATGCGTAAGGTAGGTATGGTCGGCACCTATTTCATCAGCAAAAGCAAGCGCCTCCTCCAAGGTCATGTGACTGATATGAGGATCGTTCTGGAGGGCATTGATTACAAGAGTTTTTGAACCTTTGATCTTTTCTTTCTCTTCAGAAGTCACCGTTTTGGCATCGGTAATATAGGTGAAGTCCTTTACTCTGAAACCCAGCACCGGAAGCTTGTAGTGCATGACTTCAACGGGTATAATTTCTGTCTTGTTAATGCTGAAAGGCTGTTGATCAATGGGAATAACCTCTAAACTAGGGACACCCGGGTATTTATGCTCGGTGAATATGTACGCAAATTCTCTTTTGAGTTGCTCAATCACATGCTGTCGTGCATAAACAGGCATATCCTTTTTTTGCAGGAAGTTGAAAGAGCGAATATCATCAAGACCGGCAGTATGGTCTTTATGTTCATGGGTAAAGACAACGGCATCAAGTTTTTTGATACTCTCACGAAGCATTTGTTGCCTGAAGTCTGGTCCTGTGTCAATGACCAGGCTCACATCTTCGGTTTCCAGGTATATTGAAGATCGTAGCCGTTTATCTCTGAAATCGAGTGAACGACAGACTTTACATTCACAGCCTATAACAGGTACACCCTGAGAAGTTCCGGTTCCAAGAAAGGTGACTCTCACAGGTTTAATTCTGTTTGAAGCAATTCAGAAAAAAGTTTTTGATTTTTCTCACTTAGGCCCGACTGGTCAATAGATACGGATTTGAGAATATCTATCAAACAGCTGATTTTGCCTTCTACCGTATAATACTTGTTGACAATGGCAATCTTGGTGTCCTTCAATACGCAATAGCCGGATTTAAAATTGCCTTTTTCGTAGCGGAGTATGTAATCAGATTCAGCGAATATATCCTCTAGCTTGCCTAAGAATTGTTTCGTGTATCTGACGGTCATTAATTAGACTCTACGCTACGTATTTTTTTACCAGTTCAATAAGTTGATCGTAGTCAAGCGGCTTTTGAAGATATTCGTTCATGCCTGCCTCGAAAAACGTATCAGTGGAAAGATTCTTCGCGTTACCAGAAATACCGATAATCGGCACATTACCTTTCTTTTTGCGAATGGCTCTTATTCTTTTAGTTACTTCAATACCATCAAGAGAAGGGAGATTAATATCCATAATCACCAGATCGAAGTCGGTCTCTTCAAATTTCTTAAAAGCTACCAGTCCATCCTTGGCAGAAGTGATTTTGCAATTTTCAAACATGAGAATCTTCTTAAGAAGATTCTGGATTACCGAGCTATCCTCAGCCACTAATACCTTTTTATAATCCACTTCGGTCATCTTGTGTTATTTTAAAAGCCTCTTGTAATTATCAACGAAACTGCTGAACTGCCCTTTAAGTAGATCGAAGTCTCCCATCAGATTTTCGTAGTGAGCTTCCTTAAGTTTTCCTTCCATCTGTCGGGTGTGGTTTGCCAGAATTAAAAGTCCTAATGATCCAGCATTTCCCTTAATAGTGTGCAAGATACTCAAAATTTCAGGATAATTTTTGGCAGGTACCAAAAAATTCAGTTGTTCCAAAAAGTCAGAAGTCTCTTTTTCAAACTCTTCATAAATGTCGATTACGCTATCTGAGCGCGTATATCTTTTCAAATCTTCATAGACAGATATGTCTATGATTTGATCTGTCTTTTCTTCTTTATGTATAATCAGGTGAGCTTTATGATCAGAGGAAGAAAGCCATTCTGTTACGGCATTCCGTAGTTCGGAGGGCTTGATTGGTTTGGTAATCAGGGCTTGAAATCCTGCCTCTGAAAAAGCACTCCTTTCTCTTCCGCTCGAAAAAGCAGTCACCGCCAGCACCGGACAGCTGATATGCGGGAAGTCCGCTCTGATTCTTTTGAGACACTCGAAGCCGTCCATACCCGGCATTTGTATATCCATGAGAATCAGATCAAATGATTCTTTTGCCAGAAGTTGTAGAGCCGCTTCACCACTTTCTACTTCCTCTATATGCCAGAGACCAACTTTAAGTACAGAGCGAGCATACTTACGGTTGATGGCATTATCGTCTACTATGAGTATTCTTTTGACCAATTTGTACTTAGTTTTGTAGGGTGTCGTTCGCAATGATACTTATTAATCTAATCTCTCAGAATAAATAATTTCTATACTTGAAATATTTAATTGTGGTAGTGGGGCCTACAGCTGTGGGAAAGACGGCCCTCTCAATAGAGCTGGCGAAGTATTTTGAAACAGAGGTGCTTTCTGCTGACTCCAGGCAATTCTATAAGGAAATGGAAATTGGCACAGCGAAACCCACTGCGCAGGAAATGAACGGAGTGCCTCATCACTTTGTAAATTCCCGCTCCATCCATGAACCTTATGATGTGCGACAGTTTGAGGAGGAGGCCTTGGACTGTCTTGATGAGATTTACAAGCGACTTGATATAGCCATTATGGCCGGTGGTTCCGGGTTATTTGTAGATGCCGTTTGCCGTGGTTTTGACGAATTGCCCAAGCCGGGACCAGAGGTAAGAACAGCTGTGAAGGAACTTTACGAGCATGAAGGCATTGAAGCCCTTCAGGAAGAGCTGAAAGAAAACGATCCGGAATACTATGCTCAGGTCGATCGTCAGAACCCTCAACGGTTGATGCGTGCACTGGAGGTATGCCGATTTACCGGGCTCAAATTCTCAGAGCTAAGGAAGGGGGCTAAGGCAGAACGACCTTTTGAAGTAATCAAAGTTGGACTGAATACTGATAGGGAAGTGCTCTATCAAAGAATTGATCATCGCATGGATCTGATGATTGAAGCAGGACTCTTTGAAGAAGCTGAACGCCTGGAACCATGTAAATCGCTCAATGCCCTGCAAACTGTTGGGTACAGAGAGATTTTTGGATTTCTCGAGGGCGAATATGATAGGGGTGAAGCTATACGGCTACTCAAACGTAACTCCAGGCGTTATGCCAAAAGACAGCTTACCTGGTTTAAACGTGACGAGCAAACCAGATGGTTTGCGCCTGGTGATGTAGCCGGGGCTATCCAATACACAAAGGATAAGATGCGTCTAGAAGGGTCTGAACCCAAAAATTGATGCTACTGTGCTGGCAGGGGCCTTCTTAATAAAGCTATTGTAAGTGTTTGAGGTATTCTGAAGCTTTTTGATCAACTCTTTTTGCTGGTCATTGAGTGAGAGTATTTCGGATTTAACTTTGGTATCAGCAACACTGTTTGCTCCATCAGTGGTAGTGGCCAGAAGGCTTTCTTCCTTTTTATAGCTTTGAAAACGATCTGTTGACGTTTTTTTGAGCTCAGCAGCAGCTTTTGCCAGTGGTGATCCGGCATTTTCCTGATCGTAATTGATGATCAGCATTTTTCGTTTTCTGCTCACCTCAGACATCTGGTCAATCACGCGGGTGACTGCTGCTTTCAGCGGTTTAATCTTGTTATAAGTAAAAACAGAGTAAAGCACGATGAGACCGAGCAGTGCTACAACGATTGGTACGAAGCCCATAGATTTGAAGTTTTTGAGTGTAAGTGACCTGATTAAATCAGTCCGAAATAAATTTTTTTTCACAAGAATTGCAACTGCTTACCCAATTGATGGATAACAGGCGTTGATATGGCATGGATGGTTAGCGAAAAACTTTTCATATTTGGCCTTCATATCTTTCTATGTCAAAAAAAGTTCTGATTATCACCTATTACTGGCCTCCTAGTGGTGGAGGGGGAGTACAGCGATGGCTGAAGTTTGCAAAGTACTTGCCTGACTTTGGTTGGAGTCCTGTCGTTTTTACTCCGGAAAACCCTGATTTTGACCAGAAAGATGAATCTCTTCTTAAGGAGGTACCCTCTGCTGTAGAGGTTTTACACTTCCCTATCTGGGAGCCATACGGTATTTTCAAAAAATTGAGCGGAAAGAAAGAACTCAAGCAGGGACAGGTATTGGAAGGAGGAAAGAAAGGGCCTTTATCTAAGCTGGCCATTTGGTTAAGGGGAAATCTTTTTGTACCCGATCCGAGGGTGTTTTGGGTGAAGCCTTCCGTGGAATACCTTAGTACAATTCTACGATCCAATAAGATCAGTACCATCATTACCACGGGACCTCCCCACAGCGTGCACCTGATAGGTATGAGACTGAAAATGGAAAACCCGGGCTTAAAGTGGGTAGCTGATTTTCGAGATCCGTGGTCTCAATGGGATATCTTAAAACAGTTTAGAATGATGCCCCTCACCTGGCGAAAGCATAAAAAACTGGAGCAGCAGGTTTTTAAGGTGGCCGACAAGCTGATTACGGTGAGCAAGTCCTGGCAAGCTGACTTCAGGTCACTGGGAGCAAGAAGAATATCGGTGATTACCAATGGTTTTGATATTACCGGAGAAGAGCTGAACACAGCCGCCCCATCTACAAAATTTGTGATGAGTCACCTGGGTATGCTCAATAAGCTGAGAAACCCGCTGGCGCTGTGGAAGGCCCTCGAACAACTCATTTCTGGAAATGCCGATTTTGCCACTGATTTTACATTGCGCCTTACAGGAATTCTAAGCAAGGAGGTATTAGGTACGATAGCTTCTTACCCAAAACTGGCTGAACGGCTGCAGACTGAAGCTTCGGTCCCGCACGAACAGGTTTTTGAGGTATACCGGGAGAGTACCGTTTTATTGCTCATACTCAATCAATCAGAAAATGCTCAGGGCCACCTGCCGGGTAAGTTGTTCGAATACCTCAGTGCAGAACGTCCCGTACTAGCTCTGGGGCTTGTAAATAGTGATGCGGCACAGATTCTGGAAGAAACACAAGCTGGCAAGGCCATTGACTGGAACAACGAAACAGGGATTAAAAATCATATAACCCGACTGTATCAGGATTGGAAATCGGGAAGATCGATAGTTGCTGAAGTGGATGTCAACAAATATAGCAGGCGAGCACTCACAGGCGAACTGGCTGCCCTGCTTGATGAGCTTTGAATCAAGTCTTTCTCTTCAATAAGCGCTTTATGAGGCTGTCAATAACACCATTCATTTCGGGTGATATTTTCAACCAATAGGTAGGGAGCATAATTATGAGAGTAATGATTGCAGAACGCAATACAATGTCTACCAGTACTTCTTCTATAGAAGGCAGAAAGTGGTTTGCCAGAAGACTTAAAGAAGCTATAAGAACAAACTTAAGTGAAGACAGTGTAAAGGGTTGAATTCCGAATTTAATCCATACAAAAGCAAATTTTGAAAGGTTGAAGATGGCCATGGCCATAAGGGAGGCAATGGCGGCACCCTCAATGCCATAGGAGGGAATCAGCAGATAGTTAAGCCCTATGGTAAGAATGGCCAGAATACTCACGGCAATCACATTGAAACGGTAATACCTGGACATGACAATGATCTCTCCGTTTACACCAAAAAACATATCCGTAAGCTTACCCAGTCCTATAAAAAGTACCACATTCATGCCCGCGATATACACTTCATTATTGGGGATAAATTGGTAAATACTGGTAAGGTTGGACCAGACACCGATGAGCAGCAGGCTCCCAATTATCAGCTGGTTGATTGAGGTTTGCCTGTACAAAGTGAGTACATGTTCCATGTCATTTTTCTGGAATGCCTGAGAGATAAGCGGGGCGGTAATTTGAGTGATGGAACGTCTGGGCATTTCTATCACGACACCTATAAAGAAGGCGATGGTGTATACGCCTGTGGCCTCCAGTCCCATAGCAGCGCTTACCATAACGCTATCTATTTGTAGGACGATTTGGGTACCTCCTGCACCAAGAAGGGAGTAGAGTCCATATCGCATCAGTTTTTTAAACAGGCCTCCTCTTAGAAAATCAAACGAAATATTCAGACTGAATGCCTTAATGGATACCAGATAGATGCTCAATGAAATTACCAGACTGATGTAGAGAAGTACCAATGCTTTAATCATCCAGTCAAAACTGATGACCTCTGTACCATAAAGCAGTACTAAGGTAGTGGTGGCTAGTCTCAGTTGAATATCTCTGATTGCTGTGGGAATCACAATTTTCAGGTTGCTCCGACTGTAAGCTTCGAGTATTTGAAATTGGATGAGAAACAGGGTAATAAGCAAGGTGACCTGAAAGTACTGGACGAATAGTTCAGATTCTTTGGAGAAATAGTCAATCAAGGGCTCTTGAAAGAGCATTGACAGGGTGGAAAGTAATATAAACCCGATCACTCCTGAGATGAGAATAAAGCTGAGAAAGCCTCTTTGGTGTTTTAATTCCGGAAAGTATTTGACGGTAATCTGAGGTATTCCAAACTGGCCGAAAGTTGCCAAAATAAAAGCACTGGATTGAATAAGGCGCAAAAGACCTATTTGTCCGGAGCTTAGAAAGTAAGGATAAAGCCAAAGTAGGTTGATATAGCCGACAACCACGCCCAGATAGGCGATGGCTGATGAACGAATACTTTGACGGATGACTATACCCAAGGTGGTGTTTTTTGACGAAAATAGTGTTTTAATAATTTTCACCTCCTTATCCGAGGTGGAAATTGAATCTCGACATGCGTTGGTACCCAACTAATGAATAAACTCGCCAATGCAATTTTCAGGTTTAAAGTGGGGCGCATATAGCCAGTGGCGGACGATTTTGGTATTAAGAACCACCTGCTCATATCTGAATGATTCATTAGGTGGTTATTAAATCTCTGAATACGAGAAGATTACCTGTTTATCATAATTTTTCTGATGGTACTGAACTCTCCATCGCTCACGGCTATCAGGTAAATGCCATTTGAGTATCTGGATAGATCGATACGGATCAGCGGTTTTCTGAACTCTGAGATATCAAATTTTCGTGTTCCTGATAGGTTGTGAAGTGTAATGGCCAGCGGTTTTCCATTGTACATTGAGAGATCCACTTCAACATATTTATTGGAAGGATTGGGATAAACTCTCACTTCTGGTCCTGTCGGCAGATCGTCTTCAGTAGCGGTTACAAGTTCGCCTAAGCCAGTCAACGTCAGGTTAGTAACACCCCCGTTTGAGGTAATCACCATGTCGCCACTATAGATCTTCTGTTCTGTTGGTGAAAAGCTTATGGTGATATTTTCACTGTCATCCGGAGCTAGAGTGATATCGGAGGCGGGTCCTGTAAATCCCTCAGGGTATACGATGCTACTTACAGTAAGACTGCCATCTCCATCATTGTGTATCGAGATTTCAAAAGCTGAGGTGAGTCCTATGCCGGTATTGGGGGCCATAAGGTCCCCACTTGTTCTAAGAATAGCTTCACCCAAGTTGGTTACCGTAATGATGAATATTTTATCGATGGAAGCTCCGAAAGAGTCTTCACTGTTTATGCGTATACTATAACTGTTCTGACTTTCAAAATCGAAATCGATAGCTGTAGTTAATTGATTTCCTGTAATCCTGAAAGCAGCATTATCGCTACTACCTTCACCGGAAACCAGAGTGTATGTGTGCGTATCGGCCTGATCTACATCTTCGGTACTCAGACTGCCTACAACCGCATCTACTCCACTATTTTCATCAATAGAACTGTCATCTAGCAGGATGTCTGCAGGACTGTTGTTGAAAGTCAATAACAATGGATCAGAAGCACCGTTGTTATTACCAGCATTGTCATAAGTTTTTGATCCAGCTATGCTCACCGTCACTGTATTTTGATCTGATGCAACATTGAAGGTATACTCGCTAGTGCTGATCGTGGTAAACTCATTGATCGTTCCACTAGTCACAGAGATATCATTTTCATCAAACCCGACTACCGACTCACTGAATATGGCAGATATGGTAAAAGCACCTTCTAAAGGAGAATCTGATGTGGCGCTTAAAGTAACGGTCGGTACCGTTTGATCAGAAGTGATGTTGAGCTGTGTTGCTGCAGTATTTCCATTTCCAGCCGCATCGGTAGCTATATCGGCTGCGATGTCTGTGGTTACAACTCCATCCGTTGCAGGGGTGATGTCAGCTGTATAACTGGCTCCTGAGCCTGCAAAGTTGTCGATGGTACCATTGCCAACGGTAATATCATCAGCAGTAAAATCAGTTACATCTTCACTAAAGGTGACTGTTATGGCGAAGGAAGGGGCATTGGTGGGAGAGGCCTCACCCGTTGTGATGGTGACCGTTGGTGCCGTTTGATCAGAAGTGATGCTGAGCTGTGTTGCGGCAGTATTTCCATTTCCTGCCGCATCGGTAGCTATGTCGGCTGCGATGTCCGTGGTTACAGCCCCATCCGCAGCAGGGGTGATGTCAGCTGTAT
>JAAWWF010000025.1 GCA_021404565.1 Roseivirga sp. | reverse complement strand
CAGTGAGAGGTGCTGCATGGCTGTCGTCAGCTCGTGCCGTGAGGTGTTGGGTTAAGTCCCGCAACGAGCGCAACCCCTATTGTTAGTTGCCAGCAAGTTATGTTGGGGACTCTAACAAGACTGCCTGCGCAAGCAGAGAGGAAGGAGGGGACGACGTCAAGTCATCATGGCCCTTACGCCCAGGGCTACACACGTGCTACAATGGCGCATACAGAGGGTCGCTACCTGGCAACAGGATGCCAATCTCAAAAAGTGCGTCTCAGTTCGGATTGGAGTCTGCAACTCGACTCCATGAAGTTGGAATCGCTAGTAATCGCGCATCAGCAATGGCGCGGTGAATACGTTCCCGGACCTTGTACACACCGCCCGTCAAGCCATGGGAGTTGGGTGGACCTGAAGATGGTTGTTGCAAGACGCTATTTAGGGTAAAACCAGCGACTGGGGCTAAGTCGTAACAAGGTAGCCGTACCGGAAGGTGTGGCTGGAACACCTCCTTTCTGGAGAACTTGTTTGGCAGGTCTGCTATCGTATTTCATTTATTTAAGGGTTTTTGCGTAAGGCAAGAATCCATAGAAATTGACAAGCTGCATATTGGTTAGTGATAACCAAGCAAACAGGGCTTGTAGCTCAGGTGGTTAGAGCGCTACACTGATAATGTAGAGGTCCGTGGTTCGAGTCCACGCAGGCCCACTATAATTATTGGGGGATTAGCTCAGCTGGCTAGAGCGCCTGCCTTGCACGCAGGAGGTCATCGGTTCGACTCCGATATCCTCCACTTTTAATCACCAAAACTTTAGGCGAAGGTGAATGCAGTAATATAAATTACCAATCAGACACAAGGTTTGGTTCGGATTGAAATAGTTTATTAATGGTATAAGTACTGAATAACAAGTGCTTGTTACTATTTAAAACTACGTTGTCAGATGCTTTTGAAGCTTACGTTTTTAGCCGAATTGTAAGAAAGAGAAAGCTGTATACTGACAAGAAGTTCTTTGACATACTGTAAGAGTAGAACACAACAGAGCATATTGAGCATGAAAGTGTCTCAATAAGGCAAATATTAAAACATACGAGAAAGTAGAAAAGGGCGTATGGGGAATGCCTAGGCTCTCAGAGGCGATGAAGGACGTGATAAGCTGCGATAAGCTACGGGGATCAGCACATATGATTTGATCCGTAGATTTCCGAATGGGACAACCCAGTACATTGAAGATGTACTATCCGCAAGGAGGCAAACCCGGGGAACTGAAACATCTAAGTACCCGGAGGAAGAGAAAACAATTAGTGATTCCGTTAGTAGTGGCGAGCGAACGCGGAACAGCCCAAACCATTTTAGTTACGGCTAGAGTGGGGTTGTAGGACCACGATATCTTAACAAAATTGAACGAGAATTACCTGGGAAGGTAAGCCAGAGAAGGTGAAAGCCCTGTATTGGTAAGATTTTGAGCGGTAGTGGTATCCTGAGTAGGGCGGGACAGGTGAAATCCCGTTTGAATCTGCCGGCACCATCCGGCAAGGCTAAATACTCCTGAGAGACCGATAGTGAACCAGTACCGTGAGGGAAAGGTGAAAAGTACCCTGAATAAGGGGGTGAAATAGTACCTGAAACCATACGCTTACAAGCGATCGGAGCCCAATAATTGGGTGACGGTGTGCCTTTTGCATAATGAGCCTACGAGTTACTCCTCTCTAGCGAGGTTAAGGATTTAAGATCCGCAGCCGGAGCGAAAGCGAGTCTGAACAGGGCGCTTAGTTAGAGGGGGTAGACGCGAAACCCTGTGATCTACCCATGACCAGGTTGAAGTGACGGTAACACGTCATGGAGGACCGAACCAGTTGACGTTGAAAAGTCTTTGGATGAGTTGTGGGTAGGGGTGAAAGGCCAATCAAACTGGGAAATAGCTCGTACTCCCCGAAATGCTTTTAGGAGCAGCGTGGAGGTTAAGTCTGTTAGAGGTAGAGCTACCGATAGGACTAGGGGGAGTCAAATCCTACCAAATCCTGACGAACTCCGAATGCTAACAGATATACTCCGCAGTGAGGGCAAGGGTGCTAAGGTCCTTGTCCGAGAGGGAAAGAACCCAGACCTTCAGCTAAGGTCCCCAAGTGTATACTAAGTTGAACTAAGGCGGTCCAGTTGCATAGACAGCCAGGATGTTGGCTTGGAAGCAGCCATTCATTTAAAGAGTGCGTAACAGCTCACTGGTCGAGCGACAGGGCATCGATGATGATCGGGCATTAAGTATACCACCGAAGCTAAGGCAGTATTTTATACTGGGTAGGGGAGCATTCTATTCTGCGAAGAAGGTACCTGGTGATGGGTATTGGAGCGTATAGAAAAGCAAATGTAGGCATAAGTAACGATAAGGCGGGTGAGAAACCCGCCCACCGATAGACTAAGGTTTCCTGATCAACGCTAATCGGATCAGGGTTAGTCGGGACCTAAGGCGAACCCGAAAGGGGTAGTCGATGGACAACGGGTTAATATTCCCGTACTACCGCATAGAGCGATGGGGTGACGGAGTAGTGAAAGTCTCGCGTACTGACGGAATAGTACGTTGAAGGGTGTAGTTATAGGCTGTGTAGGCAAATCCGCACGGCTTGATGAACCTGATAGTACCACAATGCTTCGGCAGCGTGGATAGTAGACCTAATCAGACTTCCAAGAAAAACCTCTAAGTAATGTATGTGGTACCCGTACCGTAAACCGACACAGGTAGTCAAGGAGAGAATCCTGAGGTGCTCGAGTGATCCGTGGCTAAGGAACTAGGCAAAATGGCCCTGTAACTTCGGGAGAAGGGGCGCTTCCTCTGTAAAGAGAAGCCGCAGTGAATAGGCCCAGGCGACTGTTTAGCAAAAACACATGGCTTTGCGAAATCGAAAGATAAAGTATAAGGCCTGACACCTGCCCGGTGCTGGAAGGTTAAGGGGGGATGTTATCTTCGGAGAAGCATTGAACTGAAGCCCCAGTAAACGGCGGCCGTAACTATAACGGTCCTAAGGTAGCGAAATTCCTTGTCGGGTAAGTTCCGACCTGCACGAATGGTGTAACGATCTGGGCACTGTCTCAGCCACGAGCTCGGTGAAATTGTAGTAGCGGTGAAGATGCCGCTTACCCGCAACGGGACGAAAAGACCCCATGAACCTTTACTATAGCTTCACATTGGTATTGGGTAAATGATGTGTAGGATAGGCGGGAGACTTTGAAGCTGTGTCGCTAGGCATGGTGGAGTCGTTGGTGAAATACCGCCCTTTATTTATCTGATGCCTAATCCATTAATGGAGACAGTGTGTGGTGGGTAGTTTGACTGGGGTGGTCGCCTCCAAAAGAGTAACGGAGGCTTTCAAAGGTACCCTCAGTACGCTTGGTAACCGTACGTAGAGCGCAATAGCATAAGGGTGCTTGACTGTGAGGCCTACAAGCCGATCAGGGTCGAAAGACGGATATAGTGATCCGGTGGTTCCGCATGGAAGGGCCATCGCTCAAAGGATAAAAGGTACTCTGGGGATAACAGGCTGATCTCCCCCAAGAGCTCATATCGACGGGGAGGTTTGGCACCTCGATGTCGGCTCGTCACATCCTGGGGCTGGAGAAGGTCCCAAGGGTTGGGCTGTTCGCCCATTAAAGTGGCACGCGAGCTGGGTTCAGAACGTCGTGAGACAGTTCGGTCTCTATCTGTTGTGGGCGTAAGAAGTTTGAGAGGACCTGTCTTTAGTACGAGAGGACCGAGATGGACTAACCGCTGGTGTATCAGTTGTCCCGCCAGGGGCACTGCTGAGTAGCTACGTTGGGCAGAGATAAGCGCTGAAAGCATCTAAGTGCGAAACTCCCCTCAAGATGAGACTTCTTTATAAGGGACGTTAGAGATGATAACGTTGATAGGCTACAGGTGTAAAGGCAGGAATGTCAAAGCTGAGTAGTACTAATTACCCGTAAACTTTCCGTAGAGGCCCTGTCATAAGAGTAATCTGTGACAGGGCAGCCAACTCTTTTTGTGTAATACTCTTACAGTTAATATGTCAATCCATCAATAGTATTATTGGTGGATAAGAAATTATAGTTCATACAAGATGGACTGAAGATTTTATGGTGATTATAGCGGTGGGGTCCACCTCTTCCCTTTCCGAACAGAGAAGTTAAGCCCACCAGCGCTGATGGTACTGCCTTTACCGGTGGGAGAGTAAGTCGTTGCCAATTTATTATTTGAACTAAGCCCATTAAGCTAAAACTTAATGGGCTTTTTCGTTTACCACATAATAGAAAATGCTGGTCCAGGTAAAAATTTAATTATTTCGACTTTTAAAAGGTTCGAATACACTAGTTCCGCCTTTAAATAAAAAAA
>JAAWWF010000015.1 GCA_021404565.1 Roseivirga sp. | reverse complement strand
TCAATTTTGACTTTGAGAGCCATCCTGATCTGATCAATGCTAAGATAGGATATGGCACCCGGAGCTTTCTTAACGAAAAGGCCATGTCGCGAAAAGAATGCCAGGCCGCCATGGGTAAAGGAGCTGAGATTGTGCACGGTATTCAGGAGAGTGGCAGTAACGTTATTGGCTTTGGAGAAATGGGCATAGGCAATACCTCTTCTGCTTCTATGCTAATGCATGCTTTTACCGGTATAGCCCTGCAGCAATGCATTGGAATGGGGACTGGCGTAGACGAAGCCGGTTATCAGAGGAAACTATCAATCCTAAGTCAAGCGCTGGAAACACACGTCATTCCCGATGATCCTATAGAAGTGCTCTCAACCTATGGAGGTTTTGAGGTAGCCATGATGTGCGGGGGATTTTTACAGGCTGCCGCCTCGGGTATGATTATATTGGTAGATGGCTTTATTGCTTCAGCTGCTTTTTTAACCGCTATGCGAATTGAGCCAGTGGTTAAGGAGTATGCTGTTTTCTGTCATCAATCTGAAGAAAAAGGGCACCAAAGCATGCTGGCCTGCATGGGGGCAAAATCTCTGTTAAATATCAACATGAGACTTGGGGAGGGCACAGGCTGTGCAGTAGCATATCCGGTACTACAGTCTGCCGTGAATTTCTTCAATGACATGGCTAGTTTTGAATCTGCTGGGGTGTCTGAGGGAAGTTAATAGTGATTGGTTAATGGTTATTAGTCAGTCCCATTAACTATTAACGAATAACTAATCACCTTGATTATGAAAGAACAAATCCGAATCTTCTTTACAGCCCTGATGTTTTACTCGCGGATTCCCTGTCCCAAATGGGTAGATCATTCTGAAGAGTACCTCAATAAGGCCACCCGTTATTTTCCGTTGGTGGGTTGGGTTGTTGCTGCTTTTGCTTCCCTCTTCTACCTGGGTTTTTATGAGCTGGAATTACCCATGGTGGGGCTGTTCATTTCTATGATTGCCTCCATCTGGATTACGGGTGCATTTCATGAAGATGGTTTTGCCGATGTATGCGATGGTTTTGGCGGTGGCTGGACCAAAGAGAAAATCCTGAAGATCATGAAAGACAGCCAGGTTGGTGCTTATGGAGCCATCGGCCTTATCCTGATCCTGGGGTTAAAATTCCTACTCCTGAACCACATCATGACCCTGACAGTGTTCAATGAATGGTTGATCATCAAGGTAATGTTTGCCGGTCATGCAATAAGCCGATTTACAGCTGCCACTTTCATATTCACACATGAGTATTCCAGGGAAGACGCTACAAGTAAAGTGAAACCTGTAAGTAAGAGCATACGCGCAAACGAGCTGATCATTGCCTGCATTTTCGGATTACTGCCCCTCTTTTTGTTCGATCGCATCGCCCTCTTTGTACCCTTACTTTTTATACCGGTTTATCTTAGCAAATGGTTGCTGGGTCGCTACTTTCAAAAGTGGATTGATGGCTACACAGGGGATTGCCTTGGAGCGACCCAACAAGTAACAGAAGTTATATTCTACCTGTCATTCCTCATTTTATGGACATCTACCTGATCCGTCATACCACGCCTGAAATAGAAAAAGGAATCTGCTATGGACAGACAGACCTGGCACTGGCCTCGTCTTTTCCGGAAGAGCTGAAGCAGATCAAAGAAAAAAGGGTCAGGGACTTTGACCGGATTTATGCAAGCCCTCTTAAGCGATGTCTTCAGTTAGCTGATGAGTTCGGAAATCAGGTTCGCACCGATGCCCGCCTGATGGAGATGAATTTCGGAGCCTGGGAAATGGAGGCCTGGGATGATATTCCTGCAGATCAGCTCAACCCCTGGATGGCTGACTTTGTAAATACCAGGGTTCCCGAAGGAGAAGCTTTTCAAGACCTGATCATTCGTGTGAATGAAGCGCTTCATGAAATCCTCGAATCTGATCTGGAGCGGGTGATGATTGTGACACATGCAGGAGTGATCAGAGCAGTCCTTGGCTTTTTTCTGGGTTTACAGCCTGAGAACCTCTTTCGCCTGAATGTGGATTACGGAGGTATTACCAGGGTTGAAGTGAAGCGCGGTATGTACAATGTGAAGTACATCAATCGTTAGTTTGGGCTCACCCCGAGTCGTCCGACCACTTTGAGTGGTCAGACGACTGGTATCAATAAACTAATTCCGAATGCGTTGGTCTACTGGAAGACCTGATTATGGAATTCGGCACGGAACATGCAACTTTGATTGAAGGATAGAGGTTGTAAACCTGAAATTGAGAAGATCATGAAAAAGATATATAGTATTATGATGCTGATCCTGGCCATAGCGATTGTGTCCTGTTCAGGTGGCAATCAAAGCTTTGCCGGGTCCCCCACAGCACCTGATCATACTGCCTGGACGGAATTGCTAAGCAAATACGTAGAAGACAATGGTATGGTAAACTATCAGGGCTTTATCGATGAAAAATCTGAACTGCAGGCCTACCTCGATGTATTGAGTAACAATGCCCCTGGTGATGCCTGGACGGAAAACGAAAAGCTGGCTTATTGGATCAACGCTTACAATGCCTTTACGGTAAAGCTCATTGTAGATAACTATCCCCTGGAAAGCATCAAAGATTTGAATCCGACATTGGCCGTACCAACTGTCAACACTATCTGGAGTAAAGAATGGTTTCAGATTGGCGGAGAAGACTTCAGTCTGGATCGTATTGAACATAAAATTCTTAGGAAAGAGTTCGAGGAACCAAGAATTCATTTTGCTGTCAACTGCGCCTCGATCTCCTGCCCTGTATTGAGGTCAGAAGCATATACAGCCGATAAGGTAGATCGGCAATTGGATGAACAGACTAGAATCTTTTTGAATGACCCCAGCAGAAACACAATCACTGAAAAAAGGATTGAGGTATCAAAGATCTTCAGCTGGTTTGGCGGAGACTTCAAAAAAGGGCAGAGCCTTGTTGAGTTCATCGACCGATACACCAAAGTAGACATTGATGAAAAAGCCAAAGTGCGCTTTATGAAATACGACTGGAACCTGAACGGAATAGAGAGTCCAAACTGATTAAGTTTCCCGTTCACTACAAAATCTTACCCGTTCACTTCAAGAGCGGGTTTTTTATGCATTCTTTTTTGACAAAAGCGAAAGAAATATCGAATTTGACAAAAGCGAAAAATATAGAGTGCCATGAAGGGTGATCACCTGGGAGAATTTGAAGAACTGACATTACTCACAATAGCTGTGCTTTTTGACGATGCCTATGGCGTGGCCATACAGAAAGAATTAAAGTCACGATGCAACAGAGTAGTCACGATCAGTACAGTACATGCCGTCATGTACCGGCTCAAGAAAAAGGGCTTTGTGGATTCGAGATACGGTGATATTACCCCAGAACGTGGAGGAGAAGGGACAGTAATTTTTCAGGG
>JAAWWF010000043.1 GCA_021404565.1 Roseivirga sp. | reverse complement strand
GGGGGGAAAAAGTCACGGACTAGCTCAGCAGCTTGTTTCTGGTCACTAGTATCAAAGGTTTCCAGCTCAAAGTCCAGCTCTTTTTCAATCACCTGTACGGGTTCTTCCTCCTGCATCACAAAGCGGGTAAGGAAGCTCTCATGACGGTTCACCAGACTCTGAAAGGCCGCTTGCAGACGATTCAGATCAAAATCACCACTGAGTTTTATAACCTGAGGCATGTTGTAGGTGGTGGCATCCACATCGAACTGCTGAAGGAAGTACTGCCGCTTCTGGGCTGAACTGAGTACGTAATGTTCCTTGTCTTCGGCCTTGGGGATGTTCGTTTGGCCCAGTTGATCCTGTGCTTGTACATGCATGGCCAGGCTACGGATGTCTGTATACCTGAAGAAGTCGCGCAAGGACACTTCTACCTGAAGGCTTTTGCGGATTTTGTTTACCGCTACTGTGGCCCTCAGAGAATGACCACCCAGCTCAAAGAAGTTGGCAGTAACAGAAATGGTCTCTGGTTCCAGCCTAAGCACTGTTGCCCAGATGGCCTGCAGTTGCTCTTCGGTTTCGTTCGCAGGGGCTACAAAGTCTTCAGTTATGGTAATCTCTGGCTCTGGTAAGGCCTTCCTGTCAACTTTGCCACTTGAGTTTAGAGGGAGTGATTCCATCCAAACCAGGTGAGTCGGCATCATATAATCAGGCAGACTTTGTGACAAGTGTTCCCGCAAGGTAGCCTGGGGTAGCTCAGCATCGGCCACATAATAGCCCGCAAGGTGTTGGTCTGCTCCCTGCCCTCTGGCAAATACTATAGCCTCTCTCACCTGTTCATGTGACAAAAGCCGGGCCTCAATTTCGCCCAACTCTATTCTGAACCCTCGGAGCTTCACCTGGCTGTCGGCCCTGCCCAGGAATTGTACATTCCCATCGGCCAGCCAGCAGGCTAAATCTCCCGTACGGTACATCCGTTGTCCGGGCTCAAAAGGATTCGGCACAAAACGTTCTGCCGTAAGGCTCTCATTCTTTAAATAACCTCCGGCAAGGCCTGTCCCCGAGATATAGAGTTCTCCAGATACTCCTATCGGACATAGTTGCCGGTCGGGATCAAGTATATAAAGTTGTGTACCGGCTACCGGTTTGCCTATGGGTATGGTCGCTAATCCGGGATCAATCTGGTCGATGGGGTAGGCTGTAGTAAAAACAGTGGATTCTGTAGGCCCATAGACGTGAATGAGTTTGCCTTCCCCAAGTAGGTTCAGTGCCTGTTCGACATGGGAGGTGGAAACCAACTCCCCACCAAAAAGAATCTTTCTAAAGTCAGAGAGCTGCTCCCTCACTTCGCTTACCAGCAGATTGAACAAGGCCGTGGTCACAAAGCTTACCGTCACCTGCTCATTCATCATAAGCTCACTGATGGCATATACATCGGCTGCCTTTTCAGGCGCTATCAAAACCAAGCTGGCACCATTGCAAAGGGCTCCGTAAATATCGAATACCGAACCATCAAAGGTGTAGTTGGACAGTTGTAGCAGCTTATCCTCCGGTTCAATGTCCAGGTACTGATTGTCCCGTACAATCCGAGGAATACTATGATGCGCAATCAGCGTGCCTTTGGGCCTGCCTGTAGTACCGGAAGTGTAGATGACATAGGCCAGGTCGCCTGGAGAAATGGTGATACCTACAGACTCACCGGAGTACTCTTGAAGTTCCTGATGATCAAACAACCAGCACTCACATTCAATGGAATACATGACTCGCTGGCTGATCAAGAGCCCGGTTTCCGAGTCATCCAGAATATAGCTGATTCGATTTTCAGGGTTCTTGGGGTCCAATGGTAAATAGGCCGCACCGGCTTTTAGTACTCCCCAAATACTCACGAGCATCTCTATCGATCGCTCAAAAAGCAAAGCTACAATGTCACCTTGACCTATGCCTTTTTTTGAAAGCATGTGTGCCAGTTGATTGGACTGCACATGTAGCTCCTGGTAGCTCAGCCGCTCTTCACCCAGTACCAAAGCTGTGGCCAGAGGCCTTTCTGCCGCTTGTCTTTCAAAAAAATCGATCACGGTCAATTCATCGCTTTCTTTCAGACCGGCAGCATTAAAACCCCGAAGAAGTAGCTGGCGTTCCGACTCATCAATGATCTCTATCGCTGATAGACGAACCTCAGTATCAGCAATGATGGCGGAGACTATGTTTTGGAAATAGGAAGCAAAACGCTCTATCGTCTCTTTGGTAAATAAGTCAGCCGCATAGCTCAGGCTAAGGAAAATATGCTCACCGGCCTCTCTGACTGTCATTGACAGGTCAAACTTTTCAATGTTGGTACTTCCTCCTGTATAAGACTCACTCTGCAAGCCTTCTACCCCCACCTCTTCGGTGGCATCTATGTTCAGGTAGTGATATACCACATCAAAGAGCGGGTTGTGACTCGTATCTCGGCTCACCTGAAGTGTATTGATCAGTTCTTCATATTGGTAGGCCTGGTGGTCAAAGGCGGCTAGGGTAGCTTCTTTCACCTCGTTCAGAAAGCTGGCAAATGTCTTTTCGCCTGATGGGATATTGCGCAAAGGCAGCGTGTTCACAAACATGCCCACGATACCCGAAAGATCATCGTGGAACCTTCCTGCTGTCGGGGTACCCACCACAATGTCTTGCTGGCCCGACAGCCTGGAGAGCAGCACATTATATACCGAAAGCAAGAGCATAAACATCGTGGTGCTTTCTGTACGGGCGATCTGCTTCAGGCTTGCGGTCTCAGTCTTAGAAAACTCAAAGCGTACTCTCCCTCCACGGAAACTTCGCTGTTCCGGTCTTTTATAGTCGGTGGGAAGGTTCAGCATTTCGGGTAACTCCCGGTATTTATCCAACCAAAAGTCGCGCTCTTTGCTCAGCTTTTTTTCGGCTGCTGCTCCCTGCTGCCACTCAGAGTAGTCTTTGTACTGAAGTTTTAATTCCGGCAAGTCATTACCTTGATAGAGCTTCATAAACTCTTCGGTAAGAATACCCATTGATATACCATCACTGATGATGTGATGCATGTCAGTCATCAGTATGTACTCGTCATCGCCTAGCTCAATGATCTCTGCCCGAAGCAAAGGGGCTTGTGTCAGGTCAAAAGGACGGCAAAAGTCTTTGTTGATCTGAGCTACCTCTTCTTCGCTCTTAATGCGGTGTACAATCAGTTCAAAGTTCAGCTCTTTTTCAATCACCTGCACAGGTTCTTCTTCCTGCATCATAAAGCGCGTGCGAAAGCTCTCGTGCCGCCCTATAAGCCCCTGGAAGGCCTTTTGTAGTCGTTCTGTGTCCAGCATACCTCGCAGTTTTAACACCTGGGGCATATTGTAGGTGACTGATGCGAGGTCGAACTGCTGAAGGAAGTACTGCCGCTTCTGGGCGGAACTCAGTACATAATGATCCTTTTCTTCAGCCCTGGGAATATTCGTCTGACCCAACTGCTCCTGGTGGAGTATATGGCCGGCCAGGCTGCGGATATCGGAATAGCGAAAAAAGTCTCGTAAGGATACTTCTACTTGCAAGGCTTTGCGGATCTTATTCACAGCCACCGTAGCCCTTAAGGAGTGACCTCCCAATTCAAAGAAATTGGCTGTGACGCTGATCACTTCCTGGGACAGCTTTAATACCGTTGCCCATATCGCTACCAGTTCTTCTTCTGTATCGTTCGCTGCAGCTACATACACCTCACCGGCTCCCAATTCTGGATCGGGCAGAGCTTTTCTGTCTATTTTACCATTGGTATTCAGCGGCATTTGCTCCAAATGCATATAATAAGCCGGTAGCATGTAGTCTGGCAAACGTTCAGACAAGAAGCCCTTCAGCTCCTGACTGTCCAGGGCAGTATCCGCTACATAATAGCTCACCAGGTACTGGTCACTTCCCTGTCCTCTGGCCAGTACGGCTACATCTTGTATTTGCTCATGAGACTGAAGGTGGGTTTCTATCTCCGCCAGTTCTATCCTGAAGCCTCTCAGTTTGATCTGACTGTCTGCCCTGCCCTGGAACTCAATGCTTCCATCTGCCAGCCAGCGGGCAAGGTCGCCTGTTTTGTACATGTGTTCACCTTTCTGGTATGGGTTAGGGATAAACCGCTCTTGTGTCAGCTCGTCATTGTTAAGGTAACCACGGGCCAGTCCCTTACCGGATATATAAAGTTCACCGGTCGTACCCAGCGGGCACAGCTTCTGGTCCGCGTCAAGTATGTAGAGTTGAGTACCGGGTAAAGGCCTGCCGATAGGGACAGAGAAGGACGCGGGAGTTATTTGGTCAATGTCATAGGCGGTAGCAAAAACCGTAGACTCAGTAGGTCCATAAACATGCATCAGACGCCCTGCTCCCATTATCTCAAGGGCCTGACGGGTATGTGGCACCGAAACCAACTCTCCACCAAAAAGTAGCTTCCTTATGCCTTTCAGGCTTTCGGGAGCTTCGGTCACCAGTAAATTAAACAAGGCCGTGGTTACAAAGCTTACCGTTACTTGCTCTTCTTGTATGAGTTTGCTAATGGCATGGATGTCTCCTGAGGTGGCAGGTTCAGGCATAATCAGACTGGCACCATTGCACAGTGCTCCGTGTATATCGAATACAGAACCATCAAAGGAGTAATTGGATAGTTGGAGTACCTTGTCTTCTGGTGTGATGGTCAGGTAATGGCTATCACCGACAACACGCGGTATACTCTGATGCTCGATCAGCGTACCTTTTGGTTTACCGGTAGTACCGGAGGTATAGATTACATAGGCTAAGTCATTGGAGGCAACCTCAGCAGCAGCAAAGGTAGTGTTGTAGCTGGTCAGGTCTGATGCGCTGTACTCCCAATGATCCAGCTTCATAGCAGGTTTTTCAATCCCTTGCTGGCTGATGAGATGACCTGCTTCTGAATCGGTCAGGATGTATTCAATCCGCTTTTCAGGGTATTTGGGATCTATTGGTAAATAGGCAGCTCCTGTTTTAAGTACTCCCAAAATACTGATCAGCATCTCTGAAGAACGTTCGAAGAGCAGAGCAACCAGTCTTCCCTTACCGATACCTTTTGACAAGAGCATATGAGCCAGTCTGTTTGAGCGTTCATCCAACTCCCAGTAAGTAAACTGCTGACGACCAAATACAAGTGCTATAGCATCCGGCCTCTCGCTTGCCTGCTCTGCAAACAGGTCAATCACCGTGCTATCTGCCCGATAGCCTTCACCAATGGCGTTGAAGTCTTTTAGAAGCAGGGTTTGTTCGGGTTCAGGAATGACATCAATGTCTTTGAGCCTGACGGTTGCATCAGCATTGATGGAAGTGCCAATGGCCTGGAAATAGCCTGCAAAGCGTTCAATGGTAGATTTTTTGAAGAGATCAGTGGCATAGTTAAGGGATACAGAGAGCTGCTCACCTTGCTCCACTACAAATAGTGACAGATCGAACTTTGCGGTCTTGACTCTTCGCGCCTCATAGGCCTCACTTTGCAAGCCGTTGACTTCCACCTCGTTCGTTTCTCCATCACTGCCATAGGTATAGATGACATCAAACAGGGGATTACGGCCTGTGTCACGTGCTACCTGTAAGTCATCAATCAGGTTCTCATACTGATAAGTCTGGTGGTCGAATGACGCCAATGTATTGTCCTTGACCTCTTCCAGAAAAGCCCTGAAACGCTTCTCACCGGAGGGGTAGTTGCGCAGTGGCAGGGTATTGACAAACATGCCGACAATACCGGACAGGTCGTCATGGAACCTGCCCGCTGTGGGCGTCCCAATCACAATATCCTGTTGGTTAGACAGCCGTGATAACAGCACATTGAAAACCGACAATAGCGTCATAAACATGGTGGTGCCCGCCTCTTTTGCCAGTGCCTTCAGTCCTTCCGTCTCTTCTGGTGAAATCCTGAAGTGTACCGTATCGCCTGCAAAGCTTCTTTCGGCAGGTCTTACGTGGTCGACTGGCAGATCGAGCGTTTCTGGCAGCTCACTGAACTGATCCAGCCAAAAGCTTTTTGATTTCGCCAATTTTTGAACAGCTGTTTCGCCCTGCTGCCACTCAGAATAGTCTTTGTATTGAAGCCTCAGTGCCGGAAGTTCTTCTCCATTGAAAAGTGACATGAGCTCCTTTTCAAGTATACCCATAGAAACCCCATCACTGATGATATGGTGCATGTCGGTCATCAGGATATATTCATCCTCGCTGATCTCAACTACCTCTGCCCTGAGCAGAGGGGCTCGTGTCAGGTCAAAATTCCGGACAAAGCCTTTGGTAAGCTGATCAACGTCTTTTTCATCTTTTATACTGTGTACACCCAGTTCGAAAATCAGCGCTTTTTCAATCACCTGAACGGGTTCTTCTTCCTGTATCAAAAAGCGGGTGCGGAAGCTTTCATGACGGTCTACCAATGCCTGGAAGGCTGCTTGCAGACGTTCAGTGTCCAGCCTACCACGAAGCTTCAGTACCTGAGGCATATTATAGGTAACCGATGCTAAGTCAAACTGCTGCAGGAAGTACTGCCGCTTCTGTGCTGAACTCAGGGCATAATATTCCTTTTCTCCGGCCTTAGGAATGTGGGTAGCACCAAGCTGCTCTTGCTGGAGTATATGAATGGCCAGACTACGGATATCAGCATAGCGGAAGAAGTCGCGCAAGGACACTTCTACCTGAAGCTCTTTACGGATTTTGTTCACTACTACCGTAGCCCTTAGAGAGTGCCCTCCGAGTTCAAAGAAGTTGGCTGTAACACTGACCGTCTCCGGTTCCAGCTTCAATACTGTTGCCCATATCGCTACCAGCTGCTCTTCGATTTCATCGAACGGAGCTACGTAAGTAGCTGTATCTCCAAGCTCGGGCTCGGGCAGCGCTTTTCGGTTCACTTTCCCACTTGAGGCCAGTGGTAGTTTTTCCAGAAAAACGTAATAAGTCGGCACCATATACTCAGGCAGGTTTTCCAGCAGAAACTCCCTTAAGGTCAGCCTGTCAATTTCAGCATCGGCTACATAGTAGCCTACCAGATATCGATCGGTACCAGTTCCCCCGGCCAGCACAGCGGCCTCTCTTATTTGGGTATGAGACAACAGATGGGCCTCAATTTCTCCGGGTTCTATCCTATAGCCTCTGATTTTTACCTGATCATCTACTCTGCCAAGAAAGTCGAGGTTGCCATCTGGTAGCCAGCGCGCCAGGTCACCTGTCTTATACATGCGTTCACCTTCCTTGAAAGGATTTGCTATAAACTTCTCTTTTGTTAATTCTGGCAATCCAAAGTATCCGCTGGCTAGTCCTAAGCCTCCAATATGCAGCTCTCCCGGTACTCCCTGCGGGCTAAGGTTACCAGCGCTATCGAGAATATGAACTTGTGTATTGGCAATAGGCCGACCAATAGGAATCGCTTCATAATCTTGTTCGTCAATTGGGTAAAAGACACAGCCTATACTGGCTTCGGTTGGGCCATATAGATTGGTGAGGCGAATGCCCGAGTAAAACTTTCTGAATTGGTTAACAGCATTAGTGGTAATGGCTTCGCCACCAATCACAATCTCTTGTAGTTGATCAAACTCAGGTCTTACTCCACTTTCTGTTATTTCATGGACCATTTCATTGAATAGTGCTGGCACAAAGTCTGTCATTGTAACTTTATGATCATGCAAAAGACTGGCGAAATATGATAAATCGAATAGTCTGTCTTCTGATGGAATGACTGCCTGACCACCATTGCACATAGGCCAGAATAATTGCCAAAGAGAGCTATCAAAGATGTGTTTGGTTGTTCTCAGTACCGATTGGGCGGCACTTTTTCCAAAGTAGTCATCCATCCACAAAAACCGATTAACAATACCCTGGTGCGGAATTATGACTCCCTTGGGTTTGCCAGTAGTACCAGAGGTAAAGAACATCACCATCGGAGCGCTCTGCTCACTCTTTCTTCGTGGGTCGATCTTTTTGAACCCCAGCTCAGCATGATTAACCAGCAACAAGTCGGCTCGTTTGGTAAGTCCGCTTTGCTGCAACCCTTTCGTATTTACCAATACCAGGGGAGCATTAAGATCGGTCAGAGCGGCTTCTATTCTTTCTTGTGGCCAATCTTTGCTGATAGGTACACAACAGGCTCCGAGCTTATTAATGGCCAGGAATGCAACTACATGATCGATTCCCCTGGACATGACCATCGGGATTTTACTATCGCCCAAAACCCCCTTTTGCTTTAATTGCTGCGCCAGGTAGTTGGCTTTAGCATTGAGCGATTTATAGGTAAGGGAATCATCTTCATAGATGAGACAGGTATGATCAGGCGTCTTTTTCACCTGGACTTCGATTAAATCGATTACCGTCTTTTCGACTGCATAATCTCTGGTCGTATCATTAAACCGGTTTAAGATCAGGTTTCGCTCTTCTGTGGAGATTATGTCAATGTCAGAAAGCTTATTGTAAGGATTTGAAATGACTTCGTTGACAATGGACTTAAAGTAGGTGGTAAAGCGATCTACTGTCTGGCTACTGAATAAATCTGTGGCGTAGATTAATGAAACATAGAGCTGTTTTCCATTCTCTCCGGCAGTGAGCGACAGATCAAACTTGGCCGTTCGAGCGTCCTTTCCCTGGTAAGCCTCTGCCTGTAGACCATCTACTTTCACATCATTGGACCTCTCGATATTTCGATAGGTATAGAGAACGTCAAACAAGGGGTTTCTTCCTGTATCCCGGCTTAACTGAAGTTCATTGACCAGCTCTTCATATTGGTAGGTCTGGTTATCGAAACAGGCCAGTGTGGAAGACTTGACTTCTTCAAGGAAAGCCACAAAACTTTTCTCACCTGAGGGGTAGTTGCGCAGTGGCAGGGTGTTTACAAACATGCCCACAATACCAGATAGATCATCATGGAATCTTCCTGCCGTGGGTGATCCTAATACAATATCATGCTGATTGGACAGGCGAGATAAGAGCACATTGAAAACCGAAAGTACCAGCATGAACATAGTTGTGCCTTCTTTTTGTGAGAGCTCTTTGAGCCCTTCGGTAGCTGACTCTGTAAGGGTAAAATATACCTGTTCTCCTGCTGTGCTTCTTTCTGCGGATCTCGGTCTGTCAGTCGGCAGTTGCAACAACTCAGGCAATTCCTTGTATTGTTCCAGCCAGAATTCACGCTCTTTACTCAGTCTTTGTACGGCTTCTTCTCCCTGTTGCCAGTCAGAATAGTCTTTGTATTGAAGCTTTAGGCCTGGGAGAATTGCACCATTATAGAGCGATAATAGATCTTCTGTGAGGATTCCCATGGAGATGCCATCACAAATGATATGGTGCATATCGGTCATCAGGATATATTCATCCTCGCTAATTTCAACCACTTCCGCTCTGAGTAAAGGAGCTTGCCTAAGGTCAAACGGCCGGACAAAGCCATCGGTAAGCCGGGCTACGGCTGCTTCATCTTTTCCACGGTGTACAACCAATTCAAAGGCCAGCACTTTTTCAATCACCTGTACAGGTGCTTCTTCCTGCATGACAAAGCGGGTGCGGAAGCTCTCATGCCTGTCTATCAGCCCCTGGAAGGCTGCTTGCAGGCGTTCTGTGTCCAGTGTTCCCCGCAGCTTCAGTACCTGAGGCATATTGTAGGTGACCGATGTTAAGTCGAACTGCTGTAGGAAGTACTGCCGTTTCTGAGCAGAACTGAGCACATAGTGATCCTTTTCTTTGGTTTTAGGAATGCTCGTCTGGCTTAGCTGCTCTTGCTGAAGTATATGGATAGCAAGACTACGGATATCGGCATAGCGGAAAAAGTCCCGTAACGATACTTCTACCTGAAGTTCTTTACGGATTTTGTTCACCGCTACGTTAGCCCTTAGGGAGTGACCTCCCAGCTCAAAAAAGTTGGCGGTTACGCTGATCTGTTCTGACTCCAGTTTCAATACCTCAGACCATATGTCTTGCAGATGCTCCTCGGTTTCGTTGGCTGGAGTCTCAAAGTCTGCAGTGATCCTGACTTCAGGTTCCGGCAGCGCCTTGGCGTCTATCTTGCCATTGGCGGTGAGGGGCAGATGGTCCAGGCCAATATAGTGGTCCGGAACGGTGTAGTTAGGCAGTCGATCCAGCAGGTAACTCCTTATATCCGATTCCTCTATTGCCTGACCGGCCACATAATAGGCCACCAGGTAAGGGTCGCCTTCCCGCTCTTTGGCCAGCACCACCGACTCTTTTATCGAAGGGTGACTGGTCAGGAAGCTTTTCACTTCTCCCAGCTCTACTCTATAGCCCCTGATCTTAATCTGGTTGTCGGCACGACCCTTGAACTCGATCATGCCATTGGGAAGCAGACGCCCCATATCACCAGACTTATAGCAGCGTCTTCCTTTTTCCAGCAGGTCGGTCTTGAATGATTGGTTTGTTTTCTCTACGTCCTTCCAATAGCCCAGGGCCAGGTAGTCACTCTCATACACCAGCTCTCCGTATTCATAAACATCTGCCCTCTGACCATTGGCTCTTAAAACAGCGACATCAGTCTCTCCCACCGGGTAGCCTACCGGTACAGCAGTGCCCTGTTGAATAACCTGTTTGCCAATGAAGTTTTGAAGAGTGACTGTAGACTCAGTAGGCCCCAGACCATTGATGAAAAAACAGTCGTCTGAAAAATGCTTTTGGTAACTGATGACATCGGTGGAGAGCACGGCTTCTCCTCCCATCACCAGCATGCGAATGCTTGCTAAACGTGCTTTCACATCCATTGTGTTTATGAAGTAACGGTATACCGAAGGCGTAGAGTGATAGATCGTCAATTGCTCCTTTTCTATCAGTGCCTTCAGCCCAGCTATACCCTGGCGCTTCAAGTCATAAGGGTAAAGGGTGGCTCCGTTCAATAGCGCTCCGAAAATGCTCATCTTGGAAGCATCATGGCAGTAGCTGGACAGACCCGTCAGCCGGTCTTTGCTGTTGATATGCAGGACATTGGTGTAAACCCTGCAGAAGTGCAGGGCATTTCTGTGTGATTGCATCACGCCCTTGGGTTTGCCGGTAGAGCCTGAGGTGTACAGAATATAGCACAACGCATTCGGAGAGATATCTTTTTGTACAGGCTTGGTGGACTTGCGCTTATCAATGGCTTCGATATTGATAAGTCGTAGCTCTTTGTCGGTTTGAGACAAGAGTGTTGTGGCCAGCTCCAGGTTGTCTGATTCCGTCAGTAGCACATCCGCTCCGCTGTCTTCTAACATCGCTTGCATGCGCTGAAGCGGATAATGAGGGTCCATCGGTACATAAGCACTGCCCGCCTTTAAGACTCCCAGCATGCCCTCAATCATTCGCGATCCATGACTGAACAATAGGGCCGTGGTTTGGGCTTGTGCTTTTTCAGGTCTGGTTTCTAAAAGACATCGGGCAATCCTGTTGGTCTGTCTATCCAGTTGCCCATAGCTAAGTACTGTCGGTCCATCACTCAGAGCCAAATGGTTAGGGTTCCTCTTGACGATCTGTTCAAAACGCTCAGGAATTGACTGCTCTATCGCTCCTTTTGTGAATGGCTCGAATGCATTTTCCGGGACAATCGTATTTTGCCCTGACTCAATCTCAGACTGGTTGAAAATATTGTAACCCTTAATCTGATGGTCTGGGAAAGCGATTATCTCATTGATCAGTTTTTTGAACTCATCAAACACATAGCGGATCGTTTCCTCCTTGAACAGGCTCGGCTTGTAAACGCAGTTCAGGTAAATGCTCTTGGCATCCTCTCCTGCATATAGGCTCAGGTCAAACTTGGTGGTCAACTCACCAGAATCATAGCCGCTCACCCGAAGCCTTTCCATCCCTTCTGTCTGTTCCTCTTCGAAGTTCAATAGGTTGAAGAACACATCAAACAGCGGATTGCGGTTCACATTCCTGGACAGGTTCAACTCGCCCAAAAGGTCCTCGTATTGGTAATCCTGATTCTGGAAGACTTCGAGTGTATTGGCCTTTACCTCCCTGACAAAGTCTGAAAAGAGCCTGCCCTTCTCCGGGTAGTTGCGAAATGTGAGCGTGTTTAAGAAAAGGCCTACCACATGCTCCAAATCGGCATGATGGCGGTTGACCACCGGGGAGCCGATGATGATGTCTTCCTGATGAGTAAGCCTACTCAAAAGCACATTGTAACTGGCCAAAAGAAAAGAGAACAGCGTTATGCCCTCACCACCCTGAATGTAGGCCCTGATGGCTTCAGTCTCTTCCTGTGTAAAACTGACTGAGTAGCTCGCACCTTTCGTGTTCTGGTTGGTGCCCCGTGCATAATCCAGTGGCAAATCTACTAGCGGTAAATCCCCTGAAAACGTTCGGAGCCAGTAAGCTTTCTGGCTTTCCAGGCGCTCCCGGTGTGTTGGTTGTTGCTGCCACTCTGCGTAGTCTTTATAATGTAGCTTGAGGGCCGGAAGCTCCCCTCCATTGTAGAGAGATTTGAAGTCGTTGACCAAGATGCCCTGAGAGGTACCATCGGTGATGATATGGTGCATGTCCACCATCAATAGTGCCTGTGTTTTGCCCTTGGTAGATGAAGCCTCTCTGGTGACTAAACCAACTCTGATCAAAGGAGCCTGACTCAGGTCGAAGGGCCTGATAAACGCTTTTGTGATCTCCTGAACCTCTTCCTCACTTCCCTCATGATATTCAATGGCAAAGTCAATATCCTCCAACACCTTTTGAACTGGCGCTTCACCTGCCATCTCAAAACAGGTACGCAATACCTCGTGGCGGGCCACAAGCTTGTGGAAGGTCTCCTCTAAATGATCACGATCCACCTCACCCTCCAGCACCATCACTTGCGTCAGGTTATAGGCAGTAGAACTCTGATCGAATTGCTGTAAGAAATATTGCCGCTTCTGGGCCGAGCTTAGGGCGTAGTGCTCCTTTTCTTCTGCCTTCGGGATGCTGGTATGACCAAGTTGATCTTGTAATAACACAAAGTTTGCCAGGCTGCGGATGTTTGCATGGCGAAAGAAGTCTCTTAAAGGTACCTCCACCTCAAGGCGCTTGCGTATTCTGTTCACCACCACGGTAGCCCGAAGTGAATGGCCGCCCAGCTCAAAAAAGTTGGCAGTTACGCTGATCTGTTCCGGCTCCCGCTTCAATACCTCAGACCAAATGGCTTGCAGTTGCTCCTCGGTTTCATTGGCTGGAGCTTCAAAGTTTGTGGTGATCCTGACCTCAGGTTGCGGCAGGGATTTCCTGTCCAACTTGCCATTGGCCGTTAATGGCAACTTCTCCAGGTGGACATAATGGCTCGGAACCATGTACTCGGGAAGCCTCTCCGCCCGGTTGGTTCTTTTTTTTGTCTGCATTTTCTGATTGTCCCAAGGGACCGACCTCGGCCCAAATGGCTTGGAGTTGCCCCTCGGTTTCATTGGCTGGGGCTTCAAAGTTTGTGGTGATCCTGACCTCAGGTTGCGGCAGGGATTTCCTGTCCAACTTGCCATTGGCCGTTAATGGCAACTTCTCCAGGTGGACATAATGGCTCGGAACCATGTACTCCGGAAGCCTCTCCGCCAGGTGAGTTCTTAATGTTACGGTTTCCAAAGTTTCTTCTGACACATAGTAACCTACCAGGTATTGGTCTCCGCTTTCTCCTCTTGCCAATACAACCGATTCCCTTACCTGATCAAGATTGGTAAGGTGATGTTCTATCTCCCCCAACTCAATCCTAAAACCTCTCAGCTTGACCTGGTGATCAATCCTGCCTAAAAACTCAAGATTCCCGTCAGGTAACCAACGGGCCAGATCCCCCGTCTTGTACATGCGCTCACCAGCCTGAAAAGGACTTGATATGAACTTCTCTGCCGTTAATTTTTCATTATTCAAATAACCTCGCGACAGGCCGTCTCCGCTAATGCATAATTCTCCAGGCACACCAATGGGTTGCAAAGAATTCGAACTGCCCAAAACATAAAGACGGATATTGTCTATCGGTTTGCCTATCGGAATCTTATCGTTGAACGGCTGATCGTAAACATTATAATAGGATACATCAATAGTCGCTTCTGTGGGGCCGTACAGGTTAATCAGCCGGGTTTGGTTGGTTTCATAAAATAGCTCGTTGAACCTCTTGGCCTGTGACAGTTTTAAAGCTTCTCCACTGCAGAATACTTGTCGTAAAGCACTAAGCTCAGATACGTTGCCCTTACTGGCTACATAATCAATAAAGGCTTGCAACATGGAGGGTACAAAATGAATCGTACTCACTTGGTCTTGAGTGATCACTTTGCTCAGAATACCGGGATCCTTTTCTCCTTCAGGCGCTAGCAAACATAAGCTTGACCCTTGTTGCGACCACCAAAACAACTCCCATACTGAAACATCAAATGTAATGGGAGTCTTCTGCAGTACGACATCTTCTGATCCTATCGAGTAAGCACGGTTCATCCAATGAAGCCGGTTCATCAATGAGCCATGTTCAACCATCACTCCCTTAGGCTTGCCAGTGCTACCGGAAGTATAGATGACATAAGCTAGCCCTTCGGGACGCGCCTGACTTTTAATGGCAACTTCTGATGTTGACGGGCCACCTTCCTGGGAGTCTAACAAGATTGCCTCAGCCGAATCTTTTGCCTTGTATTTAAAATCCGGAGAAACCAACAGCAGCGTTACACCACTGTTTTGAAGTATGTAGTCTATTCTCGCCTCAGGGTAGTTGGGATCTATGGGTAAATAGGCAGCACCAGATTTGAGAATACCATAGATGCCCACCATCATATCAATGGAACGACCGCTTACAAGGCCAACAATGTCTCCTATTTTGACACCTCTTTTCAACAGCATTCCGGTCAGCTGATCTACCTTCCTTTGAAAAGACTTGTAGCTCAGCCTCTCACTCCCAAAGATTAGAGCTGTCTTATCAGGCGTACTTGCCACCTGTGCTTCGAACAAATCGATGACGGTCCTATTCCCTGGATAATCAGCATGTGTGTCATTAAACCCTTGAAGTAGTTGATGTCTTTCCTTTTCGGACAGGATATCTATTTCGGACAGCAGTATGCTGCAATCAGAAAGGACCTGATTGATGATGGACTCGAAATAGCTTGTGAAACGCTCAACCGTTTCCCTTTTGAATAAATCGGTGGCATAGCTTATGGAAGTGAAGATCTGTGTTTCACCTTCCTCAACGGTCAGGCTAAGGTCAAATTTTTCAGTTTGGGTAATTGCTCCTCCAAAAGCTTCGCCCTGCAAGTCTGCTACTGCTACCTCTTTTGAAGCATCCATGTTGAGGTAGGTATACATCACATCGAAGAGGGGGTTGCGACTGGTATCCCGGCTGACCTTAAGCTCATTGATAAGCTCCTCGTACTGATAAGTCTGGTGATCGAAACAGGCTAAGGTTGCCTCCGTAACTTCGGCCAAAAAGTCAGTGAAACGTTTATCTCCTCTAGGCGCATTGCGCAGCGGAAGGGTGTTCACAAACATGCCTATAATGCCGGAAAGGTCATCGTGGAAGCGACCCGCAGTTGGGGTACCTACTACAATATCCTGCTGATTTGAAAGGCGGGAGAGCAGCACATTGAATGTTGATAACAGCAACATAAACATGGTGGTACCTTCTACCCGGGCCAATTGCTTCAGGTCTGCAGTCTCTGATTCTGAAAATGAAAAGTGAATGCTTGCCCCTCTGTAACTCCTGACTTCCGGTCGGGAATGGTCCGTGGGAAGGGTTAATACTTCGGGAAGTTCGTCATAAGCATCCAGCCAGAATGATCTAGCCTTATTTAACTTCTCATAGGCTTCTTCACTTTGCTGCCACTCTGAGTAGTCTTTGTATTGCAGCTGCAAGGCGGGAAGGGTTTCGCCATTATAAAGTGATAAGAGTTCCTCTGTCAGGATTCTTCTCGATACACCATCACTGATGATGTGATGCATATCAGTCATCAGAAGGTGCTCTTCCTGTCCAACCTCAATGACTTCTGCTCTTAACAAGGGGGCTTTTGTGAGATCAAATGATTTCACAAAGGTATTGACCAACTCCCCAGCCTCGTTTTCTCCTTCAACACGATGTACAAGTAGTTCAAAGCTTAGTTCCTGCTCAATCACCTGAACCGGATCTTCTTCCAGCATCACAAAACGGGTGCGAAAGCTCTCATGCCGGTCTATCAGGTTCTGGAAGGCCGCCTGCAATTGGTCAAGGTCCAGTGCACCCCTGAGTTTTACCATGTGAGGCAGGTTATAGGCAGTAGAACTCTGATCGAATTGCTGTAAGAAATACTGCCGCTTCTGGGCAGAGCTTAGCGCGTAGTGTTCCTTTTCTTCTGCCTTCGGTATGCTGGTATGATCCAGCTGATCTTGTAATAGCACATAATTTGCCAGGCTGCGGATGTCTGCATGGCGAAAGAAGTCTCTCAAAGGCACCTCTACCTGAAGGTTTTTTCGGATCCTGTTTACCACCACTGTGGCACGAAGCGAATGACCTCCCAACTCAAAAAAACTCTGGATAACGCTGATCGCTTCTGCTTCTAGCTTCAGTACATCTGCCCAGATGGCTTGTAACTGCTCTTCTATGACATTGGCAGGGGGTACAAAATCTTCAGTGATATTGATCTCCGGCTCGGGCAGGGCCCTGGTGTCTACCTTGCCATTGGCGGTAAGCGGCAGATGGTCCAGGCCAACATAGTGGCCCGGAACCATATAGTCAGGCAGTCGATCCAGTAGATAGTTCCTTATGTCCTTATCAGAAAGTGCCTGACGAGCAACATAATAGCCAACCAAAAAGGCGTCATCCCCCTTTTCTTTCACCAACACCACCGATTCCCGGATATCAGGATGCGAACTCAGGCCATTTTCAATCTCTTCCAGCTCAATCCTAAAACCGCGAATCTTCACCTGGCTATCCGCACGGCCCTTGAACTCGATCATGCCATTGAGCAACAACCTGCCCATATCCCCAGACTTATAATATCGCTTGCCTTTGGTTAGCAGGTCGGTTTTAAATGAACTGTTTGTTTTCTCCAGGTCATTCCAGTATCCCAGCGCCAGATAGTCGCTTTCGTACACAAGCTCTCCGTACTCGTAAATATCGGCTGGCTGGTGGTCGGCCCTGAGAATGTGCACCTGGGTATGTGCTACCGGGTAGCCCACTGGCACTGCACTACCGCCTGGGTCGGTGTCTTTGCCAATAAAGTTTTGCAGGGTCACAGTCGACTCAGTGGGGCCCAGACCGTTGATGAACAGACACTGATTTGAGAAATGCTTTTGGTAGCTGGCCACATCAGTCGAGCGCACGACCTCTCCCCCCAACACCACAAAGCGCAGGCTGTCAAATATTTCCCCTTCGGAAAGGTCACCTACTAAGTAACGGTATACTGAAGGCGTAGAGTGATAGATGGTGAGCTCCTCTCTTGCGATTAGTGCTTTGAGTTCTTCAACGCCCTGGTTTTTGATATCGAAAGGATAAAATGCCGCCCCATTGAGCAAGGCCCCAAAAATGCTCATTTTTGAAGCGTCATGACAATAGCTGGAGAGCCCGGTCAGGCGATCGTCAGCATTGATGTGCAAGGCATTGGTATAAACCCTGCAAAAGTGCAGTGTATTTCGGTGCGACTGCATTACCCCTTTGGGCTTACCTGTAGAGCCTGAGGTGTACAGGATATAGCACAAGGCATCAGGTACAATCTCAACCTCCACAGCATCAGTTGAAAGTGCAGGATCAAGTGCCTCTATGTTTACAAGCCGCACATTTGTATCAAGTTGGGACAGCAGTTCGCTGGCCAGCTTATAATGTTCGGTTGCTGTCAGAAGCACATCGGCACCACAGTCTTCGATAATATCGATAATGCGCTGTTTCGGATAGAGTGGATCAGCGGGCACATAGGCACTACCGGACTTGAGTGTGCCCAGCATGGCCACTATCATGGGGCTATCATGACTGAAGAGGAGGGCTGTTCTTGTGCCTGGCCTGGCCTGGCCCCTGATGTTGAGGAGGGCTCTGGCCGTTTTGTTCGACAACTCATCCAGCTGGCTGTAACTCAGTTCACCTGTTTCACTAACGACTGCTCTGTTTTGCCCATATTTTCTGGTAATTCTTGCAAAACGTTCAGGCAGTGACTGATCAACTTCTTCGTCAGTAAAGACCTCAAAAGGACGAACCGGACTTAGCGGGGATTGAGCCGCAGGCAATGCCTGCCGGTTCAGGATGTCATAGTCCCCGATTTTTTGATGGGGGAGTTCGACAACTTGGTTAATCAGGCTTCTGAACTCAGCAAAAATGTACCGGATGGTTTCCTCCCTGAAAAGGCTTTGCTTGTATACGCAGCTCAGGAATATATTATCACCTTGCTCTCCGGCTGACAGATGCAGATCAAACTTAGTCTCAATTTGCCCCGACTCAAAGGGGCCGATGTTGGTACCATCTATACCTCCTTCGCCTTGTTGGCCGAAGTTGAGGAAATTGAAGAATATATCGAATAGTGGGTTGCGATTGAGGTCTCGGGCGAGGTTTAGCTCTCCCAAAAGGTCTTCATACAGGTAATCCTGATTTTGAAAGGCATCGAGGGTATTGACCCTGATTTCTTCCAAAAATTCGGCAAAGGTCTTGTCTCGACCCGGATAGTTGCGAAAAGCCAGGGTATTTAAAAAGAGCCCTACAATACCTTCCAGGTCCGGGTGGTTGCGATTGACTACAGGTGAACCGATGATGATATCGTCCTGGCCACTAAGGCGACCCAACAATACATTAAACGAAGCCAACAGAAAAGAAAAGAGGGTAATACCCGGTTGCTCTCTGATGAAGTTTTTGATTCTGGTAGTCTCGCCTTTGCTGAAAGTTATTGAATGGCTATCTCCCTGAGCATTCTGACGGACACTGCGATCATAATCCAGGGGAAGGTCGAGGTGGGGCAGTTCACCTGACATTTGCGACAACCAATAGTCTTTTTGGGCCAACAGTTTTTCCTGATTGAGGCTGTCTTGCTGCCATTCAGCATAGTCTTTATACTGCAAGGGCAAAACCGGGAGATGTTCGCCACTGTACAAGGCCTTGAAATCGCTGAGCAAGATGCCATGAGACACCCCATCTGAAACAATGTGAGGCATATCAATCATCAATAGCTGATCACTACCCTTTTCCGCAGCTTCCGCCCTCTTTACCACCCTGACGCGCAAGAGCGGAGCCTTTGCCAGATCAAAAGGTCTTACAAATTCCTTGATCAAACGGGCAACATCCGCTTCAGTAGACTCGAAATATTCCAGGTTGAATTCAAATTGATCCAGAACCTTTTGCACAGGCTCTTCATTGATTAATTCAAAGCTGGTATGCAGTATTTCATGGCGGTTGATCAGCTCTGCAAACGCGTAGTTCAGACGTGTTGTGTCCAAGCCTTCCTTCATCCATATTACCTGAGGCATGTTATAGGTAATAGACTTCTTATCGAAAGTATACAGGAAATAAAGCCTTCGCTGAGCGGCTGTAAGCACATAGTACTCCTTTTTCTCAGCCGGCCTGATCGACTTAAAATCAGTGATGCTCTTCAGCTTTTTGATAAAAGCGATCAACCCTGCCTTGTTCTCCCTGATCTCTTCAATAATTTCATGCGCATCGAAATCTTCGGGCACCGACAGCTTCAATTGATCGTTGACCACGTCCAAATCAATGGCGTGTTCTTTCAACTTTTTGACTAATTCATGCATATATTGATGTTTCGCTTTTACCGTTCGCATATGTGGTGGCCCCCCGACCACTCAGAGGCGGTCAGAGATCCGAATTACCAGTCAGGGAGCAATCGGGCTTTTTAGAATCCTCAGAGGAAAAGGCCGGGTAGATTTATATGCTGATTTCGATTTTTCCCTTGCCGTCTTCTTTGGTCTCGTGGGTGAGCCAGGAGACGGTGTCTATGTACTCCGCTGTAGCGCGAACAGTGGGCTTTTCAAAGAAATCTCTCAGGGTGATTTTGACATTCAATTGTTTGTGGATTTTGCCAACAAGTGTGATGGACATCAGGGAGTTACCGCCCAGGCTGAAAAAGTCTGTGGTTACGCTCACTTGCTCCGCGGTGATTTTCAGTACTTCTGCCCATATCTCTGTCAGCTTGATCTCTGTCACCGTTTCTGCCTTGGTAAAATCTTCATTCAGGGTGATGACTGGTTCTGGCAAGGCCTTTCTGTTCAGCTTGCCATTGGCTGTCAAAGGCATTTTGTCCAGTCGCTTGTAAATGGCTGGCACCATGTAATCGGGCAGCTGATTGATAAGGTAAAGCCGCAATTCACTTGGATCAATGGCCTCATCAGACACATAATAGGCCACCAGGAGCTTGCCTGGCCCGCTGTCTTTGGCCATCACGGCTGCTTCTTTGATGCTGTCATGAAGAGACAGTCTGCTTTCTATTTCACCCAGTTCCACACGGTTACCGTTGATTTTGAGCTGGTCGTCTTTACGCCCCACATAGACTACATTGCCATCTTCACGGAAGTAGCCAATGTCGCCCGTTTTGTACAATAGGGCATAATCAGGATCATCCAGTTCGTTCAGGAACGGGTTGGGTACAAAGGCAGCATTGGTCTTTTCTTCGTTGCGCCAGTAGCCCTTTCCAACCCCCAGGCCTGCCACGCAAATTTCTCCTCTTACACCCACAGGGCAGAGTCCTAAATGCTCGTTGAGAATGAAGATGCGCGTATTGGCCAATGGCTGACCAATCGGTATGGTATGCTCGCCTCCGGTTGGTTTTGGCACTACATAATGCGTTACGTCATCCGATGCTTCCGTAGGGCCATAGGCGTTAAGCAAGCGGATGTCAGGGAAATACTCATACCACTGTTTTGTCAGGGCTACACTCAGAGCTTCTCCGGTGGGTACCATCCATCGCAGATCTTTGAGCGATACATCATGATCTGCACTCAGGTCGTCCAGGAAGTTGGTCATCAGCGAGGGCACCGATTCGAAGATGGATACTTTGCCATGCTGCAATTCTTCGCAAAGGCTATCGGGATAAACCGCTTTTTCCTTGTCAATGATGTAGGTTTTGCCCCCAACCATCAAGGCGGCCAGGAACTGCCATACTGAAATGTCGAAACAGGGTGATGCCGTTTGTGCAATCACATCATCTGCGCCAATGTTCAGGTCGTTGATTTTGGCATACAAGTGATTGATCATACCCAGTTGATGGATCATCACCCCTTTGGGTTTTCCCGTGGTACCAGAAGTAAAGATCATATAGGCCAAATCGTTGGTAGTGCCAGAGAATGAAGGGACCGAACCATTGCTGCCCTTGATCAGGGGTAGCGTATCGATGTCTAAGACAGTTTCCAGCGTGCGTGTCGAGTCAAATATTGCATCGAAATCCGACTGAGGGACTGCCTTGGTGATGACTATGGACAGCTCGCTGTCTTTGACAATCTCATCAATCCTTTTTTCCGGATAATAGATATCGATGGGCACATAGGCACTTCCGGCCTGTAAAATACCCAGAATGCTCACAAGCATATCGATACCGCGCGGCATGTAAATGCCCACCTTGGTTTGGCTACTCACTCCCTTGCTCACCAGGTAGGTCGCCAGATGAATTGACTTTTCATGCAATTGCTCATAGCTCAGACTGGTTCCATTGTGGATTACTGCCACAGATTCGGGGCTCTTCTCTGCCTGCTCTTTAAAGAGCGTGGAGTAGGTTTTTTCACGGTTGAATGTTCTGATTGGTCCATTAAACTCAAATAGCAGTTTTCTTCTTTCTTCACCTTCTACAATGTCAATTTGTGAAATCAAACAGGCTGGGTTTTCCAGCACGGCATCTGTGATCTGCTTAAAGTATTCAATGAATTTATCCATGGTCTCTCTTCTGAAGAGTGCCCTGGAATAGCCGAATAGTAGCAAGAGGCCATCTTCGCTCTCGGCAATATCCAGCCCCATGTTTTGCCGAATCAATACCTCTTTGCCTGCAAATTGGTTGATGATGAGCCCTTCAATGTGCCCATCGGTTGAGCGCTGATGGGTGTAGGTAAACATGACATCAAACCAGGGGTTACGCCCGGTATTTCGCTCAATGCCCAGTTCTCTGGCCAATTCTTCATAGGGGTAGGTCTGATGGTCGAGGGCGCTGGAAAACTTGTGCTTCACTTCGGCCAAAAACTCATCAAAAGTCAATTGTGCCTTCGGGTAATTGCGCACCGGCAATACTTTGGCAAACATGCCCACCGTTTTTTCAAACTCGGCACGCTCTCTACCATTTAGCGGCACGCCCACAATGATGTCTTCCTGCCGGGTGAGTTTCGAAAGCAGAATGTTATAAAAAGCCAGCATGACCATGGAAAGTGTAGCTCCCTGTTTCTCGGCCAGCTGCCGCAGTAACTGAACTTTTTCTGAGTCTAACTCCAGTGCAATTCTTTCTCCTTCACTCTCCTCGCTATCGGGTTGCTCATAGTCGATTGGCACTTCCAGGGGTTGGATCTCCTTGCTAAATTCATTCACCCAGAATTGCTTTTGATCGGCCATGCTTTCCTGGTACTCTTCGCTCTCTTCCCAGCTCACAAAATCGGTGTATTGCGCTTCCGTTGCTGGCAACTCAGTACTGTTATACAGTGCTAAAAATTCGTCTGTTAGTATTTCCAGGGACAGCCCATCGGCCACCAGGTGATGAATGTCTACCATAAGCCCATGGCGCTGCGGCTCTAAGGTGGCCAGGCCAACCCGCATCAGAGGAGCCTTGCCTATGTCAAAGGGTCGAACAAACTCATTGATGACGGCCCTCGCATTGCTTTCTTCGGCCTCAAATTGCGAAATCTCAAAATCAACCTTCTCTGCTACTACCTGTACAGGTTCCAGGTCGTTCATTTTGAAGGAGGTACGCAAACTATCGTGGCGGGCAAACAGCTTTTGGAAAACCTGTTCCAGTTTTTCCTTGTCCAAATCCCCCTCTATCACGCCTATAAAAGTCTGGTTTCTTTCCAACGAATCTGGATTGACTTCATGTTGGAAGAACAGCGGTAATTGTGCCTGTGACAGCGGATAATACGGTTTGGTTTCGGCCTTTTTGATGGCCTGGTACTGCAGACCTGCAGACTGTGTGATGAGTTCGGCCAGGTTTCGGATGTTCTGATGTGTGAACACATCTTTCAAGAGCACTTTCACGCCAAAAGCCTTGGCTATCATGTTTACCAGTGAGATAGATTTGAGAGAGTGCCCTCCTAATTCAAAGAAGCTTCTGTTCACACCAATCACTTCCAGATCTACGTTCAAAATCTCTGCCCACATGACGGCCAGTTGTTTCTCTGCTTCGGTAGATGGCGCTATGAACGTTTCTTCTCCGCTAATTTCCGGATCAGGTAAGGCTTTACGGTCCAGCTTGCCATTCTGGGTCAACGGAAATTTATCAAGACGCATATAGAAATTAGGGACCATATATTCTGGCATCCTGGTTTGAAGGTGTGCAATGAGTTCGTTGACTTCAATAGTCTCCTCAGACAGGTAATAGCCAATCAGGTAGTGGTCTTCTCCCTTTTCTTTCACATTGGCCACCGCTTCGGATATGCCTTCATAGGTAGACAGGTGGCTCTCAATCTCACCCAGCTCAACCCGATTACCATTGATCTTTAGTTGGTCGTCTTTACGGCCAATATAGACCACATTGCCATCTTCACGGTAATAACCAATATCACCTGTCTTGTACAGCAATGCATAATCAGGATCGTCCAGCTCGGTCAGGAACGGGTTGGTAACAAAAGCTGCATTGGTCAATTCTTCTTTGCCCCAATAGCCCCTACCGACCCCCAGGCCTGCTACACAAATCTCTCCTCTTACACCCACCGGACAGAGTCCTAAATGGGGGTTGAGAATGAGGATCTGCGTATTGGCCATGGGCTGCCCAATGGGAATGGTATCCTCGTCTCCGGTTGGTTTTGGCACTACATAATGCGTTACATCATCCGATGCTTCCGTAGGGCCATAAGCGTTGAGCAACTTGATCTCAGGAAAGTGTTCATACCACTTTTTGGTCAGGGCTACACTGAGCGCCTCCCCAGTAGGTACCATCCATCTCAGGTCTTTGAGCGATAGATCATGATCAGAGGGCAAGTCGTCCAGGAAGCTGGTCATGAGCGAGGGCACCGATTCGAAGATGGACACTTTGCCTTTCTGGAGTTCATCGCAAAGGCTATCCGGGTAAACTACTTTTTCCTTGTCAATAATGCAGGTTTTGCCTCCTACCATCAAGGCGGCCAGGAACTGCCATACTGAAATGTCGAAGCAGGGAGATGCCGTTTGTGCAATCACATCATCTGCGCCTATGTTCAGGTCGTTGATTTTGGCATAAAGGTGATTGATCATACCCAGCTGGTGGATCATCACTCCCTTGGGTTTTCCGGTGGTACCAGATGTATAGATTATATAGGCCAAATCGTTGGTACTACCTGAGAATGTAGGGGCCGAACCGTTGGTACGACTGATCAGAGGCAGCGTATCGATGTCTAAGACGGATTCCAGCGTGGGTGTCGAGTTAAAGATCTCATTAAGATCGGCCCGATGCGCTGCCTTGGTAATCACCATGTGTGCCTCACTATCTTTGATGATTTCTTCTACCCTAATGCCAGGGTAATCGATGTCTATAGGCACATAGGAACTGCCTGCCTTCAAGCTAGCCAGGATGCTCACTAGCATATCGATACCACGAGACATGAAGAGGGCCACTTTGTTTTCGTTACCAATGCCTTTTGAAACCAGGTAACGGGCCAGCTTAATGGACTTGTCATGCAGTTGCTGGTAGGTCAGTGTATCGCCATTGTGTGCTACCGCGATACGATCCGGAGTTTTTTCTACCTGCTCTCTGAACAGTTCAGAATAGACCTTTTCACGATCAAAATTGCGCTTGGGTCCATTGAGTTGGAACAAAAGCCTGTTTCTTTCGGCAACTCCAGCCAGTTCAATCCGTGCCAAAGGAATCTGAGAATTCTCAAAGGTGACGTCTTCCAACAATCCATTCATATTACCGGCCATTTGACCGATGATATTGCCAAAGTGTCCGACTGCTTTTTCAACCATTTCAGGTGCATGCACATTGGCATTGAAGTCCACTTTAAAGAGCATTTCCTCACCAGGATTCACAAAAATGAGCAGGTCATAATTGGTGGGTTCATAAAGCTCAACATTGGTAATGGTGAAGTCATCCAGACTGCTATCGTCCGAATTGGTATCCATGATCTCGTCTGCTATGGGATAGTTTTCAAAGACCATTACACAATTGATCAGGTCACTGCCCATTTCGCTCAGCGCTTGAATCTCAGACAGTGGATTGTAATGGTATTGATCTCCTGTCAGCGCGCTTTTTTGAGTCTTGGTGAGCAGGTCTTCTATGCTGGCCTCAGCATCCATTTTCACCCTCACCGGAATGGTATTGATAAACAATCCTACGACACGCTCCATGCCCGTTAATTCTGCCGGACGACCCGACACCACTGAGCCAAAAACGACATCGTCAAAATTACCATAACGGCCCAGCAGCATACCCCAGGCACATTGCACGATGGTATTCACCGTGACTCCATACTTGCCAGATGCTGCCTGCAATGCTGCGGTAAGTTCTTTATCTATTTTAAGCTCCTCGGACCTCAGTTCATAGGGCTGGTCTTGATTTGGTAACTGTTCGATTTTAGGTAGTGAAACTGAGTTCTGATACCCTTCCAGATAGTTTTGCCAATAGTTGAGCGATTCCTTTTTATCCCGCTTCTCAATCCAGGCGATGTATTTGGAGAAAGGTTCGGTTTCTGGAAGCGACAGTTCTACTCCTTTTTTGTGGGCTACATACAGGCTTTTGAGTTCACTGGTGATGATAGACATACACCAGCCATCCATCAGGATGTGATGATAACCCCAGATCAATTCGTACTCATCATCGTCCATTTGCACTACCAAGAGCCGCACCAATACATCGGAGCTTAAATTGAATTTCCTGGCCCGCTGGCGGTTCTGGTAGTCACGCCTCACCGCTGACTTAGACCGCTTTTGACAGTCTTCTTTGGCATCTATGAATTGGAAATCGATCTTTCTTTCATCCAGTATCAATTGTATTGGACGCTCAAAACCTTCGTGCAAGAAAATCGTACGTAGGATGTCGTGACGTGCCATTAGCGCGTTCATGCTGTGCTCAAGCGCTGCCGCATCCAGCTGGCCTTTGACGCTATGGGTAAACTGCTCAAAGTAAAACTCACTTTCAGAGTCGAACAGGGAATGGAACAGCATTCCTTCTTGCATAGGCGACAAAGGATAAAGGTCCGAAAGGTCGTATTGCTCGTTCAACTCATCAACCTCTGCTATAGACAATCCCTTGTAAGTGAAATCAGAAGGCGTGAACTCATCCTTGCCGTAATTGCTGCAATAGTCAATCAGCTTGACCAAATGCTGCTCATAGGCCGACATAAATGAGATAATGGTTTCTTCACGGTATTGACCCTCGCTGTAAGACAGCGTCATTTTCAACATACCCCCGGTAACCATACCCGAGATATCCCAATCGTGAGAAGTTTGTTCATCGGGAGCAATGCTATCACCGGTAAATTCGCGGGTCACTTCAAATGACTTATCATTAATATCGGAGTCGAATTGGCCCAGGTAGTTGAAAATGATGGGTGACGACTGATCAGCCGTTTCTGAATCATTATCGTCTACTAAATATCTTTTCAGGAGGTAATCGATACCATGATTTGGAACATTTCGCAGCGACTCTTTCACTTGCTTGATGGTCTGCGACCACTCCCCTTCATGGTGCGAGAGCAATACAGGATAAATGCTGGTAAACCAGCCTACTGTCCTGTTCACATTTTCTCCCTGGTGAATGTTCTCTCTACCATGTCCTTCCAGGTCTATTTGCACATTGTGCTGATCGAATTGCTCATGAATACTCATAACCAAGGCAGCCAAAAGGATATCGTTGATCTGTGTATGGAAACTATCATTCACTTCAGACATCAGCTTTGAGGTGTACTCCTTACTCAAGGTAAATGACGGTACCCTGCTCTGGTCGTAGGTACGGGTACCCTCCGGGAAGTCCCTTTTCAGCTGATTTGGTTTGGCAGAGAATGCCTGGTTCCAATAGTCATTGGCATGCTCAAATTCCTTAGTCTTGACATAGCCCAGCAGGTGTTTGGCCCAGGCATGATAGGCATCGGTCTTGGCAGGTAAAGACAATGCCTCGTTCGCTTTAGCCTGTAGATAAAGACTGTCGATGTCCTCAAAGAGAATACGCCAGGAAACACCATCAACCACCAGATGATGAATCACAATCAGCAAACGATCTCCGGCATCCATCTTAAATAGTCCCAGCTTAAGTACAGGGCCCTTCCCGACATCCAGGCTTGTCTGGATGTTATCAGAAAGTGACGAGAGTTGTGCTTCCCAATCGTCCATTCCTCTCAGATCATGTTCTTCAAAAGCCAATGGGGCATTTTTCTCTGTAATCTGTTGCTCCCATTCGTTGTTTTCCTCCTTAAAGACCGAGCGCAAGACATCATGATGAGCCAGGATTTTATCAAAGATCTTCCCGATCGTTTCATGCGATACGTCTGCTTTAAAATCAAGCATGACAGACTGGTTGAAACGATTTTTATTCTTGATTGGCCCGGCCATAAACCATTTTTGGATCGGAGTCAAAGGCGCTGTACCGCTCACCTCTTCCTGGCTTGAGTTGGTTTCTAGTTTTTCAAGTTTCCTGGCAACATTTTGTACCGTACGGTGCGTAATTACATCCTCAATGCTCAGCGAATAGCCCATGGTACGTGCTCTGGAGCAAATGAGAATAGATTTGATGGAGTCTCCACCAATGGTGAAAAAATTATCGGTCGTACTGATGTTGTCTACCTTCAACACATCAGTCCAGATCTTGAGTAACAGGGCTTCTTCTTCCGATTGCGGTGCTACCATATCTTCAGTCTGATCTGCTTCCGGAGCAGGTAACGCCTTAGTATTCAACTTACCGTTAGGCGTCAACGGGAAAGATTCCAGGTGGACAAAAAACGCGGGAATCATATAGCCTGGAAGCTGCTCTTCCAAAAATGCGCGCAAGGTGTCAGGAGCCTGTACTTCATCTGATCGGTAATAGGCTACCAGAAATTTGTCTGCTTCTTTTTCCTTTACTACTACAACCGCCTCTTCTATTGGGTCATGTGCGAGTAGGTTGCTCTCTATTTCTCCCAACTCTATTCTAAAGCCTCGGATTTTTACCTGATGATCTATCCTGCCCAGGTAGGCAAGGTTTCCATCGGGAAGCCATTTGGCCAGATCACCCGTTTTATACAGTCTTCCCTCTCCGGTAAGCGGATTGGTAATGAATTTCTCTTGCGTCTGCACCGGGTCGCCCCAATAACCACGGGCCAGGCCAACTCCACCTATGTGCAGCTCTCCGGGTACTCCCACAGGCAATAGCCTTTGGTCTTTACTGAGTACATGCAGGGTGGTATTGTCGATCGGTTGGCCTATGGGAGGAGTGGTAGTAGCATCATTAAAATCACACTCGTAATAGGAGACATCCACCGTGGCTTCTGTTGGACCATACAGGTTGATCAGGCGCGTACCCCACCGCTGGTGAATAAGCTGGCCAAACTGCTGTACATGCTCTGCTTTCAGGGCTTCACCACTGGCAAATACCTGCCTCAAACTCCCAAGGCCTTCAATGCCTAAATCCTTTTGGGTAACCGAAAGAAAGACACTGAGCATGGAGGGTACAAAGTGCATGGTGGTGACTTTGTGCTGTTCAATGGCTTTGATGATTTCCCCTGGTTCTTTTTCTGCTCCGGGCTTCAAAAGGCATAAGGAGGCTCCGGTGAATGACCACCAAAAAAGCTCCCAAACGGATACATCAAAGATGATCGGGGTCTTTTGAAGCAAGGTGTCACTTTCAGTAATCGGATATTCTTTTTGCATCCACAAGATTCTGTTTACCACAGAATGATGCTCCACCATTACTCCTTTGGGCTTCCCCGTTGAGCCGGAAGTGTAGATAATATAAGCCAGGTCATGACTGTCGAGGTTCGCCTCGGGTGCTGTTGCCGGCTGTGATAGGATCTCTTGCTCAGCATGGTCAAGGTCTACCAGAAGTGCTGGTGTTGCTACCTCCGATGCATATCGCCCCCTGGTCATAAGCGCCTTGAGGCCAGATGCTTCAATGATGGTATTAATCCTTTCGGTTGGAAAATTAGGATCGATGGGCACATATACCCCACCCGCTTTCAATACACCAAAGATGACAGGGATCAACCAGGCCTCACGCTCTAACATCACCCCCAATCTGTCGCCAGTTTTGACATGTTTTACCTGAATCAGGTAATTAGCAATCTGGTCTGATTGGCGCTTGAGCTGGCCGTAGTTCACTGCAGATGCTTCGAAAAAGAGTGCAGGATGGTCAGGGTTGGCCAGCACCTGTTTTTCAAACAGGGAAACTATAGTTTCTTCATCAGGGTAGGGCCTCTTCGTATCGTTGAAAGTGACCTGTAGCTGCTCCTTTTCCTGTTTTGTCAGTATTTCAATGTCTTTGAGGGGGGTGTTGACATCCCTGATGACAGCTGATACAATCTGTTCGAAGTTGGAGATGAATCGCTGAATGGTCTCTTCCTTAAACAGTTCACTGGCATACTCGACATCGAGTTTTAAACGTCCTTCCTTTTCGAAGACGAAAAGCGTGAGATCGAATTTAGAAATGGCCTGGTAATTAGGCAGCTGGCTCAGGGTTAAATCCGGGATCTCCAGTTTAGTCTCCTGGTAGTTTTGATAGGAGAACATCACATCGAACAGGGGGTTTCGACTCGTATCTCTTTCTACCTGTAGGTCTTCAATCAACTCTTCATAAGGATAATCCTGGTTTTCCAGGCAAGTCAATGTATTAGACTTCAGCATAGACAAGAATGCCTTAAAGGTAAGCTCGCCCTTGGGCTGGTTGCGCAAAGACAGGGTATTGACAAACATGCCGAACATGTTTTCCAGATCGGGCCAATGCCGACCGGCAATAGTATTACCCACGATAATGTCTTCCTTGTTGGTAAGCTTGGCCAACAGGGTATTATAGACCGCCAGCATTACCATGAACATGGTAGCCTCTTCACCATCGGCAATGGCCTTGAGCCGGGCAGTTTGTTCCTGATTGATCTCAAAGCTCAGGACACTGCCTGCATTACTTTTGATGGCCGGCCTGACAAAATCTGTGGGCAGGTCAAGGGCTTCCACTTCTTCAGAAAAGACCTCTTTCCAGAAATTAGCCTGCCTGACAACTTTTTCCTGCTGTTCCTCTCCTTGTTGCCAAACGGCAAAATCTTTATAACTAATCTTCAAGGCTGGTAATGCCTCATTGTTATACAAGGCCATAAACTCCTTGATCAGAATTTCCTGTGAAATGCCATCGATGACGATATGATGGATGTCCACCATCAAATGGTGATGATCAGGGCCTGTTTCGATCAGTCCCACCCTCATCAATAATGGGGTACTTAGGTCAAACGGTCTTATAAAGGACTGGACAATGGCAGGCGCTTCTTCTTCGCTGGCTGTAAAATACTCAATCTCAAAATCGACCTGTGCCATTATCCGTTGAACCAATTCACCATCCACAAATTCAAAAGAGGTCCTCAGGGGCTCATGTCGGGCAATGAGCTGTTCGAACACTTTTTGGATATGGTCTTTTTCCAATTCACCCTCCAGCTTAAATACGCTAGGCATGTTGTACGCCAGGGAAGTAGTGTCGAACTTATAGAGGAAAAACAACCTTTTCTGAGCCGAGGAAACCGTGTAGTATGGCTTGGGAGCTGCCTTTTCGATCATCAAAAAGTCGGAATGTTCAGCTTTCTGAATGTATTCGCTGATCTGTTTTACATCCCTTTTTTCGAACACTACTTTCAGCGGTACTTCCACATCCAGCTCTTCTCTGATCCGGTTGATCATTTCCATGGCTTTCAGCGAATGGCCGCCCAGCTCAAAGAAGCTTCGGTTGATGCCGACCACTTCGGCCTCAATACCCAGTAATTGCGACCATAGGTCGATGAGTTTTTCCTGGGTTTCATTTTCTGGTGCCACATAGTCCAATCTGGCTTTCACCTCTGGTTCTGGCAGCAGCTTCACACTTACCTTGCCATTGGGCGTCAGCGGGAAAGCCTCCAGGTGCATGTAGTAAGAAGGAATCATGTAAGCTGGCAGCACTTCTTGCAGGTAGTGGTCAAAAGCTTCTGCATCTATTTCATCGTCTGCCTGGTAGTAGGCCACCAGGTATTTTTCACCCAGATTGTCTTTGGCCAATACCGCGGCTTCTTTCACCTCTGGGTGATTGGTGAGTTGATGTTCTATTTCACCCAACTCTATTCTGAAACCCTGGATTTTCACCTGGTTGTCTTCCCTGCCCAGGAACTCAATATTGCCATCGGCCAGGTAGCGGCCCAGGTCACCAGTTTTGTACAGACGTTGACCGGTTTCAGGGTGAGTAATGAAGCTAGAATTGGTCTTCTTTTCGTCTTTCCAGTAGCCTTTGGCCAGCCCGATGCCCGTGATATACAGGTCGCCCGGTACATAATCAGGGCAATGACTTAAATCTGGTTTCAGTACATGGAAGCCCTGATTTTTCAACGGCTTACCGTAAGGAACACTTTTCCATTGCCTGTCAATATCATTGATCGGGTAGTAGATAGACCAGATGGAAGCCTCTGTGGCCCCTCCCAGGCTGTAAACATCCGCATCTTGTGCAATGGCCTTGATGCGACCGGGCAGGTTCAAGGGAATCCAGTCACCACTCATCATGATCACCCGCAATGGTATTTGCTCCCGCTCGCGGTTGTGGTCTACCAGCATCTGCATCAGTGCCGGTACGGTGTTCCACAGCGTCACTTTGTTTTCCAGAATATAGTCTATCCAACGATCGGGAGACCTGAGTTCATCCTGGCCAGGGATCACAAGAGCACCTCCTACAGCCAACAGGCCAAAAATGTCGTAAACCGACAGGTCAAAACTCAAAGAAGAAATGGCCAACACGCGATCATCCGGACCTACGTCAAAACGCTCGTTGATGTCAATCACCGTATTGACCGCGCCAATATGGTCGATCATTACGCCTTTGGGTGTGCCGGAAGAACCTGAAGTAAAGATGACATAAGCCAGGTCGCTGGGCTGTTGTACCGGCTCCATTGGGCTCAGGTCTTGCTCATCTTTGAGACTTTCTTCAACCAGTACTACCGACTTGTCTGCTTCAAAGCTTAGGCGGTCGGCCACAGTCTGTGTAGTCACAACGATGTCTACTTCTCCCTGCTCCAAAAGCATCATGATCCTGCTTTCGGGCAGCTCAGACCCAATGGGCAGATAAGCGCCTCCGGCATACTGTATGGCAAAGCTGGCAACTACCTGCTCCCAGCACTTCTCCATCACAATGGCCACAAGCCGATTAGGTTTCGCTCCCAGGTCGCGTATTTTCCTGCCCAGTGCGAGACTCATGGTATGGACCTCACCATAGGTAAACTGCTTTTCTGCAGTGATCACCGCCAGGCGATCCGGTGCCTGGCCAACCTGGTCGATGAATAATTCGTGAAGGTATTTTTCAGATTGCGGAGACTGTGTTTTGTTCACTGTTTCTCTGGCCCCGACCTGAGTTGCCGGCATGGTTACCAGCGACTGGTTGTGCCATATTGATTCATCAGCTACCAGAGCACTCAAAAGCTGATTGAAGGCTTCAAACATATGATCTATCAAGGCTTCCGGGAAGAGCTCTTCTACAGAATCCCAAATGAACCACAGGCCATCCTTATTTTCACCTAGCTGAAAATCGAGCCACACCTGTGGGGTTTGGGTAATAGAGTAAGGCTTTTGGATTTCCTCAAGATTATCGGGCAGTTCGTCCGTGCCTCCCTCTTCCTGGTCATCTCCTAGCCCCAAAGTGCTGGTAATGACCACTGGAATAATCACAGAGTGACCGTGGAAACGCGACATTTCCCGTTGCATTTCCACACCACTGAAGTACTTGTGCTCAAGGTCTTCCCAAAGTCTGTCCTGAATGTTTTTCAGTCGGGCAGAAAAAGCCTCAACCTCACGGAAATCAACTTCCAGTAAGGTAAGCGAGGTAAAGTCGCCTACCAATTTGTCTACCTCCTTGTGAAAAGGAATGCGGTTGAACAGGGTCAGGTTGAGACTGAAATGCGATGATTTGCTCCATCGGTTCAGTACTTCGGCAAAACAACCAATCAGGAATACTGTGGGTGTAATGCCTAGTCCTTTGACCTTGTTTTGCAAGGCATCCCAATGGCCCTTTTTCACTTGACCAGCATGGCGCTCGAATTTGGGTTTTTCCGCTTGAAATTCGGGGGCCACAATCGGCAGGTCAGGTGCAAAGGGCATGTCTTCTACCCTGGCGGTCCAATATTGTCTGGAGGTTTCAAAGAGACTGCCTTGTTCCAATATTTCAAGGCTCTTCACATAATCTCTGAAAGAAACCGCTATCGGTGGTAATTCTTTATGCTGGTCTAAGGAAAGTTCTCTGAACTCATTTCCTAAAATGATGCCACTACCGGCATCAATCATCATGGCATCTACAGAGTAATGGACCTTGTAGGTTTCATCTCTGAATTTGGTAACTCGAATATCGAACAAGGGCCACTCCTCACCGGAAAACACCTGGTGTGAGAGTTCATCTCTTTGGGCTTGGAATTGTGCTGTTCCTTCTTCTTCTGACCATTCATTCAGGTCGAGTACTTTGACCTCATAGGCCGGTACCTCCCGGAGTATGCGCTGATGGCCATCAGGAGTAATGATGGCTCTGAGCATTTCATGACGGGCAATCAGCCGTTGCAGTACATGGTTAAAGGCATCAATGTCCAGTGCCTCCATGAATGATTCAGAATACATGTGGGTGCCTACCTGTCCATGCTCAAATATGTCTTTTCGCCCGATCAAATAGGCTTGCTGTACATCGGTAAGCACGAAAGGTTCGAACCTGTTTTCCAGGTCTGCCACCATTTCAGGCAGCACCTCTTTTTCTCCCGAACCCTCTTGTAGCTTTTGGGCAATGGCCCTGATTGATGGATCTTTGAAAAATGCGGGTAGTCCCAGGTTTACACCAAAGTGTTCCTGGATCAGGCTAATGAGCTTAATTGCCAGAATGGAGTGACCACCTAGTTCAAAAAAGCTGCTGTTCACACCAATGGCCTCTTGCGGTATTTCAAGGGTTTCTGACCAAAGTGTGATCAGCTTCTCTTCCATTTCATTAGAAGGAGCCGCCAGGTCCTCGCCTATTTCGATTTCCGGGTCGGGTAAAGCATTTTTGTCCAGCTTGCCATTGGGTGTCAAGGGGAAAGACTCCAGGTGTACATAAAATGAGGGAAGCATATAAACCGGCAGCTTCTCTTCCAAAAATGTGCGCAAGCTTGCCAGAGTCTGTATATCATCTGAGAGGTAATAAGCGGTCAGAAATTTGTTTTCGCCCCGATCTTTAACCACTACCGATACTTCTGTGATTTGATCATGGGCAGCCAGTTGACTTTCAATCTCACCTAGCTCTATCCTGTAACCGTTGATTTTAATCTGGTTGTCGTTTCTGCCTAAATACTCAATGTTTCCGTCAGCCAGCCAACGGGCCCGGTCTCCGGTCTGATATATGGTCACGGGCGAGCCTAGTGGGTCTTGTATAAATCGTGTTTCTGTCAGTTGCGGATTGCCCCAATAGCCTTGCGATACTCCTTCTCCTCCGATATAGAGGTCGCCTGCAATGCCCACCGGCAGTAGCCCGCCATGGACATCGAGAATACGAATGATAGTATTAGCAATGGGTGACCCGATATTGATAGAGTTGGCATGGTTAAGCTCTCTGATGGTAGACCAAACGGTGGTTTCCGTGGGGCCGTACATGTTAAAAAGTTTCCCTGAATAACCCGCATGGAGGTCATGCAATAATTGATCGGGAAAAGCTTCCCCACCTACCATGAGTATTTTGACATCGGCCAATACGTCTGAGTTGCTTCCTGCCAGCAACAGCTTTAAGTGGCTTGGGGTAATTTGAATGGCATCCGTTTTTTGCCCCTTGATGAGCCGATACAGCGCTTTGGTATCTTTCTGTTCTTCGGTACTGGCCAATACAATTTTAAGGCCGTTCAAAAGGGGCAGAATCGACTCTAAAACAAAAATATCGAAAGAGGCTGTGGTCAGACTTAAGATGCTATCTGCGTCTTCCAGGGCAATCCGGTAGAGGATGCCGTGCGTAAAATTGATCACATTGCGATGGGTTACCATGACTCCTTTTGGCAGGCCGGTGGAGCCAGAAGTATAGATCAGATAGGCCAAATCTGTGGCACTACTCTGGTTTAAAGGATTCTTTGGTTCAGCACTCAGTACTTCTGAGGTCACATCGATCAAAGTCAGTTTTTCCGGCAGCTTTTGGCAAATCTCCCCGATAGCTGGTGACATGAGTATCACTCCTAACTGGCTGTCCTGAACGATGTGTTCAATCCTGACAAAGGGGTATTCAGGGTCAATCGGTACATAAGCCAAACCGGCTTTCAAAACAGCAAGCATACTCACGATAAGCTCAGGTGAGCGTTCCATCAACAGGCCTATGAATTTGTCTTCTGCCCCTACCGCTTTCCTAATGCGGTGCGCGAGTTGGTCACTGCGCTCATTAAGTTCAGCATAGCTCAGTTGCTTGTCTTTAAACACCAAAGCGGTACGGTCGCCATGAGCGTGCACTACTTTTTGAAACAGGGAGTCAATGGTACTGTCTTTGTCAAAGTCCAGGCTGGTGTTGTTGAAATCCTCCAGGAGTCTGGCTTTTTCATCATCGGAAACAATCTCGATGTCCGAAATTTTGGTGTTGATATTGGCCGTAATGGCTGATACTACTTTTCTGAAATAACCCACGAACTTTTCGATGGTTTCCCGCTTGAAAAGTGCTGTAGCATACTCGATATCGAGTTTTAGACGACCTCCCTTTTCAAAGACGAAAAGTGTGAGATCGAATTTTGAAATGGTCTGCTCCTGAGCAAGCTGACTCAGTGTGAAATCCGGAATCTCCAGTTGGCTTTCCTGGTAATTCTGGTAGGAGAACATCACATCGAATAAGGGGTTTCGACTCGTATCTCTCTCTACTTTCAGGGCTTCAATCAGCTCTTCGTAGGGGTAGTCCTGGTTTTCCAGACAAGTCAGTGTATTAGACTTTAGCATGGACAAGAAGGCCTTGTAGGTCAGCCCTCCTTTGGGTCGGTTGCGCAAAGACAGGGTATTGACAAACATACCGAACATGTTTTCCAGGTCTGGCAGGTGGCGCCCGGCAATAGGACTACCCACCACAATGTCTTCCTGATTGGTGAGCTTGACCATCAGGATGTTATAAGCTGCCAACAGCACCATGAACATGGTAGCCTCTTCACCATCAGCAATGGCCTGCAGCCGGGCTGTTTCTTCTCTATCGATCTCAAAACTCAGGGTGCTACCGGCATTGCTTTTGATGGCCGGCCTGGCAAAATCTGTAGGCAGGTCAAGGGCTTCCACTTCTTCCGCAAAGGCCTCTTTCCAGAACTCACCCTGCTTTACTACTCTTTCCTGCTGTGCCTGGTCCTGCTGCCATACCGCAAAGTCTTTGTAGCTGATCTTGAGCGCTGCCAAGGCCTCATTGTTATACAAGGCCATGAATTCCTTAATCAGGATTTCCTGTGAAATGCCATCACTGACGATATGGTGGATATCCACCATCAATTGGTGTTGATTAAGTGCGGTTTTGATCAGTCCCACTCTGATCAATGACGGAGCACTCAGGTCAAATGGCCTGATGAAGGATTGGACAATCGCAGGTGCTTCTTCCTCGCTGGCTGTAAAGTACTCAATCGCCAACTCCACCTGTGCCGATACTCGCTGAACCGGCTCACCATCCAGCAATTCGAAGGAGGTCCTCAGGCTCTCATGTCGGGCAATGAGCTGCTCGAACACGTTTTGGATGTGGTTTTTATCTAATTCACCCTCCAGCCTAAATACGTTGGGCATGTTATAGGCCAGGGAGCCAGGTTCAAACCTGTAGAGGAAAAACAGCCTTTTTTGGGCCGAGGAAAGTGTATAATGATCCGCTTTTTCGGCTGCAGGAATGGCTGCGTTTTCCTCCTCATGCCCTTTGACACCGATCACAAAGGCCGCCTGTTTGCAAATGGTCGGATTCTTGAATAGCTCACTCAGAGAAATTCTTATCTGAAACTCTTTATTGATTCTTGCGATCAAGCCCATCAAGGAGAGAGAGTTGCCTCCTATTTGATGAAAGCTGTCTTCTGTAGAGATACTTTTGTCTCCCAGAATCTCTTTCCAAATGGCCAGTATACGTTCTTCTGTCTTATTGACAGGTAGTACGATTTCCCGTTCAAGGGTCAGGTTGCTCAGCAGTCCTTTTAGGTTGATTTTGCCATTGTGCAGCAGCGGATATTCGTCTACCAAGACCAAATTGGCCGGGATCATGTAGCCCGGTACGTTTGCTTTAAGGTAGGCTGCCAGCTGACTTTTTACTTCCGCCTTTTCGCTGGTTTCCTCTTTATTGATGATAAAGGCCACCAGGGAGTCCTGCTCCTGATCATCTGTATGCAAAACCACTACGGCATTGCTCAGCAAGCCAGAATTCATCAGCACCATTTCCACTTCATCAAGTTCGATCCTGATGCCCCTGAGTTTGACCTGTCGGTCTTCGCGTCCAAGCAGTTCAATCTGCCCGGCCGCCAGTTTCCTGGCTTTATCCCCTGTCATGTAAGCCATGGTCTCCTCAGGAGTACCTTCATGGAGCTTTATAAATCTTTCGGCTGTTAATTCAGGGCGGTTCAGGTAGCCTTTGGTGAGGTAATTAGAGATAATGTACAGCTGACCGGGTACTAATGCCGGGCAGGGCTGCATATTCTTTTTGGTAATGAGCAGCTGCGTATCAGCAATGGGGTTGCCAATTGGCATTCTGGAGCGCTTCACATCACCAGGCTGAATGTTGTAGAAGGACCTGATCATGGTGGCCTCTGTAGCTCCATACAAGTTTACCAGTTGGATGCGATTATCGAAGGTTTCATACCAATTGACCAGCTCTGAAGGGTTAATTTTCTCCCCTGACATGAGCACATGCCGTAGGCTTTGAAAATGACTTGCGTTGACCGCATCGGTATTGATTTGCCTGAATAAGCTTGGCACGCAATGGACCGCAGTAATTTGCGAATCGTTGATCCAGGGTATGATTTTATCCGGTGAGAAAAAGTCTTCTTCATCAGGTGGAATGCAGATGGTACCCCCAGCCAAAAGCGGTGCGAATACGTCTCTCAAAAAAGCATCAAAATACGGGCTGATGAACTGACTGAAGCGACTGTCTTCACTTAAGTCAAAAGCATTGATTTCCCAGTATAAAAACTGCAACAAACTGCAATTTCTACCAACAATGCCTTTTGGCGTACCGGTAGTTCCTGAAGTGAAATAAACATAAAGGCTGTCATCGCCTTCAAATTCAGGGTAATTCAGGATTTCAGGCTGGTCAAGTTGCTGTATTTCTTCATACTGCCACGAACCTTTCAGCCCCGCACTTGCCAAGGAAATGTGCAAGCCTTTGTCCGAGATCAGGTATTGCAGGTTCAGGTCGCTGATCAAATGCTCCATTCGGGAGTCGGGCAATGATCGGTCGAGCAGCACAAAGACGCAACGTGCATTGGCTACCCCAATAACAGCGGCTATAATGTCTGACCGGTCTTTCAGATCTATCCCTATGATGGTCTCTTTGTCAAGCTGTTGGGCTAAAAGGTGCTGTGTAATCTTGTTGGCTTTTTGCAACAGCTCACTGTAAGAAGTTGTCTTGCCTTCGTGCTCAATAGCGGTTTTCTGACTATTTGATTTCAGACTTTTAACTAATTGATTTTGAAAGATCATATGGCAATAATTAAGCGCTTCAGGTTTGATTTGATGTTGATGGTTCTGGGTGCCGGGCCGGACCGGGCACAGAGTGGACGGTGCCATTCAACCGGCACCAGGCTTTTATCTATTGGTGGTTGTGTCAGTTTAGGGCCTGACATGCGGGCCACTCCTGCCTGATCGGTTTTGAAGATCAGTCTGACTGCGGGCTAAATTTTCTTAAGGGTAAAGGATTGTTGTCACTCTATCTGAGAAATCCCCTTTTCACATTTCCTGATTTTCTCTTCCAAGTCCCAATAGCTGAAATTCAAGGCCTTGCTCTTATGGTATTGCTCAAGCGCCAGTTTATAGTCACCATTGTCGAGGTAATAATCGCCCAACAGGCAGTAGGTTAACGCTGATTTTGGGAAAGTGGCTTTAGCATTTTCGAGAATTTTGAACCCAATGTCGCGGTCACCATACCAGAGAAAGAACATGGCCAATCCATTCATACTCCTGGCAGTAATTTTTCCTTTAGCTATTCCACTTTCCATTGCAGCGTACATTTCAGTAGCCCCTTTTTCATCAAAAGCCTTTAGTAGGTTAAACGCGGGGTCCGGGTACTGCAAATAGGTGGAGAGATCATGTTCCGCGGCCAGAAAACCTTCAATTTCCAGTTCGGTGGTAAGGGTATTAAGGCGAGCCGACATGGATTTACCCCTGTCACTATTAGTCAACATGACAAAGCCCCGTTTTTTGACCGGTGAGTAAAACATGAAGTTCTTGTAGCCGGGATTATCCCCCCCATGGCAGATTATGGTGTCTCCTTTGCTGAAAATGAGCTTGAAGCCAGGGCCATAGTGCACCTTTGACCAACCGATCTTAACTTTGGGCTCCAGGATCTCTTTAATCCTTTTATTACTAAGGTTCTTTGTATTGAACATGCCCAAAACAAGCTTGGCATAGTCCTCGGCATTAAAGTGGTTGGCATAGGCGGGTTGCACGCGTATATTTCTGATGATGTATTGACCACCTCCCATAGGGTGTGCCGCGACAAAATTCATGGGTACCTGTTTCTCAAGAGGAATCGGATTTTCTCCTCTGTTAAAATTCAGGTAAGAATTCTTCAGCTCCAGCTTTTCGATCACTCTTTCCCTGGCATACACGCTATAAGACTCCTGCAGTATTTGCTTGATGACCAGGGCCAGAAAGTTGTAGCCCTCTCCCGAATACAAAAAAGCCTCTCCGGGATTATGTATGATTTCAAGCTTTTTACTGTCGTTTTGATGCTGCCAGTTTTCCATGCCAGAGGAATGACTCAGGGCCATTCTCGCGGTGATCTGCTTGTAGCGTTCATCGTGTTCGAGGCGTGAATACGCCATGTATTGGTACATGGGTTTGTCCAGGTCCAAAAGCTCCTCTTCGGCCAATTGCAAGGCCACAAAAGCCAGAAAGGTCTTTGATAATGAGGCTCCATTGAACACAGTGGCAGCATCCACAGGTTTGTCAATGTCCAGGTGCTTTACTGAATAGCCATAGGCAAAATTAGTAGCCTGACTCGCATCCTTTGCTTCTCCCAGTCTTTTCATACCATAGCCATTACGGAACACAATCTGGTCATTTTCAATAATTGCCAATGACAGTCCGGGCACCCCCATCTCATTCATCATTTTATCAACCTCTTTATTGAATCGCCTGACATTGACTTTCTTGCCGTTAGACCGAAAGTTTTTTTGCGCCTGCGCCATGGCCTGAGGTGCCAACCCCACTGTAAGGAGGAAACCCAGCGCCAGAAAAAAGACATAGGATGGCCTGGTTATATTCAAATACAAAGTGAATCGCTTGATATTCATAATGTAGCGTTTAGTTCTGAAAATGATGTTTGCGCCCTGCCTTCATGGCCGGACTGGTGGTAAATGGTTTATCGAATAGATTGATGACCTGGGCTCAAATACTCACAGAGGGTGGGCTTGGTGGATTGGTCCTTAGTTGAAGTATTCATCCAGCAAAATGCCGAAAGTGATGACGGTGATGAGCAAATCGCTCTCAAACGGAATGTTGAGGGTAAACCCGTCTTGCTTGTAGGTATTTTTCAGCGATTCGATCTTATCCGGGTCGAAATAGCCTTGTTTCCTGATCAGGTCGTAAGACAGCAGATCGTTGATGTACTCTACCTTGTTTTGCAGCAGGTAGGGGCTACCCGGAGCTACAAAACCGAATTTTTCGCGCTCTATGATAGTTTTAGGCACGAAGCGGGTGGCCATTTCTTTAAGAATGTACTTTTCTGCAAAGTCTTTGAGTTTGATCTCAGGGGGCACCTGAGTAGAAAATTCAATGAAATCTTTGTCCAGGAAGGGGTAGCGCACCTCTACCGAATTGGCCAGGGCCATGCGGTCGCCATGGTCTGACACCAAGTGGTCTACTAGCCTGAGCTTATAATCCAGGTATGACCTTTTGCTTAATACATCGCGATTGGCCAATCGGTCTTTGTTAACCACCTGGTGGTTCAGGCAGTTGAATTCGTCAAAAGCCGCATTCATGTCTTTTGAATACAGGCTCTTTTTGATTTCCTCCAGCTCAGTGAAGTTGGTTTCGTAGAAGAATGATTTATCGCCCCAAATCTTTTCGCGTAGTGCCTCTTCCGCAGGGTCTGCCTCGTTTTGAACGATGTTCATTTTGCGCATCTGATCGAAGCGATACCCCACATAACCGGCAAAGAGTTCGTCAGAGCCCTCGCCTGATAAAATCACTTTGATGCCCTTGGCCCGGGTAGATTCCGAAAGGGCCAGCGAAGCCGTGTTGTAGGTTTCTTTCACAGGGCATTCGCAGTGGTAAATGGCCTGCCTTAGCCTCTTACTAATGTCTTTGTAGAAAAAGGTTTTCTTATTGAGCAGCGAATTGCTCTTATCGGCCACCAACACCTGATAGCGCGTTTCTGACAATTCCGATTCGGCAAAATCAATGCTGAATGCTTCTTTTTTGGCATTGGCATTCATCTGGTTCACTTTCATGGTAATCATGGAAGAATCCAGCCCGCCACTGAGGTAGAGTCCGGAAGGCACATCTGCCCGCAGCCTTAAATCGATGGACCGTTCGAAGAGTTTCTCCAATTCATCTACATAATAGCTTTCTGCCTTACCATTGAGTTTCACTTCCTCCTGTGGGTAAATGAGGTCCCAGTATTCTTGATCGGTAATCTCGCCCTGGTCGTTTACGGTGAGGTAATGGCCATTTTCCAGGCTCTTGATATTTTTGAACATGGTGCGCGGGCTCACCAGCCCTGCGAAGGTAAATACCTGGTCTAAGCCCACCGTGTCTACCTCACGCTTTACTGAGGGGTGCTCCAGAATGGACTTGATCTCTGAAGAGAACACAAATACACCCCCTTGCAGGGTGTAATGAAAAGGCACAATACCCATTTGGTCTCTGGCACAGAAAAGGGTCTTTTTATTCTTGTCGTAAAGGGCAAAAGCGAACTGTCCGTTGAGCAGGTTGAGAAAGTCCATGTCATGGTCTTCGTACAGGTGAAGGATCACTTCTACATCAGAATGGGTGCGGAAGGTATGCCCCCTTGCCTGCAGCGCCTTGCGCAGTTCTATGTAGTTGAAAACTTCTCCGTTACAGATCAGTACCAGTGACTCATCTTCGTTATAAATGGGCTGCATTCCATTGTTGAGGCCGATGATACTCAGGCGGGTAAACCCCAGCGCCACATTGTCGAAGCAATGGGTGTCTTGTGCATCGGGCCCTCTATGAAAGAGCCTGTCGTTCATTCTCTGGATGGTCTGCTGGTCCTCTTCAGAGATTCGCTTTGTAAAATTCACGAAACCACTAATTCCACACATATATTGGTTGGTCTGGTTGTAAAAATGTTCTTAAAAGGGTTGAGCCTCCTGGCTCTTTGAGTATTGATCGAGGCTCATACCACTGCCTCCTGATTACTGAAGATTTGCTGTAGTGTCTTCAGGTTTTTCAGGGCCTCCAGGGTCAGCTTTGGTTCCACGCCAAAATCTACCAGGCAGGCAATTTCATCTACGCCTATTTCAGAAAGGTTCACCACCGTTTCGCTACAACTGTCCAGCGTACCTATGAGGGCCGCCTCCTTGCTGTAGCGCAGGAAAGAATGCCGTAGCATCAGTTCCTTGTCTTCTTCGGGAATGTCTTCTGCCTTATGGCCCGCTTCTTCATAAATGATTTTGCTCAGGCTGGTGGCACTTCTCAGGTAGTTGATGAAGGGCTTTTCCACCACCTTCATGGTTTCGTCTTCATCATCGCCTACATAGGTGTGCAGCATCAGGGCCACCTTGCCCAAATCGGCACCATGACCATTTGTCTCTCTGGCTTCACGATAGAGGGCAATTTTTCGCGCCAGCTCGTCCAGGTCTTGCCCCAGCAAATGAGTGAGCAGGTTCATCCCTTTTTCACCGGCCATGATGTAGGTTTTCTCATTACCAGCTGCGGTAATCCACACAGACAGTTCCTTTTGAATGGGTCTTGGAAAGGTGCCAACTTCTACTTCTTTGTTAAAGCCATTAACGCGCTTGATCTTCTCCCCCTTCCACAGCCGCTGTATATTGTCAATCTGCTTGTACATGACCTCATGGCGGTTTTGATAATTTTCTTTGGCCATGGCAAAGTCGTTGCCGTTCCAGCCCGAGGCAAAGGAAAGGGCCACTCTGCCTTTGGAAAGGTTGTCTACCACCGACCACTCTTCGGCAATCCTGATCTCGTCATGCAGTGGAGAAACCGTACTGCCCGACCTGAGCTCGATCTGCTTAGTGATCATGGCCAGGGCCGCACTGGTTACGGAAGGGTTGGGAAACAGGCCACCAAACTCATGAAAGTGACGCTCTGGGGTCCAAACCGCCTTGAAACATTCCTGGTCGGCATATTTGACCGACTCTTTGAGCAGGTGGTATTTGTCGCTGTCATCGACATCATAATTCGAAAAAAAGAAAAGGCTAAAATCCATCATGTTAGTCCAAGATTTAGGGTATGGTAAAAAGTTTAGATTTGACCATTGCTAATTGCACTCAGCAGGCCGGTGCAGACCGGTATCGGGCCTGATTAAGAGAGCACGCCTTCCATGTCGATGTCTTCGATGCGCAGCATCTGGTCTTTCAAAATGTCGGTCAGTATGTTGTGGTAATAGTCCATCAACAGACCAATGGTGTCTTCATCGTACAGTTCATGGCTGTAGATAAATGACATGGTCATTTTTTGGTTGTGCTCTACCACGTTAATGGCGAATTCGTATTCACCTTTCACGCGCTTGCCAAAGTTGACAGGTGACAGTTTCAACTCATCCAGTTCAGCATCACTGTCTATCGTGTTGGCCAACGAGAAGTAGAAATCGAAAATGGGGTTACGGCCGGGAGACTCCTCGTCTTCGCTCACTAGTTTCACCATCTGTTCGAACTGGAAGTCCTGGTTGTCGAAGGCCTGCAACACACACTCCTTAACATCGCTGAGGAAGTCTGCATAAGACCGCTCAGGGTTGGCGTCAACCCTCAAGGGCAACACGTTCACAAAAGTGCCCACCACATCTTTGAGTTCGGCCTGGGTTCTGCCCAGCACTTCGGTACCAATGATGAGGTCCGATTCGCCCGACATTTTGTGGAGCAGTATGTAGTAGGCAGAGAGCATCAACATAAAGTCAGAGACCTTGTAGTTGGCCGCTACCGTTTTGAGTGCTTCATATACCTTGTCGCCAATCACCAGCTCTTTGTCGTCTACCAGCTTGGTATCTACCTCTTCTCTTTCGCTAATTATCGGCAAGTCCGTCCTGGTGAGCTCACCCGATAGCTTATCGGTCCAATACAGCTGCTGCTTGTCCAGCTTCTCTTTGTTCTCGTTCAGCCAGCAGGCATAATCTACATATCTCAGCTTCAGCGGCTCCAGTGCCTCCCCAAGGTGGATCTTCTTAAAGTCATTGATGAGGATGTCAAGCGACCTGCCATCCGCCACAATGTGATGCAGGTTGATAAAGAGGAAGTTGCCCTTGGTATTGCACAGTAAGCCTGCGCGTATCAGCGATTTCGCAGATAGGTCGAAGGGTTTGGTGAATGCCTCAAAGGCTGCCTCAACATCCTCTACTTTCTGGTCCGGCATTTCCAACTCAAAGCTCACCTCTCTATGAATGCGCTGAATTACGCCATCATCAGTCAGGGCAAAACTGGTTCTGAGTCCCTCATGTCGGTTGATCATTGTTTGGAAAGAACTTCTCAGGGCCTCCACTTCCACTTCTTCTTTGATTTCTACTGCAATAGAAATATTGAAGGCCGTACTGTTTTCGTGGAGCAGGTGCTGATAGTACATGCGTTCCTGGGCAGGTGAAGCCGCATAGAAATCACGTTGAGCGGCTGTTGGAATCTGTTCAATATGCTCATGGCCCATCTCCGCTATCAACCTGGCTGTTTCCTTGACGGAAGCATTCTTGAAGACATCTGCCAGCTTCAGTTTTACAGAAAACTCTTGCTGTATTTTGTTAATGATATGGAACACTTTCACGGAGTGTCCACCCATTTCAAAAAAGGTTTTAGTAGTACTGATCTGGTCTTTCTCAACTTTCAGCACTTCTGCCCAAATGTCCAGCAGTTTGGCCTCGATTGGGTTGGCTGCCTGCTCTTCTGGTAGGGCTACTTCAAGCGCAGGATCGGGCAATGCTTTGCGGTTGATCTTGCCATTGGGTAACAGCGGAAATTCCGGAATGGTCACAAGGTAGCTGGGGATCATATTCGGTGGCAGGGTCTCTTCCAAAAATGCCCTTAGGTCAGAGGTTTCAAAAGCCTCTTCTTCTACCATATAGGCAGTGATGAGCTTGTCTCCCTCTTCATCTTCCTTTACCAACACCACGGTATCGCTCACTCCCTTGAATTGGCAGATGTTCTCTTTGATGTCGTCTAGCTCAATGCGGATGCCCCGAATCTTAATCTGGTTATCTACCCTGCCCAGGACTTCAACCTCATCATCATTATGAAGTCTTCCCAAATCACCGGTTTTGTAAAGGGTATCGTTCTGGTTATCTCCAAATGGGTTGACAATGAATGACTTTTCATTCAGATCGGGCAGTACCAGGTAACCGTGTGAGCGGTAGGGGGTGCGGATATAGATTTCGCCAATAGCTCCCTGAGGGCAAAGGTTCAGGTCTTCATCCAATATCAACATTTGTGCACCTGCAATGGCCTTGAGCGGCATAAAAGAGCGCTCAGTGTCTTCCGGTTTAATCACATAAGCGGCCTTGGCCAGGGTGGTTTCCGTAGGTCCGTAAATATTCACCAGGCTGATGCGCTCTTCGAAAGTGTTGTACCAGTCTTTAAGCTCCCAGGGCAGTATTTTTTCACCTGCCAGCAGCACGTACTTCAGGTCTTCGAAAGAAGCAGCGGTCAGACCCTCCTTCTGAATGAGCTTGAAGAGGCTCGGCACACAGTGTATCAAATTGATGCGTTGTTCTGAAATCCAATGATGAATACCATCATCCAGCTCCAGAATGTTGCCGTCTGGTATGCAAAGGGTACCCCCGGCACAGAGCGGCACAAATACATCGCGCATGAACACATCAAAGCCGGGATTGGTAAACTGACTGATGCGGAAGCTGTTGTCTATGCCATAAGTGTCAATCTCCCAACCAATGAAGTGAGACAGCCCGGTATTGCGGCCAATGACCCCTTTTGGTTGACCGGTACTACCAGAGGTGAAGTACGCATAAATGCGGTCATCTGCCTGGTAGTCTTTTTCCGTTTCAATAGCCGTTTCTGGTTGTGATTCAATGTTAGCTGTGGTCACCCACTCGATGCTATCTGCTACTTTCAGTGACTGGCGGGTTTCGGTCGACTGATCGGTAATGATCAGCTTCGCCTCCGTTTGGTCAATCATGGAAGTAAGCCTACCTGGTGGAAGACTTGCTTCCAGCGGCACAAAGGCTTTGCGGGCTTTCAATACACCCAGCATCGCGCTGATCATCCAGTAGCGGTCTTCGCAGAGGATGCCAATGTTACTCTCATCGGGCAAGTTACCTGCTACTATCGCATGGGCAATTTGATTAGCCCTGGCCTCTAACATGGCGTAGTCATACGATTGGCCTTTGTACTCTATGGCCGTGCCAGCACTGTTTTCGCCAAAGCTTCTGGCCAGTCTTTCCTGTATGGTTACAAAGTCCAGGGGAACGGTCAGGTCACAAGCCAGGTGCTGGCTTTGGGCTTGCTGAGACTGCTCATCAAACAGGGCTATGTCGGTCAGTGGCTTGTCAGCGTCTGCTGCAAAAGCAGTCATGATGTGCTTCAGTGCCGAACGCATCTGCTCGATGATGTTGTCTCCGTATTTGTTTTGGTTATAGTCAAAGATTACTTCGAATTCCTCGGTCGGAATTACCGTGAGGCTCAGGTCGTAATTGGTCTGTACCCAGTAGCCCGACTTTTTGATTTTGAAAGGCATGGCTTCTTCCAGTGCCTTTGCTTCCGGATCGATGAGATGACGGGTAACCGGGAAGTTTTCAAAGGCAATGATATGATTGATCAAATTGCCTCCCAGTTCGCTTTGGGCTTGAATCTCGGCCAGCGGGAAGTAGTGGTGCGGTCCGCTATTGATGCTGTCTTGCTGTGTTTTCTGTAGCAGGTCATTTACCGTGTCTTCCGACTGGAAGTTGACCCTTGTAGGGATGGTGTTGATGAACAAACCGACCATGGTTTCTATGCCCTCAATCTCTACCGGGCGACCAGAAACCACTGAACCAAAGACTACATCATCGGCATTGTTGTAGCGGGCCAGCATCAGGCCCCAGGCAGCCTGGAAGAGGGTATTCATGGTTGCGCCATGCTGCCTGGCAAAGGTTTCCATTTCGCTGGTTTCTTCTTTGCTAAACTGTAGGTGTTGCTTTTTCAGCACATAGGGTGCCTCGGCCGTGGCATCTTTTTGCGGAAAGGTTGGCGCGGTCTCTATACCCGCCAGATAGTCTTTCCAGTAGGTCTGAGATGCCTCTTTTTGCCTGTTTTCCAACCACCTTATGTAGGTGGAATAAGGAGTGGTTGGTTGCAAATAGACAGGCCTGTCTTGCAGCTTGCGGCTGTAGATCATAGTAAACTCATTGACCAGGATACCGATACACCAGCCGTCCATCAGCACGTGATGGTGACTCCAGATCAGTTCGAATTCATCGTCTGCGCTTTGCAATACGACCAGGCGCATGAGTACATCTGCGGTCAGGTCAAAGGGCTTCGATTTCTCTGCATCGCGATAGGCCTCCAGCCTGGCTTCCTTTGAGCCATTCAGCTCTTTGCGCAGATCGTGATGGCTGAAATCGATCTTACGTTCCTGGAGCACCACCTGAATGGGGCGTGAATAGCCTTCATGCAGAAAGATGGTGCGCAATATAAAATAGCGCGACATGAGTTCGTTCATGCTCTCTTCCACCAGTTTCAGATCCAGTTTACCCTGTAATTCATAGGTGGATTGCCCGAAGTAGTCTCCGGCATCAAGATCTATGAGTGCATGGTACAGCATGCCCTCCTGCATAGAAGAAAGTGGATAAATGTCTTCTATGTCATAGCGCTCCAGCAGCTTGTCTAACTGGCCCTGCGACAGGCCATGATAGGTAAGATGCTCTGTGGTCAGGCGTCCGTTTCTTTCCAGAGGTGCTGCTGTTACTGGTGCCTGATTCGCTTGTAGGGCTTTCAGTTGTTGCGCCAGTTCACTGATGGTTTGTTGCGAGAAAATGTCTTGTACCGCGAGCTCAAAACCAGCACTGCGGGCTCTTGAGCAGATTTGAATGGACTTGATGGAATCTCCACCCAGCATAAAGAAGTTGTCCGTCACTCCTATCTGTTCTATGCCCAACACATTGGACCAAACTTCGGCCAGTAACTTTTCACCTGCGGTAACCGGGGCCACATAGTCATCTACCGCTACTCCTTCTACTTCAGGCAGTGCCTTTCGGTTGAGCTTGCCATTGGCTGTAAGCGGCATGGCTTCCACGTGCACAAAGTAAGAAGGCACCATGTAATCGGGCAGGCGGGCCAGCAGGTACTCTCGGAGCACAGAAGTCTCCAAAACCTCGGCAGCCACATAGTAGGCCACTAAAAATTTGAGGCCACTCTTTTCCCGGGTAATCACAGCCACCTCCTCAATGTGTTCGTGAATTGCCAGGTGGCTTTCTATTTCTTCCAGCTCTATTCTGAAGCCGCGGATTTTCACCTGGCTGTCTACCCTCCCCAGGCACACGATGTTGCCATCGGGCTGGTAGTAGCCCACATCTCCTGTTTTGTAAAGGGTATCAAATGCCAAGCCTTCATAGGCTCCCCCAAATGGGTTGGGTACAAAGGCACTTTTCGTTTTTTCCTCGTTCTTCCAATAGCCCTTGCCTACCCCCAAACCTGCCACGCAAACCTCCCCTTTTACCCCGACAGGGCACAGGTTCAAGTGCTTGTCAACAATGTAGATTTGGGTGTTTTGTACTGGTTTGCCAATTGGCACTGTAGACTGCCCCTCTTTGGGCTGTGGTACTACAAAGTGTGTCACATCGTCAGAAGCCTCTGTAGGTCCGTAAGCATTCAGTAGTGGAATTTGAGGGAAATAGGCGTACCATTTTTTCACCAGCCCCATGGTCAAGGCCTCTCCGGTGGGAATCATCCACCTCAGGTCCTGCAGGTATTTTTGCTCATCAGAAGGTAGCCCATCCAGGAAGGTGGTGATGAGGGAAGGTACTGATTCGAAGATGGTGACACCTCCTTTTTCCAGGACGTTTACCAGGGCATTTGGCTCCAGTATGATGTCATTATCAATGACCAGCGTCTTGCCTCCTACCACCAGGGCAGAAAGGAATTGCCATACTGATATGTCGAAACACGGTGAGGCGGTTTGCGCCACAATGTCTTCGGCTGTCAGGTTTAGGTCGTTGACTTTAGCGAAGAGGTGGTTGACCATGCCACGCTGGTGAATCATTACCCCTTTGGGCTTGCCGGTAGTACCGGAAGTATAGATGATGTAGGCCAGGTCATCTGGCTTGCTCGCTGCTTTTTCGCTCGCTACAAAAGCTTCCAGGGCCAAGCCATCTACCGCCAGGGTAGTTTCCAGTGTTGGGATGGCAGCCACCAGGTTTTCCATCTGTTCCTGATGGGCCTGGTGTGTCAGCACCAGTGGGCTTTCACTGTTGGATAGAATCTCTTTTACCCTTTCTCCAGGGTAGGTCACATCAATGGGTACATAGGCCCCACCGGCATAGAATACGGCCAGAATACTGGTGAGCATGTCGATGCCCCGTGGCATGTAAAGTGCTACTTTCTGGTTGTCTTTCAGGCCCTTACTTTGTAGTAAGGCTGAGAGCCTGCCCGCCTTTTCATATAGCGCTTCGTAAGTAAATGATTCTCCATTATGGAGGACTGCTACACTTTTAGGCGATTTCTGTGTCTGCTCTTCAAACAGGCTGATGAAGGTTTTGTCTTTATCAAAGGCTTCAAAAGTATCGTTAAACACCTCCAGCACTTCTTTTCTTTCTCCTTCGGAAATCATCTCTATGGCCGAGAGTGGCACCTCACAATCATTGGTAAATTGCGTGATGATTTGGGCGAAATGTGCCCTTACCCTTTCTATGACATGGCCATCGAAGGCGTTGGCATTGTAGTTTAATTCTATGTGGAATTTACCCCTTGGTACCACCACCAGGTAAAAGTCGAAGAAAGACTGTTCATAGAGTCCCGCTCCTGTCACACGGAAGCCATTCCTCGCTTCCTCTTCGCTTCCAGCTTCATCTTCCGAAAACGGGTAGTTGTCGAAAAGTATAATATGGTTCAGCAGGTCGGCCCCTAGGTCATTGAGCGATTGTATCTTCACCAATGGGCTGTAATGGTAAGGGGTACCTGTCATCACTTCTTCCTGTACTCTTTTCAGTACATCACTCACTTTCTCTTCCTGCTCAAAATTCACTCTCACCGGCACGGTATTGATGAACATACCCACCATGCTGTCTATGCCTTCGATCTCTGAAGGCCTGCCTGATACCACGGCTCCAAATACCACATCATCAACATTATTGTATCGGCTCAACAAGACACTCCAGGCCAATTGAATGATGGTGTTCACCGTTACACCATGGGTTTTGGAAATATCGTTGAGTGATGCCACAATGTCCGGATCCAGATCCAGTCCCATCGACTTCAGGTCATAAGGCCTTTCGCCCGTTTGCGGCAGGGTTGTTTTAACCGGTAGCGTAGCCAGGCTGTCATAGTCAGACAGGTATCGCTGCCAATAATCCAGGGCCTCTTGCTCCTCGCGTTGCTGTAGCCAGGAAATGTAGGTTGAAAAAGGCTTGACAACCGGCAGTGTGGCTTCGGTTCCTTGTCTCAGACCTGCGTATATTTCTTTGAATTCATTGAATATGATCGGTACACACCAGCCGTCCATGACAATGTGGTGATAGCTCCAGATCAATGTATACTCATCGTCAGCGGTTCTTAGCAAGGTAAGGCGCATCATGATGTCTTTACTCAGGTCGAACTTATGGTCCAGGTCTTCTTGCTTGAACCGGGCCACCACTGCTTCCCTTGATTGCTTCTGACAAGCAGCTCTCAGGTCTTTGTTGATGAAATCTACCTTGCGATCTTTTAGCACAACCTGTAATGGGTATTCATGGTCTTGGTGCAGGAAGAGGGTGCGGAAAATGTCATAGCGCCTGATCAGCTCGTTGACACTTTCCTCCATCTTAGCGATGTCTAGGTCTCCCTTAAAATCAAAGGTCAATTGCTCAAAGTAATGGGCCGAATTAGGGTCCATCAAAGCATGGAAAAGCATGGCCTCCTGCATTGGAGAAAGTGGATACACATTCTCTACTTCAAACTGTTGCTGTAGTCCATCCAGTTGATCAATGGACAGGCCCGGATAGATGATGTCGGAAGGAGTGAGCTCTGCCTTGCCGTAGCTGCTACAGAAGTTGATTAAGGTTTCGAGACTGGCCTTATACTCAGCCAGGAAGCTTTTGATAGTTTCGGCATCATACTGATCGGCACTGTAGCGCAGGCGAATTTCCAGCTCATCCTCAATCACCAGACCGGTAATGTCCCAGTCGTAAAGCAAGGTAGCACGCGATGAAACCATGTCGCCTACCGGCTCATCGAGCAGCTCAAAAGTGTTGCCTTTGGTATCGGCATTGAATTGGCCCAGGTAATTGAAGCTTAGCTGTGGTCTGGATTCGGGGCCATCAGTTGTTTCGCGGCCTTCCTGATCAAAAAACCTTGCCAGCAGGAAGTCGATGCCATTATTCGGAATCTCCCTTATCTTCTCTTTGATCTGCTTAATGTATCGGGCCAGGTCCTCTGTATCACCATCCAGCAGCAGCCTGAAAATACTGGTAAACCAGCCTATGGTCCTGCTTATATTCACCCCTGTGCCCAAGTCTTCCCTGCCATGACCTTCAATGTCAACCATGACCTTCTGCAGCCCCAGTTTTTTGTTGAAGGCCAGTAAGAGGGCGGCTAGCAGGAGGTCGTTTATCTGTGTTCCGAAAGCCTCGTGCACTTCTGTCAGCAGCTTTTGAGTAGCCTCTGGGTCTATGGTAATGGTCTCCAGTCTACTGTGCTCTCCGATATTCTCTCCACTAATCCGATCTCTTTTGATCAGGTCAAATTCCTGGGCCGACAAGGCCGACCAATATTGTAGTGCCTCTTCATAAGCCGTTGTTCCCATGTAGGCCTGTAAATGACCTGGCCAAGCCTGGAAGGCATCGGTTTTCAATGGCAAAACCAAGGGCTTTTTGTGAATGAGCTGTTGGTGCGCCTGCTCAATGTCTTCGAACAAGATCCTCCAGGAAATACCATCGATAACCAAGTGATGTATCACGATTAGCAAGCGGCTGCCCTCTTGCGTGTGGAAAAGGCCAAGCTTCATCAATGGACCACCTTGCAGGTCGATTGACGCTTGTATTTCGTTGGCATGGGTAAGTATCGCGGCTTGTGAGTCGCTGTCTTCTTCCAGGTAATAGGTAGCAAGGGAAACGGGCAGGTCTACTCCTTTAATCTCTGATAATAGCTCTTCTCCCTGCCTATGAAAGACCGTCCTCAGGGCATCATGATGCTCTTGCAGCTTTTCAAAAATCCTGCGAACAAAGTCCTCTGAAATGCCCTTGGGGAAGTGAAGCATCACTGCATGGTTGTAATGATGAACGTCTACTGAAGCCCGGTCGAAATACCACAGCTGAATAGGGCTCAGTGCCCCTTGTCCGGTCAGTGTAGACTGGTCCGAAGTGAGGGTAATCTCTCTGAGCCTAGTAGCCAGTTGCCTGATGGTCTGGCTAATGAAGATGTCTTTGGCCGATACTTCATAGCCTGCATTTCGCACCCTGGAAATGATCTGGATGGATTTGATAGAGTCGCCACCTACCGCGAAGAAATTATCGGTTACACCCACGTGCTCTACATCCAGCACTTTGGACCACACTTCAACCAAAAGTCGCTCTTTCTCTGTTTGAGGGGCCTCATATTGGTCTCTTGTGGTAGCCACTGGTTCTGGCAAGGCCTTGCGATTTACCTTACCATTTGGGGTCAGTGGCATTTTGTCCAACACAATAAAGTCTGTAGGGATCATGTAGTGCGGTAGTTTTTGGCCGGCATGAGACCTCAACTCGGTAAAATCAACCACAGCTTTGGTCACCAGGTAGCCCACTAGGCTCTCATTCTCCTGCTCACCTTTTACCACCACAATGGCTTCGGTGATGCCAGGGTACTCCAGTAAAATGTGTTCGATTTCACCCAGCTCAATCCTGTAGCCTTTGAGTTTTACCTGATAGTCTGTTCTGCCTATGAATTCCAAAGTGCCATCGGCTGACCAGCGGGCTGAATCGCCTGTTCTGTAAATCTTCTCTCCATCGATGAAAGGGTTGTCTACAAACACTTTGGCTGTCAGTTCAGGTCTTTTCCAATACTCTCCTGAAAGGCCTTTACCACCTATGTAAAGGTCACCCGCCACCCCTATAGGTACGAGTTGTCTGGCACGGTCCAATACATAAATCTGGGTATTGGCAATGGGTTTACCAATACTCACTTTGTCTTCGTCACCAGCAAACTCGTACACGCATGACCAAATGGTCGATTCGGTGGGTCCATACATGTTGAATATGCCAGCCTCTGTCGTTTCTCTGAGTTCTTGAACCAGCGACATGGGCAGGGCCTCACCACCGATCATCAGTGTTTTCAATGACCTCAGAAATGCCTGCGATCCCAAATCTTTGTTGAGGTGCCCCATAAATGATGGCGTGGATTGCATCATGGTGATTGGCTTATGATGCTCTATCGTCACCTCTGCATGCAGCTCCTTCAGTCCTTTCAGGTGTTTTAAACCTTCCATCATCAGTTTCTGCTCTACCCCAAAGTCAACCAGGCAAGCGATTTCATCAACCCCAACCTGCTTAAGCTTAAGCACCATTTCACTGCAGCTATTCTTCGTTCCTATCAAGGCGCTGGTTTTGTAATAGCGCTTGAATGCATTCTTCATGATCTGTGCCTTCACCTCTTCAGAGAGTTCTTCCTCCTTGACTCCTTCTTCTTCAAAAATCGCCTTGTTCAGGGCAAATGAACTTTCCAGGTACTCAATGAAGGGCTGCTCAACAATTCGCTCAACCTCTTCAATGTCTTCACCAACATAAGTATGCAACATGAGGGCCACTTTACCTTCTTTGGGGTCAAAACCATGGGCCTCCCGGGCTTCCCGGTAAAGTCTGATCTTGCGAGCTAATTCATCGATGTCCTGTCCCAGCAAGTGCGTGAGCACATTCGCACCCACTTCACCGGCACTTTTAAAGGTCTCTTCACCCCCTCCGGAGGTTACCCAAATAGGCAGTTCTGGCCTAACAGGCACAGGGAAAGCGCTTAGTTCTATGGTTTTACCAAACCCGTTTTCGCGTTCAATGCTTCCTCCTTTCCATAGTTTTTGCACTTCCTCGATCTTCTCAAACATGACCTGGTGCCGCTCAGCGAAATTCGCATCTTTCAACACAAAGTCGTTCGGATTCCAACCGGCAGCAAAGGACAGTGCCACCCTTCCATTTGAAAGGTTATCGACCACTGACCACTCTTCTACCACTCTTATTTCATCGTGCAGGGCCAGTACCACGCTCCCACTTCTGAGCTCAACCTGTTCTGTGACCATGGCCAGGGCAGAACTCAATACCGATGGGTTGGGGAATAACCCACCAAACTCATGAAAATGACGCTCTGGGGTCCATACGGCTGAAAAACCAGCTTCATCGGCATAGCGAGTGGCTTCTAGCAACAGGTCATACTTATCATCGCCCTCATTCTTGTAGCTGGAGAAGAAGAACAGCCCGAAGTCCATAGACACATCCTGATTAGAGACATAGCGGTCGAGGTTGTTCAGGGAGGTGCCAGATGGATGGATCACCACCTCAATGCCCTGTGTCAGGGTCCAGAAGAGCTCCAGAACAGAGATATCGAAGCTTGTATTCGTTACGGCCAGCAAGCAATCTTCTTCTGTGGCCGGAATCTTATCACTCATACCACAGAAGAAATTCATGACATTCTGGTGTGAGATCATCACCCCTTTGGGCTTACCAGTAGAACCCGAGGTATAAATCAAATAGCAGAGGTCTTCCGGACGGTTCACGGGTTTCTGATTGGTATTGCCTACCGACTGATCCAGTTCGCTTTCCAGGTAAATGACCTGTCCATCAAAATCCAGTCCTTGTTCCAGACCGGCTTCTGTAATGAGTATGCCCGCATGGCTGTCTTCAAGCACATGTTGAATTCTTTGTTTCGGGTGGTCTGGATCAATGGGCAAATAGGCTGCTCCTGATTTGAGGATACCGATCAGGCCCGTCATCATCATTTCAGACCTTCTCACCATGATACCCACCACGTCATTGGGCCTGATATCATAAGCCTTTCGTAGGTTGCCAGCCAATAAATTGGCCTTTTCATTCAGCGAAGCATAGGTTAATCGCTGGCCCTCAAATACCACTGCTACCCTTTCAGGTGTGGCTTCTACCTGTTTTTCGAAAAGAGAAACCAGTGTATCCTTATCAGCATAATCCAGTGCTGTAACGTTAAATTTGCTCAAGAGCAGGTTTCGCTCTTCATCGGTCAATACCTCAATGTCTTTGAGCCTGACTTCTGCATTAGCCGTTACCCCTTTAACAATGTTTTCGAAGTATCGGGCAAATCTTTCAACCGTGGGTTTTTTGAATAGGCCAACACTGTAATTTAAGCCCAGGTAGAGCGAGCCATCCTCCTTTTCTCCGGCCGTTAACGTCAGGTCAAACTTAGCATCGGTATGTTTAAAGTCATAAGGCTTCAGGCTGAGTCCGGGCAAGCTTAGGTCTGTCTTTGAAAAGTTCTCATAGGAGAACAGGACATCGAACAGTGGGTTATGGCTGGTATCGCGCTCGATGTTGAGTGCACCAATCAGGTCTTCATAAGGGTAAGACTGATTGTCGAAGCAACGAATGACCTGCGTCCTGACATTTTTCAAAAACTCAGTGAAGGTAAGCTCCCCTTCAGGGCGGTTTCTCAATGGAATAGTCTTGACAAACATCCCGATGATGTCTTCCAGAGCTTGTTGGTGGCGACCGGCCGTTGAGGTTCCAACCACGATGTCATCCTGAAGGCTCAGCTTGGATAGCAAAATGTTGTAAATCGACAGTAGCACCATAAACATGGTGGCCCCTTCTGTATTGGCAATGGCCTTTAGTTGCTGCGTCAGTTCAGGACTTAAGTCAAATTGCACATGATCACCGACCTGACTCTTGATGGCAGGCCTGGCAAAATCAAGTGGTAACTGCAGGGTTTCCACCTGTTCTGCAAACTGGTCTAGCCAAAAGTCCTTTTGCTTGGATATCTCCTCTTGCAAGCCTTCACTTTGCTGCCATTCTGCATAATCCTTGTACTGCAATTGGAGTGGGCATAGTGCTTCTCCATTGTACAGGGCCATGAAGTCACGGACGAGCACATCACGAGAGACCCCATCGTTGATCAGGTGATGCATGTCTACCATGAGAGTGTGTGCCTCAGGCGCTGTTTGAATCAGACCAATGCGCATTAAAGGTGCCCTACTGAGGTCAAAAGGCCGAATAAAGTCGGTAATGACTGATTTCACTTCGGCCTCAGTGGCCTCGTAATGTTCAATTTTGAAATCAATACCTGCCAGTATTCTTTGTGCTGGTGTTCCTTCTACTACATCGAAAAAAGTTCTGAGGCTCTCATGGCGTTCACCCAGTGCATTGAAGGCGGACTTAAGGCGAGCTGGGTCCAATGTCCCTTCCAGGGTGAGTACCATGGGCATGTTATAAGCCAGCAGATCCTGGTCGAATTCATTGAGGAAGTAAAGTCTTTGCTGAACAGAGCTGAGTGGGTAAATGTCCTTTACCGGTGCTTTTGGAATGGAAGTGCTTACTTCCTCCACCACCGGTTCAATGGTTACTTCTTCTATGGCAGGGGTAATCAGCAGCAAAAGTTCGGAAATGGTGGGGTTGGCAAAGAGCTGCTCCACTGAAAGGGCCGCGCCAAACTGATTTTGGATACGGTCAATCATGCTCAGGGCCTTCAGCGAATCACCACCAATTGCAAAGAAGCTGTCGTCCGGGAAAATTTCTGAAGTGCCAAAGAAGTTTTGCCAGAGGGCCAGCAAGGCATCTTCCATGCTCAGCTCGCTGTCTGCCACCACGGCAGCAGGTGCTGCCTCCTGAGTTACCGCAGCTTTCGGACTTCTTTCCATGGCTCCGGCTGCCTCTGCTTGGTAGACCCATGTATTCAGTCGCTCATTCAAATCGGCTACCGAAACGGCCACCTGCGGCAAGGGCAGGAAGGACCACAGCTGGTGGAAGACAGTTATTATTTCTTCCGCATCAATGCCTTCCCCGGTGCCTCCGACCAAATTCAACCCATCGAAATTGACGCTGAGCCAGTTTTCTCCCGAAGCTTGTGCAAAATGGTCCATATAAGCATTGGCCGAAGCATAAGCAGCAAATCCCAAACCGCCCAGTATGGTGGAAATGGAAGAAGTGAGGATACAAAAATCCAGTGCTCGTTTACCAAGCACTTCTTGCAACACAGCGGTTCCTGTTACTTTGGAAGCCAGCTGAGTATCAATCACTTTGCGGTTAAGGTTTTTGATAAAATCTTTGGAGTCTTCCCCGACCATCCCTGCCGCATGAATCACCCCATTAAGGGCTCCCAAATGCTCTTCGCCCTGGGCCACTGCTTGCCGCATGGCTTCCAGGTCAGTCACATCGGAAGCGATGTATATCACCTGACCGAGTGATTGCAGTTCACTTAATTTCTTAGACTTAGCCTCATCATTCCCCCCCAGGGTTCTACGACCGGTCAGTATCAACCTGGCCTCCGTGGTTTTGAGCAGGTATTTGGACAAGTGATATCCCAGATCGCCCAAGCCTCCTGTAATGAGGTAGACACCTTTTTTGCGAAGCAGGCTGCTGTTATCGCACAGCTCTGTGGATAACTGCTCAAATACCTGCACCCATCTGCGTGAATTCCTGTAGGCAACTGTTTTGCCAGCTTGCTGGTGGGCAATTTCCTGGTAAAGCGCATCAATGAGTCCCTTATTGTTTGACTCAGACTGCATTACATCAATTTGACTGGTAGTAATGCCCGGATATTCCTGACCAATTACTTTGAGCAATGCGGTGGAGGTACTTTGGGCAATGTCAAGGTTTTCATGACCCAGTACGGATTGCAGGTCATTGGTCAATAATACCAGTTGCATGTTCAAACTGGCCGTATTGGCCGTGACTGCCTGCACCAATTCTACCAGGTGGCAGAAGCTGTTATTGGCCTCTTCCTGCATTCCAACAGACCAGCCATAGATGATGCGGTCTACTGTCACGCCCTGCTCAGCCAAATGTTCAAACAAGGCTTTCATGTTGCCTTCTTTCTCAGGGTTGAGCTGATAAGTCGTATCGCTGTTGGCCTTGAAGGCGGCTCCTTTGCTCACCTGAATTACCTTGTCACCCTTGCTCTCAAAATGGTTGATCAGCGACTGGCCCAGGCTGGCCCCGTCCATAAAAATAAGGTTGGTGGCACCCGGTTTCGTAGCTGACTCGTTCGCAAACAGCGGCAGCATCTTCCAGGAGGGCACATAGAACCACTCAGCAACATCATCGATACGCACCAGCGGCTGTTGCGTTGCTTGCGGACTCACCAATGCCTGTGTTTTTACCGGGTATTGGATTTTTTCAAAAGCATAGGTAGGCAACGATACCTTTAGACGTGACTCATGAGCGTAAAAAGCCTGCCAATCGATGATGCCCCCCTTCAGGTACAACTCACCCAGGGCAGAGAGCAGGAATTGCCAGTCATTCTTCTGATCTTTTGGGTGCCTCGCGAGGTTGACTGTGTGATGACCCGTTCCCTTTTCTTTGTTGGCATGTACCAGTGAGCTGAGGATGCCGCCCGGCCCGCTTTCAATAAACAAGGTCTTTTTATTAGCCATGAGTGTCTCAATGCCCTGCGAAAACCGCACGGTCCCACGCAAGTGCTGTGCCCAATAACTAGCGGTCGTCACCTCCTCAGCTTCTGCCTCAACTCCTGTAAGGTTAGAGATGAAAGGTATCTGTGGTTTTTGCAGGTCCATGGCATCTACTACAGCCGTAAATTCTCCAAGCATTCCATCCATCATGGCTGAATGGAATGCATGAGAGCATTGCACTCTTTTGCCTTTATGGCCCTCCATTTCCATACGCTTTTGGAAAAAGTCGATCGCCTCGTGAGGACCAGAAACCACACAAGATTTGGTGCTGTTCGATACTGCCAGCGAGAGCGTTGGTGCCTCTGCCAGGAAGGGCTTCAATTCCTCTTCAGTCATGGTCAGGCTGAGCATTGAGCCAGTAGGTAGTTTCTGCATCAATTCGCCTCTTTTCACCACCAGTGTCAAGGCATCTTTTAATGAGAAAACCCCGCTGATACAGGCCGCTGCGTATTCACCAATGCTATGACCTATCATCACATCGGGTTGTATGCCCCATTTTATCAACAGACGCGCCAAGGCATACTCCATGATGAAGAGCAAAGGCTGAGTAAACTCCGTGTGGTTGATCAGGTTTTCTCCATCAGGATCGGGATCGCCAAAAACTATGGGCTTCAGGTCTTTGCCCGCCACCGATTTCACCAGATCAAAACACTCGTCAACCATTTCCCTGAATGCTGCTTCACCATCATAGAGGTCGCGAAGCATATTGAGATATTGCGCTCCCTGGCCGGGGAACATGAAGGCAATTGTCTGATCTTCAAAGTGCCTGGCTGGGCCTTTTTGGTTGGCCCCGTCCCTTTTCGAAAGCTGATCGATCGCCTGCTCACGGTTTTCAAAGACGATGGATTTCCGATAATCAAAATGCGCCCTACCCTGATTCAGGGTGTAGGCAATGTCTTCCAATGACTCATCGGAGTGGGCCTCAAGGTGCAGCTTCAGGTTGGCCATGTTGCGGTCCAGGGCTGCCTGGGTTTTGGCCGATAAGACCATTAGCTGGTAGTCTCTGCTTTCAGAGACTTTGATCCTTTCGGGAGCCTCTTCGAGAATAATATGGGCGTTGGTACCGCCAATGCCGAATGAGCTCACGCCCGCTCGCCTTGGGGTTCCGTTCCTTTGCCAGTCTTTTAGCTTGTTGTTTACGTAAAAAGGACTGTTTTCAATGCCCAGTGCTTCATTGGGTGACTCAAAATGTAGGCTTGGCGGGATCTGTTTGTTTTTAAGCGATAAAACGGTTTTGATAAAGCCCGTGACTCCTGCTGCGGCATTCAAATGGCCAAAGTTGGTCTTCACAGAGCCAATGGCACAGAAATTTTCTTTTTTAGAATCAAAGGCTCGCTTGAGTCCTTCCATCTCAATCGGGTCACCCAGTAAGGTACCCGTGCCATGTGCTTCTACATAGGAGATCGATTCGGGGTCAATATTGGCATTATGAATGGCCGACTGAATCACTTCGGCTTGCCCCGTTATGCTGGGGGCTGTGAAACCCACTTTCTGTATGCCATCGTTGTTAACAGCACTCCCCTTGATGACCGCGTGAATGTTGTCCCCATCTCTGAGGGCCTCCTTGAGTCGCTTGAGCACCACAATGCCCACGCCATTTCCTCCTACAGTTCCGGCCGCACCTTTGTCGAAGGCCCTACAGTAGCCGTCAGGAGACAGAATCATGTCTTTTTTGTACTTATAGCCCTCCGTGTCGTGAAAAGTAAGCGATACTCCACCTGACAAGGCCATGTCACAACGGTCGTCCTGCAAGTCGCGGCAGGCCGCGTCTATGGCGACCAAAGAAGTAGAACAGGCCGTAGCAATGTTAACACTTGGTCCTCTCAGGTTCAGTTTGTAGGAGACTCGTGAGCAGAGGTAATCGTGAGTAGAATAGATATGGGATTGCCAGTTTTCCATCCAGGTTTCGTGATTGTCCTGGCCGATGGCTGGTGTGTAAAAAGGGTTAACCGATGCACCTCCATACAAACCGATGGCACCCTCATACTGAAACGGGTCATAGCCCGCGTCTTCCAGGGCTTCCCAGCTACATTCGTGAAAGATGCGCATCTGAGGATCCATGAGGTTGGCTTCATCCGGAGTATAGTTAAAGAAGGAGGCCTCGAACATGTCATTTCCTTCCAAAATGCCTTTGGCTTTTATAATACCTCCCTGCTCAGTTTCTTTGATCTCCCGCTGTACCGAGTCTACCCCCGCTTTCAGGTTCTCCCAAAGTTCACCCACATTGGCCGCACCGGGAAATCGCCCAGCAATGCCTACCACTGCAATGTCATTAGACTCATTTGCGGATTTTCCATTGTTTTGGCTCTTTGTCTTCATCTTTCGAGTCGCTCGGTTTGTAGCCACTTCTTCCGGGCCAACCAAGCGGGCCAGCTCGGTAATGGTGGGATGGGCAAAAAGGTTGGTTACAGAAACTTCTTTTTTGAAAAACTTACTGATTTTGGAAGACATGGTGATCATTTTGAGCGAGTCACCTCCAGCATCGAAAAAATTCTGATCGGTACTGATGCTATCATGGCCGAGCACTTCAGCCCAGATGTTTAGCAAGATTTCTTCTGTTTGATTGGCTGTGGTCAATCTCGCAGCCGGAGGCTTGATCTCTGGTCCTGGCAGCTGCTTTTTGTCTACCTTTCCATTAACTGTGAGCGGAATCTCTTCAAGGTGCACAAATTGCGTGGGCACCATATAAGCGGGCAATTTGGTGAGCAGATATGCCCTGAGCACTGTCGCCTCCACAGCGGATTTAGCCTGATAGTAGGCCACCAGGTATCTTTCATCGTCTTTGATTCTGGTTACCACTACTGCTTCTTCAATGGCATCGTAAGCGGCCAGAGGCTTTTGTATTTCTTTCAATTCAATGCGGTAGCCTCTGACCTTCACTTGCTCATCGGTTCTACCTAAAAACTCTACGGTACCATTTGCAAGCCATCGGGCCATGTCTCCGGTTCTGTACATTCGGCCTCCGGGCACAAAAGGATTATCAAGAAATCGTTCATCGGTGAGCTTTTGATTGCCCAGGTAGCCCAGGCCAACCCCTGCTCCTCCAATGTACAGCTCTCCTTTGCTCCCGATTGGCAAGGGCTTACCATGCCTGTCGAGCACATAGGCCTGGCTGTTATGAATGGGCTTTCCTATGACAGGCCTGTTTTTGAAATGATCGAATTCACCCATGTCAATAGGGTGAGTAATACAACCAATGGTGGTTTCGGATGGGCCGTAATGATTGATGAAGCCGATGTGAGGATAGAGCGATGCGGCTTTCTCCACATCTGCTGCCATGATGGCTTCTCCCCCCAAAAGGACGTGTTTGAGTCCATCCAGGTGCACTGTGCCGAAATTACCCGCACCGATAAACGCTTTGAATAAAGAAGGCGTGAGTTTCATAAAACTAATGCCTTGTTGCGACACATAGTCCACCAAACCTTCGGCCGAATAGATCAGTGATCGGGGAATCAGGTGAATTTCTCCCCCGCAAACCAGTGCTGGAAATAGGGTGGTATAACCCGCATCAAAGGCATAGTTAAGTGTCAATATTGCCTTATCAGTAGCGCCTAATTCCAGCTCCTTTTTTATCCAGCTAACATAGTTCACCAGGTTGCCATGCTTTATCTTCACCCCCTTGGGTTTGCCTGTACTTCCCGAGGTGTAGATCACATAGGCCAGCTGATCTGGGCTTCTTTGTAAGGGGGGCATTTCATTGACATCGTCTGAGTCATTTTCATCAATCAGTAGTTTTTGCCCTGCAAAGGAGAGTTCGTTTTCATCAGCGGTGGTGGTGAGCAAAAGCTGGCACTGGCTGTCTTCCAGCATGGCTTGCAACCGGGCTTTTGGCTGGTTTGGGTCGAGCGGCAAATAGGCCAGGCCTCCTTTCCAGATAGCTAAAATGCTGACCACCATTTCAATGGATGGGTGGACATAGAGAGCTGCCAGCACGTCATCTCCTGCAGCTGCTTTCAGTCTTAGCGAGAGCGCATTGCTTCGCTGGTTTAACTCACGGTAGGTAACACGACTTTCTCCATATGCCAAAGCACAAGCATCTGGAGTTTCCTCCACCTGGTCTTCAAATAAGTCGATGTAGCTCTTCTCTGAAGGATAGTCGGTTTCAGTGTTATTGAATTCGTGAAGCAACTGATGGCTTTCCTTTTCGGAAAGTAGGTCCAATGCCTCTACCTTCTGATCGGGCTGTGAGGTGATTTGGTTTAGAATGGTGCAATAGTGATGGGCCATTGAAGCCACAAAACCAGCACTGAGTACATTCTGCTTGTAATTGAACTCCAATTCCAGGCTATCACGAAAAATGGCAGTAACCGCCAGTGAAACATGGGTGTTCTCATATACCGAATTCAAGGCGATAGACAGCCCATCTATGGCATTGAGAAGGCCTTCATCAAGTGGGTAGTTTTCAATACCCAAAGTAGTATCAAACAGGGCCTCACCGCTTTTGAGTCCCAGGGCCTGATTAATCTCGTAGAGTGAAGAGTGATGGTATGGATTTCTCTCGATTAGCTCCTGATTGAGGCCTTTCACCACTTCAAGCAAGGTACTGCCTTCCTGATTTCGTAGCCTCAAAGGAATAGAGGTGATGAAGTTACCCATAAACTGCCCCATACCTTTGACCCTAGAGTTTCTGTTGGAAACCGTAGTGCCGAAGGTAACGTCAGACGCATCGTTGTGCTTTTGCAACAGCAAGCCATAGGCGGCATAAAGCACCGCAGCTTTGGTTACTTTATGGGTCCGGGCAAAAGTCTCAAGTTCATCCAGGGGATGGGTCAATCGAAATTTCTCCACGTTGACCTGACTTCCTTTTTTGGGGTTTTCTTCTGGTAAAGAAGCACTCTCTTCATGTCCACTCAGGTAGTTTTCCCAATAGCTGGCATCTACAGTGTCTGTTACTTCCTTTTTCAGGGCCGTTTTTACTATTTCATAGCTTGGTTTGGTGGTAAGCCCGGGCTCCTGACCTACCGCCAATTGCTGATAGCCCACAAAAAGCTCTTTTAGTAAAATCCCCGTGCTCCAACCATCATAGAGAATATGGTGATGGGTAATTACAAACAGATAGGACTGTGCTTCGGTCTTGATCAGATTCAGCCTCAACACCAGCTTAGTGAGGTCAAAACGCTGATTGCGATCATCGATCAGGAATTGTTCCACAAACTCAGACGAGGCTTCTGTCTTCTCTTGCACAAGGTCATGATAGGTGAAATCTACCGGGCAATCTTTCAGTACGATCTGAATGGGTTTCGAAATTTTATCCCATCGAAAAACAGACCTGAGCACCTCATTGCCCGACTGCACCTTTTCGAATGCCTTTTTGAAAAGATCCACATCCAAATCGCCTTCAATTTTAAAGGATAACTGGACATTGTAGAGATTGCCTTGATCCTCCTTCAGGTAATGAAAAAGCATCCCTTTTTGAACCATGCTAAGTTCAAAAATCCCATCAACGTTAGATTTTTCTATTTTTTCAGTCATGAATGAGGGTTATTATGGTCAATTGGTATGCATGAGACAGCGGTAGTCTTATACAAGGGAGTGATCTTGTGTGGCACTGTAACTTTGTGCCATGCCCACCAGGGTTTTTCGTGGTACTTCAAGAGGCTCCCGGCCTGGGAGTTGCCATGCTTGCAGCCAAGGATTAACTAAGATGAATAATGATCGATAGGCAGCGCTAACTGCCCGAAAGGTCCCGTGTGTTTTGTTGCCAGCCTAAAGCAGCCCCGCTTGTGTCGAACTCTGGTTAATTCAACGAGTTTTTAGGAAGTAGTCGAAGCGTTTTGGACAAGAACGGCAGGGTGCTTATATACGGTAAATAGATAAGTATTGGCAATTGATGATTCTTGATCAAGGCAAAGAAAACGGCCTGACGTTATGAAACCGGATCGGTCTATAATGGCAGGTCGAATGCTTATACTTTGAAATTTTACTGTTAACTATTCTCCGCGTAAACTTTCAGAGACATTTACTTTAGACGAACGGGCGGTTTGTACCACTACGGTAAGCCAGGCTACTATGAGCATGAGTAAACCTGCCAGTATAAAGTATATAGGCGTGAGGTTTATTCTGTAGGCAAAACTATCCAGCCAGCTTTGCATAAGGTAATAGCCTACCGGCAGGGCCACCAGAATGGCCAGTACCACGAGCAGAATAAACTCTTTGGATAGTAGGTTGATGATTCCTAACCCACTGGAGCCCAGCACTTTTCTGATCGCAATTTCCTTGAACCTTCTTTGGGTGCTAAAGGCAGTCAATGCCAATAAGCCCAGACAAGAGATAGTAATGGCTACTCCGGCAAAGTACCTGGACAATACAGTAATGCGCTCTTCTTCAGCATAAACAGCCTGGTAATTTTCATCCATAAACTTAAATTCGAACGAGTAACCGGGGTTAAATGACTCATACAGCTCCTGCACCCGATCAACAGTTTCTCTCACAGTACCCGCCTGCATTTTTACCAGAAAGTGGTCTCCATTATCGCTTAGGGAGAAGACAAAAGGGCCTACTTTTTCTCTGAATGACTGGTAGTGAAAGTCTTCAACCACTCCAATGATCTGGTGCATCCTACGGTTGCCAAAGAAGCGTTCGCCAATGGGGTTTTCGTACTTAATTATATCAATGGCGGCCTGATTCAGAATCATGGCATCCTTATCCGAAGGGTAATCTCTTGAGAAGACACGCCCCTCTTTTACTTTTATGCCCAATAGCTCAATCAGGTCATAACCTCCGCGAATCTGGTAGAAACGTATCTTCCAGTCTTCATCCTTATCCATGCCCTTCCACTGAAAACCTTGCGAGTAATCTATGCGACCCGGGAGGATGCCTTTCATTTGAGAAGCATTCATCACACCAGGTACTTTTTTTACCTCTGAAAGGAAGGCCTCAAAATCTTTCTTGAGTTTACCTTCTTTGGTGAAAGTCACAATGTGATCTTTTTCATAGCCCAGGTTAGCTGTTTGTATGTATTCAATCTGCTTGTATATAACCAGTACTGACACAATCAGGATCACTGAAATGCTGAACTGGAAAATCACCAGCCCTTTTCTTAGCCACAGCGCCCCTGAGCCGCCAGCCATCTTTCCTTTCAAAGCTACCACTGTTTTAAAACCGGATAGGTGAATAGCAGGGTAAATTCCAGAGAGCAAACCTGTGATGATGGTAATGGCCAGGAAACCGGTAATGATGTCTGGTGTTACCTCCAACATCAGTTCTTTGTCAATCACTTCGTTGAATTTGGGCAATAACAAGAACACGAAGACAATGGCAATGGCCAGAGAAAGCAGCGACATGAGCAAAGATTCTCCGAAGTGCTGCAGTACCAGGTTTTTACGCTCGGCACCGATGGCTTTTTTCACACCAATCTCTTTCACTCTTCTGGCTGCTTTGGCCGTAGAAAAGTTCATATAGTTGATGCTGGCAATGGCCAATACAAAGATAGCAATGAGTGAGAACAGCCTAACATAGCCAATGCGACCCTCCACGGCCTGGCCATTTTCATATTTATCATACAAGTAACGATCGGAATAGCGCTGGGCAAACAGCATGTCTTTCGACTTATTTATCTTGGTGGCCAAGAACCCTTTGATCTTCTCGTTAAAGCTGTCCATGTCGACACCAGGGTTCATTACCAGGTGCACCTGGGTGCCTCCATTGTACCAGTTCATCAGGTCTCTGTCTCGGAAGAGTTCGTAGCTGAAAATGAGATCGAATTGGGCCAGGTTATTGCGAGAGCTTTTGAAAACCCCAGTTACGACATGAATGCCATCGAAGCCCTTGTTGTTTTTAAATGATACCGTTTTACCCATGGCCGCTTTGGTAGATTGAAACAGGCTCATGGCCATTTGCTCTGAGATAACCACCTCATTTTTATCAGCCAGCACATTGGTTTTATCACCTTCGATAAAATTGGCCGGAAACACATTGAAATAGCCCGGACCTACATACTGAGGCATGGCCTTCACACTATTTTCGCCTAAAGAGAGTACTCCCTGGTGGAAATCCTTAGAGATGACCGGGATAGCATAGTCTATCTCGGGAAACTCCTCATTCATGGCATCGCTCAGTGGATTTGGGGTAGTACCATTGGCTTTGGTATGAAAGCCTTCTGAGGTGCGGTAGCTATGCAAGATTTGGTAGTGTCGGTCACTGTCTTTCTCCTTGAAGTCACCCATGTTCAATTCATAATCTACCCAGAGATAAATCAACAGGGTACTGGCCAAGCCCACGGAAAGACCAAACAAATTGATGAGAGAAGCACTCTTATAACGCTTAAAATTTCGGAAGAAGATCAGGATAAAATGTCTTAACATGGCAGTTGAGTTTATTTGTTTGTATTCAAGGTGAATTCGAGCAAAGGCATCAGGAATGATTTTTAGGATGGCCTTGTGATTTTTTCATCCATATTTCTATCACATTAAAATCCTCAATAAATAGTATCATTTACTGATAATCAGAAATTAGGTCTTTCAAAGACAAATAAAAAACAAAACCGTTGCATCATAATTACAAATTAACAACATGAACGGGTTCTGTCTGGTAATAATAACTACCGATGGCAATATCAAACACGGCCATTCCCATGGGATTGAATAAAATTGGGGTTTCAGGGGCATGTCTGGCAAATGCTTTTCCTACCACCATATCTACTATTGAAAAAGTGTCTTCTTCTTCGAGCCCCTTGTGAAGGTGCATCATTTCTATGTCTGTATTTTCACGGTTTACCTCTTCCCAATCATCTACATACATGGCTTCTTTGAACCAATCATATACCTCTATGGTATAGTCGCGCAATGACACATTGAGGTGAAGCGAACCCACTTTTGGTTTTTTGTCAATATAGGGAGCATCTGAGACAGTACAGGTGATGAACACATCTGCACCTTCATAAGCTTGCTCCCATGAGTCGGCCACTTCCATCCGACTATCTTCAAACAAGCTCTGATCAATTTCGCGCAAGTCGTAAATGCTCATTTTTTCAATGATACCACCAAACATGGAAAAGCACATTTTGGCATGGTATTGACCAATAGGGCCGAAGCCTGTCATGCCAATTTTGATGGACTGAGGTTTTCTGAGTTCATTGAAATACTTGAATACAAGGCCGCTTACTGAAGTAGTTCTGATCACACTCAGCAAAGGGGTATCGATGGTTCCCAGTGGGCGCCCTGTATCCGCTTCATTCAATATCACCACACTATGCGCTCTGGGAATGCCCCGGTCAATGTTGCCGGGAAAGCTGGCAATCCATTTAATACCCGCCATGTTAATGTTGCCCCCAACAAATGCAGGCATGGCAATGATCCTGTTGCGCGGATCGCGGTACCTTAAATAGGGTTTAATGGGTTGTGAATAATCACCATCGGCCAAACATTGGACCGTTTCTTCAATGATTGAGACGGTTTTTTCCCAGTCAATTCCTATTTCCAGGAGGTCATTTTCGTTTTGAATGCGCATTGAATAATGTTTATGAAATTGATGAATTTGTTTCAGGCAGAAATGGCTGTTTCCCGCATGATTTTGAAGATATTATCTAACCAACCTTTGTTGTAAATGGTATCGAAATAGCGTTCGCCCCTGTCTGCGAAGATGGTTACGACATTCACGGGTTGGCTCAGTTTGCGATCGGCAAAGTATTGCTGCACTGCGGCATAGACAGAACCTGAGGAGCCGCCTACAAAGAAGTTATGCTTTTCCAGTAGCTCGTGACAGGCCTTGACCGTAGCCACCTCATCGGTAATGATGAAGTCGTCAATCAGCGCATTTTTTAAAATCTTGGGCTTCATGCTGGAGCCAATGCCGGGAATAAACCGCTTGCGCGATTCATTGCCGAAAATCACCGAGCCCTCCACATCTACGGCAATCACCTGAGCATTGGGGAAATTCTCTTTGATCTTTTGAGATACACCGGTAATGGTTCCTCCCGAGCTTACCCCTAGAAAGATGTAGTCGATCTCCTCTATCTGAAAGCAAAGCTCTTTGCCCAACGACTGGTAGTAAGCTCTGGCGTTCAGCGGATTTTCATACTGGTTGACCCAGTAGGAGTTTTTGATTTCTTGCATCAGATCTTTTACCTGCTGCACTCGGGTAAGCAGGTACCCGCCTCGGGCATCGGGGTTATTTACCTTTACCACCCTGGCCCCATTGGCTCTTATGAGCATTTCGTTGATCCTGGTAATGAAAGGGTCTACCACCGCTATGAAAGGCAGCCCATAGTACTTACAATAAGCAGAAAGCGCTACTCCAAAATTGCCGGAGGTAGACTCTATGATGGTGGTCTCCTGATCTATTTCGCCACTTTCCAGGAGCTTTCTTAAGATGTAAGAGGCGGCCCTGTCTTTCACACTGCCTGTGGGGTTGTAGGCCTCTATTTTAGTGAATAGATTGATGTTTTCGTATTCACTCATTGCAATAGAGACCAGGGGTGTATCGCCCACTTTCTCCAGGATACTCGGTGTAATCTGCATGTTGGTTTAGTTTTACCTGTTGGCTATTTGGATCAGATTCATGTGTGGATGCAGCATAATTGCTTCCGTTATGGGTCCGATGTAATATTTCTTAAAGCTTGGCTTTTGCCTTTTACATGAATAGTTCGTCCAATTCCTGCTGGTCCAGGCTGGCTTCAAAATCTGAGGGGGTGAAATGCACATCACCTTCCTGTCTGATTTGCTCTAAAAGCGCTACGAGGTGGTTCATATATTTTAAGCCAAAGTCTCCAATGGTTTCTTCTTTGAAGGTTCCTTTGTGATAGGACATATCCAGAATAAATTGACCATTCATCACAAGGGCGTTTAATTCCAGTTTAGTAGTCAGATGGTTGTTTGAAGCAGTTTCAGGACCGATTGGCTTACCGCTGAAAGACCATTGCTCACTGCCTTCGAGCACAAATTCTCCCAGGTAGTTGAACCTTATTTCCGACTGTTTCTCCAAGTCTTGATCAACCGACCGTTGAGCTTGCAAGCCATAAGACAACCCATGGTCGGGCACCTGCCTGATCTGCTCTTTGATAGCCTTGATCTGTTCTTTTAAATCGTCTCCCAGCCATGCCAGTTGTACCGGATACATGGCCGTAAACCACCCAATGGTGCGCGATACATCACAGTCGTCAAGGTGCCTTCCATGGCTTTCGTGTTCTATCACAAAATGGCGCTCGCCTGTCCAGTCGTGTAGCGTTTGAGCCAGCACCACATTAAGCAGGGTAAATACATCCGTTTGGTATGCTTTATGGGCTTCTTTAATCAAATAGTCCGTGTGCGCTTCTCTCAAGCTCAACCTATGTTGCCGCAAGCCGTTTACACCCCAGTCGGTATTAGCAAAGTCAAGCGGAAGGGCAAAGGCTTGCCCTTTCACGTGATCCCAATACTGCTTTGACAAGTCTTCATTTTCTGGCTGCCAGGCACTAAGCTGGCACTGCCATTCTACCAGACTGACTGTCTTGGGAGGTAAAACCGACTGTTGCCCATTTACCAATGCGACATAAACCTTGGACAGGTCGTGCAGCAGTATGCGCCAAGAAATACCATCTGTCACCAGGTGGTGTGCAGTGACAAAAAGGTATTTTTGCCGGCCCCCTTCTACAAAAACAACTGCTTTCAACAGCAGGCTTTCAGCAAGGTCGAAACCTGATTTTAAAGCCAGTAGTTGACCTGAAAAGTCGTCTTCAAGTTGCCGTTCAGGAATATGGAAATCAGCATTAAGATGGCGTTCATTGAAGAAAAGTATCTGGTCAGTAGAATTGTAGTTGATACGTAGTCCATCATGGTGGGCAATGAGCGTTTTAAATGCCTTCCGGAGCATGCCAAGATCCAATGCCTGGTTGGTATTTAACAGTACCGACTGGTTATAGAAAGATGGATTGGCAAAATGCTGATTGAAAAACCAAGACTCTATGGGTGTCTTGGCTTTGGTCCCCAAAACCACTCCCTGCTGAGCCCTCTGGCCCGATTGAGCATATTTTGCATTGGCCACCAGTTGGGCTATCGTATGGTAAGTGAGCAGATCTTTTACCGGTACGGAGATCTTTTTTTCGTGCAGCCTCGATGCAATTTGAACTGCCTTGATAGAGTCGCCACCCAGCTCGAAGAAATTATCAGTCACCGCAATATCATCAACCCCAAGCACCTCTTGCCAGGCAGCTGCAAATAGCTTTTCCAGTTCATTGGTTGGTAATTGCCCCACCGCAGTCTCAGCGGCTACAACCATTTCGGTCAAGGCCTGTCGATCAAGCTTTCCATTGTCTGTCATCGGGAAAGCCTCCAGGCTTACAATTCGGACCGGAATCATATAAAATGGCAGCAGTGTAGCCAGATGATTTTTCAGCACGGCTTCCTCAATAATGTGACTCTTGTAAGTCAATGTATAAGCAAAGAGGCTTTTCCGTTCTTGAATGTCTCTGGGTATCACTACTGAGTCTCTAACCCCTGGATATGCCCGCAAATGGTGATTGATCTCGTCCAACTCAATCCGGTAGCCATTGATCTTCAACTGCTCATCGGTCCTGCCTAAAAACTCCAGGGTGCCATCGGCCCTTCTCCTGGCCAAATCTCCTGTTTTATAAATTCTTTCATTTTCAGCATAAGGGTTCGACAGGAATTTTTCCGCGCTCAGCGGCTCGTCTAACCAATAGCCTGACGCCAATCCTGTTCCTGAAATATAGAGTTCCCCTTTGACTCCGTCCGGCACCAATTGCAGGTGCTTGTCTAGCAAATAGATTTGTGTGTTGGCGGCAGGCACGCCAATGGGAACGGTCATTGATACTTCTTCGGGGTCGAATTGGTGAATCATGCAGCCCACAGTGCTTTCCGTAGGCCCATACTCGTTGAATAGCGACACTTTTCCATTGAACTTTTCGGAAATTTCCCGGGCCAGCCCAGTGTCTAAGGCTTCACCACCAAGGATCATTTTTTGCAGCCTGATTTCTCCCAATTCAGACAGATCAACATCTCTGAGTAGTCTCAGATGCGAAGGAGTCAGCTTGATGATGTCTACCTGATTGTCTTTCAGGGCCCTGATGACCATGTGCTGCTCGTTTACTTCATCATCATTGTAAATCACAATGGCATTTCCGGTAATCAGGGGGGTAAAAACAGAGGTTAAGGTAAGGTCGAAAGAAATGGAGGTGAAAAGAGGAAAAGAACCACTCTCATTTCCCACATACTTTTCTGCCGCCCATGAAGCATAGTTGTGAAGGGCTTTATGGCTCACCATCACTCCTTTGGGGTTTCCCGTAGTGCCGGAGGTATAAAGCAGGTAGGCCAAATCCGGGGAATCGATTGCACTGTCTGCTGTTAAGGGCGCCTTCGCTCGTACCAGTTGCGACACTACCATTACCTGGACTTCAGTCTCCGACCAGTCAGAAAGTTGAGATTTCAAACCATAGCTGGTCAGGGCCCACTGGCAACGGCTGTGCGAAAGCAGATATTGAACTCTTTTCTCCGGCAGCTCTGTATCTATTGGCAAAAATACCCCACCTGATTTGATGATGCCCAGCATGCCCACGATCAAATTCGCTGACCGGTCCATGTAAATGGCCACCACATCGCCCTTTTTCAGTCCATCTGCAAGCAGCGCAGCCGCCACCAAATCGGATTGCTCTGCCAGTGTCTGATAGCTCAGCTCCATCTCGCCATAAGCGACAGCAATGGCCTCAGGAGAGGCTGTGATTTGGCCTTCAATCAGGTCCAGAACGGTTTGGCCTTTGAATACCCTTGCACTATCATTGAAGCCAAATACTTGTTTCTGGTATTCATCAACTGACAGTAGGGAAATGTCTGAGATTTTTGATTGAGGATTCAGAAGAAGACGGTCCAACAGCGCATCATAGCGGACTGCCATTTTGTGGATAGTTTCCCGATCGAAAAGTGCTGTGGCGTACTCAAAACTGTAAGTCAGCGGCCCGGTTCCATTGTTAAAAACTTCTTGAGAAATGTCAAATTTAGAAGTCTCTGAAGGTATGGTTACCGACTTGAGTACCAAGGCATCACTGCCAGATGTGGGCTGATCCATGTTCTGGTAAAGGAACATTGTATCGAATACCGGATTGCGGCTTATATCTCTCTTGAGTGAAAGCTCATTCAGCAGAAGGTCAAAGGGATATTCCTGAGTCAGTGCCTCCTCAACCTGCTTTGCCAGCTTTTCTAGCAGCGTTTCAAATGTCTCATCCGACTCAATCGAATGTTTTATCGCCAGGTTATTCACAAACATACCCAGGGATCGGCTAACATCAGGATGGTTTCTCAGGGTAACCGGTAATCCTGTTATCAATACGGATTGACCGGTATACTTGTGCAATAGCACCTGGTATGCAGTAAGCATCAGGGCATGCATGGAGCATCCGTTCTTCTTTGAAAGCTCCCTCAATTTGATTGACTTCGCCTTACTTAGTTTAAAGCTGAGTTTCTCTCCTGCATGGTCAAATTGACCGGGTCTCGGCCTGTCCAGTGGCATTTCCAGTTGTGGAAGCTCACCGGCCAGTTCGTTTAGCCAATATTGTTTTTGCTCCTCGTAATTGTCCGTATCCCATTGCTTTTCAGACCAGTGAGCAAAATCGATGTATTGGGTGAAAGGGGCTTTTAACTTTTCACCCTGGTATAATCGAGACAGTTCTTCCACAAAAAAGGAGATAGAAACCCCATCCATGACAATGTGATGGAAATCTAAAAACAAGCAATTTTTACCTGTACCATCGATGATAAGCAGCATGCGGAAAAGACCGGGCTTCTTTAAATCAAAAGGAGTCACCAGCGAAGCCGTAAAGTCTGGATCGGATATATCGCTATCTACTGACTCAATCTGGAAGTCAACCTGGTCATGCACATTGATGAACAACTCCTGCCCCTCTTCAAAAAAAGTACTTCTCAGCGTGTCATACCTTGCTACCATTTGCCGGGCTGCTACATGTAATCTGTCAGCGTCAATAGGCACATCCGTTTCAAATGCAACGGGCACATTGTAGGCTGTAGCATCCGGGTTGGTTTCCTGAAAGTAAAAAAGCCTTCTCTGCAAAGCCGATGCCGGATGACGATCTGAATCCCCGGTATCAGGAATTGGCTCGTATTTGGCCTTTTGCAGCGAATCTAATACGCCAGTGATATCGCGTATGGACTGCCGGTCATATAGCTGCGCCAAAGGCAGTTCCAACTCAAACTTTTTTAGCACGCTCATGGCAAATTCTGCGGCCTTAAGCGAGTTGCCGCCTATTTCAAAGAACTTATCGGTTACCGAAAGCCCTTTCATACCAAAAAGCTCTTCCCACATATCTAATAGCCGCTGCTCTACCTCATTTTGTGGCTGCTCATTAACTCTTCCAGCCTCCGCCAGATCTCTTTCAGCCAGCTGCATCTCCTGTATTACCAAATCAAAATCTCCCGACCTGTACTTCTCCATCAACTTGAACCTCTGCAGCTTTCCACTCGTGGTTTTGGGAATGTCTTTCACAGGAATCACCGCTGTCAGCTCAACCCCTGCCTCCATATTGATGTGTGCTTTGAGCTCCCGGGAAACAGGAATGAAGGAATCGACATCGCCCCGATGAAACACAAAAGCAATAACCGCTTCGGTTACTCCATCCGGAGCGCCCGAAATGATGACTTTATTCAGGTCAACTCCATCCACCACTTCTGCCAGTCGCTCCAGGTCGTGCGGGTAAAAATTCTGTCCGTTGACAAAGAAGATGTCCTTGGCGCGCCCTGTGATGTACAGAGCTCCGTCTTTCATAAAACCCAGGTCACCCGTATCGAGCCAACCGTCTTGCGAAACGGCCTTTTGAGTAGCCTCAGGATTATTGTAATACCCTGCAGTTACGTTTTTGCCCTTAATCTTCACATGTCCAATTACCTCTTCCTTTAGCCGCTTGCCTGATGCATCGGTGATGCGGATGCTTACCTCGTTGATGGCCCTACCTACATTCACAAATGACAGTGCATTCTCAGCATTGGAAGCAGTGATTGGGTTACCAACATGAAGCTGGATGCGATCCAAGGCCAGGGAAATGATGTCTGTCTTTAGATCCGAAATGGAAACGGCCAGACTGGCCTCAGCCAGGCCATAAACCGGACGCATGGTATTTTCACACAAGCCGTATTTGGTCAAAGCATTGACAAAGGTTCGGGCCAGTTGTTCTGAAATGGGCTCAGCTCCATTGTATATAATCCGAATCCTGGACAAATCCCAGGGGTATTCCTTGTTTTCATCCAGGTACTTCAACAGGTATTTGTAGCCAAAATTGGGAGAGCAAATAACGGTAGTCTGATGCTCAGTGGCTTTGGTGAGCCAGAGTGTAGGCTTACGCACAAAAACAGTGGTGGGCATCAGGCACTGATTCATTCTGCTAAAAAGCGGATTGATATGAAAACCAATGAGACCCATATCATGAGTCAGTGGCATCCAGCTCAAAGTAGAGTCGGTTAAGGAATAAGCGGCAGCACCCGCAATGGCCGCTACATTGGTGATCAGGTTTTCATGGGAAAGCATTACCCCTTTTGGACTGCCTGTTGAGCCGGATGAAAACTGGATAAATGCCAGGTCAGTCGGTTTAGACTGATGAACTTCTCCTTGCTCTTTTACCTCATCGAGGTCATTCAAATCAATTGATTTTCCTCTGATTCTTGCAAACAAATGCTCCTGACCAGTCGAAAGACCAAATTTCGCAACTCTGTCAAGGTGCTCAGGAGTACATACCAGATATGGGCTCTGCAAAATGCTCCATACATTAAACAGCTTGGATTTTTGGTCATCATTTTTGCCAATTGAAAGCGGTACCGGCACAATACCGCCCAGAATACATGACCAAAAAAGTATAACAAATGCGCGATTGTTCTCGACCTGAAAGACCAACTCATCCTTAGGTTTCAGCCCCGCTTTCTGCAGAAAATACAAACCTCGAAGTGAAAGCCTATACAATTCTTGATACGACAGAAATTCCTCTTGATCACCTTGTTCTATAAAGGTAATTCCGCGCTTTTTGAGAGCACCAGCATCCTGAAGCACTTCCACGAGTGTGGTTTGATTCATGGGTAAGAAGATTTTGATTAAGGGGGAGGGGAATCTGTGAGGAAATGGCCAAAGTCAGCACTCACCGGGAGTCATACAGACTTAAGCAGTTTTGAGCGCTACCTGATTTTGTGGCAAGGAAATGCTAATTGCAGTCTTAATAGAATCAAGTGTCACCAATATACGGTTCCCGTTGTTACCGGTAACCAGACCACGCATGCCACAAAAAGGACCTTCGGTGATTTCAATGAACGAACCTGTTTGAATATAGGGCTCTGAGCGTAGGTCACGATGGTAATCTATGTTACTGGACAGTATACGTATGTTTTCGATCTCTCGGTCTTTCACTCTCTGAAAATCCTGACCGATTTTTACAAAACTGTATACACCATTTAAGTTCGTAACATGATGTCTTTTGCCTGGTTGAACATTAAGGAAAAGATAACCCGGGAATAAAGGAACAACGACTCTTCTTCTTTGAGATTTATAGACTCTCAACGTTTTCGTCATTGGCAGTATATGCTCTACTCCCAACTCGTTAAGTCTGGCACTAATGGATTTCTCGTATTTCTGTCGAACATAAAGGACATGCCAATACGGTTTTATGCCACCATGCTGATTATGGTTTGCAATCATTTCTATTTGGTTTAAGGTTTTTTGGTGAGTTGTTTACCGAAAAGGATACAGGATGCCTAAGGAAAAGTACATCTGTCTTTTCGATGAAGAGTTAATAACGAACGACCAAGATTTGAGTCTTAGAGAGAATGAAGTTATGCGAATAAATTTGAAAATAAAAAAAGTTCAAATAGTATTTCTACGTATTTTAAAGTAAACAATCATTTAATTTCAAAATATATTATCTGAGATAATGTAAATACTTACGTAAAATTCTTTTCATTACCATTTACATCGATATAATCAACATATAATAC